>NZ_CP069161.1:0-2400000 GCF_018802605.1 Paludibacterium paludis | reverse complement strand
TTCGAACCATTGATACACCAGAGCGACCCATCGATTTGTGTTTGGTTATTTTTTATTGGCAAATAGCTCTATAATTTCGTTTTCGCTTATATATGGAAATGTTTTTTTTAAGGCAAGAATGGCATCTTCTTTTGTTATGCTAAATTTCGGTGTTGGAATGTATGTTATAGAGTTGAGGTGTAAGTCGTCTTTCCCAGCGTTTTTGTCTTTTCTATTCTTTTCGTTAATTGGATATTGTTTCAGTTTTCCATTGTCTGTGTGTTCTAGTGTGAATTTGAATTCAGGAGTGTTGGACAGATCTTTTTTTTCTTCATGCTTTTTAACAAGGTTCTTGAATGTTTTCGCTTCTCTAGTGGTTTTTATATGTATTGGTGTTTTTTTGTCTGCGGATTTCGCCGAAGCACTCCATTTGCTGGGTATTGATCTATTGAATTTGACTTCATGATTTATGGGGAAAGTTTTTTTATTTATTGTGATTTTATTTGCTGTTTCATCTATGTCCCCTTTGATTATTTTTGCATATACAAGTTTCTTTGTTGGTATGATGAAATCAGAATCATATTCAAGATCTACTTTATATTCTATCCTTACGTGATTTTCTTTATTTTTTACTTCGGTGGAATTGGTCTTGTTGTGCTTTTCTGGATTTGGGTCTACCGCATTTTTTATTGGATTTTCCAATGCGTTGACATACGCTGGAGTGTTAAATTTGGTGATCTGAGGTGTGATATTGCCTTCTTTATTTGAGTTGAATAAGCCGCCGATTAATTGGTCGCCAATTAGATGGCCGGCGTCAAAGGTGACAGGTTGCATGTTGGGCGGTATGCCTGTGAGGAGGTATATTTCATTTGCCGCGATTTTACTATAACCTGCTGGAGCAGAGTCTCGTTCTATCTGTTTAGGTGCGATTGTGGCTGCTGATATTTCAGCCGAGGCGTTTTTGCCAAGCTTGGCCTGAGGTTCGTCTTGATCTATTTCATTTGATAATGATTCAGCGCCAAATAGATCTTTCAGCGTACATCTATGTCCGGCATGCTCTCTAGGGGTGGTACTAAATGTTGCTCTGCCAGTTGACATTTCTGTTTCTTTTTTGAAAGTTTCAGTTATTTTAGAAAACTCTTTTTCTGCTTCAGTGCTTTTTGCATTATAAAATATAGACAAATAAAAGTCCTTCATATCTCGTGGTATTCTGTCGAGATTTTTTCCGAGGTATTCCGATAGTGTTTTTTGGTATGCTATCCTTCCCTCCTCTGGAGCTGTTTTGTAGTTGTCCTTTATAAGAGTTAAAGCTTCGTTAAAATTTTTTTGTGCATTATTCCGCTCGTATATTTCTGGGTTGGATTTTTCTTGGTTGGATTTTTCTTTGTTATTTTGCAGGGTTTCTTTTAATATTTTTAGAGTTACGTCATCTTTCTCTTTGTAAGTGTTTTTTTTATTTTTTTGTTAGGTGTTTTGGTTTTGTTATCGACCTCCTTGTTGTTTCTCTTTTTGCCCGTTTCTTCCTTTTTATTGGACATTTGGATGATGTTTTTGTTGTGAAATTGATAAATTTCTTTTTTCGAGGTATCCATATTGATTGGCTGTAGTGCTTTCTCTCCAGCTACATTGGCTTCTTTTTCTAATTTATTTTCATCATTCAATAGAATGTTAGCTTGCATCTGTACCGTCGGCCTGACGCGTCCCTGTTTCTGCTGAACCACATGCCAGGCTTCGTGGGGCAGGTGTTTGTCCTGTCCCGGTCCCAGGTAGATGTCGCTGCCTTGCGCATAGGCGTGGGCGTTCAGTTGCGCGGGCTTGTCCGAGTTGCGGTGCACGCGTACGTCGCCCATGTCCAGGCCCGAAAGGTTTTCAATGCCGTGCCTCAGTTGAGCGGGTAGGCCGTTGGGGTGCGTGTCGGCTTGCAGTTGCGCCAGCCGTTCTCCTTGCGCGAGCTGGCGCGGGCTTTCGTCGACCTGCCGTTGCAGCGCGCCTTTGGGCTGACGGGGGGCATCATGGGTGTCGGTGCTTGTCCGGGGGGCGTGTTCACGGGCTTTCATGGTCACGGTTTCTCCACTTTCGGCTTGAGCAGCGGGATGAGCAGGCTCAGGATGACCGCGGCGAGCACGGCGACGAGCAGGTAGGTGCTCAGGCCGAGGCGCACGAGGTCGGGGTCGCAGGACATCAGTAACGTGCCGATGACGATGGGGACGATCGCGATGGCGATCAGGTAGAGCTGATAGGGCCGCCCCAGGGCGCGTACTCGGCAGGAGACGGCGTACAGCAGGAGCGAGACGAGGCCCGCCGCGAGAAACAGTCCGAACAGCGCGCGCAACGGCCAGCGCCAGTCGCATACCACGGTGCAGACAGGGGTCTCGGGCGACTCGTTGCCCAGAATGACGCTTTGCACGGACTGCGCGAAAAACGCCGCGAGCTTCGCGTCGGCTTCGGGTTTGGGCCACAGCGCCATACCGCCGAAGTTGTCCGAGAAGTAGGCCATGTCGTCCTTCAGCGGCTGCTCGGGAACGCTGCCCAGCGAGACCAGCGGCAGCACCTTGCGCAAGAACACCCGGCGGTTGTTGCCGGGCAGGGCGGGCGAGAGCTCCGCCAGTTCACGCAGCGCTTTCTTGGTGTCGTTGACCGGTTCGGGCAGCAACACCACGTAGTGCAAAGTCAGATTGGTGCGCCCGGTTTCGCCGTTCTTCCCGGCGAGAATGCGCCGGTTGTCGATCCTTGGATCCTCGGCGAGCAGGAGGTAGCTGAACAGCTTGTCGATGGTCCAGGCGGGGGCGCCGGTCTGACCGGGCTTGTCCGCTTGGCGCAGCCCGAGAAGATCGTTGCCGTTGACGACGAGTGAGAGGGTGTAGGCGCGCCCGCCCTTGCGCAGCTCTTCGATCAGCGCCTTGATCAGCGCGTCGCGGAAGGCGTCGAACTCCGCATAGCCGTCGTCGCCCGGCGCCGGAATCTGATCGAGGTACAGCACGATGCCATCGGCCAGGCGCGCTGCGCCATTGCCCGGCACGCGGTCCTGCCAGTTCGCGCCGAATCGCTCGAGCGGGGTATCGGCCAACAGCCTCGCTTCGGCCGCCGCGGTCTGGGCGATCAGCGCGCGTTTCGCCTCGGACAGCCTGCGCAGGAACACCCAGTCCCGGCGGTACAGCGTCAGGTCGAGTTTGCTGCCGAATCGGCGCACCGCCCGGAAAAACTCGAGCTCTTCCGCTCCCGGTTTCAAGGGCGTGACGTGGCCTTCCTCATCGAACGGTTGGGCGAGGGTAAGGATCCGCTCGTAAAGGCTGAAATCGAGCGGCAGGCTTTTCGGGGGAAGGTGCCAGCCGGGGAAGAACCCGACCACCTTGCCCTGTTGCGCGCTCATCAGACAATTGCAGCCGGTGGCGCGCCACGCCGGCACGGCGGCCGGACGGAACGGGTGCGTTTGCCGGGCCGCGTCGATGAGCCAAGCGCGCACCTTCGGCGGCATCAGCCGCCGCGGCAGATCGCGCCAGCTGACGTGCCCGGGAGGCACGACGACGGGCGGCGCGGCGCGGGGTGTCAGCCACGCGGTGCGGCACAGCGTTTGCCATTGCCGCGGGGTCGGCGAGGCAAGGCGCTTTTCCTGGGCGGCGCGGTTGGTCAGTTCCGCGGCGAAACGGCACACTTTCGCGTCCAGCGCCGCCGCGAAGAGGTCGCGGCCGGGATACTCCACACCGACCAACGGCGTCAGGATCTGCCGCAACTGCGCCACCGCCGCCTCGCTCAGCTCGCCGATACCCGGCTCTTCGGGAATGGCGGGTTTGGGCGGTGGTTTGACGGTAATCGGCGCGGCCCGGACCGGCGCCGTCGCCTGCATGACACCGAATTCGTCCGGATCGTCGCCCGGCAGCGGCGCGGTCGGGTCGATATTCGCCAGCGGAATCAGCGAGCCCGCCGGGCCGATCGGCAGCATCATCCTGGCGGCGGGTACCGGGCGTGGCGGAGCCGTGGCGGGGGCGGACGCGGCAAGGGATGGCGCCTCGTCCGCTTTCGCGTCGCTCGCGTTGCCGGCGGGTTTGGGCTTGCCGGGCTTGATCGAAGCGAGCGTCGACTGGCCGAGCAGATAGCTGACGAACACATCCTGCGGTGCCAGGATCGCTCCGGCGCTGCGGTCCGGCAGCGCCTCGATGACGCGCTGAGCCGGCGCGGAAGCGGCGGGCGTGGACGCGGGGCGCGGACGCGGTTTGGGCTCCGTCACGCTCAGGGAAAACCGCTGGCGCAGCACCTGCCCCGACTGGTCGCGCAATTCCACGGTGAATTCGTGGCGTCCGGCCGATCCGCTGTTGCCGACCACATTGCCGTCCTGGGTCAGCAGGATGCCCGCCGGCAGCCCTTCGCCGACCTCCAGGAAGCGGTAGGGCGGTTTGCCGCCTTGCGGCTGGAAACGGTACAGATAGGGACGGTCCTTGCGCGCCGCGGGCAGGGCGGTGACGCGCGACTTGCGCAGGCTCAGGGCTTCCACACCCGGCAAGCACGCGCCGGCCGGCGGCGAGGCATCCACGCGATACCGGCAGGATTTCGTCATTGTCAGCGGTAACGGTTGCGCCACCGGTTCATCCGGCGACGAGCGGGCTGACAGCGCAAGGCACATCATCACCAGCCCCGCCAGCCGGATAGCGTTGCGTTTGCCGGTCATGACAGTCTCCCTTCCTTGCGCATCTCGCGCGCGAGACCGTCTTCGATATGGCGCATCGCGAGCCGCGTTTCGCCTTCGCAGGAGGCCTGCAACACGGCGAAAGCGAGCGCGTTGACCATCGAACCGCCGGACAGCTCATGGTTCCGGGCGAGTTTCGGCAGGTCGATATCGTCGCCGAGCCTTTCGGGCCGGCACAGGTTGCGCCACAGGCAGAGGCGCTGGGCGGCATCGGGAATGGGGAAATAAATCATGGCTTGAAAACGCCGGGAAAAGGCTTCGTCGATATTGCCGCGCAGGTTGCTCGCCAGGATCACCATCCCGGGAAAATCCTCCACGCGTTGCAAAAGATAGGCCACTTCCTGGTTGGCGTGGCGGTCATTACTGTTGGTGGTGGCGGTGCGTTTGCCGAACAGCGCGTCCGCCTCATCGAAAAACAGGATCCAGCGCCGGTTCTGCGCTTGGTCGAACACGCGCGCGAGGTTCTTTTCGGTTTCACCGATGTACTTGGACACCACCATGGACAAATCGACCCGGTAAACGTCCAGGCCGGCGCTCTGGCCGAGCAGCGTGGCGGTGAGCGTCTTGCCGGTGCCGGGTGGTCCGTAGAACAGGCAGCGGTAACCGGGCTTGACCGCCCGCCCCAGGCCCCATTCGTTCATCAGCGCCGGACCGCGTTCAAGCCAGGCGCGCACAATGCCGATCTCGTCCAACGTGTCGGGCGCGAGCACCAGGTCATCCCACCCCAGAGCCGATTCGACCAGTTTGGCGGGAAACCGGGCGTTGTAATCCGGCTTGTGCCACACGCCTGACTGCAATCGTTGCAGGGCTTCGGCGCTGACCTCCAGAAGCGCGCTCAACTGCGGCTCTCCGCCCACGTCGCCGTCAAGCCGCACAATGCCTTCGCGCGCGAACGGATGACGGGTGTCAAAGAGCTCGAGCAGCGCGATGCGTTCGGCGAGGTTGCCACCCGCCGCCAGAAAGGCCGCTGTTTCTCCGCTGGGCAGGAATCCCGCATGGCGTTGCGACCGGGTGCCGCCGAACTCGCTGAATCCGCGGTCGAAATGGGTGTTTTTCACGAAGAACAGATCGAGCGCTTGCGGGCGCAGGTGTGGCGCCAGCGCGAGCGCCAGCACCAGGCGCTCGCGCGCGCCAAGACCGAGTCTCGTCACCATCTCCGCCAGCGCGCTGCCGTCCGGCAGCGTCGGAGGGGGCATCGCGGAAACATCGGCGGCGCTGTCGGCGAAATGCTGCCGGAACCGTTCGGCCAGCACGGTTTCCAGCCAATCAAGCTCGAGCCGCAGCGCTTCGGCGTGCAAGGCGAGTGTCTCAGCGCCAGTCGACATGCAGCACCTCCCGCATCCAGGGCAGCTTGATCGTGGAATAAGACCAGGGCAGACGGTCCAGCAGCATGTCGAACGGCCCGGGTTTGACCGTCAACCGCCAGCGGGCTCCCGCCTCGCCATCCTCCCGGGCAAGCCGCCCCTCGCGCTGCAGAAAGGTCTCCCGCAGGCCATCCGGCGAGGTGTTGCCGAGGATTGTCCAGTGGGCGATCACGGCGAGCAGCAAACTGTCCAGCAAGGCGCGCGTGGCGTCGTCCAGCGGCCCATCATCGACCACCGGCTCGGAAAACGGCATGCCGCACAGCAGCTTGGGCAGCACCCATTCCGGTTCGCTGCCGCTGTCGTGCCCGTCGACGAGATAGGCGAGGCAGCGCACCGCCCGTGAACGGGCCATACCGTCCCGGAAACCCGATTCGTCGAGCAGCTCCAGTCGGCCGAACAAGCGTTGGCTGTAATTGGCGAGCAGCACGATACCGGCGTTGAGCAGCGAATGGCAGCCGGCTTCGTCGGCGATGTCGGACCCCGTGTTGTCAGGCACGGGGCCGGACGCTTGCCGCAGCTCGGCCGCATCGGGCGCGCGGCGCAACGCGTTCTGGTGAAACAGCGCGCCTTCGCGTCCGGGCGCGATGATCTCGCCGCGGGCGGCGAGCGCGCGGAACAGGGCGCCGAGCGTGGCGGCGAACGACCAGGCCGCCTGGCCGCGTTCGGCCAGATCCTCGCGGCACAGGTGGAGCGCATAACGCCGGACCATGAGATCGGGCGACGGCGGCAGTCCGTTCAACAGCAGATGCTCCCCGAGAAACGCCCAGTGGCTCGCCAGCCGCGCCCGGGCCGGGCGGTCGGGGCGCAAGCGCGCCTGCGCGGCGAACAGCGCGCGGCTGCAACGGCGCAGCAGGCCGGCATCGTCGGGAAACAGGACGGTGAGCAGCGCCTGGCGTTGTCTGGGCCGCGTGGCGGACTCCCAGGCACGGTAGAGATCCGGATCGGCGAGCCACAGGGCCACCCGCAGGCGCTCCTCGGCGCGGCGTTGCGCCGAGGGGCGGGCGGCAAAACCGAGCACGCGCTCGAGCCGGTTATCCCGCGCTTCGGCCTGCGGGACCTCGGCGCGCGCCACCGTCCGCTCCGCGGCGGGGCGCCCTAGCCGCTGCACCAGCGAGCCGCCCCGCCGGAAGGCCCGCGACACCCGGGCCGGAACCGCTCCGGCGTGTTCCGCCGACGATACCGCGCGGGCGAGCGCCGAGAACGCCTCGTGATCATTGGCGAAGCGGGGGGCGGTCGCTTCGCGCAGCGCGCGCGCATAGCTCTGCGCGACCTGACCTTCCTGCGCCTGCGCGGCCATCGTGATCAGGCGGGCATGCAGCGCCTGGCGACGGTGTTCCGGCCAGCCGGGCAACAGCCGGGCCAGCGCCGAGGCGAACAAGAGCGGGGCTCCGGGCGTGGAGGGGGGAGCATCCGGCGCATGACGCATGCCCGCGGCGGGATGATGGCCGTTCGCGTCCTGCGCCTGTGCGGCGACGGCTCCGTCATCATGCCCGGGGCGGCCCGCGCCCGAAGCATTGCCGACATCCCGAGCCGGGAGTGGAACCGGCCCGGTTCGCGGTTTCCACGCTGTTGTGCCGCCGTCGGTCGGCGCGCCCGTATCGGACAACCGCGTGTGCCGGTGCGTTGCCCTGACATCCGATGGCTCGTCATTTTCATCATGCCGCACGGCCGGCAAACCGGTTTTGCCATGACGCGACCCGGTGGTCGCCGTTGGCTGACGGGGTGCGCCCTCCAGTGGCCGAGGCCGCGCCGTTTCGTCGCTGTCGGAGCCCGGGGCATGGCGCATCGCGATGGCATTGTCGGCCGGGTCGCCGTGCTCGCTGTCGGGAACAGACCGCTGGCGCGCCAGGTCCGCAACGGGGCGGGGTGCGTTCGGGGTCACGGCCCCGGAAACCGGCGGATTCACTCTTGCATATCGTGACTGCCTGCTGGAGGCGGCGCGATATCGCGCCGCGGGAAACGACGGGTCTTGCCGTGGGTCGGTCGCCAGTCCGGACCGTTCCCGCGGGGTTGGCGCCGGGGCGGGACACTCCGGGACATTTCCCGTCCCCGGTTTTTCCCCGCCATTGCCCGGAACATGAGGGAGCATGCCGTTTTCCGCCTCCATACCGGGAGCCGGCGCTGCGGCAACGGGCCGGGCCGGGGCGGGGGCTCCGCGGGATAGCGTTGCCTGCGGTCTTCCGTCCACACCCTCGTGGCGCACCGATCCGTGGTCATCCGGGGACGCGCAGGATTCGCCGTCGGTCAGCCGGGGACGGGATTCGGCACCGGTCATGTCATTCTGGTCGCCGTCCGGAACGAAATGGCGGGAGATGTCCCGCCGGTTTTCTTGCCGGCCGGGCGTCGAGGCCGGGTGCAAAGAGGGTGGCATGGTTTCCCGGTGGCGAGCCCCGGTGGAGTGACGCTTCGGCCGCGCTCCGGACAGTGCGTCAGCCGCGTGTTCGATGGTCGGGTCAGGGAGGCCGGTTAGCCGGGAAGGCGGAGCACGGCGGCCGGCATCGGCGGGCTCTTCCGCCGGCTCTACCCGTCGTCGCGCGGCGGCGACATCCGGCGCCGCGGCCGCCCGGTTGTCGGAAACGGGGGTTCCCGTGGTGTCCGTCCGCCTATTTTGCCTTGCAGGGGGAGGGACGGCCACGCAGAGGTGGCCCGGATTCGCCGTCACGGCTTGCGCTGCGGCGGGTTGTGCGGCGTGGTCCGTGTTTCCGCCGGCCGGACGCCCGAAAATAACGTCGAGTCCTTGCCGCACGCGCTCGATGGCCGGAGATCCCTCGGACGGCATGGCAACGCCCAGTCGGCCGAGCCACCCCCGGAGGATATCGGCTTCGGCGGGTTTTTTGTCGCTTTGTCCCCGCTGGTGCAAGGCGGTGGCCCAGAGCCAGACCACCCGTCGCCGGTCGCGCAATGCTCCTGGCCGGTCGGCCAGCGCGGCGCACCGGGCGATCATGCGAGGCAGCAGGGCGGTGTCCCGGTCAGGATCGAGCAGCGCGAGCAGGGCTTCCACCTGTCGCCGCGGCCAGTGTCCGGCGACGTATTCGCACCAGGCGAGGCGAGAGATGAACGGCCGCAGGGCGAGGCGTCGGGCGCGTGGAGGATGGGCGCGCGCGGCCATCAATACCGGTTCGGGCAGCCATGCGCTGGCGGTGGCGATCCCCGGTTCCCGCGTGGCGGAGGAGTCGTCGGGAGGCGCGAGGTTTTCCTGGGCCAGCTGTTCCACCAGTCGGTCGAAGCGCCAGGCGGCCGTCAGCGGATCCGTTTCCGTCGTCGCGCGCCAGTACGGTACGCCGTCCGGCGCCAGGGCGGCGATGAGGCGCCGCCGCGCGATGACGCCAAGGCGGGCGAAGCAGCCCGCCCGGGTTTTACGGACAAGCAGCCGGGACGCCAAATGCGCGCGCAGCCGCTCGGCGGCAAGCTCGCCAAGCTCGGCGAGGAGGGCGATAAGACGGCCTTCGTCGGGTCCCGTCCCGCTGTCCAGTTCGTTATCCAGCCGTCTGAGCAGCACATCGGAACGGGACGGGGAAGCATCGTTTTTCGGTGATCTTTGCGCGGGGCTAGCGGGAAACCGGGCGGGGTCTCGCATGCCGGACCGCGCCAGGGGACTGCCCTGCGCGAAGAGCAGCGCGCTGAGCAGTCGCGGACCCAATTCGCTGCCGGGGCGCGGTCCGGTCCGGCGCTCGATGACCGGCGTGGCGCGGCCCAGCATCCGGCCCAGCGCCCCGGCCAGTTCGTCCTGCAGGCGGCGTATCCGCTCTTCCCCCAGCCGGCCGGCATTCAGCCCCCACAGCGCGCTGAGCGCCGAGCGGCGCCAGGCCTGCCGCAACCGGTCGGCCTGATAACCGCCGAGCTTGCCGCGGGCTTGCAGCGGTTCGACGATCTGCCGGTCGATCAGCATCAGGCTGTCCGCGAGCTCCGTGTGCCGGACGGCGATCAGTGCCTGGAGCCCATGATGGGGCGCGATCCGGCCCAGGCGTTCCAGTACGCGTTCCGGCTGGGGTATTGCCTGCAGCTCGTCCCACAGCCGCGCACCGTGCTGGCGCGCCAGGTGTTCAAGCCACCCGGCAAGCTTCCTTCCCGCCACCGGATCGACCGACCAGGGCAAGTGCCCGTGCCGAAGGTAATGAAGGAAGGCATCCAGCTCCCGGTGCCCGGTCCTGACGCCCGGTGAGGTCCGTCGCGTTGGTTCGGGAGCTTCGCGAGGCAGGCGCAGCAGTTGCGTGTACAGGGATTCCTTCAGGCGTTCCGCCCATTCGGCGAAGGAAGCGTTTTCCGGGAGGCGGCCGATGTCGACCTCGAGCGTGTCGATCGTCCGGTGTCCGCCGCTTGCCGACACCCGGGTAAACACCTCGTCGATGGCGGCAAGCCCGGAACCCGAGAGAAACGCGGCGATCCGGTCAAGGTGCGCCCGGCCGGCAGCCTGCTCCGGGACGAGACTGTGCCAGTCCAGGGTTTCGATGGCGTGGCCGCCGAGAAGGGGGAGCGGAGTGTCGCGCTTCATGAGCGCTCCCCGGCGGCGTCCCACTCTCCGAAGAGCCGCAGCAGGTCGGCCGCGTGCCGGTCGTGCCCGGTGATCGCGGCGTCCACCGCGCGGCCGTGTGTCAGCGCCGCACAGTAGACCTGGCGGGCATCGAGCCAGGCGGCATAACTTCGTTCGAAGCGCGCCAGATCGCCGGCATCGGGCCAGTAGATCTGCGGCAGGATGTGCGCCGGGCAACTCTCCGCGACGGTTTCCCGCGCCAGATCCCGGAAGCTCGGATCGGCGGTACGCGCCGTCCAGCCGGGAAACACCAGCAGGATGCGGTGGGCGTACCCGGCCCGGTCCGGTTCTGTCCCATCGGCCAACGGGCGCAGCAGCACCGGTTCCACCAGATGCACGCCCTCGGCCTCGCGCTGGATATCGCAGGCGAATGCGTGCAGGTACATGGCCGGAGAGCGCACTCCGGCGCGGCCGACGCGCACATCCAGCGGCCACCAGCGGCCGTTTTCGTCGGGGCCGAGCCACAGCGGCGTATCGGCGCCGGCAAGGCGGCGATAGCGGTCTTCGTGCACCGCGCAGCGCAGCAGGGGACCGGGCAACGCGGCAAGGTCGAGCCCGGCGAAATAATGGGCGAGCCGGGCCGCGACCCGGCCAACGCGTACATCCTCGGCATACAGCGCGGCGATGCGTTCGCGTGCCGGCACCCACAGCATCAAGGGCCGCAGGTCGGACGGCGGGACCTCGCCCGGTTCGGGGCCGCGGGTTTCGCTCACGGCGCAGCCGATCGCCTCGAGCCTGGCGTTCAGCCGGCGGCTGTGCGCATGGGTGAAACCGAGCAGCAGCGCGATACGCTCGGCCAAGGGCGCGGTGTTGGACTTGCGTCCGAGCGACGGGCGGCTGTAATCGAATCCCGCCGAGCGGTCGCGGGTATGGCGCACAATGCGCAGCAGGAACTGGCGTTTGCACTCGAAAAGATGCGCCGGCCAGTCGCGCGGGCTGAAGTAGTGGCCGAACCGCTGCAGACTGTTTTGTCCGCATCCTTCGCCATGCAGCGCGAGGAGGAAGTCCAGCACGCGGCCGCGCCGCTCGAGTGCTTCGTCCGCGGCGCGCAGCGCGCGCTCCCGCGCCTCGGACGAGTTCGGGCCGAGGATCGGCAGGTGGCGGTCATCGAGCGGCTCCCACCAGTAACTGCGCTGAGCCTGGGCCGTCAGGCTGAACAGTTCGCGCAGGTGCGCGAGCTGGGCGTCGCCATGGGCGAGCCACTGCTCGAGCAGAATCAGATAGCCGCCGAACTGCGCGGCCATGCCGGCCGAAGCGGCGGGAGGGGCGTGCGCCAACTGGTAGAGGGGCGGCAGATGGTGCCAGAAGGACAGATAGCGTGACGGCGCCATGTACTGCCCGGAGGGCCGCCCGAGCGGTGCCGATACCGCGCTGGCCATGGCCGCGCCCGGGGTCTTGCCGATATTGCGCCGGTCCGCCAACTGCTCGAGCAGCGCGGCGGCATCGAGGGTCAGACGGCTGCCGCGCCGGACCACCGTCCACGAGGCGATATCGGCCGGCGTGTCCGGCCAGCGCAATTGCAGCGCCCAACCCTCGCCCTGCCAGTCGATGCCCGATTCATCGGCGTCCGGGGCATCCTCGCCAAGGGGAACGAGCGCGAGCCGATCAATGGCGTCGACTCCCTCGATGCTTTCGAGTTCGCGGGCCAGGTCGGCGAAATGCAGTCGCGGCGCCGGTTCCCGGCGCAGGTCCTCGTCGGTGATCCAGTCGTTGTGTGTGACCGGACCGTCGAACAGCGCATCGCTGTCCTCCTGCCCGTCCCGGTCTCCGAGTCGGCTCAGGCGGCTGTGCGGAGGATGACGCGGGGGCGCCATGCCGATCAGGGCGTCACACCGTTCGACCAGCTCGGCCAGTATATCCGTCAGATCCCGGCCCCCCCCTATGCCGAGCGACAGCCGTAATGCGCACCAGCGCGGTGCGAGCATGCCCGGCGGCATGGCGAGGTCCTCGGCAAGGTTGCGTGCCGACCAGAAGGCGCGCGCCGCCTCGGCGGCCAGCGCATCGCCCAGCCCGGCGGGCGCGCGCAACGCCAGACGCCAGACGCCGTCGCGTTCCGGCATGTCCACGCGCGCGTGGCGCAGCGCGGGTACGCGGTCGAGGAGATAGCGTGTCAGATCCCAGCGGGTCGCCGGTCGGCAGGGCAGCGCCTCCTCGGCGCGGTGCATGCCGTGCCGCCGGTAGTGGATGCGGCCGTCCGGCGCTGTCAGCAGATCCGCGATACGCGCCTCGGCGCCGAACACCGACCCGGTGAGCGCGAAGCACAGCGCTTCGAGCAGAGTGACGCCGGGGTCGTGATGGTTGTAATCGGTCCAGATTTCGCCGCTGAGCGACTGGGCATTACCGATGCCGCGCCGGCGCAGGTCGGCGAAGCCCAGTTCCGGGTCCTCACGCCGCCTCGGCAAACGTGGGGCGCTCGCTGCCGTATCGGTTCCGGCTTCCCGTTTCATGGTTGCAGTCCATCCATATGCGTGTCGAACCACAATTGCGTCAGGTGGACGTCGATGCGCACGCCCTCGCCGAAGTCGCACCCCGTGCGGATCTGCAGCCGGTAACGCGCGTTGCGTCCGCTGCTGCCGAACCAGCGCAATTGCAGGCGGTCGCAGCGCCGGCTGTAATAGCCGTGCGTGGCGCGGATGCCCCGCTTGCGGTTGAACAAATTGAAGATGCCGAGGGTTGGGTTGTAGGTGTTCAGGGCGATCGCGTGCAGCAGGCCGAAACGCCCCGCGCCCTGGTGCCCCGCGCCGGCCACCACCTCGAAGGCCTGGCATCCCGCGAGATCGCCGGTCAGATCCTGCCATCGGCCATTGGCCAGCAGCGGCAGGCTCACGCCGGCGGGCGGCGCCCCGCGCCGGCCATGGCTGGCCACCACCCCGGCGACGTCAAGTTGGGCGCGCGGCGACTCCGTGCCGATACCGACCAGCCCGTCCTGCGTCAGGCAGAGCCGGGCGGCCGTCGCCGCGTCGGATCCGCCCTCCGCGCCTGCGGTGTCGGGCGTCTCGCGCGATTTGACCAGCAGAGGGTCCCGCGCGCCGCCCAGCTCGAGACGCCAGGCCGGCAATTCCGGATCCTGTTCCCGGAAAAAACTGATCAGCGCGTCATAACCTTGCGGCGCGCTGACTTCGAAGCCCTGTTCGACGGATTTGCGGAACCCTTCGTCGTTCATGTTGAGCATCGAATCGATCAGGTCGCCGAAATGGTCGGCGCGCGGCAACGCGCCTTCACGGAAATGACGTTTCAGGGATTCGCGGTTGCGGATGGTCATGGTGCAGGGGAACCGGTTGAGGCCGGAGAAGGACGGCCGATAATGAAAGTGGAGCCGATTTCGAGTTGGCCGATGCCGGTCGGGGGCGTCGGCAGCGCCGTATCCTCGTCCGCCAGGATCAGGGTGTGACGGGCCGCAGGCAGCAGCAGGCTCCAGGGTTGCGCGGGATGCAGCTCGCGGCGGGCCGGGCCGGTCGTGTCGCCTTGCAGGGCGTGGTAGTGGCGATCGTTGCGCACGATATGCAGCATGGCGGCCCTGCCGACCTGCGCCACGCCGGGATGGGCGCGCAGCAGGGACTCCAGCGTTTCGGCGCGCAGGCACCAGCCGAACTGCGCGCCCGGCCCGCCCGGGTACCAGGGCGAAAGGTAGTCGAGCAACAGACGGTTCAGATCGCGCAGCATGGAGCCGTGGTGGCGGCCCTTCTCCAGTCGCAGCGTGGCTCTGACCTGCACGCGCTCGTAAGCGGCGTTGCGCACCACGATCGCGGCGCCCGCGGCGGCCCGGTGTTCGAGAAAATCCTGCATTTCGTCCAGGGTGGCGGCATCGAAGCCCGGCGCGGCGGTGTGGTCGGGCGGCTCGCCGTTGCGCGGATCCGGGACCACCACCACCAGGGTTTGTCCGGGAGCCCGGTCCGGACGACGGGAGCCCAGCCCTGACTCGTCGCCCAGGGTCGGCAGGTGGTGGGCGAAGCACTTTACCTTGAATACGCCAGGGAAGGCCTCCAGCAGCAGCCGCTCATAGTCCCAGGGGGTTTGAGCGCGCCGTTTGTGGCGCAGGCGTTCCGCGGCGCGCGTGCGCAAATCCTCGGAAGTTTCCTGCCGCCGCCGACCTTCGGAAGGACCGGCCTGCAGGACGCCGGCCAGACCGGGGATGCCTTGCTCCGGCGTGGCGATGACGCCGGCCGCGAGCGGATCGCAGGCTGTCCCGACCCGGGTGGCGGTCACCGCATGCGCGTGCACGCCGTGCAGACCTGCCAACTGTTCGAAACCCCAGTCCGCGCCAAGCCGCAGCCAGTAGTGATCGCCCGGCAGCGCGGTGCAGCCGCGGCTCATGCCGGGCGGCAGATCAAGCACGATGATGCCCGAACGGCGCAGCCCTCGCGTGCCGTCGGCCAACTGATCGTGTGGCGCCAGCTCATGCCAGACGCCGGCCCGCCATACGGACCAGTGCAGACGGGGCGCGGTGTCCAGCCAGCGTTCGGCGGCCACTTCCTTGCGCAGATGGAAATACAGGCTCAGTGCGCCTTGCGGGTCGTCGCCATCGAGTCCGATGTAAAGCTGTCCGTCGTGAGCGACCGCCGGCAGTAGCGGGGGATGGCGGCCGGCGCCGCTGGCCGCGATGCCCGGAAGACCGAACGGGTGTAGATGGTAAACCGTGTGCGCGAGGCTGTCCGGATCACGGACCGCGGATCCTTGCGCCGTGTCCGCGGTCAGCGGGATATCCTGGGTGGCGCGGTAGTCGAGAGTCAGGGACTCCAGCGTGGGAGTGTAGGGTTCGCGCGGAACGGGGCCGGGACGCTTGCGTCGCGCGTTGAGCGTCAGCGCCGCGGTCAAGAGGGACGGGTATTCGGCGTGCCCGAAGGCGCCGGAGGGCGAGATCAGCTCGAACCGGAAAAAACCGTTGCGGCTGTCAAGACCGAAACCGAAGGGCTGGCCGGCGGGCGGCGGCGCTACGGCACGCTGGTCGTTGAGCAGTGTCTCGACCGGAAACTCCAGCACCTGACGGCTCAATGGGCGCCGCCCGTGGCGGTCGGCGCCGAACAGGGGCAGTCCGTCGCCCGGCGCGGTGCGCCACTGGCCATCCGCCAGCACGCGCGCGTTCACCCGGAAGGCGCCGGCATGCCCCGATCCGGGATAGTTGGCGTAATGACCGGCAAATCCGTCCGGTCCGGACGGCAGCCCCGCCCAGGCGAGCCGCAGGCGCAGGGCGCTCAGCGATTTGCCGATCAGTTCGCGTCCGCCGAGCACGATATAACTGCCGAGGGCCGGAAGCGGGCCGAACGGCTGAAAGGGTTTCGAGGGATCGAGCCGGCCGGACGGGTTGTAAAGCACGATGTCGCGCAGCCCTTCGACGGCCACCTCGAGGTTCAACTCCTGAAGCCGGTACTGGCGCAGGAGGCTGTAGGCGTAAAGCGGAGTGCGGGTCGACAGATTCAGTTGCAGAACGGGACGGGCCGGCCAGTGCGCGCCGTGCGTTTGCGCGCCGCACGCGTCGATCGGTGGCTCGGACGGATCGAGGCGCAGGGAGATATCCAGCGCGCCGCGTATTTCATTCGCCTCCTGGCCGCGCGGTCTGGCCATGAACACCCGGTCGAGGGTCAGCCAGCCTTGCGCCGTGCTCAGACGGGCGTCCCATACCCCGGAAAACACCCGCTGAAAAATCAGTTCGCGATCCGGCGACAGGGCGTCGTTGCCGTGCGGCGCGAAGATCAGGCTCAAGGGGTCGTCAAGCTGGACATCGGCGGCCGCTCCGGCGCCCGGCAGCCGCGCGGCGTGCCGGCGCAACGCGGCAAGGTCGGGTTGCCGAAGCGTCTCGCCGCCCGCCGCCAGCCAGACCGCGAAAAGCCGGCCGAGCCGTTCGGCGAACCGGTCGGTGTCCTGGCAGGCGAGGCAAGATTCGATCAGGAACGCGAGCCAGACATCCGTACCGAACCGCTCCGAACGTTGCCAGGAGGCGCGCGCCATGACGTCCGGGTCGAGCGCCGCCGGCGGGGGGCCGGGACGCGAGCGCGGTGGAGCGTGCAGGGTTTCGTGCCGGGCGTAGCGGGCGTAGGCGGCGGCGAGCCAGTCGGCTCCGCGCCGGGCGGGGTTCACCCGTAGCAGTTGGCGCAGCGCCGCGTCGTCATCCGACGGATGGGAAAGCCTCAGGCGCAGACGCACTTCGCGCCGTCCTTCCTTGAGCTGCAACAGCGGCGAGGCGATCGCCAGACCGAATACCGCGTCGGCGGCGCGGGAGGCGGAACCCCTGGCCTGCCCGCCCAATAGTGGCCACCATGGCGCGGCGGGAACGTTCACCGTTTCGGGCGCCTGCAGCGGCAGCGTTTCAACCTTGATCCGGGTGGCGTAGCCGAACTCGCGTTCGGGAGAGATCGCCGGATCGCGCTCCGCGCGCAAGGCGCACAAGGCCGCCACCTGCGTGTCGCCCGCCTCGAGCGCATGATCGGCCGTCACAACGGCCGGCCGGCCCCCGGCGTCCTTGCCGCCGCTAAAGCGGGCGCCGGCTTCGATGCGCAGCGTGCCCGGATGCCGGGGCGAGCGCCGCAGCAGCAGATGCACCCGTTCGGCGCGGGACGGCCGGGCCGACAGGCGCAGCACGTCACGGTAATAGAAGTCGACCAGCCGGTCCGGGATCCGGTTGATCACGGCGCGGCTGTCCTGCGCCAGTTGCAGGGCGGCGAGCAACAGCCCCATGGCCGGATCGTGACGGCCGCTGTGCAGGCTGGCGCGGAAAGCCTCGTGCGCCGCATCCTGCTGCGCCGCGATGGTTTGTGTCAAGGCCATGGCGCCGCGGCGCAGCCATTGACGGCGCGCCGTTTCTTCCGCCATTTCGCCCCCTTGCGCCGCGACACCGTCGCGCCGTTCCCAGACCGGCCGCAGCCGGGAAGGTCCATGGTCGCACAGGCGCAGGCATTCGCCGACGGGCACGGCGGCTTTTTGCTCGATGCGGTAGCGCAATGACCGGCCGATCTCGCGCGCGGCCGGCGAAGCGGCGTCGCCCAGGCGCCGGCACCAGTCGTCGCAGCGCGCGATGAGGTCCCGGGCGTCCTGCCACAGACGCGTCTCGTCGTCCCAGTCGAGCCTGTCAAGAAACGCCTGCAGCCATGCGCCGGCGGGAAAAGCGGCAAGGTCCGCCAGCACAAAGGCTTCGTCCCGGCGCAGCACGGTATCCCAGGTGTTTTCGTCAAAAGGCAGACCGGCGGCATCCAGCAAGGTCAGCCGTGTCCGCTGGGCGAGGCTCCATTCGTCGGGCAGGACATACCCGGGGCGCAAGGCGTCCGGGAGTCGCTGCTGTTGTTCGGTGCCGTGTCGCATACGTTAATAGGGTGAAACGGCCTCGCTGGCCTGATCCAGATAGAGGGGGTAGACGAGGTTGTGCCGGGTGTTGGTGGCGATCACCCGGTACGCCAGCGTGACCATGAGTTTTCCCTCGCGGGGGTCGCCCCAGTCCGTGCCGATGTGCTCCAGTTCGATGCGCGGTTCGTAAAACAGGATCGCGTCGCGGATCTTTTCCTGGAGCTCGGTCACCGTGCTGTCATTGAGCGCGTCGAACATGACGCCGCGCAGTCCGCAGCCGTAGCCGGACAGCATGACCCGTTCGCCGGGGCGGGTGCCAAGGAGTATCCCGAGGCTCTCTTCGATGTCCTCGACCCCTTCGACCATCGCCGCTTCGCCGTTGCGGCGGTCGAAACATACCGGGAACTGCCAGCCGCGGCCAAGAAAAGCGCTCATGCTCATCCTCCGATCATCACGTTGGGCTGCCCCATGACAATGACGCCGCCGTGCGCTGTGCTGTCGCCGACCCGCGCGGCGGGGCGCGATCCTATCATCACCGTGGAGGACCCCTTGACGATGATGTCCGGATCGCCGACGCACACGGCGTTGTCGCCGATCACCGCGGCCGGCAGACCGCCGATCAGCACCGTCGGAACGCCGGGGCCGACCACCGGTCCGCCGACATGCGGAATGGGCGGAAGACCCGGCGTCTGCATCGGGCAGGTGTGCATGTCGGTCAGACGGGCGGCAGGGGGCATGCCGATCTCCTTAATTGATCATGACCATGCCGCCTTTGACGGTGGTCTGTCCGGTGGATGACAATTCCGACGTGGCAGAACCCTTGCCGGTGAATCCGATCTGGGCTTCGCAACTGATATTCAGCCCTTCGGCCTTGACGTTGGCCTGAGCCTTCAGCGTGATGTCCGCGTTGGCCGTCAGCGCGATCTTGCCCTTGGCCCGGATCGTGATATCGGCCTGGCTGTCCAGCGCGATGCCGTCGCTGGAGAGTTTGACCCTGTTGTCGTGCTGATCCTTGACGAGAATGGACTTGTCTTTATCGTCGAACACCACCCGATTGTCGCCCGGCGTGGTGATGGTCAGGATCTTGTCCTTTTCGTTGAACTCGATCTTGTGCTTGGCGCGGGTGACGATGGCCTTGGTATCGTTGGCGGCCTCGATCTCGTAGGGCGGCTTGCGCTTGGCGCTGTAGACGGCGCCGAGCACCACCGGATGGCATGGGTCGTCGTTCAGGTAACCGACGATGACTTCGTCGCCCGGCTCGGGCAAAAAATAGGCGCCAATGCCATCGGACGCGTAAAACTGGATGAGCCGGGCCCAGATGCCCTCGGTTTGCGCCTGTGTGACCGGCAACTTGATCTGAATCCGTTGCGCTTCCTGCGGGTCGCCATCGAGTTTGACGACGATGCCGATCTGCAGTCCGCCCACGCCGGGCAGCAGCCCGGACGCGGCCGGCGCGGCGATGTCGTCGCGCGTCATGTGCCAGTCCGGATCCAGACCGAATTCGATGTCGGTCTGCCAGTCGCCGCCGGCCAGCGAGTGTTCGACCGCGCTGACGAAAATGTCGCCCGCGAAGCGGGCGCCGACGCCTTCGACCGCCAGCAGGTCTCCCGGTTTTGCCGGCATCCCCATGCACGCCAGCCGGCCACGGACGCGAGCCAGTTCCGCGCGGGTCTGTGCGGCACTGGCCCAGGTGCTCAGCGCCGCCTTGTCCTGCTGCGTCGGGGTGCGCAGCATCAATTCATCCGGGCTGGCGACCCGGGCCAGGGTTTCGCCGTCGAGGTCGCCTTGCGCGTTCAGTTTGACGGGCGCCGCCTGACCGCCCGTCACGATCGCCTGTTCGCCGCTGTTCCAGGCGGTGGCGCTGATCGCCGCGCATTGACGGCGGGCATCGATATCGGCATGGAACTCGTACAGGTCGCGTCCCCAGGCCAGCGCGAGACCGGTATCCCTGGTCATGTCGCCCGGCGGGCGCACCCGGATCTTGCCATTGGCCGCATCGACCAGCATGCCATTGAACTCCGCCCGGGCCAGCATAAAATCCCAGTCGCTGGCGTTGTACTGCACCAACTCGCCGTGCTCCTGCTGCGTCGCCGCCACCTCGGCGTCAAGGCCGTATTTGCCGATCAGCGAGCTTATGATGTCGCTGTCTTTTTTCTTGAGGAAATTGGCGTTGTAACGACCGAGCGTCATCTTGACGGCCGCATCGCGGCACTCGACGACAAGGCGCGCATGGCCGCCTCCATCGATATTCACGCCAAAGCGCACCACGATGCCGGAGAACAGGGTGTCCTGCTCGTTGCCATAGCCCGCGTCGATGCGGATGGCCGCGCCGGGCGCGAAGCGCGGGCTGTCGCCCTGCTCGAATTTGCCGGTGGCCATGTCTCCGTCCTGAATGACTAGTTCCGCCCATGCGATTCTGTTGAAGGCGCGGCGGATCGTGACCGACAGCAGCGGCAGATCCGGCAGCTCGCCTTCCTCGCCGTGGATCCGTATCCACAGCACGCCGTCGTTGTCCAGTGTCGACTTGCCGGCCATGGGCTACTCCAGTGGCGGAAAATGCAGCCGCGTGCCGGGCGGCAGTTCGCGGAAGTTCCGCAGTCCGTTGAAGCGGGCGACGTCCGCGTAGTACCGGCTGTCGCCGTAGATGCGTTCGCACAGCAGGGGCAGGGTGTCGCCCGACTGCACTTCGACATGGTGGCTCAGATCGGGCGAGCTGCGCGCGGCCTTGAGCTGGCTCTTTTTGCGGCTGGTGTAGGAGTCGAAAGCGAGCGCGGCGGTGGCGCGCAGCGGCGCGCCGCCGGGTTTGAACAGCGTATAGGTGACGTTGAAGCTGGTCAGCCGCCCGGTGAACAGCATGCGTCCCCACAGGATCTCGACAATGCAGGGTTGGTGGGAGACGCCCTTGTAGTCGTAAATGATGTCGCCGAGAGCCTGGATCTGTCCGTCCACATCGTCGGGCAACAGACTCAGTGCCGGCTTCGGCACGGCGCCGGTTCCGTCCAGCACCACGGTAAACGACAGCTTGCCGGGAGGCATGTGGCTGAATTGGCGCCCGGATGCCACATCACCCATGGGTTTGGCCGAGCTGAAGCAGGTGCGGCGCTCATGCACCAGTTGCGCCGGATTGATCAGTAGCGATACCGAACGGCCAAGCGACCGGATCTGGCCGTTGTTGTCTTCGCAGGCGGTGATCTTGAGCGGCGTGCGTTGGGCGGAGACGGACAGCATCAGCGTTCCCTCAGTTTCGCGAGACGTTCTTGCAGCAATCGCAATTCGGCGCGTCCGGCCCGCACCTGGCGGCCAAGTTCGGCATCCTCCTCGCAGCAGTTGTCTTCTTCCGGTGCGGGTGCCGGTTTGCCGGAGTGGCGGTCCAGTTCCGACTTGATCAGCAGCTGGCGGACTTCGATCGTCATGGTTCACAACACTCGAGTGGAATGCAGGTAGGCCAGTTCAATGGATTCAATGACAACATCGTTTTTTGTGGCATTAAAAGCGTCGACCGACCATTTCACCGGATACGCATCGTGGAACATCCAGGCCCGGACCGGCAGTCTGTCCGCATTGAGCAGGTGTACATGGATACCCATGGGCACAATGGGGATCGACAGACCGCCCTCGAGCACGGACCGGCACCACAGATAGAGCGGGGAGGCCAGCGTGGCGATGCCGCGCTTGAGCACCAGATTGTTCTGGTGCATGCCGGTCGGCAGTTTGTAAACGAAACGGTTTTCGCCGCCGCAGACCACATCCTCGGTCTGCATGGTCTGTTCGATGCCGGACACTTCCTGGAATGAACAGTCCAGCGGCGGCAGTACCCCGTTCAGCCAGACACGGAAATGGAAGGCGACGGGCATGGCGTTGATTTCTGTCCTCGCCAGCTCGTCCATCAGCCTGCCCGCAGACGATGTTGCGTTGATCACCATGCGTTTCCGACCATCTCTCGTCAGCTGTTGGCGATCGTCAGCCCTTCATGGGCGATCTCGATCGTCTCCACGGCGACTTCGTTGCCCTGGGCCTTCAGGTCGGTGCCGGTGATTTTCGCGGGCCAGGCGTTCTTCAGCGTCCAGACCATGGTCGGCTTGCCGCTCTCGTCCAGCAGGCTGATGATCACCGGCACGCGCTTGATGGTGTTCATCTTGATCTGGTTGAACCAGTCCCAGAACTTGTTGTCCGCCTTGAAAATCCCTTTTTTCATGGTCACGTTGCCGTACTTCTTGAGGCCCGGCATCTTGACCGTGGAAAACTCCGGGCTGTCGCCGCGGCGGTATTCGATCATCTGGGCCTCCACGTCCAGCCCCGACACTTCTTCGAAGGACATTTCGGTGGAATCCCACTTCACCTGGAAATGGAATTTGGGTAGCGGCCATACGTTGGCCGATTGTGCGGAACCGTCATCTGCCATGGTCGGGTCTCCTCAGTTTTGGTGTTGGTCCGGGTCAGGATTTCTGCATCTGCTGCTGGAAGGTGATCTCGATGAATTCCGCCGGTCTTACCATGGCCACCAGTACGGTGACGCGCAGAATGCCTTCCAGGATGTCTTCGGGCGTCATCGTCTCGCCCAGTCCGACATGCACGCTGAACGCGTCCTCGGGCACCGCGCCGGCGAGTCCGCCGCGTTTCCAGATGCCGGTCAGGAAGTTCTGGATCATGCTCTTGATGGTGACCCAGGTATTGGCCACGTTCGGCTCGAACACCAGCGCCTTGGCGGCTAGGCGGCACGACTCCTCCAGCATGATCATGGTGCGGCGCACGTTGACGTAGCGCCAGTCCAGGCTGTTGCCGTCCAGGGTGCGCGCGCCCCACACCAGCACGCCCTCGCCGATGAAGCTGCGGATGGCGTTGATCGATTTGCCCTGCGGTGTGACGTTCATGTCCTCCTGGTCGACCGCGGAAATGCTGACCGCCGGAGAGATCACGCCGTTCAGGCTGACGTTGGCCGGCGCCTTCCAGACACCGCGGGTGTTGTCGACCATGGTGTAGATGCCGGCCATGGCGGGGCTGGGCGGCAAGAGGTTCAACTGGAAGCGCATTTCGTCGAGGATGGTCTTGTAGATCCCGCTGATCGACAGCAGCGTTTTGTGCAGCAGCGCTTTCTGGGTCAGCGTGGCATCGTCGGTGCCGCTCCAGTCCTTGGCGATGTCGGCGATGGCGCCAAAGCAGGCCTTGTCCTTTTCCGTGGCGCCGTCCGCCAGGGCCTCGGGCAGTTTGAGCTCTTCGCGGATCAGCCCCTGCAACAGCTCGGTGGAGGCGATATGCGTGAAGTCGAGCTCTTTTTCGCCGATCACCGAGGTGTTGAGCCACGGGTAGTAGGCGATGCCGAAGTCGAGGAAATTGATGCCCAGCTTGTCGCGAAAACGCGGAATGGTGTCCCGGTCCGGCTTGTCGCCGCCCCACAGGTCGAGCAGGGCTACGCGGTTTTTCATTTTGTTGCCGCAGTGGTCGAGCATTTCCTGCTGTACGGCGGTGCAGGCGTCAAGGCCGAGTTTCACCGCCTCGGGCACGACCAGCATGGTCGGTTCCTGCTCCTTGAGCAGTTCGCCGATGCCGTTGCGGAAACGGTCGGCATCCAGTTCGTCCGCGTAGCTGCCGACCGATACGATGTAGCAGGGGCCGCCGCCGTTCTGGAAAAAGTGCCGCAAGGCGGAGTAAAGGAGGTAGTTGCCACCTTTCTGGCCCGGCTCCTGCGCGACCGAGTAGTCCTTGCCGCCGGCGCGGAAGGCCGCCGTGGCCGCGTCGTCGGATTTGACCGCGACGTTGAAGAGCGGCACCGGGGCATACCCGAAAAACTGGTGATACTCGGCCATCGAGCTGATGCGCCAGGGCTTCATCGCCAGGGGCTTGTTGCGATTGTCGGCGATCTGGGTATGGCCGATGAAGGCCGGCACCGCTGTCGCCACTTCCACGATGGAGTTGGGAAAGGCATTCTTTTCTACGATATAGACGCCTGGCGTTTTCATGACACCCATTGCGTACCCCCGATGAAGTCGTTAGCGGTTGAGAAAGATTTCCGAGACATCGCACAGCTCGCCATTCACGGTTTCGCGCAGCAAGGCCCCCGGTGCCGCCATGGGCAGGCGGGGAACCACCACGCGTTCGCGTCGGCGCAATTCAAAACGGTAGGGCGGGCGCTCCTGCAGCGGGATCGGCGCGAGCGAGCGGATCGCCACGGCTCTCGCGCCTCCCGGCAGTATTTCGGAGCAGGCGCCGCCAAAGGCGATGGATCCTTCCTGGTCTTCGATTTTCAGGTCGGTGCCCCACTCGCCGATCAGCAGGTATTTCCAGAGGGTGGCGCGCACGGGCAGCGTGAGATCCCAGCGCGCGGGGAGGGCACTGCGCCACGAGGCGAGGTCCGGGCATCCTGCTGGCGCGAGAGGAAGGACGACCTCCGCGAGTGTTCCCCTTCCCGACTCGAAAGGGGATCCGTCGGGTTGCAAGGAGGTGCCGACGATGGCGCGGAACCGTCCCTTGCGTGTTAATGTGTCCAGATCCGTGTAGCAGGCGCTCATCGGATCGGCGGAGTGAACGGCGAATACCAGTCCTCCTTCCGGCCAGTCATGCCGTTCGCTCCACAGTCCTTCCAGACGGGCGGTTTGAGCCGTCACCCCGAATCCCGCGGCGTCGGCGCGCAGTGAGAGGCCGAAACGGGTCATCAGCGCCGCGCTCCGGGCGTCCGGTTCGAGGTACAGCCCGGTCGGACGCCCATCGGCGAAGTAGGGATGACGCAGGGAAAGCGCGGCCAGCGCAAGGTGGCTGTTGACGTCGCGGCAGGTCGCGGCGCCGGTCATGAACGGCCAACCTCGATGTCCGGTGTCTGCACCAGGCTTTCGCGGCGGGTGAGCGGGCTTTCATCCAGGCAGATCAACCGCACCCGGTACAGTACGGAGGGCAGGTAGCGACCTCCGTGCAAGCTCCACAGGCTGTGCATGTCGCTGCCGGAAAGGTTCTCGATATTCAGGACCAGGCGCTCCAGGCGCGGATCGAGATCGGGCGAATTGTGGTGATCGAACACTGGCCGGCTCTGGAAAAATGCAATGGCATCGGACAGATAGCGCAACGCTTCGGTGTACCCCCTGCCGCTGAACGTGGCCGCGCACATCACCAGCAGGTTGAGAAACATGGGCTCGGGCCCCCGCATTCTGGCCGCTGTTTCCATGCCGGCCGGCTGCGCGCGATGGGCGGCGGTTTCGCGTTCGATACCGCTGACGAACAGCACGAGCTTGTTGCCGGTGATCATTTCCGGGCTCCCGCCCGGATCCAGCAGGTTGGACACGACAACAGGATCCTCCGCCGGGGTGAAGCGCTGGCGAAAATGCTGGTTAAGTTGTGAGGCCAGATGGCTTAGCGCGCGATCGATCATCGGTGCGTGGTTCTTCAGGTAATAAAGCGCGGTATGCGGAATTTTGCCGGGGACGGAACCCTTGATTCCATCAGCAAAAAGATGAATTCGTCATCCTGAAAACTGAGACTGGCGGATAGGGCGGGCGCGACGGGAAAGGGGGCGCGGCGTTCGTGAGCGGACGCCGCGGGAGGGGCGGATCAGGCGTTACGGGTGGGAGTCCGGCGGTAGGCCATGCCGACCGAGGCCGGCGCGGTGGGGGTGAAACCGAACTGGGCGTAAAGATCCTGTGCCCGGCCGTCGGCGATCAGCGATACGTAACCGGATTCGGGAACCTGTTCGTCGATGTAGGCGCGAATGGCGCTCATGATGGCTTTGCCGAGTCCCTGGCCGCGGTGTTCTTCAAGGACGGCGATATCGACCACCTGGAAGAAGCAGCCTCCGTCCCCGATCACCCGGCCCATGCCGACGGGCGTGTCGTTGAACAGGACCTGAACGGCGAAGAGCGAGTTGGCCAGCCCCTTTTCGGCCGCTTCGGCGGTCTTGTCGCTCAATCCGGAGCGGGTGCGAAGATGACGATAGGTTTCGACGGAAGGCAGGGAAATTTCGATACGGTACATGAGGGGCTCCGGACACACATTTGAAAAAATCGGGACCGGCGCGAGCCGGGACATCAGTTATAACTTGGCCGCCTGTCGCCGGCAATGCGCGCGCGGCGCGTTTTGGATGATTGTGCTGTCGGAGCGGAGGGGAAAATGCCCGCATGGCCGAACGATCCGCCCGGCTGCCGGGTCATACGTAAACGAAAAACTGGACAGACGGGATATCCGATGCAAGCAAGAGTAAGATCAGAGCCGATCGAGGTCAGGGAGTTGCAGGCCGGTGAAATCGGCGGGGATTTTCTGGATCAATTTGTCCGCCATCAGGCGGTGGGACTGGTTTACCGGGGAGAGAAAGGCAATATGAGGATCGAGCCGGCGCCGTTCATCGACGATTGGGCGCCGGAAGAGAGACGAATGATATCGGCCGGCATGCGGGAGGCGGTTAGCCGGGGAGGTTATGCGCTGGGGCTTTTCCTGCACGGCAAACTGGCGGGGTTCGCCCTGCTCGAGGCAGAGTGTATCGGCGACGAGAACGAGTATGCGCTCCTGAAGGAATTCCATGTCGACAGCCGATACCGTGGACGCGGTTTCGGCAAGCGGCTGTTTGCCGAGTGCGTCGCGAGGGGGCGGCGCATGAAAGCCGAGAAATTGTATATTTCGTCCCATTCGGCGATCGAATCGGTGGGGTTCTATCTGGGCAGAGGGTGCCGCTCGGCGTCCTGGGTGTATTCGCCGCTGCGCGAGGAGGAGCCGTTCGACTGTCCGCTGGAATATCAACTGGGCGGTCTGGAGGACGCGAGTCTTGGCGAAACAGGGATTCCCGTCGTCGAGTAGCGGGGGCGCGCCAGTCGTCGGCGTCTGTTTCAGATAAAGTAGTCGGGTGGTTCGGAGGGCCCGGCGGCTCGCCCTCCGTTCATCGCCATGCCGACCGTGGCAAGACGGCTCCAGCCGTACAGCTGTTCGAGCGGCTCGTATTTTTCGAATGCCTTCTTGTACCGCTGCAAATCCCGGTACATTTCCCCGGTCGAGTTCCAGCCGTGCTTGCGCATCGATGCCTCGCTGACGAAATTCATGTAGTCGATGCGCGGATCGGGCAAACGGATGAAGGCCGCGACGACGTATTCCTTGGCGCGCGCGAATTGCGCGACGAACCATTTCACCTCTTCGGGCGCCTTGTCCATGACAGGAAGCTTGACCGTGTCCTTGCCGTCCCCCCGGTCTTTCAGGTCGCCGACCTTGATGTAGCCTTTTTTCCCATCGTGCCCGCCACCCACCACGCGCATTTCGATGCAGCCGTCCTCGGTGTCGTCTATGTATTTGACTTTGGTGTCCTTGGGCAGCAGGAACAGCAGCTTGTCCTTGCCATTGACCACGCGTGTGTTGTCCGCTTTGGTGTAGTAGAACCCTGTGCTGGCTTTGGCGCTGTTCCATTTCTTCGCCGCCGCCAGAAAATTCGCGGTCGGCACGCCTTGCGAGGCCAGGTTGAATGGCAGGAGTTCGGCATGGTTTCCGGTGATGTTTTTCCAGCCCCAGGACACCGAGCCGTAGTAGGTGCCGGCATCATTGCCTTCGATCGCCAGGGCCGAGGTTTCGAATTCCATGCTCGAGTCGGCCTCGTCGGCGATGGTGGGCTCATCGATCAGCCGGGCTTTTTGCACCCAGGTGCCAGTGCGCTTGATCGCGTGCTGTCCGATAGAGGGATGGTTGGTCGCGTAGGCCGCCAGCGTGTCGGCGTTGTCGGCCGGTTCGTCCTCGGTGGCGTAAAGAGGGTTGCGGTTGGTCGGGTGCTGGTCGATCTCGTGACCCTGTTCCGTCTGTTTGGCGATGTTGTTCGGCGTCGACGCTTCGATATCCCCCTTGTAAACGCTTTTGACGACCTGCACCAGGGCCACCTTGGTCGCGTCGGCCGAGTCCTTGGGCAGAAAGGTCAGGTTGAAGTCGACCTCATCCCCTTCTGCGCCATCCTTGATCGCATAGGCCTCGGTTTCGAAGGTGCCGTACAGCGACGTTTTGGTGGCGCACTGGATGATGTTTTCCGCCGGTTGTCCGGCAAGCCGTTTGTGTTGCACGACGGCGCCGACGGCATGAACGGCCGGAGCGCCACCCGGGGCGGCTGGCATGGGGGCAGGCACCCCGCGCTGCGCCCGCTCGCCCATCCGGTCGGCTTCGTTTTCCAGTTCTTTTTCGTCATTGATGGCGACGCCGCCGTGTAACTGAATCGTCGGTTTCACCCGTCCCTGTTTTTGCTGCACCACATGCCAGGCCTCGTGCGCCAGATGGCGGTCCTGGCCGGCGCCCAGGTGGATGTCGGTGCCTTGCGTGAAGGCGTGGGCGTGCAGCTGGGCTGGCAAGGCGGAATTGCGGTGAACCCTCACATCGTCCATGGGCAGGCCGGCCAGGTGTTCGATGCCCGATTTCAACCGGTCCGGCAGCCCTTGCGCGCCGGATGGGGCCGGCGCGGACAGGGATCTGGCCGCCAGGCGCGTGTCCGCCATCGCTTGATAGCGGGCTGCGCGGGCGGCCTGGGCACTTCGGTCCGCCGCCATTTGGACGGTCTTGGCCGCAAGCACGCGGCGGCTGCCATCGACGATATGGTGAGGGGTGACGGATATGCCTCCCTGTGAGCGGAGTGGGGTATCCGCGGTGGAGTCGGCGAGAATGCGTGGTGAATCGGCGTGGGCCTTCATGTCGGACTCCCCCGTGACAGGACGTGTTTTGGTTTTAGTCCAGCCTGAAGATCCTCGCCGGTTTTGCCGGGGTGACCTGTCTTTTTTGTACAGCCCGCGCCTTACAGCGCGATGCCGGCCGATTCGAGATCGCGGCGCAGCGTGTCAGGATCCGTGAAGTGCAGGCTGCGCAACCCGAGGTTGCCGGCCGCCGCGACATTGCGCGCGGAATCGTCGATGAACAGCGCACGGGAGCGGTCGATATCGTACCTTGACAACATGACTTCGAAGAGGCGCGGGTCGGGTTTGATCAGCCGTTCCTCGCCGGAGACGACGATCCCCGCGAACCAGGACAGGAAGGCGAAGCGCTCCAGCGCGACAGGGAACGTTTCGGCGGACCAGTTGGTCAGCGCATAGAGCCGCAGTCCGGCTGTTTTCAGCCGGCTCAGGATATCGACCGTATCGGCGATTTCGCCGCCAAGCGTCTCGGGCCAGCGTTCGTGATAGGCGGCGATCGCGGTGGCGTGGTCCGGATGGCGCGCGGTCAGTTCGCGTACGGCCTCGGCCCATGGACGCCCGGCATCCTGCTGCTCGTTCCAGGCCTGATTGCAGACGGAGGACAGAAACGATTCCATCTCGCCGGGATCCGCGAAAATCTGCCGGTAGAGATAGCGCGGATTCCAGTCGATCAGTACTCCGCCCAGATCGAAAATCACCGTATTGATCGGCGCGGGGGAATGGGTCAGGGGGGGCGCGGTGTGCATGTTCCGGACTCCGGCTATGGGGGGTAGGAAAATACTACCACACCGCGTACCCGTAGCGCCGGTTCAGGGGAGGTCGCTGGTCTAATTTGAAATTAATGTTTAAAACATTGTAATATTATTCACTTGGGATTTCTTCAAAAGAAACGGTATTCGTCTTGTCAGACCACTTTATGAAAGTTTGTATGCGTCATATTATGCCGGTTGTCGTTCTCAGCGTGCTGGTTGCTGCTCCTCATGTTTGCGCTGCCACCGCTGCGAGTTTTCCTCTCTCATTGCTGCCGGGGTCGACCCCGGTGCAAGCCAGAGTGATGAAAATCGGCTTGCCGATCGAGGCTCAGAGAATCGCCCTGCGCTTCCAAGCGGCTATTGCGGATCAGCCTGAATGGGCTAACACGTATCTGGCTCATGCCAAACCAGATCAGCCTCTTCCCTATCATCCGAATTTTCGGGTCACAGAAAAAGAGTACGCATACTTGCAGTCTGTGGCGAAGAAGCCCCAGTTGGTGCAAGTCGCAAGCATTCGCCTGTCGACCGAGCGACTACCGAACGGCGCGCTGCGACTGGTTACCCAACCTTCCACAGTCAGGATCAACGGATTCATTATCGCTCCGGACGCAACTTCAGCAACAACACCACTCGCGAGGTTGACGGAAGTGAATCGTATCAATAACCAAGATAAGGATAGTGCGACAGGTCGTTGGACAGGAACGCAATGGCAACATAAACCCAGTGCGGCAGAACCGTTGTTGGCAATGAAACTTGCAATTGGAAAGCGAATTGATAATGGTGATGGAATAATTTACTTCTCAGTGAGAAACAGTAAGAACGGGAGAAACGATATCGACTATGAGGCGCTGCTCTTTCCTGTTGGCAAGTAAAAGAGCACCCGGAAGGGCCGTCTGGCGACGGCGCTATTTGACGACAACGACAAAGTTTTCCGTCATTCGACCGGCGGCATGACGTCATGGGGGGGAGACCGCAGGCCGAGCACCAGTGGCACCGCGAGTGCCTGTATCGCCACCGCGAACAGCCAGACACCGCCCGGCCATTGCCCGCCAACCGTGAAATAGACAGTCGAGAAGACAAAAGGAGCCACGATGGAGGCGAGGCTGACCGCCGATGCCAGTACGCCCTGAAGCTGACCCTGCCGGTGTTCGTCGACGAGGCGTGTCGCCAGCGCTTGCAGGGCCGGGCTTCCGATGCCCGCCAGCGCAAGCGCCGGCATGACCGCGAACACCATCCAGCCCTCCCGGGCGAACGCCATCACGGTCAGGGTGACAATGGCGCCGGCAAGTCCGGTCAGCACGGTGCCGCGCTCCCCCAGCCATTTGATCGCGGGCCCTGGCAGGAAGACCTGGGCCAGGGCCTGGCACGCACCGAAGAGACCCAGCGACAGGCCGATGTGCAGCCCATCCCAGCGGAACGTGTCATGACCCCACAGTGCCCAGCAGGTGCCGTAGGCTTCGCCGGCGGCGCTCAGGATGAAAAACAGGGCGGTGACGGGCAGCAGGGGTTTCGCGCAGAGGGCCCAGCGCAGCGGGCGCAACGGGTTGAGCGACACGAGATCGATGGGCTCGCGGCGCGGTGCGCGCGATTCGGGCAGGACGAAGAACGCGAGCAGCAGGTTGCCGCTGGTGAGTGCGGCGGCGGCGATAAACGGCAGACGCAGTCCGTAATCGCCGAGCAGGCCGCCAAGCACCGGGCCGATGATGAAACCGATGCCGAACATGGCGTTGAACAGACCGAATCGCTGTGCGCGCCGGTCGGCCGGGGTGATGTCCGTGATGTAGGCGGTGGCCACGGAAAGGTTGGCGCTGCTCAGCCCCGCGATGGCGCGGCCGACGAGCAGCATCCACAGCTGCGGCGCGAAGGCCATCACCCAGTAGTTGACAGCGGCGCCGGCCAGAGAGGCCAGCAGCACCGGCCGCCGTCCGAGTCGATCGCTCAATGCGCCCAGCACCGGTGCGAAGAGGAACTGCATCAAGGCGTACAAGGACGTCATGATGCCCAGATAGGGCGCGATATTGCCGGTGTGGGCGACCTCGGCAAGCAACCGCGGCAGAATGGGAAAAATCAAGCCGATACCGATGGCGTCAAGCGCGATGGCAATGAAAATAATGATAAGGGGTGGTGTCATGGTGGTATTCCGGTAACGCCCCCGGGGGCAGGGAAACGGGTGGCGACACGCCGGGGCCGGCGGGCGTGACATGCGGCGGGGTGACGGCTATAATAAATTTATACTCAACATTAAAATGTACTCAGTACATAATTTACGCCTCACACTTACATCATGTCAATTCCAACAGACCGTCGTTCGCGCAAACGCCTTGCGACACGGCAGAGTATTTCCACGGTCGCCACGCGCCTTTTTCTGGAACGGGGTTTCGACCATGTCACGGTGGATGAAATCGCGGCGGCCGCCGACGTCGGCAGAATGACAGTGTTCAATCACTTTCCGCGCAAGGAAGACATGTTCTTCGACCGCGACGAAGAGGGGCGAGAAATTCTGCGCGCCGCACTGCGGCAAAGAGAGTGCGGGATATCACCGGTCGAGGCGTTGCGCCGGCTGGCGCACCGGCTGGTGGAAGAGCGCAGCCCGCTGGTCGAGTTCTCGGCGGCGAGTCAGGCCTTCGTCGAGGCGATCGGTGACAGCGAAACCCTCAAGGCCCGGGCTCGGGCCATCCGCGACGAACTGGCGCAGATTCTGGCCGTGGAACTGATGATCGGTGCGGGGCGGGAGCCTTCGGACGCCGACGCCCATCTGGCCGCCTGCCTGCTGCTGGCAATGTGGTCGGTGGCCTTGATTGAGGCGCACCGGTCGTTCCGGCAGGATCGGGATACCGAAAAGGCGAGGGCGCTGTTTCTGGCCCTGATCGATAAAGGGTCGGCGGGCCTGAATGCCGCGATGGCCGGTACCCCGTATGCCTGACCGCTAAAGCTCGGGCGGGCACGCCGCCGCGGTCATCGCCGGTTGATAGGCCGCCTTGAATTCTTTGGGCAAGCGCTTGGGGCGGCCGCTGGAAAGCTCGATGCATACCAGTTCCCATCGCCCCCGCAGCACGGTGTTCCGGTCGCTTAGGCGAACCAGCTGAAAGCACCGGAACGCGGACAGGGGGCTGTCGCCGGCGATTAGCCAGGTTCCCAGCAACAGCGGCTCGCCTTCGGTGGTCGGCAGCAGGTAATGGTAGTTGCCGCGCCGGATGGCCATGCCCCGGTCAAGCCGCCGATAGTCGTCGATATCCAGCCCCAGCGCTCTGGAGTGCGCCCAGCCGGCTTGTTCGCACCAGCGCACATAGACGGCGTTGTTCGTGTGCCCCAGTCCGTCGATATCCTCCGGAGCGGGAGAGAGGGAGAGGGTGAACGGATCGGGCAAGTCCCATTGGATGTCGGTTTCTGGCATGGCTGGTCGATGACGGAGTGGGGTAATGGAAACGTGCCGGGAGACATGGCCTTCCCGGCAAAGTGGCGTCGGGTGGACGCCTCCCGCCGCCCATCTTCCCCTGAAAACCCGCGCCGGGCAAAAAAACATTGCCGTCCGCCGCGCGGCGACTACCGGTCAATCGACACGGCGGATGCGTTGTCGTCGCGTCGGCAGCGATGCTTCGCGAAGTTGCCATTGGCCATCGATGAGGGCTTCGTAGCGCGCGAATCGGAATGGAATGACCCGATCGGTCAGGGGCGAGGGGTCGGACATCACGTGAAAATGCAGGTGGGGCATCGTGGAGAGCCCGCTGTTTCCCACTTCGGCCACCGGTTGCCCGGCGCTCACCGTCTCCCCCCGCGCCACGGTGAGCGAGCCGGATCGCGCGTGCGCGATGAAGGCGAACACGCCAGGTCTCAGGGACGACTCGATCACGAGGTGGTTGCCGGCAAAGCAACGGATGTCCCCGTCACCGTCCGCCTTCATCCGGGCGATGAGCGCCTCCTGTCCGGACGAAAACAGCGACACGAGACTGTCGAAAAGGATGGACGCCACGCTCCGGGAGACCTCCGGGCATCCGTCGATGGCGGTGATGACGTGTCCGTCGAAGGGGGCATGGATGGGCTGTCCCCAGCCGTAATAGTCAGTCAGCGGAACGGTGGTCAACAGCTCCCGCAAGGCGGTCGTCCGGGTTGCCCTGAGCCGGGCATCCACACGGACAAAATCGAAGGCCAGTTCATGGCCCTTTTCCGTTCCGTCGGCGCCGACGAACCACTCGCCCGATAGAGGAAACTCAACGATCACGTCTTCTTTCATCGAACCTCCCCGCGTTTGGCGTGGTTATTCGTTGTCCGGAAGGCGCCAGCGGACGCTTCCCGGGCACGGGTCGATGGCGTCCGTCCCGTGTTCTGTTCGAACCCTTCACCGGCTCTGGTTTTCGCTCCGATTCAATGAACCTGCCGTGTGGCAGATGGCGAATGATGGGCCGGAGGCCTTGGCAAAGAGTCCGGGGCAGTGCGCATCGATCAGGACGAAATCATGACATTGCCGGAGCGTGTCGTCGACAACCGGGTACGTGGCGAAACAAGCCTTGATGCGTGAATGAACCGTTATCCGGCGCGTTCCGGGGAATGGCTGCGCCAGACGATGCTTTCGGTAGCGGGGATTGCCGATGCGGCAGGATTGGATTGAGCGGAGGAGACCCGCTACAGGCGTGGGGATGGGCTCGACGGTGTTCAGACGACAGTTCACGCACAATCACCCCGGCCGGATGCCGGCATCGCCGTTGTTGTGATTGCTGTGTCGTGCGGAATCCTCCCGTGCTTCGGATCGCCCTTCCGGGCAGGAAGGGCGATGTTGTGTGCGGGGCCCGAGGTGTCAGTGCTGATGCCCGTGTTCGCCATGCACATGCTGGTGGGCGATTTCCTCGGCGGTTGCCGTGCGTACATCCATAACTTTGAGGGCAAAACGCAGGGTTTTGCCGCAAAGCGGGTGGTTACCGTCCAGCAATACGGTGGGACCTTTAATCTTGGTGACGAAATAGTAGCGCGGTTGGCCATCCGGACCGATGCGCTGGATCTGCCCTCCGACCTTGATGCCGGGAGGGAATTCGGCCTTGGGCATGGTGGTGACAAGCGCTTCGTCACGTTCGCCGAAGGCATCTTCGGTTGTGAGTTCCAAGGTGACTTGAAAGCCTGGCTCCTGACCTTCCAGCGCTGCTTCCAGTTTAGGGAAGAGGTTGTCGTAATCGCCGTGCAGGTAGGAGACCGGATTCTTGCCATCGTCGTAAACCAAGCCCTGATTATCGGTGACTTTCATTCTCAGAGTGACGGCGGTGTTCGTGGTGATTTTCATGGCAGGCAACGGCAAATAAATAGAAGCGGGAAGGTTCGCAGGTCGGCGAGGGAGTGTCAACTGAATCGCTCCTCGTTGACCCGCCGCATTGATGACTCTTTTCAACAAGAAAATCCTGGGGGTGAGCAACAAGGTGAATGTTCTGCCATACTGGCCGATTCATCGATTATCCATAAACAAAATCATGCATCCCGACACACCCTGCCGTGCCGGCCTCTTCCTGCTTATCGCGTTGCTGGCCGTATCGGGCTACCAGCCGTACGACCAGACCACCTGGCTGCTCGAAGTCATGCCGGTGCTCATCGGGATCCCGCTTCTGGTTTTGACCTACCGCCGCTTCACCTTCACGCCGCTGGTGTACGCCCTGATCTTCCTGCACTGCTGCGTACTGATGCTGGGCGGCAAGTACACGTATGCCCGGGTTCCACTCGGCTTCGACCTCGCCCATCTGCTGGGAACCCAGCGTAACCCCTACGACAAGATCGGGCACCTGTTCCAGGGCTTCGTTCCGGCACTGATCATCCGCGAAATCCTGCTGCGGGGTCGGCATGTTGCCGGACGCAAAATGCTGGCCTTCGTCACGATCTGCATTGCCCTGGCCATCAGTGCCGCTTACGAATTGCTCGAATGGACCTCGGCCCTGGCCATGGGACAAGGGGCGGACGCATTCCTGGGTACCCAGGGCGATCCATGGGACACGCAATCGGACATGTTCTGCGCGCTGATCGGTGCCTGCGCGGCCTTGCTCTTGTTCTCCCGCGAGCATGACCGGCAGATTCGCGCATGGTCATGTTGAGTGCGGCGCCGGGACTCTCGCAGGTATCCGTGTCTTCCCGCCCGGAGCAGAATATCCCCGCGCCGGCGCCGCCTCGCCGCGCTGGCTCATGAGGCGTTGCCGACAAGGCGCTTGCAACACACCGCGCGCACCGATTGACGCTCGTTCTGGGGGGCATCGCCTTTCAAAGGGTGATGCCATTCACTTTTCAGAACGAAGTCCAGGAATGAACGAATCAGCGGGCGGGTCTGGCATTCGACCTTGATCTTCTCAAGACGCGCAGCGCTGGTGGGGGGCCGCCTCGAAATAACTGGAAATCGCCTTTAATCAATAAGTGCGGCCAATCCGGCACGACCAGTGCGAACCACGATGGGAACAGGGTGACAGAGAGGTGACGCTCTGCGCCTCGAGGAGGGTAAACGCAGGTTGTGCATTGTGCTATTTGAGTTTTGTGCGGGGGAAGGGCGGGATGCCTTTGGCGTTTTGTGGATAATCGGGCGCGACTGTCCTTCTCCTGTGGGGCGGGCGCCGATGAGGTTGACCGGACCTTCATGGCTCACGGAAGGGATAGGTCACCGGTAATCCCGGTACATCTGCTCCAGCCAAGTGCTGGTCGGGCGCTGGTGGAACGATTTCCACCACTGCCAAACCGGCGGGGAGAAGATGGCTTGCAGCTCTTCCTGTGTGCGCCCCCGCGCCCGGAGCGGGGAGAGCAAGGCGGCGCCGGTCAGGTCGGCCCGGCTGAAATGGTTTCCGACCAGGAAAGGTTGCCCGCCAACGATGGTGTCCAGCCTGTCCAGCGTCCTTTCCAACGTATCCAGAGCGGAAGCGGCGGTGTCCGGCGTGATGCGCATCCTGTGTTGCATGGCCCGCCGGACCAGAGGGAAGCACAGTCGGAACAAATGCCGCCGCGAGGCGGGGAGGTCCTGCTCCAGAAAATATCGGGCATGGGGCGTGTCTGGCAGGGTATGGAAATAGAACCACCTTCGCAGGGTAACGCCCAGGTCTTTGTCCAGTACCCGTTCCCATTCGCGGGCCAGACGGGCTTCCTCCGCCGGTATGGGTGTCAACGGCTTGTGCGGATGACGCCGGTCCAGATAGTCGATGATTTCGCCGGAGTCCTGCAGTCGCAGATCTCCCTCGATCAGCAGGGGCAGCGAGGTTTTTCTGCCCGGGCGCAGCGTGGTGGTCAGATGGAACAGTGGCAGCAGATTGCGGACTGCATAGGGGTGCTGTTTGTAATCCAGTGCCCAGCGCGCCTTTTCACAAAAGTGCGAGAAGGGAAACTGATAGAGCGTCGACATGGCGCATGTCTCCTGATCAAGAGGGGCGCACGCAAGCATTAGGCCGGGCCGACCCCGGAGGCATGATCGCATGGGCCGCCGGCCGGCACAATCTGAGCGCCGGGAAGGCGATGGGGAGGACGTTTTGTCCGTTATCTCAGGGAGCGCCCGGGTCCCGCATGATGGCGGTCTCAGAGCATGTCCGGGGTTTTGTGCAACACGGTCATCGGGCAGTTGTTTACGGGATGGCAGCTTTGGCCGACAACCGGTCACAGTCGACGATCTTGGCCTTCATGACTGTTTTTCGGCCGAAGCGGTCGGAGAGTCTGCTCAAATCAAAAGTCTCTCCTGCCGACGCTCACAGATCAAGAGGGCACGCGAACGACGGCGCACTAGAAGAGCGCCCCCTACTTGCTGACGTCAGGCCCCGACTGGTGTCTCCGTCACTGTATGCAAACGTTTAGCCAGATACCCGCCAATCATCGCAGCTGGAATGACCACCAACCATGATATAAGGATGAACCATATCGGAGTAGGGTTAGGTAACGGGCTGAGTAGACTAAAAACTCCTATAAAAAGACACGGCAAGGCGGATAGCATCCCGACCAGAACATGGCGTTCGCTATTCAATGCGGCCGCAATGTAGCCGCCTAGGATATCTAGCAGGACACTGACCAGCAGTAAAAACGTAAGAAAGCCGACAGAATAGAGAGATTGATATATCTCTCGGTACCCAACGTTGTGACTAGCGAGAAAGACGGCATAGCTGATCGAAGCAATGTAGCTGATAGAATAGGTGCCGCCAATATTGACGGCTGTGCCGAGCAGGGCATTCTTGAGGATTTTTTTCATGGTGGTGACGTGGACGTTTTTTTCTTGCAAGGGCTACGTGAATGATCCGGACTTCCGTCAGCCCCGTCAATCGTCGGTTTTTAAGCCAAGAGCAGTCGTAGAATGTTTTGAGGTTAGACGACTGCTTCGGCCGATCAATAGCCAGGCCATTGCGAGATAGCCGGTAGCCTGCCTCTCTGCAGTTGATGAACACTTCAAAGAAAAATGGCCGGCTCTGTTTACAGAACAGCCATTACCATTTTCCATGAGGCTTAATTGTCTACAAGCTCCAGGGCGATTCAGTCGGCCTTAGGTAGCCATCCACGAGAGTTAGCGCCGACCGGTGTCCTCAGGTACGGCTGAGACCATTCTGGGACGAATGTCTGAGCTTAGAAAGGCCACCTCGTATAAGCCCGTAACTGTGTGCCGAGCGTGAATTGGTGAGCAAGCTAGCTCTGCCACAGGGTCGGATAGGTCATCCAGTTCGGACAAGAGAATGCACAAAGCTAACCGTTTGCCATCATGCAAGCCGCGTAGGCGAACACTTTCGCTACTTGCCTCAACCAAGACTTCGGTGATGGGATGCCACCCGGCTTCCTGCCATGCGTAACGCCGAGACAATACCTGGTTGTTCGCAGCAGTCGATGTCGCCAATGGCGCAGCTAGGGCGTCATTAGTGCATGGATGCTTGGGCCAGGGAGGACCTAGCTCGTCAAAAAACACCCTGCCGCCGTGCTCTGACATAAATAAGAAGACTGCCTCCCCGCAAACAGGGCAAGTGGTGGGCAGCGTATAACTATGGCTCAAGCCTTCCACTGAGACGAGATCTGCAGTGGTCGGTAGAGTTTCTCCCGCCTTGGAAGGCAGGCAGAAGCGGCAGGCACAGCCTCCGCGATGGTTGTATCCACGAGATAACATGTTCTTGGCTGCCTAACGTGAAATATACACCTGTGCAGGTGAATATTTGGTCTGTCTGTGAGTACAGCCTATGAATGTTACGGGCATTTTGCCTTGTTTTACAAGCCATTGGATCTGTCAATGAATCGCCCCCCCCGATACCTTCACGACAGCTTCCAATCCTGAACCGGACGTCGCGGCTCTTGGTAGATACTGTCCGCTTAGGCCGACGAGCGGCCCCTTCGATCCTTCCATGTGAATTATCAAACCAAACAATTTCCAACAAAAAGAGGCCATTCCGGGCCTCTTTGTTTCGTACTACTGGCAAGCAATTAATCATGCCTTCGTCATTAATGACTTTATTTTTTCTGATCAACTCCTAACCGGGCCACGGTCAATTACTCGACGGTCACCGATTTGGCGAGGTTGCGCGGTTTGTCGATGTCGGTCCCGCGCGCCAGGGCGGTGTGGTAGGCCAGGAGCTGCAGCGCCACGGTATGCAGGATCGGGGAGAGCAGTCCGTAATGCTCGGCGAGCCGGATCACGGACAGGCCTTCGGTGGAACTGAAGCCGGTGTCCGCCTCGGTGAGCACGTACAATTGTCCGCCGCGAGCGCCCACTTCCTGCATGTTGGAGCGCAGCTTGTCGAGCAACGCATCGCGCGGCGCCACCGTGACCACCGGCATGTCCTCCGAGACCAGTGCCAGGGGGCCGTGCTTGAGCTCCCCCGCCGGGTAGGCCTCGGCGTGGATGTAGGTGATCTCCTTGAGCTTGAGCGCGCCTTCCATCGCGACCGGGAAATGCATGCCCCGACCCAGGAACAGGGCATGCTCCTTGCGGGCGAAATCCTCCGACCAGGCGATCAATTGCGGTTCGAGGGCGAGCACCCCCTGGATCGCCAGCGGCAGGTGCCGCAGCGCGGTCAGATGGGCCGCGGCTTCCTCCTCCCCCAGTTGCCCGCGCGTTTCGGCCAACGCAAGGGCGAGCAGGTACAGGGCGACCAGTTGGGTGGTGAATGCCTTGGTCGACGCCACGCAGACTTCCACCCCGGCCCGGGTCACGAAACCCAGCGCGGCGCGGCGCATCAATTGGCTGCTGGCGACGTTGCAGATGGCGAGTGTGCGGGTCATGCCCAGTTCCATCGCGCGCTCTAGCGCCCCGAGGGTATCGGCGGTCTCGCCGCTTTGCGAAACGGCCACCACCAGCGTGTCCGGATCGGGCAGGATGTGGCGATAGCGGAATTCGCTGGCGATTTCCACCGTCGCGGGCAGCCCTGCGAGCTGTTCAATCCAGCTTTTCGCGGTGAGTCCTGCGTGATAACTGCCGCCGCAGGCGAGGATCAGCACGGATTTGACTTCGCGGAATGCGCGGTAGGCGCCGTCGCCGAAAAGCTCCGGCATGATGCCGTTCACATCCTCCAGCGTGTCTGCCACAGCGCGCGGCTGCTCGAAAATCTCCTTTTGCATGAAGTGCCGGTAAGGTCCGAGCTCCGCCGCGGCCGTGAAGGCCGGCACGGTCAGAACTTCCCGTTCGATGCGCCGACCGTTCCGGTCGATGATCCAGTGCCGTTCGAGCTGGATGTCCGCCACATCGCCGTCCTCCAGATACACGATGCGGTCGGTGTGCCCGGCCAGGGCCATGGCGTCCGATGCCAGAAAGTGCGCTCCGTCGCCTACGCCGATCACCAGCGGTGAGCCTTGGCGCGCGCCGACCACCCGGTGGGGTTCCTCGCGGCAGATCACGGCAATAGCGTAGCTGCCGGTCAGTTTGCCGACCGCGAGTCGCACCGCTTCGAACAGGTCGCCTTCGTAAAGATGATCGATCAGGTGGGCGATCACCTCGGTGTCGGTCTGGCTTTCGAAGCGGTAGCCCGCCGCTTCCAGATCCTGGCGCAGCGCCTGATGATTCTCGATGATGCCGTTGTGGGAGAGGGCGAGGCGGGGTTTGTCACGGTGCGGCGAGAAGTGCGGATGGGCGTTATGGGTCGCCGGCTTGCCGTGGGTGGCCCAGCGCGTGTGCGCAATGCCCGTGAAGCCCGTGAGTCCGTCCTGCGCCACCGACTCGGCCAGCTGGGCCACGCGGCGCGTTCCCCGGCAGCGGCGCAGGGTTCCGTCCTGGTAAACGGCGACGCCGCAGGAGTCATAACCACGGTACTCGAGGCGTTTGAGGCCTTCGAGAAGCAGGGGGGTGATGTCGCGGGGTGCGACGGCGGCAACGATACCACACATAAGTCGTCTCCATGTCGGTGGATGATGCGGCCATGGTAGTGAAGCGTGGATGAAAGTAATAATCAAAAATTCTGTGTGGATGACTAAAAATTTCATATTGGATTGATATAAAATTTATGGAAAATATTTTGCGCATTAATGAAAGAATTTGACTCATGAACCAAGAAAATCCACGGGTGGATCTGGACGATCTTGATCGCAGATTGATCGAGGTATTGCGGGACGATGCTTCCCTGACGAATCAAGCTCTCGCGGAAAAGGTGTTCGCCTCGCCGCCAACCTGCCTTCGCCGCGTGCGGCGCCTGAAAGACATCGGGGTGATACGAAAGGTGACGGCCCAGATCGACCGGCGCATGCTGGGGCCCGAGCTGGAGGCGATTGTCGAGATTACGCTGGACAGGCAGGACAGCGACGCGCTGGCCGCGTTCGAGGCTCGGATGGCAGGGGAGGGCGCGGTGGTTCAGTGCTGGCGCGTGTCGCCCGGGCCTGATTTCGTCATGATTGTTTCGGTGACGGATATGCCGGCCTACCATGCGCTATCGCAGCGCGTGTTCGCGATGGATGCGAATGTGCGCAATGTACGAGCGTTTTTCGCGATTCATCGCAGCAAACCGGAGTATCCGAATACGAGGACATAGCGGTCGGGTCATGACCGATGGGCGTTGTGTGAATGCGTCATTGCCACAGGGGAAATGCCCATAATGGGTAATATTCCAATGGAATGAGTGTGTTTAAAAGAGTAAAAATGGTTCCCTTTGAACCGCTCCTGCCGCTCATACCGTGAAACTCTCGCGCTATCTGTCTCTGTACCTTCTGGTGATCACGCTTCCCCTGTGCCTGTCGCTGGGCTGGTTGTTCAGCGTGTACGTGACGGACCGGATGAACCGTGCCCAAACGGATCTGGCTGCTATGGCGGGACTTGTGCGTGTCGATCTGGAGCGTCAGTTGCAAGTCGGGTTCGCCGCGGCGCAAAGCCTGGCGTCCCGGCGCTGGCCCATGCGCGGCGGCATGGCCGTGTGTCCGGACGAGGCGCTGCGCGAGCAACTGCTGTCGTTGCCGGCGTTCTCCAATGTTTCGTTGCTGGATGCGGACGGCCGGGTGCTGTGCTCGGCCAGGAGCGTGACGCCACAGGCCGAGTCGGCATTTCGCCGGCTGGCGTTTTTCGAGTCGCTGCGTGCTTCCCGCCGGGCCTGGCTCGGTCCTCCCCTGGTCTCGCCGGCCACCCGGGACAATGTCAGTTATCTGGTGATGCCGGTGTGGCGCGAAGGGCGCAAGGTCGGCAGCGTACTGCTGGCCATGCGGCTCAATGCCCTGTCCCTGCCCGCGCTGCCGGAACGCAATGTGCAAATCAAGGTGGCAACCCGTTCGGGGATCGAATTGTTGGGCGAGTCGGCCGGGCGCCCCCTGCCCGCGCACTGGCGCGTTACGCCAGACGAGGAGTCCTCCGCGTTCATGCAGGTGGAGGGGCGCCGCTACTGGCGCGTGGAAGCTCCGTTGGCCGGCAAGGACTGGGTGGTGCTGGCCGCCTTGCCGGAAGAGGAGGTATGGCGGCAGATCGTCAGGGTGTTTGCGCTTCCCGCGACTGTCATTGTGTTCGGATTGTTGTTTTCGTTGAGCGCGGGCGGCTATTTCGTGATTGTCATGGATCGCGCCTGGAAGCACCTGCAGCGTCTGGCGGCGCGCCTCGGCAATGAGCGGACGGGCGCCGCGGTTGCCGGCGACCCTCCCCGGCCCGTCTGGGGAATGCCCGGAGAGTTTGGCCGTATGGAGCGGTTGCTGGACAACGTCGAGCGGCATTTTCAGTCGGTCTTCAACGCATCCACTGACGGATTCGTGCTGTGCGATGCCGCGATGCGCATCTGTTCGGTGAACGAATCGGGCGCCGCGATGTTCGGCTATCGGGTCGATGAACTGCTCGGCCAGCCGGTCAACCAGCTCCTGCCGGAGTCACAGCGGGAGGCGCATAACCATCTGGCGCGTCACTACATGGCCGACCCCCGTCCGCGCCAGATGGGGTTGCGTCCCACGCTGTTCGGCCAGCACCGGGACGGTCGGCGTTTTCCGGTTCGGGTGTCCTTGCAGCCGATCACCACCGGCGAAGGCAGTTTTGTGTCCGCCACTGTTGTGGACCTCTCGCAACGCCTGGAGCTGGAGCGACGCATTCAGTATCTGTCGCATTACGACATGCTCACCGGTCTGGCCAACCGGGGGTTGCTGACCGACCGGCTGGTGCAGAGTCTCGCCCGCGCGCAAAGTCTGGGCCGGCCACTGGCGGTGATCCGGGTTTATCTGAACCGTTTCAAGGCCATCAACGATACCTATGGGCATCAGGAAGGCGATGCGCTGCTGGTCGAAGTGGCCCGGCGCCTGTCCGATGCGGCGGGGCCGGTGCGCAGCGTGGCGCGGCTTGGGGGCGCCGAGTTCGCCGTGCTGGCCGATGCGGATGGCGGAGATCGGGCGCTGGCCGGGCTGATCGATGCCGTGCGGCGCGCCGTCGAGGATCCGATGCCGGCGGGTGGGCGGCGCATCGCGTTGACGGCGGCGATCGGTATCGCCTGCTATCCGGCGGACGGGAGTGGGGCCGAGGAACTGCTCAAGCAGGCGGGGTTTGCGTTGCAGGAAGCCCGTTCCGCTTCGGGTGGCGCCTTGCGCTTCTATAGCCGCGAGCAGGAGGTGGCCGTGCGTGCGCGGCTCGATATGGAGTCGGCGATCCGCGAAGGCATGCTGGCCGGTCAGTTCGCCTTCCAGTACCAGCCCGTGGTGGATATGGAAAGCGGCCGCATCGTCGGCGCCGAGGCCCTGCTGCGCTGGGTGCATCCGGAAAGAGGGCGGATTTCGCCCGCCGAGATGCTGCCGGTCGCCGAGGCGATGGGCATTCTTCCCGAACTGGAGTGGCAGATGCGCGAGCGGTTTTTCCGGGAGGCGGCCGGTTGGGTGAAGCGTTTTGGCCTGCTGTCACTGGCGTTCAATGTTTCGGCCGGAGAGTTCTCCCGGCCGGAGCTGGTGGAGGAAATCCGCGGCCAGCTCGCCGAATCGGGCCTGCCGCCGGCGGCGCTGGTGCTGGAAATCACCGAAAGCGCCTTGATGCTGCATCCCGAGGATGCGGCCCTGACCATGGAGGCGCTGTGCCGTCTGGGAGTGACGCTGGCCATCGACGATTTCGGTACCGGCTATTCGAGTTTGTCCTACCTGCAGTCGTTCCCGGCCTCCCGCCTGAAGATCGACCGGTCATTCGTCGCCCGCCTAGGACACGATCCGTCCGCGCGCAATATCGTCAGCGCCATCGTCTCGCTGGCCGGCAATCTTGGTATGGCGGTAATCGCCGAAGGAGTGGAAACCGAGTTGCAGCGGGACCGGCTCATCATGCTCGGTTGTTCGCTGGGGCAGGGTTATTTGTGGTCGCCGGCGGTGACGGCCGAGCGTTTCGAGGCGCAATTGCGGCAGCAGGAGGCGGGCGATCTGGTCTCGTCCTGACAGTCAAGATGCTGCGCCAGCAGTCCGGCGTGCCGGGCCGCCAGGCCGTGAATGGCGGCCGACGTGCAGACCAGTCCGCCATTCCGGTGCGGCATCAGCCAGCCATCTTCTATGAGCCGGTTGACTCTGCGCCGCACCGTCTCCCGCGGAATGCCCGACGCCTGCGCGACAGAGAAGGCGTTGCAGGGCTTCAGCTGGGTTTCCAGCAGGCGTTCACCGTCAAGCGGCCCGCGCAGATTGGCTTCGAGTATTTCGCTGAAAATGCGGGCGTCGTCCAGGTCGTGAAACACCAGATCAAGCTGCCGGAGCAGGGCATTGAGCGTGGTCGAGACGCGGGCGAGGCAGTGCAGGGTCTGCTGCGGGGGGCTGGCGGGCGTCGGATCCGGAGAGTGCGGTTTCATGGTGGCCCACCTTACCGAAAGGCAAGGCGGGCATCCCTTGATGCAAATCAATCATCCATGACTTCGGCATGAACCGGAGGGTCACCGGCTTTTTCGCGCGGGACGGGTGAAACGGTCCAGCCAGCGCGCCGGCACGTTTTTGCGGATGAGCTGCCGGCGCAGCTCCGGGGACGCCGCAGGCCGGGTGGCGGCCTGAATGTCCGCGCCCAGCATTAGCAGGCCGCAGGCGGCAAGGATGACAAATTTGCCCATGGGGTTCTCGTGGAGGCGGGTTTGCGCATTGTGGCAAATTCCCGCAATAAATGCCATGGGCATTTATTGCGGGGCCCATCCGTCAAAAAGATCGCCTTGGGTGGGAATGGGGGGTGAAGCGGTTTCGGCGGGAGACAGCGTGCCGACGCGTACGCCGAGCAGGCGGATGCGCTGGCCAAGTACGATGCGCCGCAGGCACTCGCCCGCCGCCTGGCGGATCCTGCCCGCGTCGTCGGTGGGGGCGGGCAGCGTCAGGTCGCGCGTGACCGTATGAAAATCCGCGAAGCGCAGTTTGATGCCGATGGTGCGTCCGGCGTAACCTTTGCGGCGCAGGTCGCCGGCCACGCGTTCGCAAAGTTGCGTGAAGCAGCGGGTCAACGCGCCGCGGTCCAGTTTGACATGCAGATCCCGTTCGAAAGTGGTCTCGCGGCTGATCGACTTGGGTTCGGAATGCAGGATGACGGGGCGGTCGTCGCGGCCGTTGGCGCTGTCGTGCAGCCATGCTCCGTAGGTCGGTCCGAACGTGGCGATCAGTTCGTCCGGGCGGACCCCGGCAAGGGCGCCGATCGTGTCGATGCCGGCGCCGACGAGTTTTTCGCCGGCCTTGGGGCCGATGCCGTTGATTTTCCGGACGGGCAGAGGCCAGATGCGCGTGGGCAGGTCCTCGGCCAAGAGCAGTGTCAGTCCGTCGGGCTTGTCGAGGTCCGAGCCGATCTTGGCCAGCAGTTTGTTGGGCGCGACGCAGATCGAACAGCTCAGCCCCGTGGCGTCGCGCACCGCGTCCTTCAGTTTCTGCGCGATCGTTCGGCTGTCCTCGTCCATGTCGCTCAGATCGAGGTAGATTTCGTCGATGCCGCGATCCTCGTAGTGCGGAACCACGGTGGCGACGGCTTCCTTGAAGCGGCGCGAATACTGACGGTACGCATCGATGTCCGTCGGCAGCAAAATGGCATCCGGCGCGAGCTGCGCCGCTTTCATGACGCCCATCGCGGAAAACACCCCAAGCGCCCGGGCTTCGTAGGTGGAGGTGGTGACGACGCCGCGGCCCGCGTAATCGCGCAGGCGCGAATAGCGTCGCGTGCCATCGGCGAGCTGCACGGGGCGATGCTCCGCGCGTCCCGCGATGACCACCGGCTGCCCGCGCAGGTCCGGATAGCGCAACAGCTCGACGGAGGCGAAGAACGCGTCCATGTCCAGATGTGCGATGCGGCGCTCGTTGGCGGGTTTCATGAGTGGGTTCGTGCGAGGATTCAGAATTTCTTCACGCATCCGGTGACCACTCCCCAGATCTGCCATTCCTGACTGTCGCGCGGTTCGATGATCGGGTAGGCGGGGTTTTCCGGAATGAGGGCGAGCCGGCCGTTCCGCTGGTGCAGCCGCTTGACGGTGAACTGGCCGTCCACCGCCGCGAGTACGATGGCGCCGTGCGTGGCGCGGCGCCCCCGGTCGACGACGAGGATATCGCCCTCGGCGATGCCGGCGTTGATCATGGAATCGCCGGTGACTTTTACCATGAAGGTGGCGCTCGCGTCCTCGACCAGATAGCGGTTCAGATCGATGGCGCCGTCCCGGTAATCGTCGGCCGGCGACGGGAAGCCGGCGGCGACCCGGTTGGCGTAGAACGGGATCTCCAATCCGGGGGCTTCGGTGTCCGGCGCGAGAGCGAGGGGCGGGAGGGGGGCGTGGCGAGCGGCCTGGCGCCGCTTGACGAAATCGATGACCGCCTCCTTGTCGGCGCTCGGAATGCGCATCTGGGTCAGGGGTTCGCCGCTGAAACGTCCGCTGCCGGGTTGACGCCCGGCGCCGGCCCGGCTTCCTCCGTGAGAGGTTTTCATGGTGCAAGCCAATAATACTAAAAGATAATTTGATTATTGCATCAAAAATCAAAATTGCAAAGGGCATGCGAGTCGATTTTCTTGCCCGGGAGGGCTTGCAAAAAGGCGGTCCGACGCCATCTGTCTCGATATCGCCCCATCGTGGCGGGGGCTTACAAAGCCGGCAAGCGTGGTATACTTCCGCCTTTCGTGGTGGCGGGCGCTACTTGCCTTGCTGCTGGCGACAAAGCACTCGTTCACAGTTTAAGGATTGGACATGCAAGTACAATTGGAAACGTTGAGCAGCCTCGAGCGCCGCATGAATGTCGCGTTGCCGCTGAGCGTTATCGATGCCCAGGTGGCCGAGCGTCTCAAGCGCGCGGCACGTTCCGCCAAGATCCAGGGTTTCCGTCCGGGCAAGGCCCCGATGAAGATCGTGGAAATGAACTATGGTGCGCAGATTCGCGAGGAAGTCCTCGGCGAGCAGGTGCAGCAGGGTTTCTACAAGGCCGTGAGCGAACAGAAGCTGCGCGTGGCGGGCTATCCGCGTTTCGAGCCGGTGGCCGAAGCCGCCGATGCGGAAAATTTCCGCTTCTCCGCCGTGTTCGAAGTCTACCCGGAAGTGAAGGTCGGCGATCTGTCCGAGAAGGAAATCGTTCGCCCGCTGACCCCGGTGAGCGACGCCGAGGTCGACAAGACCATCGAGATCCTGCGCAAGCAGCGCACCCGCTTCTCCCGCACCGAGCGCGCCGCCCAGGAAGGCGATCGCGTGATCATCGACTTCAAGGGCACCATCGACGGCGTGGCCTTTGACGGCGGCACCTCCGAAAACTTCCCGTTCCAGCTTGGCCAGGGGCAGATGCTGCCGGAATTCGAGGCCGGTGTCAGCGGACTGAAGGAAGGCGAGACCCGCAACGTCGAGGTCAGCTTCCCCGAGGACTATCACGGCAAGGAAGTGGCCGGCAAGAAGGCCGTCTTCGAAATCACCGTGAAGAACGTGGCCGAAGCCCAACTGCCGGAAGTCGACGCCGACTTCGCCAAGGCGCTGGGTATCGCCGACGGCGATGTCGAGAAGATGCGCGCGGAAATCCGCAAGAACGTCGAGCGCGAAGTGAAGCGCCGCCTGACCGCCCGCACCAAGGAAAACGTCATGCAGGCGCTGCTTGACGCGACCGAAATCGAGCTGCCCAAGGCGCTGATCCAGATGGAAATCGGCCGTCTGATGGAGCAGGCCCGTCGCGACATGGAAGCGCGCGGCATGAAGGTCAAGGACATGCCGTTCCCGCCGGAACTGTTCGCCGAGCAGGCCGAACGCCGCGTGGCTCTGGGTCTGATCCTGGCGGATCTCGTCGAGGCCAACAAGCTGGAAGCCAAGCCCGAGCAGGTGAAGGCGCTGGTCGAAGAGTTCGCCGACAGCTATGAGGAACCGGCCGACGTGATCGCCTGGTACTACGCCAGCCCCGAGCGCCTGGAAGGCCCGACCTCGATGGTTCTCGAGGACAACGTGGTCGAGTTCGTGCTGGGCAAGAGCAAGGTCAAGGAAGAAAACCTGGCCTTCGACGTGCTGATGGGTAACAATGCCTGATAGATAGGCAATAAAAGGGAGAGATGCCGATGAAATCGATGACGGAACCTCATGCGCTGGGCCTCGTGCCCATGGTCGTGGAGCAGAGCGGTCGCGGCGAGCGCGCCTATGATATTTATTCGCGCCTTCTGAAGGATCGCATCGTGTTCCTCGCGGGGCCCGTGACCGACGAATCGGCGAATCTCGTGGTGGCGCAGCTGTTGTTCCTCGAGTCGGAAAACCCCGACAAGGACATCTCGCTGTACATCAACTCTCCGGGTGGTTCGATCACGGCCGGCATGTCGATTTACGACACGATGAATTTCATCAAGCCGGACGTGTCCACCCTGTGCATCGGTCAGGCGGCCAGCATGGGCGCGTTCCTGCTCAACGCGGGCGCCCCGGGCAAGCGCCTGGCCCTCGCCAACAGCCGTGTGATGATCCACCAGCCGCTGATCGGCGGCATGAGCGGTCAGGCGACCGATATCGAAATTCACGCCCGCGAGCTTTTGAAGATCAAGGCGCGGATGAACGAGCTGATGGCGAAACACTCCGGCCAGACCGTCGAGAAGGTGCAGCAGGATACCGAGCGGGACAATTTCATGTCCGCCGAAGAGGCCCGGGCTTATGGGCTGATTGACAAAGTCCTGTCGTCCCGCAAGGATGTATAGGATAAACCGACTTAGTACGGATACGATTGATGGCTGACAAGAACAGCAGCGACAAGCTTTTGTATTGCTCTTTCTGCGGAAAGAGCCAGCACGAGGTCCAGCGCCTGATCGCCGGCCCCCAGGTCTTCATTTGCAACGAATGCGTCGAGCTGTGCAACGACATCATCCGCGAAGAGCTCGACGGCGCGAAGCTGGGCGATGAGGGCGAGGCGGCCGGCGAAAAGGCGTTGCCCGTTCCGCAGGACATCCGCGCCAATCTCGACCAGTACATCATTGGTCAGGACATGGCCAAGAAGGCGCTGTCCGTCGCGGTCTACAACCATTACAAGCGCCTCTACTCGCCGGCGCAAAAGGACGATGTCGAGCTGTCGAAAAGCAACATCCTGCTGATCGGGCCGACCGGTTCGGGCAAGACGCTGCTTGCGCAGTCGCTGGCGCGCATGCTCGACGTGCCGTTCGTGATCGCCGACGCGACCACGTTGACCGAAGCCGGCTATGTCGGCGAGGACGTGGAACACGTTATCCAGAAATTGCTGCAGAAATGCGACTACGATGTAGAGAAGGCCCAGAGGGGTATCGTCTATATCGACGAGATCGACAAGATCTCGCGCAAGTCGGAGAACCCTTCGATCACCCGCGACGTGTCGGGCGAGGGCGTTCAGCAGGCGCTGTTGAAGATCATCGAGGGAACCGTGGCGTCCATTCCTCCGCAGGGCGGGCGCAAGCATCCCAACCAGGAATTCATTCAGGTCGATACCTCCAACATCCTGTTCATCTGCGGTGGGGCATTCGACGGGCTCGAGCGCATTATTCGCCGTCGTTCGGAAAAGGGCGGCATCGGTTTCAACGCCGCCGTGGTGTCCAAGGAGGATGGGCGCAGCCTGTCGGCGCTCTTTAGCGAGGTGGAGCCCGAGGATCTGATCAAGTTTGGTCTGATTCCCGAACTGATCGGACGTTTGCCGGTGGTCGCCACGCTCGAGGAGCTCGACGAGGAGGCGCTGGTCACGATCCTGACCCAGCCGAAGAATGCGCTGGTCAAGCAGTACCAGAAGCTCTTCTCGATGGAGGGCGTCGACCTGGAAGTCCGGCCGTCGGCGTTGCGCATGATCGCCAAGCAGGCGCTGGTGCGCAAGACCGGAGCGCGCGGCCTGCGCTCGATCGTGGAGCGCGTGTTGCTGGATACCATGTACGACTTGCCCTCGATGGGTAACGTGGAGCGGGTGGTGGTCGACGAGAAGGTGATCGAGAAGGGCGACAGGCCTTTGTTCATCTATCGGGAAAAGGGTGACGACGCGCAGTCCGCCTAGGGCGCGCGATGCCCTCGACAAAGCCGCCCGAGGGCGGCTTTTCTTTTGCCGCGAACGCTTTGAAGCATATAGTATGGAGAGGTTGAATTTTTCGGGGCGTGCCCCATCTCCTCGTAAAGATTCCAGAAAGCAAGGTCAGGTGCCATGCCGCAACCCGCAGAATTGAAAGAAGAGACTTCGTTGCCGCTGCTTCCGCTGCGCGACGTGGTGGTTTTTCCGCATATGGTCATCCCGCTGTTCGTCGGGAGGGCGAAATCCATCCGTGCCCTTGAGACCGCCATGGACGAAGGCAAGCAGGTTCTCCTGGTGGCCCAGCGTTCGGCCTCCAAGGACGAACCGTCGGCCGAGGACCTGTATGGCGTCGGCACGGTGGCGACCGTGCTGCAGATGCTCAAGCTGCCCGACGGCACCGTCAAGGTGCTGGTCGAGGGGCGGCAGCGCGCCCGCATCGCCGAAGTCGTCGAAGAGAACGGCTGCTTTGTCGGCCGTCTCGGTCCCGTTGTCGCGGACGACGAGGATACGACGGAGACGGAGGCCATGCGCCGTGCCCTGCTCGCCCAGTTCGAGCAGTATGTCAAACTCAACAAGAAAATCCCGCCCGAGATCCTGACGTCGCTGTCCGGCATCGAGCGCGCCGGGCGCATGGCCGATACCATCGTCGCGCACCTTCCGCTCAAACTCGAGCAGAAGCAGGAGGTGCTCGAGATGTTCGAGGTCAAGCCGCGCCTTGAGCACCTGCTGTCCCAGCTCGAGGGCGAGATCGATATTCTCCAGGTGGAGAAGCGCATCCGCGGCCGCGTCAAGCGCCAGATGGAAAAGAGCCAGCGCGAGTATTATCTGAACGAACAGGTCAAGGCCATCCAGAAAGAGTTGGGCGAGATGGACGAGGCCAGCGACCTGGATGAGCTGGAAAAGCGCATCAAGGCGGCGGGGATGGCGCGCGAGGCGCGCGACAAGGCGCTTTCCGAGCTCAAGAAGCTCGCCATGATGTCGCCGATGTCGGCCGAGGCCACGGTGGTTCGCAACTATATCGACACGTTGCTCGATCTGCCGTGGAAAAAGAAAACCAAGATCAACAAGGATGTGGCCAACGCCGAGTCGGTTCTCGACGAGGACCATTACGGTCTGGAAAAGGTCAAGGAGCGCATCCTCGAGTACTTGTCGGTGCAGCAGCGCGTCGAAAAGCTCAAAGCGCCGATCCTGTGCCTCGTCGGGCCGCCGGGGGTGGGCAAGACCTCCCTTGGCCAGTCCCTGGCCCGGGCGACGAACCGCAAGTTCGTGCGCATGGCGCTGGGCGGCGTACGCGATGAATCGGAGATCCGCGGTCATCGCCGCACCTATATCGGTTCGATGCCGGGCAAGGTGCTGCAGAACATGACCAAGGTCGGGGTGAAAAACCCGCTGTTCCTGCTCGATGAAGTGGACAAGATGGGCGCCGATTTTCGCGGCGATCCGTCCAGCGCCCTGCTCGAGGTGCTCGATCCGGAGCAGAACCATGCGTTCGTCGATCACTACGCCGAGGTGGAGTACGACTTGTCCGATGTGATGTTCGTCGCCACGGCCAACTCGCTCAATATTCCGCCGGCGCTGCTCGACCGGATGGAGATCATCCGCTTGTCCGGCTACACCGAGGACGAGAAGGTCAATATCGCGCTCAATTACCTCGTGCCCAAGCAGATGGAAGCCAACGGGGTGAGCGGGGGCGAGCTGGTGATCCAGGAGTCGGCGGTGCGCGACATCGTCCGCTACTACACCCGCGAAGCCGGTGTGCGCAGTCTGGATCGCGAAATCGCGCGCATCTGCCGCAAGGTCGTGACCGCGCATTCGCTGAAGAAAACCCGAACCGGCAAGGTGACGGTCGGCGCCCGCAATCTGGACAAGTATCTTGGCGTGCGACGTTTCGACTTCGGCCTTGCCGAAGAGGAAAACCGCGTGGGCCAGGTCACCGGACTGGCCTGGACCGAGGTCGGCGGCGAGCTTCTGACCATCGAGGCGGTCTCGTTGCCGGGTAAGGGCAACATCATCCGCACGGGCCAATTGGGCGAGGTGATGCAGGAGTCGATCACCGCGGCGATGAGCGTGGTGCGCAGCCGATCGCGGGCATTGGGCATTCAACCCGATTTTTACGAAAAGCATGACATGCACATTCACGTGCCGGAAGGCGCGACGCCGAAGGACGGGCCGAGCGCGGGCATCGCCATGACGACCGCCATCGTATCGGTGCTGACCGGGATTCCCGTCCGGGCCGATGTCGCGATGACGGGCGAGATCACGCTGCGCGGCGAGGTGCTGCCGATCGGCGGACTCAAGGAGAAGCTGCTGGCCGCCCAGCGGGGCGGAATCAAGCAGGTTCTGATTCCCCAGGGCAATGTCAAGGACCTCGCGGATATCCCCGCGAACGTGAAGAATCGCCTGGAAATCCATCCCGTCAAGTGGATCGACCAGGTGCTGTCTGTTGCGCTGGAGCGTCAGCCCGTGCCGATTTCCGATGAGGAGAAAAGCGCTGAAGTGCATCCCGTGCCGGAAAACGGTCAGGGTGTGTCTGTAATGACGCATTAAAAAACAGTATCTTAGTCAAATCGGGGAAACCGTTTTGCAAAAAGGCTTTCGCGGCACATGCCGTAATGGCAAAATGGTCCCGAAAGCCGCTTGACACAAGGATTTCCGCCTTGCTATAAAGCAAACGGTTTTTATCCGAACTACGTAGATCGAGAACGACGAAAGGGGACTTACGTGAACAAGTCTGAACTGATTGATGCTATCGCCGCCGAGGCCGACATTTCCAAGGCAACCGCCTCCAAGGCCCTGGACGGTGTGATTTCCGCCGTGACCGAGGCGCTGAAGAGCGGTGACACGGTAACTCTGGTTGGCTTTGGTACTTTCTATGTGGGCGAGCGCGCCGAGCGTAGCGGCCGCAACCCGAAAACCGGCGAAACCATCAAGATCGCCGCGGCACGTTCTCCGAAGTTCCGTGCTGGTAAAGCACTGAAAGACGCGCTATAATCTTTCCTCTCGCTTTCGGGCGAGAGGGTTAGGGGGCGTTTAGCTCAGTTGGTAGAGCGTCTGCCTTACAAGCAGAATGTCGGCGGTTCGACTCCGTCAACGCCCACCAAGATTCGGAGTGGTAGTTCAGTTGGTTAGAATACCGGCCTGTCACGCCGGGGGTCGCGGGTTCGAGTCCCGTCCACTCCGCCAGATATTCCACAAAAGGTGAACGACACTTGGCGTTCACCTTTTTTTTCGAGGTGGCATAAGCCGTAACGACATGTTCGAGTTTGTACAGAACAACAAGATCGTCATCCGGATTATTCTTGGCGCCGTCGCGCTGACCTTCGTCGGTTTCGGCGTCAGCAGCTATACCTCCGCCATCGACGATCCGTATCTTGCCAAGGTTGGCGATACCAAAATCTACAAGCAGGATCTTGACCGCGCCCTCGAAGGGCAGCCGGCGGACCCCGCTTCGCGCGAGCAAGCCCTCAACGGCCTGATCCGGCGCGAACTCCTGCTGCAGGACGCCCGCAATGCCGGGCTTGGCGTATCCGACGCGGCGCTGCAACAGGCCATTCTCGCCATTCCCGAATTCCAGGAGAACGGCAAGTTCAGCAAGGCGCGCTATGCGGAATTCCTCAAGCAGCGGTCGATGACCGCCGAGGTATTCCAGGAGCGTCTGTCCCGTGACATCCTGCTGCAGCAGCAGATGGCGCCGTTCCTGGCGGGGCAGATCGTGCCGAAATCGCTCGTCGAGCGGACCGGGGGGCTGCTGGGCGAGACGCGTACGGTGCGCGCCGTCGTGCTCAAGCCCGACATGTTCGCCGCCGAGGTCGATACGTCCGACAAGGCGCTCAAGGCGTATTACGACGCCAACCTCGCGCGCTACAAGGCGCCCGATCAGGTGAAGCTCGATTACGTGGTGCTGTCGCAGGCGGCCGTGGCCGCGGCGCTGCCGGTCTCGGATGCCGATCTGCAGGCATTCTATGATCAGCACAAGGCCGAATTCTCCAAGAATGAAGAACGTCGCGCGTCGCACATCCTGCTGTCGGTGCCCCAGGGCGCCAAACCCGAAGAGAAGGCCCGAATCAAGGCCGAAGCGGAAAAGATCCTGAAGGAAGTGCGCGCCAATCCGGCGAGCTTCGCCGCCATCGCCAAGAGCCGCTCCCAGGATCCGGGTTCCGCCGTCAAGGGTGGGGATCTGGGCTACTTCGCCCAGGGCACCATGGTCAAGCCGTTCAATGACGCGGTGTTCGCCATGAAGGCCGGCCAGATCAGCGATGTGATCGAAACCGAATTCGGTTTCCATATCATTCGCCTGGACAGCGTCAAGGTGCCCGATTTCGCGTCGCTGAAGCCGCGCCTGCTCGAGCAGTTGCAAGCCCGCAACGCCGGCGCCCGCTATCGCCAGATGGCCGATCGCCTCGGTGAGTTGGCCTATCAGCAAGGGGATTCCCTCGATCCGATCGTCAAGGAACTGAAGCTGGAGGTTCGCCATTCGGACTGGATGTCGCGCTCCGTGCCGGGGCCCGATGCCATGCTGGCCAATCCCAAGGTGCTCGACGCCGCCTTTGGCGACGATGTCCTGAAGAAAAAGCACAACAGCGAACCGGTGGATGTGGGCAACAACACCCTGGTCGTGGTGCGAGTGGCGGGTCATCAGGCCGCGCACCAGCTGTCGCTTGACGAAGTAAAGGGCCGAATCCGGACCGAGATCGTTGCCAGGGAAGGCGCGAAGCTGGCGGAGAAGAAGGGCGCGGCGCTGCTGGCCGATCTGAAGTCGGGCAAGGAGCCCGCCGGTTACGCCTTCAGCCCGGCGCTGACGGTATCCCGCTCCGATAACAAGGGCATGCCGCTGTCGGATCTGAAGGCGATCTTCTCGATCGATGGCGCGAAGGTGCCGGGTTTTGCCGGCGCCAAGCACGACACCGGCGAGTACGTGGTCTACCGACTCGACAAGGTGGAGGCCGCGCCGGCGATCACCGAAGGGCAGCGCGAACAACTGGTGAACATTCTTGGACAGATGACGGCCAACGCCCAGGCGGAAAGCTATCTGAAGTCGCTGCTGACGAAATACAAGGTCACCGTGAACCGCAAATTGCTCGGCGAGCAGTAAATCGGCCGGACAGGAAAAAAGGATCCTTCGGGATCCTTTTTTTATGAGTGCCGCGAAAGAAAAAAAGCCCGCGCCATGCGCGGGCCGGCAGTTCCGGTTGATGTGGCTCAGGCGGCGAAGCGCTTGGCGACCTCGTTCCAGTTGACCAGCTTCCAGAATGCGTCCAGGTAGTTCGGACGGCTGTTGCGGAAGTCGATGTAGTAGGCGTGTTCCCACACGTCACAGGTCAGCAGCGGCTTTTTGTCGCCGGTCAGCGGGGTGGCGGCATTGCTGGTCGAGACCAGATCGAGCGAGCCGTCCGCGCCTTTGACGAGCCAGGCCCAGCCGGAACCGAAGGTGCCGACGGCGGTTTGGGTGAAGGCTTTCTTGAACTCGTCGAACGACCCCCACTTGGCCTTGATGGCGTCGGCGAGCGCGCCGGTCGGCTCTCCGCCCGCCTTGGGCGCGAGGCTGAACCAGTAGAACGTATGGTTCCAGACCTGGGCGGCGTTGTTGAAGATGCCGCCGGAGGATTTGCGGACAATCTCTTCCAGGGAGGCGCCTTCGAATTCGGTGCCTTTGATCAGATTGTTCAGATTGGTGACATAGGTTTGGTGGTGTTTGCCATAGTGGAACTCGAGGGTCTCTTTGGAGATGTGCGGTTCGAGCGCGTCCAGGGCGTACGGCAGTTCGGGCAGTTTGTGTTCCATCGTGTTCTCCTTGGTGAGAAAATAAACCACTTGGTAACTTTAATCCCAAGTGTACTGGAATTGGTCGGCATCTGCCAATAGTTGAGTATTTCAGTAGAGTAAATGTCTAATGTCACAATATGATGTAATCGTGATCGGGGCAGGCGCCGCCGGATTGATGTGCGCGGCGACGGCCGGCCAGCGAGGCCGTTCCGTGCTGCTGCTGGATCACGCGGTGAAGCTCGCCGAAAAAATCCGCATATCGGGGGGCGGACGTTGCAATTTCACCAATCTGGATGTCCGGCCGGAGTGCTTCCTGTCCGAGAATCCCCATTTTTGCCGCTCGGCGCTTTCCCAGTATACCGCGCACGATTTTTTGGCGCTGCTGGAACGGTATGGTATCCACTGGCATGAAAAAACCCTCGGGCAGCTTTTTTGCGATGACGGCAGTCAGGCGATCATCGACATGCTCGACGCGGAGTGCCGGGCAGGGGGCGTCGAGCGCCGCATGGGAGTGTCGATCGAGGATGTCTCCCGTTCGGATGGCTTCGAGGTGCGCACCAGCGAGGGCGTATTCCGGAGCGAATCGCTGGTGGTGGCAACAGGGGGGTTGTCCATTCCGCAGATCGGCGCGACCGGTCTTGGTTACCGGATCGCCGGAGCGTTCGGTCTGGATGTCACGGAGTGCGCGCCGGCGCTGGTGCCGCTGACCTTTCACGCGGACGAGGCGGCCCGCTTCGCGCCGCTGGCCGGGGTTTCGTTCTGCGCCGAGGCGGAGGCATCGGGGCCGGTTTTTCGGGAAAACGTGCTGTTCACCCATAAGGGAGTTTCCGGACCGGCCATCTTGCAGGTTTCCTCTTACTGGATGCCGGGCGAGCCGGTGTCGCTCGACCTGATGCCCGGCAAGTCCGCCAGGGCGTTTCTTGATGAACGTTCGGCCAGCGAACAGCGTGTGGTCAATGCGCTGGCCGAGGCGGGCTTGCCGCGGCGATTCGCCCAGGCATGGGCCGAACAGGAAGGCGTGGACGTGCGCCTGTGCGATCTGAGCGCGCCCGCGCGCGAGGCGCTCGCCGCGCGACTGCATGCCTGGGAAATCCGCCCGAACGGCACCCAGGGCTATCGCAAGGCGGAAGTCACACGGGGCGGGGTGAGTACGCGCGCGTTGAGTTCCAAGACCATGATGGCTCGCGATGTGCCGGGGCTCTTCTTCGTCGGAGAGGTGGTCGATGTGACCGGCTGGCTGGGGGGCTACAATTTCCAGTGGGCGTGGTCTTCCGGCTTCGTCGCCGGCAAAAACTGCTAGAATCCTGTTTTGCGTTTTGATTTCACGGCGAGCTTGCGGGATCCGCGCCTCGCCGTCACTTGCGGTTAACGATGAACGATTCCATTGATTCCCTGGATAGCGCCACTCTGGCGATCCGGACCCCGCCGCAATCCGTCGAAGCCGAGCAATCGGTGCTGGGCGGTCTGCTGCTCGATAACTCGGCCTGGGACAAGATCGCCGACGTGGTGGGCGAGGCGGACTTTTACCGGCACGACCATAAACTGATTTACAAGCATATCGCGCGGCTGATCGAGCACTCGCGGCCCGCCGACGTGGTGACCGTGGCCGAGAGCATGGACAAGACGTCGGAGCTCGCCGATATCGGCGGTCTTGCCTATCTTGCCACCCTGGCGCAAAACACGCCTTCGGCGGCCAATATCCGGCGCTATGCGGAGATCGTCCGTGAGCGTTCCATCATGCGCCAGCTGGCACAGGTCGGTGCCGACATCGCCGAATCGGCCTATGCGCCGCAAGGGCGGGACGCGGCGCAGTTGCTCGACGAAGCCGAAGGCAAGGTATTCCAGATCGCTGAAAGCACCGCGAAGTCTAAGCAGGGTTTTCTTGAAATGCCCGGCTTGCTCAAGGAGGTCGTGGATCGCATCGACATGCTCTACAGCCGCGAAAACCCGGACGAGGTGACCGGGGTGCCGACCGGCTTCACCGATCTGGATGCCAAGACATCGGGCATGCAGGCCGGCGACCTGATCATCGTGGCGGGACGCCCTTCCATGGGCAAGACCGCGTTCTCGATGAACATCGCCGAACACGTGGCCGTCGAGGCGCACCTGCCGGTCGCGGTGTTTTCCATGGAAATGGGCGGCACCCAGCTGGTGATGCGTATGCTCGGTTCCGTCGGGCGGCTCGATCAGCACGTGCTGCGTACCGGCCGTCTGGGCGACGACGACTGGGAGAAGCTGACCTTCGCCATCGGCAAGCTGTCCGAGGCGCCGATGTACATCGACGAAACCCCCGCGCTGACCGCGCTGGAATTGCGGGCGCGGGCCCGGCGCTTGGCGCGTCAGCATGGCGGCAAGCTCGGCCTAATCGTGATCGACTACCTGCAGCTGATGAGCGGATCCGGGCGCAGCAGCGACAACCGCGCGGCGGAACTGGGCGAAATCTCGCGGGGTCTGAAGGGGTTGGCCAAGGAGCTGCAAGTGCCGGTGATCGCGCTCTCGCAGCTGTCGCGTAGTGTCGAGCAACGCCCCAACAAGCGCCCGATGATGTCGGACTTGCGCGAATCGGGGGCGATCGAACAGGATGCGGACTTGATCATCTTCATGTACCGCGACGAGTATTACAATCAGGATTCGCCGGACAAGGGCCTGGCCGAGGTGATCATCGGCAAACACCGTAACGGTCCGACCGGCACGGTGCGTCTGGCGTTCGTCGGCATGTACGCCAAATTCGAGAACGCCGCCCTGCATGGCCATGCGGGTTGGGCGGACAGCGATTCCTGACCGGAACGAAAGGGCGTGATGAGCTATTTCGAGAAGCATGTTTTCATTTGTTGCAACCAGCGCGCCGAAGGCGAGGGCTGCTGCAACAATTTCGGGGCGAGCGAGCTGCTCGCCTACATGAAGGATCGCGTGAAGGCGCTCGGACTCGCCGGAGAAGGGCGTATCCGCGTCAACAAGTCCGGCTGTCTTGGGCGCTGCGACGACGGTCCGGTGATTGTCGTCTATCCCGAGGAAACCTGGTACACCTTCGTGGACCGCGAGGACATCGATGAGATCATCGATGAGCACATGGTCGGCGGGCGTGTCGTGCAAAGGCTGAAAATCTGATGCTCAAGACTCCCGAACGGCTGACGATCGCGGGTCCCGTCGGCGCCCTGGAAACCATTCGCGTGCCCGCGCAAGGCGAATGCCGCGCCATCGCGGTGATTTGCCACCCCAATCCTCTGCAGGGCGGCACCAACACCAATAAGGTGGTGCAGACCGCGGCTCGGGCGCTGTCCCAGATGGGATATACCTGCTATTGCCCGAACCTGCGTGGCGTGGGCGAAAGTGAAGGGCGGCACGATTACGGCGAGGGCGAGGTCGACGATGTTCTCGCGGTGGTCGAATCACTCAAGGCCCGGGAAGGCGATCTGCCTCTCGCGCTGGCGGGATTTTCTTTCGGGGGGTTCGTCGCCGCGCGGGCGCGCCAGCGTATCGAGGCCGAGCATTTGCTGCTGATGGGCGTGGCGGTCGGGAAATATGCCATTCCGACGCCGGAGGTGCCGGCAGGAACGCTGGTGATCCATGGCGAAGAGGACGAGGTCATCCCGCTGTCGGTCGTGCTCGACTGGGCGCGCCCTCAGGGGCTGCCGGTGCTTGTGCTGCCGGGCAGCGGGCATTTCTTTCACGGCAAGCTTGTGCTGTTGGCCTCCTGGATCAAGCGCTGCTGGGAGCGTCCTATCCCTTGAGCAGCGACAGCGCGCTGCTCTGACTGATGTTCGCCTGCCCGAGCGCCGCGACGCCGGATTGCGCGAGAATGCTCTGGCGCGTCAATTCGGAGGTGGCCGACGCGTAGTCGGTGTCGTTCATCCGGCTAAGCGACGCCTGCTCATTGATCGTGGTGTTCGATAGTGTGTCGTATACCGCCGTGAAGCGGTTTTGCGCGGCGCCGAACTGGCTCTGGGCCTGGGTCAGCGTGCTGCGGTCCTGGCGGGTCTGGCCCAATGCGTTCAAAGCGCTGGCCTGGGTGGAGATATCGATAGTGCCGGTGGCCGACAGGTTGGCATTGTAACCGTTGAGCCCGCCGCTTGCCGGTGCGGCGGCGAGGTTGGCGCCACTGACGGCGACCTGATTGTCCGAGGTGCCGTCGGCTCCGACCTGAAAGGTGGTCGGGTTGCTGCCCGACAGCAATGGCGTGCCGTTGAACTGGGTGGTCTGGACGATCTGCGAATTGGCTTGCGTCAACTGGTCGACTTCTTTTTGCAGTGCCTGACGGTTGCTGTCCGTCAGTATCCCGTTGCTGGCCTGCAAGGCCAGTTCCTCGATCCGCGAGTTGTTCTGTTGCAGCTGGCCCAGTGCTCCGTCCGCCGTTTGCAGCATCGATATCCCGTCGTTGGCGTTTCTCATCGCCTGATTGTTGCCGGTGATCTGGCTGGACATGCCTTGCGCGATGGCCACGGCGGCGGCATTGTCCGCCGCGCTGTTGTTGGCGAGCCCCGACGAGAGCCTGGCGAGGGTCTTTTTGCGTGCCTGGTCGGTCTGGCCGACCTGGTGCTGCGCCTGTAGCGAGCTGGTGCTGTCGATGGTGAGGGCCATGGCCGTGACCTTTGCGTAAAACGGGTTATCTTCAGTCTAGAAAGAGATGATAAGCGGCGCAAGCAGCCCGTGCAAAGCGACGGGCAGAGTGTTACCGAGTGTTGCCCGTGACGCGGGGGGCGGTTCAACTGATCGAGCGTTCCAGCAATTGCTCCTGCCGATGCCTTTCGATGGCGAGTTCAAGCAGTCTGCTGATCAGGTCCCGGTAACTGAGGCCGCTCGCTTCCCAGAGTTTGGGATACATGCTGATATTTGTGAATCCTGGAAGTGTGTTGAGTTCGTTGATGATGACCTCTCCTTCCGGTGTCAGAAAGACATCGACCCGAGCCATGCCGTGGCATTCAAGAGCGGTGAACGCACGGATGGCGATGTCTCTGATGTGTTGGTGAACCGTCTCCGGAAGCTCCGCTGGCACTTGAATGCGCGCGCCCGTTTCGCTGATGTATTTGGTCTGGTAAGAGTAAAAATCATCGAGGAGCACGACTTCTCCGCATACGCTGGCTTCAGGCGTATGACTCCCCAATACCGCGCATTCGATTTCCCGACCGGGGATGGCCTTTTCAATAATGATTTTGTGGTCAAACCGAAACGCCGTTTCGATGGCCTGTTCAAATTCCTCCCGGTCATGGACTTTGCTGACCCCCACCGACGAGCCTTGATTGGCCGGCTTGACGAACATGGGCAGTCCGAGGGTTTCCTGCAGGCTGGCATAATCGGGTCGGTTCCGATTGGCTCGCGTCAGCGTCACGAACGGAGCGACGGCGAGGCCCGCGTCACGCAGCAAGCGTTTGGCGACATCCTTGTCCATGCAGACGGCCGAACTTAGTACGCCGCTTCCGACAAAAGGCAGATTTGTCATGCGTAGCAGTCCCTGCAGCGAGCCGTCTTCGCCACACGTGCCATGCACAATTGGGAAGACGACATCCAGTTGGCTCAAGGGCCTGGCCGAATCGGAATGGATGACCTGGCGCGATGTCTCGCCGGGAATGAGTGCCACACCCTGCTCGGTGGTCAGCAACGCGATGGACGAGGGGTCGTGGGGATTCAACAGGAAATGGCGTGCGTCGGCAATATGCCAGTTTCCCTGTTTGTCGATTCCGATCAGAGAAAGGTCGAAGCGCTCAGGGTCGATGGCCTGGATGATATTTCTTGCGGATTGGAGAGAAACTTCATGTTCGGCGGAACGCCCGCCAAAAATCAAGCCTACGCGAAGTTTGCGCATGCAACGGTCCTTATGAGTGCATCCGGCGGATGAAGTGGTTATACCCGAGGTAAGCATCGGGAGGCTCGAATGCCGTACATAGTATGGTATACGCCGCGCGTGACGCCATTGCCTTGCATTCGCGCCGAAACGTTGCCCGTCGGTTGCGTGAATGAAAACTGAAAGCCGGTTTTGATCCGGTCATATAGCCTGCCTTCATTATTGACTGATTTGTTTCGCGACGCGATGCATGCCGCTTGGTCGGTGGCTGATGATGTTGTGGAAAAGGGGAGGCAGGCCATGAATGAAATTGGCAGAACATGCGGCGCGGCGCAACGCCCGGCGCCGATAAATGAAGCGCAGTCCGGGCCGACTAATTTTACAACGGAAGTCGATGGCGCGCGCAATTGCGAGGTGGCGATCGGACAGGGGTCGTTCGGGCGGGTGACGGCCCGTTACCATTTGTCTCCGTTTCTGACTTCGGTACGGCCGGAAGCGTTTTTTGATCGGAGCAATCCTTCCGTATCCCTGATCGGCGCAGGGCCCATGATCGTGGTGAAACGGTTGCTCGACGATGGAACTCTTGATGGCGAGCGCTCGATTCTTTCGGGGCTGGATAATGCTCATGTCAACCGCCTGTTCCCGCTGCCGGTGTCGGACGACGCGACTTCTCTGCCCCTGCAATATTCCGGCATCCCGTATTACACATTCACTCTGCGTCGGCCTTACGAGCTGCTGATCCGGGGTTTAACAGAGCGCAACCTCGACCTGAATCGCTTTATGCTGGATTGGGAGGATGAACGTGTCCTGGACGAGTGGAGGGAACTTAAAGACGCCGGCATGGCGCTGCCCGATGTCGGCGACCCCGTCGGTTTGCGCGATTTTCTGGATTTTCTGATGCAGAAAGGCTGCAACTTCGATGAGGTGCCACGACTTCTGCCGCTGTTCAAATGCGAGGGTCGATCATTGGCGGAGTCTTTGCCCGGGGCCGGCGAGAGCCAATCGGGGATTTCCGGTGAGTCTTGTGGTGGCGAGGCGCTCGCGGAGTTTGTGCGAACCCTGATGGAAAATGAGACTCGACGATCGGGGTTCAGCCTCTGGGAAGATCTCGCCATCTTGTGGCAAGTGGCCAAAGGTTTGCAGTATCTGAGCGCGAAAAATATCGCTCATAATGACTTGCACGATGCGAATATCCTGATCGGGCCTTCCGGCAAGGTGACAATTATTGATTTTGGTCTGGCCCACGCCGAGTGCGAAACGGCCGATCAAGACAATGCAAGTCAGATGAAACAACTGATGCGAAGAATCGTATCCCTTCATTATCGTTCGAACCAGAATCTGATTCTGGAGAATCTCATTTCGATGATTAATAACCACGAACCGGAGTATCTAATCATCCTGGAGTTGCAGCGAATGTTCAATGAAGCGCGCCCGTCTGCGAAATTCATTGGCGATGTCGAACATATCATGAGAAACCCCAAGGATCCCGATCGCGTCTCAAGGCTCGCGAAGTTGCTGTATGGTGGCGCTGATGCGGAAGTGATACGTGATGTGCTGCGGCTGGCCGGTGGCAAGGCCGGTTGCGACGAGATTGTCAGCGAGCTCGGCAAGTACCGCGCGCGCTTTCCCGCATGGGAGGGGCTGGACGCTTGAAGGTGTGAAAGCGGTGACGCGGCAGGCGCCCCCGCTTGATTGATTTTCTTACCTGATTTGCGGCTTGGCCGGGGTGCCGGCCGACTGCGTGAGGATTTCGTAGCCGGTTTCCGTGACGAGCACGGTGTGCTCCCACTGGGCGGACAGGCTGCGGTCCTTGGTCACGACGGTCCAGCCATCGCTCATGATTTTCAGGTGGCGCTTGCCCTGGTTGATCATCGGCTCGATCGTGAAAATCATGCCGGGCTCCAGTTTGGGGCCGGTGCCGGGGCGGCCGTAGTGCAGCACTTGAGGCTCTTCATGAAACTTCTTGCCGATGCCGTGGCCGCAGAATTCCTGAACGACGCTGTACCCCGAGTTTTCCGCATGCTGCTGGATCACGTAGCCGATGTCACCGAGGCAGGCGCCGGGCTTGACCTTCTCGATGCCGAGCCACATGCATTCGTAGGTGATCTTGGCGAGGCGCCGGGCGTGCGGGCTGACATCCCCGGAAAAGAACATGCGGCTCGTGTCGCCGTGATAGCCATCCTTGATGACCGTCACATCGATATTGAGCATGTCGCCGTTCTTGAGCGGTTTCTCGTTGGGAATGCCGTGGCAGATCACGTTGTTGATCGAGGTGCAAACCGATTTCGGGTACGGGTTGTGGCCATCCGGCGCATAGTTCAGCGGCGCGGGGATGGTGCCCTGCACGTTGACCATGTAGTCGTGGCACAGCCTGTCGAGCTCTTCGGTGGTGACGCCGGGTTTGATGAACGGCGTGATGTAATCGAGCACCTCGGAGGCGAGGCGCCCGGCGATGCGCATCTTTTCGATGTCTTCCGGTGTTTTGATGTGGATGGCCATACGAGTGATTATTGTTTCTGCCAGTGTGTGCAATGGTTCAGTTTATCAAATCTGGCGGGAAATAAAAAACGGGCGGCCCCGAAGGACCGCCCGCAGGCTAACTGACGTTTGTTCGAAACAGGATCAGAACGCGATCTTCAGGCCGGCGCCGATGGCGGTCAGCTTGTTGCCGGCGCTCAGGTTGTTGTTGAAGGAGCCATCCGAGTTCGGTGCGGCGGCCTTTACGACCAACGGGTTGTTGGCGAAGTTGACCTTGGCGGCCGCGTTGTTCTTGATCTGGGTGTAGTAGCCGTACAGCGAGGTCGACTTGGACAGGTTGTAGCGCGCGCCCAGTACCCACTGTTTCGCCGCGTAGTCGTTCGGGTTGGCGGCGTTGCTCAGATTACCCAGCTTGTTGTAGGACAGGCCGACGACAGCCGCGCCGATATCCTGGCTGACAGCGACGGTGTAGCCGGATTGCTTGAGGTCGGAGCCGGCCGTGTTGCCGTAGGAGCCTTTTTCGTAAGACGCGGCGATGGTGGTGCCGAAATCGAACTTGTAGGAGGAGGCGAGTTGCCAGTAGGCGGTTTTCTTGCCGTTGGTTTTGGTCGAGCCGCCATACCCGGCCGAGTCGGCCTGGCGGTCATAGCCGGCGGCGATCACCAGGGTGCCCAGAGTGTAGGCCGCGCCCAGGGACCAGCGGTCGCGCTTGGTCTTGCGGCTAGCGTCGTTGGCGTCGGCGGCGCGGTCTTCATCGACACCGTAGGAGACGCCGGCTTGGAAGCCGTTCCAGTTCGGGGTGGTGTAGTGCACGCTGTTCTTCAGGCGTGCTTCGCCGCGGCCGGCGATGGAGCTCGAACCGTGGGTATCGGCGGTGGTGTCGCCCATCAGGTTGTCGGCGGCCTTGCTGGTGAAGACCTTGTAGGCGGAGTCGTACTGGCCGAGGCGCAGGGTGCCAAGCTCGGCGTTGTCCAGGCCCACGAAGGTGTTGCGGGTGCCGAACGTGGCGGATTGGTTGACATCGTTGACGCCGCCCTGCTCGAAGTTGCGCAGGCTGGATTCGATCTGCCAGATGGCCTTGGTGCCATTGCCCAGGTCTTCGGTGCCCTTGAAGCCCAGGCGGGAGTTCTGGTCGGATACGCGGGTGCGGGAGGCGTATTCGTTACCGCCGTTGGCGGCGGCGCCCGTCGCCTTCACGGATTCGACACCACCTTGCAGGAAACCGTACAGGGTAACGTCAGCCATGGCGGCGGGGGCGGTGAAACCGGCGGTTAGGGCAACGGCGATCAGTTTTTTCTTCATCATAGCTCCAGGGTCTTCTGTGTCAGGATGCGGAGCCTGCTCGGGATATCCCGCTCAGGGCTTGGGCGAAGTATCGCGGAACAACGTTACTGAAATATTACTGATATGACAAAAATAAACGATGGTGTCATCTTTTGCGTTGCTTTTTTGGTCTGTCCGACAAAAAGTGTTGCGACAATGCCGAATCCGGTCCGTGAGGGCTAAATTGTTAGTATTGAAATGGTGCTAAATACAACAGGTGTGGCACAGGGTGTTGCCGAAATGCCGTATGCCGTGGTCCGGACCGCGGGGCGGCCGGCCAGGCGAGGCGTGGTGCGGGGTCAGGCGAGGAATTTGTTGGGATACACTTCGTCAAGCAGGGTGCGGCAGTCGACGACGCGAAGATCGTTGTCATGGGCGAAGTCGAGCAGGAACTGATATACGGCGGGGTTGATCTTCTCGAGCTTCTTGTCGACGGCGACACAGCGCACGCCGTCGAGCAGCATGGGGCGCACGAACTCATGGTAGGCGAGTTTCTGGTCGCAGCCGAACGATGAGAGGATGCCGGACAGGCGTTCCGCCCAGTCGCTTGGCCGGAATGTGCGGCCCTCGCTGGTCAGACCCTGGATTACGATTTCATAGGGATTGCAGATCATGGTGGTTAACCGGGCGTATTCTCTTTTTGATGCAGTCTCGATTTTTTTATGACCCGGGGCGTCGAAACGCCATGCGGCTTCACAGCAAGGAGCAAGCGTCGCTCCAGACGGGTCCCAGATTCCCATTTTAGCATCATTTTCACAGCCGCTTGAACGGAGGCAGCGCCGCGAGCAGTTTTTTACCGTAACTTTGCTTTGAAATGCGGTTGTCGAGAATGGTGACACGGCCGTAATCGGTTTCCGTCCGGATCAGGCGGCCGACGGCCTGGATCAGCTTGATCGAGGCTTCCGGCACGGTCAACTCGACGAACGGATTGCCGCCGCGCTTCTCTATCCAGCGCGACAGCGTCTTGTCCACCGGGTCGTCCGGCATGGCGAACGGCAGTTTGGCGATGATCACGTGAACACAGCTCTCGCCGGGCAGGTCCATCCCTTCGGCGAACGAGTCCAGCCCGAAAATGACGCTTGCCGCGCCGCCGGCCAGTTGCGCGTGGTGACGCTCCAGCAGCAGGCTTTTGGGGATGTCTCCCTGGATGAGCAGCTTTCCGCGCAGGCTCTCGGGCAACAGGGCAGCGACGTCCTGCATCTGTTTGCGCGACGAGAACAGAACGAGGGTGCCGACCGCCTCGTTCTCATGAATCAGACGGGGCAGCCATTCGGCGATTTCGCGTGTATGGGACGGCGGATCCTTGGGGCTCGCCAACAGGGGAGGCAGATAAAGTTCGCCCTGCTCGGAGAAATTGAATGGCGAATCCAGCGCAAGACAGGTGGTGTCCGGCAGCCATTTGAGTCCGGTCTGACCGAGCAGCAGGTCGAAGGTGCCGAGCGAACGCAAGGTCGCCGAGGTGAGCAGGGCGCCGGATACCCTGCGCCAGAGTGTGGCGGCAAGGCTCGCCGCCGCGCTGACCGGCGAGGCGCAGAACTGGTAGTCGCCCTTGCCCTCGCTGCGCCGGGCGATCCATTTGGCGATCGGCGGCGCATTCTCTTCGACGTTTTTCTCGAACAGGTCCCACACGGCCATCATCTGCTCGGCCCGTCCCGCGAGAAACCCCACATCCGTCGCGAGCTTGTCGATCATCAGCGCTTCGCCGCCCTTGTCCTTGCGGATTTCCATCAGGGCATCGCCGACCGACGAGAGATGCTTGAACAGCATGCGCGCCGCGATGGCCATGTTGGCCGCCGGCGCGGCGAGACGCTCCGGCAGTACGCCGTCCTCGATCAGCCAGACCGGTTCCAGGTTGTCGCTGGAGGCGGCGAGCGCTTCTTCGCCTTCCAGAAGCCATAGCCACTCGGACAGGGTCTCCATCGCCGCGCCCGCGGCGTCGATCGCGTCCGTGGTCAGCTGGGTCTTGCCGTGCAGCGCTTCGGCGCGCGTTGCCGTGCCGGCCACCTTGTCGAGCCAGAACATCGCCTGGCTCGCCGAGTGTTCGGCGGAAAACTGGTTGACGGCTTTCTTGGCCAGATGGTGCGCCTCGTCGATGCAGTAAAAGCTCTTGGCGGGATCCGGCAGGATCACGCCGCCGCCCATCGCCACGTCGGCGAGCAGCAGGTCGTGGTTGGCGACGACCACGTCCACGGTTTCCAGGGTTTCCCTCGCCAGGAAGAACGGGCACTCCGGACGGTTCGGGCAGCCGGCTTTCAGGCAGCCGTGGCGATCGTTGGTCACCCGTTGCCACAGACCGTCCTCGATCGTCTCTTCCCAGGCGTCGCGGTCGCCGTTCCAGGAGCGGTAATGGAACGCGTCGGCCATTTTGCGCAACGCCTCCAGTTCTGCCGCTTCGGGTTTCCTGTCCCAGGCGGCGAGCGCCGGATCCATGGCGATCAGCTCGCCCTGCGCGCTGTCCGCCGTCAGCTGGTACAGCCGGTAGGGGCACAGGTAGCGGCCGCGGCCCTTGGCCAGCGCGAACGTCAGCGGCAAGCCGCTTTTCTCCACGACAAACGGCAGGTCGCGGTTCACCAGCTGCTCCTGCAGCGCGACGGTGGCGCTGGTCACCACCAGCTTGCGCTCGCGCGAGCGGGCCATGACGCCGCCGGCGAGCAGGTAGGCAAGGCTCTTGCCAACGCCGGTCGGGCCTTCGATCACGACAATGCTCTCGCCATTGCGTTCCGGGATTTCGCCTTCCGTGGCCTCCTGGCTGCGGGAGAAGGCATTGGCCACTTCCGCCAGCATGCGGCGCTGAGGGTTGCGGGGGCGGAATCCGGGGAGGTTGTCGGCAATGCTCCGGTAGTGATCGCGGATCGCGTCTTTTTCAGCTTCGGTCAACATGCCGCGCATTTTACCTCATGCCGCCTGCCGCGTCCGGTATGCAGGGAGGCCCGCCGTTTGAAACGCCCCTTGTCAGGCGCTGCGAATTGGGGTAAAAGTAAATTTATGTCGCATTTTTATAAATTCAGGCCGGATTTCGGCCACTTCCCCCGTCAGAGACGGGTTCAACCCAGGCATGACCAAGAAAGTTAGGTAGACCATCATGAAGGACGTGAAACATTACTTGCAATTCAGCGACCTCTCCCGCGAGGAGTACCAGTACATCTTCGAGCGTGCCCAGATCCTGAAGCGACGACATGTTTCCGGCGAAATCTACCGGCCTCTGCCGGGCAAGGTCATGGCCATGATTTTCGAGAAGCACTCGACCCGAACCCGCGTGTCGTTCGAGGCGCTGATGACCCACCTGGGCGGTCATGCCATGTTTCTGGACGGTAAATCGTCCCAGTTGGGGCGCGGAGAACCCGTGGAGGACAGTTCGCGCGTCATCTCGCGCATGAGCGATATCATCATGATCCGCAGCTATGAGCAGTCGCGGGTCGAGACGTTCGCCGCCTGCTCGCGGGTGCCTGTGATCAATGGGCTGACCAACGAATACCATCCGTGCCAGATCCTGGCCGATATCCTGACGTTCATCGAACACCGCGGTTCGATCGAAGGCAAGACCGTAGCGTGGATCGGGGACGGCAACAACATGAGCCGCACCTGGCTGCAGGCGGCCCGCATCCTTGGCTTCAAGCTGAAAATCGCCACGCCGCCGGGCTATGAATTGACCATACTCGACGGCTGCCAGTATGGTAGCGATTGCTTCGAAGTGAGCCACAACCCGGCCGAGGCGGTGAAAGGCGCGGACCTGGTGACGACCGACGTGTTCACGAGCATGGGTTACGAAGACGAAACCCAGGTGCGCCTTGCCGCGTTTGCCGGATTCGAGGTCGACGAAGCGCTGATGGCGCAAGCGAGGCCCGATGCCCTGTTCATGCACTGTCTGCCGGCTCACCGGGGAGAAGAGGTGTCCGCGGGCGTGATCGACGGTCCCCAGAGCGTGGTCTGGGACGAGGCGGAAAACCGGCTGCATGCCCAAAAGGCGCTGGTCGAGTATCTGCTCTTGGGGCGCGTCGCTCACTGATATCGCGCCGCACCGAAAAAAACGATTTACTGGAGTAGAGAAACACATGTCAGATATCAAGAAAGTAGTGCTCGCCTACTCGGGCGGTCTCGACACATCGGTCATCCTCAAGTGGCTGCAAGACACGTATCGGTGCGAAGTCGTCACCTTTACCGCCGACATCGGCCAGGGAGAGGAAGTGGAACCGGCGCGCAAGAAAGCGCTGGCGCTTGGCATCAAGCCCGAGAACATTTTCATTGACGACCTGAAGGAAGAGTTCGTCCGCGATTTCGTGTTCCCGATGTTCCGCGCCAACGCGGTGTACGAAGGCGAGTACCTGCTCGGCACCTCCATCGCCCGGCCGCTGATCGCCAAGCGCCAGATCGAGATCGCCCGCCAGATGGGCGCCGATGCCGTCTCGCACGGCGCGACCGGCAAGGGCAACGATCAGGTGCGCTTCGAGCTGGGGTATTACGCGCTCAAGCCCGACGTCAAGGTGATCGCGCCGTGGCGCGAGTGGGATCTGTTGTCCCGTGAAAAGCTGCTGGCCTATGCCGAGGCGAACGGCATCGACATCTCCAAGAAAAAGAACGGCGGCAGTCCGTATTCGATGGACGCCAACCTGCTGCACATTTCCTATGAGGGCACCGTGCTGGAAAATCCGGCCAACGAACCCGAGGAAGACATGTGGCTGTGGACCACGAGCCCGGAAAACGCTCCGGACAGCCCGGAGTATGTCGAACTGACCTACCGCCAGGGCGATATCGTGGCCATCAACGGCGTCGCCATGAGTCCCGCCACGGTGCTGGCGGAGCTCAACCGGCTGGGCGGCAAGCACGGCATCGGCCGCCTGGACATCGTGGAAAACCGCTATGTCGGCATGAAATCGCGCGGCTGCTATGAAACACCGGGCGGAACCATCATGCTCAAGGCGCACCGCGCCATCGAGTCGATCACCCTTGACCGCGAGGTGGCGCACCTCAAGGACGAACTGATGCCGCGCTATGCCAGCCTGATTTACACCGGCTACTGGTGGGCGCCCGAACGCGCGATGATGCAGACCATGATCGACGCGTCCCAGGCGACGGTGAACGGCTGGGTGCGCCTGAAGCTCTACAAGGGTGGTGTGTATGTGGTGGGACGCGATTCGGACGACTCGCTGTTCGATCCGACCATCGCCACCTTCGATGAGGATGGCGGTGCCTACAACCACGCCGACGCGGCCGGCTTCATCCGACTCAATGCGCTGCGCATGCGCATCGCCGCCCGGCAGAAACAGAAGCGCGGCTGACCAGTCTGTCTGCCTTGGTAAAAAAACAGCCCGCTGGCCAGTCCCGCGGGCTGTTTTGTCATGCGATGAATAGAAAATGAAAGAGGTTGGGGGCGCTTTGCTGTTCTGATGGAGTCTTTCGATAAAGGTCAGTAAGGAAATCCATCCAATGCCGCTAATCAATCATATTTGTACCCCCTATCTTCGCACGCCGCTCGACGGCCCCGACTTGAAAATGTCTGTATTTGACGCCCGGCAAAGCCGTGCATGGCCGACGGGGCCCGTTGCGTGCCGCCCGCCTCGCCAGGTCCGATTCGACGCTGTCCGCCGGGTTCGCGCGCTGCCCATCGATCCTTTCGAACGGGGGCATCACCCGAAAAATACGGCGAATGCCGGGATTCGACCGATGCGTTTGCCGCGCGAGGGCAGTTGCGCTTGGCGCGAATGGACCGCGTTGGTGGCGAAGCTTCGCTGGGAGGGCGTAATGAACCTGCTGGTGCGCGCCTCCGACCGCAACGTCGAACTCCCTGCCCGGCAAGGACTGGTTGCCACGCTGGTGAATGACTATGAAGGCGCGTTCGGACGGGTGGCGGGCTGTCTGGACAAGAAGGCGTCCGCTTTTGCGCAGAGGGGGGTGCGTGAGGATATTGTGCTGGGCGAACGCCTGTTCTTTCTTTTGGCGGCGTCTTCTTTGGACCGCGCTCGCAATGCTTCTTCCGCGGCGGATCTGGGCGCGGCATGGCACGCGATCTTATCCGCGCAGATCGGAAGTACGGAAGCCGATTGCCGGGCGACTGAGGCGCGGCTTCTTGCGGGGGGCGACAGTGTTGCCCTGGCCAAGGCGCTAGTGGCTCTGGTGCGCGCGCAGCTCGATGGCCTGACGCTGGGGCAACGGCAATTGACCGAACTTGACGAAGCCGGTCTGTCCGATGAAGCGAGACGGGCCATCGACAGATCCTTGCAGGCGGTTCGCGCCGGGCTCGCTACCAAGGTACGGAGCACCTTGAACGGTTTTATTGCCTTGCGCGAAGCCCGGGGGGCGCCACTGCCCGTTCAGGACCGCTTCGCTATCCGGGCCTTGCTGCCGCGCCTCGCGGTCTGAAGGAATGGCATGCCAGCGACAGTGACGGCGGCATGCTTCTGTCCTCCTGACAACGGGATGTTTTTTTGATTTAATAGCCGGTCACCCGTATACCCGTCAGGAACGTTGCCGTATGAGCGAAGAGCAATTCACCAATATTTCCATGGCGGTTTGCCTGACCGCCCTGATCGTTTTCATGGGATTCATCGTCTGGGATCTGGGCAAGAAGTCCGGCGCCGGCCGGTTCGGCACCGCCGTACTGTTCCTGGTGCTCGGGTTCGGCGTGTTCGGCTTCATTTTCAAGGAAGTCCTGGTCAATTTCCTGATCCAGAAGTAGAGTCGTGTCCGACCGCTTTCTCGACCTCGCTCCGCCCGGCCTTGTCTGGTTCGCCGTCGGTCTGCCGTTGTCCGTGCTGCTGCTTTTGTGCGCGCTGATGTATTTCCGGGGCGCCCGCGAAAGACGCTGGCTCGCTCAGGGGGCCGACCCGCGCGAGGCCGGACGGCGCGCGACGCGCGAAACAAAAGCGGTGGGGCTCGTTTCGGTGCTCTCTCTGGCTCTGGCCATCCTCGCGCTGCTCGGGCGCGTGCTTGGCGCGGTACCGTCGCCCTAGCGGGGCAGACGGTCCAGGGCGCGCCGAGCCACGATGTCCACCTCTTCGGGTTCCGCCTGCGAGTCGAACCGTATCCGCAGTCTGCAGCCCTCCCGTTCAAGATCGATGCCCCACGGGTCGATGCCCAAGAGGCGGGTGTCCGCGCGCAGTCCGGGGGCCAGTGACGCGATGAGGGTCTCTTCGCGGTTTTCATCCAGCGCCGGCGCGTTGTCGAACGGTGCATCCCGGCGCCAGCCCATGCGCCCGAATCCGGCGATCAGGCGGATATCCGTCGGCTCCATCCTGAAAAACCGGAAATCGCCCAAATCCAGATAAGGCTCTGCCTGGGGAAGATAACGCAGGTAGCGACGGGTGGCCGCGTCGCCGGCATCGATGGCTCGGGTTTCACCGACCAGTGTCATGCGTTCCCCGGTTTGCGCATCGTCGCCGGAGGGGGGGCCGACAAGCAGGCTCGAGCGCGGATCGGCGTCGAGGTTGCGGGTGTGCTCGGCAAGCCCGCTGATCAGGAACACCGGCCGCTGAAAGGCGTCCGGCACGAAGGGCAGGGCGGTGGCGTAGGGAAAACCCGGACAGGTCAGCGAGTGGGTAGCCAGCGCGCCGTGCGGCAAGGCGTGCAGCAAATGGACGATTTCGGCGGAGAGGATGCGCATGGTCGGCGAGCGGAAAGAACAAACACCCTGTCACTATATCGCCTGGCTGGCCGCCTCGCCATCGCTTGACTAGACTCAGACAAAACAGTCGGACAACGGAAAGGATGTGGCGGGTGTTCACATGGGGCAAAGCGTTCCGCTTGATCCTGGCATGCATCGGTATGGGAGTGGCGGCGATCGGGCCGGCCGGCGGGAAAGAACCGCTCGCCTTGTACACCGAAGAGTGGCCTCCTGTGTCATTCCTGCGCAATGGCAAGGCGGACGGCATGGCGGTCGAGATTGTCTCCGCCCTGCAAAAAAGGGTGGGCGACAATGCCCGTATCGAGATCGTGCCCTGGGCGCGGGGCTACAGCTATCTGATTGCCAGGCCGAATGTCATGCTCTTCACCGTGGCCCGCTCCCCCGAACGGGAAAAATTCATGACCCTGATCGGTCCGGTGGCCGTTTCCCATACCGAGCTTTTTTGCCGAAAGGGCGAGGCGGCGCGCTACCTGCGCATGGGCGATGTGATCAAGCGCATGCCGGTCACCGCCTATCGGGGCAGTATTTTCAAGGTGGCGGCGGAGGCGAAGGGATTCGTCAACATTATCGAGACCGTGGATTCCGGTCAGTCGGCCCGTCTGTTGATGGCCGGTCGCGTCGGTCTGTGGGTCGAAGGCGGGTTCGCCGCGGGGACGGCCCTTGCGCAAGCGGGGTTCTCGGCCGACTCCGTCGATCGGGTGACCACGCTTGAATCGTTGCAGCTTTACCTCGCGTTTTCCATGGGCACGCCGCGCGATACCGTGCTCGCCTGGGAAAACGCCCTGCGCGCCATGAAAAAGGATGGCAGTTTTCAGTCCATTTACCGGCGCTGGCTTCCGCAGGAAACGCCGCCTCCCGACGTCGTTCGCGTCGGCCTCGAGCCCTGAACACATACTATTCATATGTGTTACCTTTGACGATTCGATTTCGTCGGAGGCGCTGTATGGGTTTTTTTCGGGATATATCGCTATCGGCCGTCGTCGCCGGCTTTGTTACCGTGCTTGTCGGTTTCACGAGTTCCGCCGTCATTGTTTTTCAGGCCGCGGAAGCCGCCGGCGCCGATGCGGCGGTGAAGGCCTCATGGATGTGGGCGTTGGGATGGGGGATGGGACTGACCTGCATCCTTCCGTCCCTGCGCTACCGGATGCCGGTCGTCACGGCCTGGTCGACGCCCGGAGCCGCCGTGCTGCTGACCGCGATGGCGGGGGTGTCCCTCGCCGAGGCGACGGGCGCGTTCATGGTGTCCGGGTTGCTGATCGCACTGTGCGGTTTTTCCGGGGTGTTTGAAAAAGCCATGAAACGCATCCCTCCCGGCCTCGCCTCGGGCATGCTGGCCGGCGTGCTGGTGCGTTTCGGCATGAATGTGTTCACCGCCATGCAGGGCAGTCTGGCGCTGGTGCTGCCCATGTTCGCCGCTTATCTCGTGATGCGTCGCTACCGTCCACGCTACGCGATCCCTGTCGTGCTGCTTCTTGGCACCATAATCGCCGCCTGGCAGGGCAGCTTGCATGCCGATGCCTTGCGCATGGAACTCGCCAGTCCGGTACTCGTCATGCCTTCCTGGTCCGTGTCCGCCCTGATCGGGGTGGCGCTGCCGCTGTTCATGGTCACCATGGCGTCGCAGAACGTGCCCGGTGTCGCCGTGATCCGCGCCTCCGGTTTCGCGGTTCCGGTCTCGCCGGTGATTGGCGTTACCGGTCTTGTTTCACTGGCTCTCGCGCCGTTCGGCGCGTTCGCGCTCAACCTCGCGGCGATCACGGCCGCCATCTGCATGGGGGAAGAGGCACACCCGGAGCGCGCGCGGCGCTATGTGGCGGCCGTGATGGCCGGGGTGTTCTATTGTCTGATCGGTGTCTTCGGGGCCGCGGTCGCGTCCCTGTTCGCCGCATTCCCCGCCGCGCTGATCAGCGCCGTGGCGGGACTGGCTCTGCTGGGCACCATCGGCAATGGCCTGGCGACCGCGCTGCATGACCCCGATGGCCGCGAGGCGGCGCTGGTGACGTTCCTCGTCACCGCCTCGGGCATGACGCTCTTCGGGGTCGGGTCGGCGTTCTGGGGGCTGATCGCCGGCGTGACGACCCTGCTGGCGTCCCGGCTGCCGGCCCTTCGCGCGGCCTAGCCGGGTTTTCCATCCACGCGCGGCGCGCTAAGCCACGGCAGATAGCGGATGAAGTAGACGGCGAACGCGGCGCTCCACGCGACGGCGGCGGCATCGAGCCAGGCGAGGTAGCCTCCCGGCGCCGGCAGAATCAGGGGCACGGTCCGCAGCAAGGTGGCCGCCACCAGGCACGCGTAGGCGAGGCACTCCGTTCTTCCCGCCGTGAGCGGCCGGCCTGTGTGGCCGCGCGCCGTGCGTGTCACCATGCCGATGATCAGGCCTCCCATGCCACCGACCGCCAGCACGTGAATGGCGAGCGAGGCGGGCGCGAGCGACAGGCAATCGGCGGCGGCGGCCGCAAAGGCGAGCGCGGCGAAAGCGCACGATACGTGCAGGATCCAGAGGATGGGTTTTCTGGCGGTCGCGAGCGCGCCCCAGCCAATGAGACGGACGCCGTGCATCAGCGCAATACCCGCCAATGGCGCGGCAAGCCACGCGGAATGCGGCGACAGTACCCAGGCGCTCCAGCCGATGAGCGTCAGCGGCGCGCTGGCGCGTTCGATCCAGGGATGGCTTGTTTGCCGGACGCCCGCGATGGCGTTGCGGGTGAACATCGGCACGACCCGCCCCGCGATCACGCTCATCAGCGTGGCGATCAGACCCAGTTGCAGTTTGAGCAGTGTCATCGCCCAGAACGGATCCCGGTTCACCAGGCCATGCCAGGCAATATTGAGCAGCGCCATCGCCAGCAGCAGGCAAGGTACGAAGGTATTGCGCCGGTTGCGCGCCTTGATCAGAGGATGTGCGACGGCCCAGGCGGCGAGCGGCAAAAACAGGATATCGGTCACGGCGGCCGCCCAGCCGGGAAGGAACCACGGCGCTAGCCGGCCGGCGACCCATAATGTGGCGAGCGCGCCGAGTGGCGCGCCGGCGATCGTATCGGCGCCGGTCCAGTTGCGCACGGCGGTCAGCAAGAATCCCGCGATCACCGCGGCGGCGAAGCCGAACAGCATTTCATGGGCATGCCATGCGGCTCCGGCCCAGGGGAGCCGGGCATGTCCGGTCAGCGCGGCGAGCCAGAGCGGAACGGCTACGGCGGCGAACAGGGCCGCCAGCAGATAAAACGGGCGAAAGCCGAGCCTTAACAGGGGCAAGCCTGTGACGGGAGGCTGGGAGGGTTCCTCCAGGCGCAGAAACGTCATGGTTGGTGTCTCGCATTTAAAGATGCATACAAAATACATCATTAAGCGCTACAGAGGCAAGATTTGCCGAAAAGAAGGATGTTGCGGCGCAGCAACTGGTATTGAATTGGTTTTATCCGGTGAAAGCGTTGTCAAATGGGGAAAATGGGGTGGTGTTTGTCATATATGTGCTGGATTTTCGATGGCGATAGTTGACCTGGTATTTAAGTGGTATTACTGTTTTGAGTCATAACAATTCATACTCAAGGCAATACCATGGATGATCGCTGGCATGCGCTGAAGCCCGACGAGGGCCAGTCGACGCCGCTTTATCTGCAATTGGCCCAGAAGCTCGCGACGGCCATCAATGCCGGGTGGTGGCGCGCCGACGAGGCGCTGCCTTCCGAGCGTACCGTTTCGGAAGAGCTGGGCATTTCCCGAGTCACCGCGCGCAAGGCTTTCGACGTTTTGATCGAGCAGGGCCTGGTGCGCCGACGTCACGGTTCGGGAACCTTCATCACGCCTCGCACCGAGCAACCCATGTCTCGCCTGACAGGGTTCACCGAATTGCTGCGCCAGCGCGGTTTCGAACCGTCATCCGTATGGCTGGAGCGCACTATCGCGGTTCCGACCCATGAAGAAGTCATCAAGCTGGGCCTGTCGCCCTCGGCCCAGGTGGTCAGACTCAAGCGCCAGCGTCTGGCCGACGGCGTGGTGATGGCCATCGAGCAAAGTACCTTGCCCGCCAGTTACCTTCCCGATCCGAATGCCATCGGCTCATCGCTGTACGCGCATCTCGATCAGCTCGGCCATTCCGTGGTTCGCGCCCTGCAGCATATCCGCGCTGTCAACGCCAGTGAAGAGATCGCCGCCCTGAGCGGGATTCGCGCAGGCGAAGCGCTGCTGTTGATCACCCGTCTTGGCTACACCGCCGATAACGTGCTGATTGAATTGACCGATACCTGGTGTCGTAACGACTACTACGACTTTGTCGCGGAGCTCAAACGATGGGTATGAAACTGACAGGACGCATGCTGACCTCCTCGGGTTGGCTGGATGGCGGGCTGGACATCGCCGACGGACGCATTGCCCGGCTCGATGGCAATGCGCCGGAAGGCGGGCGGGCCGAGTGCTATCTGCTGCCGGGCTTCATCGACCTGCATGTGCATGGCGGAGCCGGGGCCGACATCATGGAAGGCGGCGATGCCGCCGATACGGTGGCCCGGCTGCACGCGCGGCACGGCACCACATCGATGCTGGCCACGACCATGACCGCGCCAAGGCAGGATATCGAGACGGTCCTCGCGGCGCTCGGCGTCAGCTGTGCCACGCGCAAGAGCGGCGCGGCGCGTCTGCTCGGCGTGCATCTCGAAGGACCCTACATCAACCCCGGCAAGCTCGGCGCCCAGCCGTCCAACGCCTGTCAGGCGGTCTGGGCCGAAATCGATTATTACCGCTCGCTGGCGCCGATCCGCCTGATCACGCTGGCGCCGGAAGTCACCGGCCATATGGAGATCATCCGCCAGTTGTCCGCCTGCGGCATCCGGGTGCAGCTTGGCCACACCCTGGGCTCCTATGAGGATGCGGTCTGCGCGCTCAATCACGGCGCCAGCGGCTTCACCCATCTGTTCAATGCCATGACCGGCCTGCATCACCGCAAGCCCGGGGTGGTCGGCGCGGCGCTTGCCCATGCGGAGTACGCCGAGCTGATTCCGGATCTCTTGCATGTGCATCCGGGGGCGATGCGCGCCGCGCTGCGCGCCATCCCGCGCCTGTTCTGCGTCACCGATTCGACCGCCGCCGCCGGCATGCCCGACGGCGAATACAAGCTCGGTTCCCATACCGTCACCAAATGTCTGGGCGGGGTGCGCCTGGCGGACGGCACCATCGCGGGCAGCACGCTCACCATGGACCAGGCCCTGAAAAACCTGGTGTCGATCGGTCTGTCGCTGGAAGAGGCCTCGCATCGCTTGTCCCTGTATCCGGCCGATTACCTGGGGCTCTCCGAGCGCGGGCGTCTGTCGGTCGGCGCCTGGGCCGACCTTGTGGTGCTGGATGCGGGACTGAATCTGATCGAAGTCTATGTGGAAGGGGAATGTCTTGGCCTCACTGATGCTTGAAGAAGCCCTGTCCGCGCCCGAAGCGGTCGCGGCGCAGCAAATGTACGCCGACGAGCGGCTGGGCGTGCTGGCTCACGCGCTGGCGGCGCGCCATCCGCAGTTCGCGTTGACCGTGGCCCGCGGCAGTTCGGATCACGCCGCCAGTTATTTCGCTTACCTGGCCATGCAGCGCAGCGGCGTGCCGGTGGTGTCCCTGCCGATGTCGCTGGTCACTTTGCACAAGGCGCCGCTGGCGGTGGACGGACAGCTTGCGGTGGCGTTGTCCCAATCCGGGCAGAGTCCCGATCTGGTCGACACCATGAGCGCGCTGGGCGCGGCCGGCGCGATGACCGTCGCGCTCGTCAATCGTCCCGACTCGCCGCTGGCCAACTGTTGCGAATGGGTGGTGCCGCTGGGCGCCGGCCCGGAAAAGAGCGTGGCGGCCACCAAAAGCTATATCACCTCCCTGTCGGCCGTGGCGCGCCTGGTCGCCCACTGGCGTCTGGATACGCCGCTGCTCGATGCGCTCGACCGGCTGCCCGAGGACCTTGCCGCCGCGACACGCCAGGACTGGAGCGCGGGCGTGGACGCGCTGACCGGCGCCGAGCAGATCATGGTGGTCGGACGCGGATTGGGATTCGCGGTGGCCCTGGAGGCCGCGCTCAAATTCAAGGAAACCTGCGCGATCCAGGCCGAGGCCTTCAGCAGCGCGGAAATCCGTCATGGCCCGATGGCGCTGATCGACGAAGGCTATCCGCTGCTGATTTTCGCGCCGCGCGGGCCGGAGCAGGCGGGACTGCTCGAACTGGCCGCCGATATGCGCAAGCGCGGCGCACGGGTGCTGCTCGCGGCGCCGGAAACCGTGCCGGAACGGAATCTGACGTTGTCCACAGCCACCGACGAAGCGCTGGATCCGCTGCTGGCGATCCAGAGTTTCTACCTGATGGCCGCGGCCCTGTCGGAAGCGCGCGGGCTGAATCCGGACGAGCCGCGCCATCTGGCCAAGGTGACCTGCACACGATAATTCCGCTCCAGGCGGAGGAGACATAACAATGAGCGATTCCATGATTTCGCTGCTGGCCCCGGTCGACGGTATTGTCGTCCCGCTGCAGAACGTGCCCGATCCGGTGTTTTCGGCGGGAATGATGGGCGACGGCGTGGCCATCGAGCCACTGTCACCGCGGATTCTCGCCCCGGCCGACGGCGTGGTGCGGCAGGTGGCCCGCACCTTCCATGCACTGACGCTGACCACCCGCGACGGGGTGGATGTGCTGATCCACATCGGCATCGACACCGTGAACCTCGGAGGAGAGGGGTTTACCGCCCATGTCGCCGCGGGCGATACGGTCAGCGCCGGACAGTGCCTGGTCGAGGTCGATCTGGATCGTGTGGCGCGACGGGCCGTTTCGCTGGTGACACTGGTGTTGCTGCCCGAGGGCGGGCAACTGTCCGGCCGACCCCGCGCTGGCCAGCTAAGGGCGGGGGTCGACAGCCTCGGGTTGCTGCGGCCGGGCGACGGCGCGATGGCCGCCGGCGGCGACGGACCCGAAGCCCGCGCCAGCGCGATCGTGCGGCACGCGGGAGGGCTGCATGCCCGGCCGGCCGCCATGGTTCAGGCCGCCGCGCGCGCTTTCTCGGCGGATATCCAGGTCGAATACCGCGGCCACAGCGCCAGCGCGCGCAGTGTCGTGGCGCTGATGGGGTTGGGTGTGGGGGAGGACGACGATGTCACGGTGCTGGCCCGCGGCGAGGATGCCGCCGCGGCGGCCGATGCGGTGATTCGCGCGCTGCAGACGCGGACCCGCGGTGACCATGCCGCGGCGCCGTCCGCGGCACAGGCGGGCCCGGACGGTGGTATCGCCGGGGTCTGCGCTTCCGCCGGAATGGCGATCGGACGCATCCACCGCCTGGACGCTGTGGCGCTGGTGGTCGAGGAAACCGCCGGAACCCGGGACGAGGAGTTCGCCCGGCTGTCGCAGGCGCTGGTGAGCGTGCGCGAAGCCATCCAGGCCGCCATCGCCGATGCCGCGCGGCGCCGCGCGGCGGCGGAGGAGTCGATCTTTACCGCCCACTTGGCCCTCGCCGACGATCCCGAACTGATCGCGCTGGCCGAGCGGGGCGTCATCGCGGGCAAGAGCGCGTCGGTGTCCGTGCGGGATGCCGTGGAGGAGCAAGGACGCGTTCTGCTGGCGTTGGGCAATCCTCTATTGGCCGAGCGCGTCGCGGATCTGCGCGATCTGGGGCGCCGCCTGCTGGTGGCGATGGGCATGCCCGACGGACTGCCTTCGGAATTGCCGCCGGAGAGTATCGTGGTGGCCGACGACCTGTTGCCGTCCGATCTGAACCGGCTGCCGCGCGAGCGGCTGGCCGGCCTGGTGCTGGCCCGCGGGGGGGCGACCAGTCATCTGGCCATCATCGCCCGCGCCATGGGCCTGCCGACGCTGGTCGCGGTGGGCGAGCGCGTGCGCGAATTGTCCGAAGGACAGCGAGTGATACTGGACAGCGCGGCGGGCCGGCTCGATCCGGAACCGGGCGAGGTGGAGCTGGACGCGGCCCGGGCCCGGATCGCCGAACGGGAAAACACCCGGCGGCAGCTTCTGGAAAACGCCGGCGGCCCGGCCCTGACTCAGGACGGATGCCGCATCGATGTGGCGGCCAACGTCGCCAATGCCGGGGACGCGGCCGAAGCGGCGGAGCATGGCGCCGATGGCGTGGGACTGCTGCGCACCGAACTGCTGTTCATCGAGCGCGACAGCATGCCCGATGAAAACGAACAGCGCGAAGCCTGCCAGGCGGTCTTCGACGCGCTGGGCGACCGGCCGGTGATCGTCCGTACCCTGGATGTCGGCGGCGACAAGGACATGCCGTATCTCCCGCTGCCTGCTGAAGACAACCCGGCGCTCGGCCTGCGCGGCATCCGGACCGGTTTCGCCCGCCCCGAGGTGCTCGACGTCCAGTTGCGCGCGTTGCTGGCGCTCAAGCCGCTGTCCCGGCTGCGCATCCTGATTCCGATGATCGCCGAAGTCGCGGAGGTCAGGCGCGTGCGGGAACGCATCGACGCGCTGTGCGCCGAGGCAGGCATCGGAGAGCGCCCGGAACTTGGCGTGATGATCGAAGTGCCGTCCGCGGCGGTGCTCGCCGACCAGCTTGCCCGCGAGGCGGATTTTTTGTCGATCGGCACCAATGACCTGACGCAGTACACCCTGGCGATGGACCGCTGTCACGCCGGACTTGCCGACCGGCTCGACCCGTTCCATCCGGCCTTGCTGCGCCTGATCGCCATGACCGTGGCCGGCGCGCGGAAGCACGGAAAGTGGGTCGGCGTGTGCGGGGCGATGGCGTCCGATTCGCTGGCCGTGCCGGTCCTGCTGGGACTGGGCGTCACCGAACTGTCCGTGGCGCCGGTGCTGGTCCCGGAAATCAAGGCTCGCGTCCGGAGCCTCGCTATCGAGCAATGCCGCAAGGCCGCGGAAGGCCTGTTGCTTCTTGACGATGCCCGAAGCGTCAGGGAGCGGGCCGCGGCGCTGTGGCAGCACCACTGAAGCAATCATCTTACGGAGGAGACAGGAAATGAACCTAAGCAAATTTGCCGGGATTCAGCAGCTCGGGCGTGCCCTGATGCTGCCGATCGCGGTGCTGCCCATTGCGGGCCTGTTGTTGCGTTTGGGGCAGGAGGACCTGCTCAACATCGCGGTGATGGCTCAGGCCGGCAACGCGATTTTCAGCAACCTCGCGCTGATTTTCGCGATCGGCGTCGCGGTTGGTTTCGCGAAGGACAACAACGGCACGGCCGGTCTGGCCGGCGCGATTGGTTATCTGGTGCTCACCGCCGTGCTCAAGGCCTCGCCCGACTGGCTGCTGCTGATGTCGACCAAACTGCAGGGCATGCAGGCGGAGGGTCCGGCGGAGTTCCTGCGCTGGTTCGTGCACCTTGACGGCAAGGGCAAACCCATCGCGCCTGACATGTCGGTGCTCGCCGGTATTTTGTCCGGTGTGGTGGCGGGTTTACTGTACAACCGCTACAAGGACGTGAAGTTGCCGTCCTACCTCGCCTTCTTCGGCGGCAAGCGTTTCGTGCCGATCGTGACCGGTTTCACGCTGCTTCTGGCCGGGATTGTGCTGGGCTTCGTCTGGCCGCCGATCCAGCAGGTCATCGACCAGATCGGTCACTGGCTGCTGGATGCCGGCTCGCTGGGGTTGTTCGTTTACGGCGTGCTCAACCGCCTGCTGATCGTCACCGGGCTGCACCATATCCTGAATTCCCTGGTGTGGTTCGTGTTCGGTTCGTTCACCGATCCGGCAGGCAAGGTCGTGGCCGGCGACCTGTGGCGCTTCTTCGCCGGGGACCCGACCGCCGGACGGTTCATGGCGGGCTTCTTCCCGGTCATGATGTTCGGCTTGCCGGCGGCCTGCCTGGCGATGTACCGCAACGCCCGCCCGGAAAACCGCAAGGCGGTGGGCGGCCTTCTGCTGTCCATGGCGCTGACGGCCTTCCTGACGGGGGTGACCGAGCCGGTCGAGTTCGCCTTCATGTTCCTCGCTCCGGTGCTGTATGGCGTGCACGCCGTGCTGACCGGCCTGTCGCTCGCGATCATGCACATACTGCACGTGCGGCTGGGCTTCACCTTTTCCGCGGGCCTGTTCGATTACATTCTCTCCTTCGGCAAGGGACAGAACGCCGAATTGCTCCTGCCGGTCGGCGCCGCCTACTTCGTGGTGTACTACGTGGTGTTCGACGTTTTTATCCGCCGCTTCAACCTCATGACCATCGGGCGTGAAGAAAACGTCGTGGCGCCGGTGGCGGAGATCAGCGGCACCGACCGCGCGCGCGAGTACGTCCTGGCGCTCGGCGGTGCGGCCAACCTGGTGTCGGTGGATGCCTGCACCACGCGACTGCGTCTGGTGGTCGGCAATGATGGCGCGATCAACGAGCCGGCGCTCAAGGCGCTCGGTTCGCGCGGTATCATCAAGCCCGCCAAGAACGTCGTGCAGATCGTGATCGGACCGGAGGCGGACTCGGTGGCCGATGAAATTCGCACCTCCCTCGGCGGCGCGACGAGTGGCGCCCAACCCGTTCAGGCCGCCACCGTCGCGGAAGCGGCCGATATCGACCGCACCGGCTGGTTCGCCGCGCTGGGCGGCCAGTCGAACGTGCGTTCGCTGGAGGCCGTGGCCCATTCGCGCCTGCGCGTCGAGGTCAATGACGCCAGCGGCATCGACGAAGCGGCATTGCGCAAGCTCGGCGCGCTGGCGGTTCAGCCCTTCTCGAGCGGACTGATTCACGTTGTGCTCGGCGGCGATGCCTCGCCGGTGGTGTCGGCCCTGAACAAGCACTGAAACGGTTGACTCCCGTCCCGACCGGCGCCGTGGCACGTCCCCGGCGCCGGTCGCGTTTTTCACCGCGAGCCGGCCTTGTCGCCCGGCGGGGCGTCGCCTGGCGGGACGTCGCCCGGGCGGCTCCAGGAGGGGTCGTCGTGGTAGAGCACGTCCTGCTCGCGGATGACAATCTCGCCCAGAACGGAGAAATGCTCCGGGTCGGAACGCAAAAAATGCTCCAGGGTGCGCACCGACGTTTCCTGGGCATTAACACGCAAACCAGGCGGCAGCGGGATGTTCTTCAGACCCAGGCTTGCCTGGAAGGCGGCGAGCACGAACATCGAGCAGAACCCGCCATTCTGTTTCAGCGATTCGCGCGCAGGATCGAAGGCCTGGCGCGTGAAGGCTTGCGCGCTGTCTTCCGCCTTGGCGGTGAAATCCGAGTTGCCGCCAATGGAGCGTACCGCCGACAGCATGCTGTAAGGCAGGTCGCGCGCTTCAGCCCAGCTCATGGCGATCTGGGCGGCCCAGTCGGACGCTTCGTCCGCGAGTTGGGGACGGAATACGAGATAACGCCCCCGGGAGAGGGCCGTATTGAGCGCATAGGGTGCCCGGAATTCGGCAACTTCCGGTTCGCCTTCGCCAAAGGGGTCGGTGCGGCCGGGATTGCCGGGGTGTTTGACCCAGATCGCGGCATGCACGCGGTCCGCGCTGCCGGTATTGTTTCTCCGGGGACTCAAGCCGGAGAGCTTTTGCCCGGCTTCGATGAGCGAAAGAACCGGGTGAGGGCTGCCGTCGCGCAGGAACAGCAGGATGTCGCCGGGGCGCAGGTCGGATTTGGCGAGCACGGTGCGCGCTTCGCTCTGGAGCGCGGCGGTCTGGTCAAGCGGGGTGGCCGTGTCGCCGCGGGCGCCGGTCAGTGTCGACCAGGTGGTTTGGGCCCATTCCGGGACGAGGTCCGGAATCCGGGTGCCGAAGCGGCTAAAAGGGAAGATAACTGGCATGGCGGTCGCAACGAAAATGGAATGCCCCCATTGTCGTCACGAGCCGTCTTGGCCTCTTTCAAAAAATGATCGCGGCAGCGTCTGCTTAACCGTGGCGTCCCCGCTTGTCGCTGTAGAAGGCGCGGATGGCCGTCATGTCCTGATCAATGTCCCCGCTGGGGATCATCATCGGGCCGAAACCGCCGCGCCGGCTCGGGTAGTCGAGGTAGGCGAGGGCGATCGGAACACGCGCGCCCAGCGCGATGTAGTAAAAACCGGTTTTCCATTCCTTCACCGCCTTGCGGGTGCCTTCCGGCGGAATGGCGACCACCAGCCGGTCGGCGCGGTCGTAGGCGGCCACCATCTGGTCCACCAGCGAGTTGCGCTTGCTGCGGTCCACCGGAATGCCGCCAAGCCAGCGCATCACGGGGCCGGCGGGACCGCGGAACAGCGAGGCCTTGCCCATCCAGTAGATTTTCGCGCGGGCGGCGAAGCAGATGGCCAGCGTCAGCGGGAAATCCCAATTGCTGGTATGTGGCGCGCCGATCATCACGTATTTGCTCGCGGAGGGGAATTCACCGTCCAGTTTCCAGCCGGCGAGTTTCAAGCCGATCACCGAAATGAAACGCAAGGCGGGACGGACAAGGGGGGTGTCGAATACGGTAAAGTGCATGGTGATTCCCTGACAGTGACGGCGCACTCTATCAGAATTCGCTGCCGCATGCAGAGACGTTTGCACTATGTTTTATGCCATGCGCTTGACTCCGGTCAAGTCCGTTAACGGATCTCTGGACTAAGCTGAATCCGAGCCTAGCAATTCGCTCACTCTCTCTTCTCTTTTCTTGGTTGCGGCCGCCATCGACTTCCTTTTTCGCGGCCGTTTTTCTTTTCAGCGTGACACCATCCATTCGGGATGCGCGGCAAGTCGTTCTGCGATCTGGTCGCTCAGCGCTCCCAGCAGTCGCGACTGGGCGTCGACCAGGGAGGACGTATCGCCGCCGCGCGACGCGCCGGTGAAATGCCCGGTGGCGAGCATTGCGCCATTGTTCGACGCCACCAGCCGCCAGTCGACCGTCAAACGGGCTTCGGAACCCGTCCGCAGGACAAAACTTTTTACGTCGATAAGGAGTCGCACCGGGCGCGTATCGGGACCTGGCTGCGGCCAGGCATGGACTCTGTCGCTTTTCAGGCGCGCGGAGAGATTGCCGGCGACGGTTTCATCAATGGAGCGCGCGAGGCCGCCGAGCCAGCGCTGCTGCTCCAGGATGCGCCACCCTCCGTCCGCCTCGATGACCAGTTGCGGCCGGTCAAGCGCGGCGGGCAGGGTGGACGGACCGACCAGCAGCTCCCCGGATGAGGGCAGAGGCCGGACAATGTCCGGCGCCATGGTTCTTAGCGTATGGTAGCGGGGCTGCGGGGAGGCGCAGCCGGCCAAGGCGAGGCAGCCGGCCAGGATCAGGCTTCTCATGGTGTGTCTTTCTCCTTGCCGCGGATCAGGGCTTCCGGGTGTCGTTCCAGATAGTCCGACAGGGCGCGCACGCTGCGAGCCGTTTCGCGGACTTCCTGCATGGCGCCGCGCACATCCTCCTGCATCGGGGAGTCGGGACGCAAGCTCGCTTCGGCGCTATGCAGCGTCTTTTGCAGGTCTTCCAGCGCCTTGAGCGTTTCGGGCAACACCTTGCCGTTCAGTTGGCCCATGGCATCGCCTGACACCGACAGGGTTCTGTCGAGCGTGCCCAGGGTTTTTTCCAGCGAAAGTCCGATGCGGTCAAGCGGAATCTTGTCCAGCCTGCGCGCCACGCGCTGCACGGTGCGCTGCAACTCTTCGATATCGCCGTCCACCGTGGGCAGCTCCATGACGCCGTTGCGTGCGGTAACCCGCGCCGGAGGCGCTTCGGGGAAGAAATCCAGCGCGATGTACTGCTGGCCGGTGAACAGGCTGCCCATGCGCAGTTGCGCGCGCAGGCCATGCTTGACGAGCATGCCCGGACTCAGTTTGCGGTCGAGGGCCTGCGTGCGCTCGGCCGGCGCGAACAGTTCGCGTATGCGGCTTGGAAATGTGCGGATTTCCACCGGCATGCTGAAGTCGCGGCGCGTCTTGTCGTACTCCACGCCGATTGACGTGACTTCGCCGACCACGATGCCGCGGAATTCCACCGGCGCGCCCACCGAGAGGCCGCGCAAAGACTGCCGGAAGGTCAGCCGTAGCGGCTGAACTTCCCGGTCAGGATTCTGCAGCGCCTGCTCCCGGTTGGCCGCCAGCAGAAAAGCGGTGCCGGATGGGGCGGCCGGCGGTGTCGCAAGTCCCGTCGACGGAGTTTCGAATGCGACACCGCCCAGTGCGATGGCCGACAGGGACTCGGTATTGATCTTGAGTCCGTTGGCTCCGATCGAAACATCAAGACCGCTGGCGTGCCAGAAACGGGTGTCCGGCGTGACGAACCGGTCGTAGGGGGCATTGATGAACAGGGTGAGGTTGATGCCTTTGCCCGATGGGTCGAGCGCATAGGCCTCCACCTGCCCCACCGGTACGCGCCGGAAATAGACGGGGGTGCCCACCGACAGCGAGCCCAGGTCCTCCGCCTTCAGCAGGAACTGGCGTCCGGGCAGATCGGCCGTCACGATGGGCGGCACGTCAAGGCCGGTGAAGGTTTTGACGGTCTCGCCGCTCTTGCCGACATCCATGCCGATATAGGCTCCGCTCAGCAAGGTGCCAAGCCCCGACACGCTGCCGCCGGCGATGCGCGGCTTGACGATCCAGAAGCGGCTGTCCTTGACCAGGAAGTCTTCCGCTTCCTTGACCAGGTCGGCCGTCACCAGCACCGATTTGCGGTCCTGGCTGACCCGGATGCGCGTGACCTCGCCGATGTCGACATCCTTGTATTTGATGCGCGTCTTGCCGGCTTCGAGTCCTTCGGCGCTTTTGAACGCGATCGTGATGGTCGGGCCGCGGGACAAAATGGCATGCACGGCGAGCCAGGCGCCGATCGCGGCGGCCAGTACGGGAATCAGCCAGACCCATTGCGGCGACCAGCGACGGCGCGGCGCGGGAACGGCTTCGGGCAGGGTGTTGTCGTCACCGGATTCAGTCATCGGAGTGTCCGTCTTCGTCCCAGAACAGTCTGGGGTCAAGGTTCATCGCCGACAGCATGGTCAATACCACAACGGCGCCGAATGCGATGGCGCCGGGGCCGGCATGGATCGTCGCCAGCGATTTGAGTTGCACAAGGGCGACAAGCAGCGCCACGACGTAAATATCCAGCATCGACCACGGCCCGATGGATTCGAGCATCCGGTAAAGCCGGGTGCGCTGCAGCGGTGCCCAACGGGAGCGTCGGCCTGTGCTGACGAGCAGGAACAGCATGGCCAGCATTTTCAGCAGAGGCACCAGCACGCTCGCGACGAACACCACCAGCGCGAGGGGCCAGGACCCCGTGGCCCACAGGTAGGCGACGCCGCTCATGATGGTATCGCGCTGCGAGCCGGTGAGGGTGTCGGTGAGCATGATCGGCATCAGGTTGGCGGGCAGATAGAGGATCATCGCCGCGATCAGAAAGGCCCAGGCGCGGGCGAGGCCGGCGGGTTTGCGGGCATGCAGCGCCGCGCCGCAACGCGGACAAACGCACGGCTCGGCGCGGACCCGCGACAGCAAACCGCATCCGTGGCACAGCCAGAGCCCGCGCGCCGCGGCGTTTTTCAGGTGAGCGGCCGGCATGAGGCGTAACGTTCCCAGAGCAGGGCCGGATTGAAGCGGCTGGCATTGGCGGCGAGCAGGGTGATCAGCGCGAAAAAGCACCACAGTCCGATGCCCGGCTCGACGCGGGCAAGGTGAGCCAGCTTGACCAGGGCGACCAGGGTGCCGAGCAGAAACACCTCCACCATCCCCCATGGGTGCGCCACGCGCGCAAGCCGCATCATCCTGGCAAAGCCCGGAGGTCTCAGTCCCAGGCAGAGCGGCGCCAGCAGATACAGCTGCGCGCCAAGCTCCAGGGCCGGCACCAGCACGGCCGTGAACAGCACCAGCGCGCCGATGGCCGGCATTTGCTGGTCGAACAACGTCAGGGCGCAACCGATCAGGGTGGTCGACGAACGCAGTCCGTTGGCGTCCAGTCCGACCACTGGATGGGCGTTGGCGATGATGAAGGCGATCACGCCGGCCAGCACCAGCGCCAGCGAGGTTTCCGGGGCGTGGCCGTCGCTGTCGCCAAGCACCGCGCCGCATCGAGGACAGGCGAAACGGCCCGGTCGGGCCGGACGGTTCAGCAACAGGTCGCAGTCATGGCAGGCCAGCACGTTTTGCCGAGCCCATGTGAAGTGCGGTTCCATCGTTCCCTGCCGCTGTTGCGATGCCGACATGATGGGGCCCGCCGCCGGTCTTTGTAAAGGTGATTGCCCGGTATGGCGTGTTCTGGTCCATATCCGCCGAGGAAACACGATACGTTGATTTATTTTAAACTAATGATTTAAAATATGCGGTCATTAGTCGGGACGGGACAAAAGGTCAGGGGACGAAAGACCTTCTCCGGGTGACACTTCCGCCTATCCGGCGCGTGTTGACGCGCCGGATCATTCATCGTATCTGAAGTTGGTCAAATCAAGGTTGAAACATGGCAAATGCAAAACAATGGGGCGTCGCCATCATGGCGGCAATGGTTTCGATGTCCGCGGCGGCGGCCGTGCGCACTGCCCGCATCGAGACCGGGGAGTACATGGGGCGGCAAGCCTGGTTCGGAGACTCCGTGCCGCTTGGCCAGCGCGAGTTTCTGGTGCCGGAAGACGGCTCCTACGACATCGGCTTTGCGCTGACTCCGGTGGACGCCTCTCAGTCCCCGCTGCATTTTGTCACGCATTTTATCTGGAATACCGCGGAAAACCTTCCTGCCGGACGGACAAGAGCCAGCCCGGGCGATGCCGCCCTCGCTGCGGGTAATGCGTATTCGATGACCCGGACGCTCCGGTTGACCAAGGGACATTACACTTATCTGCTGGACTTCTATTCGGCGTCCCCCTGGGCGGGCGAGTACCGCTTCTCCATTGCGCCGTCCCCGTTCTCGGCGCCCGTGCCCGAGCCGGGGGCCGTCGCGCTGATGGGAGTGGGGCTCGCCGCGCTGACGATGCGCCGCCGCAGGATCACGTAATTTCACGTAAAGAGGCGTGCCGGCTTTTGTGCGATAATGCCCGGTTGCAATGAAAGACACAGTGACGCAATGAACTTTTTACGATATGGAATGATCGCCATCCTGGCGGCGTTTTCCGCGTGCAGGGCGGCCGCCGCGGTGATCGACACACCGGTATACGCCAATGGCCAATGGCAGAGCTATCGGCTGCCGAACCAGCATGTTTCGCTGGACCGGGATGGTCGCTATGCCGTGCGGTTCGCGCTGACACCCGACACCGCCAGACAGGCATCGTTCACCTTTTTGACCCATGGACTCTGGAATGTGAACGATCGACGCTGGGAAACGCTGACGGTCGAGGATGCACCGAGCGGCAATGCCTATGAAAAGACGTTCTCCGTCCAGCTGGGCAAGGGCGATTATGATTTCGGACTGGACATGTACTCCACCGGCACCTGGTCCGGAACCTACCGCTTCAGCATCGACGCGGCTCCCGCCGTGCCGGAGCCCGAGAGCGTGGCGCTGATGGGGATGGGGCTGGCGGCCCTGGCGCTAAGGTGGCGCAAGAGGCGCTGATACGGCGAAAGCGAAAGGGGGCGAGTCCCCCTTTTTTCATTTGTGCGGATCACTTGCGTCGGGCGCGCTGTCGGGACGCGTTTTCTTGCATCGGCGCAATGACATTGGTGTAAATTGAGGGTTTCCCTTTTCTGGTGATGCGCCGATGTCACGCACTATGCCATTTTCGGTTGTTCTTGCCCTGATCGCCATGCCGGTCCATGCCGCTTGCACGCTCGATCCATCCATTGCTCCGGTGTACGAAGAGCAGCGGCTGGTCAACCGCTTGCCGGGCAATGATACCCCCTTCGCCAGACGCATCGTGCAGGCGGCGGGTTTCGAGGGGCGCATTACCGCCTTCGCCGACTCGCTGTGTCGTGATGGCTCAACCGCCATCGATTCGTTCGACAGCGCCCACCGGCATGTGGCGGCCACGGGCCGGGACTTGTGGCGCGCGGCTGTCGATCGCGCTCAGGGACGCGTGATCGCCGGCATGCTGCCGGCCAGCGATGACCGGCCGCTTTACTGGACGCGCCTGGCGATGACGCGGCTGCTGCGGCAATGGCGGACACCCTGGCTTAACGAAACGGAAAAAACCGCGCTGATCCGCGAGTTCGAGCGCGCGTCCCGAGGGCAGTACGACGTGACGCTGCCGCCTGGCCGCAAGATTCGCCGCATGATCGTCAGCGGGTTCGACCCGTTCGCGCTTGGCGAGCCGGGCGCCTCCGGCACGGCGATCCGCACCGGCAATCCGTCGGGCGCGTTGGCGCTGACGCTCGATGGCAGGGAGGTGCCGTTGCCGGACGGTTCCGTGCTGCGCATCGAAACCTATCTGTTGCCGGTGAGTTTCGCCCCGTTCGCCGACGGCGTGCAGGAAGACACGCTCGGCCCCTGGTTCCTCAAGGGACCTTCGCGTGTGGACGCCTCCCTGACGGTCAGCCAGGGAATCGGCTATCAATTCAATCTTGAAGCGTGGAATGGTCGCTACCATGGCGGAACCTTCCCCGGAAACGACGGCAAGACGGCATGCGCGCCCGATGGCGCCGGGCGGCCGCCAGGGCCGCAAGGGTGCGATATCACGCCGCCCGAGCGCTGGAGCGGGTTGCCCGCCGCGCCCTGGAAGGCGGACTCCCCGCCGCAGTTCACCGCCTCGACATTGCCTGTCGCGCGGATGCTCGCCGCCAATACCGGCGCGGGTATCCGGCGGCCTCCCGGCGATCTGGCGACCGGCGAGGGGGCGTTCGACGTGACATGGAATGTGAGCTACTCGGTATTCCCGGATTGTGAGCGGCCCGGTTTTGTTGTTCTCAATCGGGGTTTGGAGACCATGAACCGATTGCCGTCGGGTAAGCCGGTTGCGCCGCCCAAAGGCTCGTGCGCCCGGGAAGGCGGTGGCGGGAACTACCTGTCGAACGAAAGCGCGTATCGCAATACCTTGTTGCGCGATGCGATGAAATTGTCCATCCCGGCCGGTCATATTCACACCCCGGTCATGAACCGTTTCGCGCCGGGCGGCGACGGACGGATCAGCGACGAGGTTTTCGAGACCTACCGGGACGCCATCGTCCGCCAGGCGGAGCGGTTGGTGATGGAGGTGGGCAAAAGCCTTGCCGAACGTTAGTACTGGCCTTGCACCGCGACAAGACTGTCAAAGCAGCCGAGCAGGCGTTCGCTGTCGCTTTCCAGCTCCCGCATGCAGGCGATGATGCGCGTTTCGTCCGGCGACGCCGCATTGGCCGCTTCCAGCGCGGCGGTCATGCGCGCCGACACCGTGGCCATGGCCTTGTCCAGCTCTTTGCCGCCGTGCCCGTCCAGCGCCGTGCGCTCGGCCGCACCCCGCCAGTCTTGCACCAGACGTCGCACGTTCTGGTCCGGATCGCCTTCTTCGACGGCGTGATAGACCTGCTGCTTGTGCATGACGTGATCCACTTTGAGCAGCGAAGCGCGCGAACGGTCCCGCACCGACTCGACCCGGCTGAGCACTTGATCCGATTGTCCGGCGAGCGTTTCGAAACGTTCACGGAAAGCCTCGACCGACTGGCGCACCTCGCCGGCCACGGCCCGGGCTTCCTCGGAACGCCGCTCGATATCCGTGATACGCTCTGACAGGCGGTTCAGGACTTCCCGCACCCGTTGCGCCATTCCCTTGCTGCGCTCCGCCAGCTTGCGGACCTCGTCGGCGACAACGGCGAAGCCGCGGCCCTGTTCGCCGGCGCGCGCCGCTTCGATGGCGGCATTGAGCGCCAGCAGGTTGGTCTGGTCGGCGATATCGGAGATCGCGGTCAGTGATGTCTCGATGCCTTGCCACTCCGACGCCAGTGCGGAGCCGGCGGCATGCATGCTGACCACCGTGCCGGCGATGGTGTCCAGATGGCCGGACAGCTGCTCGGCGCTTTGCAGGCTTTGCCGCGCCCCGCTGGCGTTGTCCCGGGTGATCCCGGCCACGTCCTCCATCGCATCGCGGATCGTTCCCAGGTCGGCCTGATTGCCCGCGAGGTTCTGGCGCAGGTTGGGGTTGTTCAGCGCCGCCAATTGAGAGGCGAGACGGTTGCGCCGCACGAATCCGTCGTTGTCGGCCATGGCCTGAATGGCGATGTCCAGATTCCCCATGGAATCGGCGAAAACGCCAGGAAGGCCGCCATCGAGCGGGCGGCGGCGGAAGTCGCCGGAGGACACCCGTTCAAAGCAGGTGTTCACTTCCTTGAAGTACGTTTCGATCAGATCCAGAAAGTCATTCAGTTGCCACGCGACAAGACCGATTTCCCCCAGGTTGCGGGTACGGGTGGCCCGGTGGTGCAGCTCGCCCCGGCATGCGTGCCCCAGTTGCTCGTGCAGCGTCGCGAGTACGTTGAACGCGGTGCGGCTGCGCAGCCAGATCGCGACCGACAGGGCCAGGCCCGACGCGAAACAGGCGATCCCGGCGCCGATGCGCCAGGAAGCGGGAAGAAGGAAGACGCTAAAGGCGGACAGCAGAACCAGGACGTTGAAAGCGACCAACATATGGCCCAGACGATCGCGCAAGAAAGGCGCACGGCGGCGTGAAATGGTCATGGTAAGGTCTTCGCGGCGGTGGAGGTGTCGGAAAGCAGGCGGAGAATGAAGGTTTCGTAGTCGAGCCCCTGCCCGGCGAGGTGCGCGGCGAGCCAGTCGGCCGAGGCATCGGGCGCCCGGGCTTTGCCCGCGGACGCTTCCACCTCGAGCATGCGGGCATATAGCGAGGACAGGGTGTCGATCGCCTGGCGCGACGGACGGCGGCGCACCGAATAATAGCCTTGCAGTTGTCCGGCGCTGTCGAAGTCCGGGGTGACATTGGCCATGACCCAGTAGTAGTCGCCATGCTTGGTGGTGTTCTTGACAACGCCGAAGAACTCGCCGCCGCCCTGCAGGGTTTTCCACATCAGCCGGAAAACCCCGCGCGGCATGTCGGCATGCCGGATCAGATTGTGTGGCCGACCCAGCAGCTCGTGTTCCGCATAGCCCGCGATGCGCATGAACACGCGGTTGGCATAGGTGATGTGACCGGTCGGATCGGTTTTGCTGACGATCAGTTCGTCGGGGTTGAGCTGGATCTCTTTCCCCCGCCGACCAGAGGCCTCCGCTTTCATGTCGGTTCCCGTTTTCATTGGAAAAGCGCAATAGTAGAAGACTTTCCCTAAAGAAAAAGATCTACCTACAAGTAATATTTGATCCTGATCCAATATGGGTGAAATATTTTTCCCGGCACACGCGGCAAATGAAAATACGTTGAAATTTTGTGGTGTCTAATGCAGTTTAAATGGCCGGTCGGCGCAGTCATGACCGCTGGCGGTGCTATCCCGCCGTTCGCCGCCCAAAACCCGCGTTTCGTCGCAAAGACGGCGCAGAGTATGGCGCAGACCTTTACACTGGAAGCACTTCATACAGGGAGACTCACCATGCTTCACGGCAATACGGGTGGACGCGGATGGAACGCCTTTCGGGATGTCGGCGCGGCATTGCGCGAACTGGGCTGGGAGCTGGCCGACTGGTTGGCGCGGGTATCCTGGCCCAGGCTGCTGCTGGCGACGCTGGGGTTGATGATCATCGGCGGGATCATGAATATTCCCGAACTGGTGCTGCTCGCCTCGCTCTTGCTGATGGTGGTCAAGATACTCGCCGGGGGCAAACGCGAAGCGGAGCTTGACGCTTCCGCCTCGCGGCGCCGCGCTGACGTGGCGACGCTGGAGCGGCGTCTGGCCGAAGCGCGCATCGAGGCGCTGCAAGCGCAGATCGAGCCGCATTTCCTGTTCAATACCTTGTCCTCGATCAGCCAACTGATCGAATCGGATCCGTCGCGAGCCGCGTCGATGCAGCGCAATCTGATCGATTACCTGCGTTCGGCCTTGCCGCATATGCGCGAATCGCGCGAGTCGACGCTCGGTTCGCAAATGACCCTGTCCAGGGCCTATCTGGACATCATGAAGGAGCGAATGGGGGAACGGCTCTCCGTGCGCTGTGAGATGGACGATGCGCTGGCCGATGCCGCCTTCCCGCCGATGATGCTGCAAACCCTGGTGGAAAACGCCATCCGCCATGGCCTGGAACCCAAGGAAGAGGGCGGTTGCATCGTTCTGGGCGCGGCGCTGTTCCGCGACCGGCTCGATGTGTCGGTGCGCGACGACGGAGTGGGGTTCAGCCCTTCCGCGGGGCGTGGCGTGGGGCTGGCCAATATCCGCGACCGCCTGGAGCTGCTTTACGGGACCCGGGCCAGGCTGACGATCGAGATGCAGGAAGACACCGGCGGCACACGCGTTACGATCAGCCTTCCGTACCGGAAATCCGCCGTGGTCGAGCCGCCGGTGGGGAGTGTGGCGGCGTGAGAGCCCTGATCGCCGATGACGAGCCGCTGATGCGGGCCCAACTGAAAGACGCGCTCGGCCGGGTGTGGCCATCCCTCGAGATCGCCGCCGAGGCCGCCAGCGGAACGCAGGCGCTGGCGCGTTTCGAAGAGGCGCTGCCGGATGTCGCGTTTCTTGACATCCGCATGCCCGGTCCCGGCGGCATCGAGGTGGCGGCGGCTTTGCACGGCCGCTGCCATGTGGTGTTCGTGACCGCCTATGACCAGTTCGCCATTCAGGCTTTCGAGCGCAATGCGGTCGATTACCTGCTCAAGCCAGTCGGGTTCGAACGGCTGGAGGTGACGCGGCGGCGCCTCGAAGCGCTCGCCATGCCGCGTCGCGATGAGGCCCTGCTTCGGCTTGCCGCCGAACTGGCCGGCATGGCGCCCAAACGGGAAACCTTGCGCTGGTTGCAGGCCAGCGTCGGCACGAGCTTGCGCATGATCGCGGTGGACGAGGTCCTGTCCATCGAAGCCGACGACAAATACACGGTCGTGCAGTCATCCCAGGGCGAGGCGCTGTTGCGCATGCCTTTGCGGCAACTGGCCGAACAACTCGATCCCGGACAGTTCTGGCAGATCCACCGCTCCACGCTGGTGCGTGTCGGGGCGATTGACCGCGTGGACAAGGCGCGAGACGGTCGCCTGTTCGTGGTGCTCAAGGATGGCCGGCGTCTGGAGGTCAGCCGCAGCTACGCGCACCGCTTCCGCAAGATGTGAACCCTCGTTTACTGGCGCCGCCACGGCTCCAGCGCCCGGTAAAGCGCCTCTGTGTCGCGGTACGGGCCGCGCCATGATCCGTACACCGGGTTGGGCAGCGCGAACCAGACCGTTCCGAATCTTTCGGCGTGCCGTGCCGGGTCGAACCGCGCCCGCGTCACGAAATCCTCCAGATCGTCGCCAAGCAGCATGGCGATCCGGTGGCGCCCCGCGACTTCGCGGCGGCGTGCCGATTTGTTGCTGTCGTCGCGTCCGCGCCGTTCGTTGCGCAGCAGCACGTCGTCGTCGCCCGGCCGGTAGCCCAGCACGGTTTCCAGATTGTCGAGGGTCGCGGCCTTCTGCGGGCAGTCCAGAGCGCGGCCTTCGCTGTCGTAGCGCCCGTCGGCGCGGCATTCGCGATTGGAGATGAAAATCACCGTGAACTTCATGTCGCGCGCGGCGCGAATGAACTCGGCGGCGCCGTCGATTCCACCGGCCTTGCGCGCCAGCACCCAGTTCTCCCAGCTCGAGGCTGTCCAGGCCTCGCCGTTGGCGGCCTGGGCGGCGTTGTAGGGCATGTTGTTCAGCACGGTTTCATCGATATCGAGCACGATGGCCGGTTTTCCGGGCAGGTCGGGACGGTTTTCCTGTTCCAGCGCGGCGCCGGTTCCGGCCTTGCGCGCCGCCGGCAGCGCGGCCGTCGCGGCCCGGTAGACGGTGCGGGTGACCGCGCTCATTTCCGCCGAACGCTGCATCCAGACCGTCGCGGCCAGGTTTTCCCGCTGGGCGATGGGCGCCTGGGCGGCGGCGAGAATGGGGACGATGAGCAAACTGACAGGGGTAAAGCGCAGCATGACCGACTCCGGAATGAGGAAAACCGGAGAATTGTGCGATGAAAACGCCATGGTGGCTACTGCTCCGGCAGCCAGCCGCGCGGGTGCCGCTGCTCAGGGCAACCGGAAATAGCCGATGCTGTGGTTCAGCGTATCGGAAACCCTATCCAGGTTGTCGGTGCTGTCCTGCAATTGCCGGCCGGCGTTGGCATTTTTCATGCGGTTGGGCGAGTCGGGTATCGCCATTCCGATGCCGCTCTGGTTATCCATGACGGGTACCGTTGCCTGACCGGGGAAGCGGCGTGCCAGGGCGAACTCCTTCGTCTCTCTCCCTTCTGGCGCAACCGCATGACACGATTTGCGGTCCGCCGCAGCCTTGGATTGTGAGGAGAGTGGGGCTGTCTGTCTGGCAATGGATTTTGAATTCGTACATAATCAAAATATGTAGCCCGTTGCGGCCTTTGTTTTTCGTCTCGCGATTTTCCGGAGTCTGCCATGCCAACGTTCGCCCTTGTCGACGGCAACACGTTTTACGCCAGCTGCGAAAGGTTGTTTCGTCCCGATCTCGCCGGTAAGCCTATTGTCGTGCTCAGTAACAACGATGGTTGCGTGGTGGCCCGTTCGCCGGAAGCCAAGGCCCTGGGCATCAAGGGGTTCGTGCCTTACTTCGAAGTACGGTCGTTGTGCCGGCATCATGGTGTGGCGGTGTTTTCCAGTAATTACGAGCTGTATGGAGACATGTCGGGGCGGATGATGAGAGTGCTCGCCGAATGGGGCGTGGCGCAGGAGGTATATTCGATTGACGAGTGTTTTCTCCGGCTGGATGGTATTCCCGATCCGGCGGGCCACGCCTCGCGCATCCGTGCCGATGTGGCGCGACGCCTCGGTTTGCCGGCCTGCGTCGGCGTCGGACGGAGTAAAACGCTCGCCAAGCTCGCCAACCGGCTGGCCAAGGACCGGCCGGAACTGGGCGGCGTGTTCGTCTGGGACGATACCGACACGACCCGCCGCCGGCAACTGATGGCTTCGCTCGATGTGGGGTGCGTGTGGGGAGTGGGGCGGCGCTTGCGGGAAAACCTGCGCCGTCTTGGCATCGCCACGGCGCTGGGGCTCGCCGAGGCGGATGCCCGCCGGTTGCGCCGGCAATTCGGGGTTACGCTGGAGCGGACCGTGGCGGAACTGAACGGCGAGTCCTGTCTGGAATTCGAGGATGTCGCCGCCGACAAGCGGCAGATCCTCGCCTCCCGGTCATTCGAACACAGGGTGCCGGATTTGCCGACGCTGGCGGCCGCGGTGACGTATCACACGGCGAACGCCGCGCGCAAATTGCGCGATCAGGTCAGCGTCGCCGGCATGGTCGGAGTTCTTCTGCACACCGACCGGTTCCGCGCGGACCTCGAGCAGCAGCATGGATGGCATGTCGTCTCCCTGTCTTTGCCGGTATCCGATACCCTGGCGTTGACCCGCGCGGCGCTGGATGGGCTGTCCCGGCTCTACCGGGAGGGTCTGGCCTACAAGAAAACCGGGGTGGCGCTATTGGACATCGAGCCCGCGTCGCGCGTTCAGCCCGATCTGTTCACCGCGGCGCCTGACCCGCGGCGCGACAGCCTGATGTCGGCGCTTGACGGTATCAATGACCGCTTTGGCCGGGGAACGGTTAAGCTCGCGTCGCAAAACATCAGCCAGCGCTGGCTCATGCGCCGGGCGGCCTGTTCACCGCGCTACACCACGCGGATCGACGAATTGCCGACAGCGGGGTGAGCGGACGAGGCCCGGTCTTCTCTGGCCAGTCCGGCACGGGCCGAGGCCCATAATGAAGTGAAGCCGGGAAAATCCAGGGTGTGTATCGCCCGGTCCAGGCGCGCGAGTTCGGATGGGCGCAGGGTCGCCTCGAGTTCGCGCCTGAGCGACCGGTACAGATCGCAGGCGGCAAGATCGTGCCGGGCCGCCATTGCCTGCAGACGCTCGCAAGGCATGTCGGTGCCCCGGACTCGCTCCTGTATCCTGCTCTCCCTGGCCAGCCAGTGTCCGATCGCGGGAACGATGGCGGCCATTTCCTCTTCCAATCGGAACAGGCCGGCTTCCACGTTTTCGTGCTTGCCCTCGCGCAGCGCTACCTCGACCTCGATGGTCATCTCGGCGAAGCGGCGTGCGCCGAGCGAGCCGACGCCGCCGCGCGCTTTGTGCAGCAGATGCCGGAGCAGTCCGGTTTCACCCGGGCGCCAGGCGCGCCGCATTTCGGCGATCATGGCCGGCCCGTCTTCGGCAAGGCGGGCCAGCATGACGGCGATCGCCGCCCGATAGTCGTTCTGATCCGGCAGCCATGCGAGCAGCGAGTCGATGTCGATGACACTTTGGGTGTCATGGGAACAGGAGGAAGCCAAGTGCGGCACGAGATCCGTCAGAGCCGTGGCGATATCGCCCGTCGTGGGGGCAAGGCAAGTTGCGCCCAGTTCGAGAAAGCCGGCGAGTACCGTTTGGTCCGGTGTGTGGACAATCACGAGCGAGGGGCGTTCTTTGCGTGCGAGTGCCAGTCCTTCTTCCGGTGTGCGCGCGAATCGCACGGTGGCCAACCCTTCGAATCGCTGATGGATCGCGAGCGCGGCGTCGGCGGCTCCTATGACGAGAACCGAAGTGGGGTCGGGGGCATGGCTCGTCTCGGAGGTAGGGGGCATGCGGTATCCTTGGGCGTTTGTCCGGATCGCCGCTGCAGCTTGACAGGTGCGCGGCGCCGGCGAAAAGCGGTGGCGTGATCGTATTACACGACTCTTGATGTCTGATATTTTAATTGAAATGTTATATATACAACCACAATTTTAGCTGATTTGCTTTTTTGTGGCGGATAAACCACCCTGTTGTTGTGGGTTTATGTCATTTGATTTAATCTTGATCTTCCTGACGGGGGTGGCAAAGAGGTGGCAGGTGATCGACGACGAATGGGTATGCACAGGGGAGCGGGTGGCGCTGGTATTGCCCGATGCAAGCCTCGCCCCGGCGGTTCGGGAGGCGTTGCAAGGCAGTTATGCCGAGCATCGGGCATTTTTGTTCTGGGTGAAGTCCGAGTGGAGTCTTGACGAGGTCGTGAAGAGTCTTGTCTGCGCGAGGGAGAACACGCTCTCGGAGAACGGGGAGCTGCGCTTTTATGTCATCGACAAAGATGACCGCAGCGTGGTCGGTTGCATCGGCGCCGTGATCACGAATTTGTCCATTCCTTATTTCGAAATCGGTTACTGGGCCAATACAGCAAAAACCGGCCGCGGCTATATGACCGAGTCGGTCAAGCTGCTGGTGTCTTTCCTGAAGCGCAATTATGCGCCGCTCCGGATTGAAATCACCATGGCCAAACGCAATGAACGCTCCTTCCACGTCGCCAGGCGCGCCGGCTTTGTTCAGGAGGCGCTGCTGAAGCATCACCGGGTTCTGCCGGATGGGCGGGTCGACGATACCGTGCTGATGGTGTATCCAGGGTGAGTCGCCAGGCAACCGCTCTGTGTGTTGAGGCTGTTTCGTGTAAATAACCTACAGTGCCATGCTTAACGAATGGAATGGTGTCTTCTTATTCTCCTGGCGGTTCCGATTGTGATATCGATGGCAAGTCCTTTGAAATATCGCATCACAATAATTAATTGTGGTGAAGATGCTCCTTATTCCTCAACTGAACCGACGCCCATTGCCGATGATGAACCATTGCAAGTCGGTCGCGATTTCTTTGAAAAATTGGCTCCCGATGCCCAAGCGACCCTTTTTCGAGTTGTCTCTCAAAGCCATTTTCACCTGATCAACGCGGCGATCGAGCGCAATGATCAGAAAAAAGCTCATGAGTTGATCGCTTCTTTGAAGAGTCAATTTCCAGAGTGGGCGATTGAGGGGATGGGCGCGGTGGAAGACAGGCTTCGCAGGATGAGCGATGTTCCGGATCGTAAATAAGAGTGAGTTCTTACGGTTTGCTGGCGTGAATTGAATACGCCACCGAAGGGAGTGGCTGGTCGTACTATATAAACTCAAGTCATACCATATGCCGTACCATATAGGTCTCACGTCTCATGATCGCTGATGAGCGTAAATGAAAAAGCCGCCACGCCCAGCAAGGTTTTGCGGAAACCTGGTTGCTGAGGATGACGGCTTTTTACTGGTGTTTGGCGGAAGAGGTGGGATTCGAACCCACGAATGGTCGCCCATTGCCGGTTTTCAAGACCGGTGCATTCAACCGCTCTGCCACTCTTCCGGTTTTCCCGGAGCGATTGCTTGCGGGAAGAACGGCATTGTACTGTGAAGCGCCCGGTTTGCCTAGTGTCAGGCGTTCAGTTCCAGCATCTCCGACGCGTGCCGCCGCGTGGTCTCGGTGATGTCAGCGCCGCCCAGCATGCGGGCGATCTCCTCGACGCGCTCTTCGTTGTCCAGCGGACGGATGCGGCTGACCACCCGGTTCCGTTCGGTGGTTTTGCTGACCTGCCAGTGGGTTGTGCCGCACGAGGCGACCTGGGGAAGGTGGGTGATGCACACCACTTGGTAGCGCTCGCCCAGTTGCCGCAGCAGCTTGCCGACCACTTCGGCCACCCGGCCGCCGATGCCGACATCGACCTCATCGAAAATCAGCGTCGGCACGCTGGCCACCTGACTGATCACCACCTGCATGGCCAGGCTGATGCGCGAAAGTTCTCCTCCGGACGCCACTTTGGCCAGTGGCCGGAAGCTGGTGCCGGCATTGGCGGCAACGAGGTATTCGACCGATTCCATGCCGTGCGCCGACGGTTCGGACAGCGGAGCGAGCTCGATGGCGAAGCGGGCGCCATCCATGGCCATGTGCTGCATTTCATCGCTGATTCTTGCCGACAGTTCGCTCGCCGCCTGGCGGCGTTTGGCGGACAGCGCCTCGGCCAGCGACCGGTAGCGCGACAGGCTCGCGGCTTCCGCGACGGAGAGGGTCTCGGGATCCGCGGCCGCTTCCAGCGCCTCGAGCTGGCCTTGCCAGTCGGCGAGTTTCTCCGGCAGATCCTGGGGTTGAACGCGGTACTTGCGCGCCGCGCTCATCAGCGCATCGATGCGCTGTTCGGTGCGGGCCAGCTCTTGCGGGTCCTCGTCGATCGCGCTGGCGTAATCGCGCAGGCCGTACACTACCTCGCGCAATTCCGCGTCCACCGAATCGAGCAGCGACAATGTGTCCGAGAGGCGGGGGTCGAGGCTGGCCAGCTTGCTCAGTTTCGACTGCACAGTCGCGAGAACGGACAGGCAGTTGCCGTCCATCTCCGATAGCGCATCAACGGCAAGCTGTGCGGTTTGCGCAAGCTCGGTGGCGTTCGCCAGCCGCGAGTGCGATTGATTCAGGGCATTCCATTCGTCCGGAACCAGCGCAAGCTCGGTCAGCTCGTTGATTTGCCAAGCCAGCCGCTCGCGCTCCAGTTCCGATTCGCGCGAGCGTTTTTCCGCGTCCTCGCGGGTGCGGCGCGCCTGCTGCCATTCCTGGTGACTGTGCGCCACGTCGCGCGCCAGCGCGTCGGAACCCGCGTAGGCATCGAGCAGGTTGCGCTGGGCGTCCGCGCGCACCAGCGACTGATGGGCGTGCTGGCCGTGGATGTCGACGAGGAACTCCCCGAGCTGCTTCAGTTGGGTGAGGGTGGCGGGCGTTCCGTTGATAAAGCTGCGGGAGCGCCCGTTGCGATCCAGCACGCGGCGGATCAGCACGGCGCTGTCGTCCGAGGGCAGCGCATTTTGCTCCAGCCAGGCGCCGACTTCAGGGCGGCCCGTGAAGTCGAACAGCGCGCTCATTTCCGCCTTGTCCTGTCCCTCCCTGACCAGGGCGCCGTCGGCCCGGTCGCCAAGCAGCAGGGCCAGCGCGTCCAGCATGATCGATTTGCCCGCGCCGGTTTCGCCGGTGAGCACGGTGAAACCTTCGGCGAACTCGAGCGTAAGATCATCGACGATGACAAAATCGCGAACGGAAAGCGAAAGCAGCATGATGGTCCGTTTCGGGAAGGGTTAGAGAAGGCGCTCGCCCCAGTGCAACTTGTGGCGGAGCATGTCGTAGTAGTTGTACCCCACCGGGTGAAGGATGCGCAACGGGTTACGGTACCGGCGGATATGCACACGATCCATCTCCATCAGATCGCAATGCGACTGCCCATCGAAATGAACCCGCGCATCCAGTCCGCGGGTGAGCATGACTTCGACTTCGCAGGAATCGTTGACGGCGATGGGCCGGTTGCTCATCGACTGCGGGCAAATCGGCACCAGGCCGATGGCCTGCAGCGTCGGGTGAAGGATGGGGCCGCCGGAGGCCAGCGAATAGGCCGTGGAACCGGTGGGCGTAGTGACGATCAGACCGTCCGAGCGCTGGCTGTAGACGAACTGGTTGTCGATGAATACTTCGAATTCGATCATCGAGCCGACCGAACCGCGGCTGAAAACCACGTCGTTGAGGGCCAGCGCGTTCGCCACCTCGGCGTCTTCCCGCAGCACGGCAGCCTGCAGCAGGATGCGTTCCTCGGGCACGTACTCGCCGGACAGGATGGCATCGACGCTGTCGAGCATTTCGTGCAGCGGAATGTCCGTCATGAAGCCGAGGCGCCCCTGGTTGATGCCGATCAGCGGCACCCGGAACGGTGCGAGCAAGCGGGCGATCGACAACATCGTGCCGTCGCCGCCCAGGACGATGACCACATCGGCCTGTTTGCCGATATCGTATCGCTCGATCAGGGGGTGGGGGCCGGCTTCTTCCGGCGTGGCGCTTTCCTTGTCGACCAGCACGGCAAAGCCGCGCCCGGCAAGATGGTCCGCCAGAAGGCGCAGCGACGCCACAATGGCGGGTTTGCTATGGCGGGCGACCAGCCCGACCTGTTTGAACGGAGTTTCCATGGCCGGCATTTTACTGTTCATTGTCCGGGTTGTCTGCGCGATCCCGCTTCATGCCGGTGGCTTCCAGCGCCTTCAGATAGAAGCGGATCAGGTCGGCCAGCGAGTCGACCCCCAGTTTGCTGAACAGGTTGGCTCGGTGCACTTCGACCGTGCGCGGTGAAAGATCCAGTTCGCGGGCGATCTCCTTGCTCGACAAGCCATCCGCCACGAGCTCCAGCACTTCGCGTTCGCGGCCGCTGATGCGGGCAAGACGTGTGGTGACTTCCTGGGTTTCGACTTCGTGGCAATGCTGCTGGATGCTGATGCGGATGGCTTTTCGGAGGCTTTCCACCAGGCTGTCGCGATTGACCGGCTTGGTCAGAAAATCGATGGCGCCGTTTTTGAAGGCGCGGCTGCATTGCTCGACATCGCCGTGTCCGGTCACAAAAATCAGCGGAATGGTGATGCCGCGCTGGCGCAGGGTGTCCTGCAGGGCCAGTCCGGTGATTTGCGGCATGCGGATGTCCAGCACGACACAGCCGATTTCGCCTTCCTGATAGTTGTCGAGGAACTCCTGGGCGGAGGCGAAGCTCAGCACCCGCATTCCCTGGGCGCGGATGAGCAGGGCCAGCGAATCCCGGACGGCGGGATCGTCGTCGACGATGAATACGGTCGGGGTCATGGTGATCATGACGATTCAACTCCGGCTTGTTGCACAAACGTACGGGCATCCAGCGGCGGCAGTTCGACAATGAATTCCGCGCCTCCTCCCGTCTTGTTTCTGGCGGTCAGTTGACCGCCGATGCTTTCAATGATGGTCTGGCAAATGGTCAGGCCAAGACCCATCCCTTTCTGTTTCGTGCTGAAAAACGGCTCGAAGATTCTTTCCAGCGTGGCGTCGGGAATCCCCGGGCCATTGTCGCTCACCGAGATGCGGATGCGATCGGCGAAATAGCTTGTTTCGACAATCAGACGGCCCCATGGGCGGACACTTTGCATGGCATCGATCGCATTGCGGATCAGGTTGAGTACCACTTGCTCAAGATGGATAGAGTCGGCGTAGGCCAGCGGCAAGTTGGGCTCAGGTCTGTATTCTAAGTGAATCTCGCTGTCCAGTACCTCGTGTTCGGTCAAGGTCAGTGCATTGAGCACGGCGTGATTCACATCGACCGGGGCGCAGTCCTGATTGCGCTTGGACACGAAGTCCCGCAGGCGCAGAACGATCTTGCCGGCGCGTTCGGCCTGGCTGACCGCGGACTGGATGGCCTGGCGTATCATTTCCAGATCCGGGTCGTCGTCTTCGAGTAAGGAGAGCGAAGCCTGGCAATAACTCATGATGGCCGACAAGGGCTGGTTGATTTCATGGGCAATCCCGGACGTCATTTCTCCCATCGAGTTGATCCGTGCAACGCGCGCGAGCTCTTTTTCGTGAAGGCGCAACCGATCCTCGCTCGCCTCGAGCGCCTCGAGCATGCGGCGCCGAACCGGCGCCGTGTCGCGGAAGGTCAGCACGGCGCCCTGTAGCGAGCCGGAGCGATCGAATAGGGGCGATACGGTTCCCTCGATAAGCAGTTTGTCGCCGGACGGCCGGATCAGGTAACTGTTTTCGGCAAGTTCGACGACTGTACGGCGCTGCAGACACTCCAGAAAAGGATCGGCCATGGCCTGACGGGCGAACTCGTAGCGCAGCTGAAGCAGTTCCTGCAAGGGGCGCCCCCGCGCGGTTTCCGGCTTGATGCTCAGCAGCCTTGCCGCGGTCGGATTCAGATATTGAACGATCCGCTGCGTATCGAACGTAATGACCGCGTCGGAAATCGCCTGCAGTGTCACCATGGCGTTCTCCCGCTCCCGGTGCAACCGTTCGCTGGCATGCTCATGGTGCAGGCGCGCACGGCGTCGCATGCCGAGCATCAGCAAGACCATCATGCTGGGCAGGGCCCCCAGCAGAAGGCAAAGCAGCAATGTCGGCGTCGGCAGTATGCGGAATCCCAACTGCGTGCCGAGTTTGAGCTGGTATGGAAAAATCGCTGAAGCGACCGGCAGGGTCACGCTCAACTGCGGGAACAGCAGTCTCTCGACAGGCGACGGCGCCGCGCGGGGGGGCAAATGGAGCAGTATCGGCTGGAAATGTCCCGCCGCGCCTTCGTTCCTTTCGAGTGTGACGTCCAGATCGTCGGGCAGCGCTTCCGCGCCAAGGAGTTTGCTCGTGCGCACGACCAGCGTCAGGGCGCCGATCGCCTCTTCGCTGCGGATGAGCGAGCTGTTGCCGGGGGGCGTCGTGCGGTATATGGCGCGCACGAACGCCATTCCCGGAGTGCCGTCCGCCAGTTCGAAAGACGGGGTGATTTCGGTCGCGGTGCTGGCAATGGCGCGCTGTATGCTGCTTCCGACCAGCGAGTCGTTCAGCAGGTCGATTCCGAGCACATGCGTCGCGCTGACGGGCAAGGAGGGCTCTGCGGAAATCCAGGGCAGGTAACGGGCGCGGCGCGGCGCATGGCTCCATTGCAGCCGGCTGTGCCAGTCCTTGCCGTTGCTGTGCTGATAATCCCGTATGGAAAACCCCTTGATCCGGGCCGATTGCGCGGCTTCGAAAGCGGGCCGCTCCTCGTCGCGAACCAGAGGCTGGTAGCCCATGATGTAGACGAACTCGTAACGCTTCGCCGTTTCGCTGGCATAACCGGTAAAGCGGGATTCCGGGGAGTGCCGGTTGCCATTGACGATATCGGCCAGACCCAGCAAAACCTGTTCGGTTGTTTTCAGGTGCTGTTCGAGGCTTTGCCTGAGGCGAAGCGCGTCGTCGTTGAACCGGTTTTCCTCGTGCTCGATGGCGATGCTCAGGCTTAACAGCATGCTCAGGCCGCCGATGGCAAGCCAGGTGAGTCCCGCGGCCACCCACTCGAACGCCGTGGCCTCCCGCAGCGTGTCGAGCATTGCGCGCAGCCCGGGGCGCACCGCCGGCGCATTTTTCAGGAGCGACATGAACCGTGCCCGTTCATTTGAAATTGTTGATGACCATGATGGCTGTGCCGTCCCTGAGCATGGCATCCGGCGAGGGGTTGAATTCGATCTCCCCGCCCGGATGCTCAAGGGCGATGACGAGCATGCGCCGGTCCTTGTGATGGACAAAATCCGCCAGGCGCCGCCCCTCCCAGGCCGGGCCGGCATTCAGGAGCTCCGCGCGGAACGTGTTCGGGTAGCGCGAGTGCAAATGCTCGAAGAAGTGCAGCGTTTCCGGCCGTACCACCATATTGGCAAGGTTGGTGCCGCCAAGCCGGGACGGAATCACGACCTTGTCGGCCCCAACCGCAAGGAGCTTGTTGCGGGAGCTTTCCGTCTCCGCCTTGGAAACAATGAGCAGCTCGCGATTCAGATTGCGCGCCGTCACGACCACGAAGGCGTTGTCGGCGTCCGAGGTCAGGCAGGTCACCACCGCGCGGGCCTTGCCGACCCCCGCCGCCAGCAGGTTTTCATCATCGGTGGCGTCCCCGACAATATAGGGAATGTCGCGGCCTTCGAGCATCAGCGCATTGGTTTCCTCTCTTTCGATGACGACGACAGCCTGTCCGGACTGCGCGAGCTCTTCCAGCGCGTACTGTCCGGTGCGGCTCAGCCCGCAGACGATGATGTGGTCCGACATGCGGGCGATGATTTTTTCCATTTTTCTGCGCTTCAGATAGTTGGGAAGATCGCCCTGAAAGAGCATCAGGGTCAGGGAGGAAATGCCATAGCCGACCACACCGGTGCCGAATACGATCAGCGCGATGGTGAATACCCGGCCGAAGTTTGAGAGGTTGTGGGTTTCGCCGTAACCGATGGTCGCCAGCGTGATGACCGTCATGTAAAGGCTGTCGAGCAATGACCATCCTTCGATGATCATGTACCCCATGGTTCCCGCCGTGACGACAAGACCGATCAGGCTGGACAGGAACAGCAGTTTTCTGGCGAAGGACTTGCGCATCGAGCCCGGGTCTGTGGGGGGGTTATTGCGATCCCGGTATTATAAACAGGCTTGGCGCAGAATAGTATGAACTTTAACTTTTGAGTTTGTTCTGGAATATTTCCAGGAATTTGCGCACTTTTGGCGCAATCACGATACGGCAATAGGGCGCGGAACCATGGCGTTCGAAATAATCCTGGTGCTCTTCCTCCGCCGGGTAGAACGATCCGGCCGGGGAAATCTGGGTCACGATCGGCGCATCGAAAATCTTTTTCGCCTCGAGCTGCGCGACGTAGTGCCTGGCTTCGGCTTCCTGGGCGGCATCGGTGGTGAAAATGGAGGAGCGGTATTGGGTACCGGTATCATAGCCTTGACGGTTCAGCGTGGTGGGGTCATGAATGGCAAAAAAAATCTCCAGCAAGTCGGCATACCGTATCTGTGAAGGATCATACATTATCTCGACCACTTCGGCGTGCCCGGTCAATCCCTCGCAAACGGAACGGTAATCCGGATCGGTGGCATGGCCCCCCGTGTAGCCGGACACGACGCTTTCCACTCCCTTCAGGCGCCTGAATATCGTGTCGAGGCACCAGAAACATCCCCCGCCAAGAATGGCCTTTTCCATGTTTCGATCATCCGTCTTGCGTTGCGACTATTCAAGTATAGTGATGCTCAGAAGGCTTTGACCAGTGCAAAGCGGGGCTGGGCTTCCCCTTCGTGAATGACGGATTCCTGAAACATTTCAGCTGGGCGGACCCACAGGCCGTAATCGCCGTAGAGGGCCCGGTACACGACCAGCGGATCGCCGGTTTCCGAATGTCGTGCTACGCCACAAACTTCGTACAGATTGCCCTTGTAGTGGCGGTAGATGCCGGGAACGGGGGTGTGCATGAGAAAGTCGCTTTCAAAGTAATGATAAAAAGGACACGGCAAGGCAGTATAATCGCCAATTTTTTGCGAGTTCTCCGATCATGAAGCTGGTACTGGCGCCCATGGAGGGGTTGGTCGACGACATCATGCGCGACATTCTCACCCGGGTCGGGGGAATCGATCTGTGTGTGACCGAGTTCGTGCGTGTCACGAGCCACCTGCATTCCCCCCGCACCTTTCACCGCCTGGCGCCGGAATTGCGCCACGGCGCCCGAACCCGGGCCGGCACGCCGCTTCGCGTCCAGCTTCTCGGCTCGGACCCCATGTGCCTTGCCGAGAATGCCGAACTGGCCGCAAGGCTCGGCGCGCGGGGTGTCGATCTGAATTTCGGGTGCCCGGCGCCCACGGTGAACCGTCATCGCGGCGGCGCCATTTTGCTGACCGAACCGCCATTGTTGCATGAAATCGTCAGCGCGGTGCGGCGCGCGGTGCCCGCCGATGTTCCCGTTACCGCGAAAATGCGGTTGGGGTATGAAGACAAGACACAGGCGCTGGACTGTGCGCGTGCGATCGCCGAAGCGGGGGCGAATGAGTTGACCGTCCATGGGCGAACCAAGGTCGAGGGTTACCGGCCTCCGGCGCACTGGGACTGGATCGCGCGAATCCGCGAAGCGGTGACGATTCCCGTTGTCGCCAACGGAGAGGTGTGGACCCTTGATGACTACCGGGCGATACGGAGAGAGAGCGGATGCGAAACAGTCATGATCGGCCGCGGGCTGGTCGCCTGCCCGGATCTGGCCATGCGGATCAAGCGCGCTCGGACGGGGCTTGACGAGGAGCCCATGGACTGGCATGAAATGATGCCGTGGGTGCGGGATTTTTACGGGCAGTGCATGGCTCGAGGAGGGGTGTCGCGCTATCCCGCGTCGCGCCTGAAACAATGGCTCGGGCAACTCAAGCGCACTTGGCCCGAGGCGGGCGAATGGTTCGAACGGGTTCGCCGGGAAGAGGATCCGCTGCGCATCGAGGCCTTGCTGTCCGAACGATAAGTATATTTACGTATTTATGCTTTTAAGATAATCATATAAAATAGCCTAATGTCCTAGTTGTTTGTCAACAAGGCATGGTGCGATCGGCGCGTCGCCGATCGTTCACTTCCCCGATTTGATTTGAGCCCTCCCTGCGGAGGGTTTTTTTTATTCGCCGATCCCGTTTCGGGAGCGGCGCGCCGCTCCGCCTTGTCCGAAAGACGAGAGGCCGCCACAGTGGTGAAAACAACGGCGGAGAAGGGGGCGATGCTGGGACTGGTGGATCGTTTGCGGCACACCACCGTGCGGCTGGAGTGCCGGAAGACGTCGGGCGAGTGTGTGACGGGCACCGCGTTCTTCTTTACCTACCGGTGGGAAGACGGGCAGGTCGCGCCGATGGTCGTGACCTGCTCCCACGTCATTCGCGACGCCTGTCAGGGCGCGTTTGTGCTGACTCGGGCCGACGAGCAGGGTGATCCGCTGACGGGATGGTGCGAACGGGTCGTATTCGATCGGTTCGCTTCTTTCTGGCGGCCTCACGCTTGTTTCGATATCTCTATCATGCCGTTTGCGCCGATCCTGCAATATGCGGCCGGACACGGACTGCGGTTTTATACCCCGGCTTTCGAAGAGAATAACCTGCCGACGCCTCCCATTCTGGCGGCCCTGACAGGACTCGAGAGCGTGCTGATGCCGGGGTATCCGGACGGAATCTGGGACGAAATGAACAACCTTCCCGTGTTGCGGCGCGGTTTCGCCGCGACCAGCCCGAACCGGAACTATGCGGGCCGCCCCGATTTCCTGATCGATTGCGCGTGTTTCCCCGGGGCGAGCGGTAGTCCGGTGGTGATGGTGGGGGAGCCGGCGGGCGCGGGGCCGGAAGGCGTCACCCTGCTCGGGGTGTTGTACGCCGGGATGCTTCATCCGCTGGATGAGTCATGCCCGGCGCGTGCCATTCCGAACAACCTTGGCCTGGTGCTCAAATCCGAGTCGCTGCAGACGTTCAAGGCGTTGATCCGGCCTTAGGGCTAAAACGCACTGGGCTGGCTTAGCGCGGTTTTCGGTGGCGCAGCAGAATGACCGACAGTCCGATACCCATCAGCACGTAGGTTTCGGGCTCGGGGACGGCGGGGGTATGCAGGCCTGCGCTGACGTTGATCGTGCCTTTCCAGAGATCCTGATTGGTGAAGGCCAGGTAATAGCTGTAGATGCCCGGTTGCAAATCGAGGGTGAATGTCCGGTGGTAGCGGCTGCTGCCCAGGTCGAAATTCGTATAGGAGGCAAAACCTCCGGTGTAGAGCGAGGTGATGCTGTTGTGCAATAAATCGATGGCGGACGACTCATACCCCTTCTTTGGTGTCAGATCGAAGGTGATGTCGTACTTGCCCGTATGCGTTACCTCAAAGAGGGTCTTGCTCCAGAACGGAAACAATTCCGCGGAACTCCATGCCCCCCAGGATTTGATGGACTCGTTGACAATCGGCTGAACGGTGAGTTTTGCCGAGGCCAGGGCGGGGGCGATCAGAAAGGCGATGACAGCAAGAGCGCGGGCAAGTTTCATGGTTTGTCCTTTATGGCGAGGTCTTGCGGTAAAGAAGGAGATTATTTTCCATTTTGAATACGCATTTGTAATGCGTAGAAACACTGAGTGTGGTGAAAAGGCGGAGGGAGGGGACGGGTGCCGGCTTTGGCGTGGATGGGATAAAAACGATATCGCCCCGGGCGTGGCCGGGGCGATGAGGATTGCGGTCTGCGGGAAAATCAGCGCATGGCGTTCTTGCGGGTCTGACGGCGACGCAGCAGCACGGCGGCCATCCCCAGTCCCATCAGGGCGTAGGTTTCCGGTTCCGGCACCGCGGCGGTCGGCGTGAGCGAGACGTTCAGCGCGCCCTTCCACGGTGTGGCGTTGGTGAAGGCCAGGTAGAAGCTGTACTTGCCGGGCGTCAGGTCCACGGTGAACGTTTGGTGGTAAAGGCTGCTGCCCACATTGGCGTTGGCCAGGTTGCCGATGACGCCGCCGGTCAGCGAGCTGAGGGTGTTCTGCAAGGACGCGATCAGCGAGTTCTCGGAGCCTTTCTTCGGCGTCAGATCGAACGAAATGTCGTACTTGCCGGCCGTGGTGACGGAGAACTGGGTCTTTTTCCAGTAAGGCGTGAGCTGATTGCTGCTCCATGCGCCATTGGACTTGATCTCGGCATTCAGGATCGGGACGACGGTCGCCTTGGCGAACGACAGGCACGACACGGAAGCGAGGATCAGTGCGGCGACGATACGGACAAATTTCATGGAACTCCCTTTCTGTTTGTCCTGCATTCAGGGGACAAACATCTGCTCTGGACTATCTTGATTGCGAAGGAATTTTCTCACAAAACACCCGTTTGCGCATTACGTAGATTCACTAAAGGTTGTGATGAATGATCTCGAGTCCGGTTTAAACAAACTGTACGGGAACGAAGTAATCGCGCCCCGGCCGCGAAACCAGGACCTTCGGCTGGCCTTCGATGACGACGCGGAACGCCCGCGGCAGCCGGCGCCAATCGGAGAATTTCATTTTGATCAGGGTGTCGGTGTTCATCTGGCGGCTCCTCAGTCAACGGTATGAATGACGCGCGTCACGACGCCCCATATCAGGAAGCTGGAGTCGGGCGGCACATCGATCGGAGAATATTCGGGGTTTTCGGGCAGAAGCCTGACACGGTCGCCCGTGACATCCAGGCGCTTGACGGTGACGTCGCCATCCAGCACAGCCACGACGACCTTGCCGGATTTGGGTTCGATGGAACGGTCGACCAGCAGCAGGTCGCCATCCTGGATGCCCGCGTCGCGCATGGACTGGCCGCGCACGGTGACCATGAACGTGCTGTCGGGGCGGGCGACCAGGTGCTCGTTCAGGTCGATATCCGCTTCTTTCATGTCGTCGCCGGCGACCGGAGCGCCGGCGGGCACCCGGCTGGCGAACAATGGCAGCGACATCGCGTCAAGATCCCTGCCCAGGGTGCGCACATCGCCGATATCGCCGCCGCGAGCCGAGCGCAGGATGCGGTACTCGCCAAGCCAGGCCTCGAGCACCGGTTTCAAGGGTTCGGGGATGCGTATCGCCACTGTCTTGTCGCCGCCATACGCCGATTTGCGTCCGGCGCCGGCGCGTTTTCCGCCTTGGGTCATGATTCCGCTGGTTTCCGATTTGATTTTTTGATTTTGTACTTAATCAAATGTAATGGCAAGAAAAAGGAAGGGAAAGTGAGTCATCGCTGCAACATGCCGCTTTCGGGTTCGCTACCGGCAATCCCGGCGTGTTGCTCTTGAGATGACGCAAACCGGCGGGGAAAACGGTAGGATTTGGGTTGACGCTGGGGCCATGCCCTATACAATACAAATCATGTCTTTGGCAAAGGAACCGGCGCAGCCCACCACATGCGCCGGCATGAATCAAGGCCCGAACATGGCAAGCAAAGCCCCTTTTCTTATCTGCCCCCACTGCTGCTCGACGGATATCGATGCTCCCGCCGCGCCGGGGGAATCCGATATTCTGGTGTGCCGCCACTGCGGCTACCAGGTCAGCTACGGTGTGATGCGCTCGCAGGTGCGGCGCGCGCTGGAAGGCGCGCTCGGCATGATCCGCGAGCAGGTCGCCCACAAGGTTCCGCAACTGTTCCAGTAATATGACGTGGCGGCGTCTGCCGCCTCCATCATTCCCCACGGTAAAAGCATTTGGCGCAGACCGCCCTGTAGCGGGCCTCTCCGCCGATTTCCACTTGCGGCCCCTCGTTCACACGCCTGCCGCTGTCGTCCGTGCGGATATGCATGGTCGCTTTGCGCCCACACGGGCAGATCGTCTTGATTTCCTCGACGTCCTCGGCCAGCGACAGCAGCCATGCCGCTCCCGGGAACGGCTCCCCCCGAAAATCCGACCTCAGTCCGAAGCAGATCACCGGAATATTGTCCAAGTGGGCGATGCGATGCAGCTGCCGTACCTGCTCGGGCGTCAGAAATTGCGCCTCGTCGATCAGAATGCAGGCGATTCCGGCATGCCTGTCCGCTTCGAAGCGGGTGTCGGCGCTGAATGTCAGCGCCGCGCGCTGAATGTTCAGCCGCGAGGTGATCACACCCTCGCCGTACCGGTTGTCGATTTGCGCCGTGTACAGCGCGACCTGTTTACCCATGCTCTCGTAGTTATTGGCGATTTGCAGCAGCTGCGTGCTTTTGCCGCTGTTCATGGCAGCGTATCGGTAAAACAGTTTGGCCATTTGACGTTTTCTGATAGACGGTATCGCGATGGCGGTATGGTAACAAAAACCCGGTGCTCCGTGATGCCGCATTGATTACCTGTCTTGCCAGTGGCATTCACATATCCTAAACCTTATGTAAGTGGATGGTTTTTGCTGTGCTGTCTTTTCCAACGGGGGCGCTTTTGGACGACATTGCTCGCAGCCGGGCGCCGGCCTCGCTGACACTGGCCACGGTCGGGGATTTTCTTGACCAATGCCGGGATCGATGGGGGAAGGGGCAGGCGCTGATCGTGGAGCTTGGCGATGTCGGGGAAATCGATACCGCGGGCGCGCAATTGCTGGCCTGGCTGCAGCGCGAAGGCCGGCTGACCGGCCGTGCCGTCACCCTGGACTCTCCTCCGGCCCGTGTGATCGAAACAATGGCGATGCTGGGCCTGGGCAAGGGAGTGAGCGATGGATCTTGAACGGGCTCTGGCGGCGTTTCTTGAAGAATCGACCGAATTGCTCGCCGAGATGGAGTCCCTGCTGGTGGGCGCGGCCGACCGGCCGCTCGGATCGGACGAACTGAACGCGTTGTTTCGCGCCATGCACACCATCAAGGGATCGGCGGGGATTTTCGGCTTCGGGTATCTGGCGGCCTTCGCCCATGAAGCCGAAACCGTGCTCGACCGGATCCGCGATGGCGATCTCGCGCTCGGCGAGGCCGTGACCGGCGTTTTGCTGGATTGCCATGACCACGTCAAGGCCGTGATCGGTCAATGGGCGGCGCATGAGCCGATCGACGAAGCGCAGGGAGAGGTTTTGCGCGCCCGGCTGGCGGCGCTGCAGGAAGGTGCGACGCCGTTAGCCGGGGGCGAGGTGAAAGGCGCCGCCGCAACCTTGTGGCGCATCCATGCCGCGTTCGACCGGAGCGTGTTCCGCGAAGGCATGGAGCCGACGGATATTTTCGGGTATCTCGCGACCTTGGGCGATATTGTTTCAGTCGATGCTGACATGTCGCAAATGCCTGGCGGCGATGCGTTCGATCCGACCTCCTGTTACCTCGTTTTCACGATCGTGCTTCACTCGGACGCTTCCGTCGATGTGTTGCGCGGCGCGTTCGGCTTTCTGTCGGACGCTAGCGATATTCGTATCGAGCCGGACGCTTCCGCCGTGGCGACGGAGGCTTTGCCGGAGGTTGCCGCGCGGCCCGCGGACGACGAACCGGTCGCCGCGAGCCGTCCGGTGCCGGCGTCGCGCTGGGTCAAAGTGGAGGCTTCGCGCATCGATCAGGTGATCGATTTGGTCGGCGAGCTGGTGATCGCGAGCTCCGCCGCGTCTTTGATGGCGTTTCGTCACGAAGATCCGGCGCTCAGGGAAACAACCGAATGCCTGGTTTCGCTGGTCGATGCCATCCGCACCCGGGTGCTCGGTATGCGCATGATTGAAATCGGCGAGATTTTCGGGCGTTTTCCGCGCTTGGCGAGGGACTTGTCGTCGGAAACCGGCAAGCCCGTGCACCTTGAATTGCAGGGGAGCGAGACCGAACTTGACAAATCCATGGTCGACCGGCTGGGAGAGCCGCTGACGCACTTGGTGCGCAACGCCATCGATCATGGCATCGAGCCTGCCGACGCGCGCGAGCGCAGCGGCAAGCCCGCGATCGGGCATGTGCGTCTCGCCGCCCGCCATGAGGCGGGCAGTATTGTCATCGAGGTGAGCGACGACGGGGCGGGGCTGGATCGTGAGCGGATCCTCGCGCGGGCCCGTGAACGCGGGCTGGTGGGCGTCGCGGATTCTCCGGGCGATACGGAAGTGTTTTCGCTGATTTTCCTGCCGGGATTTTCAACGGCCGAGCAGGTCACGACACGCTCGGGGCGAGGTGTCGGCATGGATGCCGTGCGCCAGGTGATCGATGAGTTGCGCGGTACCATCGATATCGCTTCCCGGGAGGGCGAAGGAACAACGTTCCGCCTCAGGCTGCCGCTGACGTTGGCCATTATCGATGGATTCCTGGTGAAGGTGGCCGGCAGCGCATTCGTGATCCCGCTCGAGCGGGTGGTGGAGTGCGCCGAGTTGACCGGGGAGGGATTTCCTGCCGGATCGTTCGGTTGTCACGACCTGCGCGGAGAGATTCTCCCCATTATTGTGCTGTCGGCGTTTTTCGGCGTGTCCGGGCCGCGCGCCAGACGCCGCAATCTGGTGGTGGTGCGGTTTGGTGAGCAACGCGCGGGATTGGTCGTCGATGAGCTGGAAGGGGAGTGCCAGATCGTGGTCAAGCCTTTGGGAGAGCTGTTCCGCCATCTGAAGGCGCTGAGCGGGTCGACCATCCTGGGCAATGGCGATGTCGCCCTGATTCTCGACGTGTCGGCGCTGATCGCCATGGCCGTCGCCGCCTCGGCGCGCCAGTACAGCGTTGCCGAATCGCCGGGTTCGCAACCGGCAAAAATGCAGTAATTACTCAAAAAGGAGTGCATGGGCATGGCGAAAACACCAATGACAGTCGCGGCCCGGCTGGGATGGGGATTTGCGGGAATGATCCTGCTGATGGTCCTGAGTGTGTCGTCCGCGTTGTTGGCCTTGACCACGATACGGGATGCCGTGTCCGGCATGCATGTGAACAATGAGGAGGGGCGGCTGGCGGGGGCGTTGCTGGACGCCTGTCAGGAAATGAAGCTGTCGGCCCGTACCACGCTGCTGTTTCTCGACAACGATCACAAGCAGCGGGAGCAGGTGCGCTATGGCGAATACCGGCAGCGCTTCGCGGTGCAGCTCGATCAATTGGACGGGGTGTTCCGCGATGACCCGGCCACCACGGATCGTGAGCGGGACCTGATGGCGCGGATCCGTTCCTCCGCCGCGCCGGCCTTCGCCGCCACCGAAAAGATGATGGGACAGGCGTTGCGCAATGAGTACGAAGCCGCCCTGAAAACCCAGACCGAAGAAGTCGTTCCCGCGACGCAGCGCCTGACGGTGGCGCTCAAGGATATCGCCGAATTCGAAAACGGCCTGAATACCCGGGCCGAAGAGCGCGTGGGGGGTATTCTGGATTCCGCCCGCTGGGTGCTGATCGCGCTGGTGCTGGTCTCCATCGGGCTGGCCGTGCTGATCTCGCTGGGACTCTTGCGTTACTTGCAGCGCAGGCTGGGCGGGGAGCCCGCCTATGTGGCCTCGATCATGCGTTCGATGGCCGAGGGGCGGCTGGATGTGGATGTGCGTGTGCGACCCGGCGATACCCAGAGCCTGGTCGCCACGATGGCGCGGATGCTTGCCAAATTGCGCGAGGTGATTACTCAGGTCAAGTCGTCGGCCGACAGTCTGGCGGCGGCGTCGTGGCAAGTCAGCGCCACGTCCCAGGCGCTCTCGCAGTCGGCCAGCGAATCGTCGTCGGGGCTGGAGCAGACCACCTCGTCGCTTGAGGAGATGACCGCCGCGATCAGCCATACTAACGATAATGCGCGCGTCACCGACGCGATGGCGAGCAAAGCGGCCCACGAGGCGGGGGAAGGCGGTCAGGCCGTGGGCCAGACCGTTTCGGCCATGCGGCAAATCGCGGAAAAAATCGGCATCATCGACGATATCGCCTACCAGACCAATCTGCTGGCGCTTAATGCCGCCATCGAGGCGGCGCGGGCCGGCGAGCACGGGCGGGGCTTCGCCGTGGTAGCCGCGGAAGTGCGCAAGCTCGCCGAGCGCAGCCAGGTGGCGGCGCGCGACATCATTGATGTGGCGGACGGCAGTGTCCGGCTGGCCGAGCGCGCTGGCGAGCTGTTGAACGAAATTGTCCGCTCCAGCATGAAAACCGCCGACCTGGTGCAGGAAATCACTGCGGCGTCGGGTGAGCAGGCGACGGGTGTATCGCATATCACCGGCGCGATCCAGCAGTTGAACGCGTCCACCCAGCATAACGCATCGGCCAGCGAGGAGCTGGCGGCCACCGCGGCGGAGATGAACAACCAGGCTGAACACTTGCAGGCGATGATGAGTTTCTTCCATCTGGGGCAGGCAGAGACGGGGTCCTGATGGAAACGACGAACGTTATGGCGGGTGGTCGGGAGACCGGACAGTACCTGACTTTCCAGTTGGGGCGGGACGTGTTCGGCGTGGATATCCGCGAGGTGAGGGAAATCATACAGTTCGTTGCGCCCACTCCGATTCCGATGACCCCCGATTTCATTCTCGGGGTGATGAATCTTCGCGGAGAGGTGGTGCCGGTGATCGACCTTGCGCGCCGTTTCGGGCTGGAATCCACCCAGGTGAAGCGCCGCAGCTGCACGATCGTCATGGAGCCGCGCGAGGGCGGTCGGTTGCGCCACTTGGGCATCATTGTCGACAGTGTTTATGAAGTAAGGGACGTCGATGCCGCGGACATCGAGCCGGCACCGTCGTTCGGTGCCGATATCCGGCTCGATTTCATCGCCGGGATGGCCAGGCTCGACGGACGGTTCGTGATTCTTCTCGCGGCGGACAAGGCCTTGTCGTTCGAAGAAATGGTGCTGCTGGCCGAAGCCTGCGCAGAGGGCGAGGGATGACGCGAAAATTGCCGATCGGCCTGTGGCTTGGTCTGGTGTTCGGTTGGCTGGCCGTCTTGACCGCGCTGTGCGCCGTGATGGCCTGGGGCGCCCTCGATCGCGTCGAGACGAAGCGCGAGCAGGCGGCCTGGGTCGCCTCGGAGCCTTTTCCCCGGGTTCAGGCCGTGCAAGACGCATTGTTCGCCTTGCGCGGCAGTTACCGGGATGCGCTGACGGAGCGGGACCCCTCCCGTCTGGCACAGGTGGTGTCCCATTACCGCCTCTGCCGGCAACGCCTGCTCGATGCCCAGGACAGGCTGCATGCGGTGATCGCCGGGCGGGCGGCGCTGGCCGCGTGGAGCCGGGATGAACTGGACGCGAAGGCCGCCGCGGCCGGCCTGCTGCCGGTTATCGATGAAATGGTCGGCATGGCCGCCCGGGGGGAGCGTGATGACGCCATGCGGGTTTATGTGCTGCATGTGCAGGGGCAGAGCGAAACCCTGTCCGCGCCGCTGCGCCGTCTGGTGGGGACCGCGTATGAGGCCCGCAGTCAGGCGGAGGAGGCGGTGATCGCGACGCGCGCGACGCTGACGGGGTGGCTCATTGCGCTGCTGGCGGCCGGTGTGCTCAGCGGGCTTGCCGCGTGGTGGGCGTGCCGGCGGTTTTTGTTGCGGACGCTGGGCGGTCCGCTTGAAACACTATTGGCGCGGATGCTCATGCTCGCCGACGGGCGGTTGCCGGAAGATGACGGGTGCGTCCGGCCCGGCTCTGTCATGGCCGGAGTGAGCGAGGTTGCGCAACGCTGGCGGCGGATCGTCGGCGAAGCCCGGCGGATGCTATCGGTGGTGCGTGCGCTGGCCGACCGCTCCGAGCGGGCCGCCTCGGAGGCCAATCTGGCCGCCATCGAGGCGAGCGCCGGGTTTGCCGCGCTGTCCACGGCGCTCGATCATTTGGGCCGCTCTTTTGATTTGTCCCGCGAGACGTTGCGCCGAAGTGCGTTGTTTTCCGATGAAGCGGCTCAGGGCGCCGCCGAAGGGGAAGAGGCGGTGTCGCGCGCACTCGATTCGCTGGCCGCCATGTCCGAGCGTGTGCGCGCCATCGGCGCTCTGGCGAGGCAAACCCGGTTGCTGGCACTCAACGCCGCCGTCGAAGCCGCGGCGGCGCGCTCCGCCGGCGATGGCCTGCATGTGGTGGCGGGCAATGTTCGCGATATCGCCGAATCCACGGCGGCCGCTGTGATCGAAGTCGAGGAGCTGCTGTCGGCGGCGCTTGGCGGCATGCGCGCGACGGGAGGGTTCCTGACGCGCGGGGCCGTCGATGCCGGTGAATTGGCCGACCGGTTGGCGGCGATGGATCGGGCGGCGAACGGTCAGGCGGCGCGGGTAACCGGTCTTGACGAGACCTTGCGCGGCATGGTCGGGGCGTCATCGGGCAACTGCGACCACGCGGCGCAAATTCACGACATGGCCACCGAGCTGGAGCGTCAGGTCGGACGGCTGGAAGGGGAGCTGGCGTTTTTCAGGGATGCATGACAGGACTCGACAAGGATGGGGACCATGACAATCAATGTAATGGTGGTGGACGATTCGGCCGTGGTGCGGCAAGTGCTCAGCGAAGTCCTCGAGCAGTCGCCGGGCATCAAGGTGATCGGCACGGCGACCGACCCGATCATGGCCATGGAAAAAATGAAAGCGCAATGGCCCGATGTGATCGTGCTCGATGTGGAAATGCCGCGCATGGACGGCATCACTTTTCTCAAGCAATTGATGCAGACCCGGCCCACGCCGGTCGTGATCTGTTCGTCGCTGACTCAGAAGGGTACGGAAACCACCATGCAGGCCATGGCGGCCGGCGCGATCGAAGTGGTCGCCAAGCCGACCAGTGGTGTGCGGCAGTTCCTGCAAGACAGCGGCAATACCCTGGTCAATGCCGTCAAGGCCGCGTCGATGGCGCGAATGAACCGGGTGCGCTCTTTGCCCTCTACGCCTTCGATCAGCGATGCGCGGCCGAAATTGTCCGCGGACGTCATTCTCGAAGCCGCTTCGCCGGGCAACGCCGCGATGGTGCAGACGACAGAGCGCATTGTCGCCATCGGCACCTCGACGGGCGGCACCCAGGCGCTGGAAGCCATTCTGACCACGCTCCCCCGAACGTGCCCCGGCCTGGCGATCGTCCAGCATATGCCGGAAAAGTTCACCGCGTCGTTCGCCGACCGGCTCAACCGCCTGTCGCAGATCGAGGTCAAGGAAGCGGAGGACCGCGACCGCATCCTGCCGGGCCGCGCGCTCATCGCGCCTGGCGGCAAGCACATGATGATCAAGCGCAGCGGAGCCTTCTATCAGGTGGAGGTGGTGGACGGGCCGCTGGTCAGCCGGCACAAACCTTCGGTGGATGTGCTGTTCCGTTCCGCCGCGAAATTCGCCGGCAAGAACGCCTTGGGCATCATCATGACCGGCATGGGGGATGACGGCGCGAAAGGCTTGAAAGAAATGCACGACGCCGGTGCCGGTACCATCGCGCAGGATGAGGAGAGCTGCGTGGTGTTCGGCATGCCCAAAGAGGCCATCAAGCTTGGGGCCGCCGATGAAGTGATGGCGCTGGACAAGATCGCCCAGGCCATTTGCCGCTTGCGTTAGGGGAGAATAATGATTATTTCTCAGTTCCGTTCGGCGTTGATTGTCGATGACAGCCGCTCCCAGTCGATGCTTGAGGACATGGTCTGCCGCGAGGTCGGCATCGAGACGGTGTACGCCGCGGAAAACGGACTCGAAGGTCTGGAGCGCGCGCGCGCGGTAAAGCCCGACTTGATCCTGCTTGACTTGGAAATGCCGGTCATGGACGGGGTGGAAGTGCTGCAGGCCATGGCGCGCGAGGCGCTGGCGATTCCGCTGGTGGTGACCTCGGCGAAGGATTTGCGCCTGCTCAATACCGTCGAGCTGATGGGGCGCGAATTGGGCTTGCCGGTGCTGGGCGCGCTGAGCAAGCCGGTCACCGCGCCCGATCTGGCCGACTTGCTGGCGCGCTGCCGCAGGGTAAGCCCGCATCCGGACATGGTGTCGGCGCGGGAAGTGCGCGATGCGCTTGATCAGGGGCGCGTGGTGGCATATTTTCAGCCGAAAGTCGATCTGAGGGACAGCGCGGTGAAAGGTTGCGAGGTCTTGGCGCGCATGTTCGACGCAGGGGGGAATGTCGTGGGTCCGGACCGTTTCGTGCCGGTTCTGGAGGCTCAGGGCTGGGGCACCGAATTGACCATGGCGATGCTGGATCAGGCGTTGGCGGCCTGGAAAATCTGGCATGCCAAAGGCATTGATCTTGTGATGTCGGTCAATATCTCGCCCCGTTCCCTGACCGGCAACCGTCTGGTCGGTGAAATCGAGAGGAGGGTGCGGGAGGCCGGCGTGCCTCCGGCCGCGATCCTGTTCGAAATCACCGAGACAGCGGTGGCCGATACCGTCACCGATGCCATGGCGATCACGGCGCGCTTGAGACTCGCCGGTTTCGGCCTGTCCATCGACGATTTCGGCACGGGTTTCGCTACCGTTCAACAATTGAGGCGCTTCCCGTTCACGGAACTGAAGGTGGACAAATCGCTGGTGACGGCGATTGCCCAGAAGCCTCACTTGGCGGCGATTTTCGACGGGGTTGTGCAATTGGCCCGGCAATTGTCGCTGACTTCGGTGGCGGAAGGGGTCGAGACCGCCGCCGACCTCGAGGCGCTCAAGGCGCACGGTTGCGAGGTCGGGCAGGGGTTTTTGTTCGCCCAGCCGATGCCGGCGAGCGATTTGCCCGTGTGGGTCGGCAACCGGAGGCTTAACGGGTCGGGGCAAACAGCAAGCGCACGCCCAGGGCGATGAAAACACCGCCGGCCATGCGGTCCAGCCATTTCGACGCTGAAGGGCTGCGTGACATCCAGCGCCCGATGTGGCCGGCGAAATAGCCGAGCGCGCCGAACAGCAGCGCGCCTTGCAGGGTGAATAGCGTGCCGTAGAGGGCGATTTGCCAGCCGGCGTGGCCGAGCGACGTGTCGACGAATTGCGGCAGGAACGCCAGGAAGAACAAGACGACCTTGGGATTGATGGCGTTGGCGATCAGCCCCCGGCGGAAATAGCTCCACGACGAAACCCGTTCGGCCTCGTTCGGCGCGTTGGCGCGGAACGCCGAGCCTGAGCTGCGGATGGCTTGCCAGCCCATATGCACAAGGTAGACGCCTCCGGCGAACTTGAGCAGAGTGAAGGCGACCGGCGAGGCCGCGATAAGGGCGCTGATGCCCAGCGCCGCGAGCAGAGTATGGTTGAGGCAGCCCAGCGCGCAACCCAGACCGAACATCATGCCTTCGCGGCGGCCGCGAGCGATTCCCAGGCTCAGTACCATCAGATTGTCGGGGCCGGGGGACAGGGTGATGACGAGGGCTGCGGCCATGAAGGCGGCCAGGTGGTCGGGGGCGGGTATCATGCGGTGGCTCGGGGGTGGTGATGAACGGACTGCCGATGATTCCCGAATTTCCATTCGCGGGCAAGTGCGGCGCGGGCGGGTGACAATGATCGGCAAGGGCACTACAATCCCGAAGCACCATAAAAGTAAGGAATAAATTACTTATGCCGTCTTTTGATATCGTCTCCGAAGTGAATATCGTCGAAGTGCGCAACGCCGTCGACCAGGCCTCCAAGGAAATCGGTACGCGTTACGATTTCAAGGGCAGCGACGCACGCGTCGAAGCCGCGGAGAAAGTGCTTACCGCCCACGCGGACGCCGAATTCCAGCTCGACCAGGTCAAGGATATCCTGATCGGCAAGCTGTCCAAGCGCGGCGTCGATATCCGCTGCCTGGAATATGGCAAGCTGGAAAAGGTCAGCGGCAACAAGGTCAAGCAGACCATTACGGTGCGTGAAGGCATCGAGGGCGAACTGGCCAAGAAAATCGTTCGCCTGATCAAGGATTCCAAACTGAAGGTTCAGGCCAGCATCCAGGGCGATGCAGTGCGTGTTTCCGGCGCCAAGCGCGATGTGCTGCAAGAATGCATCGCGCTGATGCGCAAGGAAGTCCAGGATTTTCCTCTGCAGTTCAACAACTTCCGCGACTGATCCGGCGCGCGCCCTGGCCGGCGCGTGCCTCTCGTTTTGCTGCCGCTCGATTCGCCTGTTGTTTTTCTGTTTGGAAAATTAGAAAAATCTTATGTAGATTGTATCCGCTTGTCGTGCGTCAAATCCGGCGCGCGGCGGCGGATCTAGACTGGCATCATCCGGTTACTGAAATGTTTGTGTGAAACTCTCTGCACGCGGCCTTCTCTGGCCAATCGCCTGCCTCTCCCTGGCCATGCTGTTCTGGGCCAGCAATGTCGTGATCGCCCGCGGTTTCCGAGCCGACCTGCCTCCGATGTGGCTGGCCTTCTGGCGTTGGGTCATCGGCGCCGGTGTTCTTCTCCCTGTTCTTGGCCGTCAATTGTGGCGGCAACGCCGCGTGCTGTGGAGCTTGCGCTGGCACTATCTTGTCCAGGCGGGTATCGGCATCGTCGGAACGTCGGCATGCATTTATCTTGGCGTGGCGACCGCCAGCGCGACGAGCGCCGCGGCCCTGCAAACGCCGACCCCGGCATGGATCCTGCTGATCGCCGCGGTTTTCCAGCGGCGCCGAATGAGCTGGAACCAGGTGCTGGGCGTGGCCGTGTCGATGTTCGGCGCCCTGTATATCGCGGTTGAAGGCGACATGGCGCGCCTTGCCGGATTCGAACTCGGGCGCGGCGAGCTTTGGCTGCTGGCATCCAGCGTCTGCTGGGCCGTGTATACGCTGTCGCTCGATGCCATGCCCAAAAAAGTCACCACCACCTTGTCCATGCTGGTGCAGATGATTCTTGGCGGACTTCTCCTGCTGCCGATGGCGATGATCGCAGAGCCGGGTGCGGCGATGCCCGGCAGCTGGCCGACCGCCTCATGGATGGCGGTGCTCTACCTCGGCATTTTCCCCTCGGTGGTCGCCTACACGCTTTACAATATCGGCGTGAATAAACTGGGCTCCCAGACCGCGGGAAGCTTCGACAACCTGATGCCGGCCTTTTCGAGTTTCCTCTCCATCACCTTCCTTGGCGAATCGCTGATGGCATATCACGTGCTGGGCTTCATCGCCTGCGTGGCCGGGGTGACGCTCACCAGCATTGTCTGGGATCCGTTCGCCCGGCCCGTCGAGCACTGAGGCCGTAATCAGCGCGTTCCCTTTGGCGACAGCAGCCAGAGGAAAGCCCGGTCGGTTTTCAGCGCGCCGTTGTCCCGGGTCGGGCGATCGAGACCCACCGTCCCGTCGTGGAACCGCCTGAGCGCCATCGGTGTGCTGGATTCGGCCAAGTGCAGGCGGTCGTCCTTCCATGCCCAGCGTTGGTGATACGAGCCCGTGCAAGGCTGCAGCAACGCGCGGCCGGGGCGCCCTCCGGTGACGACGGCGAGGCAGAGCGCCGGGGGCATGGCGTTGACGATCTCCCCGGTCGGGCCGAAACGCCAAGCCTGAGCCGGGTGATTCGGCTGACAGACCGTCAATTCCACCCGGCCGCCGGGATAACGGCTCAGGCACTGGTCGCCCTCCAGCGACACAATGCGACCGCCGCCGGCCGCGAATGCGTCATTGCGGTCGGTGACGCGTTTCGCGCTTTCCGGATAGAGTTTGGCCAGTCCGACCACATCGAGGGCGGACAGTTGATGCGGTTCGCCCTGCGAATGGATGGGGTGAGCCGGATCGCGGCTGTGGACCAGGGGCGGGGGGTACTGCATCACGGAGTCCCGGTCATATTCCGTGAGCTTCCTGGCGGAGTTGTAGGTGTGCCTCAGCCAGTTGCTTTCGCCAAGCGTAACGTACCGGTCCCGGTCGCTGCGCTGATGCTCGTGCAGCAATCCTGCGGCGTGGCCCATTTCATGCAGATTGTAGAACAGTGAAGCGGCGCAGCTGCGCGACATGCTGAAAATCTCGATGGGGTAAGGGCTTTTCCCGGCGCCGGTGCCGCACAGTGTGTCGTGCGGCCTGAGCACCAGCCGATGCGACTCGCCCTGGCGCGGCAAAAACAGGATGCCGGTCTGCCGCCGGTAGGCTTCCGCCGCGCTTTCGAACTGACGGCGTCCTTCTTCGGGATAGTCCTCGGCATACTCATAGGGAATGACACCGTTGGGCCAAAGCGCCTGGGACGAATGGACAAGCGCGCGGCGCTGCCGTGACGGCGTATCGCCGACGTCCGCCGCTGCGCCGCCCAGCGCCAGCAATGTGGCAAGACCGGCAAACCGTGTTCGGGTCGATATCATCTGGTAGCCTCATGAGTGTCATTGTCTGCCTGTCACGATAAGGGCGCGCTGCGCCGCCCGGTATCGGTGTTGTGCCGGACAGATCGGATCCGCCTTCTTCTTTACCCGGAGACTTGGCACAGGCAAGCGTCGGACGTGGGAGAACCGCCCCGGATGCGCATTTATTACATCTGACATCAAACGCCCACGCGATGGGCTATGCTGATAAAAAAAGGTAAAACAGGACGCCGCATCATGACGCAGCCCAATTCGTTCGGCTGGTTTCAAGCGCATCTGCCCTGGCTGCTTGTCACGATTCTTTTGCTCTTGCTGGTCTATCTGCGCAGGCCGGATCACCGCGAATCGATTCATTCGTCCATCATCCTGGCGGGATTGCTCCTGCTTGCCGGCATGGTTCAGCTGTTTTACCCCGACATTCTGCCTCTGGCCGATTCGGCCGCGTTTCTGTCTGGCGCCGTGGATATCGGCATCGGACTTCTGTTCATCCGGGTGTGGGGCCTGATTGTCTTTAAACTGCTGCTGCCCCTGGCCCGCATCAAGCCGCCCGCGATCGTTGCCGATATCGCGGTATCGATCGCCTATCTGGTCTGGGGAGCGATCCGCTTGCACATGGCGGGAATGGCGGTGGGCGAGATCGTCACCACGTCCGCCGTGCTGACCGCGGTCATCGCCTTCGCCCTGCAGGATACGCTGGGCAACCTGCTGGCCGGCATCGCCATCCAGCTGGACAACTCGATCCGGGTCGGCGACTGGATCGCGCTGGACGGAGTGGCCGGGCGTGTGTCCGAGATCAATTGGCGCGCCACCAGCCTTGAAACGCGCAACTGGGAAACCGTGGTGATTCCCAATAGCCAACTGCTGAAGAACCGCTTCACGGTTCTTGGCAAGCGCAAGCACGCACCGTTGCAATGGCGTCGCTGGGTCTGGTTCGATCTGACCCTGGAGACCTTGCCGTCGCAGATCATCGCCATGGTCAACAAGTCGCTCGCCGAAACGCGTATTCCGAATGTGTCCAAGGAACCTAAACCCAACTGCATCCTGATGGATGTCGAACATGGCGTGGCCCGTTTCGCCGTGCGCTACTGGCTGACCGACTTGCAGGAAGACGATCCCACCGATTCGGCGATCCGCAACCTGATCGATGCGACCTTGCGGCGCAACGAGCGGCGCCTGACTCCGCCGATTTTCAATGTGCTGATGACCAAGGAAAAAGAGCAGATTCATGCCAGGCACAAGCGCCATACCAAAGAGCGGGTTCAGCACCTGCAGCGTTTGAGTCTGTTCGGCATGCTGGGCGAGGAGGACCTGCTGATTCTTGCCGATAGTTTGAAATTCACGCCGTTCGTAGCCGGCGATACCATGCTGGAGCAGGGCGAGGTATCGCAATGGCTATTCATCGTCATGTCCGGTGAGGCCGAAATGCGGGTCGCCACACCCGATGGCGAAGGCATGTCGCTGGGCCGGCTGGGCCAAGGGGAGTTTTTCGGGGAAATGGGGCTCCTGACCGGAGAGCCCAGCCTGTATTCGGTGAAGGCGTGCCAGGATGTGGAGTGCTACCGGGTGGGCCGCGAGCTGTTCCAGGAAATTTTCCTGAAGCGCGAAGAACTGGTCGGTCTGCTGTCGGAGGCCTTGCAGCTTAGGCTCAAGGAGCAGCAGCGGTTATGGGAGAACCTGCCGGCCACCCCGGCCGCCGCGCCGCCAGCGGACCTGCTCGGCACGCTGCGCTCGTACTTTGGCCTGGGTTGACCGCGGGGTCGCGCGTTCCGTCATCGCACGGGAGGGCTGGGTTGCTCCGCCTCGCCGAAGATGGCCGCGAGGGTGTCGATGAACAGGAGCGTGCGCGCGGGCAGGAACCGCCTGCTCGGATAGACGACCTGAATCGGCGCGGCGGGCGACGCCCACTCCGGCAACACCTCGACAAGCCGCCCGTCGGCCAGTTCCGCGCTGACGTCCCAGATCGAGCGGCGCACGAGCCCCATGCCCGCCATTGCCCAGTCGTGCGCCTGTTCGCCGTTATTCGTGACAAAACGCCCTCTGATCCGCTGCGAGTGCGTGGCGTTACCGTGGGTGAAACGCCAATCGACATAAGGCGAGGACGCGCGGTTGATAACGATGCAGTCATGCCCGGCCAAATCATCCGGGTGTCCTGGCGTCCCGTTGCGCGCCAGATATCCGGGGGTGGCGCAGATCACGCGCCGGTTGCTGGCCAGTGTGCGCGCGATCAGGCTGGAGTCTTCCGCCGCGCCTATCCTCACGGCACAATCGAAGCCGCTTTCAATCAGGTTCTCCACCGCGTCGGACAGGGACAGTTGCACGCTCAATGCCGGATGCCGGGCCGCGAGCCGCGCCGCCGCCGGTCCGACCCAGCGCCGACCCAGCGCGATGGCCGAGCTCACCTTCAATACACCCCGCACATGCTCCGGAGCATGGGTGATTGCCGCTTCCGCATCCTCCACGTCGGCGAGAATCGCCTGGCAGCGCTCGAAATAGAGCGCACCTTCTTCCGTCAAGGCCAGATTGCGCGAAGAACGTTGCACCAGCCGCACGCCAAGCCCGGTTTCAAGGCGGGTGAGCCGCTTGCTGCAAACGGCGGGGGACATTCCCAGCTCCCGCCCTGCTGCGGACAGGCTGCCCGCCGCAATGGCCCGTACGAAAAGGCGCATGTCGGCCAGGTCGATCATCGAAAATCCTTTCGGTTACGCATATCTTTGCCTTTTTGGAAAAGATGCTTGTGTTTTTTTCGGTATTCTCGCTTGGTATGGAACATACGACAATCCTTCGCAGAGCCCCCGGCCTGTGCCGCGGGGTAGTGATCCGATACTTTTCGAGGAGTCGTCATGGTCGCTTTTTCGCGAGTTGTACCCCTTTTGTCATTGATCGCAGTGATCCTTGCCGCGCCCGCCGGGGCCGGTGATATATTGCCGCAGCCCAAATCCCTGGTGATCGATCGCTCCATCCCCGCGGCCAGGCGCGCGTCGATGATGCTGGCGGCGCAGCGCTACTACGCCTTCTGGCACACTGGAGAGTCGCGTTTCGCCAAAGAGGCGCTGTCGGCGAACTTCATGGACCGGGCCTTGCCCGAAGGGCGCCCGCAAGGCGTGGAAGGGCCCCTGTTCGCCTCGAAAATCTTCCGGACCGCCGTGCCCGATCTCGCGGTCGATGTGGAGGAGATGCTGTTGGTCGGGGACCGGGTGGTCGGCAGATTGCGGTTCCGCGGTCATTTTAGCGGGACATTCAACGGGGTGGCGGGCGATGGCCGGGCGATCGATTTCATTGCCACGGATATTTACCGCGTGGCGGATGGACGCATCACCGACAATTGGCACCTGGAAGACAATCTGACCCTGCTCAAGCAGATGGGCATCGTCAAACCGTGACGCCGTGAGCTCGGGGCTGGCGTGGGAAGTTCGCCCGCGCCGTTAAAAGCCCCCGCCAGTCTTTTGTGACGGCGGGGGCACGACTCATAGCCGGATCAGGGTGCTCTTGAGTTCCGTGTATTTCTCCAGCGCGTGCAGCGATTTGTCCCGCCCGTTGCCGGACTGCTTGAAGCCTCCGAACGGGAAGTTCATGTCGCCGCCCTCGTCGTAGCAGTTGACCCAGACGGTGCCGGCGCGCAGGCGTCGCGCCATCCGGTGGGCGGTGGCGAGGTCCGACGTCCACACCGCGGCGGCAAGCCCGTACTCCGTGTCATTGGCGATCCGGATCGCATCATCCGGGGTGTCGAAAGTCAGCACGGACAGCACCGGTCCGAATATTTCCTCGCGGCAGAGACGGGCGGCCGGATCTGGGCAGTCGATGATCGTCGGCTCGATGAACCAGCCGCCGCTGTCGGGCAGGGCTGCCTTGCCGCCTGCAAGGAGGCGGGTGCCGTCCTGTCCCGCCAAGCCTATGTAGGCCATGACCTTGTCGAACTGGACCCCGTCGACGATGGCGCCCATGCGGGTGGCCGGGTCGAGCGGATCGCCCGGCGCCCACTGCCGGGCGGCTTCTTGCAGTTCGGCGAGGAAGACGTCACGGATATCGCGGTGCACCAGCAGGCGGGAGCCGGCGGTGCACATTTCTCCCATGTTGAAGAAAATCGCCGCGGCCGCCGAACGGGCCGCCTTTTTCAGGTCGGGGCAGTCCGGCAGAACGATATTCGGCGACTTGCCGCCAAGCTCCAGCCAGGTCCGCTTGAGGTTGCTTTGCGCGGCGTAGCCGGCAATCAGCTTGCCGACCTGGGTCGAACCGGTGAAGGCGATGCAATCCACGTCATGGTGCAGCGCCAGCGCCTTGCCGGTGGCGCCGCCGCCAGGCAGCACCTGGAATACGCCATCGGGAATGCCGGCCTCGCGGGCGAGGGCCGCGAGCCGGATCGCGCTCAGGGGGGATTTTTCCGATGGCTTGACGATGACCGTGTTGCCGGCCGCCAGCGCCGGCGCGAATTTCCAGCTGGCCATCAGCAAGGGGAAATTCCATGGCACGATCGCGCCGACCACGCCGATCGGTTCGCGCGTGACCAGCCCGACAAGTTTCGGATCGACGGGCGCGACTTCGCCGGGCACTTTGTCGATCGCCTCCGCGTACCAGTCGACGCAATACGCCGCTCCGGGAGCGTCGATCGTGGTCGAGTCGCCGATCGGTTTGCCCATGTCCAGCGTCTCGAGCAGCGCGAGTTCGTCGTTGTGCTCGCGGATCAGCGCGGCGAAGCGCTTGAGAATGCCGGCGCGTTCGCGCGGCGCCATGTGCGGCCACTCGCCATGGTCGAAAGCGCGCCGCGCCGCGGCGACGGCGGCATCCACCTCCGGCAGACCGCATTCGGCGATTCGGCCAAGGCGCGCTCCGGTCGCGGGATTGACGCAATCGAAGACGGCGCCGGTTTCGACGTAGCGACCGTCGATGAAGGCGCGGGTTTCCAGGGTCAGTCGAGCTGCACGTTGCTTCCAGTCCGGTCGTTGATCGGCCATGACGTTCTCCTCTTGTTGGTGTGGTGCGTGCCGGTGTGTCCTGACAACAGAATGCCGTGAATCAGAAAGTTGGCGGTGAACTCGCGCTGACGACTTCGCAAGGTTCGTTGCCGGTGTTGCGAAAACGGTGGGGCAGCCGACTGTCGAAGTAGTAGGCGTCGCCGGGGCCGAGGGTGCGGGTCTCCTGGTCGACGGTCACTTCGACCTGTCCGCGGATAACGACGCCGCCTTCCTGCCCCTCGTGGGTCAGCATGTCCGGACCGGTGTCCGCGCCGGGGGCGTACCACTCTTTGAGAATGGCGATATCGCGCTTTTCGTGTGCAGTGCCGATCAGCAGCAGTTTCATCGTGTCGTTACCCAGATTGGGCAGCTCGTCGGCCTGGTAAAAGACCCGGGCGGGCTGGGGCTCGGCGTCGAACGTAAAAAACTCGGCAAGGGTGATCGGCAAGCCTTCGAGCACTTTTTTCAGGGAGCTGACCGACGGGCTCACCCGGTTCTGTTCGATGAGGGAAATGGTTCCATTGGTGACGCCGGCTCGCTTGGCCAGTTCCCTTTGCGAGAATCCGAACCGCTCGCGAACCATTCTCAACCGTGCTCCAACATCCATGATCAGCTTGTTTCCCCGAGAGTCATGTTAATAATATTAGACGAGAGCAGAATGAACCCGCCAGAGGGCAGGCTCAGCTTGCTGCGATGCAAAATGGATTCTCTTTGCATGCCGGGAATTTTATCGTCAAAATCGTTCGCAAGCACCGGTCGAGTGTAGATTTTTTTAAACGATAGCAACGCATGTTTTCGTGTCGCTGTTTCTGAGGAGAGACAAGCATGTATATCGGCGTACCCAAGGAAATCAAGAATCACGAGTATCGTGTGGGCCTCACTCCCTCCGGAGTCCGGGAGCTGATCGCCCACGGTCACAAGGTTCTGGTGCAAACCCAAGCGGGTTTGTCCATCGGTTTTGCCGACGAGCACTACATCCAGGCCGGAGCCGCTATCGCCTCCCGCGCGGAGGAGGTGTTCGAAAAGAGCGAAATGATCATCAAGGTCAAGGAACCTCAGCCGATCGAATGCCGGATGCTGCGCCCCGGCCAGCTGTTGTTCACGTATCTGCACCTCGCCCCCGACCCCGAGCAAACCCGGTTGCTTGTCGAGTCCGACGCGATCGCCATCGCCTATGAAACCGTCACGGACGAGCGAGGCGGCCTGCCGCTTCTTGCTCCGATGTCGGAAGTCGCCGGCCGGATGGCGATCCAGGCCGGCGCCCATGCCCTGGAAAAGGCCCAGGGCGGGCGCGGCGTGCTGCTCGGCGGGGTGCCGGGCGTGGCCCCCGCGCGCGTGGTGGTGATCGGCGCCGGCGTGGTGGGCCTCAACGCGGCGCGCATGGCGATGGGACTGGGCGCCGATGTCACGTTGCTTGACCGTTCCTTGCCGCGTCTTAAGGAAATCGACATGGTGTTCGGCGGGCAGATCAAGACCCTGATGTCCAATGCCGCGAACATCGACGACATGATCCGCGAGGCCGATCTGGTGGTCGGCGCCGTGCTGATTCCCGGCGCGGCCGCGCCCAAGCTGGTTACCCGCGCCATGCTCAAGCACATGAAAACCGGCGCCGTGCTCGTCGATGTGGCCATCGATCAGGGCGGATGCTTCGAAACCAGCCGCCCCACCACCCACCAGGAGCCGATCTACGAAGTGGACGGCATCGTCCACTACTGTGTCGCGAACATGCCCGGCGGCGTGGCGCGCACCTCCACCATGGCGCTGACCAACGCGACCTTGCCCTATGCGCTGGAAATCGCCGACAAAGGCTGGAAAACCGCGCTGCTGGACAACGCGCACCTGCGCAACGGCCTGAACGTGTGCCGCGGAGCCGTGACGTACCAGGCCGTGGCGCAGGATCTCGGTTATGCGTGGATCGATCCGGTCGAGGCGATCCGGTCCGCCGGTTGAACCAGGGAGCCCAGTGCCATGCGACTTCCTTTCATCGGTGTTCCTTGCGACATCAAAACCGTCGACGACGCGCCGTTTCATGCGGCGGGCGACAAATACATCGCGGCGGCGGCCGGAGGCGCGGGCGGTCTGCCCCTCCTGATTCCCGCTCTGGGCGAGACGCTGGATGTCGATCAGGTGCTGTCCATGGTCGACGGTCTGATGCTGACCGGTTCGGTGTCCAATGTCGAACCCCGGCATTATCTGGGCGCCGCGAGCCGCCCCGGCACGCTGCATGACCCCCTTCGGGACAGCACCACGTTGCGCCTGATCGAACCCGCGCTGGAGCGGGGCATCCCGGTTCTCGGTATCTGCAGGGGGTTTCAGGAGATCAACGTGGCCCTGGGCGGAGAGCTGCATCAGCATGTCCAGGAATTGCCGGGGCATCAGGATCATCGCGAGCCGGATTCGGAAGATCTCGAGGTGGTGTATGGTCCGGCTCATCGCATCGTGTTCGAGAACGGCAGCTGGCTGTCCGGCTGGCTGGGCCGTACTGACGCCTCGGTGAACTCCTTGCATCAGCAGGGCGTGAAGCGGCTGGGGCGGGGGCTGGTCGCCGAGGCGCGGGCGGAGGACGGCCTGATCGAGGCGTTCCGGCTCGATTCCTCCCGGGGGTTCGCCTATGCCGTACAGTGGCATCCCGAGTGGCGTTATTGGGAAAATCCTGTGTCACATGCCATTTTCAAGGCGTTCGGAGAAGCCTGTCGCGCCCGCCAGCGAGCGCGCGCCTGACGCCCGCACATACCCAAGAGCTGTTTTAGCAGCCGGGACAACAAAGGAAACAGAGCATGAATCAAGAAGTGAACGACTGGCTGCGCGAGCAGCGGATCACTGAAGTGGAGTGCATCCTTCCCGACATGACCGGCCTTGCGCGCGGCAAGATCGTGCCCAAGGACAAGTTCGTCCAGGACCCGGAGATGCGGTTGCCGGAAGCCGTGCTGATCCAGACGGTGGCCGGCGACTATCCGGACGACAGCCACCTTGATCTGACCGATCCGGACATGGTGCTGTATCCGGACCCCTCCACGCTGCGTTTCGTTCCCTGGGCGAGCGACCCCACCGCGCAGCTTATCTACGATTGCTACCGGTCCGACGGCACGCCGGTGGATACCGCCCCGCGCAATGTCCTGCGCCGCGTCCTGTCGCTGTACGACGAGCGCGGCTGGCTGCCCGTTGTCGCGCCGGAAATGGAGTTCTACCTGATTTCGCCGAACCCCGATCCGGATGTGCCGCTCGCCCCTCCGGTCGGCCGCACCGGGCGCGCCGAATTCGGCCGCCGCTCCTATTCGATCGACGCGGTCAACGAGTTCGATCCCCTGTTCGAGGATATCTACGACTACTGTCACGCGCAGAATCTCGAGGTGGACACGCTGGTGCACGAAGTCGGCACGGCTCAGATGGAAATCAATTTCCTGCACGGCAATGCCATCGAGCTGGCCGATCAGGTGTTTCTGTTCAAGCGCACAGTGCGCGAAGCGGCGTTCCGCCACAACATGTACGCGACCTTCATGGCCAAGCCCATGGAAAGCGAACCCGGCAGCGCGATGCACATTCACCAGAGCGTGGTGGACAAGCGGACGGGAAACAATGTGTTTTCGCTGGAGGACGGCGCGCCGTCCGAACATTTTTTCCACTTCATTGGCGGACTGCAGCGCTATCTGCCGCAATCCATGCCCTTGTTCGCCCCTTATGTGAATTCCTTCCGCCGCCTGTCGCGCTACACCGCGGCGCCGACCAATGTGGAGTGGGGCTACGACAACCGCACGGTGGGGTTTCGCGTTCCCCATTCCCCGCCGCAGGCGCGGCGCATCGAGAACCGGGTCGCCGGCGTCGATGCCAATCCGTATATCGTGCTCGCGGCGACGCTGGCGTGTGGCTACCTGGGCATGGTGAACCGTATTCCCTGCACGGAACCGCGACAGACGGACGCCTACGAATTGCCCTATCAGTTTCCGCACAGCACCGAAGAGGCGCTGCTCAAGCTGGGGGAGTGCACCGAGATCGCCGATATTCTCGGGCCGCGCTTCGTGAAAATGTATGTCGCCATGAAAGAGAAAGAGTTTTCGGAATACTTCCGCGTGATCAGCCCGTGGGAACGCAAGTTCCTGTTGCTGCACGTGTGAACGGAAAACCCCGAAGAGGAGAGACGTATGAGTCAACAGCGTACCACAGCGGAATGGCGCGCCCTGGATGCCGCCCATCATGTGCACCCTTTCAGCGATGCGCATTCCTTGAACCGGCAGGGTGCCCGCGTCATGACCCGGGCCGACGGCATTTACCTTTGGGATTCGGATGGCAACAAGATTATCGACGGCATGGCCGGGCTCTGGTGTGTCAACATCGGCTACGGCCGGCATGACATGACCGCGGCCGCATCGCGGCAGATGGATGAGTTGCCGTTCTACAATACTTTTTTCAAAACGACCCATCCGGCGGTTGTGGAGCTGTCCGCGCTTCTGGCCAAGGTCGCGCCGGAAGGTTTCAATCATGTGTTTTATACCAACTCGGGTTCCGAATCGGTCGACACGATGATCCGCATGGTGCGGCGTTATTGGGATGTCGCTGGCAAACCCTCCAAAAAAACCCTGATCGGCCGCTGGAACGGCTACCACGGATCGACCATGGGCGGGGCCAGTCTGGGGGGGATGGATTACATGCACGCTCAAGGCGGGTTGCCGATTCCGGACATGGCGCACATCGAGCAGCCGTGGTGGTACAAATTCGGCAAGGATATGAGCCGCGACGAATTCGGGCTCCTGGCCGCCGGCTGGCTGGAGGACCGAATCCTGGAAATCGGCCCGGACAATGTCGCGGCATTTGTCGGCGAACCGATTCAGGGCGCGGGCGGGGTGATCATTCCGCCCGATACCTACTGGCCGGAAATCGAGCGGATTTGCCGCAAATACGATGTGCTGCTGGTGGCCGACGAGGTGATCTGCGGTTTCGGTCGCACTGGCGAGTGGTTCGGCCAGCAGCGCTTCGGGTTCCGGCCGGATATCTTCACGGCGGCCAAGGGGCTGACATCGGGCTATCTGCCGATGGGGGCGGTGTTTCTGAACGAAAAGGTGGCCGAAGGGTTGGCCGCTGGCGGCGATTTCAATCACGGCTTCACGTACTCGGGGCATCCCGTCGCGGCGGCCGTGGCGCGCGCCAACATCCTGGCTCTGCGCGATGAGGGCATCATCGATCGGGTCAGGCACGATACCGGGCCCTATATGCAGGAACGCTGGCGCCAGGTGTTCGGGCAGTTCGACCATGTCGACGACGTGCGTGGCGTGGGCCTGATCCAGGCCTTCACCCTGGTCAAGGACAAGGCGACCCGGACGCTGTTCCCGAACTGGGGTGAAACGGGGCTCATTTGCCGGGATATTTTCTTCCGCAACAACCTGATCATGCGCGCCTGCGCCGATCACATGGTCGCCTCGCCGCCTCTGGTGATGACGCGCGCCCAGATCGACGAGATGCTCGGCGTGGCCGAACGCTGCATGACCGAGTTCGAGGAAACGCTGCTGCGTCGCGGATTGGTATAAAAACCAGTCCGGTGGCATGGACTTCCCGTGGTTGCGTTTTGCCGCGAAATAAGCGAATTTGGTACAATCCAAATTCGCTTTTTTCATGAATAATAAGAAGGCGAGCCGGCATCGCATGGATGCGGGCCCTCTAACAACCATAACTACAGGACCAGGACATGTTTGTCGGGATCGGCTACCTTATTATTCTTGCGTCGGTTTTGGGTGGTTTTGTCATGGCGGGGGGGCATATCGCCGCGCTGCTGCAACCGCTGGAAGTGCTGATGATCGGCGGGGCGGCGGGCGGTGCTTTCGTGGTCGCCAACGGCGGTCCGGCCATGAAGGCCACGCTGAAGACCCTGCCGACGGTCTTCAAGGGATCGCCGTACAACAAGGCGTTCTACATGGAGTTGTTCACGCTGCTGTTCGAGATTCTCTCCAAGGTGCGCAAGGAAGGTCTGATGGCCATCGAGGCGGATGTCGATAATCCCGAGGCGAGTCCGGTCTTCTCCAAATATCCCGCGGTTCTGCACGATCACCATGTGGTGGAGTTCATTTGCGATTACCTGCGCTTGATGGTGGGGGGCAATCTCAATCCCTTCGAGATCGAGAACCTGATGGATGTCGAAATCGAGACCCATCACCATGAGGGCGAAGTGCCGGTCAGCGCGGTCAAGGCCCTGGCGGACGGCATGCCCGCGTTCGGTATCGTCGCCGCGGTGATGGGGGTGGTGCATACGATGGAGTCAGTGGGGCTGCCGCCCGCCGAGCTGGGTATCCTGATCGCCCATGCGCTGGTCGGGACCTTCCTCGGGATTTTGCTCGCCTACGGCTTCGTCGGCCCCCTCGGCACGATTCTCGAGCAACGTCTTGGCGACTCCACCCGTGTCTACCAGACCATCAAGGTGACCATTCTGGCCAGTCTTAACGGCTATGCGCCGCAGGTCGCGGTGGAATTCGGCCGCAAGGTGTTGACTTCGTACGACCGTCCTTCCTTCAAGGAGCTGGAGGAACACGTGAAACAGGCCAAGGCCAAGTAAGGACCCGACATGGCAGACGAATCGCAACGTCCCATCATCGTCAAGCGCATCAAGAAGGGCGGGCACGGCCATCACGGCGGCGCCTGGAAAATCGCCTATGCCGACTTCGTGACGGCGATGATGGCGTTCTTCCTCCTGATGTGGTTGCTCGGCTCGGTGTCGCAAGGTTCACTCAAGGGTATCGCCGAGTATTTCAAGACCCCGCTGAAAGTCGCGATGTCCGGCGGCAGCGGGGCGGGGGACGCCACCTCGGTCATCAAGGGCGGCGGCACCGATCTGACCAAGAACGCGGGGCAGGTCGACAAGCACGCCGATCCGCAGGAGGAGAAGACCCGTCTGCACAAGCTGGAAAAGCAGATCCAGGAAAAGGTGGACAAGAGCGCGGTGCTCAAGGAACACAAGAACCAGCTGCGTTTGGAAATGACGCCCGAGGGACTCAAGATCGAGATTGTCGACGAACAGAACCGGCCCATGTTCGATTCGGGCAGTTCCACCATGTTGTCCTATACGAAGGAACTTCTGCATGCCCTCGCACAGGACCTCAATCAGACGCCGAACCGGCTGTCGATTTCCGGACACACGGATGCCAAGCCATATAGCGCGGGGCAGGCCGGCTATAGCAACTGGGAGCTGTCGGCCGATCGCGCCAACGCGGCGCGGCGCGAACTGATCGGCGGAGGGTTGGGCGAAGGCAAGGTGCTGCGCGTTGTTGGCATGGCGGCATCGATTCCGCTGGTCAGGACCAATGTGTTCGCGCCTGAAAACCGGCGGATCACCATTGTCGTGCTGAACAAGGGCGCCGAGGACACCATATTGAACAATGGCGTGAACCCGCAGATGAATCAGGAAGCGATCGGGCCGATTCCGCCGGCGCCCCAGGCCGCGCCGCATGAAGGGGGCGCAAACTGATCGGCGCGGCTTGGCGGATCGTTCTGATCGAACTTGCCGCCTGCCTCGCCGCCTGGTTCTTTGTCGCGCCGCTCGTTTCGCCGCTGGCGTTCGCCTGCCTGGCCGGATTGTTCGCCGCGGCGGCGGCGGGCGTCCTGCGCGAACGCGCGGGAGTGAGGCTGATGCATGCGCTTTTGCTGCCTTGCTGCGCGCTGGCGCTGTCGGCGGGAGTGCCTCCCTGGGTTTATCTTGTCGCGCTGGGCGTGACGCTGGCCTTCGGTCGAAACGCCGTTTTCGGGCAGGTGCCGCTTTACCGCTCGTCGCCGCGCGTGGCGGAGGTTCTCGCCGAGACGCTGCCTGCTGGCGCCAGGGTGCTGGAAGCCGGCTCGGGTGATGCCCGCCTGGCCATGCGCCTGGCGCGCCTGCGGCCGGATGTGACGGTTGTGGCGAGTGAATCGGCCTGGGGCAGCTTCGGGGTGGGCTGGTGCCGATGGCGTCTGGCCGGGGCTCCGGGCAATGTCGCGCTGACCGCCGCCAGCTTCTGGTCGCTTGACTGGTCGGTGTTCGATGCGGTGTATGTGTTCCTGTCTCCCGCGCCGATGATGCGGGTCTGGGACAAGTTTTCCGGTGAGGCGCAACCTGATGCCCTGCTGGTCAGCAATACGTTTATCGTACCGGGGGTCCCTCCGGACCGGACGTTGCCGTTGGGTGGCCCTTTGCAAAAAGAACTTCTGATGTGGTGCCGTCAACATGGAACTCGATAACTGGATCCAGTCCATCGCCGCCCGGCGCTGGCCGATATTGCCCGATACCCTGGCCGCGCTGCATGACCAGACATCGCGCCACCCGGATCTGATCCGTTTTACCGATCTGGCCAACCTCACGCTTTCCGATCCCCTGTTGCTGTTCGACCTGTTGCGCGTCATTGGCGGCTCCCGCGCGCTGCAGCGCAACGAAAGCGTGCCGTCGATCGAGCAGGCCATGATGCTGATCGGGCTGGAAGGGGTCGTGGCCCGTTTCTCCCGTCTTGTGGCGCTGGATCTCTCCGATGGCCGTTTCTCTCCCGAGGTGCTCGAGGCCGTGGGGATGTGGCTGGCGCGAGGCCGCGTCGCCGCCCTGACCATCAAAGACTGGTTGTCGGCCGAAGGCGACCACAAAGTCGAGGACTGTTTCGTGGCGGCGCTGGTCTATAATCTGCCCGCCTGCTTTTACCTGCTGTACCGCAATGAAGTGCCGGTACGCCCCTTGTTGCAGCAGGTGGCGGATACCTTCGCCACCGACTACCCCAAAGTGCTGGAGCATTTTGTCCGTCAGGTGCCGTTGCCGGTCGGGTTGCAGCAGCTGCTGGGCGGTGGCGCGCCCAATCGGCGCCGGCAGCTGCTCAAGCTTGCCGTAGCCGCCGCCAATGGTCTGGAGCAGGGGCACTGGCGTTCGCAATGGCAGACCGGAGTGGATGCGGCCGCGCGCCTGATGGGCATCCCCGGGGAGGAAGCCTATCACAGTGTCGTGCAGGCCGTGCTTCAGGTGGCTCGGCACTCCCGAGCCCCGGGCTATGCTTTCCCGGTGCGGGAGCTGCTGTTCCTGGAGGGCGAGTACCATCGCATCGCGCCGAGCGCGGCCGCGTCGCTGCCGGTCGGGGCATCGGTGGAGACCGCGCTCAAGGAAGCGGTCCGCCATCTGGCCAATGATCTGAAATTCCAGCGCATTCTGTTCTTGCGCTACGACAGGCCCCGGCATGTGCTGAAATTGCGCTATCAGGTCGGTCTGCCCGAGAGCCACCCCTTGCGCAAGCTTCCCGTCGAACTGGAGCCCGGCTCCTTTTTCGCGCTGCTGACAAGCAAGCCGCAAAGTTTTCATGCGCCGGCGATGGTGCGCGCCAAGCTCGTGCACAAATACCCGGATGCTTTTTTCGATTATCTGGGCGACCAGGAATTCGCCGTGATGACCGTGTTCACAGAAAATACTCTGCACGGTGTGTTTTATGTGGACAATGGCTTGACCGGTCAGCCGATCGGCGATGCCGTGTACATGCGGTTCAAGGAACTGGTGGCGCGAATGACCCATATACTGTGACATGCTGCACGATTACAAAATTCTTTCTTCGACACACAACGATGAAGTCAAGACGCTGCTGCGTCTGATCGAAAGCGCCCGCGAGCGCCGCAAACAATCGGCCATGGTGGTCGAGGGTATCCACCTTCTCGAAACTTGCCTGGAAAAGCGGGTGGTATGCCGCTCGGCCTACCTCAATGCGGCGGCGTTGGATCATCCCCAGGTGGCTTCCCTGGCCGTCCGCCTGCGGGCTGCCGGTGTGGCGCTGGCTGTCCTCTCCGAACCGCTGCTGCAAAAAGCGTCGAGCCTCGCCTCGGCCCCGGAAGTCCTGGCGATCTGCGACCGGCCCCTGCCGGCCGGACCGGTGGAGAATCTCCCCTGTCTCATGCTGGAAGACATTCAGGACCCCGGCAATATGGGAACCCTGTTGCGGGGAGCGGCGGCGTCGGGCGTAAGAACCGTGTTCGCCAGCAAGGGGTGTGTCGACCTGTTCTCGCCCAAAGTGCTGCGCGCGGGGATGGGCGCCCATTTCTCGTTGACGCTTTTCGAAGGGGAGGATCTGGCCGCCCGCCTGGCCGCCTGGAACGGGCCGCGTCTGGTTACGCATCTGGCTGGCGCGACCTCGCTGTACAACACCGATCTGACCGGCGCGGTGGCCTTCGTATTCGGCAACGAGGGTGCCGGCGTATCCGCGCGCCTGCTCGAACTTGCCGATCATCGGGTGAAAATTCCGATGCCCGGGGATGCCGAGTCGCTGAATGTGGCGATGGCGGCGACCGTGTGCCTTTTTGAACGGGTGCGCCAGCTTGAGCAGCATCAATAATCGCCCTGTCTTTTCTTGATGTGAAATGCCTTTGTCTTTCAATATCTCTTTGAAAAATAATTTCTGAATTATTTGCTAGAGAAAGAAAGGGACGGCATGTTCGGATCGGGCAAACGAATTGCGCAGCTGGAAGCGCAGGTTGCGCAACTGGAACTTCAACGGAGTGAATGGCAATCCAGATCGGAAGAGTGGAGGGCCCGAGCCGAAGCTTCCGAACAGGCCAGGGAAGAGGATGCCAGGGTTCATCAGCGGCGCAGCGCCTGCCGGGAGGGCTTGCAGTCGACGCTGGGCGCGACCGAGGCGCTCCGGCAATCCTTCGCAGGAATGTCGACGATGCTGGATCATGAGTTCGAGCATGCCTCCGACGCGGCGGTGGTGATCGTGCGGGCCCGGGAGGCGCTGGATGTCATGATGACGGCGTTCGGGCATGTCACGGAAAACCAGATGAGCACCGCCAGCGCCATGAATGAGCTGGCCGGCAAAACCGTGGAGATCCAGCGTTTTGTCAGTCTGATCCGCGACGTGGCCGATCAAACCAACTTGCTGGCGCTCAATGCCGCCATCGAGGCGGCGCGGGCGGGAGAGCAGGGGCGGGGATTCGCCGTGGTCGCCGACGAAGTCAGAAAGCTCGCCGAGCGCACCGCCCAGGCGACCAGCGAAATCGCCCTGCTGGTGGGGGCCATCGACGAAGCCTCGCAGCGTACGCGCGAGCAGTCCTCCGCGGCGGCCGAAGAGGCGCGGCGTTATCAGGAGCAGTCGGCCGAAACGACCGCCATCATGGCTTCGCTCGGCTCGATCACCGAGAAAATGGCCGGCGTTATTGGCACCTCGGCGCACATGAGTTTCGTTGAAACCGTCAAATTCGACCATATCATCTTCAAACTCCAGGTGTACAAGGCCATGCTGGGTTTCATCGAGCTGGCGCCCGAAGACCTGGTCGATCATCACCAGTGCCGGCTTGGCAAATGGTACTTCGCCGGGCGTGGGCATCAGGAGTGCCAGGGTCATCCGGCGTTTGCCCGCATCGACGCGCCGCACGCCGATGTGCACCGGCTCGCCAGGGAGGCGCTGACAGCCTTCCAGTCCGCCGAATACGAAAAGGCAAGGGATCTGCTGGCCCGACTCGAAACTGCTTCGGATGCCGTGACCGACGCCCTCGAGGCGCTGGAAGCCCAGCCGTGCGGCGCCGCGCGCTAAGACCCGCTAAGAAAACTTCTTGGTGCTGGATGCGTATGCCCATATCTGGCGAAGGTGAAACGGAAAATCGTCAGCCAAAAGCTCTGGAAGTCATTGCAGCCGCGACTCTCTCCGCCATCTCGCTCCCGCCGGGGCGGGTGGCCACGGCTGGATGATTTTGCCGCTCTCAACGGCATCTTGTTTGTCCTCGCCACCTGCATTCCTTGGGAGGACCTTCCGCAAGAGCCGGGTTTCGGCAGCGGGATTGGCAAGCGCTAGGCGTTTGGGACCGCCTACATCTAGCCCTGTTGATACAACTGCGCCAACACGATCACATTGATTGGAGCCGGGCCAGCATTGATGGGGCTGGCGTTGCCAGCCCCGGGGGGGGGGGGCAACCCCACCGACCGAGGAAAATGCGGCAGTAAACGGCACATCATCGTCGATCGCCGAGGTCTACCACTGGCGCTGAGCATTACCGGCGCCAACCGGCTCGACTCCATGGTCTTCGAAACTGTGGTCGATGCCATTTCCGCCGTGTCTGGTTTGCCAGGGCGGCCCAGGCGAAAGCCTTACAAGCGGCATGCTGACAAAGGCTACGACCACCGCCGTTGCCGTGAACACCTGAGCCGGCGAGGAACCGTGATTCGCATTGCCCGTCGCGGAGTGGAAAGCCGTGAGAGACTGGGTCGCCATCGTTGGGCCGTAGAACGCCCCCGTTCTTGGCTTGCTGGCTTCGGGAGGTTGCGCATCCGCTTTGAGCGGCGGTTGGATACGCATTACGCTTTGCTCAAGCTGGCTTTCTCATTGATCTGTCTACGATTTGTCGACAAGTTTTGTTAGCCGCTCTAAACCGCTCGTCGTGCCGAAGGATACGGGAGTGATCGAGGTCACGCCCCCTTCTGATATCTCATATGATACTTTTGGCCCATAGCAGCAAACGACTTGCAGGTAATTTATCCTTCGATTCGCCATAATGTATGGTCACGTGGCGCCGAACATTGGTCATTGGGCTACCCTGTTCGCTGAGCCGAAATGCTAGGCTGTGATCATCCTCAGTCTTAAAGTACTGCCAATAATACTTTAAGAATGGCTGAAGTGACTCCGGAAGATCATTCAATGCATGCACACGAACGCGCATATCTGTCGATGTCACGTTTGGATCGTAAACTCTAATGACATAATCCGATTTCTTGCATTCCAAAATCATCCCTAACGAATGCCCCAGCGAACTCAGTATGTATTTGCGAATGGCATTCCCGGTTTCCTTCATGGCCAAAAATTCATGCTGTAAAAATATATTCAGCCTATTGTTCACAATGAGATGATTTTCCGCTGAGCCATTAATAACTTCGTTATGCATCGCTTCCATACTATAGGGCGCGTGTTTGCGAATTCCTTGTGCGGAAGAGAAGGCTTTCAACTTCTCACGCGGCACACCTGACAAGTAAGCCAGGCTCAGATGCCGGCAATAGATCGGGTCTTTGCGGTTTTCGAAGGTGACGCGACCGTTCAGGTTGATCCTGGCGTCGCCCTTGGTGATGTACGGACGGCTTTTGTCGACAGAGGCGGGTTTGTCCGTTGCCGCTGAGGCAGGCTTGGGAATGCGGTTTTCGTTCGCCAGTCCCAATAACACCAGCGCCTTGATGTGGTCGCGATTGCCCGAGGCCAGCGCGGCCTCGTAGCGGGCCAAGCGCTGGTCGATGCTGGCATTGCCGCCAGCCAGCTCTTGATCCAGTTCCCGCAAGATCATCTGGCGAGAACCGTGTCGTATTGCGTCCTGCAAGGGAGTCAATGCCCGCGGCTCGCCGGCAACGGCTGCCTGGCCTGAACTCCGCACGCCATTTCCCGGCCTCGCCATGACGACCGGCAACGGTCTTGGCGAATTGGCGATCGCAACGGGCGCAGCGGGTCTCTGCGGAATGTGAGAGGCCATTCCGACGCCGGTCACCGTTCCGCCAAGGCGAGTAGTGGAACCGGGACAAGAGCGTCGTTCCCCGGCGGCTATTCTGTTGCCGATGGCATTGGCGATTGTAGTGGCGGTCGGCATGATGCACCTTCTGAATCGTGAACAAGCGCATCATGCCGGTCTGTCGCTCGGGCCGATATCAATTATCGACCCGTGCTCATGCGGAAGGCCGGCCGTCTGGCGAATGGCCCTGTCCCCCCGAGTTCGACGGTTCACGGCGTAAGTAACTGTTTTATATGAACCAGATTTTCAAGGGTGCCCCTATAACAGGGTCAGCGGCTCGTTTTTTGTCGGTTTTGCGATCCCCATGGCGGTTAGAATTCTGGCCTGCACATCCGGAATGGAAGACAGTCCCTCAATGGTTTGGCTACTCGGCAGCGTCGCGCGATGATGTTGAATGCGTTTCAGCAAGGACAAGGTACGCACCGGCGAGAGCCCGCTTTGGCTGGTGTGCAGCCTTTGGCGCATGACCCGGTGCAGAACCAGCGCCAGGAAACAGATCTGCGCGTGCGCGCGGATGCGATCGGGTAGCCGGTGATGGACCGGGCCGATCTCGATTTCCGACTTGAGAACACGGAAGCCGCGCTCGATATCCGCCAGCGATTTATAGCGCTTGATGACCTGCTCCGGCGCCAGGGCGGGAGTGTAGGTCACCAGCAGTAATTTGCCATCCATCAACCGGGCGTGGGCGAGTGCCTGCTCGTCGATACTGTAGCTGAACAGCTCGCTCTTGAGATCCACCTTGATGATGCCAGCGCCGCGGCGAAAGCCTTGCAAGCTGCATGCTGACAAAGGCTACGACTACCGCCGTTGCCGTGAACACCTGAGCCGGGGAGGAACCGTGATTCACATTGCCCGTCGCGGAGTGGAAAGCCGTGAGAGACTGGGGCGCCACCGTTGGGCCGTAGAACGCCCCCATTCTTGGCTTGCTGGCTTCGGGAAGTTGCGCATCCGCTTTTAGCGGCGGTTGGATACGCATTACGCTTTGCTCAAGCTGGCTTTCTCATTGATCTGTCTACGACTTATCGACAAGTTTTGTTAGCCGCTCTGAGCGCGGATCGCGGGTGATGCGACCGGGGCGGATTCCCGGTCGATGTGCCAGTTTCCGGGATTGTCCGACAAAGAATGATGGCAGAACTGAAATATTATTTTAGAATGTCGGGGTATTCTTTATCGGGTGAGGCATGGATCTCCTACGTCGTTCCTTGTTGGTCGCCGCGTTCTGTTTGCCGCTGAGCGTGTCGGCTTTCACCGTAAAACTGATTCCGTCGGTGACCGGCCACATTCTGCTGGATGAGCGGAATGCGCGTGCTTTGGGGGTGGCGACGATCACCACCGCCACGCAATGGACCGCCGCGGCCCATCGCTGGTCCGGTTTGCCTCTGTCGACGTTGCTCGACCGCTATGGCCGCATGGCGCGCCATGTGCGCGTGCGCGCTCTTAACGATTACGAGGTCAGCATTCCCGCCGAGGAGATTCGCCGTTACGCGCCGGTTCTGGCGACGCAAATGGACAGCCGGCCCATCGCCGTCAGGGACAAGGGGCCTGTCATTCTGGTCTGGCCGTTCGATCGCTACGAAGCGGTCAATCAGCGCCAACGCTACCATGACTGGGCGGTCTGGCATGTCAGCGAGATTGTCTTCCAATGAGTGCGAAACCCACTGTCCCGGCGGATTCCCGCTCTTTTCGCCATGTCGCGCTGCTCATTCTTGTCGCCGCGATGGCGGTTCTGGCCGCCGTGCAGTTCTATCGGGTCATGGACCAGGTCCAGAAACTGGCGAATCCCGATATCAGCGACAATGGCTGGCCTCCGTTCCAGTTGCAGGCGGAGTTATACAAATTCGATCTGGCGCTGAAGGACTTCTCCGCGACAGGTCAGGATCGGGGACGGCTGGAAATGCGGGTCGATCTGCTCGCTTCGCGCGTCGAGCCGGTGATGCAGCTGGCTTTCGCCTGGCCGGAAGGCACGCGCCAGGAAATGCTGTCCATCAGGGACACCGTCGACCGCTGGGCCTCCGCCATCCATGCCATGCCCTCCGATGCCGAGCGTTCGGGGCTTGTGCTGGCGCAGATCGCCACCGATGTCGACCGGATGCGGCCGGGACTGCAAAAGCTCATTCTGATGGTGCATGAGCTGCAATCCCTGGATGCGGACGAGAAGCGGCGCGACATTCGCGGCACCTTTCAGGCGCTGGCCATCACGCTGGGACTGCTCGGCGCGGGGACGCTGGCCTTTTTTGTGGCGCTGCAACGGCGCAACCGGCGGGAAATGCAGTTGAACCGGCAGCTCGAGGAGTGGAATGCCACGCTGGAGGCCCGAGTCGAGGAGCGTACGGAGCAGATCCATGAACAAAAAGAGCTGCTGCAGCGCATCCTCGCCGCCAGTCCTGTTGGCGTAGCCATACAGGAAGCCGGTGGCGGCCGCACGGTTTTTCTCAACACGAGAATGAAGGATGCGGTGGGTGTGGCCGATGCGCGCTCCATGCGCCCCCTCAAGGATTACCTGGTGCACGACGGCGATGTGGACAAACTTGCCGGCGCCATGGCGCGCGGCGAGACGGTCGGCAATATGGAGGCGGAAATCCGCGGAGCCGATGGCTACTTCTACGGATTGCTCAGCGCGCGGCGCATCGATCTGGATGGCCGGCCCATGGATCTGTTCTGGCTGTATGACATCAGTGACCGTAAGAAGCTGGAAAACCGCTTGCGCGACCAAGCCAGAACCGACTCGCTGACCGGAGCGTTGAATCATGGCTCGTTCCGCGGGGCTCTGGACAAGGCGATCGCCGAGAGCCGCACGGATGGCGCCGAGTTGTCCCTGGTGCTGATGGATGTCGATCATTTCAAATTCATCAATGATCATTTTGGCCATGCGGCGGGCGATGTGACGCTCAAGCGCCTGGTCGACCTGGCCCGCGATGAGTTGCGTGACCACGATATCCTGGGGCGTCTGGGCGGCGAGGAATTCGGCATCGTCCTGTCCGGCGCTGGCGCGGATCAGGCCGCGAACATCGCCGAGCGGCTTCGCGGCGCCTTCGAAGCGGCTGGCGGCGAAGGGCCGCTGCCGTTGTTCACCGCGAGCTTTGGTGTGGCGGTGATGGAAGGGCGCGATACGGTGGCTTCATTGATGGAACGCGCCGACCGTGCGCTCTACCGTGCCAAGCATGGCGGTCGCAACCGCGTGGAAGTGCATGGCGGCGAGGCTCTGGCGGAGCCGGGGATGTCCGGCGCTCAGTCCTGAGGCGGCATCCCGGCGCTCAGGAAGGCCAGGATTTCGGCCCTCATCTCGTAGTGATAGGCGAGCCGGTCGAACCCCGCCGGATCCTGCGAGGGAGGGAATCCGGGGTGGGTCATCTCGGCGGGGAAGGGACTGAGAAACGAGAAGTGTCCCGCGCCGCGCACTATCCGGTAGTCGACCGTGCCGGCTTTCCCTGTCCCGCTCAGCACCCGGTGCGCATGGTGCTCCGCCGGGGTCCATTCGTCCCGCTCGGCGCACAGCATCAGAATGGGTTGATCGACGCCATCCAGCGCGCCTTTCTCCCTGAACCAGACCGTGGCCGGCGCCAGCAATACCAGCGCCGCGATACGCGCGTCCTTCGCCACTTCCACCTCCCGCTCCAGTCCATCGCCGGACTCCTCCCGCAACGATCGGGGTTTGCCACCGGCCAGCGCCAGCGCCGCGTAGCCGCCCATCGAGTGTCCGATGACCGCTGTGGCTCGGGTCGCGACGGAACGCGCGAACCGTCCGTCCCGCTCGAACCAGTCGATGGCGGCGGCCAGGTGCAGGGGGCGCGCGGCCAGGTTGTCCAGGGTGCCGTTGCCGGAATTGTCGTTACGGTTGTTGCGCGGATGCTCGGGAAGTCCGACCACCCAGCCATGCCGTGCCAGATACCTGGCCAGATCGCGATGCGTGAGCGGGGCGCCGCCGCTTCCATGGGATATCAGCGCCAGGGGAAACCTGCCGAGGGACAGCGCGCCATCGCGGGCCAGGGGCAGCCGGTAAGGTCCAAGCCGCGTTTCGCTTTCCTCCGTGTCGGTCGGATAAAACACCTGCAACGGAAAATCGCATCCGAAAAACGTGTCGCGCACTGAGGCGCAAAGATAGCCAGCGTGATAGCCCATGGCGATTCCGGGGACGGAGAGCGGTTAGGATGCCGGATGAGGGCGGGCGGCGCAAGAAAAAAGGCGGCATGCGCCGCCCTTCGCCAGGGGAGGTCAGGCCGCCTTGTCCAGTTTCAGGTCGCTGCGCGCCGCCGCGCAGGACGGGTGATCGAGGTCGACCTTGTCAAGCGGGATGAGCCGCGTCTTGAAGCGCCAGCGGTACCCCAGCCACAGGGCCAGGAACAGCGGTATGCCGATATAGGTCGCGAGCACGCTGTGCCAGTCGATGGAGCGGGAGGTGAAGGCCATATAATTCTGGCCGAGCATTACCACCAGGCACAATGCGAAAGCGAAAAGCGGACCGAACGGGAACCATTTGGCCCGGTAGCGCAGCACCGACAGATCCCGCCCCTGGCGCACATAGGCGCGGCGGAAACGGAAATGGCAGATGGCGATGCCGAGCCAGGCGATGAATCCGGTCATGCCCGAGGAGTTGAGCAGCCACAGGTAGACCTGGTCATTGCTGTACAGCGAAGACAAAAAGCACAAGCCGGCGATCACCGTCGTGGCGGCCAGCGCGTAGCGGGGCACTCCGTTGCGCGACAGGCGGGAGAATACGCGGGGCGCCATGCCGTTGCATGCCATGGTGTAAAGCATGCGGGTGGATGCGTACATGCCCGAGTTGCCCGCCGACAGGACGGCCGACAGAATGACCGCGTTCATGATGCCGGCGGCGAAGGCCAGGCCCGAACGCTGGAACACCAGTGTGAACGGGCTTTCGCCGACATCCTTCACGTCATTGTGCAGGAGCGAGGGGTCGTTGTAGGGCAGCAGCATGCCGATAATCAGGATCGACAGACCGTAAAACATCAGGATCCGCCAGAAAATTTGTCGGGTGGCCATGGGGATGGTCTTGCCCGGGTCGCTCGATTCACCGGCCGCCACACCGATCAGTTCGGTGCCCTGGAAGGAGAAGCCGACGATCAGCGTCACGCCGATATAGGCGGGGAATCCGCCGACGAATGGCGCTTCCTTGTAGTTGAAGACCTGCAGGCCGGGCTCGAGGCCTTCCTTCATGGGGGCGCCCATGATCTGGAAGATCATCAGCAAGCCCAGCGCGATGAAGGCGATGATGGTGACCACCTTGAGCAGGGAAAACCAGAATTCGGCCTCGCCGAAGCCCTTGACCGAAAACCAGTTGAGCAACAGGATCACGGCGAGGAACGCGCCGCTCCATATCACACCGGGAACGGAGGGGAACCAGTAATGCATGATGATGGCCGCCGCCGCGAGTTCCACGGCGATCGTGATGGCCCAGTTGTACCAGTAGTTCCAGCCCAGCGCGAAGCCGAAGGCGGGATCCACGAAATGGGAACCGTAGACCTGGAAGGAGCCGGCGGCGGGCATATAGGCCGCCATTTCGCCAAGGCTGGTCATCAGGAAGTAGACCATGATGCCCATCAGCGCGTAGGCGAGCAGGGCGCTGCCCGGTCCCGCGCTGGCGACAGTCGCTCCGGACGCCAGAAAAAGGCCTGTGCCGATGGATCCGCCGATGGCGATCATGGTCAGGTGGCGTGCTTTCAGGCTACGGTGGAGTTGGGGTGGTTCGAGTGTGTCTTTTTTCATGTTTGTGTTCCCCGAATGGATACGGCTTTTTTGTTTGAATTGGCCGGTGGGCGGCCACCGGAATAGTAACGAATCATGGCGGGGTTCGTTTACCCTTATTTAAGGATTTTTCGTGCTACCATGCCACTTTGTCGGCCAAGTATTGATCTAGTGCAAGGGGCAGCAATGAAGAAAACTCCCAGACTGAATCCGGTCGCCCGCTTTGCCGGGCAGTTGAACCGGTGCAGGACGTTTGTCGACCGGAAAAAACGGGCCAAGAGCGGTCACCAAAAACACAAGGGACGGGAGGTTTTTCTCCCGTCCCTTGTGTTTTGAACGGTGCCGGCTTTCCCTCGTGTTCCGGTTCTCAATCCACATCCTCCAGCGCGAGCAATTCCTCGATGCGCTGTTTTCGGCGTATCAAACGTATCGATTCGCCATCGGCCAGTACCTCCGCGATCAAGGGCCGGCTGTTGTAGTTGGACGACATTGAAGCGCCATAGGCACCGGTGTCGTGCAGCACCAGCAAGTCTCCGACCCGGGCTTCCGGCATGTCTCGGTGCGTGATGATTCCTCCATCGCCCTGCGTGAACACATCGCCCGATTCGCACAGCGGGCCGGCAATCACCTGCGGCCTCAATGGGGGACAGGCGTCCGTCAGGGACCGCACCAGGCTGATGCGGTGGTAGCTGCCGTACATCGCCGGACGCATCAGGTCGGCGAAGCCCGCGTCGACCAGCACGAACCGGTTGCTTCCCATGTCCTTGACCGCGCGCACCTCGCTGATCAGCACACCGCTTTGCGCCACCAGAAAACGTCCCGGCTCGATTTCCAGGCTGACCGGGTGTCCGAGGCGCGCCTCGATGCGGCGACGCGCCTCATCCCACAAACCGAAATAATGTTCCGTGTCGATACTGGCTTCGCCATCCCGGTAAGGAATGGAAAGTCCCCCGCCGGCCGAGATCGCTCCGATATCCAAGTCCAGGGCCGCGACCTGGGCGACCATGGCGTCGCAGACGCGCGCGAGGTGGGAGTAGTCGACCCCCGAACCGATGTGCATGTGCAGGCCGGCAAGCCGCAGTCCGTAGTGGCGAATGGCCCTGGCGGCCTCGGGAAGGTCGCTGTGCCAGATGCCGTGTTTGCTGCTCTCTCCCCCGGTATTGGTCTTGTGGCTGTGGCCATGGCCGAAGCCGGGGTTGATGCGCAGCCACACGGCGTGCCCGGGAGCCTGCGCTCCGAGCTGATGCAGCATGTCGATCGAGCCCGCGTTGACAGGAATGCCGGTTTCCACCACCCGCGCCAGGGTGGCCCGGTCCAGCACATCGGCGGTGAAGACGATGTCGCCTTCGCCTGCGCCGTAGCCGGCCTTGAGGGCGCGTTCGATCTCGCCGAGCGAGACGGCGTCCACCCGCACGCCTTCGGCGCGCATCAGCCTCAGAATGTGCGTATTGGAGCAGGCCTTCTGCGCATACCGGATCACATCGAAGCGACGCAAGGCGGCGATCTGCCGGCGAATGGTCTCCGCGTCGTAAGCCCATGCCGGCGTGCCGAACCGTTCCGCGATGTGTCTTAGCGTGTCGTCCTGGAGCATGGCGTTTCCTTGCGTGATCGGATGATTTCGGGGGTCATCATGCGGCAGAAAACGTCATACGTAAAATATCAATGTTCCGTAAGGTTATTCTTTTTTGATATGGGGCGAGGCGAAGGGCGGCGGATGCCGCCCGAAGGGAGGGGAAAAGCCGGCGGGCGCCGGCTTTGTCCGGATTACGCGGCGGCGCCGGCCGGGTGCAGGATGGGATCCTGCCACTGGCGATACCGGGCCAATTCATCGATGGTCAGTGCCACCAGGTCGTGCTCGACCATGTAGCGCTCGATGTCGCGGCCGCGGGCCATGGTGCCATCCGGATTCATCAGTTCGCACAGTACCGCCGCCGGCTTGAGTCCGGCCATGCGGGCAAGATCGACCGAGCCCTCGGTGTGACCGCGCCGTCCGAGCACGCCGTCAGGATGGGCCCGCAACGGGAATACATGCCCCGGGCTGACAAGGTCTTCGGGCCGGGCGCCATTGGCCACGGCGGCTTTGATCGTGGTGACACGATCCGCCGCCGACACTCCGGTGCTGACGCCGTGACGCGCTTCGATCGTGATGGTGAAGGCGGTCTGGTGACGGCTTCCGTTGTTGTCGACCATGGGCGGCAGTTCCAGATGGTCGGCCAGTTCCGGTGTCAGGCACAGGCAGACAATGCCGCTGCAGTCGCGGATGAGCTGTGCCATCGCCTCATGGGTCAGGTTTTCCGCGGCGATGATCAGGTCGGCTTCGTTTTCACGGTCGAAATCATCCATCAGAATGACGGGCCGGCCCTGTTGCAGCGCGGCCAGCGCACGCTTGAGCCGTGAGGGGAAACTCGTCGCCTCGAGAAAGGAAGGGGGTTGCATCGTGGTATGTGACATGGAAACGCTCTCGCAGTGTTATGGACGAAAGACGTTCCAGGGCTGTGACAAGCCAAGCGCAAGGCGCCGCGAGCGCGGAGCGTTCGCGGTGATGTTGCACAGGCACATCTTCTCTCATCCGGACTGTGACCGTCGGCTCCGGCATTTCACCGGATCTGCTGACCCTGCCATCGGCAGGCGCTCGCGGGCTCGGCCATGCAGGCCATACCGCCGGTGGGGAATTCCACCCCGCCCTGAAGACGTACTATGAAGCCTGATAATCAGGCTGTTAAACATTCTAGCCTCGTGCCGGCGGCGGTGTCCATCCGCAAAATTAATTCGTATGCAATTTACTGCATATCGCACTATTTATGTATTGATGGAGTTGTTAGTGAAACAATAAGTATTCTGGAGTAAAATGCCCAATTTCCTCACTATGCCTTATGAGTATGGAGAGGCAAGGTAATGACGTAGTCCAGCTAACACAACAAAAGACCATGACAACACTTCAAAAAATTATTCCTGTGGCTGTGGCCGTCGCTTGGGCGGCCTCCGCCTCGGCTTCGGGGTACCATTTCGGTGTGCAGTCCGTGAGCGCTCAGGGCACGGCGAATGCCAATGGCGCTGAAGTGGCCGATGCCAGCGCGCTGTTCTTCAATCCCGCCGCCTCGGCCTACCTGCCCGGACGCAATCTCTCTTTGGCGGTGGTGGCCGTGAAGCCCGACATGAAAATCGAATCGGCTTCGGCGACCACGGCGCAGGGACTTCCCGTAACGTCCGGGGGCGATGCCCAGAAACCGACGCAAACGGTATTCGTTCCCCAGTCCTTCATGTCCTGGCAGATCAACGAGACGCTGTCGGCGGGCCTGGGTGTTTTTGTGCCGTTCGGCGACAAGCTCAATTACGACAAGTACTGGGCGGGGCGCTATAACGCCGATGAACTGAAAATGATGACGCTGGCGCTGAACCCCTCGCTGGCGTTGCGCGTTAACGACCAGCTTAGCGTCGGCATGGGTCTGACCGCCCAGTACATGAACGCGGCCTATCAGAAACAAGTCGATTTTGGCACCTTGTTGTCCGAGGCTGGCGTTCCGGCCAAACCGGGCGACCCCCGGTTCGACGGTATCTTGCGCTACAAGGGCAAGGACTGGGGTTACGGCTACAATCTTGGCGTGTACTGGCAGCCGGACGCCACTACCCGGGTCGGAGCCGCCTACCGTTCGAGCATTAGCCAGCGACTGAGCGGTACGGCCCAGTGGCGCTTGCCCACGCTGCCGTCGAGCATCACCGGCGCGCTGGAAAAGCAGGGCTTTCGCACCGGCAGCGGCGATGTTCATCTGCGCACACCGGACTCGTTCACGCTTAACGGCTACCGTCAGATCGATGACCGCTTTTCGGTGGTCGCCGACTGGACCTATACCTGGCACTCCCGTTTTGACGAATTGCGCCTGAAGTTCAACTCGGCGCTGCCGGACGCTGTCATCCGGCAAAACTGGAAGAACAGCCAGCGTTTCTCGCTCGGTGGCAGTTACCGGTACAGCGACCGGCTGACGCTGCGCGCCGGCGCCGCGTATGACCAGTCCCCGGTGCCGTCTTCCGCGGACCGGATCGCGGGTTTGCCCGACGGCAACCGGACCTGGTATTCGCTGGGATCGCGAGTGATGTTCGGCAAGGATGCTTCCCTGGATCTGGCGTATTCCTATGTGAAAGTCGGTCAGGTCGAGATCCACAATACCGAGTGCGAGTATCCCGCATGCACCGGCAGCGGCACCACCACGCACGCGCGCCTCAAGGCCCATGCCCATATCCTCGGCATGCAGTTCAACCAGCGTTTCTGACTCCGCGAATCCGCGTGACGGCCGGCGTCCGAAACGGGGCGTCGGCCGTTTTTATCGGGCTTTTGACCGCGCGACTTGAAATTTTCCGCGCGTCGCGGCAAGCTCTCGCCCTTTTGACGTGGAGAATACATGCAGTCCCTCGATAGTTTCACTGCGCTGAGCGACGCCGAACTGGATGAGCTGGGGGCTTTCCTGATTTCCCCCGCCGCCCCCGCCGGTACGATGGCGCTTGACGCGCTGGACGGTTTTGTCACCGCGCTGGTGGCGGGGCCTGTCACGGTATTGCCCTCCGTCTGGTTGCCGCGTGTTTGGGGCGAAGGCTTTGCCCGGGCGGCCGACGCCGGAGTCGAAAGAGCTGTTGAATTAATCCTCAGGCATGCCAACAGCCGGCACGCGCAGCTCAAATCGGATGCGGGCGCTTACCGGCCGATTCTTTCCGAGGTGACGTGGCGCGGCCGCGGCTATGCGGATGGTGAGGCATGGGCGTGGGGCTTTCTGTGCGGCATCGGTCTGGTCATTGAGCGCTGGCAGCCGCTGTTCGATGTGCCGGAGGCGCTGGCGGCGCTGGAGCCGATCCACCTGCTTGGCTCCGACGAGCTGGATGAGGCCGAGCAGGAGGCCTGCAAGAATCCGTCGCGCCGGGCGAAGCTGTGCGAGAGACTGACGGATTCCGTGGAGCGCTTGTGGCGATTCTGGGAACCTTATCGCGGCGCTGTCACGACCCACCGTCGCGACACCCCGAAAACCGGCCGTAACGAGCCATGCACCTGCGGCAGTCAGCGCAAGTTCAAAAGGTGTTGCGGAGCCTGAAGCCGGCGGCGCATCCTTCCTTGTTCCGGAGGTGATTCCGGTGTTCCGCGCCTGACCCTCGGCGCCCTTTGTTCCCGGAGTTCTGCCGCCGCCATCCATCCGGAATCAGGACAGTCCCGCCAGATACTCGGCCCATTTTGTTCTGGGGCCGGGGTAATCGAGTCCCTCCAGGCGGCTCAGCGCCTGCAGGCGTCCCGAACGGGCAAGCTCGCCCAGCGCGGTTTCGAACCGCGCCAGACTGTCCGCGTCGACGGGGGCCCGGGGGTGCGCGAAATACCCGCCGATATGGCTGATGGGCGGCTTGAGCGCCTGTATCTCAAGTCGCGGCTGCATTCTTTTCACCAAAAAACGGGCCGTCCTTTCGTTGCAGGCCACCAGGTCGAGCCGCCCGAGTGCGAGTTTTCCGAAGTTCTGTTCCATCGTGTCCGCGGTTTCGATTTGCAGGCGCCGTTTCGACGCTTCGTAACTCTGGCCCAATGTCCACGCGCGGGTCACGCCAAGCCTGAGGTGCCCCAGCTCACTGAACTTCCCGCTCCACGTGTAGCGGGATTCTTTCAGGGCGTACCATGAAAGGGTATCGATATAGAGGGGCCACCGCATGAATGTCATGCGAGCTTCGCGCTCTTTCGTCCGGTACGGGCCAATCAGCACGTCGGCGCGCCCGCTTTCCACCAGCGCCTGGGCCCGTGCCCACGGGACGATGGAAATGGTGTAATCCAGTCCGGTGTGTTCGGCGATGTCGCGAATCACGGAAACAGCCAGTCCGGCTGGCTTGCCTTCGCGGTACTCGAGAATGAACGGGAACTCGGCGCCGACAAAGCGCAGGGGAGCGCCGAGGGCTGCCGCCCCGTCCAGGCCGAGCAGGAGCAGGAGCGAAAGGCGTGTTTTCAAAGGAATCACTCTGCCGGTGTTTGATGATTTCTTTATAAAGCAGTCGCGTGATTTTTGGAATGATCTTGATGAAACATCGACGCTGTGAGATTATTTCGCCCGTGTCTTCAATGGTTGAATCTGTTATTTTGTTTTGTTGATAATCGACGAAATGAACGGATTCGTTCCGGGCACCAGGCTTGGCCCCGTCAGTGCGACGGGGTTTTTTTTCAGAATCGCAGAGAGGTGAGGGATCACCTGGCCGGTTTGGCGGTAGCAGGCCGAATCCGTTTGAGCAGAGAAAGGAACGTGCGCTTGAAACGGGAGATCTTTGCCGAGAACCCGTTCTGTCGCGAAAGGGCGGGGCGGCATGCTTTTTGTCCACCCAAATTTCATCGTGGCTTTTCTTCTCATACTTACGATAATCCCGCGTCGTCAGTTCTCCTGGAATATGAAATTCGGCATTGAAAGCGGTATTAAGCACTTGATCAAGTTTGTCATCGGTCAGGTGCTCACGTTCCAGCATGAGTGAGGCGAAGGCTTGGTCATGCTCTGTCCGGATAAATTCGATCAGGTACAGAGCCAGCCCTTCCTTCATGTGCGCGGCAGTCAAAATCGGTGAATTGGAAAATGCTCGAATCGTGGCGGTTTCTTTGTCAACGTGCTTCCCCGTATCGTTGATCTGTCGTTGCATCCTGCTGACAACCCCGCCCGGGAATTGGTTCTCAAGTAGAATGACGCGATGGCTGCCGCCAGTTCTCACGCAAGGTAGGGTGTGCTCTGCCAACGTCAGGTACCCTTCCTGAGGATTCAACGTCCCGAGGCGACCCTTGACCGAATCCAGATAGTGCCGCGAGACCTTTTCAAGGTGACGCAGGGCGGAAGGAGGCGGTTCGCCGTTTTTTCCCTTCGGAAGAGCCTGATTGAGCGCCTTCATCCCGGGCAGGTCGGTACCTGGCGGAGAGTGGGGTATTCCACGACGGACATCGAGGATGGAGCTCGGGCAGGACTCTTCGCGAATACCGGTGCCCCTATCGTGGAGCAGGTATCGTCATTCATCGAAGCGGGGCCGGTGCTGTTCTCCTTCCCAAAAAAACAGCCACGGGCAGGGCGCGCGTGGCTGTTGGTTTTACATGGATCTGATGTCAGGCGGCGGCGTCGTCCACCCAGCGCAGTGATGAACTCGGCACCACCTTCACTTCGGCGATGATCTGACGCGCCAGGCCTCCGCACGACGTCTCGCGGTACTTGGGATCCATGTCCTTGCCGGTTTCATACATCGCGGCGATGACCTTGTCCAGCGACACCTTCGGGCTGCTGGCCCGGTGCATCGCCATGCGCGCCGCGTTGATCGCCTTGACGGCGGCGATGGCGTTTCGTTCGATGCAAGGAATTTGCACTTGCCCGCCAACCGGGTCGCATGTCAGTCCGAGGTTGTGCTCCATGGCGATCTCCGCCGCCGTGCACACTTGCGCCGGATTGCCGCCCATCAGTTCGGTCAGGCCGGCCGCCGCCATCGAGCACGCCACGCCGATTTCACCCTGACAGCCGACTTCGGCGCCGGAAATCGAGGCGTTGAGCTTGAACAGACAGCCGATCGCACCGGAGGACAGGAAGAAGCGCAGGGTGCTGTTTTCGTCCAGAGGCTGGATGAAGTGATTGTAATAGGCGAGCACGGCCGGAACGACGCCGCAGGCCCCGTTCGTCGGCGCCGTGACCACGCGGCCCCCCGCCGCGTTTTCTTCGGCCATGGCCATGGCGTACATGTTGACCCAATCCATCACGCCCATCGGATCCTTGGCGATCTGCAGGGAGCTGGACAACATCCGATGCAGGGCGGGAGCCCGGCGGGGAATGCGCATGGGGCCGGGCAGGTTGCCTTCCACCTTCATGCCGCGCTCCATGCTGGTCTGCATGACTTCCCATACGCGCTGGAAATGATCCTTGATGTCCTGGGCGTCGTGGAAGGCCAGTTCGTTTTCCATCACCAGCGAGGAAATGGACAGACCGCTTTCCTCGCACATGTCGATCAGGTCCTTGGCGCTCAGAAAGTGGTGGGGAACGGGAACATCGCTGCAGGAGCTCTGGTTGAAGTGCTCCTCGTCGACGATGAATCCACCGCCGATCGAATAGTAGGTCTTCGTGAGCAGGCAGGTGTCATCGACGAATGCATGAATTTGCATGCCGTTCTCATGAAGCGGCAGGTTGGCCGTATGGAAATCCATGCTGAAGTCGACGCGTTGCTGCGTGCGGCCAAGGGTCAGCTTGCCCGCGTTTTCCACTTCGGCGATCACGCTCGCCGTTTGCTCGGGGTTGACCGTGTCGGGCAGGTTGCCGCACAGGCCGAGAATGATGGCGTGGTCGGTGCAGTGGCCCTTGCCGGTCAGGGCGAGCGAGCCGTAACAGTCGACATGGACGCGGGTGATCCGGTTGAACTGGCCGGTTTCCTTCAGTGCGCCGAGGAACTGGTGGCCGGCCTTCATCGGGCCGACGGTGTGGGAGCTGGAGGGGCCGACTCCGATTTTGTAGATATCGATCATGCTGAACATGAGGGTTACCTCTCTGGAACTCGGTTGGCCCCGGCCGGAGGGCCGGGGCGGTGTTCGGTCAGACGAACAGGTCGAAGAAGATGGCCGAGATGGCGATCAGGCCGATCAGCACGACAAAGATGTTGCTGGCGGCGCCGGAGTATTTCTTCATGGCCGGCACTTTGGCGATGGCGTACATCGGCATCAGGAACAGCAGCATGGCGATGACGGGGCCGCCCAGCGTTTCGATCATGCCGAGGATGCTCGGGTTGAAGGTGGCGACCATCCAGGTGGTGAGGATCATGAAGACGGCGGTGAAGCGGTCGAGCTTGGCGACTTCGATGGTTTTGCCCTGTTCGCGCAGCTGTTTGATGATCAGCCCGTTGAAGCCTTCCTTCGCGCCCAGATAGTGACCGAGGAAGGACTTGCTGATGGCGACGATGGCGATCAGGGGGGCCACCCACTCAATGACCGGGTTATGGAAGTGGTTGGCGAGGTAGGACAGGATGGAAATGTTCTGTGCCTTGGCGGCCACGAGGTCGGCCGGGGAGAGGCTGAAGACGCAGCTGAACACGAAGAACATCACCGACAGCACCATCATGCCGTGGGCGCGGATCAGAACGCGGGACGACGCCGGCTCGACGCTATCGCCGTGCAAGCGCTGCTGATCGACGGCGAACGACGAAATGATCGGCGAGTGGTTGAACGAGAACACCATGACCGGAATGGCCAGCCACAGGGTTTTGTAGAACAGTCCGCTGGACAAGGCCGAGCCGATGCTCCCCGCGTGCTCGATGGCGGCGCCGTTCCATTGCGGAATCAGGTACAGGGCGAGCAGCATCAGGGCGGCAACGAACGGGTAGACCAGCACGCTCATCGCCTTGACGATCATTTTTTCGCCAAGACGCACGATGGCCATCAGTCCGAGAATCAGGATCAGCGACAGAATGGCGCGGGGAGGCGCGCCGACGCCCAGCTGGTTGACCATGAAGGACTGTACGGTGTTGGTGATGGCCACGCTGTAGACCAGCAGGATCGGGTAGATGGCGAAGAAGTAGAGCAGGGTGATCAGCTTGCCCGCGCCGACACCGAAGTGTTCTTCCACGACCTCGGTGATGTCCGCGCCCGGTTTGGAACTGGACAGCACGAAGCGGGTCAGGCCGCGATGCGCGAAGTAGGTCAGGGGCAGCGCCAGTATCGCCATGAATATGAGCGGCCAAAGACCGCCGATCCCGGCGTTGATGGGCAGGAACAGGGTGCCTGCGCCGATGGCGGTGCCGTAAAGACCCAACATCCAGACAGTGTCGTGCTTCGTCCAGGCGGAGGAAGCGGAGCCGGATTTCGGCATGGAGGTAGATGCGGCTTGAGACATGATATGGCCTCACTAATAAAAAAACGTTAGCTAAGACGTCATGGTTGCCGGCGGAAGGTAAAGATTCGGTTTCCGCATGCAACCGGAAAGCGGTCGTTAATGTCGCGACCGGACAGAACCACGGGATGGACTTCCGGTCTTGTCGATGTTCATCGTACTGGCGATTGAACCGGCAGGGTGAGTCAATTCAGAACATTAGTTGATTCTAATCAAGTGACGGATGGGCCGAAACGAAAATGTGTCGCGAAAAAACAGTCGTTTTCTTTTCGTTTTGCGACAGCACTGAATGATTAAACACGAAAATTCGCGCTGAAAATATAGGAAAATACTGGTTTTCAACGGTTTGATAGATGGTTTTATTGCTTTCAATTAGCGTCAAAACTATTTTCGTTTGTATCAATGGGGAAACGTCGGGCGGTCGGGAGGGGTGGTGGAGGGTTTGGCGACGCTGTCGGTCTTTAAGCGTCTTTCTCGTGCGTTTCGCCTGGTGTCGATGGTTGATGAAAATCCTTGCCGGACAATGGCTTGCCGGACAATGGCTTGCCGGTTGTCCTTCTTCGTGGCGCGCATGCCTTTCTCAAGTGTTTATGCTGTCATGCAGCATTTTTAAAACAGCCGTTTCTTTCGGATTTTTTACGCCGAAGCAACATAAAATGTTGCTATGCAACAATATTTTCTTGTGCCAGTTTTATCGAAAAACATAATGCCTTGTTGCGAAGGGTTTTCGCCTTTTGGGTATTTTTCGTTTCGTGGCCGATTGGCCGCGCCGGCAAGCGGTTAAACAAGGCGGGACGGGTATCTCACGGCGGTGACGCGGCTATGCCATGGAGTTTTTTGACGTTGCTTGTGTGGTTGTGTTGATCGGAATCAAACATCAATGTCGTAAATCGAACATACAATTTTTTCGCAAAAACCCACAAACGAACCGGTGAGCAGCCGGGCCCGCACGGTCCCGGGTCCGCCTTTGCATGCGAAGTCAAACGGTATGAGCACAACCTCTTCTTTATCCTATGTGGTGGCCGAGGCCGCGTCCAAGCAGGTTGTTCTGCATCAGTCGCCCGGCCGTTATTTATTGAGCGCAGGACTGGCCGGGGCGTTGATCGCGGTCGTGTTGACCGTCAGTCTCAAGTTGGGGCAGGTGTTTCTCGCCGGAGGCGCCGCCGGATACTACATTCCGACGGCCGGTTTTTTCGGGGTGGCCCTGGCGAGCATCATCTTTTGCAAGCTGGAGCTGTTCACCAGCAATGTCATGTACTTTGCCGTGGGGGCGCTCAGCGGCCGTTGCCGGGCGTGCAGCCTGGCTCGCAGCTGGGTGATGGTGTATTCCGGCAATCTTCTGGGAATTCTCCTTTTTGTTCACGTCTACGCCGGAGCCGGCGGCATGGGTGTGCTGCCGCAGGATCATCTGCTGTTCAATGTGGTGGCGCACAAGATTCACGCCACCGCCGGCGAGATTTTCTGGAAAGGAGTGCTCTGTAACTGGATTATCTGTCTGGCGGTTTGGGTGCCGTTGCGAATGACGGGCGACGTGGCCCGGTTGCTGATGGTGCTTTTTCTTGTGTTCGTGTTCTTTTTCTCGGGTTTCGAGCACAGTATCGCCAATATGGCTTTCTTTGCGCTGGCGTTTCTGCACGCCATGCCGGGGCTTGATGCGGCTGGGGTTTTGCATAACCTGATTCCCGCCACGCTCGGCAATATCGCCGGCGGCGCCCTGGGCGTCGGCCTGGTTGTCTACCTTCTTGAGCGTCATACCCTTTCTGAATAAATTTCGCCTTGCCCCGCGTCGCGCGCAGTGATCGTTTTTGCGTGCGACGCTTCTGTCATGTTCGTTTTCGAATATTTCCATTTTCCATTGCGTTTTCCGTTTTTTCTGTCAACTTTATGAAAAAAAAGAAAAATTCCAATTTTCCTGTGCGTCGCGCTAGGTGCGCACCGCTTTTTCCGTCATGAATCGCAGTTGATCTTGGTCAAATTCATTTTCAAACACGAACGTAGAATGTGAAACATTAGAACATGATGATTTGGCGGGATGCCGCCTTCACCCATTCGCCAAGAAGGAGTCGTATATGGATGCCCTGACACACGATGCAACGCAAGCCAACCCCTGGCGCGGGTTCGCCGCAGGCCAATGGCAAAGCGATGTGGACGTCCGTAACTTCATTCAACTGAACTACCGACCCTACGAAGGCGACGCGACGTTCCTGGCCGGAGCCACCGAGCGCACCCGCGCGGTGTGGGCGAAGCTGGAGGAGCTGTTCCGCGAAGAACGCGCTCGTGGCGTCCTGGCCGTGTCGGCCGATCGCGCGAGTTCGATCACCGCCCATGACCCGGGCTATATCGACGCTTCGCGCGAGCTGATCGTCGGCCTGCAGACCGACGCGCCGCTCAAGCGCGCCATCATGCCCAATGGCGGCCTGCGCATGGTCGAGAGCGGTCTCGCGGCTTACGGCTTCGAGCTGGAGCCGGCGGTGCGCGAGATCTGGAGCCGCTACCGCAAGAGCCACAATCAGGGGGTGTTCGACGTCTATTCGCCGGACATTCTCGCGGCGCGCAAGTCCGGGGTGATCACCGGGCTGCCCGATGCCTACGGGCGCGGGCGCATCATCGGCGACTACCGCCGCGTGGCGCTGTACGGCACCGACTTCCTGCGCGAGGAGCGCCAGAAGGCGTTCCACGAGCTGGACAACGTGCCGTTCAGCGAGGCGGTGCTGCGCCAGCGCGAGGAATTGAGCGAGCAGTGGCGCGCGCTCGACGAATTGCGCGAGATGGCGTCGCGCTACGGGTACGATATCCGCCGGCCGGCGGCCAGCGCGCGCGAAGCGGTGCAGTGGACCTATTTCGCCTACCTCGCGGCGGTGAAGGAGCAGAACGGCGCGGCGATGTCGTTCGGCCGGGTGTCGACCTTCCTGGACATCTATATCGAGCGCGACCTGGCGGCGGGAGCGCTCACCGAGGAGGGGGCGCAGGAGCTGATCGACGACCTGGTGATCAAGCTGCGCATCGTGCGCTTCCTGCGCACGCCGGACTACGACCAGCTGTTCTCGGGCGACCCGACCTGGGTGACCGAATCGATCGGCGGGATGGGCGAGGACGGCCGTCCGCTGGTGAGCAAGTCGAGCTTCCGCTTCCTCAATACCCTGTACAACCTGGGGCCGGCGCCGGAGCCGAACCTGACGGTGCTGTGGTCGACGGCGCTGCCGCGCGGCTTCAAGGACTTCTGCGCCCGGGTGTCGATCGACACCAGCGCGATCCAGTACGAGAACGACGACCTGATGCGGCCGCACTGGGGCGACGACTACGGCATCGCCTGCTGCGTGTCGGCGATGCGCATCGGCAAGCAGATGCAGTTCTTCGGGGCGCGGGCGAACCTGGCCAAGGCGCTGCTGTACGCGATCAACGGCGGGGTGGACGAGAAGAGCGGCGTGACGGTGGCCGAAGGCTTCACGCCGATCACCGCGGACGTGCTGGATTACGACGAGGTGCTGGCGAAGTTCGACACGATGATGGACTGGCTGGCGGCGACCTACGTGAAGGCGCTCAACGCGATCCACTACATGCACGACAAGTACGCCTACGAGCGTATCGAGATGGCGCTGCACGACCGCGACATCCTGCGCACCATGGCGTGCGGCATCGCCGGGTTGTCGGTGGCGGCGGACTCGCTGTCGGCGATCCGCCATGCGCGGGTGGAAGTGATCCGCAACGAGGCGGGGCTGGCGGTGGACTACCGGGTGATCGGCGAGTACCCGGCCTACGGCAACAACGACGACCGGGCGGACCGCATCGCGGTGTGGCTGACCGAGACCTTCATGGCGAAGGTGCGGGCGCAGCCGGTGTTCTACCGTGACGCGCTGCCGACGCAGTCGGTGCTGACGATCACCTCGAACGTGGTGTACGGCAAGAAGACCGGCAACACGCCGTGCGGCCGGCGGGCGGGCGAGCCGTTCGCGCCGGGGGCGAACCCGATGAACGGCCGCGACGTGAAGGGTTTCGTGGCGGCCGGGGCGTCGGTGGCGAAGCTGCCGTACGAGGCGGCGCTGGACGGGATCAGCTGGACGGCGTCGGCGACGCCGGACGCGCTGGGGCACACGGCCGAAGAGCGGATCGCGAACCTGGGCAACTGCCTGGACGGTTTCGCGGCGGCGGGCGGGTTCCACGTGAATGTGAACGTGTTCCGCAAGGAGACGCTCCTGGAGGCGATGGCGCATCCGGAGCGCTATCCGCAGCTGACGATCCGGGTGTCGGGTTACGCGGTGAATTTCGTGAAGCTGACGCGCGAGCAGCAGCTGGACGTTCTCAACCGCACTTTCCACGCCGGCATGTAACGGTGGTTGGCCGGGGCTCCGCCCCGGCCATGTTTGTCAAACAACAGGGAGTCGGCGCCATGGATATCGCCATAAAGAGTCAGATAGTTCCTGCAGAAACGGTGGCCGGCTACCTGCATTCGACTGAAAGCGGCGCCGGGGTCGACGGTCCCGGAATGCGTTTCGTGTTTTTCACGTCAGGCTGTCAGTTCCGTTGCCTGTACTGCCACAACCCGGACACCTGGAAGCTGCACAATGGCCGGGAAGTGAACCTGGACGCGGCGCTGGCCGAGGTCGCGCCCTACGCGCGTTTCCTGAAGTTCGCCGGCGGGGTGACGGTGTCGGGCGGCGAGCCCTTGATGCAGGCGGACTTCGTCGGCGCGCTGCTCGGTGAGATCAAGGCGCGCTTCGGCCTGCACACGGCGCTGGACACCCAGGGCTTCCTGCACGAAGAGGTGGACGACGCCTGGTTCGAGGCGGTGGATCTGGTGCTGCTGGACATCAAACATAGCGATCCGGCGGTTTACCGGCGTCTGACCGGCCAGGATCTGGCGCCGACGCTGGCGTTCGCGCGGCGTCTGGCGCGGCTGGGGAAACCGATGTGGATCCGCTATGTGCTGGTGCCGGGACTGACCGACGCGGACGCGGACATCGCGGCGCTGGCGGATTTCGTGGCGGGCCTGGGGCCGGTGGTGGAACGGGTGGAAGTGCTGCCGTTCCACCAGTTGGGCAAGGACAAATGGGCGAAGTTGGGCAAGGTATACGAGCTGGGTGATACGCCGGTGCCGACGCCCGAGGCCGTGGCGCGCGCCCGGGCGCTGTTCGCCGACCGCGGCCTGACCGTGACCTGACACGATGATTTTCGATGATTCTTCAATCAGATAAAGATGTGACCATCATGACGACTTCCAAGCAAATCCTGGTCATCAACTGCGGCAGCTCCTCGGTGAAATTCGCCTTGTTGCCGAAAGACTCGCGCGAGCCACTGCTGTCGGGCCTCGCCGAATGTCTGGGCCTCGCCGACGCCCGCATCACCTTCAAAACCTCCGAAGGGAAAAAAACCGAGTCTCTTGACGGAGGGCGCCACGAGGAGGCCATGTCGGCGCTGACCCGTTTCATGGAAAACCACGGCTGGCTGGACGGCGTGGCGGCCGTGGGGCATCGCATCGTGCATGGCGGCGAGCGTTTTCAGGCATCGGTGCTGGTGGATGACGGAGTGATCGAAGGCATCGAAGCGTGCAGCTCCCTCGCCCCGTTGCATAATCCCGGGCACCTCGTGGGCATTCGCGCCGCCCGCGCGGCATTCCCCGCGCTGCCGCAGGCGGTCGTATTCGATACGGCCTTCCACCAGACGCTGCCCAGGGCGGCGTACATGTATGCGATCCCGCAACGCTTTTACCACGACTACGGCGTGCGCCGATATGGCATGCACGGCACCAGCCACCGTTTCATCGCGTCGGAAACCGTCGCGACTCTGGGGCTGGACCCGGAACGCCACGGCATTCTCATCGCGCACCTGGGCAATGGCGCGTCGGCCACGGCGGTGAGCAACGGCCGGTGTGTCGACACCACCATGGGCATGACACCCCTGGAGGGGCTGGTGATGGGGACCCGCTCGGGCGATATCGATCCGGCCGCCGTCACCTTTATCGCCCGCAAGGAGGGGCTGGACCTGGATGGCATCGACTCCCTGCTCAACAAGCAGAGCGGTCTGCTCGGGATTTCCGGGCTTTCCAGCGACTGCCGGGCGCTCGAGGACGCCGCCGCGGAGGGTAACAAGGATGCCCAGCTCGCGCTGGATATGTTCGCGCACCGCCTCGCCCGTCTTCTGGGCGGGTTGGCCAGCTCCCTGGAGCGCCTCGACGCGCTGGTTTTCACCGGTGGCATCGGTGAAAACTCCAGCCTGCTGCGGGAAAAAACCCTGGCCCGCCTGAAGATCTTCGGGTTTGCGATCGACCCGGCCGCCAACGAACGCGCCGTGCGCGGCGCGGGGGGCTTGATCAGCCGCCCGGGCAGTGTGATGGCGATGGTCATGGCGACCAACGAGGAATGGATGATCGCGCGCGATACCGCCGAACTGGCCGGATTGTAAGCGAAAACACGATGGCGGCGCCGATTCCGTCGCGGGCGGCGCCAAGGAGTGAATGATGACCTCACGACAACCCAAACGGGTGTTTTTCCTGGTGCCGCATGGCGCCGATGCCGGCCTGACATCCATGACGCTGGGTTTGGTGCACGCGCTGGCGCGCGACGGCATCAAGGCCGGCTTCGTCAAGCCGATCGCCCAGCCGACGGCGAATTCGGCGGGCCGAGAGTTGTCCTGCCATTTCGCCCGGCAGATCTGCTCGATCGACGCGCCTCCCGCCATTCCTTTTGCGCAGGCCAGATCGATGCTGCGCGACGGCGACCTCGCCACCCTGATGGAGGAGGTGGTGAGGCTGGCGGAAGAAGCCCAGCAAGACTGCGATGTGCTGATCGTCGAAGGACTGGTGCCGGATTGCGACGTGGAGACCATCACCCGGCTGAATGCCGATATGGCGGGCAGCCTTTCCGCCGAGCTGCTGTTGGTGCTCTCCGGCGCGCATCGCGATGCCCGCGATATCGCCGAGTGCGTGCGGCTGGTGCGGCGTCAGTACAGTCCGGGCGGCGCCGACGTGGCCGGTTTGCTGCTCAATCGCAGCGATGCCTGCCACGCCCTGCCTGCGTTGTGCGATGCGCTGCAGTCCAACGGTTGCGATATCCCGCTGCTCGGTTGCGTTCCTTTCGACGAGAAACTGGATGCTCCGCGCCTGCTGGATGTCGTTTCCGCGCTGGATTTAAGAATCGATCACGCTGGGCTGATCGAGCAGGCCCGCATGCGCGATACCGTGGTGGCGGCCCGCACCGTGGAAAAAATGGCCGACCGCCTGCGCCCCGGGACGTTGGTGATCGCGCCGGGGGACCGCAGCGACGTGATTCTCGCCACCGCGCTGGCCATGCTGCGCGGCGTTCCGCTGGCCGGCTTATTGCTGACCTGCGGCGAGCCGGTGTCGCCGGGCATTCAGCCGCTGATCCAGTCAGCCTGCCAGGCCGGTCTCACCATCCTGTCGACCGGTTGCGACACCTTCGACACCAGTACCCGTCTGGCCCATCTTGACCGTCGCGTGTCGGCCGAGGATGGCGAACGCATGCAGGCTCTGGTCGATTTTGTCGCCGAGCGCCTCGATACCAGCGCGCTGGTGCGCAAGATCGGCGAGCCGCGCGAAGTCCGCTTGCCGCCGCCGGCGTTCCGCCATCGGTTGATCGAAAGCGCGCGCCGCGCGAACAAACGGATCGTGCTGCCCGAGGGCGATGAGCCCCGCACCATTCAGGCCGCCGCCATCTGTCACGAAAAGGGCATCGCCAGATGTGTCCTGATCGGCGAGCCGGATAGGATCCGCCAGGTCGCCGAGGCGCAGGGCGTGACGTTGCCGCACGATATCGAAATCTTGGCGCCCCGCGCCGTGGCCGACCGTTATGTCGCGCCCATGGTTGAGTTGCGCAAAAGTAAAGGGCTGACACCCGCGCAGGCCGAGGAGCTGCTGGAGGACAGCGTGGTGCTGGGCACCATGATGCTGGCGACCGCCGAGGTGGATGGCCTGGTGTCCGGCGCCGTGCACACCACGGCCAACACGATCCGGCCCGCCTTGCAACTGATCAAGACCGCGCCGGGCGCGAGCATCGTATCGAGCGTGTTCTTCATGCTGATGCCCGATCAGGTGCTGGTTTACGGCGACTGCGCGGTCAATCCCGATCCGGATGCCGGCCAGCTGGCGGATATCGCCATCCAGTCGGCCGATTCGGCCCGGGCCTTCGGCCTCAATCCCCGGGTGGCGATGATTTCCTACTCGACCGGTTCGTCGGGCAGCGGCTCGGATGTCGAAAAGGTTCGGGAGGCGACACGGATCGCGAGGGAGAAGCGTCCGGATCTGCTGATCGACGGGCCGATGCAGTACGATGCGGCCAGTGTCGAATCGGTCGGGCGCCAGAAAGCGCCGGGCAGCGAGGTGGCGGGGCGGGCCAACGTGTTCGTGTTCCCCGACCTGAATACCGGCAATACCACCTACAAGGCGGTTCAACGATCCGCCGGCGTGGTATCGGTCGGGCCGATGCTGCAGGGATTGAGAAAACCGGTCAATGATCTGTCGCGCGGAGCGCTGGTCGACGATATCGTCTACACGATCGCCCTGACCGCCATTCAGGCGACCGCCTGATCTCGTTCGCGATGCCGGACGGACATGATAAAAGCCCTGTGAAATACACAGGGCTTTTTTCCGGGCCGGGGGAGCCGGCGCGTTCCGGTCTGGGCCGGGTCTTTCGCAGTACTTTACAGCACCGAGATGTTCGAAGCCTGCTTGCCTTTCGGGCCGGTGGTGACATCGAAGCTCACCTTCTGACCTTCCTGCAGCGACTTGAAGCCATTGGCGTTTATCGCGGAAAAGTGGGCGAAAAGATCTTCACCACCTTCGTCCGGGGTGATAAAACCAAAACCTTTAGCATCATTGAACCACTTGACGGTACCAGTTGCCATTATCTATCTATCCTGAAAGTTGTGACGAGTAAAGTGCTCAGTCATAGCTATCATACTCAAACTGTTAACGGTGCTCAAACCAAAACAAGAGGAATCGGGGTTTTTTTTGATGAATATGCGTGTCCAGGGCGGCTGATGGCGTTTTAGCTCTAAAAACCTGTCTTTTCGGCGAGGGTGTGATGTTGTGATCAACACACACCTTCGCGTATACGGAGCGGTCAATCCGCCAGCGTGATGCCGTCAAAGTCCATGTGATGCGTCCATTCACGCAAAATCAGTAACCGGGCGGCAAAGTCGTTCCCGTCGGGGAATCCCGTCGGGCGCGGGGCGCCAAGCGCAATCCGGCACAGCTGCCCGAACGCATTTTCTATGGCGTCCCGGGTCAGGAATTCACCGGCCGAGCCGGCAAGTCCCGCGGCACGCGCGATATGGCGAATGCCGGGATCGGTGCTCATCAGCCGCGAGTCCGCAGCAAGGTGCTCCCGCACCGGGGCGAGGGTATCCTCGACGACCATGATGGCGTTTTCCAGTTCGGCAGCGGAGGGTGGCTCATGGCGGAAATGCCCGTTGGCCAGCAAAAGCTCCCCTAGCGGAAGGTCGAACCGGGTCGGGCCTCGGTCGCCGCCCGAAACGATTTGCAGGACATCCGCGCCGATGCGCAGCAAGGTGAGGGATGAACCCGCGGAGCGGAGTCGTTCGAAGTCGGCGGCCAGCGGCGTATCGGTTTGCATGAGGAATCCTTGTTTCGGCGCCGGCACGGCGGGACGGCATCGCGCCCATTATCCTCCCATCGGGCCTTGACGGACAGCCGCGGATTTGCGCTCCATGGCGGCTTGCCCTAAGCTTGTCGGCTGTTTGTTTCAAGTTCGGATTGCCGTGAAACTGCGTACACTATCGGTTGCCTGCGTCGTGCTGTTATTGGCGGCGTGCTCCACACCGACCCCGCTTCCCGTTGTCACCCCTGTTTCCCCCACGCCTGCGGCGGAACCTCTGCCCGAACCGGTGGCGCCGCCGCCGGTCAAGCCGTCGACGCCACCCGCGCGCGTTGTCGTGCCGGCGCCTGTGCCGCAATTGAGCGACGCGGCCGGGCGGGCGCTGTTGTCCGCGCTGCTGCCGGCCTCCATGCCGGGACGGAAGGGCTGGGTGGACGACATCTCCGGCGCGTTCAGGGCGCTGAAGATCCCCTATACCCCGGAAAATTTCTGCGCCGCCGCCGCGGTGATCGAGCAGGAGTCGAGCTGGCAGGCCGATCCTGTGGTGCCCGGGCTGCCGAAGATCGTCTGGGGCAAGATCGAGGAGCGCGCCGCGCGCTATCACTTGCCCATGCCGCTGGTGAAAGCCGGCCTGCTCAAACCGTCACGGGACGGCCGCAGCTACAAGGCGCGCATCGACAGCCTGCGCACGGAAACGGAGATGAATGCGCTGTACGAGGAAATGGCCTCCGAGGCGCGCTCCATCGGACTGCCTGTCGGCATGCACAATCCGATCCGCACCGGCGGGCCGATGCAGGTGAGCGTGGAGTTCGCCGAGGGGCATGTGCGGGCCTGGCCGTATCCATACACCCATTCCGGCCCCTTGCGTCAGGAAGTGTTTTCCCGGCGGGGCGGGACGTACTTCGGGATTGCCATGCTGCTGCAGTATCCCGCCCCGTACAGCGACATGGTCTACCGCTTCGCCGACTATAACGCCGGACGCTATTCCAGCCGCAATGCGGCCGTGCAGGAAATTCTGGCAAGACTCACCGGCCAGCGTCTGATGCTCGACGGCGACTTGCTGCGCTACGATGAAAACAGTCGACCGTCCGGCCAGACCAGCGCTTCGCAAAAGGCGCTGTACACCCTGGCGGGTCGCCTTGGCATGAACCGCAGCGAAATCGACCGGGATCTCGCGCGGGAAAAGTACAGCGATTTCGCCGACACCCGGCTCTATCAGCGGCTTTACGCCATCGCCGGCCCTGCCGCGCCGCGCGCGCGCCTGCCGGGGATCGACCTGAAGAGCCCGAAAATCACCCGAAAACTGACAACCGCCTGGTTCGCCCAGCGCGTGGATGGCCGCTACCGGACGTGTCTGGCGCGCAAACCGTAATCACTTGCGCGTGAAACGGCGGGGCGGTGGATTCCGTCCCGCCTTGTTCGCGGCGGTGTGCTTGCGGTGATCCTTGCGCTGCCGGGCGTTCTGCACCTGCAGCAAAGCGTCGATCTTTTCCGAGGTCGACTGCATCAGCAACTGCGCCATCTCGCCATCGGGGAAGGTGTCGGGCATCCGGTATCCCAGCCAGGCGTAGGCGGCGTAGAGCTTGCAGGTGTCTTCCAGGTACTGCAGCTGATGGCGTCCGCCCATGCCCTCCATGCGCAATAGCGGCGCGCGGCGTCCCCGGGCCCGCAGCGCCGCCCAGTCGCGCAATGCCCGGTCGAGCATGGCGATCTTGGTGGAGACCGGGCAGAGACTCAATGTGAAGCGGTCGGCGAGAGAAAGGCTCAGGGTATCCAGCCACTGGGCCTTTTCCATTTGTTCGGACAGGTTGGCCGGCAGGAAAAACTCATCGTGCACGTTGATGTGTTTGGCGAACAGACCGAGCAGGGCGCGCAACGAGGTTTCCCCCGTGGCATCGGCGATCTCCTGCAAGTAACCGAGATTCGGCGCCACGAAAAAGCCGCTGGTGGGCAGGGGTTCCGGCTTCTGGCGCAGCAAGGCGGCGATCGTCTTGTGCGTGTGTCCGTCGAAACCGGCGACAAATCCGGCTTCGTGCTGTCCGAAACGGCCAGCCCGGCCGGCGATCTGCCGGGCGAGCGGAGCGGCGATGGTGCCTTCGGCATAGCCATCCCATTTACTCGACGTCGTAAAAATCACCCGTCTGGCCGGCGTGTTCAGTCCCATGCCAATTGCATCGGTCGCCACAACGACCTGCGTTTCCCCCGCGACGAAGCGCTCGGCCTGGGCCTGGCGCACCTCGGGAGAAAGGTTTCCGTAGATCGCGGAAACCGAGAAGCCTTTTTCAATGACCTTGTCGCGCCAGTTGAGCACGTCGCGGCGCGAGAAGGCGATCAGGACATCGCCGGCGCGCAGATGGCTCAATGACAGCAGCGGCGCCTTGTCCATTTCCAGCGGGGACTTGCGCTTCATCGTACGCACTTCCAGCGTGCCGCCCACGCGCGCGACCAGCGACTCGATCGCTTCCCGGGCCTCCGGCGCACCGAGCAGGTACACGGTGGCCGCCGGCACGCCGCACACCGCCGCCGTCCAGGCCGCGCCGCGGTCCGGATCGTCGAGCAACTGGATTTCATCGATGACGGCCACTTCGACGATCCGTTCGGGATTGAGCATTTCCACGGTACTCGCGACGTGCGTGGCCTCCGGATGCAGTTTGCGCTGCTCCCCGGTGATCAGGCTGACGGCGATGCCGGCTTTTTGCAGGCGGGTGTAGTTTTCCAGGGCGAGCAAGCGCAAGGGGGCGAGATAGATCCCGCTGGCGGCTTTTTCCAGGTGCTCCATGGCGGCATGGGTCTTGCCCGAATTGGTCGGGCCCAGTACAGCGATGAAATGGCGCTGCATGGCGTGAGCGGTCTGGAACGATTCCGGATAGCGGGCCAGGTTGACCGCGTCGCGGGCGCGTTGCGCGGCGCGCGTGGCGGTTTCCCGTCCCTGCGCCGCCGCGATGCGGTCCAGCGCGATGGCGCAGCGCACCCGCGCCAGCTCGTACTTTGCCTGAAACGCCGCCAGCGCCCGCGACGGGTCGAGGCTTTCCCGTCCGGCGATGGTCAGCACTTCCCGGGCGCAGGCCGCGAGCTGTTTCTCCAGCCGGGCCTGACTGTCGGCGTTCCAGCGCGCCATGACCAGCTCGAGACGCGAGGCGGCATCGAGCTTGCGCCATTTGCCGCTTTTGCCGAGAAAGCCTTCATCCGGCACCAGATGGTAGGGTACGGCGAGCCCGTCGATGTCCAGTTCGCCATGCACGGACAGCGCGTAACTGCCCTCGGCCCGGACCAGGGCCGCCCGGTGTTCGGACAGGTAGTCATCGATGGCAATATCGTCGGGAGAGGCGGCAAACGGATCGGTCATGGCAACAGGCGTGACAACGCACGGAATGGGCAAAGGGAGCGATGATAAAACAGGAATGCGCCGGGCGATACCGTCGCGGCGCGTTTTTTTCGTTCAATCCTCGTCCATTTCCCGATGGCGCTCCTCATGGTATTCGGTTTCCGACTGCCCGGCTTTCCAGTATCCCATGATCCGCGTGTGGTGACGGCCCGGGCGGCCGTGCCGGGCATAGTGGTCGCGCAGGCGTCTCACCAGGCCCGATTCGGCCGCCACCCAGATGAAGGCGTCGCGCCAGTCGTCGACCGGACTGCTCGCCGCTTGCCGGTAAAGGATGTCCGTGTCGCCGCCGTGCAGCCAGACCAGCCGCACACCGGGCGGACAGGACAGCGCCTGCTCGTCGGCGGGAAGCGGCACATGGATCAGCGCCGTGCCGGTGGCATCGGCCGGCAAGGACTCGAGCAGCGCGCCGATGGCGGGGAGGGCGCTGGCGTCGCCGGCGATGAACACCGGCAGGCCGGCGGGCAGGGTCAGCGCGCCTTTCGGGCCGATCATCTGCAGTGAGTCGCCGGGGGCGGCATGCCGCGCAAAATGCGAGGCGGGCCCATCCGGTTCGTGCAGCACGAAATCGATGTCGATCGTGCCGGCGTCGGCGTTCAGGTGGCGGATGGTGTAGATGCGCTTGACCACGCCGTCTCCTTGCCCCGGCAAGCACGGCATCATCAGTTTGACGTTGCGTCCGTGCCGGATCGGGAAATCCCCGACCTTGCCGTGAAAAGTCAGGCGGACCATGGACGGGGAGAGCTGGCGCCGCGAGATCAGCGTGATTGTGCAGGTGTTCTGCGGTGGGAGCATGGCATTCCTTCCGAAAAAAGCGCGCGGCCCGCAAAGCGGACGGCGCGCAAGAGGACAACAGGGTGCAGGGACAAGATCAGAACTGGTAGTTGACGGTGGCCCACAGGCGGCGGCCTTCATCGACCATCCAGTTGCCGGACAGCCCTTCTTCGCGAGTGCGCGTGTCGATCGGCAGGACCTTGTCGGTCAGGTTGAGCACGGCGGCATTGACCGACAGCGACTTGGTGATGGCGTAGGAGCCGCCCAAATCGAAGGTGTGGCTCGCCGGGCGTTCGCGCACCCCTTTGGCGCCGTTGCGGAAGGCCGCCCAGTACATTTTGCTGTAGGCATTGCCGCGCAGCCAGAGATTGGCGTTCTCGCTCGCCGCCCAGTCAAGTTGCACCATCAGGTTGTGCTTGGGCGTCCTGTCGAGCGGCTGGCCGTTGAGCGACTGCCCGGCGAATGTCGTCTCGCGGCTTTCCTTGCGTTTCGAGTCGAGATAGGTGTACTTGGCGGTGACTTTCCAGTCCCGGCCGATCGGCTGAACGGCGCCGACTTCGAGGCCGCGGATGGTTACCTTGGCGATGTTGTCGTAAATGTACAGACTTCTTCCCGGCGTCAGTTTGTCGGGTTTGCCTGTATCGTAGCTGGTGACCATGTCCTTGAAGTCGTTGTTGAACAGCGTCACGCTGAAGCTTTGCCGGTCCGTGCCATCGTAGCGGACACCGATTTCGCCCGACGTGCTCTTTTCCGCCTTGAGTTCGGTATTGCCGCACAGGGTGCCAAGCTTGGAGGAGCCGCCGCCGGTTCTCATGCAGTAGGAAGGCGAAATCTGCCGCAGGGTCGGCGCCTTGAATCCGGTCGCCACACCGCCGCGCAATGTCCACTGCGGCGTCAGCGCATAGACGGCGTACAGGCGCGGAGTGGTGTGCGATCCATACACCGAGTGGTGATCGACGCGGGCACCGCCGGTCAGCGTAAGTTTGTCGGTGACGGCGAACTCGTCCTCGGCGAAAACGGCCCAAGTGTTGACGTTGATGGAGTCGGCATTGGCCGGATGCCCCGGCTGATTGTCTCCCTTGCCCACGCCGCGCAATGCCTGACGTCCTGCCTGCGCGCCGGTTTTCACTACATGCCGGTCGAAAGGCAGCGTCAGTTGACCGTCGAAGGTGGTGTTGGTGATGCGTGGTTCGCTGCTGGACGTGCTGTTCTTCAGCGTTTCTTCTTCCTGATACAGTGCCGCCCGCGTGTTGCCGAAGGACCAGCGGCCGGAATGGCTGATGGCCCAGTGGTCGCGCTCATGGGTCGTGCTGCTCTTTTTATCGGAAGCGGCCAGTGTCTTGCCCGGATTGGAGTAATAGCGAAGGCTCTGGTGCCCGGCTTCGAACTCCACGTCCTGATTGGCGGTCGGCCGGTAGTTGAGTTTCGCGGTGTAATCGGAATCCCGGTTTCCGGAGGCTCCCGCCGTGGTGTTGCTCGGGTAGAAAATCGCGTCTTCGTGACGCTCCTGGTAATTGCCGTACAACTGCAGCGACAGCGTGTCCTCAATCAGCGGGCCACCGACCCAGAAACCGGCCTCGGTGCCGTTGCCCGCGTCCTTGCGCTTTTGCAGGGTGCCGCCCGCGCTGAAACTGCCGTGCCACGCCTTGGGCATCTTGCGGGTGATGATGTTGATCACCCCGCCCATGGCGTCCGAGCCGTACAACGACGACATCGGTCCGCGCACCACTTCGATGCGCTCGATCGCTTCCTTGGGAGGCATGAAGAAGGACTGGACGCCGCCGGTACCCCGGTTCATGGCCTCGCGGGTGCCCTGACGCTTGCCATCCACCATGATGAGCGTATAGGAACCGGGCATGCCTCGCAGCGAGATATCCTTGTCGTTGGGGTCGCCGCCGACGATGTTCACGCCCTCGAGATGGCGCACCGCGTCATTGAGATTGGCCACCGGCATGCGTGTCAGCTGTTCGCGGGTGATGACCGAGATGCTGGCCGGCGCTTCCTTGATTTTCTGTTCGTACCCGGAAGCGGTGACCACGACGGAATCGAGCACGACAACGGGCTCGGCCGCCAGCGCGCTGGCGGGGGCCGCTCCCCAGACGCCGGCCAGAGCGCAGGTCAGAACCAGTGGTTTGTGTTTCATGACGTTATCCCTTGGGCTTCCCGACTCGGGAAGGTTGTTCTTAATGAGAATGATTTGCAATAAATTCGAGGCCGGCCTAGTATTTCACCTGTTGTCCGGAAATGCCTTTGCCAAAACGGCAAAGTGTTTTGTGAAATCTCTGTTTTGAAAAAGCGCCGCATGTCATGAGCTTACCTGTCCGCCAACCCGTGTTTTTCCATGAAGTTCTGCGCGAAGGACTGACCTTGTACGCCGCACGAGAAATCGATGAGGCCGATACCGGCGAAAGCGTGCGTTCGACGCAGCTCGGGTGCGGATTGCGCCTCCCGCTGGTGCTCGAGGGTTGCGCGAATGTGTCGTTTGGCGGACGCAGGTTGGCGCTGGGTCTGCAAAACGAAAGAAAAACCGGACCGTCGACGGCCATCGTGTCGATCGCCCGGCCCGAACTGTTCAGCCGCCGGCTTGTCCCGGGGAACGCGCAGTGCGTGGTCAACCTGACCCTGGCCGAATCCTGGCTCAATGAAGGCTCGCAAGGCGACGACGAACTGGATCGGGCGCTGGAGGCCTTTCTGTCCGAACACCTGGCCATCCGTCCGTGGAAGCCCTCGCGGCAAGCGCTTGGCAAGGCGCGCGAGCTGATGGCGCCGCCGCCGATGCCGGTCAGGATGCGCCGGCTGTTTCTCGAGTCGCGATGCCTGGACATTGTCCAGGAGGCGCTCGGAGCGCTGGCGGGGGAGCCGCGGCCGGCGGCCTTGCCGGCGCGGGTCGAGCGGCAGATGCGCGCCTTGTGCGACTGGATCGATGCGGCGGGCGATGCCGACTGGCAGCTTGGCGATCTGGCGCGGGAGGCCGGCATGAGCATCAGCACCTTGCAGCGGCATTTCCGTATTTACACCGGGCGTACCGTGTACGACTACGTACGCACCCGGCGTCTGGCCGAAGCGAAGCGCCTGCTGGAACACGAGGGGGTGAGCGTGACGGAGGCCGCGCTGGCCGCCGGCTACGGCAACCCTGCCAATTTCGCCACGGCTTTCCGCAGGGAATTCGGCATGGCGCCAAGCCGGGCGGCAAGGCGCGGCTGAAGAGGGGTCAGGCCAGGGCGTCGATATGGACGCTCAGGCGTCCGCGCGAGCAGCGCTCGAGACGGCCGCGGACCCCGTAAACGCGCGCGAGGCTCTCCGGCGTGATGACATCCTCCGGGCGTCCGGCTCCGGCCAATCCGCCGTCCGCCACCAGCAGCACCCGGTCGGTATGGTGCAGGGCGATATTGATGTCGTGCAGTACCACCAGCGTCACCATGCCGCGACGGCGGGTTTCTTCCCGGATCAGCGCCATCACCTGGAATTGGTGATGCAGGTCGAGGGCCGACAAAGGTTCGTCCAGCAGCAGCAGCTCCGGATCGCGCACCAATGCCTGCGCCAGCCCCGCCAGCTGTTTCTGCCCCCCGGAGAGCTCATCGAGAAAGGCCATGCCCAGATGCGCGATGCCCAGGCGTTCGAGTATGCCCTGCACCACGGGGGTCAGGGTTTTTTGCGCGAGACCGCGCTCGCCGGCGTTGCCCGCCACGAGAATGGACTCGAATACCCTGAGGTGCACCGAGGGTGGAAGCGCCTGTGGGAGGTAGACCACGCGGCGGGCGCGATCTTCGCGCGACATGGCCAGTACGGCGCGCCCGTCAAGGCGGACATCGCCCCTGGACGGCACCAGCGCGGCAAGCGCCTTGAGCAGGGTCGATTTGCCCGAACCGTTCGGCCCGAGCACCGCCACGACTTCGCCCGGCATCGGCGCTTCGGCTGTCAGCGAATGCAGGATCCGGCGTCGTCCGTAGGCGACGGACAGGTCCTGGATGGTCAGTCCGGCGTTCATGCGCGGTTCCTCGCGGCAAAGATGATCATCAGAAAACACGGAATGCCCACCAGCGAGGTGACAATCCCGACGGGAATCACGATGCCCGGCACGAGATTTTTGGACGCCACCGAGGCCAGCGACAGCACGGCGCCGCCGGTGAGCGTGGCGGCCGGCAGATAAAAGCGGTGATCCTCGCCGACCAGCCGGCGCGCCATGTGCGGCGCGACCAATCCGATGAAGCCGATGGTGCCGGCGAACGCCACCGCCACCGCGGCCAGCAGGCTGATGCGCAGCAATGACACGAGGCGCTGGCGGCGGATGTCGATGCCGAAACTCTCGGCGCGCTCCTCGCCGAGCCTCAACGCCGTCAGGCGCCAGGCGTCGCGCATCGCCAGCGGCAGCAGGAGCGCCACGGCGAGCGCGACCAGCGAAACGTTTTGCCAGCTGGCGCGGGACAGGTTGCCCATGGTCCAGAACACCAACCCCTGCAGCGCCTCCGGCGAGGCCACGAACTGGATCAACGAGACGAGAGCGTTGAAGCTGAACACCATGGCGATGCCGAACAGAACCACGCCCGAGGTGGACATGCGGCCGAAGCGGGCGACGCCATCGAGCAGCAGGGCGCTCAACATGGCGAACACGAACGCGTTGACCGAAATCACCCAGTGGGGGGCCACGCCCGGCAGGCTCAGCCCCAGCACCATCGCCAGGGAGGCTCCGAAGGCCGCGGCAGACGAGAGCCCCAGGGTGAAGGGGCTGGCCAGCGGGTTGTTGAGCACGGTCTGCATTTCCGCGCCGGCGAGTCCCAGCGCCATGCCGATGGCCACTGCCAGCAGGGCGTAGGGCAGCCGGATGTCCCAGACGATGATCCGGTGCATGGCGTCGCCGTCGGCCGAGCGGCTCAGTGCCTGCCACAGCTCGTGCGTGGTCAGTCCGGCCGGGCCGAGGGTGAAGTCCAGCGCCACGGAGATCGTGATGAGCGCGGCCAGCGCGACGAGCCAGGCCGTCCGGCGCAGGGTGAGTTTTCTGTAGTGTCGGGCGAGCAGATCGCCTCCGCCCGGAAGGGAGTGTGTCTGGCTCATCGGCTGTTTACCCAGTACGTGCCGGTCGGCTCGATGGCGAGAAACCGTTTATGAATGTCGCGCAGCGTGGCGTTGGGATCGACGTCGGCGAAGCGTTCCGGATGCAGCCATTTCGCCACCGCCTCGATCGCGGCGATGTGGTAGGGCGAGATGTAGTAATGATGCCAGAGCGCGAAACTTCGTCCGTTGCGCCCGGCTTCGAGTCCCTTGAGCTGGTCGCGGGCCCCGGTGGCGATCAGCGACGCGCGGGCCTGTTCGGCGCTCACGGCCGCGCCAAGCTTGACCCCGGCGGCCGCGTCGGGTGCGCCGGCGCCGGTCGCCAGATAGAGAGCGGGGCGGCTTGCCAGTACGGTCTCTATGTTCACCTGCCCCAGCGGGGAGGGCAGCAGGGCGGCGGCAAGGTTGCGCCCGCCCGCGATGTCGACGAACTCGCCGACGCTACCCTTGCCCGCCGAGGTGACGGCATCCATCGAACCCGCGCGCACATCCATGAAGACCAGCGGACGGTCTTTGGGCGCGAGTTTCGCGACCCGGGTCCTGATGCGCGCCAGATGCGTGTCATAGAAGGCGAGGTAGGCGTTGGCCTGCGCCTCGCGCTTGAGCACCTTGCCCATCAGTCGAAGGCTGGGGGCGGTGTGTTCCAGCGGCTTGTCCCGGAAATCCACGAACACCACCGGAACGCCGGCGCGCGTCAGGGTGTCGACCATCGGGTTTTTAATACCCGGTCCGTGCCCGGATACACTGAAGATGGCGACATCCGGGCGCAGGCTGAGCATTTTTTCCACGCTGACGGTGTCTTCGCTGGCATTGCCGATCAGCGGAACACGATCGATTTCAGGAAAGCGCTGACGATAGAGGGCATAGGTTTGCGGGTCAAGCCGGCGGAAATCCCCCTGCCAGCCGGCGATGCGCGCGAACGGCGACTTGCCCTCCAACAGCGCCATGGCGTAGAACAGGCGCCCCTCGCCGAGGATCACGCGTTTGGGATTGTCCGGCACCGTGACGGTGCGCCCCGCGATGTCCTTGACGGTCGCCGCCGGAGCCGTCGCCGTCGCCAGGCCGAGCGCCAGCCCGATCATGACTGCCCGTAAGCCTTTCATACTGCCTCTCCGTTGTAAATCATATAATGATAACCATTATCATTTAATAAGGAAATAACTTTCGAGTATCATCGTCCTCGCGGTTCCTCGCGATTGAGCGAACGTCAAAATACTTTGTGAAATACGCAAAACCGGTTTTTTGCGGCTTGCTAGCAAAGGGTGGGGCCGCTAACGTGAGCGGGACTCCATTTTTTCATCGGAAGGCATGCGTGGTTCGGTTTCGGATTGTTTCCCGGGCGCGTTTGACGTGGCTGGCAACGGCGCTGCTGGTGAGCTCCTCGACGGTCGGCGGCGCGCAGCAAGGCGGATCGGCGCTATGGGCGCTCACGCAGCGTTGCGTACTGGGCGCGACACTGCGGGGGGATCCATCGCCGTGTGTCGAGGCGCGCCCTTCGGTCACGGATCAGCCTGGATATGTGGTGCTCAAGGATCGCACCGGCGTCGCCCAGTTCCTGCTGATGCCCGCCGATCGCATTACCGGCATGGAGGATCCGGCGATTCTGGCGCCGTCGTCGACGAACTACTGGGCCGAGGCCTGGCGCGCTCGCCGATGGATGGCGGCCAGGCTGGGTCGGCCGGTGCCGCGCGAGGCGGTTTCGTTGGCCGTCAATTCGCGGTTCGGACGCACTCAGAATCAGCTGCATATCCATATCGATTGCGTGCGGCGCGATGTCGCGCGCCTCTTGCGCGAGCACCCTGGCGAGCCGGACGGGCGCTGGCACGCGGTTCCCGGCGGCATCGATGGCAAAGCCTATCGGATCTTATGGTTGTCATCGGAGCATCTGGTGGGGTGGAATCCCTTTCGCCTGCTGGCCGACGGGATGAATGTCGAGCCTTCGCGGATGGGGTGGCATACCCTCGTCGTTGTCGCGGCGAGGCTGCGTGACGGTTCTCCCGGGTTTGCCGTTCTGGAGGACGAAGCGGGCCGCACGCTGCTCGATCCGGCCTCGGGAGAGGTGCTGCAGGATCATGCATGCGGGATCCTGGAGGCGGAGCGCTAGGCGCGGACATCGCGAGGGCGCCATGGTGAATCTTGCCAGTCTGGCGATGATGACGTTCACGCATGTTAGACTGTTGCTCAATGAAAAACGATTACAGGAAACGAACCGGTGCCAGGGTTCCAATCATTTCGTCTGTGGGCGGCATGCGCGGCAGTCTTCGGCCTGTTGCCGCTTTCCGCCGTCCATGCGGCTCCTGCCTCCCTCAATCTGTGCACCGACGCTTCCGTGGTCGAGGCTGCGCGGCATAACGGCAAGGCCATCAATACGTCCCGGATACTGCGCGATGTCGGCCGCAACATCGGCGTGAAAATCGTGGTGGAGGAAATCCCCTGGCGGCGCTGCATGAATGAAGTGGCAGCCGGTCGGCGCGACGGGCTGTTTTCGATCAGTTATTCAAGGCAGCGCGCGCAGATGGGCGCTTTTCCGATGCTGCACGGGTTTCCCGACCCCTCACGTCGCATGCTGAGCCTGCATTACCATGTTTACCGGCTCAAGGGCAGTCAGGTTGACTGGAATGGCCGCGGTTTTTCCCGGCTGGCCGGCCCGGTCGGGGCGCCTGCCGGATATTCGGTTGTGGCCGAGCTTCGTCGGCAAGGCCGCGAAGTGGATGACGGGGCGCCCGGCGCCGAGGCCAATTTCGTGAAACTGCTGCATGGCCGGGTGGCGGCGGTGGTCTTGCAAAGTCATGTCGCCGATCCGGTGCTGCGCGAGAACCGGCTCCTGGCCGACCGCATCGAGCGCGTCGGCCCGCCTTTCGCCACCAAGGCCTACTACCTTATGCTGGGCAAATCATTCGTCCGCGACAACCCTCTTCTTGCCGACCGGCTCTGGGCGGCGATTGCGGAAAGCCGCAAAGCCAACTCTCTGGACTGAAGCACCATCTGTCGCTTTACGGGACGTGCGCGCCGGGATATTTTAATGGCATCGATTCGAGTTTTTGACACACTCCCGCGATATGCATGACCCCAAGACAATTCGCGATGTCCTCGCCCATCTGGCGGCGCAAGCCGACTCCGACCGGGAACTGATGATCGCCGCGCATGACTTTGTGCGCGACTCGATCCGTTTCGGGTTTACGGCGCGATTCGATGATGTCACCCCGCAGATGACCCTGGAGCGTCGTCTTGGTCATTGCAATCCTCAGGCGGATCTGCTGCGCGCCATGCTGGCCGAAGCGGGATTCGAGGCGCGCTTGAAGTTCGTCGGCCTCGATAAACGGCTGCTGCGCGGCGCCACGGCGGAGCCGGTGTACCGCTTGTTGCCCGCGCATGTCAGCCACGCATTGCTGGAAGTTCGCGGGGAGGGCGGCTGGATCGAGCTGGATAGCTATATTTTTCCGCCGGACATGCTGAGGCGTCGTCGCGCTCGGCTTGCGCAAGCCGGCCTTCCCTGCGGCTTCGGGACTTTCGAGGGCGCGAGTCCGGTATGGGACGGCGACTCGCCGGCCTACAGTCAGGCCGCGCCGGCCTATGTCCTGCCTGACAGCTGCGCGGTTTACCGTTCGCTGGCCGAGTTCGTCCGCGAAGGCGGGGGCGACAATCGGCTGCTTGGCGTGCCGTTCTGGCGCTGGATGTGGCCACTGCGCATGTGGCCGGCCAGCCGGCTTGTCGAAGGCGTGCTTAACGCCAGCCGCGCGTAAACTGGCTTACCCCGGGTGTCTGGCCGCCTGGCGGACATCCTGCTTGAGGCCGGCGCGCCAGCCGAGAGCGAAGCCCGTTTCCGCCACCAGAAAGAGCGGGCCGATCAGCAGACTGGCCAGGTCATCGAAAAACGCCGGTTTTTTGCCTTCCAGATAGTGTCCGATGAATTGCAGGGTCCAGCCTGCGGCAAACAGGATCACCGCCAGCGTGAGCGGCGACGGCCATCCGGCAAGAACCAGGGCCAGTTCGCGCCCGCCCCCGAGGATCAACAGCATGATGGCGCCCAAACGCAGATCCAGCCGAAGGTAATAGAGCGCGGAGAGTGCTATGGCCAGGTCGGCGCAGTTGACCGGCGTGCCGGGAATCGGCAGCAGGGTCAGCCCAAGAAGGGCGGCGATCAGGATCAGCGGAATTCCGGCGAAGTGGGTGGCGATGTTTCTGCGGTCGCGGTGGTACGCGGCGTAATGGGCAAGATGGCGGATCAGGTCGCTCATGGCGGACTCGCGGTGAACGCGCCGACGGCGCGGGACGGTTCCGTTATAGCCGAATGAGTGATTGATTTCAGGGGGATCCATGGTGGCGGATCCCCGCAGGCACGTCACAGATCTTCGTGGGTTTTGCGGCTGGCGTACTGATCGAGGCGGATCAATTGCAGCAAGGGGTCGATGTGGCGCAGGGTTTCCACGAGTCCGGGAAAATCGTCGGCGACCAGCGAGGCGAGCTGGGTTTCCCGGCCCCAGACATCGATGAAAAATTGCGGCTTGTCCGCGCGTTCCGTGCTGTACACGGTCACGCTCGCGCCATCGTCGACGGAGTCGATTTCACTGTCGATCATTACGGTGTAGCCGGATTCGTATAGCGCGTCTCCGTAGTCCTCCACGTCCTCGATATAGGTCGGGTCGGTGACGGGGGTCAGCGCTCCCCCTGCGAGTCGATAGCAAGTCATGATGTTTTCCTTGTTTCAGGGCGGCTCCGGGTCGCGCCGGACCGGTCCGGCGGGCCGTGCCGGCCCTGTTTCTGGATACATTCGACCATACCCGCCGCGCCCTGTCCATGTCGACCGGTGCGCTACGTGCAACTACCTAAACCCCCTTTCAGAACTGTACTTGTTACCTTTCGTGAGGTTTACTGTGAGATGTACGGCGCATTTAACGCTGTTTTAAACAAAATCAAACGAATGATGCCGGAAATCGAACGGAAAATGTTTTTAGTCGGGCAGGTCCGTATTCGTACCACAGGGAGAGCAAGAACATGAAAAAGACAACACACCGCCTTATCTCGCTGGCGCTGACCTGTGCCGCATTCGGCGCCAACGCCGCCACGCTGTCCGTGGGCAACACGGGTGTCGATGGCTCGCAGTGGAGCTACTCGGTCAACAACGGAGCGTTCACCGCCGCCCAGAGCGTCGCCGGCAATGCCTTCCCGTTCCCGTACTGGGCGGCCAACACGTCGACCTCGTCGTGGGTATCGACACGCAGCAGTTATTCCGATGTCGGCTCGGATCTGCAAAATACGGCGTACACCTTCCGCACCAGCTTCAATCTCGCCTCCGGGTTCGATCCTCATTCGCTGTCGCTCAACGGCCGATGGATGGCGGACAATACCGGACTGAGCATTCTGGTCAACGGTCAATCCATCGCCCAGGCAGCGATGCCCGGCACGGGCAACGGCGAGGGCTTCCGTGGCTGGACCGATTTCGCGCTCGGCGGCAATTTCCGCACCGGGACCAATACCGTGGATTTCGTGGTGTACAACCTGGCCGGCACCTATGGCAATCCGACCGGATTCCGCGCCGAGTTTTCTCCCGCCAGCGTGAATGCCGTTCCGGAACCGGAGACGTATGCGCTGATGGGGCTTGGTTTGACGGGGCTCGTGCTGACCCGGCGCCGCAAGTTTCAAAAATAATCCGATTCAAAAATAAGACGATGCGTGTTGGTCACGCACATGCCGCACCTTCCCAGCCTGGCCGACGCCAGGCTGTTTTTTATTCGGGCTTGCCGGGTGCGGCGTACAGGATGCCTTGACCTGCGTGGGCCCGCCCCCAGACTTCATCATCCGGCAGCGACGTTTCGATCAGCTCCACGGGGTGTCCCCCGTCGTCGATCACCGCCACCCGAAAACCGTCGATCGGCTCGTACGGTCCGAGCAGCAGTGTGAAACCCTGCACGGCCCGCTCGAGGTCATCGACTCTGAATGCCGGGTGAGGGAGGATTCGCAGTAGTTCGGGAAGGGGGCTCGAGGGTTCGTAGCGATGGTATTGCACGCGCACGAGCCGGCTGTCGGCGTCGCTCGTGTACATGCCGAACATCGCGCTATACCGCTCGCCGGGCCGAACCTCCGTCGTGGGGATGCCCAGGTGGTGAAATTCGTACGTGACGCCATTGCGCATGAACATGGCTTCTCCCAAGGGCAAGCGGCAACACGAATGCGCCAGAACCTAGTCCGGTTTTGCCGTTTTCTTCAGTATACCGATATACACAAGGCTCACCCATGCGAAGAGGACGGCGAGCACCCCGCCTCCCGTGGAACCCCAGTAGTCGGATTCGTGAAGATTCTGGACGAAGGTATGGATCCCCCCGGCTAAGAGCAGTACTCCGCCGATCACTCCCGAAAGGGTCATACCGAACCTGCGCATGCTCTTTCCTCTCCTCGTCGTACTGCCCCGCAGGCAAGGCGTGCCGGTTTCAGTGTCGATGGGGAGGCGCGCATATCGGCAGTTTTCGGTCATCCGCCCATCGGGGTGCACAACTCGATCAAGGTTCCTTCCATGGCGCGCACATAAGCCACAACCTGGCCCCATGGTTTCTCTGCGGGTTCTCGGACCGGTGTCGCGCCGCAAGCAACGGCATGCTGGTAGGCCGATTGCACGTCCTCGGTCACGAATGCCAACTCGATGCCTGTTGGGACGGCTTCCGCGCTGATTGGAAGACAGCGTCTTCCAAGATTCGCTTCGGCCAGTTCCAGTGAGGCAAAGGCCAGCACGGTGGCGCCGGTTTTCAATTCGCCATAGTCACCGGACTCGTGAAGGAACTGAATTTCGAAGCCAAAAGCGTTCTCATAGAAAGCCAGCGCATCGGCGACTTTGTTGACATAAATGATGGTGTAGCCAAATTTCATTTCCTTGAGCCTCTCAATGGTGGCCATTTTCGCTGTTTGACGAATCTTTCATATCGAGCGGAGGAATGTCAAATCGAAGAGCGCTTGGTCAATCGCCTTTGTCCAAGGTCTTTGAGTTGAGCTTGCTTTGTCAGGCTGCTGCAGTTTGTGACGGGTTTTTGCTATCGAAATGAGTTTGTTTGCAACAGCTGTCAAGTAAACACAAGCGATGCCATATGAGGATGCAGGGGCATTTAAGGCAATGATTGCCCTAATCCCTGCGATGTAAATGACATTGAAAGAGCAAGGAATGGCGAGCAAAGCCAAATCGCCATTCTGGATAATGGCAGTTCCCGTTTTTTTTCGCGTCGAGAGTCATCAAGGAATCCAGAATGGCGTCACAAGCGGCGGCTGCCCAGATATGTTTCCCGTAACCGGAAACGGATTCCGGCCATGATGCGCGGAGAGATGGGCTTTTAACGTCGTCGGACGCAAAAAAGCCCGCTCGATGGCGGGCTGTTCTGCGGGCTTTAGACACAACGTTTAATGTCCTGTCTCAAACCTGGGTTTGGAGCGAGGCTTGCATTGCTGCAAACCTCGCCGATACTGGTGCCGGAGAGAGGAGTCGAACCCCCGACCTTCTGATTACAAGTCAGCTGCTCTACCAACTGAGCTACACCGGCAAGGAGGGCAATTATGCTTGTGTCCGTCCGGTTTGGCAAGTCCTGTTGCCGCCCTTGATCGGCCGGCTTGTTTGTTAGTATTAACAATGTAACCAGCGTGACCACTTGGGTAAAATCGAATTGCATATTTCTTGAAGTGCACTCCTTGAGCCAGCAACATTTCGCCCGGTCTGCCGGGCGTTTTTTTGTCATGAGATCGGCCAGAGCCGACATGCTGCGAGGGAGAAACCAGCGAAAGATGAGTCGATGCGTAATAACCAGCCAGTGACGGCGGAAGAGGTATTTTTCGATCCCGACCGACCCATTGTGACCTGCACGGATCTCAAGGGGCGAATCACCTATGCCAATCCGGCGTTTTCTGAGGTCAGTGGGTATTCAAATTCGGAACTGGTCGGGCAGCCGCACAACATTGTCAGGCACCCCGACATGCCCCCCGCGGCATTTGAGGATCTTTGGAATACCTTGAAGCAAGGCCGCCCGTGGCGAGGTCTTGTGAAAAACCGCGCCCGTTCCGGCGCGTTCTACTGGGTGGACGCCTATGTGACACCCCTCACGGAAAACGGCCGGATTACCGGCTACGCGTCGATCCGCACGGTGCCGGAACGTGCCGGCGTGCAGGTCGCCGACGCGCTGTACCGCGATATCCGGGAGGGGCGGGCGGCTTTCCCCTGGACACGCTACCGGCCGGGATTGTCGCTCGTATTCCGGCTCGCGTTAGGCTGCGCCGTGCCGGCGCTCTTCGCCGCGGGGATGGTGGCGGCAAACGATGCCGTGCTGCGTGCCGGGCTTGCCGTAGCGGGCGCGGCGGCGAGTCTGGCGTTTGCCGTCTGGGTTCATCGCGCCGCGAGCGCGCCGCTTGGCGTAATGCGGGAGGCGTTCCGTCTTCAATCCGAAGGAGTTTTTACCGTACCGGTACCCACGAACGCCGCCCGGGAGTTCGCCGAGGCGCTGACGGCGCTCGAGTCGATGCGCATCCGTTTGCGCGCGATGTTTGGCGACATCAATGCTTCAGCGACGGAAGTGGGCGATCAGGCCCACGCCTTGAATCACAGCGCATCGGACCTGATGGGCAGCGCGGAGCGGCAGTCGCAGGAAATCCGGGATGTCTCCGAGCGCATGCAGTCGCTGGCGCTGTCGGCCAAAACCATCGCCGGAGCGACCGACGCGGCGGCCGGCTTCGCCGATGACGCCCTGCGGCGCACCGAGGAAGGCTTGTCCCGCGTCAAGGCGACTGTCGGCGCCAATGAAACGGTCGTGGCATCGGTCGGGGCGGCGCAAGAGGCGATCGCCGGTCTGTCGGCTGCCATCGCCGATATCGGGCGGGTGCTGTCAGGCATCCGGGATATCGCCGAGCAAACCAACCTGTTGGCGCTGAATGCCTCGATCGAAGCGGCGAGGGCCGGAGAGGGCGGGCGCGGATTCGCCGTCGTGGCCGACGAGGTCAGAAAGCTCGCCGAACGCACGGGAGAGGCCACGGCGGTGATTTTCTCGACGCTGGGCGTTGTCGAACGCACCGCCGCGTCTGTGCGAGTGCAAATGACAAGCGCGACGGAGGGGGTGACGGACAACTCAAGCCGGATTGCCGATGTCGAGCGAAGCCTGGCCGGTATCCATGACGCATGCGGAGGAGTGGTCAAATCGTCCCGCGAGATCCGGCAGGCCCTTGCCGATCAGTCGCGCCTGTCCGGCGAGGTGGCGGACAATATGGAGAAAATGAGCGGCCTGCGCAGTGACAACGATGCGACAATCGCCAACCTGTCCGAAGAGGCAGGCAGACTGGATGAAACGTCGCTGGCGCTGAAGGCGCTGGCGGGGCAATTTGGCAGGTGACAAGAAAAACGGGCCTGATTCCGGCCCGTTTTCATGGAGCGAGTGACGCCGTGAATCAATGCTTTTTGTGGCGTCGCGCATGCGCCGCCGGTTTTTTGGCCGACTTGCCCACGGGCTTTTTGGCCGTTTTGGATACGTGCCGAGCATGAGCGGGTTTGGCGTGCTGCGGCTTCGCTTTGATGTGGCTGCGGGCTTTCGTGCCATGCACGGCTTTTTTTGCTTTGTGTTTTTTTGCGGCATGCGCGGCCTTGCCGCGCGCTTTCGCCGCCTTGTGGCGGGAAGCCGAAGGCTGGGCGCCCGCTTCCTTTTTCGGAGTGGAAAGTTTTCTGCCGTGAGTGGCGAGATGATGCTGCACCACTGGCGCAGTCTGCGTGTCGCCCGGCAGGGGCGTGTCTTCGTTGTCGGCGAAAACGGCGGAGGCCGGTAGCAGCAGGCTGGCGAACATCAGCGCCGCGGCGGAAAAAAAGGTCTTCATGGCGTTGCGCTCAATCCTCAAATAAAAAAATCTTAATCAATTCGCGTATTGTGACCGCTAAGTCCGGTCGTTATATTAGCATGCAGGCGCACCTCAACAAGGTGTTGGCCGGCTAACTAAAATTAGATTCGGAGATCCTGAGGATGAAACTTGCCAGAAGAACCCTGTTCGCGGTTGCGATCGTCTCATGTTTCGGTCTTGCCGCGTGCGGCCAGAAGTCCGCCCAGCAATCCGCCTCCCCGTCCGATGGCAGTGCGCCCGCCGCGGCGGCCGAAGCCAAGGAAATCATCGTTGGCAGCGATGCCAGCTACCGTCCGTTCGAATACCAGAACGACCAGAAGGAAGTGGTCGGTTTCGATGTGGAAGTCCTGACCGCCGCCGCCCAGAAAAGCGGACTCAAGGTCAAATTCGTGAACACCCCTTGGGAAGGCATCTTCCAGGCATTGCAAAACGGCGATCGCGACATTCTTGCGTCGGCGATCACCATCACGGAAGAGCGCCGTAAATCGATGGACTTCAGCGATCCGTATTTTGATGCGCGCCAGTTGATCGCCGTCGGCAAGGGAGTGACCAACGTCAAGAGTTTCGACGACCTGAAGGACAAGAAAGTGGCCGTGCAAACCGGCACCACCGGCGATGAGGTGGTGCAGAAACTGCTCGGAAAAACCAGCCCCAACATCAAGCGATTCGAAAGCATGCCGCTGGCGCTCAAGGAGCTGGAGAACGGTGGCGTGCAGGCCGCCGTTGGCGATAACGGCGTGGTGGTGAACTATGTTCAGAACAATCCGGGCAACGGCATTGTGACGGTCGAGGACACCAAGAGTTTCGTCGCCGAACAATACGGTTTCGCTGTCAAGAAAGGCAATCAGGCACTGCTCGACAAGGTCAACTCCGGCCTGAAAGCCATCAAGGCCGACGGCACCTACGACAATATCTACAAGAAATACTTTGGTTCCAAGTAATTCGGAACTGTCCGAGCGGCGAGCGGCCCGCCGTTGTGGCGGGCCGCTTTGCTTCGGGCCGGAGGAAATCATATGGATTTGCGCTGGAGCATAATTTCCGAGTACATGCCCCTGTTCGTCGACGGGTTGAAAATGACCTTGGGGATCACCGTGGTGGCGGTGGTTCTCGGGACGCTGATCGGTCTTTTCATGGGTATGGCGCGATTGGCGGATGCCCGTCACGGTTCCCTCAGGATTTTCCTGCGTTTCGGGGTGCGCCTGCCGTCGACGGCCTATGTCACGTTTTTCCGCGGCACGCCGCTATTCGTGCAGATCATGCTGGTCCACTACGCCCTGATGCCGTTGCTGGTCTCGCCGGACAACGGTCTGATCCTCTCCGGAGAAACGGCGCGGCACCTGCGTCAGGACTACGGGCCGTTCATGTCCGGTCTTGTTGCGCTGACGCTCAATGCCGGCGCCTATATCACGGAGATCTTCCGCGCCGGCATTCAGTCGATCGACAAAGGGCAGATGGAGGCGGCTCGCTCGCTGGGGCTCAACTATGCGCAGGCCATGAAGTTCGTCGTGGTTCCGCAAGCGTTCCGCCGCATGCTGCCACCGCTTGGCAACGAGGCGATCATGCTGCTCAAGGACAGTTCGCTGGTCTCGGCGATCGGGCTGGCGGAACTGGCCTACGCGGCGCGCACGGTGGCGGGCGTCTACTCCCGCTTCTGGGAGCCGTATCTCGCCATTTCCTTCCTGTACCTGGCCATGACCATGGTGATGGCCTGGGGGATCGCCACCCTGGAGAAGCGTTACCAGATCTCCGCGCGGTAAACCGCTAGCCGGGCGGGGCGGCCCGCCCGGCGCGTCGCCCCGGACTCGGGGGACCGCGAAGCGCATTCATGCGAGAAACCTCGCGTCGTGATAGAATCATTCTCTATTTGCCATTACAACAAGACAAGCATTTGCCTATGACCGATCAGCTTTTCGCCAAGGAAACGATTCCGATCAGCCTTGAAGAGGAAATGCGCCGCTCCTATCTGGATTACGCCATGAGCGTGATCGTCGGACGCGCGCTGCCTGATGTCCGGGACGGCCTCAAGCCGGTGCATCGCCGCGTGCTGTTCGCGATGCACGAATTGTCCAACGACTGGAACCGAGCCTACAAGAAATCGGCGCGTATCGTCGGCGACGTGATCGGTAAATACCACCCGCACGGCGACTCCGCGGTCTACGACACCATCGTGCGCATGGCGCAGGATTTCAGTCTCCGCTATCCGCTGGTCGACGGCCAGGGCAACTTCGGCTCGGTGGACGGCGACAATGCCGCCGCCATGCGTTACACCGAAATCCGCATGGCGCGCATCGCCCATGAGCTGTTGTCCGATATCGACAAGGAGACGGTCGACTTCGGGCCCAATTACGACGGTTCCGAGCACGAACCGCTGATCCTGCCCGCGCGGATCCCCAACCTGCTGGTCAACGGCTCGTCGGGCATCGCGGTGGGCATGGCGACCAACATTCCGCCACACAACCTGTCCGAAGTGGTCGATGCCTGTCTCGCCGTGCTCGGCAACAGCGACATCACCATCGACGAGTTGATCGACATCATCCCCGCGCCGGACTTTCCGACCGCCGGCATCATCTACGGCACGGCCGGGGTGCGCGAGGGATACCGCACCGGACGCGGTCGGGTCATCATCCGCGCCCGCACCCACTTCGAGGACATCGGCCGCGGAGACCGCCAGGCGATCATCGTCGACGAGCTGCCGTATCAGGTCAACAAGGCTCGGTTATTGGAGCGGATCGGCGAACTGGTTCGCGACAAGCAGATCGAAGGCATCTCGGATCTGCGCGACGAGTCGGACAAATCCGGCATGCGCATGGTCATCGAGCTCAAGCGCGGCGAAATGCCCGAGGTCGTGCTCAACCACCTGTACAAGCAGACCCAGCTTCAGGACAGCTTCGGCATCAACATGGTCGCGCTGGTCGATGGCCAGCCGCGCCTGCTGAACCTCAAGCAGATCCTGGAAGAGTTCCTGCGCCATCGCCGCGAAGTGGTGACGCGCCGGACGATCTTCGAGCTGCGCAAGGCGCGGGAACGCGGCCACGTGCTCGAAGGCCTCGCCGTCGCGCTGTCCAACGTGGACGAGATCATCGCGCTGATCAAGGCCTCGGAAACGCCGCAAGTCGCCAAGTCCGCGCTGCTGTCGCGCGCCTGGCGCTCGGAACTGGTCGAGGGCATGCTCTCGCGCGTCGATCCGCAAAAAGCCCGGCCCGACGGTCTTGACGAGGCCTGCGGCCTCGCCGAGGACGGCTACCGCCTGTCGGAAACCCAGGCACAGGCCATCCTCGATCTGCGTCTTCAGCGCCTGACCGGTCTGGAGCAGGACAAGATCGTCGCGGAATACCGTGAAATCATGGCGGTGATCCTCGACCTGATCGACATCCTCGACAAGCCGGAGCGCATCAACCAGATCATCGCCGAAGAGCTGGCCGCGATTCGCGAGCAGTATGGCGATCCGCGCCGCTCCGAGATCGAACCGTTCGGCGGCGACATCAATATCGAAGACCTGATCACGCCGCAGGACATGGTGGTCACCGTCTCCAATACCGGTTACATCAAGACCCAGCCGGTGGTGGACTACAGCGCGCAGCGCCGCGGCGGTCGGGGCAAGCAGGCCGCGGCCACCAAGGACGACGACTTCATCGAAACGTTGTTCGTGGCCAATACCCACGACTACGTGCTGTGCTTCTCGTCGCGCGGGCGCTGCTACTGGATCAAGGTGTACGATCTGCCGCAAGGCGGCCGCACCAGCCGAGGCAAGCCGATCGTCAACGTGTTGCCGCTCATGGATGGCGAAAAGATCAACGCGATGCTCCCGGTCAAGGAGTTCTGCAAGGATCAGTTCGTGTTCATGTGCACGGCGCAGGGCACCGTGAAGAAGACCTCGCTGGCCGATTTCTCGCGCCCCCGCACCGCCGGCATCATCGCGCTGGATCTTGACGACGGCGACAACCTGATCGGCGCGGCGCTCACCGGCGGCGAGCACCAGGTCATGCTGTTCTCCAACCTTGGCAAGGCGGTGCGCTTCGACGAAGGTGATGTGCGCGCCATGGGCCGCACCGCGCGCGGCGTACGCGGCATGGATCTGCCCGAAGGCGCCAGCGTAATCTCCCTGCTGGTCTCCGAGAGCGAATTGGACCAAGTGCTGACCGCGACCGAAAACGGCTACGGCAAGCGTACCCCGATTCTGGAATACCGCAAGAGCCATCGCGGCACCCAGGGGGTCATCGCCATCGACACGTCCGAGCGCAACGGCCAGCTCGTCGCGGCGACGCTGGTCACCGAATCCGACGAGATCATGCTGATCACCACCGGCGGGGTGCTGATCCGCACTCGCGTGTCGGAGATCCGCGAGACCGGCCGTGCCGCCCAGGGGGTGCGTCTGATCAATCTCGATGAAGGCGAGAAGCTCATCGGCCTCGAGAAGGTCGCCGAAAGCGAAAGCGCCGACGAAGAGGAGGGCGAGGACGCTGATGGCGAGGGCGCGCAGGAATGACCCCGAAACCGGTCAATCCTGACGTGCTGGAGGCGATGAGCGAGCTCTTCGTCTCCCTGCCTCACTCGCGTTCGCTGGGCTTTCGCTATCTTGGCACCGATGGCCGCCGGCCGGTGCTTTGCGTCGAGTGGCGCGAAGACCTGGTCGGCAACCCGGTCACCGGCGTGGTGCACGGCGGCGTGATCACGTCGCTGGTGGACACCACGAGCGCCATTTCGGTGACCGCCCAGCTTGCCGAGTTCGAAACGATCGCCACCCTGGATCTGCGCATCGATTACCTGAAAAGCGCCACGCCCGGCAAAACGATCCACTGCCGCGCCGAGTGCTACCGGCTCGCCAGCCAGATCGCGTTCACCCGGGCCGTGTGCTACCACGACGATCCTTCCGACCCGATCGCGCATGGAGTGGCAACGTTCATGCGAGCGTCCAATCCGAAGCCGATGTTGCCGGAGGTCGCGCAATGAGCCGGTTCATGGAGCGTTTCTTCACGCTGCGCGACGAAAAGCGTTACGATGAAATCATCAATGCCATCCCCTACGCCAAGCACATGGGAATGGCGTTCGCCGAGACAGAGGAGGGCGACCTTCTCTTCAGCCTTCCGTTTCACGAACGCAATGTCGGCAACACCACGTTGCCAGCGCTGCATGGCGGCCTGATCGGCGGCTACCTCGAGATCACCGCGCAAATTCATTTGATGTGGAACCGGGAGTCGCTGGAGACGCCGAAAATCGTCGATTTTTCCCTCGATTACCTGCGCAGCGGCAAACCGCAAACCCTGTTTGCCCGCTGCGAAATCACCAAGCAGGGCAAGCGCGTGGCCCACGTGCTGATCGAAGCCTGGCAGGATGATCCGTCCCGTCCGGTTGCGGTGGCTCGCGCGCACTTCCTGCTGACGACTGCTTCCTGAATTCACCCACGTTGAGGATGCCATGGCTAAGGTGTACAACTTTTCAGCGGGACCCGCGATGCTTCCGCACGAAGTACTGGCGGAGGCGCAAAGCGAGCTGCTCGACTGGCACGGCTCGGGCATGAGCGTCATGGAAATGAGCCATCGCGGCAAGGATTTCATGGAAATCATCCATGATGCCGAGCACGATCTCAGAACCCTGTTGCGCATTCCGGCGAATTACAAAGTACTGTTCCTGCAGGGCGGGGCGTCGCAGCAGTTCTCGATGGTGCCCCTCAACCTCGCGACGGAAAGCGGTTCCATCGATGTCGTCAATACCGGCCACTGGTCGCGGCTGGCCATCAAGGAAGCGCGCCGCTACACGCGCGTCAACGTGGTCGCCAGCAGCGAGGCCACCCAGTTCGACCACGTCCCCGCCGCCGACACCTGGCAGCGCGACCCGGATGCCGCCTATCTGCACTACACGTCCAATGAAACCATCGGCGGCCTGCAATTCCCCGATGTGCCCGAAAGCGCGGTTCCGCTGGTCTGTGACATGTCGTCGGACTTTCTGTCGAAGGAAGTGGACATCGGCCGCTTTGGCCTGATCTATGCCGGCGCCCAGAAAAACATCGGTCCTTCCGGACTGGTGCTGGTCATTGTGCGGGAAGACCTGCTCGGGCGCGCTCAGGCGGCAACGCCGACCATGCTCAACTATCAGGTTCACGCCGACTCGGACTCGATGTACAACACGCCATCCACCTGGCCGATCTACATCGCCGGCCTGGTGTTCAAGTGGATCGAACGGCAGGGAGGCGTGAAAGGCATCGAGGCGCGCAACAGCGAAAAAGCCGGACTGTTGTACCATGCCATCGACTCGAGCGACGGATTCTACACCACGCACATCCAGGCGCCTTACCGCTCGCGCATGAATGTGGTGTTCCGCTTGGGCGACACCTCGCTGGAAGATGCCTTCCTGATGGAAGCGGCCCGCAACGGCCTTGTGCAGCTCAAGGGGCATCGCTCCGTCGGCGGCATTCGCGCGTCGATCTACAACGCGATGCCGATCGAGGGGGTCAAGTCGCTGGTCAACTTCATGATGGACTTCGCCCGCCAGCATGGCTGAGGGTGGTATCCGTTGCCGGTTCGAAGCCCGCCTTTGGCGGGCTTTTTGCATCGGTGGACGTCTTTGGCGCGGGCCGGTTGCGGCAGGCAGACGGCTAACAGCCAGGCCTTTCGACCTGTTTTTTGCCAGACAATTGTGTCTTCCCTGGCGAAAAGCCATACTTGTTTGACATGGCTTTTGCGGCCGCGCTTGGGGTTAGCCGGTTCGCCCCGCCCACTGTTTTCGATGGAAACCTTTCCCATGATGCGATCCCGACTGTCTTTGCTGCTGCTGGCCAGCGGTGTGATCCTTTCCCTTGCCATGGGCATTCGCCACGGTTTCGGTTTCTTCATGGCGCCGATCACCGGCGAGCATGGATGGGGCAGGGAGGCCTTCGCTCTGGCGCTGGGGCTGCAAAACCTGGTATGGGGCGTTGCCCAGCCGTTCTCCGGGGCGATCGCCGATCGCCGGGGGCCGGCGCGGGTGCTGTTGATCGGCGCGCTGTGCTATGCCGCCGGTTTGCTGCTGATGACGGTGTCCGCGACACCGTGGCAATTCTCCCTGTCGGCGGGCGTCCTGATCGGTTTTGCCCTGTCGTGCACGACATACAGTGTGATCTTCGGCGTCATCGCGCGAACGGTGCCGACGGCCAGGCGATCGCGTGCCATGGGTATCGCCTCGGCCGCCGGATCCTTCGGGCAGTTCGCTCTGGTGCCCGTCGAGCGGAGTCTGATCGATGCGATGGGCTGGATCCCCGCACTCGTTTTGCTGGCCGGCGCGATCGCCCTGTGCGCGCCGCTCGCGAAAACCATCGGCCATCTGGACGACCCGGCGCAACGCCCGCCAGAAACCGGGAGACTGCTCCCGAAAATGGCGGCGACGTTCGCGCAGGCCTGGCGCGAACGGTCATTCCGGCTCTTGATGGCCGGGTATTTTGTTTGCGGTTTCCAAGTGGTGTTCATCGGAGTGCATCTGCCGGTTTACCTGCGCGACAAGGGCATGTCCGGTTCGGTCGCCAGCCTTGCGCTGGCGCTGATCGGACTTTTCAATGTGTTCGGTTCGTTTTGCGCCGGAGAATGGGGCAGCCGGATCCCCAAACCACGGCTCCTGTCGGGCTTGTACCTCGCGCGCAGCGTCATCATCGCGCTGTTTCTGCTGTGCCCCCTGAGTTCATGGTCCGTCGCCTTGTTCGCGGCATCGATCGGATTTTTGTGGCTGGCCACCGTGCCGCTCACTAACGGCATTATCGCCAGCCAGTTCGGTGTCGGCCATCTTGGATTGCTGTCCGGCGCGGTATTTTTCGCGCATCAGGCGGGCAGCTTTCTGGGGGTCTGGTTGGGCGGCTGGGTCTTCGACGCGACAGGAAGCTACGACATCGTCTGGATCGGCGCCATTTTGCTTGGCGTGATGGCAAGCCTTGCGAATCTTCCCATCAGGGAAGAGCCCGTGGCATCGTTTGCCGGCGAGCGGCCATCATGAGACGGGGAGTGGTTCTCGTCCTGGCCGCGGCCATGTTGATACTGGTGTTTTCAGCGTATCTGAACCCCGATTTCATCGTCGATCTGGGCAATCGCTGGGCCATGTGCTATGGCTAGCCGCACGGTACTTTGACACTGTAATCGCGAACGACTGGATTTATGCGTGACGGGGGAGGTAGGATAAGGGCGGCATGCTGGCAGGAGGGCCGGCGCGGAAAAAAGGGCGTGTGCCTGAGTCTGAACTTGGAGAGGGATATGATCACGCAGGATCAATGGAATTTCCTCGAGGCGTTGCACGAGGAGGGGGAGCGTTTCGACCGCGAAGCGCCCGCTGGCGCGACAACCCGGCGCAATATCACGTTCCAGACCGGGCAGTTCCTTTACCAACTGGTCAAGTCCAGCGCGGCCCGCCGCATCGTCGAGGTCGGCACATCCAACGGCTGCTCAACGTTATGGCTTGCGCTGGCCGCCAGAACCAATCAGGGGCATGTCACGACCATCGACATCTCCGCTCAGGCGCAGGAAGCGGCGCTGGGCAATCTCGATGCGCTCGGGCTGGGGCCGATGGCCACCCTGGTGTGCCAGGATGCCGGCGAATGGCTGGCGGCCCAGGAATCCAGCCCGGTGGACTTCCTGTTTCTGGACGCCGATCGTGGCCATTACCCCGCCTACTGGCCCCATATCAGCCGCATGCTGCGCCCCGGCGGCCTCGTGGTGATGGACAACGCGCTCTCCCACGAGTCGGAATGCCGGCCCTTTGTTGAAATGGTGCGGGCCACACCCGGCTGGTTCTTCGCGACCTATCCGGTCGGGAAGGGACAATTTGTGATATTGAAAGACGAGTAAACGTGTCAGACGAACTGATCAAACCGCATCGTGATGCCATCGATACCATCGACGCCGAGATTCTCGGCCTGCTCAACCAACGGGCCTCCCACGCCAGGCGGATAGGAGAAATCAAGGGAAGCGGTGTCATCTACCGCCCGGAACGCGAAGCCCAGGTGCTGCAGCGCATCCGCGAGCTCAATCCCGGACCGCTGTCCGGCGAGGCCGTGGCCCGGCTGTTCCGCGAAATCATGTCCGAGTGCCTCGCGCTGGAAAAGCCTCTGTCGATCGCCTATCTCGGCCCGGAAGGCACATTCACCCAACTGGCGGCCACCAAGCATTTCGGCCACGCGGCCCGCACGGTTCCGTGCGCGTCGATCGACGAGGCATTCCGGCTTGTCGAGGCGAGAACGCTCGACTATGTCGTCGCGCCGGTGGAGAACTCCACGGAGGGGTCGGTGGGGCGCACGCTTGACCTGATGGTCGCAAGCCCCCTGAAAATCTGCGGTGAAGTGGTGCTGCGCATCCATCACCACCTGCTGCGCGCGGGCGAGGGGCTCGATGGCGTGGCACGTGTTTACGCTCATGCCCAGGCGTTGGCGCAATGCCATGAATGGCTGAACAAGCACCTGCCGGCCTCCGTGGAGCGCATCCCGGTCGTCAGCAATGCCGAAGCGGCTCGGCTGGCGAGCGAGGACACGGGCGCCGCGGCGATCGCCGGACAGGCGGCGGCCGAGCGCTTCGGTCTTGTCAAACTCGCGGAAAACGTCGAGGACGAACCGAACAACACCACCCGGTTCGTGGTGCTCGGCCATCAGGATGTTGGCCCGACCGGGCACGACAAGACCTCGATGGTCGTGTCGGCGCCCAACCGTCCGGGAGCCGTGCACTACCTGCTCGATCCGATCGCCGCCAATGGCGTATCGATGACCAAATTCGAATCGAGGCCCTCGCGGGCCGGCTTGTGGGACTACGTGTTCTTCATCGATGTGGAGGGGCACCGTTGCGACCCGAGTGTCGCCGCCGCGCTGGCGGGGCTTGCCGAGCGGACCTCCTACGTGAAAGTGCTGGGTTCCTATCCGCAGGCGGTGCTGTGATGCGCATCAGGACACTTTGCGTGTTTTGCGGATCGAGCACCGGCTCGCGTCCCGGCTATGCCGTCGTGGCGCGCGAACTGGGCCGCTGGATGGCCGGACACGGCATCCGGCTGGTTTACGGAGGGGGCAAGGTCGGACTGATGGGCATCGTCGCGGATGCGGTTCTCGACGCGGGCGGACAGGTGACCGGCGTCATTCCGGACTTTCTTAAAGCCAAGGAGGTGGCGCATCCGGGGCTGTCCGAACTGATCGTCACGGGAACCATGCATGAGCGCAAGGCTCGAATGGCTCAGATGGCCGATGCGTTCGTCGCCCTGCCGGGGGGATTTGGCACTTTCGACGAACTGTTCGAGATCCTGACATGGGCACAGCTGTCGCTGCACGGCAAACCGGTCGCCCTGTTCAATGCCGAAGGATTTTACGATCCCCTGATGGCCCTGGCCAGGCACGGCGTGAACGAGGGTTTCATCCAGCCGGGCAACCTCGAGCAGTTCGCGCTGGTGGACTCGCTCGGCGCGCTGGAAAGCTATCTGTCGACGCATGTGCCACGCACGGTGCACAAATGGAACGATCTGTCCAAAGCGTGAAACAGCGGACGGCCCGGCAGGGCCGCAACGGCGCGCGCTGGCTTCGCCGGGCGCTGCGGTTTCCGTTCCTGCTCGTCGTCGCGCTGGTGATTCTCTTCGAAGAATTCGCCTGGGACGAGTTGGCGGCGCTGGCGGCCAGATTCGCGCGCTGGCGGCCCGTCGCCGCGCTCGAGAAACGCATCATGGCCCTGCCGCCCCTGGCGGCGCTCGCGGTTTTTCTGGTTCCGGGTGTCTTGCTGTTGCCGGTGAAGCTCGCCGCGGTCTGGCTCATCGCCGCCGAGCACGTGCTGACCGGCCTGACGGTCATCGTGCTGGCCAAAGTCGCCGGCACCGCGCTCGTGGCACGGATCTTTTCGTTGACCCGTCCGCAATTGATGACCGTGCGATGGTTCGCGGCGATCCATGACCGGGTTGTCGCCTTCAAGCGCTCGCTGCATGAGACGCTGCGCGCCATGGCGGTATGGCGCGCGGCCGTCGCCTGGCTGCGCCGGTTGCGCGCCTCGCGCCGTAGCGGCGGCATGAGCCGGTTCGTCCGGCGACGGCTGGAGCACTGGCGCCGCTCCTGACCCTTCATGATGGAAGGAAGCTCTGAATGAAAAGGATTGCACTGATTTTGTCCGGCTGCGGCGTTTACGACGGCACGGAAATCACGGAGGCGGCGGGGCTGCTGATCGCCCTGTCCCAGTCTGGACACCAGGTAAAATGCTTTGCCCCGGATCGGCCGCAATCGGATGTGGTCGACCATGCGACGGGCGACAAGGACGATACCCGGCGAAACATTCTTGCGGAATCCGCGCGTATCGCGCGCGGCACGATCGAACCGCTCGAAGCGTTGCGTGAAGCGGCCTTTGATGCCGTTGCGTTTCCCGGCGGATTCGGCGCCGCGAAAAATCTGCTGCCTTTCGCCTCGGATGGCCAGGCGGCGCGCCTCGCTCCCGACGTCGCCGCGGTTGCCCGGGACTTCATCGCCGCCGGCAAGCCCTTGCTGGCATTGTGCGCGGCCCCGCTGGTGCTGGGCGCCGCCGCCCGCGACGCCGGCATTCTGGGCGCGCGCATCACCTTCGGGCATCTTGCCGAGGGGAAGGACTTGGCCGATGCCATCGAGGCATGGGGACAGGTCCATGTGGAAAAAGCCGTCGACGAACCGTGCGTGGACACGGTAAACCGGTTTGTCAGCGTTCCCGCTTACATGTATGGCGCCGCCACGCCCGCGCAGGTTTTCTCGGCCTGCCAGGCCGGCGTGACGGCGCTGGACGAATTGCTGGGCACCACGGAGCCGGCCGCATGATCATTGTGATGACTCCCCAGGCCACCTCCGTCCAGGTCGATGCCGTTATCGCCCGGATACGGGCGGCGGGCTTATCGGAGCATGTCTCGCGGGGCGTGGAGCGCACTCTGATCGGCGCCGTGGGCGACGAGCGCCCGCTGTCCGCCGAGCAGTTCGCCTCGCTGCCCGGCGTCGAGCGCGCCATTCGCGTCATGAAACCGTACCGGCTCGTTTCCCGTGATACTCATCCCGATCGCCAGCCCGTCCGGGTGCGCGGAAAAACAATCGGTTCGGGCGTTCCCGTTCTGTTGCCGGGGGTGCCGCTGATCGGCAGCGAGGCCGATCTTGAGCGGCTGGCCGGGACGCTTGCCGGACTGGGGAGCCATTATTTACGCGCCGGGCTGTTTCGCTCGGTGGCCAACCCCTGGCACGATCAGGGGCTGGGGATGCCGGGGGTGGAGCGGCTTGGCGAACTGGCCCGCGCGCATGGCTTGACATCGGTGACGACGATCGCCGACACCCGGCAGCTGGAAGAATGCCTGCAGGCCGATATCGATATGCTGGAACTGGCACCGGGCGTGCTCTACAACCCCGTCCTGCTCAGGGAGACCGGTCACGTCAACAAGCCCGTGCTCTTGCGGGGGTGCGAAACCACGCCGCTGACCGACTGGTTGATGGCCGCCGAGCAGATCGCCTCGGGGGGGAACCATTCGATTGTGTTTTGCCTTGGCGGCGCCGAGCGTTTCGACGTTTCGGCGATCGCTCGACTGCAAAGGGAAACGCACCTCCCGGTGGTTTGCGAGCCCGATTTTCCCGGGATCCGCCAGGACCAAGTAATGGCGCAGTCCCTGGCCGCGCTGGCGGCGGGGGCGGATGGCCTGGTCGTTCATCTTCAGGGGTATGGTACGGACGAGGCCGACAACGCCCTCGATGAACCTCATCTGTCCCGCCTGAGCCGGCTGCTGCCCGATCTTTACGCGCTGACCCGTCCACCCGCCGCCTAACGGCATGCGCCGCCCGGAGCCGCCGCCATGGATCATCCCGATGCCGTAAGTGACGCCGGAACACCGATCGGACTGCTCGCCAGCGATGGTTTTTCTCTGGCCGCGACACTTTTCGAGGCGCGCGCGTCGTGGCGCGGGAATTTGCTGGTCGCGGGAGCGACCGGCGTGCCGCGGCGGTTTTACCGGCGCTTCGCCCAGCACGCCGCGTCACGGGGTTTCACCGTGCTGACTCTGGACTACCGGGGAATCGGTGAATCGCGGCCCGAAAGTCTTGTCGGGTTCGAGATGCGCTACCTGGACTGGGCCCGTCTGGATCTTGCCGCCGCCGTCGACCGGCTCGCCCGCGACGAAGCGCCACTGTACATGGCGGGGCATTCATTCGGTACGCATGCGCTGGGGCTGCTGCCGAATCACCATCTGGTTTCGAAGCTTTGTGCTTTCGGGATGGGCGCGGGATGGCACGGCTGGATGCCCCTGGGGGAACGATGCAAGGTCTGGCTGCTGTGGAACACGGTGTTTCCTGCGCTGGTCAAATGGAAAGGCTACCTGCCGGGCTCGATGTTGAGCCTGGGGGCCGATCTGCCGTTGGGGGTGTACCGACAATGGCGGCACTGGTGCCGCTATCCGAACTATTTTCTTGACGATCCTTTCATGCCCGGCATTCGGGAAACCTTCGCCCGGGTAAGAACCCCCATCCTGGCGATGAACGCGCTGGACGATCTGTGGGCGTTGCCCCGCTCCCGCGAGGCCTTCGCGCAGGGCTACCGCAATGCGCCGCTCGTTCGGCGGGATCTGGATCCGCTGGAGTATGGTGGGCGCATCGGGCATATGGGTTACTTCCGGCCGGAAGCCCGTCGGTTGTGGGACGATGCGCTGGCATGGTTCTTATCGGAACACAATGGCCGGGAATGACGCCAGTCCGATTGACTCTCGGGGTGTGGCTTGCTTGGCTCAGATTAAGCCTTGTAATGACCCAGCACTTTCTGCTCAGGTCAGGCTGCTAATTCGTAAATTCTGGCCGGCGTCTTCATCCCCAATGCCTAGTGGAGACGTCGGCTATGGTAGAAACTAATCCAGTTTGCCATGACACGACTAGCGTGCGTCAGGCTTTCGATGCGGTGTCAATGCACACATGCTCCTTCAAAGTCCTGATCACACGCTCAACCATCCCGTTCTTTTCTGGCGTATACGGCGTGCCGAAAGCAAGCATGTCCGGTCCAGGCAGCGCCGGCAACCAAGGTCGGTGATTTATGTGTGGAACTCGGGATGCCCGGCAGAACTTGGCTGCAATGATTCCCATCGTTTCTGACTGACGACTTTCCGTTTCATCCTCGTCAGATGCGAATGTACATATATGGCATAAAGAGGTTTTGTTCGCGAGTCTAAGCTCAACCCCGGTTGCACAAAATTCGGGCACTCTCTGAAATTCTCAACAATATGGAGCGTTTTGTCTGCGAATTTCTAACTCATGACACTAGCGCGAGAATGCGCTTCGGTATCGACTTCTTGCGGCGTTGAGTTGTGCCTCCCAACTCTGTTCAATCATCTCGTACTCGCGCCGGGCCATCATCTGCTGCACGGATGCCGGAAGCGCAAGGTTTGGTGGAGTCACTCCTGTCGCACCATCAAGCCTTTCAGTGGGAAGATTGATGCGATCTGCTCCGATGGGAGGCAAGTCGAGGCGCGGCTCGTTCGTATCGACGAACATCTCATATTCGACGCGTAGTCCGTAGCGACCCTGTCCAATGTATCGGTACGCGACTCCGGGAGGGATGCGTACGTGAAACCGCGGATCACATGTAAAGCGGCACGCGGTTCGTCGTCTAAACGAGCGGCTAGTCGAACGGAGGTCGACGACCTCAAGGAGGACGGAGGATCCCTCGCCGTCGAGAAATGTGTGGAGAACGGTCTGCCTCGTGTGATACGAAAACCAGACCTGTTCATCAGTATCCATGTCGACAATCACCCAGTCTGCTACACAAGATGCTGTGGTGGGAACCACTGCCCACGATGCGTCAGCGACGCTATTAAAGCTATTGAGCGCGAACTCACAGCCAATCGGCCCTTCTTCGAATAGTGGCAAACGTACATCAGCACTCCGGTCGAGGTCGGAACTCACAATCAACCGAGTTTCCTTGCCGGCAATCGTCGCTTGCACCTCTAACGATGACTGCTTCCGCCCGCCTCTGAGAAGCTGTCGTTGCAGCCCATAGAACATCGTCGCGGCCGAGAGCGGAATCTCGGTAGTGTTGATGGTGACTTCGGGTGCCGTTTTGATACCTTCTGCCGTCCACGGGAAGACGACATCATCGTTAAGCAGATTCCAAGACGGATTGCTCGCGTCCGCAACGAGGGTCAGGTCGTTTCTTGTGACGACGCCCTCCAGGTTCTCGAACGTGTGTGCGACACCGCATGGAATGATGAGTTTGCGCCAGGCGTTTGTCCCGAACTCGATCGATAGGCGGCGCCCTCTTGATGGCGAGTCCTGACGGCAGTCGATGAAGTACCCCGTCACTCGCTTGGGGGTGGCCGAGTGAAAGGTGAGCCGATCCACCTGACCAACATGCACACCGAAGGTTGAATATCGAAACCCGGCGCCGTGGGTGACGAAGTGGCCGACGATGGAACCCGGGTTTGAGAGGATCTTCGTTTCTGGATGGATCTCAGGGCTTTGGTGTTCCAATAGGTAGTTCGACGCAAAGCCAAGCCCGTCGATCACCGTCGCGACTCGATGGCAATCATCAAGTACAGAGAGAGATTCAAAGAGATCAGAGTTTGCCGTCATGTCTTCGTCCTCAAACAGGAGCGCTCTCAAGTGCATGGTTGCTGCCGCGCCAGTTAAGCACGCTGACGAGGAGCAGTACCAGCAATGCGGTGTACAACGCGTAGGGGCCGATGGCGTCGAACGCCCAGCCTGCAAACAGGATGCCGGCAAGACCAACGAAGCGGCTGATGAAGTCGATGGCTCCGTACCAACTGCCAATAACATCCTTCGGTATGTTCGTTTGAATCGCACTCGCCGTACTGCGGAAATACATCGTCGTTCCCACGTGGAAGGCGAACATTCCAATGCCCACGACATAAGGATTGCCACGCACGACAAAAGCGACGAATATACCGAACGCCATGACGAAGTGGGCAGCGCGCAACACCGAGGTGAGCTTCGAGAGTTGTGCATGTCGCCGCAGCATGCTTCCCCCGATGACGGCACCGAATGTTCCCGTGCTCATGAGGTAGCCGGTCTCGGCATCCGAGAATCCATGGAAACTGCGGAGCAGGGGAATCCAGAGGAGTGCGAGGACGCCGATGACGAGCACACAGCTTGAGTACGACGCGAGGAACCAGCGCCAGCGAGGAAGGGCAAGCAGTTGATACGCGGCTCGCGACGCACCGAACACGCTCTCTTGGAGTCGATCTCTGAAACGTTCTTCGGGAACACTGACAATCGCCGGGATAGTGGAGGCTTGACTCATCACTCCGAGGGCCATCGTCAGAACCAGCGCGCCGACCATGAAGGCGATCGAACCCAGAAGCGACGCGGGAAGACCGACATAGAGAATTGCAATCGCGCCGACAACCGGACCGAGCGCCTTGGCGACGCCGTTGCACACGGCCAGCATGCCGTTAAGCCTTGGAATCTCATCCTTCGCAAAGAGGAATGGCACCAGCGCAAAGACGATGAGGCGTGAGTATTGATGGATGAGATCAACGAAAAAGGCAAAGAACCAGACCGTAGCGACGGTCGGATTTTCGCGACTAAGCAGGACTGCCGCGAGCGCAAAGACGATGATGTTGGCCGCCTGCGTCGCGAGAAAGAGCCGCCACTTGTTGAAGCGATCGATGAAACCGGCACCAAGAAGCGTGACAAGAATCTCCGCGCCATACCCAACCGCGTAGGTCGTCGTGACGGAGAGGGTCTTGCCGGTAATCGTGTAGGCCATGTTGGCAAACGCCAAGTCATATATGGCCTCGGACAACGCGAGAAAAACCCCGAGTGCGATGAAGGTCAACGTCACTCGGGGTAGAGTGCTTGAAGGAGTCTGCATTTATGGCCTCGTACAGCACGAGAAAAGCCCCGAGTGCGATGAGGGTCAACGTCACCCGGGGTGGAGTGTTTGACAGAGTCTGCATTCAGGAACAGGGTAATTGCTTAGGCAGCAACCACTTCGATGTAGCTCGGCAGCATGGCTTTCACTTCTGCCAAGCTTTGGAATTCACTCTTCGCCACGATAGCTTCGAGTGCCGGCTCAATGGCGGGGCTCTGGATTTTGCCAAGAAGTGTGCGCAATGCGCCGGGGTTGTCGAGGTACGGGCTGAGGGCGTTTTCGAAGGCACTCAGGGCGGCGAGGTCTTCTGCCGTCCTCGCCGAAGCGACGAGGCTAGACAGTTCTTCTTTCCAAGAGGCTAGGGACACATCTTGCGCTGATTGCATATGAATCTCCTTAAGTTAACGATGAAGTATTGCAGACCCCAACAAAAACCTAAGCGGCGACTACCGCCTGCTGTTCCAGCTTCGCCATCTGATAGACAACAACATCAGGACAACGCAGCTTAGGTAGCAATAGTTCCGAACCGAGCTCATCGGCGGGAACAGACATCAGATCCTGGTTAAACATGGGTATGTCGGTGCGAGGCTCATTTTGATCAACAAACACTTCATGCTCGCAACGAACGAGGACATCCTTAGGACACCGAACTGAGTACGCTATACCATGATCAATGGCAATGCTAATGCGCGGGTCGCAAGTCGTGCAGAGGCGAGATCTCGTCCCAAACGTTGACGAATCACCTCGACGATCCACAAAGTCGAACTCGATGGTGACACCCTGGTGGTTTAGAAACGTGTACCACTTTCTAGTGCGGGCGTGGCAATGTTGTAGTGCGCTCTCGCCAACCGTAGCGGGGAGAAGCAGGATGTCGGCCACGCACGCCGCCGTGTTGGGCACAAGCGTCCACGACTTTGGGCCTGTGAGCGCGTAACGGTTGCGCCTCACCTCAACACCAGCAATGATGGGTACGTTGAGCAGTGCTTCGAGTTCACTCTCGTCGTTGGCCCACGATTTGGGCTCGAACATGACGAACTGTTCAGCACCACCGATCTTCACTGGGAACCTGGCCAAATAACTCTTCGGGCTCTCAAGGAGTGTCTGCGAGAGCCGCGACAGGAATCGGTGTGCTTCGTCAGGAAGACGGTGCTTATTTGCGCGAACGACCGGAAATGCACTCGGTTCGGTGTCTCGAATGACAGAGATTAGGTCGTTGTCCACATTCCACGCCGGATTATTCTCATCGGAGTACCAAACCGGTTCATCACGTGTAACGATGTGTTCCAGGTTATCGAACGTATGAGCTACGCCTCGAGGAATAACGAGGTGGCGATGAAAGCCAGGCGAGAAATCAAGGGCCACTAGTTTGTGCAGCGTTGGACTGCCTTCCCGACAGTCAACGAAATACCCATGGATTCTCTGGCCGTTCTCCCCCATGAATGTGAGCCGGTCATCTTGGCCGATGTGAATACCAAAAGTCGAGTACCGAAATGTTGCTTCGTGGGTTACAAAGTCTGAAATAAGAGGGCCTTCACTTGATATCAGTTTTTTCGTAAACCATCCGCAGGGTCCATCGATGTCCTGGACGACATTTGGTTCAAATTGTAGGCCATCAATGCTAAAACGTTCGCGGCATACTTGATCTGAGATTTTTTCAAAAACCATTGAAACACCTCCTTTGTGATCAAAGAGTGCGAAGACTTTAAATCAAGAAAGGTAACTGCGATAAATCATCATTCATAACGTTATGTTTTTAGATTAGAATAATGTAAATGGTTATGCAATTAAAATTTTTTGGCGCAGAGGGAATGGTAGCCGGAACTCTCGAAAATCTTGTCATTCCAGCCTCAGCTTCGCCACCAGTTCATCCAAGTTTGAATCGCTCGAGTTCTCCTGACATCTTTGCACAGAGTTATGACGGTTTGTCAGAAGCGAGGGCATGGTAGGCTTTGGCCAATTTTTTCCTAGTCGCTTCGGTAGAGAACATCCTGTTGATACGAGCGCCTCTGGCGTTTCGTTGTTGCTCCCAAGTCACAACCTCTCGGTGATCAACCGATCGCGGTAATCAATGCGACGATCCAGGCATTGAGCCGCTCCGGGTTTCGCGGAGGCCATTTTGTGTGAGTCAGACCAGCATGGCCTGCTCGCTCCGACTGCGATAGTAGTTCGCCGGTGTAATATAACCGATCGGTGCCAGCAAGCGGTGGCGATTGAACCAGGCCACCCATTCCAGCATCGCCAGCTCCACCGCCTCCAGACTCTTCCACGGCCTGTGCCGGTGAATGACCTCCGCCTTGTACAAGCCATTGATCGTCTCTGCCAGCGCGTTGTCGCAGCTGTCGCCAGTGCTGCCGACCGAAGGCTCGATGCCCGCTTCGGCCAGCCGTTCGCTGTAGCGGATCGAGACGTATTGCGAGCTACGATCGCTGTGGTGGATCAAAGCGTCGCGACTCGGCTGCCGCGCCCACAACGCTTGTTCCAGCGCATCAAGCACAAACTCGGTGTGCATGCTGCGACTGACGCGCCAGCCAACGATAAAGCGGGCGAAGACGTCGATGACGAAAGTGACGTAGACGAAACCATGCCAAGTCGACATGTAGGTGAAGTCCGGGACCCACAGTTGGTTTGGCCGGTCGGCGACAAACTGCCGGTTCCCCCGGTCCTGCGAACACGTCACCGCCGGATCGGGCCGATTGGTGCGAACCGCCTTGCCGCAGCTAACGCCAGACCTTGTCGGCGCCGTACACCTGCTGGTTGACCTGCCAAACGCGCTCGATCTCAACCATCAAGATGTCGTCACGCTGGGCCCGAGGGCAGCGCAGCGTTTCGGCAGTGCAGCCGATCTTGTCGGCGATCGAAACGATTGCAGCCCATTGCGATTCGTACTGATCCTTGGCGTCAAAGACCATGCGCACGGCGCACTCGCGGATCTCAGGGGAAAACTTGATGAGATTTGCTCATGGCTCCCTTCTCTCAAGTGAGGGAGCCTCCGCGAAACCCGGGGCGGCTCAGGATCCATGCGCGTTTGAGGTTGTGTGCCGCATGCCTGCCGCTTGGCATGCCAACAAGCGCCTCGCACTCGGATTGGTGGAGTTCGACTCGATAGCGTAGGGTCGCTTGTACTTGCTCGCTGGGAATTGACCCCGCTGCGCCAGCTCAAGCTCTGGGACTTCAAGCATGATGATGAGGCGCCGCCTTGTCCGTGAGTGGGGCGCTCGCGGCAATCCCGACGATTTCGGGCACCGCGAGCGTGGGCATCACTCCGCGCCGAGGGTGCGCAGCAGCGCCGCCGAGACCATCTCGCCCATCTGCGCGAGGTAGTGGGTGTGCATGTCGAAGGTGAACCGATCGGCGTTGTCGCTGGCGAGCACCAGAAGACCGAACGGCTCGCCGCTCTCTTCCCGCAAGGCGATCTGGGCGAAGGACTGCAGGACCGGCACCGGCGGGAACCAGCTTAGCACCTCGTCGTTGGCATAAGGGCCGCAGCTGGGGGCGGAAAGATTGCGCGCCAGAAGCTGGATGTCCGCGCGGGTGGTCGTGCAGGACGGTGTGCGCGTTTCGGCTTGAGGGTGCCACAGACGCAAGGCGACGCGGTCGATCTGAAAAATGTCCAGCAGACCTTTGCTTACGGCGGCGAGCACACTCTCCGTGCTCCTGGCTTGCATAAGTCCGAGCGCTAACCTGTGGCTTCTTGCCTGGATGAGGTCATTGGCCTCGCCATGCCGTACCAGTTGATGCAGCCGGGATTCCAGTTGCCGGATCCGGTCTTTCATGTCCAGCAGTTGCCTTTCGGCGAAGGAAACGACAACCCGTTCCTGAGGGGCGGCGCGCAGGCCGAAACGTTCGGCATGATGCGTCAGGAAGTCCGGATGGCTATCCAGAAAAGCGAGCACGTCATCGCTGTGCATGGCGGCATTACCTCTAACGATGATAAGCAGGGAGCGCGATCAGACTTCGATCTCGCCGGTGAATACGGTGGAGGCGGGGCCCGTCATGCGCACCGGCGTGCCCGGCCCCTTCCATTCGATGGTCAGGTGGCCGCCGCGGGTTTCCACCTGCACTCTGGCGTCCAGCAAGCCCCGCAGGATGCCGGTCACCACGGCGGCGCAGGCGCCCGTCCCGCAGGCGAGCGTCTCGCCGGCGCCCCGTTCGAAGACCCGCAAGCGCACTTTGTTGCGCGAAACGATTTGCATGAACCCGGCGTTGACCCGGGCGGGAAAGCGGGGATGGCGCTCGATCAGGGCGCCCAGCGCGGCCACGGGGGCCGTGTCGACATCGTCAACGACCTGTACCGCATGGGGGTTGCCCATGGAGACGGCGGTGATGCTCACGCGGACGCCGCCCTCCAGTTCCAATTCGTGCTCGACCGCCTCGCCATCGGCCAGGAACGGAATGTCGGCGGCGGAGAGCCGTGGCACGCCCATGTCCACCACGATGCGCCCGTCGGCGTGCAGTTCCGGCACGATCACGCCTTTCGCGGTTTCCACCCGGATCGCGCTTTTATTGGTCAGTTTCTGGTCCGTGACGAAGCGGACAAAGCAGCGCGCGCCATTGCCGCATTGCTCGACCTCGTTGCCGTCGCTGTTGAATATGCGATAGCGAAAATCGTTTTCCGGGGCGTGGGGGGCCTCAACGAGCAGCATCTGGTCAAAACCGATACCGAAATGGCGGTCGGCCAATTGCTTGATGCGATGTGTATCCAGGGTGACGGTTTGGCGCACGCCGTCGATCACGACGAAGTCATTACCCAATCCGTGCATCTTGCTGAATTTCAGTCTCATGCTTGTTTTTACCCATCCCTGTTTCGGCCTCTATTCAGGCCATGATACCTTAACTAGACCATTGGCGATGCCGAATGGCAAGGTAAATTGACACCTTACTGACCAGTAAGTAAAGTTTGCCGGATGAAACCTGCCAACGACCCGCAAAACGACACCCGCAAACGCATTCTCGACATCGCCGAGCAGTTGCTGTTGACTCGCGGGTTCAACGCTTTCAGCTACCAGCACATCAGCCGGGAGCTTGGCGTGCGCAATGCCGCCATTCATTACCACTTTCCCAAGAAGTCCGATCTGGGCGTCGCCCTGATACAACGGTACCGGCGCCGGCTGGCGCGGTTTGTCGAGGCTTGCGCGGATCAGCGCTGCGAAAAGCAGCTCGAGCAGTTTTTCGACGTGGCCTACGCCTACTTCGACAAGGATGAGCAGGTTTGCCCCAGTGGCATGCTTTCAACCGAATACCATACCTTGCCGGAGGAAATGCAACACGAAGCCGCCGCCTTCATTGAAGCGATGCGCCTGTGGGCGGTGCAAATCGTCACGACCGGCCGCGATAGCGGCGAATTCCGCTTCCAGGGCGAACCCGAGTCCGTGGGCATGCTGCTGTTCGCGGCATTGCAGGGCGCCTTGCAACTGGCCCGGGTGAATCCGGTATATTTACACGACATAAGAAAACAGCTGCGCGCGACATTGGGCGTCGCCGACAGCATTGCACACCAAACCAACGAGGGATAACAGCATGGAGTATCGCAGCAACAGCATGAGCCGGCTGGCGGCCAAGGCGGGCCGTCTGCCGGCCGGCCTGAGAAGTTTTGTCCTGACGCGCGCTTTCGGCCGCATTGTTCCGTTTCTCGGCACGGCGGGGCTGTGCTTCGAGGAAGTGACTCAGCAGCGGTTGATCGTTTCCATCCGCAATCGCCGAAAGGTTCAGAACCACATCAAGGGCGTGCACGCCGCGGCGATGGCGCTCTTGGCCGAAACGGCCACGGGCTTCGTGGTCGGAATGAATGTCCCGGACGATAAATTGATGCTGCTCAAGTCGATGCATGTCAATTACACGCGCCGCTCCCAGGGCGACATGCGCGCCGTCGCCACCCTCGACGAAGCGCAGATCCAGCGCATGTATGTAGAAGAAAAGGGCGATGTGACGGTCAATGTCACGGTGACCGACGAGTCCGGGGAAGCGCCGGTCCAGTGCGAAATGGTGTGGACCTGGATTCCGAAGAAACGCCCGCAATAACAACGCCACACGAGGAGAAACGAGGCATGGACTACACGGCAATCAAGGTGGAGCAAAGGGGCGCTGTCGCCATCGTCAGCTTCAATCGCGAAAGCAAGGCCAACTCACTGGATGAGGCGAGCTGGAAGGAGTTGCGCAATGCCATGCGCTGGTGCGATGACACGCCGGAAGTGCGCGCGGTGGTATTGAGCGGGGAGGGCCGCCATTTCTGTTCGGGCATCGATCTTGCCATGCTGATGGGCGTGCAGGGCATCATCAAGGATGACTGCGAGGCGCGCATGCGGGAAAAACTGCGCCGCCTGATTCTCGATCTGCAGGATTGCGTGACCAGTCTGGAACACTGCCGCAAGCCGGTGATCGCGGCCGTGCACGGTGTGTGTCTTGGCGGTGGGCTGGATATCGCGCTGGCGGCGGATTTTCGTTTCGCCTCGGCCGACGCGGTATTCGGTGTGCGGGAGGTCGACGTCGGCATGGTGGCCGATGTCGGCACCCTGCAGCGACTGCCGCGCGTGGTGGGCGAGGGGGTCGCGCGGGAAATGGCTCTGACCGGCCGCGATGTGAAGGCGGACGAAGCGCTGGCTTTCCGGCTGGTGAACCGGGTGCTGCCGGATGCCGAAGCGGTCAAGGTCGCCGCACTGGAATGCGCCGAGCTCATCGCCGCCAAGTCACCGCTCGCGGTACGCGGCAGCAAGGAAATCCTCAACTACGGCCGGGATCACAGCATCGCCGACGGATTGAATCATGTGGCCACCTGGAACGCCGCCATGCTGATTTCCGACGATATCCAGAAAGCCGGCATGGCCGCCATGATGAAAACCCGCCCGGTGTTCCGCGACTGAGGCCGTAGAGAGATCTCGCCCTGCCAGGCAGTTGTCGGCGCGGTGAGGACCGCCATGATCACGATGGCGACATCCCCGAGATCTCTCCGCGCCGCGAGGCGCTCCGCGTTGTTCGCGCGTTGCGAGAACATTGCCCGCGCCGTTGCCGACCCCCGCCGACGACCCGAGCCGCTGGCGGGAGTGGCGTGTCACAAGCGGACCGACAAGGACAGCTTGATGTTGCGCCCCGGCGCATACACGCCTTCGGCAAGGTAAGGGGTGTAGTCCCGATTGAACAGATTGTCGATGGCAAGGCCCGCCGCGTAGCGTTTTAGCGCGCCACGTCCTTGCCATTGCGCGAACAGCCCGTGCAGCGCATAGCCTTTGGACTTCGGGTACTGGTAGGCGGCGGCGTCTTCCACATTGCCCGGCACCTCGTCCTGCGCCGCCACGAACCGGCCCTGCCAGCCCGCCGAAAGTCCGTACACCGGCCATTTCGCGCCCAGCGTCGCCAGCATTTTCGCCGGCGCCACATCCATTACCGGCGCATCTTGCCCCCAGGGATTGCGGATGGTGCCGTGATGCTTGCCACGCATCCACGACAGCGAAATGCCGGCGAATGCCGAACGACTGTCCCAGCTGCTTTCCAGTTCAACGCCTTCCGTGCGGTAGCCCGGCAAGTTCCGGTAAAAACTCAGTCGGGGAGGCTTCGCCGAACCCGGCTCGACCATGACGCCGAAGCGTTTCTCGATATTATTGTGCACGTCGTTGCGGAACAGCGTGGCGGCGAACGAGAGGCGGTCCGATTCGCTCAGCACCGAGTCGGCGCTGACCAGAAGGCCTGCGCGCCAGGCTGTGATCCGTTCCTTTTTGAGGGAACGGCTGGTCGCCGGGGCCGACGTTCCGGCGCTTTGCACCTCGTATGTTTCGTCGATCAGCGGCGCGCGCCAGGTTTTGCTGACGTCCGCATAGAAACTCAGCCGTGAGGTGGCGCGCCAAATGGCGCCCAGTCGCGGAGACCAGCCGCTATGACGGGTCGGGCGATAGTCGTGTCCCCCGGCCGGATTATTGTAAGCCGGCGCCAGGTTGGGCACGCCATGGGTCGTCACCTGATCGAACCGTGCCGCGCCGGTGAGCGTCGTGGCGCCGCGGGTCAGCGATTCCTGCACGAATCCTCCCAGGGTTTCCTGCCGTCCTGAGGGCATGTAATACGGCTGCATCCAGCCGTAATGATGATTGGCGCTGGTCGCATACTGTTTGGTGAACATCATCGTGTCGCGCCGGTTGTCGTGCCATTGCACGCCCGTGGTCAGCACGTGGTTCAGTTCGCCGGTCGCGAACGCCGCTTCATTGATGATTTCGGCCTGGCGGTCACGGTACGTGGTCCAGCTTTCGTTGCCCCCCGTCGAGGGAAATCCGGCCGTCACCGAGTCGGGGCGCTTGTCATGCTGGCGTGTGCGCGCATCGGTCCAGCGCACCGTCAGATTGAGCCAGGGACGATCGACGGGCGCGTAGCGCCAGGTCGCGGACAGGGTGCTGTCGTCCGTGTCGCGCCACAGCACCTTGCGCCGCCACGCCTCATCTTCCCCGTAGCGGGCGATCTCCGCGTCGGTCGGCGTCGGGATTTCGCCGCGCTTGGCATCGAAAGGCGACCATCCTTCGCCGCGGTTTTCGATCAGGGAGAGCGTGAAACGGCTGTCGCCCTGACGCCACGAGGTCTTGAGCAGGGCCGCGTCGTTGTGGTTGCGCGAATAGCGGTATTCCTGCCCGTTGGTTCGGCGCAGATTGCCAGAGCGGCGCAGGGTGCCGGAGGCCAATATGTCGAAGCGCCGGTCATTGCTGGCGCCGTACACCGAAGCGGAGCCCGACGTCTCCTTGTCGTTGCTGTGGTAGCCACTTTTGAGCAGCGCGCCGAACGACTCTCCCGGCATGAGAAGATCGGCGGCGTCCTTGGTCTCGATGCGGACTGTGCCGCCGAACCCCCCGTTATTGCTGTACAGCGAGGAGTGAGGCCCCTTGTCCACCTCGATGCGGCGGATCAGTTCCGGTTCGATGAACACCGATCCCTGGCGGTATTTTTCAAAGCCTTTGGGCGCGCCGTCGAGAATGACCTTGACGTCCTCGACAGCGCCAAAGCCCCAGATGTTGAGCGATTGTCCGCCAGGGCGCATGGAACCGGACAGGTCGACTCCCGGCAGGGTATCGAGCAGCTGCGGCACCGAAGTGGCTTGCTGGCGCTCGATATCGGCCGCTGAAATCTCGCTTTTTCCCGGGGTGGGCACCCGGCTGCCGCGAACCTCGACGGCCGGCAACTGGGTCTCGGCTGCGGCCTGCGACACCGGCCAGGCGGCGGCGCACAGCAACAACAGGGTTTTCAGGCGAAGGGAGGGGGGTAATGCATTCATTCATGGTCTCCTGCAAAAGCAATGTGCTTCCGGTTTCTACAGGAGGGAAGGGGATGAGACATTGCTGTTTTAATTTTGTTAATGATAATTATTTATATTAACAAAATTAGCAACCACGGGTCTATCTTCCGTTGCGTGGCGCGGGACGGTCCGCCAGGAGTGGCGGCCGGAAATGAAAAACGGCGCGATGCGATCGCGCCGTTTCGTAACGGACCGGGCGGGATTTACTGGCCGCCCACCGTCGAGACCACTTCCCATTTGCCGTTTTTGACCTGGTAAACCGTCACCGCGCCGTTTTTCACGTCGCCTTTCTCGTCGAAGGCGATTTTTCCGGTCACGCCCGAATAGTCGGTTTTGGCGACTTCCGGCAGGTAAACCTTGGGATCGGTGGAGTTGGCGCGTTTCATCGCGTCGACCAGCACACGAACGGCGTCATACTCGAACGGCGCGTAGATTTGCACCTCGGCGTTGAATTTGCTCTTGAACTTGTCGTTGAAGGACTTGAATCCGGGCATCTTGTCCGGGGGGACGCCGCAGCTGGACGCGTACTGGCCTTCCGATGCGTCGCCCGCCAGCTTGATGAAGGTCGGAGTCTGGGATCCGTCGCCGCTCATCAGCTTGGCCTTGATGCCCAGCTCCTTCATCTGCTTGACCAGCGGCGCGGACTGCGCGTCCATGCCACCGTAGAAAACCACGTCGGGCTGGCTTGCCTTGATGGAGGTCAGAATGGCCTTGAAGTCGCTGGCCTTGTCATTGGTGAATTCGCGCTTCACCACATTGCCGCCCTTGCCCTTGACCGCCTTCTCGAACTCGTCGGCCAGCCCCTGGCCGTACGCTGTCCGGTCATCGATTACCGCCACTTTCTTGGCTTTCAGGCCGTCAATGGCGAATTCGCCAAGCGCCTTGCCCTGTTGCAGGTCATTGGCGATGACGCGGAAGGTGGTCTTGTAGCCTTGTTTGGTATAGTCCACGGCCGTCGCGGACGGGGAGATCTGCGGAAGACCGGCGTCGGAGTAGATCTTGGAGGCCGGAATGGTGGTGCCGGAGTTCAGATGGCCGACAACGCCGACGACACCGGCGTCAACCAGCCGCTGAGCGACTTGCGTGCCGACCTTCGGGTCGCCCTGGTCATCCTCCGAGACCAGTTCGAACTTGATCTTCTTGCCGCCGATGGTGACGCCTTCGGCATTCAGATCCTCGACGGCGAGTTTGGCGCCGTATTCGTTATCCTTGCCCAGGTGGGCGATGGGCCCCGACATCGGCGAGACCTGACCGATCTTGACAACGGCGTCGCCGCCCTCCGCGGCGGCGGCAGGCGCCGACGCGGACCCGGCGGGCGCGCCCTGATCCTTGTTGCCGCACGCGGACAAGGCCATGACGGCGGCGGCGATGAGGCTCAAGCGAGTGACTTGTTTCATCATTATTTCCCCTGAATCTAATTCTTCGTAGACTTGTGGTGATCTCTATTTCGCCAAGACTATCCTTCTGGAATAGCCAAGGGTCGAAATGATTATGGGGAGCAGTTTTGACGATTGTCAACGCTGATTCGAGCCATTGCGCTTTGCGGAGAAAATTACTGCTTCGCGCCAAGATCCCTGGCAGCCCGGCTGCGTTTTTCCCCTTCGCCGTCATCGCGCCGGAACCAGCCTCCCAGCTGGGTTTGCACGATGCGGGTCAAGGCGGTTGCCCAGTCCTCGTTATCGTTCAGGCAGGGTATGTAGCGAAATTGGCCTCCGCCGGCCAAAAGGAAATCCTGCTTCACTTCCATGGCGATTTCCTCCAGCGTTTCAAGGCAGTCGCCGACAAATCCGGGGCAGACGACATCCAGCACGCCGGTGCCGGCCTGTCCGAGTTCCCGGGCGACTTCGCTGGTATAGGGCGTGAGCCATTCGGCGCGGCCGAAGCGGCTCTGGAAGGTCACGACATAGTCGCTGTCGGCCAGTTCGAGACGTTCGGCCAGAAGGCGCGCCGTCTTGCGGCATTCGCAGTAATAGGGATCGCCCTTGTCCCGCGTGAAGCGCGGCACCCCGTGAAAACTCATCATCAGCTTGTCCGGCTTGCCGTTGGCCTGCCAGTGGCGGGAAATCGACGCGGCCAGCGCCCCGATATAGCCGGGATCGTCATGAAAATGCCTGACCGTGCGGACTTCGGGCATGTTGCGCGACTTCATCAGCACGCGGAACACCTCGTCCAGCGCCGTGCCGCTGGACGAGGCCGCATACTGGGGGTAGAGCGGCACGATCAGCAGCCGGTCGACGCCCTGTTCGCGCAGGCGTCGGATCACCGACTCCACGGAGGGGTTGCCATAGCGCATGGCGTAGTCGACAACCAGATCGTCACGGCCTTCCCGTGCGAGCAGACGGCTTACCGCCGCGGTCAGCGAGCGGGTATTGCTCAAGAGCGGCGAGCCGTCATCGCGCCAGATGGAGGCATATTTCGCGGCGGATTTGGCGGGACGGGTGGTCAGGATAAAACCGTTGAGAATCACCCACCACAGCGCGCGCGGAATTTCGATGACCCGCGGGTCAGAGAGGAACTCGCGCAGATAGGGCCGCAATGCGCCGGGTGTCGGCGAGTCGGGGGTGCCCAGGTTGATCAGCACGATGCCGGTGCGTAGGGAACTGTCGTGACGGAACTCGGGCTCGGTCAGGTAACGGGACATGGGATTCTCGCTGGGTTCATTCGTCTCTTGGCGGCACCAGCACGGTGCGATTGCCGTTGGTTTCCATGCCGGACACCAGTCCGGCCGCCTCCATCTGTTCGATCAGGCGCGCGGCGCGGTTGTAGCCGATGCGCAAGTGGCGCTGAACGGAGGAGATCGACGCCTTGCGCGTTTTGAGCACCACGGCGACCGCCTCGTCGTACAGCGGATCGCTCTCGCCCTCGTCGCCATTGCCGCCGGACTCTCCGCCGGAACCGCCCTCGGCGTCGTCGATGGCGCCGGAGAGAATGCCTTCCACATAATTGGGCTCGCCCGTCGTTTTGAGGAATTCGACGACCTTGTGCACTTCATCGTCCGCCACGAACGCGCCGTGCACCCGGGTCGGATAGCCGGTGCCGGGCGCGAGGTAAAGCATGTCGCCCTGGCCTAGGAGCGTTTCGGCGCCCATCTGGTCGAGGATGGTGCGCGAGTCGATCTTGCTTGAGACCTGGAACGCTATGCGGGTGGGGATATTCGCCTTGATCAGGCCGGTGATCACGTCAACCGACGGCCGCTGCGTCGCCAGAATCAGGTGGATGCCGGCGGCGCGGGCCTTCTGCGCGAGACGCGCGATCAGTTCTTCGATCTTCTTGCCGGCCACCATCATCAGGTCGGCCAACTCGTCGATCACCACGACAATGGTCGGCAGGGTCTCCAGCGGTTCCGGCATCTCGGGCGTCAGCGAGAAGGGGTTGGGGATTTTCTCCCCGCTCTTCATGGCTTCGCGGATTTTCTGGTTGAAGCCGGCGAGATTGCGCACGCCAAGGCGCGACATCAGCTTGTAGCGGCGCTCCATTTCCGCAACGCACCAGTTCAGTGCGTTGGCGGCGTGCTTCATGTCGGTGACCACCGGCGCCAGCAGATGGGGAATGCCTTCATAGATCGACAGCTCGAGCATCTTCGGATCGACCATGATCAGGCGAACCTCGCCCGGGCTCGACTTGTACAGCAGGGACAGGATCATGGCGTTGATCGCCACCGATTTGCCCGAACCGGTGGTGCCGGCCACCAGGACGTGCGGCATGCGCGCAAGGTCCGCCGATACCGGTTGTCCGGCGATGTCCTTGCCCAGCGCCATGGTGAGGCGCGAGGTCATGTTCTGATAAGTTTCCGAGCCGATGATCTCCGACAGGCGCACGATCTGGCGTTTCGGGTTGGGCAGTTCCAGTCCCATGTAGGTCTTGCCGGGAATGGTTTCCACCACGCGGATGGAAACGAGCGACAGCGCGCGGGCCAGATCCTTCATGAGGTTGACGATCTGGGCGCCCTTGACGCCCACGGCGGGCTCGATTTCGTAACGGGTGATCACCGGGCCGGGGTAGGCGGCCACCACCTTGACCTCCACACCGAAATCGGCGAGCTTGCGCTCGATGAGGCGGGAAGTGTATTCGACGGTTTCAGCGGACACCGGCTCCTGCTGCTCGCGGGGAGGCTCAAGCAAGGCGAGGCCGGGCAGGGTGCCATCGTTCGGATCGGCGAACAGCGAAGGCTGGACCGGCTTGGTCGCCTTGGGCGATATCGGCACTTCCAGCACGGGCGCCTCGATGCGCACGGGTGGCTTATCTTCGATTTTGCGCTTTTCCGTGGTGACTTTTTCCGTGCGGCGCTGGGCGGTCTCGCGACCGATCTCGCGATCCTTGCGCGCCTGCCAGGCCTGCCACAGCCCCAGCACACCGTCTTCGACCCAGCCGCCGACCTTTTCCATGGCGTCAAGCCAGGACATGCCGGTGAACAGCGAGAAGCCGATCGCGCCGAGCACCGTGAGAATCAGCGTGGCGCCCGTGATGCCCATCGTGCGGGTCAGCCCGCCACCGAGAAAATGCCCGAGAATGCCGCCCGGACTCTGCGGCAGGATGCCGTGCATGTCCTTGTGGGCGAACAGAATGCCTTCAATGCCGGCGCTGCTGAACAGCAGCAGGACAAAGCCGGCGACCGAGGCGGTTGTCATCGTGTTGAATCGCAACCCCAGGGTTTCCAGGCGCCGGTATCCCCAGCTGATGGCCACCAGGCAGAACACCACGACCCACCAGGCCGACAAACCGAACACGTAAAGCAGCAGGTCGGACAGGCGCGCGCCGAAGGCGCCGCCGATATTGCGCACGGTCGGGTCGGACGAACTGTGCGACCAGGAGGGATCGAGCGTCGAATAGCTGGCCAGCACAAGCACCATGTAGATTGCGAGAACCGCCATGAGCATCCACCAGGCCTCGCGCAGCAGGCCGGTCAGCCTCGGAGGCAAGGTCGTGGTCGTGTTGCGTACGACGGCCTTCCGCTTGAAAAGTCGCATATTCCCGTGTCTGTTGTATGTTGGTGAAGCGGTGTCAGCCGCATAGTATAACGTGTCGCGCGAGGGCGGTCAGGCCGGATGAATGGCGCCCAGCACGCGCGGCCCGGCGGCGCCGGTCACGGACGGCAGATTGCCCGGCAAGCGCTCGAGGCAGCGCGCGGCCAGCCAGGCGAAGGCCGCCGCTTCCACCTGGTGCGCCGGCATGCCGATTTCATCGGTGGTGGCGACGGCGATATTGTCAAGGAGCGCGGCGATCCGGCTGCGCAAATGGCCATTGCGCGCGCCGCCACCGCACAGGTAGACCGCCCGGGTTTGCGGCGCCGCGTCGCGCAGCGCTTGCGCCGCGCTTCGCGCCGTCAACTCGCACAGCGTGGCCTGCACGTCGACGGGGGCGATGGCGGGCAGACGGGCCAGATGGGTGTCAAGCCACGGCAGATCGAAAAGTTCCCGGCCGGTGCTTTTGGGTGGCGAAAGCCGGAAGAAGGGGTCGGACAACAGCCTGGCGAGCAGCGGCTCGTGCACCACGCCGGATGCCGCCCACGCGCCATCCTCGTCGTACTCCACGCCCTGGTGACGGTGTATCCAGGCGTCCATCAGCATATTCGCCGGACCGCAGTCAAAACCTCCCGGCGCTTTTCCCGGCACGAGCAGGCTCCAGTTGGCGATGCCGCCCAGATTCAGGATCGCGCGCGCTTCGCCGGGGTGGCCGAACACCGCCTCGTGAAAAGCGGGCACCAGCGGCGCTCCCTGGCCGCCCGCGGCGATGTCCCGGCTGCGAAAATCACCGATCACGTCAATGCCGGTCAGCTCCGCCAGCAGAGCAAGATTGCACAGTTGAATCGTGTAACCGTGATGCGGCGCGTGACGCACGGTCTGTCCGTGACAACCGATGGCGCGAATCCGGGCCTTCGGCAACGGCGAAGAGGCCAGAAGGGCCTCGGCAGCGCGGGCATAGAGCCGGGCAAGACGGTTGGCCAGCCGGTTTGCCCGATCCAGTTCGTCGGGGCCGGAGGGCTGCAACGACAGAATGTCGGCGCGCAGCGCTTCGTCATAGGGCAGCGACACTTCATGCCTGACCGACAGGGCGCCGTTTTCGGCGATGTCGACCAGTACGGCGTCGACCCCGTCAAGGCTCGTTCCGGACATCAGGCCGATAAAAAATCCACTCATGCTTTTTTCTGGCGAGGATGCTGATATAAAAAACACGCACAGCATACATTGACGCACAGACCTCGCCAACCGTGCATTTTCCCGGCTTTTGCGGTATTCCCCCCAGTTTGCGATAATCGACCGATACCCGAATTGAACCCTAGTCCAGGAAGAGAACCAGAGCATGAGCACGGACCTTACCCTAGAACAACAGCTGGCCGTCATCAAACGTGGCGCCGAGGAGCTGCTCGTCGAAGCCGAACTGATCGAAAAGCTCAAGGAAAACCGCCCCTTGCGCGTCAAGGCCGGCTTCGATCCGACCGCGCCCGACCTGCACCTCGGTCATACGGTACTGCTCACCAAAATGCGCCAGTTGCAGGACATGGGGCACACCATCATGTTCCTGATCGGCGACTTCACCGGCATGATCGGCGATCCGTCCGGCAAAAACACCACGCGCCCGCCGCTGACCCCCGAACAGATCAAGGTGAACGCCAAGACCTACACCGATCAGGTCTTCAAGATCCTCGACCCGGAAAAGACGCAGGTTTGCTTCAACTCCAAATGGCTTGGCGAACTGGGCGCGGAAGGCATGCTCAAGCTGGCCGCCAGCACGACGGTGGCGCGCATGCTCGAACGCGACGACTTTCACAAGCGCTTCCACGCCAATCAACCGATCTCGATCCATGAATTCCTGTACCCTCTGATGCAGGGTTATGACTCGGTGGCCATGGAAGCCGACATCGAGCTGGGCGGCACCGATCAGAAATTCAACCTGCTGATGGGCCGCATGCTGCAGCAACAGCACGGCCAGAAAGCCCAATGCGTGCTGATGATGCCGCTGCTCGAAGGTCTGGACGGCGTCAACAAGATGTCCAAGTCGCTCGGCAACTATATCGGCATCAGCGAACCGGCCAGCGAGATTTTCGGTAAGGTGATGTCGGTCTCCGACACACTGATGTGGCGTTATTTCGACCTGCTGTCGCTGCGTTCGACCGAAGAGATCGCCGCGCTGCGCGCCGATGTCGAGGCGGGCCGCAATCCCCGCGATGTCAAGGTGCTGCTGGCCATGGAACTGGTCGCCCGTTATCACGACGCGGCGGCGGCCGAGGCGGCGCTGGCCGACTTCGAGGCGCGTTTCCAGAAAAACGCCATTCCGGACGAAATGCCGGAAATCACCCTGACGGCCGGCGCCGACGGCCTGCCGGTCGGCAACCTGCTCAAGGAAGCCGGACTTGTCGCTTCCACCTCGGAAGCCCTGCGCATGATCCAGGGCGGTGGCGTGAAAATCGACGGCGAAAAAGTCGACGACAAGAGTCTGCGCCTGACGGCCGGCGCCACGCTCGTCGTGCAGGTCGGCAAGCGCAAGTTCGCGCGCGTCACACTGGCCTGAGCCGATGGAGTGGATTCTCGCCGTGCCCGGGCTCGCCTGGCCCGATGCGCATGACGGCGCGGAGGTCAGCAAGGGCCTGTCGACGCCGGCGCTGTCCCTGCTGCTCGGGCGCGGCGCGCGCGCGGCCTGCCCGGGCCGTCCGTCGCGCTTGTGGCGGGATCTGTTCGGCATCGACAGGCTCGCGCCGGCTCGCCTCGCGGCGCGCCAGGATGGCCTGGACGCCGACGCCGGTCACTGGCTGATCGCCGACCCGGTGCATGTGCGCGTGGATCGCGACCGGGCGCTGCTCGCCGATGTCGGGGTCATGGCGCTCTCGGGCGAGGAGGCCGGCAGCCTGGTGGCGGCCCTCGGGCGGCACTTCGCCGCGGACGGCCTGAGTTTTCATGTCGGGAAGCCGGGGCGGTGGTACGTGCAGTCGGCGCATCCCTTCGACGCCGAGTTCTCCGCGCTGACGGACGCCATCGGCGAAGACATCGACGAGCATCTGCCGACCGGCGCCAACGGGCTCGCCTGGTGCCGTTTTCTCAACGAAGCGCAGATGCTGCTCCATAGCCACCCGGTGAACGAGACGCGGGAAGCGCGCGGCGACCTCCCGGTCAACAGCCTGTGGCTCTGGGGCGAGGGCGACGTGCCGGCGGAGAGGACGTCATTCGACCTGGTCCTGAGCGACGACGCGACGGTGCGTCTGCTGTGCGAAGCCGCGGCGGTGCCGGTCGACGATTTGCCGTTCGGCTTCGCCGCCGCCGAGGATAGGGCCGGCGAAGCGGGCCGCGTTACCCGTTGTCTGGCGGTGCCCGACGCCGCCGAGGCGCCGGCCCAGTTCCGCGATGCGTGGGGCTGGCGCGAAGCGCTGGAAAAACTCGAGGCCGACTGGTTCGAGCCGGCCTTGCTCGCCCTGAAAAGCGGACGCATCGATGCGTTGACCCTGCGGACCGCCGGCGCCGCCGGTGTCTCCGTGCGGGTGACGCGCGCCGACCTTTGGAAACTCTGGCGGCGCCCGCTGGCGCTGCCGCAACTGTACTGAAGCATGTCCCGAATCGTTACCCGGTCTGTCCCCTCCGATGCGCACCGCCAGCTGATCGCCACAGGCGTCAGCCCGCTGATGGCGCGTCTTTATGCCGCGCGCGGTGTCGAGTGCACCGACGACATCGACCACTCACTTGGCGCGCTGCTCCCCTACGAATCCCTGAAGAACATCCGGCAGATGAGCGGGCGGTTGGCCGACGCCATCGCCGCCAAGGAACGGATGCTGGTCGTCGCCGACTACGATGCCGATGGAGCCACGGCCTGCGCGCTGGCGGTCGAAGGCCTGGGCGCGCTGGGCGCCGTCGTCGATTTTCTGGTGCCGAACCGTTTCGAGTACGGCTATGGTCTGACGCCGGAAATCGTCGAACTGGCCGCGCAAAGCAATCCCGACATCATCATCACCGTCGATAACGGCATCGCCAGCGTGGCGGGGGTGGAAGCGGCCCGCCAGCGCGGCATCGAGGTGCTGATCACCGACCATCACCTGCCGGGCGACGCTTTGCCCGAGGCGCTGATCGTCAACCCCAATCAGCCAGGCTGTCCGTTCCCGTCCAAAAACCTGGCCGGCGTCGGCGTGATGTTCTACGTATTGATGGCCTTGCGCGCGCGAATGCGCGTGCGCGGCGACTTCGCCGGACGGCCGGAACCCAATCTGGGCTCGCTGCTCGATTTGGTGGCACTGGGAACCGTCGCCGACGTGGTACGCCTTGACCGCAACAATCGTACCCTGGTGGAAAACGGTTTGCGCCGCATGCGCGCGGGGCGCATGCGACCGGGGATCGCCGCGCTGTTCCAGGTGGCCGGTCGACTCGCCGGCAAGGCCAATGCCTTCGATCTGGGCTTCATGATCGGCCCCCGCCTCAATGCGGCGGGTCGTCTTGACGACATGAGCCTGGGCATCGCCTGTCTGCTGTCCCGCACCGAGGATCAGGCCATGCGGCTGGCTCAGGAGCTCGACCGCCTCAACCGGGAGCGGCGGCAGATCGAAGCCGGCATGCAGGACGAGGCGCTCGCGGTGCTCACCGGGTTCGAACCGGCCAATCGCCACTCGCTCGCCCTGTACCGCGACGATTGGCATCAGGGCGTGGTCGGCATCGTGGCCTCGCGGCTGAAAGAGCGCTTTCACCGGCCGGCCATCGTATTCGCGCCAGGTGACGAGGGCGAAATCAAGGGTTCGGGCCGCTCCATCCCAGGATTCCATCTGCGCGATGCGCTGGATCTCGTTTACAAACGCCACCCCGGGCTGATTCTCAAGTTCGGCGGCCACGCCATGGCGGCGGGCCTGACCGTTGCCGAGCACCGCTTCGAGGTGTTCCGCGACGCCTTCGAAGCGGTTGCCCGCGAGCATATCGACGAAGCGGCCCTGACCCGCACCATCGAGACGGACGGTTCGCTCGCCACGGCGGATCTGCGGCTTGGCGTTGCCGAGGAGCTCGGCGCGCTGGTCTGGGGTCAAGGGTTTCCGGCCCCGACATTCGACGATGTTTTCCGGGTAGTCAGCCAGCGCCTTGTGGGTGGCAAGCATCTGAAACTCCGTCTGGAGAAAGAAGGTCTGGGATTCGACGCCATGATGTTCAATCGGCAGGACTGGTTGCCCGATACGATTCGCGCGGTTTATCAGGTGGTGGCCAACGAATGGCAGGGACGCAAGGAGCTGCAAATCTATATCGAACACGTCACGGAACGCTGACATGGAAACGCTGATTCTGCTGGTGGCTGGACTGGCGATCGGGGGGGCGGGGGTCTGGTTCGCCACGAGGAGCAGGGAGGCCGCGGGCTATGAACGAGGCGTCGGCGAGGCCCGGCTGGCCCAGGCGGAGCTCGATGCCGCGCGCGGCCGGCTCGACGAGTGGCGCGACCGGGCCGAGCGGCTCGAACGGGCGCTCGCCGATGCCCGCGATCAGTTGTCCGCCACCCGAGAGCGCGCCGAGCGGCTCCCGGATATCGAACGCCGCCTGGCGGTGCAGAACGAGGAAATCCGCCGCCTTAGCGCCGATGTGGCGGGCAAGAGCGAACAGGCCCGCCAGCTGGCGGAACTGCGCGGTGAAGTGGCCCGCTTGCGCGAGGAGCGCGACGCCCGCCAGGTGGACATCACGCGCCTGACCGCGCGCGAACAGGAACTGGCAACGCAATTGGCCTCGCACATCGAACGGAATGAAGAAAATCTTCGTCTCCTGGCCGAGGCGCGTGAAACCCTGTCCAATCAGTTCAAGGCGCTGGCCAACGACATTCTCGAAGAGAAATCCAAACGTTTCACCGAGCAGAACCGGGAAAACCTCGGGCAATTGCTCAACCCCCTCAATCAGCGCATTCAGGAATTCGGCAAACTGGTGCAGGACACCCGCGAAAAGGATTCGCGCGAACGCCTGACGCTGGAACAGGAACTGCGGCGACTGCAGGAACTCAATACCCGTCTCAACGAGGACGCGGTGGCGCTGACCCGGGCCCTGACCGGCGCCAGCAACAAGACACAGGGCAACTGGGGCGAAATGGTGCTGGAGAAGGTGCTTGAAACCTCGGGGCTGACGCGCGACCGGGAGTACCGGGTCCAGGTATCCGACGTGACCGTCGGCGAGGGCGGGGAGGTGCGCCGCTTCCAGCCCGACGTGGTGATCGATCTTCCCGACAACAAGCATCTGGTCGTCGACTCGAAGGTGTCGCTCAACGCTTATGTGCGCTATACCGCGTCGGCCGACGAAGCGGAACGGCAGACCGAGCTGAAGTCGCATATCGGCGCGATCCGCAACCACATCCGCAGCCTGTCGGAAAAGCGTTACCAGGATTTGTACCGCCTGAACACGGTGGACTTCGTGTTCATGTTCATTCCGGTCGAGCCTGCCTACCTTCTGGCCGTGCAACACGACATGTCGCTGTTCACGGAAGCCTTCGAGCGGCGCATCATGGTCGTCGGCCCCAGCACTCTGCTGGCGACCCTGCGCACCGTCGCCAGCATCTGGCGCTACGAATACCAGAACCAGAACGCGGTCGAGATCGCGCGCCAGAGCGGGGCGATGTACGACAAGTTCGTCGGCTTCGTGGAGTCACTGGGAAAGCTGGGCCGGCAGCTGGACCAGTCGCGCGACATGTACCAGGACGCCATGAAGAAACTGTCCAGCGGCGCGGGCAACCTCGTCGGGCGGGCCGAACGGCTGCGCGGCCTCGGCATCAAGGCGGCGAAACGCCTGCCGGCGCATCTTGCCGACCCGACCGGCGAAGAGGACGCGGCGGACTAGGGCCGGGCGGCGGCAGGGGCGGCGAGCTTGCGGTGGAGGTCCTCTTTCCAGTTGGCGAAGGTCGCCTGTGTCAACCCCAGAAAGGGCAGGAGGCTCGCCTCCCTCTCGCGCCACCCGGGGTCCGGGGCGGCATCCGCCGCCGTTTGGGCGATGTGCTGGGCGGCACGGCAGACCGCGATCATGGTTTTCGACTCCGGATCCAGATCGTCGTTGCCGGGCGCCAGCAATGCCGGGTAGTGCTGCAGGAGAATCGCGCGGCAGAACGGTTCGGGCATGGCCCAGGTTTGCGCGACCAGATACGCCACCACATCATGGCTGATGCCGTGCCGATCCGTCTCGAACCGGGTAATCCGGCTGTCGGGAAGCTCGCGGCTGATGGCCCAGGTGAGATGGAAGCCCGGAACCCGCATCAGCATCAGCACTACGCCGCAGCGCCGGAAGAGCGCGAAACTCTGACAATCGTCAGGAACGGCATCAAGCCTCCCGCACAGAAGGTTGGCGATCCGCGCCTCCTGCATCACCTGCTCCCAGAATGGCTCCACGCCGGGCGTGGACTTCGTCCCCAGAACCATGCGCAATGCCAGTCCGCTGGCGAGGTTGAGAACATTCTCCATGCCGAGCAGGCTGATCGCCTGCGGCAAAGAGGTCAGGTAGCAGCGCGCGCCGAATATCGGCGCGTTGGCCGCCTTGAGCACGGCGCCGGACAGCGCCGGACTCGCGTCGATAAGCTGGCTGATCGCCTGCAGGCTCAACGCGCGGCTGTTCCGCAGAGAGAAAAGCCGTTCAAGTATTGCCGGCCGGGGAGGAATGTCCAGGTCTTTGAGCAACGCCACGGGCGTCGGTTCGGGCAGGAAGGGGGAGGTGGATGTCACCGGCGCTCTCCGTGTACGGACCGGTCGGTGGACACGGCTCCCGATAGGCCAGAATAGCCGCCCGCAAGACGGCGGGACAGCCGTGCGGACTGTCCTTTGGGTCAGGCCGCCGACGCGTAGGGGCGCCGCGTGGGCTTCCGGCCGAAGAAGGCGCGCAGGATCGCCAGGGCCTCATAGCGGTGCTGCCACAGCACGAGGCAGCGTTCATGTCCGTAGCCGGCGATCATCCGGCACGGCAATTTCGCCGCGTTGAGGCAGGCGGTCAGCGACGACATGCGTGAACCGCCCGCTCGCGTCTCAACCTTGATGCACGCCCAGTCGGCGCGATGGGTCAGTCCCGAGGCTTCGGCTTCGCGCTTTTCCGCGACCACGGAAAGCAGAGGCCCTTTTTGCCCTAGCACGCACAACGGAACCAGCGGCAAATCGTAGTAGCTTGACTCGTCGACCAGGCAGATGGCGTAGCGGCGGGGATCAAGATAAATGTTGGCTGTCACGGTCATATCGGCGTTTCTTTCATGAAGCGGATTTGCCGAACCGCAGGGCTCGGCGCGTTCCCGGAGAACCGCATCCGGGATCCATCGGGTTTGTTCCTTTTGAGTCCGTTCCGGTCCGATGGTTCAATCCGGTCTCATGAAAAACTGATTTTAGCCGGTTTTCTACATGACATTCGGTAAAATCCTACGCGTTCCCGAGCGGCGTCACCATGCCCCCGTCGCGCCGCTGCGTCCTTCCAGCCATTGCCAGAGCGCCTGCAGCGCGGGACTGCCGTTGCCGGCGGCGCAGTACGCCCGCACTTCCATTGGTGCGTCCCATCCGTCGGCCGCCCGCACCAGACGGCCTTCGGCCAAGTGGCGGGACGCCAGACTCTCGGGGAGCCACGCGACGCCATGGCGATCCGCGGCCATCGACATCAGCAGCATGGCCATTTCGCCTTCGTAGCGGTTTTCCAGATTCACCTGCCGGTTCTGCTGCCGCAAAATCACACTCGCCACCCGGCCGAAGAATGTCCCCGGGGAATAGGCCAGATACGGCACCGGCTCGCGGCTGCCGCGAACGATCGGATGCAGAGCGGCGCCATCCGGAGCCGGCGCGCACAGGGGAATCAACGACTCGCTGTACAGCCGCAAGCTGTGAAAGTTGTCAGGATCCAGCAAGGTGGGAACCTGAGGGTGGTAATAGCCGACCATCAGGTCGGCCTGCCCATCGTAAAGCATGGCCACCGAATCATTGACGTTGGCGGCCACCACCCGCGTCTTGAATGCGGGGTGATCCTGGCAAAAACGCGAGAGCAGGCGAGGGGCGCAGGTCAGCGACAGCGAATGCCCGGCCACGACACGAATCGTCGAGCCGCCACCGCCATGCAATTGCTGCATGGCCGAGCGGATGTCCAGCAACATGGTCAATGCCGTCTGCCCTTGCTCGCACAGCACCATGCCCGCCTCCGTGATCGACAAGGGGTGGTTGCTTCGATCGACCAGCGCGACACCGGCCCAGGCTTCCAGCGCCTGAATGCGCCGGGACAGGGCGGACTGGGTGATGTGGCGCGCCTCGGCGGCACGCGAAAAACTGCGTGTCTGCGCAAGCGCCAGCAGATCCTTGATCCATTTGAGCTGCATAACCGCAGACCGGGCAGAGCCGGTCCTTCCTTGTCCGTTACTAAATCAGAATATGAGTATATTCCAAATTTTCATGGAACTATGCTCCATACGCATCATATCTGCGGTCGGCATGACTAGAATCAAATTCTGTGACCTGTCCGCCAGACAGGATCGGAATGACACATATCAGGATAGATAGAGAGAGAACATGAGTACTCGTAAATTGACGGCCCGAATCGGGATCGCCATGGTGCTGGGCATCGCTGTCGGCAGTGCCTGCCATTCGATGGTGCCGGATGCCGCCGCCGCCAAGGAAGTGGCGTCCTACTTCAGCCTGGGCACGGACATTTTCCTGCGCATGATCAAAATGATCATCGCTCCCCTGGTGTTCGCCACCCTGGTCTCCGGCCTGTCGGGCATGACCGGCTCGGGCGCGATCGGACGCATCGGCGTCAAGGCCATGCTGTGGTTCCTCTGCGCTTCCCTCATCTCGCTGCTGCTGGGCATTGCCCTGGTCAACTTCTTCGAGCCGGGCATGCATATGAGCATTCCCCTGGCGGACATCACCTCCAGCAGCGGACTGAAAGGCGGGGACATCAATCTCAAGGGCTTCATCGCGCACCTGTTCCCCAAGAGCATCACCGAGGCGATGGCCAACAACGAGATCCTGCAGATCCTGGTGTTCTCGCTGTTCTTCGGCTGCGCGCTGTCCTTTGTGAAGGGCAAGGGGCATGACACCATCGCCAAGATGATCGACGATCTGACGCACATCATGTTCCGCATCACCGATTACGTCATGGCCTTCGCGCCGGTCGGCGTGTTCGCGGCGCTGGCGTCGACGATCACCGTGGAGGGTCTGGGCATCCTGTCCACGTACGGCCTGCTGATCGGGGAGTTCTATCTTGGCCTGATTCTGCTCTGGGCGATTCAGTTCGGCGTGGCCTACCTGTTCCTCGGCAAATCGCTCGGCCGTCTTTCCGGTCTGATGCGCGAGCCGCTGCTGCTGTCGTTCGCCACGGCCAGCAGTGAATCCGCCTACCCCAAGACCATCGAGGCGCTGACCCGTTTCGGCGTGCCGCAGCGCATTTCCAGTTTCGTGATGCCCCTGGGTTACTCGTTCAACCTCGACGGTTCGATGATGTACCAGGCCTTCGCCGTGATGTTCATCGCGCAGGCCTATCACATTGAAATGAGTTTCGCCCAGCAACTGACGTTGCTGCTGGTTCTCATGGTCACGAGCAAGGGCATGGCCGGCGTGGCGCGCGCCTCGCTGGTCGTGGTGGCCGCGACCCTGCCGCTCTTCCACCTGCCAGAGGCGGGACTTCTTCTGATCATGGGCATCGATCAATTCTTCGATATGGGGCGCACCGCGACCAACGTCGTCGGCAACAGTCTTGCCACGGCCGTGGTCTCCCGTCTGGAGAACGCCACCGAAGCCGTGCCGGCAGCCGATCCTGTCAGCGCCACAGAAACGGCCTGAAGCGACCGGGTATTGCCCGTTTACCCGTGCCGAAGTCTGGCACGGGTTTTTTTGTGGCGCATCGCGCCGGCACGGCGATTCGCCCGGCTTCGCCCGTCTTGCCCGAGGCTTTCATGCGAGTTGCAGCAGGTCCCACTTGTTGCCATACAGGTCAACGAACACGGCGACGGTTCCATACGCCTCTTCCCGCGGAGCTTCAAGAAATTTCACGCCCCGCTTTTGAAAAGCCGCATGATCGCGCTGAAAATCATCGGTATGCAGGAACAGGAAAACCCGTCCGCCCGACTGATTGCCAATCGCGCCGTCCTGCAGCGGCGAAGCCGCCTTGGCCAGGAGCAAGGAGGTTCCGTCGCGACCGGGTGGCGCGACCCTCACCCAGCGTTTCCCTCTTCCGAGGTCCGAGTCTTCCAGTAACGAAAAACCCAGTGTTTCGGTAAACCATTCGATCGCTTTGTCGTAGTCGTCGACGAGCAAGGCGATGTTGGCGATGTGTTGGTTCATGTCTCGATGAGCGTGGTGTTGATCGCAGGGGCGGCGCAAGGCGCGAGCCGCCCGCCCTGTCTGGGGCGAATCAAAAAAGCGGCCATCGATGCCGATCGGGATCGATGGCCGCCGAAGTTTCCCGTTGAGGGCCAGTTTATCTCTTTTGCGCGCCTTCAGCGTGAGGCGATGCTGCGCCGCCGCGGTGGCGTCGCGATCTTGCCACGCGTCAACCCTTGACCTGAGCGGGCTTCCGATGCAAATCCGGCAAAAGGGCGGTGACGATGCCGAGCAAGGGCAGGAAGGCGCACACCCGGTAGACGGTTTCGATGCCATGGCTGTCGGCCACCATGCCAAGCAGCGCCGCGCCCAGGCCACCCACCCCGAAGGCCAGTCCGAAGAACAGCCCGGACACCATGCCGACCTTGCCGGGCACCAGTTCCTGCGCATAGACCAGGATCGCGGAAAACGCCGAAGCCAACACGAATCCGATCACGAAGGACAGCACGCTCGTCCAGGTCAGGTCGGCATAGGGCAATGCCAGCGTGAACGGCGCGACCCCCAGAATGGAAAACCAGATGACGCGCTTGCGTCCGATGGCATCGCCGATCGGCCCGCCCAGCACCGTGCCGGCCGCCACGGCGAACAGGAACACGAACAGGTGCAGTTGGGCCGCCTGGATGCCGAGTCCGAAATGCTGCATCAGATAGAAAGTGAAATAGCTGGTGATGCTGGTCAGGTAAAGGTATTTGGAGACAACCAGCAGCACGAGGATGAACAGTGCGAAGGCGACCCGCCCGGCGGGAAGGGAAGACGCCGCCACCGGCCTGACCGATTTGGCCGCGCAGTGCTGATGGCTGTACCAGGCGCCGACCCGCCAGAGCACGATCATGCCAAGCAGCGCCGCCCAGGAAAACCAGGCCAGGCTCGACTGCCCGAAGGGAAACACGATCAGGGCCGCGAGCAGAGGACCGGTGGCGCTGCCGGCATTGCCGCCCACCTGGAAAATGGATTGGGCGAGGCCATGCCGGCCACCCGAGGCCATGCGCGCCACGCGCGACGATTCCGGGTGGAAGACCGACGAACCGGTTCCGACCAGCGCGGCGGCCAAGAGCAGCACGGGATACGAGTGGGCGCGGGAGAGCAACACAAGCCCGCACAGGGTAGCGCCCATGCCGGCGACCAGCGAGTACGGCATGGGGCGCTTGTCGGTGTAGACGCCGACCAGCGGCTGCAAGAGCGACGCCGTGCACTGGTACGTCAGCGTCAAGAGTCCGATTTCGGCGAAACTCAGGTGGTAATTACCCTTCAATAGGGGGTAAATCGCCAGAATGAGGGATTGCAGCATGTCGTTGAGAAAATGCGTGAAGCTGATGGCGCCCAGCACGCGAAAGCGGGTGGTGGCCGCCGTAGGGGCTTGTGATGCGACAGTCATGGCTCGCGGTCTTCAAAGAGGTGGGATGCACATGCTAGCCTGCAAAGGCGCCGCCTGTCCTGCTACTATAAGACAATCATCTTCGCGAAACGGACAAGCGTGACGGACTTCTCCCATATCCATCAATACGGCACCGGCGCGGCTCAGGTCGTCGCCAAGGCGCGGGACTATTCGCCGGGCACCTTGACGCCGCGCCACGCCCATCCCACGGCGCAACTGATTTACGCGGTCGAGGGCGTCATGGTGGTCGTTACGGCGCGTGGACAATGGATCGTGCCGTCCACGCGCGGCATCTGGCTGCCTATCGACACCTGGCACGAGGTACGCATGATCACCCATGTCCGTATGCGCACGGTCTACGTGCGCCACGATGCGCTGGATGGGCTTCCGGACGAGTGCCGGGTACTGGCCATCACACCGCTGCTCAGGGAGCTGATCCTCGCCGCCATGACCGTTGCCATACCTTACGGGGACGACTCGCGCGACGGGCGCGTCATGCGCCTGCTGCTCGACGAGATCCGCAGCCTGCCGTCCCTGGCGCTCGCGCTGCCCAAGCCCGACACCCCCGCATTGCGCGAATTGTGCGATGCCTTGCAAGCACACCCGGACGCCGGCGATTCGGTCGAGTCCTGGGCCCGCCGTTTCGCCATGGATCCGCGCACCCTGCAACGGCGTTTTCATAAAGAAACCGGTCTGTCGCTCGGCCGGTGGCGGCGTCAGGCACGTCTGATCGGCGCGCTTGAGCGACTCGCCGCGGGAGCCAGCGTCCTGCAGGTTTCCCTGGACATGGGCTATGCCAGCCCCAGTGCTTTCGCCACCATGTTCAAGCGGGAGCTGGGCGTGCCGCCCAGCGAGTTTTTCGCGGTGGAAGCCGGCGGGTGACGGCCTGAACACTTTCCGCCGGCGACACCGACAAGGAGAACACAGCATGCTCGTCAATTGTGCGGCCTACCGCGATGGCCGCAAGATCGCCGATATCGACAAGGCGGCCATCAGTGATTATGTCAGCCAGGAAGACTGCTTCGTCTGGGTCGCCCTGAAAAATCCCACGGAAGGGGAAATCGACGAAATGGGGCATGAGTTCGATCTGCACCCGCTGGCGATCGAAGATGCCCGGCACGGACATCAGCGTCCGAAAATAGATGAGTACGACGGCATGCTGTTCTGCGTGATGCACACGCTGGAGTCGGACGAAGACGGATTGCTGCGCAGTGGCGAAGTATGCGTGTTCGCCGGACGCAATTTTGTTTTATCCATCCGCAACCGCAGCGAAGCCGGATTTCAGGATGTCAGAAAACGCTGCGAGTCGGATCCTCTGATGCTGCGTCACGGCGCCGGGTTCGTCCTGTATGCGCTGATCGACGCCGTGGTGGACCGGTATCTGCCGCTCATCGATCGTTTCGACGACGAAATGGAGTATCTGGAAAATCGTCTTTTCACGGCGCGGGCCACCACCCGCTCGAACATCGAAGATCTCTACGCCCTCAAGCGCGATCTGACCAAAGTGCTGCATGTGGTGCACCCGCTTCAGGAGTCCGTCAAAAAACTGTGTGGGGGCTGGACACCGGGCGTGTGCGCCGGCATGCAGGACTATTTCCGGGATGTGAACGACCACCTGGAGCGCATCGTCCGCAGTCTGGAACGCATCCGCGACATGCTCCTGACCGCCACACAGGTCAACCTGACCCTGGTCGCGCTCGACGAGTCGGTGATCACCAAAAAACTGGCGTCATGGGGTGCGCTGTTCGCGGTGCCGACCATGATCGCCGGTATTTACGGGATGAATTTCGCGCAAATGCCGGAGCTTCACATGCGTTACGGCTACCCGGTCGCGCTCCTGGTCATGCTGGTGGCCGACCTGATCCTCTGGCGCCGCTTCAGGCGTTCGGGCTGGTTGTGACACGCGGCCGCGCACCGTGGACAGTCGTTTGGCCGGCGGGTATAGTGCCGGCATCATTTTCGCGAGATCCCTCAGTGGACGTTACCCCTGGATACCGGCCCCGCGCCGGTCTCTAGCGGCCAGGACACCTTCCGCGCGCTGACGCCCGCTGTCCTTTGCCGCTTAGGCGGACAGCGCGGACGGACACTCTCCGCCCGGGCCGCGTCCGGTTTCATCTCCGTTGCCCCCGTTCCCGGCGAACGGGCGGAAGGACTGTTTTTGTCATGCACGCTTTGTTCAATTTCGATTTCGCCGGCTTCCTGGACTCGCTGGTCCGGCTCGCCATCGCTTTTCTGCTCGGCACAACCATCGGTTACGAGCGCCAATACCGTCAACGAACGGCCGGACTGCGCACCAATGCGCTGGTCGCCGTTGGCGCCGCCGTGTTCGTCGATCTGGCCCACCACCTGAACGGCGCGGCGGGCGCCGTTCACGTCACGGCTTACGTCGTGTCCGGGGTGGGGTTTCTCGGCGCCGGGACCATCATGAAAGAGGGGCAGAACGTGCGCGGACTCAATACGGCGGCGACGCTGTGGGGGTCCGCCGCCGTCGGCGCCTGCGCGGGCGCCGACCTGTTCGCCGAGGCCTTGCTCGCCGCGTTGTTCGTCCTGGCGGCGAACACCTTGCTGCGTCCGATGGTCAATTCGATCAACCGGCGTCCGATCAATGCCAGAAGTTCGGAAATCACCTACCAGTTGACACTGATCGTCGACGACACGCATCAGAAAGAGGTGCTGGCCGAACTGGATGCCCTGCTGGACGAAGCCAATTACCCGTTGGCGGATCTGGATGTCGAACCCTTCGGCGACGACGGTGTGGAAATCACGGCGACCCTGATGTCGTCCTCCGCCGACTCGCGGGAGCTTGACCGCATCGCCGAAATCATGGTCGGCAAGGATCACGTCCGGCAGGCTTACTGGAATCCTGGCGCCACGGAATAGGGTTACAGCGAGTCGCTGCTCGCGAGCCGTGCCCCCAGGCGCGTCATTTCCTCGAGAAAACCCCGGGCAAGGTCCTCGAATCCGGGCACCGGACTCGCGCAGTCGGTCAGGATGACAAGACGCCCGGCGAACGACGGACCGAGGTGGCGAACCAGGCTGCGCACCGAACTTGCCACGCAGTGGGACAGGGCCTCGCCGGCCACCACCACGCATTCGGCTTCGGCGAGCCGGGCGACGCGCCGTCGGTCGAAACGGGTCGCGGGATCGGCGTCCAGCGGAACATCCGCCTCGAAAGCGGAAAAATGCTCGGTATCGGGATTCAACCCCTTGAACAGCACGTCGGTCGCGCGCAGGCGCCGGCACTCCCACTCCCGCAACGCGGCGGCAAGCGGTTCGTAGATACCATGCCCCCAGGTTCCGACCAGGCAATGCGGCGGCCAGACATACAGCGAAGCCCGCGCCAGATACGCGAGGGCCGTTTCGCGGCGCGCCGGGTCGGCGGTCATCCAGACGCCGCGTTCGACATCCTCCCGGCTGATCGGCGTGTGCAGCGGCTGTTCGCCCAGAGCGTTGCGCCAATAGGCCGGATGCGCGATATCGTAGGCGTGATGGCTGTCCAGCGTCAGGGTGATCCCGTCAAAACGCTCGGCATGTCGCCGGATCAGCCCGGCCAGCCGGTCAAGATCGGCGGTCGCGCCGGCGACGGGCAGCGCCGAAGCGGGAAGGTCGCAAAAGTCGTTTTGCGGGTCGACAATCAGCAATTCCATGTAAAAACCACTCCACCGCGGCAAGGAGGGAAGACAGACGCGGCCGCCACGCCGGACCGCCGAACGATTTTAGCGGCATGGCGCTCCCTGTGCCAGACGGAAGGCCCGCCCGGGTGGGGGCGAATCCGTTATGATAAGGATTCCTTGCCAACCGGAAACGCCACATGGCCTCGGATCCCGATTTTGTCGATTTTGTTTGCGGCCAGATGGCCGCGGCCGGCACCATCACCTTTCGCAAGATGTTCGGCGAGTTTGCGGTTTACCTGAACGGAAAGGTGATCGGACTGGTCTGCGACAACCAGTTTTTTCTGAAACCCACCGGGGCGGGGCGACTCCTCCTCGGGGTCCCGGTGGAGGCGCCGCCGTACCCCGGCGCGAAACCTCACTTCCTGATCGGCGAGCAGCTCGACGAAACGGATCTGCTGACCCGCCTCGTCAGGGACACGGCGCGGGCACTGCCGGAACCCAAACCGAAAAAACCACGAGCGCCCAAAAACGTCAAGTGACGGTCGCCGCCCGGCAAGGCGGGACGGTCACCGGGTCATGAGTGAATAAAACGGCTCATCGCGCAGGGCTTCGTTTTGCGCCGCGCCGCCATACCGGTCACTGCGCAGTTCATTCCGATAGCTCAGGTAGTGCCAGTGCGCTGGCCGGACATCCGACTGCGGGTGAACGCCGGGCGCGATGCCATGCGCGGCCAGTTGCGCTTCCAGAGCTTCGACAAAACACCGGATGGCGAAGAGTTCTTGCGCGCGATAGCCCGAATCCGCTGCTTCCGGTTTCGCATACAGCGTCCATTGCGCGCCGACACTGACACGAGAGGCCGGGTCGGCTCGCGCCATGTCGGTCACTTTCCATTTGTCGAACGGGCAGTGTTCCGAGAACAGCAAACCGGCGATGGCGCCGAAAGCGGCGGGGACCTCCGCCTGTTGCACGCTGAGGTGAAATTTATCGCCATTGAACTTCCCCTGACCGTGACCGAGCTCCCGCCTGGCGTGAATGAAAACATCCAGTGGGTCGTGATGAACCAGAAACCCGTGACTCATCAATGCAAACCCGACTTGCTGCAGGGCGGCGTAGTCCAATGGGTCGGTGGCCGGATGGAATTCCGGTTTCGGCAAATCCCTCATCTGTTGAGCCAGATCAACGGAATACTCGCGCAAATGATCACGAGAAGCGAGGTTGCCCGTTTGCGTGGCAAGCGGGGGCAGAGTGAGGGGTGGCAAATCAGCGGGCCGTCTGATAGGCATGACAATAATCCAGGAAAACGCAAACATGCGCGATCCCGCCATTATCCGGCTTCGCCGGCGGGTGGAATTCCAGAAAACGCGCGAGGGCGTCCCGGTTGTTTCCCACTGCAGAAGGCATAGCCCTCATCCCGGCGGCCGGTGGCCGGTGTCACGCGCCGTTGCCGCGCAAACGTTCCGCTCGGCCGCGCAGCCACTCGAGCGTCAGCAGCAGCACCACGGAAAACCCGATCAGCAAGGTGGCCGCCGCGGCGATGGTGGGGCTGAGGTTTTCCCGGATGCCACTGAACATCTGACGGGGCAGGGTGGCTTGCTCGGGTCCGGCGAGAAATAGCGTGACCACCACCTCGTCGAACGACGTGGCGAAAGCGAACAGCGCGCCCGATATCACGCCCGGCGCGATCAATGGCAGGGTCACCCTGAAAAACCTCGTCAACGGCGGCGCGCCGAGACTGGCGGCGGCGCGTGTCAGATTGTGATTGTAGCCTTGCAAGGTGGCGCTGACCGTGATGATCACGAACGGCACACCCAGCGCGGCATGCTCCAGAATCAGTGTCGTGTAGCTGTTGTCCAGCCCCAGTGGCGCGAAAAACAGATAACTGGCCACCCCGACGATCACCACGGGCACAACCATGGGGGAGATCAGCACGAAGAGAATCAGCGACTTGCCGCGAAACTCTCCGCGCGCCAGACCGACCGCGGCGAGTGTTCCGAGCACCATCGCGACACCGGTCGCGGCCGGCGCGATCAGGATGCTGTTTTTCAGTGAGCGGATCCATTCGGGAGAGCTGAACAGATCGGCATACCAGCGCAGTGACACGCCGGTCAGCGGATACACCAGAAACGATCCCTCGTTGAACGACAGGGGAATGATGACCAGCACCGGCAGGATCAGAAACAGCAAGGTCAGCCCGCACAGCAAACGCAATGCGAAATACCAGATCCGCTCGGGCAATGTCATGGTGGGGGTCAGCATGTCCGCTCCTTTCAGCCAAGCCGCAGGCGACCCGCGCCCACCAGCCAGTTGTAGATCAGGTACAGCAGCAACGTCGCGGCCAGCAGCAGCCCGCCCAGCGCCGTCGCCATGCCCCAGTTGATCGACGAATTGGTGTAAAACGCGACAAGGTAACTGACCATCTGGTCGTTCGGACTGCCCAGCAGCGCGGGCGTGATGTAATACCCGATCGACAGGATATAGACCAGCAGGCACCCGGCTCCGACGCCGGCCACCGTTTGCGGAAAATACACGCGCCAGAAACTGGCGAACGGATGGCTGCCCAGCGAGATGGCGGCTTTCATGTACGAGGGTGAAATGCCCTTCATTACGCTGTAGATCGGCAGAATCATGAACGGCAGCATGATGTGCACCATCGAGATGTAGACTCCGAGCCGGTTGAAGACCAGTTGCAGCGGATGGTCGATCACCCCGATCCCGAGCAGCGCGCTGTTGATCAGTCCGCCGGACTGCAAGAGGACGATCCAGGCGGCGATGCGAACCAGGAGCGACGTCCAGAACGGCAACAGCACCAGTATCATCAAGAGGTTGCTGCGGCGCACCGGCAGGATGGCCAGCAGATAGGCGAGCGGGTAGGCGAGCGACAAGCACAGCAGCGTGACCACCAGACTCATCCAGAATGTCCTGGCGAAGATATCGAGGTAAATGGCCTGATCGGGGGAGGCCTTCGCCAGTTCGCCAAGATCGTCGATGCGGTGATCCAGGGCGGCGAGCAGGTAATACGGGGTGTATTCGTGGACATTGCGCCGGATGGCCAGCCAGTAGGCGGGGTCTCCCCAGCGCTCGTCAAGCGCGATCAGGGCTTCCTTGCGCGATGGCGCGTGACCGGACTGCGGCAATTGCCGCGCCGTCTTGTTCAGCAAGCTTCGGTAGCCGGCCAGTTCCATATTGAGTCGCTTGCCCAGATCTCCGAGCTTTTGCGCCTCGCGCGCCGCGGAAAGATCGGTTTCCAGCGCAGCGTAGGCCGCCTCCGGAGGCAATGCGCGCCCATTCCACTCCTTGAGAGCGGCTACGGTCCGCGGCAGGGCGCCGGCCACCTCCGGATTCACCACGCTGCGTACGAGCAGCGCCGCGATGGGGGTGACGAACACAAGCAGAATGAACACCACCAAGGGCAGGATCAGCAACTGGGATTTGATGCGGTTCATGCGTTCGGCACGCGCCAGTTTGCGCTTGATCGGCTCACCGTGCTGGGTCAGCCGTTCAGGCAAGCCGGCGGGAGAAGCGGAAGAGGTCATGCGAGCGTCTCCTGGTTCCTGTCAGGCGGCTTCCGGCCGGCAAGGACCGGAAGCCGGGCGGGGGTTACTTGCTGGCCCAGGCGTTGAAGCGCTGTTCCAGCGATTCGCCGAAATCGGCCCAGAAAGCCACGCTGACGGCGAGGCTGTTCTTGATATTCTGGGGAGAGGTCGGCAGTTCGGCGGCCACTTTGCGGTCCAGCAGCGCCGTGGCTTTCTTGCTGCTCGGGCCGTAGGCGATCTGCTCGGAATAGACTTTCTGGTTTTCCGGACGGCTGGCGAACGCGATGAACTTCAGCGCGGCGTCCTTGTTGGGGGAGCCTTTGGGAATCGCCCAGGAGTCGAAATCGTACATGCCCCCGTTCCAGACGATCTTGAGATTCTTGCCTTCTTTCTGGGTGGTGGCGATACGGCCGTTATAGGCCGAACTCATCACCACATCCCCGGAAACCAGGTACTGGGGCGGCTGGGCGCCGGCTTCCCACCACTGAATGTGAGGCTTGAGCTGATCGAGTTTGCGAAATGCCCGGTCGACGCCGGCCGGGGTGGCCAGCACTTTATAGACGTCCTCGCCGGTCACACCGTCGGCCATCAGCGCGATTTCCAGGGTGTATTTGGCGCCCTTGCGCAGACCGCGCTTGCCGGGATATTTCTTCACGTCCCAGAAGTCCTTCCAGCCCGCGGGCGCTACCTTGATCTTGTCGGCGTTGTAGGCCAGCACCGTGGACCAGACGAAGATACCGATACCGCACGTTTGCGCCGCGCCGGGCACGAAGTCCGCCTTGTTGCCGATCCGGCTATAGTCCAGTTTTTCGAACAGGCCTTCGTCGCAGCCGCGCGCCAGTTCCGGCGATTCAACCTCCAGCACATCCCAGGAGACGCTGCGGGTGTCCACCATGGCTTTGACCTTGGCCATTTCCCCGTTGTACTCGCCGCCGATCACCTTGATGCCGGTCGCCTTGGTGAATGGCGCGTAATACGCTTTTTCCTGAGCGGCCTTGTTGGCGCCGCCAAAGGAAATGACCGTCAGGTCGCCGGCGTGAAGGGTGGAACAGCCCGCCGCGAGCAACACGGCCGATACGGTCTTCACTGCATTCTCCATCGTGATTCTCCTCATGGTTTAGGGGCACTGCGCACACGTCGACTACACGGCCACCGGATCGAGGGCTCTTGCGTGTTCGATGTTCCAGCCGAGCGTCACGACATCGCCCACGCCCAGCTCGGGGTCGAGACTGGCGATCGGCTGCTTGACGATGAACGCCGCGTTTCCGCATGCTTCGAGGCGGATGCGCACATGGTCGCCAAGGTAAATGAATTCCCGAACCCGACCGGAAAACCGGTTGACCGGAGTCGTGGCGTTGAGCGATATCCGCTCGGGACGGACGGACAGGGACACCGGCTGCCCCGGCGCGGCGTCGTGCACGGCCATGGCCCGCACCGATTCGCCGTTGTCCAGCCGGACGACGCATTCCGGCCCTTCGCGTTTTTCCAGACGGCCGCTCAACCGGTTGTTCTCGCCGATGAAATTGGCGACGAAGGCGTTGCGCGGCGTTTCGTAAAGCGCCTGGGGCGTGTCGATCTGCTGGATTTCTCCCTGATGGAAGACCGCGACACGATCCGACATGGTGAGCGCCTCGCTCTGGTCATGCGTCACATACACCACGGTCACGCCAAGTTTTTCATGCAGATGCTTGATCTCGATCTGCATGTGCTCGCGCAGTTGCTTGTCCAGCGCCCCCAACGGTTCGTCCATCAGCACCAGTTGCGGCTCGAACACCAGGGCGCGGGCGAGGGCGACGCGCTGCTGCTGCCCGCCGGACATCTGGCCCGGATAGCGGTGCGCGAAGGCGTCAAGCTGAACCATGGACAGCGCGCGCTTGACCCGTTCGGCGATGTCGGTCTTGTCAAGCTTGCGCACTTTGAGGGGAAAGGCGAGATTCTCCGCGACCGTCATGTGGGGAAACAGCGCGTAGTTCTGGAAAACCATGCCGATATTGCGCCGGTGGGCCGGCACGCGGTTGAGCGAGCGGTCCCCCAGTAAAATCTCGCCGGAGGTCGGCGTTTCGAATCCGGCGAGCATCATCAGGCTGGTGGTTTTCCCGGATCCGGACGGTCCAAGCAGCGTGAGAAACTCGCCTTTGCGGATGTCCAGGTTCAGGTCCTTCACGATCAGGCTCTCGCCGTCATAGCTTTTCTGAACGTTGCGAAAACGCACCAGCACGTCGTTGACGGGGGACTCGCTCATGCTCACTCCTGATGGACTGGGTATGGGTCGAGTGTAAAAGCTCTAAATTGAAATGGATATCGGCATGTAGAGGATTTTTCTGTCAGTGTTTGACGCGGGTGATGGGTAGGAAAATCCCTACACGCATTTCCTCAGATCAGTTTGTGATCGATGGCGTAGCGCACCATGTCGGCCACGGAGTGCGCCTGCAGTTTCTGCATCAGCCGTACCTTGTGGGTACTGACCGTTTTGGCGCTGATCGCCAGCTGCTGGGCGATTTCATTGATATTGGCGCCGCGAACCAGCCGCTCGAAAACCTGGTACTCGCGCTCGGACAGCTGAGCATGCGCCGGCCGCGAATCGGTCAATCCGACCTCGAACACCATGCGATCGGCCAGATGGGGGTCGATGTAGCGCCCGCCGCCCGCCACCTTTCGTATCGCCGTAAGGAGCAGCGCCGGGTCGCTGTCCTTGGTGCAGTAACCGGCCGCGCCGGTTTTCAGGGCCCGGGCGGCGATCTCCACCTCATCGTGCATGGACAGCATCAGTACCGCCGGCGCCATGGGCAGGGCGCGGATCCGGGCAATGCTCTCCAGTCCATTGGCGCCGGGCATGGAGATATCGAGCAACACGACGGCGCAGGGAGTCTTCCGTAAAATCTCCAGAAGCTGCGCGGCATGCGTGGCTTCACCGGCGATGCGGATATCGCCCGCCAGCGTCAGCAACTGCTTGAGTCCCTCGCGCACGATCTTGTGGTCTTCGGCAATGACGACGTCGATCATCCTGTCTCCTTCATGTCTTCTTCCACGGGGATGCTCACCGACAGCACGGTTCCCTGGCCCGGCTGGCTTTCGATGGACAGCGAGCCGCCCAACAGCAACACCCGTTCGCGGATGCCGACAAGACCGAACGAACGCTCCGGGGAGTGTGCCTCGGGATCGAAGCCCTTGCCATCATCGGCGATGCTCAAGGTCAGCCTGCCGCGCTCCGAACGCAGCCCGATACTGACCATCGACGCTTGCGCATGGCGCAGCACATTGGTCAGCGCCTCCTGCAGAATCCGGAAGAGCCCGATCGCGTGCGCATCCGGCAAGGATGCCAGCGTCTCCGGCACGGTCACATAACACGGTATGCCCGAGCGGCCTTCGAAACGGCGGGCCTGCCATGCGATCGCCGAGCCGATGCCGGCGTCAAGCACGGGGGGGCGCAGGGCGCTGGCCACATCGCGCACAATCAGGAAGGTCTGCTCGATCAGTTTTTTCATGACGGCGAAACGCTCCGTCAAACCGTGCTTCCCCGGTTTCAGGCTCAGTTCGCACATCGACATTTCCAGGCGCAGCACGGTCAGGATCTGCCCGAGTTCGTCATGCACTTCACGGGCAATGCGCGCTTTCTCCTCCTCTCTGACCGATTCAAGATGCGCGCTCAATCGGCGCAGCAAACCGCGCGATTCGGCCAGTTCGATTTCCGAGCGCTTGCTGGCGGACATGTCCCACAGAATGCCGTCCCAGATCACATGGCCGTTGCCCAAGTGGCGAGCCCGCGCTTTGATGTCGGCCCACACCGTGCCATCGGCGCCGTCCATGCGGCCCTGCCAGTCAAGATCGGCCGCCTCGTCGGCCGCCCTGCGCCAGGCGGCGTCGAACGAAGCCCGGTCATCCGGGTGCACGGCGCGGCGTATTCCGTCCTCCGCGCCGATCATCGCCGACGGCGCCACACCCAACAGCGCCTGGCTCGCGTCGCTGACGAAGGCCAGACGCGGCTGCGCCTCATGATTACGCTCCAGGCGGAACACCATGCCGGGGACATTGGCGGCGATACTTTTGAACCTGGCCTCGCTCTCCTCCAGTTCCGCCCGCGCGCGCAGTCGCTCCGTGATGTCGCTCAGATAGACGACAAGATACTCTTCGCGGCCGAAGCGCAGGAAACCTTGATGAACGCCCACCGGCAACCAGTGTCCGTCGGCTTTGCGGCATCGGCTTTCACCATACTGCTCGGTGGCGTGTCCGCGCAGGGCATTCCAGCGCGCGAGCCACCGGGCGGGCGTCAGGTCGGGCTCGAGCGCCGCCAGCGGCAAATTCCGCATTTGCCGCCCGTCGTAACCGAGCATCTGGTGAACCGCGCGGTTGGCGTAGCGAATGCACCCCTCCCAGTTCACCCACAGGATGCCTACCGTGCTGTTGTCGATGGAGTATTGGGCCAGCCTCAGCGACTCTTCCGCGACCTCCCGCTCACGGCCTTCCTGGCGCTCCGCGAGCAGGCGGCTCTCCAGCGCGAGCCGCCCGCGGCGCTGCCGCAGGGCCATGATGCCCGCGCCGAAGGCCAGCGCGAAGAGGCCATAACACAGGCGGCGCCAGAACAGCGGGGAGTCGGTGACGGGAGGATGGCCCGGCCTCAGCCAGCGCTCGGCGATGTTGTCCAGCCGGGCGGACGGCAGGCTTTGCAATCGGGCGTCCAGCAAGGGCGGCAGCTCGGGCCAGTCCTTGCGTACGGCGATTCTGAGCAGATGGGTGTAACCGACATCGCCCACCACGGCCAGAGGGGAAAACTCCGGCTCTTTGAGGAGCGTCGCCAGGCGGGCCTCGTCGATGATCGCGTAATCGGCGTCGCGCCGCATCACGGCCAGAAGCGCCATCCGTTCGGTGCCGGCGGCGACGCGCCACAACTCCGGATAGTTGCGCTCCATGAAGGACATGACCCCACCCCCGGCGGGCAGGGCGAGGCGCGAGGACAGGGGCAGCGTTTCCAGGTCGACGATCCGCCCGGACGCGTCCGGCAAACCGACAATCTTGTGCGGCACCCGCAAATAGGGCTCGGAAAACAGCCAGAATCTCAGCGCCGACGGGGTCTGCTGCAAACCGGGCGCGATATCGACATCGCCGCGCAACAATGCGGCATCCAGTTCGGCGCGCGATGGATAGGTCCGCCAAGTGATCGATACCGGCCAGCGCTCGGCGACCAGCTTCACGAGCTCCACATCGGCCCCTTCCAGCGCGCGGGTTTGTGGGTTGATGCCGGCGTAGGGGGGCTCCAGCACGATACCCACACGCCAGTGATCATGCTTGCCGGCCGATTCGCCATTCGCGCAGACAAACGCCGGCACGAGAAGAAGGGCGATCAGCACGACGGCATGTCTGACGAAAAGGAAGACGGCGATGATGCGCTCCTCGGAGGGGGTCGTGAGGATCATATTCACACAATCGTCACATCGCAGACAATCCCGGCAAGTTCAACGCGTTATTCCCGCCACAATGTGTCGTCGCCATTGCCCGGGGGGCATGCCGAAATGACGGCGAAATCCACGGGTAAAGGCCGCCTGGTCGGGGAAACCCAGCCGAAGTCCGATGTCGACGAGCGCCTCCTTGCCATCGGTCAGCAGCGGCAGCGCGGCTTCAAGCCGCAGACGCATCTGATACTGGTGGGGAGGGCAGCCGAAGGCTTCGCGAAACAGGTCGTGAAAACGTCGCTCGCCCCAGCCGAAACGGGACGCCAGGTCGGCGGCGCTCACGTTCCGGTGCAGATTTGCGCGCAAGAACCGGTCTATGTGCGCGACCGGGAAAGTACGGACTTCGCAAGGCGCGATACCCAGCGCCAACGAGAGGCGGCTGGCGATGGCGACCGCCATGCCCCGCGCGGCGACGCGGTTCAGGGCGCCTTGGGCGCGAACGGCATGCAGCAGAGCCCCGCCGGCCCCGGCCGGCAGGGAAAACTGCCGGGTGCGGTCAAGAAACGCGGCGGGCAGCGCGACCGAACCGGCCGGCAAGTCGAGCACCAGCTGGCAATTGCCCGGCTCGCCGACAAAATCGTGACAGGCACCGGCGGGGATGACGAGCCCCGTTCCCTCCGTCATGCGATAAGCCCGGCCGCCGATTTCCAGCTCGGAGCTGCCCGAATACCCGAGAAGAACCTGACTGAAGTCGTGACGGTGGCGCGCCGGTTCCTCGCCGTAGTGGCGCCACTCGACCAGCGGATCATTGTGCGCGCGGTGCCGGATCATGATTCGGCCGCTCCTTGCGGCGACACACTGCCACGCCCGCCAGGGCAATCGCAAAACCAGCCATCTGCATGGTGGTCAATGCGCCATCAAAAAAGTAATAAGCCTGCGCCGCGACCAGTGGCGGCACGAGGTACAGCAGTGATGTCGCGCGGGCGGCGTGCCCCCGGTTCACGAGCAAGACGAGGATCAACGAACCCGCGCCGGACAGGCCAAGCACTGACCAGAAGAGGGCGCCATACAGCACCACGCCCGGCTCCCACCGGGACTCGCCGCTCAACCAGGCAAGCAGGCCGGCCAGGAGCAGCGAGGCGGCGTTTTGCAGTGCGGCGCTGCTCCACAGCGAACCGCTGCTTGTCAGGGTGCGTTGCAGCAAGGTGCCGGCGGTCAGCGCGGCGATGGCGAACGCAGCGAGGAGCAGCACCGTTGTCATTCCGCCATCCAGGCGAGACGGCAAAAGCAGGGGCAGCATCACCAGCGCCACCCCGCAGAACCCCGCGGCGAGCCCCGCGAACAAAGACGCGCCCGGCCGCTCTCCGAAACAATGCCAGGCGATGAGCGCCGTCAGCATGGGTTGAAACGCGCCGAAAAGCGCCATGACGGCCGGCGGCAATCCCAGTGCCACCGCCTTGAAGCTGGCGCAAAGGTAGCTTCCGTACATCAGGATTCCGATCGCCATGTGGCGTGGCCAGGCACGAAGCGGCGGCCAGGCGGCGCCGATCAGTTTCGCCACGATGCAGAACAACAGGGCCGACAGGCCAAAGCGCGCGCAAAGAAACAGCGTGCTGTCCGCGAACGGAGCGATGGCGCGGCTGACGATGAACCCGGTCGACCACAGGACAACGAACAGACCTGGAAGAAAAACCATGGAGTGGATTTCCGGTGTGGTGAATCATGTGCGAAGCGTAGATGGCTTTATGGCGGGCGTATTGTCAAAAACTGCAAAATTACCATGCATTTCCCGGAAAACCCGGAGTTTGTCGGGATATTATGTGAGCGAATCCACTCGACCGGGTAGCCTCATGCACACGATTGCGTTGAAGTCCGCCTCCGGCGTCTCCGCGACACAGCTTCACGCCGCCTTTGTCTCGGCCTTCGCCGATTACCTGCTGGGACCGTTCGAACTGGACATCGCGCAGTGGCCGGGTTTTCTTGCCCGTCAGGGCGTCGACCTCGATCAGAGCCGAGTGGCGATGAACAACGGGGAAATCCTCGCCTTTACTCTTGTCGCCCCCAGACCCGAAAGCGGACGCTGGCGCCTGGCCACGATCGGCGCGTTCCCCAAGGCTCGGGGAAGCGGCGCCGCGCCGGCCTTGCTCGAAGACGCCATCGAACGCGCGACCATCGCGCGCGCCGGGGAACTCGAACTGGAGGTTTTCGCGCAAAACGGCCGGGCGGTGGCCATGTATCGCCGCCATGGTTTTCAGTCACGGCACGAATTGTTCGGCTATCACAAGGAAATCGCGTCCACCGCGAGCGCCCCCGAAACGGTTCGCGACGTATCGCGCGACGAAGCGCTGGCCTGGCTTGACGAAGCCGCCCGTCGCATAGCGGATCTTCCCCTGCAGGTCACGGCCCCCATCCTCGCATCGCTTCAGGTCCCGTTTCACGCATGGCAATCGGGAGATGCCCAGCTCGTTTTTCTCAAGACCGGGGAGCGGCAGTTGACGATCAACAGCCTGGTTGATTGCGACGAGTCACAGCGCCATGCGCACCTTCTGTTGAAAGCGCTGGAGCACCGTTACCCCGGATACTCGGCGAAGGTGCCGCAGTTGCAGCGCGACGATGTCGGCGGCCGGGCATTGCTCGCCGCGGGATTCGAACGCCAGGCCTTGCACCAGATGTGGATGACACGCCCGGTCGGTGCACCGCGCTAACCCCGTGACATCCTTCCCGCCATTCCATTTGGTTCAGAAAATGCTACTGATCTATTTATTTGCATCAAGCAGGCATTACTGATCTATCCTTAATTCAGCCACCATCAATACCGCCGGTATCAATAACCACACAAATCAAGCCGGCGGCTCCGCGGCCGCGAGTGCCGGGACGCGCCGAATTCCCCGGGGGCGGCGTCGTGTGGTCTGATTTCGTCAAAGGCAGTCGTTTCGAGTCGAACAGGAGTTTCATCATGTCGACACCGGTCGTCCGACTCATGCAGCGCATGAGTTATCCGAGCCGCTTCGCCCTGATCGGGGCTGTTTTCGCCATCGCCTTGGGATACATGGTGTACGGCCTTTACCGAACCAACCAGGACTCGGTCGATTTCGCGCTCAAAGAACGGCAAGGGGTTGTTTATCTATCACCGCTTATCGACACGCTAAAAGAACTTGGAATCGCCGAGGATGCGGCGGGGCGGGCCGCGGCGAGCTCCGCGCAAGGTGGATCGGCCACGCCCGGCGCGAGCCTGGGCAAGCAGTGGGAAACGCTCAAAAACGTCAACGACGCGATGGGAGCGGAACTTGGCACCGCCAGAGCCTGGGAAGACCTTTCCGCCAGCCGTCAGACCCTGACGGGGCCGGGTGACGCCAAAACACTCATGAAACGCTTCGATGCCGTCGCGGACCGTCTGTCGACCTTGATCGGCGTTGTCAGCGATGCATCCAACCTGACTCTGGATCCAGATATCGACACGTTCTATCTGATGGACGCGGCGACCGTCAAACTGCCCGACCTGATGAACAATCAGGGCGAGGCGCAAGCCTTGATGGCCAAGGCCGGACAAGGCCGAACGCTCGACCAGGATGAAAGGGACAGACTGATCGAGCTGAGGCTATTGCTCTCCCGAGGGATCGAAGGCCTGCGCAGCGACCTGGCCAAAGCACAAGCCTACAATCCGGCCTTGCAGGGGGATCTTGCCCCGGCGCTGAGCCATTTTGCGGGGATCATGCTCAGTCAGACGCAAGGCATGGATGCCGTGCTGGCCGGAAAAACCGCCAACGGCGGTGCTGAACAGGCGTCACGGGCGCTTCAGTCCGGCAGCGAACTCGCGGCACTGACGCTCAAGAAACTCGATTCGCTGCTGGCCGCAAGGATCGTGCGCATGCAGGGGCAGCGAAATCTCTATATGGGCATCGGTCTTGCCTCCATGCTGCTGGCGGGATTTCTGTTTCATCAACTCTATCTCTCCATCACGCTGCAGTTGGGCGGCGAGCCATTCTATGTGCAGCGAATCGTCGAACAACTGGCGGCGCGGCGCCTGGACACCGACATCCGCTTGCGCGCGCACGACACGACCAGTTTTTTGTCGTCGATCCGGACCATGCGCGATCAGCTGCATGACACCGTGGTGCAACTGATCAGTACGTCACAGGCGATGGATCATGCTTCGCAGCAATTGACCGATAGCGTGAAGCAGATCACCGGGAGCAGTACATTGCAAAGCGAGGCCGCGGCCAGTATGGCTTCGGCCGTTCAGGAGCTGAGCACCAGCCTGTCCGTCAGTGCCGAAGAGTCGATGCATGCCGATCTGCTGGCGCATGCCGCCGTCGAAAAAGCATCGGAAGGTCATGCCGTCGTCGCCAAGGCGTCCGAGAGCATGGCCAGCATTGTCAGGGATATTTCATCGGTTTCGGAAACCATCGCTTCCCTGGGGCGGCAATCCGCATCGATCGCGACGATTGTCGATGTGATCCGCGATGTCGCCGACCAGACCAATCTGCTGGCGTTGAATGCGGCCATCGAGGCGGCGCGCGCCGGCGAACAGGGCAGGGGCTTTGCCGTCGTGGCCGACGAGGTCAGAAAACTGGCCGAGCGGACAGCGCGTTCCACAACGGAAATCAGCGCCATCGTCACGGAAATCCAGGAGACCGTCCGCAAGGCGTCCGACAACATGGCCACGGGCATGCAAACCATCGAAAACGGCCGGGAGCATGCCCTTCAGGCCGGGGACAGCATCGGCTCGATCGCCGCAGGCATCGATGAGGTGCTGTCGCGGGTCAATCTGATCGCGCTGTCCCTGAAAGAGCAGAGCACCACCAGCCAGACTCTGGCCCAGAATGTCGAGAGCGTGGCGCAAATGGCGGAAGAAAACGCTCAGACGGTCAAGGCCAGCGCCAGAACCGCCGACCATTTGCAGGATATGTCGCGCGACCTGGGGGCGCTGGCGGGGCGGTTTACCGTGTGAGGCGAATGCTGCGCCGATGCATGGTTCCGCGCCGGGCCGTCGCGGCCTGAGCTTCCAGTCAGTTCAAATGCCCGCCCAAAACGGCCATCATGGCCGGCATCGGAGCGCCGCTTCTGGATAACATCAATTGGCGGCATGGCGCTGTCGGCCAAACACAAGAAAACACGCCAATATTCCAGCGTATTTTCCGATGCGGATCATCGACGCTTGCCCGCCCTTGCACGCATCGTTACAGTTCGCTTCCACCCCTCGCAACGCACTCTTCCGTCGCCGCGGCGATCTGACTCATTCAGGAAAGGATGGCATGAACTCCAATCTGTCCCGCCGCCAATTATTGCGCGCCATCGCCGTCAGCCCCCTCATCGCGGCTGGCGGAACGCTGTTTGCCTCGCCCGGTGGCGAAACCGCTCAATTGGGCCTGGCTCACCTTGAAAAGGAGGCGGGGGGGCGGCTCGGCGTCATGGCGATCGACACCGGGAGCGGCGCCGTGATCGCCTACCGAGCCCGGGAGCGTTTCCCCATGTGCAGCACATTCAAGGCCATGCTCGCGGCGGCGCTCCTCGCCCGTTCAGCATCCGAGCCGGGGCTGCTTGATCGACAGATTGAACTGCGCTCCAACGATCTGGCTCCTCACTCTCCGGTCACACAAAATCACCTCGGCGAAAAGATGCGTATCGACGCATTACTGGAAGCGATGCTCGGCCAGGGGGACAATACGGCCACCAACCTGATCATGAAACACTTGGGAGGGACGGCCGCCGTGACGGCTTATGCCCGATCCCTCGACGATACGGCATTCCATCTGGACCGCTGGGAGCCGGAAATGAACTCGGCGATTCCCGGCGACGAGCGGGATACCACAACCCCCGAGGCCATGGCGATCAGCATGCGAAAGCTGTTGCTGGGCGACGCTCTGGGTAACGTTCAGCGGGGACGGTTGCGCGACAGCATGCAGGCCAGCACGACCGGCGGCGCGCGCATCCGCGCCGGTGTTCCGCCCACGTGGCGCGTGGCGGACCGGACCGGTTCGGGTTACTACGGCACGACCAACGCCATTGGCGTCGCCTGGCCGCCTGTCCGTGCGCCGATAGTCATGGCGATTTACTTTACGCAACCTCAGAAAGCGGCGCCATGGCGCAATGATATTGTGGCGTCGGCCGCCCGCCTCGTCGCAGAAACATTCGGAGAACGACCTTCCCGATAAAAACAGGGGCTTTTCGGCGCAACCTCAATTCATGTATGGTAACTGGCACTACTAATAATTTTTCACATCACATACATGACATTGGAGCTATCGAGTGGCAACTGTTTCTTCTGAGGACGGGCTCAAGCGAGGCCTGAAAAACCGCCACATACAATTGATTGCCCTGGGAGGCGCGGTGGGGACCGGGTTATTCCTGGGGTCCGCCAGCGTCCTGAAGGCAGCGGGACCTTCCATGATCCTGGGCTACGCGATAGCCGGGCTCATCGCATTTCTGATCATGCGCCAACTGGGCGAGATGGTGGCGCAGGAGCCGGTGGCCGGATCGTTCAGCCACTTCGCCTATCGTTACTGGGGCGATTTCGCCGGCTTTCTGTCCGGCTGGAACTATTGGGTGCTGTATGTGCTTGTCAGCATGGCGGAGCTGACGGCGGTCGGCACCTACATTCAATTCTGGTGGCCGACGATCCCGACCTGGAGTTCGGCACTGGTGTTCTTCCTTGCCATCAACGCCATCAACCTCGCCAACGTCAAGGTTTACGGCGAAGCGGAGTTCTGGTTCGCCCTGATCAAGGTGGTCGCCGTGATCGCCATGATCCTGTTCGGCGGCTACCTGCTGATTTCCGGCACGGGAGGACCGCAAGCGACCATCGCCAACCTGTGGCAGGACGGCGGGTTCTTTCCGCATGGGGCGAGCGGGCTTTTCATGATGCTTGCCGTGATCATGTTTTCGTTCGGGGGACTGGAGCTCATCGGCCTGACCGCGGCGGAGGCTGACAACCCGCAAAAAACCATCCCCAAGGCAGTCAATCAGGTCATTTACCGCATCCTGATCTTCTACATCGGCTCCCTGACGGTGCTGTTGTCACTGTATCCGTGGAGCAAGGTCGCCGATGGCGGCAGCCCCTTCGTGATGATTTTCGAGCAGATCGGTTCCGGCCTGACCGCCAACCTGCTGAATTTCGTGGTGTTGTCCGCGGCGCTGTCCGTCTACAACAGCAGTGTCTACGCCAATAGCCGCATGCTGTACGGCCTCGCCATCCAGGGCAACGCGCCTCGCGCCCTGATGAGGGTGGATCGCCGCGGCGTGCCGGTGACGGCGACCCTGTTTTCCGGTGCGGCGACGTTCGCCTGTGTGATCCTGAATTACGTCTTGCCTGGGCAGGCGCTCGGCATCCTGATGTCGCTGGTGGTGTCCGCGCTGGTCACCAACTGGGCGATGATCAGTCTGACCCACCTGAAATTCCGGCAGGCCAAGGCGCGCACCGGCGAGACACTGGTATTCCGGTCGCTCTGGTTCCCGGCATCCAACTGGCTGTGTCTGGCGTTCATGGCGATGATCCTGCTGATTCTGCTGATCACCCCGGGCGCGGCCGTTTCCGTGTATGTTCTCCCCGCATGGCTGCTGGCGCTGTGGATCGGCTACCGCAGCAAGGGGCAAGCCAAGGAAGCCGCGGCGGCATCCGGCTCGTAACCTCCTGTCCATTCCCTGGGGCGGCGCCTTCCTGGCGCCGTCCGGCCCGTCTCGCGAGCCATCGCGAACGCGAATCGCACTCCATCGGATTCTCGACTGCACACAGCCAACCCGACAAAAATCCGCATCGACTCTATACTCAATAGATAAAAGACCGACGAGGCCCTTCGATGCCGGATACCCCCGCCACCATCCTGATTGTGGATGATGCCCCTGAAAACCTGGGTATTCTCATGGAGCTTCTCAGCCCTCAATACCGCGTGCTGGCCGCCCAGAGCGGCGCCAGGTGTCTGGAAATCGCTGCGTCGCCGACCCCGCCCGAGCTCATACTGCTCGATGTCATGATGCCGGACATGGACGGATACACGACACTGCGGGCATTGCGAAGCCGGGAGGACACCCGCGACATTCCGGTCATGCTGCTCACCGCGCTGGCCGATGCGGAGAACGAAGAGCAGGGACTGGCCATGGGCGCGGCCGACTATATCGTCAAACCGATCAAGCCGGCCGTCGTGATGGCGCGCATCCGCACCCAGCTCGAAGCCCGTCAGGCCCGCCGCTGGCTGAAAGACCAAAACGGAATTCTGGAGAACGAAGTCGCCCGGCGCATGGCGGAAAACGATCTGATCCAGCAACTTGGCATCCGGGCGCTGGCGCATCTGGCCGAAATCCGCGATCCGGAAACCGGCAATCACATCCTGCGCACCCAGGCCTATGTCCACTTGCTGGCCGGTCTCTTGCAATCGCACCCCCGTTTTTCCGCCACGCTGTCGCCGCACTACATCGCCCTGCTGAGTCGCTCGGCTCCGCTGCACGACATCGGCAAGGTCGGAATTCCCGACCACATCCTCCTGAAACCAGGACCGCTGACCCAAGAAGAATGGGCCATCATGCAAACGCACGCCAAGCTGGGCAGCGACGCCATCGAGGAGGCCGAAAAGGACATCGAACGCCCGGTCGAGTTTCTCGCGCTCGCCAAGGAAATCGCCCACTGGCACCACGAGCGCTGGGACGGAACGGGCTACCCGGACCGCCTCGGCGGGGATGCGATCCCCGTCTCCGCGCGCCTGATGGCGTTGGCGGATGTGTTCGATGCGCTCATCTGCCGGCGGGTCTACAAGCGCGCCATGACCTTCGAACAGGCGCGCGACATCATCGAAAAGGGCAGGGGCACTCACTTCGACCCCGATGTTGTCGATGCATTCCTCGAGCATTTCGTCCGCTTCGTCGACATTGCCCGGCGATATCAGGACGATCACTGACTGATCGGGGAGAACCGGCCCATGCCTCCACGCCAGCATCTCACCCGCGGCACGCTACTGTTCGTCGTCCTGATTTATGCCTCGGTGGCCGCGATCTGGATCCTGCTGTCCGACAAGGTTATCGAATGGATTTTTCCCACTCCTTCCGAGCTGATACTGGCCAGCACCTTCAAGGGATGGGCCTTTATCGCCGTCACGGCGCTGCTGCTGTATGGCATGCTGACAAAGCTGACCCGGGAGGAAACCGAGGCCGAGCGGAAAATCCGGTTGGAGTACCGCCCGTCCAGAGTTTATGCGGGACTGAGCCTGATCGCGCTCGTACTGACCGCCGCCGGTCTGGGCCTGACCGTATCCCGCGATCAGGAAAAAATCGCCGATCGCCTCAAGGCCATCTCGTACAGCAAGAGCAGGGAGATTTCCGACTGGCTGGGCGAGCGCCGCGGCGACGCCGAGCTGGTGCGCCGCGACTTGCGTTACGCCGACCTGTACCGTCGCTGGAAGCAAAGTGGCGACAGGCAGGCCGCCCAACGGCTCTTTGCCTCGCTCGACGTTCTCAGGACATTGCGCGGCTACCGAACCATCAGTCTGCACTCGCCGTCCGGGGAGTGTCTGTGGTCATCGCCGGCGCAACGCTGCCCTGCGCTGCCGGCGCGGCAAGCGTTCATCCGCCGCCTGGCGGAGGCGCCCCGCCCCTTGTCTGAACACTTTGGCCCATACCCCCTGGACAACGGGGCTGCCGGCCTGGATTTTCTGGCGCCGCTGGAAACCGGAGGCGGCCCGCGGCCCGTGGTCGTGCTGTCCACCGATTCCACGCTCTGGCTGCAGACCACGCTGAGCAACTGGCCCGTGCCGAGCCGCTCCGGCGAAGCGTTGTTGTTCCGCGAGGAAGGCGGGCAAGTGGTATTTCTCAACAAGCCCCGTCACCTCGACACCACCTGGAGTTCGTTGCGCTTGCCGGTGAATTCCCCCACGTTGCTTGCCGCCAGGCTGTTGCGCGGCGAAGCGCACCCGGGAGAACCCGTCACGGGAAGCGACTACCGCGGACATTCGGTCATCGGCGTGATTCGCAATGTCAACGGAACCGACTGGTATCTCGTCGCCAAGATGGATGTTCCGGAAATGTACGCGGAGGCGTTGACCGATGGAGTCTGGGTCGGTCTTGCCGGGTTGCTCGCCATGTTCATCATCGCGCTGCTGCGCCAGCGCGAGCTTTTGTTTCTGGCAGGGCAGACCAGTCGCTCCCAGGAGGAGCGCCTGCACGCCATGCAACTGATCGGCGAAATCGCGGACAGCTCGGAAGATGCGATCTTCGCCAAGGATCTGGAGGGCCGCTATCTGCTCTTCAACCGGGCGGCGAGCCGGTTTGTCGGGCAGCCAGCCGAAAATGTGCTGGGAAAAGACGATCGCGCGATTTTTCCGGAGCATCAGGCATCCATGTTGATGGAATTGGGGCGTCAGGCCATCGCGGAAAATGCGATACGAACCCGCGAGGAGTGCCTGAGCCTGCCGGATGGCGAACGGATCTTTCTTGCGACCAAAGGCCCGCTCCGGGATGACAACGGAAACACCATAGGTCTTTTCGGCATCTCGCGAGACATCACCGAAAGAAAAAAAGCCGAGAGCGTGCTTCGCGAAAGCGAGGGACGCTTCCGGGCGCTGGTCGAGCAATCGCTCGCGGGCATTTATATCGTGCAGAACGGGCGCTTGTGTTACGCGAATCCGGGTTTCGCCCGCATTTTCGGGTATGAGGATCCGAACGAACTACTGGAAGAGGCGGAGTTGAGCAAACTGGCCGGTCTGGCCGAGCGCAATCTCATCACGGACAACATGGAGCGCTGCCTGAGAGAAGAGTGCGAGGACCTCCACTTCGCCTTTACCGGCAGGCGCCGAGACGGGAGTCCGATCGAAGTGGAGATCTATGGACACCGAGCCGATTACCAGGGGCATCCGGCCGTTATCGGGCTGATTCTCGACATCACCGAGCGCAAGAATGCCGAACGCGATCTGGCCAGCCAGGCCGCGGCGCTTCAGCAAAGCAATGCCGAATTGATCCGGACCAACCAGGCCATGATCGGCCGGGAGCTGGCCATGGTCGAATTAAAATTGCAGCTGAACGATCTGTCCCGCCGTCTCGGTCTGCCCCTTCCTTATGTGCAGGCCGAACTGAATGCCGCCTCCTGCGCGCCCCCGGAGGATCGGCATGATGCGTGACACCGGGTTGAGGCAACGCGCTGTCCAGTACGCGCTGGCCGTGGCGCTGCCGTTGCTGGCGATGGGAGTCAGACTGAGCTTGCCGGTCTCGTTCGGCGATCATCCCTTGCTCATTCTCTTCATGTTCCCCATTTTGCTTTGCGCCTTGCAAGGTGGCGCGCGCCCCGGGATCGTGGCGACGGCGATCTCCGGCATGGCGGCCGCCGCGCTGGTGGCCTTGGCCGCGGTACGCAAAGGGTCCGGCGTTCCCGTGCACGATGCGCTGCAATGGGCAATGCTGATCGTCAATGGCGCCATGGTCAGCCTGCTTAGCGAAGCGCTGCACCGGGCCCGTCGCCATGCATCCGGCCAGCTCGAAGCGCTGTCCCGCATACAGGGACAATTGCAGCAAAGCGAGGAGCGCTTTCAAACCACCTTCGAGCACGCGGCGATCGGTATCGCGCTGGTCGCGCCGGATGGCCGATGGTTGCGCGTCAACCCCCACTTTTGCCAACTCGTCGGTTATCCGCAAGACGAGCTGTTGCGCACCACATTCCAGGCCATTACCCATCCGGACGATGTGGCCGCCGACGAAGCCTTCGTCCGTCAGATGCTCGATGGCGAAAAACACAGCTACACAATGGAAAAACGCTACCGTCGCAAAGACGGCGCCATCATCTGGGTCGGCATGACCGTGGCGCTGGTATGGAAGGACGGGCTCCCCGACTACTTTATTTCCGTGGTCGACTCCATTTCCCAGCGAAAACTGACCGAAGAAGCCCTGCGAAGCAGCACTTCAGACCTAAAGGAGGCGCAACGGGTTGCGCGCATCGGCAACTGGCGCTGGCATCTGGCCTCCGATCAACTCGCCTGGTCGGACGAGATTTACCGCATCTACGAACGGCCACCCGATGGTCCACCGGTTTCGTATCGCGAATTGCGCGGCTATCACACCAGGGAGGGCTGGGAAAAACTGTCCGGCGCCATCGAACATTGCCGCCGACATGGCACGCCTTACGAATGCGATGTCGAAATTCTCCGCGAGGACGGTTCGCGTCGCTGGGTGATCGCCCGGGGCGAAGCGGACAGGGGCGATGGAGGGGAGATACTTGAACTGCACGGCACTGTGCAAGACATCACCGAACGAAAACTCGCCGAGCAGGCCCTTCATACGGGACAAGCCACCGCGCTGGAGGCCCAGCGGCAGGCGCGGCTCGCTGCGCTCAACCTGATGGAGGACGCCATTCTCGCCAAAGCGCGGGCCGAAGCGATCAACATCGCGCTAAGCGACAGCGAGCAGCGCTCCCGCATGGCGCAGGAAGACGCGCAGGCGGGCATCTGGGACTGGGAGATGGATACGGCGACCATTCATCTGTCCGCCCCGTGCTCCTTGCTGTACGGCATCGAACACACCGGGACGATGAGCCTGGCCGCCTGGCGGGAACGGGTTCATCCGGCGGATATCGGCCGGCTCGATGCCAGCCTTGCCGAACATTTACGGAGCAGGACGCCGTTCGAAGCGGAGTTCCGCATCGAACGGGCGGGAGATATCCGCTGGCTGGCGATCAAGGGGCGAGCGCGTTTCGACGCGGACGGACGGCCACGGCGGTTCACCGGCATCAATCAGGATGTCACCGAGAGAAGAAGAGCCCAGGAGCAATTGAAAAAACTCTCGCTGGTGGTCGAGCAAAGCCCGGAAGGCATTGTGGTGACCGATGTCGAGGGTCGCATCGACTATGCCAATGAAGCGTTCATTCGGGCCACGGGATTCCTGTCCGAAGAGATCATCGGCAGGAACGCCCGCTGCCTGCAATCCGGCCTTACGCCGCAGGAAACCTACATTTCCCTCAAAGAGGCGCTGGAGCGCGGGCAGCGCTGGCACGGCGAGTTCATCAACCGCCGCAAGGACGGGGAGGTCTACCACGTGTTTTCCACGATATCGCCGGTATGGGAAGCCGACGGCACCATTTCCCATTTCGTGGCCGTACAGGAAGACGTCACCGAGAAAAAACGCATGGGCGAGGAACTGGACCGTTACCGTTATCACCTGGAGGAAATGGTCGTCGAACGGACCAACCAGTTGGCCCAGGCGCACGAGCGGGCGGAAGCGGCGAATCATGCCAAAAGCGCCTTCCTGGCCAATATGAGCCATGAGATCCGCACACCGATGAACGCCATTCTGGGATTGACCCACCTGCTGAAACGCGATGGCGCCACCGAGGCGCAAAAAGAGCGGCTCGACAAGATCAGCTCATCGGCGCAGCACCTCTTGGGCATCATCAACGACATTCTCGACTTGTCGAAAATCGAAGCCGGACGGTTTGAACTGATCAAGGAAGATTTTTCCGTGGCGGGGCTATTCGCTCAGGTCGGCGCGTTGGTCGCCGACGCGGCGCAGGCCAAGGGACTGACGATCGCTGTCGACGCCGGCGGCGTGCCGCCCTGGCTGCTCGGCGACGTGACACGCCTGCGTCAGGCGCTGCTCAACTACGCGGCCAACGCGGTCAAATTCACCGAGGAGGGCGGCATTGCCTTGCGTGCCCGCATCGTGCGCCGCAAGGGCGCGGCCCTGCTGATTCGATTCGAAGTCGAGGACAGCGGAATCGGCGTGACGCCCGAACAACGCGACCGTTTGTTCCGGGCCTTCGAACAGGCCGATATTTCCACCTCGCGCAAGTACGGGGGAACGGGACTGGGACTGGCGATCACCCGCCGCCTCGCGGAGCTGATGGGCGGGGAGGCCGGCTGCGAGGCGGCAACGCGGCGAGGATCGGTGTTCTGGTTCACGGCCTGGCTGTCGGCGACAGGAAAAACCGGCGACGAGCCGGGAGAGCCGGAGGCAGGAGAATCCGGGCTACGAGGCCGTTTCCCAGGATTGCGGATCCTGCTTGTCGAGGACAACAACATCAATCGCGAGGTGATTATCGAACTGCTCAGGGATACCGGATTGACCATCGACACGGCGGGGGATGGACAACAGGCGATCGCGATGGCGGAACGGTACCGCTACGACCTGATTCTCATGGACATCCGCCTGCCTGTTCTGGATGGGCTGCAGACAACGCAGGTTCTGCGCTCTTGGCCCGAATGGCGCGAACGCCCCATCCTGGCGCTTAGCGCCAGCGCCTTCCCGGAAGACCGCAAGGCGTGCGCCGACGCCGGGATGAATGATTTCGTGGCAAAACCGGTCAAGCCCGAAGCGTTGCTTCAGGCTCTGGCCAAATGGCTGCCCGCGGCGGTCATTCATCCGGACTCCGCGTCGGCGGGACAGACCGGGGCGCCGCCATCACTTGGCGACGAGGCGCTGGTGATGCGGTTGAGCGGGTTGCCTGACATCGATACGCGGCAGGGGCTCGCATTGTTCAACGGACAAAGTTCGCGCTATGCCGCTTTTTTGCGGCGCTTTCTCGCCGACCACGGCGACGACATGGCCAAACTGGAGGACGCGCTGGCCTCGGAGGACCGCAAGCAGGCCATCCTGCTCGCGCATTCGCTGCGCAGCGCCGCGGCGACACTCGGCATTCTTCGTATCTCGGCCTGCGCCACCGAGATGGAGGAGCGGCTCTCCCGCGGCGCCCTCCCGGGCGACCTCGCGCACTGCCGGACCGGGATCGACGGGCAGTTCGCCGCTTTGCGGCGCGAACTTGACACGGAGGCGTCCGCGCCGACCGCCGCGCTGGCTATCGACATGCGCGAATTGCGGCGGCTTTTCTCGCGGCTCGATGCGCTGCTTGCGCAAAACGACACCGCCGCCATCTCCCTGCTCAATGGCCGGGCCGCCGCGCTCGAGGCCGCGCTCGGCTCCCGGGCCCGCCGCCTGATCCGTCTTGTTCAACAGTTCCGCTTCGAAGCCGCCCGACAGTACTTGACAGCGCTGCGTGGCGAGGACAAGCCGAACTCATGACGGGGAGGGCGCGAGCAGGGCCGGGACGCGTACGCGCCACTCGCCAAGCCATGCCAGGAACTCTTCGGCCGGCATGGGACGCGCGATGAAGTAGCCTTGCGCATGGTCGCACCCCGCGCACCGCAAAAAATCCCAGTCCTCGCGGTCCTCCACCCCTTCGCCGACCACCTTCATGCCCAGTTGGCGAGCCAGGCCCTGGCTCACCGCCACCACCGCACGCGACGTTTCGTCTTCCCAGGCCCGGTGCACAAAACTCTTGTCGATTTTCAGTTCGTCAAACGGAATGTCACACAGTTGCCGCAACGAGGAGTGCCCTGTCCCGAAATCGTCGATCGACAACCCGAAACGTTTAAGCCGCAAGCGCGTAAGGATCTCCAGCGGCGCGCGCGGGTCGCGCATCAGGCGGCTTTCGGTCACCTCCAGCACCAGACGGGCGGGCGGCACGCACGCGCACTGCGCCTCCTCCGTCACAAAGTCGGTGAAGGATATCGACGCGAGGTTATTCATCGAGACATTGACCGCCATGCGCAGGTCGATGCCGGCGAGGCTCCAGCGCCGCGATTGCGCCAGCGCTTCGTTCAGTACCCAGCCGGTCAGCCGCTCGATGACGCCCGACGCTTCGGCGACGGCAATGAACTGGTCGGGGTACACCATGCCGTCCTGCGGGTGGCGCCAGCGCACCAGCGTCTCGACGCCGATCACATTGCCGGTCGCCAGCTCGACTTTCGGCTGATAGTGATTCACCAACTCGCCATTGCGGATCGCCGCCATGATGCGGTTCGCCGAGTAGCTGCGCCGCGAGGTTTCGGGGCGGGTGTCGCGCCCGGGGGCCCAGTGCCCGAGCAGATCGCCAAGGCGTTCGCGGGACACCGGTTTTTGCAAATACCCCAACACGCTGATGTGATGCGCCTGGATCAGAATGCACATCGCCCGCAGCAGGCGCTGATCCTCTCCGCTGACCGGTATGAGCGCGCCGCGATAGCGGTATTCGGCCAGCTTGCGGACAAATTCCACGCCATCCATTTCCGGCATATTCAGATCGGCGAGGATCAATTCCGGCGCATCGCCTCGGGCGATGTCGTCGAGCACATCCAGACCGCTCGCCGCGGTTTCGATAGCGGTGGCGCCCAGACCGGTCAGCAGGCCGGTCAACAGCGACAGCATGAACGGATCGTCATCAAGCACGCAGATCCGGCAGGTCGACAAGTCATTCATCGGTCTTTCCTCGTGCGGACAACAAAGTGATCAGATAGGCGTCGGCACTGGCGGCGGCCTGTTCGAAGCGGGCGAAACACTCTTCGAGCACGGGCATGTCCGCGGCGTGGCCGGCGCTTTCCAGATCCAGGCAGGCGCGGGCGAGCTCCGTCGCGCCGACAGTCAGCGCGGAGGACTTGAGCTTGTGCCCCAGCTGCGCGGCCCGAGCGGCATCGCCCGCCCGGGAGGCGGCGGCCATCTCCTGCCGGGTGACCGCCAGCACCGCATGAAAATCCCTCAGCAGCGAAACCTCGAGTTCACGGTTGCCGCCGGTCAATGCCGACATGGCTGCGGTGTTGACAGGCGGCGCGGATACGGGAGGCGCCGCTTGTTCGCGTTGCTGTGCGAATCGCATCATCATGTCGCGAAGATGCTCCAACTCTGACGGTTTGATCAGAATATCGTCCATTTCCGCCGCCTTGCATCTGTCCGGCACGTCACCCAGAATATTAGCGGTCCAGGCCACGATCCAGGCACGGCCACGCGACTCGCTGCGCTCCAAATCCCGCACGGCCCGGCTCAAGGCATAGCCATCCATCTGCGGCATATTGCAATCCGTGATGAGCATGTCAAAAGGGGTGGTGCGCCATAACGCCAGAGCCGCATCACCGCCCGAAGCCATCACGACCTCCAGTCCCAACCGTTTGAGCTGGTTGGCAAGAAGCAGCCGGTTGGTGGAGTTGTCGTCCACCGCGAGGATGCGAGGCATGACTTTGCCATCCGGCCATGCCTGAATGAGGCCGGGGGAGGCGTCACCGGTCGGCAGCGGAGCGCGGGCGACCGGAAACCTGAGTCTCGCGCTCATGACAGTGCCACGGCCCGCCTCGCTTTGCACGGCCACGCTGCCCCCCATCAATCCCGCCAGCCGCCGGCAGATCGCCAACCCCAGTCCGGTTCCGCCATAGAGGCGGGAGGTGTCGGCCTCGGCCTGCTCGAATGCCCGGAACAGGCGGGTTTGCGCCTCTTCGGAAATACCGATGCCGGTATCCCTCACCGATATCAGCAGGGTTTGCGCGCTGTCGTGGTCATCGAGAAGTTCGGCGCGCACTTCAACCTCTCCCCGGTCCGTGAACTTGACCGCGTTGCTCACGAAATTGGCGACAATCTGTCCGAGCCGCACCGGGTCGGCCAGAAGCGCGGGGGCGACGTCCGGGTCGCAATACGCATGCATGGTCAGCCCCTTGGCGCGAGCGACCGCCTGAAAATTGCCAAGGACACGCCGCAGCAGAACATTGATGGAGACAGGCTCGGGCAGCAGTGTCAATTTGCCCGCTTCGATCTTGGCGTGGTCGAGAACATCGCCGATGATGCGCATCAGGCCCTGGCCGGAGTCGCGGGCGGCATTGAGCATTTCCCGCTGGTCGGCATCGAGCGCCGCGGTATCGAGCAGCTCAAGCAGCCCGAGAAGCCCGTTCAGCGGCGTGCGGATTTCGTGGCTCATCGTCGCCAGAAACGCATCCTTGGCGCGATTGGCCAGGACGGCCTCGTCCTTGGCCTCGAGCAGCAGCCGTTCGCTGCGCTTGCGCTCCGTGATGTCCCGGACCACCATCACGAACTGGGCCGGCTTGTCGCCTCCCTGAACCCACTGTGTCAAGACTTCCACCTGCACCGAGCGGCCATCCTTGCGCCGGTATACCCGCTCTGTCATCGATGCCGCCGAATGTTCCCGGGTCAGCGCTTGCAGATCCTGCCGGAAGGCCGGTTCGTCGGCCTCTGGCATCAGCATCGGGGGAGACATGTCCAGCAGTTCGTCTTCCGAGTAACCGACCAGCGATTGCGCGCCACGATTCGCGTAGGTAAAACGCAAGCTGTCAGGATCGAACAGAAAAATGCAATCCTGGGTCTGATCGAGCGACTCCTTGAAACGGCGCAACACCTCGCGGCTTTCCCGCAACTGTCCCTCGCTGGACAATCGTTCGCGGCAATCGTGAAGATTCCAGATGAATACATGCTTGCCATTGAGCCGGTACTCGGTGATGGCAAGATCAAGGGGCAGCCGCTCTCCCGTCACGCGCGCGCCCTGGACAACCTGCTTGTCCAGGGCGCGGAAACCGGCGGGTCCGGATGCGGCCAGCCAGCCGGGTTCGGGCAGGAGCCGGGAAATGGCCTGTCCGACGATGTCCTGCTCCGAATACCCGAACAGCCGGGTCACCGCTTGATTGGCGCTCAGTACCACGCCGGTATCGTCCGTTGTCACTATGCCATCCCGCACATTGTCCAGAATGGCGCGCTTTTCCTGTTCTTTGGCCGCCAGCGCCGTGTTGCTGCGCTCCAGGTCGCGATTCAGCCTTTCGGCGACACGCTCGGCCTCTTTGCGCGCGGCGATGTCGATAGCCGACGCGATCAGCTTGACGACATGTCCGCCGTCGTCGCAAACGGGAACCAGCATGAAATCGACCGGAGAAAGCCGGCCATCGCCCATGCGCACAGTAAGATCGTGACGGACCATGGCGCCGGTGCCCGCCCGGGCGATGTCGGCCAACAGCGCCTTGCGAACGCTATCCGAATGGGAAAAACTCCAGATATCGCACAAGTGCTTGCCGATCAGATCCTCGCGCCAGACGCCGCCTTCCCGGAGGATGAGGTTGTTGGCTTCGCGCAGCACCCCGTCCGGGGAAAGCTCGCCGACAAACGCATTCAAATTGTCGAGAATGCTGCGCAAACGCTGCTCGGCCTGCCGGCGCTCCTGGCTTTCGTGAGCCAGGCGCCGGTTCAACTCGGTGAGCTCCCGGTTCGCCGCGCGCATTTCCTCCTTGGCTCCATCGAGCGCGGTATTGCGCTGTATCGCCGCATCATAGGTCGACAACAGCAAATTCAGGATCTGTAGCCGGTCCGCCGCGATATAGTGCGACTGACCGTTGAACATGATCTCGACCCCCATGCCGGCGCGATCGGTTTGGCGCAAGTCCTGGTTGAGCATGGCGAACTTCACCCGTCCGAGCAGGTGGCGCTCGTCATACGGTTTGAGAATGAAATGATCGGCGCTGCATTCGAGTCCGCGAATGACGTCCTGCGGGTCGGTCAGTTCCGTGACCAGGAATACCGGAATGTGCGACAGGGCCGGATCCCCCTTGATTTGCCGGCACAGTTCATAACCGCCCATCTGCGGCATGACAATGTCGCTGATGACCAGCGTTGGCGGCGCGCGGCGCACCGATTCCAGCGCCTCTTTGCCATTGCCGGACACAGTGACGGCATACCCTTCCTGCTCCAGGATGTAACGCAGGCGCTCGGCCTGCGTGGGACTGTCCTCGACAACCAGCATGCGCGGTTTCATGGCGTCATCCCCGCGGAGGCCAGACTGTTGAGCACGGTGGCGATGTGTTCGGCCGGCAGCACGCGCGAGGCCGCGCCAAGGGCGATGGCGGCTCCCGGCATGCCGTGCACCACCGACGTTTCCTTGTCCTGCGCCAGCGTGATCGCCCCCCGGTCTCTCATGCGTTTGAGTTCAAGCGCGCCATCGCTGCCCATTCCCGTCAACAGGACACCGACGGAGCGCGCACCATAGATTCGCGCCACCGACGCGAACAGGGTGTCGACGGAAGGACGCAGGCCGTTGACCGGGGGATCGTCGGTCAGGTGTATCCGACCGTCGGCCGTTACCTTCATGTGCACATGATCCGGCGCCAGGTAAATTCGCCCCTCCCGAAGCGCTTCACCATGACTGGCGATACCCACCGGCAACGCCGACGTTTCCGAAAGCCAGTCCGAGAAGCCCTGCAAAAAGCCCGGGGCCATATGCTGTACGACCAGAAGCGGGGAGGGGAAGTCCGCCGCCAATTCCCTGAAAATATGCTGAAGCACTGGCGGCCCGCCGGTCGACGCGCCTATCGCGACAAGCCCGACCGGGCCGTTCTCCGGAGGCAGCGCGGGAGGCGCCGAAGCCGCGCCATTCACTTCCCGCTTCCAGCGCTTGACGACCTTGACCTCGGCCATCAATTTGACTGTCCGGATCAGTTCGTCCGCGTTCGGCCCCTCCGGCCGGAACAGGCAGGCAACGGCTCCGGCCTCCGTCGCCCGAAAAACCATCGCGAGATCTTCGGGAGTCGTGCTGCCGCTGACGATGATAATCGGCGCCGGGCAGGTTTCCATTATGCGTCTTGTCGCAGCGATGCCATCCAGCCTGGGCATATGAATGTCCATCGTGATGACATCCGGCCTCAACCGGTAAGCCGCCTCCACGGCCGCCTCACCATCCGACACCGTGCCGGCGATGCGGATGACCGGGTCCTGCGCGAGCAGGTGCGCGATGAAATCCCGGATCACCGGAGAGTCGTCCACTACCAGCACACTGATCACCATTTCTCCTTCAAATCAGCCGCTTTATGATGGCCAGAAGATCGCTCTGGTCAAAGCTGCTTTTCACAATATATGCGTTGGCGCCGGCATCGACACCGCGTTCCCTGTCCCGGTCAGAGGCGAGGGCGGTCACAAGCACCACGGGCAAGTCCGACAGCGCGGCATCCGCCCGTATTCTTTCCGTCAACCCGAAACCGTCGAGCCGGGGCATTTCGACATCCGACACCACCAGATCGAAAGTGGGTCCGGCTCCGAGCAGTTCGAACGCTTCGGCACCGTCGACGGCGGTCGTCACGTCATACCCCGCCGATTCGAGAATGCCCTTGAGCAAGGCGCGCGATGTCATCGAATCCTCCGCGACAAGAATGGCCCCCCGGCGTCTCTCCTCGCCGGTTTCCGGAACCGGCCGATCATCGCGCACCGCCGCCGCCATCAAATCATGCGCATTGAGCACGGGAACGATGTCGCCGGACCCCAGTACGCAGGCCCCACTGAAATACCGGACACGCGCAAGCTGCGGCCCAAGTCCTTTGACCAGCACCTCCTGCTCGTCGATCACCGCGCCGACGGCGAACGCCATGGTTGACATGCCCAGCGACAGCACCAGCAACACCCGTGGTTCGGCAGGAGGTTCAGGCGCCAAACCGAGCAGTGTGCCGAGTCTGGCCAGCACCAGTGTGCGGCCTTCGAATTCGATGGTTTCCCGGCCGTCCTGGCGCCGGATCTGCGAGGACGGAATCCGGATCGCGCGTCGCACGCAAGAGGCGGGAATAATGAAGCATGCGCCGCCCGCGCTTACCCGCACACCGCGAAAGGTGGCCAGGGTCAAGGGCAGGACGAGGCGGAAGCGTACACCGCGGTTTTTTTTCGTTTCGACGCTGAGCGAGCCGGCCAGACGGTCGACTTTTTCCTGAACGATGGCGAGCCCCAGCCCGCGGCCGGATAATTCGGACACGGTCGGGCGGGTCGACACACCGGAGAGGAACGCCATCTGGAGAATGGCGAGTTCGGGAGCGTCCGGCGCGATGGACGCGCCTTGCCGATTCGCCGCTTCGGCCAGTTTCTCGATGTCGATGCCGCCGCCGTCGTCCTCGATCACGATCTCGATCGTGTTGCTGTCTTGTTGCGCGACGCTGACCGTCACGCTTCCGCAGGCGGGCTTGCCCAGCCGCTGTCTGCGGGCGGGCTCCTCGATGCCATGATCTATGCTGTTGCGCAGCAGGTGATTGAGCGGATCCCGCAACTGTTCGATGATCCGGCGATCCATTTCGATATCGGTGCCATGCACCGTCAACTCCGCCTGCTTGCCATGTTCCCGGGCCAAGTCGCGAATCATGCGCGGCAACCCGTCAAGCAAGGCGGACGCCGGTTGCAAATGCATGTGCTTCACCCGCTCGAGCAGCTCCGAAGTCATTCCCGTCAACGCGCGATGATGTTGCTCGGCGGCTTTTTGCAGGCTATCGAGCCGCTCTTCGCAATCTTGCAAGTGACGGATCTCGGCATTCAGGAACTCCAGCAGTTCGGAAAACTCGCCCTCGCCGCGTTCGCGGGTCAACTTCCGCAGCGCGGGCTGCAACCGGACACGGCGACGCTTGAGATCCGACAGACGTGCCGCGATTCCGGCCAGCTCCGAGGCGCACCATCCGGCGGTTTGCCCGGGCAACAGCAATTCCTCGGCCTGCCGCATGGCGGCGTCCAGTTTTTTTACGTCGACACGAATGGTCGGCACGGTCGATGAAGACGGCGCCGCGACCATCGGGAGCGGTGAACCGCGCTCGATCGTCGCGCTCGCGGCAGGCGCGGGCGTTTCACCCTGGCTTGCCGCCTCCAGCCGCAAAAGCAGGTCCGTGGACTCCGTGCCGGAGGAGGCGTCCCCGGCCAGCATTCCGGCAAGCGTACCCAGCGCGCCCTGCAGCAGTTCGAACAAGCCCGGAGTCGTCGTCACCCTCCCGTTTTTCCACGCGGAAAACACACTTTCCAGCGCATGGCAAAGGCCGGCCACTTCGTGCAGTTCAACAGCGCGCGCGGCGCCTTTCAGACTGTGGGCCTCGCGGTAGATCCGTTCGAGTGTTTCGCCGCGTTCCGAAACGCTGCCTGATTTTTCCAGATCGAAAAGACCGGTCACCATCGCCGCCAGATGTTCCTCGGCTTCGATGGCGAAGGTCGCGCGCAGTCGTCGGAAAAAGTCGCTGTCGGCCGGCATGGCGGCACTCCGTCACAATCGGTATTGTTCGAGCAAAGTCATCAGTCGCCGCCCCGATTCGCTCAGGTTATGCGCGGCGGTCTCGGCCTGCCGTGTCGAGCCCACATTCTGCTGACTCGCAAGCTTGATGCTGTCCATGGCTTGCGCCACCTGATCCATTCCGACGGTTTGCTGCTGACTGGAAGCGGCGATTTGCGTTGCCGCGTGCGCCGCTTCGCCGATGCTGTCGGTCAATTGCCGGATCGATGTTTCCGCCTCGCGCGTCTGCCTCACGCCGTCTGCCACAGCGCGGCTTCCCTGCTCGGCGGCCATGACGGCGGCGCCGGTGGCTTTTTGTGTATCGCCCAGAATGGCCCGCACCTGTGCCGTCGCCTGGCGAGACTGCTCCGCGAGACTCTTGATTTCCTGAGCGACCACGCTGAAACCGCGGCCGAATTCTCCGGCCTTGGCCGCTTCGATGGCGGCATTGACGGCCAGAAGATTGGATTGCTCGGTCAAATCATTGACGCTGGTTATGATCTCTCCGATTGCCTGACTTTGCTCCGAAAGGCGCAAAATGCTTTCGGCGATCGATTCCATCTGTTCCTGAACTCGCTCCATCCCCTGTTTGCATCCTTCGACCGACTGCAACCCGGACTGGGAAAACTGTGCCGACTTTTGCGCGGTGTCCGACACGGCCCGCGCTTTTTGCGCGGACACGACGGCGGCCTGTTTGACCTCCTCGACCGTGACGGTGGTTTCATTGACCGCATTGGCCGTCTGCGCGCTCCCCGATGCCAACTGGGAGGTAATGGCAACAATCTCTCCCGCGCTGGAGTTGAGCACCGATGAGCTTTCCCGCATTTCCGCGCCCAACCGGTCAAGCACCCTGAAAATTCCGCGCATCATGAACACGCCAGTGGCGACGACCAGCACCGCGGCGACAAGACAGCCAACGACCAGGGCGAGATACAGATTCCGCGTGCCCGTCATGGCCTCCTGCTGCGCGGCGGAAAGACGCTCGTTCTCGATGGCTTCGAGTGCGCCGACCAGTCGCCGGATTTCGTCCATGCTCTTTTTGCCTTTGTCGGTCAACACGGCCTTGCGCGCGGCGTCGAATCCGGACTCGGTGCGGATGTCGATGATCGCCTGCAGTTCTTCGAGCTTGATGACGATCTGCTCCGACAACTCCTTCATTTTCAGTTGTTCTTCAGGAGAGTGAAGTCTCCCATTTAGCGAGAGAATCGTCGTATCAAGTTTCTGGCGCGCATCGCTGTACGGCTGCAGATAGCGTGACGCTCCCGTGATCACATAACCGCGCTGCCCGGTCTCGGCATCCTTCAGCATCGACATCAGCTCGGTCAGTTGGGTCACCACCACCTGCCTGTCCAGCACTTCCCGGGAAGTTTCATTCAACTGGCGTGTACTGGAGTAGGTGATGCATCCTAGCGCCAGCAGGACCAGAAAGATCGAGCCGACAGAGACCAGGATGCGCCTGCCTATGATCCTTTTCATCCTCGATTCCCCTTTATCGATAAAATCTGTTCTCTCGTGAATCATGAGTTATCCCGGACCACGATCGTGTCATCGGCGAGAAGCGCCTCCGCGTCCAGCAAGGTCGCACCATCCCTTGTCACTCCCTTCAGATGGCGCGAGCGCGGCGCCGAAACGGACTGTATGGCACTGTCCGGCAACGGAAAGGTGCCTAGAAGACATTCCACGAGAATGCCGAACACCATGGACCCCGACTCGAGAAAGATGATCCGCTCCTCCCCGGAGCAGGTTGCCGCGGGCAAACCCGACCAGAGCCCGAGATCCAGCACCGACATAATCTCTCCATGCAGGTTGACGATCCCCAGCACAAAAGGAGGCGTGCCGGGCAAGGAAGTGAGCGGTGTCGGCCGGGACACCTCGCGCACGAACACGGACTCGACGCCATAGGACTCGCCGCTCATGCGGAACAGCAGCCAGTCCTGCCTGTGCTCGGCCGCCATCGGCGAGTTGCGTCCGGAGGCCAGCGCGGCGGCGCGGGCAGCAAGCAAGCGGGCCTCGTCGTCCGCCGACAGTGTGCCCTGATGCTCCGCGGCAAGCCGCGCCGATTCAATCTGCAGATAGGCGGCCTGCCAGTCCACAAGCCCGTTGCGCTGTCCTTCCGTTTCGTTCATGCCGGCACCCCGTCTTCAATATGGCAAAGAATCTGGATGAGTCGTCCGGCGGTCAGCCCACCCGTTTCCGCGACAATCTCGTCCGGCGGCATTTGGGCCAGAGCGTCGCGGGCGCGTCCGAAATGCCGCCGGGCCGCTTCGCGCTTGCCCAGCGCAAGCTCGATCCGACCGAAGGCGAATTGGGCGGCGATAAAGTCGGGATAAAGATACAGCGCCCGTCGCAAGGACCGGATCGCCATGTCGGGGCGATGCGTGGCTTCTTCGACGTGCGCCAACAGGAAATGGGGAACGGGATTGAGCTTATCGTTCCGCAGCGCGGTTTCGCACCACTCGCGCGCCTCCACCCACCGCGCCTGATCGGCAAAACCCCGCGCCATTTCGCACGCGTCCACCGCCTCGGAGCAGGGCGGTGGCGCACTGTCGGGCGCATCGGAGAGATCCGGCATGCCGACCGGAACGAGTGGCTCCGCCAGAACGCCGACGCATGTTTTTCGAAATACGGTGATGCCACCGAGTTGTACGGGCTCCAGTCCGGGCACCGACAGATTCGGCGCCTCCGTCAAGCCCACCAGCAACCACCCCTTGTCGGCCAGGGCGCGATGAAACAACTGGCAAACCTGCGTGATACGTTCCGCGCTGAAATACATCAGCACATTGCGGCACAGGATAATGTCGAACGACGCGGCCGGGCCATGGCGCTCAAGACCGGCGCCATCCGCCAGGTTCAGAATATCGAAGGATACCGAACCGCGAATCGCCGGCGACAACGCGAAACGACCGTCCGGAAGCGGCTGAAAATAACGGGATTTGAGCCAGGACGGGGTGTTTCTGAGCGACCAGTCGCCAAACACGCCGCCGCGAGCGCGATCGAGCGCATCCTTGTTGATGTCCGTCGCGAGGCACTCCACACCGGAAACGGGGTTCGCTGCGCCATCAAGGAGCATGGACAGCGAATAGGGCTCTTCGCCCGTGCTGCAGCCAGCGCACCAGATCCGCAAGGGGCGCCCATCACCACGGTGGCGCGCCAGCCAGTCAGGCACGAGGAAGTCACGAATGACTTCCAGTCCAACCCGCTCTCGGAAAAAATAGGTTTCACCGATGGTGAGATGGGTCGCCAGCATTTCCAGGTGACGCGGCTCGGGATCACCGGACAGCAACCGCAAAACAAGCGCCTCCGCCGACGGGGCGCCGAAAGCGGCCGCCGCATTGTTCATCGCCCGCAGCAAATCCCCCCAGCGCGCCGGCGGATAATGAAGACCGAACCACGCATCGATCCGCTCGGCCAGCATGGCGAGCCGGAAGGATGGTTCCATGGCTTGCGGACTAGGCATTCTGCCGGGCCTCCAGCGCCCGCTCCAGGCTGTCCTCTTCCTCCAGTGACAGGAACGCATCAAGATTGTGAATCAATACCAGGCCTTCCGCTCCGCGCAAGGTGCCGCTGACGCAACCGGCGCCCGGCAGCCAGTTCCCCGCATCGCTCACGTCAGTCGGTTCCGGGGCGACCACACCGTGAACCTCGTTGGCGAGCAAGGCCATTTTCCTGCGCGCACCGTTCACGATCAGCAGGTGATCGTGCATCGCCGGTTCACGTACCGGGTCACCGAAGCGGTCGGCCGGATCGATTACAGCCACGACGTCGCCCCGCACATCGATAAGCCCCAGCACGCAGACAGGCGCGCCGGGCAAAGGTGTGACGGCCACAGCGCGCTCGGCTCGCACCACACGGGCAAGCGGGATGGCGCAACGCCGCGCTCCCACGGTGAATACGACCAGCCGATCCGCGACAAGGTCAGTCATAACCCCGTGCCCGCTCTATCATCATTGCCCTCTCATCAATATGATGCATATCAGATTGACTATAGGCCAGCCACCGTAGCCGCAATGCCTGCGCCGACGAGCGACGCGCCGCGCCTGTACTAAAGGACAGGCACAGCGGAAGAGGGCGCGAAACCGGAGTGAGCCCGGCCTCCATGGGAAGCACCGCAAGAATCGGGGTGCGCAATGGCCCGGGAACAGGCATAGTGGCGCGAGACACATACCAATGGCCGCCTCATGAATCGCATTCACTGCTCTTTGGATCTGCCCACGGGGTTCCGTTCGGGTGACATTCTTGCCTTCCATCGGCGCGATGCCCTCGCGCTATCGGAAAAAGTGACCCCTGTTTCGCTGCGAAAAGGACTGCGATGGGAGGGACATCCCGCGTGCCTGTCCATCGACTTCGGCGAAGGCCGTGCGCAAGTCGGCCTGTCGATCGATACAGAAAGTTCGAACATCGGCGCTGACCGACTGGAGAGGCTGGCCCGGTGCATGCTGGGACTGACACAGGACATCGAGGCATTCGAAGCCGGCTGTCGCGATCACCCCCAGCTTGGCAGGCTGGTCATGGCGCAAGCCGGGCTGCGGGTTCCGGTCGCCGCATCCGTGTTCGAGGCTCTCACCTGGGCGGTCATGGGCCAGCAGATCAGCGTCGCCGCCGCTGTTTCACTGCGGCGCAAGCTGATCGCCGCAGCGGGTGTCCGTCACTCCGGAGGATTGTTGTGCTATCCGGACGCCTCCGACATTGTGCGGCTGGACGACGCGTCTTTGCGGCAGGCGGGGTTTTCCGCGACGAAGGCCGCGACGATGCGGACAATCTCGACACTGGTCGTGGAAGGTCGGCTTCCCCTGGACGACTGGGCACTCTCTGTGCCGGTGGAGGAGGCGCGCCAGCGGCTCGAAGCGATTCGCGGCATCGGCCCCTGGACAGTCAATTACACTTTGCTGCGAGGCTTTGGCTGGCTTGACGGATCCTTGCACGGCGATGTCGCCGTTCGCCGCGGGCTGCAAACGCTGCTTGGCGCTCCGGAAAAGCCCGGGGAACGCGAAACCCGCGACTGGCTTGCCGCCTTTTCGCCCTGGCGCGCCCTCGTCGCCGCCCATCTGTGGGCGGCTCAATCGGCCACCGCCTATTGAACTGGCTGGCGTTAGGCGGTTTTGCGAACCTTGAGCACGCCAGGACTGAGCAAACCGAACGACACCACCGTCACGAACACCCTGAACGCTTTTGACTCGAACCGTTCGGACAGGGGGCAACCGGCCTGAGCGAAGACGCGCTCATACTGATCGAGATGACGAATGTCATCGATCAGCGCATGCCCGCCAGGCTTGAGCACTCTGGCGATCTCCGCGATGGCCCATTCGCGCCCTTGCTTGTCATAGATGTTGTGAATGGCGGCCATCGATACGATGACGTCGAAGGAAGCATCGGGAAATGGCATGCGACGCATGTCGCAGGTCATCAGATCGACGGTCGATTCCACGCCCTCCAGGCGAATATTGTTCCATGCCGCCGCCGCATGATTGCCGGTCAGATCCTCTTTTTGCCAGATGTCTATGCCGGTCGCCGAGCCGCTGGTCAAACGTTTGGCCGCGCCGATGAGCAACAAACCCCGTCCACAGCCGACATCCAGCACCTGCTCTCCGCCATGCCAGTCGATCAGGCTCAGCAGACGATCACGGCGTCGCAGTTTGCCGATCCGGCTCTCCCAGAGCATCCATACACCGCCCGCGGTGAACAGAATGGATAACGCCGCCAGTACGACCAGCGCTTCGGCAAGCAGAACGAATCCGGACAGACGGATAACCAGAGGATGATCGGCCGGGCCCAGCAGCCAGGCCGCCCACAGGGCCCAGCCTGTCAGTCCGAGCAACAGCAGGTTGCGTACCGCGCCGGGCGCATCCACACCGTAATCGATACGTTGGCTCAAAGGTTCGAATTTCATTCGGAACTCCTCCCCACAGAGTCTGGCGCGCGGTCCTCAGCCACTGACACTGTCCCGCCCGTATTCGATATGGCCGGCCAGGCGCCGCACAAACGCGGAGGACGCGCTGCACTTGATGGTGAAATCGTACCAGCCGTACACCGCCGCAAGATGCCAGCGGCAGGACTGCGATCGGCCGGCGGGTACCGGGATGCTTTGCGGCGAACTGCCGCCGTAACTATTGGCGCTGATGGCGAATATCGCGTTGCGACCACTGCGGTTGATCAGTGTTACGTCCAGTACGGGAACCCCGCCATCGGCGCTCACACGCGGTTCCACATCCAGTTGCGCGCCCACACCATGAATATGGCCGCCAAAGCGCCGGAGAAACCCGTTCGGCCCGTACAGCGTCAAGTCGTACCACCCGCCACCGAACGTTTCCACATGAAAAAAATCCCGGGAAGCCATTCCCGCGGCGATGTCGTAATGCCAAGGGCCGTCAACCCGGTAACGATTGGCATGAATGGCGTAATGCACGCTCTGTCGTCCTGTATTTAGCATATGAATCCACAGCACGCCATCTTCGACGTCGACGCTCGACCAGGCATTGCATTGGTACGGCAACGGCCGGGCGGGGCGCCGCCCCGGTTCCTGCCGGGGCATGCGGGGTTTCAGGGGCACCAGCGGTGGCGGCCAGTTTTGCGTCTGTTCGGCCTGAGTGAGCAGGGCGGACGGATCGGGCAGGGCGGGGACACTGACATTGACGCGGGAGAAATCCAGAGCGGAAGTCAGGTCTCCGCACACTTGCCGGCGCCAGGACGAAATATTCGGTTCCCGGACCCCGGTCCACGTTTCGAGAAACCGCAGCACCGAGGTATGGTCGAACACCTGCGAACAGACATAGCCGCCGCGGCTCCACGGGGACATGACGATCATCGGCACCCGTGGTCCCAGGCCGATGGGCAAAAGGCCGACATATTCGCCTGGCGTGCCGGGCGGCGCGACAGGCGGCGGCACATGATCAAAAAACCCGTCATTCTCATCGTAATTGAGCAGGAACACCGTCGAGGCCCATACCTCCGGATTGATGGTCAGGGCCTGGAGAATCTGATCGATCAGGTAGGCGCCCGCCGCCGGCGGCGAACTCGGATGCTCGGAATACGCCTGCGGCGCGACGATCCAGGATACCGCCGGCAGGCGGTTATTCAGGGCGTCGTCGCGGATGGCGGCAACCAGATCCCGAACCGAATCGCCGGTCTTGCGGGGTACCGATCCCATGCCCCGATCGTAAAGCGGATGACCAGGCCGTGCGCTGCGGAAGGCCGTGAACCAGGCCAGCGCGTTGTCGTCGTAGTTGTCGCCCGCGACCTGATAGACTTTCCAGCTGACGCCGGCGGCCTGTAAACGCTCCGGATACGTCGTCCAGGCATAACCTTTCTCGCTGTTGTCGGTGACCGGACCTCCGGCCCGGCCCGCCGCATCCACCGTGCCGCTCATCAGATACAGCCTGTTGGGATTGGTCGGCCCCATTTGCGAGCAGAAATAATGGTCGCAAATGGTGAAGGCGTCAGCCAGCGCATAATGGTACGGAATGTCAGAGCGCCGGTAATAGCCCATGGTCAGGCCGGTTTTGGCCGGAACCCAGTTGTCGTACTTGCCAAGATTCCACGCCCAATGCGTGCCAAGCCACGAATGGTCAAGATCCATCACGTATTGCGCGCTGGTGGAGGAGGTATCGAGATGAAACGGCGCCTCCTCGTCGACAAGAACACCCGGCTGAAAAAACACGCTGCTCCCGTTGCCCAGCGTCAGCGCGCACCGGTCATTGAAGCCGCGCACCCCTCGCAGACTGCCGAAGTAGTGGTCGAACGACCGGTTTTCCTGCATGAACACCACAACATGCTTCACTGACGACATCGACCTGCCGGACGGTTTCGCCGTCATGGCGGCGGCAAGGCCGGGAGGAACCGCGCCGGCGGCCGCCAGCGTGGAATACGTCAGGAAACGCCGGCGTGAAATCTTGTGCATAGTCGCAGTCTCCAATCGGGTTCATGTCTCGACAGAGGCCGCAACGCCGCCGGCCGCATGGGCAGTGTGCCGCGCCGCAATGACATTTGAATTACACCGAGCGACGCTCACTCTTCGTGTCCGGGATCCCATTCCGGATAGATCTTCAGATCCGGGCCGTCCACCAGCCACGGGGGGCGAAGCGATTGCCAGATATGTGACTGGGGAACCTGACCGGGGTCGTCATCGAGCGACGCGACACGCAGCATCAACCTGTTACTGTCTTCATGACGCGCGATCAGCGGGCTGCCGCACAGACCGCAAAAGAACCGACGCTTGCCCGGCGAGGATTCGAAGGATTTGAGCCATTCGCTGCCGCGGACCCATGCGAAATGCACCATTTCCACTCTCGCGGACGTACTGAAGGCCGTGCCTTGAGCCTTGCGGCAGGTCGGACAGGAACAATGCCGGATCGGCGAATCCAGGCGGGTGACTTCATATTCGATTGTTCCGCACAGGCAGCTTCCCCGCATGATCGGGCTCCTTCATCCGGCAAGGTGAAACGCTCACATTGCGCGTTTCCAGGACGAAACGGCAATCAGGATTACGGAGATGAAAGGAAGGAAAGGGCGCAAAACCAAGCGGTACCCGGAGAACGGGCAACGGCAACGCTACGGTCAGACAACCAGATAGGTCAGGGTGTGGTGGGACAGGAGCTGGCCGGACGGATCGTTAATGACAGCGGTGCCATAGATGACGCGTCGCCCGCTTTTCATGACTTCGGCACGGCAACAGATGTCGGACTTCGCCGAAGAAAGGAAATTCGTTTTCATTTCCAGCGTCACGATGGGGGTATCGATACCGACCGATGTCATGGCCGCTAGCCAGAACGCCGTATCGGCCAGAGTCATCAGACAGCCCCCCTGAATGATGCCCCCAGGGCGGTAAAAGTGGGGCCGGGCAGGGAGGATCAATTCCACCATGCCGGGCGACACGGTCTTCACCTGGTAATTCCAGATAGCGACAAACGGCGATTCGTTCAGGACTTTCTCAGCCTGCTCAATGGTTTCCAGCCTTAACGGAGTGTCGTTCATTCCTGCACCCAACGGGCGGAGATACCCGCTCCGCACCGGTATTATTTCAGGTTCCGCCTTTTCGCAGGCTGCGGATTGCCCGGGTGACGATACGGGCCGTGGAAGGCTCTCCGGCTCCGGCATCGGCCCAGTACCGGCAAAGCCGGTCGACCCATTCCGGCGCGGTCTTGCTGGCATCGTTGAGCCAGTTGCCGACCGAATCCTGAACATACCTGGCCGGGTCCGCCCTGAGCGGTTCGAGTAGCGGCAACCCCATGGCAGGATCCGTTTTCAGCGCGGCAATGTGTTCGCACCACACCCCGCGTGGCCGGGTGCTTTCGACCGCGAAACGACGAATGTTCGGATCCGGTGACATCGTCCAGGACTCAAGTAATGCGATCGCTTCGCCGATATGCTCGGCGATATAGGGGCGCACTGCGAGCCATGACCACTCCCGAACACCGAAGTGCTCATCGGCGGCAAAAGTCTTCGCGACCCCAAGGCGATCCCCCAGCGTCATGGCCGGATCGCTTCGTGTCATCGCGAATGCCGCCCAAGAGCGCACGGTGTCCGACGGATGACGGATCAAGCGCTCCTGCCGAGCCTGGCGCGACACTTCGTCATGCCGGTGTAGTGCCTTGCCGATGGCGCAGCCGATCGCGGATATCTGGTGGCTGATTCCTTTGCCCGAAGCCGTGGCGTATTCGTCGAGCACGGCGGCGAGGTCATCGCCAAGCCCAAGACCGGGCAAGACCTGGCGGATCAGTTCGGCCTGATCGATGGCCAGGCATTCCGACAAATTGCGGGTTGAGGTCGAACCGTTTTCAAGTTCGGCCTTGCGCATGGGCGTCAATACAGGCATAGCGGGCTCGTGTCGAACAAATAAAACCAACGGCATCATTGTAGCTAGAATTTATTGCCCCTGGCTTGAAATTAACCTTGGCAAGCTATCCGGCCAATTCGACATTGATACTTTTTCGTCCGTCCCTGGTGCCGGGGATGAATACCACTTGGCCATTCGAGCGTAAGGTATCCAGACGCCAAAAAAGGAAGGTGTCCGGCACCATGCCGGGATACCGGCCCATCACATCGCCCACCAACCGGAGCACTGGCTGGGGGCCGGACTCAGCCAGGCGGGCCAGTAAACGGGTATCGAGATGATCCGACGGGTATTCGACGACGCCTCCATCCACCGCGGTTTCCCGCCATCCCTCGCCATGCGTTTTCCAGTTATCCCACTGGCTCGCCAGTCGCGCTCGCCCGGTACCGGAGAAGGCGGCCGGGGACAGGGGCAGTAGCGCGTCGGGCGGGCACATGCCGACCGCGAACTGCCCCATGTACTGGAAAGCGACTTGTCCGGTGATATCGACCACCGACAAAGGCGTGGCCGGCGACGCGACCCGGGCAACCATCGCCAGCATCAACTTGTCGTGGGCATTATTGCCGACCCAGACAACGATAGGCTCCGGTTCGGCCAGAGCGGCCAGCAGGTGCCGTTGGTTTTCCACATACAGCCGAAGCATCTCTGTTTCGTATGACGTATCGTCTCGCCACCACTGAGCCGCCATCAGTCGCCGCCACCAGTCTATCCGTTGCCGTGGCAAGAGTTGATCGGCATCGGCAAGAGGGCCGGAACGAAAGTCATCCGGCACTTCGATAATGGGATGATCCACACCCAGCAGGCGATTGAGTTGCCTGAGGCAACCTGCGGCGCTGCCGCCACAGGACAGAAAACGGGGAATTGGCATCGGCAAAGTGGAACAAGGTGCAAACAACACCCAGTATAAAGTTGTCCGCTTTCGGGCACGAGGACCAATGGCAGGCATCAGATGCATTGGTTCGCATAATATATATTATGTCAAATCTTGTGCTGGCAGTTTTCCACGCCATTCTCCGCCTCCACTTCACCGCTCAGAACCTGTACTGCAGCGATACCCATACGCGCGGATCACGTGTCACACCATCTGCCAGCGCCTTGCCGCCTTTCGATTTCCACGCCACGGCTGTTTGGCTGCGCCAACTCTTGCCATCAATGCGCAGCCCCAGGCCGAAGCCGGCCAGACTACGCGAAACGGAAGAACCACCATCCCAGGGCTTGGCATTTTCTTCGGTGCGAGCCGCATCATAAAAGACAAACGGCGCAAACATCCCGCGTATGTAACGCAGTTCCGACTGCACCAGCCATCCCCGGTCGCCCAGTCCTTCGCCCAGTGGATAAGCGCGCACCGCATCCGCCCCTCCAATGCCCATGCGTTCGGAGGAATCGAGATTCTTGTTGGTCCACTGCCCGGAAAAACGTCCGAACAGCATGAGTGGGCCGGGTAATTGCTGCAAGCGCACTACGTCCAGATTCCACTTCGAGAAATGCCCCTGAGTACGGGCAGTCATGGCGTCGGTCGCGGACAGCGCGGCATTAAGCCGCAAACGGCCCCGCGTCCAGACCAGGCTACCGTACGACAACCCTGCTCCCCCGAATCTGTCGCGGTGATCGAACTGCACGCCGAACGGCCAACTGTCGCTTGATTTGTCATTGATGGTGTCCGTTGCCCCGTAGTGATCTTCCAGCGCCTTGTGCTGGAATGACCCGAAGAGAATCAAGTTCGAGGCCTGCGATCGGATGAATGGGTAGCTAAGACGCGCGGTCGTCACTTTGGCAAACCCCGTCGCCTTCAAACTGGCATAATCCGCGCCCAACTGGTAATTGGTACGAGCATAACCGACTTGGCCACGCAAACCGCCCCCGCCCAGAGGAAGCTCATATGTCACCGAGCCCATCCACATGCGCTTGTCCGTTTTCATGCCGCCAAGAGAAAGCTTGTCACCGAAGAAAAGTGGGCTGTTGATATCCAGATCTCCTCTTAACCGGTATTCGCCGGTATAGCGATTGCCAGAATTATCCAGTCCGACATCGCCCTCCAGCCGAGCGCTTCGCGAAAGCCTGACACTAAGATCACCCTCGCCGGCGTTGGCGCCCGGGCTGATAAATGGAACCGACACGATGCCGGCCTGATCGCCAAGAATCATCATTGCGCGTTCGAGCTGCGTATTTTCGATCAGTTCGCCGGAACGCAGCGCATTCATGAATGGCTGACTCCCCGACACCAGACCGGGAGCGCCAATGGCCTGGATTTTTCCGTACCGTCCTTCAAGCACCTCTATCCGCAACACTCCGTCGGCCAGTGTCTGCGGAGGAAGATAAACCCGGGTGAAGGCATAGCCCCGCTCACGGTAAAACTGTTCAACGCGTTCAGCCAGCGCTCGCATTCCCGCATGATCGAATTTGCCCGAAACGGTTCCCAGGGTCGCCGCCAGGGTCGCGGCATCAAACGCCGTGTTACCGGAGAACGTCACGGACCTCAACATCACCTCCGGCCCCCCCGGCACAACGACGGAATGGGCCGGCGGCGGAGTCAGTTTCAAAGCGGGCTTTTCCACGGGGGGCGCGGGGGGCTCTGACAGCCCCTGCAGCACACTGCCGGCGTCGGGTGGCGTGCCCGCATAAACAGCGCCGGACAACAGAAGCAGCGACCGGAGCGCGCCGGGCAGGATTAGTGGGTATTTTTCCATGGTTTATTTATACATCATCACCAGAAATTGTTGACCAGCTTTTCCTCCCTCTTCGGCCCTTACCGTCCCGTGGTATTGATTCCTCCATTCATCACGAATACATTGAGCTGGCCCGGTAGCGTCATTGTATTTACGTTAATCGCGTTCACATCGACTCCGGAAGAAGAGTTCGCACTGTCGCTACGCCCTGCCACGCCCCCCGCATTGGCCGACGACGATGCCGGAGCGCTTCCGGCCGACGTCAGATTAAGGGAACTCGTGCCGCCGGTTCCCACCGGCAAATAATTCAGTCCGTCTGGAGCGATGATATGCAGATCGGCGGCCGCCGACTTCGCGACACTCATCGGCGTTACGGGTTGTCCCGCCTGTTGGACCGGAGCGGCGGCCACCGCAGGCGTGGCGGGAGCCGGAGCCGGAGCCGGAGCCGGAGCGGGCACCGGCGAAAGGGCCAAGGGGGCCAGCGACAACAAGCCATCCCGATAGGTGATCGTGTAATTCGAAGCCGCCAGACCGGAAGGCGCGATGTTATAGGTTCCCGCGCTCACCGCGCCCTGGGCACTGCCACCGTAGGTCAATGTTCCGGACAGAGCATTACTCGATTCGCCGTTGACAAACCCGGAATAACTCACCCCTGCTCCGCCTCGCCAAGGAGTGCCGGCTGTCGCCTGAACACTGTTGGCCGTGACAGTCAACGGAGCGGGATCAATGACCAAATCGCCGGCAGACAGGGTGATGGCGTAGTTGCCATTACCCAGTGACCCCAACGAGACGGAATAATGTCCGGTGCCGCTCTGTGCGTTAGCCGTGGTTACCAAATGTCCCGACAAACTATCACCGGCCAACAACCCTGTTACCGAGTATTGGGGGCTGGCAATGGTCTGGCCATAAGTCACATGCTGCGTTGGTGCCGATACCGTGATGGCGCGCGGCGCAATCGTCAAGGTACCGGGGGTAAAGGCGATCGTATAATTAGCGCTGGTCACCCCGACCGGGGTCAGGCCATAGGATCCGGCGTTAACGGCTTGCTGACTTGACCCCGAGTAGCCGAGCGATCCGCCAAGCACATTACCGCCTTCTCCTCCAACAAAACCGGTGTACACCACCCCTGCCCCGCCACTGTAAGCGTTACCACTGTAAATAACGTTGGCATCGTTAGCTCTCACCACCAGTGCGGCCTTGCCAATATCAGCACTCAGCGACGAGGAGAGTCCACCGATCTGGTAGTTCCCGGCATCCGCGCCGCCCAGACTCAATCCACTCAGCGAAGCGGTCACGGTTTTGCCATTGCCGGCATTCTTGTCGGCGAAACTGGCGCCCGACAAGCTGCCGCCCAGCGTCACCGTGTCGCCACCGATCACCCCGGCCAACGCGGCGCTCCCCGTCAGGCTCGCCGTTGTGGTGCCGTCATAGACCTTGTTTTGCGCCGACAAGCCCGAAACCGTCAGGGTCGCTTTGGTGATATTGGCGCTCAAGCCGCCATTCAAGCCACCGATCTGGTAGTTCCCGGCATCCGCGCCGCCCAGATTCAATCCACTCAGCGAAGCGGTCACGGTTTTGCCATTGCCGGCATTCTTGTCGGCGAAACTGGCGCCCGACAAGCTGCCGCCCAGCGTCACCGTGTCGCCACCGATCACCCCGGCCAACGCGGCGCTCCCCGTCAGGCTCGCCGTTGTGGTGCCGTCATAGACCTTGTTTTGCGCCGACAAGCCCAAAACCGTCAGGGTCGCTTTGGTGATATTGGCGCTCAAGCCGCCATTCAAGCCACCGATCTGGTAGTTCCCGGCATCCGCGCCGCCCAGATTCAATCCACTCAGCGAAGCGGTCACGGTTTTGCCATTGCCGGCATTCTTGTCGGCGAAACTGGCGCCCGACAAGCTGCCGCCCAGCGTCACCGTGTCGCCACCGATCACCCCGGCCAACGCGGCGCTCCCCGTCAGGCTCGCCGTTGTGGTGCCGTCATAGACCTTGTTTTGCGCCGACAAGCCCGAAACCGTCAGGGTCGCTTTGGTGATATTGGCGCTCAAGCCGCCATTCAAGCCACCGATCTGGTAGTTCCCGGCATCCGCGCCGCCCAGATTCAATCCACTCAGCGAAGCGGTCACGGTTTTGCCATTGCCGGCATTCTTGTCGGCGAAACTGGCGCCCGACAAGCTGCCGCCCAGCGTCACCGTGTCGCCACCGATCACCCCGGCCAACGCGGCGCTCCCCGTCAGGCTCGCCGTTGTGGTGCCGTCATAGACCTTGTTTTGCGCCGACAAGCCCGAGAGGGTCAGCGTCGTCGGTGTGATCGACGCGCTCAGCGTGCCGCCGCTCAGGGTGTAATTCGAAGCCAGACCATTACCGCCATTGCCCAGCGCCAATGTTCCGGCCGTCACGCTCGCGCCGTTCGCCACATTCTTGCCGGCCACACTGCCACTGCCGCTCAGCGTCAGGCTTTCGCCCGCCACCAAGTTGCCCAGCGTGAAAATCCCTGCCGCCACCGCCGTGGTGCCATCGTAAACCCGGCTGCCGGTCAGATTCACTGATCGTGCGCTGATCGTCGCGGTCAGCGGCACCGAGAATCCGCCCAGTTGATAATTACCGGCATCGGCGCCGGCCAGCCCCACCCCTCCGGTTGCCACCGTCACCATTTTGCCGGCGCCGGCATTGGCATCGGCGAACAGCCCGCCAGAGCCCGGATTGCCGCTAAGCGTCACCGCGTCGCTACCGATCACCCCGGCCAATGCGGCGCTCCCCGTCAGGCTCGCCGTTGTGGTGCCGTCATAGACCTTGTTTTGCGCCGACAAGCCCGAGACGGTCAGCGTCGCCGGTGTGATCGACGCGCTCAGCGTGCCGCCGCTCAGGGTGTAATTCGAAGCCAGACCATTACCGCCATTGCCCAGCGCCAATGTTCCGGCCGTCACGCTCGCGCCGTTCGCCACATTCTTGCCGGCCACACTGCCGCTGCCGCTCAGCGTCAGGTTTTCGCCCGCCACCAAGTTGCCCAGCGTGAAAATCCCTGCCGCCACCGCCGTGGTGCCATCGTAAACCCGGCTGCCGGTCAGATTCACCGAGCGTGCGCTGATCGTCGCGGTGGCGCTGACGGACGTATTGGCGCCCAGCGTATAGTTGGCGGCATCGACACCCGTCAAGGCAATGCCGGAGGCGGTCACGGCCCAGGTCCCGGCATTCTTGCTGGAGAATGCGCCGGAGGAGTAGGAGAACTGTACGCTATCCCCACCAACAATCCCCGTAGCGCCGATCGCCGCATTCGTCGTACCGTCATAGACCTTATTACTCGCCACCGGCGTCAGCGTTTTCGGATTGATGGTATAGGTGCCGTTGAAGTAGCCGATCGCATAGGTCACGCCGCCCGAGGTGTAATTACCGGGATTGGTGTTGCCACCGGTAAGCGTGGCATAGCTGCCGGCATTCTTGCTGGATGTCGTGAATGTCAGACCGCTGGTGGAAAACCCCGCCGGCGCCCCGGTGGTCGTCAGGCTCAGACCCGTGGCCGTCGTCGTTCCATCGTAGGTTTTGGAGCCGTTACCGGTGAACACATACATGGCATTGGTCGCCATGTCCACCACTTGGTAGGAGCCTTCAAGATAGCTGCCGTTCGAACCGGGAACAACCAGCGTGCCGCAGTTCGGATAGGCTGACGAGCAGGGTGTCCGGATCGTGAATGTTGTCAATTGAGACGAACCGTTGATCTTGAACAGTAAACCGGCAACCGAAGGCGCCGTGAACAGCACCTGAGTCTGGTTACCGTTATTCAACAACCCAAGAGCGCCGTTGGTGTTGAGCGTGTTCCACGCGTCCACGGTGATAAGTCCCGATGAGCTTCCCGTCGTAAAGGTGGTCACCGTGCCGGATCCGCCTTCGACGGCGAAGCCGAATTCCTTCGTATCGCCAGTGCTGATCCCGCTCAGATACATATTGCCGCCACCGCTATTCAGACTGGCATTGGCACGAACATACACCCCTGCTTTCGTTCCGCTATAGGAACTCGTTGTGTTGCTGGTCTGGCCGTTGACGGTAATGGAGCCGCCGCCGGACGAAATGGACTTGCCTTGTTGAATGACAACGGCCGGGCTGCTGGTATCGAGAATGAGCGCGTACCCGATACCGTTGGAGACCGTTCCGGTCCCTCCGCCGATCAGTATATTGCCGCCGTTGGAGTTCAGGTTGGCATTGAGATTGACACCTCCGCTGGTGGCGCCGCTGGCGTTCGCGGCACTCAGAACGATATTCAGTTTGCCACTGGTCGACGTAATATCGCTGTTGGCAAAAATGCTATGATCCGCCTGCAGGGTCAGCGTCGCATTGCCGCCGGAGTTTTTGGCGATGGGACTGGAAAGCGTGATATCGCCGACGCCGGAGACGGTGCCGCCATAGCTCGCGCTGGCGCTCTGCGTCGTGATCGTGACGCTGGTTCCCAGGTTAAGGGCCGACACGATATTGCCGGCCGCCGTGGCATCGATCGTGTAATTGTAAGGATCGACCAGCCATTCCCCGCCACGCCCCAACGCCGACCCGGCATTGACCGAGAGTCCGGGCAATGTATTCACCTCGGCGCCCGAGGTTTCGATATGGCCGCCATCCCCCCCGTTCCTGGCGCTGGCGTCCAGACTCCCCCCCACGGCGATCCGGCCATGCGACATGTCGCCAAGCAAGGCGATCTGGCCCTGGCTGCCATCGGCAAGGGTCTTCGCCTCAATGACACCGGAATTGTTAATCACCGTTTGCATGAGTTCGCCAGCCGCCCTGGCGCTCAACAGCACGGTTCCGCCCTCGGCACGGATGGCGCCGCCATTATCGATCAGGGCATCGATCGCCCCTTGCTCGATGACAAGTTTGACAGGGCCGCCCATATCGAGCAGCACCTTGCTGCCCGCACCGAGCGTCACCGACCCCTGATCGGCCGTCAGCGTACCACTGTTGCTGACTCTGGCCGCGATCAGGGCCAGGTTTCCGCCATTGCGCACCGTGATATTGCCCTGATTGACGACAGCATTGCTGCTGTTCCCGGAAAACTCGTAACGACCGGAAAGGAAATCCTCGTTACTGATCCCCAGGGTCGAGGCAACCAGGCCGCCCGTATTGACTTGCGCGGAGGGAGTGAACAATATCCCATTGGGATTGACCAGAAATATCTGGCCATTGGCGTTAAGCGCGCCCTGAATCTTCGAGACGTTGGATCCCGTCACCCGGTTGAGCGCCACAGCCGATCCCGAAGGCTGCACGAAATTGACGGAATGCCCTTGGCCGATACTGAAATCCTGCCAGTCGATAGCAAGTTTTGGCGATCCTTGATGGATAGTCATCGTCGAACCGGACTGGCTGATCATGCCATTTCCCGCCGCGATCTGACCACCGGTCGGCAAGCCCTCTGCATTCGCCCCGCTACCGGCCGCTCCGCCCAGAACAAATGCGAGCGCAGGAACGAGCAGCGAACGCTTGCCTCTGGACGGGCAGATTTCCGCGACAGCGATCCATGTGCCCGTTTGGGCGCTCCAGATCAGCCGGTAAATATGGTTCATGGTAGCTCGGCACATGCTCGCCTCCAGTCGGATTGTCCTACACCGCCATAGTAAAAATAAGGTATTTAATAGGCAAACGCTCTTATGTTTATTTGTATTTATCAAAAAATCCAACAGGTTTTGAAACTGGTGCATGACAAGGAAATAGAAAAACAAATGAACTATGCATTCCATGCGAGACAAGGATCACAACGGCATCACCATGGACAATCAACACCACGGCAAGAGGAGAAAGGCGCGGAACATCCGATGCGGCGGAAAGTCGCTGTACCCTCCATCGCTTCGGCTATCAAAAAACGGGGGACGCTCCCCCGTTTGGTTTCCTGCGTCGTCAGAAGCGGCCGAACAGTACGTCGGTACGCTGATCGCGGGTCATGGTGTACACCGGCAAGGCTCCGGGTTGCTCGACCCCCATGCCAGGCGAATTTTGCGGCATGCCGGGCACGGCAATACCGGTCACTTTCGGCCGGGAGACCAACAGTTTCCTGATTGCCGCGACAGGAACATGTCCTTCAACCGCATAACCTGCAATCTCTACGGTATGGCAACTGCCCATGCCGGGCGTTACGCCCAACCGTTTCTTGATGCCGTTCATATCATCGCTGTTGATGGCCCTGACCTTGAAACCATGCTGGTTGAGATACGCGATATACGCCTCGCAGCATCCGCAGGTCGGGCTTTTGTAAACGGTGGCGGGAATCGCGGCAAAGGCGACGGAACTGGAAACGGACAGTACCGCGGCGGACAGGAAAAGACGCAATACGGACATGACAGCCCTCTTTCAATAAATCGATCGGCAGGTAAAAACGGAGCACTCAGCCGCGCCATATGTGGCGGGCTCGAAACGTTTCAAACCATTGAAGGGGGGCGATGCGGAGGAGCGTGGTCGATGCCCGCCATTTCGTCCGAACGGGGCACGGCGAAGATGATGCCCCCGGCAAGGGTGGCAGGGTTCCAGACCGGAAGAGCCGGCAAGACCGGAGCACAGACATACGCGCACAAGCCGTCGCAGTTGCCGCTTCTTTCGTGAGCCGGGCCGGACGGACACGGAGCACCGGCATCGCAGCAGTCATCGAAATCGGCATGCGCGGAATCGGACACGTGCGAGGTCGCAGGTCCGCCATGCGGCGAAACATGCCCCTCGCCCCCCCGCGCGAACAGCGCGAACGCGGCAAGGACAACCACGCACACCAGACGGACAAACGGATTCATGGCGGCAGCCTACCATGACGCCGCCGGGTTTGAAAGCCGGCCGACGCCCGCCATCCGGAAAGCCTTGATCCATATCATTCCCGCCGGCCTCCCCGACCGTCACACTCACCGCCATTACCCATCTGACAGGAGCTTCCCCATGACCGCCCAGCACACGCTGCTGCAGCAACACCGTGAATGCGATGAACTTTTCGCCCTCGCGGAGACAACGGCCCGCCAGCAGGACTGGGAAGGGGCCGAATCGGCGTTCGCCGCTTTCCGCGACGATATGGAACGTCACTTCGTGCTGGAAGAAGAATGCCTGTTCCCCGCGTTCGAACAGGCCACCGGCATGCGACATGGGCCGACCATGGTCATGCGAAACGAACACGCCCAGATGCGCGAGCTCCTGCATGACATGTCCCGCGCCCTTGACGCCCGAACGGCTGACGTCTATCTGGGGCACGGCGGGACGCTCTTGATCCTCATGCAGCAGCACAACATGAAGGAAGAAAACATTCTCTACCCGATGTGCCAGCAGCATGTCACCGGGCTTGACGCGCTGATCAGTGACTGGGAGGCCCGGCATGAGCATTGATTTGCGCCATCTGCCCCCTCCCGAGCCGATGGAGATCATTCTGGACCGGGCCGACACCATGGTTTCCGGCGACACGGCCGCTTATACCCTGCCCCATTTCCCGAGCCCGCTCCTGCCGCTGCTGGAGGAGCGGGGAATGCGCTATCGCTTCGATCTGTCGGGCGATGGCGGCGTGACACTTCATCTGGAAAAACCCTGATGCAAGCCTGGCTGTCTTATGACAGTGCGCCGCCGTTGCGCTTGCCGCTGCCATTTTTTCTGGTGGCACCCGTTTGGCTCATGGCCACGGGCGCCACACTGCTGTTCATGCCGGCGGACGGTGCGACGCCATACCACCCCATCGCGCTCGCCGTCACGCACATGCTGGCGCTCGGCGTACTCGGCAACGTCATGCTCGGCGCCCTGCTGCAGATACTCGCCGTTGTCTCGGGTGTCGCCTACCGGCGGCCCGCGATGCTGTTCCACCTGGTGTTCTGGCCCCTGCAAGCGGGCACGACGGCGCTGTGCTCGGCCTTTCTGCTCGGTTTCTCCCCCGCCCTGTTCCGCCTTGCGGGCCTCTGCCTTGGCCTGGCGCTGCCCATCTGCGCGGCCTATTGTCTCGGGTTGCTGGCACGAAGCCCGGCGCGGGATGTCACCACGAAAGGCATCGCAGGCGCGCTCGCGGGCTTGATCGCCGCCGCGGGTCTCGGCATCGCCATGACCGGCGTACTGGGCGCGGGCTGGCCCTTGCCGCTGCTAACACTGCGCGACGCGCATGTCGTTCTGGCAACAGGCGGATGGTTGAGCCTTCTGATCATGGCGGTCAGTTTCACCGTGATCCCGATGTTCCAGATCACACCATCTTATCCGCTTCGCTGGCAGCGGCTATCCCTGGCCGCGTCATGGATCGCTCTGGGAGTCTCCGTCGTCGCTCAGGCACGGGGCGGCAGTCCGCTGGCGGGCGTGCTGGCGCCGGCCCTGCCGCTAGGCACCCATGCCGCGCTCACCCTGCGGCGCCTGCACCGGAGCCGCCGTCCGGGCGATCCGGGCCGTCTTGTCTGGATGGTCGCCATGGCGGCACAACTGCTTGGGCTGGCTTGCGCGGCATACGGCATCCTCCGAACCGACGCTTCGCCGTACTGGATGGCGGCCGGCTGGGCGACTCTCGCGGGATTGGGACTGGGCGCGGTACTGGGCATGCTTTACAAGATTGTGCCGTTTCTTTTCTGGCTGCACCTGAAACGCCACGCCACAAGCGGCACGAGGCCCCCTTCCATGCACGAAATCCTGCCCGAGCGGAACCTTCGGATCATGGCGTCGCTGCACGCGGCGGCGTTGCTCTCCGGATTCGCGGTGCTTTCCGGCTTCGCCGCGCCCTGGATCGCCGGTGCGAGCCTGCTGCTGCTGGGCATTCGGTTCGGCGCCGACATGGCTTGCGCCACCTCCCGGTATCATGCCAACCGCGTCGGCCGGTAACGCCTGCGCCGGTCGGCGCGGCGGACATTCATTCGCCGCCCCATCCGGCCAGGGCGGCGGTATTTGGAATCGTGATGGTTTTGCCTTCGACACGAAGCAGACCCGCCTTGCCCAGTTGTTGCAGTACCCGGGAAAACGTTTCCGGCGTCAGGTTCAGCCGCGAAGCGATCAAATTCTTGTGGATGTCCAGCTCCACCACGGCTCCAAGCTCCCCCGGCGTATCGCCGACATACTGCAATAGATACCCGATGACCCGTTGCTGCGCGTTTTCCAGCGAGTAACGCTCGACATCGCGCAACATGCCATGCAGGCGTAGCGACAGCCCCGCCAGCAGACTGCGGGCAAAACCAGTGTCGGAGTCGATGGCGCCGAGAATACCCTCGGCGCGGATTTTCAGCAGCATGCCGTCTTCAAGGAACTGCGCGAAAACCGGATAAGGTCGGCCAAGGAACATCACCGCCTCGGCAAAACTTTGCCCGGGATGGATAATCTCCACGACCTTTTCCGCTCCTTGCTGGGACGGAATGGCCAGTTTCACACGTCCGTACACCACGACGAACAGGCCTTCGCACGGATCGCCCCGCTGAAAGATCATCTGGCCTTTCGCTCCGCGAACTTCATGCGTGTGAGACACCAGCGCGAGAATCTGACGCTCCGATAACTGTTGAAACAAAGGCTGGTGCTTTAGCAAGGCACCCACATCGATGTGCGACATAACATTTCTCCGGACAGCGAGCGCACATTGTGCCACGTTCGTGTCGCCACCGGCTCCCGCTACCCGCCCGCCCCTCCGGTTTCCTGTTCCGCCGAGGATTTGCGCCAGTATCCCTCGAACAGAGAAAGGCGGTTCGCATCGATGGCCACCGTGATGGCTTTCACCACATGGTGAGCCGGTAAACCGGTATCCAGCAAGGTGGCCGGAGCATGCTCAGGAGAAACGAGGGGATGATTGGCATTGCTGCCGGCGCGCACCACCAGAGCCCGTCTCCCGCCGGTCAGCTCGACAAAGCTGCCCGGTGGATAGAATCCCAGGGTTTTGATCAGCAAAGCCGCGATTTCACTGCCCAGCGGATCATCGGTCGCCGTATAGATGCCGGTCAGCGCCTTTTTGACGGACAGCCGCCCTCGGTAACCTCTCGGCATCAATTTGGCGGTAGCCATGTCGAGCACATGAAGGATGTGCGCATGGTCGGGAACATCGCCGCCCTTCAGGTGGAAGGGATACCCGTCCCCCTTCGGTTTCTCGTGATGCAGAAGAACCGCCTGGTACCATAACTCGTCGTCCTCCCCGGCTTCCCGCAATATCGCCGCGCTCACCAGGGGGTGGATATCCAGCATCTGCCGCTGAAAGGTTGTCGGCGCGCCTTCCCGCTCGCTCAATTCGTCATGCAGGGAAACCGCCCCGACATTCATGGTCAGCGCCGCGGCCACCAGACTTCTCGCGTCGTCCGGGGAGAAACCCCGGGCCCGCACCACAAATACGGCCAGGATCGCGCAGTGCAGCGCATGGCGCGTCGCATGATAGTCGCCACTGGGCAGCAGCCACATGGCGGCCAGATAACCGTCAGGATTGCCATTCACGCGACTGATCAGCGAGTCGGCAAGCCCGCGAATCATCTGCGCCGAATGAGGCAGCCTAAGGTAATGATGCAACACACCGTTCAAATGGCGCAGCAGCAACGGCACATCATGCAGCGGCGACGCCGTTTGCGCAGGCAACGCCACGGGCAGCTCGGCGCTCGAGCCGTGCAGCAGCACGTCGCGGAAACTCGCGCTCAAACGAAAGTCATTGGGACCCGCCATGCACAACCGGTTGGTGGCGAACAGCGAAGCGGGCAAGGACAAGGTCAGATTCACGGCGGCCTCATTCAGGACTTGGCTCATTAACAGCATAGAACCCGCACCGCATCGTGCCTAGCCGGCAGGAGGCGCCACTGCCATGGGGGCCGACTCGAAGTTTTTACCCGGGGACATGGGAAAGCTGTCCTATTACCGCGCGGAATCGTCCAATTTCCATTCCGGCGGCTTGCCATCCCCGCTCGCGTGCGGTCTTCTTGGAGACGTCCATCACGACGCACGGAGGGAATCATGCAAACACCACCCCGGCAACGCTGGATCGCGACTTACATGGCAATCGTCGGTCCGCTGGGCAACATGTTGTTCTATTTTCAGGCTTACCAGATTTTCCATGATCGCACTGCCGGCTCGGTCTCCCTACCCGGATTCGCTATCAGCTTGGTCGCATTGAGTAGTTGGCTAGCGTACGGAATTCACATCAAGGACAAACCTCTGGTCATTGCCAATGCAGTCGGTCTCTTGGGCGCAATATGGGTCGTCATTGGCATAGTTCGCTATACGTTCGGCTCCTGATGTGGTGAAAATACGCCACAAGCGTGGCGATGACATTCGGCGATGCGTATTGTCTGACACCCCGAAAACACAAGGGTTAAGTCCGTATCGCCACCATGCGATGACGTTCGATTCCAACAATACAGTGAACAATTCAGCGGCGACTCGTAAGCTGCATTCAGGACAAGCGCTGCTCGTGGCGCGACATCCCGCACCATAAGGATGCCTTGCCATGCGTCGACTCCTCCGCTCCTCGCCGCTCGCTCTCGCGATTGCCGTCATCGGCCGCGCGCCTGAGCGGAGCCGTGTCGCTCGGCCTCTGAACCGGCGGGAATGGTATTATTCCCCTGCGTTACGCCCACTTTCTTAAAACTTATTCAAGAAAATGCTGAAAGAATGCCCGCGTACCGGGTTACCCTATACATCCTCGATGAATGAAGCCCAGGCCGGTTTGCCCGGCCGCGCCACCACCCTCCATGCTTTGCGATACACCCATTGATGGCTTGAACCGCATCCTGCTCGACCAGGCCCGAGAACTGCTGCAGCACTTGCTGCAAAACCCGCTTGTCGGCATTTATCTGATCCAGGACGGACGGTTTGTCTATGTCAACCCTTGCCTGGCGGAACGTTTCGGCTACCGGCAAGAGGAGGTCTGCGGCAAACTCGGACCGGCCGACCTGATCGATGGCGAACCCGCCGATTACCTGAAGGAAGGGCGCCAGTCGCTGCAGGGGCGGCATAAGGACGGCCGATGGGTCCGGATGGAGTTTTTCCGGACGGCGACCAGCTTCAACGGCCGACCCGCCGCGTTCGGCATGGCCATCGACAACTCCGAACGCCATGCCGCCGAGCAGGCGGTCAAGGAGCAATTGAGTTTCACCTCGCAACTGATCGAGGCGATCCCCAATCCCTTGTTCTACAAGGACGAAGCCGGCCGCTATCTGGGGTGCAACAAGGCGTTTGAGCGCTTTATCGGCGCACCGCGTGAGACCCTGCTCGGCAAATCCGTGTACGACATTTCCCCGCCGGATCTGGCCGAGCGCTATTTCTCGGCGGACCAGGCGTTGTTCGACAAGGGAGGAACCCAGACGTACGAGGCATCGGTCGAGGACGCGGGCGGCAAGCGCATGGACGTGATGTTTTACAAGGCCACGTTCCGCAAGGCCGGCAAACTGGGTGGACTGGTCGGCGTCATCGCGGACATCACCGAACGCAAACGCAGCGAAGCCGCCGTCTGGCACAGTGCCAATTACGACCCGCTCACCGACCTGCCCAATCGTCGTCTTTTCCTTTCGCTACTGCAAGGGGCGCTCAATGCCGCGCCGGGCGGGGATGCGCCGCTGACGGTTTTCTTCATCGATCTTGACCGTTTCAAGGAGGTCAACGACACGCTGGGGCATGAACGGGGCGACCTGCTGCTGATCGAAGCGGCCCGCCGCCTGGAACTGGCGGTCGGTCAGGAGGGACGCGTTGCACGCCTGGGCGGCGACGAGTTCACGGTCATTTTCAGCGGTCGGCACACCCGGCCGAAACTGGATGAATTGGCCGCACGCATCATTGCCCGGATGTCCGAGCCGTTCGCGCTTGGCTGCGATACCGCCTATGTATCGGCCAGCATCGGCATGACGTCCTGTCCCGATGACGCGCGTTCGCTGCAGCAACTGCTGATCAACGCCGACCAGGCCATGTACCACGCCAAAGCGCTGGGCCGGAACCGCTACTGCCATTTTGCGCCGGCAATGCTCGAGGCCGTCGGCGAACGGCTTCAGATGGGCAACGACCTGCGCGCGGCCATCACCGCCGGCCAGTTGCAGGTGCACTACCAACCGGTCGTGGAACTGGCCTCCGGACGCATCGTCGGCGCCGAAGCGCTGGTGCGCTGGCATCATGCGTCCCGCGGCTGGGTCAGCCCGGCACGGTTCATCCCGGTCGCCGAGGAACTCGGACTCATCAACGCGATCGGCGAGCGGGTTTTCCGCGAGGCGGCGGGCACGGCGCTGACGCTCCATCGCTGCGCGGGCCTTGAGGCGTTTCAGATATCGGTCAATGTGTCGCCGCGCCAGTTTGTCACGCCGGATGCCCTGGAAGGATGGCTTGAACACATGCGCGCCATCGGGCTGCCCGGCCGGTGCATCGCCATCGAAATCACCGAGGGGTTGCTCCTTGACGAGCGGCCGGAGGTCGCGCGCCGGCTCCTCGAGTTCCGGAATGCCGATGTGGAGATCCTGCTGGATGACTTTGGCACAGGGTATTCATCGATGGCCTATCTGAAACGGTTTGACATCGACTCACTGAAGATCGACCAATCCTTCGTCGCCGACATGGCCGGCAACGGCAGCGACCGGGCGATCGTGGAAGCGATGATCGCCATGTCCAGAAAACTCGGTCTTTATGTCGTCGCCGAAGGAATCGAAACGGAGGCGCAACGCAAAGTATTGTGCGAGGCGGGCTGCGACTTCGGCCAGGGCTACCTCTTCTCTGCTCCCGTGCCCCGGCAACGACTGCTGGACATGATGCGCCGCCCGGCCAACGGGTCGGAACGATAAACACGACGGTCTTTCGACTCCACGCCATCCTTGCCGACACGCAAACATGCCGGGAGGCTATCGCCATCCCGGCATGTCGCGCTCCCGTTCCCGGAGACGGGAGTTACATCTGGTTACCGACGATCACCCACCCGGAGCGGGTTTGCGCGACCACCGTGATGTCGCTGCCGGTGCGGCCGTCGGTGGAAACCCAGCCGATGCTGATTTGCGCGTATTGGTAGCCGTTGCGGCTGAACACCTTCTGGGTTTCGATAGAAGTCATTTTCGTGCCGGATGCGACCAGCGCCGGATGCGCGGCGGCAAAGCTGGTGTAGCCGTTTTCCAGGAATTGGGCGTCGACCAGTTGCGCGCAGGCGGCGCCGTCCGTCAGGCACTGCGCGATCTGCGCGCTCAGGGAGCTCACGGCATTGCCGCCAACGACGCCGGCAACACCGGGCTGATTCGTGGCCTGGGCGTTATCCTGACCCGACACTTCGGCGGCGGGAGTCTCCGAACGTGCGGCGGGAACTTCGGCGACATTGCCGGAGCCGGTTTGCGCTGAGGAACTCGCGGTCGACAGGGATGCGTCCAGTCGGCTGACGGCGGCTCCGATGGCATCGGCGCTGACCAGGGAAGCCAGATTGCCGGACGCCATCAGGTCGGCCGGATTGCCGCTATCGGTCAAGAGGGAAACCAGCGAGGTGGTCAGGCGGGTGACATTGGCCACCACCGGAGCGGAACCGGAGGGGAAAGCGGCGACCACCGCGTACAGATCCTCGGTCGTGCCGGAAGGATCGTTCGCCACGATCAACAGCGGAGCTTTCATGCCGCCCAGCGGAGCGACATAGCTGCCGGCGCCATCACTGTTCACGGACAGGCTGCGGCCGGTGCTGTCGGTGATCGTGACACGGGCATGGGGGATGGCGTCGTCGCCGGCGACCATGCCGACAACCGATGCCGGGGCGGTTTGCTGCCCGCTCACGGTCGGGTTGGTGTCAGTGCTGAATTTGCATCCACTCAGGGTCGCCACGGCGAGGGAAGCGGCAATCAGAAGCTTTGCGACAGCTTGAAATCGAGTCGAGGTCCACATGATGCACCGCCTTCCGCGAGCCCGGGAGATTCCGGGCGTATCCATGCTTGAATTATCGCGTTGCGGCGCCGATTTTCAATAGCATATGCTTTAATTCACTTGTTATTTTTAACTAAAAGCCGCGAAAAGCCCGTCCAGCAAGGATTTGCACACATGTGACCTTGTTACGCATGTGAAAAATAACCGTGTCTTTTTTACATCAAATGCTAATAGCGTGATTTCATTACCCGATTCAGCATGCCAATCCATGCAGGTAAACCGATCCACGGAGTCATATACTTGCCATGTAAGCGGAGCTGGCGGTACCGGCTCTTTCGCCATCAGCGAACCGGAGTCAGGGTCATGAAGGATATTGCGATTGTCGGCGCGGGAATGGCCGGCGCCAGCTGCGCCGCGCAACTGGCCAGCGCGGGGCTGGATATTGCCGTCTACGACGCCGCGCCCGAAGTGGGCGGTCGCATGACCAGCCGCTTTCTGGACGGTCATCAGTTCGACCATGGCACGCAGTACTTCACGGCGCGCCACCCCGCCTTCGCGGCCTGTGTGGACGACTGGGTGGCGCAAGGTCACGCCGCGTTATGGCAAGGACGGTTTGCCAGCTGGAACGGTCAGGGGTTCTGCCCTCATCAGGGAACGAGCCGGATCATCGGCCAACCGGACATGGGCGCGCCCTGCAGGGCCCTGCTGCGCGGAGTCCCGACCCATACCGGCCACCGCTTGACGGGGCTGGCATGGCAAGACCGAGCATGGCAGTTGATCTTCGATAATGGCGAAGCAGCGCTCGCGCGCTATGTCGTCCTGGCGATGCCGGCCTGCCGCGCCGCGGAACTGATACCGCCCAATCACCCGCTGCACCGCCTTGCCGCCGCGAGCAGCATGACCCCCTGCTTCATGCTGATGATGGAGACTGACCGAGAAATCGCCCTGCCTTTCGATGGCATTTTTGTCAGCGAAGGCCCGCTTTCCTGGGCGGCCCGGGAATCCAGCAAGCCCGGCCGCCCGCCCGGCAACGGCTGGGTCATCCAGGCCACGGCCGCCTGGAGCGCCCTGCATATCGACGACCGGGTGGAACTTATCGCCGCCACCTTGCAAAAATCCTTTTTCCAGTGGCTGCACGAGGATGTGTCGGCGCGCGGCGCGACCCTGCATCGCTGGCTGCACGGACGCGCGACGACGGTCCTGGGGCAGGTCGCGGTCTCGGCCGGACATATGGGACTCGCCGGTGACTGGCTGGACAATGGCAGGGTGGAGGGCGCATGGCTGTCCGGACGGCGTCTTGCCGATCAGATATTGTCCGATTTGACGGTCACAAATTAGTCTCGGGCTATGGTCTTTTGATAATCAAAGTTTTATAATATTGGCCATCTTCATTACCAAAGGAGCCCCCCGTCGTGGGTACTGCCCCGTACGCTTGTTGGCCGGTTCTGACCGGCATGCTGTAAACGGGTCGGCTCGTCAGGGTTCCTTGCCGCCGACTCGGATCATTAGTCGGCGCGCTTCTTTTTTCCGCGGCTTCGCGGACGCATTGCGGCACGCTCCTTCCAACTTTCGCGATGGCGTAAAACCGCCGGGGAGAGTTCGATGGTATATCTTGAAAACACATTGGCCTTCGACGACAGCCGCCAGCCTGTCCCGGCCAAGCTGGAACGGGCTCTGGATCTCGTTCAGCACCACAGCCTGGGCGAACATCCTGTCGCCATTGAAAACAACCGGCTTGTCCTGCGTTTTTTCAAATGCCGGCTCAGCAGTCAGTTCACGCCGGCCGATACGGCAGGCGACGTCACGCACGTCACGACCTGCGCGAGCCTGCCGACCGGTCACGCCATCCCGTTCTCCGCGCTGCAGACGCTGGCGATGACCGAAGGCGGACTGCTCAGGCTTGAACGGCTTTGCCATCTCGCCCACGTCGTCAACCATTTCATCGCCTCGGGCAACACGGGCCCGCTCTCGCTGCCCCTGAACGCGCGGCTGGCCAACCAGGGCATCAGCTCGCACGACCAACGCTTCCTGTCCGTTCTGGAAAAGCTTGGCATCGAGCCCGCCCGACTGCGCGTCACGCTGCCCGCCAAGCTCGAGCCGGTCATCGAGGCCATGCTTACCGAGCACTACCAACGGGTCGGCATTCCTTTCACGCCGAACGAACCACGCTAAAGCCCTGCTCTCGCAGGGCTTTTTTCCGTGCCGATTCCGGATTCTTCCTTAATATCGCGTTAAAACATCCGTCACAAGCCGATGTTATCGTCATTCCCCGTGCATGATTTCACCACCAAGGAAACCACAGGAATGAAGACCCTCCGCATCACCCGTCTGGCCGCGCTCCTGGCGCTTTTCGCCGCCAGCGGCCCGATCCACGCGGCGCTGGTACTGATCGACGACATCCAGTTCGGCAAGCGCTCCGTTGTTCTGGACGAAATCACCGGCCGCGCCTGGCTTCCGCTGAGCAAAACGGCCGGACAAAGCTTCAACGAAGTGTTCAAGACCGTGAACGGCAACAATACGAACTGGAAACGCTGGCGCATCGCCACGGCCGACCAGGTCGGCGCGCTGTTCAGCCACGGTGGCGTGGATACTTCCGGCATTCCCGACACGGCCAACGCCAGGGCGGTACAACGCGTCATGTCCCTGCTCGGCGGCCCGCTGACGACTGTCGAGCAGGACGGGCTGAAAATCACCCGTATTGACGGCATGGTCTGGGACAAACCGCCGGGCAAGAGTTCGGCCTATCTGGGCGGATTCCTGCAAGTCACCCAGGATGGAACGGACATCGAGGGCGTCGCGCAAAGCGGCCGATTCGATCTGATTCCAAAAAATGGAACCAGTCCCATGATCGGCACTTTTCTGACCTTCCAGGCCGCCAACCCGGTTCCGGAACCGGAAACCTGGGCCATGCTGGGCCTTGGTCTCACCACCTTGCTGTTGCGCACGCGCCGCCGCAAGTAACGCTTTATCTCGCGCCCCGCCGTCCGGTGCGGGCGCCCTCCCGACACCGAAGTCCGATAGGCCATCCGGATAACGGGCATAATCGAGCCAAGGGTCCCGGCTACGATATGCCAGGACCCGCCCCCCCCCCCACCGGCACACAACACCGACACCGGCCATGCCCAATACCCCCGACACCCCATCCGGCACACCCCATGACACCCGCAGGCTCAGGGACATCATCGACAACATTTCCGACTGGATCTGGGAAGTCGATCACACCGGGCGCTATACCTTCAGCTCGGGCCAGTCCCGCCCGCTGCTTGGCATGGAGCCCGAAGACGTTGTCGGCCGGACGCCATTCGATTTCATGCCACCGGGAGAAGCGTTGCGCGTCAAGGATGAATTCGCCCGCATCCTCGCCGAGGAAAAGCCCTTCGCCGGCCTGATCAACCGCAACCAAAGGGCCGACGGATCCATCGTCGTGCTCGAATCCAGCGGCATCCCCGTTTTCGATGCCCACGGACGATTCGCGGGATTCCGCGGCATTGACAGGGACATCACGCCAAAGGGCGTAGCGCCCGATTTGCGGCTATTTCAACTGGAGGCGATTTTTTCCGGGGCGCCGGTCGCGCTGGGCATGGTGGATCGCGCCTCGCGCATCCTTGCCGTCAACGAGGCCTTCGCCCAACTGTGCGGCCACACGGCGGTCGAGCTGACGGGCAAGCGGCTTTCCGAAGCCCATCCGCGCCTGCCGGTACTGTGCGAGCGGCAACTGGAACTCGCCGATGCCGGACAGCCGATCCCCGAAGAAGAGATCGACATCGACGGGCGGTACTATCAAGCCTTGTTCAAGGCGGTAGCCAACCCTTTTGGCGAAGTTGTCGGCCTGAGCGCCGCCCTGATGGACATCAGCGGACGCAAACAGGCCGAGCAATCGCTGGCCATCGCCAACCGAGAACTGGAATTCCGCGCTGACCACGACCATCTGACCGCGCTGGCCAACCGCAGGCAGCTGGATGCTCGCCTGGAGCAGGAAATGCGAAGAGCCTGTCGAACAGGCTCACATCTTGCCGTCATCATTTTCGATGTCGACTATTTCAAAGAGTACAACGATCATTTCGGTCACCTGGCCGGCGACCAATGCCTGCGAACCATCGCCGCCGCACTGGAAAACCTGTTCCGCCGGCCCGGCGATCTGCTCGGCCGCTATGGCGGCGAAGCGTTTCTCGCCATCCTGCCGGCCATCAACCGACAAGGCGCGGCGGCACTGGCCGAAACCGCCAGACTCGCCATCGAAGCGCTGGCGCTCGCCAATCCCGCCGGTACGCCCGGCTGCGTGACCATTAGCGCGGGAGTCGCCACGCTTGACGATATCGGTCATACCGGCTCGAGGGACTGGGCGCCACTCGTCCAGGCGGTCGACCGGGCGCTTTATCTGGCCAAACAAATGGGCCGCAACCGGATCCGCATGGTCTGACGCCCAACGGCCGCATATCGCAAGAAAACGGCCCGACGGTCATCAGACCGGCCGGGCCGTCATGCTTTGCGGTGTCGCGCCGTTTATTTCGCCGGAGCCGGCGTCGGGGTGAACACCATGACTTCTTCGGGCTGCGCCGGCGCGGCGGGCCGGGCCACCGGCGCATCAGAACGCGCCGCCGCCTCCGGCGCCCCGCCGTTCACCGGGAATTGCTCGGCCAGCTGACTGACGGCATTGGCCCCCAGCGACTTGGACAGTTCGGAAACGACTTTGCCCATATTGAAATGAACGATCGCGCCTTCCTGGCCGACCAGCCGGACATCCGAGCCCTCGCCCATCGCACTGAACCCTGCCTTGACGGCGAAGGTCCGCGTATTGATCAGGCTGAAATCGGCGACCAGCTCCATGCTGCGCTGATAGGAGATCACCGAGCTGCCGGGCACCGGATTGCCTTCGGTGCGCACATCGATGCTCGACACCGAGCCGAACAGCACATAATCCGCGCCCTTGAAGTCTCCACGCTTGATGCGCGAGATGACATCGAACAATTTCTCATTGTTCTTGGTGGCGGTGAAGGCCTTGCCCTGCATGACCTGATAGCGGCCGGACTTGATCATCTCGCCCTTGATATCGGCCGTAAAACGGCGCAGCTCACCGCGATCGATGCGCACGGTCGTGCCTTCCGCTTCGAAGTACTTGTCGCTGGAGCTGGCCGATACCGACGAGCGGCTGGCCCGCACGCTTTCCTTGCTGGAAGCGGCCACGACACGGAAGTACTCTTCCACTTTCTCTTCGTAGGCCAGATCCGTGACAGCGATTTTCGGCAGCGGCGCGGCGACGGCGCCGCCAGCCAACCAAAGACCGGCCACGGCGGCCAACAGATGTTTCCACATAACAGACATCCCGGTTGGGGCCCCGCGGGGCCCGCGTTGATCAGCGACGCGAGGTCTTGCGGATTTCCTGCTCGTCCGCCCAGGCCAGTTCGCCCGTTTCGTTGTCGATCAGCTCAAGACTCAGCTTGTAGTAGACATCCTTGATATCGGAATTTTTCTTGACGATGGAGGAAATGCCGCCGACCAGGCGATAGTCCGCCCCGACCATCTTGCCGATTTTCTTGGACTTGCTCTTGTCGTACATGCCGGACTGGGTCTGGCGCATGATTTCCTGAGTCTGGGTATGCATGTCAGCCGTGTCGGCCACGAAGCGCACCGTACCGCTCTTCATCAATTGCACACGGATCGACTTGGTGATTTCCACGGTGTCGATGTACTCGCTGGTTTTGTTCTGCACTTCGGACAACGTCAGTCGCTTGCCGCGAATGGTCGGCACTTGGGTCAGGGAGCGGGCCATGCTTTCGGCGAGCTTCTGAAGGTCGGTGGAACCGAACTCGTTGGTCACCAGCTCAACGCCCTTGCTGTCGCCGTAGCTGACCTTGTTGCCGCCGATCAGCGGGGAGTTGGTCGAAGCGCAACCGGTCAGCGCGGCGGCGATCAGGGATACCGCGGCGACGCGGGAAAAGGAAACAAAGCGGCTCATGAAACGTCCTCTTATTTGAATGGATTAACGGTATTGTTCGGGCTTTGCAGTTCGATGCGGAAATCCGCGGCCTGCATCGTCGGAGCGATGGCCTGGATCATGGCGCGCTGCTTGCCATGAATCACGAGCTGCTTCCAGCCCTCCTCCCCGCCGGTCTGGAAACCACTGGCATCCAGCCATTTGAAGCGGTAGAACAGCGATTGATCCGACGTCGAATCATTGGCGATCTCGGCCTGCAGATTCAGAAAGTCGTTGCGCTTGACGGCGCGAATCGACTCAACCTTGATCTTGTCCATGGTGCCCAGCTGCTCGACCTTGCTCTCCAGGCCGTCGGCCGCCGCCTGACCCGCGCCAAGCACCAGCGAAGCGGCCAGCAGTGCGCGGCCGATAGTTCGAGAAAACATCCGAAAACTCCTTGGCAAATATGTCTGATGAATCCGTTACGACTTGATCACCTGTTGTCCGACCAGACGCAAGGGAACGATCAGGTGACCGGCGTTATCCGGAACGCTAACCTTGACATCCACCAGCCCGTTGGGCGTCGGCACCGTCACGGTGTAGTCGCCTTTCTTGAGCGTTGTGCGGGCGACCGAAATGTAGGCCGGCAAAGTACGCCACGCCCGCTCATCGGCCTGCTCGGTCAGCACCGTCGCGGCGATGCCGGCCAGACCGCCAATGGCGCCCATCCGGTCATTCAGCTCTTTTTGCGCCACGCCCTTGGCGATCGCGCGGACCGTGCTGCGCACGATGATGCCCGGCATCTCGTCACGCAAAGCGCGGCGGGACATGGCGTCAAGATTGGCCAGCACGCTCAGCGGCACGGATTTGCCGCTGACGGACAAATTCGCCGGCAGGTAGGAGTTGCTGGAGCGGATCACCGGGAACGCGATCTGGGTAATGATGGCGTTGCCGTTGGACAGCACCGGCAGCGGAATGGTCATTGAGGTGCGCGCCGGAATAAAGCCGCTTTCCACCACGAACAGCACATCGGCTCCGGCGCCTTTCCTGCCACGTCCGGACATGCGGCTATCCAGCTCCTTGAGACCCTGCTCAAGCAGCGGCTGATTGGGGCGCAACTCGATGGCCTTGCGGTAGCCCGGCGCCGCCAGCGATTTTTCGCCGAGCGATTCATAGACATAACCGGCCAAATAATGGCTGAACGCGCTTTGATAACCGTTTTTCAGGTTAAGGACTTCGGGATCGTCCAGCGTTTCGACCGGATAACCCTTCAGGGTTTTGAACGTTGGCGTGACTTTGTTTTTCTTCGCGGACTCTTCGACCTTGTCGTATTCCTTCTCATTGAGCGCCGCGATCAATGCCTCGCGCTCATGCGTTTTCTTGATCTCGGTACGAGCCGCCGCGGAATTCCCCAGCTGGATATTATTGAGCGTCAGGAATGTGCTGAGCATTACCTTTTCGTAGTTCTGCCCGTCGTAGCGCCGAACTTTGTCATTGATCAGCACACTGCCGATCGCCTCGCCGGTTTTGTTGAGCGTCAGGCGTGATTCTTCTTCCCACTGCCTGACTTTTTCATCGGCCTTCATCCAGCTTTCGACACTGGGGGACAAATCGCCCTTGAGGCGCAGAACCTCGCCTTTTTCCAGGAAATACAACAGATCCTTGTCATCGCCGGTATTGTTCTTCTCGATCGTCTGCAGCGCATCGTCGAGACGGGCTTCGCGCGTTGCGGCCAGCGTGCCCTCCATTTCCTTGTGATAACTGCGCATGGCACCACAACCAGTCAATGTCATGACGCCTGCGGCCACAGCGATAAGCCGCATCCCCCTGATATTCATTACCGCCTCCAAATGACGAACGTTTTATTTGGTATAAAATGAGCATATATTATGATCACTCAACGATAATAAATAAATAACAATAGTTACATTTCGCAACATTCCGGCAAGGACAGACCAAATACCCATTAACAAACAAGGGGTAATGGATGTTCTTGTCGACGGCAAATTTACAACGCTCCAAAACAAAAACCCCTTCCTGTTCAGGAAGGGGTTTTATCGGGGAAATACGCCAACGGTCAGTTGGACGTTTCCTTGGACGCGCGGCGGCGTTCATGCTCCTGCAGATGACGCTTGCGCAACCGGATCGTGTGCGGGGTGATCTCCACGATTTCGTCGTCGTCGATGAACTCCACGGCCGACTCCAGGGTCATCTTGATCGGAGGTGTCAGGCGCACCGCCTCATCGGTGCCGGAAGCGCGAACGTTGGTCAGCTTCTTGCCCTTCAGCGGGTTGACCACCAGATCGTTTTCGCGACTATGGATACCGATGATCATGCCTTCGTACAGTTTGTCGCCGGGGCTGACGAACATGCGGCCGCGATCCTCGAGATTCCACAGCGCGTAGGCAACGGCTTCGCCGGTATCCTGGGAAATCAGCACGCCGTTGTGACGGCCAGGAATATCGGGCTTGACCGGAGCGTAGTCATCGAACACGTGCGCCATGATGCCGGTGCCGCGGGTCATGGTCATGAAGTCGCCCTGGAAGCCGATCAGCCCGCGCGCGGGGATGCGGTACTCCAGACGGGTACGGCCATTGCCGTCCGATTCCATATTCTGCAGCTCGCCGCGGCGGCGGCCCAGCTCTTCCATCACCGCGCCCTGATGTCCGTCCTCCAGGTCGATGGTGAGGTTTTCATACGGCTCGCACTTCTCGCCGTCGATGTCCTTGAAGACCACGCGCGGTTTGCCCACCGCCATTTCGAAGCCCTCGCGACGCATGTTTTCCAGCAGAATGGTCAGGTGCAGCTCACCACGGCCCGACACCCGGAAAACGTCCGCGTCGCTGGTATCCTCGACGCGCAGGGCGACGTTGGTCAGCAACTCTTTTTGCAGACGGTCGCGGATCTGGCGGCTGGTCACGAACTTGCCTTCGGTGCCGGCCAGCGGCGACGTGTTGACCATGAAGTCCATGGTCAGGGTCGGCTCGTCAACGGTCAGCATCGGCAGCCCCACCGGATTGTCGCGATCGGAAATCGTCACGCCGATACCGATTTCCTCGATACCGGAAATAATCACGATATCGCCCGCTTCGGCTTCCTCGACCGGCACGCGCTCGAGTCCCTTGAAACCAAGCACCTGATTGATGCGGCCCTGGCCGACCTGCACGTCATGATTCATCACGGCGACGGACTGGCCCGGCTTGATGCGGCCATTGAGCACGCGGCCGACGCCAAGACGGCCGGTGTAAGTCGAATAGTCGAGCGCCGACACCTGCAGCTGCAGGGGCGCATCGGGGCTGCCGGAGGGGGTCGGCACGTGGCTGAGCACCGTCTCGAACAGCGGACGCATGTCGGAGGAACTGTCGGAGAGTTCGAGCTTGGCGAAGCCGTTCAGGCCGGAAGCGTAAACGATCGGGAAATCCAGCTGCTCATCGCTCGCGCCAAGCTTGTCGAACAGATCGAACGTCTGATCGACGACCCAGTCCGGACGGGCGCCGGGACGGTCGACCTTGTTGATGACCACGATCGGGCGCAGACCCAGCGCCAGCGCTTTCTTGGTCACGAAGCGCGTTTGCGGCATCGGGCCTTCCACGGCGTCGACCAGCAGCAGCACGCCATCCACCATGCCCAGCACGCGCTCGACCTCACCGCCGAAATCCGCGTGTCCCGGGGTGTCGACGATGTTGATATGGACGCCTTCGTACTCAATTGAGGTGTTCTTGGCCAAAATAGTGATGCCACGCTCTTTTTCCAGGTCGTTGCTGTCCATCACGCGCTCGGCGACGTGCTGGTTGGCGCGGAAAGTGCCGGCCTGGTGCAGCAGCTTGTCGACCAGCGTGGTCTTGCCGTGGTCGACGTGGGCAATAATGGCGATGTTACGAATTTGTCGGGTCATGTCAGTCGCAAAAACATTCGGAAAATCCCTCCAATATATCACATCCGGCAACCCAACCCAATGAATTCACCGGCACTCAGGACAAAATAGCGTCTTTTGGTTACACTTTGGCGGCACCATCCGCTGGAGAACATTAAAAATGTACGATTGGGAAGCCCTGTGGCGCGACAACCTGGCCACGATCACCCCGCTATCCGCCGGGCGGCTGCCCGACATCCTCGGGCGAGCCCGGCTCATCGAGGAGGCCCGCGCGCCCGGACACCTCGCCGTCTATGAAACCGAGGATTGCTTCCTGCTGATCCGGCACGACCGCCAACCGCTGATGTGCCCGGTCGACAAGCGCAGCCTGTTCGATATCACACTGCGGCTGGTCGACGAAGAGGACGGCTGCGAGATCCCCGCCGTCGAGTGGATGGTCGACAACCTCGCCACCGGCGAGTCCGGGGCCTGGCGCGGGGACCTGTCGCTCGACGCCCAGGGCATGGTTCGGATCGCCGGCCACAGCCCGGGGCGCGACCCGTTGCCCGACATGGATTTCGGCCCCCTGTCGTTCGTCACGCTGCCCGCGTTCCGCGCCGAACTGATGCGATTGTGGCGCGAGGACCTGTCGGAGCTCGCCCCGTCGCTCGCGGCCGAACTGCGGCAAGGTCCGCGCAACACCGACCCGGAGGAGGACGGCGAAACGGCGCGACTGAAAACCGTCTACGAGCGTTATGCGATGATGGTGCGCCATGAGCAGGCATGGCTGGCGCGGCGCTTTAGCGAAACCGAATTGCGGCTGATCGCCGGCACGATCCGTCACGCCGACTTCAGCGACGCCAGGTCGTGCCGCGGCCTGTGGCTGGCGGTCGAGAGCTGGCTTGTCGACAACGACCATACCCTGCCCGACGGCATCGATCCGGACGACCTGCTGGCGCGCATGAAGTCGCTCAGCTACGGCCAGGAAGTGGCATTGATCGAAGCGCTGGCGCCGGTCGACGCCTGATTCCCTTCAACAGGGGGCGACGCCCCCTGTTCCTCGCGACAATAAAAAAGAGGCGACGCTTGCGCATCGCCTCGAAACCCCATCCATACCAGGTCATTCATGAAGGCAGCAGCGCCTCCAGTGCGCTCAATCTAGCAAAACCAAATTACGATGGCATTACATTTTCCATCGAAAGCACCACTTTCCCCAGGTTGTTGTTGCATTCCATCCAGTCATGCGCGTCGGCCACGGCCTCGATGGGAAACACCGAATCCACCGTCACCTCCACCGAGCCCGCGGCAATCGCCGGCAGCACATGCTCCTCCAGCGCCAACGCCAACCGACCGCGCACATTGAGCGGCTGATTGCGCAAGGTCGACCCCCTCACCGTCAACCGCTTCATCAGCACCAGACCAAGAGGAATGGCCGATTCCGCGCCGCCCATCAGGCCGATCAGCACCAGCCGCCCATCCATGTTCATCGCCCGGAGGTTTTCCGACAGGCGCGCCCCGCCAACCGGATCGAGCACCAGATCGGCGCCACCCCACTGGCGCACCAGCTCCGCGAACACCGGTTGATCCTGACGCAGCCAGCCTTGCGAGGCGCCGAGGGAGCGGCAGAAATCCAGCTTGACCGAACTGCCCACGCTGACCAGGGACTCCCCGCCCAGCAGGCGCACCAATTGTATCGCCGCCGCGCCCACCCCGCTCGCGCCGGCATGGATCAATACGCGCTCCCCCTCCCGGAACGCCCCGACTTCGACGATATTGAACCATGCCGTCATCCAGGCCTCGGGCAGGCTCGCCGCCTCCGTCCAGCTGAGCGAATCGGGTTTGGGAATGGCCAGCTCGTCATCCAGCACGGCGTACTCGGCATAACCGCCTCCCGGCACCAGCCCGAACACGGCGTCGCCCGGCTGGAAACGCGACATACCGCGCACCTCCTCCACCACGCCGGCCACTTCAAGTCCCAGGATGGCGCTCGCTCCGGGTGGCGCGGGATAGCGCCCTTCCCGCTGGACGATATCGGCCCTGTTGACGCCGGCCGCCATGACCCTGACCAGCAACTGCCCGTCCTGCAGGATGGGCTTGTCGATTCTGGCCAGGCGCAACGTTTCCGAGCCCCCGGCCTCGCGTTGAACCACTGCTTTCATGAAACCTCCCGGATCCGTTCCGTTTACCGGCCCCAAGTCATGCCGAAGTCATCATCATTTGCGCCAGATCAAACCGCGACTACGGTTTCGCGCCAGAAATGATTACAATATGCCGTTATGAATTCAAGCTGCTTCCATTGTGGTTTGCCCGTCCCCGCCGACGCGGCGTTTCCGGTCACCTACCGCAAACACGAACACCCCGCCTGCTGCGCCGGATGTCAGGCCGTGGCACAAACCATCATCGACTCGGGTCTTGGCGACTATTATAACCACCGCACCGCCAACAGCGGACAGGCCGACCCGATGCCGGACGAGTTGCTCCAGCAACTCCGGCTCTACGACAACGACGATCTGCAGCGCACTTTCGTTCATGTCGGCGAAGACCGGATCCGGGAGGCCTCGCTGATCATCGAGGGTATCACCTGCGCCGCGTGCGTCTGGCTCAATGAACACCACCTGCTGAAACTGCCCGGCGTGATGTCGGTGGACATCAACTACACCAGCCACCGCGCGCGCGTGCGCTGGGACAACGAGACGATACAGCTCTCGAAGATCCTGGAGAGCATCGGGCACATCGGCTACCGGGCCCATCCGTACGACGCCTCCCGCCAGGAGGCGCTGCGGTTGCGCGAGCGCAAGCAGGCGCTCAACCGGCTCTGGGCCGCCGGCCTGTCCATGATGCAGGTCATGATGTACGCCGTTCCGGTGTACCTCGCGAGCGACGGGGAGATCGACCTGCAATTCCTGTGGATGCTCCACTGGGCGGCCTTCCTGTTGACGCTGCCGGTCATCCTGTACTCCTGCACGCCATTCTACCGGGGCACCTGGCGCGATCTGAAACGCGGACGCGTCGGCATGGACACCCCCGTGACACTGGGGGTTCTGACGGCGTTCATCGCGAGCACCTGGGCCCTGATCAACAAAGTCGAGCATGGCATTTATTTCGACTCGGTGTCGATGTTCGTGTTCCTGCTGCTGGGCGGGCGCTATCTGGAAACCATGGCGCGCCGCAAGGCCGGCGAAGCCACGGAAAGCCTGGTCAAACTGCTGCCGGCCTTTGCCCACCACCTGCCGGCGGGCGCCGGCGGACCGAGCGCCGAACTGCCCGTCAGCCTGATCGCTCCGGGCATGACTCTCTTGATCCGCCCCGGAGAAACCGTGCCGGCCGATGCGCTGATCGAGGAAGGATCGAGCCATGCCGACGAATCCCTGCTCACCGGCGAAGGCCGTCCGGTCTCCAAAGCGCCGGGGGATCCGGTGGTGGCCGGCAGCCTCAATCTGGACAGTCCGCTCGTGGTGCGCGTCACCGGCAGCGGCGAGAGCACCCGCCTTGCCGCCATTGTCCGGCTGCTGGACCAGGCGCTCGCGGAAAAACCGCGGCTCGCCCGGATCGCCGACCGCTACGCGGGCTGGTTTGTCGCGCTGCTGCTCCTGATGGCGGGCGGCAGCTATCTTTACTGGCATGCGCAGGACCCGGACCGCGCCCTGTGGATCATGGTTTCGGTTCTGGTCATCTCCTGCCCCTGCGCCCTGTCGCTCGCCACCCCCGCCGCACTCACCGCGGCAAGCGGACACCTGGCGCGGCTCGGCGTGCTCGTCACCCGCGGGCACACCCTGGAAACCCTCGCGCGCGTCACCGATGCGGTGTTCGACAAGACCGGAACGCTGACGACCGGACGCATGACCCTGCTCGGACACACCGGCGGCGATGAGGCGCTGGCCATCGCCGTCGCGCTCGAAAGCGGCTCGGGCCATCCGATCGCCGAAGCGCTGCGCCGGGCCTGCCCCCAGCCCGCGCTTTCGGCCACGGAATTGGCGGGCGTACCGGGAATGGGACAGGAAGGGGTCATCGACGGCCGGCGCTGGCGCCTGGGCCGCGCCGACTATGTGGCTCAACTCTGCGACCGGCCCGCGGAATCCTTTTGCGTGCCGGGTCATCCGGCCGCCACCACGATCGTGCTCGGCAGCGAAGACGGCCCGGCGGCATGCTTCGCCATCGGCGACGCCATCCGCGACGAGACGATGACGGTACTTAACGCGCTGCGTTCCCGCGGCATCCGCCCGCATCTGCTCAGCGGCGACGGACAGGACGCCGTGGTGGCCCTGGCCGGACATCTTGGCGTCGACCGGTGGCGCGCGCGCGCGACACCGGAGGACAAGCTCGCCTATGTGGAGGCGTTGCAACGCGACGGCGCGCGCGTCCTGATGGTCGGCGACGGCATCAACGACGCGCCGGTATTGGCGCGCGCCGACGTATCGCTCGCCATGGGCGGCGGCACCGATGTGGCGCGCGCCAGCGGCGACATGGTACTGATCAACGACCGGCTGGACCGGATTCCCGACGCGCTGACGCTGTCGCGCAAAACGCTGCGCATCATCCGGGAAAACCTCTGGTGGGCGCTGGGGTATAATGTGATCGCCCTGCCGCTGGCCGTGGCCGGCCATGTCACGCCCTGGATCGCGAGCCTGGGCATGGCCTCCAGCTCGCTGCTGGTTGTCTCCAACGCCCTGAGGCTCATCAAACGGAAATCCTGATGGAAAGTCTTTATCTTCTCATCCCGCTCAGCATCGCGGTGGCCTTTCTTATCGGGGTGATTTTCTGGTGGGCGACCCGATCCGGCCAGTTTGACGACCTGGAAGGCCCCTCCCATCGCATTCTGATGGACGACGACGGCATCGACGATAGCGACGAAACACCCCCCGCCAGCTAGCGCGCGGCGTCCCAGAGACTCACGGCGGCGCGGATCCGCGCCGCCCCCCCTCCCTCGGGCCAGGGACCGCACAGCCCGAGCGCCATCTGCCTGAGCGGTTCGGCGATGCACATCGACAACAGCAGATCGGCCATCATGACCGGATCCGTCTCTTCCTCCGCGGCGAGCCACTCGGCGAGAAAACGCCGCCCGCGTTCGATTCCGTAACGCGCATAGTCGGCCAGCGCGGCCTCCCTCCCCGGAAACTCCCCGATCAGCAAGCGGTACATGCCGACCGCTTCGGCGCACAGCACATTGCGCGCGACCGCCTCCAGCCTCAGCGCCAGCCGTTCGGCCGCCGGCAGGCCGGCCTCGTCCGGCGCGGCAAAGCCACCGGCGAATTCATCGGTCCAGCTGCCGACAATGGCGCCCACCAGTTCCTCCCGATTGCTCACAAAGCGGTACACGGTTTTTTTCGCGACGCCGGCCTCGCGTGCCACGGCCTCGATAGTGGCCGCGGCATACCCGCGCGTAGTCAGCAGATGCGCGGCCGCCCGCAGCACCTGGCGTTTGAGTTCCTCCTCGGGAACAGCGGGCCGCCCGCGGGCGGCAACAAGAGGTGTCGTAGTCATGGCGATTGACATTATCTCCGCAGGATTGTATTTTGGAAACGTGCACCGTTTCTTAAATACGATACTGTGTTCATGTGTTCATCAACGAGGAAGGAAGTGTACTGTGAAAACCGATACGATTGCCCGCTCGCATGCCATTGACGCTATCGACGAACTGCTCGACCCGGCACCGCTGCGCCTGGAAACCGGGCTTGAGCGGCTGCCCGACGGGCGGTTGCTGGTTGCCGTCAGGACCGACCTGCATGGTTGCAGCGGCAAGATGTTCGACTGGTGGTTCACGTTTTTCGAAACAACACAGCACATCGCCTGGTGGCACCCGCACGATCATGTCGCGCACCAAGGCTGGGACACCAACTGGAAAAGAGGGGAAAGCTATATTGGCGCCTCGATCCGCGCCGTCGAGTCGCTGGGCGACATTCCTCCGGTGCAGGCCGTGCTGAAGTTTCATGACCCCAGTGTCCTGTTCGACCCGGCGCGACTGGATGACGCTCGCGCGCGGGGCGACGTCTCCGCCGCCGTCTATGCGCGCATCGGCTTCGGCGAGCGGGCGAGCCTGGACGAACACGGCGATCCGTTGGACGGGCAGATGGTGCACCTGGCGCGCGATACACCCTATGGCGCCGTGCTGCGCAGCCGTTTCTATCTTGGCCAGTCGGGCGGCACGCCCGTTCCCGACGAGTTCGGATTCGGCTTGATGCGGCACTGCTACAACGAATTCACCTACCTGTCGCGCTTCCTGCCCTCGGTCTATTACGGTGAACACGCCAACGGCGAATCCGCCCCCCTGCCCTGGTAAGCTCGCGCGCGGCGCATCAGCGAAGCGTCTTTTGCGCCGCGATCACCCCCATCAAAGCCAAGCACACCAGGGATTCCATCCGGAAAAAGTCCTGGCAGGAGAGCATCATCGCCTGTCGGGTCACCTCCCTGGACAGTTCGCCCAGCGCCTGATTCCGGCCAAGCCCCGCCTCGGCAAGACGTTGCATGGACTCGCCGAACGCCGGATTGCCCCAGGAAAACCCTTCTGTCAATCGCGCGTAATGCAGGGCATTGCGCGCCTGCAGAAATACCGTGCTCAATGCCACGGCCGCCGAGAGCGCCACCTGCCGCACCATGTTCTTGGTCTGATAGGCTTGGGTGAACGCATCCTCGCCGATGCCAAGAAAGGTACCCTGCGCCACGGAGATGACGAACAACGCGAGGAACCCGCCATTGAGCAACAGAATGGCGGCCAGACGCCCGATCGTGCTCACCGGTGTTTCCCGTGTCAGCAACTGCGCGGACAAGGCCAGAAACAGACAGGCCGCCACCATCGGCAGACGGATGCCGAGCGAGGACGTCGCAAAAAGGATCCGGGCATAGATCGTCGCGAATACCATGCCCGAGAAAAAGCCGACCGACAGCAGCACACCGGTTGTCGGAACATCAAAGCCCATGACCTGCTGGACCATGACCGGCATCACATAGTTGTTGGCGGCCATCAACGCGTAGAACAGGCCGTAAAAGAGCAAACCGGTCAGATACCGGGCCGTTCCCAGCCGTTGCCATACCGCGCCGCCGGCCGGGCCGCGCAGCAACAGGAATCCGCCAAGAAACAGCGCGGCGAGGATCAGGGACGTCCCGGGAATGCCGGGTTCCCCGAAAAACTCGTAAGGGGTTTGCTGGATCGCGAACTGCAGCAGGAATAGCATCCCGAGCAGCCAGGCAAACGCGCCGGGGCGGTAGCCCGGATCGGCGCGGCCATCCGGCGCCTCCGGCATCGCGCACGACGCCAGCACGCCCGTCGCGATCCAGGGCGCCATGCCCCAGAAAATCCATCGCCAGCCAAGCGACTCGATCAGAGCCCCGCCCATGAGCGGCCCCAGCGCAGATCCGAGCAGCAGGGCATAACCGAAACACAGCAGCGCCAGCAGCTTTGTCCGTCCTTCGAGCCGGTTGATCTGGACACGCGCCGCCGTGAAGAACGCCGCGCCGCCCAGGCCTTGCAAGGCTCGCGCCGCAATGAACGCCGCCGGGGTTTCGGCAAGGGCGCAACCCGCGCCGCCCAGCGCGAAAACGGCCAGGGACGCCTGAACGAACCGCCGCGGCCCCCACCGGTCGACACACCACCGGTGATGAAACAGCGCGACAAGCGCGCAAACCGCGTAGGCCATCGCCGCGAAACTGAACTCCTCCGGCCCGCCCCTGACTCCGCCCATCACATAGGACGATGCGAAATTCAGCATCCCGTTCTGCACAAACTCCAGGGCCGCCAGCGCCATGATGGCCGGCACGCGCCAGCCGCCGCCGGTCTGCCGGAAAGAAGAAGGACTTGAATCGATCAATGCCATGGCGCGCCGCACCCAAAAAGAAAACCCCTAGTGTAGAGACGTCATTCGCATTGATAAAATCAATGATATAGATACAATGCATTACTATGAATGATATAAATGTCCTGCTGCTGCGCCGCCTGGATCTGAACAACCTCGCGGTGCTGTACACCCTGCTCGAAACCCGCAGCGTCAGCGCCAGCGCCGCGCAGTTGTGCCTTGGGCAGCCCGCGGTCAGCCACATTCTCAAGCGCTTGAGGGAAACGCTTGGCGACGAACTGCTGTGCCGGCACGGGCGGGAAATGGTGCTCACCCCGCTGGCCGAATCCCTGAAACTGCCGCTGGCCCACTGGCTGGCGCAGGGACAGGCTTTGCTTCGCCCTTGCGACCGTTTCGACCCCGCCTCCGCCCGCGGCACATTCAGGCTGGCCATGCCGGATTTGCTGGAAGCCGTGCTGCTGCCCGATCTGATCGCCGACCTGCAGAGGAGCGCTCCCGGCCTCGCGCTGAGCGTCGAAGCCATGCCTTCGGGAAGCGTGGAGGCCGCACTGGAGTCGGGCGGCATCGACGGCGCGATCGGCTATTTCCCTCGGGAAACCCCGCGGCTGGCCCGCGAAAGGTTGTTCCCCTCCCGGCTCGTCTGTTTTTACCACCCGTCCCGCCTGAGTCTTCCGGACGAATTGCCGCTCGCCACGCTGGCGGACTATCCACATATCTTTCCTTCCTACGCGGGGGAAAGCGCCGGACTGGTCGACACACGGCTTGCCGAGCACGGCTTAAGCCGCCGGATTGTCGCCTCGACGGCAAGCCTGCTGGCCATGCCGGCCATTCTGGCAAGGCTCCCCACCGTCGCCGTCTTGCCGGACATGATCGCGACGGCGCTGGCCGACCGCGGCCACACGTTGCGCCGGGCCCGAATCGCTGGCGAGAAACTGACCCTGACCATCGAGCTACTCTGGCACCCGAGGATGCGCAACGACCCGCTGCATCGTTTCATTCGCGCCGCCATCGCCGAGACAGCCACGCCAACTTAACGACAAAATGCATTACAAACAAAAATAGTCATGCTTAATCAATAAGATTTTCCAAATAATTTAACAGAATGCCAATTTCAGTTAATATTTCGCGCTTTTCTCGAAAACCTGAATTTTGGTAAAAATAATGCTCTTTCAAACTTTCGCGGGTGTCCTGCTGCTGCTCGCCATGGCCTGGGGACTGTCCACCAATCGCCGCGCCATCGCCTGGCGCACCGTGGCGACCGGTCTGGCCATTCAAAGCGCCCTGTACGTTCTCATCACCTATGTTCCCGCGGTGAATGCCGCATTCAGCGCCATGGGCGACGGTTTCGCCCGCATGCTGGCGTTTTCCGCCGAAGGCGCGGGCTTCGTGTTCGGCGATCTTGCGCGTCCGGCGCGTTTCGGCTTCGTGTTCGCCTTCGTGGTGCTGCCCGTGGTGATTTTCTTTTCCGCGCTGTCGGCGATGTGCTATCACCTGGGCCTATTGCAGCGAGTCGTGGCCATGCTCGCCTGGGTCATGACCCGCGCCATGCGCCTGAGCGGCCGCGAAAGCCTGGTTGTGGCCGCCAACATCTTTCTCGGACAGACCGAAGCCCCCCTGCTGATCCGCCCCTACATCGCCAGCCTCACCCGTTCGGAGCTGGCCACGGTGATGATCGCCGGCATGGGCACACTGTCCGCCAGCGTCATGGCCGCCTATGTCAGCTTCCTGGGCGGCAACGATCCGCTCGAGCAGGCGAAATTCGCCCGCTTCCTGCTGACCGCCTCGTTCATGAACGCCGCTTCCGCCGCCGTGTTCGCCAAAATCCTCTTCCCCGAAACCGCCTGCCCCTCCCAGGGCGATTCCGCACCCGAGCCGCGGCAGGAGCGCGGTTCGCTGATCAGCGCCATCGTCGGCGGCGCGCTTGATGGCATGAAGATGGCCGGCGCCATCGCCACCATCCTGATCGCCATTGTCTCGCTGATCGCCATGGCCAATTTCCTGCTGCGCGAAGGCCCCGGCGACTGGTTCGGTCTTAACGCGCTGATCCGGACCTCGACTTCGGGGGTATTCCAGAGCCTGACGCTCGAATATCTGTTCGGCCAGGTTTTCCGGGTGTTCGCTTTCCTGATGGGAATCAGCTGGGCGGAATCGTTGCAGGTCGGCAGCCTGATCGGCCAGAAAATCGTCATCAACGAATTCATCGCCTACCTTGACCTGGCGAGGATGAAGCAGGCCGGCACGCTGTCGGCGCCTTCGGTGATGGTCGCCACGTATGCGCTGGCGAGCTTCTCCAATTTCGGTTCGATCGGCATTTGCGTGGCCGGCATCGGCAGTCTCGCGGAAAACCAGAAGGGCGCGCTCGCCGGGCTTGGGTTGCGCGCGCTCGCAGGCGCGGTCATGGCGGGGCTGATGACCGCCACGGTCGCCAATCTGTGGCAGCAGATTCTTTAATGCCGAATGGCTGACTCGGACGCGGGAATCGGCTACCATGCGATTCCCGCTCATTTCTGATACGGCATACCTAACCGTGCGTCCCGCTTTTTCCTTTTTCGCCACCCGCCGTTTTTTGCCGCTGTTCGGCACCCAGTTTCTCGGCGCATTCAACGACAACCTGCTCAAGACCGCCATCACCGTGATGATCACCTATCAGGGGCTGGCCATGGCGGGCATCGCGCCGGCCCAGCTGGTGATGGCGGCATCCGGGATATTCGTTCTGCCCTTCTTCCTGTTTTCCGCCACGGCGGGCAAGCTTTCCGAAAGCCTCGACAAGGCCCGCATCGCCCGCTATGTGAAACTCGCGGAAATCGCCATCATGCTGGTCGCCAGCGCCGGGTTCGCGACCCGTTCGGCGGCCATTCTGCTGTTTTCCCTGTTCCTGATGGGCACGCATTCAGCCTTTTTCGGCCCGCTCAAGTATTCGGTGCTGCCCCAGTACCTGTCCGAAGACGAGCTGGTGGAAGGCAACGGACTGATCGAGATGGGAACCTTCCTCGCCATTTTGCTCGGCCAGATCGGCGGCAGCCTGATGACCGGCGGCGATGTTCGTGTCGCCGAGGCCGCGCTCCTGGCGACCGCCGCGGCGGGCTGGCTGTTCAGCCGGCGCATGCCCTCCGCCCCGCCCACGGCCGCCCGGCTGGCCCTGTCCTGGAACGTGGTCCGCGACACCCGAGAACTGCTTCGCCACGCATGGGCCATTCCCGAGGTCCGCTCGGCGATTCGCGGCATTTCCTGGTTCTGGCTGATGGGAGTGATTTACACGTCGCAACTGACGACGTTCGCCGCCGAGCAACTGGGCGGCACCGTGGAAGTGTTCACCCTGCTTCTGACGTTGTTCTCCGTCGGCATCGGACTGGGGTCGATCGTCTGTGCCAGACTGTCGCATGGCCATCTGCGGCTGGAACTGATCATGGCGGGAAGCCTCGGGATGTCGGTGTTCGGCGCGGATCTGGCCCTGTCGGCCTGGACCCGCCACACCGGCCCGCTGCTGCCGCTCGCGGCACTGATCGGCCAGCCCGCGCTGTGGCGAACCCTGGCCGACGTCACCTTGCTCGGTCTGTTCGGCGGCTTTTTCACGGTACCGCTGTACACCTGGCTGCAAACCGCCAGCCCGGAATCGTTCCGCTCCCGCGCCATTGCCGCCAACAACATCGTCAACGGCTTTTACATGATCGCCGCCACAATCCTGTCCACCGCGCTGCTGTCGCAAGTGCGTTCGGTCGCCGTGCTGTTCCTGTGCGTCGCCGCGCTCAATCTCGTCGCCACCGCCCACCTCTGGCTCAGTTCGGCGCGTTTGCGCGGGCTCGCGCTCAGCTGGCTTGGCCGATGACAGGCGGCGGACTCCGCCGACACGTCGACTGACACCACCAACCGGAAACACCGAATGCCACACCTGACACTGGAATATTCCGCCAACCTCGAGCGATTCGACGCGGCCCTCGCGCTGGAACACATCAACCGGGATCTTGCCGCCAGCGGCCATTTCGAGGAGGCCGACATCAAAAGCCGGGCCAGGAAAACGGATACGTTCGCGATCGGAACCCGCCGCGCGGGCAGGGCTTTTGTCCATGCGAAGCTGGCGATACTGACGGGCCGCGACATCGAAACCCGCCGCGCGCTGTCGGCGTGCGTGCTGAACGCCCTGCAATCCCGCGTACCGGCGCACCCCGGACTGGACATCCAGGTGTGCGCGGAAATCGTCGACATCGAGCGGGACAGCTACGCCAAAACCGTCGTCACCGGCTAGCCCGCCGCGCCCTATCCGGGGGCGGCGCTCTTTTCCGGGGCGACCCCCACCGGAAAACTCACTTCCAAAGAGGCTCCGCGCCCGTGAGGATTGTTGCGCGCGACGATGAAACCCTGATGCGCCCGGACGATTTCCCGGCAAATGGACAGGCCAAGCCCGGTGCCTCCCGCTCCGCTGTGGGTCTTGCTGCTCTGCACGAACTTGTCGAACACCGCCTCCAGTTCGGCCTCGGGGATCCCGATGCCTTCATCTTCCACGACAAGCGCGACCCGCCCCCCATCCCGAGCCAGTCGGACATGTATCGTGGTTCCCTCCCCGGAAAACTTCATCGCGTTCGACAACAGATTGCCGATCACCTGGGTGATCCTGACCGGGTCGAAATACGCCATCAGCGGCTCATCGGGCGCATCGAGCCGGCATGTCAGGCCCCGCCGTTCCAAATGCCCTTCCTCCGCCTGCAGGCAAGCGCGCGTTATCGTCGCCAGATTGAACCAGCCCATTTCGAACTGCATCTTGCCCGACTCGAGCTTGGACAGGTCGAGCAGATCGTTGAGCAAGTGCAGCAGCCGGACACCGCTTGCGTGGATGTTCGAAAAATAATGACGCAACTTGTCCCGATCGGCGTTGGCGGCCTTGATCTGCCCCATTTCGGCGAAGCTCAGAATACCGTGCATCGGAGTACGCAACTCGTGGGACATATTGGCCAGGAACTCCGACTTGGCCCGGTTGGCCCGCTCGGCGGCCTCCTTGGCCATCGACAGGTCGTGCGTACGCTGCTCGATCGCCTCTTGCAGATGTTCCCGATGCCGGACCAGTTCCTCCTCCACCATCCGCCGCTCAGTCACGTCCGTGCCCACCCCCCGGAACACCAGCAAGTCTCCCCGTTCGTCGAACACCGGCGTTCCGCTGATTTCCAGGTAACGCCAAGCGCCGTCCACCGTCAGGCACGGAAATCCGTAATGACGAAACGGCTCGCAATCCGTGAACAGCCGGCCAAGACCTTCGCTGCGCTCTGGGTCCACCATGAACGCCTGCAGGGTATGCCAGGGCCGGCCAAGGAGCGATTCGCGGGGAATGCCGAGAATCGCCTGGATGTGCTCGGAGCAGTACACCAGCCTTCCGTCCCTGTCGACCTCCCAAAACCAGTCGGACGCGCTGGTGGCAAAGATCCGGAAACGCGCCTCGCTCTCGCGGTACGCCCGGGCGCTTTCGAGCGCGGCCCGCTGGGCGGACATCGAGCGGCGCGCCAGCGCGATCAGAAAGCCGCCCATCAACAAGGAAAAGGCGATGCCCAGTAGCAGCATCGCCCACTGCAGGTACTGTTTGTCGCTGTTCAGGGTAACGGATGTCGGCATGATCGCCGCCTTGAAGACCCGTCCGCCGAACTCCATTTGCGCTGACCGGGCGTAACGGCCCAGCCCGTCCGCGCGGCTGAGGTACAGCAGTTTTTCCGCATGGGCGGACGTGACATCCGTGACCTGGAACACAACGGAGGGATCCGACACGAGCGGCGCGAGCAGCGCGGCAAGATCCAGCCGCACAAGCAGCATGCCGCGCTGCCCGGCCAGCGTCGTCAGCGGCACCACGATCCAGTCGTCACGAGACTCGTCGCCGGGAGCGAACCAGTGCGGTACGACAAAAAAATGCGCATCGTCATAGCGGCTGTCGATGGCGGACTGCAAAACCCGTTCTGTTTGGGGAGCGATGCTCCGGGCCCGTTGCCCGTGCCGCAGAAACACCGTGGTGGCCGACCTGTCGCGCAGCATCGGCGACCCGATCCAGCGCACTTCGCGGATACCGGCGACATCGGTCATCCGCACGATGATTTCATGCCGTCGTTCTGGAGTGTTGGTGCCGTCCCGGTACAAATCGGCCAGATCGTCGAGCGTCTGGTGCAGCTGGCGCAACGTATGCTGGAAAACCGTCAGTCCGGCATTGGCTTCATGATGAAAAGCATGCAGCGTGGCCTTGTCGAAGCCATCGGCGATGCGGCGCTGAATGGCGAACATCAGGACCAGCGGCACGAGCAGAATCACCACGATCACGTCGAGGCGTGTCGCAAAGCGCAAAATCGTGAATGATCGTTTGGCCATACGATCCTTGGGAGATGGAGCGAAGCGAATCCCGCGCCGAGAGGGCGCACCCTAGATGAATAGCTCACCGCCGCGACAAACACAACTGCCATGCCGCCTCAGATCTGGCGTTGACGCTCCGCATCGCGAAGCGCGGTGCGCACGCCCTCCTCAATGACGGGGTGATAAAATGGCATGGACAGCATCGCCGCCAAGGTTAATTTCTGCTGAACGCTCCATGCCAGCAAATGGGCAAGATGCTCGGCCCCCGGCCCGATCATTTCCGCGCCCAGAAAACGGCCCGACGGTTTGTCGGCATAAATACGCAACACCCCTTCGTTGACCAGCATCACCCGGCTGCGCCCCTGATCGGAAAAATCGACCCGGCCGATCACCACGGCATCCGGATCCAGTTCGGCGAACCGCGCGCCGACCAGCATGATTTGCGGATCGGTGAACACCACGGACAGCGGCGCACGGCGTGCGAGCGGCAGGCAATGCGGCCACAGCGCGGCATTGTCGCCGGCCGCCCGGCCTTCATCCGCGGCTTCATGCAACAGCGGACGGAAATGATTGGCGTCACCGGCAAGAAACACCGGCTGACCGGAACAGGCCAGCGTGCGCGGATCGAAGAGCGGCACGCCGCGCGCATCAAGCGCGAGCGACGTGTTGTCCAGCGCAAGACGAGCGACATTGGGCGTACGCCCCGTGGCCGCCAGCACAAACTCGAAGGTTTCGTTGACATGCACGCCATCCTTGTCCCGATAGCGGATCACCACTCCTTCGTGCGCGGATTCGAGCGAGTCGACGCGCACTTCGGCATCCAGCGCCAGCTCTCTTGACAAGGCCACCTTCGCCGTGGCTTTCACCTCCGGGTCGCTCAGCGAGCCCAGCGAGCCGCTCATCCCGAAAACCCGCACCCGCACACCAAGCCGGCTCAGCGCCTGGCCAAGCTCCAGGCCAATGACGCCGGGACCGAACACGGCCACGGAGCGCGGCAGGGAGTCCCAGGCGAACACATCGTCATTGACGACCAGACGGCTGCCGAGCCCCTCAAGCATGGGAGGGATCGAAGGCGACGCCCCGGTCGCGATCACCACCGCGCGGGCTTCGATCCGGGTGTGGCCGTCCACATCCAGCAAACGGTCGGCGATGAATCGCGCGTAACCGCGCAAGCGGTTCTGCTCCGGAATGCTCTCCATGCCGCGCGTGACAAAACCGACAAAGCGGTCGCGCTCCGCTCGCACCCGCCGCATGACCTTCGCGCCGTCGATCACCACACCGCCGGTCACGCTCACGCCGAACGGCTCGCCGCGCACCGCATCGTGCGCGGCGTCGGCCGCGGCGATCAGCAGCTTGGACGGCATGCAACCGACACGCGCGCAGGTCGTTCCGTATTCGCCGCCTTCGATAATGACCGCCGACGCCCCCCGCGCCACCGCCGCCCGATAAGCGGCCAGACCGGCGGTTCCGGCGCCGATGACGGCCACATCAACCCGTCTTGCTCCCATGAGCGAATCCTTCCATGCGTATGTACTTAACGAGAAAGATAGTGGTGTCGCCCCTTCTGCGCATCAAATTGATTAAACAAAGCATTGCCATAGAATTTATCAATAATCCACTTGCCGTCTTACCCGGATCACGGCCAGTCCATTACACTAGAAGCCTACCGCCGCCCCGGCTGGCGCGGTTTTCCCTATCAAGGAACGAGAGTTGCTCAAAGGTATCCATCACGTCGCCATCATCGTCACCGACATGGAACGATCCCTGGACTTTTACCACCGCGCGCTGGGTCTGCCGGTGCTGGCCGACACGTGGCGCGCGGAACGCTCCTCCCGGAAAACCGATCTGTCCCTGCCCGATGGCGGTCAGCTGGAACTGTTTACCTTTCCCGGATCCCCCACCCGGCCCTCCCGGCCCGAAGCCAATGGCTTGCGGCACTTGGCCTTCGCCGTCGACTGCGCCGACACGGTTCGCCGCGCGCTGATGGCGAGGGGCGTCGCCTGCGAACCGATCCGGCTTGATACTTTGACCGGACGCCGCTTCTTTTTTTGCAGCGATCCGGATGATCTACCCCTGGAATTCTACGAAAGCTGATCCATGAACAATCCTTCACGGCTCTGCCTGGCCCTGCTGCCCTTTTTTGCGCCCGCCGCGGCCTTCGCCGGTTTCGACGGCGACCTGCTGACGGCGCGCGACGCGGCGCGCGCCAACGACATCCCCCGCCTGGAAAACATCGCCAACACGGCGCCGCGCGACAACCCGCTCTCCCTGTACCCCGCTTACTGGCTCACCCAGAAGGCGCTGGAAGTCCAGGACGACGCGCAGATCACGCGATTTCTGTCCGTGGCCCGCGAGGGTGTTCTCGCCGAGCGCATCCGCCGCGACTGGCTCAAGCAGCTGGGCAAGCGGGAAGACTGGACGCGCTTCGCCGAAGAATGGCCCAAACTCGCCGAAGAAGGCCGCGACGAAGAGGCCCAGTGTTACGGCGATGTGCTGGCGATGCGCCAGGGCGCGGCGCCCGCGAACCTCAACCGCTTTCTCGAACCGCGGCCGCTGGGCGACGGCTGCAACCGTCTCCTGGCGCTCGCCCTGGAAAAGGGCGCGGTCACGCGCGACTGGGCGCTGCGGCGCATGCGGCTGCTGCTGTCCGGCAATTACGTCACCCAGGCGCGGCAGCTTGCCGCCCTCGCCGACCTGCCGCTCGACACCGGTTCGCTTGGCGCCCCGTTGAAAGCGTCACCCGGCACGCCGGCCGGGCAGGAAACCCTGCTTTACGGCATCGTTCAAAAGGGCCGTGACGATGTGAATGGCGCTGCGCAGATTCTGAGCGGCCGCCAGGACGAACTGACCCCGGCGCAACGCGGTTTCGCCTGGGGGCAACTGGCCCTGTTCGCCGCCCGCAAACTGAATACCGCGCAGGCCTCCGAATGGTTCGCCCGCGCGGACAAATCCCAGTTGACACGCGACCAGTGGGAATGGTGGGCGCGCGCCGAATTGCGCCAGGACCGGCAGGAGGCCTTGCAGACCGTCATCCGGGCGATGCCTGAGGATATCGCGGCCCGTCCCGCCTGGCAGTACTGGCTGGGCCGCAGCCTCAAGCGCGACGGCAAGGCGACCGAAGCGAATGCGCTGTTCGCCCGGGTCAGCGCCGGCCACCACTACTACGGACTGCTGGCACTAGACGAACTGGGCAACGCGGCCTCCGAACAGGGCGATACGGCGCGGCCCTCCGAAGCGGACATCAACCGCATGAGCAAGGATCCGTCGGTGCGCCGCTCCCTCGCGCTGTTCGCACTGGCGCAAGACCGCAATCGCGCCGATTTTCGTGGCGATGCGCAGGTGGAATGGCGCTACGCGATGCGCAACCGCACGGACATGGAGTTGCTCGCCGCCGCGGACATGGCGCGCAAGATCGGTTTTTTCGACATGGCGATCTACAGCGCTGAACGCACCCGCAAGGAGCATGATTATTCACTGCGCTACCTGACGCCCTATCGCGACATCACCCAGCGCTTCGCCCGCCAGCTCGGTCTCGACGACGCCTGGATCTACGGGCTGATCCGCCAGGAGAGCCGTTTCATCACCATCGCCCGCTCCGGCGTCGGCGCCAGCGGTCTGATGCAGCTGATGCCGGCCACCGCCCGCTGGGCCGCGCGCAAGATGGGATTGGGCGACAAGATCGCCATCAACGATATCGAGACCAACATCCAGATCGGCACCTGGTACATGAAGTACGTGATGGACAATCTGTCCGGCAGCGCGGTGATGGCCACCGCCGCCTACAATGCGGGTCCGGGCCGGGCCCGCAACTGGCAGGATGTCCGACCGCTGGAAGGCGCGGTGTACGCGGAAACCATTCCGTTCAACGAAACGCGCGACTATGTACAGAAAGTGATGGCCAATGCCTCTTGGTACTCAACAGGCATGGGCCGTGAAAAGCTGTCCCTGAAAACCCGCCTGGGTACCATTCCGGCACGCTAAGCAATCAGGAGTTTTCGATGACACACCAACGTATCGCGATCATTGGCGGCACGGGCTTCATCGGCGGCCGTATCGCCGCGCGTCTCGCCGCGCGGGGGGTGCGCGTCACCCTGCTGTCGCGCCATCCGGCGCGCTGTCCCGCGGCCCTCTCGCTGCTGCCGCTGGTCGACCTCGTCAGTGGCGAGATGGGCGATCCTGCCCGGCTCGGCTCGGTGCTCGCCGGACACGATGCCGTGATCAGCATGGCCGGCATACTGCACGGCAGCGTGAAAACCTTCGATCACGTCCACCACCGGCTTGTGGCCACGATTGTCGCGGCCTGCCAGGAGCGGGGCATCCGCCGCCTGATCCACATCGGCGCGCTGGGCGCCGCGCCGGACGCGCCAAGCCACTACCTGCGCAGCAAGGCGGCGGGCGAAGCGCAGGTGACCGGCAGCGGACTGGACTGGACGGTGCTGCGGCCATCGGTGGTCTTCGGCCGGGGCGACCGGTTCCTGAACCTGTTCGCCGACCTGGCGCGCACCCTGCCCGTGCTCCCGCTGGCCGGCGCCGGAACCCGTTTTCAGCCGGTATGGGTCGACGATGTGGCCCGCGCCGCCGAACAGGTCATCGACAACCGGCGAAGCGTCGGCGTCACGCTCGATCTGGTCGGTCCGAGGGAATACACCCTTGCCGAACTCGTCGCGTATGTCGGCGACCTCACCGGACATCCGCGCCCCATCCTGCCGCTCCCGGCCGGCCTGGCCATGCTGCAGGCCGCCGTGATGGAGTGCCTGCCCGGCGTGCCGCTGATGAGCCGCGACAATGTCCGCTCGCTGGCGGTCGACAATATCAGCCGGCAGGGGTTTCCCGCCGAACTGCTGGGCTTCGCCCCCCGAGCCGTCGAATCGGTGGCTCCGGACTACCTGGGGACCCGGGAAGTCAACCAGCGGCGCGCCCGCTGGCGAACCCGGGCGGGACGAGCGCAATGACCGCGAAATTCTATGCCGTCGGCGGCGCCGTGCGCGACCGCCTGCTCGGACTGCCGGTCAAGGATCGCGACTGGGTCGTGGTGGGCGCCACCCCCGACGACATGCTGGCGATGGGATTCCGTCCGGTGGGCAAGGATTTTCCGGTATTTCTCCATCCGCGCACCCATGAGGAATACGCGCTGGCCCGCACCGAACGCAAAACCGCCCCGGGCTATCATGGCTTCGTGTTCCACACGGATCCCTCCGTCACGCTGGAAGAGGATCTGGCCCGGCGCGATCTGACCATCAACGCCATGGCCGAAGACCAGGACGGGACGATCATCGATCCGTACGGCGGACAGGACGATCTGTCCCGGCGCCTGCTGCGCCATGTCGGCGCGGCGTTCGCCGAGGATCCCGTGCGCATTTTGCGTCTGGCGCGCTTTGCCGCGCGCTTCGATTTCACCGTGGCGGACGAGACGGCGGAGCTGATGCGCGACATGGTGCGCAGCGGCGAAGTCGACGCGCTGGTCGCCGAGCGCGTCTGGCAGGAGATGTCCCGCGCCCTGATGGAGTCGCGGCCTTCGCGTTTTTTCCGGATCCTGGATGGAATCGGTGCCCTCGCGCGGGTCGCGCCCGAACTGGCCGCGTCGCTGGGCGATCCCGACGACGATGCCCACCCCTTGCGCCGGCTGGACGCAGCCGCTGCAGAAAATCCCGCGCTGGAGATCCGCTTCGCCCTCCTCGCGCACCGGCTGCCGCAACCAGGGCTTGACGCCTTGTGCGCGCGCTTGCGCGTCCCCGGCGAGTGTCGAGACCTGGCGCATCTGCTGATCGCCCGGCAGCGCGAGATCGCCGGCGCCGACGGTCTGGCGCCGGACGCCATGCTGGCTCTTTTCAAGGCCACCGATGCCTTGCGCCGTCCTGAACGGTTCGGAGCGCTGCTGTCCGCCTGCGCCCTGGCCGCTCCCGGGGGGCTGGCCGGACCGGTCGCGCGGCTAAACACCTCGCTGGCGGCCGCGCGCGGCATCGATGCGGGGGCCGTTGCCCGTGCCACGCAACCCGCCGCCCTGATTCCGGCGCGTGTCGATGCGGCACGCGTCGCCGCCATGGCCGCCTCGCTTGACCGTCAATGACAAACAGATCAGACTGGCTCGTCCATACCCCCACCGAATCATGGAGACACCATTCCGATGCAAGGCGCTCGCGAGTTTTTTCATCAGCTGAACCGGGATTACCTGGCTGTTCACAAGGCCAAGGAGGATCTGTTCTGGGATACGTACATGGCCATCAGCGACGACCATGCCGGTTTCGCCCGGGCAGAGCAGGAGTACAAGGCCTTCATTTCCGACCCGGACAGACTTGCCGCCACGCGCCGCCACCTTGCCGAACTCGACGCGCGCGCCTCCGCCGGGGAGCACGATGACCTTCGGCGCGGGCTGAACGGCTGGCTGCAACTGTTCGAATGCAACATCATCGACAGCGACGAAGCGAGGGAGCACCTGGCCAGGCTGATCGACATGGAGGCCGGGCTGTTCGCCCGCCGCCGGGATCTGGCGCTCACGCACGTGACGGCCGAAGGACACGAGGAGCCGGCCACGCTGGGTATCCTGTCCACCAATCTTGGCACGAACCCGTCCGAATCCTCGCGCAAAAGCTCGCATGAGGCCTTGCTTGGACTTGAGGACTGGGTGCTGGCCAACGGTTTTCTCGACATCGTGCGCCAGCGCAACCGCCTGGCTCGAAGCCTGGGCTACCGCGACTACTTCGACTACAAGGTGCGCAAGAACGAGCGCCTGTCGACAGAAGACCTGTTCGCGATCCTTGACGATTTCGAAGTCCGCACCCGGGACGCCAATCGCCGGGCGCTGGACGACCTGGCTTGCGGCAAGGGAAGCGATGCGCTGCTGCCGCACAATTTCCGCTACATGACATCCGGCGACATCCGGCGCCAGAGCGACCCTTACCTGCCGTTCGGCAAGGCGCTCACGCGCTGGGTGGAAAGTTTCCGGCGCATGGGAATCACCTACCGGGGCGCCCGGATGCAGCTCGATCTGCTCGAGCGCCCGGGCAAATACCAGAACGGATTCTGCCACGGCCCGATTCCGTCCTATTTCGACGAAAACGGCAATTGGGTCGCCGCGCAGGTCAACTTCACCTCGGAGGCCAAGCCCGATCAGGTCGGCAGCGGCAGCCGCGCGATCAATACCCTGTTCCATGAAGGCGGACACGCCGCGCACTTCGCCAACGTCACCGGCAACGCCCCGTGCTTTTCCCAGGAGTTTCCGCCAACCTCGATGGCCTACGCGGAAACCCAGTCCATGTTCTGCGACAGCGTGCTGGAGGACGCCGACTGGCTCAAACGCTACGCGCGCGATGCCCGGGGAGAAGCGATGCCCGACGAGCTCATCCGCGCGCGCATCGAAGCCAACCAGCCGTTCGCCGCCTTCAACGAGCGCTCGATCCTGGTGGTGCCCTACTTCGAGCGGGATCTCTATCAGTTGTCCGACGAGGCGCTGACCCCGGAACGCGTAAAGCAACTGGCACGGGACGCCGAACAGCGCATCCTCGGACTGCCCGTTTCACCGCGTCCGCTGCTGGCGATCCCCCATCTTCTCAACCAGGAGTCGGCGGCGTCCTACCACGGCTATCTGCTGGCCAACATGGCCGTTTACCAAACGCGCGCCTGGTTCCTGCGCACCTACGGCCATATCACCGACAACCCGGAAGTCGGTCCCGCGCTGGCGCGCCATTACTGGGCGCCGGGCAACAGTGTCAGCCATAACGATACGCTGATCAGCCTCACCGGCGAAGGCTTCTCGGCCCGTTACCTCGCCGACAGTTGCACCCGTACCGTGGAGGCGGCCTGGAACGATGCCCGCCGGGCGATCGCCGACGCGGCAAGCCGCGCCTATCCGGATACGGCGCCGGCAACACTGGATGCCGATATCCGCATCGTTCACGGTAGCGAGCGGATCGCGGACAACCACGACGGAGACGAGGCCATGTGCCGCAATTTCGAGCGCTGGATCGCCGACCGCTACCCGGGTATGGTGCATTAGCCGCGCATCTGCATGATGGCCCGCCAGAACGCTTCCCGTTCCTGACGGGCCGCCGCCTCCCCAACCCCGAGCCCGCCGGGCGGCGCCTCGCTCCCCGGAGGGGTTCCCACGTACCAGGCCACCCGGGCGCGCTCCGGCACATGGCGAGGATCGCGGCTGAATCCGAAGATCACGCATCCCGCATCGCTGTCGTAGTAATAGCTGCGTGCCCACAGGGTCAGCGTCGTCAACGCCCTGCCCGGCACTTCGACCGCGTACCAGTCTCCGCCGCTTGGCGAGCGCCGATCCCACAGCGTCAGGCTATTCCCGGAAAACGGCACGAGAATCAGTGACAAGGGTATGCTGCCGCAGCGCACCCAGGCTTTCTTCAAAGAAAAACCTCGCGCCGCTCCGGGAGAGGGCAGCTCGAAGCACGCGGTTTCCACGCCCCGGACCTCTTCCGCGATGATTCCACAGGAATCGGTCCGCTCCGCACCCCACACTTTCGGTCCGTTGCCCGGGTAATAGCTCATGGTCACGATGCGCGGGGTGAAGTTGAAATACTCGAGATAAATACTCCGCATATCGGCCAACGGCTGGCCGAATGGCGTTGTCACCCACTTGGCCCACCCGGCGCAAACGTCATCCCAATCGTCCGCCGTGCCATAGGCAGGACTATAGACATCCCCGAACTCGATATTGTCCGCCCGCGCCGGATACGCCTCCGCGTCAAGATGCGCGAGGATGCGCTGAAAATCGTCCAGCAGCACGGTTCTCTGCTGCTTGTACGGTTGCCAGTACTGATAGTAATCGGTCATGTGCGGTCCGCCCCCGGATGGCTCGTCTTTCGTCAGACGCGCTTCCTCGCGGGCGATCACATGACAAAGATAGGCGCTGTAGCCCGCCAGCACCTGACGGGCCTGTTCAAGAAACACCCGGTAGACATTTTCGTTCATCCCCCACTCCCGGCCATGCAACACGCAATCGCGCAACAAGGCCATGTGAATGCAGGCGAACATGGCGAACAACGGCGCCAGCAACCATTCGAAATCCTTGTTGCGGAATTCGCTGGCGGCCTCTACGCACAGGGTGTTGCACGCCACGAACTGCATGCGGATCAGCTCGCCATCGCCGGACTGCTTGACGCGGAGGAAAAGTTTGAGGGAGTGGCCGATGCCGTTCAGGCGGCTGTGCAGCAAACTGAACACGGCTTCGTCGATCTTGCGATTCACGAGCGCCTCGATCCGCTCGCGAATTTCTTCCCATACGTCCTGCGCCGAGAACGGCCACAGCAGGGAGGCGAGCGTGGACAATATGGCGCCCACATCGGGAATCATGGACAAACCCAGCAGGATCAATGCCTTAAGGTCCTCGAGTGGATCCTCGATCGGCAGGTCGCGGCGGCGCTTCCGTCGGAAAGACAAACCGTCAATCCTCATCCTGCCTCCTTGGCCGGCGCGCCGACTGGTGAATGGACAGGATTGGATCGGAGACGAAACCCCGGGTTTCTTCCGGATTTCCCGAAACGCCGGTAATCCTGACCGTAACCGCGCGTCTTTTTCCCGAACCGGGCCGCCACACATCCGCCCGACACTTTTTTTGCGCTCCGGCCTCAAGTTTTTCGCCAAGCGGTCGACAGGGGCGCTATAACGATATCACTACTGTATGCCGAGCTTAGGCGTCGTCATGGCTTCACTGATCGACCCCAACATTCTTCTGCCGACCTATACGCTGCTGTCCGGCCTGTTCAGCCCCGTATCGAACACGGCAAGCACAGCGCAGACCCCATCGACGTCGATCGCGGCCCGCACCCAGGTCAGCATCTCGTCGCTGGGCCAACTGCTGTCCGCGCTGGACAGTTTCCAGAGCACGCTGCAATCCCTGTATTCCACCTGGCAGAGCATGCAGCCGGTGGCCAACAGCAGCAACAGTTCGGTCGCGACCGCTTACTCGAGCAGCGCCACCACGAACGGCAACTACACCATCTCCGTCAACAGCCTCGCGCAATCGCAAACCCTGCAGAGCAACGGTTATGCCAGCACGGGAAGCGTGATCGGATCCGGCTCCCTGACAGTACAGACCGGAACGGTCAGCGGCACGACCTTCACCTCCGACGGCAGCACTCCGGCCACGATCTCCATCGCCAACGGGACGCTGGCGGGTATCGCCAACGCCATCAACACGTCCGGATCGAGCATCAACGCCACGATCGTGTCCGACGCCAGCAACCTCTATCACCTTGTTCTGGCGAGCAATTCACCTGGAAGCAGCAAGGGTTTCACGGTCGCCAGCAGCGGCGATGCGGCGCTGGCCAATTTCGCCTGGACGCCGGCATCGCCAGGCAGCATGACGCTGACGCAACAGGGTAGCAATGCGTCATTCAGCGTCAACAGCGTGGCATCGAGCTATGCCGGCAACACGGGCATCGGCATCGGCAACGGCCTGTACCTGAATCTTGCGGGGACAGGGAGTACACAGATATCGGTGGCCACCAGCCTGGGCAGCGTCTCCGACAGCGCCCAGCAGTTCGTCTCCGCGTTCAATGCGCTCCAGACCTCCATCAATGCCTTGATCGGCACCAACATCCAGACCGGCGTGACAGGAGGCCTGCGAAGCGATCCGATCGCCAACCGGCTGGTCGGCGACCTCAACCACATGGCGCTGGGCAGTTTCAGCAACGGCAGTTCGTCCCTGACCTCCCTGCTACAGATCGGCATCGATTTCCAGTTCCCGCAAAGCTACGGCCTCGGTGGCACACTGACCCTCAATTCGGGAGGATTGCAACTGGCCTTCGGTTCCGACACCAATGGCACGGTCGGGCTGATCCGGACCGCCGCCCAGTCGTTCTACAACCTTTCCAATAGCTACAGCAATTTCGGCACGGGAAGCATCCCCCTGACGCTCACCGCCCTGAATAAACAGCTCGCCACGGAAAACGTCCTGAACCGGCCAGCCCAGGGCACCTTGCCCGGCAGCATCGCCAGCCTGCTGATCAGCCAGGCCTCCACGGCCAAGGGGGGAGGACTCACCGCCCAGCAACTCTACGCGATGATGCAATACGCGAGCATCTATGCGCTGTCGTCGCCCTACTCCGTGCAGTCCGCCCTGATCGGCAATATCGCGTCGCTCCCATCGGCATCGGGGTCGCGCTCCGGCAACACGGTGAACGCCGTCGCCTGACAATTTCTCATTTGGCATCGACATTAGAAATAGATACATTTAAAATAACAACAACAATAACGACCGCGTGCTATCAAAACCCATGAACCATACGCACTCTCGCGCTTGCCGCCACTCGGCCTGCCTGTCTGTGGCCGCCATTTGCATGACAGTGTTTTACTGGCAATTGGACAGCCTTCCGCAAAAACTGCTGCTCGGCGCCATTCAGGCGACCGTGCTGATCACCAGTTTTCTTCTGCAGCGCAGCCAGCGCCAATATGAGGCGTGCATCGACATCCATGACTGGACGATCACCCGCAGCGGGCTGTACGAACACCGAATCGAGGCCATCCGCCACAAACGCGGCAATGTTCCGAGCGTCACCGTTTATCGCGTAGAGCATCCGGGGAGGTTGCGCAGGACCGGCTGTCTGGATGAGCTGGATGCGGAGGGCAATATCATCCTGCACAGCCGCACGCCGCTGCAGGGAGTGGTGGTCGTGAAATTCTGAGAGCCGGGTCAGCGCGCAAGAAAATACACGGTCAGCTCGGAATCACCGGCCCGACAATGGCAGGCGAGCCGCGCGACATCCGGCCGGTCGGGCCACTCGGGCGAGGCCTGGCGCTCTGGATCGGCGAAACCGGCACGGGCAAGGACGTTGCGCTCTTTTGACGAAACGGGAACAAGGCCGGGCTGGCCCTGGTGAGAAAGACGCACCACGCAGGTGCCGCACGTCCCCTGACCGCAACGCCAGTGCAGGGGAACGTCGTGAAGCCGGGCCAGATCCAGCAGGGAATCGCCAGGTTCGGCATCGAGCGCCGCGCAAGGCTCGCCGGCGCCCTCCTTCCAGAAAACGACCCGGGGCATGAGAAACGGCGCGTCAGGCCGCCCTGATCGGCGGGGCGCCCGCCGATACGGCCGACTGCGTCTCCTCGAAGCGCTTCCAGTCGACGATCATCACCTGGGACAGGCCGCAGTCCACCGCGAGCTGGGCCTCGATGATTTCCAGCACCTGATGGTTATGAATGGTGTCGTCGAGCACAACCTCGGCACGACGCATCACGCTGTCGTCCGGTGTGACAAACCAAATGCAGTAGCGATTCATTCTTCCTCCGGAACACCCGTCCCAAAGCCCGGCTGAGGGAAAAGGCTGGACTTCATGTTAGGACGGCGTCCGCGCGGCGTCAACGCCGGCCCCCGCCATCGCCAAGAAAACCGCCAAGTTCGCGCCACGCGGCAAGCTTGCCTAAGTAGGGAACGGCATGCGCCGGGCTGCTGGACGGCAACAACAGACATGGCACGGCGGCGGCCCGCCCAAGGGCGCGAAGTCCCACGCGGTGGGCCGTGGTGCCGTTAAAACCGATCGCGGCAAGATCCGGCAAGTCCTCCAACAACGTGATCAGGTCGTTCTGCCGAAAATCGCGAATGGCGGTGTCCAGGCTGCCCGGACGATGCGCCTCGGCCACCACGTCCCACAATCCGACGCCATGAGCCAGCAGACAAGTCAACCGCTCCGGATAGTCCATGTCCGGCAGTGGCGCGCCGAGCACATCGCCCATCAGCATCCAGAACTGATTGCGCGGATGGCCGTAATATTGCCCCGCGCGCAAGGAGGCGTCGCCGGGCAGGCTGCCAAGCAGCAGCACCCGTGTCGAGCTATCGACGACCGGCGCAAAGCAGCGTTTCAAAACAGCTCACCCTGCCCGGCCGCCAGCCGCGCCTTGACGGGACCGAAGCTCTTGCGGTGCTCCGCCAGGGGTCCCAGCCGCTCCAGCGCCGCCAGATGCTCGGCCGTCGGATAGCCCTTGTGCCGGGCGAAGCCGTATTCCGGGTACAGCGCGTCGAGCCGGTACAGCTCGGCATCGCGCGACGTCTTGGCGAGAATCGACGCGGCCGAGATCGCCCGCACCTTGGCGTCGCCCTTGACGACGGCCTCGGCCGGCGCGGGCAACCCGGGCGGAACACGGTTGCCGTCCACCTGGATCAAGTCCGGCACGATACCCAGTCCGTCGCAGGCGCGTTTCATCGCCAGCAAGGTGGCCTTGAGAATATTCAGCGTATCGATCTCTTCGACCGACGCCGACGCCACATGCCAGGCGAGCGCCCGCTCCCGGATCGCCAGCGCCAGATCATCGCGACGGGCTTCGCTCAGTACCTTGGAATCGGCCAGGCCATCGATCGGACGCGCCGGATCGAGAATCACCGCGGCCGCGTAGACCGCGCCGGCGAGCGGACCCCGTCCCGCCTCGTCCACTCCACACAGCAGCATCAGCGCACCAGTTTCAGAACGGCATCCGCCGCCAGCGCCGCGGTATCCTGGCGCAGGGCAAGGTGCATGCCGGTGAACAATTCCGCCAGCTCTCGCTGGTAGTCCTTGTCATGGTAGATCCGCTCGATCTCGTCGGCGAGCTTCTCGGGAGTGGCATCCTTCTGCAGCAGCTCGGGCACCACCTTGCGCCCGGCCAGAACGTTCGGCAGGCCGACATAGGGCAGGCGGATCTTGCGCTTGACCCAATGGTAGGTCAGCGCCGACAGCTTGTAGCTTATCACCATCGGCCGCTTGGCCAGCGCCACTTCGAGGGTCGCCGTGCCGCTGGTGACCAGCACCACGTCGCTGGCGATCATCGCCATCTGGGCATGTCCGAAAAGCTTGCGGATCGGCAACTCCCAGGCCCTGTGCGCCGTCAGCTGCCGCTCGAACTCCTCGAGCGTCGGCCGGGTCGCCAGCGGCACGAGAAACTGCGCGTCGGGGAACTTTTCCAGCAGACGCCGGGCTGTTTCGATCACCAGCGGCCCCATGAAATCCAGCTCGCTGCGGCGGCTGCCCGGCAACAGGGCGAAGGTCGGCGCCGACAGCGGCAATCCGAGCTGCTCGCGCATGGCGAGCTTGTCCGGATCGAGCGGCAATTCACTCGCCAGCGGGTGGCCTACATAGGTCACCGGTACCCCTGCCCGGCTGTACAACGGGGGCTCCATGGGAAACAGGCACAACATGTGACTCACGCTGTGGCCGATCCGGTCCACGCGCTCGGGACGCCAGGCCCATACCGAGGGACTGACATAATGGACGGTGGGAATGCCGGCCGCCTTGAGGTCGGCCTCCAGGCCCAGGTTGAAATCCGGCGCATCGATCCCAATGAACACGTCCGGCTTCTCGTCGATCAACTGGGCGCGTAGCGCGCGCCGGATTCCAATGAGCTCGGGCAGGTGGCGCACGACTTCGGCCAACCCCCTGACCGCCAGTTTTTCCTGGGGCACGAAAGTCGTGAAACCGCGCGCGGTCATGCGCGGTCCGCCGATCCCGGCAAAACGGATGCCCGGATCGCGTGCGAGCAGCGCGTCCATCAGATGGGCGCCCAGCAAATCGCCCGAGGCTTCGCCCGCCACCATGGCGACCTTCAGCCCGCGGGCGTTGGCAAACAATAGCTTGTCTGTCATGGTGTCGTTCAGCGGATGATGCCTCGTTCGGAACGCTCGAAGAATCGCACGAATGGCGCGAGCTCCGGGTGGGCCTGGGCGGCGGCGGCGATCTGCGTTCTGGCCTCTTCGTACGCCAATCCTTGCCGGTAGAGCGTCTTGTAGGCGTTGCGGATCGCCCGGATCGCTTCGGGGCTGTAGCCGCGACGTTTGAGGCCTTCACTGTTGATGCCCGACGGCACGGCGCGGTTGCCCGACGCCGTCACGAACGGCGGCACGTCCTGCGCCACCGCGCTGGCGAATGCCGTCATCGCATGTTCGCCGATCACGGCGAACTGGTGCACGCTGGTAAACCCGCCGAGGAACACCCAGTCGCCGATCTCGACATGCCCCGCGAGCGTCGTGTTGTTGGCGAGAATGGTATGACTGCCGACCTGACAATCGTGCGCCAGATGCACGTACGCCATGATCCAGTTGTCGTTGCCCAAGCGGGTGACGCCGGCGTCCTGGGCAGTGCCGATGTTGAACGTGCAAAATTCGCGGATGGTGTTGTTGTCGCCGATCTCCAGCCTCGTCGGCTCGCCGGCGTATTTCTTGTCCTGCGGCACCGCGCCGAGCGAGCAGAACTGGAAAATGCGGTTAGCGCGGCCGATCGAGGTATGCCCTTCGATCACCACATGAGGGCCGACCCAAGTGCCTGCGCCGATTTCGACATCCGGACCGATGATGCTGTAGGCCCCGATTTCGACGTCCGCCGCGATGCGCGCGCGCGGATCGACGATCGCCGTGGAGTGAATCGCCATCTCAGACCTCTCTTTTGGCGCACATGATTTCCGCCTGGCAGGCCACCTGGCCATCCACCAGAGCGCGAGCGGTGTAGCGGGCGATGCCGCGCTTGCTGCCGGTTTCTTCCACTTCCAGCACGAGCTGGTCGCCCGGCACGACCTGGCGCTTGAAGCGCGCATTGTCGATGCCGACGAGAAAATACATTTCGTTGTCCGGGCGGTCGCCCTTGCTGCGGATCGACAGAATACCCGCCGCCTGGGCCAACGCTTCGATGATCAGCACGCCCGGCATCACCGGATAATGTTCGAAATGCCCGGCAAAGAAGGGCTCGTTGATGGTAACGTTCTTGAGGGCGCGAATCCGCTTGTCCGCTTCGAACTCCACCACGCGGTCCACCAGCAGGAACGGGTAGCGGTGCGGCAGGTGGCGCATGATCTCGCGCACGTCAATGTTTACGGCGTGCTCACTCATCCGTGTCATCCTCTCTGTTATTTCGTGTTTTTTGCTCGCGTTCGAGCCGTTTCACCCGTTTGACCAGGTCGTCAAGGTGACGGAGGTGGACGGCATTGGCCATCCAGTCCTTCATCGTCGACATCGGGTAGGACGACGCATAGGTTCCGGGAGTGCGGATGGACTTGGAGACCAGCGTCCCTCCGCCGATATGGGTTTTGTCGGCGATGTCGATATGGCCGACGAACATGGCGGCGCCCCCCACCGTGCAATAAGCGCCGACACGGGTACTGCCGGCGATGCCGACGCATCCGGCGATGGCCGAATGCTCCCCGATCTGGACGTTGTGGGCGATCTGCACCAGATTGTCGATCTTCGCGCCACGCCGGATCACGGTGTCGGCCATGGCGCCGCGGTCGATGGTGGTGTTGGCCCCGATTTCGACATCGTCCTCGATGATCACCCGGCCCGTCTGGGGAATCTTGAACCAGTCCTCGCCGGTCCAGGCAAGACCGAAGCCGTCCGCGCCGATGACGCTGCCCGAATGGATGCCCACGCGGTCGCCGATACGGCAGCCATGGTAGACCGTCACATTGGCATGAAGCGTCACCGAGTCGCCGATGCTCACTTCGTCACCGATCACCACTCCGGGATAAATCTTGCAGTTCTCGCCGATCGTCACATGGCGGCCGATACTGACAAGCTCGCGGATCTCCGTGCCCTTGCCGACGCGGCTCCCCTCGCCGACCGTCGAACCCGGATGAATGCCCTCCACCGGCGGCGCGACCGGATGGAACAGTGTCGCCACGCGGGCGAAATACAGGTACGGATCCTCGGCGAGGATCAGCGGACGCGTATCGGCCAGATCGTCGGCCAGCGCGGGCGTCACGATGACCGCGCCGGCTTCGCAAGCATCCATCCGGCGACGGTATTTGGGGTTCGCAAGAAAGGCAAGATCATCCTGCCCCGCGGTATCCAGCGGAGCCAGCCGTTCGATGCGGCGGTCTTCGCCGCGCAACGTGCCGCCCAGCTTCGCCACGATCTCGGAAAGCATGTAAGACATCAAAAATTAAAGCCGACCCCGGGCCGGCTTCCTCCCGAACGGTGAAGGGTTACTTGTCCAGTTCCTTGAGCACTTTGCCCGTCAGGTCGAACTTCGGATTGACGTAGACCGCATCCTGCAGGATCAGGTCGTACTGCTCCTTTTCGGCGATCGACTTGACGATCCGGTTGGCTCGCTCCAGCATCGCCGAGAACTCCTCGTTGCGGCGCTGGTTGAAGTCCTCCGACAGCTCGCGGCTCTTGACGCGGTACTCGCGATCAAGGCTGTCCAGCTCGCGCTCGAAGTTTTTCCGGTCGGCCGGCGCCAACGCGCTCTTGCCGAGGGTCGCCTCGAGATCCTTGCCGCGGGACTCCATGCGTTTCAGGTCGTTGCGCCGGTCGGCGAACTCCTTGTCCAGACGCTTCATGATGGCGACGAACGGGGCGCCTTCGCGATAGATGCGCTCCGTGCTGATATACCCCATCTTGAAGCCATCGGCGAGAGCCGGCGATCCGATCGCCAGCCCAAGCAAGGCGATCAGCCAGGATGTGTTCAGTTTCACAGGCTATTCCCTCCGTTCTAGAATGCCGCGCCGACCGTGAACTGGAAGCGCTCGATCTTGTCGCCATCCTTCTTCTTGAGCGGCAGCGCATAGCTGAATTTCAGCGGCCCCATCGGGGACAGCCAGGTCAACGCGCCACCGATCGAGTAGCGGACGTTGTTGCTCGCCGAACTGCGGTTCGGGTACTGCGAGCCGGACGTCGAATTGCCCCAGACGGAACCCGCGTCGAAGAAGGCGCTCAGGCGCACCGACTTGTTGTCCTTCATGCCAGGGAACGGGAACAGCACCTCGGTGTTGAAGACGAACTTGCGGGTGCCACCCAGCGCATCGCCGTTGCTGTCCAGCGCGCCCATGGTGTTGCTCTGGTAACCGCGCACCGAACCGATACCGCCCAGGTAGTAGTTCTGGAAGAACGGCACGGTCGGCGTCTTGCCATAGCCGTTCACGAAACCGACTTCTCCGTTGAACGCGAGCGTGAAGGTCTTGGAGAGCGGGAAGAACCACTGCTGGTTGTGCGACAAGCGGTAGAACTGCACGCGCCCGCCCGGAAGACCGGCATCGAGCGAGGCGGAAACACTGTAGCCACGAGTCGGCCACAACGCGCTGTCGCGGGTATCCCGGCCCCAGCCCACCGAACCGCTGAGGGTATTGTTCTTGTTGCCATATTTTTTCACGTAATCGATGTATTGCTGCGGGCTGTTCGAGAACGTGGTGATCTTGGTCTGGTCAAAGCCCAGGCCGTAGTTGATGCGATCGTACTCGGTCACCGGCACGCCCATGCTCACCGACAAGCCATCGCTCTTGGTCTGGTAGGACGAGAGGTTGATGCTGTCCGGGGTATAGCTGCGATGGTAGAGGTTGTAACCGAGGCTCACGCCATCCGGCGTGAAGTACGGGTCGGTGAACTGGATCTGGGCGATCTTGTTCACCTTGCTGTTGGACATGCTCACCGACAGCGCCTTGCCCGAACCGAAGATGTTGCTCTGGGAAATGCTGGCGGTCAGTTGCAGGCCATCGCCTTGCGCGTAGCCCAGACCGGCATTGATCGTACCGGTCGAACGCTCCTTCAGGTTGACGTTCATGTCGACCTGATCGGGCGAGTCCGGAACGGCCGGTGTTTCGATATTGACGTCCTCGAAATAACCGAGCAACTCGACGCGCTCCTTGCTGCGCTTGATGTTCTTGCCGTTGTAGTAGGCGCCTTCCAGCTGGCGCAGCTCGCGGCGCACGACTTCATCGCGGGTCTTGGTGTTGCCGCTGATGGTGATGTGACGCACGTAGGTCTTGCGACCCGGATCCACATAGAACGTGAAGCCGGCCACATTCTTGGCCCGATCGACGTCGGGAATCACGTTGACATTGGCGAAGGCGTAGCCGTCCTGCCCCAGACGTTCGGTGATCGCCGTGATCGTGTCGTTGATTTTCTCGCGATTGAACACGTCGCCGGTCTTGACCTGCAGCAGCTTGCGCAGCTCGGGCTCGGGCACCTTCAGGTCGCCGGCGATCTTCAGGTCGCCGACCGTGAAACGCGCCCCTTCGTGCACGTTGACCGTCAGGAAAATGCTTTCCTTGTCGGCGCTGATCGACACCTGCGTGGAGTCGATGTTGAATTCGAGGTACCCCTGGTTCTGGTACCAGGCGCGCAGTTTTTCCAGGTCGCCGGTCAGCTTCTGCTTGGAGTACTGATCGTCCTTGGTGATCCAGGACAACCAACCGCCGGTGGTCAGCGAGAACTGGTCAAGCAGGTCGGACTGTCCGAATGCCTTGGCGCCGACAACGCGGATTTCCCTGATCTTCGCGGTCACCCCTTCGTTGATATCAAGTGTCACCGCCACGCGGTTGCGCTCCAGCTTGGTGGTATGCGCCGAGACATCGACGGAGTACTTGCCGCGCGAATAGTAGTTCCGCTTCAGTTCCTGGATCGCGCCGTCGAGCAGCCCCTGGTCGAAGATGCGCGACTCGCCAAGGCCATTGTCCTTAAGCGTTTTCTTGAGCTGGTCCTTGTCGAACTCGCGCGCGCCATTGATGGTCAGCTGGGCGATGACCGGACGCTCCGCGACGCCGACGATCACGACGTCGTCCCGCACTTCAACGCGAACATCATTGAAGAAACCGGTGGCGTACAGGGATTTGATGGCCTGCGAGGCCTTTTCGTCGCTGAACGTGTCCCCGACCTTGATCGGCAGGTAATTGAACACCGTACCGGCCTCGGTACGCTGCAGACCTTCGACGCGAATATCCTTGATGACAAACGGACTGAGCGCCCAGGATGCCGAAGCAGTAGACAGACCCAGAACGGCCGCCGCAACGAGTTTCAATTTCATAGGCTTGTTTTAACCCCCAAAAAGGCGGCTGATATCGTTCAGCAAAGCAAACGCCATTAGTGATGCCAGAAGTGCGAAACCGATTCTCTGCCCCATGAGTTGAGCACGCTCGCTCAGGGGCTTCCCCTTGATCAGCTCCGCCGTATAATACATTAAGTGACCACCATCCAGAACCGGTATCGGCAACAAGTTGAGCACGCCGATACTGATACTGATGAGCGCCATGAATTCCAGATAGGACGTCCAGCCTTGCCGGGCCGTCTGTCCGGCGACAGCGGCGATCGTCAACGGTCCGGACAGATTATCGAGCGAGGCCTGCCCGATCAACATCCTGCCAAGAAAACGCAGACTCATCCAGGCGGTATCGCCGGTTTTTCGCAAGGCCTCGATGGCCGCCGCGCCCGCATCGTACTGCCGGGTATAGCTGATCGAACGCATCCAGGCTTCGTCGGACTGCGGCGCGGCGCCGATCCGGCCCACATAACCGAACTCGCCCGGCACCCCGGCCGGCCGCACCAAGACATCCTGCGGAGCGCCCTTGCGCTCGATCCGGATCGTCAGGGGCTTGCCGGGACTGTTACGGATGATCTCCACCCAGTCGTTCCAGTCGGACAACGGCTTGCCATCGACCGCCAGCAGGCGATCGCCTTCCTTGAGCCCGGCGCGGGCCGCCGCGCCCTCCGGGTCGACGGCGCCGATCACCGGCAACAGGCGCACCGGTGAAATACCGATATTGCCCGAAGCCAGATCGGCCGCAAAGCGTTTTCCGTCGCGGGCAAGATCGAGCGTGCGGGTGGCTTTCGCGCCCGCGGCGGTCACCACCTCGAAACGCATGGCGGGACCCGCCATTGCCCCGCCCAGCCGCTCGGCGAGCGCAAGACGCACGGCCTGCCAGTTCTCCACCGGCGCGCCATCGAGCGAAGCGATCCGGTCGCCGGCCTGGAACCCCGCCATGGCGGCGGGACTCTCCTTGACGACCATGCCGACCGCCGGCCGGATTTCCGTCACGCCCTGCGCCACCACGACCCAGTAGATCAGCACCGCCAGCAGCAGATTGGCCAGCGGGCCGGCCGCCACGATGGCCATGCGCTTGAGCACCGGCTGGCGGTTGAACGCGCGATCCAGCTCGGACGGGTCGACCGGCCCCTCGCGCTCGTCGAGCATGCGCACATAGCCGCCCAGCGGAACCGGACAGATGACCCATTCCGTCCCGCGCCAGTAACGGGAAAACAGCGGCGAGCCGAATCCGACGGCAAAACGCAGCACTTTGACTCCGCACCAGCGGGCCACCAGAAAGTGGCCCAGCTCGTGAAAGGTGACAAGCACACCGATGGCCAGCAAGAAAGCAAGCAAAGTCAGCATAACATCAGCTTATTCGTGAAGCCGTGTAACGGCGGGTTTCGTCATTTTTCGCCATCAGGGAAGGCAGATCCGGACTGGCGGACAAATCCAGCCGGGACAGGGCATCTTCCACCAGAACGGGGATATCCGTAAAGCGGATCCGCCGCGCAAGAAACGCCTCGACAGCCACTTCGTTCGCGGCGTTGAGCACCGCGGAGGCATCGCCGCCGGCTTCCAGCGTCGCATAGGCGAGACCAAGACAGGGGAAGCGCGCGAGATCCGGCGCCTCGAAGGTCAATCCGGCAAGCGCGCCAAAATCCAGATCGGCCACCCCCGCTTCGATGCGACCCGGCCAGGCGAGCGCATTGGCGATCGGCGTGCGCATGTCCGGCGACCCCAATTGCGCGACAACGGAACCGTCCCGGTATTGAACCATGGAATGGATGACACTTTGCGGATGGACCACCACATCGATCCGGGCCGGCGGCGCATTGAACAGCCAATGCGCCTCGATGACTTCCAGCCCTTTGTTCATCAGGGTCGCCGAATCGACGGAAATCTTCCTCCCCATGCTCCAGTTCGGATGGCGGCACGCCTCTTCCACGGTGACCGCCGCGAAACGATCGGCGGGCATCAGCCGGAATGGCCCGCCCGAAGCGGTGAGAATCAGTTTGCGAATGCCGGAGGCGTCAAGATCCCCGGCGAAATCATGCGGCAAGGACTGGAAAATGGCGCTGTGCTCGCTATCGACGGGCAGCAACCTCGCGCCGCCCTCGCGCACCGCCGACATGAAAAGATGCCCGGCCATGACCAGCGATTCCTTGTTGGCCAGCAACAGGCGCTTGCCGGCGCGGGCGGCCGCGATCGAAGACGGCAGGCCGGCGGCGCCAACGATCGACGCCATCACCGCGTCCACTTCCGGCAACGATGCGATGCGGCACAGCGCGTCGGCGCCGAACTCCACTTCGGTATCGAGACCGGCTTCGCGCAACCGGCGGCGCAGAACGGCGGCCGACTCTTCGCTGCCCGTCACGGCGTAGCGTGGCCGGTGCGCGAGACACTGCTCGAACAACCGGTCGATGCGCGTATGGCCGCTGAGCGCCACGACGCGCCAGTCTTGCGGATGCCGCCCCACCACGTCGAGCGTATTGGCGCCGACACTGCCGGTGGCGCCAAGAATGGCAATCCCTTGTTGTGTCATGTGATTGGATCTTGTTACAGACCGCCCAGCGTTTTCAGTGCATGGCTGACGGCAAGGACGGCGATAAGACTGTCGATCCGGTCGTAAACTCCGCCGTGCCCGGGCAGAAGACCGCTGCTATCTTTCATTCCGGCGCTGCGCTTGAACCACGATTCGAGCAGATCGCCGGTCACGCTGACCGCCGCGAGCACCAGCGCCACGCCGATCACGGCGAAAAGAGGCACCGGTAGCGCGATCCAGCCCAGTCGCGTCACGGCCAGCGCGTACAGCGCGACGGCGAGAAGGCCGCCCCAAACGCCCTCCCAGCTCTTGCCGGGACTGATCGCGGGAGCGAGCTTGCGACGACCGAACGCGCGACCGGCGAAATAGGCCGCGACATCGGCGACCCAGACCAGCCCCATCACGGCGAGCAGGGCCAGCGCCATGGCGGGGTCGGCGGCCGGCCGCCACTCCACGAAAGCGAACCAGGCCGGAAACATCAAGAGCCAGCCCAGCGCCCTCGCTGTCCAGCCATCTTTCAGCGTCCAGCGGCGTTTCAGCCACAGGGGCACAACTCCCAGCCAGAAGACCAGCACGGCGACATGCCCCGCGACCGGCATCCGCAGCTTCAACAGCCACAGCGCCGCCGCCACGAGCGTGGACACCGAAAGGTACAGCGCCATGAACGGCTGGCGCATGCCGACCATCCGGCAATACTCCCACAGGGCGAGCCCGGTCACCAGCCAGCTGAACGCCGCCCACAATTCGGGCGGAAAGACGAACAGCGCGGCCAGCATCAGCGGCAGCAGGCACAATGCGGTAATGATACGGGTTTTGAGCATCGGTCAATCCCGGCGAAGGGCCTCGGGAAGTTGTTCGCTGGTGCGCCCGAAGCGGCGCTCCCGGCCCTGGTAGGAGCCGACGGCCTCTTCCAGCGCCACGCCGTCGAAGTCGGGCCAAAGCTTGTCGGTAAAATACAGCTCCGAATACGCCAGCTGCCACAACAGGAAATTGCTGATGCGCTGCTCGCCGCCGGTGCGGATAAAGAGATCCGGCTCGGGCGCATAGCGCATCGACAGCCTTTCGGCGAGCGCCTCTTCGGTTATCGCCGTCGCGCCCTCGGCGATCAGCGCGTTGACGCCCTGAAGCACATCCCAGCGCCCGCCATAATCGGCCGCGATGGTCAGCACGAGGCCGCTGTTCGTCGCGGTCCGCCGCTCGGCATCGGCGATCCGCTCCGAGAGCGACGCGCCGAACCGTTCGCGGCTGCCGATCACCTTCAGGCGAATATTATTGGCGTTGAGACGCTCGATTTCATGTTCGAGCGCCCGCATGAAAAGGTCCATGAGGAAGGACACTTCCTCCGCTGGTCGACGCCAGTTTTCGGTGGAAAAGGCGAACAGCGTCAAGTACTCGACGCCGAGACGCCGGCAAGCGCCGATCACCTCGCGCACCGAATCCAGACCACGCTTGTGTCCCGCCACGCGGGGCAGAAAACGCCGTTTGGCCCATCGCCCATTCCCATCCATGATGATGGCAATATGACGGGGCACGGGCCGCACTTCGGGCACGACCTGAGTGGAACTGCCAAACAAGAGCGACCCCTTAACTTATACTGCCAGCAACTCGTTTTCCTTGACCGCCAAGGCCTTGTCGATTTCGGCGGTGTACTTGTCGGTCAGCTTCTGGATCTCGTCCTGGCCGCGACGCTCTTCGTCTTCGGTGATGGACTTGTCCTTCAGGAGGTTCTTGAATTCGTTGTTGGCGTCGCGGCGGACATTGCGAACCGCGACACGGGCGTCCTCGGCTTCGCCGCGCACGACCTTGATCAGGTCCTTGCGGCGCTCTTCGGTCAGCATCGGCATCGGCACGCGGATGATGTCGCCCATCGCCGCCGGGTTCAGCCCCAGATCGGAATCGCGAATGGCCTTCTCGACCTTGGCGAGCATCGGCTTCTCCCAAGGCTGCACGCCAATGGTGCGCGCATCGATCAGGGTAACGTTGGCGACCTGATTGACCGGCACTTCGCTGCCGTAGTAATCCACCATGACGTGATCGAGCAGACCGGTGTGGGCACGGCCGGTACGGACCTTCGCCAAATCGGCCTTGAATGCCTCAAGAGATTTTTGCATCTTGTGTTCGGCCGAACGCTTGACTTCGCTAATCATGATTGCTCCACTTCGAAACGGGAAAAACAAGGCGGAAGCAGCGCCGAACGCCGGTTCCGCCTTATCAAATGCAAGATCAGCAGTGTACCAGCGTGCCTTCGTCTTCGCCAAGCACCACGCGCTTGAGACTGCCGCTCTTGAATATGCTGAAGACCTTGATATTCAGCTTCTGGTCGCGGCACAGGGCGAACGCCGTCGCGTCCATCACTTTCAGGTTGCGGGCGATGGCCTCGTCGAACGTCAGGGTCTGATAGCGAACCGCGTCGGGATTCTTTTTCGGATCATCGGTGTAGACGCCGTCGACCTTGGTGGCCTTCAGCATGATGTCGACATTCATCTCCATGCCCCGCAGCGAAGCGGCGGTATCCGTCGTGAAGAAGGGATTGCCGGTGCCGGCGGCAAAAATCACCACCTTGCCTTCCTCCAGATACTGCATGGCCTTGCCGCGCACGTAAGGCTCGGCGATCTGCTGCATCGTCAGCGCGGACTGCACGCGCGCCACCATGCCCGCGCGCGTCATCGCATCCTTGAGCGCCAGCGCGTTCATGACCGTCGCCATCATGCCCATGTAGTCGGCCGTCGCGCGATCCATGCCGGCCGCGGCGGGTGCGACTCCACGGAAAATATTACCACCGCCGATCACGATACCAACCTGAATGCCAAGATCGACCACCTCCTTGATCTGGCCCACGATCTGCTCGATGGTTTGCCGGTTGATTCCATAGCTGTCATCGCCCATCAGGGCTTCGCCGGAAAGCTTGAGAAGGATGCGTTTGTAGGCGGGAGCTTGGCTCATATGTAACCTCGGTTGGCGATTTACGGATATTCAATTTGCAAAACGGCACCCTGCGCGCAGGGTGCCGTCGTATTCAGATCAGGCCAAAAAGGGCTCAGACCTTGGCGGCAGCGGCCACCTCGGCGGCGTAGTCCACCACCTTCTTTTCGATACCTTCACCAACCACGAACATGGCAAAGTTGTTGACCACAGCCTTCTTCTCGGCCAGCAGTTTCTCAACGGTCACGTCCGGGTTCTTCACGAACGGCTGACCCTGCAGGGTCACCTCGGCGAGGAACTTGGTCACGCGGCCTTCGACCATCTTGGCGACGATATCGGCCGGCTTGCCGCTTTGGGCGGCCTGCTCGGTGTAAATGCGGCGTTCGGTTTCCAGCGTTTCGGCCGGCACCTGGTCTTTGGACACGCAGATCGGCTTGGAGGCGGCAACGTGCATGGCGATGTCGCGGCCCAGCTGCTCTTCGCCGCCGGTGAAGTCGACGATGACGCCGATCTTGCTGCCGTGCAGGTAGGTGGCGATGGCGCCGGCGGTTTCGTAGCGAACGAAACGACGCACGCTCATGTTCTCGCCCAGCTTGGCCACGGCGGCCTTGCGGATCTCTTCGACGGATTCGCCGGAAGCCACGCGGTACGCGCCCAGCGCCTCGACGTCGGCCGGGTTCGACTTGGCAACAGCCTCGGCAGCCGCCTTGGCGAAGGCCAGGAAGGTTTCGTCCTTGGCGACGAAGTCGGTTTCGCAGTTGACTTCGACCATGGCGCCGATGCCGGCTTCGGTGAAGGTGGCGATCACGCCTTCGGCGGCCGTGCGGCCCGCCAGCTTGGAAGCTTTGGCACCGGACTTGATGCGCAAGATTTCTTCGGCGCGCACCATGTCGCCTTCGGCCTCAACCAGGGCCTTCTTGCACTCCATCATGCCCATGCCGGTCGCGCCGCGCAGGTCGGCCACCATTTTTGCGGTAATTTCCGCCATGCTTGAAACTCCTTAAATAATCCAGTTACGCAATGCTCGGGTCCAAAAAAAGGGGCTTGCGCCCCTTTTGGAACCGACTTATTCGGCCTGTGCCGCTTCGGCGGCGACGATTTCCTGAATCGACTGTGCGCGACCTTCCAGAACCGCGTCGGCGATGCCGCGCAGGTAGAGGCGGATGGCACGGCTGGAGTCGTCGTTACCCGGGATTACGTAATCGATGCCGTCAGGGCTGTTGTTCGTATCGACAACGCCGATGACCGGGATGCCCAGTTTCTTGGCTTCGACGATGGTACCCTTCTGGTAGCCGGTGTCGATGACGAAGATGGCGTCCGGCAGGCCCTTCATGTCCTTGATACCGCCAAGAGAGCGCTCGAGCTTCTCGACTTCACGTTCGAGATCCAGCATTTCCTTCTTGTTGTAACCGGTATCGCCGGCGTTTTCCAGGATGGCGCGCTTTTCTTCAAGACGCTTGATCGACTGCTTCACGGTCTTGTAGTTGGTCAGCATGCCACCGAGCCAACGGTGGTCAACAAACGGCATGCCAGCGCGAACGGCTTCTTCACGCACGATCTCACGAGCCTGACGCTTGGTGCCGACGAACAACACAGTACCCTTGTTGGCGGCCAGACGACGCACATATTCCTGGGCCGACACGAACAGCGGCAGGGTCTTTTCCAGGTTGATGATGTGAATCTTGTTGCGGCTGCCGAAAATGTACTGGGCCATCTTCGGGTTCCAGAAACGGGTCTGGTGGCCGAAGTGAACGCCGGCTTCCAGCATCTGACGCATGGTAACGTTGGTGGTCATGCAAAAACTCCTTAAAGGGTTAAGCCTCCATCCGCGCAGAAAACCGGCTCGGCCGGCACCCTTTGGCGCGGATGTGCGTAATTTTCCCGACGGAATTATCAGGAAACGCGAGATTATAGCATTGCGCCAGCGACCGGCTCAAGCCTCGCGACGGCTTTCCTCGCGCACGCGCCGACGCTGCTCCAGCTTGCGCCGTATCAGCCGCAAAAACAGCCAGGACGGCAGAAAACCCAGAAAGAAGGCGACACTCAGCCCTTTCGCCACGGAATCCTGTGCCGCCGCGATCATCAATACCACATACAACCAGCCAATCAGAATCAAATACATGGGCAAACCGGAAAGAAATCAAACAATCGTTTGAATTTATCGGAAAATGCATTGAGAATAGCATAACCGTCCACCCGCCACGAGATGACCATGCAGACACGCTTCACCCGCACCTTCGGTGTTGACCACCCCCTGGCCTGCCCCGGCATGAGCTGGATCGCCACTCCGGAACTGGTGGCCGCCGTCGCCAATGCCGGAGGTCTCGGCATCCTCGCCACCGGCCCGCTGGATGTCGCCGCCACGCGCCGCGCCATCGCGCGCATCCGCGAACTGACCGACAAGCCATTCGGCATCGGCTGCACCCTGATGATGCCCGGCGCACGGGAAAACGCCGAAGCCGCGCTGCAAGAACAGGTGCCGGTGATCAATTTCTCCCTGGGCAAGGGCGACTGGATCGCCGAACGGGCCCATGCTTACGGCGGCAAGGTGATCGCCACCGTCACCACCGAGCGCCATGCCATTTCCGCCGCCGCGGGAGGCGCCGACGGACTCCTCGTGACCGGCCACGAAGCCGCCGCGCACGGCGGAAGCGTGACGTCGCTCGTCCTGATCCCGGCCATCCGCCGTGTCAGCGACCTGCCCATCCTCGCGGCGGGCGGCTTCGGCACGGGCGCCGGCCTCGTCGCGGCACTGGCGCTGGGGGCCGATGCCGTGGCCATGGGTTCTCGCCTTGCCACCACACGGGAAAGTCCGGTGCACGACCGCACCAAGGCAATGATCCACGCCAAGTCGGTGGAGGACACCATTTACTCGGCCAATTTCGACGGATTGCCTTGCCGCGTCATGCACAGCCCCACCGCCGCGAAAGCCACGCGCAAGCCGCTGGGCCTGCTGACCGCAGGCTGGCGGGCAAGCCTCAACGCCCGGAAAATGAACGTCTCGATTCCGCGCGTACTGGCCGGCCTGATGAAAGCGCCACAGCAGATCCGCCAGCTCGCCCAGTTCGGCGCCGCCTCGGAACAGATCCGCCTGGCCATCCAGGAAGGCGACCACGAACGCGGCGTGCAGTTGATCGGACAGGTGCAAGGACTGATCGACGACACGCCCAGTGTCACGGAGCTCTTCGAGCGCGTGATGGCCGAGGCACACGACGTCGCCGCCTCGCTCGGAGAAAACGCGCAACGCGGCTAGAACCCGGCCACCAGATCGAGCACGATCCGGGCGGCAGGCACTTCACGGCACCCGGCGGTGTTTTTCCCGCACCACAGCGGGGAAAACGCGCCGTCGCCCGCCGCTTCGGCACGGGGGCCCGCAGCGGCGCCATATAGGACACCGCCAGCGGGAAATCCGGCACGGACTCGCCGAACGGCCCGAGTTCGCGCATCGCCAGATTGACAACACCCCGGGCCGGACGCCCGGTGAACACCCGGGTCAGCGCGGTGCCCGCCTCGCCGGCCCGCGCCACCGCGGCGCGGAGCACGGCGCCGGCCCCCGATTCGTCGCACAGCAAGAACACGGTTCCGGCCTGCACGCCGGATGCGCCCAGCGCCATCGCTTCGGCCACGTCCTTCGGGCCGGCGATGCCTCCGGCCGCCACCACGGGTAGCCGCACCGCGTCGGCGATGCGCGCCAGAAGTTCGCGCAACGGCAGCTGACCGGTCAAATCCCCGGAAAGAAACAGCCCGCGGTGCCCGCCCGCCTCGATTCCCTGGGCGATGACCACATCCGCGCCATGATCCTCCAGGTAGCGCGCCTCGTCGACCGTGGTCGCCGTCGACATCACCACGGCACCCCACTCTTTCACACCATCGAGCAGCGCCGGCCGCGGCAGGCCGAAATGAAAACTCACCACGGGAGGCCGCCACGCCTCGATCACCTCCAGCATCCGCTCGTCGAACGGCGCGCGTCCGGCCGCCGGCACAATGCCCGACGGGTCGATGCCGTATTTTTCGTACCAGGGCGCCAGCGCGGCCCGCCAGCGCTGATCGCGCGCGGCGTCGAACAGAGGCGGCGCATGACAGAAAAAATTGACGTTGAACGGCCGGTCGGTCAAGCGCCGCAACGCGGCCAGCTCGGCCGACAGCGACTCGGGCGTCAACATCGCGCAGGGCAGCGAGCCCAGCGCACCCGCCTCGCAGACGGCCGCCGCCAGCGCCGCGCCCTGGGCGCCGGCCATCGGCGCCTGAATCAAAGGCCACTCCACTCCCAATGCATCGCCAAGCCCCATCATGCTCTCCCGAATCCCGCGCGCGAGACACACCACGATCGTACCGTCTTTGCCGTAGCGCAAACATCTTGCCTAAACTGCTATTGATAAGTATTATCATTCTCAAAGGAGAGCTGACGATGACCCCCACCGCCAACCCCCGGCTCCCCGCCCGGTCCGCCGAGAAGCCATCCGCCGCGCCGCGCACGGACAGCCAGGCATTGCTGGGCACCAGCCGCGAAATCCACATCTCGCACAACGGCGAGATTTACCGACTGTGCCTGACGAGGCAGAACAAGCTGATTCTCGTCAAATAGCGCACGCATCCATTATTCATCTGCGCCGTTAGCCAGCTTCGCAAGCCAGGGCGCGACAGATCCGTCGAGGAAACCACAATCATGAACCGGACTTCCACACCTGTCGCCGAACACGCCACGACCGACCTTCTCTCCCGCTACCAGGCGCTCAAGGCCGAACGGCCTTCCTTGCGCCAGCGTGACGCCGCCGACGCGCTCGGCGCCAGCGAAGCCGATCTGGTCGCCGTCTTGCCGGAAGCCATGGCGCTGCGCGGCGATTTCAACGCGCTGCTCGAGGCGCTCACCCTGGCCGGTGAAATCAAATGCATCACCCGCAACCGTTTCTGCGTACAGGAAAGGGTCGGCCAGTTACGCAACCTTTCGCTGGGCACCGACATGGGACTCGCGCTCGACCAGGGCGGTCTTGACCTGCGCTTCTACCTGAAAAACTGGCGCCGGGCTTTCGCGGTGAGCCAGCAAAGCCGGCGCGGCGCGCTGCATTCGGTGCAATTTTACGACGATCACGGCGACGCGATCGGAAAATTCTATCTGCACGACGACGCCCGCCTGGACGATTGGCAGGCCATGGTCGCCGCCTTCGCCGGCGCCGGCGACTCCGACCGGCCGCGGACGCCCCGCGCCGGACTGCCCCATCGCGACCTGGGCGGCGACGACCTCGCGCGCTTCCGCGAAGAATGGCTCGCCCTGCAGGACATCCATCACTTCAACCGTCTGCTGGTGCGTTACGACATGTCGCGCCGCTCGGCCTTCGCCAGCGCCCCAGAAGGTTATGCCGAAAAACTGGCGGTGAACTCGATCGAGGCGCTGCTGCGCCGCGCGGCGGACGAGCAAACGCCGATCATGATTTTCACCGGCAACCGCGGCATGGTGCAGATTCACGGCGGCCCCATCGTCAACGTCAAGGAGATGGACGGCTGGCTCAACATTTTCGACAAGGCACTGACGCTGCATCTTGATCCGTCAGGCATCGACAGCGTGTGGCGCGTCAAGCGACCGACCCGCGATGGCATCATCACCGCCGTCGAAGCCCTCGACGCCAACGGCGATACCATTCTGACCCTGTTCGGCCTGCGCAGCGAAGGCCAGCGCGAGGACCCGGCCTGGCACGCCATGGCGCAAAGCGCCGCTCCGCAGGAGACGCACCGTGCCGCTTAATCGCCTCTGGCTGGGCGGCTGGCTCGCCATCGCCTCGCTGCCGGCCCTCGCGGCCGAACGGCTCGTCGCGCTGACACCGGACGTGGCCGACATCGTGGTGGCGCTTGGCGCGGCAAAAGACGTCGTCGGCCGCAACGACGCCTCGCATCAGCCCGAACTCGCGCATGCCGCACCGATCGGCCTGTCGCGCACCCTCAACGCCGAACCGGTGGCCCGCCTGAAACCGACCCTGGTGATCGGCAGCCCGATGGCCCAGCCCGACAGCATCTACGCCACATTGACCCGCATGGCGATCCCCGCCCGGAAAATCGGCATGCGCGAAGACGGAGCGGACTACGCCCAAAGCATCGCGCGCATCGGAGAACTGATCGGCAAGCCCCGCGAGGCCGCCGCGCTGGCGCAAACCTGGCGGCAGGGCATGACACCGGGCGTGGCGACCGGCAAGCGCTACCTGCTCAGCTACGACGGGCGGTTCGTGGCCGGACGCAACACCGCGGCCGACACCCTGATCCGCGCCGCCGGCGGCATCAACGCCGCCGCCGAGCTCGACGGCTTCAAACCGCTGGGCAAGGAGGGCTGGGCGGCGCTGCGACCCGACGTCATCGTACTGGCCGAACACAACGCCGCGGTTTTTGGCGGTGCCGCGGCGTTCGCGAAACGCCCCGAGATCGCCGCGAGTCCCGCCGCGAAAAGCGGCCGCATCGCAAGCTGGCCCGCAGAAAGTTTTTTGCGCATGGGACTCGCGAGCCCGCAAACGGTCGCACGCCTGAGGAGTCTTGCGCAGTGATCCGGCTCGGCTTGATCATCCTGGCCGTCGCCTTCGTGACACTGCTGTGCCTCGGCATCGGCGCCGGCCAATGGATACCACCGGATCGGTACGACCCGCTGGTGACCGAGCTGCGCCTCCCCCGGGCGCTGGCGGCGCTGCTCACCGGCGCGGCGCTGGCGGCGGCCGGCTCCGCGCTGCAGGCGCTGTTCGGCAACCGCCTTGCCGACCCCGGGCTCATCGGCACATCGGGCGGCGCGGCGCTCGGCGTCATCGGCTCGATGGCGCTGGGACTGGGCGGCGCGTTCCTGCCGGTCGCCGCATTCGCAGGTGGACTCGGCGTCACCCTGCTGGTGCTCGCGCTGAACCGCCTCATGCGCGGCGGGCTGAGCGGCCTGCTCATTCTCGGCATCGCCGTCAGCGCCTTCTGCGGAGCGGCCGTCAGTCTGATCCTTTTCCTGTCCGACGACATGGCGCTTCGCAGCGCCATGACCTGGCTGTCCGGCAGCCTTTCGGAAGCCCGTTACGGCCTGTTGCCCGGCGCGCTGTCGGTCATGCTGCCCGGCCTCGCCCTGCTGGTTTTTCTGGCGCGGGATCTCGACATACTGACGCTCGGCGAAGACAGCGCAAGCTCGCTCGGCATCCGCGTCGGCCGCGTCCGCTTCGCGACCGCCGTCAGCGCGGCGCTGCTCGCCGGCGCCGCCGTTTCGCTGTCGGGCATCATCGGTTTTGTCGGCATGATGGTGCCCAATGCGGTCAGCCTTGTGCTGCGCGGCTCGCGCCGGCAGGTGATCGCGGCATCGAGTCTCGCCGGGGCCGTGTTCCTGCTGGTGGTCGACACCGCCGGACGCAGCGTCGCCTATCCGGTCGATCTTCCGGCCGGCCTCATCGCCGGCTTCGCCGGCCCGCCGTTCTTTTTCTGGCTATTCTATCGCCAACGAGGTCTCGAACATGCCTGACTCGCTTGCGCTTCACCATGCGTCACAGGCGCATACCGCCTTTCGCTTCAGCGGGCGGGTATGCCGCCAGGGACGAACCATTCTCGATCCCGGACCGCTGACCTTCCCGGCCAACAGCATCACCGCCATCCTCGGCCCCAACGGCTCCGGCAAAAGCACTCTGCTGCGCTGCCTCGCCGGACTCACCCCCATCGAAAACGGCGAGGTCACCCTGTTCGGCAAGCCGCCCCCCTCGGACGGAAACGACGGCCGGCGGCTCGCCTGGGTGGGGCAGCACCCTCAGGGAGATCCGCTGATGTCCGTCGGCGATTACGTCATGCTGGGGCGGCGGCCCTGGCTTGGCTGGCTCGGCCGTCCCGGCGATGAAGACCGGCAACGGGTGCGCCAGGCGCTCGAGCAGCTGGAGCTGGATGGCTCGGCCGCACGTCCGCTCGGAGCGCTCTCCGGCGGCGAGCGGCAGCGCGCCGCGCTGGCGCGCGCCCTCGTACAAGGCACTCCCGTGCTGCTGCTGGACGAACCCACCAACCACCTGGATATCCGTCACCAGCATTTGCTGATGCAAACACTGCGCCGCCTCTGCCTGCAGGGCCGCAGCGTGGTGACCGTACTGCACGATCTGTCACTGGCGGCCAATCACGCCGACCATCTACTCTTACTGGATAAGGGACGCGCCATCGCCACGGGCAGCGCGCGGCATGTTCTTGCCCGCGTCCATCTTTCGCAGGCATACCAGTGGCCGATGACCGCCCGCCAGGACGAAAACGGCAACTGGTTCGTCAGCCAATCCGGCCCCTCCCGCGCGGCGGCCTGATGCCGGAAGATTGAACTCTTCGGGCGCTGCGGCGTCTCTTGTCTGGTAAGCAAACAGATAACAAGGAGGCGCTCGCATGCACCTGCCCTGGCAAATCCTGCCGCTCAACCCCCTCGCCGCCTTCGGTGTCATCCTGGCGCTGGGCGTGCTGGGCAGCCATCTGGCCACACGCACTTTCGGTATCCCGCGGGTCACCGGCTACCTGATCACGGGGCTGTTCATCGGACCGGCCGGCCTTGGCGTACTGGGCCCCGATCTCATCGCCCAGAGCGATATTTTCATTCAACTCGGCTTGGGACTCGCGCTGTTCGAGCAGGGCCGGCGCATCGACCTTGCCTGGCTTGTACGGGAAAAGGCGCTCTTTCTGACCTCGCTGCTCGCCGGAGCCCTCCTGTTCGGCGTCGCGCTGGCCAGCCTCCTGGCATTCGGCATCGCCGCCGCGCCAGCCGCGCTGATCGCCTCCTTGCTCACCGCCTCGTCTCCGGCGCTGATGCTGGACGTCATCGACGAATGTCGCGCCGAGGGCCAGGTCAGCGAGCGCATGATGGCGCACACAGGGCTTTCCAACCTGCTGGCGCTGTGCCTGTTCGCCGTATCGCTCTCTTGGGGGCACCTGTCTTCCGCGCACGAGACCGGCTACTCGATCATGCTGCCAGGCTGGCTGCTGGCCGGCTCGGCGCTGCTCGGCCTGGCCATCGGTTTTCTCGCCAGCCGCCTCGGGGGATGGCTCGGCGCCCGCCATCCCGAACCGCAATCGGTGCTGTTCTATGCCGTGATCGCGCTCACGCTCGGCCTGACCAGCATGCTCACGATGATCCCGTCCCTGGCCATGCTGGTGCTGGGTCTCGCGATGCGCAACTTCGGCCGCGACGCCATCGTCGGCGCGCCGGGACTCGTCAAGCAGGGCAACCTTTTTTACGTCGCCCTGTTCGTCTCGGTCGGCACCCACTTCAGCGCCGCGCCGTTCGCCAGCGACGGCGCGCTGATCGTCGCCGTCGTGCTGCTCCGGCTCGCCGTCCTGGTCGCCACCTGGGCCCTGGCGGCACGCCCCAACGGACTTCCATGGCGCAAGGGCGCCTGGCTTGGCGCGGGCCTCCTGCCGGTGCCGATCTGGTCCTTCGGCCTTTTGAACCTCGCCTCGGACGCGCTGCCCGCCGATGCGGCACGACTCGGCATGATCGCCCTTGGCGCGTGCTGCCTGACCGAACTGCTGGGCCCCGCCCTCACCCGTCTCGCGCTCGCCCGAACCGGCGAAGCGCGCCCACTGCAACATGAACGGGAATGACCATGCTCGACTTTACGCCTAGCCGCCCGCTGACCTTGGGCGTCGAACTGGAACTGATGATCCTCAACCGGCGCGACTACAATCTGACGCGCGGCTCCGATGACCTGCTGTCCCTGCTTGACCGCAAACAGCATGGTTTCGACATCAAGCCCGAAATCACCCAGGGCATGATCGAAATCGCCACCGCCGTCCACGAGACGCCCGACACCTTGCTGGACGAACTGCAGGCCATACGCCAGTGCCTGGTCACCGCCGCGGAGAAGCTCAATCTCGGCCTCGCGGGCGGCGGCTCCCATCCGTTCCAGCACTGGGACGACCAGCGCATCTACCCCAAGGAGCGCTATCGTCTGGTATCGGAGCTTTATGGCTACCTAGCCAAGCAGTTCACCGTCTATGGGCAGCACATCCATGTCGGCTGCCCGAATGGCGACTGGGCCGTCCGGCTGACCCGCCACCTGGCCCGCTTCATGCCGCACTTTGTCGCGCTGTCGGCCTCCTCGCCGTTCTACCAGGGTGTGGACACGGCCTTCCAGTCATCGCGGCTGACCAGCATCAACGCCTTCCCCCTGTCCGGCACCATGCCTCCCGTGGAGAACTGGGGCGCCTTCAACGACTATTTCGGACAGATGCAGTCGCTGGGCATCGTGGCGTCCATCAAGGACTTTTACTGGGATATCCGCCCCAAACCCGAATACGGCACGGTGGAAATCCGCATCTGCGACACGCCGCTGACCATCGACACGGCCGCCATGCTGGCCGCCTACGCCCAGATGCTGGCCCACCATTTCTTTGCCAGCGACGCCCCCTTCCCGGACGAGCGTCTCGCCCTGACCTACAATTACAACCGCTTCCAGGCCTGCCGCTTCGGTTACGATGGCGTGGTGGTGATCCCCGACGGCGCGGGACAGACATTGTTGCTCGAGGATCTGCTCGCGACATTGGGCCAGGTGCAGGAATCGGCCGATACGCTCGGCCTTGCCCACTGGCACAAACGGCTGCGCGACCGCGCGCTCAAGCGCAGAACCGACAGCCACGATTTGCGCGATATTTACCGGGAAACCGGATCGCTCTCCGAAGTGGTTCGCCGCCAAAGCCAGCTCTGGATGTATGCCAGCGACACGCCGGGCGCTACAATGCTCTCCTGACCCGGCCACAGAACGACACACACCATGATGTTTACGCTTGACGCACCGGCCCGCGCGAACGGGCCGGCACTCTGGATTATCTGGAACGGCAACCTCATTTTGCACATCGACGGCCGGCTGCCCGAGGCGCGGCCCGACTCCCCGCTGACACTGGAGCGTCATGTCGCCTCGCTGGGCGATCGCGACTGCCGCACCGCCGAGCTGGTCGGCGACGCGCCGCGCGGCGCGGAATGGCGAACACTCAGGCATGCCCTGCTCGATGCGCCGCGTCCCCTGCAACAGGCATTGAGCCGCGCCTGGCAGCTGATCCATTTCGAGCGCAGCCACCGCTTCTGCTCGCATTGCGCAAGTCCGCTCGTGCCCCACGCCCACGACAGCGGCAAGGGCTGCCCCAGTTGCGGGGCCGTGCATTATCCGCGCATTTCCCCCGCGATGATGGTCACCGTCACGCGCGGCCGGGAAATCCTGTTGGCGCGTGCCCCGCATTTCGCCGAAGGGATGTACAGCGCGCTGGCGGGTTTCGTCGAACCGGGCGAGACGCTCGAGCAGTGCGTGCACAGGGAAACCTTCGAGGAAGTGGGCGTCCGCATCGGCAATCTCGCCTACGCGGGTTCGCAGCAATGGCCCTTCCCCCACTCCCTGATGCTGGCGTTCACGGCGGAGTATCTGTCCGGCGACATCGTTCCGCAGGAAGGCGAAATCGCCGACGCCCGCTGGTTCTCCATCGACGCGCTGCCGACACTGCCGCCCCCGGCCAGTATCGCCGCCTGGCTGATCCGCCATACGATCGACCGCATCAACGCGCGCTGATCACGCCCCGGCGCGGCCGGAGGCGCGCCAGAACAGCGCCGCCGGCGGAAGATTCGCGACCACGAGCCCCGCGAGGATCACGGCGAGTGCCACACCCTGCCCGAAGCCCGGCCGCTCGCCGAGCATCAGGGAGGAAAGCAGCAGGCCGAACACCGGGATGAGATTGAGGAACAGCCCGGCCCGTCCGGGACCCAATGAACGGATCGCGCGGTCGTAAGCCAGCATGGCGACGAGCGACGGGCCCAGCGCGAGATACGCCACCGACCACAGCGCCCGCGCCCCGGGATGCACCGGCATCGTCGCCCACTCCAGTACCGCGAAGGGAAGCAGCGGCAGCAGCCCCACCCCCATCAGCAGCCACAGCAATGCCAGACGATCCGTCCCCGCGGGCAGGCGTTGCTGCCAGACGGTATACACCGCCCAGCATACCACCGCCAGCATCACCCAAGCGTCGCCACCGGACAGAACCGGCGCACCCGCGCTCCGGGACGCACCCGTCACCATGAAAACCACGCCGCAGGCGGATAGCAGCATGCCAAGCAACGCGGGCATCGTGGCTCGGGCTCCGCTCAACCAGTAAGCCAGGACAAAGACGCAGGCCGGCGTTCCGGCGTTGATCAGAACCGCGCTGCCCGCCGAGGTCGAGCCCAGCCCGATATAGACAAGGGTATTGGTCAAGGTGATACCGCTAAGAGCAAGCACCAGAATGGTGCCTTTGCTGCGCCGAAATGGGGCAAGTTTATTGACCAATCCAGGCCAGACGAAAGGCGTCAGGACGACAAATGCGATCAGCCAGCGGCACAAGGCGAGGGTGAAGGGAGGCAAATCCATGCGGGCGCTCTTGCCCACGACAAAGTTTCCGGCCCACAACAGGGCCGCGAGAAGGCCCGCCAGATAAGGCCTCGCGAAAGAATACGACACCATGAACTTTCCCGGTAGAGAAGGTGAAACGGCGGAACCGGCTTGTGGCCGGCGCCGCTCGCGTTGAGCGGTGGCTCATGGTGCCTTGCAGCAAAAATCGTGCCCGGAGCCTCAAGCCAACGAACGGGTCAGGTAATCGCTGGTTTTCTGGATCTGGGCGAGAGAAGCATTGAGATTGGTGAATTGCGTCAGATACGCTTTTTGAATGCTATCCAGACGGGTATTCAGCAGATCCTCCTGGAGCTTTTCATCCTGCATAGTGCTGTTCACCGCCGACGTCGCCGTTTCCAGCACCCCGGTCGGCCCGAGCAGGTCGTTGATGCTTCGGTTGAGCCGGTCCGCCACGCCATCGTTATTGGCATTGCCGAACACATGCGCCACACCGGCCAGGTTGCCGTTGAGCGCGTTGATGAAGGCGGTGGCGTCGAATTTCAGCGAGCCGTCCAGAACCGTCGAGCCGTTGGCGCCGGCGCTGGTGCCGTTCTGGGTAATACCGATCTGGGCGAGATAACCGATCGCCCGGGTCGGATCCACACCGGAAATCGGCGTGGTCAACACCGATTGCAACATGCTTTCCACGGACTGGATGGACGCGTCGCCCTTCATGCTGCCCTTGCGCAGCGACTCGGCCGTGGCGCGCACCTTATTGTAGGCATCGACGAACGCCTGCACTTTCGCCTGAATGGCCGTATCGTCGCGCGACACGGTCACACTGGAGGTACCCGGCTTGGACAGGGTCAGCGTCACCCCGGTAATGCCGGACGTCAGCGAATTGGTGTCGTTGTGCATGGTCACACCGTTGACCTGAACAATCGCATCCTGGGCCCTGGCCGTCAGCCGCGGATCATCGGCCACGGAAGGGTCGAATTTCAGGAAATTCAGCGCGGCATCGTCCGTCTGCAGCGAGGTGGTGAACGCCTTGCCGTTCCCGGTCTTGGTCGAACTGAACACCAGGGTGCCGGGATTGGCAGGATCGCCGGAATTGACAATGGTCGCATTGATGCCGATGCCCGCCGCGTTCACCGCCGAGGCGATGTCATTGAGCGAGGCGTTGGCCTTGATGGCGACATTGGCCGCGGGCGAACCGTCCTGAAAGTGGAAGAGCAGCGAATCGGCGGCGTTGCCCAGCGGATTGCTGGCGGACGGTTGATTGGCGAACGCCACGCTCTGTCCCTGGGCGATTTGCTGCACATTGACATTGTACACGCCGGCCAGAGCGAAGCTCGTCGAGGATCCGGTCAGCACATCCTGACTGCTGCTCGTCAATTTCGAGGCATTGAGGAACGTGCCGGACGACAGCTCCGACAAGGTGGATTGCAAACTGGAAATGTCCGACTTGAGCTTGCCCAGATCCGACAACTGGCTCTGGTAAGTGGAGGCCTTCTTTTGCAGCGCCACGAGCGGCTGGCGCTCCACCGTCATCAGTTGGCTAACGAGCCCCTGCACATCCAGCGGCCCCACCTGCGTCGTTATGTTTGACATCACCTTCCCTCCTGCCGCGGATCACGGCGCGGGCAATGCGCCGATCCATCCGTCCACTACCGTACAGTTTCTTATCGTCACTATACGAGGTTTCTGGACGGCACCCCGGGCAAGAGAGGTGTAAATCCGGGTAAAGAGGCCGGCGCGGCGGGGAGATCCCCGCCGCCCGTCAGATCTTAACGCAGGGTACGGGACAGGTAGTCACTGGTCTTGGCGATGCGGGTCAGCGCCGTATTGAGACTGGAGAACTGGGTCAGGTAGCGCTTCTCGATGATGGCCATCCGCGCCTCCAGGCGATCCTGCTTGATCTTGTCGTCCTGCGAACGACGCGTCACGGAGGATGTCGCCGTTTCCAGCACGCCGTCCGGGTTCAGCAGTTCGTTGACCCGCTTGTTCAAGCGGTCGGCCACCCCGTCGCCGGCCGTATTGCCCAGCACCCGCGCCACGGCGCCGACATCCTTGTCCAGCGCCTCTTTAAAGATTTTCGCATCGAATTTCAGGGAGCCGTCAAGCTGGGTGGATCCGTCCGCCTGCTTGGTGGTGCCGTTGGACGTGATGCCGATCTGCGCAAGATAGGCCAGTCCCTTGGTGGGATCGACCCCGCCAATCGGCGCCGACAGCACTCCGGACAGAGCCTCCTTCACAGACAGCATCGCGGCGTTCCCCCTCATGCTGCCCTTGCGCAGCGATTCGGCGGTCGAACGGACCTTGTTGTAGGCATCGACAAAATCCTGGAGTTTTTTCTGGATGGCTTCATCGTCGCGCGCCACCGTGACATTGGATGTGCCGGTCTTGGAGATGTTCAGCGTGACTCCGGTGATTCCTTCGGTCAAGGTATTGGTGGCATTGTGCATCTCGACACCGTTGACCTTGACGATCGCATCCTGCGCCTTGCTGGTCATACGCGGATCGTTGGCGACCGAGGGATCGAACTTCATGAACTGCAGTTTAGCGTCGTCGTTCGTCAGGGTCGTGGTAAAGGCCTTGCCATTGCCGGTTTTGGTCGACGTAAAAACCAGCTTGCTCGGATTGGCCGGATCCCCGGAATTGACAATGGTGGCGTTGATGCCGGCGCCGGCTCCGTTGACCGCCGCCGCGATATCCTGCAGGGAGCTGTCCGCCTTGATGGCGATCTTGGCCGGAGAGGTGCCGTCCTGGAAGGTAAAGACCAGCTCGTCGGCCGCGTTGCCGAGCTTGGCGTCACGCGCCCCCATATTGGCGAACGCCACGTTCTGCCCCTTGGCGATCTGGGTCACTTCGATGTTGTACACCCCGGCCAGGGCGAAGTTGTTGGTGGTGCCGGTCAGCACTTCGGTGCTGCTGCTGGTGAACTTGGCGGCATTCAGAAAGGTACCGGACGCCAGCTCGCGCATCGACGACTGCAGGGCCGACAGGTCGGACTTGAGCTTGCCCAGATCCGACAGCTGTGACTGATACGTCGACGTTTTTTTCTTGAGCGCATCCAGCGGTTGACGCTCGACGGTCATCAGTTGGCTGACCAGCCCCTGCACATCCAGCTGGCCCACTTGACTCGTAATTGATGGCATCTCCACTCTCCTCGCAACGCTTGCCCCACACCCCCGGCACTGGCGGAACTCAGGACAGGCAAATAAGAATCTCCTCCATTATATCGGCAATTTCACGGGAGTCTTTACATTTTCTTACAGGGGTGAAATCCGGGACAGCCCGCTCCGCTCAATCGCCGTCGCGAATGGCGTGCACCGCCCGATTGAAAGGCTCGACCCAGGCCTTGTCGAACTGCAGATCCGAAGCATTGACCTCGGCCGCGGCACGCAATAGCGAGCGGGGATGACCGCGCCGAAGCTGCCTGAGCATCACCGCCTCGAAGGTATCGATCAGCGACAGGATCTTGGCTCCGGGCACGATTTCCCCGCCGCGCACCCCGGCCGGATACCCTCCACCATCGGGCTTCTCGTGATGCTGCAACACCATCTGCGCCGCGGCCTCCCAGCCCGGCACCCGCGCCAGCCACTCCGACGCCCAGCGCGGGTGGGATTGCAACAGACGCCGGTCTCCGTCTTCCAGCGGGGCATCGCCCAGCCAGATGCGCTCGGGAAGCAGCATCATTCCTATATCGTGGACATATACGGCGGCCTCCAGCTGCACGGCATCGATCCACCCTCCGGCCAGCCGATTGGTTTCCAGCGCCAACCGCAGATTGCGTTCGGTTCGCCCCAGAAACAGCGCCGAACGGTGCTCCAGTTGCATGGCCAGTTCCCGAAACAGGGCCAGATCCCCCTCCTGCCCGGCCGTTTTCGGCGCACCACCGATCGGACCGCCATGCAACGGCACCGCCTCCTGCACCGCAAGGCCGCTCATGACATCCACCAGGCGTGAAAACCCGGCATAGACCCCCGCGGGAGGCAGTCCGGCCAGCGCATCGATGCCGCGCCAAACGGCGACCAGGCCCGCCATGCCGGCCGACTGCCCCTTGCGGCGGGCATCGAGCACCAGTTCGAGCCGACCAAGCACCAGCAGCAGCACATTGCCGAAGGACTCGCAAAACGCCAGCTCGCCGTCGCGCAGACGGGAAAGCAGAGATTCCACGGAATGCACCAGATCCACAATGCGCGTCAGGCGGCACATCGCCGCATCGCCTTTGATGCTGTGAAACGCGCGAAACAGCTTGTCGACCAGCGAACCGTCGGCCGGCGCGCGGAGCAGCGCGTCGATCAGCGCCTCCGCCTCCACGGCGTGATCGGAGAACGCATCGCAAAAGTCCCGGAACAGATCCGGGTCGTCAAGCCAAAGCGCATCCAGCGCTTCATTCAAATCGTGTTCCAAAACAGGACTCCCCCAATGGGAAGGAATAAGCCAGGCCGACCGCCCAACGCGTTCCGGCCGGAAATTATTCTAAACCAATAATCATTGATATTACATGAGCAATATCATCGTTATCCGTCAGGACTCCTTCCAAAATAGGGGGGATTTTCCCGGCATGTGCAAAAAAACACTTGCCAAGCCTCGATAAAGCACGCAATATCTGCGTTGCAAGATTTTCAAGTCGTGGATGCTGTAGTTGTCGTAGTGACGCGAGTCCGTACCACAAATTCGTCATTTCCCTTGATTTCCTGCACTTTTCAATTTTCTTACCCCTAAGGGAAGTATTATGGCTACCGGTACCGTTAAATGGTTCAATGACTCCAAAGGCTTCGGCTTCATCACTCCGGACGAAGGCGGCGAAGACGTATTCGCTCACTTCTCCCAGATCAAATCCAACGGCTTCAAGACCCTGGCCGAAAACCAGAAGGTCTCCTTCGATGTGACCATCGGCCCGAAAGGCAAGCAAGCCTCCAACATCCAGCCGCTGTAATTTACACGGCAAGCGATGTAAAAAAACAGCCCGGCGAACCCCGGGCTGTTTTGTTTTGTCCGCAAGAAACATAACAAAGCCGCCAGGCGAGGCCCGGCGGCTTTTTATTGCGCACCCCGTCTCAGAAGACCCCGAGCCCCTTGAGCATGACCACAAGGATCAACAACGGCGACACATAGCGCAGCACCGTGTACACCACGCCCACGAGCCGGCCGTTATCCAGCGTTCCGCCATTACTCAGCGCGGCGGCGAAGCGGTCGCGCCCCCATACCCAGCCGACGAAGAGACTGAGCGCGATACCGCCGATCGGCATCAGCAACTTGGTCGACACGAAATCGAAGAGATCGAACAACGTCATCCCGAACAACTCGACATCGGACGTGAGACTGGCGGACAGCGCGCAACCCGACCCCAGCACGGCAAGCAGCACAAGATTCAGCACGGTTGTCGCCGGACGCTTCCAGCCAAACCGCTCGCTCATCACCGAAACCGGCACCTCGAGCAGCGACAACATCGCCCCGATCGCCGCGATCGACGCCAGCAGGAAGAAGGCCACCATGAACACATTGCCGAACGGCATATTGGCGAACACGGCGGGAATGGTGATGAACAGCAGCTTGGGACCGGAACCCGGCGCGAAACCATAGGCGAACACAGCGGGAAAAATCGCGATACCCGCCAGCAGCGACACGAACAGGTCGGCGCTCATCACACGGAACGCCGTGACGGGAATATTCTGGTCATCACGGAAATAGCTACCGTACGTCATCATTGTCGCCATGCCGATCGACAGCTTGAAAAACGCGAGCCCCATCGCGCTGAGCAACACCTGCGCGGTGATTTTGGAAAAGTCGGGGTGAAACAGGAAGTTGATCCCGGCCGCGGCGCCCGGCAGCATCAGACTGCGCACGCCCAGCACGATCAACAGCAGGAACAGCAGCGGCATCAGCCGCTTGGTCACGGCTTCGATCCCCTTGGACACGCCCATCAGCAAAATGCCGCCGATCACCACCAGCACCACCCACTGCCAGACGAGCGCCTGCACCGGGTCGGACACCATGCTGTCGAACGCCGCCGAGGTCACCTTCGGGTCGGTGGACAGCAAACTGCCACCAATCGCCTTGAAGACATAGGCGAACACCCAGCCGGCCACTTCGGTATAGAAAGCCATGATCATCAGCGCAGCCAGCACGCCGAACACACTGACCAGCCACCACGGTCGCCCTTTCGGCGCCAGCTTGATCATGGCACTGACGGCATCGGCCTTCGCCTGGCGGCCAAGGGTGATCTCGGAAATCATCACCGGCAAACCGACCAGCAAGGTGGCCGCGAGATACACGATCAGAAACCCCGCGCCACCGCTGGAACCGGTCAGATAAGGGAACAACCAGATATTCCCCAATCCCACCGCGGAACCCAGCGTGGCCGCCAACACACCAAAACTTGAACTAAAGCCGTCCCTGGCCTTTTTTTTCTCTTGAGTCATTTATTGTTCTCGCATCACCTGAAAAAAACAAACCCGTCTATCCTTGTTCGCGGAAGACGGGCAACCTGCCGCACCCATTTTAAGGGCTGAAATCCGTCAGGCAAAGGTGTCATCGCGGATTTTTCCATCCACCAGGCAATGCCCGAGCTTTTCCAGCCAGTTCATGCACGCATCCAGCTGTTCAAGTTCGATGAATTCGTCAGGACGATGCGCCTCGCGGATATGCCCCGGACCGAAGACCACGCAGGGAATCCCCGCCTCGCTGAAACGCCCGGCTTCGGTGGTGTACGCCACCGCCGCCCCCTCCGACTCCCGGCAACCACCCAGCTCGCAGGCATAATGCAACACTTCGCTGCCATTCACCGCCTCGAAGGGCGGGCAATTGACCAGCGGCTCGAACAGAATCGACGCCGCTCCGGACACTTGGCGCATCTCCCGTTCCAACACCCCGGCGTACTCGCGAACCGAATCGATGAAACGTTCGTGGCGATCCCCTGGAAGCCAGCGGCACTCGAAAATGAACTCGCAGGACTTGGGCACGATATTGCCGGCCACCCCGCCGCGGATCACACCGGTCTGCAAGGTGGCGAACGGCACATCGTACAAGGCGTGGCGATGCCCGAACTGCGCCTCGGCATCGGCCAGCTTGCGGATATGGGTGATCAACCGCGCGGCGAACTCGATGGCATTGACGCCTTGGGGTGTCAATGAAGAATGGGCCTCGCGGCCAGTCACCACGCACCGGTAGTGGGCAATGCCCTTGTGCGCGATCACCGGCCGCATACCCGTCGGCTCTCCGATCACGCACCCGGAAACGGACTCGCCGCGCCGCGCCAGATCCTCGATCAGCCGCCCGACGCCCAGGCACCCCACCTCCTCATCATAAGAGAGCGCGATCCCCACCGGCCGGCACAACCGGCCGGCGCGCGCCTGCTCGACAAGCCCGGGCATCCAGGCCAGCACGCAGGCGATAAAGCCTTTCATGTCGGCCGCGCCGCGGCCATAGGCCCTGCCGTCCCGGACGGACAGCTCGAACGGATCCGTATCCCAGCTCTGCCCATCCACCGGCACCACGTCGGTATGGCCGGAGAGCACCAGAGCGGGACCGTCGACCGGCCCGACCCGGGCAAAAAGATTGGCCTTGTCCCCCGCATCGGAAAACGTCAGATGCGACGACACACCCAAGCCGGCCAGGTAATCGCTGACCCACTCGATCAAGGCCAGATTGGAAAGCCGGCTGGTGGTATCGAAGGCCACCAGCCGGGCCAGGATATCGATCGGGGCTTGGGGCATCACGGCATCCTTCCGAAGGTCGCTGATTTGGAACTCACAGCATAATCCAGCCTTGCTCCGGCACACAACGCCACCCCGGAGAAATCCCCCGGCGCGGCCAGTCCGGCAAGACCGACTTCATCGCTTGGCAAACCACGCCTGTCCATGTAGAATACACTTCTTCAACGGCGGGTCTCCCCGCATTGCACGGTAGCCAACCTGGTCAGGTCCGGAAGGAAGCAGCCACAGTTACTTAGTGCAAGTGCCGGGGGTCAGGCTCGCCACCCTTCCCCTCTTGTCTTGCTGAAAATTGCCATGTTGTCCGGATTTGCCTTTTCACATCCAGAAATGTTCGAAATGCGACACTGTTTTTTCATTTGGCGTCAACATTGACAAATACCATTGTCCTTGACAATTAGAAGACGCTAACATAAGCAAAACTTGATACGCTATTGGCAAGTCCGGGGAACTATTTCTCTTAACAAGATTCAAATATCCCATTGAATTAATTTGCTATTTTGAGAGTGTCGGGACGTACAACACAAGACACCAATAGCACCGATTACCCTATCGATGAGAGGAACACTCATGAAACTGTTTGAAAAGATCGCCAATCCGCGCGAAATCCGCCGCAAGCTGGGCCTGAACCAGCAAGAGTTCTGGAGCCGTATCGGCGTCACCCAATCCGGTGGCTCCCGTTATGAAAGCGGGCGCAACATGCCCAAGCCGGTTCGCGAACTGCTGCGCCTGGTTCACGTTGAACAGATCGACCTGGCGCGCGTACGCCGCGAAGACTTCGAAATCGTGGAATACCTGAAGGAAACCCACCCGGATCTGTACAAAAGCCTGCGCAAGGCCGTACGCTCCAAGCTGGAATCCCAGGAAGGCACCACCGAGGCCATCGCCGGCTAAGACGGATCTGCGGCGCCATCGCGCCGATAGCCCGCCGAGCAAAACCCTGCCAAAAACAGGGTTTTGTTCTTTTCGGCGGCAGGCATGACAAAACCCCGGACTTGCCGGGGTTTAATGTGATGGTCAGCCTGACCTAAATGCCTCAGCAGGCGTCAAACCTGCTGAGGCATTTTTTCTTCTTCGGGGAGAGCATCATGGCAACCGTCACACGGATCGGCCTGGATATCGGCAAGCACAGTTTTCCTCTGATCGGGCACGACCCGCGCGGCAATCCGGTCCTCAAGAAACAGTTCAATCGCTGCTGTTAGCGACAATGTAAAACTGACCCACCTAGACAAACCAAAACTGACCCACCTGGGGTAACGTGGTGGCTTTGCGCCGCCGATTATGTTGACCCAGGAGCAAGTAGTGGAAATCCAGATTTTGATCCGCCAAGGGAAGAGCATTCGGGAGATCACCCGAATGCTCGGCGTGTCGCGCAATACCGTTCGACGCCATCTGCGGGAAGCCAACAGCCACCGTTATAAAGAACGCCCGCCACGTCCGAGCAAGCTCGATCCATTTATCGGCTATCTGCGGCGCCGTATCCGCGAGGCGCATCCGCAATGGTTGCCGACCACGGTGTTGATGCGGGAGATTGAGCCGCTGGGGTACTCCGGCAGTCTGTCGTTGCTGAAGCAGTTTTACCTGCCCTTGAGACCGACGCGGTCACAAGACGCCGACCCGGTGGTGCGCTTCGAGACCGAGCCAGGCCAGCAGATGCAAGCCGATTTCGTGGTGTTCCGGCGCGGCGCCTCGCCATTGTCCGCATTCGTGGCCACATTGGGTTACAGCCGCTTGTCCTTTGTCCGCTTTGTCGACAGCGAAGACTTCGAATCGGTGCAGGAGTGCCTGTTGGCTGCCTGCCACTACTTTCACGGCGTCCCCCGTCAGGCCCTCTTCGACAACATGAAGACAGTGGTTCTGGAGCGCGATGCCTATGGGCCCGGGCAACATCGTTTCCATCCTGGGCTGCTGTCGCTGGCGAAGACGCTGGGCTTTGTGCCCAAGTTGTGCCGCCCCTATCGGGCCAAAACGAAAGGCAAGGTGGAGCGCTTCAACCGCTACTTGCGGGAAAGTTTCTACAACCCTCTGGCGAGCCGGCTCAAAGGTGCCGGCCTGCGCGTGGATGTGGCCACCGCCAACCGCGAGGTGGAGCGATGGCTGGCGGAAGTGGCCAATGTCCGCCTGCATGCCACGCTAAAAGAGCGGCCGCTTGACCGTTGGCGACACGAGCTCGATGCCTTACAGGCGTTGCCGCCCCGGAACACGACCCCGCCGGCCGCGGCCCTGGCTCGCGGCATGCCGTTTGAGTCGCTCCAGCACCCGCTATCGGTGTATGCCGCCTTGCTGGGAGAGGCCGCATGAACTTGCAACAAGAACGCATCGGCCATCTGTGCCGCCAATTGAAGCTGGAATCCATGGCCACCCTGTATCCGGCGGTGGCGCAGGACGCCGCGCGGGATGCGCTGCCCTACAGTGATTTCCTGGAAAGACTGCTGGAACGCGAGACCCGACTGCGCCAGGAACGTACACGTGAAGTCATGTTGCGGATGGCGGGGTTCCCCGCCATCAAAACCTTGGAGGAATTTGACTTTGGTTTCGCCTGTGGTGTCCCGAAATCGCAGATACAGGAATTGGCGGGACTGGCGTTTCTGGAGCGAGCCGAGAACATCGTCTTGATCGGTCCGAGTGGCATTGGCAAAACCCATTTGGCCACGGCGATGGGTATCCGCACAACGCAAGCGGGGTTGAAGGTGAAGTTCATTTCGGCGGCCGATCTGATGCTCCAACTGGGGGCGGCCCAACGACAGGGACGGCTGAAAGAGTACTTCAATCGTACCGTGATGGGGCCAAGCCTGTTGATCGTGGATGAAATCGGCTATCTCCCCTTTGGCCGGGAAGAGGCCAACCTGTTCTTCCAGGTGGTGGCCAAGCGCTATGAAAAAGGCTCGATGATCCTGTCGTCGAACCTGCCGTTCGGCCAATGGGCGACGACCTTTGCGGACGATGCCACGCTGACCGCGGCCATGCTTGATCGGTTGCTGCATCACGCGCACATCGTCAGCATGAGCGGAGAAAGCTATCGACTGAAAGACAAACGTAAAGCCGGGGCGGTCAAGAAACCGACCACCCCATGAGACCCGGGTGGGTCAGAGTTGAAATGTCGATGTGAGGGAATGGTGGGTCAGATTTCGGTTGTCGTTGACAGCAGCCTCATCGCATTCCTCGCCAAGCATCCTCCCTGCCGCATCGCCATGGAAGCCTGCTGTGGCGCCCATTGGCTGGCACGCAAGCTGGCGGGCTTCGGCCATACCGTGCAACTGATTGCGCCGCAGTACATCCGTCCGTTCGTCTCCGGCAACCAGAACGATTTCATCGATGCCCAGGCCATTTGCGAGGCGGCGGCATGTCCGACCATGCGTTACGTGGCCGCCAAGAGCGCCGAACAGCAAGCCTTGTCCGCACTGCATCGCTTGCGTGAGGCCCGCATTGCCGAACGGGTACAGACCAACAACCAGATCCATGCGCTGCTGCTGGAATTCGGTATCGCGCTTCCCGTCGGGGTGCGGGGGATCACGCAGTTGCCGATGCAGCTGATGGACGAGACCAACGGTTTGCCCGTCAAGGCCCGGCAGATCTTGCAACGACAGCTGGAGCACTACCGCTTGCTCAAGGCGGAGGTCGAAGAACTGGAGCGCGAGATCGCGGCAGAGGCCCGGCAGGACGATGTCGCCCTGCGGTTGATGACGATACCCGGCATCGGCCCGATCACCGCCAGCCAGTTGTCGGCAGACGCCGGCAATGCCAAGGACTACGGCAACGCGCGTGACTTTGCGGCATCACTGGGTCTGGTGCCGCGACAGTACTCGACGGGTGGAAAGTCCAAGCTGCTGGGCATCAGCAAACGGGGAGACAAAAGCCTGCGCCGCCCGCTGGTGCAATGTGCCCGGGTGATCATGCAGAACGCGCCGCGCGGGAAGAGTGCGATGGCAGCGTGGACGATGGCGCTGATGCAGCGTCGCCACTCGAACATCGTGGCCTGCGCACTGGCCAACAAACTGGCACGGGTCGTGTGGGCGGTACTCGCGAAAGGCGGCGAGTAGAAGCCTGCTTTTGCCAAGACAGACACTGATGACGACAACCGGCCCACGGCCTGCAGAACCCCCCGACAATGAAAACAGTCATGAGAGACTGAGGGTTTTTTAGGGACCTGCAGGAGCGGCTCACATCATGGATCGGGCATAGCTGCCCACCAAGAATCCGGATAGATTAGAGCAAGCCTACCCCGTCATTATTCATCAGCACTCTGTTCTTGCAAAGGTCAGGCTGACCATAGATTTCATTGACGCGCCGAAAACCGGTTCAGTCGCCCGGATGGCGCAACAGCAGCACAGGAATGTCCGCCGTCTTGAGCACCCCTTCGGCCACACTGCCCATCAAAAGATGCATCAACCCCGTCCAGCCGTGCGTACCCATCACGACCAGATCGGCCCCCCACTGGGTGGCATCGGCGATCAGCACCGAGGCGATCTTGTCGCCCCAGCTTTCCAGAATCTTGCTTTCGGCCGAAAGCCCCGCCGCGCGAACCGTTTCGCAGCAGGCCGCCAGCACCTGCTCGCCGGATTCCTTGACCGATTTCTGCAATTCCGCCGCATCAAGAAACTCGGTACCGCCCCAACCGAACTGAGCCAGATCGACCACATGCACAAGACGCAGTTCGGAGCCCAGCGCGGCGGCCAGCTTGCTCGCTTCGGCGAGCGCCACATTGGAAGATTCGCTATCATCCACCGGAACAAAGATTTTCTTGTACATTTTGCGCCCTCTTCTTGAAGTTAGCCTCTACAGGACCAGTCTAGCAAAATCGACTGGCCCACGGTTGATGCAGATTAAATACTTGAAGCCGGGTTGACAATCATTTCAGGACACCCACCCGATGGCACGCGTTGAAATCCCCCTCCCGGATACCTTCCTTTTCGAAACCGCACTCGACATCCGCGTCGGCGACATCAATTACGGAGGCCACATGGGAAACGACGCCATTCTCACGCTCGCCCAGGAAGCCCGCATCCGTTTCCTGCGGCAAAGCGGCTACACGGAGATGGACGTCGACGGAGTCGGCATCATCATGGCCGACGCAGCCATCCGCTACATCGCCGAGGCCAGGCATGGCGACCGCCTGCGCTTCCGGATCGGCATCGGCGACCTCTCCCGCTGCGGCCTGGAACTCATTTATCAGGCAACCGATGACAGAACCGGAAAAGAAGTGGCAAGATTGAAGACAGGCATCGTGTTCTTCGATTACGGGCACCGCAAGGTCGTTCCCATTCCGGAGTCTTTTGCAGCACGATTTTGCCGATAACAACAGGGAGGCTACCCATGAGAACATATCAACGCAACAGCCCGGAAGCCATCGCCCGCATACTGGCCATGTTCATGATCACCGACGGCAACATGGACGAACGCGAGCTGGACGCCCTGGAAAAGCTGCACACTTACGATCTGATCGGCCTTGACCGGCGCCGCTTCACGCAGATCCTGACCGACTACTGCGACGACATCTCCGACGAAGCGGACGAGGCGGACGGCACCATCCGCCTGATCGACAAGGCACGGGTCGATACCCTGCTCGAGGACATCACCGACCAGGGCAAGCGCATTCTGACCTGCGCGATCGCCATCGACCTGTCAAAATCGGACGGCGAAATCAGCGACCCGGAAATCGCCTTGCTGCGCTACATGATGCAAAAATGGCACATCAGCCTCGAGGACATCGAGGCCCGTTTCGCCAAGTCGTGAACCGGAACACAACCCGCCAGAAGGCCGCCATGACGGCGGCCTGATCATTTATACTCTGCCCCATCTTCCGACACGAACGACACACCGAACCGCGCCATGACAACCCGCTTCACCGGAACCGACCGTTACGTTGCCACCGACGACCTGATGATGGCCGTCAACGCCGCCATCACCCTCGAGCGCCCCTTGCTGATCAAGGGCGAGCCGGGCACGGGCAAAACCATGCTCGCCGAAGAGATCGCGCGCAGCCTGTCGCGAGAGCTGATCGTCTGGCCCGTCAAATCGACCACCAAGGCCCAGCACGGGCTGTACGAATACGACGCCGTCTCGCGGCTGCGCGATTCGCAACTGGGTGACGCGCGCGTCGCCGACATCGCCAACTACATTGTCAAGGGCAAACTATGGCAAGCTTTCGAGGCCGACAACCCGCCCGTACTGCTGATCGACGAGATCGACAAGGCGGACATCGAATTCCCGAACGATCTGTTGCGCGAACTGGATCAAATGGAGTTTTTCGTGCCGGAACTGCAGCGATTCGTGAAGGCGCGGCAACGCCCGGTGATCGTCATCACCTCCAACAATGAAAAGGAGTTGCCCGACGCCTTCCTGCGCCGCTGCTTCTTCCACTACATCCGCTTCCCGGACGCGTCCACCATGCAGGCCATCGTCGACGTGCACTATCCGGGATTGCAGACCACGCTGGTGCGCGAGGCGCTGGAGATTTTCTTTTCGCTGCGCGAACTGCCCGGCCTCAAGAAAAAACCCACCACCTCGGAACTGCTCGACTGGATCCGGCTATTGACCGCGGGCAACATCACACCGGCCGAGCTCGCGCCGGTCAGGCAGGGCGAAGCCGCCCCGCCCCTCGCCGGCGCCCTCCTCAAGAACGAGCAGGACCTGCACCTTCTGGAGCGGCTGATGGTCCGCCTCAAGACCCGAAAATGAACGACGCCGCCATGTTCGCTCCGTTCGCCGCGACACTCGCGCAAGAGGGCCGAAGTCCGCGCACCATCGAAGCCTACCTCCAGGATCTGACGCTGCTCACCGCCCAACTGGACGGCGACACACCCGAGCGAGCCGACACGAGGCGCATCCGGCAATTACTCGCCAGACTCCACGCCAAGGGGCTGTCCGGCCGCTCGATAGCCCGCGCGCTGTCCGCCTGGCGCCGCTATTACGACTGGCTCTGCAGGGAGGGCCGGCTCGACACCAACCCCTGCCTGGGTTTGCGCGCGCCCAAATCACCCAAACGACTGCCAGGCGCACTGCCGGTGGACGCGACATGCGCCCTGCTCGAGGGCATCGAACCGGACGGTCCGCTGGCGTTACGCGATCGGGCGATGTATGAGCTGATGTACTCATCGGGACTACGGCTGTCGGAGCTGGCCAATCTGGAGCTGAAGGACCTGGATCTGGGCGATGCGCTGGTCACCGTGCACGGCAAGGGCAACAAGACACGCCTTGTGCCGGTCGGCGCGGAAGCGCTCCGGCGCTTGAGCGACTGGCTGGGCGTCAGGATGGCGGCGGAGGGCGAAGCGGCTGTCTTCGTGGGCAGCCGCAGTGGCAAGCGACTGACGGGAAGACAGATCGAAAAGCGCCTCGCGCAGTGGGCGGTGGCGGGAGGCTGCGATCGTCACGTACATCCGCACATGCTGCGCCACAGCTTCGCGTCGCATGTGCTGCAATCGTCCGGCGATCTTCGCAGCGTCCAGGAGATGCTGGGCCACGCCAACCTGTCGACGACCCAGATCTACACCAGTCTCGATTTCCAGCATCTGGCCAGCGTGTACGACGCCGCGCACCCACGCGCCAGAAAGAAGTAACCGGCCCGCCTCAGGAGGCGGCAAGGCACTCCAGTACGAACGCCAGCGCCTCGGAGGCCGCGGCGTCGCGCACGGCGGCCCTGTCCCCGGAAAAATGCCGCAAGCGGCAGGCCACGCCGCCTCCGGCGCGCGCCACCGCGAACCACACTGTGCCGACAGGCTTGCCCGGCACCGCGCCGCCCGGCCCGGCAATGCCGGACACCGCGACGGCCCAGTGCGCGCCGGAGGCCGCAAGGGCACCACGCGCCATCTCGCCGACCGTCGCCTCGCTGACGGCTCCGCACTCGGACAGGGTTCGCGCCGACACGCCAAGCTGGCGCATCTTGGCTTCGTTGGCATACGTCACCCAACCGAACCCGAACCAGGCCGAACTGCCCGCGATGTCGGTCAGCGCGGCGGCGACCATGCCGCCGGTGCACGACTCGGCGGTCGCCAGGGTTTCGCCTCGCGCCGCCAGGGCCGCGCCGAGCGTCGCGGGCAGCTCAGTGCGACGCATCGTGGTGCACCAGGAAGTGGCGGATCAGCCCTTCCGTCGAACAATCGTGACCGAACCCCGACGCGCCGGACAATTCGGGCAGGATCCGGCTGGCCAGCTGCTTGCCGTACTCGACCCCCCACTGATCGAAAGAATTGATTCCCCAGATCACGCCCTGAACAAACACTTTGTGCTCATACGCGGCCAGCAGCATCCCCAGCGTCTGCGGCGTCACCCGGTCAAGCGCCAGGGTATTGGAGGGCTGATTGCCCGGAAACAGCTTCTGCGGCAGCAACACGTCGAGCCGGTCGCCACTGACATCCGTCAGCTCGCGCATCACCTCCGCTTCGGTTTTGCCGCGCATCAGCGCTTCGGTCTGGGCGAAACAGTTGGCGACCAGCACCTTGTGCTGGTCCTCGAGCGGGTAGTGGCTGTTCATCGGCACGATGAAATCGGACGGCACCAGACGGGTACCCTGGTGCAGCAACTGAAAGAAGGCGTGCTGGCTGTTGACGCCCTCCTCGCCCCAGATCACCGGGCCGGTGTCGAAGTCGAGGCGTTCGCCGTGGCGGCCGACACGTTTGCCATTGGACTCCATGTCCAGCTGCTGGATATGGGCGGGAAGACGGCGCAACCCGTGATCGTACGGCATGATGGCATGGGTGTGCGCGCGATAAAAGGTGTTGTACCACACGCCCAGCAGCGCCATGATCACCGGAATGTTTTTTTCGAAGGGCGCGCAGAAAAAGTGCTCGTCCATCCGGTGCGCGCCATCGAGCAAGCCGCGAAAAGCGTCGAAACCGATCGCCAGCATCACCGGCAGGCCAATCGCCGACCACACCGAATAACGTCCTCCGACCCAGTCCCAGAACTCGAACATATTGGCCGGATCGATGCCGAACTTCCGCACCGCCGGCTCGTTGGTCGACACCGCCACGAAATGACGCGCGATATCGGACTCGCGGCCGGCCGACAGGAACCAGCGCCGCGCCGCGCCGGCATTGAGCAGGGTTTCGGGTGTCGAAAAGGATTTGGACGCGATCACGAACAGCGTCGTCTCGGGCGATAGCGACTCGAGCGTCCGGGCGATCTGCTGGCCGTCGACATTCGAGACGAAGTGAACTCGCAGATCCCTCTTCCGGTAAGGCGCGAGCGCCTCGGCCACGACGAGTGGACCAAGATCCGACCCGCCAATCCCAAGGTTCACCACATCGGTGATCGCCTTGCCGGTGAACCCCTTCCACGCTCCGCCGCGAACCGCGTCGGTGAAATCCCGGAGCCGGGCGAGCACGGCATGGACATCGCCGGCCAGATCTCGGCCATTCACCTCCAGCTTCGCCCCCGGCGGCAGGCGCAGCGCGGTATGCAGCACCGCCCGTCCTTCGCTGACATTGATAAGCTCGCCCTGGCGCATCTTGCGCATCCAGCCAGACAGGTCCGCCACATGCGCCAGGTCGAACAGCAGCTCCATGGTGCGATCGGTGACCCGATTCTTGGAGTAGTCGAACAACATGCCGTCAAGACGCACGGAGAACCGCTCGAAACGGGTCGGATCCTGCTCGAACAGCTCCTTCATGTGCATGTGCCGCGTCGCGCGCTGATGCTGGTGCAGGCGCGCCCAGGCGGGCGTGGTATTGATATCGCGCTGCCGGGTGACGACCGGGCGAAAATCGGAAAAGTGGCGGGCGGTCAAAGAGATCTCCAAGGCAAAGGCAAGGACAGGATCAGAGCTTGATGAAGTGCTCGCGATAGTAACGCATTTCCTCGATGGATTCGTGAATGTCGGCCAGCGCCTGATGGCGGCCCTTTTTCACGACACCCCGGGCGATCTCCGGCTTCCAGCGCTTGCACAACTCCTTCAGCGTCGAGACATCCAGATTGCGGTAGTGGAAATGCGCCTCGAGGCGGGGCATCCAGCGAGCCATGAAACGGCGATCCTGGCAGATCGAATTGCCGCACATCGGCGACGTGCGCGCCGGCACATGCTCCGCCAGAAACGCCAGCATGCCGGCTTCGACGTCGGCCTCGCCCAGTGTCGACTCGCGGATACGGCCGATCAGGCCGGAGCGCCCGTGCGTCGACTTGTTCCAGTCGTCCATCGCGTCGAGCACGGCATCGGGCTGATGAATGACATACACCGGCGATTCGGCGATCACATTGAGCGCGCTGTCGGTGATCACGGCCGCCACCTCAATGATGCGGTCGGTGTCGGGATTCAGGCCGGTCATTTCCATGTCCAGCCAGATGAGGGAATTCTGATCTTGTGCCATACTGTGTTTTCTTTCGATAGATGCCGCTATTTTCGCTTGTTGCGGCCACTCTCGCAAACCCATGACAATTTTCGGCCCATGACCCCCGTGTTGACCCTGCTGTTTATTGCCGCCCTGGCGGCGTCCTTCCTGCTTCGCGCCTGGCTCGCGACAAGGCATATGCGCCACGTCGGAGCCCACCGCGACGAGGTGCCGGGGGATTTTCGCGTCGCCATCACCCTCGACGAGCACCGCAAGGCCGCCGACTACACGATCGCAAAAACCCGCCTCGCCCTGATCTGCGCGGGCGTGGACACGCTATTGACCCTGGCGCTGACGCTCGGCGGCGGCATCGGCGCCATGCAGACATTCGTCGCCTCGACCGGCGCGCCGCCGCTGGCGGCCGGTTTATGCCTGTTCACCCTGTTCGCGGCCGTCTCCTGGCTGGTTTCCCTGCCCGCCTCGCTGTACGCGATTTTCGGAATCGAAACGCGCTTCGGCTTCCGCACCCAGACCTTGCGTCTCTATGCGCTCGACCAGATCAAGGGAGCGCTGCTCACGGCGGCCATCGGACTGCCTCTGGCCGGTCTCGCCCTCTGGCTGGTCGACGCGGGCGGGCAGGCCTGGTGGCTATGGACCTGGCTCGCCTGGACGGGCACCAGCCTCGCCCTGCTGCTGCTCTACCCCACGGTCATCGCGCCGCTGTTCAACCGCTTCACCCCGCTGAACGACCCCGATCTCAAGGCGCGCATCGACGCCCTGCTGTCGCGTTGCGGCTTCGAGAGCCGCGGCATTTTCATGATGGACGGCTCGACCCGCTCGCGCCACAGCAACGCCTATTTCACCGGACTGGGCAAAGCCAAGCGCATCGTGTTCTTCGACACGCTGCTCAAACAACTGGACGGCGACGAGATCGAAGCGGTGCTCGCCCACGAGCTGGGCCACTTTCATGGCAAGCATATCCGCAAGCGCATGCTGACCACATTCATGACCAGCCTCGCCTTCCTGTTCGTTCTCGCGCAACTGATCGACAGCCCGGATTTTTATCGCGCCCTCGGCGTCAACACGCCGGGGCATGCCGCCGGCTTCCTGCTATTCTTCCTCGCCGCACCGCCGTTCACCTTCATTCTGACGCCCTTGGCGAGCCACCTGTCGCGCAGGCACGAGTATGAAGCGGATCAGTTCGCGGCAAGGCACAGCGCCGCGGACAACCTGATCCGGGCCCTCGTCAAGCTCTATCGCGACAACGCCTCGACCCTGACGCCCGACCCGGTATACTCCCTGTTTTACGATTCGCATCCGCCAGCCGCGCTGCGCATCCAACACCTCAAGGAACAGGAACAATGAAGCACCTTCTGGAACTCTCCTGCGAAGCCCAGCACGGCATGAGCCCGCTTGCGCCCTCGACGCGCGAACAGCTGCACTCCCACCTTCCGGGATGGCAGATCGAAGGCATCGAATTGAGCAAGTGGTTCCATTTCGGGAATTATCACGAAACCATGGCGTTCGTGAACGCGCTGGCGTGGATCGCCCACCGGGAAGATCATCACCCCGACCTGTCCGTGCACTACAACCGGGTTCACGTGCGCTTTTCGACGCACGACGCCGGCGGACTGACGCTCAATGATTTCATCTGCGCCGCCAAGGCCGAAGCCCTGATGGCCGGACGCGCATGACGGACGCCATCGGACAAGTGATCCGCAGTCACGGGCGACGCTTCATCGTCGAGACCCGGGACCGCGAATACGACTGCACGGCGCGCGGCAAGCGCGTCGACTTCGCCTGCGGCGACTGGGTGGACATCCTGATCCAGAACGACCGCCAGGCGGTCATAGAACGGCAACGCGAGCGCCACAGCCTGCTGTATCGCCAGGACGACTGGAAATCAAAAGTCATCGCGGCCAATGTGACGCGCATTCTTTTTGTCATCGCCGCCGTCCCGAGCCCGAGCGAAGAACTGCTCAACCGCTGCCTGATCGCCGCCGAGGCGGCCGACATCGACCCGGTGATCGTCGTCAACAAGACCGACCTGCCGCAGACCCGCGCCCTGCTCGATACGCTCGAGCCCTACGGGCAACTCGGCTACACCCTGGTCAGCGTGTCGGCACTGGAAGGCGCCGCGACGCTCGCGCCATGGCTGACCGGACAGACCAGCGTCTTTGTCGGCCAATCGGGCATGGGCAAATCCACACTCACCAATGCCTTGCTGCCCGAGGCCCGCGCGCGCACCGGGGAAATCTCCGAGGCGCTCGACTCGGGACGCCACACCACCACCCATGCCACACTGTTCCATCTGGACCGGGACAGCCATTTGATCGATTCGCCGGGCCTGCAGGAATTCGGACTGAAACATCTGGCCGCCCCCGATCTGATCCGTTACTTTCCGGAAATGCGCGACCTGATCGGCCAGTGCCGTTTTCACAACTGTTCGCACCGCGCCGAACCCGGCTGCGCGGTCAAACAGGCCGGGCAAGACGGAAAGGTGCGCCCTTCCCGCCTGGCCCTGCTGCAAAAGCTCACGGACGAACTGACCCGATAGCGCGCCGGAGTCACCACACCGAAGGCGACCCGCGCATTTCGCGCGGCCGCCCACCGTTCACCCCCCACCGGGGACTTCGATGGCACTTTTCCGCATGGCGATTTCTCCGGCGGCAGGCGTCCGAACCCTCACCCGGATTATCGTCGCGATGTCGAACCCTCTTTAACACTACCGGAAATAGGGTTAGAGTAAATGCACGTCGACGATATCACCCGACGGTCTGACGCACCCATGAAACGCGCAAAACAGCGGGTCATTCACAAACCCGCGCTTGGCGCAAGCTGGTATTTGGGGCATATTTATTTTAAATAACCCAATGGGTAAGATGTCATGAGTAGTTAACATGTACAACGTAAATTCTTAGCCGTATCGCAACACGATCAATCGCACAGCAACAGCGCAGAATCCTGGAGTTCCACACAAGAGGAGCAGCACTATGACGAAGCGAATCGCCCTGGTGACAGGCGGCATGGGGGGGATTGGCACGGCGATCTGCAAAGCGCTCGCCGCCGCAGGCCATATCATCGTGACCACCTATAGCAAGCCAGGCAAGGAAGCCGCCTGGACCGCCGACATGAAAGCCTTGGGCTACGATGTCCACGCCTATCAGTGCGACGTCACCAACGGCGAACAGTGTGCGAACATGATCGCGCAGGTCACGGCGGAAATCGGCACCATCAGCGTTCTCGTCAACAACGCGGGCATCACGCGGGACGGCAGCTTGCGCAAGATGACCGTCGAGGACTGGCGCCAGGTGATTTCCACCAACCTCGATTCGGTGTTCAACGTCACCCGGCCGGCCATCGACGGCATGGTCGAGCAGAATTTCGGCCGCATCATCAATATCTCGTCGATCAACGGCCAGAAGGGGCAATTCGGTCAGACCAACTATTCCGCCGCCAAGGCCGGGATGCACGGATTCACCATGGCGCTGGCACAGGAAGTGGCCCGCAAGGGCGTGACCGTCAACACCATCTCACCCGGTTACATCGCCACAGACATGGTCATGGCCGTCCCCCAGGAGTACCGCGACAAAATCATCGCCCAGATCCCGATCGGCAGGCTCGGCAAGCCGGAGGAGATCGCATCGCTCGTCGTCTGGGTCGCTTCGGACATGGCGGGCTTCATGACCGGCGCCAACCTGGCGATCAACGGCGGACAGCACACCACCTGACCGTTGCCCGCCATGAAACACACAACGCCCGCGCATGCGGGCGTTGACGTTTTCGGCGGATTCACCGCTTCCGGTATGCCTCGAAGCGCTCCCGCAATGTTGTTTCATCGCGTTTGCCGAAGGCGAAATGGGTTTCCAGCCAGAGAAGACTGATAATTCCCATCGCCAAGGCGAACCCCAATCCCAGAATCCAGGCAAAGTACCACATGCATGCGCCCTCAATATGTGAAAGTGTCGTTCTTCAGGCGGGCCGGCGTCACGGGCCCCTTCAGCACGGCATATACCCAGCGGGTATAGAGTAGAATCACCGGCAGCATCACCATCGCCACGCCAGCACCGACCATCAGCGTCAAATGACTGGATGTCGCGTCCCACAGCGTCAGACTCGAGACCGGATCGATCCGCGATGGCAACACAAAGGGAAACAGGGCCGCGCCGGCCATCAGCAGCGATGCCGCGATCGTCAGGGAACTGCCCGCCAGAGCCAGGCACGCGGAGCGCCTGACGCCGCCGAAGGCCGACACCGCGCACCCCGCCGCGGCCGCGGCCGGCAACAGCCAGAGCGCCGGCCAGTGCCGGTAATTCACCAGCCAGCCCGAAGCATCCCGCGCCACGGTCTTGGCCAGCGGCACGCCGCTTTTGGCCGCCCCCACCAGCACCCACCCCTCCATGCCGGACAGCATTGCGCCGCCCAGCGCCAGCAGAACAGCGACGACCAGGGAGAGCGGCAACGCCAGACGCGCGGCGCGCGCGCGCATCTGCCCTTCGGTTTTCAGGGCGACAAAGCCCGCGCCGTGCATCAGGCAAATCGCCACCGACGCCGCCCCGCACAACAGAGCGAAGGGATGAAGCAAGTCGAAGAACGTGCCCGCGTAGGAAATGCGCATATCCGCGTCGAAGCGAAACGGCAAGCCGACAAACAGGTTGCCCAGCGCGATGCCCAGCAGCAGTGACGGCACCAGCCCGCCGATGAACAAAGCCCAGTCCCAAGCCGTGCGCCAGCGCGGCGACTCCAGCTTGCTTCGGTAATCGAAACCCACCGGCCGCAGAAAAAGCCCGAACAGAATCAGCATCATGGCCGCATAGAACCCGGAGAACGCCGCCGCATAAACCATTGGCCACGCGGCGAACGCCGCGCCACCCAGCGTCACCAGCCACACTTGGTTGCCCTCCCAGGTCGGCCCCACCGCATTGATGACCAGACGGCGCTCCTCGTCGTTCCGCCCAAGCCAGGGGAGCAGCATGGTGGCGCCCAAATCCCATCCGTCGGTCAGCACATAGCCGATAACCAACACGGCCATAATGCCCCACCAAATCACTTGCACCGTTGCGTAATCAGGCATGACGGTTCTCCTCGCCCCGCGCCGCGGCCTCTCCGTGATAACGTCCCGTTCCAAGACTGGCCGGTCCCTTGCGAATCGTCTTGATCATCAGCCACATCTCCACGATGAAAAGCGCTGTGTACATGATAAGCAATCCCGCCATGCTGAAGTGCAACTGAGAGGCATCCAGCGATGAAGCGGACAGCCGGACCGGCAGGATGCCGGATATGGTCCACGGCTGGCGACCGCCTTCCGCCACGTACCAGCCGCATTCGATGGCTACCCATGGCAATGGAATCGAGACCACGGCCAGACGCAACAACCAGCGCTGCGGAGCCAGGTTGCGGCGCCATAGAAACCAGGCGGATGTCGCGAAAATAAACAGGAACAGCAAACCCAGACCGACCATAATGCGGAAGCTGAAGAAAATCGGCGCCACCATCGGGATGGTATCCTCAACAGCGGCTCGGATCTGCGCTTCGCTCGCATCGACGACACGCGTCGTATATGGTTTGAGCAGCAGGCCGTACCCCAGATCCGCCTTGTGCGCATCGAATTGCGCGTGCGTCGCCGACGAGCGGTCGCCGCCACGCAGTTTGACGAGGGCATCGTAAGCGACCTGTCCGCTACGGATGCGCTGCTCGTACTGAACCTTCAACTGCTTGATCCCCACCACCGGCGTATCGAGACTGCGCGTGGCGATAAGCCCCATCAGCCACGGAATACGAACAGCATAGCGCGTTGTTTCCGCCTTCTGGTCGGGCCAGCCGATGAGCGTCAGCGACGCCGGGGCGGGCTCCGTCTCCCAAACCGCCTCTATCGCGGCGAGCTTGACCTTCTGGACTTCCCCGGCCGTATAGCCGGATTCATCGCCCAGCACCAGCACCGACAGAACGGAGGCCAGACCGAACCCCGTCGCCACAGCGAAGGAGCGCAAGGCGAAACCGGTATCCCGCGCCTTGAGCAGGTACCAGCCGGAGACCCCCAGCACGAACATCGAAGCGGCCACGTAGCCGGATGCCACGGTATGCACGAATTTGACTTGCGCCACGGGATTGAAGAACACCTGGGACAGGCTCGTCAGCTCCATGCGCATCGTCTCGTAATTGAATTCGGCGCCGACAGGATTCTGCATCCAGGCGTTCGCCACCAGAATCCACAAGGCGGACAGGCTCGAACCCAGCGCCACCAGAAAGGTCACCATCAAGTGCTGCACGCGGCTCAGCCGGTCCCACCCGAAGAAAAACAGGCCAATGAAGGTCGACTCGAGAAAGAACGCCATCATGCCTTCCAGCGCGAGTGGTATACCGAAAATATCTCCGACATAATGGGAATAATAGGCCCAGTTGGTGCCGAACTGGAACTCCAGGGTCAGTCCTGTCGTCACGCCCATCGCGAAGTTGATGCCGAACAGTTTCCCCCAGAAACGCGTCATGTCGCGGTAGACTTCCTTGCCGGTCATCACGAACACCGATTCGCAGATGAACAGCAACCACGCCATGCCCAGCGTCAGCGGCACGAACAGAAAATGAAACATCGCCGTCAGGCCGAACTGCAGGCGCGACAACTCTACGACATCAAGGTCGGGCAACATGACTTCCTCCTTCGTTTCCGGACCCGGATCCCGCGGTCAGATGCGACTCCACCACGCTTTGCGGCACGGTCATGTGCTCCGCCAGGGGGTGCGAGAAGAACGCTTTCCAAAGTCCGTACAGCATCACACTCTTGATCAACAGCACCAGCAGGATGTCGCGCCACAAGGGGCCGTCCCGCCAGCGCTTCATCCGTTTTTTCACGATCACCCCCTGCCGCGGCCCGCGCCGCGCAGCTGGTTGGCGAATTCAAGCACCCGCGACACACGGGAGCCCATACGCATGAGGCCTTCCAGAGTCTCCGGCGACAGCGACTGAACATCGTCGAACCACCCATTGGCCAGGTCGATCAATTCGTGCATTTCCTTCATGCGCGCCTGGGCATGCCTCTCATCCTCGTCAAGCGGCGCGTCCATCAGCGCATCCCGCAAAAAACTCAGGGTCGGTTCGATCTCCCGTTTGCGTTTCTCTTCGGCGAGCGTCCGGAAAATCTCCCACACATCCTTCGGCGTCTCGAAATAATCGCGCCGGTCCCCCGCCTGATGAACCAGCTTCACCAGGCGCCAGGACTGCAGCTCCTTGAGCCCCATGCTGACATTCGAGCGCGACACTCCCAGCGCCTCGACGATATCATCGGCGTTGCGCGGGGCGGGCGAGATGAACAGATACGCATAAATCTGCCCGACCGTCCGGTTCACGCCCCAACGACTTCCCATTTCCCCGAAATGCAGAACAAAACGTTCCGCGAGAGGTGTAAGATTCACGGACGCCTCCGTCCCGTTATTTCAGAAATTTCTGAAATGATAGAACAAAAAGTTGATCCAGATCAATGTCGCCCGTTTCGCATACTAGACAGACCGAGCCCGATTTGTATGGTAAGGTTTGGAATTGTTAATGAAATAGCTTGAAAAATGCCATGGCCGAGTCGCTGATCATCAAAGGAAACAACAAGGAAGAACGCTACCGGACCCTGCTGCCGCAAGTAACGGCACTGTGTTCCGGAGAAACCGACAGGATCGCCTTGCTGGCCAATCTGGCGGCCGCCCTGAATATGACTTTCGATTGGCTATGGGTGGGGTTTTATCTGGTCAAGGGGTCCGAGCTCGTACTCGGACCGTTTCAGGGGCCGATCGCCTGCACACGCATCCCGTTCGGCAAAGGGGTATGCGGAACCGCGTGGAAGGAAAACCGCACGCTGATTGTCGACGATGTGGAAACATTCCCCGGCCACATCGCCTGCTCGAGTCTGGCCCGATCCGAGATCGTGGTTCCGCTGCGCGACCGTACCGGCGCCGTGATCGGCGTACTGGACGTCGACGCGGACAGAAAAACCTGCTTCGATGTTGTCGACGCGACCTACCTCGACATGCTGATCGCGTCGTTAACGCTCGACTGACGCAAGAGACAGAGGCTCCGCAGCCATCTGAACCGGCCCGGCAGGCTTGCTCCCCTCGAGCAACAGACATAAGCCCGTATCCCTGTAGCGATTGGCACGCAGGGTGCCCGCCAGACTCGGATAGTCGCGGCCCGGGCCGGGATCCATGACCGATCCGTCCGGACGTTCCAGCAACCAATGCAAACCGCCTCCCGACACCACGACCCGCAGCACCCGCTGCCCATTGGCTGGCGGTGGGGCCCTATCATAACGGACAGACACCCCCGAGCCCTTGGCCATACTGACAGCGCCGGGGTAGCGATGGACAATCAGACGCCCCAGCCACGCGCGGCCGCAATAGAATACCCCCTCCAGCCCCAGCAACCGTGCCGCGAACACCAGATTGTGCGGCAGCGAATACCCTTCTGCGGCCAACCCGTTCCGGCTCCGCTGACCGGCACCGGGCCCCGTTGTCGCCCCCGACGTGATGCGGTAGATCCACGTTTCCGACGCCGGATCCGCGGCCAGCGCCCCGCCACGCTCTCCGCCTCGCAAAGAAGGAAAACTCTTGACACCCATCTCATTGGCCGCGCACAGCAACGCCGCGGCTCCGCATGAGTTGAGGTAGCGCTGACGGTATGCGCACCGCTTGGCATCCACTCCGTCACGAACCGGCTCATTGCGTTGACCGAGCGGTGTCGGCCGCTGATGGCCAGCACGGAAACACCCCTTCAATTTGGACAGCAGGCGTTCCAACAAGGGAACCACCCGCGAACCGGCACCCGCCGCCGCGCCATGCGCTATGTTTCTGCTCGAGATATCGACAAACATAACTCTACCTTCACACCTAATTCATAAGACCCCAAGAATCTCTCCGAACCCCGACAGGCGCTACCAAAAATCCGCCTTGGGAAGCGATGGCGGCCAGCCCCCACTCCTTGCGTATCCGGTTTGCCGGCGATCATGAACCCTCCCCGCTCCATTCCGTATCCCTTTCCTGGTTTTAGCCCCCCCCACACCTGGAGGCGAAGCGACGACGGCAGATTGCGGCCATGACAATCAGGCGCTGCGCGAGAAAAAGCGTTCGGGATGAGCCGCGGGCACAAAAGGAACCCGGACTTGGCCTGACCCGCGCTCAAAAGGTAGTGAGGGTGGACCAAGCCGCCGCATGGGCGGCCTTGGCCGTGAAGACACGTGGCTTCGGTTTTCTGGCAGACCGTTGCCCGCGAATACTAATATGGCGCGAGATATAGTTCACCGCCCAAGCAACGGAGAACACCCCGCCTCGCCTCGGATCGGTGCAATGCCATACCGGACGACCATCTCGGGAGCGCGAGCGAATAGCCGCGGCCCGATCGGCGGTCAAGGGCATGATGGAGAATGGGGAACAGGACGCGGCGACGAGCACGGCCATCAAACAGGGGGGCCTCAAACCGAGGAGAACGGCGCCTCCGCCCGACGTTCATCCGAACCCTCCCGGGGTTCTACCGCCATACGGGCCAAACGCTCCGTCATCGACTCGACCAGCGACTCCAGCCGGCCGCGCTCCCGCTCAAGCAACAAAAGCCGCTCCTGCGCCGACTCCTGCTTTCTCGCGGCGACACGAATCAGCTCCTGCTCACGCGCTTGGGCTTCATCGCGGGCGGCCCGCGCCGCCCGGCGCTCTTCTTCGATCTGCTCGAACAGAGCCAGCCGCAACCCCTCCAGGCGCTCGTACGCCAGCGATTCCCGCCGCATGGCCTCCTCGCGCGCGTCGGCGACCTGTCTTGCCGCGCGGGACTCCACCTCTTCGACCCGCAGTTCGGCCGCTCGCTGCACGGACAGCACGAGTTCGTTCTGGCGCTCCGCCTGCTCCCGCAAGGCGGCCAACTCACTGCGCAATTGCAGCGATTCGGCCTGCGCGCCATCCATGCGCTCCGCCGCCGATTCCAGGCGCGACCGCAACTCGTTGACCTCCTCCTGAACCCGCGCATCCCGCGCATCGAGTTCGGAGATTCTCGCCTGCAGCGAACTGCGCGCCGACTCCCACCCGGAGCGCTCCTCCTCGAACCGGCGCAGCTCCTGAGCGAAGCGCTCGGAGGCCTCGGCGCACGCGAGCGTCCAAAGTTGATCGAACAGCGCCTGCAGCGGCGCGGGAATGCCCGGCAAGGTGGCTCGCCGGACATGGCCGGCGAGAAAGTCCTGACGCCAGGTTTTCAGTGTGCTATTGATGGTGGTGTTCGAGCCGGTGCCAAGGCGGGAGCGGATATCGGCAACGGTCGGCCAGACGCCCTCGGCAACCAGTGCCTCGGCGGCTTCGCGGATGCGGTGGTGAATATCCATATTCAAAGCTTGCGGGGGCCGGACGACTTGCGCCGTCGCGCACCCGACAACAATAGGTCGGGATCCGGCTCGAACAGGTTGCCGGTCCGGCCCGTCTGCAATTGCGACGCCATCAGAATGGCGCGATTGATGGCTTCCTTCTTGCTGACGCCCCACCATTCGATCAGCTTGTCCAGGGATTTTTGCGCATCCCGGGTCAGCTCCACGGTCACGGACAACTCCTGCAACCGGTTGCGGCGGATTTCCCTGCTGCGACGCTTGCGCTCGGCGGCCGTCATGGCGCGCTCGCCCAACGGCTTGCGCCCCGGCTTTTTCGGGGTACCGCCGATCAGGTCGTAGGTATAGTGGTCGCAGGGGTCTCGCATGCGATTTAGTGACAGGACACAGTAACAAGGGGGCGCAAGCATACCACAACTTGCCGAAGACCGGTATGCCCCGCCCCGTGATGGCTCACAGCCGCCTAGAGCCACCCCGCCGCCATCGCGGCGCGCAGCACGGCAAGCGCCATCGCGGCGGCGAGGATATCGTCGATCATGACGCCGAATCCGCCTTTGACGCGCCGATCGAGCCAGCCGATCGGCCATGGCTTGACGATATCGAACACGCGGAATGCGACGAATGCCGCGATGAGCGCCGACAGTGTCGCCGGCACGAAGGCGAGCACCAGCAGCATGGCGACGATTTCGTCGAAATTGACACCGCTATGGTCGTGCGTGCCCAGCACCGCGTCGGCCATATCGCAGATTTTCACCCCCGCGACAAACAGAGGCAGACACAGCAACGCCAGCCAGCCGCACGTCACACCGGCCCATTGCAGCAGAAAGTACAGCGGGTAGGCCACCAGTGTGCCCAGCGTGCCGGGCCCCCATGGCGACAGACCGCTACCGAAACCAAAAGCCACAAAATATGCCGGATGCCGGGTAATCAATCGCCAGTCAGGCTTTACATTCGAAATGGTCAAATCCCTGCCTCCCCATAGTCAACGGATTGCCGCCGGCATCGAGCAACCGCACCCCCTCTCCCGATACGACCCGTCCGATACGGGTGAGCGGGCACGTCGGCGTGGACAACGCTTCGATGCGCTGGCGCTGCGCGGCCGGCGCGGCAAAACACAACTCATAATCGTCCCCCCCGGCAGCCAGGCAGTCACGCCACGCCAGGCGCCGCATGGCAAGCCACGGGTGCGTCGGCACACTCTCCAGCAACAGGTCGATCCCGACGCCCGAACGGTCGGCCAGATGCCCGGCATCGGCCAGCAGCCCATCCGAGATATCGATGGCGCAACTGGCGATACCACGCAAGGCGAGCCCCAAGGCGACGCGCGGCTCGGGCCGCTCAAGATCGGCAAGCGCCGCGTCGAGCACCTCCGCCGGCAACGCCACACCCTCAAGGCGGTGCCTGACCGCCGCGGCCGCGAGGCCTAGCCGTCCGCTCACCCAAATCTCGTCACCGGCCCGCGCGCCGCTGCGGCGAAGCGCAGTGCCGTCCGGCGCTTCGCCCATGATGGTGACCGAAACCGTCAATGGCCCGCGCGTCGTATCGCCGCCGGCAAGAGCAACGCCGTGCCGCCCGGCAAGCCCCATGAACCCCGCCGAAAATCCGGCCAGCCAGTCGCGATCGAGATTCGGCAGCGCCAGCGACAAAAACACCCAGCGCGGCCTGGCACCCATGGCAGCCATATCGGACAGATTCACGGCCAGGCACTTATGCCCAAGACGCGCCGGATCCACATCGGCAAAAAAATGCCGTCCCTCGACCAGCATGTCGGCCGAGACAACCAATTCGTGACCGGGCGACGGCGCCAAAATCGCCGCATCGTCCCCCACTCCCAGTACCACGCTATCGGCGCGGTGCGTGAAAAACTCCCGAATCAGGTCGAATTCGTTCATGAGCGTATCCATACGAAAAAACACCCGCCCAAGGGCGGGTGTCGTCACCGGTTTGCCGCGGCCCCTTACGACTGGCGGCGGGTACGCCCGGAGGCGAACTCTTCGGGGCGCACCTCGGCGGCCAGCTTGTCCAGCACGCCGTTGACGAACTTGTGGCCGTCGGTGCCGCCGAAGGTCTTGGCGATCTCGATGGCTTCGTTGATGATCACCGGATACGGAGTTTCCTGGTGCTGGGTCAGCTCCAGCGCCGCCATCAGCAGCACGGCGCGCTCCACGGGGCTGACATCGTCGGGAGAACGCTCGTAATGGCGGGCCAGCATCGCGGACAGGGTTTCGACGTCCTTGAGCACGCCGAACAGGATCGTCCGGAACAGGGCTTCATCGGCCTTGGCGAAATAGTCGTTTTCGCGCAGGTGCTTCTCGATGGTCGACGCGACCCGATCCGGGTTCAGCTGCCATTCGTAGATGCCCTGCATGGCGAATTCGCGCGCGCGGCGACGTGCAGTTTTCATTCAGTCACTTCCTTGGATAAAGATCGCGGCCACGCCTCAGCCGCGCAAGGCGGCATGCAGTCGGGCCATTTCCACGGCGACACGGGCGGCATCGCGACCTTTTTCGGTCATGCGCACCTCGGCCTGCTCGTCGGTTTCGGTGGTGAGCACGGCATTGGCCACGGGGATGCCGTGATCCAGTCCGACTCGGGTGATCCCGGCGCCCGATTCATTGGACACCAGTTCGAAATGATAGGTTTCTCCGCGGATGACCGCCCCCAGCGCGATCAGGGCATCGAAGCGTGCGCTTTTGGCCATGGTCTGCAGCACAAGAGGGATCTCCAGCGCGCCGGGAACGGTGGCGAGCACGACATCGGCGCCATCGACACCAAGCCGGGACAGTTCGGACAGACAGGCATCGCGCAGTCCGTGGCAAACGGGTTCGTTGAACCGGCTCATCACGACACCGATCTTCAGGCCGCGTCCGTTCAGGTCCGGCTCGATACGCTCAATGGCTTCCAGCATGCTTTTCCTCGCAGAAATCTGTTTCGGGGGGCGTAAGTTTACCCGATTTCCGGCACCCCGTGTTCGGGCAAACGAAAACCCGCCACTTCAAGATCGAATCCGGCCATGCTCGGCAGGCTGACGGACCCCGCCATCAGGCGCATCTTGCCCACGCCCAGCCGGCGCAGCATCTGCGCGCCGATACCGAAGGTCTTGCCGTCCCACTTGCGCGGTTCGCCATCGCCTTGCGGCAGCGCCCGGGCCAGAAGATCGTCGCCGCTCTCGTCGCGATGCAGCATCACCAGTACCCCGGCGCCCGCGTCCTGGATCTCCTCCATCGCCGAAGGCAGCGACCAGGTGTGCGAGGCACCCAGCGGATCGATGAAATCCATCACCGACAAGGGCTCGTGCACCCGCACCAGCGTCTCATGGTCATGACGGATTTCTCCGGCCACCAGCGCAAGATGGGTGGCCCGCGACGTCACGTCGCGGAACACGTGCAGCGTGAAATGACCGAACGGAGTTTCCACCGGGCGCTCCCCGGCGTGTTCGACCAGGCATTCGGTACGGCTGCGGTACTGGATGAGATCGGCGATGGTGCCGATCTTCAGGCCATGTTCGGCGGCGAAGGTCATCAGCTCGGGCAGGCGCGCCATCGTGCCGTCGTCGTTCATCACCTCGCAGATCACCGATGCCGGCTCCAACCCGGCCAGCTGCGCGAGATCCGACCCCGCCTCGGTATGGCCGGCGCGCACCAGCACTCCGCCGTTGCGAGCCTTGAGCGGAAACACGTGCCCCGGCTGAACAAGATCCTCCGGGCGGGCATCGCGCGCCGCGGCGACCTGGATGGTGCGCGCGCGGTCGGCCGCGGAAATGCCGGTCGTGACACCGCTGGCCGCCTCGATGGAAACGGTGAAGTTGGTGCCGTGCGGCGTGCCGTTCTGGGAGACCATCAGCGGCAGGTTCAATTGCCGGCAACGATCCTCGGTGAGTGTCAGACAAATCAGTCCGCGCGCGTGCTTTGCCATGAAGTTGATGGCGTCGGCCGTCACGAACTCGGCCGCCATCACCAGATCGCCCTCGTTTTCCCGGTCTTCGGCGTCCACGAGGACAACCATTTTACCGGCACGGATATCGGCGACGATGTCTTGAATCGGAGAAATGACCATGATGTTTTCCTTGCATCCGGGCCACCGGGCCCGGTTTGGCGCGAAGCGTCAGAGCGAACGGGCCGCGAGCAGCCGTTCCACGGTATCGACAATGACCTGGGTTTGCGGGTCGATCTCGATATTGACCCGGTCGCCCGGACGGCGTCCGGACAACGTGGTGCGCGCGAGCGTTTCGGGAATGAGATGGACGCAGAACTCGGCCTGGCGCACCTCCCCGACCGTCAGACTCGCGCCGTCGACGCCGATGTAGCCTTTGGTGAAGACATAGCGGGCGAGCGACTCGGGCACGCGGAACCAGAGGGTGCGATTGTCGGGCGTCTCGATGACGTCGGTCACCTCGGCCATGGCCATGACGTGCCCGGACATCTGATGCCCACCGATCTCGTCGCCAAAGCGGGCCGCGCGCTCGATGTTCACGCGATCGCCTTCCCTGACCCGCCCAAGATTGGTCACCCGCAGGGTTTCCTGCATGAGATCGAACGACACGCGGCAGCCGTCGATGCCGGTAACCGTCAGGCAGCAGCCGTTGTGCGCGACCGAGGCGCCGACTTCCAGCCCCTCGAGCCACGGCTCGGGAAACGTCAGGACATGGGTGCGAAAACCCGGCCGTTCGGTGATGGACACGACGGCGGCCGTCCCCTTGACAATACCTGTAAACATGCAGATTTCTTTCGCGCTAACGTCGTTCTACGACACGATGGCCATTATCATAACCAAAAACCGCGCGCCCTGCCGCCCCGGCCGACGGCAAAGACTGCCCAAAAAACCGATTACAGAGTAAAATCAACCCTTTTAGCATTCAACCAGACGCATCCATGTCCGCAGAATTGAGCCGCATTGCCGACGAAGTGGCGCACCGCCGCACCTTCGCCATCATTTCCCACCCTGACGCGGGCAAAACCACGCTGACCGAAAAGCTCCTGTTGTTCTCGGGCGCCATCCAGAATGCCGGTACCGTAAAAGGCAAAAAAACCGGCAAGTTCGCCACTTCCGACTGGATGGAGATCGAGAAGCAGCGCGGCATTTCCGTCGCTTCCTCGGTCATGCAGTTCGAGTATCGCGACCATACGGTGAACCTGCTCGACACACCGGGCCACCAGGACTTCTCGGAAGACACCTATCGCGTGCTGACCGCGGTCGACTCCGCGCTGATGGTGATCGACGCCGCCAAGGGCGTGGAGGCGCAGACCATCAAGCTCTTGAACGTCTGCCGCTTGCGCAATACGCCGATCGTCACGTTCATGAACAAGTACGACCGCGAGGTGCGCGACTCCCTGGAGCTGCTCGACGAGGTGGAAAATGTCCTGAACATCCGTTGCGCGCCGGTCACCTGGCCGATCGGCATGGGCAAGGTGTTCCGGGGCGTGTACAGCCTGCTCGACGACAAGGTCATCCTGTTCGAAGCCGGCAGCGACAAGCTCATCACCGATGTCGAAGTCGTCAACGGCATCGACAACCCGCGCCTCGACGAGCTCTTCCCGCTGGAAATGGAACAGCTGCGCATGGAAATCGAACTCGTCAAGGGCGCTTCCAACGAATTCAATCTGGACGAGTTCCTCGCCGGAGAACTGACGCCGGTGTTCTTCGGTTCGGCGATCAACAACTTCGGCATCCGCGAGATTCTCGACGCCCTGATCAACTGGGCGCCCGCCCCGTCGGCGCGTCACGCCACCTTGCGCGACGTCGAACCGACCGAAGCGGCGTTTTCCGGGTTCGTGTTCAAGATCCAGGCCAACATGGATCCGAAGCACCGCGACCGCATCGCCTTCCTGCGCGTGTGTTCGGGCCGCTTCGAGCGCGGCATGAAAATGAAGCACCTGCGTCTGAACCGGGACATCGCCGCCTCCAGCGTCGTAACCTTCATGGCGCACGAGCGGGAAACCGTCGAGGAAGCCTTCGCCGGCGACATCATCGGCATTCCCAACCACGGCAACATCCAGATCGGCGACAGTTTTTCCGATGGCGAGCTTCTGCAGTTCACCGGCATTCCGTTCTTCGCGCCGGAACTGTTCCGCACGGTGCGCATCCGCAATCCGCTCAAGCTCAAGCAATTGCAAAAGGGCTTGCAGCAGCTGGGCGAGGAAGGCGCCGTGCAGGTCTTCAAGCCGCACAATGGCGGCGACCTGATCCTCGGCGCCGTCGGCGTACTGCAGTTCGACGTGGTGGCGGCGCGCCTGGCGGCCGAATACGGCGTGGACGCCGTATTCGAATCCACCAGCATCTGGAGCGCCCGCTGGGTCAGTTGCGAGGATCGCAAGAAGCTGGAAGAGTTCGAGAACAATCTGGTCAACAACATGGCCATCGATGCCGGCGGCAATCTCGCCTATCTCGCCACCAGCCGGGTCAATCTGCAACTTGCCCAGGAGCGCTGGCCGCAAATCGTCTTCCACGAAACCCGGGAACACGCCGTCAAACTGAACGATTGATCCCCGAACATACCGCCGCGCAAGGGGACGCGGCGGTATGTTGTTGTGTAACGCCGCAAAAAATAGAGCAAACGCTCCACATAAATGGCATAATGATCACAATAACGAAATGGAAATCAGGCCATCATGAGCAAACCGCGCATAAAGACCTACGACAAGATCATTCTCGAAAGCCTGAAGCTCTTTAACGAACAGGGCGAACGGAATATAACGACAAATCATATCGCGGCGCATCTGGGCATCAGCCCTGGCAATCTGTACTATCACTTCCGCAACAAGGAAGAGATCGTCTACCAGATATTCGTTCAGTACCGTAACTTCATCAACGAACGCCTGTCGGTTCCGACCGACCGCACCATGACGGTTCCGGACCTGGTCAACTATCTGGACACGGCCTTCGATGCCATGTGGCAATTCCGTTTCATGTTCTACGATCTGCCGGGCTTGTTGGCGCGCAACCCCCAGATGCAGGCCGAGTACCATCAATTCGTGAACACCGAGATGAAGGACATTCTTGGCCGGCATTTCCGTGAGTTCATCCGCCTCGGGCTCCTGAAAATGGACGAGGAGGACATCGAGGCGCTCAGCGTCAATATCTGGCTGGTGGTGAAGTTCTGGTTCGCTTTCGAACAGACCGCCCGTCCGAAGGCCCCGATCACGGAAGAGTCAGGCCGCCGAGGCGTGCGCCAGGTGCTGGCGCTGCTCAAACCCTATGTCCAGCCGGAACTGGCCGGAGCCTTCCGCGAGCTGTGCCAGCGTCACGCGAACTGATGCCCGCCAGCGGCCATGCCGCATGAACAAACGCCCTCCGGCCTGGAGGGCGCCTGCCGCATGCCACATTCCGCATCACAGGCCGTACCACCGGCAACCCGTAGAATCAGCGAAGTCTTCTCGTCCGTTCCGGCGATTCGATCGGCCATCGCGGCGATCAGTCGAACTGCCGCCGGAACAGCACCAGGCCGGCGGCGAACACCAGAATGCCGATCCCGCCCATACCGGCGATCGACACCGCCAGCTCCCCGACCCCCTGCCCCTTGAGCAGCACGCCGAAGGCGATGTCCAGGTAGTAGTGCAGCGGCGACGCGAACATCAATCCGCGCAACCATGACGGCATGGCTTCCGGTGGCGTCCAGGCGCCGGACAGGAAGAGCATGGGCGCCAGAATCAGGATGGACAGCATGCCGGCCTGAGCCAGGTTGCGCGCGATGGTCGCCGCGAACAGTCCGAGCCCGGCGGTGGTGAACACATAAAGCGCCGACAATCCGAAAAACAGCCCGACACTGCCCTTGACCGGAATGCCGAACAACGGGATCAGAATCAGAAACAGGCTCAGCGCAATTCCGCACAGGATCACGCCGGTCATCGACACCACTTTGGGCAACAGGATGCCCAGGGGCGAGAGCGGAGAAACCACCAGTTGCTCCACGGTGCCGCGCTCCTTCTCGCGCACCATCGCGGCGGCCGGCAGAAGCACCGAGAACACCGTGGTGATATTGAGCATTTGCGAAATGCCCATGAACCAGCTGTCGTCCTGGTTGGGGTTGTACCAGACGCGGATCTCATTGTTCACGACCGGCAACGCCGCTTGCGCTCCGCCGGCGGGCATGCCCAACCGGGCCAGCGCCGACTCCAGGCCGAAGCGGGCCAGAATCTGTCGCGCGTCGCTGGTCGCCAGAAAACCCAGCACCGAATTGGTCGTGTCCACCTGCATCGCCACCTGGCTTTGCCGTCCGGTGGCAAGATTCTTCTGCAAATCAGGGGGAATCGACAACAATATCATCGCCTGCCCGCTGTCGAGCGCCGCAAGACCGTCCCGATCATGCGCCACCTGCCCGTCAATGCGGAAATACGGCGGTCGGAAACGCCCGGTCAGTTCGCGCGACGCGGCGGTCCGGTCATGGTCCTGCACCAGGGTCGCCGCATTATTCAGCGACAGCGACACGCCCGACGCCGCCAGAAAAATATCGACCGTGAACGCGTAGAGGATGAACGCCAGCAGCACCCTGTCGCGCCCCAGCTGTTTGAGCTCCTTGACGAGCATGGCCCGAAAGCGGCGTACGGCCGGCACCAGCCAGCGCACAAAGTTCGTCATGTTCTCGGCCTCTTGGAAAACCCGGCATAGCCCAGAGCGAACAGCACGGTGGCGAATGCCGCCAGCACGCCCAGCGGCCGCCATAAGGCATCGAACCCGACGCCCTTGAGAAAACACCCAACGACGATGTCGGTGTAGTACATGGCGGGCATCAGATGGGCCACCCAGTTCGCGCCGCCCCCCAAAGACACGATCGGGATGATCAGCCCCGAGTACAGCACGGCCGGAATCATCGTGACGATCATGGTGACGATCATCGCCGCCACCTGGGTACGCACCAGCACCGACACCACCAGCCCGATGCCGGTGGTGCACAGCACATAGACCAACGTCGCGGGCAGAAAAAACAGGAAGCTGCCCTTGAACGGCACCTGGTATAACAGCGTGGCCAGAAGCCACAGCACCAGGATATTGACGGTGGAGATCGCCACATAGGGCATCAGTTTGCCGATCAGGAACTCCGCGCGGGTGATGTTCGAGGCGTAGACATTGAAAATGGATCCGTTCTCCTTCTCGCGCACCACACCCAGGGCCGTCAGAAACGGCGGCGACAGCATCAGGATCACCATGATCAGCTTCGGCGCGAGCGACCAGATACTGCTCACGCTCTGGTTGTACAGGTAACGGGTTTCGAGCGTCACCGGCTGCAGGCCCGCGCGCACTTCATCGAGGCTCCTGCCGCTTTGCCGGGCGATCATCGCGGACAGGCTCTCCAGACTGAACGCCGAGCTGATCGCCGCGACATAGCCCTTGGTGGTCATCGCCCGGCTGGGAAAGGTTCCATCGACCAGTGTCGCGACCGAAGCCGGCTCGCCGCGCGCCAGATTCTTCCCGAAATGCTCGGGGATCACCAGCACGACACGGACATCCCCTTTGGCGATCAGCCGCGAGGCGTCCCGCTCATCGGTGCTGTAGCCGCGAAACTGGAAGTAGCGCGAACCGATGAAGCGCCAGGCATATTCACGGCTCGCCACGCTATGATCGCGATCCACCACCGCGAACGGGATGTTTTCCACATCGAGCGACAGGCCGTAGCCGAACAGCAGCATCAAGAGCGCCGGAACCACGAAGGCCAGGGAAAAGAACAGCCGGTCACGGACGATTTCGCGCCACTCCTTGTGCGCCATGGCGAACACCCTCTGCCAGATCATGCGCCACCCCCCTTGCGTTCCTCGGCCTCCAGCCGCGTGACTTTGTGCACGAACACATCCTCCATGACGATAGGCCGCGCCTCGATGCGGGCCGCCGGAGCCAGTCCGGCCAGTTCGGCGGCGAGCGCGCCAGGATCCCGGGTCAGCACATGCAGCCGCCGGCCGTACGGCGACGCACTGTCAAAGCCCGCCGCGATCAGCCCCGGCAGCGCCTCGAGGGCGCCTTCGCCGGCCACTTCGTACAAGGCGCCCGCCTCCCGCACCACGGCGGCCTTCATTCCCGCCGGACTGTCATCGGCGACCACGCGACCGGCGAACATCAAGGCCAGATGATCGCAGTGCTCGGCTTCGGACATATAGTGCGTCGTCACCAGCATCGCGACCCCTTCGACACGCGACAAATGGAACAGGATTTCCCAAAAGGCCCGGCGCCCGAGCGGGTCGACGCCCGAGGTCGGCTCGTCCAGGAACAGCACGCGCGGGCGGTGCACCAGCGCGCACCCCAGAGCAAGACGCTGGCGCAGGCCCATCGGCAGGGTCGCGGCCAGATCGTGCTCGTGCCCGGCAAGGCCGGCCATGCCGACGATCCACGCCAGCCGCTCGGCCGTGTCGCGGCGGGACAGGCCGTAAAGACCGGCATAAAGCCGGATGTTTTCTTCGACGGTCAGGTCCAGGTACAGGGAAAAAGCCTGCGACATATAACCGATGCGCGACTTGATCAGTGCTCCCGCCTTGCGCATGTCGGCGCCGGCGACACGCCCTTCCCCGCCGCTGGGCGGCAAAATGCCGGTCAGCATCTTGATCGCCGTGGTCTTGCCCGCTCCATTGGCGCCAAGCAACCCGAAAATCTCTCCCTGCTTCACCTGAAAACTCACATCGCCAACAGCGACGAAATCGCCGAAACGCCGGGTCAGTCCCTTCGCCTCGATGGCATGGCCGGCATCCCCGGCAGGCGCACCGGCGGCGGAGGCGCCCAGCCCGGGCTTTTCCAGGCGGCCCTGTTCGGCCATCAGCGCCACGAACACGTCTTCCAGCTCCGGGTCGAGCAGCGCCACCTCCTTCACATCGAGGCCTTCGAGCAGCCGGCGCGCTTCGGTTTCAGCCTCTTGCCGGTTCCGGTCACGGGCGAACAGCCGCACGGTCGCGCCCAGCGCCTCGATTTGCGGAAAACGCGCCGCCAGACGGCCGAGCGCCTTGATCTGGGGCGCTGCGTCGCACTGCACGATGGTGCCGGGCACGCGCGCCAGAATCGCTTCGGGCGTGCCTTCGGCCAGCACCTTGCCTTCATGCATCAGGCTCATGCGCGTAAAGCGGCTGGCCTCGTCCATGTACGCGGTGGAAACCAGCGCCGTCAGTCCCCGCGACGCCACGAGCTCGCCAAGAATCGACCAGAAATCGCGGCGCGACACCGGGTCGACCCCGGTGGTCGGCTCATCCAGGATGATCAGGTCCGGCGCGTGAATCAGCGTGCAGACCAGCCCCAGTTTCTGCTTCATGCCCCCGGAGAGCTTTTTCATCGGCCGTGACCGGAAAGCGGCCAACCGCGTTGTCGCCAGCAGTTGCTCCTTGCGTTCCCGGGCCGTCTCCGGGTCGACCAGCCGCAGGCGCGCGAAAAAGTCGATATTCTCTTCGATCGACAGATCGCCGTAGAGGTTCTGCCCCAGCCCCTGGGGCATCAGCCCTATGCGGCCTTTCACCGACTCGGCGGAGCGTTCGCTGTCGATGCGGGTGCCGAACACCTCGAGCGCCCCATCCTCGTAAGACAACACCCCGGCCACCGCCTTCATGAAACTGGATTTGCCGGCGCCGTCCGGACCGATCAGGCCGTACAGTTCGCCGCGGCGCACCGCCAGCGACACCCCGCGCACCGCCTCATGGCGTTCATAGCGTTTTCCGAAGCGATCCGCCGCGATCACGATATCGCTCATGCGCTCACCAATGCGGTTTTTGCCATTGCACGCCATCTTTCCAGCGGATGACGGCATCGGCGGGCAGGCCAGGAGTCAGCCTATGCTGCGGATTGGCCACCAGATTGAGCTTGACCGCGTAGACCAGCTTGACCCGCTCGTCAGGTGTCTGCACTTCCTTTGGCGTGAACTCCGCGCGGCTGGCGATGTAGCTCACGCGGGCTTCGAACGCGGTGCCGGGGAAGGCATCGGTATAGATCCGCGCCGGCAGGCCAAGCCGCACGCGGCCGATCTGGTTTTCCGGGACATAGACTTTCAGGTACAGGGTGTCCAGGTTCACGATATCCAGGATGGATCCGCCGGCACCGACCACTTCGCCCGGCAATCGCAGGCGCGAGGTCACCACACCGGATACCGGCGCTTTGAGCGCCTGCTCGGCGAGCATCGCGTCGACCTCCCGGACGGTTGCCGCGGCCTGACGCTCCTGCTCCTGAGACTGGGCGAGCACCGTGCCCGCCGCCACGGCGGCAAGCTGCATCTGCTCGGCGCGCACCCGGTCGACCGAACCGCGCGTCAGAAGATCCGCGAAGCGAGCGGCATCGCGGCGGGCCTGAGCCAGCTGGGCGGCCGCACGGATTTTTTGGGCTCCGGCCGAGGCCAGCGCGGCTTTCGCCGCATCGCGCCTCGCCTGCAACTCGGCCGCGTCCAGCGTGGCGACCACCTGGCCGGCGGCGACCATGTCCCCTTCGCCCACCTTGACGCTCGCAAGACGTCCGGGATATTTGCTCGACACCAGAGTCTGGTCGCCTTCAAGACGGCCGTTAGTCTGAATCAGGCCGTCCGGCAACACATGTTGGCGTGCCTGCCAGATTTTGAAAGCGGTTCCCGCCGCCACCAGCACGGCGGCAACAATCAGCAATTTGGTCCATTTCATGCGCAAGGCCCCCGTTTACAGTTCACCGATCGCGCGCTTGAGGCGGAGGATGGCCAGCGCATGATCGAAGCGTGCGTTATAGAGATTTTTTTGGCTGTCGGCCTTCTTGGCGGCCGCCATCAGGACTTCCGTCTGATTGGCCAGTCCGTTGTGATAACGGTCCAGGGTGATGTCCTGCCAGGTTTGCGCCGACTCGAGCGCGGCGCGGGCCACATTCAGCCGCTCGGCGGCATCGGCTTCCTGACTGACCCCGCGCTGCACATCCAGCTGGATCAGTGTCGCCGCGTCATCGCGCTGTTCGGACAGCGCGGCGGCCCGACGCTCCACGCCTCCGGCGCGGGCGCGCACCAGGCCGCTGTCGAACACATCCCACTTCACCCCGACGCCGACCGCGCCAACCCCTTTGCGCGCCAGGTACGGGTTATCCAGATAGGTGTAGGACGCGAAAACCCCCATCTGGGGCATGGCCTCCGCCTTGACGCCCCGGGCCTCTTCGGCCAGCGCCGCCTGCATCGATTGCAATTGCGACAATTCGGGACGCCGCTGCAGGGCCAGTGCGGCCAGTTCGGGGAAACGCCGCGTCTCGCGCGGCAGATCCAGCATGGTCAGTGTTACCGAGGCATCGAGCGCGCGGCCGGTCAGGCGATTGAACGCGGCGCACGCCACCACGCGCGCTTCCCTGGCGGCGATCAGCCGCTGACGGGCTTCGGCCACCGACACATCGGCGCCCGACACATCGCCGCGGGAGACCAGCCCTCGCCGGTAGTAGTTGCCGACATCGCGCCGGTAAGCCTCCAGGGTGGAAAGGTAGAGGGTGGCCACCGAGACGGCCTCGTTCGCGCGAAGCACGTTGACATACGCTTCGGCCACATCGAGACGCAGATCCTGCCGGGCGCGCTCGACACCGTGGCGCGTGGCGCGCTCGGCCTCGCGAGCCGCCCCGGCGAGCCGGTCAAGCCGACCGGCCGTGTACACGGGCAACGTGACCTTCACTTCGGCATTGAACGGATGATCATTGGTCAGGGGCGTTTCAATACGACCGGGAAACAGAGCCTTCACCGGGGCGGGCATGGCCGCGGACAAAGCCGACGTATCCATGACCGCGCGGACTTCACGGTCAAGCTTCTGCCATTGCGCCGACGCGCTGACCTGGGGCCCGGCGGCGGCTTCGGCCGCCTCGATGCCGCGGGCAGCGGCTTCCGCCCGCAAGGTTTCGGCTTTGAGAGATCGACTGGCGTTTTCCGCGCGCTGCCAGGCGTCCTGAAGGGTTTCCGCTGCGACGGGCATGGCGGCCGCGAAACCGGCCACCAGCAACGCCATTCGGCATAGCGGCATAGGGCTGCGTGTCATCGGGTTCCCTAATAAACGTTTGTTTGCTTACGTTCATGATACCCGTTTATGACAATCAGTAGTTGATCCAGATGAAAGACCGTCGGCCGGAAGCCGTCCGGCCTGCCACGGCGGGCGGGTTTCACGCCCCGCGAATGAAGGTGTTCCGGGCGATATGCCCGATCAGATGGGTCGCCGCGGCGTCGACCGTGCCGCCCAGCAATCCGCCGAACAAGGGGGCGCCGCGCCAGGGCGAAAAAAAGCGCGAACCGCCCAGTCGCCCCGCGATCTTTCGGCCGATGCGCCGGTTAACGGCCCAAGCGGTCTTCCCCGCGACTCCCCGGGCCATGCCCGCTGAGAATCTTGACCCTAGAAGCATGCCAGCGTCCTTGAGACCGTCGCTCGCCAGTTCGCCGGCCAGGCATGCGCATACCAGCGTTTTGACCCGCGTGTCCCGCAGGTCGTGCCCGCCCATCGCGGCGATCGCCGCAACCATGCGAACCTGAATGACCATCACCGACAACAGATTGGCCGGCAGCGCGACAGGCAACGCGGGCAATCCGCCAAGCCCCGTCAGAAAACCGGCGGCGCCGGCGCGCGCGTCCTGATGCCGGATCAGCGCGGATACCCGCTCGTCGAGCGTGCCGGTCCTGGCCAGATACTCGTGGGCCAACGCTTCGGCCGACCCGAATCCCGCGATGCCGTCGACCGCCCGGTCGTAGACGCGATCCAGCACCCCTGCCAACCAGCCGCGAGAAGATTGCGCCATGTCTTTGCCTCCTGGAGAACGGGAATCTTGCGATAGTGACCCGCGAACCCGCTGCGCGTCAATGTCACGCGCCGCGCCGCAGCAAGGCATCCGCCGCCCGCAAGGAGAAAGCGTAGATGGAAAGCTGGGGATTGACGCCAAGACTGGTGGGAAACACCGAACCGTCGGCCACCACAAGATTGTGCCATTGCCAATGACGCCCCTCCTGATCGATCACCCCCCGATCGGGAGACGGGCCCATCGGCGCCCCGCCCATGACGTGGGCGCTCACGACCCTCACCCGCAGCGGATCCATCGGCAAGGTCGCGATCAGGGCGCGGGCGGCTTGCCAACTGCGCAGCGGCGGAGCCTGTTCATGCACGGGAAGAACAACGCGCGCGCCGGCGGCGAACTGGATTTCGGCCATGGCGAGCAGACTGCGCCGCAGCCCGTCGCGCAGCACATCGTTGAACGGATAGTCGAGCAACGGCGAGCCGTCGTCGCGCAAGCGCACGCGACCGCCCCGGCTGTCGGGATGAAAACCATCCCGCAGCAGGGCCAGCTGCACATGCAGATTCGGCAATCGCGCCATCATCGCCGCGAAGGCTTCGCCGTGCCCGGGCAATGTCACCGCCATCAGCAGCGGGTGCACCGGCGGCACCTCCAGCTTGAAGCCCAGCGGCCCGTCGATCGGCTCCCGATGCAAAAAATGATCGGAATAGACAGTCTGCGGCGCGCCGTTGAAGGCATCGACGCGCGCATCGAAGAGCGCGCCGGACAGGGCGACCGGATGCAAAAAGGTCCGGGCGCCGGAAAGACCGGACGGGTCGGGCGCCCCGCTGCGCAGCAGAATGGCAGGGGTTCCGACGGATCCCGCCGCCAGGATGAAATGGCGAGCCACGATGCGCACCCGGCGCCCGGTCGGCCGCATGCCATCGATGCCCAGCGCCACCCCCAGCGCGGCGCTGACGCGGTCATTCGCCGCATTGCTCTCGAGCCGCTCGATTCTGACCCGGGTCAGCAGTGTCGCCCCACGGGCCAGCGCGGCGGGGATCGCCGTCACCAGCATCGACTGCTTGGCATTGGTCGGGCATCCCATCCCGCAATACCCGAGATTCCAGCAACCGCGCACATTGCGGCGGATGCGCCGGCTGGGAACGCCGAGGGCCCGGCAGCCCTTTTCCAGCAGGGCGTTGTTGACGTTGGGTTCGGCCGCCCAGTCGGTCACGCCAAGGCGCGCTTCGGCCCTCGCGAAGAACGGCGCGAGCGCGTCATCGGTCAGTTCGGACAGACCATGGACGTCGCGCCAGTGCCGCAAGGTGTCGGCCGGCGTACGGAAACAGCTGGTCCAGTTAACCGTCGTTCCGCCACCAACCGTGCGCCCCTGCAAAACGGTGATTCCCTTGTCGGCGGTCTTGCGCGCGGCGCACTCCTGATAGAGGGACGGATAGGCCTCCCGTTCGCGCAACAGGAATTCCCGGGAGGTTTTCAGTCCACCCTCTTCCACCAGGATCACCTTTAGCCCGGCCAGCGCCAGCCGCTCGGCCATCGTCCCCCCGCCCGCGCCGGAGCCGATCACCACCGCGTCGGCGGTCAATGGCAGATCCTTGTCGAGCGTGGCGCCGTCGACAATGCGCCAGGCGCCCGCGGCCGGGGCATGATAGGGATCGGGCAAATGATTCTGCGTCAACGGATGAACTCCATGATGGTTCCCGGAGGCTGATAACCGATACGCGCCCAGCTGGCCGGATTGCCGTACCAGGCGGCGCAAAGCAAGGCATGCAAGGCCTGGTATCCGGCGCGCAGCAAAGCGAAACGACTCGCGCGCCAGGCATCCAGAAAGCGGGCAACATCGGCGGCGCCCGCCAGCGACCATGGACTCGCGATACCGGCGAGCCAGCGCCTCCCCCAGGGGTGACCCAGAATGTCGAGAAGCTGACGGACTTCCGCCCGCACCGGGGCGGACAGCGCGAGCACCGCCTCGTCAACGCCCTCCACCACGGCGGCGACGGGCAAACCCGGCACCCCGAGCATCACTGGAGCGATGACGGCCAGCACGGCCGCGTCGCGAGCCGTCAACCATGCCGCTCCGTGCGGGCGGGGCCCATGCCGCTCCGCCTCGGGCGCGGCGAGAAACGCGACACCCGCGAGCAACAGGGCACCGGCCGCTCCCGCCTTGATGAACTGCCGCCGGGTCGCCACCTCAACCTCCGACCATCAAGCGCACCAGCCAGCCGGAAAGCCGTCCATAGGGCGCGCGCGTCATCCAGGTCATGCCCAAACGGCTTTGCACGAACACCGGCTTGAGCTTGGAGAAGGTCAAAAATCCATCGTAACCGTGGTAATGGCCCATGCCCGACGGCCCGACCCCGCCGAACGGCAAGCCGTCCTGCGCCACCTGCATGACCGTATCGTTGATCGCCACGCCGCCGGAGAGGGTTTGCGCGAGCACCCGATCCACCGTTTCCTGGCGCCGGGCGAACAGATAGAGGGCGAGCGGGCGGGGGCGCCGGTTCACGTAGTCGAGCGCCTCGTCGAGGCTGTCGTAGCCGACGATGGGCAAAATCGGCCCGAAAATCTCCTCTTGCATCAGCCGCGCCGAATCCGGGCAGTCAAGCACGAGATGCAAGGGCATTTTGCGTCCTGTGTCGGGTTCGCCGGCAGGATCGACGCGCTGCACATCGGCGCCCGCCGTGCGCGCCTCCTCGAGCCAGTCGGCCAGGCGGCGATACTGGCGATCGTTGATGATACAGGTGTAATCGGGGTTGTCGTTACGCCTCGGATACTGCTTGGCGAAGGCCGACTTGAGTTCGGCGACCAGCGCGGCCCTCTCCTCGTGCGGCACCAGCACGTAATCGGGCGCCACGCAAATCTGGCCGGCATTGAGCAACTTCCCCTGCACCAGGGATGCCGCGGTTTTTTTCAGGTCGGCGCAACGGGACACGATCACCGGCGATTTGCCGCCGAGCTCCAGGGTAACCGGCGTCAGGTTCGCCGCGGCGGCACGCATCACATGGCGTCCGACCGCCGTCGAGCCGGTGAACAACAGATGGTCGAACGGCAGCCGGGTGAAAGCCTCCGCGACATCGACCCCGCCGTTCACAACCGCAACCAGACCATCGCCGAAATAGTGGCGGCACAACCGTTCCAGAAGCGCCCCGGTGCGCGGCGTGAATTCCGACATCTTGATCATGACCCGGTTGCCGGCGGCGAGCGCCCCGACCAGCGGCCCGAACGCCAGGAACAGCGGAAAATTCCAGGGCACCACCACGCCGATCACTCCGAGAGGCTGTGGCATCACGCGGTTGCGGGCCGGCATGAACCATTGCGACACTGGGCGCCGCCGCGGTGTCATCCACCCCTTGAGCCTGCCGGAGGCATAACGGATTTCCTCGAGCGTGGGAAAGAGCTCCGACAGCTCGGTTTCCGTGGCGCTGCGATGTCCGAAGTCGGCGCAGACCGCGTCGATCAGCGCCTGACGGTTTTCCAGTACGAGACTGCGCAACTGGCGCAACCGCTCCTTGCGCGCTCCCGCCGACGGAAACGCATCGGCGGCAAACCCCGCCCTGAGGCGTTCGAGCACTGGCTCGAGCGCCATGGCGGCCTCGTGGTTGTCTGGGCGTTCATCCATATGTGTTATCCTCGAGGAGATGGATAGGGTCGGTCTTACCGTCACGGCAAACACACGTTTGGAGCGCAAGCTCTAATCGAGAATACCATCGCGTTTATCATTTGTCATCGCCGGATCATGCCATGTTGATCAATTTCTTTTTTGCCTTGCGTGACGCAGACATCCCCGTTTCGCTCAGAGAGTTCCTGACGCTTCTGGAAGCGCTCAAGCGCCAGGTCGCGTTCGGCAGCCTGGAAAGCTTTTATTTTCTCGCGCGCACCTGCCTCGTCAAGGACGAGCGCCATTTCGACCGCTTCGATCGCGTATTTGGCCATGTGTTTCACGGCGCCGAACTGAATCTCGAGGATCTGGCACGCGAACTGCCCGAAGAGTGGCTGAAAAAACAAATCGAAAAATATCTGACCGACGAAGAAAAGGCGCGGATCGACGCGCTCGGCTACGACAAACTGATGGAAACGTTGCGCGAACGCCTCAGGGAGCAGCAGGAACGCCACCAGGGTGGCAACCGCTGGATCGGCACCGGTGGCACGAGCCCCTTCGGCGCCTTTGGCTACAACCCCGAAGGCATCCGCATCGGACAGGACACTTCGCGTCACCGCCGCGCGGTGAAGGTCTGGGACAAACGGGAATTTCGCAACCTTGACGACAGCGTCGAACTGGGCACCCGCAACATCAAGGTCGCCCTGAAGCGGTTGCGCGAATTCGCGCGCGACGGCGCGGCAGAAGAACTCGATCTGGAAGCCACGATCGGCGCGACCGCGAAGAACGCCGGCCTGCTGGACATTCGCCTGCGTCCGGAAATGCATAACGCGGTCAAGGTCCTGGTGCTCTTCGATATCGGCGGTTCGATGGACGATCACATCCGGGTCTGCGAAGAGCTGTTTTCCGCCGCGCGCAGCGAATTCAAGCATCTTGAGTACTATTATTTCCACAATTGCGTCTACGAAACCGTCTGGAAAGACAACCAGCGGCGTCACGGCCACACACTGTCCACGCTGGAGCTGATCCGGACCTACGGGGAAGACTACAAGTTGATTCTGGTGGGCGACGCGACCATGAGTCCGTACGAGATCGCCTACCCTGGCGGCAGCGTGGAGCACATGAACGAAGAGGCCGGCGCGGTCTGGCTTGGCCGGCTGCTCGCGCACTTCCGCCACGCGATCTGGCTCAACCCGGTCGCCGAAGGCTATTGGGACTATACTCCGTCGGTGAAAATGATCCGCGAGCTGATGGGGGATCGGCACTATCCGCTGACACTGGACGGCATCAACCGGGCCATGAAGCACCTCAAGCGTCCCCGCGCGTGAGCGGTTAGTGAAAGTCCGCTTCAACGGTAACGGCATAGGATCACGGGTCATTCCGCCGCATGCGGGCAACGACACCAAGGATCTCCATGACCGTTTCATCCTCTTTGCCACCCACTCGCCTCGCCCGAAGCGACGCGGCCTCCCTGATCAAGCACGACGATGAGCGGACGGGGCTGTTCGGCTGTTTTCTCGACCTGTTCCGCAGCGCGGAAAAGAAAGAACAGGCCGGCAAACTCTATCAAGCCCTTCACGAACACAAGGAAGCGGACTTTCGCGGATACCGCGATACCGGTTTTCTTCCCCTCGTCCGTTTCTGCCTGATCCGGGATCTGGCGGCGCCGGAACAACGCGATGCGTTCACCATCACACAGGATGGCGACACAACCCATTTCCGGATCGACGGGAAAACCGTCTTCAAACACGCATTTCCCTCAAACGTCATCGATGCGCATGCCTTTTTGGCCAACAAAGGCAACAACGGCACGTTGCCGGCAACCTCCGATGTCAAAACGCTTATCGATCACTACGCCGCGATGCGGATCCAGCGCCGCTTCCGCGCGTTCCGCACCATGTTGTGCCAACGGCGCGAGGATGCGGCAAAACGCGGAGAGACCTTCGCCAAAACCACGGGAAGCGACAACAAGACCTATTACTTCAATGCCCTAGCCCCCAAGAGCCGGGTCGTTTACGCTCCCGGAACGCGTCCTCAGGCCGTGCTGAAGGGCGGATTCAAACACGTCACCGGTATGGACCGTCGATTTGTCGCACTGGCTCCGAATTCGCCCGGGGACACCTTCAACCTTTCCGGTCCGCAACCCGCGCTACCGGAGCTGGCCACCCTCTATTCGCCGACGGTCGTCGAGAATCGCGTGATGATCGTACGCAATGCCGGCAGGGAATTGTGGGAAGACATCGCCAGGAACATCATTCACGGCAGCGGCGAATTCCGCCAGGCCCTGCTCGATTTGCGGGCTCTGCACAGACAGGGCTTTTACCTGACCGACGTCAAACCGGAAAACCTCGCCTTTGACGGGCAACGGATCAACTTCATCGACACCGACGGGCATGTCCACAAAAGCCGTTTCCCCGCAAAAGTCATACACAGCCCGGCCTATACCACGCTGACTCTCTACCTTGGCCAGTGCGACACGGAGCAATCACCCGCCCAGCGCGAATCCTTTTTCCAGACCACCGACGAGTATGGACTCCTGATGGCGATGATAGGGGCGACCGCCATCAGCCCGGAGATCCGGGACGCCTGGTGGAACAGTCATGATCCTTCCACCGACCTCACCCGGCTGGGCGCGATGAATGATGCGAACAAGGCCCATTTCGTCGGCTGGATCGCACGACACGGCAAACCCGAGCACCACGAAAATCTCGTTGCCTTGCTGACCCATCCCGCCAGGTTCGCGCTTGACCGGCCCGCGGGTCTTCACCTGGCCGACATGCTCAAGGCGACCGGATAAACAAACCGGGGCCGCCGATACGACAACGCCCGCGGGAGCCAACCCGCGGGCGCCGGCAAAGCGCTCAAACGCCATTACCTTACATCGCCGACCGGAAAATCCCCATGATTTCTTCATGACTGGCCTGGATGGGGTTGGTGAACCCGCACGCATCCTTGAGCGCGTTGGTCGCCAGCACCGGGATATCCGCGTCCTTGACGCCAAGGTCGGTCAGGCCGGCGGGAATACCGACATCGGCGGACAGGCGGCGGATCGCGGCGAGCGCCGCATCGGAGGATTTCTCGGTTTCGCCGAGCGCCACGGCGACATCGACGAGCCGGTCCGCCGCCGCGCGCGCGTTGAAGGCCTGCACGTGCGGCAACAGCACCGCATTGCACACGCCGTGCGGCAAATCGTAAAACCCGCCCAACTGGTGCGCCATCGCGTGCACATAGCCCAGCGACGCATTGTTGAACGCCATGCCGGCGAGAAATTGCGCGTAGGCCATCTGCTCGCGGGCCTCCATGTCGGCGCCATCCTTCACCGCGCGGCGCAAATAGCCGCTGATCAGCGAAATCGCCTTGAGCGCACAGGCATCGGTGATCGGCGTGGCGGCCGTCGACACATACGCTTCCACGGCATGGGTCAACGCATCCATCCCGGTCGCGGCGGTCAAGCCCGGCGGCATGCCGGCCATGGTTTCCGGATCGTTGACGGACAGAATGGGCGTGGTGTGCTTGTCGACGATGGCCATTTTCACGTGGCGTGACTCGTCGGTGATGATGCAGAAACGGGTCATTTCGCTGGCCGTGCCGGCCGTCGTATTGATCGCCACCAGCGGCAATTGCGGCTTGGCCGATTTGTCGACGCCCTCGTAGTCGGCGATTTTGCCGCCGTTCACGGCCACGAGCGCGATGCCCTTGGCGCAGTCGTGCGGAGAACCGCCGCCCAGGGAGATCACCACGTCGCACTGATTGGCGCGCAGCAGGTCAAGCCCGGCCGCCACGTTCGCGGTGGTGGGATTGGGCTTGACGCCGTCGAACACGAAACCACGGATATCCTGATCCGCCAGCAGCCGTACCACCTTGTCGGCCAGCCCGGCTTTGACGATGCCGGCGTCCGTCACCACCAGCGCCCGTCGGAACCCCAGATCCTTCATGCGCGCCACGGCATCCGCGAGGCTGCCGGCGCCCATCAGGTTCAGGGAGGGAATGTAGAAAGCGGTAATCGTCATGGTAAGTCTCCTTTTTGAATGTCAGAGCTATTTGTGGGTAGATGGTGCGCCTCCCGCCCGTCGCCCATATTGAGCGGCATCAAGAGTTGTCTCCACGCTCGCGACCGTCCCCCCTCGCTTTCCTGATTCGGATTCGTCCGATTAATTGCGTTTCCAAGTCCCCCTAAAGTAGCGGACATCAGATCGCGGACCTCTTCGCCGATCTGCTTTTTCTCCAAGACCAAGGAACCCAACGACTATGTTCTTCCGCAAAAACGCCGTACAACACGCCATCGAATCCAACGACGCTTCGCTGAAAAACCAGCGCGGTGTCAGCCTTAACGAATTCATCCTGTACTCCGGTCTCGCCGCCCTGGCCATCGCCGCCACCCTGGCCGGCTATCAGGTCGCCAAGTCGTCCAACGACTACAACAACATCGCCGACGGCATGACCCGCACCAAGGCCCAGCTGATGACCGCGTTCAGCAGCGGCGTGAACACTGGCGCCAGCTTCAACAACCTGAAAGCCTCGCTGCCGGCCGAATGGAAGGTCGATGCAACGACCAAAATCGCTGGTGCGGGCCCGATGAAGGGCGTCAAGTTCGACCTGACCCCGGACGCCACCGACAGCACTCTGCTGACCCTGGACATGGCCAACGTACCGCAAGACATTTGCATGAAGGCCATTCCGATGCTCGGTGGTGGCTGGAATGCGGCCTCCAAGGTCGGTTCCGCGACAACCATCGTCGACGCCAACGGCAACCTGCAAGCCGGCTCGATTGCTGGTGGATGTACCGATGCCACCAACAATACCGTCGACTTGGCTTTTAACATCTAAATCAACGCCGCCCCCTTCCCGCCAGTTGTTCGGCGGGGCGGGGGCCGTTTTTTTGTGCTTCAAGGAACGGCCGACCATGAATTTCCTCTATGCGACCGGTATCTCGGGACTGGTGCTGTGCATCGCGCTGATCATTTCCGGCGCGATTTCGCAGCGCGGCCTTGCCACGGCGCATCTGAACGCCGTCACCGCCCGTGAACAGGCCCTCGTCAGCGGTTTTCAGACCGTGCTGGACGGCTATGAGGAATGGGTCAACAACGACGTGAACGGTCAAGCGGCCGGCATCGCCACCGCCGACACCGCCACACAGACCAAGCTTGCCGGACGGCTCGCCGATGCCTGCGCGCACGAGAGCGAATCGCTGGCCCCCGGCCAATTGCCCGGAGGGCAGGCCGTGTGCCACCTGCCGAATATCGTCCCCGGCGATCTGGGCTGGACAACCCAGGCCTACCCGGGGCTGGATGGCGTAACCGCCAAAATCTTCTTTTATGCGGCGATCAAACCAGGTTCCGGCGTGCCCGATGCCGCCGCCCTGATCGCGGCGCTCAAACCGAAACTCGAACAGAACCTGTTCGCCGGGATTTACGACCCGGATCGCGACACGCTGACCGATCCGACGGCCGACCCCGCTTCCGACCCGGCCTCCGCCACCTACCCGCACGCACTGCCGGCGACACTGACCGCCCAGTTCCAGGGAGAGGTGCGGACAGGCCAATCCATCATCGTGATTGTCAAGGAGTACTCATGACACTACGCAACACCTACCGATCCCTGATGGGGGCCCTGATAACCGCCCTGCTGCTGCTCGCGCCCACCCTGTGCCGGGCCGATACCAATGTGGCCGAATGTTTTCAGGCGGCGGCCCAAACCTACCAGATCGATCCTTATCTGTTGCTCGCCATCGCCCAGACCGAGTCCGGACTGCACCCGGACGTGGTGAATGTCAACCGCACCGCCGATGGCCGCCGCGCCTCATTCGACATGGGCCTCATGCAAATCAACAGCGGATGGCTGCCGCAGTTGCAAAAGTACGGCATCACCCGCGCCAGCCTGATCGAGCCATGCACCAACATCCGGGTCGGCGCGTGGATTCTCGCCGGCCTGATCCAGAAACACGGCCATGTCTGGGAGTCGATCGGCGCCTACAACGCGTCGTGCGGCGGCAAAAACCAGACCACCTGCCGCCGTCTGCGCGACCGCTATATCCGCAAGGTCGCCACTCACTACGAATGGATCCGGCAACGCCGGCCATTCTGAGCCAACCCGCTTCAGGAGCCGCCATGCAATCCCGACCTTCGCGACAGCAGGGTTCCATTCTGCTGGAAACCGGACTGGCCATCGGCCTGATCGGTCTGGCCGTCGTTGCCGCCTGGCACATGATCGGCGACGCCCATCATGAATCGTCCATTCAGCATCTGGGCCAGTACCAGCAGCAGGCCGGCAAAACGATGATCCGCTACCTGCGCGCCCGCTACGCCGATCCGGTGTGGAAGACCGCCGCGGCGGCGAACGCCGCCCTGGTCGTCCGGTTCGATCCGTCACAGGCCGCGTCACCGGCACCGGTCTATCCGCAAACGGGACCGAACGCGATCGCCCGGATCGGCCAGGACCTCCTGCCGCTGGGCATGCAGGCGAACGGCCCGCGCGGCGCTTCGCCGTGCATGGTGGTGTTCGGGGCGGACACCACGGCCAACCTGCCCTTGCGCGGCATCATGATCACGCACCTTAACGCCACGTCCGACGCCGACCTCGAACTCGCGGCCCGTCTGGCCGGGCCCACCACGGGCGTCGTGCATGCGGATGCGCACGGCAAGCTCTCGGCCAGTTCTGGCGCCGGCGGCTGGGCGCTCGATGATTTGGCGCACCTGCCCGGCACGGCCGCCTGTTCCGCGAGTCCCGGCGACCTGATTTCGGCCTTCGCGGTCACGCAAAGCGAAATGGGCACGCCGGAGAGCGCACTGTGGCGTGTCAAGGACGGTGCGCGCCCCCAGCACAACGCCATCGACACGGTCGAATCCGGAGAAAACCACAGCGGCCTAGCCGTCATCGATCCGGCATCGCCGGGCACCGCGCTTGCCCGCCTGGACGACAGCGCCATCGAGCACGCCCGGTTCGTCAACCTGACCGGACAGGGCGCCATCCCGTCTTTCGGCTCTCTGCTGCAAACGCAGTCCGTCACCGCCGGCAATACCACGGCCGGCAACCAGCGTGTTCAATTCCTGCCCGACAACGGGGGAAGCGGCAATCTCATCCAGAATCCCGACGGCCCGCTGAGCCTCTACGCGGACGGATTTGTCGGCTACAACAACGTGTCGGCCCGCTCCGCCCAGGGACTTGGCGGACATCACTTCCCGGGGGCCACCGACACGGCCGGCGCGCAAGGCGCGCTGCCCGGACTGTCGCTCAGCGGCTTCCTGCAGCTGGGCACGCTGCCGGCCGCCAGCCAGTTTCCGACCCTGTCCGCCACGCGGCTGGCCGGCTTCTTCATTGGCAACAACTGGACCTATGCCTCCGACTGGAGCAGCACGCCCAAGCCCGTCGCCTACCCCGATCTGCAGCCTTACATGCTCGGCCGCACGGTGGTTGGTCAGAACGACTACAACGAAGGCCGCGGGCTCGATTCCACGCTGAACCCGGCCAATGCCTACTGCGACCAGGCCGGCGTCGGTTCGATCATGATGTTCCCCAACTCGCCGCAGATCGCCGTGTGCATGCCCGGAGCGCCGGACGGCCACATTTCGACCAGCAATTATCCTTACACCAAGACCAGCAATTACGACAAACCGACCTGGCAATTCATGCTGGTGCTGGGCACCCCCTACAACCCGTCGCTGCTGCCGCGCGCGCTGGCCTGGTCGACATGGGCCTCGCGCCAGGAGCGTCAGGCGCTGCCGTTGTTGTCGGCCTATTCGCCGGGCGAGCGCGACGAGCCGGGCACCGAATCCGCGCTGAAGCTCCCGGAGCAATACAGCAAGCACGGCGGCCCGCAAAAAGACGATGCCTACGAAAACGATTGGCTGGCCGGCGCGACCAGCGCGATTTTCAACCACAAGTTCGTCAGCATCCTGGCCGAGCCGGATGGCGAACACACCCTTGACAACATTTGCGACGGCACGTCTTGCACCAACCACCCCAGCCAGACCACAGGAGTTCCCCTGCCATGAAACCGCCGGGCACGCATTCGAATCAAACGGGCATTTCCCTGCTGGAAGCGACACTATCGCTGAGTCTGATATCCCTGATGCTCGCCGGTGGCGTGCGCTGGGTGCACGACTCGGTCAGGGAGCACAAGGCCATGACCCTCGCCCGGCAGCAGGGCCGGCTGGTCGAGGCCGCCAACGATTACCTGCGCCAGCACATCAAGGATGTCCGCTTCCGCCACAACGCGCCGGGAACCTGGGTTGCCGTGCGACTCGGGGGCAACGAAGCGCCGTTCCTGAGCGCCGCGAACCCCGGCTGGGGCCGCATCGACGATCGCAGACCTGGCCTGGCGGGCCTGAGCCGCGGCAATACGCAAAACCGCCAGGTCTGCCTGATGGTTCAGCCGGCCATCTCGGGATTGCCGCTAAGAGCCATGCTGATGACGCGCGGCAATGGTCCAGCCCCGGATATGGAGCTCGCGCGCCGGGCCGCGGCGATCGCCGGAATGAATACCGGTGTCGGCACGGGGCGCAATGCGGTCGATGGCGGCGCCTGGAAAGCGGCGAGCCTCGACACGCTGATCGCGCCGTCCAGCTACCCGAACACAGCCTCGGCCGGCGGCTGCGACGCTTCGCTGGCGGTGGACCAGGGCGACCTGGTCACACCGCTGGTCGTCAATGCCGATGACGGCGACGTGGTATCGCAAGACTTCCTGCTGCGCGAAACCGACCCGACAGCGCATCACATCGGCAACCACTTCGAGACCGACGAATACCTTGCCGACACGGCCTCCGCCCCGGCCGCCAACGCCCTCGTCGTCGAACACGGCGATGCCGCCGCGGGCACGCGCGGCGAACTGCGCCTTGATGGCCAGTCCCTGACCACCAGCAATTACGTACTCAAGGCCAATCAGGCGATCGCCGACTTCGCCCTCGCCCTGGTCAATCCGGACGCGCCTTTCGCCTCGTCACAGCCCGGCGACGCCGCGGGCAGCGTCGACACGCGCGTGCGCACACGTTCGCTCGTCACCGGCAACGGCGGCCTGTATTTCAACCGCTACCGCAATGCGGCGGACGGACTGCCCGGCGACGCCATTCCGTTTCTCGCGCCGGCCCTGAATCTTGCCCAGCCCGGCGCCGGCGCGGATCCGCTCACCGCCACCTTGCCGCGCGTTCGGGTCGACAGCCTGCTGCGGCTGATGGGACCGACCGATGCCGATCAACTGGCGCTCTACAACTACCCGGATGTGTACTACGACTATGGCCGCTACCTGTGGAACCGCAATGAAATCCACAAGCGTCCGGCCGGCCTGAGCGCGCCGGGCGACTTCACCCTGCGAGGCATGGCGGGACCTTACGCCTTCAATTCCTATTACCTGCCCACCATGAGCGACATTCTCGATACGCCGAAGAAACAGTCGGCCGCCATGCCGACCTACAAGGACAAGAATATGGATATCACAGGAACGGACACCACATTCGCCCACTCGCCCGTTTCCGGCGTGCCCTGCCAGCCCAGCGGATTGCTGACCCTGCTTGGCGAGTATCGGGACGATTCCTCGGGTCGCCAGACCGGCTACCGGGACAGGGGGCAGACGGACCCTGACTACACGGCCGCCGCGCTGGCCTATTGCGCGCGCCCGTCTCGCGACCCGCTCGATACCGCGCCGTCGACTTGGTACTTCCCGCTGGTCAGCCGCGAACCGTTCAACCCCGAGCAGATCAGCTGGATGCTCACCCAATTGAACGATCCGGCGGTCAGCGCGAAAACCCTGTGGGATCCGAAGAAGAGCTCCTACCACTACTCCATCAGCTATGGCCAGAAATCCAGCCAGACCGATCGCGCCAAATTCGGCGTCGCTTCGGAAAACGCCCTGAACCGGAACCCGGATCTGGTCGAAAAGGGCGACCTTGACTGGACAATGGCGGATTTTCCTGCGCGAAAGGGCGATTTCAAATGATGACACCGGCTGCGATTCCTTCCCTGCCCTCCCGACACCAGCGAGGCATGAGTCTGATGGAAGTGACCCTGGCGCTGGCGCTGACCTGCGGCGTCACCGCGGTCGCTTATCACATGCTGGCGACCGGCCGCGACGATGACAAGGCGCGTCAGCTGGCATGGCAACAGCAAACACTGGCCAAGGCGGCGCGCCGCTACATGGTGGACAACTATGCGGCGCTCCACGCCTCCTCCGGCATGGCGGCGTTCACCGAGGCCACCGACAACGCGCCGTCCGTGCGCGCCATCGCGCCGTCGCGCTACCTGCCGCCGATGATGCCGGCCCGGAACAGCGCGGGACGCAACAGTTGCCTGTTGATGTCTCCATCCGCCGGGAACCAGCCGCTCAAGGCCCTGCTGATCACCCGGGGCCCCGACGGACAGACACCAGACCGGGCGCTCGCCGAAGCGGCAGCCCGCGCCATGTCCGAATCGACAGGCGTAGTCACCGGGCTTGCCGGCAACCGTTTCACCGCCACGGCGGGCGACGGCACCTGGCAAATCACCGTCACCCAGCCCGCCTACGCGAACGACGCCAGCGACGGCGGATGCGCGGCCATGCTCGATGGACAGCGACTGACCCTCGCCCAGGGCGATCTTGTCACCAACCTGACCGTCGACGACCCGGGCATCGACAATGCCTCGCAAGCCTTGTGGCGTGTGCAGGACACCTCCGCCCCCCCCGGCGCCAACCAGAACACCCTGCTAACCACCACCACCGTCCGGACGGATGCGGACGGACAAGGAGAACTGGCGTTCTACCCGGGCACGGCGCCGGACAGCGGCACCGCGACGGCGAGCACCGACCTTGGCACGGTGCTGCCGGACGCGACGCACCCCGAGTCGGGCCGGACGCCACAGCTGCACTCCCAGGACCTCTTGTCCGTGGACACCTCGCCGGGCAACGGCGGCACGCTTCGCCTCCCCGATGCCGACCAGTACCGGGGATTGCGGATCAGCACCGACACCTCGTCCGTGGAATCCGGTCTGACCATGTTGAGCAACGCCGTATTGTCCTGGGGCAACCAGCCACTGGTGTTGCGCGGCGGGAACGCCAACCCGGCCACTCCGCCGGTGGTGATCGTGCACCCCGGCATTCGCATCGCGCCGGCGGAAACGCAGGGACGGGATCCCGCTTCGGGGTTTCGTGACATCGGCAAGACCCGGATTCTGACCATCGGCAATGTCTGGAAAGACTACGACCAGGTGCGGGCCACCGACCTCGCGCGCTGGAGAACCGACACCCCGGCCTCGGCGATGGAAATGGACTATGCCCCCTGCCCGACTTCCGAATGGGGAACCCTGTTGCCGATCAAGGACACACCGCAGGTGGCCATCTGTTTGCCGTCGTTGTCGCCGAACACGGTACCAACCGCGGGCAGCCTGAAGAACCAGCTCACCGGCCGCTGGTATTTCCTGGCGATGAGCACCATCCCGTTGAACAGCAAAGACGTGCGTGACGGCGTGCGCTGGATGGCCAGTTCCCAGCTGACCGGTATCGGCAACCGCGGCATTGATCCGGACGGTTTCCTGGCCAAACCATCCACCGCGATCGCCGCCATACCCGGCCGCACCCCCGCCAACGAAGAACTGTGGAGCCTCAAAGGCGCGCCATTGTGGCCGGTCCGCATGAAGAACGACAAAGGATATGACGAATGAACAAATTCAACTATGTGCTCGCCAAACTGGCGTTCGGCAAGAAAATCCGCCTGGATTTCTACGAAATGCTCGCCGACTTCATGGCCGACGGAGTATCGATGTCCACCGTGCTGGAAAAGCTCTGGGAGCAGGCCTCCGACCGCGGCAAGAAGCCCGGTGAGGGTCTGGCGATGGTGTACCAGGACCTGCTCGACAAGCTGCGGCTCGGCCTACCGTTGTCCGAGGCGCTCAAACCCTGGATTCCGTCGGAAGAAACCGCGATGATCGCGGCCGGCGAACGCTCGGGCAACATGCCGGAAACCTTGCGCATGCTCACGCACATCAGCATCTCCAGTTCGCGGATGACCAGCGCCATCATGGGTGCGGCATCTTACCCGATCGTGCTGTTTCTCATGGCCATGATGCTGCTGTGGTTCTACGGTGTGCAGGTCATCCCCGCGTTCGAAAGCTCGCTGCCGCCGGACAAGTGGACCGGTCTTGCCCGCGCGCTGTGGCTCGGGGGCGCCTTCGCCCGCGAGGACATGTGGTGGATGCTCGGCGGCATGGGAGCAACGCTCGGCATCATCATTTACACGCTGCCGCACTGGACCGGAAAGGTGCGCAAGGCGCTGGACAATGCCCCGCCCTGGGCGTTCTACCGCATGAAGCTCGGCTGCAGTTTTCTGATGTCGCTCAGCGCGTTGATGGAAGCCGGGGTGTCCATCGATGAGGCGCTGACCATCATCCAGGCCTCCGGCGGGAAATGGCTGAACGAGCGCCTGTCCGCCATTGGCCGGGAAGTCCAGCTCGGCGTGGAATTCGGTCAGGCGATCATGCAAAGCGGCTATGACTTTCCCAGCCGCCGAGTCGTCGACCTGCTGGAAATGTATTCCCAGACCTCCGCGCAGGGCGAAGCGCTGAAAAAGATCGCCTTGCGCTGGATCGACGACAACATCGTCTCGATCCAGAAAATCGGCAAGGTGCTCAACCTCCTGGCCATGCTGGTGGTGACCGCCGTGATCGGCCTGATGTATCTGGGCATGTTCGCGCTGCAGCGTCAGGTTCAGCAGGCGCTGACCGGCAATTGACCCGCGTGGGCTCCGGAGCCGGAAGGAATCGCGATTATCGATCATCAGACGCATGCTTAGCTGTTTTTCGGGCCGCCCGCGGGCGGCCTTCGCATTTTCCGCATTCCGCACCCCGGAAAAACAGGTTTAGGAATGCTCCGATTCAACGCAACCCTGTCCGACGCGACACTAGCACCATCACGGAAAACCCCAGTTTCAGGAGCCCATCCACCATGAGACCCGATTCACTTACGGCCAGTCTGTCCGTCGCCGCCATGTGGCTGGCGCTGTCCTGTCAGACGGCCGCAGCCGCCCCGGCTCTCGCCGCGCCCCAGGCGAGCGCGCCGGTCGCGCAAGCCCTGCCCGCCGCGCCCGCGACGGCCGGCGACATCGACATGAGTCAATCCCGCCTGTGGACCATCGACGCCGATCAGGTTTCGGTGGAAGACGTACTTGGCAGTTGGACCCGGCAAGCGGGCTGGACCCTGAAATGGGACGTGCCCTACAGCCTGAGCATCCACGCCACGGCCTCCGTGCCGGGCACGCTGCCCGAAGCGGTCGCCAAACTGCTTGACGGCGTCCATTCGACGGACGACCCGATCGCCGCCCAGTTCTACAAGGGCAACAAGGTTCTTCGCGTGTTCGTGGAATGACCCGCGCACGCCAACTTTCCTGACGAATCACGAGACAGAAACCCATGAAATACTCACTCGCCGGCGCATCGCTCATCGCCGCCGTATTGTCCGGCTGCGCCGCACCGGGCCTGCAACAGCGGATCGATCAAAACACCCGCACCGCCGAAGGCCTGATGCAAGGCCAGGCAAGCAAGGTCGATGCGTCCACTCTGCTGGGCGGCATGGTCAGCGTCAAGAACGGCCTGTTCCTTGATGATCACCAGAGCACCCGGCGTCCCGCTCGGATTCCCGCGCTGGAAAACCGTGTTGAATTCAACCGATCCTTCTCCAGCCTGCAGTCCGTCGCCGATCGCGTCACTCAATTGACCGGCATCGCCGTTCGCCTGGCTCCCGAAGTGGAGAACAGCGCCGACGCCGCGCCGGCCCTGCCGATGGTCGCCACCATCTCGGCCGGCAGCGCGCTGCCCGCCCCGAATGGCGCCATGCCGGCCGGCGACGGCGGTTACAGCATCAACTTCAGCGGCCCTCTGAGCCAGTTCCTCGATGACGTCGCCGCGCATTACCACGCCGCCTGGGACTACGATGGCCGCCAGATCAGCTTTTACAAACTGAAAACCCGCGCCTTCGACATCAGCGCCCTGCCGTTCCAGGATTCCGTCAGTCTCAACATGGACCTGACCCCGGCCACCACCGACACCGATGGCTCCACCGGAGGCACCGGCTCGTCGTCGACCAGCTCGGGCTCCTCCGGTTCCAGTAACTCGTCCTCCTCGTCGTCCACGTCCGGTTCGTCCGGCACCACGGACAGCACCACGGGTTCCACGGCCAAGATGGACATCAACAAGGAGTTGATGGACACCGTCAAGCTCATGCTCAGTCCGTCCGGCAAGGCTTCCCTGTCGCCGTCGACCAGCGAATTGACGGTAACGGATACTCCCGAAGCCCTCGACCGGGTCGGCAAACTGATCACCGCCCTCAACAACAAGCTGACCCGCCAAGCCATGTTCAACGTCCGCGTGTACTCGGTGGAAACCGACCGTGAGGATGACCTGAGCGTCAATCTGGGCGCCTTGCTCAAGGGCCGCGGCCTGAACGTCAAGCTCGGCGGCGGCGGGTATTCGATCGGTTCGACCATCGCCCCCCCGGCGCTCACCTTCTCGTCCGGCAGCGCGTCGGACAACACCGCCGTGTTCAATGCCCTGAGCACCGAAGGAAAAACCACGCTGGTGACATCGGCGACCGTGGTGGCGATGAACAACAAACCGGTACCGATCTCGGTCTCGCATCTGATTCCCTACGTGTCGTCGGTCTCCTCGCAAATCTCCCAGGGAGACAACAACACGGTGATTCTGCCTCAGATCCAGACGGCGTACGCCAACAGCGGCCTGACCATGCAGTTGATGCCGTCCATCAGCAATCACCGTGACCTGCTGCTGCATCTGGCGCTGAACATGAGCCGGGTGGAAAGCATCAAGTCCTTCGACGCCAAGGCGGTGAGCACCGACACCGACAACGGCAAGGACAAGAAAAACGCCGGCGATGGCACGGCCAATCTTGGCACCACCGTCAGCATTCCGGAATTGACCCAGCGGCAGTTGCTGCAGGAAGTGCGCCTGCACTCCGGCGAAACCCTGTTGCTTACCGGTCTTGACCAGCAAACCGACAACACCAGCCAGAACGGCGTCGGGACCCCGGGGTTCCCGCTGCCTGGCGGAGGACATCAGTACGGCACCATGCGCGATGTACTGGTGATTTCGATTACTCCCGTCGTGATGTGAACGCCATGACCGAAGGCCAAATTCAACTGTTTCGCTACAAGGGCAAGCGTTTTGCCACCGGGCTTAGCTGGATGCCGGTCGCCAACGATGTCGCGACGGAGGAGCAGGCGCTGCAACGGGCCAGGGAACTGGCCGGCAATCTGCAGCCCGCGCCCAACCGCCATGTCGTGCAGAACGATCCGAAAACACAACGCCCGCTCGCGGTCGGTCTGGGACATCTGAAAAGCGGAACCGCCCATTCGCTGGCGCTGACGCTGATGGCCGGTATCGCCAAAAACGCCCCGGCGCGCAGCTGGATGGCGCTGATCGCCATCCCGGGCCAGGAAGACCAGTTCGCCTTCGTCGCCGTGCTCAACGACGCGGTGATGCCCGGCTCGGACCGCCTGTTCCAGTTCGAGGACGCGCTCGACTGGGCACGCCAGCGGCTCAGCCTCGGTGTGTGGGACGCGGTCTTCGTCGATACGCGTTTCATGGGCGAACTCGACGACCCGTCCGTTCGCGAAGCGGATCTGGACAGTCTGCTGACCGGCATCAAGCCGGGCGAGTGGCCGAAACTGCAAAGCCCGAGCCGACGCTTGCCGCCCAAGGTGCGCAAATACGGGCCGATCGGCATTGCCGCCATCGTTTTGCTGGGCGGAGGTCTGACCGGACTGCATGCCTGGCAACAGCATCTGGCGCAACAGCGCGCCGCGGCGCAAGCCGCCATCCATCCGCCGCCACCGCCCAAGCCCTGGCTCGCCACGGCCGGCGCCCACACCGTGCTGCTCGAATGCGTCAAGGCGCTGAGCGATGCGCCGGTTACCCGCGGCGGCTGGAGTTTTGACAGTCTCGACTGCCATCTTGCCAACCGTACCTTGACCACGACAGTCAAATGGAAACAGGGCAAGGGCGAAGTGGCCGACCTGCTGCACGCCGCGCCCGGCGCGGCATTCGATGCCAAAAAGGGACTCGCCAGCCTGACCACGAAGGTCACGCTGCCCGCGCGCAACGATGACCCCCGTGTGTTCGATACCGTCTCGGCGGCCATCCGACTGGACGACATCGGCCAGCGTTACGGACTCACCGAGCTGACGAGCAGCGCCGATGTGAAGAACGGACTGGCGAGGCTCGGCAAGGGCCCGGGAAACATCCGGCCGCAGCAGCCCAACAGCCGGTTCAAACCGTTCAGCCTGAAATTCGTCAAGCGCGCGCCACTCTTCACGCTGTCGCAGCTGGACACGCTGTTCGCCGGACTTCCGGGCCTGCGTTTCGACGACATTCTGGTGGACCGCACCGGTCAATTCACTGTGACAGGAAAACTTTATGCCTACCAATAACCGCACCACGTACCGCCTGATCGGCGGTCTTCTGGCCGCCTCCATCGCGGCCACGGCCCATGCCGCGGCTCCCGAACCCAACACTCCGCTGCCGCCCCCGGGCGCCTCCGGTCAACTGCTGGATCAGGGCAACCAGATCGACTACCAGATCCGCAACCTGCAGAAGGAACTGCAAAAATCCGACCTGGAAAACCAGTTGGTCAAGGCTCAGGCCAGGCCCACGGATGCCGCATCGAGCCTGCCCAGGGTCAAGGCCATCGAAGGGTTCGGCAGTCACCGCCTGGCGACACTGGTCTATCCGGACAACAGCGAGACGCTGGTTCATGCCGGAAGCGCGCTGTTCGACCAGTGGAAAGTCACCCGCATCGATTTCGGCCGCGTCGTGGTAAGCCGCAAAGGGCACAGCGCGACACTGACCAATATGAATGGCGTAGCCGCCGACACTCTGTAACTGATAAGGATGCTGAACATGAACCACCTCGATGTGCAAGGCGTATTGTCCGGGCAACTGCAAATCCTCTCCGACGAATCCGGTCCGGCCTACGAGTTTCTGGACCGCTCGCTGGACGATGCGCTGTGCCTGCTGTCCGACGGGCGCCTGCTGATCGATGTGGGCCACATGAACGAACCGGGCGTGTACCGTTTCATCGAGACGGTCCGCGCCCGTGAACTGGTGCCGGATGTCCGCCTGGTTCCGAGCGATCGCAGCCAGATCGCCACCATCCGCCAGGCGCATACCCTGAGCCAGGCCAGGTCGGACAACCGCATGGCGAACTCCATCAGCGCGGTCAACAGCCCGTCGACCAGTTCGGTGCAGCAGTCCGTCTACAAGATGCTGGTCGATGCGCTGGACAAACGCGCCAGCGACATTCACATCCGGGTCGGCGAAACCTGCCAGGTGCTGTACCGCATCAACGGCGAGATCCAGCAGATCCAGACCCCGGAAAAATCGCGCATCGAAGCGATGTGCCGCTGTCTTTACGCCACGATGTGCGATGTCAGCGAAGCCGACTTCAGACCAAACGAAACCCAGGACGCCAAGATGTCCCGAAGCTTCCTGCCGTCCCGATTGTTTGGTGTGAGGGTGGCGACCGCCCCCCAGGTGGGCGGATTCCTGATGGTGCTGCGGCTGTTGTACGCCAGCGGCAACACCACCCCCTCCCCGGAAAAAATCGGTTTTCAGCCCGAGCAGCTGGCCATTCTGGAGGAACTGACCGAGGCGCCCGCCGGCATTACCGTGATTGCCGGCGGCACGGGTTCGGGCAAGTCCACCACCTTGCAATGCCTGCTGGCCAATGCGCTGACCCTGTCCGACGGCAAGCTGTCGGCCCTGACGGTGGAAGATCCGCCCGAATACCCCATTCCCGGCGCGGTGCAGATCCCCGTCAGCAACGCGTCCAACGAGGAAGAGCGGCGCGCCGCCTTCGCGCGGGCGATCAAGGCCATGCTGCGGCTGGATCCGGACATCTGCATGATCGGCGAAGTGCGCGACGGCGCGTCGGGCAGTCTCGCCATCCAGGCGGCCATGACCGGCCACCAGGTGTGGACCACCATCCACGCCAACAGCGCCACCGGGGTACTGGCGCGTTTCGCCGATCTGGGAGTCGACCGCCATCTGTTCGCCGATCCCGAGATCGTGCGCGGGCTGGTGTTCCAGACCCTGATCCAGACGCTGTGCCCGCATTGCAGCCGGCCGTTCGACCCGACGGGCCAGGATGCGGCCATCGGCGATGCCCCGGCCGGACTCGTTCCCTTCCTCGCCGGACTGGTTGCCCGTCATGAAGGCGACATCCGGCTGCGCGGAGACGGGTGCGAACGCTGCAAGGGCAAAGGCATCACCGGACGGGCATTACTGGCCGAAGTCGTCAGGACCGACGCCACGATGATGCGGCTCTTCCTCGAGAGCGACAAGATCGGTCTGGCCCGCCACGTTCACGCACGGCCCAACTATCTGTCGCTGGCCGATGTGGCCATCCGCAAACTTTTACAGGGAAGCATCGACCCGCGCGACGCCGTACGCAGCGTCGGGCGCTTTTTCGAGACACCCGAAGCGCGGGAACGCTGGCTTGACGCCGCGCCCCGGGCTTGAACGAATCAACGATTACAGACATTGAACCAGGACCACGACCATGATCATCGAGACGACCGAAAACCGCGCCTGCCTTGCCGACCTTGAATTCATCGATATTTACGTCGGTGCCGGCATTTTCGACGTGAAGATTCCGACACCGCAAGGCATCGTGCGCCAGAACGTGCCCGAACGCTTCCTGCCAGCCGCCCATGAACTGCTGGAGCGTTGTCTCGAGCGCCTGGCCCAGATGAACACCCCGGACTTCGCGATCCAGTTCGATGGCGTCATGTTCCGCAGTTCGCAGATGACGGATACCTTCGGTGAGCGCTTTTTCGTGTTGCGGCGCATGCCCAAGATCGTCAAGACCTTCGACGACATCGCGCTGCCGCCCTGGCTGACCCGCATTCTTCTCGAACCGGATCTGCGCGGGCTGGTGGTCGTCGCCGGCGAAATGGGCACCGGCAAGACCACCACGGCGGCCGCCACCGTACTGACGCGCCTGCGCGATCTGGGCGGCGTGGCGCTGACGCTCGAGGATCCGCCGGAGCTGAACATGCACGGCATTCACGGCAAGGGCCGCTGCATCCAGGTCGCCGTCACCGCGGAAAACGGTGGTTACCGGCAGCAGATGGTGCGGGCGATGCGATCGGCCGCCGACATCATCATGATCGGCGAGATCCGCGAAGAGGAGGTGGCATTCCAGGCCATTCAGGCCTCGCTGAACGGCCACCTGGTTATCTCCACCACCCACGCGGGCGATATCCGCCAGGCCATCGAACGCCTGGCCACCTTCGCCCGGCCAAGGGTCGAAAACGTGTCCGAACTGCTGTCTTACGGTTTGACGGCCGTGATCCATCAGGAGTTGCACCGCCGTCCGGACGGCAGCGCCATTCCGAAGGTTTCCGTACTGTCGATGTTCGGCAACGAAGGGCAAAGCGCCCGTTCCAGCCTGAGGCAGGGCCGGACCGACCAGTTGATCCACGAAATCGAGATGCAGGCTCGCCGGCGCGTCGCCGGCTCGCTCGCCGCCACACACTGACCGGAACACCCCCATCATGCGCGTTTCCTTTCCCTTGCGCCGTCTTTTGAGCGCGATGCTGATGTCGCAGGCCCTGCTGCTGGTGCCAGGTCATGCCTTCGCGGCAAGCGGCGATACCGTGGTCGAGCTTGATATGCCGACCATCACCCGCCAAGCGCATTCCGATACCGCCATGGACAGCCGCGGCGGAAGCCTTGCCCACTTGGCGCGGCTAATCAAGGCGCGCAGCCTTAAAGCACCGGGAGATGCGGAACTGGCACGGATCAGCCGCATGCTGGACAGCCAGGTGTCGGACGCGCTGCCGGCGCCTTCGCTCGATGCGCCTTCCCTTCTTCCGCCGGTTGCGCCACCGGTTTCCGGGGACGTGCCGCAGTACGCCACGGCGGCCAAAGTAAAGCCGCATAGCGCAACGCCTCCGGCACCGGCCATTCCCTTTGCCAGCAAGAAAGACATACCGGCGCCATTGCCGGTGAAAGCCGGCAAGACCGCCACTGCGCGGCCCCCCGCGCAGCCGGTGGCGAAATCCGTCGTCGCGCCGCTGGCGGCCAAAATCTCCGCCGCCGCGCCGACCATCAAGGTGGTTCACGCCAACCTGCACCGAGCACGACTGCACGCGCCCAAGATCGCTCGCCATACCGCGACCAAGGTACGCCACGCGTCCCACGCGCACACCGCGAAGGCCCACGCGCATCCGGTCAAGGCGCACCATGCCGCGAAACACCGCGCACGACTGCATGCGCACCGGATCGCCCGCCACACCGCGGCCAGGACACACCTCGCGGCCCATGCGCACACCGCGAAGGCCCACGCGCATCCGGTCAAGGCGCACCATGCCGCGAAACACCGCGCACGATTGCATGCGCACCGGATCGCCCGCCACACCGCGGCCAGGACACACCTCGCGGCCCATGCGCACACCGCGAAGGCTCACGCTCATCCGGTCAAGGCGCACCATGCCGCGAAACACCGCGCACGATTGCATGCGCACCGGATCGCCCGCCACACCACGGCCAGGACACACCACGCGGCCCATGCGCACACCGCGAGGGCGCGTCCGGTCAAGGCGCACCATGCTCAGTCTGCCGTACGCCGGCACTCAGCCCTCCGGCTTGTCGAGGGCCGTGCACCGCACAAGGTGCAACACAAAACCGCTGGCGACGCGAAAAAGACCGTGGCATCGCCGGCACCGGCGTCGGCACCCGGCCAGTCCGGAGCGACCAAAGCCGCGACAACCGCCGAAGAGGCCAACGATCCTGACGTTGTCGCGAGCCTCGAATCGGAAAACTCGATTCCCGCACTGGAAGCCGCTCGCCGACTCGATCCGGACAACCACGCCGTGGTCGACCGTTTGTCGGCGCACTACGCCGAGGACGGGCGCTATGCCGAGGCGAGCAATCGCTTGCTGACCGTCATCGCCGACGACAGCGTGGCCGGTATGAAGGATTTTCTGGCATCGCAAGCCAAAGAGGCGGATGCCTACCGCCAACAACTGGCGAAGATGAAACCATGACGCCGGCCCACGCTCTGGCGGCCGGTCTGGCGGCGGGATTCGCCCTGCCCTGGCTCGTGCTGTCCTACCTGATGAAGGCGGGATTCGTCGATGGCGGACAAGGGTGCGCCTGGCGGAACGCGTTCACCCGGACGCTCGCCTCGCCCACGATCGTCGCGGCATCGGTGCTGCTGGTCACGGCGGGATTTCACGGCATCGCCCGGCTGCCCCACGCCGGAGCCGGTGGCGCGGCGGCCGGATGCCTGTTCTTTTTCGCGCTCGCCTGGCTCGCCTGGATCGATCTGGAAGTCATGCTGCTGCCCGACATCGGCACATTGCCGCTGCTGGCCGCCGGAGGTCTGCTGAACAGCGTTCACGGTTCGCATGCCGCGATCCTGTCCATCGCCGGTGCGTTAATGGGCTATACCGTGCTGTTGGCATTCAACAGGCTATGCCGCTGCGCAGGCAAACCCGCGCCGATCGGACAGGGAGATCTGAAGTTGCTCGCGGCGGCCGGGGCCTGGCTCGGCCCTCTCGGAACCGGGTCAACGCTGCTGATTGCCAGCCTGTGCGCGGCGGCCGTCAACGGGGCCCTGACGATTTCGGGCAAGCTGCGCAGCGGACAGGAGGTGCCGTTCGGCCCCTACCTGGCCTTCGGCGCCGCCGCCAGCTATTTCTTGCTATTTAGTTATTATGTTTTTAATTGATCTTCTATATTTCAAAAAAACCGGCTTGCCGTGCACCGAAAGGCTTCCTTGCCATGCCGATTATCAAGGTCATAACCTGTGACGATCACCCGTTGATCAGCACCGCCCTGAAAAACGCGCTCGAACGCGATCCGGAGTTCCACATCGTGGCGCAGACCGATTCGGGCAGCAAATTGATGCAGATTCTCCGCAAGGAACCCTGCCACTTGCTGGTGCTGGATTTTTCGATGCCGGGAGAAATGGACGGGCTGGCACTGCTGTCCTACGTCTCGCGCGTCTACCCGGACACCCGGGTCGCCATCCTGACCGGCACCATCTCGTCGGGCATGGCCAGCCAGTGTCTGAAGAACGGCGCGCTCGGCCTGCTGCGTAAAAGCCTGGACATGGATCTGATTGGCACCGCCCTGAAAAAAGTGGCGCAGGGCCGGCAATACATCGACCCGGGCTTCCAGATCGAAATCCGCACCGCGGACGCCGCCGAAGCGGGGCTGCTGAAGCTGTCGCCCCGAGAACTGACCGTCATCCGCCTGCTGGTCGCGGGCAAATCGGTCACCGAAATCGCCAACCAGTTGAACCGCAGCATCAAGACCATCAGTACCCAAAAGCAGACAGCCTTCGAAAAACTGGGTATTGAAAGCGAGGCCGAGCTGTTTCGCATGGCCGCCGAACGAGGTACCGACCTGCTCTGAGAAAGCGCGACAATGACCACGGATCCACGGCTTCCGAGGGAACATTTCCGCCCCTACCGGACGGCATTCCTGCTTATCCGCATCGGGGGACTGGCCGTGCTTTCGCTGGTTCTGGTGCTGGGACTCGCGCTGATCTGGACAAGCTTCAACTTCGCCATCACCGCCAAACACAGGCAGGTCATCAGCGAATTCAACGCCGGTCGGGAATTGATGGAGGCGCGTGCCGCGCGGCTGAGCATTTATCAAGGGCGTCTGTCGCAGTGGGATCTGGACACACCCTCCCTGCCGTTGACGCCAGGCACCGAGATCCTGTTCGACGACAATCACCCCTATCAGGCACTGGTGCTCGGCTCCCTTTCCCGGCACGACATGGCGGCGGGCCAGCTGTTCCTGCCGATGCATTCGAAATGGCTGAGCGGGGACAAGGCCACGGCAAACCGGGTTTTCACCTTACTCTACCTGTCGCACGAGACCTGGCAGAACGAACACCCCTTCACCCACTCCTATCTGGTGGAAGAGGACGGCGAGTTCATCGGCGTGGTACCCGAACAACCCGACATGTCGGTACTCACCCGGACGCTCGCGCTGCGCGGCACATTCCGCAAGATGGCCGACAATGGCCAGTCCTGGACCATTCTGTCGCTGAAAGGCTGCGATCACTGCGAAGACATCGCCAGGGTCACCCGGATCACCCTGCCCAACCATAAAAACGCCTATCTTGTGTCCACGATGTCATTCGCCATGCTGGACCGATTGCTGCTGACGCGCGGATTTTATGCAATTACCGAAGGGACCCGGCTGCTATACAGTACGCCAGAATTCAACCGTGAACTGCTGCCCGCCAGCCTGCCGGACTTGCTGCCTGAGGAAGCGACCCTGATCCACCGAACCGGGCGAATCCTGGTCGCCCAGCGCTTCTCCTCTTTGCCCTGGCTGATGTATTACACGCCCACGGCAAAGGCCCAAAACGGTCTCGAGTGGGATGTCGTGGTCGCCCATCTCATCGCGGCCGGCTTGCTCGGCGCTCTGGTGGTGTTTCTGGCCGTGAAGTCCAGCCGCACCATCATCGCGCCGGTCGAGCACGGGCTCTCGTCGTTGCGAAACTTCCAGCGCGACCTCGCCCTCAAGAACAGCGAGCTGACCCAGGCGCACAAGGATATCGTGCAGGCCATGAGTGCGCGCTCACTGTTCCTCGCCGCGATGAGCCACGATATCCGCACGCCGCTCAACGGCGTGGTCGCCATGCTCGATCTTCTCGCCTGCGATCCTCTGACCGAGCGTCAGCGCCATGCCCTGTCGATCATGCGCGACAGCAGCGATCAACTGCTTTATCTGATCGACGAGATTCTCGATTTCACCCGGATCCAGAGCGGCAAGGTCACGTTCGAACGCAAGCCGGTTTATTTGGCGAAACTGTTCGACAGCCATGCGCAGACCGCCAGGGCGCGCCTCGCCAAGGGGCAAGCGCCGGTGGCGTTCGAATTCGCCAATGACATCCCGGCCGACCTGGTGGTGATGATCGACGCGCATCGGCTCGGCCAGGTGCTGGGCAACCTGCTCAGCAACGCCATCAAGTTCACGCATCGCGGACATATTCGTCTCGAGTGCCGCTGCGATAGCAAAAATCCCTGCGAAGTGACCGTGACGGTCGCGGACACCGGCATTGGCATGACCGAAGAGCAGCGCGAGCGGATTTTTCAGCCATTCGAGCAGGCCGATGCGTCGCTCACGCGCCAGTATGGCGGAGCGGGACTTGGCTTGGCGATTTGCAAAGGTCTCACAGAGCAACGCGGCGGCACTTTGGAGGTGAACAGCGTTTACGGAGAAGGCAGCGTCTTCACCCTGACTTTCCTGTGCGCCAAAGCCCGGGACGGCGAGCTGCCCGACAACAAACCGGCCGCGCCGGAGGCGATCATCCGTCTGGATCACTGGGACGGTTTCGTCCTGGCGATCGAGGACCATCCGATCAACCGCGCGGTGCTGGATGAACTGTTCCAGGAATTGGGCATGCGCGTCACAATCGTGGAGTCGGCCGAAGCCGCTCTCGCATGGCTGGACGAGCACAGCGATACGCCACCGTCCCTGATCCTGACGGATATCTCCCTTCCCGGCATGGATGGCCACGCCTTCGCCGCCCGGGTGCGCAACACCCCGCAGTGGCATGACATTCCGATCATGGCCCTGTCCGCACACGCCTTCGCCAGCGATATTGAACGGGCAAGGCTTCAGGGATTCGATCACTATCTGACCAAACCCGTCACACTGAACAAACTCTCGGATGCCCTGCGCGATCTGCTCGGCTTGATGTCGGAGACATCCCGCGCCAGCGGAGCGGTGGACTCCGCCCCATCACCCGGCACGCTGATCGACCTGGACGGTTTCCGTCGGGTTTTCGGGACGGGCGAACGCTTCGCCGCCGCGCTCAATCAGTTTCTGGACTGCGATGCCCGCGACATGCTGGAACTGACCGAGGCCGTACGCCTGGAGGATCGGCAACGCATTGTCCGTCTGGCGCACCAGATGGCCGGTGCGGCGGTCTATGTCGACGCCGGCTATACGGACAGGCTGCAAGAACTGGAGGAAATCGGCGGGCAAGCCGAAGCGGAGGAACTGAACACCTGCCTGGAAGGGATCGTCCGCTACGGACAGAAGGTGCGGGAAGCTTGCCGGAAGGCGATGGAGGATGCGACGACAGCGGAGGCAGTGGCAGAGCCGCGGTTTGCGACGCGCTCAGATACGCAAGGGAAGTAGGAGCCGAAGGACAGTGGCCAGCCAGCGCAGAACCACCTGTCCATCCGGCATCGCTGTCAAAGGGAGCAACGGCGGCCCATATCAGCGCAAACCTTGCGATTCATGCTGTTTGACGGGTAGCGGTGTTTGCATCATGAATAATACGCATGCTTCCACCATTTGCACCTGGATCGGTGATAGCAGGCTGGCAATGCCATTGGCCAGTATCTTTTCCTCACCGCACTCTTTCAAAAGTTTCACCAGGGTTTCCAGTCCGGTTTCGACATTACGCATTAAATGACGCAAGCGATAATCGGACCCACCACCCTCCTCAAAAGAAAACTCGCTGTCGAAGATATCGTCATTTGCATGAACGTCATCCATCAAGGCAGTTTCATCCATTACACCCACAACACAAATTGTCGATGTTCCCTCCAACGCATCAATCCGGCATACGCCCTGTTCTGCCAACATAACATCCTCCATCAGGTTGAATTTTAACGAAATATTTTGCCGACGGAAAATCTCGCCGGCGCTGTTTTTTTAGCCGGGTTGATGGTATCGAAAAAAAAAGGCGATCTCTACAGAAGAAACAGTTATCAGCAAAAAACAGAAAATTCTTTAGAACCGGCACAAAAGGACAGGTGAAGGCTGATCAATCAAGCTGGACAAACAAAAATTTTTCGGGCAAAGCAAATACCATATAAAAATAAAAAAATCTAAAAATTTATTTAAATAGCCGTCAAACAGAATTAATGCATACGGGAGAGTCGCGAATTCACAAACTTTCACCCAAAGCACATACCTCCGGCCGGACAAAACAAAACGCCGCCGCCCGAATGGGGCGACGGCGTTGGGGACGACACGCGAACGATCAGCCAAGCTTGGCCAGCTGCGCCGCGATTTTTTCCAGACGGTCGTTCAGCTCCGCCAGCTGAGCCTTGTCGCGCTCGACAAGATGCGCGGGCGCCTTGTCGACATAGCCCGGCTTACCCAGTTTGGCCACCAGCTTGTCGCGCTCGGCGCCGGCCTTGGCGGCCTCCTTGCCCAGACGGGCCTTTTCCGCTTCGCGATCGATCTCCACCTTGAGCATCAGGCGCGCTTCGCCGCACAACGCCACCGGCGCATCGTCCTCCGGCAAGCGGGCCACCACCGTCGCATCGGACAACTTGGCCAGCGGCTTGAGGTACGGCAGGTAGCCGGACAGCGCTTCGCTGCCTTCGATGAACAGCGGCGCCTTGACGGCCGGGCCGAGACCCATTTCGCCGCGCAGGTTGCGCACCGCGTTGACCATGTCCTTGAGGCCCGCGAGGCGGGCATTGGCCGCCTCATCGATCCGCGACGCGTCGGCGGCGGGCCAGCCGGCCACCATGATCGACTCGGCTTCGCGCGCGTTGGCCAACGGCGAGACGGTCTGCCACAGCTCCTCGGTAATGAACGGCATGATCGGATGCGCAAGGCGCAGCGCCACTTCGAGCACGCGCACCAGGGTACGGCGGGTGGCCCGCTGGGCCGCCTCGCCGCCGGTCTGCATCTGCACCTTGGCCAGTTCCACGTACCAGTCGCAGTACTCGTTCCACACGAATTCGTAGATCGACTGGGCGGCGAGGTCGAAGCGGTAAGTGCGCAACGCCTCGGTCACCTCGCTCTTGGCGGTTTCCAGGCGACCCATGATCCATTTGTCGGCGAAGCTGTAGTCAAGCGGCAGCGATTCGTCCTGGCCGCAGTCCTTGCCATCCAGGTTCATCATCACGAAACGGGTGGCGTTCCACAGCTTGTTGCAGAAATTGCGGTAGCCTTCGCAGCGCTTGAAATCGAAGTTCACGCTGCGCCCCAGCGTGGCGTAACTTGCCATGGTGAAGCGCAACGCGTCGGTACCGAACGCCGGGATGCCTTCCGGGAAAAGCTTTTCCGTGGCTTTTTTGATCGACGGCGCCTTTTCCGGGCGGCGCAGACCGGTGGTGCGCTTCTCGACCAGCGGCGCCAGTTCGATGCCGTCGATGAGGTCGACCGGATCGATCACGTTGCCCTCGGACTTCGACATCTTCTTGCCTTCGTGGTCGCGGACCATGCCGTGGATGTACACGTCGCGGAACGGCACCTTGCCGGTGAAGTGCTTGGTCATCATGATCATCCGGGCCACCCAGAAGAAAATGATCTCGTAACCGGTCACCAGCACGTTGGACGTCAAAAACGCCCGCAATTCGGGAGTGTCTTCCGGCCAGCCAAGGGTGGAAAACGGCACCAGCGCGGCGCTGAACCAGGTATCCAGCACATCCTCCTCGCGGCGCAACGTCTTGCCCGGCGCCTGGGCCCGGGCATCCTCTTCGTTGCGGGCGACATACAGATTGCCGTCCTCGTCGTACCAGGCCGGAATCTGGTGTCCCCACCACAGTTGCCGGGAAATGCACCAGTCCTGGATGTTGTTCATCCACTGGTTGTAGGTGTTCACCCAGTTTTCCGGGATGAAGCGCACTTCTCCGCTTCGCACCGCCTCGATGGCCTTGGCGGCGATGGATTGCCCGGTCGGGTCATCCTTGCCCACCTTGTCCATGGCCACGAACCACTGGTCGGTCAGCAAGGGTTCGATGACCGTGCCGGTACGGTCGCCGCGCGGCACCATCAGCTTGTGCGGACGGGTATCCAGCAGCAGACCCTGCGCCTCGAGATCGGCGAGCATCGCCTTGCGCGCTTGCGGCACGGAAAGCCCAGCGTAGGCGGCGGGCAACTCGATGCTGCCCTGTACGGTTCCGTCGAAGCCGAATACCTGGGCGCGCGGCAGAATGGTCGCTTCGAGGCTCATCACATTGATCAGCGCGGTACCGTGGCGTTTGCCCACCTGATAGTCGTTGAAATCGTGCGCCGGGGTGATCTTGACGAAACCGGTGCCGAATTCGCGATCCACGTAATCGTCGGCGATGACCGGAATGCGTCGTCCGGTCAACGGCAGTTCCAGCTCCTTGCCCAGCAGGTGCCGGTAACGCTCGTCATCGGGATTGATGGCGACGGCGACGTCGCCCAGCAGGGTTTCCGGACGGGTCGTGGCGACCGTCACGTACTCGTCGCTGCCGGCCACCGGGTACTTGATGTGCCACATGTGACCATCCTCTTCCTCGGAGACCACCTCGAGGTCGGAGATGGCGGTGCCAAGCCTGGCGTCCCAGTTCGACAGGCGCTTGCCGCGATAGATCAGACCCTGCTCGAAGAGGCGCACGAACACCTCGGTCACCACGTCGGCGCGGACGTCGTCCATGGTGAAGTACTCGCGGCTCCAGTCGACCGAGCAGCCGACACGGCGCATCTGGCTGGTGATGGTGCCGCCGGACTTCTCCTTCCATTCCCACACCTTGGCGGTGAAGGCCTCGCGACCGAGTTCGTGGCGGTTGACATTCTGCTCGGCGAGCTGGCGTTCAACCACGATCTGCGTGGCGATGCCGGCATGGTCGGTACCCGGTACCCACAGGGTATTGTGGCCCTGCATGCGGTAAAAACGTGTCAGACCGTCCATGATGGTCTGGTTGAAGGCATGGCCCATGTGCAGGGTGCCGGTCACGTTGGGCGGCGGCAGCTGAATGGCGAAGGACGGCCGGGAAGCATCCATGCTCGGGCGGAAATAACCCGCCTTTTCCCATGTATCGTACCAACGACGCTCGATATCACCCGGTTCAAAGCTCTTTGCAAGTTCCATGTTCTGGTATTGGATTTTTTGACGAAATTACCGGGATTATACCCGATTTCCCGAAGATTCTTGCGCTTCTTCTCCACCCGACGCGGTGTTTTCCACGAACAGGGAAAGCATGGCGCCAATGCAAAAATCATTGCCGATGTTTAAAAACATTTAATTCAAATAAATATCCGTTAAACGTTTAACCGTGCGCGACCGGACGCGATTGGAAACAATGAAGCTCCGCCATTTTTCGCACCACCGTCTCATGACCTTCACGCTGGACACCTTGCGATCCGCTCCGGCCTTCATGTACGGCGCGGGATGCGCCTCGAAAAAATCCACCCGCGCCATGCGGCGGTTTTCTGCGCGCTGTATGCGGCCTCGCCAGACGAGCTCGGCTTCGTCGCGTCGGCGCGTGGAGACTGGGCGCAGGAACGCGCGCAACGCAATTGCCGTTATCGGCACGGACTGATGCAAAGGCGCCGTACTCGCATACCTCGCGTTCGACACGGCCAGCGGAGCCCCCGTCGCCACACTGGATCTGCACAGTTTCACCGCCGACGTGCCGGCCTGCCAGATCGGTTACGTCGGCAACAACCGGATGACGGGACAGGGTCTGTTCACCTCGGCGGCGGCATCGCTGGCGCTGCTCGCCTTCTGGCTGGGGCTGCGCAGGCTGGAGGCCTGGTGCGACAGCCGCAACACAGCGTCCATCCGCTTCACGCTGCGCCTGGGATTCGTCGAGGAAGGCGTGTTGAGAGACTGCGCGCGCGATGGAAACGCGAACTGTGCGACCAGACGGTGGCCGGCGACCCGCGTCCGGATTGGCCGCCACCCGACACTCAGAACAGCATCGCGCAAAAATGAATCGCCAGAGAAAACGAGACCAGCGACAGCACGGTACCCAACAGGATAGACCCTGAGGCCTCCGCTTCATACACCTGGGCCTCACTGGCGAACATCGCCGTCATGGTGGCCGACGGCAGGGCCGCGAGCAGGAAAAGTTCGCGCGCCAGCGCCCCGTGAATCCCGAAAAGCCACAGCAAGCCCATGGCCAGCACGGGGTGCACCAGGTTTTTCACCACAGCATTGACCAGCACTTCGCGCGACAGGCGCAACGATACGCCGGACATGATCAGCCCCAGCCCGAACAGTGAAACCCCGGGCGTTGCCGAGCCGAGCATGGTGAAGCCGGCCGATACCGCCGCCGGCATGGCGATGCCGGCCAGCGACAGCGCGATACCGGCCAGCGGCGCCCATACCAGCGGCCGGCGCACGGAGATGGCGACGGCCCGGCCGAAGGCGGCAAGCCGGTCGTCGCCCGCGCCTCGCTCCAACAGCACGGCCGTCAGCGGAATCATGACCAGGCTGCTGACCAAGTTGACGACCAGCACGGAATACAGGCTGGACGGACCGAACAGCATGGACAGGATAGGAATGCCCATGAACGCGGCATCGGGAAAAGCGCACACAAACGCGCGCAACGTGGCGACACGCCGGTCGCTGGCACGCAGACCGGCCAGCAACACGACCAGGTACAAGCCCATCAGACACAGCAGCGCGCACGCGATGAACGCGCCGTCCAGCAATTTCGCGCGCGGCGTGCCGGCCATGCCGCAAAACAGCATGGCGGGAAACACCCACTCCAGCACCAGCCGGGAAATCAGCTGGCTGTCCTGACGGGTCATGCGCCGAAGGCGACCCGCCAGATAGCCCAAACCGATCACGATGGCAACCGGAATAACCGGAGCCAGAACATTGGCCACAACAGACATGGCGCCTCCCGAAACGATTAACCGTGTCAGGGTACGTCATCGCCGCGCGCGGCCTTATCGGCGCAATCCTAAACCCGGGTCTGCCGCCGGCGCAAATAAAACGCCGGCACGCAGGCCGGCGTTGTCAATATCCCGGGGCACCGTCACACGGCGGCGAACATTTCGGGCCTCAACCCCTGCGGAATCGACGACAGCAGGCGCCGCGTGTAGTCCTGGGTCGGCCGCAGATAAATGTCGTCGGCGTCGGCCTGCTCGACCACGGCCCCCTTGCTCATCACCATCACCTGATCGGAAATGTGCTTGACCACGGCCAGGTCGTGCGAGATGAACAGATAGGACAGCTTGAACTCGTCCTGCAGATCCTGCAGCAGGTTCAGCACCTGCGCCTGCACCGACACATCGAGCGCCGACACCGATTCGTCGCAGATCAGCACTTCCGGTTTCATGGTCAGGCAACGGGCGATGGCGATACGCTGCCGCTGCCCCCCGGAAAACTCGTGGGGGTACTTGAACATGGCGTTTTCGGCGAGCCCCACGCGGTCGAGCAGCTCGCGCGCCATGGCCAGCCGCTCATTCTGGCTGGCGCCGATGCCATGCAGCATCATCGGCTCGGTGAGGATCTGCGCGACGGTGAAACGCGGATTGAGCGACGCGTAGGGGTTCTGGAAAATGATCTGGATGCGCCGCTTGTACTCCTGAAACTCCCGGGCGGACATGGCCAAGAGATCCTTGCCATGGAACAGCGCCTTGCCCGCCGTCGCCTGATGCAGGCGTACCAGCGTCAGGCCGACCGTGGTCTTGCCCGAGCCCGATTCGCCGACAATGCCGAGCGTCTTGCCGCGCGCGAGCTTGAACGACACGTCCTTGACCGCATCGAACACGCTCTTGCCGAACAAACCCTCGCGCGTCTCGAAGGTTTTGCCGAGGCCCTGCACGTCCAGCACGATTTCGTCATCCGGCGCATAACCGCGCAAACGCTCGGCTGGCTCCACATAGCCGCCCTCCCGGAGAAAATCGTCGATCACCGCCAGGCGCATCGGACGGCGGTCCAGATGCGGGCGGCAGTTGAGCAGCGCCTTGGTGTACGCGTCCTTCGGCGCCTGAAAAATCTGCGTGACGCTGCCCGATTCGCGGATCACGCCGTGGCGCATCACCACCACCTCGTCGGCGAATTCGCCGACCACGCCCAGATCGTGCGTGATGAACAGCACGGACATGCCATGCTTCTTCTGTAACTTGGCGATCAGCTCCAGAATCTGCTTCTGGATCGTCACATCCAGCGCCGTGGTCGGTTCGTCCGCGATCAGCAGTTTCGGTTCGCAGGCGATCGCCATGGCGATCATCACCCGCTGTTGCTGGCCGCCGGACAACTGGTGCGGATACGCGTTGGCCTTCTTCGCCGGCTCGGGAAGCCCCACTTCGGTGAGCAATTCGACAACCCGGCGTTTCGCGGCGGCGCGGCCAAGCCGTCCATGCAGCATCAGCGTCTCGGCAATCTGGTCGCCGACGGTGAACACCGGATTCAACGAGCTCATCGGCTCCTGGAAAATCATCGCGATGTCCTTGCCGCGCAAGGCACGCAGCTCGGCAGGACTCATGGCGAGCAGATTCTTGCCGTTAAAGCGGATTTCGCTGGCCGGATCGATCTCGGTATTGTTCGGCGGCAGCAGCCGCATGACCGCCATGGAGGTCACCGACTTGCCCGAGCCGGATTCGCCGACCAGTGCCACCGTGCGGTTTTTGGGAATATCGAAACTGATGCCTTTGAGCGCTTCGAAGCGCTCGCCGTTTTCCAGACGGAAATCGATTTTCAGATTCTTGATCGACAGCAGGGTGTCTTGTGCCATTTTTCCGTCCCTCATCATTTCACTTTCGGATCCAGCGCGTCGCGCAGGGCATCCACGAGCAGGCTGAACGCTGTCACCAGCACCGACATGGCGAGGGTGACCGCGAGCATCTGCCACCAGTAGCCCTGCACCAGCTCGGTGGGCGCTTCGGCCAGCATCGAACCGAGGCTGACCTGGCGCACGCCGACGCCGAAGCCGAGGAAGGACAGGATGGCCTCGTACTTGATCAGCGCCACGGTCATCAGCGAGAACTGCACGAGCAGGAGGTGGGAAATATTCGGCAGGATATGCACGAACATGCGCCGGGTATGGCTTGCGCCGATGGCGCTGGCGGCCTGCACGTATTCGCGGTTTTTCAGTTTCAGGTATTCGGCGCGCACCAGACGGTAGGTGCCGGTCCAGCTGGTCAGCGCCATCACCATGATGATGGTGGTCACCCCGCGGCCGGACACCGCCGCGAACGACAGCAGCAACAGCATGTCGGGCACCGAGGTGAACACGCTGTAGAACCAGGTCAGGCAGTCATCGGTGCGACCGCCGAAGTAACCGGAGACCGCGCCCATCACGGTGCCGAGCAGAATGGCCAGAACCGCGCCGAACACCCCCACGAAAATCGACGTGGACGTGCCCTTGAGGGTTTTTTCCAGCACGTCGCGGCCGCGCAGATCCGCGCCGAACGGCAGGGATTCGCGCTTGTCGACCTCGGGAAGCGCGTATTTGCCGGCTTCCTTGCGCGCGGCGGCCAGTTCCTTGCCGATCGGATCGTCCTCGGGAGCGAGACTCACGATCGGCGCGGAAGCGTCACCGCCCGATGCCGTGACATCGGACGATAGCTGTTCGGTTTCGGCGGTCGCCGCCCACGACGGCGGCGCGTAGGGCACCGCGATCTCCCGGGACCAGCCGCCGCCAAGCAGATTGAACCACCCGCCAATCGCGATCGCCAGGTACAGGGCGACCACCCACAGCGAGACAAAACCGACCTTGTTGCGTTTGAGGCGCTGCCAGCCCAGCGCCCAGAGGCTTTTCGATACCGGAGCGGCCATCCCCGGCGCAGTGTGTACAGATGCAGTCATGATAGATCCTCGGGATGATGGCTTATTTGAGTTGGACGCGCGGGTCGATCAGTTTGTACACCAGATCGGCCAGCAGGTTGAACACCATGGTGGCGATGGCGATATAGATCGTCACCGCCTTGATCACCGGAAAATCGCTCTTGTTGACCGCCAGGACCACTTCGTTGCCCATGCCGGGAATCCCGTAGAAGTTTTCCAGCACCAGGGCGCCGATCATCATGAACGGCAGCGACATCATCACGGTGGTCACCACCGGAATCATCGCGTTGCGCAGCACATGCTTGAGCATCACTTTCCGTTCCGACAATCCCTTGGCGCGCGCGGTGCGCACGTAGTCGTGATTCATTTCCTCAAGGAAGAAGCTGCGGTAGAAACGGATGTCCGGCCCCAGCGACACCATCAGTCCCATCAGCAATGGCAAGGGCACGTACACCAGCAGATTGACGAGGAAGGAGTCGCTCCAGCCGCGCACCGGAAACAGCTCCAGCTTGTAGGCGAGAAAATACTGGCCGGCGATGATGTAGACCAACGCGCTGATCGACATCGCCACCGTGCAGGCGATGGTGACGATGCGGTCGGTGAGCCCGCCGCGGAAATAGGCCACCGTGGCGGCCAGCGGAATGGCGACCAGCAGATCGACCACCAGCAGCGACCCGGTCAGGGTCAGGGAGGGTCCGATGCGCGAAGTGATGATATCGGACACCGGCTGCTGGGTCGCCCAGGACGTGCCGAAGTCGAGCGTCAGCACCTGCCTGACAAAAATCATGAATTGCTCGGGGAGCGACTTGTCGAGGCCGAGCTGGGCGCGGATATTGGCCAGCACGTCGGCGGTCAGGTGCTTGCCGGCGAGAATGTAGGACGGATCGCCCCCCACCAGCGTGAAGAGTGTGAATACCAGCAGCATGACCCCGAGCAGGGTCGGGATCATCTGCAGCAAACGGCGAATGATATAGGCGGACATGATGTGCTATCCCGGTCGAGTCGTTGGATGGATCCGCATTGGCGCGGACGGCATCAAGTGTTATTTCTGGATGTCGATGAAGCGCCATGCCACATTGAACACCGGGTGCGGCACGAATCCGCGCACCCAGCGCTGCGACAGGTAGTTCTTGAAGCGCGTATCGCCATACACCCAGGGGGTTTCGCCGGAAGCGACCAGGTCCATCTGGTCGAACAGCTTGTCGCGCTCCGGACCGTCCGGAAGGCGCTGCGAGGCTTCGTAAAGCTTGTCGTAACGCGGCGACTGGTAGCAGGCGTAATTCGAATCGCCCACGTTCTTGCCGTACAGCAGCATCACGAAATTGTCGCCGTCGGGATAATCGGCGAGCCATGCGCCACCAGCCATGCCGTAGGAGCACTCGCGGATCACCTTCTGCTGTTCGTTCCACTGCATGACCCGGAAATTGACCCGGATCTTGATCAGATCGAAGGCCTTCTGCCAGTACTCGTTCCACTGCTTGTCGATCGCCGTGGGGCCGGTGACGAAATCGATCACCAGCGGTTTGCCGTCCGGCTGGGTACGGTACCCGTCGGCGCCGATCCGGTAGCCGACCCGGTCGAGCAAGGCGTTCGCCAGCGCCGGATCGTACGGATGACGCACCCGCATGCCAGGATTGTGGCCGGCCACGTTGGCCGGAATGAGGCTCTGCACCTGGACGGCCTGGTTGCGGCGGATGTCGCTGATGGTTTCCCGGGTGTTGAACGACATCGCGATGGCGCGACGCAACGCGATGCGCTCTTTGCTCAGCCCGCCGATCACCGGGTGCTTCATGTTGAACGGATAAAACGTGACTTCGGACTCCAGGTAGCGCGAAAACTGGACGCCCTTGTTCTTCAGTTCCGGCTTGAGCGCGACGCGCCAAGGATTCTTCGGATCGAGGATCAGCGCGCGACGCACCGCCGGCTGGGGAACGGTGACAAGATCCAGCTGTCCGCTGCGGAACGCCAGCCAGCGCGGCTGTTCCTCTTGAATCACCGATATCTCGATGCGGCCGATCTGCGGCATCAGCTTGCCGTTCATTTCGCTGGCGACCCGGTGCGCCACGGGTGTGGTGTTGTCGGTGTAATTGAACACCACCTTGCGGAAATTGGGATTGGCCACCAGGGAAATATGGGTGCCGGGCTTCCACTGGGCGAGCATGTACGGCCCGGTGCCGACCGGATGGGCGTTGGTATTGGTGCCGTACGCCTCGATGACCTCGCGCGCCACGGCGCTCAGATGCGGCATGGCCAGCATGTACTTGAGTCCCGGGGTGGGTTCGACCAGTTTCATCTGCAGAGTGTAGCGGTCGAGCGCCTTGAGGCCTTCGATCGGCGTGTCGTAATCGAGCCGGCCGCCCTTGGCCTTGGCGACCAACTCATCGAGACCGACGAACTTGCCGCGCACCAGGTAACTGGATGGCGAGCCGACCAGCGGATCGGCCACCCGCTTGAAGGAATACACATAGTCCGCCGCGGTCAGCTCTCGCTTCTTGCCCTTGAAGGCCGGATCCGGCGCGAAATAGATGCCGGGCTTGATCCGCATCGTCACGGTCTTCCCGTCGGCGCTGATGTCGGGCATCGCCGTCACGGTATTGGGAATGAGTTTGGCGGGACGGGCCAGATAGTCATAGGTCAGCAGCGGATCGAAAAGGTTTTCGTTGACACTGGAAGAATAGACATCCGACACCTTGGCCGGATCGAAACCGGTTTCCGGGGCGATGAACGAGTCGTGCAGCACCTTGTTCATGTCGGCGGCGTGCAGCGTCGAGCCGACGCCTATGGCCAGCAGCGCCACGGCGACATGTCGTTTCATGCTCATTGAGCTATTTCTCCTTTGGACGTGCGGTCGGGATACGGCGCAGGCTGTTCGGGCGCCTTTGGCCGGTTATCCTCTAAAGCTCCCTCGCCGGGGAGTCTGACGGCGTGTTATCTCTCTATTATCGGCACCACCGGGACGGACGTTCCCACGTTGATGCATGTCGCATTAAAATCCATGACGGTTTCTTTACGCAACATCTGTTGACGATTTTTTTAGATCTCTTGCGTATATAGAATACAAAATACAACATGAATACATCATAAAGCACGCCGCCCGACTCAGGCCGCCCGTCCGGTCAGGGCATCGAACCAGCGCGTCGGCAACCAGCGCTTCAGGTACCAGAATACCCGCGTCGGCGTGGTGACCCGGTAACGCGCCGCAGGACGGGCAGCATCCAGTGCCCGGATCACCGCCTCGAGCACCGCCGAGGCCGGCAGCGTGAACGGAGCGGCATGCCCTTCGCGCGTGAGGCGCGCAAGCTGCCCGCGGTAGGCCTCGGCATGCACGCTGTTTTGGTGGTCGACATGTTTCAGAAACTGCGCGAGCGCGTTGGGGCGAAACCGGCTTTCAATCGGCCCGGGTTCGATCAGACTGACGTGGATGCCGGTGCCGGCCAGTTCCAGCCTGAGCGTATCGCACAAACCCTCCATCGCGAACTTGCTGGCGTTGTAGGCGCCGCGCCATTTCATGGCGGCGAAGCCGAGAATGGAGCTGTTGAACAGCAAGCGGCCACCGCCTTGCCGGCGCATCGCCGGCAGCACCCGGGCCGTCAGCTCCCAGGCGCCGAAAAGGTTGGTCTCGAACTGGCGCCGCAGCGCCTCGCGCGGGATGTCCTCGACCGCGCCGGGCTGGCCGTAACCGGCATTGTTGAACAGCGCGTCCAGACGCCCTCCGGTGCGTTCGAGCACCGTGGCGACCGTCGCCGCGATGGCGTCGCTGTCGTCCACGTCGAGCGTCAGCGCCTCGAGTCCTTCGGCGAGAAGCCGGGCGGTATCCTCCGGCTTGCGGCAGGTCGCGAACACACGCCAGCCTCGGGCGGCGAGTCCGTGCGCGACACAATGGCCGATGCCGCTGGAAGCGCCGGTGATCAGAATGGTTTTTGGGTGTGACATGGGTCGGAAGCCTTTGCCGGTTGCGGAACATGACAGGCATTCTCACTGTTTTCCTCCGCCTTGCCTATCGCGTGGCCGCGTCACCCGCCCCGCCCCGCGAAGCGCGCGCATGAATTGTGCAACACGCGCTGACAGGCCGTGGGAATGCGCATAAAATGGCTGCCGAAACGGCAATGACATCAAGGAAACCCGCCATGGCCAAATCCGCCAAAGCCCCGGCCAGCTTCGAAACCGCCCTCGCGCAACTCGAGGATCTGATCCGGGAAATGGAAAACGGCGACCTGCCGCTGGAAACGGCGCTGACGACCTACAAGCAAGGCATCGAGCTGGTGAAGTTCTGTCAGACCAAGCTTGGCGATGCCGAACAACAACTGAAGATTCTCGAAAAAGACGAGCTCAAACCCCTGGATATCGCGAATGGCGCCTGATTCCTTCACCGGCTGGATGACCGCCATCCAGCAGCGCACCGAAGCCGCCCTGGACTCCCTGCTGCCAGACCCGGCACGGGCGCCCGCCGCCCTGCACGAGGCGATGCGCTACGCCACGCTTGGCGGCGGCAAGCGCGTGCGCGCCCTGCTCGCGCACGCGGCGGGCGAACTCACCGGCGCGAAACCGGAGCACCTCGACCGGATCGCCGCCGCGCTCGAAATGATTCATGCCTATTCGCTGGTGCATGACGACATGCCGGCCATGGACAACGACACCCTGCGGCGCGGCAAACCGACCTGCCATATCGCGTTCGACGAGGCCACGGCGCTGCTCGCCGGGGACGCGTTGCAAACCCTCGCCTTCGAAGTCATCGCCGACCCCATGGACGGCATCGCGCCATCCGTTCAGCTCGCGATGGTGTCCCGCCTCGCCCGCGCCTCCGGCCACGCCGGCATGTGCGGCGGACAGGGGATCGACCTCTCCAGCGTCGGCAAGGCGCTTTCCCAGCCCGAACTGGAGTACATGCACCTGCTCAAGACCGGCGCGCTGATCCGCGCCTCGGTGGTGCTCGGGGCCATGGGTGGACGTACGCTCGCCACCGATGAGGCGGCATCGCTCGATCATTTCGCCAAGCGCATGGGCCTCGCCTTCCAGGTGGTCGACGATGTGCTCGACTGCGAAGCCGATACCGCCACGCTCGGCAAGACTGCGGGCAAGGACGCGGCCAACGACAAACCGACTTACGTGAGCCTGATGGGCCTCGGTCAGGCCAGGCAGTTCGCCCGCGACCTGCGCGACGACGCGTTCGCCGCGCTGCAGCGCTTTGGCGACGATGCCTCGCGCCTCCGGGCGCTGGCCGATTACATCGTGGCGCGTTCCTTCTGAAAGACAAACCGACTGACTGCTATGTATCCACTGCTCGAAACCATCAACTCGCCGGCCGATCTGAAGCGTTTGTCCCGCCAGGAGCTGCCGCAACTGGCCAGCGAACTGCGCGAATTCCTGGTCGATTCGGTTAGCCGCACCGGGGGGCACTTCGCGTCCAACCTCGGCAGCATCGAACTGACCATTGCCCTGCACTACGTGTTCGACACCCCCGAAGACCGGCTGGTCTGGGACGTGGGCCACCAGACGTACCCGCACAAGATCCTCACCGGACGCCGCGAACGCATGGGTTCCATGCGCCAGAAGGATGGCCTCGCCGGCTTTCCCAAACGCGAGGAATCCGACTACGACACCTTCGGCGTCGGCCACTCGTCCACCTCGATCGGCGCGGCGCTCGGCATGGCCGTGGCGGCCAGACAACAGGGACTGCCCCGCAAGAGCATCGCCGTGATCGGCGATGGCGCGATGACCGCCGGCATGGCGTTCGAAGCGCTCAACAACGCCGGCGCGATGGACGTCGACATGCTCGTCGTGCTCAACGACAACGACATGTCGATCTCCCCCAACGTCGGGGCGCTCAATCATTACTTCGCCAAGCTGATGTCCGGGCGGTTCTATGCCGCGATGAAACACAGCTCCAACAAGGTACTGGGCATCGTTCCGCCGATGCGCGAAATCGCCAGCAAGGTGGAGGAGCACGTCAAGGGCATGTTCACGCCCGGCACGCTGTTCGAGGAATTCGGTTTCAACTACCTCGGGCCGATCGACGGCCATGACCTGGACGTGCTGATCGACACCCTGTCGAACATCAAGAAACTCAAGGGTCCGCAATTCCTGCACGTGGTCACCCGCAAGGGCCAGGGCTACAAGCTGGCCGAGAACGACCCCGTCGCCTACCACGGCGTCAGCAAGTTCGATCCGGCCAACGGCCTCGCCAGCGCGAAATCGGGCGGCAAGCCTTCGTACACCCAGGTATTCGGCGACTGGCTGTGCGACATGGCACGCCTCGACAAGCGGCTGGTGGGTATCACGCCGGCGATGCGCGAAGGCTCGGGCATGGTGCGTTTCGAACAGGAAAACCCCGATCGCTATTTCGATGTGGGCATCGCCGAGCAGCACGCGGTCACCTTCGCCGCCGGGCTTGCCTGCGACGGTGTCAAGCCGGTGGTCGCCATCTACTCGACCTTCCTGCAGCGCGCCTACGACCAGCTCATTCACGACGTGGCCCTGCAGAACCTGCCCGTGGTCTTCGCGCTGGATCGCGCAGGGCTCGTCGGCGCGGACGGTCCGACCCACGCCGGCGCCTTCGACCTGTCCTTCCTGCGCTGCATTCCCAACATGACGGTCATGGCGCCGTCCGATGAAAACGAATGCCGCCAGATGCTGTACACCGCGTTCACCCTGGATACGCCGACCGCCGTGCGCTATCCGCGCGGTTCCGGCACCGGCGCCGCGATCGAGGAGGCCATGACCGCGCTGCCCGTCGGCCGCGGCGTGGTGCGCCGCCAGGGATCGGGCGTCGCCATCCTCGCGTTCGGCAGCATGGTCGCGCCGGCGCTCAAGGCGGCCGAAACGCTCGGCGCCACGGTGGCCGACATGCGTTTTGTCAAACCGGTCGACGCCGGGCTGATCCGCGAGCTCGCCGCGAGCCATGAACTGCTGGTGACCGTCGAGGAAAACGTGGTGATGGGCGGCGCGGGTTCGGCCTGTCTGGAAGTGCTGCACGCCGCGGGGCTTCCCGTGCCCGTGCTGCAGCTGGGGCTGCCGGACGACTACGTCGAGCATGGCGACCCGGCGCTGCTGCTCGCGCAGTGCGGCCTTGACGCCAAGGGTATCGAAATGTCGATCCGCGCGCGGCTCGACGCACGGAACTGACGGAGGCCGAACGCATGGCGGGTCTGGATCCCTCCGACTGGCTCCTGGTGTCGGGCACGCCCTACCAGGCACTGCCGTCCGTCGTCACCAGTCTCGCCATCGGCCTGCTGATCGGTGTCGAACGCGAACGCAAGCCGCGCCCGATCGCCGGCATACGCACGTTTTCCCTGGTATGCCTGCTCGGCACGCTGACCGCGCTGGCCGGCGCGGCCCTCTCGTCGGCGCTATTGCCGGCGGCGGGATTCCTGTGCGTCGCGGCCTTCGGCTTCCTGCCGATGCCGGCCGGCAACCCGCCGCGCGAATCGAGCGCGACCACCATCGCCGCGCTGCTCGCCACCTTCTGCCTGGGATGCCTCGTCGCCGTGGGATACGCGGCGCTGGCGGTCGCCGGCGCCATCCTGGTCACCGGCCTGCTCTACCTGAAGCCCGAGCTGTCGGGGCTGTCGCATCGGCTGGAGCGCCGCGACCTGCACGCGCTGCTGCGCTTCGCCGCGCTGTCCTTCATCGTGCTGCCCCTGCTGCCGAACCGCAATTTCGGCCCTTACGACGCGTTCAATCCGCACCACGCCTGGCTGGTGGTGGTGCTCGTCGTGGGCGTCAGCCTGGCGGGCTACCTCGCCGTGAAGTTTCTCGGCGACAAGGCCAACGGCCCGCTGCTCGGGGTTCTCGGCGGCCTGGTATCCTCCACCGCCACCAGCCTCGTCTACGCGCGCGAGGCCCGCGCCAATCCGGCCTCGCGGGGCTTCGCGGTGTCGGTGATCCTGATGGCCAATCTGGTGCTGTTCGCGCGCCTGACACTGCTCACCGCTCTGCTGTTCCCCTCCGCGCTGCCCGCCGTGGCGCTGGCGCTGATGCCGGCCCTGGGCGCCGGAATCTTCGCCGCGCTCGTCACGGCGGCGCGTCATCGCGCAGCCAGCGAGCGAGCCGCGCTGACCCTGTCGAACCCGACCGAGTTGAAACTGGCGCTGGAATTCGGGGCGCTGTTCGCCTTCGTCACCTTCGTCGCCGCCTGGCTCAACAGCGAATTCGGCAGCCGCGGCGTGTACCTTGTCGCGGTGATCTCGGGCATGAACGATGTCGACGCGATTTCGCTATCGGTGCTCAACCTGTTCGGCGAGGCCCGCCTGTCCATCGGACAGACGGTCAGCGCCATGGCGCTGGCCATCGGCGCCAACACCCTGTTCAAGTTCGGCCTGATCGCCAGCGCCGGCGGCACACCGCTCGCCCGGCTGTGTCTGCCGACCCTGCTCTCCAGTCTGGCCGGGCTCGCGGCCGGCGTGTTCGTGTCGGTCGCCGGTTAGCCCGGGAAAAACCGACTTCTTTACTCGGGTATTGACGCGCGGTATACTGTATTATCCATACCGGATGCTTTAACAGATGACAACACCGATCCCCGACATACAGAGCACGCGCGATACCCGCAACATCCCCATCAACAAGGTCGGCATCAAATCGATGCGCCATCCTGTCACGGTGGCCGAGCGCAACGGCGGGATCCAGCACACCATCGGTCTGTTCGACATGTATGTGCACCTTCCAGCCCAGTTCAAGGGCACGCACATGTCGCGGTTCGTCGAGATCCTCAACGCCCAGGAACGGGAAATCTCGGTGGCGTCGTTCCAGGCCATCGTCGCGGCCATGGTCGGGCGCCTGGATGCCGCTTCGGGCTACATCCAGATGACCTTCCCCTACTTCGTCAACAAGACCGCGCCGGTGTCCGGCGTGCAAAGCCTGCTTGACTACGACGTCACATATATCGGCGAAATCCGCGACGGCGCCTACCGCTTCACCATGAAAGTCCTGGTTCCGGTCACGAGCCTTTGCCCCTGCTCGAAGGAAATCTCGCGCTACGGCGCGCATAACCAGCGCTCGCATGTGACGCTGACGGCCTCCACGGCCGAGCATGTCTGGATCGAGGAGCTGATCGACATGGCCGAGGCCGAAGCGTCCTGCGAGCTGTACGGTCTGCTCAAGCGCCCCGACGAGAAATTCGTCACCGAACGGGCCTACGAAAATCCCAAGTTCGTCGAGGACATGGTGCGCGATGTCGCCGCCCGTCTCGATAGCGACCCGCGTATCCTGTCTTACGTGGTGGAATCGGAAAACTTCGAATCCATCCACAACCACTCGGCCTACGCGCTGATCGAACGCGACAAGCGCGCCTGAACCTCCCCGGAACCGCCTCGCCGGGCGCGCCACGAAACCGGAACTGCCGGCCTGCGCAGGCAGTTTTTCCCGCCGTCCCCCCGTCCACAGCACATCAGGATCCTGACAGCCCGGCCGGGGCCGGGCCGCCCGAGGGTCGGAATCTGCATGCGCAAGCCGGAGGCACTCTGGTACAACACGGTTTTCACTTGACGTGCCGTACCCATGAACACGATATCCACCACTTCCCCATGCCCGGCGCTTGCCGACCGCACTACGCCCACGAGTCCGGGAACGCCCATGCGCGCGCTGACGCAAGTGTCAACCACCGGAGAATCCCCCGCCTCCCCATCAGGAGTGTCCGATCCGGCGCGCACCCTTTGCGACGCTTTCAACCTGCGCGCATCGCCCATCCTTGTTTCCTCGCTCAACGACAGTGTCAACCATGTCACGGACTTTTCGATGGAACGGTTTGTTTCCATTGTCCGGCGCCGCACCGACGCGGCACGCGGTCACGCACAGGAGGAATGCAATTTGTCTGGATCGGTGCTGTTCAGAACATGCAAGGACACTTTGTTCCAGGCCAATGGTTCCGCGCGTTTTGCCCTGAACGCCAGGGCGGATACATCCGAGATGCCCGGTTCGGTATTCCACAGTCTGAAATCCGCCATGACCATGAACATCGAGTTGGACAACGATCTGGATGACGAGCAAAACATAAACACATCCAAGCTGCAGCGACTGATGGACAGGAACCGTGCGAAGCTTGACCTCTGCCGGGTCGGCGCATCCAGTTCGCCCGCGCAGATCGCCGCCTGGGTCAATCAACACAAGCACCATGTCAAACTGTCCTTCGGCTTTATCATCGAACCTGCCAGAGTGACGGTATCGCATGCTTTCCCCGATGGGGGAAACACCTTCAACATGGCTCATGTCAACTATATCGCGCCCGATCCAGGCCATGGACAGGATCGGGTCTTCGCCACCCGTGCCGACGACCCGGGACATAAGGAAGGGCGCAGGGACAAGCACTCGCGGATCGTCGACGGGGCGATCGTCCCCCGCGAGACCCCTCGGCAAACCTTGCAATCGTTGATGAAATACCTCTCAAAACCGGACCGACTTGGCGGCCACACCCTCTCCGAAGTGCTATTCCTCCCGCAAGGCGATCCGCAAGATATGCTGGCGGCGGCGTACATCGACTTTTCCTCCAAGTTCGAATACATGGAGGCCGACGAGGTGAACCGCTACCTTTCGGCCAATGCCCCGCAAGTCCGCCACTGGCAACAGTGCGCGGGAACATTGCCGTTGTTGGTGATTTACACCGACTTGAGCGGTAACCGCGTACTCGCCCCGGTGACCTTCGATGACGTACCCCGGATTCTCGTGGCGCCCCCGTCCCCGCCCGTGGCACCTCGGCTCACCGAGGAACTGGAGGAGCTGGAGGATCTGCTCTGACCCCTTCGGAGGCAAAGGACAGGCAGCACCCCGGAATGCCTCCCCACGAACCCGGAGCGATTACCGGCGCGGGCCAAGCAAGCGGGGAATCCACTCCAGAATACGGTCCGCCGTCTCGACGGGGTGTTCGAGCGGAAAAAGATGACTGCCGCCCTGCGTGTCCACCTCGATGGCGAAATGGCGCCGCATCCAGCGGATATCCCGCTCGCCGAGCACATCCGATTCGGCCCCGGCGATGAACAGCGCGGGCACCGACAATCGCCCCCGGTATTTCGGATAATCGTGCGGCAAAGTGCAATAGATCGCGTGTTCAACATGCGGGCGGAACTTCAGGCGCCGGCCGCCACTCTCAGTGGCGATGGTGCCCGCCTGCGCATAATCCGTCAGACAATCGGCATCGAAACGGGCGAACAGGGATTTGCGCGCGAAATAGTCCCGCACCATCTCGACATCCGCCCAGTTGTCGCGCCGCCGCAGGGTATTGCCGCCCGGCGTGACCCGATCGATGAAGCCGAGCCTTTTCGCGAACCAGATGCCGGCGGAGCGGAACGGCCCCATCAGCGGTGAGTCGAGAATGATCAGCGCGTGAAACAGGTCCGGACGGCGGATCGACGCATAGAACAGAACGATGCCGCCCAACGAGTGACCGACCCCGATCACGGGCGCATCATAGTGTTCTTCGATATACTGTATCGCCTCATCGACCAGGTACGGCCAACCGTCCGTCACGGGGAACGCCGGATCGTGACCGATGGTATCCATGAAGCCGACATGATGGTGCTCGCCCAATCGGGCCAGCATTTTCCGGTAGGTGCTCGCCGGAAAGCTGTTGGCATGGGCAAAATGCAAATTATGTTTCATGTGGTGTTGGAACAGCCCCAGTTGTTATGCAATTATCTTACCGAAATCCCGGAGACAAGGGATACTGCTCTGCCAAGGAAAACCGAATGTTGCGCAAACTGAAAGACACCTTTTTCCGCTTCGTCTGCCTCGCGGCCTGGCTGTCCGCCCTGCCGGCGACGGGACTGGCGGCCGACACCGACGACCTCCTCCCCCCCGAGCAAGCGTTTCCCGCGCGGGTGGAGCGCCAGGCGAAGACCCTGGTCGTCACCCTCGATGTGGCCGACGGCTACTATGTCTACCGCGACCGCATCGCCTTCGAGACCCGGCCCGGAGGGCAGGTCGGCAAGCCCGCGCTGCCCGCGGGCCACGTCAAGAACGACCCGTACTTCGGGGAGCAGACGATCTATACCGGCACCAACCGGATCACGCTGCCGCTGACCAGCCCGTCATCGGGCAAGTTCGTGCTTTCCTTCAAGTTACAAGGCTGCGCCCAGGCCGGCGTCTGCTATCCGCCGTACACCCATACCCTCGAGGTACCCGCCGGCAAGCCGTCCACAGCCGTTGCGGCCACGGAGGGCAAAACACCCCCAAAGCCCGTGCCGGCGGCAACGCCGGCTGACCCGGCCCCCGCCCCCCCCGCGGTAAACAGACAGGCGGCCGGCTGGCTGGCCGCCGAAGCCTCGGCGGCGCGCGCACCGGCGCCAGCCGTCCCGCCCGCGCAAGGTATCGACCGCGGCAACATCGCGGCGACGCTTCTGGCCTTCCTCGCCGCGGGCGTCGGCATGGCCTTCACCGCCTGCATGTACCCGCTGCTGCCGATCGTCTCCTCGCTGATCGCCGGCCAGGGCCATTCCCTCACGCGCACCCGGGGCTTTCTCCTCACTTTCGCCTATGTCCAGGGTCTCGCGCTGACCTACACCGCCGTCGGCGTCGCCGCGGGCCTGACCGGCTCGCTCCTGACGGTGTGGCTCCAGCAACCGGCCGTGGTCCTCACGGCCAGCGCGCTGATGGTGGTGTTCGCGCTGTCGATGTTCGACCTGTATTCCATCCAGCTGCCCAGCGCCCTGCAATCGCGGCTGGCCGAATCGTCCAACCGGCTCTCCGGCGGGCACCTCGCCACCGTGTTCGCGATGGGCTCGCTGTCCGCGCTCTTGGTCGGCCCGTGCGTCGCGCCACCGCTCGCCCTGGCGCTGGGCTATATCGGCAGCACCGGCGACGCCGTGCTCGGAGGCGCCGCGCTGTACGCGATGGCGATGGGACTGGGCCTTCCGCTGCTGCTGATCGGCACCTTCGGCGGCCACGTGCTGCCGCGCGCGGGAGGCTGGATGAAACATGTGAAATCCGCCTTCGGCGTGGTGATGCTCGGCGTGGCGCTATGGATGGCCTCGCCCTTCCTGCCGTCCGCGCTCGTACTGCTGCTCTGGGGCCTGCTCGCCATCGGTCTTGCGGTGTTTCTCGGCGCGGCCGATGCGCTGCCGGCCAATGCCCATGCCGCGCGCCGCCTGGCCAAGGCCGCCGGCATCGCCTTGCTGCTGGCCGGAACCGCGCAGCTCGCCGGCGCCCTGAGCGGCGCGAAAAACCCGCTCCGCCCCCTGGAGGCGCTGGCCTCGCCAGGCCAGGCGCCAAGCCCGGCGCCGGCATTCGCGCCGGTCGGTTCCACGCGCGAACTTGATCTGGCGATCCGCAATGCCGCGGGCAAGCCGGTGATGCTGGACTTTTATGCGGACTGGTGCGTCTCCTGCAAGGAAATGGAAGACACCACATTCCGCGACCCCGCCGTCGAGGCGAGCCTGCGCCGCTACGTGCTGCTGCGCGCCGACGTCACGGCCAACGCCCCCGAGCACGTCGCGCTGCTCAAGCGCTTCGGCCTGTTCGGTCCGCCCGGCATCATCCTGTTCGACAAGGCCGGCAAGGAAGCGGGACGCGTGGTGGGTTACACCGACAGCGCACCGTTCCTGAACACCATTGATCCGCTCACGCGAGGTTGAGGAGAGCTTCATGGGCATTCGCCGCTGGTCGGGCATTTCCGTCATGGCCGTCATCCGCGTGGCCGTCGTGCTGCTGCTGGTGGCCGCCTGCCTGAAAATCATCCAACCGTTCCTGGGGGCGTTGATCTGGTCGATCATCATCGCCATTTCCGCCTGGCCCGCCACGACCTTCCTGACCGAACGCTTCGGCGGCCGCCGCAAACTGGCGGTCGGGGTGATCATTCTGACGATGCTGCTGGCGCTCGTTGCGCCCATCACCCTGATGGCGCTGTCGCTGGCCGACACGCTCCCCCAACTGACCAGCATGCTTCATCAGCTGGCGACTTCGAGGCTCCCCGCCCCGCCTCAATGGCTGGCGGGAATCCCGCTGGCCGGCGAACCGATGGTGAAATTCTGGATCAGCGCCCAGAACGACCTGCCGGGGCTTCTGGAAAAGGTGCGGCCGATGCTCAACCAGACGGTGTTATGGTCACTGAGCAACGGCGCCCGGCTGGGCGTGAGCATTCTGGAAATCGTTCTCGCCATTATCATCGCCGCGGCCTTCCTGCTTAACGGCGAAGTCGCCTGGCTCACCGCCGAGCGCACCATCGTGAAGCTGGGCGGCGCACCGGCCGAAGAGTTGCCCGATGTGGTGGCGCGCACCATCCGCAGCGTGATGACCGGGGTGGTCGGCACCGCGCTGGTGCAAACCCTGCTGTGCGTGCTGGGTCTGGTGATCGCCGGCGTGCCCGGCACGCTGGTACTGGGTTTTCTGTGTTTCATGGTCGCCGTGGCGCAGCTTCCGACCCTTGTCGTCTGGCTGCCGGCCGCGGGCTGGGTGTTTTACACCGGAGAGACCGGCTACGGCATCTTTCTGCTGGCCTGGGGTTTCCTGCTTGTCAACACCATCGACAACTTCATCAAGCCGATCCTGATCAGCCACGGCGCCAACCTGCCACTGGCGCTGATTTTCATGGGAGTGATCGGCGGGCTGATCGCCTGGGGTGTCATCGGACTGTTCATCGGCCCGACGCTGCTCGCGGTCGGCTATACCCTGTTCCAGCACTGGCTGGCTGGCCGCCGCGAAGAAGACCGGCTCTGATCGCAAAAAAGGGAGTCCTCATGGACCCCCTGTATTTCACGCGCCCGACGCGATCAGGCCGCGCCCGCCAGCCAACGCCGCGTCACTTCCGCCACGCGCTCGCCCAGCACCTCAGCCGTGCGCTGATCGGCGAGCGGCGGCACGACATCGGCCCCCTGATCGGCATTGGACTGGGCCATCGCGCCGAGGAAGGATCCCAGGCGATTCAGATCTTCGACCGATCCGCCGCTGTTGTTGTTGCCCGGCATCAGGCCAAGACTGGTCCAGATCATCTGGTGTTGGGCCGCGAACACCGCCAGTTGCACCAGCGTGTTGAGCTTGTCGCCGCTTTGTGACGCCGAGTTGGTGAACCCCGCCGCGATCTTGTCGCGCCATTTGCCCCAGTGTTTGGACGACGCGTCCATGAATCCCTTGAACCCCGCCGACGCACTGCCCATATAGGTCGGCGCGCCGAACACAATGGCGTCGGCCGCATCCAGCGCATCCCAGTGCGTCTCGACGTTTTCGACGGGGACCAGCAGCACCTGTGTGCCGCCGACTTTTTGCGCACCGCGCGCCACCGCTTCGGCCTGGACTTTGGTATGGCCGTAGCCGGAGTGATACACAATTGCGACCGTTGTCATGTCATGCTCCCAGTAAAGTTCGAGTTAGTACTATATACCCTTGAGTTACTAAAAGTAAGTAGTTACCATTTCGAAACCGAAACCGATGGAATGATGTCATGACACGCCAGCCTTCCGGCAACCCCTGCCCGGTCAACCGCATCCTGCGCGTGGTGATGGGAACGTGGACCACTTACATTCTGTGGAACCTTCACCGTCTTGGAACACTGCGTTTCGGGGAATTGCGCGCGGCGATCCCCGATATCTCGGCCAAAGTCCTGACCGAGCGCCTGCGCATGCTGGAACACGAAGGACTGGTGCACCGCGACTACACACCGACCATTCCGCCGCAAGTGGCTTATTCGCTGACCGACAAGGGGCGGGAGCTACACGAGGTGCTGGACGGTCTTGCCGCGCTTGCTGTGAAATGGCAGTCGGAAGCGCCGCGACACGAATGAGGACAGCCTGTTCTTTTGGCCAGAGCAGGACAACAGAATATAACTATCCTGAATGAAATTTCAGGCAGGTACTTCTTAGACCGCTCGCCCCTTCCTGAAATTGTCCGTTTCTCAGCAAGGAGCCGAATCATGAACGTTCACCTGACCGTGCTGGCGCTCGCCGCCGCACCCGCCCTTGTCATGGCGCATGGCACCATGGAAGTGCCGGCCAACCGCGTCTACACCTGCTTCCTGGAAGGACCGGAAGAACCGCAAAGCCCCGCCTGCATCGGGGCGGCCAACGCTGGCGGCACCGAAGGCATGTATAACTGGAACGGTATCAACCAGCTGCCGCAGGGCGACAACCACCAGGCCGTCGTGCCGGACGGCACGCTGTGCGCCGGCGGCAATGCGCTGTTCAAGCCATTCGATACGCCCCGGCGCGACTGGCGATCGACGACCCTCGTTCCGGACAGGAACGGCCGCTTCGAATTCGTCTATTACGCCACGGCGCCCCACGCCACCCGCTATTTCCGCTTTTACGTCACGCGCAACGGCTGGTCACCGGATCAGCCGCTCAAATGGTCGGATCTCGAACTGTTCTACACCTGGAACGGCAACGCGCCGTTGTCTCCCGACAAGCGTTACCGCCTGAAAGTCCCGCTGCCTGTCGGCAAGACTGGTCAGCACATCATTTATCACGTCTGGAAACGGTCGGATAGCGAAGAGGCGTTCTATTCCTGCTCCGATGTGCGTTTCGCCGGCAATGCGGCCGGCGCGACGACGCCCTGGCAGGAGGCCGGACGGCTGTCGATCCGCGATGATCTGCCGGCTGGCAGCACGGTCACGCTGCGACTCTTCAACCAGGATGGACAGGACATCGAACGGCACAGCATCATGCTCGATGCGACAAGCGGCAAACGCGCCGCCTGGCCCGCCGCGCTCGCCGCCGCCGTCAACCGCGATTCGGCAATCGTCCGTATCGGAGAACTGGACCGCACCGGTCGGGTCGCTCCCGCAACGGGCGGCCACCGTGTCTATCTGAATGGCGGCTACCCCGGCTACCGCTACGAGATCGACCTGAAAACCCCCACGCGCCGATGAACGACCAGGGCACCGCACCAGTGCAGGTGCGGCGCCCCTTTCATCACATCTTGTACGTCGCCTTCAGGAAGTAAGAACGGCCCACCGGGTCGGTTCGCACCGGATCGAAACCGACTTGAAAACTCTTGGTCTGGTTACTGTAGGGCGGCGCTTCATCCAGCAGGTTGCGGATCCCCGCCGTGAGGGTCAGCTTCTTGTCCCACACGTAATTGGCCGACAGATTCCAGGTTTCATAGGAGTCCACCTTGTGCCGCTGTTTTTTCGGATTCATGTCGGTATACCCGGCCATGTAATTCTGCACCAGCGCCCCGCTCCACGGCCCGTTGTTCCAGTTGAACGCCAGACTGTGCTTCCAGCGCACCACCGGTTGCAGAACATCCTTGTACCAGCCCCCCAGCGGACTGAAATACGCGCCGCCGGGCTCCAGCTGCTGGGCGTATTTGGAGGTATAGGTGCCGTCGAGATTGACCGTGAAATTGCCCCAGGCGGTTTTGGGCGAGCGCAGGATCAGGCTCAGGTCGACCCCGGCGGCGCTCAGCGTGCCCAGGTTCTGGCTGCGGGTAACCACATATTTGAGCGAACCGTTCGGATTACGTACAAAGCGCTCAGCGTAAAGAGCTGGGTTGCTGAAAACAATGCCCGGATCAAGCTGGCCGATACTGTCCTTGACCACCGACCACCACAAGTCGGCGCTGGCCGTCACTTCCTTGACCGGCTCGACCACCACGCCGACACTCAGGGTGCTGGCCTTCTCCGGGCGCAAGTTATTACTTCCGCCCTGCAGGTTCTGGAACTGGGTGTTGCAATCATTCACCTCGTTGCCGCCATTGGCCGGCACGCCGCCCGGGCAACGCAACGGATCATCGAACTTGTTGGCGGTATAGGTGGCGTTGTCCGGCGAATAAATGTCGTACAGCGTCGGCGCGCGGAATCCCTTGCTCGCCGAGGCACGAAGCATCACTTGAGGCATCGGCAGGTATTTGAGCGCCACTTTCGGGTTGAAGGTGTTGCCAAAATCGGTATACCGGTCGTAGCGCGCCGCCAGTTGCAAGTCCAGATTCTTGATGATCGGCACATCCGCTTCCGCATACAGCGCCGTCACCGTCCGGCCACCCTTGGTCGACTTGGAGTCGGCGATGCCCGAGCCTTGGGCATACTGGGCGATACTCTGGATCTTGCTGTCCAGCTTCTCATGGCGGGCCTCGAAACCGATGGCCGTCGCCACCGCGCCGGCCGGCAATTCAAACAGTTCCTTGCTGAACTTCAGATCCGCCATGGTCGTTACGAAATCGGCGATCCAGCCATCCCCCTTCAGTTCCACACTCTGCCAGGCGCCGGCGGGTGACGGCCCGAACGGATTGATCGAACCGTTCTTTATCGCGCTAGCGACTGTGCTGCTATTGACGTAACCGCTCTTGAAGTTGATCACCGTGCGATTGCTCGAGTAGGCCACGCCCCCTTTGTAGTCCCAGCCGGCGATCACCCCCTCGGCATTGAACGCGATGCGCTGGGTCGTCGAACGGCTTTCCGTGACACGCGGCCCGAGCGGCACCGCGCGGGTATTGACCACCGCCTCGCTGCCGTCGGTCGGCGTGCCATCGGGCAGCCGGGTCGGGTAATAACGGTCCCCCGGCAAAAGAGTGACAATATCGGTCAACGGCTCGGGGGAAATATGCGTCGTGCTGATGATTCGTGTCCCCAGATACTGCAATGACAGCGTGTGCTCCCCGATCCGCCGCGCCACCTTGGCCGTCACGCTCGACTGCTCGACCTTGGGGGTCAAATCCATGTACAAGGTGGCCATTTCCCCGCAGGCCAGGCTGCCCAGCGGCAGGGAGTAAGGCGGCTGGCAAGTAGGGGAAGCCAGATTGTAAGCCTTGTCTTTGTAAGTGAAGTTGCCGGGAAACGTCCGTCCGCTCAAATTGCTCGCAGTCAGATACTGACGTGCAAAATCGCGATGGTTGGTGGTAATCGGATCGGTTTTCTGGTAGCTGAGCGATCCGTAGACGTTGTAGCCATCCTCGGACAGGCTGCCCATCCCGGCCGTGATGCTCGCATTGCCTGACCCGCCTCCCGTATGAGCGGTGGAAATCAGCTCGCCCGATACGGTCACCCCCTGATAGCTTTTCTTGGTGATGAAGTTGATCACCCCGCCGATCGCATCGGTACCGTAGATCGCCGAAGCGCCGTCACGCAACACCTCGATGCGCTCGATCGACGACAGCGGAATCGCGTTCAGATCGGTGGCATAGCCGCTGATCGCCTGGTTCGCCACGCGCCGCCCATCCAGCAGAATCAAGGTGTACTGCGATCCCAAACCACGCAGGCTGGCGTAGGCGGCGCCGCCGGAAATGGTCTGTACCGACGACGCGCTGACCAACGCCGCCTGGTTGCTGGCCAACGAGGAAATGACCTGTTCGACAGTGGTAAACCCTTGCCGGGTCATATCTTCCGTGCGGATCGTGGAAATCGGCTGAGCCAGTTCCTGCTTGATGCTGCGCTTGATATTGGAACCCGTCACTTCGACGCGTTCGAGCTGCGTCACGCCGTCATCGGCGGCATGCGCCATGGCGCCGCCCAGCACACTCAGCGCGAGTGCGATCCGTTTCATCCTGAAGTTCATCTCTATTTTCCCTTGTCTTTGCGCCAGCCGCTGCGCTTATTTGGAGTAAATGGCTGATCCGCCAATAAAAAACATTGGCATACACATTTAACATTGCAAAAAGCGGCTCAAGCAAGAGTCATGTCACAAACGCTAAATTACCCATAATGGAATAATTTCACAAAGGAATAAAGTCGAAGAAACATCAGGACAAAACGAATATTTCTTGGCGCATAATAAACATTCATCGCCAATTTGCAGTTGAATGTGACAAAAACACGACACATCCCGGCCAGGAACGTGTCGCGTTTTCACGACTCGGTAAAACGAATGGTGTATGCGAAGGAAAAATTCCGGTCTTACGATCGCAATCGGGAGGACTCCAGCGCCGGGTCTTGCCATTCGCACACGCGCAAGCCCCGGAAATGCGCGCGCGCCAGCCACCAGGCCAGCGCTTGCAGCGCCGCGCAGAGGAAAAACAGGGAGCCCATCCGCCAGTCATGCCCGGGCAAATGGCCGACCCTGGCGAGTATCGTTGTGCCGATCAACGGCCCGAAGATGATGGCAAGACTGTTGATGGCGTTAAGCGACCCCTGGGTCAGCCCCTGCTCGGTCGCCCCCACCGACCGCGAAACGATCGCCTGCAAGGCCGGTCCGGCGGCGAACGACAGAAAATTGGCCAGAATCACCACGTACATCACCCAGCCGGCGGTGGCCAGTCCGTAACAGACATAGGCGATGGCGCCCGAGGCCAAACCGGTCAGCGCCAGCCGTCGCTCGCCGAAAACCCGCAGCAAACGGCCTTGCAGGCCGCCTTGCACCACGACGCTCAGCACACCGACCAGAAACAGGGCGAAACCGTTGTCGCCGGGCGTCCAGCCAAAGCGCATCTGGGTATACAGCACCCAGGATGTTTGCAGGATGAACTGCGGTAATACGCACAGCGCGAACACCCCGACAAGCCTGCCGACCCCGCGCAAGCGCCCCAGATGCAGCAAGGCGGAGAACGGATTGGCCCGCGCGAGGGAAAACGGCGCGCGCCTCTCCCGCGGCAACGATTCGGGCAACACAAAGAATCCGTACAGCCAATTGACGATCGCCAGTCCGCCCGCCACAAAAAACGGCAGACGCACATCGTGCTCGCCCAGCAGGCCGCCGATCACCGGTCCGAAGATGAAACCAAGCCCGAAGGCGGCGCCCAGCAAACCGAAGCCTTTGCCGCGTTTTTCCGGGGGCGTGATATCCGCCATATAGGCGTTGGCGACGGAGAAGCTCGCCGCGGTGCCGCCGCTGACGATGCGAATCAGGAACAATGCCAGCAGGGAACCGGCCGTCGCGTGCACGAAGAGGCTGCACCCGAGACCGAAAATCGACAACAGGAGAACGGGGCGCCGGCCAAAGCGGTCGCTGAGCGCGCCCAGCACGGGGGTACAGAAAAACTGCATGACGCCGAAGGTCGCCGCCAGCAGGCCATACCAGTGCGCCAACTCATCGGGGCTGCGGGTGAACTGGCCGATCAGCACTGGCATGACGGGTATGATCAGGCCGATACCCAGCATGTCGAGAAACACCGTCAACAAAATGAAAGTCTGGCTGGCCTGGCGATTGGCGCCAAACAACGGATTCGACATCGGACCCCCTCCGGTTATGCGCGGATAGGCAGGCTCGCCCTGCCCGCATTTCCGCCCGCGCAACAGTAAGGGTGATTCCAACCGATTCCACGCCGGGCAAATGACATGAACCTGACATCATGCCACGCCCGGCCCGCCCTCTCAAGCCGGTGACGGCGGCACCCGCGCACCGCCGTCACCGATACCGTCACGGCAACTCGACGGCCACCGCGGTGGCTTCTCCCCCGCCGATACACAGACTCGCCACACCGCGTTTCCCGCCGGTTCTGGCCAGCGCCGCGATCAGGGTGACCAGAATGCGCGCGCCCGACGCCCCGATCGGATGGCCCAGCGCGCAGGCGCCGCCACTGATATTGACCCGTTCGTGGGGTAAACCGAGCGATTGCATCGCCGCCATGGTGACCACGGCGAAGGCCTCGTTGATCTCGTACAGATCCACCTCCGACGCGGACCATCCGGTCTTGCCCAGGAGCGCTTCGATCGCGCCCACCGGCGCGGTGGTGAAACGCGAGGGTTCGCGCGCATGGGTCGCGTGACCGACGATGCGGGCCAGCACCGGCAAGCCGCGGCGTTGCGCCTCGCCCTGCGTCATCAGCACCAGCGCCGCGCCGCCATCGGAAATGGAACTCGAATTGGCGGCCGTTACCGTGCCGTCCTTGCGGAACGCCGGTTTCAGGGAAGGGATTTTTTCCACGCTGGCCTTGAGCGGCTGCTCGTCGGTGTCGACAAGCGACTCCCCTGAGCGGAGCCTGACCGTCACCGGCGCGATTTCGCCGGCGAAATGGCCGGAACGGATCGCTTCCTTGGCGCGTTCGAGCGACGCGATGGCGAAAGCGTCCTGCGCCTCGCGGGTAAATCCGAACTCCGCCGCGCAGGCTTCGGCGAACACCCCCATCAGCGTCCCCTTATCATAGGCATCCTCGAGGCCGTCAAGGAACATGTGGTCCTTGAGTTCGCCATGCCCCAGGCGCAGACCGGCGCGCGCCTTGGGCACCAGATAGGGCGCGTTGCTCATGCTCTCCATGCCGCCGGCCACCAGTACGTCCGCGCCGCCGGCCCGCAACTGGTCATGGGCGATCATCACGGCCTTCATGCCCGAGCCGCACATCTTGTTGACCGTTGTCGCCGCCACGGAAACCGGCAGGCCCGCCTTGAGCGCCGCCTGGCGCGCCGGCGCCTGTCCCTGCCCGGCCGGCAGCACGCAGCCCATCACGACTTCGTCGACCTCCGACGCCGACACCCCGGCGCGTTCCAGCGCCGCGCGGATGGCCACCGCGCCCAGGTCGCTGGCGGCGCACTCGGCGAGGCTTCCCTGAAAACCGCCCATCGGCGTGCGGGCCATTCCGACAATCACGATCGAATCCTGCATGCGCGTGCTCCTTCTCGGTTGAATTGCTTTCATCTTACGTTAACGTAAACATTCAAGACAATTGTTTTCGCGCTGCCACAACGGCCAGTGACGATTTCTGCGCTATCATGTCGCCACTTTGGCCACGAACGATCGCAACATGATCTCCTTATTGAAACACGAAAAACCCCTGTTCCTCGCCATTCTGGCGGCCATCACCGGCTTTTTGCTCGAACACGCCATTATCGAAGCCGGACGCGGCGCGCAAACACTGGCCACCGGCGTTTTCCTCGCCATCATCATCGCCGCCGCGCTGCGCGTCGCGCACCATGGCGAGCTGTTGGCCCGGCGACTTGGCGAGCCTTACGGCACCATGATTCTCACCCTGTCCGCGGTGACGGTCGAAGTGGTGATCCTGGCGATGATGATGTTTTCCGGAGGCGGGCCGACCCTGGCGCGCGACACCGTCTATTCCGCGCTGATGCTCGACATCAACGGCATCCTTGGCATGGCCGCCATCGTCGGCGGACTCAAGCACGGCGAGCAGCCCTACAACCTCGACTCCGGCAACAGCTATGTCTCCATGATCCTGGTGGCGGCGGGCGTCTCCATGTTCGTGCCCGAATTCATCCCGGCCGGCAAATGGCAGGCCTACTCGGCCTTCACCATTGTCTGCATGGTCGTGCTCTACGCCCTGTTCCTGCGCATGCAGACCGGGCGGCACAGCTACTTCTTCGACTACACCTACGCCGACGACACCGCACAGGATGACGGACATCACGCCGGCTCGAAAACCGGACATCACGCCCTGCTGCTGGTGGCCAGCCTGGTGCTGATCGGTTTTCTGTCCGAGCTGATGGCGGCGTTCATGAACCACGCCCTGGCAGGCAGCGGTGTGCCGACGATCGTGCCCGCCATCGTGGTGGCGCTGATCTCAGCGAGCCCGGAAGTGCTCACCGCCCTGCGCGCCGCGCAAAACAACCGCATGCAGGCGGTCATGAACATCGCGCTCGGCGCCTCGCTCGCCACGGTCGTGCTGACCATCCCCGTTGTGGAAGCGATCGCGCTCATGACCGGTCAGCCTATCTCGATGGGGTTGACGCCCGTTCAGACGGCCATGCTGCTCTTGACCCTGCTGGTCGCCTCGATCAACCTCAACGACGGGGAAACCAACGCCATCGAGGGTTACACCCACGCCGCGCTGTTCGCCACCTTCCTGTTCCTCTCGGGACTAGGAGTGTGACATGGCCGTGTCGCCCTACATCGCCACGCCGTTGCTGCTGACGGCCTCGAACCTGTTCATGACCTTCGCCTGGTACGCCCACCTGAAGGACGGCGCGAACAAGGCGTGGTACGTCGCGGCGCTGGCCAGCTGGGGCATCGCCCTGTTCGAGTACCTGTTGCAGGTGCCGGCCAACCGCATCGGCTACGGCGCCATGACACTGTCCCAATTGAAGATCCTGCAGGAAGCCCTGTCACTGTCGGTGTTCATTCCGTTCGCGGTGCTGTACATGAATCAGCCGTTCCGCTGGGACTATGTCTGGGCCGCCCTGTGCCTGGTCGGCGCGGTGTACTTCATGTTCCGCGGCTGACCCCCTCCGGGTCGCGCCGGTACTGGTCGGGCGTCACGCCTCCGCGGCGCTGGAACATGGCGATGAACGCCGACGCGGTCCCGTACCCCAACTCCAGCGCGGCGTTCTGAACCGTCAAACCGGCATCGAGCAGCGTCAACGCGTGCAAGTAACGCTGACGCTGCCGCCACTCCCCGGCACTCATGCCAAGCTCGACGCGGCAACGCCGCGCCAGGGTACGTTCCGTCACATGCAGCTCATCGGCCCACCTGGCGAGCGTGCGGCTGTCCGCCGGGTCACGCTGCCAGGCGTCGAGCAGACGCGACACCAGCGGATCGCCGCTGCCGGGCAGGTAGCTCGCGCTGCAGGGCGCCAGAGGGATCTGATCGAGCAGCACGCGCGCCATGCGCCGATCGGCGCGGGTTGACGGCACCGACACGTCGCGCAGGGCGAAATCGGCGAGGATGGCCTTGACCACCGACCCGATGCGGATGGCCTTGGGCGCGTCCGGCAAATCACGGCACCAGGCCTCATCGATATAGGCCGACTGATAGACCACCGCCTGACGTATGTGAGCGTCGTGTTCGACTCTAGGTGGGATCCATATCGCGTACTGAGGTGGAGACAGAAAGCGTCGGCCGCCGATATCCAGCTCCATCACCCCCGTCGCGGAATAATTCAGTTGCCCCCAGGGGTGGGCATGGCTCACAAAGCGGCTGCCCGCGGGAAATCGCGCCAGGCGCAGATGAATCGGGTACGGCAGCCGCTCCATTTGCGGCGGATGCAACAGGTTTTCGGTCGACATGTCCGTAACGCTGTGAATAATGTCCGAAATTCACTATATACGCCAAAGCGGACTCATCGACAATAGCGTCATTGTCACACCGAAGGTTGCTATCGTGAACCCGGGCATGTACCTGTTCTCCGTGGGGGCCATCCTCATCTGGGCCGTCAACGCCATCATCAATCGTCTGGCAGCCGGCCTGGTCGATCCCGCCACCATCTCGTTCGCCCGCTGGCTGATCGCCGGAGTCGCGCTGGGCGTGGTGTTCGCCCGGCCAATCTGGCGGCAGCGGCGCCTCATCCGCCCGCACCTTGGGCAACTCACCGTTCTCGGACTCTTGGGCATGGTGATCTACCAGTGTCTCGCCTACGAAGCCGCCCATACCACCACCGCCACCAACATGGGTCTGATCAGCTCGCTGGTGCCGCTGTTCGCCGCCGCATTCGGCGCCTGGCTGCTGGACGAGCCCCCCACGCTCGGCACCCTGGCCGGCGGAGCGCTATCCCTGACGGGCCTCGCCATCCTGCTCGGCCACGGACGGCCCGAAATCCTCATCGAACGGGGACTCGCGACGGGCGATGTTCTGATGCTACTGGCCGCCGTGGCCTATGCGCTCTACGGCGTGCTGATCAAGCGCTGGGCCCTCCCCCTTGATCTCTGGGTGTCGCTGACCCTGCAGATTCTGACGGTCCTGCCGGTTCTCTTGCTGTACTACGTCAGCCACGGCCTGCCGCCGGTGCCGGCCAGGAGCCTGCCGCTGATCCTCTACGCCGGGATTCCCGCCTCCATTCTCGCGCCCTGGTTATGGATGAAGGGGCTCGCGGTGCTGGGCCCCGCCCGCGCCTCGGCCACCATCAACCTGATGCCGGTGTTCATCGCCGCCATCGCCACGCAGTTCCTCGGCGAACAGTTTGCCGGCTATCATCTGATCGGGGGGACCATGACGCTCGCCGGAGTGATCCTGTCCCAGAAGCTGACGTTGCCGTTGTTCCGCACCGCCGCGGCATGAACCGGGATCCCGCCATGACACGCCTCACGACCGAACGCCTGATACTGCGCCCGTGGCGCGAAGAGGATCTGCCCGACCTGGCCCGCATCAACGCCGACCCGCGGGTGATGGAGCATTTCCCGTCGGTGATGAGTGAAGAGGAAAGCCGCGCGATGCTCGCGCGGCTGATGCGACACCAGCGCGAACACGGTTTCGCGCCGCTCGCGATGGTGCGAACCGGGTCGGAGCGCGTGATCGGCTGCGCGGGGCTGCAGGTGCCGGCGTTCGCCGCCGACTTCACGCCATGCGTCGAGATCGCCTGGCGCCTGGATGCGGATCACTGGGGACAGGAACTGGCCACCGAAGCGGCGCGCGCGGCGCTGGAGGATGGGTTCGGACGGCTGGGCCTTGCGGAAATCCTGAGCTTCACCGTGCCGGCCAACCGCCGCTCCTGGCGACTGATGGAGCGGCTCGGCATGCGGCGCGACCCGGCGGCGGATTTCGACCACCCCGGGCTGCCACCCGGGCATCGCCTGTCGCGGCACTGGCTGTACCGGCTGCGCCGCGACTGAGCCGTCACGCCTCGGGGCGCTCCTTGCGGGCCTTCAGCCATGACTCGCACTGGCGGCGCAACTGGGAAATTTCCCGCATGGCTTCCTTGATGTCCTTCATCTGCTCCTGCAACTGCACCTCCCGGCGCCCGAGGATACGGATGAACTCCTGCAACTGCGGTTCGTCGTCGTTGGCCGCATCGTACAACTCGAAAAGTTCGCGGATTTCCTGCAAGGACAAGCCGATGCGCTTGCCGCGCAGAATCAGCATCAGCCGCACGCGGTCGCGGCGCTGATAGATGCGCTTCTGGCCGTCGCGGGCCGGTTCGATCAATCCCTCGTCTTCGTAAAAGCGGATGGTGCGGGTTGTCACATCGAATTCACGTGACAGCTCGCTGATGGTGTAGGTACGCTCCCTGTTCGTCATGTCTGAACGTCGCATGCTGTTGTTTGCGCCAGTGTAATGCAATGCGTCCTCCCGGAAAACCTTCCGGCCGCCTAATGCCTCACCGCACGTCAACGGCATGAACCGCGCCGCGCCCTTTTTGCCACACCCGTACCCCCTGAACCGCCAAATCACCGCCCCGTAGTTGACGCTAACGTAAACGTAAAATAATCTTTACGCATAACAACAGACATCACGCAGTGGGGAGACGATATGGATATCACACAGGTCGGCGTCGTGGGCGCCGGCACCATGGGCAATGGCATCGCCCAGGTCATGGCCCGGCACGGGCGGCATGTCATCTTGGCGGACGTATCCGATGCCGCCCTGGAAAAAGGCTTGGCGACCATTCGCCAAAGCCTGGCCCGTCTGGTCAAGAAAGGCGCGCTGAGCGAAACGGATGCCGAGGGCACCCTCGCCCGCCTTGCCGTCACCACCCGGCTGACCGATCTTGCCGCCTGCGACATCGTCGTCGAGGCCGCCACGGAAAATGCGGATATCAAGGAGCGCCTGTTCCGCGAACTGTGCGGCATCGTCCCGGCACGCACGATTCTGGCGTCCAACACGTCATCGATCTCGCTGACCCGCATCGCCGCCTGGTGCAGTCATCCCGAGCGCGTGATCGGCATGCACTTCATGAATCCGGTGCCGGTCATGCAACTGGTGGAAATCATCCGCGCGCTGCAGACCAGCGACGCCACCTGGCAGGCGGTCGATGAACTGGCGCGAGCCCTGTCCAAAACGCCGGTGACCGCCAAGGACGCCCCCGGTTTCGTATCCAATCGGATTTTGATGCCGATGATCAACGAAGCCGTGTTCGCGCTGAGCGAGGGACTGGCCTCGGCGGAAGATATCGATACCGTCATGAAGCTCGGCATGAACCATCCGATCGGCCCCCTGGCGCTGGCCGACCTGATCGGCCTGGACACGTGCCTGTCGATCATGGACATCCTGCACACCGAGTTTCGCGACAGCAAATACCGGGCCTGCCCCCTGCTCGTGCAAATGGTGACCGCAGGCCGGCTCGGCCGCAAATCCGGCCAGGGTTTTTACGTCTACTGAGCGCCCACCCCTTATTCGCAGGAGACACTCGCATGACCCCCACCGTAAAACTGCTGATCGACGGCCGGTTCGTCGATTCCACCACCTCAGAATGGCGCGATGTCGTCAATCCGGCCACCCAGGAGGTGCTGGCGCGTGTGCCGTTCGCCACTCGCGACGAAGTGGCCCGCGCGGTCGATTCGGCCAAAGCCGCCTTCGCCACCTGGAAAAAAACTCCGATCGGCGCGCGCGCGCGGATTTTTCTGAAATACCAGCAACTGATCCGCGAGCACATGAAGGAACTGGCCGCCCTGCTCACCGCCGAGCAGGGCAAGACCCTGGCCGATGCAGAAGGGGATATTTTCCGGGGGCTGGAGGTCGTCGAGCATGCCGCCTCGATCGGCAACCTGCAGCTTGGCGAATACGCGGAGAACGTCGCCGGAGGCGTCGACACCTATACGGTACAGCAGCCGCTTGGCGTGTGCGCCGGCATCACGCCGTTCAATTTCCCCGCCATGATTCCGCTGTGGATGTTCCCGATGGCCATCGCCACCGGCAACACCTTCGTGCTCAAGCCGTCCGAGCAGGATCCGATGGTCACCATGCGGCTGGTCGAGCTGGCGCTGGAAGCCGGCATTCCGCCCGGTGTGCTCAATGTGGTGCACGGCGGCCCCGAGGTCGTCGACGCGCTGTGCGATCACCCGGACATCAAGGCCGTCTCGTTTGTCGGCTCGACACGCGTCGGCACCCATGTCTACCAACGCGCCACCCTGAGCGGCAAACGCGCGCAATGCATGATGGGCGCCAAAAACCACGCCATCGTGTTGCCCGACGCGCACAAGGAACAGGCGCTCAACCAGTTGGTCGGCGCCGCGTTCGGCGCGGCCGGCCAGCGCTGCATGGCGCTGAGCGTGGCGATTCTGGTCGGCGAGGCACGCCAGTGGATTCCCGAAATCGTCGAACGCGCCCGCGCCCTGAAGGTCGGCGCCGGCAAGGACAACCCGGATCTCGGGCCGGTGATTTCCGCCGCCGCGCGCGAGCGCATCGCCGCGCTGATCGGCAAGGGCGTCGAGCAGGGCGCCCGCCTCGAACTGGACGGCCGGAATCTCACCGTGCCCGGCTACGAAAAGGGTAACTTCGTCGGCCCGACCATCCTTGCCGGTGTCAAACCGGGCATGGCCGTCTACGACCAGGAAGTGTTCGGGCCGGTGTTGTGCCTGATGGAGGCGGACACGCTGGACGAGGCCATCGCGCTGATCAACGCCAACCCCAATGGCAACGGCACGGCGATCTTCACCCAGTCCGGCGCGGCGGCAAGACGCTTCCAGGAAGACATCGATGTCGGCCAGGTCGGCATCAACGTGCCCATCCCGGTCCCCGTTCCGCTGTTTTCCTTCACCGGATCGCGCGCCTCCAAGCTCGGCGATCTCGGGCCTTACGGCAAGCAGGTCGTGCTGTTTTATACGCAGACCAAGACCGTCACGTCGCGCTGGTTCGACGATGCCGCCTCCAGCGGCAAGGTCAACACCACCATTTCGCTGCGCTGACCCGGGAGTGTGACATGGACTTTTCCCTGACCGAAGAACAGCGCGCCTTCCAGGACGCCGCGCGCGGCTTCGCCCGCCATGAGCTCGCCCCCCACGCCGCGCGCTGGGACGAGGACGAAACCTTCCCGATCGACGTCATCCGGCGCGCCGGCGAGATGGGGTTTTGCGGGTTGTACACCCCGGAAGCGCTGGGGGGGCTCGGCGTGTCGCGGCTCGACGCGGCGCTGGTTTTCGAAGAGCTCGCCGCCGGCTGCACCTCGACCGCGGCCTACCTCACCATCCACAATATGGTGACATGGATGATCGCCAGCTGGGCCCGTCCGGAAGTCGCCCGCGAATGGGTGCCGGCGCTGGCCGCCGGCGAAAAACTCGGCAGTTACTGTCTGACCGAGCCGGGCGCCGGTTCCGATGCCGCCTCCCTGGCCACCCGCGCCGAACGCGATGGCGATGGTGATGGGTATGTTCTCAACGGCTCCAAGATGTTCATTTCCGGCGCTGGAAGCACCGATGTGCTGGTGGTGATGGCGCGCACAGGCGGGACCGGCGCGCGCGGCATCTCGGCCTTTCTGGTGCCCGCGGATCTGCCCGGTATCCAGTACGGCAAGAAAGAGCGCAAAATGGGCTGGAATAGCCAGCCGACGCGCGCCATCACCTTCGACAACGTCAACGTGCCGGCCGCCTGCCTGCTGGGGGAGGAAGGCCAGGGCTTCACCTTCGCCATGAAGGGACTGGACGGCGGACGCATCAATATCGCCACCTGCGCGGTCGGCACGGCGCAGGCCGCGCTCGACGCCGCGGTCCGCTACGCTGGCGAGCGCCGGCAGTTCGGCCAGCCGCTCGCCGAATTCCAGACCGTGCAGTTCCGCCTGGCCGACATGCTCACCGAACTCATCGCGGCACGCCAGATGGTGCATCTTGCGGCGTGGAAGCTGGATACCGGCAGCCCGGATGCCTCGGCGTACTGCGCGATGGCCAAGCGGCTGGCCACCGACACCGGCTTCCGCGTCGCCAACGAAGCGCTGCAAGTGTTCGGCGGCTACGGCTACCTGAAGGATTTTCCGCTCGAGCGGCATGTGCGCGATGCGCGCGTGCACCAGATTCTCGAGGGCACGAACGAAATCATGCGGGTCATCGTCGCCCGCCACCTGTTGAAGGATGGCGCGCTAGAGACCTTGCGCTGAACCGGAGGCAACATGACACACTACCCCGATCTGACCGTGGAAAAAATCGGCCATACCGCGCTGATCACGCTGGGCAATCCGCCGGCCAACACCTGGAACCGCGACAACCTCGCCGGGCTCACGCGTCTGATCCGCGACCTGAACGCCGACCGCGAGATCTATTCGCTGGTGCTGACCGGTGAGGGAGACAAGTTTTTCAGCGCCGGCGCGGATTTGAACCAGTTCGCCTCGGGCGACAAGACGGCGGCCCTTGAAATCGCCATGCTGTTCGGCGAAGCCTTCGAAACCCTCAGCGCCTTCCGCGGCGTCACCATCGCCGCCATCAACGGCTACGCGATGGGCGGCGGGCTCGAATGGGCGCTGGCCTGCGACATCCGCATCGCCGAGGAGCACGCCGTGATGGCGCTGCCGGAGGCGAGCGTCGGTCTCCTGCCCTGCGCCGGCGGCACCCAGAATCTGCCCTGGCTTGTCGGCGAAGGCCGCGCCAAGCGCATGATCCTGTGCGGCGAGCGTGTCGACGCCGCCGAAGCGTTGCGTATCGGACTGGTCGAAGAGGTCGTGCCAAGGGCTGAGGGGCGCGATGCGGCCTTGCGCCTCGCCGGCAAGGTCGATCGCCAGTCGCCATCCTCGATCGCCGCCTGCAAGGCGCTGATCCAGGGCGCGCGCCACGCCCCGCCGGCCGCCAACCTGATTCACGAGCGCGAACGGTTCGCCCGTCTGTTCGACACGGCCGATCAGAAAGAAGGCGTCAACGCCTTTCTCGAAAAACGTCCCGCCAACTGGAAAAACGCCTGAGCCCGGAGCCCCCTCATGAGTGAAGTCGTACTGTTCGAAGAGCGCGCCACGACGGATGGCCACCGCATCGGCATCGCCACCCTGAACGCGGAGCGTTCGCTCAACGCGCTCACGCTGTCGATGATCCGCCTGTTGCACGACACATTGCTGCGCTGGGAGAACGACCCGGCCGTGGCCGCGGTGGTGCTGCGGGGAGCCGGAGAAAAAGCCTTCTGCGCCGGCGGCGACGTGCGCGCGCTGCGCGAAGCCCTGCTGGCCGACCCTGAGAATCGTCACCCCAATCCCGATGCCGTGGCGTTTTTCAGCGAGGAATACCGACTGGACTATCGGCTGCACACCTTCGGCAAACCGGTCGTGGCGCTGGGAGGCGGGATCGTGATGGGGGGCGGCCTCGGGTTGCTGGTCGGCTGCAGCCACCGGGTGGTCACGCCGGACACCCGCATCGCCATGCCGGAGATCACCATCGGACTCTATCCGGATGTGGCCGGCAGCTGGTTCCTGCAGCGCATGCCGGCCCGTCTCGGTCTGTTCCTGGGTCTCACCGGCGCGCCGCTGAACGCGCATGACGCGCTGATCGCCAACCTGGCCGATCATGTCGTGCCGCGCCCGGCCTTCGACGCGGTCATCGGCGCGCTGTGCAAGGCCGGCTGGAGCGACGAGGCTTCCGCCAATCACGCTTCGGTGAGCCACCTGCTCAACACCTTCGAGTGCGCCGCCCACGATGCCTTGCCGCCCTCCCCGGTCGCGCGCAATCTGATCGCCATCCATCAGTTGATGAACCGGGGCAGCCTCAAGGCCGTGGCGCGCGCGCTGGCGTCCACCGCCTTCGAGGACCCGTGGATGGCCGCGGCGGCGCGCAATTTCGCCGAAGGGTGTCCGACCTCGGCCGCCGTCACCTGGGAAATCTGGCGTCGTGCTCGCAATCTGTCGCTGGCCGAGGCTCTACGCATGGAGCTCGCGCTGTCCGTCAATTTCTGCGCGGCCGGTGAGTTCAGCGAAGGGGTGCGCGCCTTGCTGGTGGACAAGGACCGTTCGCCCCAATGGCAGCGCGCGACGCTCGACGATGTCGATGCGGAATGGATCGAGCGCCATTTCCGCTCCCCCTGGACGGCGGACGACCACCCGCTGGCCCATTTGGTCTGACCCCGAGGAATGCACGTCATGAAACACATCGCTTTTATCGGCCTTGGCAACATGGGCGGCCCGATGGCCGCCAACCTCGCGCGAGGCGGTTTTTCCGTTACCGCGTTCGACCTTTCGGCCGACGCGCTCGAGCGCGTCGCCGCCCAGGGAGCCCACCCGGCGAGCAGCGCAAGGGAGGCCTGCGAAGGCGTCGACGCGGTGATTTCGATGCTGCCGGCGGGAAGGCACGTCGAAAGCCTCTATCTGGGAGACGAAGGGTTGTTCCGCCACCTGCCGCCCGGCACATTGGTCATCGATTGCAGCACCATCGCGGCCCATACGGCGCGGCGCGTGGCCGCCGAGGCGCTGCGGCACGGCCTGCGTTTTCTGGATGCGCCGGTCTCGGGCGGCACGGCGGGCGCGGCGGCGGCCACACTGACCTTCATGGTCGGCGCCGACGCGGAGGATCTGGAGACGGCCCGCCCGCTTCTGGCGGCCATGGGAAAGAACATTTTTCATGCCGGACAGGCCGGCGCGGGACAAACCGCGAAGATCTGCAACAACATGCTGCTCGGCATTCTGATGGCGGGCACCGCGGAAGCCCTCGCGCTGGGCGTGAAAAACGGCCTCGATCCGGCGGTGCTGTCCGACATCATGAGCAAGAGTTCCGGCCGCAACTGGGCGCTCGAGCTGTACAACCCCTGGCCGGGGGTGATGGACAACGCGCCGGCCAGCCGCGGCTACACGGGAGGGTTCATGGCCGAACTGATGCTCAAGGATCTGGGCCTCGCCGAAGAGACCGCGCTGGCGAGCCACGCGGCCAATCCGCTAGGCTCCCTGGCCCGCAATCTGTACGAAATGCATGTCCGGCAAGGGCACGGCAAAGAGGATTTCTCGGGCATTCTCAAGACCTACCGACCGGACTGATCCGGCCGGTCCTCCAGGGCATCCCGGCCTGTGGATGCCCTTCTTTTTCCCGACTTTTTCCTAACACGATTTCTTCATACTGCCGTCATGGCCAGTCTCCTATACTCCGATTCCGATGCAGTATGTAGGCGTTGCAGCAACATACCGACAACCGATTCCCGATGAGAGAGAAACCATGAAAACAACCCTGATCGCCGGCCTCGTGGGCACCGGCATGCTGATGTCCGCCGGCCAGGCGCTGGCCTGGGGCCAGGAAGGCCACCGCGTCACCGGTTATGTGGCGCAGTCCCTGCTGACCACCGAAGCGCGCAAGCAGGTGGCCAAGCTGATTCCCGCCGCCGACTTCAGTGACCTTGCGCTCTACATGGACGTGCACAAGAGCGAATTGAAAGTCACCCTGCCCGGTTCCGACACCTGGCACTACACCGACTTGCCGGTCTGCAAGGACGATAGCGAAGACCCATGCCCGGACGGCAATTGCGCCACCGTGAAGATCGATGAATACGCCGCGGTCCTGGCCGACAAAAAGGCCCCGGTCGCCGCGCGCCGCCAGGCGCTGGTCTTCCTGCTGCACATGGTCGGTGACATCCATCAGCCCCTGCACGCGGCCGACCATCATGACCGTGGCGGCAACGACATCAAACTGTCCGGCAGCGGCGCCAACAATCTGCATTCGTTCTGGGATACCGCCGTGGTGCGCAATGTCCTGAATGGCGAAGACGAGCAGTCCTGGGCCAGTGAAGCGCTCTCCGCGAACATGCGCAATATCGCCACCTGGCAAAAAGGCACTGCCGCCGACTGGGTGAACGAGAGCAACGGTTACGCTCGCGACCTGACCTACGCGAAGCTGCCCGGTTTCTCCTGCGGCACCGAGTACACCAAGAGCATCACCCTGCCCAGGAGCTACATCACCGCCTCCCAGGATCTGGTACGCAGCCAGCTCGTCAAAGGCGGGGCCCGCATCGCTTACGTGATCAACAGGGCGCTGGACAAGTCGGTTCACTGACCGCTCACCCCGGCGAAGACGCCTTTGCCGGGGTTCTTCCCATGAACGTTTCCTGAAAGAGCAGGCGCGGCCTCTGGCGTAGTCTCGGGGCCTCATCTTTCACCGTTTCAGGAAACACCGATGATATCCTCCATCCTCACCTCCGGCCCCGCAGCCGGCATGCAAGCCGCTCCTCAACAAGAGGACCGGATCGCCATGATTCGCGATCTCATGTGCATCCGGCAAAATCCGGAGACGCCGACCGCTCCGCACAACGGCGCGGATCTCCTTCAGCGCAGACAATCGATCCTGGCGCATCGGGACTGGGCGTCGACACAGAAATCGGCCGCGCTGCGCGAGCTGGCCCGGGAGATGATGCGGTCCGGCCAATGGTCCGACATACCGGCCGCGCGGACTTTTTTGCTGACCTGCGTCGAGGATCAGGCCGAACTGCGCGCCACCTGCCTCAATCTTGTATGCCACCTGCCCGTAGTCTCGCTCTTTTACTTCGATTCGATCGAGCAGCACCAGCTATCGGTTTTCATCCTGGCGCTCGCGCTCGGACCGATGAGCGAAGAAGAAAAACAGCAATGGCAAGCCGTGGCGGACATGTTGCCGGCGCGGCAGATCGCGTCCGTTCTGACCCAATATCTTATCGGATACCAGAATGCCTGCCTGCAGGCCTGCCGGGAAGGCCGGCTCACCGGGGACGAGGCGATTGAGCGGATCGAATCGATGGCATCGCGCTTCCCTGAAGTCGTCAGTCGCAGGATCGCCGGCGTCGCGTTGCGCAATGCCGCCGTCGAAAACCATGCGCGCGCCCTGATCGAACAGATCACGGCACACAGACCGGCCGCCGCCCCTACCGTATAAACGATTCCTGAAAGCCCGCACGCGCGCCCTGGCGCACACTGGGGCTTCGAATCAGCAGGACAAAGGACTCCCATCATGACAGTCTCTATGCGCGCGTTTCCGGACGGCAAGCCCGCACCGGATCTCGCCAGCGCGCTTCAATACGTTTTCACTGTCGCGCCGACACCTTCCCACGGCAAAGCCGCAGGATCCGGAGCAAAAACGGTTCAGGCGTCCGCCCCCGTCTCCTCCTCGCCGGAGTTGCCCACGCTGGCCTGGATGGCTTCGATGGCCAGCAACGAGCGCCTCGCGATTCTGGACCGGGCCCGGCTGATCCACGGCATGGCAGAGCTTGTCGTCACCGATACCGAGCGCCGCCTGGCCGATCCGATGACCTCCGACGTGGAGCGGGCCGCCTGGCACCGGGAGCAGGACGACATTCTCAAAACCGCCTATCTGCTCCTGCACACACTGTTCGAAACACCCGGCATTCCGGGCACCGATGACGACAGAACACGCAAGACCCGCCGGCGCCAGGCCATTCTCGAACTGATGGGCGAACTGGTCATTCTGTCCGCCCGCACGATGCCGCCACCGCGTCCTGCCGGGGTGTAACCCGGCAATCGGCGATCATGCCAGCGTATAGCCCCTGGCTTTCAGGTCGCGGGCGAATTCGGCCAGCGCCACGCCGACCAGCGCCGGCTGGCCGGTGAAGCCGAATTCGATGTGCGGGGTCTTGATCGCCTCGGTCCCGAAACTCGGCAAGCTCGACAGGCGCAAAGCCGGATAGCGGGCCGTATACGCTTCCATCAGGTCGATCAGGTCCCCTTCCCGCGCGTCCAGCGCCACAAGCGTTTGCTCGATATCGGGATCGGGGTTGAAGGCATCGCGGTAATGGGTGTCGAGCACCCATTCGACCATCGGCCAGGCCATCGACGGAAAACCCGGCACGAAATGCACATGTCCGACACTGAAGCCGGCGATGGTGTTGACCGGATTGGGGATGATGGCGGCGCCTCGCGGGAACTCCGCCATGCGGATGCGGTTGGGCCGCGCGTCGTCACCGAAGCGGGCCTCGATCAGGGCCGCGGCCTGCGGCTGCAGCTCCAGGGGCGCACCCAGCGCACGGGCCGCCGCCGCGCGGGTGTGATCATCCGGCGTCGCGCCGATGCCGCCGAAACTGAACACACGATCGCCGCTGGCGAAGGCGCGCGCCAGCGACGCGGCGATGCGCTCGGGATCGTCCCCGAGGTACTCCGCGTAATGCAGCCGCATGCCGCGCATCGCGAGCAGACGGATCAGTTCGCCAAGATGCTTGTCCTGGCGTTTTCCGGACAGCAATTCGTCGCCGATGATCAATGCACCGTTATTCATGAGGTTTCCTTTTCGCTGTCAAGGAGTAAAAAATCATGCCGACCCGCTCGCGCAGGGCGGTCGCGCTGTCGCTCATCGCCGATGCCCGGGGGATCCACATCGCCAGGGCCGGACCCTCATGCCGAATGAAACCGGTCGGCGCCGGCAGCACGTCGAATCCTTCCAGACGAAAGGCTTCCGCCGCGCGCGGCAAATGCCAGCCCTGGGTCACCAGCGCGATGCGCCGCACGCCGGCCGGCTTCAGAATGGCAGCGCTGAACCGGGCGTTTTCCCGGGTGGTGGCCGAGGCGTCCTCCTGCCAGCGCGCGTTCACGCCATAGTCCTCCGCCAGGGTGCGCGCCATGACCCTCGCCTCGGGCTCTCCACCCAGCGGCGCGCCGCCGGTGACCAGCAGGGGTTTGCCGGTGCGTCTGGCGAGCCAGGCGCCGTATTTCACCCTGATCAGCGTATCGGCGGACAATTCGGTACGGCCGTATTCGGGGGCATGGCGCTTGCCGCCGCCGAGCACCACGATGGCGTCCGTTGCCGCCACATCGGCGACTCGCGCCGGCGGCGACGTTTCGAGCGCGCCGTTAAGCCACAGGGAGACGGCGGGCGTCGACAGCAGGTATTGTGCCGCGACGCTCGCCAGAACGAGGCCCCTGCCCGCCCCGGGGAAACGGCGCCAGATGGCGACGCCGGCGAGGATGGGAAGAATGAATGCCAGGGGAGGTAAAAAAAAGGCCCCGAGGAGTTGGTGGACCAACACGTCGGGGCTGAACGTTGCTGACATCTGTAAACCGTTTCTAGCTTCCCAGGTAGGCGTTGCGCACCCGTTCATCGCTGAGCAGGCTTGCCGCTTCGCCTTCCATGGTGATGCGACCGCTTTCCATCACGTAACCGCGCTGACTGATTTCGAGCGCCAGCTTGGCGTTCTGTTCGACAAGCAGCATGGTCACGCCTTCGGCGGCCACCATCTGGATGATTTCAAAGATTTTCTGGACGATGATCGGTGCGAGCCCCATCGACGGTTCGTCCAGCAAGAGCAGTTTGGGACGGGACAGCATCGCGCGGCCCATGGCCACCATCTGCTGCTCCCCGCCCGATAGTGTACCAGCCAATTGGCGCTGGCGCTCTTTCAACCGCGGAAACAGCTCGTAGACCCGTTCCATTTCCACCTGGATTTGCGCCTTGTCGTCGCGGATATAGGCGCCCATCAGGAGGTTCTCCTCGACGGTCAGCTTGCCGAAGATACCGCGCCCTTCCGGCACCATCACCAGTCCGTGGCGCACGAAATCGTAGGAAGCGATGCCCGCGGTGTCCTGACCGTCGAACGCGATCGAGCCGCCCGAGCGCTTGACCATGCCGACCAGCGTGCGCAGCGTGGTCGTCTTGCCCGCGCCGTTGGCGCCGATCAGGGTGACCAGCTCACCCTTGGCGATGGAAAAATCGATCCCCTTGACGGCCTGGATGCCACCGTAGGAAACCTGCAGGTTCTTGACATCAAGAAGGCTCATGCGTGCGCCGCTCCCAGATAGGCTTCAATGACTTTCGGATCCTTGCGCACCACGTCGGGCACACCCTCGGCGATTTTCTTGCCGTAGTCGAGCACGGCGATGCGGTCGCACAGGTCCATCATCAGTTTTACGTCGTGCTCAATGAGCAGCAGCGTCACCCCGCCGTCGCGGATCTTGGCCATCAGGGCCTTCAGATCGTCCGTTTCGCGCGGGTTCATGCCGGCCGCCGGCTCGTCGAGCGCGAGCAGCAGGGGTTCGGTGGCCAGGGCCCGCGCGATTTCCAGCCGGCGCTGATGGCCGTAGGACAGGTTGCGCGCGCGCTCTTCGGCCACGTCGGCGATGCCGACGTACTCGAGGAGTTCCCAGGCTTTCTCTCGGATCGCCGCCTCCTCGTCGCGGGTGCGGCGGTCGCGCAGCACGGCGCCCAGCGCGCCGGCATGGGAGCGGATGTGCCGACCCACCATGACGTTTTCCAGGGCGGACATTTCGGCGAACAGCCTGATGTTCTGGAAAGTCCGCGCGATACCGGTGCCGACCACCACATGCGGTTTGGCGCGGAACAGGTTGCGGCCATTGAAGGTGAAGCTGCCTTCATCGGGCTGATAAAGACCGGTGAGCACGTTGAACAGCGTGGTCTTGCCCGCGCCGTTCGGCCCGATCAGGCCGTAAATCTCGCCCTTGTTGATGGTCAGGCCCACGTTGTTGAGGGCATGAAGGCCACCGAAGCGCTTGTGGATGCCTTCGATCTGAAGCAATACGTCTGCCATCTGTCATGCCCCCTTCTGTGCGGCGTTTTCTTTGGCGTGGCGGAATTCGGCCTTGCGGCGCTTGGACGGCCACATCCCTTCCGGGCGAACCAGCATCATCACCACGAGGGCGAGACCGAACAGCAGCATGCGGGCGTTTTCCGGGTCGATCACCATGCGGCCGAGCGTGTTCATCTGCAAGGGACCGATGACGCTGCGCAGGACTTCCGGCGCGACGGTCAGCACCACGGCGCCGAGGATCACCCCGGGGATGTGGCCCATGCCGCCCAGCACGATCATCGCCAGGATCATGATCGACTCGAGCAGGCCGAACGATTCGGGCGAGACAAAACCCTGGAACGACGAGAACAGCCCGCCGGCCACGCCGCCCGACAAGGCGCCCAACCCAAAAGCCAGCAACTTGATGTTGCGGATGTTGATGCCCATGGCCGCCGCCGCGATATCGTCCTCGCGCAGCGCCACCCAGGCGCGGCCGATGCGCGAATGCTGCAGGCGCCAGGCCATGATCACCACGCCGACGGTCAGGAACAGGAACAGATAGTAATAAAGGTAGACGCTGCGGAACGTGAGGCCGGCGAACTCCAGGGTTTCCCCCATCGACAGGCCGCCGACCTTGATCGGATCGATCAGGTTGATCCCTTGCGGGCCGTTGGTGATGTTCACCGGCGAGTTGAGGTTGTTCATGAAGATCCGGATGATCTCGCCGAACCCCAGGGTCACGATGGCGAGGTAGTCACCCTTCAGACGCAATACCGGCGTCCCCAGCAGCACCCCGAAGAAGGCGGCACAGAGCGCCCCGAGCGGAATGGTCAGGTAAAACGGCAGATGAATGCCGAAGTGCGGGGAGCTGAGCAGCGCGTACATGTAGGCGCCCACCGCGTAGAAGGCGATGAAGCCCAGGTCGAGCAGACCGGCGAAGCCCACCACGATGTTCAGGCCGAGGGCCAGCATCACGTACAAGAGGGCGAAGTCGATGATGCGCACCCACGAATTGCCCAGGGCGTTGCCGACCAGGAACGGCAAGGTGGCAAGCACGATGGCGGCGACAAGAAAAATGCCGACCTTCTTATTGGTATCCAGTGCCATGGTCATGGTTTTTCTCCTTAATCAGGCACGGTCGGCCATTTTTTCGCCAAGCAGGCCGGACGGACGGAAAATCAGCACCAGGATCAGCACCATGAAGGCGAAGATGTCCTGGTAGTTGCTACCGAGAAAACCGCCGGTCAGCGAACCGATATAGCCCGCCCCCAGGCTCTCGATGATGCCGAGCAGGATGCCGCCCGCGACCGCGCCGCCCAGGTTGCCGATACCGCCGAGCACGGCGGCCGTGAAGGCTTTCAGGCCGATCATGAAGCCCATGTAGTAGTGGGCCTGGTCGTAGTTGGTGGCGACCATCACGCCGGCGATCGCGCCAAGGGCCGAACCGATCACGAACGTGGCGGAAATGATGGTATTGACGTTGACGCCCATCAGGCCGGCGACGGCCGGATTCTGGCTGGTCGCGCGCATCGCCCGGCCAAGCCGTGTGCGTTCCACGAGCAGCAACAGACCGGCCATGATCGCGAAGCACATGACGATGATGAAGATCTGCAAGGTGGTGATGCTGGCGCCGAAGAACGTCACGACGTTATGTTCAAGCACCGGCGGAAACGGAATGTAGTTGCGCCCCCAGACCAGGATGGCCAGCTGCTGCAGCACGATCGACAGGCCGATCGCGGTGATCAGCGGCGCGAGGCGCTGCGCCCCCCTGAGCGGCCGGTAAGCGACGCGCTCGATCAGGAAGCCGAGCAGCATGCACGCCGGGATGGCGATCATCACGCCGATCAGCAGCAGCGCGGGACCCGGCAGATTGACGCCCATGCCGGTCAGCGCCGAAATCACCGAGATGGTGACCATCGCCCCGACCATGACCACTTCGCCATGGGCGAAGTTGATCAGTCCCATGATCCCGTACACCATGGTGTAGCCCAATGCGATCAGCGCATAGATGCTGCCCAGCACGAGACCGTTCAGGATCTGTTGCAGAAAAGTGTCCAATGGAAAATCTCCTTGAGTTGATGCCGCCGCGGTCTTATCCCGCCGGCGTTACCGCCGGCAGGCTGCCGCCTGTTTTATTGCGAACTGTCTGGCCATTCGATTGGCTTCTGTCTGACAGTTCGCTCGGATTATGCTTGCGGCCCCATGGGCTGTCAATCTTAAGAAAATGTTAAACGGGACTGTTGTGCAAATATTTTTTAATGAATGTAAGTTTTTGAATTTTTTGTATTTTTTATGATTTGCAGCGAGAAATGAAAAGCACTGACATGAGCATTAGCACACGATGATTGATAATTTGCTGATTTTCTGTGACACCGCCAATTTCATGCGAACGGACAGAAATCACGCAAAACGAACCAGCTGTTTTCTAAAACGAAAAACAACGAATCCTCCGCCCCGCAATGATCGTTTGTATACGATCTACATTCTTCGCTTTGCGACACCTCCGCTCACCCCAATATATTCCTTTTAGATAATTTAGCGTAGCAAAGACAGATCCTCGCCCTGTGTCAGTGTGTCGCCACACTCGCTTGGCTAAATACCGATCAGTTCAGGTGAAAGAGTCCGGTAAGTTGCGCTGGGACGCTGAGGCGTAGTGGTCAGGGTTGAGACAGCCCGGCGCTGCCCCCCTCAATCGACAGCTTTTACTATGCAGTCGATGAATTCAGGGTAGACCGGATACGCTGGAGAGGTTGAACACCCGAGTTCGACGGTTCGCGGCGTAAGCGACTGTTTTATCTGAACCAAATTTTCAAACGTGCCCCTACAAGAGGGTCAGCTGCTCGTTTTTCGTCGGTTTTGCGATCCCCATGGCGGTTAGAATTCTGGCCTGCTCATCCGTAATGGAAGACAGTCCCTCAATGGTTTGGCTACTCGGCAGCGTCGCGCGATGATGTTGGATGCGTTTCAGCAATGACAGGGCGCGTTCCGGCGAGAGTCCGCTTTGACTGGCATGCAGCCGTTGCCGCATGACGCGGTACAGAATCAGCGCCAGGAAACAGATCTGCGCGTGCGCGCGGATGCGATCGGGTAGCCGGTGATAGACCGGACCAATCTCGATTTCCGACTTAAGAACACGGAAACCCCTCTCGATATCCGCCAGCGATTTATAGCGTTTGATGGCCTGCTCCGGCTTTAGCTCGGGGGTGTTGGTGGCCAGTAGCAATTTTCCGTCCATCAACCGAGCATGGGTGAGCGCCGACTCATCGATGCTGTAGCTGAATAGCTCGCTCTTGAGATCCACCTTGATGATGTGCGCCAGGTGCGCTTCTTTGACCTCATGATAGAAACGGGCACGGGCACCACCGTCAGAGAGCTTGCGTCCCCGACTGCGTTTCCCTGCGTCCTGTTCGTCCAACTTTCCGCTCCATTCGACAGCTTTTCGTTCCAGATCAGCAATCGTTCGGTCACGTTGTGCGCCTTTGTCTCTGGCGGTTTCCGGATTGTGCGCAACGATTAGGCGTAGCCCCTGCCATTGCACCTCCCCCGTGATTTCCACCATGGCGGGCTCGCAGCAGTCGGACTGGAATGGCGTCAGCAATTCCACGAAATCCGCGTAGCGTCGTCCCGGCACCGCCAAGATGAATTCCAGCGGCTGGCCGCTGGGCAAGGTAATCGACTGCAACTCGGTCAGGTTGTCGGTGGACAGCAAGCCCCGGTCCGCAATGGCAATGACTCGCTTGATCGGAAAGCGTTGCACGATTTTTTCAATGGTCGGCTTGAGGGTGGTGACTTCGGCGGTATTGCCGTCGAACACTTCGTGATAGAGCGGGATGCCGTCCGCGGTCTGCACCACTCCCAGCATGAATTGCCGCGCCACAATCCCTTCTTTGGCCATGCCGAATTGGCGAACGTCATCCGCGTGTTGCGACAGCCCTTCTGCCCGGATGGTGGTCATGTCGTAGAACACCACCGCCAGATCCTGATCCAGCAAGGGGCGCAGCAACCCGGATACGGCGTCGTCAACAGCCTCTCGGTGCTCGATCAGCGCGTCCATGGCTCGAAGGAGATGCTGATGGTCAATAGCCTCCAATGGAAGCTTGGGGAAGCTCACCCCCTCCAACCAGCGCAGCACGCCAAGTTTGGATTCCGGATCGCACAAGCGATTGAACACCATGATGCGCAGCAACGCCTCGATGTCGAGCTTGAAGCGGGTACGGCGAAATACCTGCCGTAAACGGTCAAATCCCAGTTCCTGCCACAGTTCGGTCAGTGCCCACAGATCCCCCACCGCACGCGCCGACTCGAACGACAGAGAAAGTGGCCCGTCTGAAACAGAGGGTTCGATACCCGACACCTTTTGCAATCCCTGGATGACGGTGTGAAGTTCGCCCTGCAGCTGGTCTAGTCGTCCCAACGTGGCGACGGTGCGCTTCTTTACACGGCCGTTCTCGTCGCGGAAGGACTCGACCAGTTGGATATACCGGCGACCGCCGGAGGTGGTGATTTTGACGAACATGCCTCCACTGTAGCAGGCGCACATGCGCTGTCAATGTTATTACATTTCGTTACCAACGTGCCACCACAATAAGTTTGGCAAAAACACCTCTGGAATCCGCATGTTTATTAGAGCGAAGGAGTCAAAAACAGCGATTTTGAGGGACAAACTGTCGAACTTCGGCGGTAGTATACCATTTGTACGGATTATTATTGCCGGCTTAATAACATCCAACAACCAAACAACCCCATTCGATGCCTTTACGCGCAAAGAAATTGGGAAAATGACAGAAAAGTGCGTCACTATAGCCTGCTTACCCGATTCGTCTTTGCGTACTCTTGTTTCAAAGCTTGGCTGCGAATTTAAATGAACTGATAAAAGCTGAGCACCTTGATCCTGAGCATAGAGTTCACCCTCTAAATCCAGAGTAATAAACTCCCGGCAATTCTCACCCTTCCTCAGCCACTCAATCATGTGAGCATTTTTATCTACCTGCTCAAAACCAAGCACTTCAACCTTATTAGGGATTTTTTTTGACTCAACAAACACGGCGCACCCCAAATTATTTACATAAATACAATTCAAACAATACGAGGAACGCCAGGAACCCTACTTTCATGACACTCTCCGCGAAGAATTAAATCGAATGCCAGCTCAATCTCATCGACTGTTCTAACAACATCATCCCGCCCATGCTTGATGTGCGGAATTTCTGCACGCAATATCTTTATCGCCGTATGTAACTCATAAAGAACAGTCCGAGGAAGAAGCTCACTTCCCTTTAGGGTTTTAGCCAATTCTTTAACTTGTTCAACAACCATCTGCACCGCCAACAAATCAATGCTTCGCTCTGCTTGAATAGAAAGAAGAAGCCTCCCAATCTGCCTCCTCAAACCCTCTTGATCAAATATCATATTGCTCATGGCATCCTTACTGGTCCAACAATTGCGTCACGCGGAATATGCTGAAATATGGTTACTTCCTGCGCCCATATTGAGCGATGATATGGAAGTCCTTCTACACCATTGACACGTGGTACATGCTGCCAAACCTCAACCTGCAATGCATCCAATTTATTAAGATCAATTGCAACAATTCCATTCCCTCCCTCATATCCCTTGGCCACATCTAAAACCCTAGTCGTAGAAATCCAAGGGCTATTGGCCACCGCACCACCAGCTCCAGGGCCTGCATTTGCAACATGTTATGAAGCAGTCCATATCCCATCAGGAGCTTTAGCAGTTAAACCTTCTCCAGCTTTAATTGCCGCCGCATCTGAAGGAGTCAGCGCACGATACACAATATTCGGATTCGGTGTGTTTGGAACTACAAACGGCATGTCATCACCAAGAATGACATGCCGTCAAATATCAATAGCCTCTATCCAACGTGGGCAAATTAAAAATATTCATCACGTTCTAATACGCAACCACCTTCAAGACACCGCCACTATCGCGAAGTTCCTCTAGGCACTCTCTGATCACTGAGAAAAGCGGCCTACCAGTTGATGTGACAAAGTAATTTGAAAGATCAGTAATATCATTACTAATAACATCACCCCATGGAGGTGTTTTTTTTCTATCTTCCAGATCCCATATAACATCCGTAACAGGCAACTCTGAAAACATCTTTCGAATGGCTTCCAGCTCGTCCAAAGCATCTGCCGCCCACTCCTGGCTCAGCTCCCCCTGATAGAGCTTATTCAATAAAACTGGAAACCGACTCCCCCATCCAGCCGACTCAAGATTTCCACTAATAGTAGAAAAGAAGGAATGAAAAAAATCATCACTCCCAATTTCATCGGTAATACTACCCAACTTAAGCCCAACAGTCATTTAATACCTCACTAGCGCAGAATATTAATATTTTCCCTAGAAATAGATCCGCCAGATTTTCTCTCGATACTCTCTAACATACGATTGAGTTCGCCACGAGAAATACTCTGTCCGCGCACATCAATAGTTAAGTTCTGAACTGTATTTTCTGGCAGATTAGAAAGTCGCTGCGCAGCCTGATTCACCACATTCCGAACAAGCCTTAAGCGACCCGCTTCTGTTTCTACGTCGTAATTCTTAACTTCTACACTCATGCCATCTCTGTAATACTCTGGCCTAACACTACCCTTGGTTCCATATGGCACTTCAAGGCCATTCTTGAATGACACTTGCGGGCGATATCCTTGATCCAGCAAGTCCAACCCTACATCCAATTCAGACTGGCGCCACGAAGGTCTTGCAATCTTAATAGATTCTGTGCTTGAAACATTGTACCTCACCCCATACGGGTTCCGCGCGTCAACCGACAAGCTGCGCTCGCCCACGCTCTCGAACGCCGTTCGCACCCTGGCGGCGCCGGCAACGCCTCCTTGCCGGAACGCCAGCCCGGTCATCGCGCCATCGGCGATACCGCCGAGCTCCGCGCCTCTGTCACCTTGCCCCCATATTTCGCCAATCAAATACCCGGCCGTGCCGAACGGTCCTCCGGCCATGGCGTCGAACGTTGCATTGCGTGCCTCGATTTTTTGCCGCTCGCGCTCGACAACCTGCAAATCGCGCATGACCGGCATGCGCCGCGCCCGGGCCAGTTGCGAGGATTGTCCATCGGCCAACACGGCCAGCTCGCTCACGGCGCGGAATCCCAGCGTCGACGACACCCGCAACTGACGCAATTCGGCCACGCCATCCGCCACGGAACGCTGCAGTTCTTCATTACCCGCGAGATCGGTGAAACGTTGCCTCTTGTCCAGTTCGCGCGCTTCGGCCAGCAATCGGACCTGCTCGTCCGGCGAAGCCCTCCGCAGGCGCTCCAGCAACCGGGTCACCTGGTCATGGCGCAGGTAGTTATTCTCGGTGGTGTTCCAACCGGCCGCGCCGCCCATCAAGGCATCACGTCCGGCCAGCTGCGCGGCGGCCGAGCCCGCCAATCGGCCCAGCTCCGGAGCCAGATACCGCCCGGTGGCGTCGTCCACGCGACCGGCCAGCCAGCCTCCCGCCAAGGCGCTCGCTCCAGCACCCAGCGCGCCGGCGGCGATATCCTGTTCCATCCACGCCGAGCCGACGGCTCCTACGCCCATATGAGCGAGCACTCGCGCATGCCCGCCCTCACCCCAGGCACTGTCCAGATTACCTTGTGCGGCATCGCTCAAGGCCATGCCGGAACCGTAGTCGCCCACCGCTTGCGCCCCGCTTTGCATGAAGGCATGCCCCCACGCCTGCTGGCCCCGCTCACCCGCCGCGAAGTCACCCAGCACGGCGGCGGTATAATTCCAAGGCATGCGCGCCAGCGTCGCGGACAATTCGCCGGACAGGCCGTTCGATTGCAGGGAGTCCTGCCAGCCACGGCTCAGCGATTTGCCCCACGCGGACTGACCCACCGCCTGACCCAGCACGCTGGCGGCGACGCCGGTCCAACTGAATGATGTTTGCCGCCCCGACAGCATCGCCACGCCTTGCGAGGCGGCATTCGCCGCCGCGGCCTGGGCATAGGGCGCCGCCGCACCGAACGTATTGGCAAAAGCCTGCGCCACCGGCCCGGCTTGCATCGCCGCGCCAAGCCCCACCGTCAGTCCCGCGCCCAGCGCGGCCTTCCCGACCTGGCTCCAGGAGAACCCTTCCTGCATGCCCATCGCCATCGCCACACCCTGGCTGGCGATCGACCCCACCGCGCCGCCGATCGCCGCGGCGGCCAGTCCGAATCCGCCCAGGCCGCCGGTCAGCGCGGCGGCACCGGTCGCCATGATGCCTCCCGTCGAAACGAGCGAAGGCGCGATCACCGAAATGGCGGCCCCAGCGGTGAATACGGCCGCCACTACCGCCACCACGGCGACAAAGATGCCGCCGATCCCGCCGCATCCCCCGCCCGACGAACGTGGCGGAGGCGGCGGATCCGGCAACGTCGGAGAGGTGTCCCCGATCGCTTCGCCCGGGTTGTAGACCCGGAACGTCGCGCTCGTGTTGTGCACGTTCGTCACCTTGTTCGGCACCTTCAGCATCTGACCCGCCACCAGCGTTTCGCCGCCACTCAGACCATTGGCGTCCGCCAGCAGGTACCACATCGCCTTGTCGCCCCACAGCGCCGCCGCGAGGCTTTGCAACGTATCGCCACTGCGCACCGTCACCATTCCCGGCACCTGCGCCGGATAGTTCGGGCCGATCGGTTCGTAGTTCTGGTCGAAGTCCGCCGAGTTGACCGGCGCGCCGTTGCGGTAATCATCCTTGCGGTTGCCCAACGGGCCTTGCGCCAGCGCCCTGGCGTAGTCGACGCGGCTCGGGCCATCGTTGCCCACCGACCCCACCTGGCGCCCGTCCAGATAGTAATATTCCTGGCGCTTGTAGGTCGTGCCCTTGTCGATTTCCTCGCGCTTGAGCACCAGCCCTTGCGCGTTGTTGGTGTAGCGCAGGCTGCGCTGGCCCACTTCGTCGCGCGCCTCCTTCAGGTGACCGTTCACGTCGTACACCAGATGCGAGGTGCCTTTTTGCCAGCCCGGCGCGTTCGGGTTATACGGTTGCGCGGTGATCGTCGCCTGTTTGGCTTCGTCCCACCATTCGTAGCCGTAGTAGCTGGTCGTCACGCTGTCGCCGCTGCGCTGCTCGCTCTTCTCCAGCGTGCCGTCGGCCATCAGCGTCTGGCGCGTGGTGGTGCCGTCGCTGATCTGGCTGAGCAGTTTGGCGTCGTTGTCGTACACCGAGTCGGTCCGGCTCTTCAGCCCGCCGTCGCTGTCCCAGCGGTAGCTGCGATAGCTCACGGCCCGGCCCAACCGGTCGTTGTCGCGTTCCGCCGCCAGCCGGCCATTGATCCAGGTCGTCGCCAGGAAGCCGTCGGCCGTGTAGGCGTAGGTTTCCACCGTGCCGTCCGCCGCGTTGACGGCCTGGCGGCGTTCGCCGGCGGCGTTGTACAGAATGTCCACGCCGTCGCCGCCCGCCGCGCCGCGGGTGATCCGCTCGTCGACCAGGCTGCCGCGCGTGACCACGAAGCGGTTCATCGCGTCGTAGCGGTACCAGTAGTCCTGGGTGCGGCGGTTGCCGTTGGTGCCGTCATGGTACTCGGCGTATACCCGGCGCCGATTGCCCACCGCGTCGTACTCGTAGCGGGTCAGGAACTTGGGATCCTGGATTTCGGTCACGCGGTTGAGCGCGTCATAGCGGATGTCCGCGTACTGGTAGAACTCGCGCGCGCCGCCGCTCAGCGTGGTGTAGCCTTCGAAGGTCTTGTTGCCGTCCCGGTCGTACTCGTACAGCGTGTAGCTGTTGGTCGCCTCGTCCGCCAGGCTCTTCTGGTAGCCGTTGCCGTAGTACTCGTAGCGCAGCGACTGCCCGGTACTGCCCTGCTGGCGCACGATCTGTCCGGCGTTGTTGTAGCGGTAGGTGAAGGTGTGGTTGCCGAGGTCGACGTGGCGCACTTTCAGGCCGAACAGGCTGACGTCGTCCACGCTCTGGCGACCGTTGGCATCGGTCGTGACGGTACGCCAGCCGCCCACGATGGCGCCGCCCGCGCCAAGGAGCATCGCATCCCAGTCGTAGCGGTAGCGGACCTGCCGCCCCGCCGCGCTCACCGTCGAGAGCACCCGTCCCAGGCTGTCGTAGGCCGTGCTGTCGCGCAGTTCGGTCTTGCCGTCCGCCGTGCTGCGGTGCGCGATGCGCTGGCCCGCTTCGTCGTAGTCGTAGGCGTCGTAGCCACGCGTGCCGTCGGCGCGCGCCGCCCGGTCGATCTGCGCCAGCTGGTTCAGCGCCGTATAGCGGTAATCGCTGCGCCGGCCGATTTCGTCGACGCGCTGGCGCAGGTTGCCGAAGCCGTCGTAACCGTGCGTCACCACACCGCCGTCGGCATGGCGCTCGCGCGCGACCCGCCCCTGGCCGTTCTGGCTGCCGGCCAGCCACTCCAGCCGGTTGAGCTGGCCGTTGGCGTCCAGCGTCGCCACCAGGTTGCCCGACGCATCATAGCGGTACTGGGTCAGCGGTGTCTGCGTCTCCGTCTTGCCGTTCTCCAGCGTCACCGACACCGCCGCGTTCTGCTTGACGAGGAGTTTGCCCGCCGTGCTGTAGACGAACTGCGTCACGTTGCCGCGGCCGTCCGTTTCGCTCGCCACCTCGCCAAAGGCGGTGTAGCTCTGCCGCCGCACGATGGTCGCCTCGCTGTTGGCCACCCCGGTGATCACCCATTTCAGGTCGCGGACCTGCGCGCCGTCGGCGCGCCGCATGTGTCCCTCCTGTTGCAGCACCACGCCATCGGCGCCGGTCAGAAGCGCTCCATCGGCGCCCTCCAACTGATAGCGGTAATCGTAATCGCCCGCCGCCAGGCCCGACGCCTCCAGCGCGAAGGTGCCTTGCGCGCTGCGCGGCAGGCGCACTTCCGTCCAGGCGCCCGCGCCCCCGGCCGGGCGATACGCCAGACGCAGCGCCTGCGCCTTGTCGTTGCCCGGCGCGAAGGTCACCTGCAGCGGCAGCGCCAGCCCGCGACTCGTTACCGACACCGGCTGCTCGCCGCCCAGGGTAAGTTGCCCCGCCGCCCGATTCACCATCGCGCCTTGCGCATCGAACAGGCGGTACTCGAACTCGTAGTCGCGAGGAGCGGCGAGCCCACGCGCCAACGCCGCGCTGTCCCAGTCGAATGTGCCGTCCGACGCCTTCACCAGCGCCGCCTCGGCGAACGGCGCGCCGCTGTCGGCCGGGCGATAGAGCATCACCCCGCGCACCGCGCTGAGCGGCTGGTTGCCCAGATGCACGATTTGCGGCTGGTCGCGCCACGCCACCGGCTGGCTCACCGACCCCGGCTCGCCCGGGCGGAAGCGGCCCAGCAAGGTGCCCAGCCCCTGCCCGGCGCCGTTGAGGGTTTCCAGCTGGTACTCGTAGGTCGTTCCGCCCGCCAGGCCGTAGGCCGCCGGCTGGAACTGGAACCACCCGGGAAGGCTGCCCTGGTACTGCGCCGGACCCAGTCCGTAGGCCGCGCTCCAGGCGCCGCCCGGCGTACGAAAGCGGATCCGCGCGCCCACCGCCGCCGCGCCGAGCCCGGTGAGATTCACCGTCCCGTCGCCGTACATCAGCGCCTTGTCCACCGCCGCGCCATTCTGGGCGATCGAGGCGCCGCCATCCGCCAGCGTCATCGCCCCCTGCTGGGCGTTCAGCACGTTTCCGGCGTCATCCAGCGCCAGGTAGCGGAACTCGAAGTTGCCGCGCCCCATGCCCGACCAGTCGACGGCGAACCAGCCCGGCATCGCCTGCCCGCCGACCACCATCCGTGGCACCCCGGTCACGTTCCAGCCGCCTCCACTGCCCTGCGGGCGTGTCAGCAACAACAGCCGGGTGGCGTTCTGGGGCTGCCCCTGAAAATACAACCCGTTCCACATGCCAACGGAGGACCAGGCGACACCATTTACGGGTATTGTCGGCCCATCTCCCCGGGAAGTGGACGATCCGGCCTCCATGAACTTGCCGCCCTTCAAGAATGAGCGAACTTGTCCGGACTGGCTGCTGCTCAATACGGGGTGCTGAGTGCCGTTGGGCAGTCCCTTGATCAGCGAATAGGAAACATCGAATACCGGAGCATATTCCCTTGGAATCTCCCAATGCTCTCCTGTTTTACGCCAATCGGGACCTTTCCCCCCCAAATACCCTTCATCCACCAGCGCAATACTGCGCATGGCTCCGCCGATAGGGATATCGACACTCATGACACTCGCGCCGGCCGCCGCGTGGAATGTCGCGGTGAATGTCTCTCTCTGGTTGTAGTAAGTGCGATGATAAATCGTGACGGTGGTTGTCAGTGTCAGACCACCGCCCCCCAGCACCACGACCGAAGGCGGAATCGGCACCTCGAGGTGCATGAGCGTTGCGTTAAGCGAGCGCGACACCGGCGGCGGCCAGTTCTCGTCGGGCATGCTCTCGTAGTCGACCTTGATTCCTGACAACCATGCCTGGCTCCGGCCGACGGTCACCGCGGTGGACCCCGTCGTTCCCCCCGCCAACGGATTGCTCCCCGTCCCGCCGGCCACGGAACCCACCGGCCCGGCCGTCACCACCCCGCCACGGCCATCCTGCGGCACCGCGCTCACCCATGACTGCGACTGCACCTGCGCCACATCCCGCGCGTTCGTCATTTTCGGCTGGTAGGTGCCCACGTGCCGGTTCGCCGCGTCGTACTCGCTCAGCGTCAGCCGCAGCTGCGCCGTTTCCACGTTGCCGTTCGGACTCCGCTTCGGATCGATCTGCGCCAGGATCTGGTCGATCGTCAGGCGACGCAGTTCGTCGCCGTCCTCTTTGCCCGATTCCACGGTCAGCGTCGCATTGCCGTTGGCGTCGTACAGAAAGACTTTCGTCACGCCGCCGACATTGCTGCGCTGTATCCGCCCCGCCGTGTCGTACTCGGCGAACTCCTGCCACACCCCTTCGCCACTCGGGCTGGTGCGCTTGCCCGCCACCTCGCCGTACACCGTGTAGCGCGTCTCGAAGCGCATCCCCGTCGCCTCGTCGCGCCGTTCCACCTGCCGGTTCGCTCCGTCGTAGCGATAGCTCGTGGTGTCCGTCACCCGGCTGCCATCCGCCTGCCGCCGCGCCCGCCGCGTCCGCGTCACGTTCCCCGCCGCGTCGTACTCGTACTCGGTCGTCGCCCCCGCGGCGTCCGTCTGGCTCGTCAGCCGCCCGCCCGCGCCGTAGCGGTTCACCGTGATCTGGTCGTCGCTCTCCCGGTTGTCGTCCTTGCCGCGCCGCACGCTGCGCACCACATTACCCACCCCGTCGTACTCGGTGTCGGTGGTCGGCCGCACCACCTGCCCTTCGAAGTCGGTGAATCCCGCCTCCTGGCGCCGCACTTCCCGCCCCAGCGCGTCGTACTGCCAGTCGCTCACGCCGCCCGCCCCGTCGATCTTGCGCACCACTTTGCCCAGACCGTTGTACTCGTAGCGCGTGGTCACGGTGGTGGTGGTCGTGGCGCCGCCGTCCGCCGTCGCCACCGCCACGTTCAGGCGCCGCTCGGCGCGCACCTGCCCGAGCGCGTCGTAGTCGAATTCGACGATGCGGTCGTCCGCCCCCGGCGCTAGGCGCGCGACGATCTCGGCTTCGCTCAGTCCGTCCGGATTGGGCAGCGCCGGGCGCGCCGCATAGCGAATTTCCTGCACGACCTTGCCGTTGCCGTCATAGCGCCAGCGGGTCGCGTAGCCCGCGGCATCCAGTTCCAGCGTCTTGCGCCCCGCGCGGTCGTAGTAACGGCGCACGCCGTTGCCGCGCGCGTCGGTCTCCTGAACCACATTGCCGTTGGCGTCGTAGCGCCGCACGGTCACCAGGTCCTGCTGCCCCAAGGCGTAGTTGCCGGTCTGCGCGTCGCGCTGCCCCACGGTCTGGCCCGGCACGAGGGTGCGTATGAGGCGGTTGTTGCCGTCGTACTCGTAGCGCGTCTCGCGCGCCGCCCCGTCCGCCGGTTCCGCCACGCCGCCGTCCGCCGCCAGCCCCACCGCTGTCGCGTAGCGCCGCTCGCACGTCACGTTCCCCGCGCCGTCGTACTCCCAGCGCGTCAGCGCCCCGTCGGCGCCGCGCTCCGCCACTTTGCGACCCAGGCTGTCGTACGCGGTGCGGGTGACGTTGCCGTTGGCGTCCACCCGCTCCACCCGGTTCCCCGCCGCGTCGTAGCGGTAGCTCTCGCTGGGGATCACCTGGCGCGGCCCGCCCTCGGCCACGCTGTAGGTCGTCACCGCGTCGCCGCGCTGGCTCACCAAGCGGTCCAGCGCGTCGTAGCCATAGCGCGTGGTGCGCTGCTCCGCCCGCCCCGCCGCCTCGATCTGCGCCGTGCGGTTGCCGCGCGCGTCGTATTCGAAGCGCTTCACCACCCCCAGCGGGTCGGTTTCCTCCACCACCCGTCCGGCCCGGTCGTGCTGGTAGCGGTACACTCCGCCCGTCTTGGTGGTGTAGCCGGTCTTGTTGCCGAACGCGTCGTAGGTCAGCCGCTCGGTGTAGCCTTCGGCGTCGGTGATCGCCGTCTGCCGCCCCAAGGCGTCGTGTTCGAGGCGCGTCACCGCGTCGCGCGCGTTCGGCGCCGGCGTTTCCCCGGACACGCTCGCCACCGCGTGGCGCGTGATGCGCACCGCCTGGCCGAACACGTCGTACTCGGTGCTGGTCGCCCAGCCCTCCGGGTCGAGGTGCCGCACCGCGCGGTTCGCCGCGTCGAAGACGAAGGTCCCCACCTGGCCGCGCGGGTCGGTCACCCGCACCGCGTTGCCGAACGCGTCGTACTCGCTACGCGTCACGCCACCCTCGGCGTCGGTCACCCGCGTCACCCGTCCGGCCGCGTCGTACTCGCGCTGCGTCAGGTGCCGGTTGGCGTCCCATTCGCGCACCCGGTTGCCCAGCGCGTCCAGTTCGTAGCGCGCCACCTCGATTTCCTGCCCGGCCGCGCCGCGCCGCACCCGCGTCACCCGCCCCGCGCCGTCGTACTCGCGCCGCGTCACGCTGCCGGCGCGCGTCTCCCTCACCACCCGCCCGGCCGCGTCGTAGTCGAAGGCGGTGACGCCGCCCAGCGCGTCGACCGCTTCGAGCGTGCGGCCCGCCGCGTCGTAGCGCCAGCGCCGCGTCACGCTCTCGCCGGCCACGCTCGCCGTCTGTCCGGCCGCCGGTTCCGCCGCGCGGCCGCCGTAGCGCGTCTCTTCCGTCACCCGCCCGGCCGCGTCGTGGCGCCACGCGGTCACATAGCCTTCCGCGTCGCCGTGCTGCACGCGCCGCCCCGCCGCGTCGTAGCGGCGCCATTCCACCCGGTCGCGCGCCGCGTCCGCCACCACCCGCGCCGGATCATTGCCGCTCAACGGCGTGGCGTAGCGCACCGTGCGCACCTCGCGGCCCGCCGCGTCGTAGTCGTGCCGCGTCACCGCGCCCACGGCGTCGATCTCGTACGCCGGCCGCCCCGCCGCGTCGTACACGGTGCGGCTGACCCGGTCCGCCGCGCTGTCCGGAACGGTCGGAACCACGCCGTCGGCCGCCGATGCCACCAAAGTGGCACGCCGTCGCGTTTCAATCACACGGCCGCTGGCATCGTAGCGGTATTCCGTCAGAGAACCGAGCGCATCCAGTCGTGCCGTGACGCGGCCGTCCCGGTCGTAGAATTGCCGGAAGCACCGGTCCGCCGCATCCGGCCGCAACGCCGCCAGCAGTGAGTTCCGTTCCGCTCCGGTCGACGGCAAAACAATTGCGATCGCATATTGAGTGGTTGCCAGCTCATGCCCCGCCGCATCGTAGCGACGTTCCATCACATGGCCGTCCGCGTCGATCGTGTGTGTCAAACGGTTCGCCGCGTCGTAGACATGGCGCGTCACCGCCCCGTCCGGCCCGGTCACCGCCACCACGTTGTCGTTGGCGTCGTAGGCGTAGCGCGTGGTCAGCGCCAGACCCGCCGGGTCCACCGTCTCCGCCACCCGCCGACCCAGTTCGTCGTACGCGTAGCGCACCGTCCCCGCCGCCGTCGTCACCGCAATGCGGTCGCCGCGCACGTTGTACTCGTAGCGCGTGCTCAGCGCCAACCCCGCCGGGTCGACCACCACCTCGCTCACCCGACCCTGCGCGTCGTAGCGCGTCACCGTCTCCACCCCCGCCGCGTCGGTCACGCTCGCCGTCCGGCCCTGCGCGTCGTAGCGGTAACGCGTGCTCAGCGCCAGACCCGCCGGGTCCACCGTGCGGCTCAGCACCCGACCCGCCGCGTCATACGCGTAGCGCGTCACCGTGCCTCCGGCGTCCACCGTCTCGAACACCTGACCCGCGCTGTCGTAGCGCGTGCGCGTCGCCCCCGCCGCCGTCTCCACCCCCACCTGACGTCCGTCCCGGTCGTAGCGGTACACCGTCTCCCGCCCCTCGCCGTCCACCACCCGCACCGTCTCGCCATGCGCGTTGCGCTCGGTGCGCGTCGCCACCCCCGACGCGGCGATCAGCGTCACGCTCCCCGTCGCGTCGTCGTACACCTGCCGCGTTTCCTGGCCCAGCGCGTCCACCACGCTCAGCACCCGACCGAACGCGTCGTAGCGCACCGCGCGCCGCCCCCCGGTCCCGTCTTCCGTCTGCACTTCCCGCCCCAGCCGGTCGTACGCGTGGCGCCGCACATTGCCCTGCGCGTCGCGCTCCTCCACCACCCGACCGAACACGTCCACCCGCCGCTCGGTCGCCGTGCGCGTCTGCCCGCTGATCTGGCGCTCCTGCGCCACCTGCCGGCCGGCCCGGTCATAACGGTAAAACTGCGCCAGCAGAAGAGGATCCGACAGCGAAGCCAGTTCGCCGAACGCGGTATAGGTAGACGAAACCTGGAGTTCCCCCCCTTCGACCCGCATGCGCAACCGGCCGGCGCGATCATACGCGTACTCGGTCACCCGGTCGGCCTCGCCGGTCGCCGGCAGGGCCGGCAGCGCCGATCCGGGCGCCAGGTTCGCCAGCGCCGCCGCGTCCAGGCGCGTCCCGTAGCGGGTCTCGCCCACCAGTTGCCCCAGCGCGTCGTAGCGGTACCCGGTCACCTCGCCCAGCCCGTTCACCGTCGCGCTGCGCCGGCCCGCCGCGTCGTAGACCGACAGGGTGCGCGCCACCGCGCCGTCCGCCCCCACCGGCTCCAGCGTCGCCACCCGGCGCCCCGCCGCGTCGTACTGGTGGCGCCGTCCCCAGCGCTGCCACACCGCCTCCACCTGCGCCGCCTCCGGCGTCGCGCCCAGCTCCGCCAGCGCCGCCGCCCCTTCGCCGCCCAGTTCCGCCTCCAGCCGTCCCAGCGCGTCGTAGCGCGCCAGCGTCACCCGGCTGTCGCCTCCCGCCACCCGCTCTTCCCGGATCCGGTTGCCGCGCCGGTCGTACACCGTGCGCACCACCAGCCCGTCCGGCTGGCGCTCGCGCTCGATCTCCCGGTTCAGCGCGTCGTAGCGGATCCGTTCGCCGCGGTCCGCCGCGCTCGCCACCGGACGGCACGCCTCCAGCGTCTCCCCCGCCCGCGCCGGCGTCGCGTAGCGCACCGTCTGCACCCGGTTGCCCGCCGCGTCGTAGCGCCACTCGCTCAGGTAGCCTTCCGCGTCCAGTTCCCCGACCACGCGCCCCTGGCCGTCGTGGAAGCGCCGCGTCACCTGGTCCGCCGCCGTGGCGGCCGGCCGCAGCGCCGCCAGACTGCCCGTCGCGCGCAACGCCGCCGCGCACGCCGTCGCGTAGCGCACCGTCGCCACCTGCCGTCCCGCCGCGTCGTAGCGGTACTCGGTCAGCCCGCCTTCCCCGTCCAGCACCCCGCTCAGCTGGCCGTCCCCATCGTAGAAGCGCCGCTCCACCCGGTCGTTGGCCTCCTCCGCCACCGGCTGCAGCCAGGAGCTCGCCATCAGATCGACCGGTGCCGTGCCGGATTGCATCAGCAGGTCGTACACTTGCTTGCCGACCCGCACCTGAGCTCCGCCGGCCAAGGCACGGGCATAGGCGCGCCGCGCCACCTCCCGGCCGGCCGCGTCATAGCGGTAATCGGTCACCTCCCAGCCCGTCCCTACGCTACGCACCCGCCGTCCCGCCGCGTCATAGAAGTCCAGCGCGACCAGGTCGGAGGCAACCTGACGCGCCGGCGCCAGCGCCGCCAGCGTCCAGCTCTCCGGCCGCCCGGTGAGCCGCGCCGCATCCACCGCCGTGGCGAACCGGTAGCTCACGATGCGCCGGTCCGACGCGTCGTACAGGTACGCCGTCAGCGATCCCGCCCCGTCCACCTCCCCGACCCGCCGTCCGCGCCCGTCGTACAGGTAGCGCCGCCACCGCCCGCTCGCGTCCACCTCCTCGTACACCCGATCCAGCGCATCGTAGCGATAGGTCGTCGTGCCCAACTCCACCCCCGCCGCCTGCCGCGCCTCCGCCACCACCCGACCGGCCGCGTCGTAGCTCGTCGTCGTGGTCAGGCCGTTGGCCAGCGTCACCTCCGTGCGCTGCGCCGCGTCCAGGTACACCGTCGTCGTCGCGTTCCCCAGCGCGTCACGCGCCAACACCACCCGGTGCAGCCCGTCGTACGCATAGCTCGCCGCGTTGCCCCGCCCGTCGATTTCCTGCACCCGCTGGCCCCAGGCGTCGTACACGTAGCGCACCGTCGTCTCGCTGCCGTCCGCCACGCCGTTGCCCGCGCCGTCCACCCGGCTGTAGCCGGTCACCCGGCACGCCAGACCGCGCGCGTCGTACGCCGTGTCGACCCGCTCGCCGACCGCCTGCCGCGCCGCCCACGCCGCCAGCGCCGCCTCGTCGCCGTCTCGTTCCGCCGCCGTCACCCCCCCCAGGTAGCGCAGCCGCGCCACCTCCCGGCCCTGGCCGTCGTAGCGCCACTCCGTCACCCGCCCGTCCGCCGACACGCCAAAGCGCACCCGTCCCGACTCCGCCGCGTCATACACATAGCGCGTCTGCGCCGCGTCGGCCGGCGCCGTGCCCGCCGCCGTCTCGCCCGCCGCCCCGGCGTACTGCGTTTCGCTCAGCAGATTGCCCGCCGGGTCGAAGCGCCGCCGCACCACCCGACCCGCCGCGTCCTGCTCGAACACCCGCTCGCCCCGCTCGCCGTACCCCCAGCGCGTCACGCCCCCTTGCGCGTCGGTCAGCGTCTCCGCCCGCCCCGCCGCGTCGTACGCCACCTCCGCCAGCCGCTGCCCGTCCGCGCCGCTCACCGTCCGCACCCGCCCGTCCGCGTCGCACACCAGCCGCGTCACCTGTCCCAGCGCGTCGGTGATCTGCGTCACGCGCTGCGCCGCGTCGTAACCGAAGCGCGTCACCCGCACGTCCGTCGCCCCGCGCACATCGCGCACCTCGGCCAGACGCCACGTCCCGTCCACTGACGCGTAGCCGAACTCCAGCCGGCTGCCGTCGCTCTGGCTCAGGCTCGCCAGCCGGTTCGACGTCCCGTCGTAGCCGTAGCGCGTCACGTACACCCGGCCATCCGCCACGCTGTCGTCGTCCGGCGTCAGATCGGTGGTCACCGACACCAGCCGGTCCAGCTCGTCATAGCCGTAGCGCGCCGCCGTCACCGTGCGCGCCACCCCGTTCTCCACCAGCGTGGTGCGCAGCCCGCTCACCCGCCAGCCCTTGCCCGGCGCGCTGTCGTACACCACGTCGATGCGCTCGCCCCCGGACCCGGCGATCCGCACCAGTTGCCCGTCCACCCCGTACGACAGCGCGGTCTCCGACCCGTCCGACCCCGTCACCGCCAACAGCCGCCCGCTCGCCGCCGCGTAGCGCTCGCTCTGCCCGCTGTCGCTGTCGCGCCACCGCCACTGCGTCCCGTCCGCCGACAGCGTCAGGCGGTCGTCCGCCCCGCCTTCGTCCGCGCCAAGATAGCCGCCGCTCGACGCGTCGTAGCGGTAGCGCACCTGCGCCCCGTCCTCCCCCTCCCGCCACACTTCGCTGCCCGGCGTGTTCGCCGCTCCCGTCAACCCGAACACCCGCCGCGCGAACCCCAACCGCCAGTTGCCTCCCGCCACCTCCCGACCCTGGCTGTTGTAGCTGCGCAGCACCCCCGCGCCGACCTTGCCGTTGGCGAGAAACTCGTCGCGGTGCTGCAGCACCAGGTTGCCGCTCGCCGCGTTCACCTGCACCCGCTCCCCGCCCCGACCCGTCACCCCCGCGCCCCACTGGCCCAGCCCGTTCACCAGCCCCTGCACGCCCCGATGCAGCCCCAAACCCGATCCCGTCACCACCGATACCATGGAATATCCCTGATCTGCCCAGCAGAAATCGTTTCTCTCAGGCAAGTTGTCCGGGAAAATCCAATGGTTTAGCGAACAACAACTTTTATTTCTACCACTTTGAACCACCGCGAGAAACTCGTCGCGGTGCTGCAGCACCAGGTTGCCGCTCGCCGCGTTCACCTGCACCCGCTCCCCGCCCCGACCCGTCACCCCCGCGCCCCACTGGCCCAGCCCGTTCACCAGCCCCTGCACGCCCCGATGCAGCCCCAAACCCGATCCCGTCACCACCGATACCATGGAATATCCCCTGATCTGCCCAGCAGAAATCGTTTCTCTCAGGCAAGTTGTCCCGGGAAAATCCAAATTGTTTAGTCGAAAACAATATTTATTTTAAATTTGCAATCTTTATTGTTAGCAAATCGACCCCGTGTCATCATGTTGAATACCAACGACTCACTGCGACATGCTCATGGACCTCTCGATACTCGACGCCGATGAAATTTTTCAATTGGCTTTGAACCTGGTGAGCGACAATCAGCACGCCGAGGCGATTGCGCTGCTCAAGGATGGAGCGACCCGGTATCGCTCAGATGCCCGCCTGCACTATCTGCTGGGCGCCGAATACGCGCAGATCGGGTTATACGACCGGGCCGCCGAGTCGCTGGAAACCGCAGCGGCCCTGGATCCTTCACTGCATATGGCGGTTTTTCAGTTGGGTCTGCTGCGACTCACGCAAGGGCAACCCGATAAAGCGATCAGCGCCTGGAAAGGTCTGGACGGCCTGGAGGATACGTCGGCGCTGCCGCACTTCCGCAAAGGACTCGAACACCTGATCGCGGATGAATTCGATGCCTGCCGCGACAGTCTGAAAAAAGGCATGGAAATCAACACGGCGTTGCCCGCGCTGAACCATGACATGCAGCAGATCCTCGATCGCGTCGACGCGGCATCCGCCCCGCAACCGGCGGCCGCCGAAGAGGCACAGCCAGCGCCGGCCACCGGCTCGCTGTTCATGCGCGGCTATGCCGGACACGACGACTCGACCCGGCATTGATCGCGGTAAAACACCATGGATCCGATCGACAAGACGGGCGCGTTGCGTCGCATTCTCAGATTCACCGCGCAAAATCCGTCTTCGGCCGCGTCTCGGGCGCGCAATCCGCACAACTCGGCCGACCGTAGCGCGTCTTTTGAACAGCGCATCGCGCTGGGCCTCGCGAATATCGACCCGACTGCGCCCGATGCCCGCGACAAAGCGTTCAAAGTGTTCGTGCAGGCGATTCTCGCCGATCAGTTCGGCGCCGAGGCCGGCCAGGACCCGGGATTTGCCGGACTGGTCGCGGACGTCGCCGACGCTATCCGGTTTTCTTCGCGGTACGACAGTCTGGCCGCATTCATCGATCAACAATTAGCCCTGCATCATCCGCAATCACCATGACGAACGATACTTCCCGACGCCTGGATCAATGGCTCGCCTATTTGAAAGCCGACCCCGACAATCCTTCCCTGCTACTGGCGGTGGCCGATGCGGCGTATCAGGAAAGGGAATTCGCCCTGGCTCACGGCACGGCATCCCGGCTTCTCGAGCGGGAACCCGGGCACCTCGAAGCGACATCCCTGCTTGGCTTGTGCGAATTGAGCCTTGGCCATGCCGGTGCCGCCGCGGACCATTTTGCGCGGTTGGTGAGTGACGGGCATCGCGCCGCGCCCTTGCTGTACAACCTTGCCTACGCCCTGATGCTCGACGGGCGCGACGGAGAGGCCGAACCCTGGGCCAGGGAAGCCACTGACTGCGAGGAGATCCGGGAGATGGCCGCGCCACTGTACGCGACCCTGCTTCACAGGCAAGGCCGCGTCCCCGAGGCCATCGCCTTCGCCGAAGAGACCTTGCGGCAGCACCCCGCCCTGGCGGAGCGCTTCGGCCAATTGGCCACCCTTTATCTGGATGACAGCCGGTGGGACGATGCGGAACGCCAGGCGAGGTCGGTGCTCGGAATGGCACCCCGCGACCCCGACGCGAATACAGTCATGGGGATGATTGCGTTATCACGGCAGGATACCGAAACGGCACACCGCTATTTCGGCGTAGCGATGGACAACAAACCCGGCAGCGGAAGGGCCGCGATCGGCCAGGGGCTTGGCCGCATGCTGGACGGCGACCTGCACGGCGCGGAAGAACGCCTCGCCTTCGCGGCGCAGCGACTGCCCGGGCACATCGGTACCTGGCACGCGCTGGCGTGGTGCCAGTTTCTGGACAACCGGATCGCCGATGCCAAGGCGACCTTCGCCCATGCACTGGAGCTGGACAGGAATTTCGCCGACAGCCACGGCGCACTCGCCGTCATCGCCATCGCCGAAGGCCGAATGGAAGAAGCCCGGCAGGCATGCAGACGGGCACTGGGACTGGATTCGGGGAGTTTTTCCGGGGTATTCGCGCAAAGCCTGCTGCTACAAGCGGCCGGCAAGGAACAGGAAGCCGCCGGACTCATCGCCCGGTTGAGCGGAACCGCCATTCTGCCCGACGGATCGACGCTGCAACAGGCCGTGGCCCGGGCCCTGATCGCCAGACAGTCCTGAGTCAGCGCCCCGTGGCGGACGGCATCTCCGTGCGCAGGCTCTGCAGCGCCTCCTTGTGCAATTGCGACACCCGCCCCCTGCTCAGACCGAGCAACATGGCGATCTCGGAAAACTGCATCCCGTTGAAGTAATGCAGCTTCAGCAAGGTTTTCTGCTTGTCCGGCAAGCCCTCCACCCGCCGATGCAAATGCTCCGCCGCCTGTTTCAAGCTGAAGGAGTCATACGCGGAGGGGAGCGCCGAGGCCCCTTCCGCCGCCTCGGCATACATGCCCGTATCATCCAGCATGAAGCCGATCGCCAGGTTCACCGACAGGGAATACAGTTGCTCAAAGGGCGAGCCGCTGCCTTCATCGAGTGATTGTGCCCGGTCTTTCAACCGCTGCCGACGCGCCGATAGCTGTGTCCCCACCTCGCTGTTTCTCGTCCACCCGTCCAGGATCTCGCCGCGAATGCGGTGCGTGGCGTAGGAGACAAAGTTGGCACCACCCTCCGGATCGAAACGATCCAGCGCCTCCAGAAGGCCGACCATTCCAAACTGATAGAGATCCTCGAATTCGATCGAATCGTCAAAGCGCTTCGCAAAAGCCGATGCGGCCAGGCGCTTCACCAAGGGGCGGTAATGCATCGCCAGAGAGGCGCGCAGTTCCGGCTTTCCCGTTGCGCGAAACGCCATCCATGTCGACGCCACCTCCTCCGCCTGCAAACACTCTTCGGGCCGGACCGGCATGCCACGACCTCACACGCCATCCGACAGGATGGCTCGCGCCACCAGCGTCCAGCCATCCATCAGAATAAACATCAGGATCTTGATTGGCAGGGCGATGCTGACCGGTGGCACCATCATCATGCCCATGGACATCAGAACGCTGGACACGATCAAGTCCACCAGCAAAAACGGTAAAAAAATCACGAAACCGATCTGGAACGCCCGCCGCAGCTCGCCCAGCAGAAAGGCTGGTACCACATGGGCCAGACCGATGGAGGCGGCGTCATCCGGCAGTGGTTTGCCGCTCAACTCCAGAACAAAAACCATATCGGTTTCGTTCACCCTCGACAGCATGTACTCCTTCATGATGTCCCCTCCCCGCGCGAGCGCTTTCGGGGTGGCGAGACGCTGCTGCGTCACCGGGGTGATGACCTCTTGATCGAGCTTGTCGAAGGTAGGCGACATCGACAGCAAGGTCAGGAATGCCGCGAGCACCACCAGCACCGAGTTCGGCGGGGTATCTTGCATACCAATAGCATGACGGAGCAGTGACAGCACGACAATGGTACGAGTAAAGGATGTCATGGCCACCAGCATCCCGGGGATAACGGCAATCAGTGTCAAGCCCAGTACGATGCTGACAGCCTGGTTCATGCTGGATGACGATATGGTCAACTGGGTGGCGTGGGGAGCCAGACCGGTCTTCGCCACGGCGATACCGGGCAGCAGCGGCAATACGGCGATCAATCGTTTCATTATGTTCGGGCCATGCCACGGTATGCGGCACAATAGTCAGTCACGGCGTCAATGGCGTACCGCCATCCTGTGTGGTTTGTGGATCCGTATGCGCGCCCGAATCCAGTACGGTCACCCCCTTGTCGCTTTCCAGCAGCACGTACTCGCGTCCGCGGTGATTGAGCACATAGGCGACGGTTTTCGGGGAAAGCCGGGTTCGCTGGCGCACCTGCAGCACATCGGGCGCCACCTCTCTTTGGGCGGACAATCTGCGACGCCAGCCATAAACCCCGGCCGCGGCAAGAAGCAGCGAACCGGCCACGCCGTAAGAACCGGTCAGGTTCCGCAAATTCGACGAACTGTCTTCGCGACGCAGACGCAGCCCCGGGGCGGAAGCGTCGCTCGCCTCGCCGGCGGCCAGAGCGGGAGTGATCAACGTCAGCCCCAGACACGCCGCGCCGATGCCGAGCCATGCGCCAACGCGTCTCATGGCGTCAACTCGGCCACATCGTCGATGCGCACCCCCAGATAGTCGCCGGTCACGACCAGACGGCCCCGGGCGACCACAACCCCGTTAAGCCGCAAATCGACCGGATCGCCCGGCATCCGGTCAAGGGTCAGCACTTCTCCCGCCTTCAGTTCGCCAAGGCGGGAAAGACTGACTTCGCACTCGCCAAGCGACGTCTCCAGGGTCACTTTGACATCCTTCAGTAACCGCAGCTTGCCTTCCAGCAGACCGGCTCCGGAGCCGGAGACGCCGGGCTGCAACTCACCGGCGACAAAACGATGCACTTCCTGATTCATGTTGCCTTACCTTTATGATTCCACCAGCCGGACCGCCGACTGATCCCGAAACGTTCCATAGATTCCGCAAGCCAGCGTCGTTCCATCCTTCAGCCGCAGTTCGACCGCGCCCTCCGCCGGATGGTCCAGACGCACGACGTCCCCCGGGCGCAGCGAGGTCAGCTCCTGTACTGTCAAGGTGGCGCCCGGCACCGTGGCTCGCAAGGTCACTGACGCATTCAGGCCCAGCGTTGCAAGGCGGATTGCCGGCAACGGTTCGCGCGGCGGCTCAACCAGCAAATGCTGGCGTACCCACGCGGCGGGAAGCCGCAGACGGATATCACTGTCCCCCAGCGGCATGACGGCGGCTAACGCGCCAACGCGGCGATACACCGCGGGCAGGGTCGACGCGCTCCAGCGCATCCCGGTCTCGCCCGCGCGACCGCCAAACACCTCCAGCAGCGCGGCGAACGCCCGCTCAAGCACGCCGTCGGCGAGGCGGGAACGGATCATGGCCCCCGCCGCCTCCCGGCCAAAGCACAAGGCGGCCAGAGCATCCCGGGTCCGGTCCGTCTCGAGCACCGCGGGATAGTCGGAGCCGGCCGCACGCCATGCACCGGCGGAATCCGGCACATCCGTCCCCGACACCTCGCAGTGCACACTGGCCGCCACGGCAGGGGAATGGCACCACGCCGTAAGCCAGGGACGGCACAGGGCATCCAGCGCCTGATTCAGGCATTGCCGCTCGCTATCCGAATACAGCCGGTATTCCAGAATATCCATCACCGGCTCGCCTTCATGCCCAGTGCCTGCTGCATCATTTCATTGGCCGCCGATATCAATTGCGAGGCGGCCTGGTAACCACGCTGCGTGGTGATCATCTGGCTGAACTCATCGGACAATTCCACGTTCGACAGCTCCAGGGAGCCGCCGGCAATTTTGCCGAACACGCCCTGATTGGCGCGTCCGAGCTGCCTGACACCTTCGTCCACGGCTTTGTAGGCACCACCACCGACACGCTGCAATTGGGTATTGGGCAAACTGAACCAGGCCAGGGCGAGCCGGTCTCCCTTGGTCTCCTGCCCGTTGGAATAGGAAATCGTCGCCACGCCATCCTTGTCGAAGGCGAGTTTCGTCATACTCCCGGACACATAGCCATCCTGCTTGGCGACACTCAATGTCGACGTGCTGCCCCACGACAGGCTGGTGACCGAGGACAGCGAACCGGGCGTGCCGAAATCCAGCAATATCGGCGATGCACCGCCTTTCGATGTCCGAAGGTAAAGCGTGAACTGGTTGTAACCGGCCTGCAGCGTGCCATCCGGACCAAAACGAATTTCCCCCGAGCCAACCACCGAGCCGCTGGCGCCATCGGAGGCTTCGACCTTCCAGCTCCCCGGTGTCGACGCGGTATTGGACACGAAACTGAACTTCAACCGTCGCTCCTGGCCTTCGCTGTCGTATACCGTGGCGTCGACCTTGTGACTTTGCGATCCGGTCGAGAGGTTGTCGGTGAAGGTGACGGTTTTGGTTGGTTTGGCCGCCTGGCTGCGCAGCGACCGGACCGAAAAATTCCGGATCTTGCCGTCCGAGGCCAACCCTTGCACTTTCGATTTGTCGTTGCGGTTGACCAGATTGCCTTCGGCATCCAGTTCGAATTGGCCGGCACGGGTGTACACGGTCTGCCCCGGCTGAGCGCAGATAAAGAATCCTTCGCCATCAATCGCGATATCCAGCGGATTGGGCGAGGAGCCGAGTTCCCCCTGGTGAAAATTCGAAATCGTCGACCCCGTTCCCACCCCGGTGCCCTTGAACTCACCATCACGGCCGGGTGAGTCGTAGCGGTACATCAGATCGGTGAATTGCAACTCCGTCCGCTTGTAGCCGGGCGTATTGAGGTTCGCGATATTGCCGCTGATGTTCGACAGTCCTTTTTGAAAGGATTGCATGCCACTGAGCGCGGTATAAATCGTGTCGATCATCAGGTCGAACTCCGTACCAGGGAAACCAGGGAGAGGGAAATGTCGTTGAGCAGCTCGCCCCCGGCTGTTTTGACAGTCAGGCGAGGCTCTCCGCGCGCGAACGATACCGTTGTGACCACACCGGTGGCCGTCCCCCCGGCCGAGGCGACCTCCACGGTCTTGCCGATCAGTCCCAGGGACTGGGCCGCCGCCTGCTGCGCCAGCATCGCGTCCAGCTTCTCGTTGCCCATGCGCGTCTGTTCCAACGCTGAAAACTGTGCCATCTGCGCCATGAACTGCTGGTTGTCCATGGGCTTGAGGGGGTCCTGCAGCGTCAACTGAGTCGAGAGGATTTTCAGGAAATCCTTCTGTGTCAGGCCTTTCGTCTGCCCGGCGATGCCATCCGCGCCGGGAGTCGCGCCCAAACCGTAATTAGCCATCCTGTCCGTCCTTTCCTGAGCCATGCATCCGCCGGCTGTCGATATCGACCGGCACACCATTGAGAGTCAGCGCGCCAAGCCGGCCGCCTTCGGCCTGCGCCGCCCGACAAAGCGCGGCACAGAGGGCGTCTGCGTCCATCCGCGACAGTCGAGTGTCGCGGACCCACACGCACACCCGCCCCGCCTCGTCGCTCACCGCCATTACCCGTGAGCGTGGCCAGACTTTGCGGATCAGCATCGCGATCCGGCCGGCCGGATCGGGCGTCTGGGTTTCCGACGACACGGTATTGATCGTATCGATAACGGAGACCGGCCAGGAGCTTCCCGGCACTATCCGCGCGTGGCGCGCACCGTCGTCAGCTCCTGAATAGGAGGCACTCAGAACCGGGACGATCGACCGCGCAGAGTTAGGCGGCCCATCAGCCGGCCCGCGTGGAGCACTGTCGGTCCCGCTTCCGTGTTGCGGCGAATCCGCCGGATAGCGTGCGCCACCGGGTGAGCGGTGAGTGTCCGGCTCGTATCCGGGAGCGCGCAATGCCTCGCACACGCTGTCCCTGGCCAGGCGCGCCTCCCAGTGGCGGAGCCACTCTTTTCCGGCAAGGGCCGGAGACGTAACGTCGCCGGGCAACCTGGCGGGAACTCCCGCTGGCCGGATTTTCATAACGGATTCCGTACCGCGCGCCGAGCCCATGCCTCATCGAGCGCCAGGTAGTCTCGCCGTTTGGACTCGACCCGGTGCACCTCGCGCTGCCTGTCCCGGTGCCGTTCCAGCTGACGGACACGCGCCTGCGCCGCCTTCAAGCGGGCGCAGGCATCCTCGTAAGCGCTCCGTGCGTCATCAAGCCGGCGATCCGCCGCGACGCGTTGCTCTTCAAGTTCGCGCAAAAAACACAGCGACGCCCAGTACATCGCGCTATCGGCCAGCAGCGCCGCCGACGCTTTGCGACCCGCTTCCCCGCTCTCCCGCAGTCGGGCCTCCTCGCGTTGCGCGCCGTCGAGACGATGCACGGCTTGCGCCACCTGTTCGCGCAGTCCGGCGATTCCGTTTTCCTCATGCTTCAGCAGAGCGGCCAACCGGTAGCGAAAGGGCAATGAGTGATTCATCGTCCGTCACCTGCCAGCGCCTGAGCCAAAAGATTCATGGTGTCCTTTCGTGACGTGCGCTCGTCGACCGCTTGCCGAAAAAGATCATTGAGCAACGGCTGTTTGACCAATGCCTGATCCAATTCCGGATTGGAACCGGCACGATACACCCCCAGTTCCAGCACATCCTTGGCGGAATGCAGGACGCTCAACACCTTGCGCGCGGTCGACGCCAGCGCGCGCTCCCGCGTATCCGCCAGACCGGACGCCAGCCGGCTGACACTGGCGATCAGGTCGATCGAGGGAAAATGCCCGCGGTTGGCCAATTCGCGGGAGAGAACGATATGACCGTCCACGATGCCCCGCACGCTGTCCGCGATGGGATCATGAATATCGTCCCCCTCCACCAACACCGTGAACACGCCGGTGATCGATCCGGCCCCCCTGACCGGCCCGCACCTCTCAAGCAGACACGCCATCTCGGAAAACACCGACGGCGTATAGCCGCGAGCCGTGGCCGGTTCGCCCACGGCGAGTCCGACATCCCTTCGCGCCATGGCATAGCGGGTCAATGAATCGACGATCAACAGCACCGATTTGCCCTGATCCCGAAAATGCTCGGCGACCGTCATCGCCGTCAGGGTCGCGGTTTCGCGCACCAGCGGCGGTTCGTCCGCCGTTGCCACGATCACCACGGCGCGAGCGAGGCCTTGCCCGCCGAGCGTCTCCTCGATGAATTCGAGCACTTCGCGCCCACGCTCGCCGATCAGGCCGACCACCACGACATCGGCGGCGCTATTGCGCACCAGCATGCCCAGTAGCGTGCTTTTGCCGACGCCGCTTCCGGCGAGGATCGCGATGCGCTGGCCATCGCCCAGTGTCAACAGGCCATCGATGGCGCGCACCCCCGTTTCCAGAACCGTGCCGATCCGCCGGCGGGACAGCGGCGCGGCGGGATCGGCGCGCACGGGCCGCTCGCGGCCCCGAGGCGCGGCCGCGCCATCGAGCGGCCGGCAAAACGCGTCCACGACCCGGCCGAGCAAAGCGTCGCCGACCGGCACCGACAGCGGACGGCGCAGCGCGACCACCCGGCTGCCCGATTGCAGTCCGTGCATCCGCGCGAACGGTAGCAACACCAGCCTGTCCTCGTTAAGGCCAATGACTTGCGCCAGAAGGGAGGCGGAACCTTGCGGCATTTCGATGCGACACATCTCGCCCACCGCCGCGCCGGCCGGTCCGCGAGACTCCAGCAACAAGCCGATGTTGCGCGTCACGAATCCGGCCGATTCAACGAGGTGTGCGGCATCGATCGCCTCAAGGAGCGCGGAATGGTGAAACTTCATTCGCGCAAGGCTCCCAAGAGCGCGCGGCGCAACGCGTCGAACTGGGTTGTCAGCTGCGCATCCCACTCGCCTTTGCCCGTCACAAGCACACATCCCCCTCCCGTCACGGATGGGTCGGCCACCAGTGTGAGCGCCGTGTCGGCGGCCTGCGACACGCCGTCCTTGCCGAAGCGCGCAAGTTCGGCAAGATCCTGCGGATGCAGGCGGACTTCGACGGCATCCCGTCCCCGATACTGCGCCAACGCCTGTTGTATGGCTGCCGAGATCCATTCCCCTTGCCGGCCGTGTTCACCAAGTATTTTGGCAAGCGCCGCGAAAAGCAACGGCATCAGGGCGGCCTCCAGCTCCGATTCGGCGCGGGCCACGGACGCGGGCACGGCGGCGAGCAGCGCGTCCAGCCGGCCAAGACGCTCGACCCGCTCCCGCTCTTCCGCCTCGGCCTGTTTTGCCGCCGCCGCGAGCGCTTCATCGCGCCCTTTCTCGAAACCTTCCCGGTAGGCACTCTGCCGGATCGCTTCGCCCTCGCTCTGCATGCGCAGGCGCCAAGCCTCGGCTTCGTCGGCCAGCCGGGTTTCCGGCGCCATCGCCGAGGTGGGCGTCATTTCCGGAAGTGGCGCCAGCTCAGGAACCGGCGCTTCGCGCACGAGTTCGGCACGGATGATCCGGTTCATGGCCGCATCCACCCGAAAAGCCGGCGTGTTCCATGCCCCGCTTTCGCCCTGGCGTCGAGTTCGCCAGACGGTGACGGCGGCAGCATGGCCACCTCCTCGCGCAGCAATTCCAGCAACACCGTCTTCAGCTCGTCTCCGGGCGCGTCGCCGTTGCCCATCCAGACAGCCGCCAGGCGAGCGGCATCCGCGGAGCCACGCAACGATGCCAGAACCTGCCGCCGGCCGGGCTCGCCGAGCGCCGCGCCCAATACCGGCCATAGCGATCTTGGCTGGGCAAGGATCACGCGCCCCATCGGAGCCGCCTCGCCAGGCGACATGTCGCGCTCGGCGGGTGCGCGGAAAAAAGACCCGCCCGCGTCCGGCAATGGTTCGCCGTCCGACAATTCGTCGAGTGCCCGAGCCAGCTTCGCGCGATGCGTGTCGTCCAGCAAGGCGACCAGGGTCTGACGATCCTCGGGCGACAAGGCGCAGACGGCCAGGGCCGCGCGCAAATGATTGGTCGGGGTCGTCACGGCCGCTCTCCGGTTGCCGGGCGTCCTTCCTCATCCAGCCACTCGCGCAACTGCCTGAGCAGTTTTGCCCGCTCGTCTTCGCTCAGCGTCATCCCTGCCAGCGCATCGCGACGGCGGCGTTTCGCGGTCCAGAACACCGCGCCAACGACGCCGGCCAGAACCGCCAGGCCCGCCGCCAGCCACGAGGCAGGCACCGGTTCGCCCGGCGTGCGCGGGCCCGCCGCGGAGGGAAGCCCCGGCCGGTCCGGACCCGTCATCTCCGGCGCCACGCGATCCGCGAAGGAGAACGCGATGCTGTCGCCACGCGCAAGATCCAGACCCACCGTCATAGCGATCACATTGCGCAGTTGCTCGACCGTGCCGTCCGGCAAAGGCCGACCGGTCACGACTCCCACGGAAATACGCCGGATCGTGCCGGGCGCATTGAGCATCTGCCACACTTCCTTGCCGACCTGGTATTCGGTTTCCAGCGATTGCCCGCCTGTGGAAGGAATGCCGGAAACGGCACCGGTTTTCATGGACGGATCGCCAGGCTGGCGCTGCTCGCGCTTGCGCACCATGACGCCCGTGCCGTTCGACTCCCCGTTGTTGCCCAACACCGCCTCGCGGGTCAGTTTTCGGGTGCTGGCATCCAGAATCACATCCACGCCGGCGACACCCTGATTCGGCCCGAGCGCCTCATCGAGGATGTCATTGACCTTGCGTTGCAAATACGCCTCGGTGTCTTTCTTCAATTGCAGCTGGCCGTCGGCGGCCAGGGTGACATCGTCGCCCCGGTCTCTGGGCGACAGCGCCACGCCTTTTTGGTCCAGTACCGTGACGGCGCCCGGTTCGAGCTCGGACACCGATGCCGCGACCAGCCGCTGGATGCCCGATACCTGGTCGGGCGACAGGGTCTTGTCGCCTTTCAGGGTGACCCAGACGGAAGCCTTGGCTTTGCCATTGCGCCGGCGCAAAAGGCCGTTTTCGGGAAGCACCAGATGAACCCGCGCATTCTGGACTTCGTCGAACCCCTGGATGGTGCGCGCCAGCTCGCCTTGCATGGCGCGCTGGTAATTGATTTTCTGGGCAAACTCGGTCGCGCCGAATTCGGCGTTATTGAAAATCTCCAGTCCGACGCTGTTTTTCAGGTCGAGTCCGCCCGCCACCAGCTTCATTCGTGTCCGGTAAAGAATGCCCTTGTCGACAAGAACGGTCTTCCCTTCGTCGGCCAGTTGATAGGGAATCTTCTGCTTCTCGAGCGACGCCACCACCGCGGCGGCGTCCTTCGCCTCCATGCCGGAGAACAGTGCCTGGTAATCACTGCGTCCCAGCCAGAAAAAGGCCCCGATCCCGCCAGCGGTGAGCACGAGCACGGCGGCGGTCAGCCCCGCCTTTTCAGAAAAGCGGCGGCGCGCCCAGACATGGCGGATAAATTCAATCATTCGGCTTCCTGCCTGTGTGTATTACAGCGCATCGGGCTAGACCTGCATGCGCATGATGTCCTGATAGGCTTCTAGTACCCGGTTTCTCACCTGAAGGAACAGCTCGAAGCGCAGTCGGCTCTGTTCCAGGCTCAGCATCACCTGATGCAAATTGCCGACGCGCCCCGTGGCGACGTCGGCCAGAGCCTCTCCCACCCCGCGCTCCGTGTTTTCCACCGTTTCCAGGACGCGTTCGAACACTCCCGGCGCAGGCGCTTCCGCCGCCGCGGCGCCATCCAGCCGGAAGGCGCCGCTGTCGATCGCCAGCGGCGCGATGCTTTCCATTTCCATCATCACCGGCCTCCGATATCCAGCGCCTTGAGCGCCATCGAACGCGCGGCGTTGAACGCGGTGACATTGGCCTCATAGGCGCGGACAGCCAGCGTCAGGGAAAACATCTCGTCCAGTCCGTTAATGCCCGGGTAAGAAACGTACCCCTTGGCGTCCGCGTAAGGATGCCCGGGATCCAGCACACGCCGGGGCGTCGCCTCCGCTTCGTACACGACACCGGACACGCCCGTGACCGGCCGTCCGCCGTCGGCGTGTCCGACCATCGCCGCAAAACCCGGTGCAGGGCCGGGCTTGGCCAGTACCCGCAAGGGCTTGACCGGCGGCGAGCCCGGCGCCTGGGCGACATGGCTATTGGCCAGATTGCGCGCGGCGGTTTCCGCACGCAGTTGTTCGACATTCATCCCGCTTTGGCTGATCGCCAGCGTCTGCCACAGATTCATCCGCGTTTTCCTTCGGAAATGGCCAATTGCATCAGGCCAAGCTGACGATTGACCCCTTTGAGCAAGACCTGATACTTCAATACGGTATCCGCCAGCATGGCGACCTGCCCCCCCAAGCCGGCGTCGGACATCGCGGCATCCTGCTCGTGAACGCGAAACAACGATGCCGCGTCATCCCGGGAGAACCCCGATGCCCCGCCATCCCGGAGGCGCCCCAACGCGGCTTCGAAGTCCACCGCGCGCGGGGTATAGCCGGGCGTGTTCATATTGGCGATATTCTCGGCGATGACCTGCTGACGCAGTGCCAATCCGTCCAGCGCCGTCATCACGATCCCGCTGATCTGCCCCAGTTGCGACATGCCGTTTCTCTTTCCTGACGGTTATTGAATGATCAATTCCGCGTGCAGCGCACCGGCGGCCCGGGCGGCCTGCAAGACCGCGATAATGTCGCGCGGCGCGGCATGCACGCGATTGAGCGCGGCCACCAGATCCGCGATTGTCGAATTGCCCTTGAGGGTAATGCCCGCGCCTTTGGGCTCGCTCACGTCGATACGGGTTTGCGGCACGACCACGGAACGTACGCCGTCGGCGCCGAGGATGAGGCCTCCGGGCTGCGAGACCGAGTAATCGGTGACAATGGCGATTTTCAGCGCGCCTTGCACGATGGTCACGGCGGACAGGGTGGCATTGCCGCCCGCCACCACGGTGCCGGTGCGTTCATTGATGACGACACGCGCTCGCTCATCCGACTGCACGACGACGCTTTCGATGCGACTGAGTCGCTCCGCCACGGCCCCCGGCGCCGTGGCGTCAATGGCCACGCTGATCTTGTGGGCGTCGAGCGGGGTGGCGGCGACCCGTTTGAGTGTCTGGTTGATGGAGGCGGCGATGCGATGCGCGGTGGTGTAGTCCGGCGAATTCAGAATCAGTCGGACACGGCCGTCCTTCACGATTTCGGTGAAGACCGCCTTTTCGACAATTCCGCCCTCGGGGATCTGCCCGACGGTCGGGTGGTTTTTCTGCACGACGTTGCCATTGCTGTCGTAACGGTATCCGCCAACGGAAATCGCTCCCTGGGCCAGCGAATAAATCTGACCGTCGCTGCCCTTGAGCGGGGTCTGGAGCAAGGCGCCCCCCAACAGGCTGCGCGCATCCCCCATGGAGGTCACGGTCACGTCGATTTTCGAGCCCGGCTCCGACAGGGCCGGCAAGGTCGCGGTCACCATGACCGCCGCCACATTGCGGCTGGACAACTCATCCATCGGCAAGGTGAGATCGAAGCGCTTGAGCATATTGGCCAGCGACTGCTGGGTGGTCTTGTTGCGCGGACTGTCGCCGCTGCCGGCCAGACCGGTCACCAGGCCGTAACCGACCAGTTGGTTATCCCGCCAACCCTCGAAACGTGTCAGATCCTTGACGCGTTGCGCCGCGCCAGCCGAAGCGACGACCGCCAGCGACAGAATCGCTGCCCGAAGCCATGTCACCGCTGTTTTGCGCATTCAAGTCCGCCTTTTTCTCGACCTTAAATTAATGTCGTACGTATTATTACCACAGAAATTATTATTTATATAGCAACACCATTGTCCTTGTCTGTCACTTTAATCCGAAGCAATTCCCCCCCCAGACCGGAACGAACCCATATAACTTCACCGATAGCGCCATCGGTTAGCGCCGTACCGGTCAACTCCAGCTCGACACTGCCACTGACAACCCGCAATTGCACCAGACTGTTCTTGCGCACCGCCGGGGCCGCCATGATGTCCTCTTCAAGCAGCAATCGCCCTTCAGCCAACGTGCGACGGGCAACGGCATCGCGCAGTACCCGAACAGGACGCTCGCCCGGCGCCAAGGCCGCCAGGTCGACCGATTCGCTCCGGACCGAGGGCGAGCCAAGCGTCTCCCCTTCGCCTACCGTGGTATTCAGGCGAAACGCCGGCACCTGGCAACTGACGCGAAACCAGTAAGGGATACTCCGGTACAAACTCCCGTTCTCGAAAATATCGACCCAGGCCACCATGCGCCCGGACAGCGGGGACGGGATCCGCCACTGTTCGCGCCTGACGTCATCCGGAGGAAGCCAGCTCTCCCGCGGCTCATCGAGTGCCGTGGCGGCGTGGTTTTCGCACTCGCGGGCCAAGCGTTCGCTCAACCGGTTCTGCGCGTCATGGCCCAATCGCCCGCGATCGGCGACGCCCCCCGCGCGCGTGACAGACACTTCCGCCGGCAGCCGGGCACGCAGTTCGATGCCGCTTGCGAATGACGCCCGCCGAAATCCCGCCGCAAGCAAAGAACGAGGAAGCCGTCGCGTTTCACCAAACAGGGGCGCGCGGCCAAGACGAACCGCCTCTAGCGCGCCTCGCACGGCGTCCGGCCACGGGCCGGGCGCGAGGTCGATCAACCGCAGGTCGCCACGGCGGATCTCGCTGCGCTCCGCCACCTCGATCTCCAGTGCACCGGCCAGCGACGGGTTCAGCGCGACTACGAGGATGGCAAGCGCCAGACACCTAGCCGCGGCGCAGGTTATTGCTGATCGCCAGCATTTCGTCGGCGGCCTGAATGATTTTTGCATTGGCTTCGAATGCTCTTTGAGCGAGCATCATGCTGACGACTTCATCCGCCATTTTGACGTTGGAGCCTTCGAGATACTTCTGGGCCAGTACGCCGCGCCCCGACTCTCCCGCCTGCCCCAGCTGGGCTTCTCCCGATTGCGCGGTGGCTTCGTAGAGACCCTCGCCCAGCGGTTTGAGATTGACCGGACTATTGAACATGGCCAGTTCGACCCGTCCGATTTCCACCGGTCTGGAATCGCCGCCCGCCACCACGCTCACCTTGCCGTCCCGGCCGATCGTTAATTGCCGGGTGTCCGCCGGTACGGAAATCGGCGGGTTAAGGGGTACTCCGTTGCCCAACGCCAGCAATCCGTCATCGTTGACCCGCAAGGTGCCGGCGCGGCTATAGGCCACGCTGCCGTCGGCGCGCGTCACCTCGACAAAACCGGGACCATTGATGGCCAGATCCATCGGTGAGTCGGTCTGGCGCAAATCGCCCTGAACGAACACCGTGTCGATGGACGCGACACGCACGCCGCCGCCAAGCATGACGGAACCCGGGCTGTCTTCGGCCAATGGTCCCGCCAGCACACCCGTTTCCCGGGCCATCAAGTCCTCGAAAACCACCCGGGAGCGCTTGAAGCCGGTGGTATTCATGTTCGCCAAGTTATTGGCCACCGTTTCCAGATGGCTTTGCTGCGCCGACATCCCCGACGAGCCCAAATACAGTGCATCGATCATGAAGGTGTTCTCCGTGCCCCCGGCGTTCAGAATTCGCCCAGGGTTTTCAACGATTTTTCCCAAACGGCATCCAGACCCGTCACGGCGCGCTGCACCGATTCGAAATGGCGGGTCGCTTCCATCAGCTCGACCATCTCCCGGGCCGAATTCACATTCGACATTTCCAGATACCCTTGCCGGACATGCCCGCCGGCCGGTTCGGCGCTATCCACGCCGGACATCCGGTACAAGCCCTCGCCCATGGCGTCCAGCGCTGTCCGTCCTTTCGTCGATACCAGGCGCAGGCGGGCCACCGGGACGCCGCCCTGCGTCACCTCGCCGGCCGCGGTGACGGTGAATGCGCCGGGCGCGAGAAAGATGTCGCCGCCCTCTCCCCGAACAGGGCGCCCGGACTGAGCGAACAGTAGCCGGCCTCGGCTGTCGAGCTTCATCGCTCCACCTCGGGTCACCATTGGCTCGCCGTCTCCGCCCGCCACAAAAAACCCGTCACCGTCGATCGCCAAATGAAACTCGTCGCCGGTTCGGGAGAGCACACCGGATCGCCGATCCACCGTGCCGCCACGTGTCACCTCGGGCGGCAAGGCGAAAACTTTCTTGTACCCGGGTGTCGTTGCGTTCGCCATGTTGTGCGCCACGCCGCCAAGACGCGCCATATCGGCGTTCATCGAGCTTGCCAGCACTCCCATCAATGCATTCATGCCACTCCCTCTCGCGCCGTCACGACGGCAAAGGATTTCAGACTGGTTTGCGCGGGGATCTCGCCCAGCGACAGAACATGCAAATGCGGCAGCATTCGTTCGCACAGCTTGCGCAGCGGTGACCTGACATCGGGCGAACACAACAGCACGGGCATCAGGTTGGCGGCGGCCATGCGCTCGGCGTGACCGACCAGTTGTTTAATCACGGTTTCGGCAATGCGCGGATCGACCGCCAGCGTGGCACCGCCGGATTCGGCCCGGCGCAGTCCCTCGTAAAGCGTTTGTTCGAGCCCGGCATCCATGGCGATCACGTTGAGAGTTCCCGCGCCGTCGAGCAGCGGCTGGCAGATCGCTGTGCCCAGATGTTGCCGAACGATGCCGGCTAGGTGCTCCGGGTCCTTGCTCGCCTTTCCGGCATCGGCCAGCACCTCGCAGATCGCCACCAGTTGCCGGATCGAAACGTTTTCCTTGAGCAACAATTGCAGTACTTTCTGGATTTCGCCGAGCGACAGGACGTTCGGCACCAACTCCTCGATCAGCCCGGCGTGCTCTTTGCCCAGGTGCTGAATCAGCCGTCCGACTTCATCCCGCGTGAGAATCTGGGATGCATTGCGTTTCACCAGTTCGGAAAAGTGCGTCATGAACACGGTGACCGGATCCACCACCGTGTAGCCTGCCTCGCGCGCCCTGACCCGCTGCTTGTCCTCGATCCAGACGGCCGGCAGCCGGTAGGCGGGCTCGAGTGTTTCCACGCCCGGCAGCGCGGCGCGCTCTCCCCCCGGGTGGATGGCCATCCACAAGTCCGGCTCCAGCTCGCCGTCTCCCAGCCGGTCGCCCTGAAACAGAATGCGGTAGCGCTTGTCGGGCAGACTTTTCGTTTCGCGGATTTTCACGGAGGGCAATACCAGGCCGGACTCGAGCGCGTATTGTTTGCGGAACAGCCCGATGCGCTCGGTCAGCAACGCGCCATCCTTGCCAAAAAGCGGAAGCAGCGAAGAGGCGCACTCGATGGCCAGCACATCGACCTTCAGCGTGTCGTAAATCGAATCCTCGCCCGCGCCGCCGGCGCCTTCTTCGGCGACCGGACCGGTGGCGGAACGCACGGCCCGCAGGCGTCGCAGCAGCAATCCCGCGCCCAGCAAGGCGGCCGCCAGCAGCAGCGCCGGCGCTGCGGGCATGCCGGGCAGAATGGCCACCAGCAGCATCGCGCCCGCCACCATGAAAAGGATGCCGGGATAGGCCGCGAACTGGCCGAACAGTTCTTTGCTGAGTCGCTCGCCCGATGAGGAGCGGGTGATGATGATGCCGGTGCCCACGGCGATGACCAGGGCGGGCACCTGAGTCACGATCCCGTCGCCGATGGTCAGCAACGTATAGGTCTGCAAGGCCTCCTGCCAGGGCATGCCAAGTTGCGCCACGCCGATGGCGAAGCCGCCCAGGATGTTGATCAGCATGATGATGATGCCGGCGATGGCATCACCCTTGACGAATTTGCTGGCGCCGTCCATCGCGCCGTAGAAACCCGCTTCGTTCTCCAGTTCCTTGCGGCGCCGCTGAGCCTCTTCCTGATCGATGAACCCCATGTTCAGATCGGCGTCGATGCTCATCTGCTGGCCCGGCATGCTGTCGAGGGTGAAGCGCGCCGCCACTTCCGCGACCCGCTGGGCGCCGCTGGTCACCACGACATACTGGACCACCACCAGAATCAGGAACACGATCACCCCGATCACGTAATTGCCGCCGACGACGAAACTGCCGATTGCCGCGATCACCTGTCCGGCATTGCCTTCGGAGAGAATCAGACGCGTGGCGGCTACGTTCAGCGCGAGACGGAACAGCGTGGCGACCAGAAGCACCGAGGGAAAGGTCGAGAATTCCACCGGTTTGGCGACATAGAAGGTCATCAGCAGAACGAACAGGGCGAAACTGACGTTCGTCAGGATCAGCGCGTCGAGCACCCGCGCCGGCACCGGCGCGAACAGCACGAAGAGGATGCCGACCATCACCATGACGATCGACACGTCCGAGCCGCTTTTGAGCCATTGAATCAGTTTCGCCATCGACGCTAGTGTCCCGTGTTATTTCCGCCTGACCCTGAACGCCCAGGCCAGGGCTTTGGCCACGCCGGCGTAATGCGTGTCGGGAATCCAGTCATCGATCTGCGCCTCCCTGAACAGGGCACGCGCCAGCGGTCTGTTTTCCAGGATGGGCACGCCATGGCGCCTCGCCAGACGGCGCATTTTCAGCGCGGTATCGCCCGCGCCCTTGGCCAGCAGCCGCGGCGCGGGCATAGCCTCGCGCCGGTACTGGATGGCCAGCGCCAGATGGCGGGGATTGACGATCAGCACGTCCGCCTCGCCCACCCGCGAGGATGAGCGGATTTTCTGCAGGAACTGCAGGCGGATTTCGCGCAGTCTGGATTTGATCCGCGGGTCGCCGTCGCGCCGCTTGATCTCCTCCTTGACCTCGCGCCGCGACATGCGCAGTTTGCGCGCGAGGGAACGCCGGGCGAACAGAAAATCCAGCAAGGCGATGGCCAGCATCACCAGCGCCATGCGCTGCACGGCCTCGAGCACACTGCCGCCCATCACGGCCGCCACGCCGCCCGGCTCGGCCATCGGCAACCCCAACCAGTGGGCCATGCCCGCCTTGACGAGGGCATACAATGCCGCGGCATAAAAAACGAATTTGAGAACCGACTTCACCGCCTCGAAGAGGATTTTCACGGTGAAAAGCCGCTTGAATCCTTCGATGGGATTCACTTTCTGCCAGTCGGGCTTCAGCGGTTCGAACGAGACCTTCCAGCCTGACTGTCCGGCGGACAGCACCACCGCCACCACGCCCAGCATCAGCCACAGCGGCAGAAAGATCAGCATGGTTTCGCGGCCGATATCGCCAAGCCAGACGGTCAGACCCGTCAACGAGAACGGCAGCTCCGCCGCCCGGCTCCACAATCCGGTGTAGGCCGTCAGACAGCGTCCGATGGCGGCCGGCCCGAACACCGCGGCGAAACCAAGAAACGCCGCCACCGACCCCAATGCCATCACATCCTGGCTGCGCAGCACGGTTCCCTTCTTGCGCGCCTCGTCCTTCTTGTGCGGCGTCGCCTCCTCGGAGCGATCCTGTTCCTGTTCGGCCATGCTTACCCCAACGGCACCAGTTTCGCCCAGCCATCGAGGATGGACGTCAGCCAACGCTCGAAGAAATCGCCCAGCCGGGGAATGAGAATGGCAAAAACCGCGAGGCCGACCAGCACTTTCACCGGCATGGCGATCACGAACGCATTGAACTGCGGCAACGAGCGGGACATCACCGCGACCCCCGCGTCGAGCACGAACAGGGTCACCAGAAGCGGCGCGGCCAGCGCCAGCGCCAGCGTGAACACGGTCGCGAACTGCCCGATGATCATCTCCGGTCGCGGAACGGCGAACGGCAGCCCCAATGGCGCGCTGCGCACACTGAACGCCAGGGCGCGCAGCAACATGTGATGGCCGTTCACCGCATACAGATACGCCACGGCAAGAAGCTCGAACAGCAAACCGCTCAACGCTTCGGAAACGCGGGTCATCGGATTGACGAGCCCGGCAAGGCTGAAGCCGATCTGCGTGTCGACGGTACGCCCCGCGAAGGACAGGGCGGCGAACGCCGCCTGCACCGAGTAGGCCAGCGCCGCGCCCAGCAGAGCCTCGGACGCCATCTGCCCGATGAGTTCCCACACGCTATCGGGAATGCGCACCGGCACCGCCTGCGCCAGCACCATGAACGACGACAGACCGAGAGTCAGCACAACCTTGACCGGCGCGGGGATCGGGGATGGCCCCAGCAGCGGGGTCAGGAAAAAAGAAGGGGCAAGACGCAGGGACAGTAGCAGCGTTGCGTACACCCACGACAGATCAAGGGTAAAAGTCATCATCGGCCGTGCTCAGAACTGCCCGGGAATGCCGCCCACCATCGAGGTGGCGAACGAAACCAGACGCTTGAGCATCCAGGGGCCGAAACAGACCAGGGCGATAAACACGGCGAGTAGTTTGGGAACAAAAGCCAGCGACGCGTCCTGAATCTGGGTCACCACCTGAAACAGGCTGACCAGCACGCCGACCGCCACCGACAGCAGCAGGATCGGCCCGGCGATCAGCAACGCGCTCCACATCATCTGTGACATCAACTGCAAAGCAAGATCGTTTGTCATTCAGTCGCGGCCATTCCCGTTATTCGTATTGTCATTAAACAATTAGAATAACAAAAAGAAATAAACAGCCGTTTGTACTATACAAACGAAAATAATGTCAATACCCAATATGCATTAAAATATCCGCCCTCACGACTTCAGGCGCGACGACGCTCTCGTTCAAGAGGAAAGACGGTAGGATGAGTTGGCGTAGCGAACAGAACGCCCCCCTTCCCGCATGGAGGGGCGTGCTCGCCTGGAGATGGATGATGGAAGGCAAAGTGTAAAACGGACGAACGACCTGCGATTTTACCGAGCGAACACTGAGAGAACCGAAGGCAGATATCGCCGTCAGGCCAACACTTCCAGGCCTTTTCGCTCGACCAGATTCAACAGTTTCAATGATGGACCGTTAGGATGCTTATCACCCCGTTCCCATTTTTGCACGGTCGAAGGGCTGGTATTCAGGTAGGCCGCGAACACGGCCTGGCTGGCTCGGCAACGCAGGCGCAGATTCTTGATCTCGTCGGCCGTGAAGTTCTTCACCGGCGGCAAGCAGGCCGCATCGAATTCGCGCATGGTTTGAGCATCGACCAACCCGATCTCGGCGAACTCCCGGGCGGTTTCGTGCAGGGTTTCCAACAGTCGGCTAGTCATGATTCACCTCGTTGCACATCAGGATTCACCGGCAGCAACGCGCCCTCTTCCAGCGCATGAGCCAGCTGTTGTTCCGTCCACCTCAGCAAGGTCGACGCCAACAATTTCAAGGCCTTCAGCTCCTTGTCGTCAATGTTGTCACGCTCATTCTTGGCAAAACCGTAGACGAAAAAAGCACGATCGGCCAACCGATAGGCCAACAGCGTGCGAGCGCCACCGCTCTTGCCGCGACCGGGCAAGGCGACACGCTTCTTCACCACATGGCCTCCAAGGTCGGCATCGATCAGACCACGTTCCATCTCGGCAACAGCCGCGGCCAAGACTGAGTCGGAGAGGCCTTCCTTGCCAGCCCACTTGCCGAACTGTCGGGTTTTATAAATATGCATGGTTTGGCCCACTGTGTGGCACACACTATATCACCCAGTGACACACAAAGACAACGCTGTGATGGGTCCGACGTCCCCCGAGTATTGAGAGCGGCTTATATGGACGCCTCCCGTTTGCCAAGGGCAGTTTCATAAAATGACATGCAGCGGTTGGTTGCTCGCTTATATCCGGCCTTGTTGCAGCCCCATAGGGCTGCGGGCCTTGATGGAATTCGCCGGAAGACGGTTTCAGCGGCTTTGTTGCATAACCCCGCCACCCGCTGCGGTATGCTAAGGCGATGAATACCGCAGCACATCAGAACAAGAAGCCCAAGCAACGCTACACGACCACCAACTGGCATGACGACGACGCAGCGCTGACCGCACGCGGATCTCTGCTGGTCTGGCTCGACAAAGACTGAAGTGGCTGGCGGAACCTGCCGGCAACAACGGCCGGCCAGCCAACTACACCGACGGGGCTATTCAGTTTTGTCTGAGTATCAAATGCCTGTTCAATCTGCCATTGCGCCAGAGTCTGGGCATGGTGCAAAGCCTGCTGCAATTATTAGCCGGACTCGACTGACCGGCGCCCGATCACTCCACCGTATGCCGTCGCCAGCGCACCTTGCAGGTCAAGATCGGCTATCGCCTCAGCAACGGCCCACTGCACCTGCTGGTCGACAGCACCGGCATCCAGTTTCTCGGCGAAGGCGAATGGAAAACGTAAAAAGCACGGTGCCGAGTATCGTCGGCAGTGGCGCAAGGTACACCTTGGTATCGATGCTGAAACGCTGGAAATTCGCGCCATCGAGGTGACGGGCAATGGTGTGGGAGATGCACCGATACTGCCGGAGCTGTTGATGCAGCTGCCGGCGGATGAGCCCATTGCCACAGCGACCCTGGATGGCGCGTATGACACCCTGGGCAGTTACGCAGCGCTACTTGAACGGGGAATCATGCCCGTGATTCCGCCGCGCAAGAACGCCAAGGCGTGGAAGTCGAAAATTGTCGGCAGCGAAGTGCGCAATGCAGCGATTGCGGCATGCAAGCGTGTGGGCCGTCGAATCTGGAAACGCTGGAGCGGCTATCACCGCCGCAGTCTGGTGGAAACGAAGATGCACTGTTTCAAGCGGTTGGGTAGCCGAGTGAAGGCGCGCACCTTTGACCGACAGGTGGCGGAACTTCAGGTGCGTGCGGCGCTGTTGAACCGCTTTACCGCCCTTGGCTGCCCGAAGACCGTGGCGGTAGCGGCGATGGGGTAAATCCGTCTTGGGAAAGAGGCCCCTCGTTCTTGTGCGGGGTTATGCAACAAAGCCATGAAAATGCGCCGACCTTCGATGCCAAGCCGCGGTCAGGCTAATGTAGCTCGTTCAACATGAACACTATTTATCGCAACTCTCGTCGTAAGCGAGAGTTGCGACCAGCCACAGCCTTACTTACTTTCCAAGCAATTCAATGAGCAATTTTGAAAGTTTCGGCGCTGACTTTGCAGTCCGCTCAAGCTGATCAAAAGGAATGCTGCTCAAACGTTCCCAATAGAAGTCAATCCACTTTTCGGAAACAGCTAGCAATTCCGTCGCTCCACGCAGCTTAAGGTCAGCGCAGTAACTGTCCAGTCCCGGACGATTGCTAACGCGCTTTTTGAATAATTCAGGGCGCTGTTTTTGCCACTCCTTCATGGCCTGAATCGGTGTTCGATGTTGCAGCGCCAATTGCGGTAAGTGCTGATTGTAGAGCAGTACATAGCGCTCCAGCGTCTCGGCCAAGTCCTTGCCGGATTCGAAGCGGTGCGTCGCCAGCACGTCGCTGATCCGGCCGTTAAAGCGTTCTACCATCCCGTTGGTTTGCGGGGTGCGCGGTTTGCTCAATCGGTGCTCAATCCCGAGCGCAGTGCACAGCAGATCGAATTCGTGTTCACCACTCGGTTGCTTTTGCTTGTTGAACAGCCGGTCGGTGAACTCACTGCCGTTGTCGGTCAGGATCGTTCGGATATGGCACGGCACCGCCTTTTGCAGGGCGGTTAGAAACGCTCTGGCGGTATGGGCCGTCTTGTTCGACTTAATCTGCACAAAGACCCAGCGTGTGGCGCGGTCGATCGCAACGAACAAGTCGCGGCGGGATGTTTCGTCCGGCATCTGCGGTAAGTATTTGACGTCGATGTGAAAGTAGCCCGGATCGTACGCCTTGAATGGCTTGCTGAGGCGGTTGACCGGCGCGGACGAGGACTCTAGATCACGCAGGTTGCCTACGCCGTGGCGACGTAAGCAGCGGTCCAGCCCGGAGCGGGAAACGTCGGGGTTCAGGAACTCGTGCACGACGACCAGCAGGTCATCCAGGCCGAGCTTGAGCAACTTGCGCAGTTCGACCGCGATGTGCTCCTGGGCCGGTGTCAGCCGGGTTTGCAGCCGATGGGCCGTGTGCGAGCGGTCTTCAACAGAGTCACGATTCCGCCACTTGATGATGGTGGGGATGCTGACGTTGAAGCGTGCCGCCAGTTCGGCCAAGGTGCCGGTTGCGTTGCGAATTTCCTCGCGGATAGCCGGCGTTGTGCGGGCTTGTTTGTGCAGTTTGACGATCATTGTTGTTGCTGTTGTAGGGCGTGCAGAAGCCTACCCATACCTTCCCGGGCGATGGCAAGTTTCTCAAAAGCGTTTGCTTATATGATCATCCGGGATGCGACACATAGCCCTGTGTGCTCAAGTCCTGAGTCAGCAAGCGGTTGTAGTTATTCGCCACCAGTTCGTCAATGCGAACCATGCGCGCAGCCGATCCAGTATCGACGGCGTTATTCGCTGCAATACGTTGCAGCGCACTGACTTCCGAATCCACGACACTATTTGTCGCCCCGCTGTTTGGAACAATTGCACCGTACGGTTACAGCAAGCCAGAAGCCTCGACCAAGGTCGAACCACAGATGTAAAAATACCTATCAGCCCGGTGGGCAAATTATCATTTCAGCGGTGGCAGCACTCCTGGCTGATCCAGATAGGCGATCAGTCGTTTGCCCCGGGAAAGCTTTTCTTCATCCAGACCCTCAAACTCACCCGCATAGCGTTGCTTTAAGCCTGGGTAATCCTCTGGGGAGTACAGGCGCGCCAGAATCAAACCTGTCAACGCTGAACTAAACCCAAACCAGCTTGGCGGATCAAAACTGCGTCGATCTTTCTCATTTTTCTTGAGATACGCAGCGAGTATCTTTTCTGGTGAATCATACGCCTGCAATGCAGGATATAGTTTTTCAAAAACAAAAACCCGCAACTCTGCCAAAAAAGCATCCAATTGCTCAATTTCTTGGCACAGCATATCCGTCGTCCAGCTCTTCACAAAGTGCGCATATTTCAATTGCACATCAACCGCAATCTTGCTGGACTCCTGCGGGTTGTCAGACATGAAATAGGAGTAAATGTTTTTCCTATCAGAAAAACCCATCTGTCCAAACGGAGATATGCGATTCAGCCCCCCAACACGATTAACCACCGCACCGATGAAGTCATAGCGATTACCCAACCAACGCTCCACCCCCCCACCCTCGGCAGCGATAAAGCCGTGGGGGGATAGCCACTCCAGCAATGCTTGAGAAATGGCTTTGTCCAGTTTACGAACGGCAATAACAGTCATTATGGCCAAGTCCTTTTGATAACTCCTACAGGAGAGTTCACATACAGATTGATTGAAGGCTGCACTTGAATTGGCATGCCAACCCTAAATTCGTCACCAAGTAACGCTCTGCCACCTTGCGAGTTAAGCAGCATTACTTTGGCCTCTCCTGCTGCAATGGCGTCAAATGCAGGCTTCTGGTTTATGGTAAATGTACTTCGCAGCTGCTCGGGGGTTGCACTGACTAAGTCCCTAACCTGACTGAACTTCGCATCGTGCACGATAAAGGAATTGCCGGATCGCTCAAGCCCGTCTGGAATAATGCTGTATGTCTTACCGCCAGCCGTTTCTACTCTCAAATACACTTTTGACGCAAAATCTTCACCAATCGTTGATCTTAGCTGTTCGACAACAGAATTTTCATGGCCGCGCCAAGTTGTGCTGACTTCATTCAGGAAAAGACCTGCAGGTCTGCTTGGAACACTAGCACGAATTGCAGAGGCTGTCTCCGCCTCTACTAGTCCAGCACGGGTCAAGCTAGCCATGCGAGCCATTCGTACAGGAGCAGCAAGGGCCGTTGACGCCACTCCAAAAGTAAGCGCTCCTTGTTCCTCTGCACTACCACGCCACAGTATGCGAGGAACATCCACTACTGAATGGATTATTGACTCACCTACACTCATTGCGGTCTTACCCCACCCGCGTTGCTCGATAGATTGAACCAGAGGACTACGTGCCGATGGGGCATCATTCCCTTTAATATTCAGCGCACCAGCCATCCCTGAAAAAGCTCGATTTAGAGAGTCCTCTCCCAGGGCATCCAAACTCTTTGCCATAGTGGTAGCAGCATCGAAAAACCCCTTTTCAAATCGGGAAACACTGTTAGCCATGTCAATGCGCTTCAGCAATTCAAGTTCATAGCGCTCAGCATTTGTGATGCTATTATTTGAATTAGTTAGCCACCCAAAAAATTGGCTATCTTTATCATTAAGGTAGCTGACTCGCTGCTTAACTCTGTCCCAATGACCATCATCCAAAACAAGGTCAAGATTAAGTCTCCGCTCAAACATTGCAGATGAATCATCACTGAACACCTCGACACCATCCGCGTAGTAAACGGCGTCCCTTGTCACCATTATCGGCGTACCATTTCCATCGCTATAAGATAATGAATTATGTGGCGAATACGGTATCGCACTTCCATAGACCTTCATCTCGCCCAGATTAATTGGCATACCAATTTGCAGCGGATTCCCATTATCATCCACAGGTGAAGTAATAAATTCCGCATTTTTCGGATACCCTGCGCGCAGCAGGGCATTTATACTATACGTACTCTCACCCTCCCTAAACTGCTCATATCCCGACCGTTCCAGACGAAGATTTCGTACCTGACTCTCAACGAGAGTATTACCCAGCGAGCAGCCGAACGACTCCACGGCAATTGCTCCCCAATTAGGAGTGTGTCCGGAAACCACCGATTGCACACCACCCGAGACAACTCCTCTCAGCGTTCCGGCAACGATTCTTCCTCCGGAGGAGCTTTCGATACTGCCCAGATTGATCTGGGAGGCGACGCCGGCTCCCAGCCCGGCGCCAGCAACACCGGTCCAGTCAAACTTCTTCTGCAGCCCGGTCATCACCGCGACTCCCTGCGTCACGGCATTGCTGAGCATGCCACGGCCAACCTTTTCCCAAGCGCCTGCCTGAACTCCCCCGCCAATGGCCGCGGATACGCCAGACCCGATGGCGCTGAGGGCGACCTGACGCCATGAGAAACGATCTTGTTCGCCAACCGCCATCGAGACCCCTTGACCGATGATCGAACCGATCGCGCCAGCGAGCATCCATGCTCCCGTAAACGTCCCCACTACCACCGATACCACTGCGGCAAAGAGCGCGCCGATCCCGCCACATCCTCCGCCTCCCTCTGAGCGTTGCGGAGGCGGCGGCGGATCCGGCAGCGTCGGCGAAGTGTCCCCGATCGCTTCGCCCGGGTTGTAGACCCGGAACGTCGCGCTCGTGTTGTGCACATTCGTCACCTTGTTCGGTACCTTCAGCACCTGCCCCGCCACCAACGTTTCGCCGCCGCTCAGACCATTGGCGTCCGCCAGCAGGTACCACATCGTCTTGTCACCCCACAGGAGCGTCGCGATGCTTTGCAAGGTATCGCCATCGCGCAGGGTGTAGCTGCCCGGGCTTTGCGGCGGGTAGTTCGGGCCGATCGGCTCGTAGTTCTGGTCGAAGTCCGCCGAGGCGATCGGATCCCACTCGTAATAGGTGGGATGCCGGTTCACCTTGGTCGCCAGCGCCCTGGCGTAGTCGACACGGCTTGGCCCGTCGTCGCCAATCGCCCCCACCTCCTTGCCATCCAGGTAGTAGTAGGCCTGACGCTTGAACATCGTGTAGCCGTCTTTCGTCTCGGAGAATTCCTGGCGTTGCAGCACCAGCCCCTGGGCATTGTTGACGTAGCGTCGCTGCAGATGACGCTGCGCGTCCTCCGACGTCGCGATGTGGCCGTTGACGTCATAAGTCAATTTCGAGAAGCCCGGCGCCCAGTTCGGCGCCTGGTCGTTTTTCCCCTGGATCTTGATGTCGGTCTGCTTTGCCTCGTCCCACCAGTCGTAGGCGTAGGTGGTGGTGATCGTGGTCCCGCCCTTGTCGACCTGGGCGCTGGAGGCCAGGGTGCCATCGTTCATCAGCGTGAAGGTGGTGATGGTGCCATCGCTGTCCTGCCGCATCAGACGATGGTCGGCGTCGTAGCTGGACGTCACCTGGCTGGTCTGATTGCCGGCGCCGTTCCAGGCGAAGGCGCGATAGCGCGTGGTACGGCCCAGCAAGTCGTTGTCGCGGCTGGCGGCCAGTTGGCCGTTGATCCAGACGTTTTCCAGATAACCGTCGGCGCTGTAGCCGTAAGTCTCCTGGGTACCCGAGCCGGCGTACGACGCCTTGATGCGCTCCCCGGCCGCGTTGTACAGGATCTCCACGCCGGCCTCGCCGTCGCCCTTGACGATCTGACCATTCACCAACCGCCCCATCGACACGACGAACCGGTTCATCGCGTCGTAGCGGTACCAGTTGTCCTGGAGTTGCACGTGTCCATTCAGGCCATTGTGGTAATACGCCCAGACACGCCGGCGGTTGCCGACCGCATCGTACTCGTAACGCGTGGTGAAGCGCGGGTCCCGGATTTCACTAACCCGATTCAGTGCGTCGTACGTGATTTCGGCGTACTGGAACGACTGATCCATGGTATCGGTCGAACGCCGGTACCCTTCGAAGGTCCGGTTGCCTTCCGCGTCGTACTCGTAGGTGGTCAGGCTGTTGAGCGCCTTGTCGTCGATCTGCGCCAGGTAACCGTTCTGGTAATACCCGAAGCGGATCAGCTGCCCACTGCTGCCGGATTGCTCGTAGAGTTTGCCGGCCCAGTTGTAGCGGTACACGAAGTTCCGGCCGCTCAGGTCGACATGCCCCACCCGGCGACCGAAGCTATCGGTGTCGTCGCTGCGGCGCCGTCCATTGGCATCGGTCACGATGGTGCGCCATCCCCCGCCGACCTGTCCGCCAACCCCGGCGATCGCGCTGTCCCATACAGTGCGGTAGTCAGTCGCGCGCCCCGCCGCGCTCATTGTGCCGGTCACCCGGCCGAGGCTGTCGAAGCGGGTGGTGTCGCGCAGCACCTCGGTGCCGTCGGTGGTGCTCAGGTGCGCAATGCGCTGCCCGGCCTCGTCATAGTCGTAGAGATCGTAACCGCGGCGGCCGTCGCTGCGGCGGGCGTGATCCTGACGGATCAGCCGGTTGCCCTGATCGTAAAAGTAGTCGGTGCGCCGGGCGAGCTCATCGAAGCTGACGCGGCGGTTGCCGAACACGTCGTAACCCCAGGTTTTATTGCCGCCGTCCGCATGGAATTCCTGGGCGACCGGCGCGGTACCGTTCACCCCCGACGCCAGGTATGCCTGGGTCGTCGTGTGGCCATTGGCATCGATGGCCGCCAGCGCGCGGCCCAGCCCGTCATACACGTAGCGCGTCACCGGCCGCAACGTCTGCTGGCTGCCATTCTCCAGCGTGATCACGGTTTCCGGATCCTGCTTGCGTAGCAGCTTGCCGAACGTCGAATAAGCGAAGTCGGTTACCCGGCCGAGGCCATCGATCTCTTGCACCACCTCGCCGAACGCGTTGTAGCGTTGGGATCGGCTGATGGTCGCCGCGTTGGACACCAGACCCACGATCACCAGACGCGGCTCGGTCGAGGTGCCGTCCGCGCCCAGCAGGAAGTGCCCGGCGGTGCGCATGACCTCGCCGGTGGCGGCCTTGAGCGTGTCGCCGCCGGCGGCCTCCAGCTCATAGACGTAGTCGAAATCCAGGCGGCCGCTGGCCGGCATCAGCGCACCCGCGTCCCAACGAAACTCGCCGCTGGCATGACGCGGCACGCGTACGGTCTGGAAGGGTCCGTTGCCGCCAGCCAGACGGTACGACAGCACCAGGGTGCTCGCCTGCGGCGCGTCCGGAGCAAAGCTCAATACGGACGGCAGCGCCTCCCCGCGGGCACTCACGCCGACCTGCTCGCCGCCCATGCCCAGCGTCAAGGTGCCGCTGGCACGGTTGACCATGCGCTCCGCACTGTCGAACATCTGATACTCGAATTCGTAGGCGCTCAGGTTCAATCGGTCGGCGGGCAATTGGGTCGCGTCCCAATAGAAGCTGCCCGCTCCCTGTTTGATCAGCGCCGTTTCCTGGAATGGCGCGTTGCTGCCCGCCAGCCGATAGCGGATCACCCCGCGCGCCGCGGTCAGCGGCTGGTTGGCGATGGTGATCACCTGCGGCAGATCCCGGTACGCCACCGGCGACGTCGCGCTGTTCGGATCGCCGACGGTCAGGCGGCCGAGCAGCTTGCCGATGGCCAGCCCGTTGCCGTCGAGCAACTCCATCTGGTATTCGCACGCCGCCCCCTGGCCGAATCCCGCGCTGTAGGGGTTGAAGCGGAACCAGCCGGGCAAGGGGCTGGCCGGCAACGTCTCCACCCCGCCCCACGCCCCGCCGGGCACCCGCCGGCGCAGCCGCACGCTGCGTACCTCGGCACCCAGTTCGCTGACATTGACCATGCCGTCGTCGCTGACGAACGCCCGGCCGGCACCGCCCACGTAATCACGGCCGGTCAGCGTGACCGACGGCCCCTGGTCGTTCAACTGCAGGGTGCCGTGCGCCGCGTTCAACACCTCGCCCGCGTCGTTCACCGACACGTAGCGGTACTCATAGCCTCCCCGCGCCCAGCCGCTCCAGTCCATGGCGAACCAGCCGCTTTGCGGCCCGGCGGAGGTGACAAAGCGCGGCACCTCGGTCTGGTGCCAGCCAGTATTGGAATTCAGCGACCGCGTCTGCAGGATCAGCCGCGATGCGTTTTGAGGTTGGTCGGTGAAATGCAGCAGGTTGGCGCCGGCGACGCCGGATGTCAGCACCGCCCCCCGGTTTAATGAACACCAAGTGTCATTTGCTAGCGTGGTCAGCAGGCTTTGTGAATTGTCGGGCGCCACCTTGTATAAATCAACGGTATACCGCACATTTCCATATATCTGATCATCCTCAGATACCAAACGACTTTTGGCCATCCCGATCCAGATACCGATCTTCGTGGTAAACCGCCCGTTCTCCCAGCGCAGGAAATTGCCGCCAGAACCACCAGCAATCTTATATGTTTTCTCGCCCCGCACCCCCACGAACTTGACCCGGACAAACAATCCAGCACAATCACGCTCCTGAAGGATAGCCTGCGGCAATTCGACGTCGACCGTCGCCGTCGTCGCATAAGAAACGGTATAAGGTGGTATATAGTCGAACCATTCCTTTGCTGTTCCCGACACAGCCACCCCCACCTTGACCGGGCGCTGAGCCGTCACCGACACCCCTCCCGTCTCCGCCAGGCGCCCGGGCCGCTCGGTGTTCGCCGTCGCCGCGCCCACCGTCACCGTCCCCGCCGTTCCCGTCTGCGGCTTGACCGAGGTCCACTGCTCGACCCGCACCGCGTCGCGGGCCATGGTGATTTTCTGCTCCTTGCTGGCTATGTGCTGGCCGCGTTTGTCGTACACGCTCACCGTTTTGCGCAAGGTGGCGTCGTTGAGCATTTGCCAGAGGGTCATGCCGCGCAGGTCGCGACCCAGCCGCTCGGGATCGGCCGGATCGATGCCACCGCCACCGGACTCCATGACCAGCGTGGCGTTGCCGTTCTCGTCGTAGACATACCCCTTGGTCACACCGCTGCCGCTGTTGCTCTTCAGCACCCGCCCCGCCGTGTCGTACTCGGCGAACTCCTGCCACACCCCTTCGCCACTCGGGCTGGTGCGCTTGCCCGCCACCTCGCCGTACACCGTGTAGCGTGTCTCGAAGCGCATCCCCGTCGCTTCGTCGCGCCGTTCCACCTGCCGGTTCGCTCCGTCGTAGCGATAGCTCGTGGTGTCCGTCACCCGGCTGCCATCCGCCTGCCGCCGCGCCCGCCGCGTCCGCGTCACGTTCCCCGCCGCGTCGTACTCGTACTCGGTCGTCGCCCCCGCGGCGTCCGTCTGGCTCGTCAGCCGCCCGCCCGCGCCGTAGCGGTTCACCGTGATCTGGTCGTCGCTCTCCCGGTTGTCGTCCTTGCCGCGCCGCACGCTGCGCACCACATTACCCACCCCGTCGTACTCGGTGTCGGTGGTCGGCCGCACCACCTGCCCTTCGAAGTCGGTGAATCCCGCCTCCTGGCGCCGCACTTCCCGCCCCAGCGCGTCGTACTGCCAGTCGCTCACGCCGCCCGCCCCGTCGATCTTGCGCACCACTTTGCCCAGACCGTTGTACTCGTAGCGCGTGGTCACCGCGGCGATGCGCTCACTCAAGACACCCTTGCTGTCCACGCTGCCTTGCGCCACGTTCAGTTGTGTCTCTTCCATGACGCGGCCCAGCCGGTCATAGCGGTAGCGGCTGATGCGGTCATCCGCCCCCGGCGTCAGGCGCGCGACGATCTCGGCTTCGCTCAGTCCGTCCGGATTGGGCAGCGCCGGGCGCGCCGCATAGCGCAGCTGTTCGGTCACTTTGCCGTTGCCGTCGTAACGCCACGCGGTCACGTAGCCTTCGGCGTCGATCGCCAGCGTGGCGTTGCCGCGGCGGTCGTAGTAACGGCGCACGCTGTTGCCGCGCGCGTCGGTCTCCTGGATCACGTTGCCGTTGGCGTCGTAACGCCGTGTGGTGATCAGGTCCGTTTCGTCGAGCCGGTAGTTGCCGCTGCTGTCATCCAGGCGACCAACCAGCTGTTTGGGCACAATGGTACGCACCAGGCGGTTGTTGCCGTCGTACTCGTAGCGCGTCTCGCGCGCCGCCCCGTCCGCCGGTTCCGCCACGCCGCCGTCCGCCGCCAGCCCCACCGCTGTCGCGTAGCGCCGCTCGCACGTCACGTTCCCCGCGCCGTCGTACTCCCAGCGCGTCAGCGCCCCGTCGGCGCCGCGCTCCGCCACTTTGCGACCCAGGCTGTCGTACGCGGTGCGGGTGACGTTGCCGTTGGCGTCCACCCGCTCCACCCGGTTCCCCGCCGCGTCGTAGCGGTAGCTCTCGCTGGGGATCACCTGGCGCGGCCCGCCCTCGGCCACGCTGTAGGTCGTCACCGCGTCGCCGCGCTGGCTCACCAAGCGGTCCAGCGCGTCGTAGCCATAGCGCGTGGTGCGCTGCTCCGCCCGCCCCGCCGCCTCGATCTGCGCCGTGCGGTTGCCGCGCGCGTCGTATTCGAAGCGCTTCACCACCCCCAGCGGGTCGGTTTCCTCCACCACCCGTCCGGCCCGGTCGTGCTGGTAGCGGTACACTCCGCCCGTCTTGGTGGTGTAGCCGGTCTTGTTGCCGAACGCGTCGTAGGTCAGCCGCTCGGTGTAGCCTTCGGCGTCGGTGATCGCCGTCTGCCGCCCCAAGGCGTCGTGTTCGAGGCGCGTCACCGCGTCGCGCGCGTTCGGCGCCGGCGTTTCCCCGGACACGCTCGCCACCGCGTGGCGCGTGATGCGCACCGCCTGGCCGAACACGTCGTACTCGGTGCTGGTCGCCCAGCCCTCCGGGTCGAGGTGCCGCACCGCGCGGTTCGCCGCGTCGAAGACGAAGGTCCCCACCTGGCCGCGCGGGTCGGTCACCCGCACCGCGTTGCCGAACGCGTCGTACTCGCTACGCGTCACGCCACCCTCGGCGTCGGTCACCCGCGTCACCCGTCCGGCCGCGTCGTACTCGCGCTGCGTCAGGTGCCGGTTGGCGTCCCATTCGCGCACCCGGTTGCCCAGCGCGTCCAGTTCGTAGCGCGCCACCTCGATTTCCTGCCCGGCCGCGCCGCGCCGCACCCGCGTCACCCGCCCCGCGCCGTCGTACTCGCGCCGCGTCACGCTGCCGGCGCGCGTCTCCCTCACCACCCGCCCGGCCGCGTCGTAGTCGAAGGCGGTGACGCCGCCCAGCGCGTCGACCGCTTCGAGCGTGCGGCCCGCCGCGTCGTAGCGCCAGCGCCGCGTCACGCTCTCGCCGGCCACGCTCGCCGTCTGTCCGGCCGCCGGTTCCGCCGCGCGGCCGCCGTAGCGCGTCTCTTCCGTCACCCGCCCGGCCGCGTCGTGGCGCCACGCGGTCACATAGCCTTCCGCGTCGCCGTGCTGCACGCGCCGCCCCGCCGCGTCGTAGCGGCGCCATTCCACCCGGTCGCGCGCCGCGTCCGCCACCACCCGCGCCGGATCATTGCCGCTCAACGGCGTGGCGTAGCGCACCGTGCGCACCTCGCGGCCCGCCGCGTCGTAGTCGTGCCGCGTCACCGCGCCCACGGCGTCGATCTCGTACGCCGGCCGCCCCGCCGCGTCGTACACGGTGCGGCTGACCCGGTCCGCCGCGCTGTCCACCGGTACCGGGCGCCAGGCGGCGCGACCGTCGAGCACGCGCGGATTCCAGTCGCTGACGGTACCTCCCGCCGCCAGTTCCTCGAATTGCGCGCGCGTGGCGAACAGGTAGGCGTCGCTCTGCCCGTCAGCGGTGTTGCCTTTGCGCAGTTCCACCACGGCGCTCACCGCGCCGGCCGGCGCGTCGCCCTGCGCCACCAGCCGGCGGTAGCCGGCGAGCGATTTGCCGCCCGGCTGCTGACTGCGGTTCTGCGCCGCGGCGTCCTCGGCGGTGCGCCCCAGCAGGCGCCCGGCCGCGTCGTACCAGGCGATCGCCACGCTCGCCGTCGCCCGGTGCGCGCCGGTGTACACCGAGAACGCGTAGCGGTGACCGGCCTGAATGCCGCTCACGGTCTGCGCCAGTTCCTGCAGCGCGTCGTCGCCGCCACGCCCGCTCTGCTTCAGGTACACGGTGTTCTCGCCGGGCAGGCCGTTGGCCACGCGCCAGTCGGCGCTCAACCCGCTGCCCACCTGGCCGGTGGCGCCCACGGCGCGGTAGCGCCAGCCGGTCGGCACGCCGGGGCCGGCGACGCCGCCGAACAGGCCGTTGGCCAGTTGGTTGCGGCCCGGGCCGGGCGCGGCCGGTTGCTCGGCTTGCGCCAGGGTTTCCGCCGCCAGCGGGATCGCGTAGCGCCGCGTCGCCACCAGGCGACCGCCCGCGTCGTAAGCGAAGCCGGTCGCCTGGCCCGCCGCGTCGACGGCGAGGCTCACCCGCCCCGCCGCGTCGTACACCTTGTACGCCACCTGGTCGGCGGCGCTGGCGCGCACCGCCTGGGTCCAGTCCGCGACGCGCTCGCCGTCCTCCGGCAATGCTTCGAACACCGCCCGCGTGGCGAACAGGTAGGAATCGCTTTGCCCGTCGGCGGTGTTGCCCTTGCTCAGCACCGCCTCGGCGTACACCGCACCGGCCGGCGCCTGCCCTTCGGCGACGATCTGCCGGTAACTCCCCAGGGTGCGTCCGCCCAGCCGTTCGGTGTTGCGCGACGCGGCGGTGTCGGCGCTGGCGCCCAGCCGCTGGCCGGCGGCGTCGTACCAGACGATCGCCACGCTCGCCGTCGCCCGGTGCGCGCCGGTGTACACCGAGAACGCGTAGCGCTGTCCGGCGCGGATCCCGTCAAGGCGCTGCGCCAGGCGCTGTTCGCTGCCCGCCTCGCCGCGCCCGCTCTGTTTCAGGTACACGGTGTGCTCGCCGGGCTGGCCGTTGAGCTGCCAGTCGCCGCCGAAGTCGATGCCGCTCGCCGCCCCGGCGCCCTGGAAGGTATAGCGCCAGCCGGCCGGCACGCCCTGGGTGTCCGGCTGCGCGAACTGGCCGTTGACCAGCCGGTTGACGGTGCCCGCTTCGGTGACCGGCCGCGCGTAGCGCCGCTCGCTCAGGAGCTGGCCCGCCGCGTCGTAGCGGTAGCGCGTCACGCTGCCGGCGGCGTCGCGGCGCAGCACCAGCCGGCCGTCTTCGTCGTAGGCCTGGCGCGTCACCACGTCGTCCGGCCCGCTCACCAGGCGCGCCATCAGCGCCGCGCCCGGCTCGGCGCCCAACCCGTCCAGCGAGACCGGGCGCGCCAGCCGCGCCGTTTCGGTTTCGCGGCCCGCGGCGTCATAGACGCGCCGCGTCACGTAGCCCAGCGCATCGACGCTGACGCTCAGGCGGTTCTCGCCATCGTAGACATGGCGCGTCACCGCCCCGTCCGGCCCGGTCACCGCCACCACATTGTCGTTGGCGTCGTAGGCGTAGCGCGTGGTCAGCGCCAGACCCGCCGGGTCCACCGTCTCCGCCACCCGCCGACCCAGTTCGTCGTACGCGTAGCGCACCGTCCCCGCCGCCGTCGTCACCGCAATGCGGTCGCCGCGCGCGTTGTACTCGTAGCGCGTGCTCAGCGCCAACCCCGCCGGGTCGACCACCACCTCGCTCACCCGACCCTGCGCGTCGTAGCGCGTCACCGTCTCCACCCCCGCCGCGTCGGTCACGCTCGCCGTCCGGCCCTGCGCGTCGTAGCGGTAACGCGTGCTCAGCGCCAGACCCGCCGGGTCCACCGTGCGGCTCAGCACCCGACCCGCCGCGTCATACGCGTAGCGCGTCACCGTGCCTCCGGTGTCCACCGTCTCGAACACCTGACCCGCGCTGTCGTAGCGCGTGCACGTCGCCCCCGCCGCCGTCTCCACCCCCACCTGACGTCCGTCCCGGTCGTAGCGGTACACCGTCTCCCGCCCCTCGCCGTCCACCACCCGCACCGTCTCGCCATGCGCGTTGCGCTCGGTGCGCGTCGCCACCCCCGACGCGGCGATCAGCGTCACGCTCCCCGTCGCGTCGTCGTACACCTGCCGCGTTTCCTGACCCAGCGCGTCCACCACGCTCAGCACCCGACCGAACGCGTCGTAGCGCACCGCGCGCCGCCCCCCGGTCGCGTCCTCCGTCTGCACTTCCCGCCCCAGCCGGTCGTACGCGTGGCGCCGCACATTGCCCTGCGCGTCGCGCTCCTCCACCACCCGACCGAACACGTCCACCCGCCGCGCGGTCGCCGTGCGCGTCTGCCCGCGGAAGTCACGCTCCTGCGCCACCTGCCGGCCGGCCCGGTCATAGCGGTACACCTGAGCCAACGACAGCATGTCGTCCTGAGAGGAAACCTCGCCGAAGGCGGTATACCCATACGCGATCTGGGTAGCGCCCCCTTCGACCCGCCCTCTCAACTGTCCTTTGACATAATAGTACCCGGTCACCCGGTCGGCCTCGCCGGTCGCCGGCAGGGCCGGCAGCGCCGATCCGGGCGCCAGGTTCGCCAGCGCCGCCGCGTCCAGGCGCGTCCCGTAGCGGGTCTCGCCCACCAGTTGCCCCAGCGCGTCGTAGCGGTACCCGGTCACCTCGCCCAGCCCGTTCACCGTCGCGCTGCGCCGGCCCGCCGCGTCGTAGACCGACAGGGTGCGCGCCACCGCGCCGTCCGCCCCCACCGGCTCCAGCGTCGCCACCCGGCGCCCCGCCGCGTCGTACTGGTGGCGCCGTCCCCAGCGCTGCCACACCGCCTCCACCTGCGCCGCCTCCGGCGTCGCGCCCAGCTCCGCCAGCGCCGCCGCCCCTTCGCCGCCCAGTTCCGCCTCCAGCCGTCCCAGCGCGTCGTAGCGCGCCAGCGTCACCCGGCTGTCGCCTCCCGCCACCCGCTCTTCCCGGATCCGGTTGCCGCGCCGGTCGTACACCGTGCGCACCACCAGCCCGTCCGGCTGGCGCTCGCGCTCGATCTCCCGGTTCAGCGCGTCGTAGCGGATCCGTTCGCCGCGGTCCGCTGCGCTCGCCACCGGACGGCACGCCTCCAGCGTCTCCCCCGCCCGCGCCGGCGTCGCGTAGCGCACCGTCTGCACCCGGTTGCCCGCCGCGTCGTAGCGCCACTCGCTCAGGTAGCCTTCCGCGTCCAGTTCCCCGACCACGCGTCCCTGGCCGTCGTGGAAGCGCCGCGTCACCTGGTCCGCCGCCGTGGCGGCCGGCCGCAGCGCCGCCAGACTGCCCGTCGCGCGCAACGCCGCCGCGCACGCCGTCGCGTAGCGCACCGTCGCCACCTGCCGTCCCGCCGCGTCGTAGCGGTACTCGGTCAGTCCGCCTTCCCCGTCCAGCACCCCGGTCAGCTGGCCGTCCCCATCGTAGAAGCGCCGCTCCACCCGGTCGTTGGCCTCATTTTGGCCCGGCACCGCCCACCGGTGCATCGCCAGATCGGATACGGGGAGGGCCGTGGCTTGCATCATGGCCTCATACACTTTCCCACCGGTCCAAAGCACATAGGAAGGCGACACACGGTTGGCATAGGCCCGCCGCGCTACTTCCCGGCCGACCGCGTCATAGCGGTACTCGACCGTACTGCCGGTAACCTCCACGCTGCGCACCCGCCGTCCCGCCGCGTCATAGAAGTCCAGCGCGATCTGGTCGGTGCCGGCATGGCGCGCTGGCGCCAGCGCCGCCAGCGTCCAGCTCTCCGGCCGCCCGGTGAGCCGCGCCGCATCCACCGCCGTGGCGAACCGGTAGCTCACGATGCGCCGGTCCAACGCGTCGTACAGGTACGCCGTCAGCGATCCCGCCCCGTCCACCTCCCCGACCCGCCGTCCGCGCCCGTCGTACAGGTAGCGCCGCCACCGCCCGCTCGCGTCCACCTCCTCGTACAACCGGTCCAGCGCATCGTAGCGATAGGTCGTCGTGCCCAACTCCACCCCCGCCGCCTGCCGCGCCTCCGCCACCACCCGACCGGCCGCGTCGTAGCTCGTCGTCGTGGTCAGGCCGTTGGCCAGCGTCACCTCCGTGCGCTGCGCCGCGTCCAGGTACACCGTCGTCGTCGCGTTCCCCAGCGCGTCACGCGCCAACACCACCCGGTGCAGCCCGTCGTACGCATAGCTCGCCGCGTTGCCCCGCCCGTCGATTTCCTGCACCCGCTGGCCCCAGGCGTCGTACACGTAGCGCACCGTCGTCTCGCTGCCGTCCGCCACGCCGTTGCCCGCGCCGTCCACCCGGCTGTAGCCGGTCACCCGGCACGCCAGACCGCGCGCGTCGTACGCCGTGTCGACCCGCTCGCCGACCGCCTGCCGCGCCGCCCACGCCGCCAGCGCCGCCTCGTCGCCGTCTCGTTCCGCCGCCGTCACCCCCCCCAGGTAGCGCAGCCGCGCCACCTCCCGGCCCTGGCCGTCGTAGCGCCACTCCGTCACCCGCCCGTCCGCCGACACGCCAAAGCGCACCCGTCCCGACTCCGCCGCGTCATACACATAGCGCGTCTGCGCCGCGTCGGCCGGCGCCGTGCCCGCCGCCGTCTCGCCCGCCGCCCCGGCGTACTGCGTTTCGCTCAGCAGATTGCCCGCCGGGTCGAAGCGCCGCCGCACCACCCGACCCGCCGCGTCCTGCTCGAACACCCGCTCGCCCCGCTCGCCGTACCCCCAGCGCGTCACGCCCCCTTGCGCGTCGGTCAGCGTCTCCGCCCGCCCCGCCGCGTCGTACGCCACCTCCGCCAGCCGCTGCCCGTCCGCGCCGCTCACCGTCCGCACCCGCCCGTCCGCGTCGCACACCAGCCGCGTCACCTGTCCCAGCGCGTCGGTGATCTGCGTCACGCGCTGCGCCGCGTCGTAACCGAAGCGCGTCACCCGCACGTCCGTCGCCCCGCGCACATCGCGCACCTCGGCCAGACGCCACGTCCCGTCCACTGACGCGTAGCCGAACTCCAGCCGGCTGCCGTCGCTCTGGCTCAGGCTCGCCAGCCGGTTCGACGTCCCGTCGTAGCCGTAGCGCGTCACGTACACCCGGCCATCCGCCACGCTGTCGTCGTCCGGCGTCAGATCGGTGGTCACCGACACCAGCCGGTCCAGCTCGTCATAGCCGTAGCGCGCCGCCGTCACCGTGCGCGCCACCCCGTTCTCCACCAGCGTGGTGCGCAGCCCGCTCACCCGCCAGCCCTTGCCCGGCGCGCTGTCGTACACCACGTCGATGCGCTCGCCCCCGGACCCGGCGATCCGCACCAGTTGCCCGTCCACCCCGTACGACAGCGCGGTCTCCGACCCGTCCGACCCCGTCACCGCCAACAGCCGCCCGCTCGCCGCCGCGTAGCGCTCGCTCTGCCCGCTGTCGCTGTCGCGCCACCGCCACTGCGTCCCGTCCGCCGACAGCGTCAGGCGGTCGTCCGCCCCGCCTTCGTCCGCGCCAAGATAGCCGCCGCTCGACGCGTCGTAGCGGTAGCGCACCTGCGCCCCGTCCTCGCCCTCCCGCCACACTTCGCTGCCCGGCGTGTTCGCCGCTCCCGTCAACCCGAACACCCGCCGCGCGAACCCCAGCCGCCAGTTGCCTCCCGCCACCTCCCGACCCTGGCTGTTGTAGCTGCGCAGCACCCCCGCGCCGACCTTGCCGTTGGCGAGAAACTCGTCGCGGTGCTGCAGCACCAGGTTGCCGCTCGCCGCGTTCACCTGCACCCGCTCCCCGCCCCGACCCGTCACCCCCGCGCCCCACTGGCCCAGCCCGTTCACCAGCCCCTGCACGCCCCGATGCAACCCCAAACCCGATCCCGTCACCACCGATACCATTGCGCTCTCCCTCACGTTCTTGTTGTTCAAGTTGTCCGGGGAAATCGCCAGGTGTTTAGGACTTTGGAATAAATTTTGCCGAAAACTGACAGAAAGGACAGGCGGCCGGTACGGCGGACAGAAAAAAAGCCGGGGCAAGCCCGGCTTCGTTTGGGTGAGGCGTGGCGTCAGCGCTGGAAAGGATAGGGGTTGCCCAGCCCCAGCAGGCCGCAGAGCTCGTCGAGCGCGGTCCGGCATTCGTTCAGCAAAGCGGGATCGGCGAGATCGTCGGGGGCAAGCCGGTCGCGGTAGTGGCGCGAAACCCAGCCGACCAATTGCGCGTAGAGCGTGTCGGACATCATCACGCGCGGATTCACGGCGGTCAGCTCCTCGCGGGTCAGCGCCACACGCAGGCGCAGGCAGGCGGGTCCCCCGCCGTTGCGCATGCTCTGGGTCAGGTCGAACACCCGCACTTCGCGGATGAAGCGGTTGTCCCGCTCAAGCCGCGCAAGGTAGGCCCAGACCCGCTCGTTGCGGCGGCACTCGTCCGGCACCACGAGCAGCATCGAACCATCGGGACGCGACAGCAACTGGCTGTTGAACAGGTAACTCGTCACCGCGTCCGCGACGGACACCTCCGCCTCCGGCACTTCGATGGCCTCGAACGGCAATCCCAGGCGCGCCATCTTGTTGGCGATCTCGCCCATCACCCGGTGCGGGTCGTGAAACGCCAGTTCGTGGTGGAACAGCACGGGACCGTTGCCGACCGCGATCACGTCGTTGTGGAACACGCCCGCGTCGATGGTCGCGGGACGCTGCTGGGCGAACACCACGCCGTCATCGGCCAGGCCATGACGGCGCGCGACCGCCTGGCTCGCTTCCAGCGTCTGCCTGGCCGGAAACCGTTCCGGCCGGGGCAGGCTTATATCGAACGCCGAGGCGCCGAACACGAAAAACTCCACGCCGCGCTCGCCGTGGTCCCGGCAAAAACGCGTGTGATTGGCCGCGCCCTCATCGCCGAAGTGCATCTGCGCCGGCAAGGCGTCATGCACCGTGAAGCGCTCGCGGTCCGGAAACATCGCCGCCAGGAGACGGCCGGTCACCGGATGCTCGAGCGAGCGGTGGAACTTGTTGTTCAGGTTGGCCGGGGTGAAGTGCACCTTGCCGTCCGCCGTGTCGGCCGACGGGCTGACGGTCGCCGCGTTCGCCGTCCACATCGCCGAAGCGGAGGAACAGGACGCGAGCAGCGCCGGCGCCGCCTTCGCCGCCCGGGCGAGTATCTCGGCATCGCTTCCGGAAAACCCCAGCCGCCGCAAACTCTCCATGTCCGGACGCTCGTGCGGCGCGAATACCCCCTGGGCGAAACCCAGGTCATGGAGCGCCTTCATCTTCGCCAGGCCCTGCAAGGCGGCTTCGCGAGGATTGGCCACCGCCTTCTCGTTGCGGGTCGAGGCGATATTGCCGAACGACAGACCGCTGTAGTTGTGCGTCGGTCCGACCAGACCGTCGAAATTGACTTCGATTCCGTTCACAGCGTCACCCCCGGCGGCAATTGCGCGGGCAGCGCGAGCGCGCCGCACTCGAGCGACGCCACCGGATAGGCGCAGTAATCGGCCGCGTACCACGCGCTGGCGCGGTGGTTGCCCGAGGCGCCGATGCCGCCGAACGGCGCCGCGCTCGACGCCCCGGTCAGCGGTTTGTTCCAGTTCACCACCCCGGCGCGGCTGTGCGCGAGGTAAGCCTCGTACAGCGCGCGGTCATCGCTCAGCACCCCGCCGGCCAGGCCGAAACGGGTGGCATTGGCCAGCGCGATGGCCTCGTCGAAATCCGCATAGCGGCGCACCTGCAGCAAGGGGCCGAAATACTCCTCGTCGGGCGGCCCGGCCACCGGCGTCACATCGATCAGCCCCGGACTGAGCATGGCCCGGCTGGCCGGAAGACGGCGCATCGGCACAAGCGGGGTCGCCCCCAGCGCCAGCAGGCGTTCCTGCGCGGCCAGCAGCGCGTCGGCGGCCTGCGCCGAAATCACCGGCCCCATGAACGGCGCGGGATCGGCGTCGAAACGGTCGACACGGATGCGCCCCACCGCCTCGGCGAGCCTGACGAGGAACGCGTCGCCGAACGCTCCGTCGGGCACCAGCAGGCGTCGCGCGCAGGTGCAGCGCTGGCCGGCCGACACATAGGCCGACTGGATCACATGGTGCAAGGCGGCCTCGACATTGGCGACCTCGGCCAGGATCAGCGGATTGTTGCCGCCCATTTCCAGCGCGAGAATCTTGTGCGGCTGACCGCCGAACTGCTCGTGCAACAGCGCGCCGGTGGCGGAACTGCCGGTGAAGAACAATCCGTCGATGCCGGGATGGCCGGCCAGCGCCGCGCCGGTGTCGCGCCGGCCCTGCACGAGATTGAGCACGCCGTCGGGCAGCCCGGCCTCCCGCCACAGCGACACCGTCAGCGCGGCGGTGGCCGGGGTCAGCTCGGAAGGCTTGAACACCACGGTATTGCCCGCGATCAGCGCGGGAACGATATGGCCGTTGGGCAGATGCCCGGGGAAATTGTACGGCCCGAACACCGCCACCACTCCGTGCGGGCGATGCCGCAACACCGCCTGCGCGTCCCCCAGCACAGCGGCGCGCTCGCCGGTACGCTCCTGGTAGGCTTTCAGGGAAATCTCGATCTTGCCCACCATCGTGGTCACTTCGGTATCCGCTTCCCAGGCCGGTTTGCCGGTCTCGCGCGAAATCATTCGGGCGAGCGCCGCGCGGTGCTCGGCGAGTTTCTCTCCGAAGCGCCGGATCAGCGCCATGCGCGCCTCGAGTCCCGCGCCCGACCAGGCGGGGAACGCCCGACGCGCCGCCTCTACCGCCATGTCGACGTCGGCGCCGCTGGCCGCCGCGCCTTCCCAAACCAGCTCGTCCGACGCGGGATCGAACTTGCGCAAGGCCTCGCCCTGCCCGGCGCGCCAGGCGCCGCCGATGAACAGACTCTCCATCATTTCCCCTCGTCCGGCGACGCCGTCACGCAACGCACCCGGTCACCGTCCCCGACATTCAGGGTCCGCGCCATCAGCGGTGTCAGAAATACCCGGTCTTCAGGCACCGGCAAGGTCGCGGCGATCGCCCGGAATCCGGCGCGATCGGTGTTCGACACCAGATAATCGACGCCGGCCCCATCCGGCAGCGGATCGCGGATGGCGACCCGGAATTCGCGGCTGGCTTTCACCGCGCGGATCTCGCCGGTATAGGCCTGCACCGTCGGACCCGCATCGAAAATGTCCACGTACCCCTCGTAGCGCAAGCCTTCCGATTCCAGCAGCGTCAGGGCCGGACGGGTCCGCTCGTGGGTCTCGCCGATCACGGCCTGCGCCTCCGGCGGCAGAAAATCCACATACACCGGATACTTGGGCATCAGTTCGGCGACGAACGCTTTTTGGCCGACACCGGTCAGGTAATCCGCCTCGGCGAAATCGATCGAGAAGAAATGCCGTCCCAGCGCCTCCCAGAACGGCGAGCGGCCCGACTCATCGGAGACCCCGCGCATTTCGGCCACCACCAGCGGGCCGAACAGCTGGGGAAACTGCGCGATGAACAGGAAGCGGCATTTCGAGAGCAGCGCCCCGTTTCGCCCGGCGCGGAACGCCGGGTTGAGGAACAATGTGCACAGCTCGGTGCAGCCAGTATGGTCGTTGGACAGGAACAGGGTTTCGTGACGGGTGTACACGCCAAGCTCTTCGGACGCGTGCACGATGGTGCCGACCCGGTAGTTGTACCAGGGCTCCTTGAGCCCCACCGCGGCCTCGATGGCGCAGATGCCCGCCACCTCGCCGGTCTCGTCGTCTTCCAGCACGAACACATAGCCCTGGTCGCCGCGGTCGAGTTCGCCGGCGAACGACAGTTCGGCGCGCTCGATGCGGCGGGTCAGGCGTTCTTCGTTCAGCGGCAGCGAGGTCATGCCCACCCCCGCGCTGCCCGCCAGGGCCATCAGTCCGGGCAGATCGCCGCGGGCGACCGGTCTGATCAACATCATGATGTCTCTCCCGCTTCTTCGGTCTGGCGCGCCACGAGACGAACCTTGTCGCCGCTGCGCACCGACAGCACGGATGCCGCGTCCGGGTGAATGAACGCCACGCCGCCGACCAGCGCCACCTTGTCGAGGGTGGCTTCGAAGGTTTCCACGCGCTCGTTGGCGATCAGCCGCGGCGCCGCGCCCTCGGGCAGGCTCACCGCGACCTCGACCGGATAGCAGCGCGCCGTTTCGAGGGTCTTGAGGCGATCGATTTCGGCGGTGAGCACCGCGCCGCCATCGAAAATATCAATGTAGTGATCCGCCTCGAATCCCTCGCGCGTCAACAGCTGGCACGGCCACTCGAAATCCGGGTGAATCTGGCCGATGGCGTCCTGGGCCTCGTCGGGCAGCAGCGGCACATAGATCGGATAGCTCGGCATCAGTTCGGCGATGAACGTCTTGCTGTGCGAGACGAACGCCTGCTCGACCTGCAAAAAATCCATATTGAAAAAGCGCCGGCCCAGCGCGTTCCAGAACGGCGACTGGCCGGCCTCGTCGTGCAGACCCTGCATTTCGGCGATGATGCGCCGGCCGAAACGTTCGCGCTGACCGGCGACGAACAGGAGGCGCGCGCGCGACAGCAACTCCCCTCCCGCCGCGGCATGGGACGGCTCGACATAAAAGCCGCACAGCTGGGACATGCCGGTCAAATCGTGGCACATGGTCAAGACATGCACGCGGTTGTTGACCTTGAGGGCGCGCGAGGCGTGCACGAAGGTTTCGCTGCGGTAACTGTAAAACGGTTCGTCGAAACCGGCCGACGCGGCGATGGAGGCGGTCCCCACCACTTTGTCCCCGGCCTCCAGCACGAACATGTAAAAATCGTTGCTGGCTTCGCCGATGGCCTCATGACCAAAGGCCGTGCGCGACATCTGGATGCGTTCGAAGAGCTTGTCCCGGTTGCTCGGCAAACTGGTGACGCCGATGCCGCTGGCGATCGCCATGCGCTCGATGGCAGGCAGATCGGACGTTCTGACAGGACGGACTTTCAGCACGGAGGTGACTCCCAGGTTAGTGTCGGCGCGCGAACGGCGGCGCGCGCCAAGCCGCTGTCCGGTGCTGACCGGACAGGGCGGGCGGTCCTTCGAAAAAACGGACCGGCCGGTCAGGCGCCGGCAAAGTTCGCGAGCGCGGTGTCGAAGCGGCGCAGGCCTTCGTCGATGTCGGCCGGATCGATGACCAGCGACGGCGCGAGGCGGATCACATCGGCGCCGGCCACCAGCACCATCACCCCCTGCGCTTCGGCGGCGCGCAGGATATCGCGCGACCGGCCGGCATACGCCTCCTGCAGCACGCAGCCGAGCAACAGCCCCATGCCTCGCACTTCGCGGAATACCTTGTGCCGCGCATTGAGGTCGGCGAGGCCGGCGACCAGCTGGTCATGACGCGCCGTCACCCCCGCCAGCACCTCGGGGCGGCTGATGATGTCGACGGCGCGCAAGGCCACCGCCGAAGCGAGCGGATTGCCGCCGTACGTCGACCCGTGGGTGCCGACCACGAAGCTCGAGGCGACTTTTGCGGTGGTGAGGATCGCGCCGATCGGAAAGCCCCCGCCCAGCGCCTTCGCGGACGACAGGATATCCGGTGTCACGCCGTACTGCATGTAGGCATAGAGCGATCCGGTGCGTCCCATGCCGGTCTGCACCTCATCGAAGATCAGCAGCGCGCCATGCTGGTCGCACAGGCGCCGCGCCGCCTCGAGATAGGCCTTGTCGGCCGGCATCACGCCGCCCTCGCCCTGCACCGGTTCGATCACCACGGCGCAGGTGCGCTCGCTCACCATCGCTTCGAGCGCGGCGATGTCGTTGAACGGAACATGGCGGACGGCCTCCGGCACCGGGCCGAATCCCTCGGTGTACTTGGGCTGACCGCCCACCGTCACGGTAAAGAGCGTGCGGCCGTGAAAGGCGTTGCGGCAGGAAATGATTTCGTTCTTGGCCGCGCCATAATGATCGGCGGCGTATTTGCGCGCCAGCTTGAACGCCGCCTCGTTGGCCTCCGCCCCCGAGTTGCAGAAAAACGCGCGCTCGGCGAAGGTCAGCCCGGTCAAGCGTTCGGCCAGCCGCAGCACGGGCTCGTTGGTGAACACGTTGGACACATGCCAGAGCTTGCCGGCCTGCTCGGTCAGCGCGGCGACCAGCTCGGGGTGACAGTGCCCGAGACCATTGACGGCGATGCCGCCGGCGAAATCGATGAACTCACGGCCATCCTGATCCCATACTCGGGACCCCTGCCCGCGCACCGGGATGAAACCGGCCGGGTTGTAATTCGGAAACATGACCTCGTCGTAGGTCGAACGGGTGACGGCATGGCTCATTGACAGTCCCTTCTCTGCAGCGATTTTTTTTGGAATTGGCGAAATCCTGTTCGATTCTAATCGAATCATTTGGCGGACCCATATCCGGTTTGCGACATGGGATTACGTAATCCCCGTCGGCGACGGCAATCACAGCATACCAAGAAATCGCGCTGCGCTGCACAACCGCTTTTGACCGGAATCACCGACGCGGCGCGCCGCCATGGTTGTCATCCGCGCCCGGCAAGGCAATAATCTGCGGTTTTGCCATTGACGAGGACTCCGCCCATGCAACCCAGCCACAGCCGCGTCGAATGCCTGATCGTCCACCGCGTCGGCAACAAAGCGCGGGACGAGGGCCTGATGCTTTCCGAATCGCCGGCCACCGTGGACGAACCGGTCGCCGGCCTGATCCTCGACGGTTATCTCAAGGGCGTCGCGTCGGACAAGAAGCGCTTCCAGTTTTTTCATGAATCCGAACTGCGCCTGAACGAGATCTACCATTACACCCGGCAATTTTTCGCCGGGGAACTGGATTTTCTGGAGGTATCGCGTCGCATCGCGCGCCACCTGTACGCCCGATCGCAGCACCCCAACATCAGCGCGGGCGACCTGTTCGTGATCCTGTTCTCGGGCCTTGACGACGACAACCGGCCGGAGCGCGCGCTCGGCATTTTCAAATCGGAAATCCGCGACGACTTTCTCACCCTGACCGAAGCCGGCACGCGCATCGACCTCTCCCACGCCCAGGGCATCAACCCGCACCTGATCGACAAGGGAGCGCTGGTGATGGAACACAGCCCCACGGTCTACGCGGTCGACCGCTTCGGCCAGAAAACCAAGTACTGGCTGGAGGATTTTCTCAAGGCGCGGCGCGTGCCCGATGTGCGCTCCAGCACACAGATGATGACGCGCGTGCTCGAGCAGTTGTCCGAAGGCATCGACGATCCGATCGAGCAGGTGCGCTTCAAGGACGAGGTGCTGACTCTGTGCGGCGGAGAAGAAACCGTGCCGGCCAGGGACGTGACGGCCATGGCGGAACGTTTCGTGCCGAAGGATCATATCGATCACGCGATGAAGGATGCAACGGAACGCTACGGCTTCGAACTGGAAGAGAATGCCCGCCTTCCCGGCCAGGGCATGGCGCGGCGCCTCGAACGCACCCTCAGCAAGGCGTCGCTCGGGCACGGCATCGGCTTGCTGCTGCCTTCCGGCTTCCGCCTGGAAAACCTGCGCTCGGTCGACGAGGGCGAGGACGGCCTGACGCTGACGCTGAGACTCTCGCGACGGGACTGACAGCGCGAAGTTCGCGCGCTATCATTCCGTGCATTGCCATTGTCATCGCAAGATTCCATGAAACACGCACTGATCCTTCGACATCTCGCCTTCGAGCACGCCGGTACGCTGGAAGACGTGCTGGCCAGGCACCGCTATCAGTTCCAGTATGTCGACGCGCCACTGGCCGACCTGGTGCGCCTGGACATCATCGGCCCGGACCTCGTGATCGTACTGGGCGGTCCGATCGGCGCCTGCGACGATGAGCGCTACCCGTTTCTCACCGCCGAAACACTGCGCATCCGCGAGCGCCTCGCATCGGGCAAGCCGCTGATCGGCATCTGTCTTGGCGCGCAGTTGATCGCCAAGGCACTCGGCCAGCCCGTCTACCCCGCGCGGAAAAAGGAGATCGGCTGGCAACCGCTATCGTGGGCGCCCTTGCTCGCCGACAGCGGCATCAGCGCGCTCGCGCGGGCGCCCTCGATGCTGCATTGGCACGGGGACACTTTCGATCTGCCGGACGGCGCGACGCGGCTGGCCTCGACCGAGACCACACCAAACCAGATCTTCACCTATCGGAACACGGTGCTCGGCCTGCAGTGCCACCCGGAAATACGGCCCGAGGAAATCGAGTCATGGCTGGTCGGCCACGCGGCCGAGCTGTCCGCGGCCGGCATCGATCCTGGCACGGTGCGCGCGGACACGCTGCGCTATGGCACCGCACTTGCCAACGCGGCTTTTCAGGGGTTTTCCGACTGGCTGTCGCGCGTCGAACCGCGCTGACCCCGCCACTCTCGGCACCCATGAAAAAACCGGCGCATGCGCCGGTTTTTTCACGAAGGCGAGACCGCCTTACTGGGCTTTCAGACCGAAGGACTCGGCGGTTTCCCGCGCGGTTTTCGCTTCGTCTTCCAGGAGCGCCTTGATCGACAGGCGAACACGGCCACGGTCATCCATCTCGATGGCCTTGACCTTGACGATCTGGCCTTCCTTCAGGTGATCGGCCACATTCTTGATGCGCTCGTTGGCGATCTGGGAAATGTGGACGAGGCCGTCCTTGCCCGGCAGGATGGACACGATCGCGCCGACGTTGTTGTCGAGGATCTTGACCACGGTGCCTTCGTAGATCTTGCCGACTTCGACTTCGGCGGTGATCTCCTCGATGCGCTTCTTCGCCGCATCGGCGCCGTCCTGGCTAACCGAAGCGATAGTGATCGTGCCATCTTCCTCGATATTGATCTCGGTGCCGGTTTCCTTGGTGATCGCGCGGATGGTTTCACCGCCCTTGCCGATCACTTCGCGGATCTTGTCCGGGTTGATCTTCATCGTGAAGAGGCGCGGCGCGAAGGACGACAGCTCCTGCGGACCGTCAACGGCTTCCTTCATCAGGCCGAGGATGTGCATGCGGCCTTCCTTGGCCTGGTCGAGGGCGACCTGCATGATTTCCTTGGTGATGCCCTGGATCTTGATGTCCATCTGCAGCGCGGTGACACCCTCGGTGGTACCGGCCACCTTGAAGTCCATGTCGCCCAGGTGGTCTTCGTCGCCCAGGATGTCGGTCAGCACCGCGAAGCGGTTGCCTTCCAGGATCAGGCCCATGGCGATACCGGCCACGTGCGCCTTCAGCGGAACGCCGGCGGACAGCAGCGACAGGCAACCGCCGCACACCGAGGCCATCGACGAGGAACCGTTCGACTCGGTGATCTCGGAAACAACGCGCATCGAGTAGCCGAAGTCCGCTTCCGGCGGCAGAACCGCGACCAGCGCGCGCTTGGCCAGACGGCCATGGCCGATCTCGCGGCGCTTGGGCGGGCCCATGCGGCCGGCTTCACCGGTCGAATACGGCGGGAAGTTGTAATGCAGCATGAAGCGCTCGGTGTATTCGCCGGCCAGCGCGTCGATGATCTGCTCGTCCTGCTTGGTGCCGAGGGTGGTCACCACCAGCGCCTGGGTCTCGCCACGGGTGAACAGGGCGGAGCCGTGGGTGCGCGGCAGCACGTGGGAACGGATCGAGATCGGACGCACCGTGCGGGTGTCGCGGCCGTCGATGCGCGGCTCGCCGGCCAGGATCTGTCCGCGGACGATCTCGGCTTCCAGCGACTTGAAGATGCCCTTGATCTCGTTGGCCTTCAGGGTGTCGGTCTCTTCGGTGATCAGCGCCGCCTTCACCGCGTCCCAGGCTTCGTTGATGGCCAGGGTGCGGGCCTGCTTCTGACGCATGCGGAAAGCCGCGGCCAGCGCGTCGCCGGCGATTCCGCGGATGGACGCGACCAGTTCTTCGTCGCGGGCCGGAGCGGCCCAGTCCCACATCACCGGATTGACTTCGTCGGCCAGCTCGTTGATCGCGCGGATCGCGGCCTGCATCTGGTCATGGCCGAACACCACGGCGCCGAGCATCACCGCTTCGGGCAGTTCGCGGGCTTCGGATTCGACCATCAGCACGGCGCGCTCGGTACCGGCCACCACGAGATCCAGCTCGGAAGCGGCCAGTTCGGTCTTGGTCGGGTTCAGGATGTACTCGCCATTGGCGTAACCCACACGGGCCGCGCCGATCGGGCCGGCGAACGGCAGACCGGAAATCGCCAGCGCGGCGGACGCGCCGATCATCGCGGGGATGTCGGCGTCCACTTCCGGGTTCAGCGACACGACGGTGGCCACGATCTGCACGTCGTGGTAGAAGCCTTCCGGGAACAGCGGACGGATCGGACGATCGATCAGTCGGCTGGTGAGGACTTCCTTCTCGGACTGCTTGCCTTCGCGCTTGAAGAAGCCGCCCGGGATCTTGCCAGCGGCGTAGGTGCGCTCCAGATAATCGACGGTCAGCGGGAAGAAGTCCTGGCCGGGCTTGACGGACTTGCCGCCGACCACGGCGACCATGACGACGGTTTCTTCCATGGTCACCAGCACGGCGCCGGAAGCCTGGCGGGCGACTTCGCCCGTTTCGATGGTGACCGTATGGCGGCCGTACTGGAACGTTTTGCTAATCTTGTTGAACACTTGGGTTATCCCTCGTTGATTCGATCGTTTTGGGATGCCGGACCCTCAACGGGAACCCCTAGATATGACGGGCCACGCCATCGCCATATCTAGAGGCTCCCCCCGTTGCTGTCAGTCGGATCCGGTAATGCTTGTTTTAATACGGTTTCGTATATGAAAAAGTCGCAGGCTAGCTGCGACTTTTTCCAACCTGCGCCGACTTACTTGCGCAGACCCAGACGGGCGATCAGGGCGCGGTAGCTGTCCGCGTCGGTGCGCTTGAGATAGTCAAGCAGACGACGACGACGGCTAACGAGCTTCAGCAGGCCACGACGGCTGTGGTGGTCTTTGCTGTTCGCCTTGAAGTGCGGGGTCAGATCGTTGATACGAGCGGTCAACAGAGCGACTTGGACCTCGGAGGAACCGGTGTCGCCAGGCGCACGCTGGAAATCTTTAACGATGTCGGCTTTTTGGGTGGCGGTCATTGCCATTACAACTTACTCCAAACTCAGGTTAGGGCAAAACGCCCGACGAGTGCGGCGAGCCGAAACCCATCCGCACTTCTGCTAGCTGACGGCCTGCGCCGCCAGCAGCCTGACCGGCTGAAGCGACGAGTCGCCGCGCCATTCGGCCAGACCAAGAAATTTCCGGTCGACCTCGCGGTACACCCGAAAACGCGTCATTATCGCACAGTTCAGGGAAAAGCGCACAGCTTGTCCGCGACAAAATCTGAAACACTCGCTCTCCCCGAGCGACACCTCCGGCAAATGCCGCACCAGCACGTCCGGCGGCAACAGCAGCGCATCGCGCTCGGGAACATCCCTTCCCTCCAGCGCCTCCAGCGTCACCGCCGAGCCGATCTCGAAACCGGCCGTGGCGGTGCGCCGCAACCCGCTCAAGTGTGCGCCGCAGCCCAGCATTTCGCCGATATCCTCGCCCAGCGTGCGGATATAGGTTCCCTTGCTGCAGCGCACATCGATCACCGCCTCCTTGCCGTCGAACGACAGAAGATCGATGCCGTGGATGATCACGTCGCGCGCCTTGCGCTCGATCTCGATTCCCTGACGCGCATACTCGTAGAGCGCCTTGCCCTGGAACTTGAGGGCCGAATACATCGGCGGCACCTGACGGATCGGGCCGGTGAACCGGTCAAGCGCGGCCTCGAGCGCCGATCGCGACACATCCACGGGCCGCTCCGACACCACCTCGCCCTCGACATCGCCGGTCGTGGTCACACGCCCGAACGCCACCGTGGCGGTGTAGCGCTTGTCGGCATCCAGCAAAAACGAGGAAAACTTGGTCGCCTCGCCGAAACAGACCGGCAACAGGCCGGTGGCCAGCGGGTCGAGCACACCGGTGTGCCCCGCTTTCGCCGCTGTGAACAGCCAGCGCGCCTTTTGCAGCGCGCCATTGCTGCTCACGCCCAGCGGCTTGTCCAAAAGCAGCACGCCATCGACATCCCGCTTGGGACGGCGCACCTGACTCATGCGCGGCCTTCCGCGTCGTCCTCGACGTCGTCCGGCCCCAACTCCTGCGGCTCCTTGTCTTCGTTGATGCCCTCATCGGCATCGCTGTCGTCAAGCAATCCGCCGCGCGCGGCGTCTTCGCTGGCCACCTGGTCGATCAGACGACTCATGTGCATGCCGCGCTCGATCGATTCGTCGTACACGAAATGCAATTGCGGCACGCTGTAAATGTTCAGGCCGCGTCCCAGCTCGGTGCGCAGGTAACCGGCCGCGCTATCCAGCGCCTCCTGGGTCACCTCTCGCTTGTCAGACTCCATCACCGTGTAGTAGATCGTGGCATGGGAGTAGTCTCGGGTGACGTGAACGGACGTCAGCGTGATCCAGCCTGCGCGGGGATCCTTGAGGCCCGCGCGCAACAGGGCCGCCAGATCGCGCTGGATCTGGTCGGCGAGACGGTCCGAACGGGAAAATCCTTTACGGGCTCTGGCCATGGTCATATTCCTGGTTCAATCAAACACAAGGGCGAGCCCCGTCCGGCCGAAGCCGGACGAGCGCCCGCCCGAAAAAAAACACAACGATCAGAGGGTACGCGCCACTTCGACGATTTCGAATACCTCGAGAGCATCGCCTTCGCGGATGTCGTTGAAGTTCTTCAGCATCAGACCGCACTCGTAGCCCTGCTTCACTTCCTTCACATCATCCTTGAAGCGCTTGAGCGAATCGAGTTCCCCGGTATGCACGACGACGTTGTCGCGAATCAGGCGAATCTGCGAATGACGCTTGATCATGCCGTCGGTCACCATGCAGCCGGCGATCGCGCCGACCTTGGACACGCTGAACACCTGGCGGATCTCGACGGAGCCGATCACCTGCTCCTTCTTCTCCGGCGACAGCATGCCCGACATCGCGGCCTTCACCTCGTCCACCGCATCGTAAATGATACTGTAGTAACGAATATCGATGCCTTCGCTTTCGGCCAGCTTGCGCGCCGCGGCATCGCTGCGGGTATTGAAGCCGATCACGATCGCCTTCGAAGCGATGGCCAGATTGATGTCCGACTCGGAAATACCGCCGACGCCCGAGTGCAGGATGTTCACGCGCACTTCCTCGGTGGACAGCTTCTGCAGGCTGTGGGCCAGGGCTTCGTACGAACCCTGCACATCCGCCTTGATGATCAGGGACAGGGATTGCACCTCGCCCTCGGCCATCTGCGCGAACATATTCTCCAGCTTGGCGGCCTGCTGCTTGGCCAGACGCACGTCGCGGAACTTGCCCTGACGGAACAGGGCGATTTCGCGCGCCTTCTTCTCGTCGGCCAGCACCATCGCATCCTCACCGGCGGACGGCACATCCGACAGGCCGAGAATCTCGACCGGAATCGACGGACCGGCTTCGTCCACCGGAACACCGTTCTCGTCCATCATCGCGCGAACACGTCCGAACGCCGTGCCGGCCAGCACGATATCGCCCTTGCGCAGCGTGCCGGACTGCACCATCAGCGTGGCTACGGCGCCGCGACCCTTGTCGAGGCGGGCCTCGACGATCACGCCCTTGGCCGGCGCGGTGCGCGAAGCCGTCAGCTCCAGCACTTCGGCCTGCAGGAGGATGGCCTCCAGCAGCTGATCGATATTCAGCCCCTGCTTGGCGGACACTTCGACGAACTGGCTGTCGCCGCCCCACTCTTCGGGCACCACTTCCTGCGCCACCAGCTCCTGACGGATACGCTCCGGATTGGCGCCCTGCTTGTCGATCTTGTTCACCGCCACAACGATGGGCACACCCGCCGCCTTGGCATGGTGGATCGCCTCGATGGTCTGCGGCATCACACCGTCGTCGGCGGCCACCACCAGCACCACGATATCGGTCGCCTTCGCGCCGCGGGCCCGCATGGCGGTAAACGCTTCGTGACCCGGGGTGTCGAGGAAGGTGATCACGCCACGGTCGGTTTCGACATGGTAGGCGCCGATATGCTGGGTGATCCCGCCCGCTTCACCCGCCGCCACCTTGGCGCGGCGGATGTAGTCGAGCAAGGAGGTCTTGCCGTGGTCGACGTGACCCATTACGGTCACGACCGGCGGACGCGGCAGCTGCTCGGACTCGACGACGGCGCCTTCGGCCACCTCGAGGAAGGCCTCCGGATCATCGGCCTGGGCGGCACGGCCCTTGTGGCCCATTTCCTCGACGATGATCAGCGCGGTTTCCTGATCGAGCACCTGGTTGATAGTGACCATCATGCCCATTTTCATCAGCACCTTGATCACCTCGGCGGCCTTCACGGCCATCCGGTGGGCAAGGTCGGCGACCGTGATGGTTTCCGGAACCAGCACGTCGTGCACGATCGGTTCGGTCGGCGTCTGGAACGCATGCGCGCCCTGATGCTTGCGGCCCTTGCGGGATTTCCAGTCGTTGCCGGAGTCGCCACCGCGAACGCGCAGACCGCGTCCCTTGCGGTTGCCGTCATCCCAGCTGCGGTCGCCGCCGCCCTTCTTTTTCTTGGCATCGGCGCCGGGACGGGGTGCCGCCGCCGGACCGCTGCCCGGCTGCGCGGCGGACGGAGCCGGCGCGGACGGACGGGAAGCCGGAGCGCCGCTGCGCGGACCCTGCCCGCCCTGCGGACGCGGACCATTGCCTTGCGGACGCTGACCGGGCTGCCCCGAACGCGGGGACTGGCCCGGCTGTGCCTGACGGCGCTCGCCCGCGGCGGGGCGCGGTGCAGCGGCCGGACTCGGAGCCGGCGCGGGAGCCGGTGCCGGCGCGGGAGCCGGTTGAGCCTGCTGCTGGGCGAGGCGCGCACGGCGCTCTTCGCGCTCGATCTTTTCCCGCATCAATTCGGCCTGACGCGCGCGGAACGCCGCCTGGCGGCGCTCTTCCGCCTCGCGGCTGGCGATTTCTTCCGCGGACAGGATCGACGCCGGCGCGGCCGGCTTGGCCGGAGCCGCGGGCTTGGCCGCGGCGGGCTTCGGCGCTTCCACCGGTTTTTCCGCCGGAGCCGGCGCGGCCTTGGCCGTCACCGGTTTCTCGGCGGGTTTTTCTTCATGGCGAACCGCAGCAGGAGCGGGCTCGGCCTTCGCCGGAGCCGCGACCGGCTCGGCGGCCTTCACCGGCTCGGGAGCCTTCTCGACCTTGGGCTCGGGAGCGGCCTTCACCGGCTCGGGAGTCGGCGCCGGACTGGCTTCCGGCGCGGCCGACGGTGCCTTGGCCGGCTCTACGGCGGGCGGCGTTTCCAGAGCAAAGGAGCGCTTCTTCTTGGTTTCCACCTGCACGGTGCGCCCCTGCGCATTGTGCACCTGGGTGGTTTCCTTGCGGGTGATCGAGATACGGGCATCCTCACCCGAACCGTGCGAGCGGCGCAGGAAGTCCAGGAGCTGGGATTTCTCTTGCTCGGTGAGCGTGTCGTCTTGTGAGCGCTCACCCAGGCCGGCGGTACGCAGCATCTTTTGCAGCGTTTCCGGCGACAGGCGGTGCTCGGTGGCAAATTGTCTTATTTTCGTCATGCGTCTTCCCAAATTCCGTCAAATACTTCCCGCAAGCTCACTGTTCGAACCAGTGTTCACGCGCCTTCATGATCACCGCACGGGCCGTTTCGGCCTCCATGCCGGTCATCTCCACGAGATCGTCCACAGCCAGATCGGCCAGATCGTCCCGCGTGGTCACGCCGTTGTCAGCCAGCTTGCGCACGAGCTCGGCGTCCAGCCCCTCCATCTCGCGAAGGTCCTCGGACACCATTTCCAGTTTCTCTTCCGAAGCGATGGCCTGGGTCAGCAGCGCATCGCGCGCGCGGCTTCTCAGGTCATTGACCATCTCCTCGTCGAAACCCTCGATCTCGAGCATTTCGGCAATCGGAACGTAAGCCACTTCTTCGAGGGCGGCAAAGCCCTCCTGCACCAGCACCGCGGCGATTTCTTCGCTCACGTCCAGGTGTTTCACGAACAGGTTGCGCAGTGCCGCATCCTCTTCCTGATGCTTCTCTTCGGCCTCGGCGACGGTCATGATATTCAGGTACCAGCCGGTCAGCTCGGCGGCGAGCTTGACATTCTGACCGCTGCGGCCGATGGCCAGGGCCAGTTGCTCCTCCTCGACCACCACATCCATCGCGTGGTTGTCCTCGTCGATCAGGATGCGGTTCACTTCGGCGGGCGACAGCGCGTTCATCACGAACTCGGCCGGCTCCGGAGCCCACAGCACGATGTCGATACGCTCGCCGGCCAGCTCCTGGGTCACCGCCTGAACGCGGGAACCGCGCACGCCGATGCAGGTACCCTGCGGATCGATGCGCGGATCGTTGGCCTTGACGGCGATCTTGGCGCGCATGCCCGGGTCGCGGGCGGCTTCCTTGATCTCCAGCATGCCCTCTTCGATCTCCGGCACTTCCAGCTCGAACAGCTTGACGAGGAACTCGCGGGCGGTGCGCGACAGCACGAGCTGCGGACCGCGGCCCATGCGATCGATGCGCAGCAGGAACGCCTTCACGCGGTCGCCCACGCGCAGGTTTTCCTTCGGAATCATCTGCTCGCGAGGCAGCAGCGCCTCGAGCTTGCCGCATTCGACAATGGCGTTACCGCGTTCGATCCGCTTGATCGTGCCGGTCACGATGTGCTCGCGACGCTGCAGGAATTCGTTCAGGAGCTGCTCGCGCTCCGCATCGCGGATTTTCTGCAGGATGACCTGCTTGGCCGTCTGAGCGCCGATACGGCCGAACTCCACGGGCTCCATCGATTCCTCGACCACCGAACCGAGTTCGGCGCGGGGATCGCGTTCGCGGGCTTCGTCGAGCGTCAGCTCGCGCTCTTCCGACTCCAGCAGCTCGTCTTCGACCACCGTCCAGCGGCGGAAGCTTTGATACTGACCGGTATGACGATCGATTTCGACGCGGATGTCGACATCCTCGTCGGCAAACTTTTTCTTGGTAGCCGAAGCCAGCGCCAGCTCCAGCGCCGAAAACACCACATCCTTGCTGACGTTCTTCTCGCTAGCCAGCGCGTCGACCAGCAACAAAATCTCGCGACTCATGCAATCCTCCGAATTTTTGTCCCTTGCTTGGCGTCATGCCGCCCAGTTCAGAACTCAGGCTCCAGCCTGGCCTTGTCGATATTGGCGAACGGAATAACCACCACGCGGCCATCCACCTCCAGCTCGAGATTGCCCTCGGCGAAGCCGGCGATGCGACCGGTAAATTTCTTCTGCTGCTCGACAGGCATGCGGGTGCGCACCTTGCAGAGCTGGCCTTTGAAACGGACGAAGTCCGCCTCCTTCTTCAAGGGGCGGTCCAGACCCGGAGACGACACCTCCAGGCGTTCGTAATCGACGTTTTCCACCATGAACAGGCGGGTCAGGTGATTGCTGACCGAAACGCAGTCTTCCACGGTAATGCCACCGGGCTTGTCGATGAACACCCTGAAGCCTCCGCCCGGGGTCATCTCTAAGTCGACGAGCTCGTAACCCAGGCCCGGCAGGGTGCTTTCAAGCAGCAAACGAACATCCATTGCTTTTTCCACAAATAAAAAATGGGCGAAACGCCCATCCCTAAACACCGGAATTGTAACCCATTCCGGAGGAAAAGAAAACCGATCTCCCGCGCCCGGCGGGATACCGCGATACTATACTTTACGGCCTGATTTCACTTCCTGTAAATTAGCACGACTCGACTCCATGCTAAACGCAGGGAAATCGACACCTCAATAATTCAAAAATCATAACTACAACAACGCTCGTTGGCCACGGCCGGCGCAACGTCACATTCAGCACGATGGAGAAGCCTGACACCTATGGAAAAGATTTGGCTTAACAATTATCAGCACGGCGTGGCCCACGAGATCGACATCAACACGTTCTCGTCCGTCGTCGAGGTCTTCGAGCGCAGCGTGGAACGCTTCCGCGACCGCCCGGCCATGGCCAACATGGACAAGATCATCAGCTACGGCGAACTGGACACGCTGTCGCGGCACTTCGCCTCCTACCTGCAGAACACGCTCAAGCTCGCCAAGGGCTCCCGCGTCGCGGTGATGATGCCCAACCTGCTGCAATACCCGGTGGCGGTCTTCGGCATACTGCGCGCCGGCATGACGGTGGTCAACGTCAACCCGCTCTACACCCCGCGCGAACTCGAACACCAGCTCAACGACGCCGGCTGCGAAACCATCGTCATCCTGGAAAACTTCGCCAGTGTCCTCGAAGACGTGCTGCCCCGCACCGGCATCAAGCACATCGTGATCGCCTCGATCGGCGACCTGCTCGGTTTCCCCAAATCGCTGCTGGTGAATTTCGTGGTGCGCCGGGTCAAGAAAATGGTCCCGCGCTGGGAACTGCCGCACGTCCGTTTCAACGACGCCATCGCCAGCGGCAGGGCCGCGCCGTTCGCGCCGGTCGATATCGGCCACGACGACATCGCCTTCCTGCAGTACACCGGCGGCACCACCGGCGTATCCAAGGGCGCGATGCTGCTGCACAGCAATATCGTCGCCAACATGCTGCAGGCCGGCGAATGGGTGAAGAACACCGTGCGGGAGGGGGAGGAGATCATCATCACCGCCCTGCCGCTCTACCACATCTTCTCGCTGACGGCCAACCTGATGGTCTTCACCGAACTGGGCGCCCTCAATGTGCTGATCACCAATCCGCGCGACATCCCGGGCTTCATCAAGGAGATCAAGAAGTACAAGGTCACGGCGATGACCGGCGTGAACACCCTGTTCAACGCGCTGATTCACCACCCGGATTTCAAAACCGTCGATTTCTCCACCTGGCGCATGGTGCTGGGCGGCGGCATGGCGGTGCAAAAGGCCGTCGCCGACAAATGGCGCGAGATCACCGGCGTACCGCTGATCGAAGCCTACGGACTGACCGAAGCCTCGCCCGCGGTGTGCATCAACCCGATGGACCAGCAAGCCTACAACGGCACCATCGGCCTGCCGGTTCCCTCCACCCTGATCGAGTTGCGCGACGCCGACGGCAAGCCGGTCGCCCATGGCGAATCGGGCGAGCTGTGCGTGAAGGGTCCGCAAATCATGAAGGGCTACTGGAACCGCCCCGAGGAGACGGCCAAGATCATCGGCCCGGACGGCTTCCTCGCCACCGGCGACATGGCCGTGATCACCGACGACGGCTACGTCAAGCTCGTCGACCGCAAAAAAGACATGATCCTGGTGTCCGGCTTCAATGTGTACCCCAACGAGATCGAGGACGTGCTGGCTGGGCACCCCGGCGTCCTGGAAGTCGCCTGCATCGGGGTTCCCGACGAAAAATCCGGCGAAGTGGTGAAAGTGTTCATCGTCCGCAAGGACCCCGCCCTCACGGAAAAGGACATCGTCGCGTTCTGCCGCGCCAACCTGACCGGCTACAAGGTGCCCAAGTTCGTCGAATTCCGCACCGAGCTGCCCAAAACCAACGTCGGCAAGATCCTGCGCCGGGCGCTGCGCGACACCGAAGCCCCGCGCCAGCCCGCCTGATCCCTCCCTCCCCCGCCCGGCAGGCGCCCGCCCGCCGGGCGTCTTGCGCCGCCGCCTGCGGCGGCATGGCTTTACCCGCCGGCCAAACACCCGCAAAATGTCGCACCGACCTTTGTCACCAGCCCACCCAACGAAACCATGATCACTGTTTACGGCATCCCTAACTGCAATACCGTCAAAAAAGCCCGCGACTGGCTTGCCCGCGAAGGCATCGACTACCGGTTCCACGATTTCAAGAAAGCCGGCATCGATGCGCCCCGCCTGGCCGCCTGGCTTGACGCCGTCCCCCTCGACAAGCTCGTCAACCGCCAGGGCACCACCTGGCGCGGCCTGAACGACGAGGACAAGGCGCGAGCCGCGACGCGGGAAGGCGCGATCGGCCTGATGATGGCCAACCCCTCGCTGATCAAGCGCCCGGTACTGGAATGCCGCGGCGCGGTCATCCTGGGCTTCGCCGAGGAACGCTACCGGGAGGCGCTGACACAATGAGCGCGACACTGGACCTCACCGAAGCCCTGATCCGCCTGGACTCCGTGACGCCGCGCGACGCGGGGTGCCAACCCCTCTTGATGCAGCGGCTCGCCGCCGCCGGTTTCGCCATCGAGATCCACCGTCATGGCGATGTCGACAATTTCTGGGCACGACGCGGCAGCCAGGCTCCCCTGCTCTGCTTCGCCGGCCACACCGATGTGGTGCCGACCGGCCCCGCCACCCAGTGGCACTCGCCGCCGTTCGAGCCGACCCGGCGCGACGGCCACCTGTTCGGGCGCGGCGCGGCGGACATGAAAGCCTCGCTCGCCGCGTTCGTGACCGCGATCGAGGCGTTTGTCGCCGAGCATCCGGACCACCCCGGCAGCATCGCGCTCCTGATCACCTCCGATGAGGAAGGCATCGCGGTCGACGGCACGGTGCGCGTCGTCGATACGCTCGAGGCCCGCGGCGAACGCATCGACTATTGCATCGTCGGCGAACCGACCTGCGCCGAGCGGCTGGGCGACACCATCAAAAACGGCCGCCGCGGCTCGCTGTCCGGCACCCTGACCATCAGGGGGATACAAGGCCACATCGCCTATCCGCACCTGGCGCGCAATCCGGTACACCAGTTCGCGCCGGCCCTCGCCGAACTGACCGCGCGCCACTGGGACGAGGGAAATGCGCATTTTCCGCCAACCAGCTTCCAGATTTCCAACTTCAACGCCGGAACCGGCGCGACCAACGTCATTCCGGGCGACTGCCAGATCCGCTTCAACTTCCGCTTCAGCACCGAGCAGACCGCCGACGGACTCAAGCGCAGCGTGCATGAAATTCTCGACCGCCACGACCTGGACTATGATCTGGAATGGACGCTCTCCGGCAACCCCTTCCTGACGGAACCCGGAAAACTGACGGAATGCCTGGGCGCGGCGATCCGCGAGGCGACGGGAATGGAGGCGAGTCTCTCCACCACGGGCGGCACGTCCGACGGACGCTTTATCAAGCGCATCGCGCGCGAGCTTGTGGAATTCGGCCCGGTCAACGCGACGATCCACAAACTCAACGAGTGCGTGGCGATCGATGACATCGACACCCTGTCGACCATTTATCGCGCCACTCTGGAGCGCCTGCTGGCGGGCGGATTTACCGCCATGCCGTAGCATGACACGTATTGTCATAGCGCAAAGATATATGGTTGCCGCTGGGCTAGACTGCGCTCAGCCAAAAACTGGACAAGACATGGACCGGCCCGGATCCATGTCTTTTTCGTTGCCGCGGCGAAGACAACACACATACGAGAAGGTCACTCTCCCATCATGGAAATGGAAATCGCCAAAATCTTCATTGCACTGCTGGTGCTGGTCAACCCGCTGGGCGCCATCCCGATTTTCATCAGTCTGACACCCACGCACAGCCAGCAGGAACGCAAAAAAACCGCCCGGGCCACCGCCATCGCCATCGCCGTGATCCTGGTGCTGTTCGCGCTGGTCGGCGACAGCCTGCTGCAGTTTCTCGGCATCAGCATCGGCTCCTTTCAGGTCGGCGGCGGTCTGCTGGTGATGCTCATCGCCATCGCCCTGATGAACGCCAAGCCCGAGCCGACCAAGACCACCAAGGTCGAGCGCGCCGAAGCCGAAGCCAAAACCAATATCGCCGTCGTCCCGATGGCCATCCCGCTGATGACCGGCCCAGGCACCATTTCCACGGTGATCATCTACTCCTCCACGGCCACCTCCTGGGTACAGCTCGCCTATCTTGTCGTCAGCGGCCTGCTGATCGCCATCACCAGCTACTGCGCGCTGGTCATGGCCTCGCCGATCAGCCGGATGCTCGGACAGACCGGCATCAACATCGTCAACCGGGTGATGGGCATGCTGCTGGCGGCGGTGTCGGTGGAAATCATCGTCGACGGCATCTACCGGCTCTTTCCCCAACTGGTCCGCTGATCCGACCAACTGTCATCACGTCTTCGCGTTCTGTACCGTTTTCGGCGACACTATCTGTGCATTGCCGCACCGGTACAGAACGGGTCAAATCTGTCTGTTACATATGACAGTGACCTTACGCGATGACAACAGCTACCCCGATCCCAATCAAAATCTATCCGCGCCTGACCAGCGGCCGTTTCAACACCGTGCGGGTGCTCCTGGTTGCGCTCACCCAACTGGTGTTTTTCGGACTGCCATGGCTGATGTGGAACCATCGGCAGGCGGTCTGGCTCGACCTGGCCAATCATCGCTTCTTCGTGTTCGGCGCCACCTTCTGGCCGCAGGATCTGGTGTACCTGTCGGCGCTGCTGATGGTGTGCGCCTTCGGCCTGTTCCTGTGGACCACGCTGGCCGGCCGCCTGTGGTGCGGGTACGCCTGTCCGCAAACGGTATACACACAGATCATGCTGTGGATCGAACGACTGGTGGAAGGCGACCGCAAGGCGCGCATGAAGCGCGACGCCGGCCCCGCCACGTTCGAGCGCACCGCGCGGCGCACGCTCAAGCACACGCTCATGATCGCCTTCTCGCTGTGGACGGGCTTCACCCTGACCGGCTACTTCACACCGATCCGCGAGCTGCTTCACGCCCTGCCGACCTTCGATTTCGGTCCGTGGGAGGGATTCTGGATCCTGTTTTACGCCGCCTTCACCTGGATACTGGCCGGCATGCTGCGCGAGAAAGTCTGCACGCATATGTGCCCGTACGCCCGCTTCCAGGGTGTGATGTTCGACAACGACACGCTGATCGTCAGCTACGACAGCCGGCGTGGCGAACCGCGCGGCGCGCGGCGCAAGGATGACGGAGCGACGGCGCGCGGCGACTGCATCGACTGCGGCATCTGCGTACAGGTCTGCCCGACCGGCATCGACATCCGCCAGGGCCTGCAGTACGAATGCATCGGCTGCGCCGCCTGTATCGACGCTTGCGATCAGGTCATGGACAAGATTTCCGCGCCGCGCGGCCTGATCCGCTACACCACGGAATCCGCCCTGCAGGGCCACTACCCGGAAAGCGAAATCAAACGCCGCATGATGCGCCCGCGCGTGCTGGTCTACAGCGGTATCCTGCTGACGATCTTTGCCGGTTCCATCGCCGGCTGGGCCATGCACACCAACATCAAGATGGATGTCATGCGCGATCGCAGCTATCTGACCCGCCAGACCGACGACGGACTCTTGGAAAACAGCTATATTCTGCGCTTGACCAATACCAGCGAAACGCCGCGCGTGTACTCGCTCAGCGCCGAGGGTCTGCCCGGCCTGAAACTGGTCGGCGACCAGACCACCGTCAAGCTCGGACCGACGGCCACGGAAACCATCGCCGTGCGGCTGCAGGCGTCGCCCGACGAGGTCCCCAAGGGCAGCCACACGGTCTGGGTTCTGGTCAGGGCGGCAGGCGATGCCGCTCCGGTTCTCCGTGAAAAAACCCGATTCTTTGGAGATTGATTGAATAAGTCACTGCAACTGAAGGCCCTGTTCGCCCATGCGATCGAGCAGGGTCACCTGCTCCCGGGCGACCGCATGCCGTCGCTGCGCAAGGTCTGCCAGGATCATCGGGTCAGCATGACCACGGCGCAGCGGGCCTACGGGGAACTGGAGCGCATGGGTCTCATCGAGTCCTGTCCGCGCTCCGGATTCCGGGTACTGCCCCAGCGCCGCAACAAGGATCACCTGGCCCAGCGCTTGAGCGCGGCCGAGCGGGCGCAGGGCGTGCGCATCGAGCATCTGACGATGGCGCTCCCCATGCCATGGGGTTGCCCTTTCGTCAACCCCGCCCTGCTGGACCCGTCGCTGATGAACCGGGCGCTGGCCGGCATCCTCCAGGAGTATCCGGACACGCTGATGAGCCTGCCCATCCAGGGACTCGAGGAACTGCGCCGGGTATTGGCCCTGCACTACCTGTCGCAGGGCACCCTGCTCGATGGCGATGAGCTGCTGATCACCTGTGGCGGCATGGAGGCGCTGTCGCTGGCCATCCGCGCCGCCTTGCGCGACACGGGGCGCGGCAGCATGGCGGTGCTGTCTCCGGCCTTTCCCGCGGTGCTGGATCAGTTGGCCCTGCTGGACACCACCATTCATTCGGTGCCGTGGCAGGACGACGAGAACCGGCTGCTCGCGTCGGTCGAGGCCTTGTTCGCCAACGAACGGCCTGCGGCCTTTCTCGTGATGGCCAATTTCCACCATCCGACGGGGCGCTGCCTCGGCAACGACACCAAACAGGCGCTGGTCGGGCTGGCGGAGCGCTATCAGGTGGCGCTGATCGAGGACGACACCTACCGGGAACTGCACTTCGCGCCCGCCGCGCCCAACCCGCTCAAGCGTTTCGATACGTCGGGCTGGGTGATGCACTGCGCCTCGTTCAGCAAATCGCTGGCGCCCGGCCACCGGGTCGGCTGGATCGCGGGCGGTCGCTTCAGCGAAACGCTGGCCTCGCTCAAGCTGTGCAGTTCGCTGGGCACCCCGGTGCCAAGCCAGATGGCGCTCGCCAGGCTGCTCTCCAGCGGACGCCAGGACGAGGCACTGGCGAGCTTGCGTCTGGAGTTGCGCGCGCGCTGCGTGGCGATGCGGGAACGGGTCAGGGAATGTTTTCCGGCGGGAACACGCGTCATCGAGCCGGAAGGCGGTTATTTCCTGTGGGTTGAGCTACCCGATTCCATCGACAGCAGCGCCCTCTTGCCCGCCGCGATGCAGCAGGGCATCCATTTCGCGCCCTCGCGGCTATTCCATGCGACGAACCCCGCCCCCGCCAACGGCTTGCGCCTGAACGCCAGCTTCTACGACCGGCTGCGGCACCGCACCGGCATGGCGCTGCTTGGCGAACTGATGGCCAGCGGGTTGCGCCAGGGCGAACGCTTCCGCCAGCGCGAAAAGGCCGACTGAGCGCGCCGGGGCGATGCCCCGGAGTGTTGACATCGTCATGGCGTTCTGAAACCATGGAACCCTGACAACAGGGTTAGCCTAGGCCATGAAACGCGTCGTCCTTACAACTTCGGGTTACGAGATACGCATACGTCACTGCGAAACCACCGACGCCGGGCCACTGAACGCGCTGACCAACCATCACGCGGTCTACCGCAACCTGCTGCAGCCTCCGTACCAGGCCGCCAGCCACTGGCTGGCGCGCCTGGAAGGCACGCCGACCGACGCCTGCTCGCTGGTCGGCGTGCATCGCGCGGACATCATCGGCTGGGTTCACCTTCACCGCGATACCGCGATCCGTCGCCGGCACGTCTGGCACCTCGGACTCGCGGTACACCCGGACCATCACCGTCAGGGCATCGGCACGGCCCTGATGGAGGCCGCCCTGGATCTGGCCGACAACTGGTTCGGCGCGCGCCGCGTCGAATTGAATGTCTTCACGGACAATGACGCCGCGCTGGCGCTTTACCGGCGTTTCGGCTTCGACATCGAAAGTCGTCTGCGGCGTCACGCCTGGCGCGACGGGGTGCTGGCGGACAGCTACCAGATGGCCAGACTGCGCAAGGGCCTGGCATGCGACTGAACCAGCTTGCCATCCGGGCCATGGACGAAGAGCATGTGCCGGGCGTCTGCCGCCTGCACGACGACCGGGATGTGCTCGACGCCCACCCCGGCCTCGCGCTCAATTCGCGCCGCCATTGGGAAACCTGGCTCGCCGGCGCGAACTCCCGCCGTTTCGATCTGGTTGCGCTGCGCGCAGAGCGGGTCATCGGCTGGGCCTTCCTTTCGCTGCATCCGCGCGAGCGACGCAATCACTGCGCCGAAATCCATCTGGCCGTCGCGAGGGACGAACGGCGTACCGGTGCCGGCTCACGGCTGATGGCGGGCCTGCTGATCCTCGCCGACGACCTCGCGCTCGGACGCCTGGAGGCCCGGGTTGCCGTCAACAATACCGTAGCGCTCGATTTTCTCGCTCACGGCGGATTCGAGCGGGAAGGCATGCTGCGCGAGTCGCGGCGCGCCGGCTCCCGCTGGCTGGATGAAATCGTCCTTGCCCGGCTCATGGAGCGCTGAGCCGCGCCGGAGTTTCCGCGCTCATGGCAACAGCAACTCTCCGTTGCGGGCCGGGATGCGCTTTCCCGGCTTGTGATCCATGCGCACCGTGCCGACACGCCCGTCAAGCGAATAGCGCACATCGTACCCCACCACTTTTTTCGTGACCGCGTCCTCGGTATGGCAGCGGTTTTCCGTGACGGTCACCGTATCGCGCTCCTGCATCCGCTCCTGGGCCTGGTTGCCGGCGTAACCGCCGGCGATCGCGCCGACCACCGTGGCGATTTTCTTGCCATTGCCGCCGCCCACCTGGTTGCCGAGCACCCCGCCCAAGAGCCCGCCGACCACCGTTCCGGTCACCCGATGCTCATCCTGCGGCGGCGCTCGCCGCACCACCTGCTCGGGCGCGCAGACTTCCCTGGGCGCTGTTTCCAGTTTCACAACCGGTTTCACGCCCAGCACTCTGGCGTAGGCGGCGTGCCTGGGCGCCGCTTTTTCCGGTGGCGTGACCGCCGCCACTTGCGCGGCGGGGGCCGAGGCGACCGGAGCGGAAGCGGCCGCGATGGCCGCCGGTGCCGAGGCGACGGCGGCCGGGACCGATGCCGCCATCGTCCCGGGCGCGGCGGCGTCATGCGAGAAATGCTGGTAGCCGGCCACACCCAGGCCACCCAGCGCCACGCCGGCGCCAAGGACCCCGGCAATCATCACGATCTGTTTCATGGTTTTCTCCCTGCTCGCGCTTCGCGAGTTCTCGATATGTAATCTGACCACTTGTGACATGATTTTGTTTCATGTCATTCGGGTCAACATGTAACGATCAGTGACAGGACGTACAGCCATGAACGGGAATCGCGCCACCGGACAGTGGCTCGGGAATAAAAGAAAAGGAAGAAACGGAGCGGGCGCTCCGTTTCGCTAGGCGAGCCGGCGTCGCTCGAACACCGCCTGGGCCAGGGTGCCCGGGTCGATGAACTCCAGTTCGCCACCAACCGGCATGCCGCGCGCGATGCGCGTCACCGTCAGCCCGCGTTCTTTGAGCAGTTCGCCGACCATGTGCGCGGTGACTTCGCCTTCCGCGGTGAAATTGGTCGCGATCACCACCTCGGCGACGACGCCGTCGAGCGCGCGCACCATCAGCTTGTCGAGATTGACATCGCGCGGGCCGATGCCCTCCATCGGTGAAACGCGGCCCATCAGCACAAAATACAGCCCATCGTAGCATTTGGCCTGCTCGAGCATCAGCAGGTCCGCCGGCATTTCCACGACGCACAGCAGATCCTGGCGCCGGCCGGGATCCGCGCACACGTTGCACAGCGGGGTTTCACTGAAGGTATTGCAACGCTCGCAATGGATGACCTGCCCGAGCGCCGCATCCAGGGCGCGCGCCAGACGCTGTGCGCCGCCCTTGTCCCTCTGCAGCAGATGGAACGCCATGCGCTGGGCGGACTTCGGTCCGACCCCGGGCAGGACTTTCAACGCGGCGATGAGCTGATCGAGGGACGGCGGGTTCTTCATCAGAACGGCAGCTTCATGCCAGCGGGCAGATTCAGGCCCGCGGTGAAGCCGGCCATGCGCTCCTGGGTCGTCGCCTCGGCCTTGCGCATCGCGTCGTTGAATGCCGCGGCGATCAGGTCCTCGAGCATTTCCTTGTCGTCCTTGGCATCCTCAAGCAGGCTGTCGTCAAGGCTGATGCGCTTGACCACGTGGCCGCAGGTCAGCGTGACCTTGACCATGCCGGCGCCGGCATGCCCTTCCACCTCGACGTTGGCCAGCTCTTCCTGGGCCTTCTTCATGTTTTCCTGCATCTGCTGGGCCTGCTTCATCAGACCAGCGATTCCACCTTTACCAAACATGGCTTACAACTCCTGAACAGGTTGAATGGTCTCCACGAGCAGCACGGCGTCGAAATCTCGGCGCAACTGCTGCACGACGGGATCGTTTTCCAGGTTGTCGCGCGCGGCGCGCAACTGCTCCTGGCGGTAGCGGGCTTCCTGCATGGCGGGGGTTTCCTGCCCCAGCTCCTCGACCGTCACCGTCACATCGACGGAGCGCCCGAAATGACCGGACAGGACAGCCCGGAGTTTTTCCTGATAATCGCGCCCGACCATATGGCGAAAGCCGGTCGGCACCGCCAGTTCGAAGCGCCCGTCCGACCAGTGCTTGAGCACGGCATTGTGCGCCAGCATCCGCGCGGTGCCCATGCGGGGTCCGAGCAGCGCCACGAGCGCCGCCCAGTCGCCGTCGAACGCGGCGGGAGGCTCCTCGGCCGCGGCCGGTTGGTCGTCCGGCACCGGATCCGGCCGGGCCGCCGCCATCGCCGCGTCGCCGAGCGCGATATCCTCTTCGTCGGACTCGGCAGGCTCGGCGGCCGCCGCGGGTCGGACCCGGGAAGACGCGGGCGGCGAAACCTGCCGCGCAGGCTCGGGCTCCGGATCGGGGGCCCGCTCGCGCGGCTGGGCCGGCGACGGCGAAGCGCCGTGCGAACGGCCCGCGCCGGCCAGAATGGCGCGCGCCTGGGCCGCGCCCGAATGCGCGGGAGCCTGAGGCTCATGGCGCGGCGCGGGGGCCGCGGCGCGCGGTTCCGCGACCGGCGCGCTGGCCGGCTGCCGCGATGGATGGAAGGCGAGCATGCGCAGCAGGCACATGGTGAAGCCCGCGTGCTCGTCGGGAGCGAGCGCCAAATCGCGCCGCCCGTGGATGGCGATCTGGTAGTAAAGTTGCGCGTCGGACGGCGCGATCCGCGCCGCCAGCGTCTCGAGGACGTCGCGATCCGGCTCGTCCGGATCCAGCGCCTGCGGCACCGTCTGGGCGAGCGCGATCCGGTGCAGCAGCAGCGCGAGCTCGGCAAGCGCGCTGTCGAAGCCGATGCCGCGCTCCGCGAGCTTTTCGGCTTCCGCCATCAGTGTCGCGCCATCCGCGTCGGCCAGCGCCTCGACCAGCGCGAAAAGATAGCGCCGGTCCACGGCGCCCAGCATCGAGCGGACGCCGTCCTCGCGCACGTCACCCAGTCCGTAGGCGATCGACTGATCGAGCAGCGACATCGCGTCGCGCATCGATCCGGCCGCGGCGCGTCCGAGCAAAGCCAGCGCGCCAGGCTCGTAGCTGACCCCTTCCGCATCGAGCACATGGGCCAGATGCCCGGCCACCTGCTGGGGCGTCATGTTGCGCAGGCTGAACTGCAGACAGCGCGACAGCACCGTCACCGGCACCTTCTGCGGATCGGTGGTGGCGAGAATGAACTTGACGTGCGCCGGCGGCTCCTCGAGGGTCTTGAGCATCGCATTGAAGGCGCTCTTGGAGAGCATGTGCACTTCGTCGATGATATAGACCTTGTAACGGCCGAGGGTTGGCGTGTACTGGGCGTTCTCCAGCACTTCGCGGATATTGTCGATACCGGTATTGGACGCCGCGTCGATTTCCAGCAGGTCGACGAAGCGTCCCGCCTCGATCTGGCGGCAAGCCGCGCACTCGCCGCACGGATCGGCGCCGATGCCGGTTTCGCAGTTGAGACTTTTGGCGAGGATGCGCGCGATGGTGGTCTTGCCCACGCCGCGCGTTCCGGTGAGCAGGTAGGCGTGATGCAGGCGCTCTTCCCTGAGCGCGTTGGTCAGGGCGCGAACCACGTGCTCCTGGCCGACCAGATCGGCGAAGCGGCGCGGGCGCCATTTTCGGGCGAGGACTTGATAACTCATGGGGGCGGATTCTAAAGGCAAATCATCGGCAAGGCGACTGTTTTCGGCGCACGCGTCACTGCGCCGCGGCGGCGCCCCTATCCGCCAGATAACGGGATTTCAGCTCCCGGGCGATATCGGTCGCCACCTTGGCGTACAGTGTACTCTTGTTGTAACGGGTAATGACGTAAAAGTTGTTCAGACCGAGCCAGTACTCGGTCACGCCGGGGGACGTCTCCAGCGCGACGAGCACCGCTTTCACGTTCCCGTTCACCGGCACATCGGGCGTCACGCCCATGGCGCGCAATTCGTCGATGGTGTAGCGCAGATTGAATTTGTCGCCCAGCAGCCGGTCCACTTCCGGCCCCGGCGCGACGCTCGCCGGCAGCAGCACATCGTCGCCGGCGATCCAGCCATGCTGGCCGAAGTAGTTGGCGACGCTGCCGATCGCGTCATGCGGGTTGTTCCAGATATCGCGATGGCCGCTGCCGTCGAAATCCACCGCCCATTTGCGGAAGCTGGACGGCATGAACTGCGGCAAGCCCATCGCGCCGGCGTAGGACCCCTTGAGCAGCAGGGGATTGAGCCGCTCCTCGCGGGCCAGAAGCAGCAGTTCGGTCAGCTCCTTGCGAAAAAACGCCGCGCGCCGCGGGTAATCGAAGCCCAGCGTGGCCAGCACGTCGGCCACGCGGAAACTGCCGGTATTGCGGCCGTAATGGGTTTCGATGCCAAGGATCGCCACCAGCATTTCGGGAGGCACGCCGTATTGCGCCGACGCCCTGGCCAGCGCGTCCTCGTTGTTCTTCCAGAAGGCCACGCCGTCGCGGAACATCGGCTCGTTCCAGAAGCTCTTGCGGAACTGGTACCACGGTCTGGACGTGGAAGGCCGGTCGAGAATGGCCATTACATTCGGCTTCAACTCGACATTGGCAAACACCGCCTCCAGGGCGGGCCGATCGAACTCGCCCTTGGCCACCTCTTCGTCGATGTAGCGCTGAACGTCGGCTCTCGCGAGGAAAGCGGCATCCGCGAAGACCGGGCCCGACAGCGTCAGGGCGATCAGGGCAAGAGGCAGACGAAAGGGTTTGACGGGTTTCACAGGAGACTTTCTTCCGGCAAAGCGGATTCAGGATTCAGAAAAGGACAGCGCCGAGGAGACCAGCCGCGCCGTGATATCGACAATCGGGATCACACGTTCGTAGTCCATGCGTGTCGGACCGATCACGCCAAGGGTGCCGACGATGTTGTCGTTGATCCGGTAGGGCGCCGTCACCACCGAGCATTCGTCGAGGGTCATCACGCCGGACTCCTTGCCGATGAAAATGTTCACGCCTTGCGCTTCGCAACTCTGGCTCAGCAGCTTCATCAGGTCCGTCTTGCGCTCGAAAATGCCGAACAGCTCGCGCAGACGGGTCATGTTGTCCGAAAGGTCGCGCACGTTGAGCAGGTTGCTGCCGCCGCTGATCACCACCGCGTCCCCGGCTCGCGCCTGGCTGTCGCGCCCGAGTCGGATCGCCGCGCCCATCAGCTCGGAGATGTCGCCCTGCAGGCGCGACAGCTCCGCTTCCAGGCCGCGAAGCACGGTGGACAGCCCCTGACCGGCATAATGGGCGTTGATAAAATTGGCCGCCTCGATCAGCTCCGCGGGCGAATAATCGCGCTCGGTCGCCAGAAGGTGGTTCTGAACGTCGCCGTCCAGCGTGACGAGGATGAGCAGCACGCGGTGGCCGCTCAAACGCAGAAAATCCACCTGCCGGAACGTCACGTCCGCGCGCTGCGGCGTCATCACCACACCGGCGAAGCGGGTGAGCCCGGAGAGCAGCGCAGACGCCGCCTGGGCGAGCTTTTGCGGGCTGTCCGGCTGCAACGAGTGCTCCAGTTCGCGCACATCCTCCTCGGCCGGCGGCCCGTACGTCAGAAGGTTGTCGACAAACAGCCGGTACCCCAGTTGGGTCGGCACCCGCCCGGCGGAGGTATGCGGCGAGACGATCAGCCCCATGTCCTCCAGGTCGGCCATGATATTGCGGATCGACGCCGGAGACAGCTCCAGCCCCGGCACGGCGGTCAGGGCTCGGGACGCCACGGGCAGTCCGTCGGCGATATAGCGTTCGATCAGCGCCTTAAGGAGACGCTGGGCACGGTCGTTGAGCATGGTTTCCATTGCGGTCGGTCTGGCATGTCGGCATGCGCCGCCCCCGGGCGGCGGCCGATGAGGCAAAATAGCGCAAATCGCATGGACAGCGCCAGTCCCCATTCTAGATGGCGGCGTCTCCCCGTCTTGTCAAGATGCGGCCCGCGCCCATTTGTGGCCAACCGTCTTTGTGCGATAATCGCCGGCATCTATCAGTCCGTTTACTTGAACAGTGGAGAAAGCATGGCGGAGCGTTCCGAAGACAAGAGCCGCGCGCTGGCGGCTGCCCTTGCCCAGATCGAAAAGCAGTTCGGCAAGGGTTCGATCATGCGCATGAGCGACAATCAGATCACCGAAAACCTGCAGGTCATTTCGACCGGCTCGCTGGGTCTTGACCTGGCGCTCGGCGTCGGCGGCCTGCCGCGCGGCCGCGTCGTGGAAATCTACGGACCCGAATCCTCGGGCAAAACCACACTGTGTCTGCAGGTGGTCGCCGAAGCCCAGAAGCTGGGCGGCACCTGCGCCTACATCGACGCGGAAAACGCGCTGGACCCGGTCTATGCGCAAAAGCTCGGCGTACAGGTCGAAGACCTGCTGATTTCCCAGCCGGACACCGGTGAGCAGGCGCTCGAGATCTGTGACATGCTGGTGCGCTCGAGCGGTGTGGACGTCATCGTGGTCGACTCGGTGGCCGCCCTGGTGCCGAAGGCCGAAATCGAGGGCGAGATGGGCGACTCCCACGTCGGCCTGCAGGCCCGCCTGATGTCCCAGGCGCTGCGCAAGCTGACCGGCAACATCAAGCGCACCAACACCCTGGTGATCTTCATCAACCAGATCCGCATGAAGATCGGCGTGATGTTCGGCAATCCGGAAACCACCACCGGCGGCAACGCGCTCAAATTCTACGCGTCGGTGCGCATGGACATCCGCCGCGTCGGCGCCATCAAGAAGGGCGACGAAGTGGTCGGCAACGAAACCCGCGTGAAGGTGGTGAAGAACAAGGTCTCCCCGCCGTTCCGCCAGGCCGACTTCGATATCATGTACGGCGAGGGCATCTCCCGCGAGGGGGAAATCATCGAGTTCGGCGTCAAGCACGGCTTTATCGAGAAGTCCGGCGCCTGGTACAGCTACAACGGGCAGAAGATCGGCCAGGGCAAGGACAACGTCCGCGAATACCTGAAGAGCAACCCCCAGGTGGCACAGGAAGTCGAGCGCAAGATCCGCGACGAAGTCGGCGTCACTATCGCCATCACCGAGGGAGAGCCCGACGAAGCGCTGATGGACGACGGTCTGCCCGAGTAATGGCGAAAGCCGAAAAGACCTTGCGGGAGCGGGCCGTCGGCCTGCTTTCGCGGCGTGAACATTCGCGGGCCGAGCTCAAGCGCAAGCTTGCGCCCCATGCCGAAAGCGAAAGCGAGCTTGACGCCCTCCTCGACGAACTGTCCGAACGCCGCTGGCAATCGGACGAACGGTTCGCCGAAGCGTTTTCCGAATCGCGCAGCACCCGCTACGGCCGGCGCCGGATCGAACAGGAACTGCGCCACAAGGGCGTGGACAACGACACCATCCGCGCCACCCTCGCCGGACGGGACGACGCCGGCCTCGCCCTGTCCCTGTGGCGCCGCAAGTTCGGCGCCCTCCCCGCCACGCCCCAGGAACGAGCCCGCCAGATGCGGTTTCTGGCATCGCGCGGTTTCGGCATGGACATCATCCGCAAGGTGCTGTCCGGCGACGGCGTGCCCGATGACGAGTTCCCGCCGGACGATGCGTGACGCGATGCCCCGTCAAACACCTTGCCAGCGGCGCGCCGGCTTGCCACAATCGGGCGATGCCACTGTTGCCCGATCGGCGCGCGGTTCCGTCTGACTAAAACGTGACGAACGAACACATTATGAAAACCTCCGACATTCGCCAGAAATTTCTGGATTTCTTCGCCTCGAAAGGCCACCAGGTGGTGACCTCGAGCCCGGTCGTTCCCGGCAACGATCCGACCCTGCTGTTCACCAACGCCGGCATGAACCAGTTCAAGGACGTCTTCCTCGGTTTCGACAAGCGTCCCTACACCCGCGCCACCACGGCCCAGAAGGTCGTGCGCGCCGGCGGCAAGCACAACGATCTGGAAAACGTCGGCTACACCGCGCGTCATCACACCTTCTTCGAGATGCTGGGCAACTTCAGCTTCGGCGACTACTTCAAGCGCGACGCGATTCACTACGCCTGGGAATTCCTCACCAACCCGGCCTGGCTCGGCCTGCCCCGCGAAAAGCTGATGGTCACCGTCTACGCCACCGATGACGAAGCCTACGCGATCTGGGCCGACGAAATCGGCGTGCCGGCCGGGCGCATCGTGCGCATCGGCGACAACAAGGGCGCCCCGTACGCCTCCGACAATTTCTGGACGATGGGCGACACCGGCCCGTGCGGCCCGTGCACGGAAATCTTCTACGACCACGGCGACCACATCTGGGGAGGCCCTCCGGGAAGCGCCGAGGAAGACGGCGACCGCTTCATCGAAATCTGGAACTGCGTGTTCATGCAGTTCAACCGCGACGAAGCCGGCACGATGCATCCGCTGCCCAAGCCGTCCGTCGACACCGGGATGGGGCTTGAACGCATCTCGGCGATCATGCAGAACGGCCACTCGAACTACGACATCGACCTGTTCCAGTCGCTGATCCGCGCCGCCGCCCGCGAAACCGGCACCCCGTTCGGCATGGACGTGCCGTCCCTGAAGGTGATCGCCGACCACATCCGCGCCTGTTCGTTCATCATCGCCGACGGCGTGCTGCCGTCCAACGACGGACGCGGCTACGTGCTGCGCCGGATCATCCGCCGCGCCATCCGCCACGGCTACAAGCTCGGACAAAAAGGGCTGTTCTTCCATCGCCTGGTGGCCGACCTCGCCCGCGAGATGGGCGACGCCTACCCCGAGCTGCGCACCCGCCAGGGCGACATCGAGGACGCGCTGCGCCAGGAAGAGGTACGCTTCGCCGAGACACTGGAACACGGCATGGCCCTGCTCGAGAGCGCGCTAGAGGGCGGCCGCGACCGTCTTGACGGCGCCACGCTCTTCAAGTTGTACGACACGTTCGGCTTCCCTGTCGACCTGACCGCCGACATTTGCCGCGAGCGGAACATCGAGGCCGACATCGAAGGCTTCGAGCGCGAAATGGATCTGCAACGCGAACGCGCCCGCGCCGCGTCGAGCTTCAAGATGACCGGCAACGTCGACTACAACGGCCCGGAAACCCGTTTCCGCGGCTACGAGACGCACAGCACCGACGCGCGCGTGCTCGCGCTCTACAAGGGCACCGAACAGGTCGAGCGGCTGGCCGCCGGAGACGAAGGCATCGTCGTGCTGGACAACACGCCGTTTTACGCCGAAGGCGGCGGCCAGGCCGGCGACCCGGGCGAACTGTCCATTGCCGGCGGTGTCGACGCCCTTTTCGATGTGCACGACACCCAGAAAATCCAGGCATCGGTCTTCGGCCATCGCGGCCGGCTGGCCCGGGGTGAATTGAAGGTCGGCGACACGGTCGCCGCCACCATCGACCTGCACAAGCGCCAGGCCACCGCGCGCAACCACTCGGCGACCCACCTCTTGCATGCCGCCTTGCGCCATGTGCTCGGCACCCACGTGACCCAAAAGGGCTCGCTGGTCAACGCCGAGCGCACGCGCTTCGACTTCGCCCATGGCGAACCGGTACGCGCCGAGGAAATCGCCGAAATCGAACGCGTGGTCAACCACGTGATCTCGGCCAACTACCCGGTCAGCGCCGCGTTGATGCCCTACGACGACGCGATCCGCGCCGGCGCGATGGCGCTGTTCGGCGAAAAATACGGCGACGAAGTGCGTGTCCTGAAAATGGGCGACTTCTCCACCGAACTGTGCGGCGGCACCCATGTGACGCGCACCGGTGACATCGGCCTGTTCAAGATCGTCGCGGAAGGCGGCGTGGCGGCGGGCGTTCGCCGTATCGAAGCGGTGACCGGCGAAGGCGCCGTGGCGGTGATACAGGCACAGGACTCGCTGATCCGCGAGATGTCCGTGCAACTGAAGGCGCAAAGCAGCGGCGAAATCACCGGCAAGATCGGCGCGCTGCAGGACAGCGTCAAGAGCCTGGAAAAGGAACTGTCCCGACTCAAGGCCAAGCTCGCCGCCAGCGCGGGTGCCTCGCTGGCCGACTCGGCCCGCGATATCGGCGGAGTGAAGGTTCTGGCCGCAGAATTGGAAGGCGCCGACAATACCGCGCTGCGCGAAACCCTCGACTCGCTCAAGGCCAAGCTGGGCAGCGCCGCCATCGTGCTGGCGTCGCGTGCCGACGGCAAAGTGAGCCTGGTGGCCGGGGTCACCGCCGATGTCACCAAACGCATCAAGGCGGGCGAACTCGTCAACCATGTCGCCGGACAAGTCGGCGGCAAGGGGGGCGGCCGCCCGGACATGGCCCAGGCCGGCGGCACGTTGCCGGACAATGTGCCCGGCGCGCTGGCCGGCGTGTACGACTGGATTGCGTCCAGGCTCTGATCCTGCCGAGCTTCGTGATCGCCCCCCTCCCCGAGAGGGGGGTTTTTGTTTTGGTGAACTAGAATGAAGGGAGTTCTTGCCGACAGGATGGAGATCATGACGCGGCTTTGCTTATGGCTTCTGGCCGCCTTGACAGGATTTCCGGCATGCCCGGCGCATGCCGGCCTGGCGCCACCACCGGCCATTTTCGTTGTTACCGAGGATCGGGCTCCCCAGACCCTCTGGCTCGGCAATCAGCCGGCGGGCCCGCACACCGCCATGGTCAAACGTATCGTCGAAGCGGCGGGCTACCGGGCGGATATCCAGATGTACCCCTGGCAACGCAGCTACTTTCTTGCCCAGACCCGCCCCAATACGCTGATCTACTCGATTGCCCGCAGCGAGTCGCGGGAAAAGCATTTCCTCTGGATCGGCGAACTGGACAGCGGCCTGCGCTGGTTTTACCGGCGGGCGGGCAGCCGCCAGCCCCTGCCGCGCACCATGGAGGATCTGCGCCTTGGCAACACGACCTGCGTGGTGCAGGGCGACATCGGAGAAGAAAACCTGCGGCAGTTGCATTTCATGGAAGGCAAGGAGTTCGTGGTCGCCTACCAGCGCAAGGACTGCCTGAAAATGCTTCTGGCAGGAAGCGTCTCCATGCTGCTCGAAGCGCCGGACGGGTTGCAATGGGAGCTGGCCATCAACCGCATCCCCGACGCGGCCGTGGAGAAAGTCCTGCTCCTGCCGTCGAGCCATACCCAGCCCCTCTATCTGGCGGCAAGCCTGGGCAGCGACCCCGCCATGGTCGAGCGCCTGAGGAATGCCTGGCTTGCCCTGTCCAGAAGCGGCGAACTCGGCCAGTTGCGCCGGCAACGGATTACGGCGCCGATGAATTACCACTTGCCGCATTAAACCAGGTTGCGATCCCGCGCGTACTGCGCCAGGTCGATCACGGTTTTCAGGTTGAGCTTCGTCAGCACTCTGGCCTTGTGAGTACTCACGGTCTTTTCACTGATAAACAACAACGTCGCTATCTGTTTGTTCGAATATCCCCTGGCAATATGCTGCAAAACCGTCAACTCGCGCATCGACAACGTCATCAGGCGTTCGTCGACCGTGCGCAAGCTGGTCTGGTCGCCACCACCTCCGGGAAAGCACCTATAGCCCGACAATACGGCATTGACGGTATTGAGTACGACCGACATGTCGCGCGATTTGCCGACAAATCCGTCCACACCTTCCTCCATGGCCTTGCGCAGATACACCGCTTCCTCCTGCCCCGCCAGGATGAGTATCCGCACCCCTTCGCACGACAGTTTCAGGCGCCGGATCAACCCCAATCCGTCGCCTCCGGACAGATTGGGATCCAGAATCACCAGATCGGGCCGCTGTTTGCGCACAGTCTCGATCCCCTCCACCGCATTTCCCGCCTCATCGACCACCATCAGGTCGCCGTGCTCTTCGAGATATGCCCGTACCGCCACCCGGATCGCGGGATGCGCATCAATGACAACCAAACGTTTCATAGCGGAATGTGTCCTCTCATATGTTTCATCGCTCGGGTTTGACGGCAACAGTCGCATTGCAGTCAGCCTTGTTTCCCCCCAGCCCGTTCACGATTTCTTATTTATCGTGAGCTTATTTTAAACCATAATTGAAAACACACTATAGCGATAATTTCACTTTCTGCAATCAGCCCGTGCATCGGGCACATCCGGAGCCAGGAAAAACAAGCATGAGCACACCGACACGCAAGCCCTCCCTGACCACGAGGCTGCGCCACCTGTTTCGGGCCGCGCCCACCGGCGACGCACCGGCAGCACCGATCGCGCCGCAGCTTCCCATCATTCTGGCCACACTGGGGCACGAGATCAGAACGCCGTTGAATGCCATCCTCGGCCGGATCGAACTTGCCATGCACGAAGATGCGCTTCCCGCACACGCCGCCGAACATTTGCGGCACGCGCACGAAGCCGGCCGTCAATTGAACGATCTGCTGCAGCACCTCGTCGACGCGGCGCGCTGGCAAAGCGGCGACGTGCCGCTCGTCGTGGAGGCGTTCAGTCCGAGACAGCTGGCCGACGACCTGGCGAGCCTGTACTCGGACATCGCCCGCCGCAAAGGCTTGCAGTTCCATACCTGTGTCACCGTGGCGCCCGAACTGCTCGTGCGCGGTGATGTCACCCAGATCCGCCAGATCCTCGGAAACCTGCTGTCCAATGCGGTCAAATTCACCGACAAGGGCGAAGTGACCATGACCGCCACGGCGGCGTGCAAAAACGGACAACGCATCGAATTGGAGTACCGGATCGCGGATACCGGCCCCGGCATGGACACGGCACGGCAGCAAACCCTGTTCACGCCGTTTTCCGCGGAAGGCGACCATGCCGGAACGGGACTTGGCCTGTACCTGTCGTCGCGCATGACACGCGCCATGTCCGGTCACCTGGCGCTGAACAGCCGTCCGGGCCAGGGCACCGTGGCCTCCTTGCGGCTGGACCTGCCGCTCAGCACACTCGCCGTGGATACGGATGGGGAGCCCGGCGTGGCGGGGGCCAGGGCATTGATCGTCGATGACGCGATGCCGAACCGGCTGCTGCTGCGCCATCAACTTCACCACCTCGGCCTGCGCGCCAGCGAAGCGGAAAATGCCCGGCATGCCCTGTCCGTCTGGACGCCGGGTCAATTCGAACTGGTGCTGGTCGACTACCACATGCACGGCATGGCGGGACCCGAGCTGGTAAGGCGGATGCGCGCCATCGAAGCCACGGCGAACAGCTCGCGGAGAAGCGTCATTATCGGGCTGACCGCGCATCAAGCCGGCCGGATCCGGGATACCTTCCTTGCCGCCGGCTGCGACGACTGCCTGGAAAAACCGGTATCGCTGGCCAACCTGCACCAGACCATCAACAAATGGCTTGAGACTCCATCCGGAAAAAAGGGGTCGGCCATGGAAGATGAGCACGTGTGGCGGGTACTGGATCCACAAACACTGTATCGCCTCTCTTACGGCAACAGCGACTTCGAAAAACAGTTCGTGGAATCGGTGCTGGAGGCCAACGTGAAGGACATCGATTTGGCCTGGCACGCATTTGAACGAGGAGATGGAGAAGGAATGTACACCTCGCTGCACCGGTTGGCGGGAGTCGGGCGGATGATCGCCAAGGATGACCTGGCGGCAAAACTCGAGAACCTGCTCAATGCGGCCCGGATCGAAACGCCGGACCGCATAGGCAAGGAATTCCGCCAGGGAATGACGATCCTCTCACAACTGGAAGTCGATTTGCGTCATTACCTCAAGCGCTTGCCGCCGCCCACAGCGACCACTGATCGTGCGCCAACTTGACGATCAGCACAATGGTCAGACAGAGGAACAGCCAGCGGATCAGGCGCGCGCCGCCCTTCACGGCGAGGCGCGTGCCCACCATGGAGCCGGCGATATTGCAGCAGGCCATCATGGCCGCATACCCGTAAAGCACGCGGCCGGCGGGAACGAAAAACGACAGGGCCGCGATATTGGTGGCAAGATTCACCACCTTGGCCGAAGCCGAAGCGTGAAGAAAATCCAGTCCGAAAACGCGGACAAACAGGAAGATCAGAAAGCTGCCCGTGCCGGGTCCGAAAAGCCCATCATAAAAACCGATTCCACCTCCCAGCAGCAAGGCCAGCGCCTGCTGCCGGCGGCCGACGACCACCGGCTTGTGCAAGGAACCGAAATCCTTGCGGCGGAAGGTATAGACCGCGATCACAATCAGCGTACACAGCACGAAGGGCCGTATCCATCCGGTCGGCACCTTTGACACAACAGCGGCTCCGGCGAAGGCCATGACCAGCGCCGAAGCGGCCGCCGGCAGAATCAACGCCCAGTCGACCTTCACCCGCGCCAGATAGGAGCGGGTCGCGAACAAGGTACCCCATGCGGAAGCGAATTTGTTGGTGCCAAGCAACGTGGCCGGCACCTCACGCGGCAGGGTCGTGAACAACGCCGGAATCTGGATCAGCCCGCCACCACCGACGGCCGCGTCGATCAGACCGGCAAGAAATGAAAACAGACATAAGGACAACAACGTCAGCATGATAACTGCAGCCAAGAGAAAACACGGCTCTCATCCTATACTTTTACCGCATACTTGTGTTGCAATATGCAATTGCAAAAAATGCAACGAGGCTTGCCACCACCATGAAGCTGCTTTGGGAAATCCGGGCGTTTTGCACCGTGACCGACAAAAAAAGCTTTATCACGGCCGCCCGAACACTGGGCTCGTCGCCCAGCAGCATCACGCGAGCGGTGCAGTCGCTCGAGGAGCAACTGGGCACACTGCTGCTGAACCGGACCCGCTCGCAGATCAGTCTGACGCCGGCCGGCGAGCTGTACTATGAGCATGCCTCCCGGATGCTCACTTTGCAGGACGAAGCCGGCGACGCCATCGCCAGCCTGACCTCGCGGCCGCGCGGCTGGCTGCGGCTGAGCGCGCCCGAATCGTTCGCCCATGTCATTCTGCCGGCGGCCCTGGCCAAACTGGAAGCGCGCCACCCCGAATTGCGCTTCGACATCGTCTATAGCGACGCCACGCTGGATCCTGTCGCCGAAAAGCTCGATCTGGCGATACGCGGCGCCTTTCCCGTGTCCAACGACCTGATCGGGTACCCGCTGTGGCCATACCGGCGCTATCTCTTCGCAAGTCCGGACTACCTGGCCCGCTGCGGACATCCCTCCAAACCGGAAGACCTGAGCAATCATGCCATCATCATGCATACGGCACCGCGAATCCTGCGCGCCTGGCATTTCGTGTCGGAGCAACGCGCCGTAAGCCTGAGCATGCATGTCCGTCACCGCTTCAACAACGGCATGGCCGTCGTCAACGCGGCGCGCCAGGGGCTCGGCGTCGCCCGGCTGGCCGACTGGCTGGTCGCGGAAGACGAAGCCTCCGGAAAACTTGTCAGGGTGTGCGAAGCCTACCGGCTGGTCTCCTCCCAAGGCAGCGATCCGGTCATCCACGCCGTCACGCCCCACCGCCGGCTACCCGCCCGGGTTCGCCTGTTGCTGGACTACCTGAGAGCCATGGCGCCGTCGGCATGAACGCCGGCTGAGGGTTTTTTCTTCGGAATGCGGCCCCCGCTTCCCGAACGAAAACCGAAACCGTCGGCTATCGCCGGCGGATACCCACGGGTTAAATGACAGAGCCTCGGGCGCGCCGATACGGCGCGCCCGAAAGTCTTCCTCTATCTATCGTCATTTTTTTCGTGGAGAACGGATACATGGCATCCCTCCCCGCTTCCTTGCGCCCCTGGATCGCTCTGGCATGCTGCCTGCAGGAGGCACTGTCGGCCGCGCCGCCTCCGATCTCGGCCTCCGACGGTCCTCCCCGCCAGGAAAACCGCTTCATGATCCGCTTCAAACCCGGCACCGGAAACTCGCCCGCGTGCGACCCGGCTCGGTTCGGATCTCTGGCGCGCCGTACAGGCTGGCGCCTGCAGCTTGTGCGTCCGATGTCCGGCGACACCTGCGTGGTGCGGGCCGAACAGGACGCGATGGCAACTCCGGATACGCAGACAACCCTGCTCGCGGCGATCGGGAACGACCCTCAGGTCTTGGTCTTCGAACCGGATCAGCGGGCCATTCTGCAGGCCGCTCCGGGCGCCGACAGCCGCCGCGCGGCATACCCGATCAACGATCCGGCTTATTTGCACGACGCCCAGTGGTATCTGGATGACCCGAATGTCGGTATCAACGCGCCCGCCGCCTGGAAAATCACACCCGGCTCTCCCGCGGTCGTGGTGGCCATACTGGACAATGGCGTGATTCGCGATCATCCGGAACTTGCCGGACGACTCCTCGCTGGTTATGACATGGTCGAATTAATTGATGATAAAGATATGCATAATCCCGATTTCGCCGCATCCTGCGAATGGTGGCGCCAAGAGGCCCGCCGTCCGGATTGCCGGGATTTCACGGCGGTAGACGGCGATGGCCGGGATCCGGATGCCGGCGACCCGGGCAACTGGACGACCGGCCCGCGCATGGTCCAGCGCTTCAGCAATTGGCATGGCACTGGCGTGGCGGGCGTGATCGGGGCGCGCGCCAACAACGGCAAAGGCATCGTCGGCATCAACTGGCACTCCCCTCTGCTGCCGGTACGCATCGCCGGACGCGGAGCCCGCGCGTCCGACATCATCGACGGACTGCGCTGGGCGGCCGGTTTGCCGGTACCCGGTGCGCCCCGCAACCCGACACCGGCCCAAGTGGCAAACCTGAGCCTGGCATTCGGCAACGCCCCTTGCCCGCAGACCTTGCAACGCGCCCTGGATGACGCCTACGCCGACACCGGATTGCGCGCCTTTATTGCCGCGGCCGGCAACGCGGCGGCCGATGCCGGAGGCGGCTGGCCATCCAACTGCCAGGGTGTCATCAGTGTGGCGGCGATCGCCCGCAACGGGAGTCTGACGCCCTACTCCAATCATGGCGCCGCCGTCACGCTCTCCGCGCCCGGGAGTGTACAGTCTCCGGTAACGGCGCCTTCGACAGGGAGTCGCGCGGCCGGCGCCACGGGCGGACTACTGACGTATTTCCCGCAATTGTCCAACTGTGGCACCACCGCGCCGATCCGCCATGCCGCCGATTGCCCCGACCCGGGCGAAGATGACGCGCCCGACACATACCACATCGCCGACGGGACCAGCCTCGCGGCACCCATGGTTGCGGCAACGGTGTCCTTGATGCTGTCCGCCAACAGATCACTGACGGCGGCGGGCATCCGCCATGTGCTGACCTCGACTGCCCGGCCCTTTCTTCCCGTATCGGATTGTCTGGCCCGGCACACCTGCGGCGCCGGAATGCTCGATGCCGGCCGCGCAGTAGAAGTCGCGGCGCGCTTGCCGGGCGGCATTCTTTACTCGCGTCAGCGAGCCGCCATCGATTGACGCAAGGAGTTCGCTCATGAGTTTCATTCAAGATTTTTTCCGTCGATTCGCCCCGTGCACCGCATTCTGCCTATTGGGCATAGACTGCCTGCAGGCGGGGAATCCGAGGGAAGCCGCCAGAAAACAGGAAACCGCCCAGTTCATTGTGCGCTTCAAATCGTCCGGCAACGAAATGCCCGCCTGCGACGCGGCAAGATTCCTCGCCCTGGAGAACCGCACGGGCTGGCGTTTCCGGTTGGTACGCCCCATGTCCGGCAATGCTTGCGTCGTGCGTCTGACCACGAAACCGGCGCCACGCGACATGGCACGTTTTCTGTCGACGCTGCGGCGCGATCCGTTCATCGACTTTATCGAGCCGGACACATCCATTCGCTTGCGGACACCGCCAGGCGCGGCGGTACCGGCAAAGTATCCGCTCAACGATCCTGTATTCCAGACAGGCATGCAGTGGTATCTGGACGACCCCCATGCTGGCATCAATGCGCCGGAGGCATGGAAGATCACCACGGGTTCACCATCGGTCATTATCGGCATACTGGATACCGGCGCGCTCCACCGACACCCCGATCTCCTGGGGCGTTTTTTACCCGGCTACGACATGGTCGGTCTGTCCGACCCTGACGATCTGACCGGCGAGGAAGGCCTCATCGCCTGCGATTGGTGGCGTGAACAGGGCGGAAGGAGCGACTGCCGCGATGTGACCACCGGCGATGGCGATGGCCGTGACGGGAACGCATCGGATCCCGGCGACTGGACCAATCTGCCGGGCGAGGCGCCCGACTGGAGCTCCTGGCATGGCACGGGCGTGGCCGGCGTCATCGGCGCGCGCAGTAACAACGGGCAAGGCGTGGCGGGTCTGAACTGGCACTCCGGCATGGTTCCGGTGCGCGTGGCCGGACGCAGCCATCGCATCTCCGATCTTGTCGACGGTATTCGCTGGGCCGCCGGCCTTGCCGTGCCGGGAGCGCCTGCCAACCGTTTCCCGGTCGACGTGCTGAACATGAGTCTTGGCGATGAAGGCGCCTGCCCGATCGCCATGCAGCAGGCTATCGACGATGTGTTCCGCCAGACACGGGTACGCGCTTTCGTTGTCGCGGCCGGCAACGAACACATGGACGCGGCCCGCACCTGGCCGACCAGTTGCGTGGGCACGATCAGCGTGGCCGCCGTTGGGCGCAACGGCCACCTTGCCCCTTACTCCAACCACGGGCGCCTTGTCGCGCTGTCGGCGCCGGGCAGCCTCTCGACAGCGGAAACCTTGATCGAAACCCCTCAGCCGGAATATTTTCCCCGGCTGTCCAATTGCGGGCGCCGAACCGAGATACTCCACGTTTCCGAATGCGATTTTCCTGAACCTCATGATTCTCCGTATAGCCACGGCATAGCGGATGGAACCAGCCTGTCAGCGCCCATGGTCACGGGAGCGATCTCCCTGATGCTTTCCGCCAACAAGGCGCTGACGGCATCGGGCATCCGTCACTTGCTGACATCGACCGCCCGCCCGTTCACGGCAGGATCGGATTGCCGGACCCGCTATCTCTGCGGAGCCGGCCTGCTCGATGCGGGCAGAGCGGTACACGCCGCCGCGCGTTTGCCCGGGGGTATTCTTTACGCGCCTGCTCCAGCCCCGGGATCGCCACGACCCGTTGAGCGAAACGCACTCAACACATTGAAATAAACCAAATAATTTAAATTGATGGTGTGATTTATTGTATTTGCTTATTTGTCACTCAGCCGCTATAGCAAGTAAAGATAGCAATGCGAGGAGGGACAAAGAATGCTGCATGCCGCAACTCACGCCATCAATGAAGCGCTCGTCTCGTGTGGCACCGATGCAAAAAAAGAACTTCATGACATCTCCGAATTCTTCAAAGCCATCAACCGTAATCTGGCTATCGTGGAATTCGACCTGGATGGCACGATCCTTGAAGCCAACGACAACTTTCTCAAGCTGTTCGGCTACAAGCGCGAACTCATGGTGGGCAGGCACCATCATGCCATATGGGTTGAATCGCAAGTTAACAGCGGTGAGTATGACCGGCTGTGGAAAGGATTGTGCGGTGGGGAGCCCATATCCGGGGAGTTCCACAGAAAAAAAGCCAACGGCGAGGACGTGTACATTCAAGCGTATTACAACCCGCTGCTCAACGAGCGGGGAGAACCGTACCGTATCATCAAGTTCACCGCCGACATCACCTCCCGCAAAAAGCGTCAGCATGAAGACCGGGGCAAGATCGCCGCCATCGAGCATTCGCAATGCGTGATCGAGTTCGATCTGGACGGGCGGATCCTCGCCGCCAACGAGGTCTTCCTGAAAGCCATGGGATATGCCCAGGAGGGCGTAATCGGTCAGCATCACAGTATGTTCTGCCTTCCGGATTACGCGCAAAGCGAGACCTATCAGGCTTTCTGGGACGATCTGCGTGCCGGCAAGCCGCAAGGCGGCGAATTCATGCGGCTCAACCACCGACACCAGCCGGTCTGGCTTCAGGCCACCTACACCCCCATTCTCGGCTTGGACGGCAAACCGTTCAAAGTCGTGAAATACGCCAGTGACATTACCTCCACCAAGGAAAAAGCGCTGGAAGACGACGGCAAGGTCACGGCGATTTCACGTTCCCAAGGTGTGATCGAATTCGACATGGCCGGCATCGTTCACGACGCCAACCAGAATTTCCTGCAGCTGATGGGATACGAACTGGCGGAAATCACCGGCCAGCACCATCGGATATTTATTTCGGAAGATGAAGCGGAAAGCCCTGCCTACCGGGCATTCTGGCAAAAGATGAATCGTGGCGAGTTCGAGGCCGGCGAATTCCTGCGCATCGGCAAGAACGGCAAGCGCGTCTGGATCCAGGCCACCTACAATCCGATCTTCGACCTGGAGGGCAACCCCGTCAAGGTCGTGAAGTATTGCAACGACATCACCGCCAGCAAACTGGAGGCCCAGGAAAACCGTTCCCGCTTCAAGGCCGTCTGCGAAAGCCTGTGCTACGCCGAACTGAGCCGGGAAGGCGACATTCTCACGGGCAACGAGCAGATCACCAGGGCGCTGGGTCTGACCTACGCGGAATTTCAGGGAAATCCCTTGCCGTCCATGATGTTTGAAGAGGATCGGGACAGTCTTGCCTGGCAGGATATCTGGCGACAGCTGCGCCAAGGCAAAACCCATGCCGGAGAGATGCGCTTCCAGAGCGCCAGTCGGCGCGAGGTGTGGCTCAGCACGACGCTAAGCCCGGTTTTGGGGCTGGAGGGCGAACTGGTCAAGGTGATCATGCTGTCCCGGGATATCACCAGCGACAAAATGGAACGGCTGGAAACCGAGGGAAAACTCAGCGCCATCGATCGGGCGCAAGCGGTGATCGAATTCGATCTCTCCGGCAAGGTGCTTAGCGCCAACAACAACTTCCTCGAGCTGATGGGTTACCGCATTGAGCAGATCCGGGGCATGCACCACAGAATGTTCGTCGATCCGCACGAGGCCGCGAAGCCGGAATACCAGAGCTTCTGGGAACGACTGGCCCGGGGCGACTTTTTCACCGGGGAATTCAAGCGGATCGGGAACGGAGGCCGGGAGGTCTGGATACAGGCGACCTATAACGCCGTACTGGATCCGCGGGGACAACCGATCAAAGTCGTCAAACTGGCCAGCGACATCACCGAGGCCAAACTGCAAAATGCCGAGTTTCATGCCAAGGTGGATGCCATCACGGCAGGCCAGGCCGTGGTCGAATTCGATCTTGAAGGCAACATACTCACGGCCAATCGCCATTTCCTGGCCATCATGGGCTATACGCTCAGGGAAATTCAGGGGCAGCATCACAGCATATTTTGTACGTCGGAATACACCCACAGTGCGGAATATCGTGATTTTTGGCTGAGTCTGAACGAAGGGAAGTTCGTCAATGGCCGTTTTCACCGCATCGGTAAATTCTCCCGTGATGTCTGGATCCAGGCCACTTACAACCCGATTCTCGACCTGAACGGCCAGGTCGCGAAAGTCGTCAAGTACGCCCACGACGTATCCAAGGAAGTCCAGATGGAGCGCGAGATCACCCAAAAATCGCACCTGATGACCGAAAAGGTCGGAACGTTGATCAGCAGCATCAAAGCTGTCACTCACTTTTCCGGTGAGGCCTCCGACACCTCCTGTCTTGCAGCGACTGTCGCGAAAGAAGGCAGTGTGGCGCTTGACCAGTCCCTCAAAGTCATCAGCCAGATCCGCAGCAGCGCCGACCATATCGCAGAAATCGTGAGAGTCATCAGCGAAATCGCCAACCAGACCAACCTGCTGGCATTCAATGCCGCCATCGAAGCGGCCAGGGCCGGTCAGCACGGGGTGGGCTTCTCGGTCGTGGCGGCCGAAGTCCGCAAACTGGCCGAGCGCTGTTCGCAAGCCGCGCGGGAAATAACGGACCAGGTCAGACAGGCCGACAGCCAGATCGACCAGGGGCTGGAGGTCAGCAAACAGGCAGCCAACCATTTCAAGGGCATCCTGGACAGCGTGGATCGTACGGCAGCCAGCGTTCAGCAAATCGTCGATGTCACGCAAGGCCAGAGTGACATGGTCGGGATTGTCACTGAACTGATCACCTCGCTGGCCAGGCTCAGCGCCAGCGAGCGGGATGTTAAATGAGCGCCTCGCGCTACGGTGTGTTCTCGGTTGGGGAGAGCCTGCTCGCGCTCGAGATTCATGCGCTCAGGGAGGTCGTGCCCTGCCCCGCGCTTGAAGCGATGCCTGGCGCCCATCCGGGGCTCAAAGGCCAGTTCAGCCTGCGGGGCACCCCGATCCCCGTGCTGGACCTGCGCGAACTGATGCCGGCCTGCTCGGGGGACGCGGCACTCTGCAACGTGGTGATCGTTGCCACTCACAACCGGCTTTTCGGCCTGCTGGCTTCGGGTATTGATCAGGTGGTGGAGTGCGAAACGCATGCACTCATCGATGCCGATACCACCGGCATTCTCTGTGCGGGCTTCACCTTGCCGAGCGAATCACGCCCGGTCAGCGTGATCGCGGCGGACCGGCTAGCCGCCCTGCCCGGGCTTCCTTGCGTCGAAATCGATGGCGCGTCAGAGGAACACGACGCCGGGGAAATGACGGAAAGCCCGCCCCTGATGCTGATGGAGAGCGGAGGCGTTCCCCTGGCCATGGATGCCACCGCCGTACACACGATCATCCTCAGCCCGCAGATCGAAGATTCACCGATGAAATCGGGCTTTTGCCTGGGCATCCTTCGCTATAGCGGCCTGCAGATCCCTGTCATCAACCTCCTGGGCGCCATCGGATTGGGCCGCTTGCCAACCCGCCCTGATCAAGCATTTATCATCAAGTACCCAGATGGTTTCATCGCTTTTACCGTTGAAACCATTTTCGATGTCGCCCCTATACGACAGGCCAAACCCGTGCCCATCCCGCGCTCCGCCTTTGCGGATCCGGACTGCATCATCGGGGGGGTGTCGGCCGAACACCTTCCGTACGACTCGCTGGCGCGGCAGCGTTGCGCGCAGGGACATTTCCTGGTGGTATCGGACCGGACACTTGGCCAGAGGGAGGCCCTGGTGGCCCTTGCCAGAATGACCATGCCGGATAAAAACAGTCATGACGGCACGGCGCGCCGGGCGGCTGAAAAGCAAAACGGCCGGCTCGTTCAAGTGCTGACCGTCGATGCCAATGGCGAGGTAGCGTGTCCTATCGACGTCATCACACAGATCATTCCCTGGTCGGAGCACAAAATGCTGCTGGGTCTGGGCTGTGATCATGCCGGGCTGATCATCAGCCGCGAACAGGCCATCCCGACATACTGCCTGAGCAAGCTTCTGGGCGTACCGCTGTCGCCGAGCACCGATACGGCCAGCGTCCTGGTCGTGAAAAGCGAACAGGGACAGGTCGGATTCGCCGTTCCTCGTCTCATCACCATTGATAGCGGACGCCTCATCGAGGAGGAAACGGCCTGCGCCACGCAGGCCCATCCTGGCAACCGCAATCCTTCCCTGGCCCATATCACGCTCGGTCAGGGCGGTTCGGAGCGGATACTGGTCGTGATTGACCTGATAGCGATGGCAAACGACCTTCTCGCGCACTGACCGCGCACGAAAACGCTGATCGTACAACAGCGTGACGGCCGGAGGGACAAGAAGGACGGAACACAAAGCCGCCCGCGACGTGAAGTCTGTGAGAGCGGGCCTTTCGGGAAGAATACGACAAGACTGTTCCGGATCGTTCACGCATTTCCACCTCCGAATCCGCCCTCGAATCCACCACCGGATAACACCGGCGAGAAGGTTTCCGGCATTTTTCCACGCGGGTCTCGTTTACATTATCAAGCGCCGAACAGGCACACCTCTTAATAATCCGAATACGAAACCATGAGGACATTTCAATGACAGGAAAGAGTGGATTTTTCATAGTCTGCGTTACCGCCGGCCACTTCAGCCCGGCCTTCTCCGCGGAGCCTCTGCCGAACGACCCGGCTTTTTTGCGTGGCGAACAGTGGTACCTGGACGATCCGTCGGTCGGCATCAATGTTCGTGAAGCCTGGGGGATAAGCACCGGCTCGCCGTCTGTCGTCATCGGCGTGCTGGGATCCGGCGTGCTTGGCGCCCACCCGGAACTTCAGGGCCGCCTTCTGCCCGGTTATGACATGCTGGGGGCACTTGCTCCCGTCCCGCTGTCCGGGCAGGAAAACATGCCGGCCGACCCTTGCCAGCTGTTGGGCAGAAGCGACTGCCTGTTCATGCATACCGGCGACGGTGATGGTCGCGATCCGGATGCCTCCGACCCGGGATCCCTGCTGCCGGACCTGCCCGGCGTGCAGCGGGTCGGCTGGCAGGGAACCGGTGTCGCGGGCCTGATCGGCGCGCGAAGCGACAATGGCGCGGGAGTGAGCGGCATCAACTGGCGCTCGGGCCTGCTGCCGGTTCGTGTCGCGGGCATGGGCATCGCCATCGAGTCCGATGTGATCGACGGCCTGCGCTGGGCGGCCGGCCTTCCGGTCGCGGGCTTGCCGGTCAATCCGCATCCGGCGAACGTGATCCAGCTACCGGCCGGATTCGGCATCGCCTGCTCACCCGCATTGCAGGCCGCTATCAGTGAAACGCTGGCCCGCAGTCAGGTGCGCGCGATCATCGCGCCTGCCGGCGACGACAATAGCGACGCCGTCCAAAGCTGGCCTGGCGGCTGCAAGGACGTGATCAGCGTCGCGGCCATTGGCCGGGACGGAAACCGCGCGCCCTATTCCAACTGGGGAACGACCGTCACTCTTGGCGCACCGGGCGGCCTGGCACGGAACAACCCCGCCCCGGGAACCACCATCCGGCATTTCGCGCGACTGTCCAATTGCTCATCGGGCGCTCCGGCGCTCACGGCGGCACAGTGCGGCGAACCGGACAGCCACCCGGGCAATCCCTATCCGCTCGACGATGCCGAGGGCGGTCTGTATTCGAGCGCCATGGCAACCGGCACGGTCTCGCTGATGCTCTCGGTCAACCCGGCGTTGACGCCATCCGAGGTGAAAACCCTGCTGATCGGGTCGGCGCGCCCCTTCCCGGCGAATTCGGATTGCCGTGGGCCCAAAGTCTGCGGTGCGGGATTGCTGGATGCGGGCAAAGCGGTTCGCCTCGCCGCGGACAAAGCGCGACGCGGGGATAACTGATAACAAGATTCGAGGAACGGCGGGATACATGCCACGGACAGAAAGCCGTGGCCGCTGGTGAAATATCCGGCTTGGCCTGACGGGCCTGCTGCCGCAGGTCCGTCATGGGGCCGTTCAAGCGCGGGTATCGATGGTTTGCCCGAGGTGCGCGGGATTGGACGCGCGCGCGGCTTCGGCGCCCTGCACCGCTGACCCGACCAGAGACAGCACGGTGTCTTTGGCGATCTCGCGGGTTTTGTTCAGCGCGAACACCTGAGCCGCACCCGCCGTCTGGGCTCCAACTTGACTTACTCCATCCATGCCCCCATCTCCTTTCCGGTTACAGGCAAGTGCCACTTTCTTACTTTAAGCCTTACTACGCAGACTGTCATGGTTTAAATGCTAAAATAGCAGCGAAATACCACAGTCAGAACAGGACACCCACATGACCACACCTCGTCACAGCCCGCTCCTCATCCTTGGCTCCGGCCCTGCCGGTTACACCGCCGCCGTGTACGCCGCCCGCGCCAATCTCAAGCCGGTGCTGATCACCGGGATCGCCCAGGGTGGTCAACTGATGACCACCACGGATGTCGACAACTGGCCGGCCGACCCCAACGGGGTGATGGGGCCCGAATTGATGTCCCGCTTCCAGCAGCACGCCGAGCGCTTCGGCACGGAAATGATTTTCGATCATATCCACACGGCCCAGGTCAACGAAAAACCGATCCGGCTGATCGGCGACTCCGGCGAGTACACCTGCGATGCCCTGATCATCGCCACCGGCGCTTCCGCGAAATACCTCGGCCTGCCTTCCGAAGAGGCGTTCATGGGCAAGGGCGTATCGGCCTGCGCGACCTGCGACGGCTTCTTCTACCGCAATAAACCCGTCGCCGTGATCGGTGGCGGCAATACCGCCGTCGAAGAGGCGCTGTACCTGGCCAATATCGCCAGCCACGTGACGCTGATCCACCGCCGCGAAACCTTCCGCGCGGAAAAGATCATGGTCGACAAGCTGATGTCGCGCGTGGAGGAAGGCAAGATCACCCTGAAGCTGAACAGTCAGCTCGACGAAGTGCTGGGCGACGCCTCCGGCGTGACCGGCCTGCGTCTGCGTAAAAACGATGGCGCCACCGAGAACATCACGGTCGACGGGCTGTTCGTCGCCATCGGCCATCAGCCGAATACCGAGATTTTCAAGGGCCAGCTGGACATGGACGCCACCGGTTACCTGATCACCCGCGGCGGACGCGAGGGCAACGCCACCGCGACCAGCGCGGCCGGTGTCTTCGCGGCCGGCGACGTACAGGATCACATTTACCGCCAGGCGGTGACCAGCGCGGCCTCCGGCTGCCAGGCGGCCCTCGATGCCGAGCGTTATCTCGACCAACTGAAGTAACGCGTTGAAGGACTTCAAGTCCGCGCTAAAGGCGGTCAAGCCGCGGATTCGTCCCGACGAACCCGCGGCGCCCGCTCCGCGGCCAGCGCCGGAGCCCGATTTTCCGGCACTGTTCGCCGATGCCGTGCCGCTCAAGGATGACGGCCGCTACCATGCGCCGCCGCGTCACCCCAGCCCCCGCCCGCGCACGCGCGGCCAGCAGGAGGCGCAGATGACTCCCGCGCTGGAGCTGGAACTGATGCGACAACTCGTCGGCTGGTTCGAGCCGCGCGAAGCGGATCGCCAGTTCGTGCGTGGCGGCGTCAACAGCGGGATTCTCAAGCGCCTGCGGGGCAATCATTGGCCCTGTTCCGGACAGCTCGATCTGCATGGTTGCGACCGCTTTCAGGCGCAGGAAGTCCTGACCGTGTTCCTGCACCGGGCCAGGCGCCGCGGCAACTGCGTGCGCATCATTCACGGCAAGGGCTTCGGCTCCGGGGGCGAACCGGTACTCAAGCCCGTGGTGCGCGCATGGCTGAGGCACCATCCGGACGTGCTGGCCTTTTGCGAAGCGGACGACTCGGCCGGCGGCAGCGGCGCGCTGCTGGTGCTTCTCAAGCGCATGACGCCATCCGAATCCGGCGCGGAGGGACTTGACCCGACCCGGTATTAATTTTTCATTCAATCAGCTAATCTATTTGCAAATCATCCTGAAAAAGGAGTGACCGCATGCTCGAACAGCCATGCCCGGATTTCACCGTGCCATCCACCTCCGGCAAAACCTTTGTGCTGTCTGCCGCCACCAAACCCCTCGTCCTGTACTTCTACCCCAAAGACAGCACTCCGGGCTGCACCAATGAAAGCATGGCCTTTCGCGACCTCTACGGAAAATTCGCCGCCGCCGGCGCCGAGGTGGTCGGTCTCTCCCGCGACAGTCTCAAATCCCACGAAAACTTCAAAGCCAAGCTCGGTCTGCCCTTCGAACTGCTCTCGGACACCGAGGAAACGGTCTGCGCACTGTTCGACGTCATCAAAATGAAGAATATGTATGGCAAACAGGTTCGCGGTATAGAGCGCAGTACGTTTCTGATCGGAGGGGATGGCCGGATAGTACGCGAATGGCGCGGAGTGAAAGTTCCGGGACACGCGGAGGAAGTGCTGGAAGCCGTACTCGCATTATGAAGTCTTGATCGATTTGTGGCCCGGCCGTTGGGCCGGGCTGGACTCTCCAAGCAAGGGGGCCGTCATGGCAAGCCGCAAAAAAAGCAAGATCGCCAAGTTGTTCGTTCTCGATACCAATGTCCTGCTCCACGATCCGACCTGTCTTTACCGCTTCGAAGAGCACGATGTCTTCATCCCCATCGTCACCCTCGAAGAACTGGACGACCACAAGAAGGGCATGTCGGAAGTCGCGCGCAATGCGCGTCAGGCCAGCCGGTTTCTCGACGAGATCGTCAGCGGAGCCGAATCGCGGATCGATGCCGGCATTCCCCTGAAGTCGTTCAGCAAGGACGCCGCCACCGGCAAGCTGATCCTGCAGACCCAGGCGATCCACAGCGTGCTGCCCGACACGCTGCCCGTCGGCAAAGCGGACAACCAGATTCTCGGCATCGTCAAGGCGCTGGGTGATCTGCATCAGGACCGCCCGGTCATTCTGGTCTCCAAAGACATCAACATGCGTATCAAGGCCCGGGCGCTGGGCATGGAGGCCGAGGACTACTTCAACGACAAGGTGCTCGAAGACACCGATCTGCTGTATACCGGCACCCGGGAAATCGACGGCGCCTTCTGGGACCGCAATGGCAAGGAACTGAAGTCCTGGCAGGATCACGGCCGCAGCTATTACCAGCTCAAGGGCAACGACGCCGCCAACCTGTACGTCAACCAGATGATCTGGCAGGAGGGCGACAGTCCCCTGCAGGCCAGAGTGATTTCCCAGGAAGGCAAGACCGCGGTACTCGAAACGCTCAAGGATTACAGCCATAGCAAGAACAATGTGTGGGGTATCGTGGCGCGCAACCGCGAACAGAATTTCGCGCTGAACCTGCTGATGAATCCGGATATCGATTTCGTGACCCTGCTCGGCCAGGCCGGCACCGGCAAAACCCTGCTGACGCTTGCCGCCGGCCTTGCCATGACGCTCGAACAGAAGCTCTACAGCGAAATCATCATGACCCGTGTCACCGTGCCGGTCGGCGAGGACATCGGTTTTCTGCCGGGTACCGAAGAGGAGAAAATGGCCCCCTGGATGGGCGCCCTGGAAGACAATCTGGATGTGCTGAACAAGAGCGACGACGACGGCGGGGACTGGGGACGCGCCGCGACGCGCGATCTGATCCGCTCGCGCATCAAGGTCAAGAGCCTGAACTTCATGCGCGGCCGGACGTTCCTCAACAAATACCTGATCATCGATGAGGCGCAGAACCTCACGCCCAAGCAAATGAAAACACTGATCACGCGGGCGGGGCCCGGCACCAAGGTTGTCTGCCTCGGCAATATTTCGCAGATCGACACGCCGTACCTGACCGAAGGCAGCTCGGGCCTGACCTATGTCGTCGACCGCTTCAAGGGCTGGAGCCACTCCGGCCACATCACGCTGCAGCGTGGCGAGCGTTCGCGCCTCGCCGATTACGCGGCAGAGGTGCTGTGATGTCGCCGCGCCTGGAGCTCCTGCACGAACCGGCCAAAGGCACGAAAAACGACTCGCCGCCCCTGCTCTTCGTGCATGGCGCCTTCTGCGACGCCAGTTGTTGGGCACTGCGCTTCATGCCCTGGTTCGCCAGGCGCGGTTACGATTGCTGGGCGGTCAGCCTGGAAGGACACGGCGGCAGCGAGGGGCGGCACTATCTGGCCGCCGTGAGCATCGACGACTATGTGAAAAACCTCGCCGCGACGATGCGCCGCATCAAGACGCCGCCCATCCTGATCGGTCACTCGATGGGCGGTTATGTCATCCGCCACTATCTGTCGCACCACATCCCACCCGCCGTGGTGTTTCTCGCATCGGTGCCGCCCGGCGGCCTGGCGTCATCCAGCCTGCGCATGCTGACGCACACACCCCAGATGCTGATGAAGCTGAATCTCTACCAGCACGGCGTCTACGATCCGGAATTCATCGAAGTCAAGGAGATGCTGTTTTCCCGTGACGCGCCGGACGAGGCCGTCGAGCATCTGATCCGGGCAAGCCAGCCGGAAAGTCAGCGCGCGCTGATGGACATGACGCTGGTTCATCCACTGGCGATCGGGCTGCCCCCGCCGGTGCCGGCGCTGGTGCTCGGCGCGGCCGACGACATGCTGATCCCGCCGGCCGACATCGTCGGCACGGCCAACCTGATGGATGCCCGCGCGGAAATCCTGCCCCACATGGGCCACATGATGATGATGGACACGCGCTGGGAAAGCGTCGCCATGCGCATTCATGAATGGCTGGAGGATGGCCGGTTCGGCCATCGCCGCCAGCGGGAAACGGCTTCTCCCCCCGCCTCCGCGACATGAAAAAAACGCCCGCATCAGCGGGCGTCGGACATCATTCCTCGATGCGCGGCCGATCCTCCCGGCCAAGATCGCTGACGGCCTGACGCAAGGATTCGCGCAGGGTATCGCTGAACAGCATCTCGTAGTCTTCCTTGAACTGGTGCATCACATTCGCCATCATCTGCTTGGCGTGAGCCTCCAGCGCATCCTGCAACCATAACGACAATTCGACCTTCATGTGCGGCAGGATTCGCTGATACAACGAATCGATCAGCACATTTTCGTTGACCAGCGCGATCGGCGTTCTTCCCGTCCCGGACGACGGCACGCCGGCCTGCGCCGACGCCGCCGCGACACCGGCCACCTTGATGACAGAGACCGTGTGCCGCTCCGCGGAGGGTGGCGGCGCCACCTCTTCCGCCACCTCAGGTGGCGACGGCTCGGCCGGCGCCTGAGCCCGGGCGGTCTCTTCGGCCAGACGCCGCTGCTCGGCCAGGCGCAACTCCTCCGCCAGCCGGGCCTCCGCGGCCTTGATCTGTTCCGCATAGCGGGAGTTGGCGAATGGCATGGCCGAAGCCACGTCATCCATCGGCTGGGCAAACAGGGCCGACGCCTCCGGCGAAGCCGGCTCTTCCTGCAACGGCGCGGGAGACGATGCCGCCGCCTTCAGTTTGGCAAAATGCAGTTCTTCGGCCAATGTATCGCGCGCCGCCTGCAGCAGCGACTCGCGGTCGGTCGTGCGCGACAACTCGCCGCCCAGCACGCCACGCGGCAAGCTGGACAACGAAATCGACTGGAACGGCGCGGGCGCCGGCTGGGCCAATGCGGCGCCGGCGGGCGTCAGGTCAATCGGGAAATCATCGTCAACCGGTGCGGGCCGTTCACCCTCCGGCTCCGCATTGGCGGTTTTGGCGTCAGGCGCACTTCCTTGTCCCGAGATGTCCTCACCGAACGGCGTCTCATCGACACAGGGAAGGTCCAGATCCATCTCCGCCGACAGAGGCGCATCCTCTTGCATCGACGGGGTGCCAACTGGCTGCGTCGTCGCTTGCAGGTTTTCGATGGGGGCAATCGGCTCCTCCGCCACGAGCGTCGGAACGGCATCGGTGTCGGGGGTCAAGGACGGTTCGGCGTCCGCCTGCTCCGCGACGGACTCTTCGGCCCAGGCGCTCGCCAGCGGCATTTCCGGCTCGTTTTCCTCTAGCGTCGGAACGGCAGCGGTGTCGGGGGTCAAGGACGGTTCGGCGTCCGCCTGCTCCGCGACGGATTCTTCGGCCCAGGCACTCGATAACGGCATGTCCGCCTCGTCAACCCCGAGCGCCGGAACGGCAGCGGTGCCGGGGGTCAAGGACGGTTCGGCGTCCGCTCCGGCGGGCTCCGCGACGGACTCTTCGGCCCAGGCGCTCGCCAGCGGCATTTCCGGCTCGTTTTCCTCTAGCGTCGGAACGGCAGCGGTGTCGGGGGTCAAGGACGGTTCGGCGTCCGCCTGCTCCGCGGCGGATTCTTCGGCCCAGGCACTCGATAACGGCATGTCCGCCTCGTCAACCGCGAGCGTCGGAACGGCATCGGTGTCGGGGGTCAAGGTCGGTTCGGCATCCGCTCCGGCGGGCTCCGCGACGGACTCTTCGGCCCAGGCGCTCGCCAGCGGCATTTCCGGCTCGTTTTCCTCTAGCGTCGGAACGGCAGCGGCGTCGGGAGCCGCGGGGGGTTCGGCCGCGCCCTCCCCGGCGGCGGCGTTCTCGTCGCCAAGCAGCTCGTCCAGGGACATCTCTTCCGTGACGGCGACTTCCAGATCCAGCGACGGCAGTTTGGAAAAGTCCAGCGAACCATCATCGCGGGGCTCGGGGCCAAGGTCGACAACATCCTCGAGCAACAGATCGGGCGGAATGTCGAGCTCCTGCGGAGAGTCCCCTTCCGGCACGGCGCGCGCCAGATCATCCAGCTCGGTGCTGAAATCGAAAGCCGGAACTTCTATCGCATCGACGATATCGGTCAACACCGGAAGTTCCGGAAACTCCTGCTCCGGCTTTTTGGCCGGATCGAATGGCATTTGTGGCTCGGTCATGCTCACTTGTGGCTCATGTCGTGATGTACGATCTCAAACCCGAGTTGGCGGCAAGCCCGGAAGCGCTCGCGCGCACGGGCCAGTGACGCCTCGTCCCGGCCGACGATTTCCAGGATGCGCTCGAAGCGTCCCGGTTCGTCGGGCAGTTCCGGTCCCAGGTTGAGAAGGACCGGATGCTTTATCGTAGCTGCAAGATTCGTCGCAAGCCATATCGGCGTGTCATCCGCTTCCGGTGCCGAAGCACGGCAATGCGGAATGAACGACGTATCTTCAAAACTCCAAAGACGATTGCTGAAGGCGATCAACTCCCTGTCGTCCGCAAGCAGAACGGCAAGGCCCACGCCTTCGCGGTATACCCGGCGCACGAGCCGGCAGGCAAAATCGTGCGGCTCGGCGACCTGGGTATAAAAATCAATCCGCGTCATCGTCCACCGTTTCCTGGGTTTCGCGGCGCGGGCGGCCGCGGCGCACGACATTACCGAGCGCGATATCGGCACGGTCTTGCAGGAACTGAACCAGCAAGGGCACCGGTCGGCCGGTCGCGCTCTTGTCCTTGCCGCTCTTCCAGGCGGTGCCGGCGATGTCCAGATGGGCCCAATCATACGCCTTCGCGAAGCGCGACAGGAAGCACGCCGCCGAAACACTGCCGCCAGCGCGGCCGCCGATATTGGCCATGTCGGCGAAGGGACTCTTCAGCAGCTCCTGGTATTCGTCCCAGAGCGGCATGTGCCACGCCCGGTCGCCCACCTCTTCGCCCGCCGCGCACAAGTCTCGCGCCAGCGTGTCCTGGTTGCTGTAAAGACCGGTGGCGATATGACCCAACGCCACCACGCACGCGCCGGTCAGCGTCGCCACATCGACAACGGTGGCGGGGTTGAAACGTTCGGCGTAGGTCAGCGCATCGCACAGGATCAGCCGGCCTTCCGCGTCGGTATTGAGAATCTCGATCGTCTGGCCGGACATGCTCTTGACGATGTCGCCGGGTTTGACGGCGCCGCCCGAGGGCATGTTCTCGCACGACGGGATGACGGCGACGAGGTTGAGCGGCAGCTTCATTTCCGCCGCGGCCGCCCAGGCGCCGAGCACGCTGGCCGCCCCGCACATGTCGTATTTCATTTCATCCATGCCTTCGCCCGGCTTGAGCGAGATGCCGCCCGAGTCGAACGTGATGCCCTTGCCCACCAGCACGACGGGGCGATCGCTCCGCTCGCGCGCGCCGTGGTACTTGAGCACGATAAGGCGGGCCGGCTCCACGCTGCCGCGGGCCACCGACAGGAACGAACCCATGCCCAGCGCCTCGATGTCTTCCCGGCCGAGGATCTCCGCCTCGCCCCCCAGCGATTCGGCCAGCTTGCGCGCCTCGTCCGCCAGGTAGGAAGGGGTGCAGACATTGCCCGGAAGATTGCCCAGGTCCTTGGCCAGCTTCATGCCGTTGGCGATCGCCAGACCGCGCGCCAGGCCGCGTTCGCCATCGCCCAGATCGCTGCGCCGCGGCACGGCGAGCGTCAGCTTGCGCGGTTCCTTGACCGGCTCGTCGCTGCGGGTCTTGAAACGGTCGAAGCGGTAGAGGGCATCCATGGTCACCACCGTGCCCTGCTCGATCATCCATTCGACATCGTGCTTCTTGACAGTCAGTTCGGACAGGTAGCTGACCGCCTCGTTGGCCGACGTCTGGGTCAACGCGCGGATCGACGCGCGGATCGCCTCGCGGTATTCCTTGGCGCGGAATTCGCGCTCCTTGCCAAGGCCGACCAGCATCACTCGGTCGCACAGGGTATGGGGCACGGAATGCAGCACCAGCGTCGAACCGAGCTTGCCTTCCATGTCGCCGCGGCGCAGGACGTCGCCGATGAAACCGTTGGAAATGCGGTCGAGCAGATCGGCCGCCAACGTCAGTTTGCGGGATTCGTAGACCCCGACGATCACGCAGGCAACGCGCTGCTTTTCCGGGCTACCGCTTTTTATGTTAAATTCCATGGTGTACTCCCGTGGATAACGAGTGTCAGCTGATTTACCTTCGCCGGGCAACGTAAAATGACATTATCGTCTGCCTGCGATGAAACCGGTTTGTCGATTCCGAATTATGCCAAAACCGGCACTTCAGAATTTTTCGAGTTGAATTATCACTACGCTCATCGCAAAAAGTCAAAAAAGGCACGATTTAAATGGTTTTTCAAAAAAGCCTGACACGCGAATTGACATTTACCGCCATTGGTGTGTTCAGCATACTTTTGGCGATTCTCGTCTCGACCCAGGCGATCAATCTGCTCGGACGGGCGGCCGAGGGGCAGATCGCCGGCGAAGCGGTCGGCGCCCTGATCGGCTTCTGGGCGCTGGGCCTGTTTCCCGTCCTGCTGATCCTCACGGTTTTCGTCAGCGTCATGGTTGTCCTGACGCGCCTGTGGCGGGAACACGAGATGGTGGTCTGGCTGGCCGCCGGCTTGCCGCTGCAGCGGTTTATCGTGCCGGTCCTGCGTTTTGCCGTGCCCATGTCGGTATTGGTCGCCATCGTATCGCTCTACGTCGGCCCCTGGGCCGAGCAGCGCAGCCAGCAATACGCGGAAATCCTGAAGCAGCGCGAAGAAATGTCGGCCATTTCCCCCGGTCTTTTCAAGGAATCCGGACAGTCGAACCGGGTTTATTTCATCGAAAAATACGGTCGCGACGGCAAGGCGCAAAATATCTTCTTCCAGGACATGACCGAAGGCAAGGTCTCCACCGTGCTGGCCAATAATGGCCACGTGGAAACCGACGACGAGGGCAAACGGGTGCTGGTGCTGGAGGATGGGCGGCGCTACGCCGGCGAACCCGGCTCGGCCGCTTACGAAGTGGTGGAATTCAAGCGTTACGCCGTGGTGATCGGTGAGACGCGCAAGCTGATCGGTCCGCGCGACAACCGGCAGGGGCTGTCCACCCGAACCCTGTACCGGCAGCGACACGATGCCGAAGCGCGCTCGGAACTGATCTGGCGCTTCTCGATGCCGGTCAGCTGCCTGGTTCTGGCGCTGCTGGCGATCCCGTTATCCTATTTCAACCCCCGGAGCGGACAAACCTATAACCTTCTTGTGGCGATCCTGGCCTACTTCATGTACCAGAATGCCCTGACGCTGATTCGCAACGCCGCCTTGCATGACAGGCTGCCCTCCTCGACGATGTTCGCCTGCCACCTGGCCGTCCTGCTGATTGCCCTCGCGCTCATGCGCTATCGCAATCGCCCGGCCCGCCCGCTCGGACGGGTGGTGTCCAGCCTGTTCGGAAAAGCCTGACGCATGAAACTCATCTACCGCTACATTCTGGCCCGCCTCGCCGGCGGCACGCTGCTGACGCTGTTGGCGCTGCTGTGTCTTTACGCCTTTTTCGATGCCATCCAGAACGTCTCCCAACTGGGCACCGGCACCTTCACGCTGGGCACCATGGCACGCTACATCGGCCTGCTGGTCCCCGGCCATGCTTACGAACTGATGCCGCTGGCCGTTCTTATCGGTTGCCTGGTGGCGATGACCCAGCTTGTCAGCAATAGCGAATACACCATTTTGCGCACCAGCGGCGTGACCATGACCCAGCTTGCCCGCACGCTGGTGCTGTTCGGCGCCCTGTTCGCCCTGCTCACGGTCCTGCTCGGCGAATTCCTTGCGCCCCTGGCCAGTCAGCAGGCGGAACGCCTGAAACTGCAATCGACGCACTCGATGGTCGCCCAGGAGTTCCGCTCCGGGATCTGGGCCAAGGACAACAACAACTACATCAACGTGCGCGAAATGCTTCCGGACAGCACCTTGCTGGGCATCCGCATTCTCAGCTACGACGGCAACTACCGGCTGATCCACAGCCGCTACGCCGAGCGGGGCACCTATAATCGGGGCACCCGCGAATGGACGCTGTTCAACGTGCGCGACACCTTGCTCGCCGATGACCGCGCGAGCGTCGCCCTGCACCCGACCCAGACCTGGAAATCGGTGATCGAGCCCGCGATACTTAACGTCCTGCTGGTCGCGCCCGAGCAGATGTCGGCACTGAACCTGTACAGCTACATCACCCACCTGCGCGGCAATCACCAGAAAACCGAACGGTACGATATCGCGCTATGGGGAAAACTGTTCTATCCGCTGGCCTGCGTTTCGATGGCGCTGGTCGCCCTCGCGTTCATGCCGCGACAGCGGCGCAACGGCCAGTTGGGACTCAGGCTGTTCCTCGGCATCTGCCTCGGAGTGGCCTTTCACTTCATCAACCGTCTGTTCGGCTACCTTGGCCTGCTGCACGAATGGAACGCGCCGATGTCGGCCACCTTGCCGACCGTGCTGTTCCTCGCCGCCGGACTGTTCATGATCCTGCGCCAGGAGCGACGCTGACATGGATGCCGCCGACGCGCTGACCCGCAACTGGCGCGCCACGCTGACGGCGGCACGCCAGCGCATTGCCGACGAATACCGGGCCGATCCGCAGCCCGAGCGCTATCTCAAGCGGCACAGCCAGACCGTCGACCAGCTGATCGAATCGATGTGGAGCGTACTCGGCCTCGGCCAGCAGGCCGCCCTGGTCGCGGTCGGCGGCTTCGGGCGCGGCCAACTGTTTCCCTCCTCCGACATCGACCTGCTGGTTCTTTTGCCGACCCCGACGCCGGCCGGACTGGAAGACACCGTCTCCCATTTCATCAGCCTGATGTGGGACGTCGGTCTCGAAGTCGGTCACAGCGTCAGAACCGTCGAACAATGCCTGTCGGAAGCGGGTGGCGACATCACCATCGAGACGAACCTGCTCGAAAGCCGTCTTGTCGCCGGCAACATGCCCTTGTACCGGATGCTCGAAACCCGCCTCGAACAGCACCGCGACCCCCTCGCCTTCTTCGAAGGCAAAACACTCGAACAGCAGCAGCGCCACCTGCGTCATTTCGGCGCCACCAACAATCTCGAACCGAACATCAAGGAGAGCCCGGGCGGCTTGCGCGATCTGCAAACCATCCTGTGGATCGGCAAGGCCATCGGGCTTGGCGGCAACTGGGACGCGCTGGCTCGCCGCGGCATCCTCACGCTCGCGGAAACCCGCCTGATCAAGCACAGCGAAAAACAGCTGATGCGCCTGAGAATCGATCTGCACCTCTTGGCGCGGCGTCGCGAGGACCGGCTGATCTTCGACCTGCAGCAACAGATGGGCAAGACGCTGGATCTGGCGGACACGCCGGCCAAGCGCGCCAGCGAACAGGTCATGCAATTGTTCTACCGGGCGGCCAAGACGGTCAGCCAGCTCAACGGCATTTTGCTGCCCACCCTGCAGGCCCGAATCTATTCCCAGGTTCCGCGCGTCGTCGACAATCTGAACGACCGGTTCTACTCGGTCAACGGCATGCTGGGCATTCGCCAGAACGACCTGTTCGAAAAACAGCCAGGCGCCATTCTCGAAGCCTTCCTGATGCTGCAGCGCCACCCCGAACTGACGGGCTTCGCGCCGCGCATGCTGCGCGCCTTGTGGCACGCGCGCGCGCGCATCAACGAACGCTTCCGACGCGACCCGGCCAACCGCGCCACCTTCCTGGAAATCCTGCGCTCCCCGGGTTTGACCCGCGCGCTGCGGCGCATGAACCTGTATGGCGTGCTCGGCAAATACCTGCCCAATTTCGGCCGCATCGTCGGCCAGATGCAGCACGATCTTTTTCACGTGTACACCGTCGACGAACACATTCTGATGGTGGTGCGCAACCTGCGACGCTTCGCGATCAGTGCGTTCAACCACGAATACCCGTTCCTGTCGCGCCTGATCAACGACTTTGACCGCCCCGAAGTTCTGTATGTCGCGGGATTGTTCCACGATATCGCCAAGGGCCGGGGCGGCGACCACTCCGAGCTTGGCCGCGCCGATGCGCGGGAGTTCTGTGAAAACCACGGGCTGTCGAAAGAGGACACCGATCTTGTCGAATGGCTGGTCTCACGACACCTGACCATGTCGAGCGTCGCCCAGAAACAGGATATTTACGACCCGGAGACAGTCGCGCGTTTCGCGGCGGATGTCGCGACCCCGCGCCGGCTTGCCGCGCTGTACCTGCTGACCGTCGCCGACATCCGCGGCACCAGCCCCAAGGTCTGGAACGCCTGGAAGGCCAAGCTGTTGGAGGACCTGTATCACTCCACGCTGCGCCACCTGGCGAACGGCGGGAAGGTCGACCGCAACTCGGAGCTCGAAGAACGCCAGCACCAGGCCCGCGCCATGCTGCGGCTGCATGCCATTCCCGAAGGAGCTCAGGACAATCTGTGGAGCCGTCTGGATACCGTCTATTTCCTGCGTCACGAAGCCCGCGAGATCGCCTGGCACGCAAGAGTGCTCAATCACCTCGTGGACACGCCGGTCCCGGTGGTCAGGGCCCGCCTGTCGGACGACCGGGAAGGACTGCAGGTTCTGGTCTACACGCCGGATCAGCCGGAGCTGTTCGTGCGCATCTGCGCGTTCTTCGGCCGCACCAACTACAGCATCGCCGACGCGAAAATCTACACCACCCGTCACGGCTACGCCCTGGACACCTTCCATGTCTTCATTCCGGAGCATGACAAGGGCGGCAATTACCGTGACATGATCAATTTCATCGAGTTCGAGCTGGCGTCCGCCCTCGCCGCGCCGCAGGCCGACCTGTCCGCCGGCTCCGGGCGCATCAGCCGGCATCTGAAGCATTTCCCCATCACCCCCCAGGTACTGATCCGCCCCGACGACCGCTCCGATTTTCATGTTGTCTCGCTGGTCGCCGGAGACCGTCCCGGCCTGCTCGCGCGGGTGGCGAGCGTACTCACCGAGCATGGCCTCAATGTCCATTCGGCCAAGATCATGACCCTCGGCGGGCGTGTCGAGGACTCCTTTCTCGTCACCGGCCCCGGGCTTGGCGACGCCAAGCAGGTCATCCAGCTCGAGGCGGCGCTGATCAAGGCCCTCAGGATCTGACCGGCGGATTTTGACAGGCCGGCCGCGCCCCGTTAGGCTGATCGCTTCCCGTCACAACGACCCTGTCACGACCCATGCTGTATTTTGAAGACTTCACGCCAGGACGCCGTTTCGACACGCCGTCCTGTACCGTCACGGCCGAAGAGATCATCGAGTTCGCCACAAAGCACGACCCGCAGCCCTTTCATACCGATCCGGTCGCGGCCAAACGCTCCTTGTTCGACGGGCTGGCCGCGAGCGGATGGCATACCAGCGCCCTGACCATGGGGCTGCTGTCCCGCTCCGAACTGGCCGGCACGGCCAATGGCATGATCGGCATGCAGGTCGACAAGATGCGCTGGCCAAGACCGACCCGGCCGGGCGATACCCTGACGGCGTCGGCGGTCGTCATCGACCGCAAGCCCTCCACGTCGCAACCCGGATTCGGCGTGGTGAGGCTGGCCTGGGAAACCCGCAACCAGAACGGCGAGATCGCCGTGCGGATGGAAACCACGATGTGGGTGGCGCGCCGGGGGCGGGACACCCCCGGCTGATACCGCCTCGTCAGCGGTGCACGAAAATCATTTCAACATCGCGCAGGGCGGCAAGATCCGTGCCGCCCGCATAGCTGATGGACGACTGCAGGTCTTCCTTCAGCTCTCGCAACAGCTTGTCGATGCTGCCCTTGTACTCGACAAGGATTTTTTTTCCTTCAACATTCACATAGGCCCCCTTGTTGTACTGGGAAGCGCTGCCGAAGTATTCCTTGTAGTGCTTGCCATTGATCTCGACGATCTGCCCGGCCGACTCGTCATAGCCGGCGAATAACGACCCGGCCATGATCATCGTCGCGCCGCAGGCCAGCGCCTTGGCCATATCGCCATGCTCGACGATACCGCCGTCGGCGATCACCGGCACCGACACCGCGGCGGCGCACTCCGAGACCGTCGACACCATCGGACGATGAAAACCGGTTTTGTTTTTGGTAATGCACACGCGACCGCCGGCGATCCCCGCCTTGATGGCGTCGCACCCCCAGCTTTCCAGGTCGCGCGCGGCGTCCGCCGTGGCGATGTTGCCGCCGATCAGAAAAGTGCCCGGGAACATCCGGCGCACCCGCGCGATCATGCTTTCCGCCTTCACGCACCAGGCGTTGGCGATATCGAGCGTCATGTATTCGGGAACGAGGCCGGCGTCGGCCAGGGCCTCCAGTTGCGCGATCGTATCGTCGTTGACGCCGATGCTGATCGAGGCGAACAGGCCCTTTTCCTGCATGTCGCGCACAAACGCCACGCTGTCGGTATTGAAGCGGTGCAGTGTATAAAACCAGCCACGCCGCGCGAAATACTCGCAGGTTTCGTCCGACACCACACTCTTCATGTTGGCCGGATAGATCGGCATGTCGAACCGGCGCGGACCGAACTGGACAGACGTGTCGCAGGCCTTGCGGCTATCCACGACAGTTTTTTTGGGAACCAGGTAAACGTCACCGTAGTTGAGTTCAGTCTTGATCATGCGAGCTTCTCCGTTAGGCATTTCGGGATAAAAAACAGGGGGCCCCAAATAAAAACGGGAACCTCTCCGGTTCCCGTTTACAGCGCTCCCTGCGGCGCCTTGGTTCGGCCCGCACGCACTTACCGGTCAATAATACGCCACCGGAATCTCAGCGTCAAGCATTTTCTTTACGTCAAGATACCCCTGTCATTTGTCAAACCAGTGATCCGGCTCGGCGCCGCCCAGCCATGACACCACGGACGCCAGGCTCTCCCGCTCCTTGCGGGTTCGCCCTTCCGGCATATCGTAAATCGACAGTCCTTCGCCGGCGGCCCGCACATAGCTTTGTGCATCGCGCAACCAACCGATCACCGGGATGTCGTAGCGACTCAAAAACACCTCCAGCTCCCGCGCGGAACGGGTGCGCGGATCGACCCGCATGGCGACCACCCCAAGAAAAACCCGGGCCTTGCGCACCGCCTTTTCTTCGAGCAGTTGCCCGAGAAAACTTTCGCTGGCCCACATATCGAACGGAGATGGCTGAATCGGCACCAGAATACGGTCGACACGACGGATCAGCGCGTCCAGCTTCTTGCCGTGCAATCCGGCCGGACTATCCAGGATCGCCACCTGCGTTCCCTTGGGCGGCCTCGCCGGCTCTCCCGCCGCGATTTCCCACCCGCTGATCGGCGCCAGCCCCTCGGGGCGCCGGGCGAGCCAGGCCAACGAAGACTGCTGCTTGTCCACATCGCCCAGCATGACCTTCTTGCCCTGGCAGGCGTAGTACCCCGCCAGATTCGTCGACAGGGTGGACTTGCCGCTTCCGCCCTTGGGATTCGCCACCAGTACCGAAAACACGCATCATTCCTTTAGCATAACGAAAGACTCACTTTACCAGAGAATCCGCACCGCGGACGACCGCCCTTGGCGAAAGGCCTTGACCTCACGCAAAGAGTTATTTTTCTTTTAATGCCTCACAGGTAAAATGCTTGCATGATTCAAGGCCCTTCGCGGGGCCGCCAAAGAGAAACCACGATGACCTTGATTCCGATTATCCTCGGCGGTGGCAGCGGCACCCGCCTGTGGCCGTTGTCGCGTAGCGGCTATCCCAAGCAATACCTGGCCCTCCATGGCGACGACAGCCTGCTGCAACAAACCGCGCTGCGCGCCGCCACGCTGCCGGGCGCCATCGCTCCGATCCTGATCACCAGCGAAGCGCAGCGGTTTCTCGCCGCCGAGCAACTGCGGTCCATCGGCCTGGCCGCGGGCGCGATCGTGCTCGAGCCGTGCGCGCGCAATACAGCGCCCGCCGTCGCGGTCGGCGCCCTCCTCGCCCTGCGCCAGGATCCCGATGCCCACATACTGGTGCTGCCGTCGGATCATGTCATCCAGAACCATGAGGCCTTCGCCGACGCCGTGTCGTCGGCGCTGGCGCTGTCCTGCGCCGGCCGTCTCGTCACGTTCGGCATCGAACCCACCGCGCCGGAAACCGGATACGGCTACATCCGGCGCGGCGCGCCCATCGCGGCGGCCGCGAACGGATTCGCGGTGGATGCCTTCGTGGAAAAACCGGATCGCGCGCGCGCCGAAGCCTTCCTCGCCGAAGGCCACTACGCCTGGAACAGCGGCATGTTCCTGTTCCGCGCGGCCGCCTACCTCGAAGAGCTGGGGCGCTTCGAACCGGCCATGCTCGCCGCCGCGGAGCTCGCCGTCGAACGCGGCCACGAAGACCTGGATTTTCTCCGGCTGGATGCCGAAGCCTTCGCCGCCAGTCCGTCCAACTCGATCGACTACGCCGTGATGGAACGCACGGACCGCGCCGCCGTCGTCGCGGCCCGCGACCTTGCCTGGAGCGACATCGGCTCCTGGTCGTCACTGTCGGACATCAGCCCGGCCGACGAAAACGGCAATACATTGATCGGCGACACGCTCGCCGAGAACTGCCGCGGCACCTATCTGCGCGCCGAGCACCGCATGATCGCCGCGATCGGCGTCGACGACCTGATCGTCGTTGAGACGGCGGACGCCGTGCTGGTGGCCCGGAAATCCGATGTGCAGAACGTCAAGACCATCGTCGAGCGCCTGGCATCGGCCGGGCGCAGCGAAGCGAACCTGCACCGGCGGGTTTTCCGCCCCTGGGGCAGCTACGAAGGACTTGACGATGGCGAACGCTTCCAGGTCAAGCGCATTGTCGTCAACCCCGGCGCCTCGCTGTCGCTGCAAATGCACTACCATCGTGCGGAGCACTGGATCGTGGTGCGGGGAACGGCGCGCATCACCAATGGCGAAGCGGTGCTGCTCCTCACGGAAAACCAGTCGACCTATATCCCCCTCGGCACGGTTCACCGCCTGGAAAACCCCGGCAAACTGCCGCTCGAGCTCATCGAGGTGCAGTCCGGCAGTTACCTTGGCGAGGATGATATCGTGCGTTTCGAAGACAGCTACGGACGCACCGCCCGCTAATCCCCGAAAAGCACAATGCCCCGCAGAACATCGCGGGGCATTGTCGCATCCGGCGGCCGGTCCGCTCAGAACCAGCTTTCCTCGACGTACACCACGTCGCCTTCGCGCACCCTGTCGGTATAGGTGACGCGCTGCTCGCGCACCTTGCCGTCGGCATCGGCGCGATGGACGTAGATGAAGCGGTGCGAGGCGCGCGGGTTGAAGCCGCCCGCCGCGGCGATCGCCTGCAGCACCGTCATGTTGTTCTCCAGCCGGAACACCCCGGGCCGGTTCACCTCGCCCTGCACATACACCTGCTGGCGCGGCACGAACACCACATCGCCGTTGCTCACCTTGACGATGCGCCGGGACGGATCCTTTTCGTTCATCAGTTCGCTCAGATTGTATTCGGTGCGCTGCTCACCGCGAATCACCACGATCTTGTCCCCCCCGGTGACGGCGATGCCGCCGGCCTGGGAAAGCACATCCACAAGGTCGGTCGCGCTGTCCAGCGAGAAACGTCCCGGCCGGTTCACCTCGCCCAGCACCGACAAGCGCTGACTGCGGTACTGGCTCATGATCACATTGACCTGGGGATTGACGATGAACCCCCCGTTGGCCAGTTTCGACGCGATGGTCTGCTCGGCCTGCGCCGTGCTCTGCCCCTTGAGGGAGAACGTTCCGATCAGCGGGAAGGTGATGTCCCCGTCCCGGGTCAACTGGACCTCGTTGGCCAGATCGGCGTGGTCATACACGGTGATCTTGATGACATCCCCCGGCCCGAGGTGGTATTCCCCGGCATTTTCGGCATGCGCCAATCCGCAAAACAGGCAAACCAGTCCAATCAGCAAACGTTTCATCATTTACAGTCCTTTCACACCCGACTTCAAGGCATCCTGATCGACGGCGCCCTTGGCCGCCGGCTCGGCCGGAGCCGCGGCGGGGGCCGCGCCCGCCGCCGGTTCCGAAGCGAAGCGCTTCACGTACTCGATCTTGGCGGCCTTCTTCAACTCGTCCAGCTTGGTCTTGGCCGTGTCCTGCATTTGCGAACCGGCCAGGTAGGTCTTGATCTGGTCCTGCACCTTGTCAAGCTGGACCGGCGCGGCCTCGCTGCGCACCAGCTGCATCAGGGTGGTCCGCTCGCCCTCGGGCACGACAATGATGTCGCCCTGCTTCATGTCCGCGATCTTGGGCAGCAGCGGCAACGGGAATTTTTCGGCGGGAATGCGGGAAGGACGGGCATCGAACCGCACCTTGGCGTTCTCCAGAACCGTCCGGGTTTCATCCGGGGTCTTCACCGAATCCAGCGCGGCGCGCGTCGAATCCTTCAGCTCCGCGGTGGGGACGATGAAGGCGACGACATCATAGATGCGGCGGCCGGAGAACAGCGCCGGATTCTTGGCATAGAAGTCGGAAATTTCCGCCTGGCTCGGCGCCTTGCCGCCGCCGAGCAGCTTTTCGCTCGCGGCGCGGGCGAGGATGTCGCGGCGCGCCATTTCGATGGCCTGAAGCACGGTCGGATCGCGGTCGAGCTTGAGCTCGCCGGCTTTTTGCACCAGCAGCTCCTGATTCACCAACTGGTCAAGAGCCTGTTGCTGAACCGCGGGGCCGGCCTGTCCGGGAGCCAGGTTGCCCACCAGGCTGTTCAGCTGCAGCAGCGTGATTTCCGCGCCATTGACCCGGGCCAGGACCTGGCTCGGTGTTTTCTTCTCTTCTTTCTTGGAACAACCGGCCAAGGCCACCGTCACGGCAACCGCGACAAGGCACAGAGTGGATTTTTTAGTCAGCATTGATGTTCACCAAGTTAAATAGGGATCAATAAGCGTTCTTATCACGAAAAATAGTGGTAACCGTCATCAGAATGATTTTCAGATCGAACCACAACGACCAGTTGCGCAGATAGTCCAGATCATATTCGATCCGGCGCTCCATCTTGTCGATGGTATCGGTTTCCCCCCGGTAACCGTTGACCTGGGCCCACCCCGTTATACCCGGTTTGACCTTGTGGCGCAGCATATAGCCTTTGATCAGCTTGCGGTACATTTCGTTGTGGGCGTTGGCGTGCGGCCGGGGCCCGACAATGCTCATCTTGCCTTCCAGAACGTTCAGGAATTGCGGCAGCTCGTCAAGCGACGATCGGCGGATAAAGCCGCCGATCGGGGTGAGCCGGCTGTCCTGGCGGGTCGCCTGCACGACCTTGTCGCCATCCTCCATCACCTTCATCGAACGGAACTTGTAGACGAGAATGCTTTCGCCATTGGCGCCGTAACGGCGCTGCTTGAACAGCACCGGCCCCGGCGAGGTGACTTTGACCGCGATCGCCACCGCCAGCATGAACGGCCAGATCAGGGCGAGAATCGCGAGCGCGAGGACGATGTCCGACACCCGCTTGACGACGCCGGCCAGACCGATGAACGGACTCTCGCAAATCGACATGACGGGGAAACCCGCCACATGATCGATCTGGGCCTGGATCAGGTCGAATACGAAAAGATCGGGAACAAAGTAGATCGACGCCGTGCAGTCCATCAGGCCGTCGACCAGCGCCATCACGCGGGGCTGGGATGTCATCGGCAGCGAAATGTAGATCTGGTGGACGCCGTTCGCCCGGACATAATCGTACAGCTCGGCAATGGTGCCCTTGAGTTCGTCCGGAGCGATGCTCTCGATCCGGTCAAGTCCTCGGTCATCGAAGTAGCCCATGAATTCCATGCGCAGCTGCGGATTCTGCTTGATCCGCTCGGCCAGCATGCAACCGGACTTGTTGGCGCCGACCACCACCACACGGCTGACCTGGCTTTGCTCCGATGCCGGGCGCACGATCACCTGACGGATGATCAAGTGCATCCCGAGCAACATCAGCGGAGACAGCAGGGCCCAACTGATCATCAGTTCGTCGGGGAAATACTCCAGCAGGCCGGACAGCGCGCCGTAGCAGTACAGCACGAAGCAAATGAACAGCCAGGTGGCCAGCATGCGGCCAACGCCTTGCCAATGCCCTTTCGCGCCGGGCAGCAGCAGGAAGGTGCCGTCCATCAGCAACGCCGCCAGCAAAAAGGCGATGGTCGCCCAGGTCAGCAGCATGCCGTGCAGACTGACATCCATATACGCGGCCAACAGGTACAGCAATACCGCGACCACGACCGGATCAACGAGCGACTTGAGCAGACTCGCCATGGGCGCGGCATTGCGCAGCGCGCCCAGCGACTCGTTCACCATGGTCATGGTGGAAGTGTTCTTGCCCGGTTTATGCACGGTATGCAGGCCGAGCGGCTCGTGTTTCGCTTGCATTCTGATTCCGCCTCAGTAAAAGACCCGGGCGTTCACCCCGTATTGATTGACCTTGTAGTCGTTCAGCGGGGAGGTTCCCTTGAATACGACGTTCTGGGCAAATGTCGAAAGTTCCAGCTGAGTCATCGGCTTCCAGGACAATGTTATATTGTACAGTCGGGTCCGTTCATTCCCGAGCGAGGTCGCGTATTTGCGCGTCGACTCGCTCGTACGCGCGCTGACTTGCGTCTTGGCAGTGGGCAAGTACTGCCAGCTTCCCGAGTAACTGGTCAGCACGCTGGGAATGGTGTTGTTGCCCGGAGTATCGCTTTGCCGCGAGTAGGATGCGGCAAACGTATTCTTGGCGTCGGCGTTCCAGTTCCATTCGAAACTGCCGATGCGGTTGCGCGAGCCACCTTGCGTGCCACCATTGCCCTCGTTCCTGACCCAGCCTGTCGATGCCGAGAGCGTGGTTTTGGCCGTGACCGGCCAGCGCGCCGAGACCGAAAACTGGGTTTGGCGATAAGACGCCTGGCTGCCGATGAAGTTTTTCAGCCAGACGTAGGTAATGTCCGATTTCTGGGCACGCACGGCGAGCATGCTGCCCTTCTCGGTCGAGGTCACCAGCCCCAGGCCGAAGGTATCCTGGTTGAAATTATTGTTGAACCGGACTTCCCGGCGTTCGGCCTTGCGCTGCCCGGAAAACTCCAGCCCGATGCGGCTGGTCAGGGCGAACACCGCGCGCCCGTCCAGGACCCGGTCGCGGATCACGTCGCGCACCCCGCCGGCCGCGTCTTCGATACTCGACTGGTTCTTGCTGTCCGAATAACCGATCGTTCCCGTCCAGCGCGAGGCCAGCGCCCAGTTCCAGGCGGAACGGGCCGTCCAGCTGTGGTAGTCGAGCCGGCTGAAGCGGTCATAGCGTGTGTCCGAGAATTTTCCGTCAAGCGTGAACCGCTGCCGGGAAAACGTCGTGTCATAGTGCCCGCCAACCGTCGTGGTCACGATGCGGTCACTGGCGCCGCCATAGCCGAACTGCCTCGGCGATTCGAGCTTTTCATTCAGCCGCAGCACATTGCTGTCGCTCAGATACCCCGCTTCGGCGTACAGATAAAACCGGTCGGTAGGATCGTAAGCCGCCGCTGCAAGACAAGGCGCTGCCAGCATAATCAGGCCAAGACACCGCTGACCGGTGCCAATTACTCTAACGACCAAAGACATGACGGGACACTTTTCGGTTTGATGGCGGGTGAAACGCGCAGTTATTTAAGCCCTTGCCATGAGGACTCGATGCTACATGTAAAAAAAGTATTTTATGTAACAAATAAATTAAGGCAAGGCTCCCGTTGAACCGGTCACCCTGCCCTTTGGCCCAAGCCGTGCAGCAAGCGATCAGAAGCGTTTGCGACGACGCAGCAGCAGCGCGGTCAGGCCAAGGCCCATCAGCGCGTAGGTTTCCGGCTCAGGTACCGCGGACACGTTCAGGGAATAGCTGAACTTGCCGTTGTAGCTCGACGCACCGTTTGCCAGCTTGCCGCTCAGATTGAGATTGTACTCGCCGCCCGGGGACAGCAGGCTGCCCAGCTCGGCGGCAAATCCCTTGGTGCCATACTTGGACTCGGTCCACAACACCTTGCCGGTTTTGTCGGTGATGCTGGCCGTCACGAACTGCAGCAGGCCGTTGAAGTTGCCACGCTGGTTCAACCAGATGGTGGTGCTCAGATCCGAGGCCGGCAACAGCGAGAACTTGATGGTTTCGCTGAAAGACGGCGTTTTTCCGCTCAGCGATACGCCGAAGGTATCCTCGAAGAAGGTGCCGTGATCGAGCTGGCCGATATCCCGCACACCGGCGTGGGCCGTAACCGAAATCAGGGCGAGGGAAGCTGCAAGTAATTTGATTTTATTCATCAAAATCCGCCTGTCATTAAATAAGCGCAAAAGGAACACTATCGAGAATCCCGATCGCAATAACCCAAAAAGTATGAGGCGGCTCCTTCGAGCCTGACGGCGCCTGACACGCCATGCCGACCCGTCGAAACCTGCTCCGGACACTGGTTGCCCCGGCGCGCAGACAGAACAATACCGAAAAAAATCGCCCTCGTCATAAGTAAATATATCTAATCACTTCTTTAAATTTACGTTACCAACCACGCCCCATCTCATTGACCTGGATCAAGCTTTCGTTTGAAACCCCGTCAAAGGCGCGTGACGCAAGCCGTCCGGCCCCGGGAGCGCGGCACGCGCGAACCGTTAAGCGAAGCCTTCAAACTGTCGAAAGCGTACTGTGCATTTTTACAACACCCGACCCTCTTGCCAGCCGCGCCATGATCGGCCAGACTGCCTGTCCCACAGACCTTTCCGGCCGGAGCCACACGCATGCATCACCCCCTTGACGCCGTGATTTTCGACATGGACGGACTGATGATCGACAGCGAGGCCGTCTCGCGCGACGCCTGGCGCGACAGCGCCGCGCAGCTCGCGATCCCCGTGTCCGACGAGTTGATCCACGCCATGACGGGACTTGCCGTCAAACGCTGCGCGCGCCTGCTCGAAACCCGTTATGCGCCGGAGGATGCGCGGCGCCTGCTGGAGCGCTGGCGCGCCCGTTACCGGGAACGGCTCGACAGCGAGGGCATCCCGCTCAAACCCGGCATCGAGGCCGTGCTCGAGTGGGCGCACCGCTTCGCCCTGCCCTGCGCCGTGGCAAGCTCCACCGAGCGCGCCCTGCTCGACCTCAAGCTTGGCCGCACCGGGCTGATCCGTCACTTTGACGCCACGGTGGCCGGAGACGAGGTGGCCCGCACCAAACCCGCGCCGGATCTTTACCTCGCCGCCGCATCGCGGCTGGGCATCGCGCCGGAGCGCTGCGTGGCGCTGGAGGACTCTCCCATCGGCATGGAAGCGGCACTCGCGGCCGGCATCCGCGTTATCCAGGTTCCCGACCTTCTCACCGCGAGCTCCGAACTGGCCGACCGGGCCGTGGCGGTGTGCGCCACACTGAACGACGCCCTTCCGGTTCTGCAGACCCTGCGGGACGCGGCCATTCTGCCAATGGAATAAAATCGCATGCCGACGCTTGTTTTCAACGATCTTCGCCCCCATAATCACACACCATGAAATTCATCGTCGACTTTCTTGGCATCCTGCTGTTCTTCGGTGCCTACTGGTGGACCAACGATATCTTCGTGGCCACCGGAATCGCCATTGTCACGACGGTTCTGCAGGTCGGCTACGCGCTGATCCGCCGTCGCCCCGTGGACAAGCTGCAATGGCTCACACTGGGCCTGGTCGTGGTCCTGGGCGGAGCCACGCTCCTCCTGCACGACAAGCACTTCATCATGTGGAAACCCACCGTACTGTACGGGTTGATGGGCGCGGGCCTCGTCGTCGGCCAACTGGCCGGCAAGAACGGTATCCGCGCCGTGATGGAGACCCAGGTCTCGCTCCCGGATCGGGTCTGGACCGTGCTCTGCCATGCCTGGGGCGTGTTCTTCATCGCGCTTGCCGCACTGAATCTGTTCGTCGCCTACACGTTCAGCGAACGTATCTGGGTCAATTTCAAAATGTTCGGCACGCTGGGACTCATCGCGGTCTTCGCCATCGCGCAGAGCTTCGCGCTGTCGCGCTACGTTCAGGACGAGTGACATGCTCTACGCCATTATCGCCCGCGACACCGCCGATTCGCTGGAGCGGCGCCTCGCGGCCCGCCCGGCCCACCTCGAGCGCCTCAGGACGCTGGAAGCGCAAGGCCGCCTCGTGCTCGCGGGTCCGATGCCCGCCATCGACAGCGTCGACCCCGGCCCGGCCGGCTTCACCGGCAGCCTCATCGTCGCCGAGTTCGATAATCTGGACAGCGCGTCCGCATGGGCGCAGGATGACCCGTATGTCGAGGCCGGTGTTTACGCCGGCGTCGAAGTCAAGCCGTTCCGCAAGGTTTTTCCGGGATGACGGATCTTGAAGCGCAATTCACGGCGCGTCTCGCCGCGCTCGATCCCGAGTTCATCGACATCGCCGACGACAGCGCCGCGCATGCAGGACATGCGGGCGCCGCCGGTGGCGCAGGCCATTACCGGCTGACCATCGTGTCGCCACACTTTCGCGGCCTGAGCCGTATCGATCGCCATCGGCGGGTGTATCACGCACTGGCCGATCTTTTTCCGCACCGGATTCATGCGTTAAACATCCACGCCTTGTCTCCGGATGAAATTTGAATTAACCAAGGGGTTACAATGCACATCTCCCGTCTCGCCGGTCTCATGATCGCCACTGCCATCGGGCTGCCCTCCCTGGCCGCCGCCGAATCGGTCGCCGTGGTCAACGGTGTCGCCATCGATAAGAAGGACGTCGACCAGGTGGTCGCCACCATCGTGCAGAACAGCAACGGCCAGGCTCAGGACACCCCCGCCATGCGCGAGGAAATCAAGAGCCGTCTGATCAATCGCCAACTGATCCAGGAAGAGGCCCGCCGCCGCGGACTGGAAAAGGATGCGGACGTCGTCCGCCGCATTGACGAGGCTCGCAGCGACATCCTGCAGGACGCGCTGTTCGCCGACATCGTCAAGCAGAATCCGGTTTCCGACGCCCAGATCAAGGCGCGCTACGACGAGCTGTCCGCCAAATTGAACGGCCAGAAGGAAGTGCACGCCCGCCAGATCGTCCTCGCCACCGAAGCCGACGCCAACGCCGTGCTCGCCGACCTGAAGAAGGGCAAGAAGTTCGAGGCGCTGGCCCAAGCCCGCTCCATCGATCCGCAAGCCAAGCAAAATGGCGGCGACATGGGCTGGGGCAACCTGTCCGGCATGGACCAGACACTGGCCGGCATTCTCAAACCGCTGGGCAAGGGCCAATACACCCAGAAGCCGTTCAAGACCAATGTCGGCTGGTTCATTTTCAAGGTCGAAGAAGTCCGTGATGCGAAAGCCCCGGCTTTCGATCAGGTGAAGCCGCAACTCGCGCGCCAGCTGCAGGAAGAGCAGATCACCAAGACCGTCAACGAACTGCGCGGCAAGGCCAAGATCCAGTAATCACCAGCACAGGATACGCCTCATGAAAAAAACCCTGATGGCGGGCCTTCTGGCCGCCGCCCTCGTCCCCGCCGCCCTGGCGGCGGGGCTCACTGTCAATGGCGTGGACATTCCCCAGGCACGCATCGACATGATCATCAAGCAAGTGGAAGCCCAGGGCCAGCAGATCACGCCGGCCACGCGCCAGGCGATCGTCGACCAGCTCGTCACGGCCGAACTCCTCCGTCAGGAAGCCGTGAAGAAGGGCATGGACAAGAGCGCCGATTACCAGGCCGAGCTGCAGAACATGCAGACCATGGCGCTCGCGCAGCGTTACATCGCTGACTATCAGCGCGCGAATCCGGTGACGGATGCGCAGCTGAAAGCCGAATACGACAAGCTCAAGGCACAGATTCCGGTTCAGAAGAAACTCCACGTCGCGCACATTCTCGTGGCGACGGAAGCGGAAGCCAACGCCGTTCTGGATTCGCTGAAGAAAGGCAAGCCGTTCGCCGATCTGGCCCGCGCGAAGTCGACCGATCCGGAGTCCAAAGCCAAGGGTGGCGATCTGGGCTGGTTCGATCCCGTTCGTGGCGGGTTCGCCCCCGAGTTCGCCCAGGCCGCGAGCCATCTGGCCAAGGGGCAGATCACCGCCAAACCGGTGAAAACCCAGTTCGGCTGGCACATCATCAAACTGGAGGATGTGCGAACCGAACCGCCGCCGGCGTTCGATGCGCTCAAGCCGCAACTGGCCCAGCGCATGATGGGCCAACGCATCGACAAGCTGGTCGGTGAGCTGCGCGCCAAGGCGAAAGTCAGCCAGTAACAGCACCAAGGGCGGCCTGGCCGCCCTTTTTCATTCATCCTCCGGATCGTCCTCGTCGCTCCACGACGGCGGCCGCTTCGCCAGAAACGCCGCGATTCCCTCGCGCGGCTCCGCGGCGCCGCACAAGGCCAGAAACGCCGACCGCTCGCGCCGCCGGGCCTCATCGAAGGACACATCCCGCGCGCTGTCGATCAGACTGCGCGCCACCGCGACCGCTTGCCGCCCCTGACGGCCAACGCGGCCGGCCAGACTGATGGCGACGATTTTCGCGCATCCGGGATCGACCACCTCTTCCACCAGCCCTATGCGCCACGCGGTTTCCGCATCCACCCGTTCGCCACCCAGAATGATCCGCCGCGCCCAAGCAGCGCCGACCGCGTCCACCAGCATGCGCGTGCCGCCACCGGCCGGCAGCAAGCCAAGACGGGCTTCCGGCATGCCAAGACTCGCGCCGCGCTCCGCGACCCGATAATCGCACGCCAGCGCCCACTCCAGCCCGCCGCCCAAGGCGAAGCCGTTGATCGCCGCCACCGTCACCCCGGAAAACTCCCGGATCGCATCGAGCATCGCCGTGAACGCCACGAGCAGTGACTCGGTCTGCTGGCGATCCGCGCCGTTGAGCAGGCGAACATCCAGCCCCGCGCAAAAAAACCGCTCGCCCTTGCCGGTCATGACCACCGCGCGCACGGTGTCGTCGGCCGACAGAGTTTTGAGATGCCCGGCCAAAATAGCCAGGGAAGCGGGCGTCATGGTATTGGCGGGAGAATGATCCAGAGTAAGGATGGCGATATGACCGATACGGTCGACCAGCACAGGCTGAGGCATTGGAACTCCCTTCTTGACGGGGCGATATGACAACATCCATGTGTCTTTTGTAGCGCTCCGCAAAGGAGAATGCCAGCCGTATCAGAGCAGGACGGCATCGCCCCGCTTTGTTAAAATACCGTTTTCAAGTGACATCGGCCACGCCATGATCGAAACCGGGTTTCTGGTGCTGTTTCTCTCCGGCCTGCTGGGCGGCGGCCACTGTGTCGGCATGTGCGGAGGCGTCGCCGCCGCACTGTCGCTGAACATGCCCAAAGGCGCGCGGCGCCTGCCGCTGTTATTGGGCTACAATGCCGGGCGCATTGGCAGCTACGTGGCCGTCGGCGCGCTGCTGGGCGCCCTCTCCCAGGCGGGCCTGTCGATGGCGGCAACCCGCCCCTGGCAGATCACCCTCTATCTGCTCGCCAATACCATGATTCTGCTGCTGGGACTGTACCTTGCCGGACTTTCCACCCTGGTCACCCGGGTAGAACGCCTGGGGCGGCCGCTATGGGCCAGGCTTCAGCCGCTGGTCGCGCGCCTGTTGCCGATCCGCTCCGTGCCCGGGGCGCTCGCCGCCGGCGCCGTGTGGGGCTGGCTCCCCTGCGGCCTGGTCTACAGCGCCAGCCTGTCGGCACTGGCCACCGGCAACTGGCTAAAGGGCGCGGGCATCATGCTGGCCTTCGGCCTGGGCACTCTGCCCAATCTGTTGGCCATGGGCCTGTTCGCCGAAACAGTGCGCCGCTACCTGCAAAAACGGCCAGTACGGCTGATTGCCGGACTGGCCGTGACGGGCATCGGCGCGGTGCAGATCGCACGCGCGCTTGTCGCGCTCAACGCAGGGATGTAAGAATCGTCTGAACGTTGTAGCGGAACATCTTTTCCCAGGTATCGGCCGGCGTTCCGGGCGAGGACAGCGCGTCCGAATACAGCTTGCTGCTGACGTCGACACCCGCTTCCCGGGCGATCTGCTTGAGCAGACGGGCATCGCTCATGTTCTCGAAGAACACGGCCCTCACCTTTTCCTTGCGGATCTGCTGCACCAGCCGGGCCACGCCCTTGGCCGACGCCTCCGCCTCGGTGCTCACGCCTTGCGGCGCGACAAAGCGCACGCGATAACGATCCGCCAGGTAGCCGAACGCATCGTGCGAGGTCAGTACCGTGCGGCGCGACGCCGGCACGGCGGCGAATCCTTTCGCCGCCCAGGCATCCAGCGCATCGATGCGCTGCCTTAGCGCACTGGCACGGGCGGCGAATTCCGTCTTGCCGGCCGGATCCGCCGCAACAAAACCCCGTTCGATGTTATCCACGTAGCGCTTCACCCGCTGGGGATCCTGCCAGGCATGCGGATCGACGCCATGACCATGGTCATGATCGTGCCCCCGCGCCTCCCCGTCTTCGTGCGCGGACAAGGGTTTCACACCAGCGGCCGCTTCGATCACGACACCCTTGAAGTGCGAAGCCCCGCCCAGGCGGCCAAGCCACCCTTCCAGGCCCAGGCCGTTCACGACAAAGACCCGTGCCCGGGACAGTTTGCGGATGTCGGCGGGGGTCGGCTGATACACATGAGCGTCCTGATCGGGGCCGACCAGCGATTCGACCTGCACCCTGTCGCCGCCGATTTCCCGCGCGAGATCGGCCACAATACTGAAACTCGCCACCACCGGCAGTTTGCCGGCCAGGGCCGAGGACGACGCGATGGCGCACAGCAGCGCCGCGATGGTTCTTTTCATAACGATTCCTTCTTCACCGAGGGTCACGCCCTCACAGTTCAAGATGCCGGGCACGCAGATAACGCGGCAGCGCGCCGCCCACCGGAGCGATGATCAGGGAAAGCAGATAGGCCAGTCCGGCCAGCAGGATGATCGACGGTCCGGACGGCAGTTCCAGGTGATAGGACAGCAGCAAGCCGCCCGCGCCACAGGCGAACGCCACGCCCACCGCCACGGCCAGCATGCCGCCCACGCTGGAGGACCACAGACGCGCGGTGATGGCCGGCAGCATCATCAGACCGACCGCCATCAGGGTCCCCAGCGCCTGGAAGCCCGCCACCAGATTCAACACGACCAGGAACAGGAAAAGCGTGTGCCACAGACCGCCCCGCCCGCCGACCGCCTGCAGGAAAACCGGATCCAGGCTTTCCAGCAGCAACGGCCGGTAAATCAGCGCCAGTGTCAGCAGGGTCACGCTGCACACCCCGGCCACCAGCACCAATGCGGCGTTATCGACCGCCAGCACGGAGCCGAACAGCAGATGCATCAGGTCGACATTGCTGCCGCTCCTGGACACCATCAGCACCCCCAGCGCCAGCGACAGCAGGTAGAACGCCGCAAAGCTCGCATCTTCCTTCAGTCCCGTGTAGCGGGTCGCCAGCCCCGCCAGCACCGCGACGGTCACGCCGGCGGCGAACCCGCCAAGACTCATCGCCGGCAAGCTCAAGCCCGCCACCATGAACCCCGCCGCCGCGCCGGGCAGAACGGCATGACTCATGGCGTCCCCCATCAGGCTCATGCGGCGCATCACCAGAAACAGGCCGATCGGGCCGCTCGACAGGGCCAGCGCGAGGCACCCCACCAACGCCCGGCGCATGAAGCCGAATTCGACAAACGGCGCCACCGCCAACTCGTACACAGCCAAACTCATGCCGTTTCTCCGTTCACATGGCACACCGGAGCGCGATCCTGCCAGTGGGCCGCGGTATCCACGGCCCTGCGCATGTTGTCTTCGGTCAAAACGCGGTCCGTCTCTCCCCAGGCCACCACTTCGCGGGCCAGGAGCAACGTCCGGGGAAAATGCCGCCGCACCTGGGATTCGTCGTGCAGCACGGCGATCACCGTCCGCCCCTCGCCGCGCCAGCGCTGCAAGAGGTCGAACAAATCGTGCGTGGTGCGCGCATCCACCGCATTGAACGGCTCGTCCAGCAGGATCACGCGCGCATCCTGGGCCAGAATCCGCGCGAACAGCACGCGCTGGAATTGGCCGATCGACAGAGCCGACACCGGCCGATGGGCGAAATCGGCCAGCCCCACGGTCTCGAGGGCCTGCCAGGCCGCATCCCGCCCCTGACGGTCAACCCGCCGGAACCAGGAACTGCGGAACCATTGTCCGGTCGTCACAAGATCCAGCACCTCGACCGGCAGGCTGCGGTCGATTTCCGACTGCTGCGGCAAATACGCGATATCCCGGCGCGTCAGGCCATCCAGCACGACACGCCCGGCATCCGGTTGAATCAGGCCCATCATGGTTTTGAGAAGTGTGCTCTTGCCCGCGCCGTTGGGTCCGAAAATCGCCGTCGCTTCGCCCGCGGCGAACTCTCCTTGCACGTGGTGCACGGCCGGGTGGCGCTGATAGGAAACCGTCAGGTTTTCAAGGCGTAGACTCATGCTCCGCCCTCCAGCGCCCAGATCACGCACGACCAAAGCAGCGCCAGCACGGCCAGCACCCACAGCGCGCGCTGCGCCGCCGAAGCGGTCAGCAAAGTGAAGCGGTAGGTGCGCTTGTGATGCGGTTCATGCGCCATTACCGCGCCTCCTTGCCGGTCCGGCAGGCCGTGAGCGCCGTGGACACCGCGTCGGCATCGATCCGCGGAGCGATCAGCTCGAAACGGCTGTCGCGGCGCCAGGCGACCTGCGTTGCGCCCCATTGCCCTTCCGCCCAATTGAGCCAGACCCAGCTGTCAAGCACCCGGAACACCCCTTTGGCGCGCACCAGGCCCGGCACGCGGACGGGCAGCTCATCAAAAAAGGCCACCAGCCGTTCGCCATCGAATTCGGTCTCCGGTCCGAACAGCCAGCCTTCCGAACTCCAGGCGTCATGGGCTCCGTGCGCGACAGCGGGACGGTAGCGCGGCTGCGGACGGGCGGCGACGTCCAGCCAGGCGGGATCGAGTTGCCCCTGGCGCACTTCGGCCACCAGCGCCTTGGGCGGAAACATTTGCGCCGCCCGGGCCCGGAATGCTTCGAGCGTCGGCACATCGGCCGCGTCGGTCTTGTTGGCCACGAGCACATCGGCCAGCGCGATCTGGTCGCGGTACAGCGGCTGGCGCAGATAGTCCTGGCTGATGAACTGACGCGGATCGACAAGGGTCACCACCGCGCCGATGGCCAGGGCGTCCCCCAGCGGTTTTTCGCGCAACTCATCGATCACGCCGGCGGCGTGGGCCAGTCCGCTCGCCTCGATCAGCAGGCGGTCGGGGCGCTCGCGGCGCAAAAGGTTGGCGACGGTCGCCGTCAATTGCGGCCCGGCGACGCAACACAGGCAGCCGCCCGCGATTTCCGCGACCGGCATGTCGTCGCCGGACAGCGCCGCGCCGTCGATGCCCACCTCGCCGAATTCATTGACGATGATGGCCCATTTTTCATTCGTGGGGCGCTGGCTGATCAAATGGCGCAAGGCCGTGGTTTTGCCCACGCCCAGAAATCCCGTGAAGAGATTCACCGTGGTTGTATTCATGCTGGACAGACTTTGCATTTCCCGGTCAGGACCAGGTTTTGTGGATTGACGGCGAAGCCGCACGCCGCCGAGGCCGCGCGCAGGGCATCAAGACAGGCGGCGGCATCGATTTCCTCGACGCGTCCGCACGCTTCGCATACCAGGATCAGGCCGTCGTGCCGGCATTCGAAATGTCGACAGACGATGAAGCCGTTGAGCGCTTCCACGCGATGCAGGAGCCCCTGCTCGACCAGAAAATCCAGCGCGCGGTAGACGGTGGGCGGCGCGGCCATGGCGCGTGTTTTTTGCAGATCGGCCAGCAACTGGTAGGCTTTCACCACGCCTTCATAGCGCAGCACCAGCTCGAGCACTTGGCGTCGCACGGCGGTGAGTTTGCAGCCACGAGCCTGGCAATGCCTTTCGGCGGCGGCGAGATAGTGATCCGCGTTCATCGGCAGCTTTCCGGACAGAAAGCCAGAATGTTACTGTATAACATCACACAAGACAACCGGCCCGGGATTCGGCCTGAGCGTCAAAAGCAGGTACAATAGCTGGCAATGCAGACTTCCAACGTCGACAACGAAAGGAAAATCCGATGAAAAAAGTCATGCTTGCCGGTCTTATCGCCCTTACCGCCCTGCCGGCGCTCGCCGCCCCGGGCGGCGCCGAACGCCAGCAGTCGTTCAAGAAACTTCTGCGCAGCTTCGAGCCGATGGGATTGATGGTCCGCGAGCGCGAACCGTACAAGAAGGACGAGTTCATCAAGCACGCCGACGCGCTCAAGAAGATGGCGGCCGAACCGTTCACCCTGTTCGCGCCGAACAGCATCGACGCCAAGAGTCGTTCCAAGCCGGAAATCTGGACCCAACCGGCCAAGTTCGCCGCTGAGAAGGATAAATTCCTGAAGGCTGTCGACGAACTGGATGCCACGGCCAAAACCGGCGATCTTGCCCAGATCAAGAAAAGCTTCGGCGGCGTGGCGCAAACCTGCAAATCCTGTCACGATGCCTTCCGCGGTCCGGAACGCTGATTTCCGCGCGCAGCACGCGCAGTGAACCTGACAGCCTGGCTTCGGCCAGGCTGTATTGTTTGATGAGTGGCTTACCGGGAAGGACGACCATGGCCGCGAAAAAGAGCGCCCCGGCGGCGCGCAGCGCAAAAACCGAAGACCAGCGGCGTTTCCTGCGTGCCGAAGAAGGATGCCGCAGCACGCTCGACGAACTGCTGACCCTCGAGCGGGAAGGTGGACTATCGAGCCACGAGACGGCGGCCCAGTATGTGCGGATGGCGCTGATTTACTACAAGAGAATCCGTAACGGCAAGGTGATGGGGCCCGCCGATTTCAATCATGCGGTGGATGTCGCCACGGCGGCGAGGCGAGCCATGAGCGCGCTCGACCCCGCCCTGGAGTTCTGCGGCCACCCGCGGCAAGAACGACTTGCCGCGGCCCTGCGCCACGCGGACGGCATTCTGGCCGACTACCAGGCACTCAAGACGCCCATCCGCCGCGGTTAGAAAACATCAAGCAAAACGCAGGATGGCCGCAACCAGCCCCGCGGCGGCGGCAAGACACAAGGCCGCACGCCAGACCGGCGCGAAGAAGGGCGGCGTCACACCATACGGCAGCGCCTTGCGCCCCGTCACCATGGCAGGCACCAGCGCCTCTTTCTTCACCACCCGGTAGAACACGATGGCGGCGAGGTGCAACGCCACCAGCAGCAGCAGAATATTCACGCCAAGCTTGTGAACGGCCGTCATGGTTTCTGCCGCGCCACCGGCAAGATGGGCGAGCGGACCGTCATAGAGCATGGAATCGACATCACTGGCGAACAATCCGGTACCCACCTGCGTCAGCAGCACGGTCAACATCACCAGAACCATCCAGCCGCCCATCGGATTATGCCCGGCGTGCGACACATCGCCGGCCAGATAGCGGCGAATGGCGGCCGGACCTCGCAAAAAGTCCGAGAACCGCGCCGTCTGGCTGCCGACCACGCCCCATATCAGGCGGAACACCAGCAAGGCCAGCAGCAGCACTCCGCAGCGGATGTGAAGCTCCAGCACCCCTTGCTGACCGGTGTACCACATGGCGCCGACCAGCCCCACCAACAACCAGTGAAACAACCGGGTCGGGACATCCCATACCTTAACCGACCGACTCATCCAGCCCTCCTGTCGCATTGATAATGACACGGGGCCATTATACGCCGGACGAGCCCAGCCAGGGCCATTCAGGGGCGGGGAGCGGCGAACGCCTGCGGCGCCAGGGAGGACGCGAGCCAGGTATCCAGGGTTCTCTTCTGATCCGGTGTCAGAACCGCGTAGAACTCGCGCACCACGGCCAGCTCCCTGGCCGTCTGGACTTTCTGCCGCTCAAGCCATGCCAGACGCCGCTCCAGGCGCTGCGGAGCCGGCATGTTCAGCGCGCTTTCGCCAAGACATTCGCCGGCATGACCCGCCACCATCGCAAAGGCGAGCCACGCCTGTTCCTGCTCGGGCCGAACGCCGAGCCGGTCATGCAGCAGAGCCTGGGAATTCACCTGCAACGCCTGATCCAGCGCCGCATCCCGATGCCAGGCGGCTTTCGCGTCATCGGCCGCCTCGCTGGCCCGTGCCGACGTTGCGCAGGCCATCGCCGCGGCCAGCGCCAGTGCGCGGACAAGCATCCACTTCATCGTTTCCTCCTTTGACTCTTCCGAACCGCATCGCACGATTCAGTACACAACTGCATTATCCCGTGTTTGCTTAAGCATGTCTTATCAGACAGTAAAAGAAATGTTGCGAAATTTTAACTATTTATTACATTTTTTATTTAAAACATTATTTACGTAAAAATAAAACATAAAAAATTACATATGGCGCAAGCAAACTGTGTGAGACGGGCGCATGGCGATCCGCCGCTGACACCGGACGCGCCCGACAGCGAACACCGCTTCCTTGACCTCCATCAACCCCTACGTCATAAATACTGGGCATTCTAAATAACAATCGAAGGCGCGATGTAAATAGAAAAATGCAATAGTCAGAATTTATCAACCCGATAGGAACCGACTATGAAATCACGGTATATCGCAATGGTTGTTGGCGGCAGCGTCGCCATGTCCACCGGTCTCGCCGCCCTGGCGTCACAGGTGCCCGCGCTTAGCCAACAGGATCGGACATCGATCTGGAAGTCAGCCAAAGAGCTGTTCCGTCCATTGCCCAAAGCCGCGCCCAATCCGGCCAATCCGGCGAACCCGGCCAAGATCGAGTTGGGCAAGGCTCTTTATTTCGACACCCGGCTGTCCAAAGGCAACACGGTCAGCTGTAATTCCTGTCACAACATCGCCAGTTATGGCGTCGACAACCTGCCGACATCGCAGGGGCACAAGGGCGCATTCGGCGGACGCAATTCGCCGACGGTGATGAACGCGGGCCTTCTGGAGCCGCAGTTCTGGGATGGTCGCGCCAAAGACGTGGAAGCCCAGGCGCAAGGGCCGATCATGAACCCGGTTGAAATGGGCATGCCGCACAAGGATCTGGCCCTCGCCCGCATCGGCAGCATCGACGAATACCGGGCGCTGTTCCGTCAAGCCTTCCCCAAGGAGGCCAATCCCCTCACCTACGAGAACATCGCCAATGCCATCGGGGCGTTCGAGCGCACCCTCATCACGCCTTCGCGCTTCGACGCTTACCTGAAAGGCAATGTCAAGGCGCTGAACGATCAGGAAGCCCGCGGGTTGCGCACCTTTGTTTCGACCGGTTGCGTGACCTGTCATAGCGGCGCCACGCTGGGTGGAAACCAGTTCTTCAAGTTCGGCCTCGTCAACGGGCCTTACAGCAAATACACCGGCAAGCCCAACAGCGATGCCGGCCGTTATGACCTGACCAAGAAGGAGGAAGACCGCGACGTGTTCCGCACGCCGACCCTGAGAAACGTGGAACGCACCTATCCTTATTTCCATGATGGCAGCGTCACGGATCTGGGCGATGCTATCCGGATCATGGCAAAAACGCAGTTGGGTAAGGACCTGAACGGTCAGGACGTGGCTGATATTCGCGCCTTCTTGTCCACGCTGACCGGTCAGATACCCAAAGAGGCACTGGTTCTGCCGGTACTGCCCAAGTCGGGCAAGGCGACTCCGCTGCCCGATAACAGCTGATTGTCTCTAGCTGCGCTTTTCCATTCTTTGGGGGCCGTGCGCCCCCGTTTTTTTCTGATCGCGAACGTAGCGTGGCACGAGGGCGCTCATCACATCGTCATTGCGATGAAGTCCTTTTTGGCCACCCCGCATTCCGGACAAAGCCAGTCATCGGGAATAGCCGCCCAGGGCGTCCCCGGCGGGAACCCCTCTTCCGGCCAGCCGGCCGCCGGATCGTACACCACGCCGCAGGCCTGGCACAGATAAACCGTTTCAGTCGTGCTCGCCATCGCGCGCTCCTTCCACCGATACCATTTCACCACAGACTGCTTCACCGCATCCACGGCTCTGCAACCAGACATAACCGTTGTACCCCAGGACAACGAGCAGCAACACCAGCGCAAGCCAGGTCCGGTTCTTACGCACCAGATCGGGGCCGGAGCCAGGAACGCGGCCGGTCAGCATCGCGCCGCACCGGCCGCCCCCCTCGCCGAACACGCCCAGCGCCACCAGCACAACATGTCCCAGCACCATCGCCAGCATGATCTCGGCCAGCATGTCATGCCATTCGGCCACCCACTCCGGAGCGTCGTGAAAGGCCAGATAGCCGCTCAGACAGACCGGTACGGCGCCCAGCAACACCACCAAAATCAACCCGGACATCAGGCCATGCCATAGCGGTCGCCACACGGAGACGGGACGGGTCATGACGGCGCGCCGGTTCCGAATCAGCCCGGCAAGCGGCACGAGCCGCCCGACAAGCAAGCGCAAGCTCGCAGGACGGGGGCCGAAACAGCCGTAAACAAGGCGGAACCCCAACAATCCGGCCAGGGAGTACCCCAGCGATACATGCAAGGTTCGCCACAGCTCGCTTTCCGCGGTCAGCCATGCGCCGGCGAAACACACGGCAAACAGGCCGTGGAACATGCGCACCGGCGCATCCACCACGCGCCGGCGAGAAACGGCGGTCGGCCGGGTCACCCGCCCGGTTCGAATCGACTCCATGATCACTCCCCATCATGAAAAGCGCGTCGCTGCGCGGCGTTCAAACCGTCGGGAATTCGCAGTTCATCGTCGTCGAACCGGCCCTGCTGAGCGCCGGTGTGACACGCCTGACAATTGGCCGCGCTCTTCACACTGGGCATGCGCCAGACGGAATCCGGGATGCCCCGATGCTTTCGCATGAACCAACCTGTCCGGGTAATGCGGTTGTCCGCTGGCGGCGACAGGGCATATTTCCCCCGTCCCGCGTTGTCGCGCAGCCAGCCTGCGATCAGTTTGACGCTGGCCGGATCCAGCGAGGCGTCGGTGCCATAGTGCCGCCCCAGCCCATCCATCAGCCGCTGCCATGCGGCGCCGGGCAGCAACCCCGGCGGATAGGCGATGTGGCAGCTGGCGCATTCCTCGACATAGACGCGGGGAACCGTTCCCGGCATCGCCCGGTGTCCGCCGGCCAACACGACTCCCGCGCAGGCCGCCAGCCCGAGACACGCCACCAGGCGCAAAACCATCCGATTCATGACCGACTCCTTTTAACGGCGCAGACTGACCAGAAACGCGGTCACATCGGCTTTTTCCAATGCCGAGCACTCCCGCCCGAGCACATCGTTGCAATTGCGGCGCAACCATTTGTCGACTTTGGCCTGATCCGTCAGGGCCTGCGGATTGAAGGCCGGCGCCAGCGGCGGCAGTGTTTTTCCGGTATTGGCGTGCTTACCCGGAATGGTTGGCGACTCCCCGTGGCACGAGGCGCAGGACCACTGCGCGCCATGCTTTTTCGTGAAAAACAGTTGTCCGCGCGCCGCCTGCCCCGGGCTTCCCGCGAGCCGGTTCCAACGCTGCAGCTGCGCGGCCGGGCTGGTATCCGCGGCGGAGGCCATACCGGCGCACACCATCCCCATGATCCCCGCACAAAGAAAGACTGATCGCATCGCACACTCCTTGCTGTTCGACATGGACACAGTGTGCGGCCGCGCGACTGAAAGCCGTCTGAAGCGGGTGTTCAGCCCGCGTTCAGACTCGCCACCCTAAAATGGCAGCCGTATCCGACACGGGAACCACCATGCGATTCGTCAATTGGCCGCAATGGCTCATCGTTTTCACCCTGGTTTTGCCTGGCCTCGCCCGGGCGGACAACGAACAGGACATGGCGCGCAATGCCCTGCGCGCCGGTGAGGTATTGCCGCTTGAACAAGTTCTCAAAAAGGTGCGCGGCGAATTTTCCGGCGAGGTTCTGGAAGTCGAGCTGGAGCGCAAGGGGCCATACTGGGTCTACGAGATAAAGTTGCTGCAGGACAATGGACAGTTAAGGAAACTGAGGTACAACGCCAGAACCGCCACCTTGCTGAACGCCCGCTCACCCGATGACGAGCGACGCCGTCATGGAGAACGAAGCCAGAGAAGACACGGATCATGAAACTCTTGCTTGTTGAAGACGAACCGACATTGCGACAGCAGCTCTACGACGGGCTGCTCCTGGCCGGTTATGTCGTGGATCCGGCCGGCAACGGCGTGGATGCATGCTTTCTTGGCGAAACGGAAGACTACGATGCGGTTGTCCTGGATCTGGGATTGCCCGGTCTGGATGGCATCTCGGTTCTCAAAAAATGGCGCTCTTGCCGCCGGAACATGCCCGTCCTGATCCTGACCGCCAGGGACAGCTGGCACGAGAAGGTCGAGGGCATCGACGCCGGGGCGGACGATTACCTGACCAAACCGTTCCATATGGAAGAGTTACTGGCCCGGGTGCGCGCCCTGATCCGCCGGGCCCACGGCCTGGCCTCTCCCCTGCTCGAATGCCGAGGTCTGTGCCTGGACACCCGCAGCGGCAAAGTCACGGCTCATGGCCGTCCCATCGCTCTGACCAGCCATGAGTACATGGTGCTGGACTACCTGATGCATCGACCGAACACCATTGTCTCGCGCGCGGAGCTGACCGAGCACATCTACGCCCAGGACTTCGACCGCGACTCCAACACCATCGAAGTCTTCATCGGCCGGCTGCGCAAGAAACTGCCGCCGGACACCATCGAGACCGTACGCGGCCTCGGTTACCGGTTGCGCGAGGCGTAGCCGTGCGACGCAGGACAAACTTGCGCGACAGCCTCCGATGGCGACTGCTGATCGCTACCGCCGTCACCGTCTGCCTGGCGCTGACCCTGACCGGATGGTCATTGCACCGGCTGTTTCACGATCATGTCACCCGGCAGTTCGCCCAAACGCTGGAAGCGCAGCTGGACCAATTGACCGCCCGCCTCGACTTTGACGAGCGCGGCATGCCGATAATCAGCGCGGGGCAACTGAGCGACCCGCGCTGGGTGCGACCGTTTTCCGGTTTGTACTGGCAAGTGGATCGGGTGCCGGCCAACCGGCCGGCCCATCCTGGCGAACTGCGCTCGCGTTCGCTCTGGGATCTCACCCTCACCCTGCCTGATGATGCGCTCGCCGATGGCCAGATCCACCGGCATGAAATTCCGGGACCGGCCGGACAACGGCTGATGGCGCTGGAGCGCACCGTGCACGGCGAGGACACGACACAGGAAGGATGGCGCCTGACCGTGGCCGGCGACATGGGCCCGACCGAGGCGGCCATCGCGGATTTCTCCGGATTGCTCGCCCTGTCGTTGGGTATTCTGTTCGTGCTGCTGATGGCGGCCGCCATGGTACAGGTTCATGTCGGCCTCGCGCCGATGCGCGATCTGCGCCGCGCGCTGCGGCGCATTGAACAGGGCAAGGCGCGGCGTCTGGAGGGGCGGTTCGCGCTGGAGGTCCGGCCATTGGCCGAGGATTTCAATCATGTGCTGGCGCGCAACGCCGACCTGGTGGAGCGGGCCCGCACGCAGGCGGGCAACCTCGCCCACGCGATCAAGACACCGCTGGCCATCCTGCGCCAGGCCGCGGAAGTTCCCGGGGAGTCGTCCGATGGAACACGGCCGTTGGCCGATCTGGTGAAAGAGCAGGTCGACCTGGCGGGCAGGCAAGTGAACTGGCACCTGGCAAGAGCCCGGGCCGCCGCGGCCGCCGCAGTGCCCGGGCACGCCACCGATACCGGAAAAGTCATCGCCTCTCTGGTGCATGCCATGCGACTGGTTCATGCGGAACACCGGCTGACGATCCGGTGTGACATGCCGCCCGACGCAGCCCTGTTCGCCGGTGAAGAGCAGGATCTGCAGGAAATGCTCGGCAACCTGCTCGACAACGCCTGCAAATGGGCGCGGACATGCGTCACGGTCGGGGCCATGGCTCGAGATAACACTCTCGCCATCGTCATTGAGGACGACGGTCCCGGGATTCCCCCCGAAGCCGTCGACACGGCGATGCGACGGGGAATGCGGCTGGACGAGTCGGTGCCGGGCAGCGGTCTTGGCCTGTCGATCGCCGCGGAACTGGCGGAGCTATACCATGGCGGCCTGACACTCGACGCCTCGGAAATGGGCGGCGTTAGGGCAACCCTTCGGCTGCCGGCCATCCCGCCCGCCCGCGATTGAACCCCGCGAACCATGTGGGGATTAACGAATCCGGACGTTCGGGTTGGCGCTTCAGCCTGCGCGGAGGACATGGTCACCTTGATGCTGGCCGAGTTCGATGCGGAAACCCGCTTTCAAGTCCGGGCCGCGCGCGGAAAAGGGCAGATCAAGGCTGCCATGGCGCTACTCGAAAAAGCGATGGGAACGCATCCGGACAAATAAAAAGCCGCAGCACCGCTGCGGCTCAGGATCGTTCCATATCGTCATACGTTACTGCCACACATTGATTCTTCCCGCCGGTGCTTGACGCCAGGAAACTCCGATCGCGGCAAACCATGCACAGTCGATAGCCAGGCATCTCGGGCTACCCCGCAAGCCGGCGGACACAGCGCCCTGACATCGCCACACCACGGTCGGCATTCCCCTGAAGGCCGGCCACCGGGCTTGCTGGGCTAACGGTTACCCCGAGGACTCTGCTGCTGGAAGGGGCTTCGGCTTGCAGCGCCCCCCGTTTCCGTCGCGATCAGCGATGTGGAGTACGAATTAGCCCCCTCAGTCTTCCTGAGCGCTGGAACCGCCATCACACTGTGACTTCCAACGCTCATCTGTATTGAAAGTAAATTTTCCTACACGTTTTACATCGCTACTCGCTACTGACATACATCGTTCCTTTGTATCCAGCAGCCATTTACAACGATCTTTTGTACCAGATTGAAAAACCATATCTGGAAACTTGCTGCCGACTCACATGGCAATAATGGCTTCACAGAGCCTATCCAGGCTAGCTGACCTTGCGCCGGCCTCGAACGCCAGCGCCAAGCGAGTACCGACCATCAACGCATGTTTTTTAAGCCCGCCATCAAAGCCGTATTCGCGCGCAGCCGTATTGATCACCGCCGAATATCCATCTTGACCTAACGAGTCTTTCAATTCCCCCAAAATGCAATCACCAAGGTTCTTCGGCCACACGGTATGGCGCGCGCCCCACAAGATACCCTCAGGAAACAAGTTGCCATCATCGGCGCCTATCAGGCGCAATAAGGCTCTATTATCTCGCTCATGTTGAACGCGGTGTTCAGGCCTATCAATTCTGTCGCCATCAGCATCAAAGATGACATAGGTCGGAATTTCCAAAGCCTGAGCAATGATCAGTGGACGAATCATCATTGACTTGCTCTGCGTGGCCACCAAATGAATTCCTTTACGTCGGAACTCCTCCATCCGATCTGTCAACGTCAGCCAGGCATGCACATAGGCGATATCTTCGAGCCCCTCAACCAGCACCAGTCGTTGAGTGAAAAACATTTCGCCCAAGGATGGTTGCAAAGCTTGGTGCACCCGGGCAACAGACGCGCTGATCTCTCTGAATGGATCTCCAGTCACTTCCGCGAAGCGCTCGGCCAGCAACGCTTGGGAAGCACATTTAACTGTACTGTAACGCGCTTCATGATCCATTCGAATCATACGCACATGATGGAACTGCTCACCGATCACAAAATAGGGGCTATGGGTAGTGACGATCACTTGTGCGTTACCCTGGCCCAGAGCATACAGAATCGCGGCCAGATGCCTAGCTTGTGGGGGATGTTGGTACAACTCGGGCTCTTCACACCCCAGCAGTAAGGTCGGAGCATCACCTTGATCATTGCCAGCCAACTCTTGCAGAAGCGCCAATAAATACGACCGTTGGAAACCATGTCCGAAACGCGCTAACTCGCCCTCAAAACCAGACTCCCCAGCGATTACATGTGCGAATGGCTCCTCTATCTTAACCGCACGTTGCGGGTCCAAGTGCCACTCCAGCCGGATACTTGCGTCGGGATGCGCCCATTGGCTCAGGCGATCTGTCAATGCTGTCGAGAGTGCAGCCAGAGCGTCTTGCTGCTGTCCCAGCATTTCATCGTATTTATCACGAGCATCCTGTAACAGCGCGTCGACCGATTCCTTGAAATTCACCTGGGTTCTCACCGTCCGTGCCAACAACCGTCCCAGAGCCGTATTTTTACCCTCCAACTGCTCCTGAGAGGCGTCTTTGACAGCCGGAATGTAGATCCACTGAATGTACTTCTGCAGCCGGTTGCTGCCACGGCTAACGCCGTAGAACATATCTTCACTCGGAATGAGCTCGCATTCACCGGGGCGGGCCGCCTCATACTCCCTCAAGACACCAATCATTGCATCCTTGGTGGTTGCTGCGGGTAAATCTGCAAATTGCTCGCGTAGCGTAGCAAAGATGCCCTTCAACTCAGTTACCTTGGCATCGTCACCCAGCGCTTTAAAAAATGGCTTGAAGGCCGCCATGCCGAGACGTTGACCATACTGTTTGACCTGGGCGCGCTCCGATTGGGGATCGTAGGTGGCCACAGCCGAAATCACCAACTGATCATGCCGGACGTACTCTTGCAAATCATCCTGCGCCTCTGCACTCAGCTCAGTAAAAGTAACCTGCACTTCAATGGGCTGTGACGTATCTCGCTTATGAAAATCTTCGGCTGTCAGCGACAACAAATCAGTCGATGCGTTTTCCGTTTCACGAAAGAAAAGATTGAGTGCGCAGAGAATTGTGGATTTGCCTGCGCCATTGGGCCCAACCAGACAGTTGAAGGAATCAAAATCAATTGTGGCTTCAGAAATTGAGCGGAAATTCCGGATCAACAACGATTTGATACGCATGTGTTTGATCTCTGACGGGATGACAATGCCATTGAAATTACTATACAAACAATGAAATTCCTATGACATACATCATGCAACAGCCACCCACAATCGTTTTGTCGCACCAACCCTAATTTCACAGTGCTATTGTGTACTGAGTTGGGCTGACAGATGACATTTATGCAGTGAGCTGAGAGGCCGATCATGCCCGTGCGCAAGATCCCCAAAAACTACCGCAACGTGACCGGCATTGCTGCACACGCCAAAGCCGACGGCCCGGCCATGTTCGAATCGACGCTGGAGCGCGATTTCATCGCCCTGCTGGAATTCGACCCGGCTGTCGAAACTTTCGAAGTTCAGCCGCTGACGCTCGACTGGACGGATTCGGACGGCAAACCGCGCCGCTACACCCCCGACGTTCTCGCTACATTCAATCTGCCGCATGGGCAGAGCAGCAAAACGCTCTACGAGGTCAAATACCGCGACGAACTGCGCAATGACTGGTTACAGCTGCGGCCCAAACTGCGTGCTGCCGTGCATTTCGCCCGTCCCCAAGGATGGCGCTTCAAGATCGTCACCGAGGTAGAGATCCGCACTCCCTATCTCGACAACGCCAAGTTCCTGTTGCCATTCGTCCGACAAGGCCCGGTCGAGGATGCGCACATGGATCTGCTCGATGAGCGACTGCGCCAATTGCGCCGAACTACGCCGTCAGAGCTACTGGAGTCGGCATTCCAAGATCAATGGAATCAGGCACGCCTGCTCCCGTCCCTCTGGTACTTAGTCGGCACCCGCCAAATCGGTACCGACCTTTCGACCAAACTGACGATGAGCAGCCCAATCTGGAGCCTTCGCAAATGAATACGCCGAGTACGATGCTGCAGCTGCAACCAGGGACCGCGGTCATCTATCAAAACCGGCTTCATCGCATTACCCATGTGCTCGATCTGGATGAGGTGCTGCTGATCGATGAGGAAACCGACCAGGTCTGCCATGCCAAGGTATCCGCGTTGGAAGCGGTAGTCGGTAATGCGCAGCCTGCAAACCGTCCCGAGCTGCTGCAAGTGCTCGACAAAGACTGGGAAGAAGCCAAACGGCGCTATGAAATCATCCGCCCATTGCTCGACAAACCGGATCGCAGCCGGCAAGACGTCACCGAGCGCGGTAAGCTGTTCGGCCACCATACGAATACACTCTACGAGTGGATACAGCGATACGACGACAGCCACTTGCTGACCGCCCTACTACCGCGCACTCGCAGCGACAAAGGCGCCACCAAGTTCTTGCCGGAAATCGAAACCATCATTCAGGCAGTCGTGGAAAGCGAATACCTGACCAAGCAGCGCAAGTCGCAACAGAAGGTGTGCGACGAAGTGCGCAAGCGTTGCTTACATGCAGGATTCGAACCTCCGCACGACAACACCATACGCAATCGCCTCAAGCAACTTGCCGGTGAACAGGTGATGACCAAGCGCAAGGGCCGCAAAGCCGCCGACCATGCCTATTCGCCAATCGAAGGCAGCTTCCCAGGCGCCGACTGGCCCTTGGCCGTCGTTCAGATCGATCACACGCCGCTGGACATCATCCTGGTGGACGACATCGACCGGCGCCCAGTTGGCCGTCCGTGGATCACGCTCGCTATCGACGTCTTCAGCCGGATGGTTGTCGGGTTTTACGTGTCGTTCGACCCGCCTGGCGCGCTGTCTACCGGCCAGTGCCTCGCTAACGCCATCCTGCCCAAGGACGCCTGGCTGGCTAAGCACGGCATCAAAGGCGAATGGCCGTGCTGGGGCGTACCCGCGAAGCTGCACATGGACAATGCCAAAGAGTTTCGCGGCAACATGCTGAAGCGCGCCTGCGACGAATATGGCATCGATATCGAATGGCGCCCGGTGGCGCGCCCCCATTTCGGCGGGCACATCGAACGACTTCTTGGCACTTTTGCCAAGGAGATCCATACCTTGCCGGGCACCACCTTTTCGAATGCCCGAGAACGCGGAGACTACGACTCAGTGGGCAAGGCGGCACTGACGCTGACCGAGTTCGAGGAGTGGCTGGTGACGTTCATCGTCAGTGTTTATCACCAGCGCGTGCACTCCAGCCTCAACATGTCGCCGATGGAGAAATACCGCCAAGGCGTCTTCGGTACCAAGGACACGCCGGGCCGCGGACTGCCGGCAAGAATGACCGATGAGAACCGGCTGCGGCTCGACCTGATGCCCTACGAGGAACGCACGGTGCAGGACTACGGCGTGGTGATCGACGAGATCCACTACTATCACGACGTGCTGCGCCGCTGGATCAACGCCCCTGACCCGGTCGCTCCAAAATACAAACGCAAATTCATGTTCCGGCGCGACCCGCGCGACATCAGTACGGTTTGGTTTTACGACCCCGAGGTGAATGTCTACTACCCCATTCCCTACCGAAACACATCGCACCCGCCTATCAGCATTTGGGAAATGCGCGAGGCCAAGCGTCGTGCCGAGGCTGACGGCAGACGTCACATCGAGGAAAGAGAGCTATTTGAGGCCTACGATCGCATGCGTGAGATCGAGCAGACGGCCCAGGCAAAAACCATGTCGACCCGGCGAGCCGCGCAGCGCCGGAAAAATAACCAAGAGGTGCCCCGCCCGCCTGCCGAGCAGGTTGAGCCAAGGACAGCACCAATCCCAATGCCGATACAGACGACGCCGGCCATCCTGCCATTTGATGAAATGGATGACCTGACATGAGCCACTTGAACGAATCGACCCTCAAGTTGCTCGCGCTCAGCGATGCCGAGCGGATCGAGCGTATTCGCGCACCGCGCTGGATCGGCTACCCGCAAGCGAAAGCCATCCTGTCCAAGCTGGAAGATCTGTTGACCTATCCGCAATCGCACCGCATGCCCAACCTGCTGGTAGTCGGCGACACCAACAACGGCAAGACCATGCTGGTACAGCGGTTCTGCACCCAACATCCTGCCGACGACAACCCTGAAGGCGATGGCATCCGCGTACCGGTGCTGTGCATGCAGGCGCCGCCGGTTCCCGATGAAGGGCGCTTCTACAACGCCATCCTTGAGCTGCTGTTTGCGCCCTACAAGCCGAACGATCGAGTAGACAAGAAGCAATTCCAGGTCATCAAGCTGCTGAAATATGTCGGGCTGCGCATGCTGATCATCGATGAGATCCATCATGTTCTGGCTGGAAACCTGAACCGGCAGCGTGCCTTCTTAAACGTACTCAAGTACCTGGGCAATGAGCTACAGGTTCCAATCGTGGCTGTCGGCACCCGCGATGCCTTCCGCGCACTGCAAACCGACCCACAATTGGCAAACCGGTTCGAACCTGCGCTGCTGCCACGCTGGGAATTTGATACCGACTTTCTGCGCCTGTTGGCCAGCTTCGAGCGCATGCTGCCGTTGCGTGAGCCCTCGGCTCTGCACGACACATCCATAGCTACCCAGTTGTTTGCACTCAGCGAAGGATATATTGGTGAGCTGTCCCAACTGCTGACAGCAGCAGCGATCGCCGCGATAGAGAGCGGACGTGAATACATCGACGTGGGCATACTGAAGGCCATTCACTGGGTGTCGCCGTCAGACCGTAAACGGCTTCTCATAACAAACGGCTAAACACATGCTATCCGGTCAGCGTTGGCCAGCTCACCCCCATCCTCTTCCGGACGAGTTGTTATCCTGCTGGTTGGTACGGACGGCCCATGCAAATGGGTTGAAGGTTCAAACCTTCTGCCAACACGAATTCGGCGCACACTACCAAATTTGGAATCGCGATATCGACCGGGGTGCACCCACCTGGTTGTTGAACCTTGTGTCATTGCGAACAGGACAAGACGAAGAACGAGTCTTAGCAACAACACTGCAGACCTTACTTGGCACTGTATTCCGACAGCAGAGTCAATCCGGTCAATTACGCTGGATACTGCCGCTCAATATCTACCACCGAACACGCTTGGGGCACGGTTTGCAGTTCTGCCCGCTCTGCTTGGCCACAGCCAATGAACCGTACTATCACCGCGCTTGGCGCGTCGCCTTCCACACCTTTTGCCCGATCCATGGTGTCATGCTGCTCGATCGCTGCCCGGCTTGCGGCAAGGGCGTCGCATTCCACCGCACCGACCTAGGCCATCCTGATCAAGAGGCGTTTGCCGCGTTGAACATCTGTAGCCATTGCGCATTCGATCTGACGCGAGCCCAGACCGATCCAGTTGACCAATGGAACCGTGAGATCTTCACTTCCTGGCAACATGCACTTGAACTACTATCCTCGCCGATACCTCATGCCCTGCAGCAAATGAGTGATCGGCTCGCAATCCTGCATCATTTTTGCGCGCTGTGCGTGTCTCAACGCTTGGCACTCAAGCTGCATCCGTACCTTTGCGCGCAAACCGGCCATCCCCTGCCAGAACTAACGACTGGCATGCCGACTTTCGAGCAACGTCCAATTAGCGAAAGGCACCACATCATTGGTTTGGCATGGTGGCTAATCCACCACTGGCCACATCGACTGAAAGCCGCACACCGTGACAAGGCAGTCCGTTACAACGTCCTTTTCAAGGACTTCGACGATTGTCCAGACTGGTACATCGAGTCCATTCGCACCATGACAAACACAACATGTAGTTGAAAACAAAATTTACTTGCAACATATGGATGTTTGTCTATAGTGAATCGTGCGCTTTTGCACAGACACTGGAGCATTTCCATGGCAAAAAACACTGGAGAGAATTACCGTAACGGATCCGTAATTAATCGAAGTCAGGTACAGAATCCGCAGAATGGCAACTGGACCAAACGAGATGATGAAAGCGGTCGCTTCATCAGCCAAAAGAAGGATGGAGATCCCTACAAGGGCGTGGCGAAGGAACCCGATCGCCGTCGCTAAAATGATACTGCGGTAAAGGCTGCGTTAGGCTGATCTGCGTAAGCATCGGCCTTCAGCCAATATTGCGCATGGAGATGCGACAGCTAAGACTGTCAGAGCCAACACCCGGTGAACACTTAAATCAGGAAAACTCAAGGAAACAAAAATATTTCCAGATACCAAGCAATCACTCATAAACGACAAATAGTTTATTACATTTCATACACATAATTTGCAGCCCTTTTTTCCCCCAAACATTAGCCTGACAAGAACTACAAAAATACTTTACTTTTCTTTTCTTCAAGACAACATCAGCATTTTCATTCAAATGAAAATCAGTAAAGTACTTCCCGATAGGAGCAAAGAGCTTATCTCCTAACATATCCTCGATGTCCAACACACCACTCACGGAACTTCTACTTACCTTGCCCCCATTAAAACCTCTATCAATCCATGAAAGACAAAACCCATCTTTGACTAGCTCTACACAAGCCAAAAGAAATTTTCCACCCGAAGCAGGATAGTCAGCCATTTTTTGGCCTGTCTTCTTCCCTCCAGGTTGACCAGTAGAACTTGGAACAAGCCCGACCTCTTCCATCTTATGAGCCCATTCTGCATTATGATACCCTGCGCGACTTGGGGCACCAAAATGATGCTGCCAGAGATGGCACTGCTCATGCACGATCGTCTGGAGCAATTGAATCAAAGATCTATTTGCAAAATAAGCTGAATTTAGTGCAATTTCGCTAACACTTTTGCCACTTAAGTGTCGCCACCGTTCGGCTGAGAAATAGCCCGCCGAATGCCTCTCTCTATGTAAAGTGAACATCATTTCTGGCAAGGCGCCATCGAAAAGCTTGTGATTGAAATGATCTGCCACATGCATCAATTGCGCATATAAATCAGCAGTGGGGTTGACGTTATCATGTCTCATTATTAAAATGTATCGTACGAAACAATAACAGTCAACCGCAGGGAGAACACATGGACTTCCTCCCCCAAGGGGAACCTTACGACACCCCGTTTGCAGGCGCCGTCACCAGGACCAAGTCTCGCCCCCCCCCCCCTTCGCGCTCGTATAAATTTGTAGACCTATTCGCAGGACTCGGTGGATTTCATGTTGGACTGGAGAACACAGGGCATCAATGCGTCTTTTCTTGCGAGCTAGATGACGGCCTAAGGGATTTATATCACAAAAATTTTGGATTACTTCCTGAAGGCGACATAAGAAATGTTGACGAGAAAAAAATTCCAGCCCATGAAATTTTATGCGCTGGATTCCCTTGCCAACCATTTTCACTTGCAGGAAAAAAGAAAGGCGCCGCCTGTCCAGAATCCGGAAAATTGATCGATGATGTGTTTCGCATTATCAGACACCATAATCCAAAATATGTTTTACTGGAGAATGTGCCGAATGTACTCACCATTGCAAATGGAAGCTTTTGGCAATATATTAAAGATAATTTCAAAAACCTTGGATATGAAGTTCAATATAAAATATATTCTCCAACCCAATTCGGCCTTCCTCAGCAACGCCTCCGCTTATTTGTTGTCGCATCCAGAACTGGGCTAGAAGATTTCTCTTGGCCAGCCCCAAAAATTGATCGAATAAAACCAATATATGAATTAATAAACTCAGAAACAAAAGATGCCCGGCCCATCGAACCAGGAAAGCTCCGTGCATTGGAGAAATGGAATGAAACTATCCGTAGGCTAGAAAATTTTTCAAGCTTGACAATTATCGCATCGGAATTCGGTGCAACCTACCCTTTAGAAGGCCTGCCAAACGAGGACTGGAACATACATGCAGGCGCTTTTGGTACTCCTCTCTCAAATTACCTTACCAGAGAAGATGCGATTCAAGCGCTCCCGCATTACGCATCCAAGAATGAAAATGGAGCGGCACCAAAGTGGATGCACTCCTCAATAAAATATTCACGCTCCATTTATGAAAAACATAAAGATTTTTTTGATATATGGAAGCAGGAATTAAAAGAATTTCCAAACAGTTGGCAAAAATTTGAATGGCGTGGAGACAGAAAAATTCCAGACATTTGGCAGCACACTATTCAATTTAGAGCATCAGGCATTCGTGTAATGAAACCAGAAATGGCCCCTTCACTTATTGCCATGACCACAACGCAAATTCCAATAGTTGGAAGACATAAAAGATATTTAGAGGCAAGAGAAGCAGCAACACTTCAAGCATTAGATGGGTTGAAATTTCTTCCATCGATTCGCGCCAGAGCTTTCAAAGCTCTTGGCAATGCAGTTAATGCTCATATAGTTGAAGAAATAGCAAAAAGACTGCTTTAAAGGCACCACATTATCATCAAGAAAATAAGGGCTAAAAAATGTTCTCGGTAAACATATCGCCTGACATGTCCATGTATCTTCTTTTAAAAAACCAAGGCTATGAACCTGCTTACGCCTTGGCAGAGTTCATTGACAATGCCATTCATGCATATCAAATAGAATCAGCACAGAATCCAAATCCTGAAAATGAACTTAAAATTCACGTTAAAATTTATTCAGAACAATACATAAACGACAAGCTAAAAAATTCCATAATCATAAGTGATAATGGCCCGGGGATTCAAAAAGCAAAACTTGAGGCCGCACTAAAGCCCGCAAAGCAGCCGCAAAACAAGGGGCTTAGCGAATTCGGCATAGGGATGAAAGCTGCTGCGGTTTGGTTCGCTGATAACTGGACTCTAGAAACAAAACCGCTCTCTGAGTCTAACAAGTTAACAACAGATTTCAATCTAGAGAATTTGCTTAACAGCGGAAGCAGCAAAATACAAGTTCAAGAGCAAGCTAGCATAGAAAAGAATTACACAAAAATTTCTCTAAAGAATATTAGAAAACCTATTGATCCAAAAAAATATCAAGAGATCAAGAAGGACATTACTGAAATCTATCAAAGATTTATATCAAGAGAACGCATAAGCATATATTTCAGTTACGATGAAAAAGAAGAAAAGTTAATTTTCGAAAACAACAACGAAGTGCTAGTCACCCCTGTTTATGAAACCATAAAGGGACAGCTTTATGCTATTGGCGCCCCAAAAACATGGAGCGTCCCTATTGAATTTGTCATGAATGGCCACTTAGTAACTGGCGACATAATGCTACTCAAGGAAGGTAGCTATGTAACAAACCCTGGGCTTGTATTATTCAGAAATGGTCGAGTAATTCATGGCACCACAAGAACTCCATACATCCCAAACAAACTATTCAAAACGGGAAATAAATATGGACGCCAACGCATTTATGGCGAGTTATTTTTAGATGGGCAACCCATAAGTTATACGAAAGATAAGTTTGAGTTCAACGAAGAACACTTCTTTGCTCAGATCGAGGCCACTCCAGGAATGCACGATCTGCAGAAACAAGCACAAGCATACCGAACAAAAGAAACACCTAAAGTTGTAGCCACGAGAGAAGAAGCGGAAAAAGAGCAGAACATTAAACCACCGCACACTAAACCCAAACCTACTGCACCTCACAATCCTACAACACCACAAGGAGGAACAGCTCAGCCCACTTCTCCGGCCACAAACCAAGGCCAGAACAATAGCGATCAGCCTCCTCCATCGGCCCCAACAATTCAGTCTTTTTTGAAAAGTTTAGGGGAACAGACCAATTATATTGGACTAAAAGATATTATCGATGAGTCCGTGCGACTTTATACTTCCGCAAGATACATCGGGACAGCACTCTGCTTGAGGATAATTTTAGAGCAAGGAATTCTTAACAGGATAAAAGACAAACATCCTAATGAGTACCAAAACTACTCGGCAGATGGAATACATACCATATTCACCAAACTCAAAAATGAAGTTGGTCAACTAGGGCCAAAGACCCCCACAATCAATAAAATTTTTCACTACAGCAAGGATCAGAAGGTTGTCCAAGCAATCAAAGCAAATGGTGTCGCTAAAATATTTGACAGCATCATTTTATTAAACAGCATCTCTCACGGAAATTACAAACCTAACAAACAAGAAATTGATACACTAGTTGCTAATACACAGCCTTTACTCGAGTGGGCCTATTGCAAAAACTAACAATTCTCCATTCCAACTAACACATTTCACACTGAGAGCATTGGCAAGAAAAAATTCTTCCAATGCTCTTTCTCATCCGAAAAACAAATAATCCAATTTCCCCTAGAAACACCCATACAACTTATGCATTTAAATCTTTGATATTACAGCTTGAACACAAGCATCTACTGAAGGCCAAGTATGTTTAAGCGTTATCAAACAGATATTTCCCGGTAATGGCTTTGTGTTTTCCCAACGACCATCTTGTTTAGCCAGCATACGAAGTAATAGATAAAGCTGCTCATCACTAAGCTTGCCCCCACTCGGCAAAGACACCATAGCAAGCTTGAACGACTCTCCTTCACGCCACTGAAACTCGATCAAATTGCATTCATGTCCTTCTCTCACAATATCAGCAACGATAACAGCGCGTCTTTGCTGCGTCCCAGAATGAAAGTAAGCCCACTGCCACGTGCGCTTTGGTTTTGTCAGTGGAATGTAAGCAATGGCATCAGTTCTGGGACGAATCCTTGCCTGGCACCCAGGCAATCCATCCAGATGCCTCACCATCGCCTCGAAGTTTGCAAAGCTTGCCGGCAAAGCCTCTTGGCGCACATGCTTAACTTCGGCTGACGTTGGGGTCACGACGTCATTAGAGTAATTACCATCTCCCGTACCTAGCACATCCGTCGGGAGTGCAAGAGGCCGAACACTTCCTGCATTGAAATAGTGGCAAATGTCTTTCTCTGGTTTCTCTAACTCCATGTTTGCCAGCGCGCCAAATCGCTCCTCCGGCAGATCAATTACAGCCGACTGGACCTCCTTGGAGGCATCCTCATCGCTCTGCAATTCACCATCGGTAACATCCTTTCCCGATTGCTGCTTGCGAGGGTAAGCAGGTGCTTTCAATTCGTCCGGCTGATCATGACCTTCTTCCGGCCGCAGGTTGCTGTTATCTCGATCACAGGTGATTGCACTGAATGGAAATGGCCCCGTGCAGTACTCCACGGCAAAGACAATGAAACGCCAGCGCTCCTCATCCGGAGCCTTCATCGACTTCATGCGCACCCGTAAGTTAGTCTTCCCTGAGAAAGGAAACGCAGCTTCTGGATACAAGCGGGACTTGCCCTGCACCGCTTGCTTGATCATCGAGTCATGCACCAGGGCGGTACCCTTGAACGCTTCAGGGCTAAACAAGATGCGGCCAATAACATAGGCATCCGCATCGGCAAATTCCTTGCGCAGCTTGAGTCTGCCGCGTCTCTCCTGCTCGAAATAACCACACTCCGCCGGATTCACGATCGAGCCCAGCTCATGTCGAAAATCGCCGGCGAAAATGGCTTTGGCGAGATCGGTTGACGTTGCATAGTAAAAACGAATGATCTCAGCTGCCGGGATGATGATGCCGTAGGGGTCGCCCTGCCATTCGATCGCCAGGCAGTTTGCCGCAAGCCCAACGCCGATCTGGTGGTACTTCTTGCGAATGAGGGACTGCCCTTCCACCAGAGCATCGGATTTCAGCAAACGAACCGTTTCGGGTGAGATGACGAGATTGTCGAAGGTCTTGGTCTTGCCGGCGATTTCAACAAGACAGTGGCGGTTTTGCCAGAGGGAACCGATCGTTACGAGAGGGAGCTGGCCGACGCCGATGCTAATCGAGCGTCGTTCTTCATGATTGACCGCGCTGGTAGCAGCATAGTCGGTAGCGCCAGCAACCACCGGGCTGATGATGAGTTGGATTTTCGGTTCAGAAGGAATCTGAGGATTGCGCTCTACACCACCAAACCAGTCCACCCTCCAGATTCGGCCATCATCCGGAAACTCTCTGATCTTCGGTATAGCCCTCCGCATATCCGCCCCTTTCAGTAGCGATTAGCGATGTAGAGTACAAATTAGCGTTGTTCAGTCGCCATGAGCGTTGGAATCGTCATCACACCCCGGCGCCATGCGCCTGCTGGTCGGCGTGATAGCTGGAGCGCACCATGGCGCCGACGGCGGCGTGCTTGAACCCCATTTCCCGGGCCTTCTCCTCGAACATGCGGAAGGTATCGGGATGCACATAGCGCAGCACCGGCAGGTGTCCGCCGGACGGTTGCAGATACTGCCCGATCGTCAGCATGTCGACACCATGGGCACGCAGATCGCGCATCACCTCGAGGATTTCCTCGTCGGTCTCCCCAAGTCCGACCATCAGACCGGATTTGGTGAGCACATCGGGGTTGCGCGCCTTGTAGTCACGGAGCAGATCCAGCGAATGCTGGTAATCGGCGCCGGGGCGGGCCTGCTTGTAAAGACGCGGCACGGTTTCCAGATTGTGGTTCATCACATCGGGGCGGGTTTCGCTGAGGATATCGATGGCGACATCCAGACGACCGCGGAAATCCGGGACCAGCACTTCGATCTGGGTCCCCGGCGACAATTCGCGCACCTTGCCGATGCATTCGGCGAAGTGACCCGCGCCGCCGTCGCGCAAATCGTCGCGATCCACCGAGGTCACCACCACATAGCGCAAGCGCATGGCGGCCACGGTTTGGCCAAGATGGGTCGGTTCTTGCGGGTCCAGCGGATTGGGGCGGCCATGACCGACATCGCAGAATGGGCAGCGCCGGGTGCAGATATCGCCCATGATCATGAACGTCGCGGTGCCCTTGCTGAAGCATTCCCCGATATTCGGACAGGTCGCTTCTTCGCACACGGTGTGAAGTTTCTGCTCGCGCAGGATCGCTTTGATTTCGTTAAAGCGCGTGCCGGTGGGCAACTTGGCGCGGATCCATTCCGGCTTTTTGAGTTTTTCTTCAAGGGGCACGATCTTGATCGGAATCCGCGCCGTCTTGGCCGCGCCCTTGTGCTTCACGCCGGCCTGGTTATCTGTTTTCATGCGCTTGCCTTCTCCATTGTCACGGTCAGATGGCGCTCCAGGTGCGGCAGCAGCCTGGCGGCGACCTCGTCGACCGTTGTATCGATCCCCAGATCTTTCAACTGGGTCACCTTGAGGCCAGCATAACCGCAAGGATTGATCCAGGTAAACGGTGTCAGATCCATGTCCACATTGAGCGACAGCCCATGGTACACGGCGCCGTTGCGGATCCGCAGCCCCAGCGACGCGATCTTCGCGCCGTCCACGTACACCCCGGGCGCGTCGACGTCGCCATTGGCGCGGATACCGTACTCGGCCACCGTGTCCACCAGTGCCTGCTCGATGCGGCGCACCAGCTCGCGCACCCCGATCTGCATGCGCTTGAAGTCGATCATCAGATACGCCACCAGTTGTCCGGGGCCATGGTAGGTGACCTGTCCCCCCCGGTCGGTGCGCACGAGGGGAATGGACGTCGGGCACAGCAGATGCTCTTCCTTGCCGCCCAGCCCCAGCGTGAAGACGGGAGGGTGTTCGACCAGCCAGATTTCATCCGGGGTCCGCTCGTCGCGCCCGTCGGTGAACGCCTGCATGGCCCGCCAGGTGGGTTCGTAGTCGACCAGTCCCAAATGCTTGATCAGCCGGCTCACGTCAGAGCACCACCTTGACCATCGGGTGTCCCGTCAGAGCAAGATAGATCGCGTCCAGCTGCTCGCGCGACACGGCGTTAACGGTCACGGTCAGGGACTGGTAGCGGCCGCTGCTGCTGTCACGGCTGTCGACATCATGCTCCATCAGATCCGGCGCGTGCATGCGCACGACCTCGATGATGGTCAGTGTAAAGGCTTCATGTTTTTCGCCCATGATCTTGAGCGGAAAACGGCAGGGGAACTCGAGCAGTTCCGTGCGTGCTTCAGTCATTGCCTGGATTCCTTGCAATAGCGGTTCGCGTTACTTGAACAGCAGGCGGATCGCATCCCACAAACGGCGGAAGAAACCACCCTCTTCGACCGTCTCGAGCGCCACGACCGGACGCTCTTCGATCACCTTGCCGTCCAGCGTCACCGTCAGTTTGCCGACGGCTTGTCCGGCCTTGACCGGCGCGATCAGCGGCTGCTTGATATCGATCGTCGATTTGATCTTGGCCGCATCGCCCTTGCCGACCGTCGCGAAAATATCGGAGGTGAAGCCGACATTCAGCGATCCCTTGGCGCCCTTGTAAAGACCGAGCGTCGATACCGGCTTGTTCGCGGTATAGAGTTTGGGCGTTTCGAAGAACTGCAAGGCGTAGTTGATCAGTTTCGAGCTTTCCGCCGCGCGCGCCTCGGGGCTCGCGGTGCCGACCACCACGGACAGCACGCGACGACCGTCGCGGTGCGCGGAGGTGATCAGATTAAAACCGGCCCCGTCGGTATGACCGGTTTTCATGCCGTCGACGTTGGGGTCGCGGTACAACAGCAGATTGCGGTTCGGCTGGCTGATGTTGTTATACGTGAAGGACTTCATCGAGTAGATCGGATAGAACTCGGGGAAGTCGCGGATGATCGATGCCGACAGGATGGCCAGATCGTGCACGGTGGTGTAATGCTCGGGATCCGGCAGGCCGGTGGCGTTGCGGAACTGGGTGTTCTTCATCCCCAGACGCCGTGCCTCGGCGTTCATCATCTGGGCGAAGACTTCCTCGCTGCCGGCGATCGCTTCGGCGAGCGTCACGCAGGCGTCATTGCCGGACTGCACGATCATGCCCTTGATCAGGTCATCGACACGCGCCGGCACCTTGGGATCGAGGAACATCTTGGAGCCTTCGATCTTCCAGCCCTTGGTGGACACGGTCAGGGTCTGCTCCAGCGTCAGGCGCTTTTCGTGCAACGCCTTGAAGGTCAGGTAAGCCGTCATCAGCTTGGTCAGCGATGCCGGTTCGATGCGGTTGTCGGCATCTTTCTGCGCGATCACCTGGCCGCTATAGAAGTCGGTCAGGTAGTAGGCCTTGCCGGCGATTTCGGGAACCGGGGGCACGAAAGCGGCGTGAGACAAAACGGGCAGCGCCAGGGTGGCGGCCAGAAAAATTCGGGAGAGTGTTTTCATCGGAATCAGACTTGCGGAAGGCGTCACAAACAATGACGACGATTATACACAACTCGCCAGCCCTGTTCCCATGGAATGTGACATCGAGGTTCCGCATTCTTGCTGCTATGCAGCACAACACTTTCCGGAGCCGTCGCCTTGCTGATACTCTGTCATAAAAACAGCAAACATATGGACAAAGGCGAAATCATGCGAGAACAGAACGACTATCTGGAACGGATACTGACTTCACGCGTCTACGACGTGGCCATCGAAACCCCGCTGGAACTGGCCCCCAATCTCTCGCGCAGAATCGGCAACACCCTGCTGCTCAAGCGCGAAGATCTGCAACCGGTGTTCTCTTTCAAGTTGCGCGGCGCCTATAACAAGATGTCGCGCCTGAGTCCGGAGGAACTGGCCCGCGGCGTGGTCACCGCGTCGGCCGGCAATCATGCCCAGGGCGTCGCCCTTGCGGCGAGCCGGCTCAACTGCGCGGCGCACATCGTCATGCCGGTGACGACCCCCGCGATCAAGATCGACGCGGTCACCCGCCTCGGCGGGCGAGTCGTGCTGACCGGCGACTCCTACTCCGACGCCTACCGGCACGCCGTCACCCTGACCGGGGAGCTTGGCGCCACCTACATCCCCCCTTTCGACGACCCGGACGTGATCGCGGGCCAGGGCACCATCGGCATGGAAATCCTGCGCCAGCACGCCGGGCCGATTCATGCGGTGTTCGTGGCGATCGGCGGCGGAGGGCTCGCCGCCGGCGTCGCCGCATACATCAAGCGGCTCAAACCGGAAATCCGCATCATCGGCGTGCAGCCTGTCGACTCGGACGCGATGCGCCAATCGATCGAACGGGGCGAACGTGTGGAACTCAAGGATGTCGGTCTGTTCGCCGACGGGGTGGCCGTCAAGCTGGTCGGCGCCGAAACCTTCCGTCTGTGCCGCGAATTGCTCGATGAAATCATCCTGGTCGACACCGATGCGATCTGCGCCGCCATCAAGGACATTTTCGAGGACACCCGCTCCATCTCCGAACCGGCTGGAGCGCTTGCCGTGGCCGGCGCCAAGGCCTACGCGGAGCGCGAAGGACTGCGTGGCGAGACACTGGTCGCCGTCAATTGCGGCGCCAACATGAATTTCGACCGTTTGCGCCATGTGTCGGAGCGTTCGGAACTGGGTGAACGCCGCGAAGCGGTGATCGCCGTCACGATTCCCGAACGCCCGGGCAGCTTCAAGGCCTTTTGCGCGGCTATCGGCTCGCGCAGCATTACCGAATTCAACTACCGCTACGCCGATCCGGAGACGGCGCATGTCTTCGTCGGCGTGCAGATCGCGTCGAAGGACGATGTCGGCAAACTGCTTTCCGATCTTGGGAACCACCATCTTGACGGCATCGACCTGACCGACAACGAACTGGCCAAGCTGCATATTCGCCACCTGGTGGGCGGTCATGCCCCGCAATTGCGACACGAACGCGTGCTGCACTTCGAATTTCCGGAGCGGCCCGGCGCGTTGATGCGGTTTCTCGAGTCCATGCGCACCGACTGGAACATCAGCCTGTTTCATTACCGGAATCATGGCGCCGACTATGGCCGGGTGCTGATCGGCATCCAGGTCCCCCCCGAGGATGCGGAAAGCTTCGCCGGTTTTCTGGAGTCGCTGGGCTATCCATGGATTGATGAGACCGAGAACCCGGCGTATAAACTCTTTCTGGGAAAGACAACTCGCTGATGCACGACATGATCAAAGCCGTTCTATTCGACCTCGATGGCACGCTCGCCGACACCGCGCTGGACCTGGGCGGCGCGCTGAACCGTCTGTTACTGGAAGAAGGGCTGCCGACCCAGCCCTATTCCGCCATCCGTCCCCTCGCCTCCCACGGCGCGCGCGCGCTGGTCAGTCTCGGGTTCGGCATCGCGGCCGACCATCCCGATTTCGAGCCCTTGCGACTGCGTTTTCTCGATGAGTACGCCAACGGCTTCACCGAGCAGACGACACTGTTCGATGGCGTGGTGCCGATGCTGGAAGCCATCGCCAAAAAAGGCCTGCCCTGGGGCATCATCACCAACAAGCCGATGCGCTTCACGGATCACCTGGTGCCGACCCTGCCCTTTCCGCTCCCGCCGGACGTTGTCGTCAGCGGCGACACGGTCGGGGTCGCCAAGCCCAACCCCCGACCGATGCTGCACGCGGCCGAGCTGATCGGGGTCGATCCGGTTCACTGCGTTTACGTGGGCGACGCGGAGCGCGACATCATCGCTGGCAGAAATGTCGGCATGCGCACGGTTCTCGCCAACTGGGGCTACCTGTCGGACGAAGACCGGCCCCATGAATGGGGCGCCGATCACGCGATCGACCACCCTCTGGAACTGCTCGGGCTGCTCTGAGCATCCGGAGGAGAACGCCTCGCGCTCCATACCTGGACATCACCCCACTCACGCAGGCCCGCCAAGCGCTTTTCTTCCGCCGGATTGGGGTTCCACTCCTCAAGGCTCTGTCTGCAAACCATTCAGCCCGCTTGATGGTCTGATGATCAGACCATCAAGCGAGAATAGCCATGACAGTGCGTCGCCATGAACTGACCGAGGGATAATAGGCGCGGTGCTGAAGCCCGTCTTGCCCCATAGACTAACGGCTGGCCGCCGCTACCACGATCACCGCGCCATCGTGAGGCATTATGTTCGCCTTGAGACCGGCGTGCCATGGCGTGCTTGTCGGAATGCGACGGCCCGTGGAAAACGGTGTATTCGCGTTTCCGACGATGGGCGCACTCAGGCGTATGGCATCGGGTAGTGGAAATGCTGCAGCGTAACCCGGATAGCTTTGACGAGATCGATTGGTCGTTCTAAACACGCAGTCATGCCGCGCTTGAGCTCGCGGTGGCACCCATCCTGTGCCGCCACCCCACAACAATCCAGATCCACGGAAGCGTCATCGGGCCGGAGCTCATCAGGATTTCCACTTGCTCCAGGTTTCGTGCAGCGTACACCCCGGGAATCGAGCGCATCCACACCCCCCGTCCTTCCTCGTATGCGGTCGCCGCCTTCGCACCAATTCATAGAGCCTGCGCGACTTGCCCTTGCCAGCAAACTGGAACGATGGGCTTGCGCCGCTGAGACCCGACCTTGCCGTAGAGGGAGTTCCCGTAAGAGTTTTCAACCCCGCCCGAAACGAGGTCTCCATCAAAGATGAGTAGCCATTGCTTCATACAGCAAAATCCGTTGCTGGCAAATTATCGGCGACCACCTCGTGTGATTAATTGCACCCAACAATGCCAAACATATACCGGGTAAAGACCGCAGACCTGATCGGCAACTGACAACCCTGTCAAAAATGACAGTTGAATAAAAAATCAAATACATTAGAATTATACGCCTATTATCCATTAGGCTAATATTCATTATATTAAACATATAGTTAATTGTAAAAAGAAGATAAAAATGCAATAACTAACAATTCAAGAGATAAGCCATGTATCAGGCGCTGGATGGCAAAAAAGAATTTACGATATTGTCCGACAGCATATTATCGAAGGGACAATCGGCGCCGATTTCAGTTGGGCACGTGAAAAAGCATCTGGACCAGGACCATCTTTAAGTGATGTGGAGAGGTCAAGTTGTGGACAAGGCGGTTATTGCGGGGGGAGCACGATAAGCTTAACCAGCTCTCCATACAAAATAAATTCGACATAAAATAGGGAGAAGCAAATAAAACGTTCCTCCCTACACTATAGAAGTAGGGACGAATTTGGTGACGCTAAAAGAGATCACAACCATCACGAGAGAAATCGCCTTTTCTCTAACAGAGAAACGCATAAAAAATTTAAATAGGCTTTCCTCAACAACACTATCGTTACGTTTGTTTTATGAACTAGCAATATTCATAACCGCACTAGCAATCTTCCGAGTTATAACCCCCTACTCACCTGAAAAAATAGCCGAAATAGAATTACCTCAGCTAAAACGCGTATTGATTGCGATATCCAGCACCCCTGTAATTGAAACTTTCATATTCCAATTTTGCATCATAGAAATAACTAAATTATTAGGAATGAACAAAACAAAACAAATCTCAATAAGTATTTTTTTATTCTCGATTGGCCACATAAAAAGTGGCCTAACGATGGTATTATTCATGGCTCCGGCAGGTGGATGGTACTTTTCCACAAATTATATAATCAATCAAAAATCATCTAAAATCAGCGCATTTATTTCAACATGCCTCATACACTCAGCCATTAACGCCTACATTTTAACACTGGGAACTATCGAATATTTTATTTTCACACAATAACGTCAACAACACAGACAAAACACACACAAAATTAAAACAAACGAGAAGATACCACCTATTTTCAAAAACAAATCATTCAAATCATTTAAACCATGACCATCATTTTCAGGAAGCAAGCTCTTGAGCAAAGTAACGCTCGCCGCTTCGGTCACATCCTGCTGACCCGCTCCATCAGCCATTCCCTGTTGACGCTGCTGTTCTGCGCGATTGCCATCGTGCCCATCCTCTTTTTCTACGTCTTCCAGTAAACCCGCAAGGCGCACGTCTCCGGGCAGCTGTTACCGACTCAAGGATTGATTCGCGTGCTCCCCCTGCAAGACGGTGTGATCGTCGGCAAACCGGTGGCCGAGGGACAATCGGTCACGGCGGGCCAGGTCCTCTATGTGTTGGACAGCCAGCGCAGCAGCGCCGCACAAGGTGACGTGGGCAACACAGTCAGTGCGCTGGTTACGCGCGCCGGGACAGTTTGAATAGCGACACCCACGCCATTCGGCAACAGGCCGTTCAGCGTCTTGCCGCGCTACAGCGCCGCTTCGACGAGTTGGGCGCCGATATCCTGCGTCTTGATGGCCAAATTGCCTTGCAGCAGCGCCGCGCCGCCTTGGCCGAAGCCGCGGTGGCGCGTTTCCAGCGCTTGATGGAAGCCCATTTCATTGCCCCCGCCGCACTACAAGACAAGCAAGCCGAGTGGCTGGACCAACAGGAACGGCTCGGCGAATTACAGCTCGCACGCTCCGCTGCTGGGCGCGACCGTGACAGCGCCGCCGCCGACCTGGCCGATCAGCGCATCCAGATGCAACGGGATCTGGCCTCGGCCGGGCGTGACGTGGCGCGCCTTGAGCAGGATCTGGCCGAGAACGAGGCACGCCGGCGCATTCTGATCCGCGCACCGCACGCAGGCACCCTATCTGCATTGACCGCAACCGTTGGGCAAACCGTCACCACTACACAAACACTGGCATCCCTAGTGCCGCAAGGGTCGCCGCTGGAAGCCGAATTGTATGCGCCATCCCAAGCAACCGGCTTCATCAAGCCCGGTATGACAGTTCTGTTGCGCTATCCGGCCTATCCGTACCAGAAGTTCGGGCCGTTCCGCGGAGTAGTTCGCGAAATTTCCAGCGGCGCATTGTCGGCCGAGGAGTTGAGTCCATTGGGCGTCCGAGGTGCGGCGTACGGCAGCGAGCCGGTGTACCGGATCCGGGTACGGCTGGAGCGGCAGGAGGTGCTGGCCTATGGACGTGCGCACGCCCTCAAAAGCGGCATGCGTGTGGAGGCCAGCGTACAGCTGGAAACCCGCCGCCTGTATGAATGGGTTCTCGACCCGCTCTATAGCGTGGGAGGTAAAGTATGACCGTGCATCAAGCCACCCCTCTCTTGCAGTTCTGGCGTCGCCGGCACTTGCCCGTGCGACTGCAGACCGAAGCGGCCGAATGCGGTCTCGCTTGTTTGGCGATGATTGCCAGCTATTGGGAATATCGGTCCGATGTCGCCAGTTTGCGTCGGCGCTTTTCGCTATCGCTCAAGGGCGCGACCCTGAAGAACCTGATCGCCATGGCAACGGGATTGGGACTGACGGTCCGCCCGCTGAAGCTTGACATGGAGCACTTGCCTCAGTTGGCGTTGCCATGCGTTCTGCACTGGGACATGACCCATTTCGTGGTACTCAAGGCGGTAAACACACGCTATGCCGTGATCCACGATCCCGCAGTTGGAGCGCGGCGTCTGCGCCTGGCGGAGCTGGCCCGGCACTTCACGGGTGTGGCCTTGGAGCTGATGCCCGGCGAGGCGTTCCGGCCGCAGGAAACGCGTCAGTTGTTCACACCGCGGTCGTTGATGGGCCGCGTCGACGGGCTGGGGTACGGCCTCGGGCAGATCCTGCTCCTCGGACTGGCCTTGCAGGTGTGTGCTCTAACCATGCCATTCTATTTGCAATGGATCGTCGACGAGGCGCTGGTGGCCGCCGACCGCGATCTGATCACGGTGCTGGGCCTCGGTTTCCTGCTGTTGGCCGCGATACAGGCCATGATCGGGGCTGTGCGCTCCTGGGTCACCATCACGTTGTCCACCGACCTCAATTTCCAGTGGCTCGGCAATGCCTTCCGTCATTTGCTGCGCTTGCCGCTGCCTTGGTTCGAGAAGCGCCACCTTGGCGATATCGTCTCGCGTTTTGGTTCGATTCAGACCATCCAGCAGAAACTGACCAGCCACTTCGTCGAAGGGATCATCGACGGAGTGCTGGTGCTGGCCACGCTCGGCGCTATGCTGCTTTACAGCATACCACTGGCAGGAGTGTCCCTACTGGTGGTCGGACTCTATGGCGCGTTGCGCGGGGTAGCGTTCCGCGCCTTACGCGAGGCCACGGCAGAGCAGATCATCCATGCCGCCCGCCAGCAGAGCCATTTTTTGGAGTCTACCCGTGGCGTGCAGAGCGTGCGTCTGTTCAGCCGCCAGCACGAGCGCCATATCGGCTGGATGAATCTGATGGCCGAGCAGTTCAATGCCGAGCTGCGTATCGCTCGCCTGTCGATTTCTTTCCAGACCGCCAATACTCTGCTGTTCGGTCTGGAGCGCATCACGGTGATCTGGCTGGCTGCGCTGGCGGTGATGGAGCAACGGTTTTCGGTCGGCATGCTGTTCGCCTTCCTCAGCTACAAGGACCAGTTCAGCCAGCGTATGGCGGCATTGATCGACCGTTTGTTCGAGCTGTCCATGATGCGACTGCACGGCGAGCGCGTCGCGGATATCGTGCTGACCACCCCGGAAGCGGATGAGCCAACCGGAGAGACCGACCTCGCCGGGCTGACGCCAAGCCTCGAACTCCGTCAAGTGGCGTTTCGCTATTCGGACAATGAGCCCTATGTGCTCAATGGGCTCAACCTGACCGTGCCGGCCGGCCAATGCGTCGCACTAACGGGTCCTTCCGGTTGCGGCAAGACAACGCTGGTCAAGCTGCTCTTGGGCTTGCTGGAACCCACCGATGGCGAGATTCTGGTCGGCGGCATCCGTCTTGCACATTTGGGGGTAGACAACTACCGCAAGATGCTCGGCACAGTCATGCAGGACGACCAGTTATTCTCGGGCAGCATCGCGGACAACATCAGTTTTTTTGATTCGCACCCGGATCAGGATCGGATTGAACAATGTGCCGCGCTGGCGGCGGTACATGACGAGATAACCACCATGCCGATGAGCTACAACACCTTGGTCGGCGACATCGGCTCGGGACTCTCCGGAGGCCAGAAGCAGCGTATCCTGCTGACCCGGGCGCTGTACCGCGAGCCGCGCATCCTGATGCTCGACGAGGCGACCAGCCATCTGGATATCGAAAACGAACGGCGGGTCAATGCCGCGGTGGCGCAGATCGCCATGACCCGCCTGCTGGTCGCGCACCGACCGGAAACGATTGCCACAGCGGAGCGCGTCGTCGTGCTGGATGACGGGCGTATCGTGCAGGATGTAATAACCCGCCCCTCGAAAGCCCCGCCAAACGAAATCGTCGAAGCCTGCCAAGTGGCTGCCAATGCCACCTAAGACTGGTACAACACATAGACGCCCGTCGGGCTTTACGGTATAGTGAGCGTTCCAAATCTGGGGGCGACCTGGTTTCGACGGGGGTTGCGAAGCAGACGAGGGCATACCGGGATTTCAGTCACCCCGTAAAACACTGAATTTATATAGTCGCAAACGACGAAACTTACGCAGTAGCCGCTTAATAACCGGCTTAGCGCACTGCAACGGCTCGCTGATGGGCCGTGGAGGCAACTCCCGCAGTGTCATTTACATCAGCTAGTTCCGTATCGGGTCACTTGATCCGGAATGAAACTCTAGGTGACTCGCCTCTCCCAAGCCTGCCCGTCGGCGTGGTCGGGGTTAAATTCAAGTAGACAAGGCTAAGTATGTAGAACTCCCTGTAGAGGACTTTCGGACGCGGGTTCGATTCCCGCCGCCTCCACCACATTCGAAAAAGCAGCACAGCGCAGGCCGTCGCAAAAACGGCCGAAAGCCCCGGAAAATCACCCTTCCGGGGCTTTTGCTTTTTTCGCCCCGTGTCACCCGAAACCGGGGCAACCCGAACCATTCCGGGGTATGCAGGGGGGTACGCTTGCCGATTCCGACCACTGTGCACCCAGTGCGATGCCCCCAGCGCCACAACCCTTGCCTGGCCTGCCTTTCCGGCGTTCCGGAACGGGCCGATATGATCTGCCATCGCATGGGAATCGAACCCGCATCCCGCCATTGACGCTCTCCTGCCAGACCCCGCAAGGTGACGCCATACCCCGGGCGAAACCCTGTGTTTCCCGGGCCGCGTTCCCGATTGTCTGCCCTCAGAAGGAGGAGTCATGCCCCTCACCGATACGGCGTGCCGGACCGCCCGGCCGGATCCGGACGGCAAGATGTACCGATTGACCGATGGTTTCGGCATGTACCTGCAAGTCATGCCCAACGGCTCGAAATACTTTCGTTTGAAATACCGCTTCCAGGGCAAGGAGAAGTGCCTCGCGCTGGGCGTCTACCCCGCCACCACGCTCCGGCAGGCCCGCGAGCTGCGCGATGCCGCGAGGAAGCTAGTGAAGCAGGGTCGCGACCCGCTGCAGCAGCGCCGCGAAACCGCGCAGACCGAGCGCCTGCAGGCCGAATCGGTGTTCGCGGTGCTGTGCCGGGAGTGGCATGCCAAGCTGCGTCCCGTCTGGACCCCCGGTCATGCCCGCACGGTGTGGGCCCGCCTCGAGCAGAACCTGTTCCCCTGGCTCGGCGACCGGCCGATCGCGGAGATCACCGCACCCATGCTGCTCAAGACCCTGCAGCGCGTCGAGCAGCGCGGCGCGCGGGAAACCGCCCGGCGCATCCTGCAGATTTGCGGGCAGGTGTTCCGTTACGCGATCGCCACCGGCCGCGCGATCCAGGATCCGTCCGCCGCCCTGCGCGGCGCGCTCGCGCCGGTGGTCAAGTCGTCGTACGCGACCATCACCAACCCCGCCGAGATCGGCCCGCTGCTGCGCGCCATCGACGGTTACCGGGGCGCGCCCGTGACCCGGTTCGCACTGCTGCTCGCGCCACTGGTGTTTGTCCGTCCGGGCGAACTGCGCAAGGCCGAATGGAGCGAGTTCGATCTCGAGCAGGGACTGTGGCGCATCCCGGCCGCCCGCATGAAAATGCGCGTGGAGCACCTCGTCCCCCTGTCCCGCCAGGCGCTCGAACTGTTCCGCGAACTGCACGCCCTGACCGGCAGGCGCAGCTACGTTTTTCCCGGCGCACGCAGCGCCCAGCGTCCGATGAGCAACAACACCGTCAATGCCGCCTTGCGGCGCCTGGGGTTCGCCAGTGACGAAATGACGGGGCATGGCTTCCGGCACATGGCCAGCACGCTGCTCAACGAGCAAGGCTGGAATCCGGACGCGATCGAGCGGCAACTCGCGCACTCGTCGAGCCATTCGGTACGCGGCACCTACAACAAGGCCGAATACCTCGTCGAGCGCACCGAGATGATGCAAGCCTGGGCCGATTACCTCGACACCCTGCGCCACGCCGATCCTCCGCCCCGACCCGCGGCACCGTCGCGCCGCGGCAAAACCGTCCGGTCGGAGGCATCGCGATGACGGCCCCGGATTTCAGCGACTACGTGGTGTTCGTCGACGAAAGCGGCGATCACAGCCTGACCTCGGTATGCGAACGCTACCCCCTGTTCGTGCTGTCGTTCTGCCTGTTCCGCAAACGCGACTATACCGAGCAACTGACTCCGGCGATCCGCCGGCTGAAGTTCACCACTTTCGGCCACGACCTTGTCGTGCTGCATGAATCCGAACTGCGCCGCAAACAGGGACCGTTCGCCCGGCTGTCCAAAGCGCCCCGGGAGGCGTTCATGACCGCCCTGACCGACCTGATCCGCGACGCCGCGTTCGAGCTGTTTGCGGTCGTCATCGACAAGCGCCGGCTGCGCGAGCACGGGCGGGACCTGCATCCCTATCATCTGGCGCTGGAGTTCGGACTGGAGGGCTTGTATCTGCGGCTGCGGGAGCACGGCCAGGACGGACGGCTGACCCATGTGATTTGCGAAGCGCGTGGCGCCAAGGAAGATGCGGAATTGCACGAGGAGTTCCGCCGCCTGGTCGGCGGCGACAACGGTCACGCCTGCGCCCTTCCCTTCGCGCTGATCGTCGCGGACAAGAAAACCAATTCGGAAGGGCTACAGCTCGCCGACCTGACCGCCCGTCCGATCGGCCTGTCCATCCTGCGCCCGGAGCAGGCCAACCGGGCGGCCGAGGCCCTGCTCGGCAAATGGTATCGGCGCACCGGCGAGTGCCCGCCGGGATCGGGACTCAGGCTGTTCCCCTAACCCCTGTCCCCAAAAAGCCGAAGGGCCTCCACTTTCGCAGAAGCCCAGCGCCGGCGGCGTAGTCGCAGCCCATTTGCCACCATCCTACCGCGATGAAGCCGCCCGTTCAAGACCCCGTGACCCGTCGTTGTACAACCCGAGCATGATGGCCAAGGAAACCGGCAGCGGCCCAAAGCGAGCTCCCCCGGCAAGCAAGCCTTGGCGCAGACAGGGTGATCGCCGTTTTGGCCGCTGAGCGCACGAACTTGCTCCGTCAACTATTCGGCCTTAGCAGCCACAAGGGGGGAGCCTGTGCAACGTCAGCAATCATTCAGCTAGCGGACTATTGCGATAACCCCAACCCCCAGTCTGAATGACTGCATTCCTAAGCAGCTTAGGGCCGCTTTCGACCCAAAACAGACCGATAGCAGCAGTCAAAACAGACATTACAGCCAAGATGGCTTATTTAATGGACCAGATTCTTGCCGCGACTTCGGCCATCCTCAATTGTCGATTCTCGATTGCGGAGATGTCCCATTTTTCGTATTCGTTGATCAACTTGGTAAAGGAAAATTGGGACTTTGCAAGGACGAGTTTCTTCTTTGAAAATTCGTCATTCCCAAGAGAACTGTTTGCCTTTGCTGCCATGATGGCCATGTTTCCGAGGCGCCGTTGGTACGCCTTAGCATCATCAGCGCTCCAATCTTTAGTCCACTTGTCGCTCAATGTAAGAGGCAATACGTGCTCAAGATTGACCCGATCTGTGTTTGCATTTGGCACTAGCTCCCCAGATACACCGGGTGCTGCGGTCTCAAGCATGCGAAGATAAAATCTAGCGAGCCCCTGTTTTGATATCGATGCAACGGAGAATGCTGCAATAAACGCAGAATCAGCCGGCAGTGTCGTGAATCCCTTCAAAATATCATCTATCGATGTCAGCTTTCCTTCTGAGACGCCGCGAGCTGCATCACTATAAATGCGCTCCAGAGTACCGCCACCAGCACCTCCAACAATTTGAAACCTAACAGCCACGGCTACCAGTTTCTTAAAGGCTGCGGAAACCTTCTTGGGTTCCAACTTATCCAAGATCGCCAGCAAGAGAGGACGAACCTGCGCCATGCCAAGGAGATTCAGGGCAGAGACAGCATCGCGAACGTTCGCGTCATACTTAGACCAGAGCTCGTGATCCGTATTGATCAGTGCCGCGTACGTCTTTGCGGCATTACTCAATTCAGTGGAGAACTGCAAAGCAGCCTTCTTGCTCGTAACCTTCTTCTTTATGACCCCGAAAAGATCTTTTTCCCGAATGAGACCGTACTTTGACATTGCAAAATGACGAAGATAAGTCACTACGAGGGGGTCATCGGATGCACTTTCCAGCGTGGCAACCATTGTTAGCCATCGATTCTTTGTCTCTTCAAGCTTTTCACCAGACCGGTGGAATAGATAGTTTTTCAGTAGATCAGAAATGGCGAGTTCTAGCCCACGATCATTGAGGGTCTCGAAAATAACAAAAGCGTTGCTATCGTCCGGAGCAGTTACAAGGATGACCTTTAGATTCGATTCCAAGTAGTCAAGCCAATCATGCAGAGCCTCCTCGGGGTCTGGCGCTTCCTCGCATATTTCATCGATGTATTTGCGCATGCAATCAGCAGCAGCCAACAGTCGTTTGTGAGATTGACGTGGATAGCGAAGCGCATCAATGGCATGCTTGTCCTCCAGGAGCTCTTGATAGAGTTCGTTGTCAACCTCATTTAGTGTCAGTTTTGGCTCCCGCTCTTTTGTCTTTCGATCTACGTTGGCAAGGAAGTCATTTCGAATCGACGTCTCCGCCTCGTGATCATTGTCGTCACGGAATTTGTCCCGAATCGCGGAAATTAAGAGGCTCACTGACGTTAACCTTTGCTGACCATCAACGACCTCGTAGCGTCGTTCGACGGGACCTGTTACTACGATGGAACCAAGAAAGTATTCCTTTTCCTTACTCATTATAGCTTCGTGTATATCGGCAAGGAGTGCTTGCACGTGCTCCGGCTCCCATGCGAAGGAACGCTGATACGCTGGCACTCGGAATCGCCGTGTCTTCAAGACATTACTGATTCCATCAAGCTGAATGTTAATTTCCTGAACTTGTGACACAGGTTTTTCCCCTTGGATCAATTAAGCACGAAAGCATATACCGTAAGCGCTTTAGTGGCGGGTTTGCGAGTGCTACCGCAGTGACCGCTTCTGGCCGATTGTACGCACGCGACATGACATAGGAAAGCAGACGTTTGCAAAAATATGCGCTACCGCTGGAGTAGGTCAGATCTCAGTTTGCTCGTAAATCTCCAACGCATCATCTACCTCAATGCCGAGGTACCGCACCGTGCTTTCCAGTTTGGGATGCACCAACAACAGCTGCACCGCTCGTAGGTTTTTGGTTCGCTTATAGATCAGCGTGGCTTTGGTCCGCCGCGTCGAGTGGGTTCTGTAGAGAGATGAGTCCAGCCCGGCCGGCCGCCTCGGCCCAATGATGGACGATCCGCGCATACTGGCGTGTGGAGATATGGGGCGAGCATTTGACTCTGCTCGGGAAGAGGTATTGATCTGCACCCCGCAGATGAGCCTTTTCCATCCAGGCGGCAACCGCCGATCCTGTCGGTTCCGTTAGTTCAAATTGCACTGGACGTTGCGTTTTCCGCTGAATGATCATGGCACGAGAAGGAATCTGTGCTCCATGGCAGATGTCTCGTACTCGTAAGTTGACCAGATCACAGCCTCGCTGTTTGCTGTCGATTGCCAAGTTGAACATGGCCAGATCACGCACGGCATGGGCATTCTGAAGATGAATACGAATTGCCCAAATATCTTTAAGCTTCAGCGGTGGTTTCTGCCCGACGCAGCTTGCCCTTGTTCCATGCTTCACGCTTCTGAATCGTTTCCATAACAGACTCCTTGGTTGCTATCTGAAGTCTGATTATTCGATGTTGCTGGTATTATCTGCTCAGTAGTACTATGCCTAATTGGTGCTATCAGCCAATTTCGGACCTTCGACATTAAGCGCCTAAAGCGGACATTCAGGCGCTGTTATCCTTCACTCTTCTGTCAGTGCTGTTGATATGCGTATACGGATAGGTTGAATATTTATTATTTGTAAATCAAACATTTAACGTGGATTTTATCTGTCCGCACTATTAACCGTAGACGGACCATAGGTCCGTCTGCTAAAAGTTAGCCCAGACCAATTTTCCAGCGGAGGAAATTCATAAATGTATTACCAAGTACTTATCGAAACTTCTGAGAAAGTTGGCAAGGCTGGGAGAAACAAGCAGTACTTCGAACTAGACAAAACTGACCTGACGGAAATCGAAGAGAGAATTGTCTATCCATATCTCAGGAAAGAGGACTTCCAGTTTGATGGCTACTTTCTCAATTTCGGAGAAATAAAACGCATTACGATTAAAGAAACACAAAAAACCACACAAGAACTTTCGAAATACGAAAATGACCATATGCCATCTGGTGTATTTATGTTTGTATCGCCGAGTGACATAGTTGGATACGACAAACACACAAAAGACATCACAACCACAGTTTTTGACAAAGCAAAATCCTTTTTTCCAGCCAAGAGCGCGACGAAAAATAGTCCAACCGCGCCTGATCTAACCAAGGTATTTATTGTTCACGGCCGAGATGATCTTGCAAAAACTGAGGCGGCGCGTTTTATCGAGAAGCTTGGTTTTTCTGCGATCATTCTTCATGAACAAGCAAGTTCTGGAAAAACCATTATCGAGAAAATTGAGGCACATACAAACGTGGGGTTCGCCATCGTCTTGTACACACCCTGTGATATTGGCGGTCTGGCTGGTGAAAAAACGCAGAAATCGCGCGCTAGGCAAAACGTTGTATTTGAGCATGGTTACTTAATTGGCAAGCTTGGGCGTCACAATGTTTGCGCCTTGGTTAAGGAGGATGTAGAAATCCCAAATGATATTAGTGGGGTAGTTTATGTGCCTCTCGACAGGCATGGTGCATGGCATCTTTTGGTTGCGAAAGAGCTGTGCAATGCCGGCTACTCATTTGACATGAATAAGCTACTTTAACTAACCCATCATTCCAGGGGACGACAAAAAACGCAGCTTTTTGTCGTCCCCTGATGAGTTCAGACGTTGAAAGTCTGCTTCACTAAAGTCTGACCGTCGCCTTTGGGTCTATTCCGGCCGTTGGCAAAAGATAAAACCGGATATTTGCCCAACAGATGGGTGAATGTCCGGTTTTGGTATCTGAGCATGCTCTTCGAGTCGGCCGCGCGAACGACCGCAAAGGCCAAGATGCTGCCACTGATAGCCGCAATTCACCTAGCGACCAGTCATCAGCCGGAGCTGAGCTTCTGCCTTTGGTTAAAAACTGGCTGCTATGCACCAATTATCTACCTCTTGGTTCAGACGGGTTTTGAATGGCCGTAGCTGTCGTGATCGATATAGCGACCTTTACCAAATACTTCGTGGCATGATCGGCTTTGTTGCACAAATCCGCCCAGGTCCAGGCTTGGTAGAATGATGGCATGGCCAAGCCCGTCCCTACGAAGTACAAAACCACCAATTGGTCAGCCTACAACCGCGCCCTGATCCAGCGCGGCTCCTTGTCTGTTTGGCTGGATCGAGACCTGGCCTGGCAGGCCAAGCCCCAGGGTAAGCTCGGGCGGGCGCAAACCTATAGCGACGCTGCCATTCAGTTCTGCCTGACCATCAAATGCCTGTTCGGCTTAGCGCTCAGGCAGTCCATCGGCTTCGTGCAAAGCCTGCTCAAACTCGCGGGCCTCGGCTGGACGGCTCCAGACTACAGCACGGTATGCCGCCGCCAGAAAACGCTACAGGTCAACATCCCTTATCGCCACAGCCAGGGCGCTTTGCATCTGTTGGTGGATAGCACTGGCATCAAGATGCTGGGCGAAGGCGAATGGAAAACCAAGAAGCATGGCGCGGAATACCGCCGCCAATGGCGCAAAGTGCATCTGGGCATCGACGCAGAAACCTTGGAAATTCGGGCCATTGAGGTCACCGACAACCGACAGGGGGATGCACAGATGCTGCCATCCCTACTGCAACAAATCCCGCCCAATGAACCCGTTGCCAGCGTCAGCGGCGATGGCGCTTACGACACCAAGACCTGCCATGAAGCCATTGCCGCACGCAGCGCCGATGCGCGCATCCCCACCCGCAAGAATGGCAGGCCATGGAAAGGGACATCGCCGGGCGTGTTGGCGCGCAATGAGATTCTCCGAGCCTCGAAACGGCTGGGCCGGGCGATCTGGAAGCGCTGGAGCGGCTACCACCGCCGCAGCCTGGTGGAAACCAAGATGCGCTGTTTCAAACGGCTGGGTGAACGAGTGATGGCCAGAGACTTCGACTGCCAGGTGGCGGAGCTGCAAGTGCGCGCCGCCATTCTGAATCGCTTCAGCGTGCTTGGCCGACCGCAAACGGTGGCTATGGCATAAATCTGCCTGGGGAAAGGGGAAGCTCAATCCTCGGCCGATTTATGCAACAAAGCCATTTCCGGCATGAAAAGATCCGCTACGCCGCGTAAGGCAGCCGTACGGTATTTATCTGCCGGATTAATAGCGTTCAGCGTATTTAATAGACAGGAGGATTATTTAGAGATGAAAAAATTAGCAACCGCAATATTGGCAGGAGTTTTCTTTATTGTCCAGGGGTGCGCCATGGCAAATGACATTGTAGGTGACATTAAAAAAATTCGCGAATCAAATAAAGACGCAAATATCGACATTTCAGGGATCGTCAAAAAATATATTCTGGTTGGCACCCACAAAGCGGCTGTGGAAAATTATCTCAAAGAGCATAAATTTTCACTGAATGATCAACCAATCGCGCCGGACAGGTTACAGACACTTGTGGCAGTGTACGTTGAGAGAAATATGCTCACTAGCGTTGTATTTCATGATGAAATTCGGGTAATTGTTGTTTTTGAGAATGGGGTTGTTAAAACCGCTGGCGGCCGATTAATTTACCGTGCCTTATAAAACCTGAAAACCAATCAACTGTTGCCGGCAGGTTTCGCCAGCCACTTCATGTCTTTGTCGAGCCAGACCAGCAGAGATCCGCGTGCGGTCAGGGCCGCGTCGTCGTCATGCCAGTTGGTGGTCGTGTAGCGTTGCTGCGCTTCTTGTTCTGATGTGCTGCGGTGTTCATCGCCTTAGCATACCGCAGCGGATGGCGGGGTTATGCAACAAAGCCCCTTCAATGCCGTATTGCGCCCTCTGATCCTCTCCCGTAGCCAGCCCCGGCTACTTCAAGCAGTCAAGCCCTACGATTGGGCTGCCCCGGTGCTATGCAACCGCGCCATCTCCGACTGCAAGTCCTGCATCAACGACTGAGCGGTCCGGTCGGCCGCCAGAAAGTCCAGCGATTGTATTTGACGGCGCAACTCATCAAATTGCTGGGCATGAGGTTCAGGCGCATGCAGAGGCATATCGTTCAGCATGTCCAATGCTTTCAGGTTGCTATCTCTCAACAAGGCTTGCATGGTTTCCAGTTGCTGCAACACAGTGCGGCCATCCCAGGTAACGGGAGGGTTGCCGCTGGCGGGGGCTTCGGGTAAAGCCTGTTGCAACAGCGTATCTGCTTCATTGAGCATGTCAGAGAGCCTCGCAATGGCCTCGCGCCCCGGAGACCGGCCTGCGCGACACGCGTCTTCGAGAATCGCGGCCTGCCGGGAAAGTGCCTGAGCTCCCAATGTTGCCGCACTGCCCTTGATGCTATGACACAGCCGCTTGCATGTGCGTATATCCGCCTCGCGGTCCGCACGTTCAAGCGCCGCCAGCAACGTTTGCATCTGCGGCATGAATTGCATGAGCGCAGCGCGGTATACCTCCAGCCTTCCCCCGAACCGAAGCGTAATGCTTTCCAACGCCTCAATGACAGCAGGACACGAATCCTCACCCGGCACAATCGAATCAGAAGGTATCACTGGCGGCTCGGCACAGTGAGTCAGCAACACATGGAGCAGTTGCTCCAAATCCACCGGCTTGCCGATGTGATCATTCATCCCGGCGGCAAGGCATTCGGCCCTGTCACCAAGAGAGGCATTTGCGGTCATGGCGATGATGGGCAGGCGCGCAAAACGCTCGTCAGCCCGGATTCTTCGTGTGGCCTCCAATCCATCGATATCGGGCATTTGCATGTCCATCAACACGGCATCGAAAAGATCCTCTCCTTTCAATACTTGTGCCACACCGGACAGTCCACCTTCGGCCACAGCGATTCGAGCGCCTTCATGGCTCAGCAACTCCACCACAATCTGCCGGTTGAGCGCGTTGTCTTCAACGACAAGAATATGCCGCCCCTCTAACCGTCGCGGGCCGGGATCGGGCGCAATCGCGATCTGCCCGAACGGCCCCTGCATGGCGCGGGAGATGGAATGCAATAGTTGGGTAGGGGTAACCGGCTTAGTCAGCAAGTCAACGTACGGCACATCGTCTTGCTGCAAATTGGCGGCAAGCATTTCTCTGTCATGCGCAGTAAGCATAATTACAATGGGTATATGACCGTTACTCTGCAGCCTGTCACGAATCAACCGGGCGGCGGTCAAGCCGTCAATGTCCGGCATTTTCCAGTCCATCAAAATAACGTCGTAGTCATTACCTTGTTCCTGAGCCTGAAAAGTGGCCTCCACGGCGGCCAGACCTCCTCCAACCAGATGGGACTGCCACCCCAGTGACTGGATGGTTCGCATGACCAATTCCGCAACCAGAGGGTTGTCTTCCACCACAAGAACCCGCAACGACCTGGTTGGCCAACGGGTTTGCTCGACCAGCGGCGTACAATCCGCCACCGGCAACCAGATATCGAACCAGAAGCTGCTGCCGACACCCGGCTGGCTTTCCAGCTGCAGCCGCCCACCCATCAGCTGAATCAGCCGTTGACTGATGACCAGTCCCAATCCGGTACCGCCATAGCGTCGGGAAGTCGATGTTTCAGCCTGGGTAAAACCATCAAAGATACGCGTCTGTTGTTCCGGGCTGATACCAATGCCTGTATCCTTGACGGTAAAACGCAGCAGCACCCGATCATCGGAACGTGAAAGAGTGGCGACGAGTAGCTGAACCAGCCCGTGAGAAGTAAATTTGAGCGCATTGCCGGTAAGGTTGATCAGCACCTGCAACAGACGCAGACTGTCGCCGATCAACTGCCGCGGAAGGTCAAGATCGATGTCGAACATGACTTCAACATCCTTATCCCCCTGATTACCCGTCAATACGATCGACAAGTCATGCAGCAAATCGTCCAGATCAAAGGCGTGCACATCGAGTTGCAGCTTACCCGCCTCGATCTTCGAGTAATCGAGAATATCATTCAGCAAGCCTAGCAGCGCAGTGCCTGCGCCCTGGGCCTTGGTGACATAGTCAAGCTGACGATCCGTCAGTGCCGTCTGCTTGAGCAACTGCAGCATACCGAGCACGGCATTCATCGGAGTACGGATTTCGTGGCTCATGTTCGCGAGAAAAGTCGACTTGGCCGCGCTGGCGGCATCCGCCCGCTCTTTGGCCTCGCGTAAATGCCCCTCCAGCTGCAACTGGGAGGTGATATCTCGATTTATGCCCGTGACACGCACCGCGTTGCCGTGACTATCGCGTTCAATTTGCGCGCCAGCCTGGATATAAATGCAACTGCCATCAGGGCGCTGCACACGGAAGATCGGCGTATATGCAGCTTTCCCCGCGACAGCATCCAGCAAGGCTTTTTCGGTAACGGCAATATCATCCGGATGTACCCGGCTGTACCAGTGGGAATAATCGATGCCTTCTTCTCTCAAACTGATTGGCCAGCCATACATTTCATACATGCGATCATTCCAGTGCAGGGAGTTATTCGCCAGAACCCAGGTCCATACACCCAGTTCAGCCACATTGGCCGCCATTTCCAATTGATCACGCGTAACCAGCACTTCTGCCTGCTGTTGTTGCAGTAGCGACAGGTCGGTCAATACCGCGACGGCGACATGCTCCCCGGCCGACAGATGTCCGCCAAGGCTGAGTTGCGCGGGAAAGCAACGACCATCCCGGCATTTCGCCTGCACTTCAACTCTCTGACTGCCTCCGGACACATGCCCTTCCTGCAGCAATTGCCGGTATTTCTCAGGCGTCAACTGCGGCAGCAACCGGTCCAGGGGTTGACCGATAATTTGCTCGCTTGACCAGCCAAAGATATCTTCTCCCGCCTGGTTGAAAGACTGAATGATGCCCTGCGGATTGATGGTGAACACAGGGTTGGGAGCGGTGTTCAGAATAGCTTGGGTGGTCGCCAGGCTGGTCGCCAATTGATGCTGGGCCTGAAGGCGTTGGCTGATATCGATGGCGATGAACAAATAGCCGTTACTGCCGCCCTGTTCATCAAGAATGGGAGTAACGGCAAGGGATACCGAGAATGGGCTGCCATCTTTGCGGACGTAGGTCCATTCCCGCACTTCGGCCCCTGATAGATCGGCCTGAAAAACCAATGCGTGAAAATCCGCGATCTCAATCTGGTGACTCTGCTCTAGCGCGGCGCGGCGCTCGCTGATTTCGGACCCAACGTGAATCCGGAGAGGGCTGACTTTGTGCAGCATGTCCGACGCCCGAAAACCCAGCATCAGCTCCGCGCCACGATTAAACAGCGTGATGAGTCCTTGAGGGTCGGTGGCGATGATCGCGACCTGCGTAGCCGCATTCAACACACTTTCCAGCAGCTGATTGGCATGCGCCAGTTCTTGCGTACGTCTGGCCACCAGAGTTTCCAGATTGCTATTCAGTTCGTGAATCTGCGCTTCCGCCTGCTTGTGCTCGCTGATATCACGTAGCGTCTTGGATCCGCCCACCACCTGACCCTGCGTATCCAGAATCGGAGACGCCGTCAAGGAGACATCCAGCAGTTTGCCGCTTTTATGCTGCCGGCGGGTTTCCAAACCGGGTAACAGACGTCCCTCCCGGATCCGCTGCAGGATAAACGCCTCTTCGGCTTGCAACGCCTCGGGAACCAACAGGTTAGCGACCTTAAGGCCGATGACCTCTTCCGCATGGTAGCCAAACAACGTTGTCGCGCCATTATTCCAGGAGGTGATCGTGCCATCGCTTTGAAAACCGATGATGCCATCGGCCGAGCTGGAAACAATGGCAGCCAGTCTTGCCTGCTGAGCATAGAGTTCATTGCGACGAAACCTGTTGAGACTTAACGCCATCAGCAGAGCAGCCAGCAGGACACTTCCCATGCACCCAAAAACAAATGTCTGTAATGCCGAGGGTTGATTCAACTGCCGGATAAAAGCAGGGCCGGCAAAGAGTCGAATCTGCCATTGCCGCCCGAAAACGTCACGCGTCAACTCGGCGGAGGGCATGTTTTGAATACTGTGTCGTGGCTGATAAAAGGGAATGGGATGCTTGGGATCGGTGATATCGACTAGCTGCAGCTGAAGATAGTCCGGGGTTTTTCTGAGTTCGCCCAATACATCCTCTATCAGCAAGGGGGTATAACTCCAACCGATGGTCTGCTCATACCGAGCCCGAATGGATGCTGGCATGACACCGTTTCTGTAGATCGCCAGCAGGAACAAAAAAGCCTGCGTTGGCTTGCCTGAAGCCTGCACCAAGGTGATCGGGGCGGTAAGCTGAGGCGTGCCGGATGTCATCGCTGCGACAGCGGCCTGACGCCGGTGATCCTCAGAGGCAATATCGAGTCCCACCGCCTTCGCATTTGGCTTCAGCGGCAAGATATAACGGATAACAAAACGCTCTCCGGGGTTGGGCTTGAGTTCCCGAATCTGAAAGTCCGGCTGCTGATCGGCGCGTGCTTGCCGCAAAAAACCAGCCACCTGTTCAGGAGCCACGCGCTGGATATACCCGAACCCCCCTGCCCCGCGAAACTCGCCATCCAGATCCCGAGTCTGCATATAGCGAAGAACTTTGCCAAAGCTCAGCGATTCCTCGGCGGTAACGACCGTCCCCCGCATCCCGCGCAAGCCATACTGATACAGCTTGAAACGCTCGTGAACCTCGTTCGACATATCACCCAACGCTTGTCGCAGCGACATTGCCAACTGTTTTTGATTGTCCTGTTGAATCTGCCAGGCCAAGAGCGCGCTGACCAGACAACCAAGAAGCAGAACAATGGCACCATATCGACCGGCTCGAGTCATATGGGAACATTCACGCATGCAGCCCCCCCCTTTTCGAGTTCAGACCATCTGATCCGGCTTATCATTCAGAAGGCGATGTATCGACTCAAGCAATGAAAGTCGGAGGACGTCAAGGATGCGCCCGATAAAATCCTGCAACCTGACACCATCAGAATATGACATATGACCCGCACTATCTACACTATCCACAAACCTGATCGACCCGCTGCCGCCTAAAAATTACCCTCAGCATCAACTGGTATTCCAAGAATATGGACAAGTGAGAATGACAATTAAGCGCGCGATTCTTTAAACAACACTGAAAATACGGACGGAGGGCTACTTTGACGCAGGCAAAAACAGACAATAATACTTATTAATTTACACGAAACATTAAAGCAATTATTTCATATGGCGGGATCCAATATGGTTTCGAACCATGAGTTCGGGCAATCAGACCAAGCCGGCAAGCACCACGTTGACGATTGACGACGATCGGTTGAAAAAACGCACCTTCACTGCGAAGGTGCGCGCTATCACGCCCCTGATCGCATCAGGAACCTTCTCTTGATTCCTACGAGGCGTTCTATTGCCGAACTCGTCATTCCATGCGCCTCGCGCGCACAGATCTTCCACTGCTGATTTTTCATAAATCGAAAAATACGTCAGCCATAGCGACAGATCTCCACCGCATAAACTGACACATTCCAAAGTTTGACGTTGGCTGCAGGGGAAGAATGCGAAGTTATAGGCAGTGAGTCATTTCCGAAGCAATAAAAGGCGTTACTCAACTCGCCTTTTCTTACTTGAATGCAAAGCGTTTGAAATGTTTTCCTGACTGCGCAAACTGGCCAAGTCGCCTAATTGCAGTGCGCACAGGACACACTCCAGAAGGAGTTATCGCGTAAAGAACCCAATGGCAACCTGCGCACCACATACACACATGCAACAACCCGCCTATAGACACGATGGCATGTCGCAATTAAAGTCGTGAAACAGATACATGCCATACAAGCCATGCAAGAGCGAAGCCGCAACTTTCAAACATACTCGCAAACTTTTATCCGAGGATAACCTCAGTTAGCGCCATGAGGTCACGCATTGATTTGAAAACCTATACAGCGCGGTATAGTCTATAGCGCGCCCGGGAAAACGATCTTCTCCCTCTTGATATGATACATCTCAAGATCCTGCCTTATAAAGAATGGCAACTCCCATGGGTTTTTATCGATAAACGCCTGTCTAACCTCCTCAAAAACAGGGTCACTGCGTTCAATAGAGTAGGCTTCTCCCTCAATTATCGTGTAATTCCATTCTATGGATTTTTCGAAGGTATAGGACGCGCGCTCATCCATAACAAAATAGCAATGAGCGCTCCTCTTCAATAGCTTCGACTTGAATGTCTCGGGAAAAGTAATCAGAAATATATCATCATCCTCTGATGACAGGAATGCCAGCACCGTTGTATGGGGTTGTTCAATCGCCTCAGTAACCAGCACACCAACTTTATTAGGGAAATCCTTGTCTGCAAACTTGGGGATGGTGTTCAGCGGCGACTTGCTGATGGCCCGTTCAGGCCTGCAATCCTTTGGAAACTCATATCCAGGTTCCTTTAGACTGAGAACCGGGGACATCCCATGCACTACGATGCATTCCCTTGCCGTCAGCGTCAACCAATCACCATCGACCTCTGACACATGGCCCTTATAAGAAGCACGGTATACTTTGATATCAGAATCGAATTCATAAACACCGGTTCTGTTATCAAGATGAATCGTGGCAAAATCGCCCAATACCAGGGAGTGGCCACGAGGAAAAAATATCTTCAAGCTGTTATCAAACAGCGGATAGACACAGCATATATGTATGATGGTCTTGCCATGACGATAAAAAGCAAGCACACCAAGAACCTGCTTTCCAATAAATGTCTGTAAGCTCATAAATCTCATCCAGCATTTGAATATATCTTCAACTATAGCATAGCGCCCTGCATCCGGCGCCCTATGCTTCGAAGATCTCATCGACCCGCTATCGTTTCAGGTGGATTATCCGAGTTTTACGCTGATGCACGCTACCTTGCATACCCTCGTTTTTTCCAAACTCATCCGGTTTGCGTGTAAGGAAACGCAATGGATCTAGCCTGACCGAATCGAACCGGAAAAACGACTTGGGTCCCGAGAGACACTCAGGCCCGAAGCGGACCTCATTGGGTCGACCACAACACGGCCCGACCCGCAGGAGCCTTGTCGGCGAGCGCTTCCACCAGATAATCGACAAACGATGCGATACGCGAGGAAAGCGCGGTATTCCGGTAGTAAACGGCATGAATCGGCTGCCGCACATCCTGGGTATGTTGCGAGAGGATCTGAACAAGACGCCCGGATTCGCGGTCTCCTGCGGTCATGAAATCCGACAGGCAGACGATGCCGGCCCCGTCGAGCGCGAGCTGTCTGAGCGTCTCACCGCTCGACGTCCATACCGCGGGCGCGATCCGGTACGGCTCGCCGTCCGCGCCGAGAATCGGCCACACGTTCAGCGATTCGGGTTGATTGAAACCCAGCAGCGCATGCTTGCCAAGCGCCTCGACCGTATCCGGCAGCCCGTGTCTGTCAAGGTAGTCGGGACTGGCGAGGATGCGCACCCGGCTGTGGCCGACCAGCCGGCTGTGCAGCGTCGAATCCTTCAGGCGACCGATCCGGATCGCGACGTCGGTGCGCCGCTCGAGCAGATCGATGATGCCCTCGTTGCTGTTCAACTCCAGCTCCACCTGCGCAAACCGTTCGCGATAGCCGCGCACCAGCGGTACGATCACATGCAGCATGAACGGTGTCGCGGCGTCGATCCGCAGACGGCCAGCCGGCATCTCGCGCCGCGCGAGCATCTGCTCCTCCGCGCTTTCGACCGAGTCGATGATCGCCCGCGCATTCTGCAGGAACGCCCGGCCCTCCTCGGTCAGCTCAAGACGGCGCGTGGTCCGGCGCAGCAGCGTCGTCTTCAGCTTCTCCTCAAGCCGGGCGAGCGAGCGGCTTGTCGCCGATACGGTCAGACCGAGCTGCGGCGCCGCCGCGGTGATCGAGCCGGTGTCCACCACCGAGGTAAAAGCCTGAAGTTCATCGAGCGTGACTTTCATTATTGAATTGAAATCAAAATAATTTCGTTTATAAGCCAGTTTTTACGCAAAAGTAAAGCGGGCACACTGCGTCCATCGCTATCGAAGCCATGGATACCATCATGCCACTCGCCCTGCTCGCGCTGACAATCAGCGCTTTCGCCATCGGCACCACCGAATTCGTGATAGTCGGATTGATTCCGACGATCGCGGCCGATCTCACGGTAAGCCTGCCTTCCGCCGGCCTGCTCGTCAGCCTTTACGCACTCGGAGTGGCGATCGGCGCTCCGCTCCTCACCGCCCTGACCGGCCACGTGCCGCGCAAACGCTTGCTTGTCGCACTGATGGCGCTGTTCACGATCGGCAACCTCATCGCCTGGCGTTCGCCCGGTTACGAGTCGCTGATCGTTGCACGTATTCTCACCGGCCTCGCGCATGGCGTGTTCTTTTCAATCGGCTCGGTCATCGCGACGACACTGGTGCCGAAAGACAAGGCGGCGAGCGCAATCGCGACCATGTTCAGCGGGATGACCGTCGCATTCGTCGCCGGAATTCCGCTCGGCACTTTCATCGGCCAGCACTATGGCTGGCGCGCCACGTTTCTGATCGTCGCGCTGTTCGGCCTCGCCGCCTTCATCGGCACGGCCGGATTCATGCCGCGCCATCTGCCCCAGGGCGAGCCGGCACGGCTGATCCGACAGGTTCGCGTGCTCACTCAACCGCGCCTGCTGCTCGTATACACCATAACCGCGGTCGGCTATGGCGGCTCGCTGATCGCCTTTACCTACCTCGCGCCGCTGCTCGAACAAGTCGCCGGCTTCACCCCATCTCAAGTCAGCCTGGTGCTGGCCGCTTACGGGGTATCGGTCGCATTCGGCAACGTGTGGGGCGGCAGGCTCGCGGATCGCGCCGGACCGGTCAAGGCGCTCAAGCGGATCTTCCTGCTGCTCGCCCTCGTGCTGCTCGCGCTGACGTTCACCATCCACGTCGCCTGGCTCGCCGTGCTGACACTGTTCGCCTGGGGCGCGGTCGCGTTCGGCAACGTGCCGGGCCTGCAGGTTTACGTCGTCAGACAGGCTCGGCATTTCTCGCCAGAGGCGGTGGATGTCGCATCGGGCTTCAATATCGCCGCTTTCAATCTCGGCGTCGCGGGGGGGTCGTCACTGGGAGGCGCGATCGTCGCGCACATCGGCCTTGACCACACGCCGTGGATCGCCGCGATCGTGACACTCGGCGCCTTCGCGTTGACCGCGCTAAGCGGATCGCTTGACCAGCGTGACGGTCTGCCCGAAGGCACCGCCGACTCTGTCGCTCCCTCGCGCGCTGAAGGCGCGTCTTCTTAACCGGGAAACCGCCAGCGGGGGCACACCGGCCCGCTGGTGGCGGCTCCCCCAACCGATATTTGATTTCAACGCAACGATAATTCGCGTCTACCGCAGTTTTTCGCATCGATAGGGATTGGCACAATACCGCTATCGCTATCACGACTCATCCACCACGGAGAAAACCACATGACTCTTATCCCTGCTTTCGGCCTGGGCACCTTCCGCCTGCAAGACCAGGTGGTCATCGACTCGGTCCGCACCGGCCTCGAACTCGGCTACCGCGCCATCGACACGGCCCAGATCTACGGCAATGAAGCGGAAGTGGGCGAAGCGATCGCATCGTCCGGCGTGCGCCGCGAAGATCTGTTCCTCACCACGAAAATCTGGGTCGACAACTACGCCCGGGACAAGCTCGTGTCCAGCCTGAAGGAAAGCCTCGCCAAACTGCGCACCGACTATGTCGACCTGACCCTGATTCATTGGCCGGCACCCGGCAACGGCGTGTCCGTCGACGCCTTCATGGCCGCGCTCGCCGATGCGAAGTCGCAGGGGCTGACACGCCAGATCGGCATCTCGAACTTCAATATCGAACTGACGAAACAGGCGATCGCCGCGGTCGGCAAGGACGCGATCGCGACGAATCAGATTGAGCTCAGTCCCTATCTGCAGAATCGCAAACTCGTTGAATTCCTGCAGAACGAAGGCATTCACGTCACGTCGTACATGACTCTTGCGTACGGCAAAGTACTCGGCGATCCGACGATCGGCGCGATCGCACAACGGCACCAGGCCACCCCGGCCCAAGTCGCGCTCGCATGGGCCTTGCAGCTTGGCTACTCGGTGATTCCATCCTCCACCAAACGCGAGAACCTTGCCAGTAACCTGCTCGCGCAGACCCTGCGCCTGAGCGACGAGGACATGGCACTGATCGCCGCGCTCGAGCGTAATGGCCGTGAAGTTGACCCAGCCGGCCTTGCGCCTCAATGGGACTGAGCCAACCGGTATTTTCTTCGACCCGTCCGCGGCCCGCTGGCCGTGGACCCAAACAGGATCTCCTCATGACTCGGCATCCCCTGTTTCAACCGCTGCGGCTTGGCTCTCTGACACTGCCGAACCGCATCGTCATGCCTCCCATGACACGCTCGCGGGCCAGCCAGCCCGGCGACGAAGCCAACGAACTGATGGCGGCGTATTACGCCCAACGCGCAAGCGCCGGCCTCATCGTCAGTGAAGGCACCTACATCGCGCCACTGGGCAAGGGCTATGCCTGGACTCCCGGCATTCATACTCCCGGTCAAGTCGCCGGGTGGCGCAAAGTCACCGAAGCCGTGCATGCCGCCGGAGGCCGCATCTTCGCGCAACTCTGGCACGTCGGCCGGTTAAGCCACGTCAGTCTCCTAGGAGGCCGCCAGCCGGTATCGTCATCGCCAATCCAGGCGGCCGGAGTGAACGTGTTCATCGCCGCGGAGGACGGCGGCACGCCAGGTTTTGTTCAGGCCTCCGCGCCGCGCGCGCTGACCGTCGCCGAGATCGGGGAAATCGTGGAACAGTACCGCGTCGCCGCCCGCAACGCGATGGCCGCGGGCTTCGACGGCGTCGAACTGCACGGAGCGAACGGCTACCTTGTGAACCAGTTTATCGATTCGAACGCCAACACCCGCACGGACGACTACGGTGGTTCGCTGGAGAACCGCCTGCGCTTCCTCGACGAAGTCACCCGGGCGCTGATCGGCGGCACCGGCGACGCCTCTCGCGTCGGTGTCCGTCTTGCGCCGCTGACCACACTGAACGGCTGTATAGACGATCATCCGCAGACAACGTATCTCGCTGCGGCCAAGCAGCTGGGCAGCCTCGGCATCGGCTACATTCACATCGCGGAAGCGGACTGGGAAGATGCGCCGGTCATGCCTTTGGAATTCAAATGGAAGCTGCGCGAGACCTTCCCCGGCATGCTGATCTATGCGGGCAGGTACACCTCGGAACGGGCTCGCGAAGCGATCGCCGCGGGCTGGGCCGACCTGATCGCCTTCGGCCGTCCGTTCATCGCCAATCCCGATCTCCCCGAGCGCCTGCGCACCGATGCTCCGCTGGCCCCGCATGATCGCGACACGCTGTTCGGTGGCGGCGCACGCGGACTGACCGATTACCCCGCGTTGGCCGATTCGGAGGCCTGAACGACGCACAGCCGGCCAGCTTCGCCGCGGGCCATGCCCGCCGCCATCCGGAACATGGCCCAGACGGCGGAGAGCTTGCACCGGTACTTCTTCAACTCTCGCGAATCGCATTCGGTTCAGAAGCGGACTCGGCTCAGAAACCCGGGCGTCCGCTTTGTTTCGCCGTAAGAATGAGGGGGCAAAGAAGGCCGCGGCAAGGCCGGCAAGGGACAGGTCATGAAAGTGGTTGCCAGCGCCATCACCACCATCATGGCGAAGAGGGTCGGAGCAATAATACCCATGCCATAATATGTTATATTCAACGCCACCAATTCCATCAGGCCACGGGTATTCATCAAGGCGCCCAAAGCCCGGGATTCATGCCTGCTGACACCGGCCCAACGGGCGGAAATGGCAACGCCAAGGACGTTGCCCGTTGTCGCAACCAGAACGGTGCCACCGCATACATGCCAGCCTTGCCAACGGCCAAGCAGTCCGCTTTCAGCCCAGATACCGGCGTAGGCGAAAAAGATCGGCTACAAGACAACCGAGGTCAGCGCCTCGCTCTTGGCGCTCAAACCTGGTCCTAAGTTCGTTGGGCATGATGGCACAGGCCAAGAATGCACCAATAAAGCGCATGAATACCGATGATTTCGGCTACCAGGGCCGAGCCGAATCCGACACATAAGATGAAAGCCAGTTGCGATTGCCGACAAACTAAGGGTTGGCGCGAGCCGCGACCGGATGGATCGAGTGAAAAGCGACAAGACAACACAAGTCACCGGAAACGTCGCCCGGAGCGGGAAGCAAAGATATTCCTTGCCTCCCGCCCGGTTTACCACTCGCAGGGAAGCCGATGAACGACGTTGCTTTCCGCCTCAGAGTTCGTGGCCATAGACAATGAAGCCCTTATTTTCAGCGAGCTTGTCATAGAGCATTCTAGCCACCGCATTCGACGCCTGAGTCTGCCAGTAGGTTCGGCTGCAACCGGCATCGCCTGCCGCGACATAGACGGCCTCGATGAGCTTGCGTCCGACTCCCTTGCCGCGAAGGGATTCCAGCGTATAAAGGTCTTGGAGATAACAGACATCGCCAAGACGGGTTGTACTTCGGTGGAAGAGGTAATGAACGATACCGACAACACGACCCTGCGATTCGGCCACCAATGCGTTAACAGGCTCCGCGTCGGAAAAAAAACACGCCCAGGTATTGGCGGTAATCGCTTCATCCAAAGCGGAATCGCCCTGCCGCCCATAGAAGGCATTGTAGGCATCCCACAATGGACGCCATTCCGCGTAGTCCTCCTCCGCCACGGGTCTTACAACAACTTGATCAGTCATTCGCGAATCCCGGTTAAGTTCCGTTGGACACCGCCCGCCAGAGGGCGGCGGCGCTGCCTTTCACACCGATCGATGATACCAATATTTCCCGGGCAGCATTGCGCACCTCCCTCGCGCATCACGGACAAAACACCCGATACGCGCCCCTCCTCCGGCCGAGGCGAAACTCGCGCACGCAACCGACGGGAGCCCTTGCTCCACATCGATGCGGCGGTTGATCGACGATCCGATGGGGCAAGGCATCGCGGCTCGTACCGGCACTGGCAACGCCGATCCACCACGGACGGGAAGAAACGATGCACCGTCGGTAAGCGGCATCGGAGCCCTTGCCGCCCGCGCGTGCCCGCATTACGGGTTATCGCCGATGCCCATGCCGGCCATCACCCTGGCGGCGTTGACCTTGCAATCCATGTCCTGCGGGCTGGCATCGATCAGCCGGATCAGGGACTGGATGTGCGCCTTGTTTTGCGCCAGACTCGCTTCCTGCGCTTCGATTTCCGCCACCTTGCGCCTGAGCGCTGTCATCAGTTGGTCGTGCTGCCAGGGCGCGCTGCCCTCTGGCAGAATTTGCCGGATCTCGTCCAGGGTAAAACCGACCTGCTGTGCATCGCTGATGATGGACAACACCGTCACCGCCTCTGGCGGATAGTCGCGATAGCCGTTTGGCTGACGACGGCCCGCCTTCAGCAGGCCTTTCGATTCATAGAAGCGGATCGCGGATGTCGCCATCCCGCTTCGTTTCGCCAATTCGCCGATTTTCATGCTGCTCCTGACCAACACCTGACAGTAAAGATACCCGCCGGCGCAAATAGCGAACGAGCCGGCCCCCATCCTGCTTCCCGATATTGTCCGAACGGGAGCCGCCGGATGTCTTCGGATGATAGAGCATTTCGTCACCGCCCATGGCGTCTTGCCCGGAAAAGCGGCAAGACACGCGGTCAATTCGCCGGATCCGTTCTTTTCGCACAGCGAGGGTGCTGCGGCTCGCTTCAGAGCTTGACCTTGAAGTCGGCTTTAATCTTATCGTGCCGTCATCGCTACCCGAGGAGAGCATGATGACCCCCTTCGTTTCCCTGACCCTGCCCAATGGTTCGGTACTGCCGAACCGTCTCGCCAAGGCCGCCATGGAGGAAAACATGGCCGACAAGGACCACGCCCCATCGGATGAACTGATCCGTCTGTACCGTGTGTGGGCGGAAGGCGGAGCGGGTCTGATGATCACCGGCAATGTCATGGTGGACCGCCGCGCCATGACAGGACCGGGCGGCGTGGTGCTCGAGTCGGCGCAATTCGGCGACCGTTTTGAGAAATGGGCATCCACCGCCCGTTCGCAAGGCGCGCAGGTCTGGATGCAGATCAACCACCCTGGACGCCAGATGCCGGCATCATTGGGTCAGGCGACCATCGCGCCGTCGGCGGTGGCCATGTCGCTGGGCAATTTTTCCAGGCAATTCGCCGTTCCGCGCGCGATGACGGAAAGCGATATCGCTGAGGTGCTGGCGCGCTTTGTCAGAACGGCGCAACTGGCCGAGCAATTCGGCTTCAACGGTGTCCAGATCCATGCCGCGCACGGCTACCTGATCAGCCAGTTCCTGTCTCCCCTCACAAACCGGCGCACGGACCGCTGGGGCGGCAGTCTCGAGAACCGGGCCCGTCTGCTCCTGGACATTGTCCGGGATATCCGCCGGACCGTGGGAACCGGATTCGCCGTTTCGGTAAAACTCAACTCGGCCGATTTCCAGCGGGGCGGCTTCAGCACGGAGGACGCCGGTCGGGTGGTCGCCATGCTGAACGAGCTTGGCGTAGACCTGATCGAACTGTCCGGAGGCAGCTACGAAGCTCCGGCCATGCACGGTCAGGCACGGGATGGCCGCACACTGGCCCGCGAAGCGTATTTTCTGGAGTTCGCGAAAGACATCGCCGCCATCGCCCGCATGCCCGTCATGGTCACGGGCGGTATTCGCCGCTATCCAGTGGCGGAGCAGGTTCTGGACAGCGGGATTGATCTCGTCGGCATGGCCACCGCGCTGGCCATCGACCCTGGCCTGCCGGAGAAATGGCGCGGGAACATATCGGCCTCCCCCCGGCTGCGCGCCATTTTATGGAAAAACAAAGTACTGGCCTCAATCGGCTATATGGCCATGGTGAAGTATCAGTTGCGCCACCTCAGCCGCGGCCGCCCTTCCCGGCCGAATGTGCTGCCGGCCGTGGCGCTGGCGCAGCAGCAATGGGACACCGCCGTCAGGGGCTGCCGGTATCGGCGCTGGATAAGGACAGCAGGCCAGGAATGACTGAAGGAGCCACCGCCGGCCGCGTCCAAAACGTCTGTGCGGCGTTCCTGTCATGCCCCCTTCACCGTGCTTGCGACAGGGCTGTTCATGAGGTCGGCGGCCGTTTGCCAGCCGTCAATCTGGCCGGATTGCTGGTATTTGGATGGTTGCCCTCCCAACACCAACAACTATGATAAAAACTTAAAACCGTAGCGAGTACCTGACACAAGGAACACAGGATGACTTCGGTCGGCAAAGGGCAACATGCTGAACTTCCGGTTGACGCGCCTGCCTGTGGAGCATGCCGGAACGGCCGTCCGCTTGACTTCGCATTCAGTTACGCGTTCCAGCCGATCATCGACACCGGCGCACGGAAAGTCTTTGCCCACGAGGCATTGATCCGGGGAGCGCACGGAGAAGGAGCCGGGCAGATACTGAACAAGGTGACGCCCGACAACCGGTATCAGTTCGATCAGGCATGCCGGGTAAAAGCGATCGAAATGGCCGCCAGGCTGGGCATTGCCGGCAAGGTTTCCATCAACTTCCTGCCCAATGCCATCTACCGACCCGATATATGCATCATGACGACGCTGCAGGCCGCGAGGCAGCATGGTTTCCCCGTCGACAGAATCATCTTCGAGGCGGTGGAAGGTGAGCGGATTGACGACGGCAAATGGCTCGCCACGGTGTTTCGCGAATACCGGCGCATTGGCTTCATGACGGCTATCGATGACTTCGGCGCCGGCTATGCTGGGCTGAACTTGCTGGCGGATTTCCAGCCCGACATCGTCAAACTGGACATGGGACTGATACGCGACATCCACACACGAACAACCAGCCAGGCGATCGTGCGGAGTGTCGTCGGCCTGTGCGGAGAACTGGGCATCCTGCTTGTCGCCGAGGGTGTCGAAAGCCTCGGTGAATACCATTGCCTGCGCGACCTGGGCATCGAGTTGATCCAGGGTTATCTGTTATGCAAACCTTTATTCGAAGACAGTATCAATAATGCCGAAACCATTGTTCCGTGTTGATCCCGGCGACGATGCGCGCCGGTTGCCTCGCAACCAGCCGGACGTCAGGACGCAAGCGGCAAAAGGGGCAAATATTCATCAAGCACGACCCACCCGGGAATCCTTCACCATCGTTGCGCAAAGACACACGAGATTCGACCCGGCCAGCATGGGAGATGACTCGCCCGGCCCCCGGAAAGTCCTCAACCACCAGGCATCACAGATAGCGCTCGAATCGGCTGACCAGCGACTCCAGATCATGTGATGTGGTATGCAGTTGATTGACCAGCCGGTTGATTTCGCCCAGGCTGACGGTATTTTGTTCCGTGAAGCCGGTCAGCGCCTCCATGTTCTGCGCGACTTCCGTCGAAGAGGAGGACTGCTGTCTTAGCATGCTGTCGACCGAATTCGAGGCCTGGGAAACCTCATGGCTCGCGGTTCTGATCAAAGCCAGACTTTCGCTGACGGTATGCACCGACCCTTCGATGAATTGCACCTCGCGGATCGCGCCGTCCATGCTGGCCGATACCCGGCCAATCTGTTCCTTGAGCACCGACACCGAACCTTCGATCTCCCCCGTATTGCGCGTGGTGCGCTCCGCCAGCTTGCGCACCTCGTCGGCCACGACCGCGAATCCCCGCCCCTGCTCTCCCGCCCTGGCGGCCTCGATCGCGGCATTGAGCGCCAGAAGATTGGTCTGATCGGCAATGTCCCGGATCACCGAGGTGATGGAAACAATATCGACAAAACACTTGCTCAACAGATCGATGGAAACCTTTGTTTCCTCGAACTCCTTGACCGCTTTTTTTGTGGCATCGACCGTTCTGGTGATATCCCGCTCCCCCTGCTCGGCCAGTCGCGCGGCTCTCAAGGCATGATCGGCCCCGGAATGCGTGCTGTTGGACACTTCGTTGACCGAAACGGACAACTCCTCCAGCGCGGCGGCCACTCTGGCCCCGCTGTCCAGCGCCTGTTCTTCCCTGTGCTGCAAGGCCTCGGCCTGCTCGTGCACGCAAGCCGCCGCGCCTTCCACTGTCGACGCGCCGGCCACCACATCGGAAAACAAAGCGCGCATATTGATCCGCATCGCTTCAAGCGATGCCTGCAGCGCCTGCAATTCCCGGCGGCCGCTCGGAGTGAATGGTTCGCTGAAGTTCGCTTCGGCCAGTTTTTCGAGGCCCAGCCGAGTGACCTGCAGCGGTTTGACGATGCTCCGGTGCAGCAGCACCGCGCAAACACAGAGCCAGGCAAGCACACCGATATTGAGGCTCTCGTGGACCCCGTTGGCATCGGGAACAACGAACTGGGCAGCCAGCGCCAGCAAAGGCGGAACAAGGCCGATGGCGAGCAGCCGAACCAGAGACGGGGCATTCGGTTTTCGGGTTTTCGGGAAAACCGCCGTTTTATTGCGGACCGCGGCATAAAGCTTTTCAGCGGCGGCCTTGTCCTCAGGGGAAGGCGCATTCCGGACAGACATGTATCCGACAATGCGTCCATTTTCCTTCAAGGGTGTGACATACGCTTCGACCCAGTAAAAATCCCCCTGTTTGCTGCGGTTCTTGACCAGTCCCCGCCACGGGCGCCCGGCGCGGATTGTTTGCCACAAATCGTCAAATGCCTCGCAGGGCATATCTGGATGACGCACGATATTGTGAGACTGCCCGATCAGCTCTTGTTCGGTAAATCCGCTGATCTCGACAAAAGCCCGATTGACATAGGTAATCTGCCCTTTCAGATCCGTTTTCGTGACAATCGGTCGCTTGGGCTTAAGAAAAAGTTCGCGATCTGTGACAGGCTGATTATTGCGCATGTTATCTCCCGGACATCGTGCGCCGCCGAAGGTGGGTACTGGCGGGACCCGCAGGGTTTTCCCGCGATAATTCCCTACTCTATTCGTTGTTATAGACAGATGCCCACGGTATACAACCGGATCACGCACAAAACCGCGAAGACATTACACTTTTCTTTACAACCGTTTGACGCCGCGCAACCTCCTTGTCGCCCGAATCCGGTCGCGCAGTCGGGCCGGCGGGACAGATCCCTATCACGCCCGGCGATAGTCGGCCGGTCAGCGGGCCATTCCCGAAACGAGGAATGGTTTCGAAGCGTCAAACGCTGTCAATCCATACCAAACTCATTTATGATGACAAAATCATAAAATCAGGAGCAATCGCATGACCCCGCAACAGCTCGTTGGTCTTGGTGTACGGTTGTTCGCTATTTGGCTGGCCCTCATCTCCTTCCAAAGTCTTGGCATCATCACTCTGCTTGGTAAACAACTGACGGCACCGGCCGACCTTCGGTTTCTCGGTTTGGGCGCCATGCTGCTCGTGCTGGTGCCCGCGATTCTCCTCTGGATGTTTCCGATGGCGGTGGCGCACAAACTCGTTCCCCGGACCCACGACAGCAACATGCTGCGCATTCCGGCCAGAGAACTCACCGCGGCGTCGATTGCCATACTGGGACTATGGGCGGTGATTCACACCCTGCCCGCGCTTTTGGCCGCCATCAGCATGTACGCCATAGACGGTTTCAGGTTCATGACGTATTACGCCAACCCGGATCAGAGCATGCCGCTGATCACGACCGCGTGCCAATGTGTGGTCGGCCTCATCCTGGTCGCCGCTCCCTGGCCGCTGACAAACCGGATTTTTCCGGAGGGAGACCACCACCCGGATCCCGAGCACCAGGATCATCAGCGTTAGCGGGACTCGCCCGAACGGTCGGCACGCCTTCCGGTCGGGCAGGTCAAGGCCCCCTTGCTCCCGGGAGCGCCACGCGGCCAGAAGCGGCTTAACTGGACGCCGAGCGGTATCCACGCAACGCCCGGCTCCACGCCAGACGCGCCGCGGCGAAAAACAGCGCGGCCACCGCCAGGGAAGCGGCGGCCAGCGGCAGACTGAGCATGCCAAGCAGCGCCATGACCGGGTAACTGGTCATCACACCCAGAGGGATCACCACACTGAACACCAGCCGCCAGACCGGGTCGAACGCCTGGATCGGCCAGCGCGCGAAATCCAGAAACGATGACAGCACATTGGTCAGATTCTGGATGCGCACCAGCACGAACGACGCGGCGACCGCCAGCACGAAAAGCGCATAGGCGGCGGCCACCCCGGCCACGGACAACACCGCGGCCAGTAGCACATCGACGGCTGACGGCGCGACATCCAGGCGGGACAGCGCATAGCCGGCCAGGCCAAGACCGAAGAGAAAATCGATGATTTTCCAGGGTTTGAGTTCGGCCAGCGAACACAGGAACAGCGAGTCGACCGGTTTTATCAGCGTGTAATCGAACTGTCCGGTGCGTATGCCGGCAACCGATGCGGCGAGGCCCGGCGCCACCACCCCCTCCACCAGCGCCCGCACCATCATGTACCAGCCCATCAGCACCAGCATGTGATTCACCGACCACCCCGCCACCGAGCTGCGCTCGGAAAACAGGACCAGCAAGGGGAGCAGTTGCAACGCGGCCATGGCCAGCGACAAGGATCCCTCGATCAGGAAATCCCAGCGGTATTGCATCGACCGCTTCAAGCCGAGCATCAACGCCATGCGAACAACAGACAGGTAGTGGGTCATCATCCAAACGCCGAGTAACGGCGGACACCTCGCCGCCAGACCAGAAGCGCGGCGGCAAACAGCACCGCCACCAGAAGGGCTTGCCAGGCCATCAGACCGATGGCCTCATCGAGCGACACCTTGCCGGTGAACAGCTCCACGGGCAAGGCGATGACAAAACGGAACGGCAGCAGATCGGCCATGTCCTTTGCCCGGTCCGGCAAAAACGCCAGCGGAAACATATAGCCGGACAGCACCGCGCTGGCCGTCGCATAGAGCTTGTGAACCACCAGCGAGCGTTCGATCCAGAAGCCCAGACTGCCGATCAGCAGGTGAATCGCCTGATTGATCAGCAAACCGCCCAGCAGGGCCGGCGGCAACAGCGCGAACCGCAGCCACTCCCGCGGCGGCCCGTCACCGCCCATTCCCAGCGCCAGAAAAAAGACCGGCAACGCGACCAGCAGCCCCAAGCCGAGTTCGGCGAAGGTGATGGTCATATAATTGACGAAAGGATGGACAGGGCGCATCAGCCAGAACGACAGCTCGCCGGTGCGGATGTCTTCATTGACCTCCCAGACGCTGTTGCAATTGGTCAGCAAGGTACAGACCAGCACCGCCAGATAGTAAACATTGAAGTCCTCCGGGGTATACCCGTGAAACGCGCCATCCTGCGCGACGGAGCGCCAGAACACCAGCATCACCAAAGGCATCGTCAGCGTGACCAGCCACAGGAGAAACTCCGCGCGGTAGGCCAGCGTTTCGAGCAAGCGGATCCTCACCAGCGCCGCGATCACGTCGTCGCCTCCTCATCCTGACGCACCGCCGGCGCGGGCGTCCTGCCGAACATCTGGCGCAACAGCTCTTCCAAGGGCGGATCCTCGATGGTCAGATCCAGCGCCAGTCGCTGATCGAGCAGCAGACGCACCACCTCCGGCACCTGATCGCGCGGCACGATCAGCTTGGTGCGCTCTTCATCCCCCTGCATCAGCGTTCCGAAACGGGAGAGTTCCGTCTGCCGGGCTTTCTCGTTCAGGGAAAACGTCAGAATCTGCTCGGGCCGTTGGTGCGCCACGAAACGGCGCAGCTCGCCGTCGTAAAGAATGGAACCTTGATCCACGATAATCACGCGGGGGCAGATGACGCGCACGTCCTCCATGTAATGCGAGGTCAACAGCACCGTCGCTTCGCGCCGCCGGTTGTACTCGGCGACGAAATCGCGTAATGCCGCCTGCATCGATACGTCAAGACCGATGGTCGGCTCGTCGAGGAACAGCACGCGGGGCTGGTGGATCAGGGAGGCGGCCACCTCGCAACGCATCCGCTCCCCCAGCGACAGCTGCCTCGTGGGTTTGGTCATGATGTCGCCCAATTGCAGCAGTTCAGCCAGCTCCGCCAACGAACGCCGATACTCGGCCCGGGGCACGCGAAACAGCACCCGGATCATGTCGAAGGTGTCCACCGGGGGTAAATCCCAGATCAGTTGCCCCTTGTTGCCCATGACCAGGCCGATCCGCTTCAGGAAGGCATCCTCGCGCCGGGACGGATCATGTCCTTCCACCCGCAAGTGTCCGGCGCTCGGATGCAGTAGACCGCTGAGCAATTTCATCAGCGTCGTTTTGCCGGCGCCATTGGGCCCCAGCACGCCCACCCGTTCGCCCTCTTCGATACGGAAGCTCACCTCCCGCAAGGCGGCCACTTCCTCGTACCGCCTGCGCCACAGCGCAGCTATCGCGGAACCCAGCGCCTCGCCGCGCCGATGCACAAGATAACTTTTGCCTACACCGTCCGCCAGAATCATGATCAACAGGCTCCCGCGACATGCAGCGCCACCCGCAAGGCATTGGCCTGGATGGTCAAAGTGGGATTAAGACCGCCGGGAAACGGCATGAAGCTGCCGTCCACGACATGAACATTCTCGAGGTCATGCACGCGGCAATGCGGATCCAGCACCGAACGCGCGGGATCGGTGCCGCTGCGGCAGGTACCATGCAGATGGGTGCTGCCATGCTCCGAGCGGGCGCGCTTGGACTTCACCTCGTCCACGCCGGCCTCGCGCAGAATGCGTTCGCATCGGCCGGCCATATAGGCGAGGCGGGCAAGATCCACCGGATCGACCCGGTAGTCGATGACGATTTTGGGCATCCCCCACGCATCGCGATTGCCCGAGAGGCGTACCCGGTTATGGTACGAAGGCGTATCCGCGATGATGGTTTCCAGCTCCATCGGCAACTGCCGGACTGGCCCGGGAGGCAAGGTCAGCGAACGCGCTTCGTAAATCAGCCCGCCCATGCCGGTCGGACAGCCGGCGTCCAGATAATGGTCGAGGATGGCCAGGGTGGAGAACGGTCCGCGCAGCCCCACCGGATGGCGATCGGCATCCGGCGGAACCTCCGTCATGCCGCGCACGTACTGACTGAGCTTCATGCACAGGCCGCGGCCGACAAGATCGTGGCGGTTGCCGATGCCCTCCGGCGCGAACGGCGTCACCGACCGCAAGAGCAGCGCGGCGCTCTGGATGGCGTTGCCCGCCACGAAAAAATGACGCGCGCGCACGCGGCGGGTGACGCCGCTGGCCAGGTCCAGGCAGCGTAGCGCGGCGGCCCGGTCCGCCGTGTCCTGCTCCAGAGCGACGCCCCGGATGCCCGACAGCAGCAGGAAATCGGGATCATCGGCCAGTTTTTTGAGATAAACGCGCACAACGTCGCCCTTCGCGCCATTCGGACACTGGTAATCGATGCAGCGTTTCTCCAGATTGCACGCCCCCCCGTTGACCGCCACCGGAGTGGGAAACGGCGCGTAGCCCAAGCGTTTTGCCGCCGCCGACATGCGCTCGGCCGGCAACGTCATCGGCAAAGGACTGCCCCGCCCGCCCGCCGGTTCGTCCGGACGGCCGCCGCTGACCCCGATGCGCCGCTCGATCAGTTCGTAATAGGGGGCCAGATCGGCGGGGCCGATGGGCCAGGCCACCTCCAGGCCATGCCCGGGAAGCCAGGAAGACGCGTCGAAATCGCAGTCGGGGAAGCGGAACGACGCTCCGCCGTAAAACAGGGTGCCGCCGCCCACATTGCGCGTGCTCCATGGCCATCCCTTGTCTTCCCAGCCTTGCTCGCCGCGAACCTCGGCGGCCGGCGAGGCATCGTCCACTTCCTCCTGGGAGACATCGCGGCGCAGCAGGCTCCCTTCTTCGACCATGATGACGGACCAGCCGCAATCGCGCAGGGCATCCGCCGCCACGGCGCCGCTGGCTCCGCTGCCGATGATGCAGGCATCCGCCTCAAGTTCTCCCGGCACATCCCCGAATCCGTGAAAGTGCCTCGCTCCCAGCGGTCGTTCAGCTTGAATCGACATCCTGTGCCCTCGTTTCTCGAAATGACGTTTCGCCTCACCACGCGGGCTCGGCCTCCAGACAACCCAACAATTCGGCATAGGCGGAACCGACATCGCGCCATGACCAGCCGGAGCGCGGCAGCGGTCGCAGCGCGGCCAGGCCCCCGTCATCCAGCCAGTCGATCAGCCCGTCGCCGTCCTCCTCCAGATGAGAGGCGAAACGCCGCGTGGCGCCGGACCGGACAAACGCCACGACCGGCACGCCCAGTTGCACCGCTTCGGCCGCCAGAAAATTGAAGGTTTCATGAAAATGACTGAGCACCAGCACCGCGCAGGCACCGCCGAAGATGCGTTCGTGGTCCCGCTCGATATCGTAGATGTCGAACACCCGGTGGCCTTCCCCCAGCCCCAGGGCGGTGAAATAGGTTTTCGCTTCCAGTCCCAGCTTCGACCAGTTGTTGAATATCACGCGCAACCGCAAGCCGCGCGCCAGGCAGGCCTCGACGACAGGCCGCAGGGTGTCGAGCGGGATTTTTCCGGCCAGCAGCACCAGCGGGCCGGACGGATTGTGATAATCGCGCGCCGGAACATGATCCGCCGCCCACGGTATGTAGCGCCGGTTGGGAAAGCAATGGGTCCAGGCCTCTTCGTAAAAAAAGACATCCGCGGCGCTGGCGGACGGCGCGGCCGCTTCCGCCCGGCAAACGGCGGCCGAGCCGGGACGGTGCGCGTCGCAGCCTGTCAGCGTGGAAAACCGCGGGGAAATCGCCGACACGTCATGCCAGACACGCACGGTGCGGCGCCGAAGACCGGCCGGGGCGGCCTGGGGCGTGCGAAACAGCTCGTGGTCGACCAGCGGCATCACCGCCGCCGCCCGGACCTCCTGCGCGCGCCGCGCAAGACTGGCCAGCGTCGGGCACTCCCGGGCGGTATACCAGACCGCCTCGACACCGCAGGATGGCAGCACACGGGCGAGGTTCCAGTAGGCGGTCTCGATGCCGCCCCACTGCCTCCTGTCGAAACTGTCCGGGTAGCGCTCGATCAGAACGGTACGGTTACAGGACATAATCGAACGCCTCGCTTGTCTGGTGGGCCCGGTTATTGCAGCGCCGGCAGATTTCCGACACGGTGCGGTCGCCGTCCGTCAGCGCTTCGCGGGCGGCCCGGAACGCGGGAGACATCCAGATGTCCATGATCGGTGTATCGAAGACATTGCCCATCACGACCTCTTCCCGGCTGTCTTCGTAACAGAGCACCACGTTGCCGGTAATCGTGATGATCAGCATGTCCGAAGGCGCGAAGCATGACACGCCGGGGGCCACCGGAGGGCCGGCTTCCACCGTGCCGGCCCGGCTGGTCAGTTTGAGCAACTGAGGCGTCAGCCAGACCAGATTGGGCTTGGGCTCGCCGGGGTTGCCGTCGTGCTGGGTGATGATGAAACGCTCGATGCCGCGCTCGTGGAGCAAATGGTATTTCTCGTCGGTGAGAAAATCGCCGTTGCTGTAGAGAATTTGCCGCACCCGCGGCAGACGCTCGCGCACGCGCCCGACGAAGTCCGGCAACTTCGGATGCAGTAGCGGCTCATTGTAAAAGTGGTAAGACAGCCGCCCGGAGAAATCCGCCTCCACCAGCCGATCCAGGATGCGCTCGAACTGCTCCGGTTTCATCATCTTGGGCGCTTTGCGCGGCTCGATGACATTGGGGCAATAATCGCAGCGGCGGTTGCAACGCGAGTTGACTTCGATCTCTACCATGGAAAACATGTCAGATCATCCCTGCTGAATGAGTGGAAGGCGCTTTCGGCGCGGACAAACCGGCCAGCTCGCGATACAGCGCGGCGAGTCTGGGCAGCACCGTGTCCGGCGCGAAAGCATGGATGGGAGACGGCTCCGCAGCGCAGCGAACGCCGGCCGATGGTTCGTCCAGCACGGCGCGCACCCTCTCGCCCAGCCGCTCCACATCGCCCGGAGGGGCCAGCCGGTCCGGCGCGAGACGGCCGAGGATTTCCTTGATGCCGCCGACCGCGTAGCCGACGACCGGCGTTCCGACGGCCATCGCCTCGATCGCGACCCCGCCGAACTCTTCATGCTCCGACGGCATCACCACGACCCGGCAGGCCGCCAGCGCGGCCGGCACCTTGTCGTTGGGAATGAAACCGGTCACGGTGAACCGGTCCTGCAACCCCGCGTTAGCCACCGCCTGTTCGAGCCTCTCGCGCTGCGGGCCGTCGCCCACCACCAGAAAACGCAACGAGGGATCCCGCAACCGGGCGGCCAGCTCCACGAAGTGCGGCCATCCCTTTTCCTTGGCGATGCGCCCGACAAAGCCGACAACCGGGCCGTCCAGCCGGTAACGCCGCCGAAACGCCTCGATGTCGCCCTCGCAGGGGGCTTGGAACTGCCGCGGGTCGACCACGTCGGGCACCACCTCGACGCGCCGGGCATGCGGCCCGATCACCCGGGCGGTGCGCTCGGTCAAGGCGATGGAGACGGCGGCGGCGGCCAGCGCCTTGCGCTCCAGACGGCATGCCAGACCGTGGGTCGCCCGGTCCCACGCCGACATCGGCCGGTACACGGACAAACGGGAGCAATGGATGGTCAGGGCCATCGGCCGACGCAGCAGAAAAGGCGCGAGACACGCCACCAGCAGCGCGGGAATCTGGCCGTCCAGATGCGCATGCACCAGATCGAACGGCTCACGCCGGGCCCTGCGCCGGACGGACAGCAAGGTGGCCAGCGCCCAGGACTGGGTCAGCCCCCACAATCCGGTCAGTTCGGAGCGGAATCTGGGCAGCGGCAGATAGGCCCGCTCCACCCGCAAGTTGCCGTGAAGATCGCGCAGCCGCGGCAAACCGGGAAACCCGATGGTCATCACATGCTGGCTCACCCCCTGCTGCGCGAGCCACATGGCCTGCCGCCAGGCCTGGATCTGCATGCCGCCGACCGAATCGTATTCGGCCGGCCAGGCGTCCGCATCGGGATGATGAAAAAATGGCGTCAAACGCAAAACGCGCATACCGTCCTTTCGCCGCCCCCGCACTCAGATCGCCATGCGGTCGCGCTGGTTGTTGAACTCCTGATGCGACAGACAGGTGCCGCACGGAAAGTTGTCGTACTCGCGCTCGCTCTGCAGACCTTCGATTTCGAGTTCGTCCGGCACCGGCGAATAGCAGTCGCACTTGACCATCGAGATCTTGTCCCCGTCGACGTAGTAGTTGAATCCGTTGAGGATCTGGTCGCAGAGGAAATCGCCGCGGCGGCCGTGACGGAAGATATAGTCCCAACGCCGGAAAAACTCCTCGCGCTCCAGAAACGGGGCCTTGCGCAGCTGGGCATAATCCAGATGCACGGTCAGCGGCCGCCCCTCCGTCGCCAGCAACGGCAGAAAATGCAGCCGTCCGGCGAAACCGCGCGCGTCCAGCGCGGCGATGAACGCGTTGATCTGCTCCACCCCCTGGCCGTGGTAGACGCACTGCAGCTCCGCCTTGAGCGCCACCGCGTGATCGAGGATCACGTCGACCTGGGCCTGGCTCAGACCGCGCGCTTCATTCATGCCCGCCGTGTGTCCGTCGACGGACACCACCCAGAGCAGGCCCGGGCGCAGGCAATCGGGAAAACGCGTGCCGTTGGTCAGCACTTCGATCGCATAACCGTCGGTCCGTACCCGCTCCGCCAGAAAATCCAGGATTTGCGGATACAGCGTGATCTCGCCGTCGGCCTCGACGCGGAACAGGGTGTCCTCGGGGGAAAAGCGGCGCATGATGCGCTCGACCGAGGCAATGGTCGCCCCGACATCGACCCGGGCTTTTTTCATTTCGCAATAACTGCAGCGCAGATTACAGGCCGCCTTGATGACAATATTGCGATAGCGGCGCACCCGGCGGGTAACCGGCGGCCACGCCGCCGCCTTTTCGATGCGATGCACCGTGTGGGTCACGACAGACATGGGAACTCCTGCATGCTATGGGATGGTTCGAGTTGAAAAAGGTGACGGCGCAGCATCGCGCCGACCAGATCGGCGTCGACCAGCGTCAAAGGCTGCTCCCCGTTCCCCCAAAGCGGCTCTCCGAGTCCGCGCAACAGGATCATCGGGATTTCGCCGGCCCCGGCGCGCACATAGCCGCGCTTGTTGTCCGAGCGCAAAGCCGTCATCACCGCTTCCGGAGTCAGCCCTTCCGGCGCGCGGATCGCCACGCCGTTGCGCCGCAACAGCCGGTAATGCAGATCGCGCACCTCCCCCGGCAGCAGCCCCAGTTCATGCGCCACCTCGGCCGCCACCACCATTCCGAGTCCCACCGCCTCGCCATGACTGAGCCGTCCGCCACACGCCAGTTCGATGGCGTGTCCGACGGTATGCCCGTATTCGAACACGATGGCGCGGCCCTTCTCGCGCTTGTCGTCGATCATGACCCGCTGCTTGGCGACCACGCCGGCCTCGACCATGCGCACCAGCGTTGTCTCGTCATAGCGGGCGGACGGATCCAGGGTCGCCGACAGAAAGGAAAGGCGATCGGCGTCGATGGTGAGCACGTTCTTGATGATTTCGCACAAACCGGAGCGCAAATGCTCGGCCGGCAGCGTCATCAGGTAGGCGGTATCGGCGAACACTGCGGATGGCGTATGAAAACATCCGACGAGATTCTTGCCTTGCGGCATGTTGACCGCCTGCTTGAGCGAAATCACGGAGTCGCTCATCGCCATCAGCGTGGTCGGCACATGCACGAGCCGTATCCCGCGGTAAAGAACCGCGGCCAGCAGACCGGCGATATTGCCCACGACCCCGCCGCCCATGGCGATCACCACGCTCTTGCGGTCGGCGCCGGCATCGAGCAACTGGCAGGCCAGGCGCTCCAGCGTGCCGAGCGATTTGGTCATCTCGCCTTCCGGCAAGGTCCATACCGAGACCGGCGCCACGTCGCGCAGATGCCCGGCCAGCGTTCCGGCGTGCAGCGCGCCGACATTGCGGTCGGTGACGATATGCAGCGATGAAGCCGCCATCGCATCCAGGTGCGCGGCGATCTCGCCGGTGCAGCGGCTGCCTATCCAGAACGGATACGCGACATCTTCAAAACTCAGGTCGATGCGCTGCATCGGTTCGCCGTTGCCCCGTGCGTCCTGGTCCCGGGCCCATTGTTCCGCCGCCCGGGGCGGCAGATGTCCGCCGCTTCCGGGCCGGTGTTCCGATTGATGATCCAGTGCGTTCATGTCGATTCACCCATTCAGCAGGCCATGCCAATACCGGCGCCACACCATGCGCGGCACGCATCGCCTTTCCCAACACGCGGCGCAGCGGCCGCAAATCCTCTCGCCCGGCTAACTGTCCGGTCCGGCGCCAGCGCCGGCCGTCGGCAGGTCAGGCGGGGTCGGCATACGCGCCATCCTTGCCGGCGCGCTCGGACGGGCGTGTCGCTACCGCCTCCCGCGCGGCGAGCACCCGGAACGCCAGTTCATCGATGTCCACCGACAAGGGCGCATAACTCAACCGGCCCAACACGCAATCGAAGGTGGTTTCCAGCCTGACCACGAATTCGATCGCATCGCGCGGTGCGATTTCCAGCCTCCCGCTCTCCAGCAATTCCTCCGGCTCATCGCCGGTGGTATCGCATGCGGTTTTAATGATGAAGTGCTTAACGAAGTCGAAAGAGATGGTCACAAGGCCTCCAGTATTCTTTCCACGTAAGAAGATGGTGAGTCGGACCATTCGCCCATCCGTCGAGCATGGGCAAGAATGGCATCCACGGTGTCCTGCTCGGTTTGACTCGGGTAGTCCCTAAGCGCGGCCAGTTTCTCGTGCCACACCGGGCTGATATCGATGGCCGCCAAATGCGTCAGCCCGGCCAGATCCAGCGCGGACTCCAGCTGCGGCAGGGTGTATTCGGCGGCATAAGGCAAGTCCTCGTAGAACGCCAGGCGCCAGGCGCCGGCGCACCGGTAGCGCAAGGCGTCGTGCACGATGCGGTGATCCACATGCCCGCCGATGCCGGCCGGCGCCAGCACCACGTCGGGCGCCAAACCGGCGAGCAGGCCGTTCAGCCGTTCGGCCACCAGGGGCGCGCGCGCGTCCTGCGCGGGATCCGCCACGCGCTCGCTGTCGTCGTCGTATCCGGACAGACTGGAATCGGCGAAGCCCAGCGAATGAAAACGCATGCCAAGACGCCGGCAAAAGGCCAGATCCTCCGCCTCCCGCGCGGCGGCCACCGCCTCCGGCCCGGCAAGGCGCAACGCCTTGGGCAGCGCCCAGGCGCTGCGGGTGAATACCGTCACCAGAACCAGTTCCGCCCCGTCCGCCAGCCCGGCGGCGAAACCGCCGATCGAGTACGCGATATCGTCCGGATGCGGCGCGATCAACGCCACCCGCATGCCGCGCCAATCCAGGCAGGGGTTCACGCTTCCCGCTCCTGCAGCCAGCGGATCGCATCGGCGGCGGGCACGGCGTCGGTGGCGCCGTCCATCATGCCGAAAGCCGCTTCCATCTGCCGCGCCATCGGCACAGGCTCGCCCCGCAGCGCCGGGAACGATTCGGCCAGATCCTCGAAGACCCGCTTGAAACGCGCCATCAGTTCGGGCAACACCTCCTCGGTGGCCAGCGACACCGCCTGGTTGTCATAGTCGTACAACAGCAGGCCGCGCCGCGCGCTCGCGGCGTAAAACGCCTCGTCCAGCGCCTCGGTCGCGCCGACGAACTGCAGCAAAGGCCCATCGCCCATCACCTTGACCGGCACGCCGGACGACTCGATCAGGGCGCGCAGACCGCCGGCCAGTTTTGCGCCGCAGGCGACCAGCCGTTCGTAGCCCCGCTCGCCGCGCATGTGGTTCAGCGTGGCCAGGGCGGCCACGACGGGCAGCGAATCGAAATACGAGGTGTAGGTCATGCGCTTGGCCTTGCGCACCACCTCGGGCGCGCCCACCAGGCAGGAGAGCCGCTGCCCGTTGGCCAGTCCCTTGGAAAACGTGTAAAGATCGGCCTGTTCGCCGGTCACGCCCGGCAGGGCCGAACCGGCGACCGAACGGTAGCCGTTTTTGACATCGTCGCTGCAGAACAGCACACCCTGTTCCCGCGCCAGCCGCACCAGTTGTCCGAGCGTCTCGGGCCGCAAATGCACGTAGTCGGGCGACACCATCACCATGGCGATGCGGCCCCGATAGCGCTCCAGCACCTGCTCCAGCAATTCGGGCACAAAGAAAAAATCCACCACGCCGTTGTCGTTCGGCTCGAGAAAACCCGGCGCCGTTTCCCAGAAATCCCCCCAGCCGTGGTAACCGGAACTGGCGATCAGCGGTTTGCCGCTGTAACGGCGCGCGCATTGCACGGCCGCCCGGCACGCCTCGGTGCCCGTACTGAAAAAAGCCAGTTCGGCGCCGGGAACGCCGCTGTCGGCGGCGATGATGGACGCCAACTCCTCGAACGGATCGGACCAGCAGGTCGCGCAGCCGGCCTGATTGCGCAAACTGGCCATCATCGCCTCGTCCACGGCGGGATGGTGATGGCCCAGCGTGACGCATCCCTTTCCATTCATGAGATCAAGATATTCGCGGCCATCGGACAGCTGCACCACGGCACCGCTGGCATGCCGCGCGCGCAGCTTCGGTTCGGGTACGCCGACGGAGGAAACGATCTGGACAGGTCTACTCATGCGCACTCCCTTTCAGGGCAGGTGAAGAGAAAATAAGATCGGTGTATTGCGACAGCACGGACCACAGCGAAGACAGATCCTCGCGCCAGAGCGCCGCCCCGTCGGGGCTGATTTGCCGCAGGTCCCGGCGGCAACCGTCAAGCCACAACCATGCCGCGACGGGCATCGAGAGCGCGATGCTGTCCCGTCGCGACGCCTCCAGCGCGCCGCCGGCGATCATCGCCTCGAGCGCCTCCGGTCCGAGCCGGTGCGCCAGCAGGAAGGACGCCGCATCCAGCTCGGGCCAGCTCACGCCACCCCAGTTGGCCTCCAGATGGAAGCGCCGCAGCGTTCCGTCCGGTCGAGCCTGCCAGTGCCAGTCGCCGAACGCGTGGGTGAGCGCGCCGCGCACGGGCTCCCGGCTGCCGGCGAAAACCGGTAGCCGTAAAGCCGGCAGCCACGAAGGCGGCGGAGGCAAAACGCCGCCAATGCGTGCCCGCAAGGACGCCAGGACCGCGCCGGCGCGCTCGCCAACGCGAAGATCGCCTGCGCACTCCCCGACCCTCGCCAGCGGCCGATCGCGGCTGTCACGGAGCAGCGCGGCGCAGCGGGCCAGCCAGGTTCGCCGCGACACGGCATCGGCCTCGGCCAGGATGCCGCTCAGCGGCCGCAGGCCGGGCTGGTGCGCCGCGATGCGGTACCCGTCCAGGAACCAGGCCTCGCCTTGCGCCGCGGCCAGCGCCTGAACGCGCCGGAATTCGGCGGCGCCGAATGCGCCCTCGCCGATAAAACGCAGGTGCAGCAAGGGACGGCCATCGTCGCCGGTCACCAGCAAGGGGGTTTTGCGGGGATTGATCAATCGCCGCCGATGATGCGAAAGCGCCGGATCATTCCACGGCAGCCAGGCCGTTTCGCGGCCATAGCGCCGCTCGAGCGACGGGCAGCGGATCGAGACGCCGGCCGCTCCATCCGCGGCCTGCGGCAGCGCCTCGCAAAGCACCGAGAGAAACGCCGGCCGGTCCTCCTCCCGCAACAGTTGCCACAGCGCCGGCCTCGGCCGGGGCGCGAGCACCGCCCGCTCCTGCACCCGCGTCCAGCGGCCCGGCCCATGCCAGAGACTGACCTTGCCGATGCTGGCGGCCCATATCCGGTCCGCCCACGGCTTGAGCGCCTGCGCCAGCAGATCCACGGTGCCGCCCGTATCGGGCTGATCGTCGACAATCACGATATCCGGCGTATCCGGCTGCGCCACGCAAAGCCGCCGGACGGCATCCAGTTCGAACGGATGGTATCCTCCGCGCAAGGACGCGGCGCCCAGCGGCCGCAGCGTGACCCATGGCGGCGCGCGGCCGGAGGCCCGCGCCAATCCGGCGGCCCAGCGCGGCGCCAGAAAGGCCCCGCCGCCCCGGATGCCGACCACCACCACACGGCGGCCGCGCGGCAGGCCGCGCGCGAAACGGACGGCGTCGTCAAGGCACACCGCGGTGTCGCCGAGGTCATAGCCGCAGCATTCCGGCATCGGGACCATCAGCGCGCGCTCCAGCATGTCCTGCCAGGCGTCGAGCCGGCCGCGCAGCACAATGCCGGCCCGGGCGGAACGCGCCGGCGCCAGGGGGCGCCCGCAAGCGGCGTCGAATGCCGCCTGCGCCGCGCGCGCGGTGGCGGCCCGGGCACGGCGGCGCACCGGGTCCGGCTGGCCGCTCCCCTCGGCGAGCAATTGCAGATCGCTCCACACCTGCAACAGCGCGCAGGCGGCCAAGTAGTCGTCGCCGGATCCGGAAGCGTCCGCCAGTGCGGCGACCAGCGCCGCCGGAACGATGCGCACACCGTCCCCGTCGCCTTGTGCCCGAGCGCTCATCGTGACGGAGTTGTGCATCGCGGGCGGCACTCAACCGGCCTTAGCAAGGCGGTTTTCCAGACGGACCAGGAAATCGCGCTCGACCCTCTGCTCCGGATAAGGCCGTCCGGTCAGCTCGGCGAACTCGGCGCACGCCTCGGCGAACGATTCCTCCTTCGCCCGGCGCGGACTGGCTCCGAAGCATGCCGGCCGCGGTGTATAAAAATGGATCAGGCAGGCGTCGTGCGCTTCGTCGAGGATGCCCGGGGACAGGTGCGGCATCTGCAATACCTCATCGAAATACATCCATCGGCCGGTGACATAGGCCAGCACATTGAGTACCGCCTGATCCGGGTACTTCGCGTGCTGGGCGAAGTTTTCGGCGACCTCGCGCAAACTGGCGTAAAAGCGCGCTGACGGCCGGATCAGCATGGTGCCGCTGCTGATGCCCGCCCGGTCGGCCACCGGTTCCAGAATGGCGGGCAACTGGCGGAACTGATGGCGCACATCCTCATCGTCCGTCGTGCTGCCGAAGTCCGCGTCGCTGGCCCAGAACCGTTCGCACAGCTCGCGCATCGGGCGGTACAGGATCTGATCCGGATCGAGCACCACGACGACGTCGGGTCCCTCCCAGGCGGCGGCCTCCATCTTGGTCCAGATCAGGGGATGGAATTCGCCGAACGGCAAGGTGCTCGGCGGCGGCGGCAGCAGTTCCGCCTTGCCTTCCAGATGGGCAAAGGCTTCCCGGTCGGCTTCCGGCCGGTACAGCCGGACCGGCGCATCCGGATGAAAATGGCGGATGGCGTGCACCATGGCCGTGCACATCCGGGCGTAGGCGGCGTCGGCCGCCAGCTGGAACGCGATCAAAGGACGTTGCGTCATGCGGTAATCTCCGTGCTGAATGCGCGAACGATGGCGACATAATCCACCTCGGCCAGATGGAACCGGGCGCGTCGCTCCGCCGCCCGTTCCAGCGCCCGCCCGATACTGGCCTCCGCCGCGGGCGTCACGCCGCGCGGCACGAGATCGAGCTGGGCGATCAACCGCTCGCACACGCGCTCCGGCAAAAGATCGGCATGATGCGCGAGCAGATACTCTTTGCAGCGCTTGAACGCGCGTCCGGCCCGGGCCACCTCTTCGCCGATCTCGATGGCTGTCGCCGCCTCCACCACCCGGCACGGCGCCCGGCTCAGGGCCAGCGCCCGCAGCGCGGCCCCGGCCGGCGCCGCGCCCGGCGCGATCAGTCGGCGCAACTCTCCGGCAAGATCGCGGCGATGCAGCAAACTGGCGCCGATGCGCTCGCCGGCGATATCGGACACGGGCGCTTGCGCGAGCCGCGCCAACGCTTGCCGCGGCCACACGGCGGCGAGCAGCAGTCCCAGTTGCCCGGCCGCGGCATAACGGCTGGACCAGTCCCCGACATCCTCATCCGGTTGCTCAAGTTCCGCGCAGGTGTCCAGAAACGCCTGCCAGGCTCCCTCGAAGCCGGACAAATAGGCGTCCGCCACCGCTTCTCGCACCGCTTCGTCCTGGCACACCGAGGCCAGCGTGGTGGCGAACGGCAAGGCATACACCGTGGCACGCTGCATGGAAAAGTCGATCGCCTCGCGGTAATCGGCATAAAAACGGAACAGATCGGGCCAGGGCGACTCGCCGAACAGCGCGTACGCCTCTTCGACCTCCTCGTTGTCCACATAAGAAAAGTCGTACGCCGTATCGAACAGCACACGCAGCCAGATCAGCATCTGCCGCACATCGCCGGCCCGCAGCCGCTCGTCGTCGCTGCGCCTCACGCGCAAAAACAGCGTCCAGGTTCCCAGCACGCAGACCCGGTTCAGCGAAACGCGCCAGGCCGGCTCCCATTCGCCGATCCGCCGCGCCAGCGCCTCGAACACCAGCAGGCGGCCGATTTCCTCCTCCGGCGCGTCGGGAAGCTCGGCGAATTCGACCGTCAGTTCCCGGTCGTCGAACAGGAAACTCGCCTTGTGCACCACCATCGGCAGGGAGATCTCCAGCACCGAACGGCCAAGCCTGAGCAGGCACGATCTGGCGTCGCCGAATCCGTCGGCGATGGTCAGCAGTTGGCGCAAGCATCCCGGCAACTCGGCGCCGGCCTCGGCACGAAAACGCGCCAGCATCCACTGGTGCAGCAAGTTGTGCAGCTGGTGGGCGTTCTGCATGGGCAACGCCTCCACCCCCCCGCTTCCGGCGATCGGCATCAGCACCTGCCAGCGCAAGAACTCGTCGCCCAGACGCTCCGCCTCCTCTTCCTCCAGTTCCAGCAGGAAGGCGTCCGGCACCGGCGCTTCCCGCGCCAGGGCCAGCCACTCCAGAAACACCGCCAAAGCGGCATCGTCGGACGCGGAAATGCCCTGGAGCCGCGCAAAACCGATCCAGCCGGCCAACAGATCCAGATAGCGCCGGTGCGCGGCGGGGTCGCGCCGCTCCACCACGTCGGTCAGAACGGCCTTGAGCACCTGATCCCAGGTATCGACCTGATCGATCCGGCACAAACCTTCCAGAGTCGACAGGCCGTTCTCCCGCAAGACCCGCGTCAGGGCCGATGAGGCCTCCAGCAACGCCGCCGCTTCGTTGCCTCCCGCCAGCGCAGCGGCGGCGCGGAACGTTTCGAGCGGCCCGAGCAACTCCAGATACGCGGCGAAGGCGCGGGGGGACGCCACCAGACTCGCCAGCGCGGTGGGCGCAAGCTGGCCGCGACGCACCGCGCGCCACAGATCGGCCGGCGCGATGCCGTGGTCCACCGCGGCGCACAGGGCACCGACAATGGCGATCCGGTCCTCATCATCGTAAATCGGCATCACCCCGGTATCGTCGAGCACCCGCAGCACGCATTCCAGCTGCTCGCGCGCCGCCGGGTTTTCCAGTGCGGTGCCCGCGAGCGCGGCCAGCCTTGTGCCCGGCAACCTTGCCGCCCAACGCTCGGCCCCGGACAACGCCATGGCCAGCCGGATGTCGCGCACCGAGGGAAGGGATGTCGCGAGGGACGGGCATTCGCGGCACAGCACGGGCAACTCCGCCCGCGGATCGCGGCAGGCATGCTCGGCATGGACATACGCGACCGCTTCGGGCACGGTTTCCCAGTTCGACCGCCATGCCTGAAGCGCCGCGCGGTCATGGCTGAGCAGCCAGCCGAGCAAGCTCGGGCTGCGTACCCCGCCATCGCACTCCAGCCAGCTGCTCGACGGCCAGGCGCTGCGCTGCTCGATGGCCGCCCGATCATGCTCCGCGGCGGCCGGCAGGCCGGCCAGCGCCATGCGCAAACGCGCCTGCGCCCGTTCGGCATCCGGACCATCCAGCGCCGGCGCCTCATCGTCGAACCAACAGCGGACACCGGCGGGCAGGTCGACACAGTCGGCCTCCTCCGTCTCGGGCTCAAGCGAGGGGGTCACCGTACCGAACCAGGCCCGCTCGCCGACGGCATCGACCACCACGCCCGAAACCGCCGGCAGCGCGGCCAGTTCGACACGGAACACCGGCAAACGCTGCTGTCGGAACATGATCCCGGCATGCTCGCTGGCCACGCCGGACTCGACGAAGACCGCGGCCAGCTCCGCGCGCGCCTCGGGCGCCAGGCGCAGATAACGGCTCCAGGCATCGTCCAGCGTCGCCGCCGCGAGAAACCCGCCCTGCCGCGGCGCGGCCGGTTGCAGCACCGGCACCGCCCGCACCTCGCGCAAGCGCTGTGACAGTTGCCCGCGCGCCGCGGCGGTCAGCCGCCGCACGCGGCGCTCCAGCGCATACCCCGGAGCGGGGCGCACCTGCACCAGCCAGGTCTTGCGGATGCGGGCCATGAGCAGACGCTCGCCCTGCCACAGGGGCGCGGCCAGCGAGGGCCAGCAATACGCCACCGAATTCGCGCGCAGTCCCGGCGATTGCGCCGAGGCGAAACCGTAACCGAACGCCAATTGTCCGCGCACACCGTCGACGCCGGCCAAGGTCAGGCCGGTGACCGAAACCATGCCCTGGTCGGTTTCCAGCACCCACTCCGTATCCAGCGCTTCGAAGGCGAAATGGCGATGCAGGGCGGCAAGCGTGCCCAACAGCCCGGCGCAGTCGGCCGCGGAAAGGTAAGGCGCCCGCTCCATGTCGACCCTGTCGTCCCCGGACTCGATGAGCGGCTGGGCGAAACAGGCGATCGGCCGCGGCCGGTAAGCCGGATCGGCGAGCCGCTGCTGCTCGACGGCTTGCGCCGCGAAACCGCTGAGCGCGACCGCCGCGATGGTGTTGGCGAATTCGGCCTCGCTGCGGCACACCAGGCTGGCGTACCCGCCGGCGTTGACGAAGTGCTCTCCGTCCTCCAGCCCCGCGCTGCGGATGATCCACGGCGCCGGTCCGCACACGCTCTTGACGTGCTCCAGCCAGTCGCCGCGGCCGGCGGCGCGCTCGGCGCACACGGCAAGCAGCGCCTGCCCTTGCGTCCATTCGGTTTCGGCGGCGAGCCCGTCGGTGGGCAGCGCCGCCAGCGGCGGCACCAGCACGGCAAACTCTGGGTGTTGCGACAGCTGTCGCAGGCGTTCCAATTTGGCAGTCATAACTATCCGTTCCTAAAGCAGGGTTCCGAGGTGGTTTTTCGCGTTCACCAGCATCAGCCGGGAAGGCCCGCCCACATAATCGTTTTCGATGACATGCAAAGCCGCGTTGCTGATGCGCAGCCGCCAGCGCGCCAGCATCCGCGGCGTCTGCCCCAACAGCAGGTTGATCGCCAACTCGATGGTGAAAGCATGCGACACCACCAGTGTCGACAGCTCCCGCCCGCGGCCGGCATGCCGATCGAGCAAGAAATCCGCCACCCGTTCGCGCTGCGCCAAAAGCGTCTCCACTCCCGGCAAGGCTTCGCGCCGCGGATGCGCCAGTCTGCGCTCGAGCATGCTGTCCCACGCCGCGACATCGAGTGCCGGCCGCAGCGGGGAAGCGATCCTCAACTCCTCGAGCCGTCCATCCACGGCCAGCGGCACGCCGTGCCGGTCGGCGATCGCGCCGGCGGTCAGCACGGCCCGGCGCATCGGGCTGCAGAACACCCGGGCGCCGACCAGCTCTTCCGGCAGTCCCGCGGCCAGGAGCCGCGCCTGCTCCTCCCCGGTCGCCGTCAGCGGCGAGTCAGGAGAGACGGAATCGATACGCGCATCGGCGGACTGAAGATTGCAGCGGGCCTCGGCATGCCGGATAAAGACAAAACGGTGCCGGACAGCGGGCTCACAACCTGCCGACATGGGACAGCACCTTATCCATGGCGCGCTGAACATCCGCCATCGCGGAGGCATCGGCCAGCAACAGCCGGTGCGGCAATGCGATATGGCTGCGCGCGAACGCTTCCGCGGCGGGAAGTTCGAATCGCCTCGGCCGCACCGCCTCCTGGAACGCCTCGCTCAGAGCGAAACGGCGGCGGGTTTCCGGCCGGTACAGCCGGCAATGGTTCAAGGACGCATACATCGGTTTGCAGGTCAGCCCCAATTCCGCCGACAGCGCCTCGGCGATGCGCTCCACCGGCGCGCGGGCCAGCGCCGGAGCGGGCAATCCGAGCACATAGGTGTAGTAGGCGCGCGCGGTGGTGCCGGGCGAGGTCGCCTGCGGCTCGCAGCCCAGCTCCCGCAGCAGCGCGTCAAGGCGCGCCGCGTTGTCGCGGCGCGTGGTGTTTTCGGCTTCCAGCTTTTCCAGTTGGGCGAGCAAAATGGCCGCGTGAAATTCCGACAGGCAATAGTTCGACCCCATCAGCTCCGCGGTCTCCTGCAGCTCCATCTGATCCGGCCCGGGCGGTTCATCGCCGAAGCTGCGCCCATCGGCCCGCAAATGCGCCAGCCTTCTGGCCAGATCCCCGTCATCGGTGATCACCGCGCCGCCCTCTCCGCTGGTCAACAACTTGCTGTGCTGCATGCTGAACGTGCCGGCGATGCCGAATGTGCCCACATGACGGTTCGCGAAACGCGCGCCATGCGCCTGGGCGCAATCCTCGATCAATGGAATGCCGTGGCGTTGGCAAAGCTTCAGCAGCGCGGTCAGGTCGGCGACGGCCGAGCCCAGGTGCACCACGGTAACGGCCCGGCAGCGGGGAGTCAGCGCCCGCTCCACGGCGGCCGGATCCAGACATCCGGTGCGCGGATCGATGTCGACCAGGATCGGCACAGCGTTGACGCCCAGCACGGCGGACGCCGAGGCGACCCAGGACACGGCAGGCACGATCACCTCGTCTCCCGCGCCGACGCCCGCCCCCTCCAGCGCCATGGTCAGACTGGATGTTCCGGAGGCGGCCGGAACGCAATACCGCGAGCCGGTGAACGCGGCGAACGCCGAAGCGAAGCGCTGCTCGAAGGAAACGGTTCCGCGGTATGGGCCGCTGATCGACCAGCGCTCGCTGGCCAGAACCGCCTGAAGATTTTCAAGTGTTCGGGATGAACTGACGGGCCACCCCGGCCAAACGGCGGTACGGACAGGGCGACCGCCATGAACGGCAAGCTCGGACACCATTAACCACCTCCAATAATTACGAACTATTACGATTCGCACATCATTTTGCGTAGATTTGCATATATTTATTTCATTTATATGAACAATGTATATTCATATAACATTTCGACTGTGTGACCTGTACGAAGTTCCAGTCCAATGCAAAGAAAATCGTCTGGCGGGGGACATCAGGAGGAGAAATGATGTTCAGGGCGGCCGGACCGCAATACGGCACGGCCATTCAAATCACATGAACATGCAAACCATTCAAGGACATACGGAATAGAGAAAAGTTGCAGAGGCTTCGGCAGGGAGGCGACGCCGCGCACCAGGGAATACCGTAAAAACGGCAGGGGGAATGCGTTTGCCCGCACGGAAAAACCGCGCGGACAAACGCGGCTTGAGCTCAGAGTTCGACGATCATTTTTCCCAGATTGCGGCCTTCCAGCATGGCCAGAAACGCCTCGGCGCAATGCTCGAAGCCGTGAACAACCGTATCGGCCAGCGGCAGTTCGCGGCGCATCAGGGCCGGAAGCAGCCAGCTTTCCAGCTCGGATTGAACAGTGCGGTGATCGCTGACCAGAAACCCGCGCAAGGTCAGCCGTTTCTCGATCAGCCGGTACAGATTCTCAACGGGCACGACGTCGCCATTATACTGGCTGACCGCCCCCACCCAGGCGATGCGGCCATGCGGCGCCATCAGCTCGATGGTCCGCGCGAGGTGCGCTCCTCCGACATTTTCCAGGGCGACATCGGCTCCGCCGGGCAACGCATCGGCCAGCTCGCGCCAGGCGCCGGGCGACCGGTAATCGACAACCCGGTCGTAGATTCCGTCGCGCATCAACCGTGCGGTCTTGTCCGCCGAACCGGTGCAGCCGACGATCTTTCCGGCGCCAAGCCGCCTGGCCATGATCGCGGCGGCCATGCCCACGCCCCCCGCCGCCGCATTGACCAGCACCGATTGCCCCGGCTGCAATGCCGCTATGCGGGTCAGCGCCACGTACGCGGTCAGGCCTGTGCCGCCCAGCAGTCCCAGCCACACCCTGGGAGGCACGGATGACGGCACCTCGATATGGCGCGCGTCCTCCTCGGGAACCCGCGCGTGCGTTGCCCAGCCCTGCCGGTGAAACACCCAGCTGCCCACCGGCAGGCTCTCGGACTGCGATGCCACAACCTGTCCCAGGCTTCGCCCCTCCAGCGGTCGATGCAACTCCCATTCCTCATCCATGCATTCGCGCATATAGGGATCGACCGACAAATAGCGGTTCGCGACCAGCACACTGCCCGGCAAGAGTTCGGGCATCGGCTCATCAACCCGTTCAAAGGCATCCCGCGCGGGGGCGCCGACAGGCCGTCGCACCAGGTGGAATAGTTGACGGCGGGACGGAATAACCAAACACGTAGACATATCAGCACTCCTTGGCGATGAGAGGCCTCAAGCTTAATGAGCTGTACGATACGAATAAAGATTGGCAATATGCATTTGTTATTCAATTTTTACGAATAAAATGGATCTGCTTCATGCAATGAAAGTTTTTTGCCAGGTCGTCGACTCGGGAAGCATGGCCAACGCGGCAAGGGTGCTGGCCCTGGCGCCCGCCAGCGTCACGGGAACCGTCGCGCGTCTCGAACGGCACCTCGGTGTCAGTCTGTTGCGCCGAAGCACGCGGACCCTGGGAGTCACGGAAGCCGGTGAGGCGTGGTACCGGCATGCGCGTCAGATTCTGCGCCAGACCGCGGAGGCGGAAGAAACGGCAAAGAAGCATGCGCGCGAACCGCACGGACGGCTGCGCGTCACCGCCAGCGCCGGCGTGGCGCGCAGCTTCCTCTACCCCTGGTTGCCCGATTTCTGCCGGCAATACCCGTTGATCGGCGTCGATTTGCACATCAGCGACCGGCTGGTCGATCTGCGCGCACAGGGCATGGATCTCGCGCTGCGCACCGGGCCGGTCACCGGAGCGGACTATGTCGCGCTGCCGTTGGCGCGCTACCCCCATCTGACCTGCGCGAGTCCGGCCTATCTGGCCATGCACGGCACCCCAGCGCATCCGGACGAACTGGAACGCCATGCGTGCCTCACCTATCAAACCCGCGCGGAATGGCGCTATCAGGCGGGGGAAGAAACGCTCGATTACACGGTGACCGGACACCTGGTCAGCAATGATGCGAATGCGCTACTGGCCTGGGCGGAAGGAGGACTGGGTATTGTGCGGCAACCGGCCTGGGCGGTGGCCGCGGCCCTGAAGGAAGGGCGGCTGACGCCGCTGCTGGAGGCCTACACCGTGCGCCGGACGAGTCAGTTGACGATATTGCATGCCGTTCTGCCGGAACAGGGTTTCCGGCCGCGCAAGGTCGAGGCGTTCCTGGCCGCCCTTCGCCGCCATGCGCCGAACGTCTGGCCCGGGACAGCGGAGCCGCCACCGCCCGCCTGACGCTTGACGGGGTCATGGCGCTGGCGGTTCCCACGGCGCATGCGGCACGAACCGTTCGGCCAGAAGATCGACGACATGCCTGACCCTGGCCGACAAGTGGCGGTTTTTCAGCCAGACCGCGTGAATGGGAAATCCCTGGGTCCGTACCGCGGGCAGCACCCGTTCGAGCCGGCCCGTCCGCAGGTGTTCGGCCACCAGCCAGTCCGACAAGAGCGCGATACCCTGCCCGGCCAGCACGGCGTCGAGGATCGCTTCGCTATGATTCAGCCCCAGGCGGCCGCGCACGTTCAGGGCCTGCCCATGCCCATATTCATCGAGCAGATGCCAGGGACGCGCCTGTCCGCCGCCGCCGAAGGTGATGCAGGCGTGCCCGTGCAGGTCTTCCGGCGCGCCCGGCCAGCCATGGCGGGCGAGGTAACCGGGATCCGCGACCAGCACGGCCCGCTGCACGCCCAGCGGCCTGGCGACCTGGGTGGCGCTATCGACCAAGGGACCGATGCGGATGACCAGATCGATGCCGTCCTCCACCAGATCGCTGCGGCGATCGGACAGGCTGATATCCAGCTCCAGCGAAGGATGCCGGGCGGCGATCTCCAGCAACGCCGGCATCACCCAACGCCGCCCGAACACCACCGGCAAGTCGATCCGCAGCCTGCCGGCCAGCTCCCGCCGCCGGTTCGTCAACTGTGCTTGCGCATCCTCCAGTTCGCTTAGCGCGCGCAGGCACCCTTCCCGGAAACGGAGACCCTCGTCGGTCAGACTCAGACGGCGCGTGGTGCGTTGAAACAGGCGCACCCCCAGTCCGTCCTCCAGGCGTCCAATGCTTTTGGCGACACCCGATTTGCTCATGTCCAGCCGCTCGGCGGCACGAGTGAAGCTGCCCGCCTCCACCACCCGCAAAAATACGGCGATGCCTCGAAACGGATCCGGTGAAGTCATGGCGCCTCCATTGGCGAATTGAAGTCAACTCAAATACGAAGCGGCTCCTCTATATCGCCACTTCAATCGCCAATATCCTACACGCTTGGCATTCACCGTGCAGACTCGTCGATAAAGATCATGAATTGCTCCTCTCTTCAGCCGCTCAGGAACGGCAGCCTGGTATTGCTGGCGCTATGCTCGGGACTTGGCGTCGCCAACGTTTACTACCTTCAGCCCGGCCTTTCCCTGGTGCAGGCGGAGTTTGGCGCAGGCCCGGATCAGGTGGCCTGGGTGCCGGCGCTGACCCAGGCCTGTTACGCGCTGGGCATGCTGCTCCTCGCGCCGCTGGGCGATACGGTTCCACGGCGCACGCTGATTCTGGTCAAGGCGGCGATGCTGGCCGTCATGCTGCTCGCGGCCAGCGTGGCGCCGGGACTTGGCATGCTCGCCGCCGTCAGCGCCGTCATCGGCCTGCTTGGCAGCCTCGGCCAGGATTTCGTGCCGATCGCCGCGCAGATGTCCTCCGATACGCAGCGCGGTCGCGCCGTGGGCGTGATCACCACCGGATTGCTCAGCGGTATTCTGCTGTCGCGGACCCTGGGCGGGCTGGTCGCCAGCACGCTGGGCTGGCGAATCATGCAGGCGCTGGCGGCGATCCTGATGCTGCTGGTCATGGTCATCGCCCGGCAAACCGTGCCCGCCTTGCCGCCGGCCAGTCAAAGCCGCTATGGCAAGCTGCTGGCCAGCCTCTGGACATACTGGCGCGAGTACCGCGCGTTGCGGCTCGCCGTGCTCACCCAGGCCCTTCTGGCGGCGACCCTGGGCGCTTTCTGGTCCACCCTGGCGCTGGTTCTGGCCGCGCCGCCTTTTGATCAGGGCGCCGGCGTGGCCGGGGCTTTCGGCGTCGCTGGCGCCGCCGGCGCGTTCGCCGCGCCGCTTTTCGGCCGTATCGCCGACCGGCGCGGCCCGCTGTCCGCGGTCAGGGCCGGATGCCTGCTGACCTGCGCCGCCTTTCTTGGCATGGCCGGGCTGCCCGCCAGCCTGTGGAGCCTCGCGGCGGGCGCCGTTGTTTTCGATCTGGGCGTGATGGCTGCGCTGGTGTCCCACCAGTTCATCGTCAATAGTCTTGACCCGCAGGCCCGCAGCCGGCTCAACGGTCTTCTGATGACCGGCGCCATGGCCGGAATGGCGGCGGGCGCCGCCATGGGCGGACTGATCTGGACGCACGCCGGCCTCGCCGGACTTTACGGATTCGCCGCGATGGCCGGGCTGTGCGCCCTGGCCGTCTCGTTTCTTCACTCAACCACCGAAAGCCCCCGACCATGACCGACCTTGCCAGGGAGCCCCTGTTCCGCCCCCCCCACCTGCCATCCGCGCCGGGCAGCAACCGGCCGTTGACCGTGCTGTGCTCGTTTCTCTCACGGGCCGATTCGACACCGCTCGACATACGGCGACGCGCGGATGACCATATGCTCGATCATGAGGGCAATCCCCTTGGCGACCCGGCCGCTCATACCGCCGCCAACGCCTTCGAGACCGATGCCAACCTCAACTTCGAACATTGGGGCGAGTACTGGCGTAAAGTCCACGGCGTGCGCTTCATCCATGCCGAAGAAGCGGATGACCGCAGCCTGGAGCGCCTGCTGCGCTACGACCAGCTGCACCGTTTCGCGCCGGGTCCGACCCACACCGATGCGCCGCCGTATCGCGCGCCGGTCGATGCCCAAGGCAAGCTGTGGCCGACCGTTATCGGTCATATCGAGCCCTATCGCCGCCCGCGCTGGGACGGCGTCGCCTATCTGAATTTCGCCGGCGCGGAAGACATCGCCACGGTATTGGGCAATGCCCGCGTACGCGAAAAAATCCTGCCCGAGGACCGGGTGATCTTTCGGGACATCGCACCGGTACTGGCCCGCCAGTACGTGGTTGTGCCCAGCGCCGACGGCAACGAGGCGGTCACGCTGGTCAAGACGCATCACCGCTCGCCGGCCATCGACCGCGACACCTTTCAGCGCTGGTGGCGGCACGAACATGCCCGACACGCCGCCGCGCATGCCCGGCCCTGGGTGAAACGCTACGCGCAGCTTCACGCCATCGGGCCGACCGAGCCCGGGCAGCCGCTCTATCACCCAGAGGCGAGCAAGATCGATGGCGTCACGCTGATGAGCTTCGCCAGTGTCGGCGACCTGGAGGATTTTCTGCGCAGCTCAGCCTGGCAGGCGATCGGCGAAGACGAGGCCCGCATGACGGATACGAAGGCCAGTGAATGGTGGACGGCGATCGGCATGGTGCTGGTCAACCGTATCGGGCCGGAGGTGGCAACGGATCCGAACGGTTAAGCGACAGGAAACAGAAGGCGGCGCCGTGACAGCGCCGCCTCTGCGGCCGAACAGACCGGGCACCCCGAAAATATGCAATTAAAATAAATTGACTCGCGCGAAGTCCGGGTTCCACCGATAATCGTGAATCACATCAAGGAACCCGAACCATGACCACCCCCCTGCCTCGGCAACCCGATCTCCACGTCCTGCCCTATGCCGATGAAGAAGCTCGCCGCGTCATCAACGAAGGCCTTGGCCGCTACAACATCGCGCATGCCGGAATCGACGATGACCAGCCGCTGGACGTAACGGTGACCGATCCGCAAACCGGCCGACCCGCCGGCGGATTGACAGGGCGTACATCGCTCGGCGTGTTTTTCATCAATGTCTTTTACCTGCCCGAGTCGCTCCGGCAGCAGGGACTGGGCTCGCGAATCCTCGGGCTTGCCGAAGACGAGGCCCGCCGCCGGGGCTGTCGGACGGCCATGCTGTTCACCATGGAAATCCAGGCACCCGATTTCTATCGCAAGCATGGCTACGTGGAGTTCGGCAGGGTGGATTGCCGGCCGGATGGCAATGCCAGGGTATTTCTGCAAAAAACGCTACATCAGCCCGATCGGCACACTCAGTCCACCTGATAACGCGCCACCGTCTGCAAAATGGAGCGCGCCTGGTGGTGCAACGCTTTTGCGGCATCGGCTGAACTGCCGACCGCGCTCGAGTTTTCTTCCGCCATCTGTGCGATCTGCTCCACCCGCTGCGCGATGGTATTGCTGGCGCTCGTCTGTTCGGAGATGCTTCCCGAAATATCGTTGACCAGTTCCATCGCCTGCCGGGAACTGGACTGGATGCGATCGATCGCTTCGTTCGCTTTTCTCGCTCCGTCCGCCTCCTGGTTGGCCTTGCCGACCACAGACTCCATGCTGCTCACCGCCTCGCGCGTGCTGGTCTGCATTTTGCCGACCACCCCGGAAATTTCTGTTGTCGATTGCGCCGTTCGCTCGGCCAGCTTGCGCACTTCATCGGCGACCACGGCGAATCCCCGGCCCATTTCCCCGGCGCGTGCCGCTTCGATGGCGGCATTGAGCGCCAGCAGGTTGGTCTGATCGGCGATGTCTCTGATGATGCCCATCACGGTTGCGATGGTCTGGCTGTCGCCCTGCAATTGATCAATGTGACCAGCGGCCTCGCGAATCGACGCGGAAACCTGATTGATACCCGTCACGGTCGATTGAATGACCTGCCCTCCCAGAGCGGCGGCATTACCGGCTGAACGGGTCTGGCCCGCGGCTTCCAGGGCTCGGTCGGACACATGATTGATACTTACCGTCATTTCTTCCACCGCGGCGGCCATGGCGGCCGCGGCTTCGCTTTGCGTTTCGGAACTGCGCGCGATCTGGGTGGTGTTGGCCGCCATGCTCTCGATGGCGATATCGACGGACTGAATACTCTGGCGGATCTCCCGGAAACTGAGCTGCAACTGCTCAAGCAAACCATTGAAGGCTTCCGCTGTTTCGCCGATTTCATCCTTGCGCCCCGTGTTGACGCGAAGCCGGAAATCCAGTGACTGGCCGACTCCGGTAACGACAGCGCGGATGGCGTCCAGACTCGAACGGATATGGCTGAACAGCATCCAGCCAAGCATCGCGCACGCCGCCAGGCTCGCCGCAACGATGGCAAGCGAGACCGTCAACGCCCGGTCATACGCGGCTTCGTTGTCATGGGACAAACTATCGGCCAGATCATGGTTGAATTTGACATGTTCCAGCAAGGCCTTGTTCAGTTCGCTACTTTTGATGCGCATCGGTCCTGTGCGAATGGCCTGCTCGGCCTCTTGCCGTTTATGTTCTAGCGACAACCGCAAAATGGCATCGCGGGCTACGCGGTAATCGGCCAGGATGCGCCGATCCTTGTCCAGCAGCGCCTTGTCCGCTTCATTGGATACCAGGTCCTTTTCATAACGGGCCAGGGCTTCATCGATTTTCTTGTCGGCCGCATTGATCACCTGCTGATCGACCGCTTTCTGGCTGTCCTCCGAGTCGATGATATGCCGGTACGTACCGGTACGCGACTGAGTCAAGCCGTCTTGCGCGTCATCCAGCGCCGAAATACTTGGAAACGTGTTCATTTTCAGGTAATTGAAACGATCGTTGGCCTGTTTCTGCTCCCACATTCCGATAGCGCCAACGATAAGCAACGACAACATGGCCACCGCCAAAGTAACTACGATCCGCCGTGATATATTCATGACTTCCCTGTACCTCGATCCATTCTTCGCCAAAACGCACGAAACCCCTCCCTTTAACCGTTATAGCCAAGGGAATGGCAAAGTCAGTTTCACTGAAATATTGCACTCGGCGAACGACTGCGGGCACCACCCCGGAAAAATCCATTGCAATTACCAAACACAGGAAATATTCTTTCAGAATAAAACTTGGAGCCATGGCCCGAATGCGCGACATCGTCACACTCAGCTGGCTGCTCTACCTGGAAACCGCCCGCGAAAAAGTCGGTTATCTATGGAGTTGCGCCGTGCCGGTGGGGTTCTTCGCGCTCTTCAGTCAACGCCTGCCCGGCGGCGGAGCCGAATGGCCCTATATCGCCCGTTTCCTCAGTTACATTCTTCTGTCGAACGCCTGTTTCGCCTTCGCCATGACCCTGGTGTGGCGGCGAGAAACGGGGTTTCTGCGCTCGTTCTGCCTGGCAAAGCACGCTTTCGCGCGTTTGCTGGCGGCATCGATGCTCGGCTCGCTGGTCAACAGCGCCGTCGCCGTCGGTGTTTTTCTGGCGATCGCGCACATTCTGTCCCCCTTGCGACTGACGCCCTTCGACATGGCCGCCCTGATCACCGCCAGTCTCGCGACCGGTGCGCTCTTTTGCTGCGCGGTCATGGTGCTATTCACCGTGCGCCTCGGATTCCGTTCATTGCAATCGACCCTGAACGGCCTGTTTTTCATTGCGGTCGCGCTGATGTACGCCTCCGCGCAGCCCGGCCTGCACTGGCTGCAGTATGTGAATCCCCTCGATTGGGGCGCGCAGTGGATCGCTCTGCCCTTTACGGCGCCGGACAGCCGGACGGCTCTGCTTTGCGGTGAATTGCTCGCGGCCGGCGCACTGGGTCTTGTCTCGCTCGGGCGGGCCGGCACCATGCCGACCCAGATGAGGTGAGCGATGGAAGCGATCGAAGTCCGGCAATTACGCTTCGCCCATGGCGATCACGTGCTGTTCGACAACTGCAGCGTCACGCTGCGCGCCGGCCGGCTATACGGGTTGATCGGCCCGAACGGCGCGGGCAAGACCACATTCTTCAATTTGCTGCGGGGCGACGAGCGTCCCCAGGGGGGCGGGATCGAGTCGGGGATCGCGCCCCACAGGATCGGCATGCTGGTTCAGGACTATGCGGCTTTCTCGAAACTCAGAGTATCCGAAGCGTTCGATTTCATTGGACTGATCAACCGGGAAGCCGGCGCGCCAGGCTGGCACGCCCTGCTGGACAATCTGGCCGTCGACAACCGGGAACGGGCGGCGCGTCTGGCGCTCAAGCCCCTGTGGACGCTGAGCACCGGGGAGCGCCGCTGGCTGTATCTGGAATGGCTGCTGAAACTTCCCGGCCTGGATTGCCTGCTGCTTGACGAGCCGACCGCCGGCGTCGATCCGGAATACAGGCTGCTTATCGGTCAGCGTATCCGCGACGCGCTGACTGTGCAGCGGCTGATCGTGATCTCTTCGCATCTTCTGGATGAGTTGGGAGGACTTTGCGACGAAATCCTGCTGATCCGCGACCGGCGCATCGAAGGCTTTGCCGGGCTTGACGCCTTCGCCTGCGCCTTCAATGCCGCGAGCGCCGACGCCGCTTTTGTGTCGGCCATCCGAACTCCGGCCTCCTGACGCCCCCCGCCCGCGCCGCCCTCCTCGACGTTTTTCGATACGAACCGCCTCCCGTCTTGCCGTCCACCCATCATGTCACCCAATAAATAAAATAAAACTATTGCAAAAAAACATTCAATTGGATTTGGCAAACAAACAAGAGCATCATTCAGCCATCGACAACGGCACCACAACGCAAGGAGCGAAACATGTCCATCATCAACAGCCAAATCAAACCGTTCACCGCCGAAGCCTTCCATAACGGCGCGTTCATCAACGTCAGCGATGAAACCCTGCAAGGCAAGTGGTCGGTCGTCTTCTTCTACCCGGCCGACTTCACCTTCGTCTGCCCGACCGAACTGGGCGACCTGGCCGATCTGTACCCCGAATTCCAGAAGCTGGGTGTGGAGATCTACTCGGTATCCACCGATACCCACTTCACCCACAAGGCCTGGCACGACACGTCCGACACGATCAAGAAAATCCAGTACCCGATGCTGGGTGATCCGACGCACGCCATCTCCCGCAACTTCGGCGTGCTGATCGAAGAAGAAGGCCTGGCCGATCGCGGCACCTTCGTGATCGATCCCGAAGGCCGCATCCAGATCGTCGAAATCACCTCCGGCGGAGTCGGCCGCGACGCTTCCGAACTGCTGCGCAAGGTCAAGGCCGCGCAGTACGTCGCCAACCACCCGGGCGAAGTGTGCCCGGCCAAGTGGAAAGAAGGCGAAGCCACCCTCGCGCCGTCGCTCGACCTGATCGGCAAGATCTGAGTCCTACCCCGCCGGAGCCGGTCCCGCCGGTTCCGGCTTGATGCCCGGGCCTCGCCGGGCCCCTGGAAAAACCGCTTTTGCCAAGGCGGGTTTTCCAGGTACCCGAAACAGGAGAAGAACCATGCTGGATACCACCATCAAGACCCAACTCAAAAGCTACCTCGCCAACCTGCGACACACCATCGAGCTGATCGCCTCGCTCGGCGACGGCGCCAAGGACACCGAGGTGCGGGAATTGCTGACCGACCTCGCCGGGCTGTCCGACAAGGTGGTCGCGCGCTTTGACGGACAGGCTGCGCGCAAGCCGTCGTTCACGGTCGGACAGCCCGGCCGGCCGGATGCGCGCATCGCCTTCGCCGGCGTGCCGATGGGCCATGAATTCACTTCGCTCGTCCTGGCCCTGCTGCAGGTGGGCGGCCATCCGTCCAAGGCGTCCCGCGAGCTCATCGAACAGATCGCCGCCCTGCCCGGCGATCTGGTGTTCGAAACATATATCTCCTTGTCCTGCCAGAACTGTCCGGACGTGGTACAAGCGCTGAACCTGATGGCGGCCATCAATCCGTCCATCCGCCACACCATGGTCGACGGCGCGCTGTTCCAGGACGAGGTCGCCTCCCGCCAGATCATGTCGGTTCCGACCGTTTTCCTGAACGGCGAGCCATTCGGCCAGGGCCGGATGGGGCTGGAAGAGATCGTCGCGCGGCTCGATAGCGGCAGCGCGGAACGCGAAGCGGCCAAACTCGCCGACAAGGCCCCGTTCGACGTCCTCGTGGTTGGCGGCGGACCGGCCGGCGCGGCGGCGGCGATCTACGCCGCGCGCAAGGGCATCCGCACCGGCGTGGTGGCGGATCGCTTCGGCGGGCAGGTGCTCGACACCCTGGGCATTGAAAACTTCATTTCGGTCAAGGAAACCGAAGGACCGAAACTGGCCACCGCCCTGGAGCAGCACGTCAAGGATTACGATGTGGACATCATGAATCTGCAGCGCGCGACGCGCCTGATCCCGGCCGCCGACAGTGTCAGCGGATTCGTGGAGATCGGACTGGAAAGCGGCGTCGCGCTCAAAGCCAGGAGCGTGATCGTGGCCACCGGCGCGCGCTGGCGCGAAATGAATGTTCCGGGAGAACAGCAGTACCGCAACAAGGGCGTCGCCTACTGCCCGCATTGCGACGGTCCGCTCTTCAAGGGCAAGCGCGTGGCGGTGGTCGGCGGAGGCAATTCGGGCGTGGAAGCCGCGATCGACCTGGCGGGGCTCGCCTCGCATGTCACGCTGCTGGAGTTCGGCGACGCCATGCGCGCCGACGCCGTGCTGCAGGCCAAACTGAAAAGCCTGCCCAATGTCACCGTGATTCTGAACGCGCAAACCACCGAAGTGACGGGCGACGGCGCGAAAGTCGACGGGCTCGTGTACACCGACCGCACGAATGGCGAGACACGTAAACTGGCGCTGGAAGGGATCTTCGTACAGATCGGATTGCTGCCGAACACCGATTGGCTCAAGGGCAGTATCGAGCTGACCGGCCGTGGGGAAATCGTCACCGGCCGTCATCAGGACACCTCGGCTCCCGGCGTATTCGCCGCCGGCGATGTCACGGATGTGCCTTACAAACAGATCATCGTCGCCATGGGAGAAGGCGCGAAAGCCGCTCTGGGCGCATTCGATCACTTGATCCGGGAAAGCGCGCACGCCTAACGGCGAAGGGGAGCCCGGCTCCCCTTTTCGCCCTTGCCGCCAATCAACCAGCATAAATGCCAGTTGAATTAAGCGGAGAGTGATCTACACCGGTATGGCACGCGGGCAACCGAATCAGGCCCCGCACCCGACTGAGGCCCGGACAGGGCCATTACCGGAGGTAAGCGCATGGAAGCCTACATGGGTACGATCACGATCTTCGCCTTCAACTACGCCCCGCAGGACTGGGCGATGTGCCAGGGCCAAACCTACCAGGTATCGCAGTACCAGGCGTTGTTTTCTTTGCTGGGCACGCTCTATGGCGGCAATGGATCGCAAAATTTCATGCTGCCCAACCTGACGGCCCGCATGCCCATCGGTACCGGACCGGCGCAACCCGCGTTCAATCTTCCCGCCTATAATCCCGGTCAGAACGGAGGGCAGCAAAGCGCCTCGCTCTCCATCGCCAATCTGCCGGTCCATACGCATACCAGCTCCGCCATGCAGGTCGCCTTCCAGGCGGCGGGCACGCCCACTCCGACCACGCCGGCCAGCGCCCCCTCCGCCGCCAATCCTTACCTTGGCGCCTCGGGAGCCGGCACGGGACTGGCCACCATCTGGTCGACGGCCCTGAACAACCCGGTCGCGGTGAAGGGTCTGTCCGTTTCCGGCGCAACCGACGCGACAGGCGGAAATACCCCGGTGTCCGTGCTCAATCCGTTCCTGGCGCTCAATTTCTGTATCGCCATCAACGGGCTTTACCCGGTCCGTCCGTAACCGTCGCACGGGGGCAGAACCGCCATGCTATCCACCGTCTGCGCCGACGAGTTCACAAAACGACTCGGCCAAACCTGCCTTTTCGAGTGCTCGCAGGGCACCACCCTGCGTCTGACCATCCAGGCGGTCGAACTCAGACCGCTCGCGCGCCTGCCACGCAAGCCGGCCGGCCGCACCCCGTTCGTTGTCGCGCTGGTCAGCGAAGAACCGACAGTTCTCGCCGATGCCGTCGGGCGGCTTTCTTTCACGGCGCCGGACAAGCCGGGACCGGCACTGGAGCAGGTCTGGATCGGCCGCGTCATCCCGGCGGGCCGGGATCCGGCCTTCGCCTATTTCCAATTGCCGTTCAACTGATGCCCGGCAGCCCCTCCGGGGGCGCCGGATACCACACCAGCTTGTCGGCGACCGGCCCGCTTTCCTCGGGAACGAACCCCATGGCCCGATACAGCCTCTTCGCGGGGAGATTGTCATGCCAGGCCACGACCGCCAGTGGCGTGCAAACCTGTCTTGCCGCCTGCTGCAGGCCGGCCAGGACATCCCTGGCGTACCCCTTGCCGCGCGCCTCGGGGAGCAGCCCGAGAAAAAGCAGGCGAACCTCATTGTGGCCGAAATCCACCATCACGGCGCCGATCCCGGCCCCGGTCTTTTCCACGATAAAATGCATCGCATCCGGCGAGTGCTCGCCCGCGCCCTGCCGCATCGCGTTCCACTGCTGATCCTGAACCATACGGACAAAATCGGGCTCCGCGTCGATCAACAGAAGATCCGGTCTGGCCGCGCGGTAAACCTGCGCGATGAAAGGCTCGTCACTTTGCCTTGCCGGGCGCAACGTCACGCTGCGCGCCAACGAAGAGGTTTGCATAAACGCCGCCATATTCCCCTCCCGAAGTGGTGAAATGCTGATCGATCCGCCAGGCCATCACAGCCCCGCCTCGCGTCTGAGCGCCACGAAAAACCGCCGCGCGGCATCGCCAAGAAGACTGTGCCGCTCGCCATCGATACGCGCGAGGCCCGCCATTTCCCTGACCGGCGCCACCTCCGTGTCGCACGACTCCAGGCGCACCCGGAACGTGGCCGCGAGCGGAACCAGTCCATGCTGGCGCTGTTCGACAGGGATGGGACCACCGTAGACCGACGCCAGAACCGGTTGGTCAAGCACGGCAAGATTCAGACGGTCGACCGCGCCAAGACGGCAAGAGATTCCCCAGTGCTCGCCGCCGTCGGCGACAAAGCGCACCGGATCGCCGGTCTTGAGCCCGCCGACTCCCGCCTCGTCAACGAACGCCTCGCCCTTCGCGCCATGCGGCCCCACCACATCCAGCAGATGTTCGCCCTCCGTGACCATCGTGCCCGGCAGCAGAGCATCGCCGGCATCGGTCACCCTCCCGGCGAACGGAGCGGTCAACAGTAAACGGTCCTGCTGCTGCCGCAGACCGTTGACCTCCTCCTGCGCGGCCATCCACTGTTTCCGCAGGGCCGGTCCTTGCACCTGCAAGTCGGCATTGAACGGTTGCCGGGACACCTGCCACGCGGCCTCGCGTTCGCGCGCCTCGGCCCGCGCCAGGCGTAGCGACAGCTCCGGCGACTCGAGCCTGGCGAGCCGATCGCCGGCCCGCACCGCTTGCCCGGCCTTCACAAACACGTCCGCCACCACGGCGCCGACCGGCGCGTACATGCCCTGGGATTGCCGCGCGCCGATCACCGCGGGACTGGCGACTTCACCCTGCCAGGGAACGGCGATCCAGAGCAGGAACGACACAACGATCACCGCGCTGCGCTTTGTCGGCCGGCACCAGCGAAGCTCATGCCGGCGCCGCCACCAGACGCGAAGTTCGCCGGTCACGGGGCGCACGATGAACCAGCCCAGCTCGACAACCAGCAAAAGCAGCCCGAGCGCCTTGAAAAACATGTGATAAACCAGAAACGCGATCGACAGGAAAACCACCAGCCGGTATAGCCAGGTGGCCCAGGCGAACAGCACGAGCAGCCGTTCGCGCCCGGGCGGCAGCGGTTCCGGCACCGGATCGTCCAGCCCGAGCGCCCATCGGCGCAAGCGCCACAACGCCAGGGCAAAAGCACGGGAATGCAGATTGGGCAGGCCAAGATAGTCCGACAACAGAAAATAGCCGTCGAACCGCATGAACGGACTGGCATTCACCGCCAGCGTGGCCAGCCAGGTGGTCGAGGCCAGAAGGAACACCCCCGCCCGCAACGGGCCATCCGGCAAAAAACACCACAGCACCGTCGCCCAGACGGCCAGCGTCAGCTCGGCCAGCATGCCGGCGGCGCCGATCAACAGCCGCTGGCGCCGGGACGGTAATTTCCAGGCATCGTTGGTATCGGTGTAAAGAACCGGCACCATCACCAGGAACGCGACCCCCATCGCCGGCACGCGGCAGCCAAAGCGCTTCGCGGTCAGGGCATGCCCCAATTCGTGCAGCACCTTGGCCACGCTCAGCGACAGCCCGATCCCGATGGCCGCCCCCGCCCCGCCGTATCCGGAAAAAGTGTGCGTGAACTCGTCCCAGCGGCGCGACACCATGGCCAGCGCGAACGCGAGAACGCCGCCCATGATCCACCAGAAGCGTGGCTCGAACAGCCAGGCGCACCAGGGCAGCAGACGGTTGAGCACCGTCTCGGGCCGCACCAGGGGAATCCGGAAAAAAAGATAATTCTTCAGCAGCCACATCATGCGGCTTGGCCGGGCCGCCTGCCGCGCGCGCCACAAACCGCGGCTGCGCTCCTCGGTTCCGGCGTCCAGAAGCTGATGACGCGCCAGAAATGACACCACCGCGTCGATGTCGTCCCCGTCCAGGTTCAGAGTGGTCTCCGAGCGGATCGATTCGAGCACTTTGCCGGGCGTGGCCAGATGCCAGCGGCGGAGGATCTCGAAGCTCGCCCAGCCCAACTGGTAAAAGCGGTTCGAACACGGATCGTGCAAGGTCCAGCTTGGCGATCCGTCCGCTTCCGCCGGACCGGGATGCAGCGTGAGTTCCTGCCGGATTCCGGGCAATACGCGTTCGGTCATCGTCACCATCCCAACCATTGACGGGCGGCCGTCAGCGGGCGGCGCAGCGCGTAATAACACAGCGGCACCCAGCTGCCGTATACGCGCGCCGTGCCCATTTGACCGAGTCTTGGCCGCTCGCCGGGCGCGAACGCCGCCTGCAGCCGGTAGGCCAGCAATCCTCCCTCGACGGCTTCGGCCTTGTAGGCCACGCGCGTGACCCTGGCATCGTAGGACTCGGTGGGCGAGGCATTGGGATACAGGGTGACGCCGGCGCCGGGAGCGACATCGATCGCCTCGGCCGCCGGCAGCCAGACCGCGAGCTCCACCTTCGCCGGATCGGCGAGGGTCATGACTTTTTCGCCGACCGCGACCGCTTTGCCCTGCCAGTCATTCTTATCGGAAAACACCACCACGCCGCCGGATGGCGCCGTCACGTGCAAGCGCTGCAGCTCGCGCGCGGCATACTCGGCCTCGATGCTCTTTTCTTCGAGTCGCGCGCGATCCTGCTCCATGGCAAGCTTGCCCTTGTCATCGGTCACCGCCAGTTGCGCACTGGCCCGGAAACGCTCCTGGGCGGCATCGCGCTCCTGGCTCGCCATCGCCAGCTGGCCGGAGAGGACCGTCGCATCCAGATCGAACAGGGGGCTGCCTTTGGCCACACGCTGATTGGGCTCGACATTGATGCGGTCGATCACGCCGGCGATCGGTGCGCGTACCAACTGCGGTGTTTGCGGCACGACCTCGGCTCGCGCCAGCACGCTCAGCCGGATCGGCAGGAAGGCGATGATCAGCGCGGCCAAAAGCAGCCGCCGCTGCTTCGGACCGGGAGCGAACCAGCGGCGCGCGGTTTCGCGCCAGTCCCGGCGCGATCCGAAAAACGACAGCGCATGCCCGTAACCGTGGGCCAGTTCCGTCGCGAGCCTGATTTCGTAGTCGGACCATGCGTCATCGCGCGCGAACAGCAGGGCGCCTTGCGCGCCAAGGCGCAGCCACAGAGCCTCGGCGGGCAAGAAGGACGGCCATTCCCCCGCCAGCCGCTCCGGAAGATCGGCGGCGCGCAGCACGCGGCAGTCCGCGTCGCCTGCCTCGTGCTCCATGTGCCTGAATACCTGGCCCAGCCACTGGACATAGGGAACGGTAGGATCGATCTCCGACAACCCCGACAGAGCGCCGACATGACGGTGCATACCCTCCCGCCACATCGCCGCCTGCCGGTAAGGCAACAGTTGCCGGCTTTCATTGACCGCGATGAATCCCAGTTCCGCGGCATCGCCCGCCTCGCGGGCGCGGCGCATGAGCGCGATCAGACCGGCCAGTTCCCGACTTGTATCGGACATGCCCATCCCTTACTTGAAGCTGGCCCAGCCGCTCATGCCGGGCAACAGGTTCGCGGCCGGGCCGTCGATGACCCCGATGGCCAGAATGGACTGGCTGACCGGATCGATCTGCGCGCCAAGCCGCTCGATTTTCGCCGGAAAACTCGTGCCCAGCTCGTCCACCGCCACCGTGAAGCGGCTGCCGGGTTTCAGGTGGGCGATCCATTTGGAAGGGACAAGCATGCGAAGCTGCAAGGCCCCGGTATCGACGATATCGAGAATCGGATTTCCCGGGCTGACGTATTGATGGACAGCGGCGATGCGGCGAGCCACCCGCCCGTTGAACGGCGCGCCGATCGCGCACTTGCCGACAATGGTCTGCATATAGCTCGCATCGGCCGCGGCTTCCTTGGCCTTGCCCTGAGCCTGGGCCACTTCGAGCGCGCCGATCGAATTGAGCTTGGCCAATTGGCTGTTGACCCTGGCGAGCTGATTGGCGGCCTCAAGCGACGCCTGGGCTTTGCGCCATTGCGCCCGGTAACTGCCGCAATCGAACTCGACGAGTGCCTGGCCCCGTTTGAAACTGCCCCCCTCTTCGACCGGCAGCGCGGCGATCTTGGCGGCGATCTCGCCGGACAGAGTCACCGCGTTGCGCGCCATCAATTGCACCCGGATCCGTCCGTCCTGTGCGTTGAGCGGAGCCGTTCCGGCCGGCTTTGCCGCCGGTTGCGCGCCAGCGCAGGCCGACGCGAAAATCGCCAGTGCGCATCCACCGGCGAACCAATTCGATTTCATACCTTCCCTCCGGATAAATTCTTCTCATTCTGTGCCGACGAGCAGGAAAGCGACGAGCCTGACCGGCTGACATGCGCCCACGGGCATCATCCCCTTGCCCCCGGTCGTCGTCGGTCTTATGCGTGTCAATACCATTAATGTATCTTTATATCATAGTTTTGTTGTTTTCATTTCTTGCGTTGAACCTCCGCACGACGCCGCGAAACTTGCATTCTCTTAAGGCCCAACGATAATGACATGACGGTAAATAGTCGGCAGTCATCCCGGACTCGCGCGAGCCCGGTTCCTGCACAGGTCTCTCATCGGGGAATTCATGCCAACTCCCACCATCCTGATGGTCGACGACAGCGAAACCAACCGCAAGCTCACCGGGAAACTCATTGCCCGCCTGGGCTACCGGTGCACCTTCGCCGTCAATGGCGTTGATGCGCTGGCCGCTTGCGAAACCGAGCGTCCCGACCTGATCCTCATGGATGTTTCGATGCCGGAAATGGACGGACTGGAAGCCACCGCCAAACTGCGCTCCCTGTTCGGAGAGGACTGGATACCGATCATTTTCCTGACAAGTCACAACGAGTTGTCGAGCATCATCGCGGGGCTTGCCGCCGGAGGCGACGACTATCTGAGCAAGCCGGTGCACTTCGACCTGCTCTGCGCCAAGATCAAGGTCTTTTTGCGCATCGCCGACATGAAGCGCCAGATCGGCCGGGATGCCGCGCGCCTCGAGAAATACTATGAAGACAATGAGGCCGAGCAGGCGCTGGCGCTGGAGCTGCTGCAGCGGCTCAGCCAGCGCTCCAGCATCGCGCTGCCGCACATCTGGCATCGGCTCAGTCCCGCGGAAAACTTCAGCGGCGATCTCATCTGCCGCGCGGCCACGCCATCCGGCGCCGAGCATTTCATGCTGGCCGACTGCACCGGTCACGGCCTGACCGCCGCGATCAGCGCCCTGCCCGCCATAGACGGTTTTCATGAACTGGTGCAGCAGTACCTGTCGACCAGCCTGCTGGCCAGCGGCATCAACAAAAAACTGAACACCTTGCTGCCCACCGGCCGGTTTGTCGCGGCGGCGCTGGTCTCGATCGATTACACCGCGCGCACCCTGTCGGTTTGGAACGGCGGCATACCCTGCGTGCTGCTGTTCTCTGCCAACGGCGAAGTGCGCGAAGAATTGCCGTCGTTTCACCCGCCGCTGGGCATTCTGAGCGAAGACACCTTCGACCCGACCGTTAAAACCTTCGGCTGGAGCGAGGGCGATGTCCTGATCATGAGTTCCGACGGAATCACCGAAGCGAGCAATGACACGGCCGCGATGTTTGGCGTGGGCGGGATCAAGGCGGCCGTGCGCAAAGGATGGCCGGACAAGGTGGGGCCGAGCATTCTGGACGCCCTGACCGAGCATCTGCACGGCGCGGTGCTTCAGGACGACGTGTCGCTGCTGATGGTGCGCTGCCAGACCAGCGCTTACGGAACGGGGTAGCGTGCGCCGGGATCGTGGCGCCGCCGCGGCGACTCCGCTAAGATGCCCCGTCAGTGTCCGACTCCATCAAAATCCGATGTCATCGCCTCCTATCCATCGCAACGGTATTTCCCAGCGTACCGCCGTGCGCGCCGAACAGGCCGACTTCCTCGCGCTGCTGATCGACGAATTGCTTGACGCGGCGCGGCGGCACGACACGGCTCCCGACGAGTTGCCCGAACACAGGCGTTTTGTCGAAGGGGCCCGAGCCTGCGGATTCGTCTGCCGCGACGTCGCCACCTACGGCAAACATCTCGATCCCTATCTTGAGCGTCCCGAGCTGCTTGGCCAAGCCTCATTCCACGAAGTCCGACGCTTCGTCCAAGCCCTGGCGGTGAGCCCCCAACGCCTGGACCGCGACGGCGGTTCTCCGATCGCCGCGGCGATCGGCAACGGCGCGCTGCACTGCGTCGCAAGACGGCTGCGCGAAGAGCGGCGCTGGCGGGAGTGTTGAGCGCCGCTCAGACCTCCAGCGTCAGCATCGACAGGGCCAGCGCGATCAGCACCGTGCCGCTGACCGCCCGCAGCAGCACGGCCAGCTTGCGCGCCCGTTCCGACTCGCCCATGCGATGGCGCGTCAGCCATGCCATGGTGGCGTAGCCCATCAAAGCCATGAACGAACATGTCATGAAGCCTCCGACCAGCCAGAGCGACTGAAGAAACAATGGCGCCCTGGCATTGAGAAATTGCGGAAGCAGCGCGCCCAGAAACAGGATGGCCTTGGGATTGGTCAGGGCGAGCAGCATGCCTTCGCGATAGAAGCGGCCGGAAGCCCCTCGACGGCGCGGCGCGCTGGCCGCGGGGGTTCCCTTGCGGACCGCCGACCACTGCCTCGCCCCCAGCAGTACCAGATACCCTGCCCCGATCAGCTTGACGACCCAGAACACCGGCGGAAACTCGCGCAGTACGAGACTCGCCCCCGCCAGACTCAATAGCGCCAGCACCAGCAGACCGCTGATGTTGCCCAGCGACGAACGCAGCGCCGCGGAAACACCGTGCGTGGAGCCATTATGCAAGGCCAGCATCACAGCGGGGCCGGGGCTGAGCACGGCCACCACCGCGATGGAAAGGAATTTCCAGTAAGGAACGCTCAGCATGGCCGGCGACCAGGAAACCAGGGAGTCCATTGTGTTTCGCTCTCGAAATACCGATATGACGAAAGCAGGTTATTCCTATTCATTCATCCAATCCAATATATAATTCAGCATCGATCAAGATGAAAAAACTCTTTATGGATCCGCGGCGCCTGCGATATTTTCTGACGGTGGCAGAGGAACTCAACTTCACCCGGGCGGCGGAGCGCCTGCACATCGCCCAGCCGCCATTGAGCCAGCAAATCCGTGCGCTGGAAGACGAACTGGGCGCGATGCTCTTCGAGCGCACCAGCCGCCGGGTCGGCCTCACCGACGCGGGAGAACGTCTGCGCGAACTGGCCGGCCCCTGGCTTGCCGAAGCCTCGCGCATCGCCGCGGAAGTCCGGCAGACGGCGCTGGGCGAACAGGGCGCGCTGACGATCGGCCTTGCCGGCACCGTCCCGCTCAATCCGCGTTTTCAGGCACTGGTGCGGGCGCACGCCGCGCGCTGCCCGCGCGTCACGCTGACGATGCTGGACATGCACACCACCGAACAGCTGCAAAGCCTCGCGGATGGACGCATCGACGTTGCCTTCCTGCGCTCCGCCACCGTGCCCGTCCAGCCGGGTATCGCGATCGAACGCTGGCACACCGACCCCCTGTGGCTGGTGGTGCCCGCGGCGCACCCCTGGGCCACGCGCGCGAGTCTCGCCCTGGCGGAATGCCGGAGCGAACGGTTCGTCAGTTTTCCTGCCAGCGCGGGAACGGGGGTGCGCGATGCCCTGGCGCAGTTATGCGCCGGGCGGGGGTTTTTACCGAATATCGTTCAGGAAGCCACCGATGCCATGACGCAGATCGGACTTGTCGCCGCCGGACTCGGACTGGCGGTGCTGCCCGCGCCCTGGGAGCACCTGAATCTGCCCGGCGTCAGGTATCTTCGGCTGTCGGACCCCGATGCCCGGGTGCATATCTGCCTCGCGACCCGGGAAGAAGGAAGAGACGCCAGGGTCGGGCAATTTCTGCACACCGCGCGTCACTTGCCCGACGGAGAAGAGCGCGCGGCCGCGGGGGAAGGATCGATGAACCGGCAATCGCCTTCCCTGCCCCGGCACTCGTAATACAGGACGCCGAACGGTCCCTGCCTTTGCGACCAGGCGCCGGGATTGGCCAGCGCCACGACCGGATTGGCGTCGGGACGGAAACGCAGATCCACGATGCCCCGATCCAGCTCGTAAGTGCATTTGCCCAGCGATCCCCTGGAGGTCTCGCTGCCGTGCTCGGGATAAAACACGGCTTCCATGAAGCGCCGAACCTTCCCCTCGGAACGCGCATCGGCAACACCGATCCATTCGCCCGCGCCGCTGGCCGTGGCCGCCTTGTAGACGGACCGGGAAACGACAATACTCCGGATTGACGGGCACGACTCATGGCTACCGGCCATCGCCCCCTCAGCCAGAACGCTCCACACGACCATCGGCAACACCATTCTCCGCAATATTCGCATACCTCACTCCTTCGCAAGGAATTGGAGAGGGGTAGAACTCGCCGGCGCAGGAAGGTTGCGCCGGCAACAACCCAACGGGACGGGAAATGTGCTGTTTTGCCGCATCGATTTTTCTCACGGGACGCCGCCTTGCCGGCCGCGCGCACCCGGCGTGAATAGTTGTCGGCCCCGGGAGTGAAATCCGGAGTATAGTGCTGGGGGTCTTACTTCTTTATGCACTTTGTCATGCTAATCCTTGTCGATCAAGACGGCGTACTGGCCGATTTCGAACGCGGGTTTTACGACACATGGCGAGCGGGCGGCCACGATTTCCCGGGCATCGAACCCGCTGCGCGGCGCTGTTTTTATGTCCGCGACGACTACCCGCGAGAGTACCGGGAAAAGGTCGACGCCATATGCGCCGCCAAGGGATTCTACCTGGACCTTCCCCCCGTCGAAGGTGCCGTGGCGGCCATGCGCGCCATGCTGGAAATGGGCCTGGATGTGCGGATCTGCACCTCACCATTGCAACGCTACCGGCACTGCGTGCCGGAAAAGTACGAATGGGTGGAGCGCCATCTGGGAACCGAATTCGTGTCGCGCCTGATTCTGACCCGCGACAAAACCCTGGTGCATGGCGATATTCTGGTGGACGACAAACCCGAAATCACCGGGGTGCGCACGCCGGACTGGTGGCACGTGGTATTCGACCAGCCGTACAACCGGCACATCGGCGGTGCGCGCGCCACTTGGGCCGACTGGCAAAGCGTGCTGCTGCGCCTGTAACCGGACTCCCCGCATGTGCATCAACTTTCTGACCCCGGATCCGCGGCGGCTCGCCGAGCATTTCGATGTGGACACGGAAACCTTCGACTGGCCCGCCGAGGTCTGGCAGGACGGTCTGGCCCCGATCATCGTCGGCTCCCGCGGGGGCGCGCGCGTGATCCTGGCGAGCTTCGGCCTGATCCCGCGCCGGCACCTTCCCGCCAAGTCGGCCTGGACGACGATGAATGCCCGCTCGGAAACCCTCGATGCGCGGCCGGCCTACCGCGCCCACTGGCTTGCCGGCCGTCGCTGTCTTGTGCCCATGCAAGGCTTTTACGAGCCGTGCTACGAATCGGGCAAGGCCGTGCGCTGGCGAGTCGGCAGGGCCGACGGCGCCCTGTTCGCCGCGGCGGGAGTGTGGCGGCCCTGGAAGGAAGACAACGGCGCCGTCAGTCATGCCTTCACACTGATCACGGTCAATGCCGACCATCACCCGCTGTTGAACCGGCTGCACCGCCCGGGCGACGAGAAGCGCAGCCTGGCCATCATCGGCGACGCGGATCGGGGCGCCTGGCTGGGCGACGGCCCGCCGGCAGAGGTCAAACGATTATGGTTCCTGCCGCCGGCAGACCAGCTCGTCACCGGCCCCGCGCCGGCCCGCGTCGAGCCGCCGGGGCCGCGACAAGGCGATCTGTTCGACTGAAGTTCATGCAAGCGGTGCCACGCGGTTAACCATCTCCGAACGAAAAATCCCTTAAAATACCTATCACAACCCCGCCCAGTCACGGGCCCACCACGAGCATCCCTCCATGTCCCGACAAAACGTGTACGACGACCCCCGTTTTTTCGCGGGTTACCAGACCCTGCGCCAAAAGGGCGCCGGATTGAACGAGTGTCTCGAGCAGCCGGTCCTGCGCCGGCTCATGCCGGACTCGCTCGCCAACCTCTCCATCCTCGACATGGGGTGCGGCAGCGGCGATTTCGCCCGCGCGGCGAGGGCCGAAGGGGCCGCCCGCGTCATCGGCATCGACCTGTCGGGCAACATGCTGGCCGAAGCGCGGGCCCGGACCGACGACCCGGCCATCGACTACCGGGAGATGGCCATCGAGGATCTGGGTCAACTGGACGAATGCTTCGACCTGGCCGTGTCGTCCCTGGCCCTGCACTATGTCGACGACTATGCGTCGGTGCTCGACGCCCTCGCGAGGAAACTGAACGAAGGCGGGCATCTGGTGTTTTCCGTGGAGCACCCGATCTGCACCGCCGTGGCGCGCCAGCGCTGGCACTTTGACGAGGACGGGCAGGCCACGCACTGGCCTGTCGACAATTATCGCGACGAAAGCTCGCGCGACACCCACTGGTTCATCGACGGGGTGGTGAAATACCACCGTTCGCTCGAAACCTATGTCAACGGGCTTCTGGAACACGGTTTTCGTCTGACCCGGCTGGAAGAAGCCGTGCCGACCCTGGAGCAGGTGCGCGCGACCCCCGCGCTGTGGCCGCATCGCAGACGGCCGCCGTTCCTGTTCATCAGCGCGGTCAGGGAGACCGGACAATGAACGCCACCGCCCTAGCCGCCGCCCATGAACTCATGGCATGCCGACGCCTCGCGGTACCCCTGCCGCGGCTGGCCGAATCGTGCCGCCCGGCCGACATCGAATCGGCGCTGGCCATCCAGCGCGCGCTGATCGAACTGGACGGCCGGCCGCCTGAAGGGTGGAAATGCGGACTGCCCGCAGAGGGACGCCTTGTCGCGGCGCCCATCCTTGCCGGCACGGTCGGCCGCGACGCGCGGTACGCGCTACCGCGAAAGAACGCGCGGGTACGCATCGAACCGGAAGTCGCTTTTCTTCTCGGACACGACCTTCCGCCACGACAGGATCCGTACTCCCGCGAAGAAGTCGAAAGGGCTGTCGCATCGAGCCGCTTCGCTCTGGAAATTGTCGGCGGGCGCTACGCTTCGGCGCAGGATCTGCCATTCGCCGAACTGCTCGCCGACCAGTTGTTCAACGACGGACTGGTCATCGGGCCGCCGATCGACATCGAACAGGCGCGGCGCACCGCCGAGCTGGCATGGGAAGCCGACGGAAACGTCGTGCGGCGCGCGGCCCGACATCCCGACGGGAACCCGTGGTCGCCGCTTTACTGGCTCGTCGAGTTCCTGCGCCGGCGCGGCGAAGGTCTGGCGGCCGGACAAGCCGTCATCACCGGTTCCTGGGCCGGCGTGCTGGACGTTCCGGCCGATACGCGCCTTCGCATCGGAATGGGCGGCGGCATGCCTCTGGACATCCAGTTCGACACCCCGGCGGACTGATCAGCCCGCCGCCACCGCTGAAACGGGCTTTTCCGCGACACGGGCGAGCCATTGCCGGTAGGCATGGCTCTGGCCGGCGGGATTGAGCCCGCCGCCAGCGTCCCACAGATCGCGCCTGGCGCACAGATGCCACACCAGCGGTCCGAGGCGCGCCATCACCGAACGCGATGCGCGCGCTTCCTCGAGCAGCGCCATGGCGCGCTCCGCGTCGCCGGCCGACGGCGGCACACGGCAATCCGCGAGCAATCCGAGCCCGGCGAAAAAGTGCATGGCCGGCACATCGGCCCAGGGCCAGCGCGGAATCAGCTCCAGCGCGGCGTCGACCACCGCCCGCCCATCGCGCGCGGCCTCTCCGCCCGCCTGCCCCGCCGAGACCAGCGCCAGCATGAACATGCCGGAGAGAAGGCCCAGGTAGGCATCCATGGCATCGGTGGGGGGACGCGCGTAAAACCCGTCGTGCGGCGCCGCGCGCTGGCCGCCCAGGCGGCGCAGCAACTTCTCTTCCAGCTGCAGCACCCCTTTGCCGGGGCGCGCGTGCTCGAGCGTCACGCTCTCGCAGGCGAACGACTTGCGGTTTAACCGGTCCCACAAGGAGAGAGTGACAACCCAGCCATCCGCGGTCTGTTCGATCGAACCGGTCACAAACGTGGGCACATTCCCCGGCAGGCTGTCGCACAGCGCCAGGCCGTCGGGCTCGGAGGACGGCACCATCGGTCCGCTGCCCTTGATCAGGGGGAACTGGCCGCGCGTGGCGTAATCCGTCCAGAAATGCACCGACTCGGCAAGGTAGAGCACAATGGAGCGACTCAAGCGGGCGGTTTCATCGTCCCGCGCGATGCGCGCCCCGCCCGCCTGGGCCAGATTGAAAAAGGCCATGACCGGCGCGTGGACCGGCTTGGGCTGCAGCAGCCAATCGGGCCGCGCGAGGCCGAGTCCCCACACCGGTTCGGTCAGCACCACGGAATCGGCATTGGCGACCTGCCGCACCGGCGCATTCTCGCCCGGCTCGGGCGCGGCGACCGCCGGCGGCAAGGCCGGAGCCGCCTGCGCCGGCACCGCCTTCGCTGCCTGAGCGGCAGGCGCGGCCACCTGCGCAGCGGAAGTCGTTCCCTGAAGGGCGGCGAATTCCCGGCCCAGCTCGGCCAGCGGACTCTCCGACGCAATGGGCTCCTGCGCCTCGCGCCGCGCCAGCAGGGCGGCGCCATCGCGCCAACGTTTCGTTTTGCGCGCCGCGCGGAGCAGTTGCGCCAGCATCTCGTCAGAGTGGCGCTCCGGGCGGTAACGGCTCAGGAATTTGCCGAGCACGACCTCGTCCTGGCCTTTTTCCGCCAGAAGCGACACGACCTGCGCCTCGGTTTGCGCCGTCACCGCCTTGTCGGCGAGCAAACGGTCCAGACGCGCCAGAGCCGCCCGGGGTTGTTCGTCGGCAAAATCCCGGCAGGCGAGCTCCAGCACCGCGCGACCGGCTCCGGGCAGTGTCGCCGCCCGCTCAAGGGCATGAAGATACGCCTCCGGACCACGATCCTTTTCCCGGGCGAGCCAGGCGTCCAGCCGGTCATCCTGGGGCGAGAGCTGGAGAGCCTGCCACAGCGTTTCCTGCGCCTGTCCGACATCCTTGCGGGCCAGCTGGACGCCGGCGAGGATGTCCAGCAGGGCCGGATGCTCACCGATTTTCGCCATGCCTTCGCGCAAGACGGACTCGGCGCCGGGCAGATCGCCCTGCGCCGTCAGGACTCGGGCACGCACACCGTGAGCGCGCTCGGGATTTTCGTCAATTTCGACCAGGCGGGCCGAGGCCTCCGACAATTCGCTTTCGTACCCTTCCTCGAGTGCTTCGAGAATCAGCGAACAGAGCGACTCGGCATCGTTGCGGTAGCGTTCGAGATTGGCGCGCACCACCTGGTCGCGCCATTCACTGCGCGCCAGGGCAAGCTCCCTGCCATAGGTATCGGATACGGTGGTGCGGCTGGCGTCCTCGGGGACGGGAGCGGGCTCGGGCAAGGGGTGAAGCAGGGACGGATCGGTCAGGGGGGGCGGCGGCTCGGGCACCGGGGCCGGGGCCAGGGGCAGCTGCACCATCGGCACGGCGGGTTTGGCCGCCGGATCGCGCGGCGGAAGGGGCTCGGCGGCATCGCGCTTGGGCGCGGCGGCGAACGGCAGGGAGTCACCCATCAGGCGGGCCAGCAGACGTTTGAACATCAGGCATCCTCAACGAATCCGAATGTCTATTTTCATTCAAACCGGATAAAAAAGAAAACCCTCTGTCATCATTCATTCACCGGCGGCGGGAATCGAACCCGCCGCCCCGGTCGGATTGCCGGTCAGACAAACACCGCCACGCACTGGCTGGCCAGCAACAGCGGGGTTCCGTCCGCACGCCAGATGCGGGTGGATTGCCGCGAATAACCGCCACGGACCCGTTCCGCGCGGCTTTCGAGCAAGCACCATTCCAGGCCGCCCGCAAAAAGTTCTCCGGCAAAATCGACGGTCCAGGTCATGGTACTCACCGGCGCGAAGGCATTGAACATCGCCATGGCCGTCGGCGGCGCGGCATCGGCCAGGGCAAGACATGCGGCGGGTGTGGCGGCGACCGGGTCATCGCGGTGACGAATCCAGAACATATAGTGCGGCTCGGCCGAACCGGACACCGGGGCATGGCCGCCGGCCTGGCGGAAATCGAAATGCCGCATGAACGCCGGCACCGGCCCGCCGGCAAGAATGGGGGAACACACTTCCGGCCCGGGCACAGCGGGAGGAGCGAGGTTTTCATAGGCGAGCGCCGATTCCCGCTCCGCCGCGAAGCACAGCAGGGCACGCGTGGCGAGCCCCTCTTCCCCGAACAGATCCACCCCGGCGAACACCGACGACTTGCCCTGGCGCAGCACGCGCGTCTCGATGCGCAACCCGCCGCTCGCGGGGCCGGCGAACGCGAACTGCGCGCTGCGCAGCGGCGGCAAACCGCCGAAGGCCCGGCCGGCCGCTTCCACGCACAAGGCGGCGGACAGTCCGCCATATGTGGTGCGGCCCTGCAGCCAGTCGCCCGGCACGTGCGCGGCAAACCCGTCCGCCACCGCATCCAGCGTCATTACCGAAGAAAAAGGCGTCATGCGCACCCCCCGCAAAAATACCAATGGTATAGCCCGTCGCCCTCAGAATCAATCGCGCGCCACTGTCGCACAAAGGTCACACCCGTTCCGGCCCGTTGACAACGCGAGCCCTGCGCCCTATCACTATCGGACTCTCCCTCTCCCGGATCCGCCCCATGCACCCAGACTCACACGACGCGAACGTCGAGGCCCGGTTCGGCCAGCGCGCGCATGCCTACCTTGCCAGCGCCGTCCACGCCGCGGGCCGGGATCTTGACCGGATGATGGAACTGATCGGTGCCCGCCCCGGCGAACTGGCGCTCGACCTTGGCTGCGGCGGGGGTCATGCGGCATTCCGGCTCGCGCCGCTGGCCGCGCATGTCATCGCCTGCGACCTGTCGGCGGACATGCTCGGCGTCGCGACCCGGGAAGCCGCCCGGCGCGGCCTCGGCAATCTGACGGCCTGCCGGGCTCGCGCGGAAACACTGCCGTTCGCCGACCACTGTTTCGACGTGGCGGTGTCCCGCTTCAGCGCTCACCACTGGCGCGACTTCGCGGCGGGGCTCGCGGAAGTGCGCCGCGTCCTCAAACCGGGAGGACTCGCCGTGTTCATGGACGTGGTGTCGCCAGGACCCGCCCTGCCGGACACCTGGCTGCAAACCCTGGAACTGCTGCGCGACCCGTCCCATGTGCGCGACCACTCGCTCGACGAGTGGCGAGAATCCCTGGGCCGGGCGGGGTTCGAGCCAGCCCCCGCCGACACCTTCCGGTTACGCCTGGAATTCGACGACTGGACCGGACGGATGGGTGTGCCCGCCGACCGGGCGCTCGCCATCCGGAGTTTGCAGAAGCAGGCCTGCGCCGAAGTGGCCGATCACTTCGCCTTCGGCGAAGATGGCAGTTTCACCGTGGACACCATGCTGATCGCCGCTCGCTGAGTCCCGGACCGGCCGGCCAGACGCTCGGCCAGGGCCGCATCGTCCAGATGACCGAGAAACGCGAGCAGCGCCGCGGACGGATGACGGCGGCTCGGATAGACGGCGTAATACTCGTTATCGGCGGGCGCGTGGTCCGCCAGCACTTCGACGAGCCGCCCCTGAGCGAGCGCCTGCGCGCACAAAAACCGTGGCGCCATGACAATACCTCCGCCGGTCTCGGCGCGGCGCACAAGGTAGCTCAGGCTGTTGCTGCGCTCCGCCGCGACCGGCACGACGGAACGCCGCGCCTCGCCCTCGCCCAGCGGCCACTCGCTGGCCGACGCGTGCATGAGACACGCGTGGTGTTCCAGATCGTCGGGATGTTCCGGCACGCCGTGTTCCGCGAGGTAAGCCGGAGACGCCGCCAGCGCTCGTCCGACCCGCCCGATCCGGCGGGAGATGAACGACGAATCGTCCAGCCGGCCGGTGCGCAAGGCGATATCGATGCGCTCGGCGACGAGGTCGAGATGGCGATCGGTGATAACCGTTTCGACCCGAACCTCGGGATAACGGCGCCCGAACCCGTCCAGGATATCCGGAAGCAAGGCGATGCCGGAGGCTTCGGGCGCGGTGATCCGCAATGTACCCGAGGGCGAAAGGCGTCGCCGCGATACGGCCGCCTCGGCGGCGCGCGCGGCATCGCGCAGGGTCCGGCAGTGCGGCAGAAGCGCCGCCCCGGCATCGGTCAGCGACACGCGCCGTGTGGTCCTGTGCAGCAACCGGACCCCAAGTTGCCCTTCGAGCAGTGCGATCTGCTGGCTGACCGTCGATTTGGGCACTCCCAGATGACGGGCGGCGGCGCTGAAACTACCGCAGTCGGCCACCTCGGCGAACAGGACCATGGCATCGAGTCGTTGCATCATTGTTCCAGTTTACGGACAGTCTTGCCAAATTATAGGGACTTATCACAAAAAGCGAGGCGCTCTAGACTGGTTTTCGACAACCGGCGCCCCGCCGGCCGGAAACAGGAGATCCCCCATGAAAGCCGTTCTCGCCCTCAGGGCGCTGCCCAGCCAACACCCCGAATCCCTCGTCGACGCCGAGATTCCCGAGCCCGTGCCGTCGGGTCGGGACCTGCGCGTCGCCGTGCGCGCCATTTCGGTCAACCCCGTCGACACCAAGATCCGCGCCGGCCTCGCGCCCGACTCCACGCCGCGCTTGCTGGGCTGGGATGCCGCCGGCGTGGTCGAAGCGGTCGGACCGGAGGCTACCCTGTTCCGCCCCGGCGACCGGGTCTGGTACGCCGGCGACCTGACCCGCCCGGGCAGCTATGCGGAAAAACAACTCGTCGACGAACGAATCGTCGGCGCCATGCCAAATTCGCTGGAATTCGCCCACGCCGCCGCCTTGCCGCTGACCGCCATCACCGCCTGGGAATTGCTGTTCGATCGCCTGGCCCTGACTCGCGGCGCCCATGAGGGAGAAAGCCTGCTGGTGGTGGGCGCCGCCGGAGGCGTCGGATCCATTTTGCTGCAGATGGCCCGCCGTCTGACCGGACTTCGCGTGATCGGCACCGCCTCCCGTCCGGAAACGCGCGAATGGGCATTGAAGATGGGCGCGCATCACGTCATCGACCATGCCCACCCCATGGCCGGACAACTGACGGACATCGGTCTTGGCGAAGTCGACCATGTCATCAGCCTGACGCATACCGACAGCCACCTGGATCAACTGGTCGGTCTGCTGAGGCCGCAAGGCAAGCTCGCGCTGATCGACGACCCTGTCCGCCTCGACGCGACGAAGCTCAAGCGCAAGAGCCAGTCATTGCACTGGGAGTTCATGTTCACCCGGCCGATGTTTCGCACCGGCGACATGACCGCGCAGCACACGCTGCTGTGCGAAGTGGCCCGGCTCGTCGATGAGGGCGTGCTCGCCAGCACCGCGACGCGCCACGCCGGGCCGGTGACGGCGGCCAATCTGCGCGCCGTCCACGCGGAACTCGAAAGCGGCCGGACACGGGGCAAGATCGTGCTGGAGGGATTCGCCTGAAAAAGCGGCTCACCCGCCGAGATAACGCGCCTCCAGATGCGTCCGGAAGTGGGTCGGATCCAGGCTCCCTCCGGTCGCCCTGCGCACAAGCTCGTCGGTTGTCCAGCGGCACCCCTGACTCCAGACCGCCTTGTCCAGCCAGTCGAACACCACGGAGAGATCGCCATCGGCGATGCGCCGGTCCAGATCCGGGTGCTCGCGGCGCATCGCGGCGAAGAACTGTGCCGCGTACATCGCGCCCAGCGTGTAGCTCGGAAAATAGCCGAAGTCGCCGCTGGGCCAGTGGATGTCCTGCATGCAGCCGTCGGCATGATTGCCCCGCGTGTCCAGCCCCAGGTAGGCGGCCATCTTGTCATCCCAGAGCGCGGGGATGTCGTCCACTTCGATGGCGCCATCGATCAGCGCGCTCTCGATCTCGAAGCGCAGAATGACGTGCGCCGGGTAGCACAACTCATCCGCGTCGACACGGATGAAGCCCGGCTCAACGCGGGTGAGCAGAGCCGCGAGCTGCTCCCCGGACAATTCCGGCCGCTCGCCCAGGTGGCGCCGCGCCAGCGGCGCCAGCAACCCGACGAAAGCGGGATGGCGCGCCAGCTGCATTTCGAACGCCAGGCTCTGGCTTTCATGAATGCCCATCGAACGGGCGCGGCCCACAGGCTGCCCGAGCCAGCCGCGCGGCAGGCGCTGCTCATAGCGGGCATGCCCCGTCTCGTGAATGATGCCCATCAGGCTCTGCACGAAATCGTCCTCCCGGTAGCGCGTCGTGATACGCACATCCTCCGGCACGCCCCCGCAGAACGGATGCTCGCTGACATCAAGACGCCCCGCGGAAAAATCGAAGCCCAGGAGCGCCATCGCCTCGCGGCACAGGGCGCGCTGCGCCTCGACCGGAAACGGTCCGGCCGGCTTGAGCCAGGTTTCGCCGGCCTGCTTGTCGCGCACCGCGGCGATCAGCCCGGGCAACCAGGTCTTGATATCGCTGAACAGCGTCTCGAGGCGTTCGGTCGTCATGCCCGGTTCGAACTTGTCCATCAGCGCCTGGTAAGGCGCGATGCCGCGCCCTTCGGCCAGCCGGCGCCCCTCCTCCCGGGCCAGCCGCACCACCTCGCGCAAGTTCTCGCGCAGCCCCGGCCAGTCGTTGGCCGGGCGCTGGCTGCGCCAGGCATGCTCGCAACGGGCCCGCGCCAGTGTCTGCGCCTTGACGAGGTCGGCCGGCAACAGGTTGGTCCGTTCCCATTCGCGCCGCATTTCGCGCAGATTGGCGCGCGCCATGTCGTCAAGATCCTCGTCTTCGGCGGCGGAAAGCCGCCTGCCGAACTCCGCGTCCGTCATCATGGCGTGGATCAGCCCGCCCAGCTCAGCGAGCGCGCCGGCGCGCGCTTCATTGCCGCCCGGCGGCATCATGGTCGCCTGATCCCAGCAGGCGATCTCCTTCAGATGAAAGAGCCGGTGCAGGCGGTCGAATGTTCGGGTCAGCGTATCGTAGACCGGGGTGGATGGCATGGTTTCGTCGCTTTCATTCACGGTGGGGAATCATTGGTCAGGGTTAACCCGTCGGTTCGGGCCGGCATTGCTTGACACAGTATTTGATTTTGTACAATATCAAAATGCAATGCGCAAGTCATTAGTCAATGCCATGATAATACAGACGCCATCATGCTCCACCCCGACTCCGGCGTCCGATCAACCGTCCGTTAACGAAGGAATCACCATGAGCGATTCGACAACGATTCACGGCCACTGTCTGTGCAAGGCCGTCTCGGTTTCCGCCACGCCCGCCACGCTGCATGCCGGCGCCTGCCATTGCGGCACGTGCCGGGCCTGGGGAGGCGGCCCTTTGCTGAGTTTCGACGCCGGCACAACGGCGCGCTTCGAAGGGAAGGAACACATCGCCGCCTACGACTCTTCCGCATGGGCCGAACGCGGCTTTTGCAAGTCCTGCGGCACCCACCTGTTTTACCGCGTCAAGGAAACCGGTCAATGCTACGTGCCCACCGGCCTGTTTCCCGACGCGCGCTTCGTTTTCGATCACCAGATCTACATCGACAAGAAACCGGACTGGTACGCCTTCGCCGGCGAGATGAAGACGATGACGGAAGCCGAAGTCATGCAGATGTACGCTCCGCCGGCCTGATCGCCGCCGCCACGCGCCGGATCAGACCCCGATCAGGCGCGTGCGGATCATGTCCCACATTCCGCTCGCGCGGGCGGCCCCGCCCTGCAGGTTGGCCTGCACGATCATCCCCTCCAGGAGCACCATCAGGCATGCGGCAAGCTCCCGCTCCTCGGCATGGCCGATGGCCGCGAGCTCGGTCCGGATCGTGTCTTCGATCCAGCGCTTATGACGCACCGCGACCTGACGGATAGCGCAGGTCCGGTCGGGAAACTCGTCGCACGCCTTGATGAACAGACAACCGTAAAAATCCGGCTCGGCGAACCAGGCCGCATGCCAGGCGAACAGGGCCTCGAGCCGTTCGAGCGGGGTTCCGAAACACGCCAGGGCCGCGCGGATCGACTCGCGCATCTGGGCATCCCGCCGTTCCAGCACCGATTCGATCAAGGCATCCTTGGTCGGAAAATATTTGTAGAGCGTCATTTTCGAGACACCCGCCTCCTCCTTGATCCGGTCGACCCCCACGGCGTGATAGCCGTAGCGGGCGAACAGGGGCTGGGCCTTCTCGAGAATCGCTTCGCGTTTTGCTGTCATTGCGCTGACCTTGCATCGTGGTACGTCATTGTAACAAGCCGCTTGCCAAACGCCTGCCCCTCCAGTATTGTACAGACCGGTCTGTACAATACTGGAGAACACCGGACATGATTTTTTCCTCTCTTCATGCGCGGCTGCGCGGCAATCACCCCCTGCCCGCGCGTCCCGCGCCAAAGCAGATACTCGCGGGGCTGGCGGGCGGAACGCTGGCGATCGGCGCACTGGCTCAGTTGGCGGACTGGCAGCAAGCGCCGTGGCTGATGGCGCCGTTCGGCGCCAGCTGTGTGCTGCTGTTCGCCGTACCCGATTCGCCGCTGGCCCAGCCACGCAGCGTGATCGGCGGCCACCTGCTGGCGAGCCTCGTGGGACTGATCGTGCTCAAAACACTGGGTGCCGGCCCCTGGACCATGGCACTGGCCGTGGGACTGGCCATCGCGCTGATGCAGGCGAGCCGGACTCTGCATGCGCCGGCCGGCGCCGACCCGCTGGTGGTGCTGATGAGCGGCAAGACCGGCTGGGGATTTCTCCTGCTGCCGGTCCTGACCGGCTCATTGCTTCTGGTCGCGGTCGCTCTGCTGGTCAACAATTGCGGACGCGCTTCGCGCTGGCCGCGCTACTGGTGACGCGCGAGTTCCGGGCCGCATGCCGGACAAGCCCGGCGAACCGGCGCTGGCGGAACAGACACCACGCGACCCCCCAGATCCGCGGTGTCAGTCATCCGGCATCGATGTCGACCCGACCGGCATAGCGGCAGCCGCCGGCATCGCGCGCGACGATCAGCCGGTGGTCCCAACGCGAAATCAGTCCGCTCGAACCGTTATCGCGCAAGACGAACCCGTCAGCGTTTTCGCTACCTGACAGGCGCCCGGCACATGCGCTGGCATGCGGCCCCGGAATCCGAGCAGCGGATGGCAGACATACAGCATGGTATCGGGCCGCAGCAGCCTATCGCGGCACGCGTCGGGCTCGCAGGGCAAGACCAGGGATCGCTCAATGCGCATGGATCACTCCGCAATGATGGTAATGACTTCCATTCTTACCAAGACCGTTCGGCAAACGCAAATTGACGGCGACAGGAGCGGAGCCGCCATTCCATTCACTTCGCATTGTTTCATGGCAAAAGCCCCGGGCAGCGGCTATCATGGCCCTCTTCGCTTTGGAGATGCCATGCGCCGCCCCCCCTTGCCCGATGCCGACCGCTGTAGTCTCGGCCCGTTGACCGCGCTGCTGGTGGCCCTGCCTTTGAGCGTGCTGCTGGCGGTCGCCGAAGTGGGCATGGGATTTCTGGTGTTCGGCGTCAACGTGATCGAAGTGGGATTGCGCGCCCTGAGCGTGGAACAGACCATCGCCATCGCGGCGGGCCTGCTACTGACCCGGCACGCCGTGCGCCGGGCGTGTCTTTGGGCCGGCCTTGGCCGGCATGTGCCGAAAAACGCCGCCATGCCGGTGCTCGCATGCCGGCTGGCCGCGCTGCTGCCAGTCGTGGCCACCGGCATGATCCCCGCCGTTGCCGGGTTCGCCAAAGGCAGCGCCGCGCTGATGGCCTGGTCGACCCTGGCGATCGCGCTGTCGAGTCCCGATCTCGTGTCGCTATGGCTATTGCGCCGCGCCCGACGCACCGACCTGGTCGCGCCTCACCCGCGGCGCTTTGGCTATCGACTGGCCACCGCGGACCCGGAGGCCGCGGCCGAACTCACCCGACAAAATACAGATCATCGGCAAGACGGCTGATCTTGTCGCGCCATGCGAGGCGGGCCAGCCAATCGGCCGGCAATCCCGACTCGGAGTACAACGCCCCGGCCAACTGTCCGTAAATGGCGGCAACCGTATCCGCCTCTCCGGCAAGATTGGCGGCCAGCAACGCTCCTTCGCGGAATGAACCGCTCTCCCAGAGCGACCACAGCGCCGCTTCCAGGGAGTCGACAACGAATGCCGTGCTGCGGATGTCCTCTCGCCGCTTGTGCCGGTAACTGCCGCCGGCGACCGCCAGGATGTCCGGATGCAGATCCGGACAGGCCGCCAGCAGGGAACGGCTATCGAACACGCCCTCGCGGCCGTCGCCGCTCAGGGCGCGGTGCAGCATCCACGCCAGAACCCGGCAAGCATCCACACAGCGCGTCTCGCCATGCGTGGTGCGCGAAGCGTCGACAGCCGCCCGCATCGCATGCGCGGGGTCGGGATACTTGTCCGGATGAAAAAACAGCGCCACGGGCGCCAGGCGCATCAGGCTGCCGTTGCCGGCCGTATCCTCGCGAGTCAGGCCGGGGTACGGCTGCGGATTCTTGCTGAAGCGCTCCAGAGCGGCGTTGACCATCAAACCGATATCGACGCACCGGCCGGATGCCGAGCAGTATCCTTCATTGCGCCAGCGCAAATAGCGCTGCAACTGATCAAGGGGGTCCATACCGCGGCAATCCACCAGGCTGTACCCCAGGCACAGGGCCATCGCCGTGTCGTCGCTCCATTCGCCGGCCGCAAGACCCAGCGGCCCGCCGCCGGTCATGTCGGTCAGAGCCGGCGCGCTGTCCCTTCGCGACAGCACCAGCGGCCCGCCAAGCGCATCGCCCAGCGCCAATCCCAGAAGCGCGCCCCGTCCGCGCAATCTGACGGCTTCCGTCATGCCCATCCCTTTCTTGCCGCGCGGAGCGCCTGACAAGCCCCGGCGGCGCCGGGTCGCTTGCGGGCGCGCCGGCTCGCCGTCACCACGCCAGACAATGACAAAAAACGACTTAATATCACTAAAGACATGAATATCCTAAAAAATAGTTCCACGCGGGCGGAAACCGCCCCGTCCCGCGCCTTGACGACCACAGGGAGAAAGACGACTCGCTGTCGGTCCGCGGCAATCTGGTGACGGATGAGGGAGCGACGACCGCATTCTCCATGACATTAAATTTATATCAAAAGCAACGCCTGCGGCGTGGCCTCGAGCTGTCGGATGAAGAAACTACCCGGAACGGTTTGCAGGAGGAGGGTTCTGTCCCCCACGGCCTCGGTTTGTCGTAGCGGCAGGATACTCGAGGACGGCACCGGAGCCGAAATCGCGTTCACGGCGCTGTCCGGCAAGGATGCCGCAGGGCGCGATGTCCGGGCGCCGATCCAACCCTTCGTCTGGCGAGGATGTCTTGCGGCGAGGGAAATCGAAACGTCGGCCCGAGCCTTCACGACAAGGCGCCAAGCCACTGGGCGAACACTGCGATCAGCCCGTCGACCACCTCCTCGCGGGTGTCGGGGCACACCAGCAGCATGTTGTGAAACGGCGTGATCATGAATCCCCTGTTGAGCAGGAACAGGTGGGCCAGCGCCTCCAGTTCATCGTCGAAGCCCGCGGCGGCTTCGCTGCCGTTGCGCGGCGCCCGCGAGACGAACTGGAACTCGACTCGCGCGCCGATACGCGTCACGCACCAACCGAATCCCGCCTCGGCGATCGCGTCGGCCAGGCCGTTTTCCAGGCGCTTGGCGAGCCGGAACATGTGCCGGTAGGCCTCCGGCGTCGCCACCGACTCGAGCGTGGCCCGCATCGCCGCCATCGCCAGCGCATTGCCGCTGAGCGTTGTGCCGATGCCGGAGTGCCCCTCGGGCTTGTCCCGTTTCGCCCGCTCGGCGCGCCGCGCCAGGTCCGCGCTCATGCCGTACACCGCGCAGGGCACGCCGCCGGCGACCGGCTTGCCGAGCACCAGCATGTCGGGCGCGAGGCCGTGCTCGCGGGCGTAACCGCCGGGGCCGGAGCTGAGGGTATGCGTCTCGTCGAGCACCAGCAGGGTGCCGTGGCGGCGGCACAGCGCGGCCGCCTCGTCCCAGAATCCCGGCTCGGGCAATACCATGCCGATATTGGTCATGGCCGGCTCCGCCATCAGGCAGGCCACCTGACGGTCCGCGAGCGCGGCGTCCAGCGCCGCCAGGTCGTTGAACTCCACCACCCGGGTGAAACGGGCCGGATCGTGCGCCTGACCGAGCAGGCTGGTCCGGGCGCGCGGCACGCCGTCCACCAGATCGACGAACGCCTCGTCCACCGTGCCATGGTAACACCCGTTGAAAACCAGCAGGTGGTCACGTCCGGTCGTGGCGCGCGCCCAGCGCAGGGCGAACCGGTTGGCATCGCTCGCGCTCATCGCCCACTGCCAGCGGGGCAGCCCGAAACGGCGCGCCAATTCCTCCGCGACCCGCGGCGCATCGGCGGACGGCAGCATCGCCGTCAGCCCCCTGGCCGCCTGGCGCGCCACGGCTTCCGCCACCGCCGCCGGAGAATGCCCGAACATGGCGCCGGTATCGCCCAGGCAGAAGTCTGCGTAGCGATGCCCGTCGACATCGACAACCTCGGCGGCGCGGGCCGACTCGACGAAGAGCGAAAAGGGTGTCGGCCAGTCGCGCATCCAGTGCAGGGGAACACCGAACAGCAGATGCGCGTCGGCCGCTCCGGCGATCGCCCGGCTGCGGGGTCGCTCCTCGCAAAAGCGCGCCCGCTCCCGCGCGAGCAGATCCGCCACCTTCTTCCGGTCGATATCACGTGCTGTCCGCATGCTTCGCCCCTTGTGCCGGCACGGCGCCGGCCGGCGTCAGATCAGGTTTTGTTCGGCGACATTCAGATTCAGATCGATGAGCCGCGAGCCCGACTCCTCCTGCAGCCCGCCCTTGTTCGCCGAGCGCGCGCATTCGATGGCCCGCAGATAGTCCTCGGTGATGTCGCCGGTGATGTATTCGCCATCGAAGCACGAGGTTTCGAACTCGCGCAACTGCGGATTGAGGCTGTGCACCGCTTCGCGCAATGCCTGCAGATCCTGGTAGATCACCGCGTCGGCGCCGATCTCGGCGGCGATCTCCTCTTCGGTGCGTCCGGTCGCCAGCAACTCTTCGCGGGTTGGCATGTCGATGCCGTACACGTTGGGAAAACGCACCGCCGGGGCGGCCGAGGCGAAATAGACTTTCTTCGCGCCGGCATCGCGGGCCATCTGCACGATTTCCTTGGAGGTCGTACCGCGCACGATCGAGTCGTCGACCAGCAGCACATTGCGGCCGCGGAACTCGCAGGCCACCGGGTTGAGCTTCTGGCGCACCGATTTGCGGCGCACCGCCTGGCCGGGCATGATGAAGGTGCGGCCGATATAGCGGTTCTTGATGAAACCCTCGCGGTACGGCAAGCCCAGATGGTTCGCCAGCTGCAGGGCGCTCGGCCGGCTGGTGTCGGGAATCGGCATCACCACGTCGATATCGATCTGCGGCAGGCTGCGGCGCACCTTGTCGGCGAGCTTTTCACCCATGATGAGGCGGGCCTGGTAGACCGACGCGCCGTCGATGATCGAATCGGGCCGGGCGAAGTACACGTACTCGAACAGGCAAGGCGCGAGGCGTGGGTGCTCGGCGCACTGCCGCGCATGAAAATCCCCGTCGGCGGTGACGAACACCCCTTCGCCCGGCTGCACGTCGCGCAATAGCGTGAAGCCCGAGCAGTCGAGCGCCACCGACTCGGAGGCGAACATGTATTCCGCGCGGCCGTCCAGCTCGCTGGTGCCGATCACCAAGGGGCGGATGCCGTGGGGGTCGCGGAACGCCACCAGACCGTAACCCGCGATCAGGGCGACCACGGCGTAGGCGCCGCGCACCCGGCGGTGCACCGCCGCGATGGCGCCGAACACGGCGTCGACCGTCAGATCGAAGCCCTCGGTCCGGCCTGCCAGTTCGTGGGCGAACACGTTGAGCAGGACTTCCGAGTCGGAGTTGGTGTTGATGTGCCGCAAGTCGTGGCGGTACATCTCCGCCTTGAGCTCGTCGGTGTTGGTCAGGTTGCCGTTGTGCGCCAGCACGATGCCGAACGGCGAATTGACGTAGAACGGCTGGGCTTCGGCAAGGTTCGATGCCGACCCCGCGGTCGGATAGCGGACATGGGCGATGCCCGCGTTGCCGTTCAGGGAACGCATGTTGCGGGTACGGAACACGTCGCGCACCATGCCGCTGCCCTTGTGCATGTGAAACGTTTTGCCCGACGCGGTGACGATACCGGCGGCGTCCTGTCCGCGATGCTGCAGGACCTGAAGACCGTCATAGAGCATTTGATTGACCGGCGACTGGCCGACCACACCGAGAATTCCGCACATCGTGTCTCTTCCCTACTTCCAGACTGCAAGCAAAAGAAAAAGGCGGATTCTTGAAGTAAAGATATCAAGACACTCCGCCTTTTCACCTGTTTCATCCCGAGTACCGTATGTTGTCGGCCAACATCGCCGGTAACCAGGGCTTCAACAATATCGCCATCCTCTCCAGAGGCGGCGACAGCACCGCATTGCGCCACATCGGCTCCCGCGGTATGTCGGTCAATCCGGCGACCAGCACCAGGATCACCACCAGAACGGCGCCGCGGGCGAGGCCGAACAGCGCGCCGAACAAGCGGTTGACGCCGCCGAGGCCGGCCGCGTCGAGCAACCCGGTCAGGGTGACGCGCAGCAGCGCCGTCGCGAGCCAGACCAGAAAAAACAGCAGCACGAAGGCCGCCACGAGCCGCAGCCCCTCGGTCGGCACTTCGGACGGCATGAACGCGGACACCGCCGGAGAAAACTCCTTGGCGCACCAGAACGCCACGAGCCAGGCGCCCAGTGACAGGACTTCGGCGACAAAGCCGCGCATCAGGGCGATGACGGCGGAGCCGGCCAGGATGGCGAGAACGGCGTAATCGAAAACGGTCATGGCCGGCTCACGATGATGCCGGTGACCCCGGCGCGGGCGAGTTTGCGCAAGGCGGCATCGGCCTCCTGGCGGTTGGCGAAGGGGCCGACCCGCACACGCGTCACGGTGCCCTTGCTGGTTTCGACCTTGCTGAAGCGGGCCGAGACGCCGACGCTGGAGAGCTTGCCGCGCAGCGCATCGACCTTGGCGCTGTCGGACAGCGCGGCCAGCTGGATCTCGAACTTGCTGTCGGTCTTGCCCGGCTTCGGCGTTTCATGCATGCCGGACTCGCCGTCCACGCGGCCTTCCAGAATGGCGGCCGGATCGACCTTGCGCGGCCGGGGGTCGGCGGGCTTGGGCTTCGCTTCGGGTTTCGGCTCGGCCGCGGGTTTCGGCGCGGTCTTCGGTTCGGGGGTTTTCAGGGAAGGCGCGGACGCCTGGGCGGGCCTGGGCGGCGCGGGTTCGGCCGCGGGCTTCGCCGCCGTCCGGTCGTCCTGAGCCACGGAGGACAGGTTCGCCGGCAATTCGGTGCCCGCCGCCGCGACCGGCGGCGGCAGTTCCGCGTCCGGGGCGCTCGCCGAAGCGGCCTTGGCCACCGGAGCCGATGCCGCGCGCGGCGCGGCCACGGGCGCGGACGCCTCGCCGGCGATTTCGATGGATTCGGGCCGCATCGCCTGATCGGGCACGCTCTTGACGACCTTGAACATGACCGCCACGGAAACGAGCGCGATCACGATCGCGCCGACCAGGCGGCGGCGTGCGCGCTTGCGCAGCATCAACAGTTCTTCTTGGGCTGACAGTCCGGCCATGCCTTCCTCAGTGGTGCCTCTGCCGCGCCGTCATGACATCCGCGACAGTGTGAAACGATCCAAAGACGACGATTCTATCATTTTCACCGGCGGCGGATAAAGCGGCATGCCACGCCTCTTCCACGGTGCCGAAGGCGCGCACGTCGCGCACCCCCGCGGCGGCCATGCGTTCGGCGATGCGCTCGCCGCTCTGTCCGCGCGGCATATCGAGTCCGCCGACGAACCAGCCGTCGAATTCGTCCTTCGCCAGCGCGAGGACGCTGTCCATGTCCTTGTCTTCCAGCATCGAGAACACCGCGTAGCGGTTCTCGGCGAAAGCGAGCCGACGCAGGTTCGCCACCATGGCGCGCACGGCATGGGGGTTGTGACCGACATCCATGACCACCACCGGGCGTCCGGGAAGCACCTGGAAGCGCCCCGGCCAGTCGACCTCGAGCAGCCCCCGCTTGACGGCGCCCTGATCGACCGGCAACCGGGAGGCCAGGCAGTCGAGGATGGCCAGCGCGCAGGCGGCGTTGTCGATCTGGTAAGCGCCGCGCAGCGCCGGCAGGGGCAGCGAATGGCGGTGATGCTCCCCCATGTGGAACGACCACTGGTGATCCAGGCGGGTATGGGAGTAGTCGCGGTTGACCAGCCGCAGATCGGCGCCGATGGCTTGGGCATGCGCCACGAGGCTCGCCGGGGGCGCCGGATCGGCGCACACCGCGGGACGCCCCGCCCGGAAAATCCCGGCTTTCTCGAAACCGATGCTTTCCCTGTCGTTGCCGAGAAACGCCTGGTGGTCGAGATCCACCGACACCACCGCGGCAACGTCGGCGTCGAACAGGTTGACCGCGTCGAGGCGCCCGCCCAGTCCGACCTCCAGCACGATCACGTCGACCTTTTCATCGATGAAGGCGTGCACCGCGGCGAGAGTGCCGAATTCGAAATAGCTGAGCGTCACGTCACCGCGCGCGGCCTCCACCGCCCGGAAACTGGCCATCAGCCGCGCGTCGTCGACCGGCGCCATGTCGATGGCGACCCGCTCGTTGTAATGCAGGATATGGGGCGAGGTGTAGGTGCCGACCCGGTAGCCGGCGCGGTTGAGCATGGTCGACAGCATCGCGCACACCGACCCCTTGCCGTTGGTGCCGCCGACGATGACGACGGGGACGGCCGGTGCGAGATTCATGGCGGCGCGCACGCGGGCGGCGCGCTCGAGTCCCATGTCGATGGCTTTGGCGTGCAGGGTCGTCAGCCAGTCGAGCCATTCGCCAAGACGGGTAAATTCGGACGGATTCATTCAGGCACTTTCCTCTTCCCCGCGAGGGGACCACAGCAAATACGCCCGCAACAGGCGCCGCGCCTCGGGCGGGGCGGAGTCGGGCCAAACGGCGAAACGCACGATCCGGTCGTCAAGCCGGATCACCGGCACGATCAGCCAGGACCAGACGACCGACGCATCCTCGATCCGGCCTTCCACTTCGAACGGTCCGTAGCCGAGCCGCACGCGGCCGTCGCTCACCATCAGCCGGTCCGGACGGGAGCGGCGGCGGCCCGAGCCGTCGGCGCCAAGCGCCGCCAGCGCGGCAAGGGGCAGCAACGTCAACGACGCCCAGGCGGGCAGGACGAGGGCGAGCGCCGCCGAGACGGCCAGCACGCCGCGCCGGTAAAGACGGGACGGGACAAGCTCGACCCGGAAGGCGGCGAACGCCGCCCGCGGCTCAGACTTCCCCGGCGGGGTAGTTGCGCAGATCGCCTTCGACACTGTCGATCAGGGTCGAGTGAATTTCGACATCGAACCATTCCCAGAACGTCTTGAGGGAGCGTTCGGCCGGCCACAGGGCTTCGTCCTCGTACCAGGACGCCAGTTCCATGCGGAACAGCTGGTCGTAGATGTCGTCGATATAGGACACGCCCTCTTCCGGGTCGGTGAACTCGGGCATCAGGATCACGGTGCAGTCACTGCGCAGGCTGTCCAGCGACAGATCCGTATCATTTCCCGGAACCGCGTTGAGCCATTCGAGAAACGGCGCGCGCGGCTTGATGACCGCGACGGAACGATCGACGAAATACATGAGGCATCCTTACCGTGTGATTCAGGCGGGCATTGTACCAGCAGGCCACGGCGGCGTGAAAGGCAATGCGCCCTCTCGTGCTACAATCCGGGCAATCCGGCACAACCCTGCCGCACTTGAACGTTAGCATTCCGGAATCCATGGCACTCATTACCGTCGAACAGGCCTCCCTGGCCTTTGGCCACCACGCTCTTCTGGACAAGGTGGATTTTTCTCTCGAGGCAGGCGAAACCGTCGGCCTGATCGGCCGCAACGGCGCGGGCAAATCGTCGCTGCTCAAGGCGGTCGCCGGCCAGATCGCGCTGGACGACGGGCGGATCAACGGCAAGGGCGACGTGAGGGTCGCCTATGTGCCGCAGGAACCGGAGTTCGACCCCGGACACACCGTGTTCGAGGCGGTGGCCGAGGGGCTGGGCGAACTCAAGTCGCTGCTCACCCGCTACCACCAGCTCACCCGCGGACTGCAGGACGCCGGCGCCGATCACGCCGCGCTGCTCGCCGAGCTCGAGCCGATCCAGCACGAACTGGAAGCCCGCGACGGCTGGCAGTTCGACAGTCTGATCGCCACAACGCTCGGCCATCTGGGCCTGCCCGCCGACGTCACCATCGGCAGCCTGTCCGGCGGCTGGAAAAAACGCGTCGCGCTGGCGCGCGCGCTGGCTTCGCGCCCGGACGTGCTGCTGCTGGACGAACCGACCAACCACCTGGATATCGCCGCGATCGTCTGGCTGGAAAACCTGCTCAGGAACTTCGCCGGCAGCGTGCTGCTGATCACCCACGACCGGCGCTTCCTGGACAGCGTGGCCACGCGCATCGTCGAACTCGACCGCGGCCTCCTGCGCAGCTACCCGGGCTCGTTCTCGGCCTACCAGGCGCGCAAAGCCGAGGAGCTGGCCGCCGAGGAGGAGCAGAACCGGGTTTTCGACAAATTCCACGCCCAGGAAGAAGCCTGGATCCGCCGCGGCATCGAGGCGCGCCGCACCCGCAACATGGGACGCGTGCGGCGCCTGGAGGCCCTGCGCAAGGAGCGTGGCGCGCGGCGCGAGCGCGTCGGCCAGATCCAGTTCCAGCTGAGCGCCGGCGAGCGCTCCGGCAAGCTTGTCGCGGAACTCGAGCATGTCTCGAAATCCTTCGGCGACAAGACGATCATCCGCGACTTCACCACGCGCATCCTGCGCGGCGACAAGATCGGCCTTGTCGGTCCCAACGGCGCGGGCAAGACCACGCTGCTCAAGCTCATCCTCGGCGAGATCGGGGCCGACAGCGGCACGGTGCGCCAGGGCTCCAACCTGCAGATCGCCTATTTCGACCAGTTCCGCGAGCAGCTCGACGAAAACGCCTCGGTCGTGGACGTGATCAGCCAGGGCAATGAGTTCCTCGACATCGGCGGCGCCCGCAAGCACGTGATGAGCTACCTGGAGGACTTCCTGTTCTCGCCGGAGCGCGCGCGCAGCCCGGTGCGCTCGCTGTCCGGGGGGGAGCGCAACCGCCTCTTGCTCGCGCGCCTCTTCACCCGGCCGGCCAACGTGCTGGTGCTCGACGAGCCGACCAACGATCTGGACATCGACACGCTCGAGCTGCTCGAGGAACTGGTGGCCGGCTACACGGGCACGGTGTTCCTGGTCAGCCACGACCGGGCGTTCCTCGACAATGTCGTGACCCAGGTCATCGCCTTCGAGGGCGACGGGCGCCTGGAGGAGTCGCCGGGCGGCTATCAGGACTGGCTGGACGCCAAGGAACGCATGGCGGCGATGGCGCCAAAGGAGGCCCCGCGCGCCGCGCCGCCCACCGAAAAATCCCGCCAGGAACGCTCCCGGACAAACCGCAACAAGCTGTCATACAATGAGACCAGGGAGCTGGCCGCCCTGCCCGGCGATATCGCCGCGCTCGAAGCGGAACAGGCTCAGCTGACCGGGAATCTGCTGGATCCGACCTGCTTTCGCGACCGCCCCCTCGAGGCGCGCGCCTGGCAGGAACGGATCGACCGGATCGAGGAACTGCTCCTGGAGAAACTCGCCCGCTGGGAAGAACTGGAGTCGAAAGACAAATGAGCGACACGCTGGCAAGACTTCGCCGTCACGCCCCCTGGCTGCTCCTGGCCGCGTTGCTCGCGGCCTGCTCGTCGCCGCCGCCGCGCAAGTGGACGCCCAAACGTCCCGCCGACCGTTCGGTGGCGCTGTCCGGGCTGCGCGCCGATGGCGCCGGCCGGGAAATCCTCATGTACACGCTGGGATTGCTGGACCTCAACTACCGCTTCGGCGGCGGCAATCCGGAAGCCGGACTCGATTGCAGCGGGATGGTGAGCTACATCTACCGCAACGCGGTCGGCATCAAGCTGCCGCACAACGCCGCGCAGATCGCCTCGCTGTCGCGCCCGATCGACTCCGGAAGCATGCAGGTCGGCGACCTGGTGTTCTTCAACACCATGAACCGGTCGTTCTCGCACATGGGGATCTACATCGGCGACGGCAAATTCGTCCATGCGCCGCGAACCAACAGCAGTATCCGCGTCGACCGGCTGGACAACAGCTATTTCTCGGCCCGCTTCGAAGGTGCCCGCACGCTGTTCGACTGAGCCCGCCGAAATGACAGGCGGGTTTTGCTATTTCCCGGGGGCTTGTCTATTCTCAGCTTAACGCCACCCCCGGGAACCCACCATGCAACGAGCGATCCTGCTGCTCTGGCCGTCTTTCATGATCGCCTGTCTGGCCACGGCGGCGTTCTTTTCCGTTTTCGATCCATTCGAGTTGAAGTTGCACGGCGTCCAGCTGTTCGAGGACAAGCGCGCGGCCTATACGCTCTTCATGTTGGTCACTTGGGCGCTTGGCGCGCTCAATACCGGCATCGTGCTTCTTCTGGAAAAGCCCGGCAGCGAGATCAACGGCTTTTGCGCCCTGCCGGCCAAGGCCGGCGACGAAGGGGACGATCCGTTCTCGCTGCCCAACGGCACCACTCCCACCCGCAAGACCTGACGCCATGCGCGCCGTGTCTCCCGACGCCACCCGCCGCCGGCTTGGCGCGGCCGCCTCGGCGGGGTTCGCCCTGGCCGTCCTGCCGGTGTCCGCGACCACCATCACCACCAGCGCCGCCGGTCTTGTCACCGACAACGTCGGTATCCCGCGCCCGGACGGCACCCTGCCCGCCTATGTCGCACGCCCGGCCAAACCATCGGGACTGCTGCCGGTCATTCTTGTTGTGCAGGAGATCTTCGGGGTGCACGCGCACATCCGCGACCTGTGCCGGCGTCTTGCCCATGCCGGGTATTTCGCCATTGCGCCGGAGCTGTATTTCCGACAAGGCAATCCGTCACTGATCCACGATATTCCGACCCTGATGTCGGGCATCGTCGCCAGGGTGCCCGATGAACAGGTGATGGCCGATCTTGACGCCACCCTCGCCTGGGCGGCCGCCCACGGCGCGGACGACGGGCGGGCCGGCATCACGGGATTTTGCTGGGGAGGCAGGATCACCTGGCTTTACGCGGCCCGGCAGGCGGCCGTGAAGGCGGCCGTCGCCTGGTACGGACGGCTCGACGGTGAACGCACCGCGCTCGCGCCGACGCAGCCGGTCGATATCGCCGGGAAACTCAGGATTCCGGTGCTGGGACTCTACGGCGCGGAGGATACCGGTATCGGCAAGCCGCAGGTCGACGCGATGCGCGCGGCGCTGGAGGGCACGGCGAGCCGTATCGTGGTCTACCCCGGCGCCGGGCATGGTTTCAATGCCGACTACCGGCCAGGTTACCACCCGGAAGCGGCCAGGGACGGCTGGGCGCGCATGCTCGCCTGGTTCGCCGCCAACGGCGTCAAGCCTTGACGGCCGCGCGAAGGCGGCAAGAACCGCCGCCACGATGAGGCGACGGATGAGCGCTATGTCACGACACCATTCGGGTCCGGGAGAACTGGCGGGCTTTCACCGCGAGACCGGCCAGAGCCAACAGGCAAAAGCCGCTCCCCGCGTAGAAAGTGAAGGAAGCGCCCAGAGAGTCCCATAGCAGCCCGGCAACGGCACTGGCCATCAGCATGGCGATGCCGCTGACCAGGTTGAAGAAGCCGTAGGCCGTACCGCGGAGATCGGCAGGGGCGGTGTCCGCCACCATGGTGGCGAGCAAGCCTTGTGTCATCCCCATGTGGACACCCCAAAGAGCCACGCCAATGGCAACGGTTAGCCAATGGTCATTCGCGGCCAGCACCAAATCGGCCGCGATCAGCACAATCAGACCCCATGACAACAACGTCGAGTGGCGCACCCGGTCGGACAGTTCACCAAATGGGTAAGCCGAGGCGGCATACACCCCATTCATGGCCACCATCACCAGCGGCACATAGGCAACGGGAATCCCTCCTTGCCGGGCACGCAGCACCAGGAACGCCTCGCTGAAACGCGCCAGCGTAAACACCGCGCCAATCCCGACCACCCACCAGTAAGCGCCACTCAAGCGCTTCAGGTTCTCACGGCGAATCGGGTTGTTACGCTTCATACCGACATGATGATCCGGCTCCCGCACACCGAGCATCAACAGGCACACGGCCAGGAGCCCGGGAACGACAGCCACCCAGAACACGGCGCGGAAGTTGTCGACCCACAGCAGCATCAAGATGACGGCCAACAGCGGCCCGAGGAATGCGCCCACGGTGTCGAGCGACTGGCGCAGACCGAAGGCCGCTCCACGCGCCTCTGGCGGGGCGATGTCGGCGACCAGCGCATCGCGCGGCGCCCCTCGTACCCCTTTGCCGATGCGATCCAGCAAACGGGCCGTCAAGACGATGCCGATGCCGGGAGCCGCCGCGAAGAGCGGCTTGGCCAACACGCCCAACGCATAGCCGAAGACCGCCAGACCCTTGCGTTTGCCCAGGTAGTCGCTCAGCGCCCCTGAAAACACCTTGACGATCAGCGCGGTGGCCTCGGCGAACCCTTCGATCAGGCCGACCATGAAGGCGCTCGCGCCCAATGTGCCCACCATGAAAAGAGGAAGCAGGCTATGGATCATTTCGGAGGAGATGTCCATCAGCATGCTCACAAAACCGAGTATCCAGATGCCGGCAGGCATCTTGCCAAGTGTTGCGGAGGGCTTGGGCATGACGATCTTTCTGTATGGCCAGCGGTTTTCGTGTCGAGCGTCGAAGACGGTGTGCGCCCCTCTACCCGTCAAAAGCAGGGCGGATCCGTCGCTGAAGAGAGAATGACGGTAATGAAGAAGAGCGGATGCCCAAACGCATTCGGTGACTAAACCTTGACGACCACGCGGTAGCGGCACGAACGGCCGCCGGCCATCAGGTGTTCGGTCCGGTCGATCTCGACCCCCTCACCCAGCAGCCGCCGGAACAACGCCAGTTCCGATTCGCACAACCGACCGCACTCGCCGGCCGCCGCCGCGACCGGGCAGTGGTGCTCGACCAGCTGCCATGAGCCGTCCGCTTCGCGCTCCACATGCGCCATGTACCCGTCGGCATGGCGCCACGCGGCCAGACGCCCCAGTTTGTCCTCCACATCGGCGGCGCCCGTCAGCGCCTCGCGGGCCGTGCATTCGGCCTGGCGCTCGCGGGCCGACACCAGCCGAGCCACGCCCTCTTCGCCGAATTCGGCGCGCAGTTGCCGCAACAGGTCGACGGCCAGATCCGCGTGCCGGTCGGGGAAACGCCGCTGCCCTTGCGCGGAAAGGCTCCAGATGCGGGTCGGCCGCCCGGGGCCGCGGCGCTCGTCGGCGGACGCCACGAGGCCTTTCTCTTCGAGCAGCAACAGTTGCTTGCGCACACCCATCGCGGTAAGACCGAGAATCTTTGCCAGGATCTGGGCGGACTCCGGACCACGGGTCTTGAGCAGGAACAAAAGGCGTTCGGCAGTGGTCATGAAAAGCGGGAATCCGGAACGATAGACATTTCCATAATACCCATTTCACGAGCGAATTGCCTTATGATGGAACCGTCCACATCATCGCCAGCCGACTCAATGAGCGCCAAGAACCCCATGCAATGGAGCGACCTGCTCTCCAGCCGCCGTTTCAAGGTGCGCGACGGCGAGGTCATGCCGACCCGCACGCCCGCCACCGAGGAAGGCATGCCGGGGCTGCGCACGGATTTTCATATCGACCACGACAGGGTGGTGTTTTCCAGCGCGTTTCGCCGTCTGGGGCGCAAGACCCAGGTGCATCCGCTGGCGCAGAACGACCACACGCACAACCGGCTGACCCACAGCGTCGAAGTCGCGAGTGTCGGCCGCAGCCTGGGCAACCGGGTCGGCACCATGATGCAGCACGCGGGCCTCCTGCCCGCGGGCTACACGGCCCACGACATCGGCGCGGCGGTCCAGGTCGCCTGCCTGGCACACGACATCGGCAACCCGCCCTTCGGACACACGGGGGAATACGCGCTGCGCGACTGGTTCCGCGCCGAACGCAACCGGCACTGGCTCGACGGCCTTGGCCTCGCGGAACGGCGCGACATCGAAACCTACGAGGGCAACGCCCATGGCCTGCGCATGCTCGCCACGCTCGAAATGTACGTGCGCGAAGGCGGCATGCGGCTCACGTCGGCGGCGCTGGGCTGCCTGCTCAAATACCCCTGGACCTCCGATAAGGACGAAGCCCGCGAGCGCGACAAGTTCAATATCTACCAGACGGAGCTGCCCTACTTCCGCGCCGTGGCGGACGAACTGGGGCTGATCCGCAAGGGTGAAACTGTCTGGGCGCGTCACCCCCTGTCTTATCTGATGGAGGCGGCGGACGATATCTGTTACGCCATCCTGGACCTTGAGGACGCGGTGGAAATCGGCATCCTCGACGTCAAGGAGTTCGAAGCGCTGTTCGCCGGCTTCGCCGAATACGAACGGGTCTGGTCCATCCACGATATCAAGCAAAAATGCGCGATGCTGCGCGGCATCGCGGTCGGCCGCTGCGTGACCGAGGTCGCCGACAAGTTCATGCTGCATCACGACTCGCTGCTGGCCGGCGCGTTTCCGGCCAAGGACCTGATCAATGTGTGCGAACCGGCGATCCAGCGGGCGCTCCTCAACGCGAAGGAGCTGGCGAGCAACAAGGTTTACCGTCACCGCAACAAGCTGGTGACGGAATTGGCGGCCTATCCGTGCCTCGCCACCCTGCTCGACGCGCTGGTGCCCGCCGTGGCGGCGCTGGAAACCAACGGGCCGGGCGCCCTCACCCACCGCCAGCGCCTCGCGCTGGACCTGATGAACCATGATCTGGTGCCCGACGGCAGCCGCTACCTCGCTTACATGCGGGTGCTGGACTTCGTCGGCGCCATGACCGACAACACCGCGGCCAATCTGGCCCGGGAAATTTCCGGCGTAGGAATTTTGTGATGAACGACAGACAGAAGGTGCGCGTCTGCATGGTGCGCCACGGGGAAACCGCCTGGAACGCCGAACGCCGCCTGCAGGGCCAGACCGACATTCCGCTCAACATCACGGGCGAAGAGCAGGCCGAACGCCTCGCCCGCACGCTGCGGCACCAAGGCCTGTCCTTCGACGCCGTTTACAGCAGCGACCTTTCGCGGGCGCTGGCCACCGCCCGCCCGGTCGCCCAGTGGCAGAACCTGCCGCTCAACACCGCGCCGGCATTGCGCGAGCGGCACTTCGGGCTGTTCCAGGGACTGACCTACGAAGAAGCGGCCGAACGCCATCCCGAGGCCTATGCCCGCTACGCCAGGCGCGAGCCGGACTTCACCCCGGAAAACGGTGAAAGCCTGCTCGCCTTTCAGGCGCGCGTGACCGGCTTCATGCATGCCTGCGCCCGCCAACACCCCGGCCAGACGCTGTTCATCGTCTGCCACGGCGGCGTGCTCGACATCGCCTACCGCCTGGCGACCGGCATGGAATTGAGCAAAAAACGGGATTTCACCATCCCCAACGCCGCGCTGAACTGGCTGGAATACGCCAATGGAAGCTGGCGTCTGGAGCGCTGGGGCGATGAATCGCACCTGGCCGAAAGCCTTGACGAACTGTGAGGATCCGGCGATGAGCGACAAGGTCACCAAAAGCAAGGAGCAATGGCGCGCGGAACTGCCGCCGGAAGTCTATCGCGTCACCCGCGAGGCGGGCACCGAACGTCCGTTCAGCGGCGAACTCTACTACCGCAACGACAGGGGCGATTACCGCTGCGTGTGCTGCGACGCCCTGCTGTTCCGCTCGGACAGCAAGTTCGACGCGGGCTGCGGCTGGCCGAGCTTCTGGGAAGAGGCCCTGAGCGGCGCCACCGTGCGCATCGAGGACCGCTCCCACGGCATGGTTCGCACCGAAGTGCGCTGCGCACGCTGCGACGCCCACCTGGGACATGTATTTCCCGACGGCCCCGAACCCACCGGCGAGCGCTACTGCATCAACTCGGTGGCGATGAAGTTCGAGGGGGCTGTGGGGAAATAGTACGTGTAGGTTTCCTAAGCAACTGAAAACATTGTGCATATAGTGAAATACGCACCAAAACGGAGCATAACCACTACAGGTTATGCTCCGTTTAATTTTCCCTTTCACCAGTTAAAACCATCTACTTCCTCATCCCCTTGGCTTTTTTTATAAATTTAAAAGAAAATCGCCCTAGAAATATATTATTCGTTCTTTAGTGGAAATTAGCAAAAAAACAACAATCTAAGACTAGGTCATTATGCCCTAGCACCTAGGACATAATGACCTAGTCAAAAATGCAGAGAACATAAAATAAGGCAGAATATACAAAATCTTCCTTCCGCCCCCCCTGTTTCTCACTATTAATTCATGTTTTTTGATCTGCTCCCCTCAGTCCCTACCAATCAAAAGTAGAGAGAAGTCCGTCACTTGAAGGAAAATGACGGATATGAAGAAGAGCAGATACACCGAAGAGCAGATCATCGGCTTTCTCAAGCAGGCCGAACTCGGCATGGCTATCAAGGAGGTTTGCCGCCAGGGAGGCTTCTCTGAAGCCACCTTCTACAAATGGCGAAGCAAATACGGCGGCATGAACGTCGCGGAATTGCAGCGCGCTCGCGATCTGGAAGCCGAGAATGCCCGGCTCAAGAAATTGTTGGCCGAAGCCCACCTCGATATCGAAGCCCTCAAGGTCGCCTTCGGGGTAAAGCGCTAGCCCCGCAAGCCAAGCGGCAGGCCATCCGCCTCATGCTGAGCAGCGGACTGGCATTGTCGGAACGCCGCGCTTGCCGGCTTGTGGGGCTTTCCCGAGACGCCTGGCGACATCCGCCGCAAACCGATGCATTCACGCATCGGCTGACCGCGCGCATCATCGATATCGCCCACACGCGCCGCCGCTTTGGCTATCGGCGGGTGCATGACCTATTGCGCATCGAGTTTCCGGGCATCAACCCCAAGCGGGTGTCCCGCTTGTATCGCGAACAAGGTCTGGCGGTTAGACGGCGTAACCGTCGGCGCAAGCTGACCGGCGTGCGCACGCCGCTGCAAGCCACTACGCAGTGGAATGAGGTGTGGAGCATGGATTTTGTCAGCGACCAGTTAGCCAGTAGTCGGCGCTTGAAATGCCTGACGGTCGCCGATGACTTCAGCCACGAAGCGGTGCAGATTGCGGTGGATTTCTCGATGTCCGGTCAATACGTCACGCGGATGCTGGATCAGGCGGCGCAATTTCGCGGCTATCCGTCAGCGATCCGGACGGACAATGGGCCAGAGTTCACCAGTCGGGCATTCATGGGCTGGGCGCAAAGCCGCGGCATCCGCCACATCCTGATTCAACCAGGGCGGCCGATGCAGAATGGTTACATCGAAAGCTTCAATGCCAGACTCCGCGACGAATGCCTGAACGAGCATGTCTTTGATTCGCTGGCGGAGGCCAGGCAGATCATCTCCGCGTGGCGGGACGATGGACAATCAAGTCCGTCCCCATGGATCGATTGGCCGGATACCGCCTGCGGAATTTGCGGCACGCCATCGCCAGGCACAAGTAGCAAGCCAAAGATCAGCAGGTTCCACCACCATGCAAACCTGGGACTTCTCTCCTGATTGCTGGTATGGCTGGCGGGGGCAGATCAATGATACGACGATATTTGAGGGCCTTAGCAAACAGAGCCTAGACGAGCTCAGAATCGACAATCGGCGCATCTCCAACCACGATCAGACGGATGCCGCCCACTCAACACGCGGGCATGACCTCCGGCCAGCCAACTCTACCTGGCTGATAACGTCTCGACCGGCTGCGATGATACTGCCATTTCCAGCGCAATTTTGGAGTAATTTACTCCACCATTTGGCGCAGGCTGTTTTTTCAGCTCATCAAGGACATAGACAAGCTCCACTCGACAACCAACACGAACGAGAGGAATATCCCTATTATCATTGACGTAGATTCCAGCATCACGCACAGAACCATCTTCCATCAGCAAATCAACAGTGTTGTTTTCATAGCCATCCTGACCGGCGATATACACGCGGAGAACGATGCCGGAAACAAACAGCAGCGGAATTTTATGCTGTTCAATGTTTTCCCACCATTCATGCGATCCAAAAAGCCCATATGTGCCTTTAAGACCCAACGTCGGTCTAGAAGTATTCATCGTCAACGCCTGTGCTAAAGCAATTTGCTCAGGATCATTCTTTAGCTCTTCTGAAAGCAGGTATATCCTTTTCATTGGCACACCTGATTTTTCCAAGTTAAGCAGCATTAGCAACCTCATTTATGAATTAGTTCAAAGTCCACAATATTCTTATTAAATATATCAATCGCTCTGCCTTGTCCAAGCTGTGTCGTCATCTGACCGCCCTCCACCTTAAAACGCGCATTAGACTGCATCCATGGCCCTGTCTGCGTTGACATGGTGGGGAACTGAATTTTGGCTGGTTTATTTGCCGCTATACCAACTTCTTGGAGCTGAGCTGATGTTCCTGGTGTCACCGTAATTTTGACCGTCACACCGTCATATTTCGACGAATAGGCTACAGAGGGTGATATTGATGTTTCCGTAGTAGGGGGCAATTTGCCAGTTCTTGAGAATTGTTCAAACTGTCTTTCCGACATCGTACGATACATGATCTCATTTCCATGGGCATCAAACTCCAATACCGGGCTTAGCTGTCGCATCCCGGATGATCATATAAGCAAACGCTTTGAGAAACTTGCCATCGCCCGGGAAGGTATGGGTAGGCTTCTGCACGCCCTACAACAGCAACAACAATGATCGTCAAACTGCACAAACAAGCCCGCACAACGCCGGTTATCCGCGAGGAAATTCGCAACGCAACCGGCACCTTGGCCGAACTGGCGGCACGCTTCAACGTCAGCATCCCCACCATCATCAAGTGGCGGAATCGTGACTCTGTTGAAGACCGCTCGCACACGGCCCATCGGCTGCAAACCCGGCTGACACCGGCCCAGGAGCACATCGCGGTCGAACTGCGCAAGTTGTTCAAGCTCGGCCTGGATGACCTGCTGGTCGTCGTGCACGAGTTCCTGAATCCCGACGTTTCCCGCTCCGGGCTGGACCGCTGCTTACGTCGCCACGGCGTAGGCAACCTGCGTGATCTAGAGCCCTCGTCCGCGCCGGCCAACCGCCTCAGCAAGCCATTCAAGGCGTACGATCCGGGTTCCTTTCGCATCGACGTCAAATACTTACCGCAGATGCCGGACGAAACATCCCGCCGCGACTTGTTCGTTGCGATCGACCGCGCCACACGCTGGGTCTTTGTGCAGATTAAGTCGAACAAGACGGCCCATACCGCCAGAGCGTTTCTAACCGCCCTGCAAAGGGCGGTGCCGTGCCATATCCGAACGATCCTGACCGACAACGGCAGTGAGTTCACCGACCGGCTGTTCACCAAGCAAAAGCAACCGAGTGGTGAACACGAATTCGATCTGCTGTGCACTGCGCTCGGGATTGAGCACCGATTGACCAAACCGCGCCCCCCGCAAACCAACGGGATGGTAGAACGCTTTAACGGCCGGATCAGCGACGTGCTGGCGACGCACCGCTTCGAATCCGGCAAGGACTTGGCCGAGACGCTGGAGCGCTATGTACTGCTCTACAATCAGCACTTACCGCAATTGGCGCTGCAACATCGAACATCGATTCAGGCCATGAAGGAGTGGCAAAAACAGCGCCCTGAATTATTCAAAAAGTGCGTTAGCAATCGTCCGGGACTGGACATGTATAGCATTAGCGTACGCCTTGAACTGCGCCGATGCGGTATCAAGATTGTATTGAATGCGGTATGCATTTTCAGGCTTTGCATAACTGACGCTTTCCTGCGACCACCGAATTTCACTTGCATCAACCCATACATTGCGCCCGATAAGCCCTGCCGTTTTTGGAAAAAATGAATTGGCCAGCTATTTTAAGCTAGCCAATTTTTACTTATCACCTACATAAAAGCTGTTTTATCCCTTATTAGCTCGTGGTACATGTAAGTACACGCCTCGGCTTCAGTTTGAAATTTTTTAGAGAAGGTCTTTCCGCCACGTTCAAAGTAGAAAACCTCCCAACCATTACCAGAGTCTTCTAAGCAGAGCGCCATATCTTCAGGGCCAAATACACTGTAGGAACTGGGTCGAACTCCCGCCGCCTGCAAGGTACGTATAAGTTTTAGTCTAGTGGTTATATCCATTTAATGGCCCCCTATATATTTGCTTTAGTTGTCCGCTAGACAGCAAGTCCTTTACCCGAGAATCACCAAGGAGCTTGTACTGCGTCCCCATCCCCACCTCACCAAACCATGGGGCTATAGTCCCGGCTTCAACTTCAAGCCGCGATGTAACTTCAAATACTGAATATGGTGCTCGCAAGGTCCCCGGCCTCAATGCTCTTTCCCCGTATGACGTACCTGTTGGCGACAAAAAGCTACCAAAGTCAGACCCAAAACGGTCAATCTTCGTACCGGACAATAGGGTGAATGGTGAATTCCCGCCCAATGCGCCATAGTTAGGTTGAGTATGCCTTGAATCCATCGGCCAGCGCTTTTTCCAGGTTCAGCTGCGGGTCTTTTCCTTGGCGATCTGGTTCGCCACGAAGGTGCTGGCCTGCTGCTGGAAGGCCATGGTCACGTCCAGCGCGTTCTGCACTTTCGCCTGGTCGAAGTCGTTGGTCAGCCGGTGCGTGGTCAGAGAATTCCCAACGGTGCAGGCAATGGGAGCTGGTCATCCCGTTTTTGTGTACCCACATGAGGTTATATAAATCATATAATTTATTCATATCGAATGAGAAGGTATTTCTTTGCTGCAAAAATATCAGATACCACTACCACCACTTTGGATAGCTAGGGCTTTGTTGCATAAATCGGCCGAGGATTGAGCTTCCCCTTTCCCTAGGCAGATTTATGCCATAGCCACCGTTTGCGGTCGGCCAAGCACGCTGAAGCGATTCAGAATGGCGGCGCGCACTTGCAGCTCCGCCACCTGGCGGTCGAAGTCTCTGGCCATCACTCGTTCACCCAGCCGTTTGAAACAGCGCATCTTGGTTTCCACCAGGCTGCGGCGGTGGTAGCCGCTCCAGCGCTTCCAGATCGCCCGGCCCAGCCGTTTCGTGGCTCGGAGAATCTCATTGCGCGCCAACACGCCCGGCGATGTCCCTTTCCATGGCCTGCCATTCTTGCGGGTGGGGATGCGCGCATCGGCGCCGCGTGCGGCAATGGCTTCATGGCAGGTCTTGGTGTCGTAAGCGCCATCGCCGCTGACGCTGGCAACGGGTTCATTGGGCGGGATTTGTTGCAGTAGGGATGGCAGCATCTGTGCATCCCCCTGTCGGTTGTCGGTGACCTCAATGGCCCGAATTTCCAAGGTTTCTGCGTCGATGCCCAGATGCACTTTGCGCCATTGGCGGCGGTATTCCGCGCCATGTTTCTTGGTTTTCCATTCGCCTTCGCCCAGCATCTTGATGCCAGTGCTATCCACCAACAGATGCAAAGCGCCCTGGCTGTGGCTGTGGCTGTGGCTGTGGCTGTGGCTGTGGCTGTGGCTGGATTTACCCCCGTATAACAGGACACCGACCAACGCTTAAGTTGATGAAACCGCCAGGCGTCGAAACTCTCGTGGAGATCGGTATTTCAACGCGCGGTGCGGATGAAACTCGTTGTAATGCTCAATAGCCATCGCCAGATTCCGGTAAGCCGTATGGGCGTCCGGTTTCGGCATATGGCCGACGTAGTCTCGCTTCAGCGTCTTGACCATGCTTTCCGCCATGCCGTTACTCTGCGGGCTGCAGACCGGCGTGGTTACCGGCTTGAGGCCGATTTCTCGCGCAAACCGCCGAGTATCGGCGGCAATATAACTCGAACCATTGTCGCTCAGCCATTCCACCTCCGGCGAAATACCCAACTGAATGCCGCGCTTTTCCACCGCTTCCAACATAACGTCTCGAACCATGTCACCCGTGTAGCCACCGGTCGAGGCTGTCCAACTGATGATTTCACGGTCGCAGCAGTCCTCCGCAAAGACGACGCGCAGCTTTTCGCCATTATCACAGCGAAACTCGAAGCCGTCCGAGCACCAGCGGCGATTACTGGTGGTCACAGCAACGCGCCCCTCATGCCTGCGCGGGATACCCGGTTGTTTGAGCCGCCGCTGGAGCAGCAGACCATGCTGACGCATGATGCGATAAATGCGCTTCACGTTGACCGGTGGCAAGTTACCGGCCTCTCGCTGTCGCCGAATCAATCCCCACGTCCGGCGGTAGCCGTAGCTGGGCAACGGCGAAATGGCGGTCTGGATCTCTTTGACCAACTCGCTATCATCGGTCGATCGACAAGAACGACCATCGCGCCAATCAACAGGACGCGACGCACGGCGAATCACGTTCGAGCGCGCCAACCCGAGCGAAGTGCAGACCGGGGCTACTGGTCTTCCCCCGGCAATAAGGGTGAGCGCGCAATCCACTTTTTTGTGCGAGCGATGTCCACGGCTTCTTTGAGGATTTCGTTCTCCATCGTCTTCTTGCCGAGGAGTCGCTGTAGTTCGCGTATTTGCTTGATGGCTGACGCCAACTCGGAGGCCGGCACGACTTCTTCACCCGCGGCAATCGCCGATAGACTGCCCTCCTGATAAAGTTTGCGCCACTTGAAGAGCTGATTGGGATTGAGCCCATGACGACGGGCCACGAGGGAAACCGACTGGCCGGGCATGAAGCTTTCGGCCACAATGGCCTGCTTCTCCTCGATGCTCCAGCGGCGGCGGCGCTCGGGTCCGAGTACGTCTGTCTTGTTGTTGGTGTTAGTCATAAACATAGCCTTGAACCTATCCCTTATTCTAAGCGGGAATCGGTGTCCTATGTTTCAGGGGGCTCATCCAGTGGCTGTGGCTGTGGCTGTGGCTGTGGCTGTGGCGATAAGGGATGTTGACCTGTAGCGTTTTCTGGCGGCGGCATACCGTACTGTAGTCTGGAGCCGTCCAGCCGAGGCCCGCGAGTTTGAGCAGGCTTTGCACGAAGCCGATGGACTGCCTGAGCGCTAAGCCGAACAGGCATTTGATGGTCAGGCAGAACTGGATGGCAGCGTCGCTATAGGTTTGCGCCCGCCCGAGCTTGCCCTGGGGCTTGGCCTGCCAGGCCAGGTCTCGATCCAGTCAAACAGAGAAGGAACCGCGCTGGATCAGGGCGCGGTTGTAGGCTGACCAATTGGTGGTTTTGTACTTCGTAGGGACGGGCTTGGCCATGCCATCATTCTACCAAGCCTGGGCCTGGGCGGATTTGTGCAACAAAGCCGTATCATCTCATGACCTCATATCACAAGAAATTCTGACAGGCTCCACGAAACCAGACACCTATCTACTCGTAACATTATTGAATATTTTCCAGCCAGGTGCTCCGCAACACCTTTGCACAAAACTCTCCTCACCCACAACATAAAGCAACTTATCAAATGTATCTGGCCTAACGATACAAAATCTTAACGGATACCTTCCAAAAACAACACTAGCCATATTATCGAGAGGAGATTCCGGCCTTTGAATACTTACAATCGATTCACAATCAACCTGAAACTTATATATATCAAAATTTTTTTCCTTCTCAAATTCACAAATCCAACCAAAATATGCAACATCGCAATCTATTCCACTTAATGCACACGCCAAATTTCTCGCATCTTCATCAAGGATTTGTTTATCATCAAGAGTTGCGTAAATCCAATTTTTGCTTCGCAATATTGCTACATCTTCACCCCGAGTAAAATTTATCACATCCAACACATTCTGTTTAATAAAGTTAAAATGTTCTAGAGAGTGAAAATTAATTTTTGTTTCCATACCTAACCTCTCAACAGCGCTGCACGCACCTGAAGTTCCGCCACCTGTCAGTCAAAGGTGCGCGCCATCACCCGGCTACCCAACCGCTTGAAACAGTGCATCTTCGTTTCCACCAGACTGCGGCGGTGATAGCCGCTCCAGCGTTTCCAGATTCGACGGCCCACACGCTTGCATGCCGCAATCGCTGCATTGCGCACCTCGCTGCCGACAATTTTCGACTTCCACACCTTGGCGTTCTTGCGCGGCGGAATCACGGGCATGATTCCCCGTTCAAGTAGCGCTGCGTAACTGCCCTGGGTGTCATACGCGCCATCCAGCGTCACCGTGGCAACGGGTTCATCCGCCGGCAGCTGCATCAACAGCTCCGACAGTATCGATGCATCTCCCACACCATTGCCCGTCACCTCGATGGCGCGAATTTCCAGCGTTTCAGCATCGATACCAAGGTGTACCTTGCGCCACTGGCGACGATATTCGGCACCGTGCTTTTTGCGTTTCCATTCGCCTTCGCCGAGAAACTGGATGCCGGTGCTGTCGACCAGCAGGTGCAGTGGGCCGTTGCTGCGGCGATAGCCGATCTTGACCTGCAAGGTGCGCTGGCGACGGCATACGGTGGAGTGATCGGGCGCCGGCCAGTCGAGTCCGGCTAATTGCAGCAGGCTTTGCACCATGCCCAGACTCTGGCGCAATGGCAGATTGAACAGGCATTTGATACTCAGACAAAACTGGATGGCCGCGTCGGTGTAGTTGGCTGGCCGGCCGTTGTTGCTGGTGGATTCGGCATTGCATGTCTTTGTCGAGCCAGACCAGCAGCGATCCGCGTGCGGTCAGCGCTGCGTCGTCGTCATGCCAGTTGGTGGTCGTGTAGCGTTGCTTGGGCTTCTTGTTCTGGGGTGCTGTGGTGTTCATCGCCTTAGCATACCGCAGCGGGTGGCGGGGTTATACAACAAAGCCGTAAACAATCAATCAGGGAACTCGATGAACTGCACCGGCACCTGATCTGCCAACCAGACCAAATCGTTACCGCGATAGAAGGCCACACCGTTTGCAGCTGCAACCTTTGCCTGCACTTCCAGCAGTACTGGGAATCGGGCCTTGCGGCGACCGACCTGCTCCGCCGTCGCGGTATCCACCGACAGGTGGACATATTGCCGGTCCATCGGTTGCAAGCCACTCGCCCGTATCAACGCCACCGTTTCTGGTGACGTGCCGTGGTACAGCACGGCCGGTGGCTCCGCTGGCTGCTTAAGCAATTTATTCGGCACGGAATGGCCATAAAGGGCCCGGATTTTACCGTCGAGCAATTCATGCCGCTTTTTGTCCGAGTTCGCGATCATTGCCGCCAAGTCGGGCTCTTTCAAGGCCGACCACTCTGGCTTTTCTGAACGCGAGGCGGACAGCAATTCCTCAACCGGCACCCAGCCTTTGTCGTCGAGTTCCAGCTCATAAAGCCAAGGTTCGTGGCGAAGGGCATGGGATACCAATTTTGAAATACTTCCCGTATCCATTAGCCCACCCCAGCTTTTCTATTAATGAGCTTAATTGAAAAATTCATTTGACATTATTTTCCCGTCAAGACTTTTCTCGAACAATTAAGCAGTTCAACGTATTCACCAGAATCACGCGGAACAGCCTCGTCAGGGAGAAGGCCAACTTGATCGGATATTGCCGTAAAAAACCCTATACTCTTTGACCTATCCCATTCGCCAAGTGAGTAGCGACCAATAGTAAAATCACTCATTAGCCCAAAGGTAGAGCAATCCCCCTCTTTCTCACCAGGACTCGTATCCCAAAAATACAAATTACGCAAGACCACTTGACTCAACTGCGCTTCCGGCAGGGCGCCAACTAATGCTTCAGCACGCAATCCAGAAGTAAGCCACTTACCATGCCAAAGAGCATAAGCAGAAGCCTCTGCATGATAAATATCCGTCGCATAATCCGACTCATCCACTCCAAAGGGGCGTGAAGCCAATAAATCAGGTTTGCAGGGGAAGTAGGTATCTCTCTTCGTATACTTAACCAGTTGTTGAAAGGCATGATATTGCCAGTAATAAACGGGGCCAATTGAAATCCACCCAATTGTCGATCTACCAAACCCCGGCGGATTGACGCTCCTCATCATGAAGCTCAATTCAAATGGATCAAACCACACATCTAATGCCTGAGCATTCTGCGGAGGGTTCTTTGCCAAATAACACGCGGATGCAGCCCACGGAGCAGGAAGCGCCAAAGCACCTACGCAGTCCCCCATCTCGAGATAAGTAGACAAGGCCCGGGCATGAAGCGGTAATCCGTAATTTTCCAACGCTTTACTTAAAGCCAATCCACTTTCGCCATCGCCACCCGCACTTAAATAATCAACATATTTGACGCACAGGTCAATTAAAGCATCTGCTCTCTCATTTACTTTCACTGATTACCCAGCCTTTCCAAATGATTGAGGTACTTTGCCCAATCATTCGCATCTTTAAACGTGAAGACAGGCAAATCGGAATTGCCCGTTATTGGAAATTGACCAAATCTCTCTTGCTGCTGCAGGGATCTGATCATACCAGCCTGGCCCCAGGTATCAGGTGAGTCGCCTTTATAAAAGGTTGTTTTTGTCCCCACATCCGAAAATGCAACCGGTGATTCAAAGGATTGAGTCCGTCAAGGTGGTGTAACTATTTCGGCCCGAACTCCGGTCGGATTTCATGGTCTGGTTGCGACCCTAGCGGCGCCATCCAGTGCCGAGCATCAGCTTGGGCGGGCAGGAAACTCCAAGATGGAGTTGCTCGAGAACAAATCGCACGCACTCAGCCATCTGGGGCGGGTGAAATCAACTTATTCAGAGCATCCCTACAATAGCACGGCGGTTTCCCGACCCAAGCGGATCTCCATGACAGGGGGAGTCCTGCGGAGGATTATGAGCGCAGAGCAGACTGATATCGCGAAGATGCGCAGAATGCTCTCGAGTCTTTCCTGACCACCCGCAACAGACTCCTTAATGACGGCAACCGCCGCTTGCGATCACGTATCGCGCACCCGTCCTCTTGACATTCACCGCATTGGCCTCATCTAGGCTGTTTGTTCAACACGCCGTATACCTTTGCAGCGTTCCACCCTTTCATTCAGGAAAATCACATGTCCATTCTCGTTAACGGCGTCGAAATCACCGAAGAAATGATCCAGGCCGAGCAGAGCCACCATGCCGATGCACCCGAGCCGCGCGAGGCCACCATCCAGGAACTGATTCTGCGCGAACTGTTGCTGCAAAAGGCCCGTGCCGAAGGTCTGGACACCGGCGATACCAGGGAAGCCATTGGCGCGCTGCTGGACAAGGAAATTCACGTCGAGCCGGTGGATGAAGCCACCTGCCGCGAGTTTTACGAGCAGTATCCGGAACGCTTCAGCAGCGGCGAATCCGCCGTGGCCAGCCACATCCTGTTCCCGCTGACCGGCGGTGACGAGTTGTCCAACATGCTGACCAAGTCCAAGGCCGAAGGCGTGCTCGGCGAAGTTCAAGCCGGACCGTCGTTGTTTGCCACGCTGGCCGAACAGCATTCCTCCTGCCCGTCGGGCAAGCAGGGCGGCAACCTTGGCCGCTTTGGCCGCGGCCAAATGGTTCCGGAATTCGAACAGGCCGTTTTCAGCACCGAGGCCGGCCAGATCACCCCGCATCTGGTTCAGACCCAGTTCGGGTATCACATCATCCAGGTCAACGAACGCCACGCGGGCGAACAGATCAGTTTTGACGACGTCAAGGAACGTTTGCAGCAATACCTGACCCAGATGGCGGGCAGCAAAATGATGCATCAGTACCTGAGCGGTCTGGTAAACGCCGCAAAAATCGAAGGCTACGCCATGCCGTCGCTGTAATGCATTGACATCCTCCCAGGCCAGAGCCGAGTCACCGGTAACGATTTCTCGGCTTGGCAAAACAGAGGATGTCCGTGATCAAACTCAAGTCAGACCGCGGTTTCCTGGTTTTCCTCACATGGACAGCGATGGAACCGCGCAGCGTGATCTCTTTCTGTAATTTCGCAGCCACCCCGCCGCCATGTGCCAAGAGGCGCACTTCGTGACCTGATGGGAGGTTATCGGCCTTAGCGGACAAGCCGATGGTGCCCCCCGACGTCCGCTATCGGCCACAAACCATCACTTCCGTTCGCAAGGCTGGTGACCGCTTCAGGCGGATCGCCGCGGCTTATCGCTGATCCGCCGACCTCCTCCATTAGACCGTCCGACGGCGAACGGCTTATCCCTTGCCCTTTGCGTGGTCTCCGAAGAGCAGACTCCCAGTGCACCAAACGGCGTGGCCGAAGTTACGGATCAATTGCTCGCCCTGTCGCAGATACGACGCCGCGGTGTCGATGCCAGCGAGCTTGAGGGCATCGCCGATCTTCGAGCTGGTCGGGTGCGCGTCGCCAAGGCGCATGTCGTAGGCTCCGGCGATGGCAGCGAAGACTTCGCGTGCACGCGCTTCGCCAGCCTTCTGGGCGACGATGCTCTCCAATAATTTGTTGGAGCCCAGCTTCTCCTTGTCGGGGTGACTGGACAGTTTTCGAAGTGCGCGCACGTCGAGTCGGTCCGAAAAGACGCGGACAAGTTCCTTGGCCAGTCGCAAGAGTGAGGCTTGGTCCTTGCTTGCAAAGCGAGAGATGTGCTGCATTGACGTGGCATCGTCAATTTCATGCGAGAAAAGTGAGGTATCGAACGACTTGCGAAACTCGGCTTCCAGTAGTCGCATGCACCCGAACAACATCTCCTCCACGGCGTGGGTGCCCGCTGGCTGAGCTTTGACCTGTGAGGCGAGCAGCTCCGCACTGACCTTGCCCTCCGGCGCGACGTTACTCGCTGCCCAGAGGAACTGCTCCCAAGCTGGCAGCTTTGCAATGTCGTAGGCGTAGACGGTTATGAGTTCCGAGGTGTTGATACCAAAATGGGTTGAATACCCAGAAGTGGATTTGATTGCGCCGGTTTCAGCCGTGTACCAATCCAAGGAGAAGCCTCGATGGCTCAAGAGTTCGTTGACTACGGACGGACGAAACCAGAGCCATCGTCCGACGTCTTCGTTGTTGAGCTCAGCCGAAAACTTGCGTGAGCCGTCGGTGTCGACGATAAAGTGCGGCAGATTCTTATCCTCGTCCCCACGCACCCGCGTGCTTTTTTCCTGATGTTCGATCCACTCTTCTCGCCAGAACTCGCCTTCGACGCGGACACCGGGGTAGCCACTCCGATGGCCCCTAGCGCTTTCAGAAGCCATGTTGTCGTCCGTCTCAGGCCCCATGACCGGGGCGTCTTCCTCCTCGTCGACATCGGTGCGCCACATTCGAAACGACGCCCAGCTCCCGCCGAACACGGCGTTCAGCTCATTGATGCGCAGCTCGTACCTTCCACCTTCACGTTGCTCCTGGATCTCACTTAGGCCAGCATAAGGGCTATCCATAAGGTCGGCCACATTCTCCACCCGCTGGCGGTAATAGGAGAGACGAAGGGATAAACCGCGCGCAGCCAGATAATCCATCAGGAACTCGCGCTTGATTTCTATTAGGCGATGGCTGCCATCGCTATCCACCGCTTCTCTGGCAACCACCACAAAATCCTCTTCTGGCCTGACCCAGTTCGCACCCTCCTTGATCAGGCGAAGCGCGACCACGAGATCCGGACTCAGGATCCACTGTCGACCACCGACCACGGGCTGCGGATGCTCGAAAACGAGATTAATCCCGACGGGCTCCTTGTCGTTGTACTGATACTCCTCAATCGGAGAGTAGTGGCCGTCTGAATACGCATACGGAGCCACGGAGTGCCCTATGCCGATGTCGTTCCAACTCAAGCGTTCGGCGAGTTCATGATGCTGTTTGGGAAAGGCGACGGATCCGCAGGCAAATACGTCGCCGACATACCCTACATCTTTTACATTGCCCTTCTCGTCATCGAGCGACGCACGAAGGGGGACCCACGTTGCGCGAGAAAACTGACGCCGAATGTCAGACGATTGAAGAATCCAGGCTTCACTCATGTGTTGGCTCTCTTCGTGATGTCAGCTGCCGTAACTTTGATCCAGCAGCTCGCGTCGGAATTATGTTGGAGTTGCTTGCTGATAGTAGACCAGCGCTATCGATGCAAGTTGGGAGGGAAGCGAGTATCCGAGAGCAGCCACCGACGAGTGCCGTACTTTGGCCGTCAGTGGCGCACAGGTCGTCCAATGGGAGAAACAACTATCGACCTTAAGGTGACGGTCGGCGCGTCGGAATGCGGACGTTAACGTCCGCTGGAATGAAGAGTCAGGCATCACGCGCCTCAATTGCTGCTATAGCTGCGAGCGCCGACAGCTTCACGTCTCTTTTCCGTGATGTGGCTCCACGTTGAAGAGCGTCCAGGGACTTGCGCGTTCCGATCTGATTCAACGTAGCATGACAGTAGATCATGTCGTGGGGATCGCTGCTCGTGGACAAGAGCTCAAGCAAATTGTCTTCTGCGGCCGAACTTGCGCTCTTCTTTAGCGCTTTGATGGCCGCATGGCGCACAAGCCACCGCTTGTCACGCAGTAGCGAGAACACCGGGGTCAAATCAACTTCTGCCGGTTTTTGGATATCAGCAAGCTTTTCCAGGATGCAGGCAAGAGCGTACTTATCTGACTCACTTGGAACGAAAGAGAGGAGCCGAGATGCACAGAGAGCGTTTTGGCAGTTCATACCGATGCTTCCCATGATGAAGTACGCGGCCGACCGCTCATCCTTCTTAGGTTTTTGCGCCAAAAAGCCTAGAAGCTCGTCTATAAGTGCTACGTCGGTCAGCCTCTCGGCTTCGCGGTGTGCCTGCCACGAGACAGAATTCCTGCTGTCGGTTACTTCTTCTGAACGAGTCATTCGTTCGATCAATTCTGTCAGCGTTGCACGCATCTACCTGTCCCGTGATGCCTAACGTTTGAACTTACTGGACGGTGCGATTTTCCGCGCAGGTCCGGCGGGATGATTGATTGAAAATCAGTGACTACCTACATACGTGGCGCAACCAATGGCGTAGGGATTGTGCCGGCGGTACTCTTGACCGTCATTCTATGAGCTTCTCTTGCCTACAGCTGCTTTGGAGCAATTTCCCCGACGTCCACTTCTGGCCGATAGCAGTCATGCTATCACATTGTCATGAATGACCGCATTGGCCGACAAGGTGCCACGCCTGATTTCGATCAAGAGTTCGGCCGCAGCGGTTGTTGTCAGCGCTGCAGGGAACCCTGGCATCGGCCCAAAACACCATTCCCCGGTGGTTGCCTCCGGGGAACTCGGCGGATCACGCGTTGAGCTGAACGCGAGCGCTACAACAGCTTGTAGAACAGGGTGGTGCTGTTTAACACGCCGTCGGAACTGAGGGCGAACCGGGGAATCCGCCCCGCTTCCTGATAACCCAATTTGCGGTACAACAGGGACGCGGTGTCATCGCTGCGGGTATCGAGAACCAACAGGGTGCGCTGATGCGCCCGCGCCCGGCTTTCCAGCGCGGTCATCAATTGCCGCCCAATGCCGCGTTGGCGAAACGCGGTGTGCACCATCAGTTTTTCCACTTCGGCGCGGTGACGGCCGTTTTTCTTCGGGCAATAATGGATCTGCACGGCGCCCGCGATGCGGCAGCCCTCGCGCGCGACCAACAGCGTGCGCTCCCCCTTGGCCAGACCGTCGTCCACCTCCTGCCAATAACGCTCCGCTTCACCGGTTTCCAGCGGCGCAACAAACCCCACGGACGCACCGTCCGCCACGCAGTCATTCAACAAGGCCACCAATTCATCACGGCTTTCAGATACCGTGCTCAGTTGCTCGATTCTCATCGGCTTCCCTTTGTATTTGCCATGGGCGGGCTTCTCTTGGTACGGCGTTCGTTCCCTCCCTCCGGTCGATCGGGATAACGTCCGCTCTGTTCGGTTCACTCGAGCTGTGCGGCGGGCACGACGCGCAACGGCTCGGGAGTGGCCCGGGTGGCGCTCCAGACCGCATTGAAGTGATCGATGACCTGCTCCGCGTCGAGGTCGAAGGCGCTCAGCGTGGTGTGCGCATCGCGAATGACGGTGACCTGATAGCCAAGCGACACCGCGTTGCGCACGGTGCTGTCCACGCAGAAGTCCGTCGCGCAGCCCCCCACCCACAAGCGGTCGACGCCGTGGTCGGTCAGCAGCGCCGAAAGACCGGTATCGCAGAAGCTGTCGCCATACCGCTTGCCGACGCAGGCATCGCCCTCCTCCCGGGCCAGCCCCGGGTGCAATTGCCACCCTGGCGAACCGTGCGGAAGGTCCTCTTCTTCGTGCTGGACAAAGATGACCGGATAACCGCGCTCGCGGGCACGGGCAATGGCCAGATTGAGATTGGCGAGCACGGAGTCGAGCCTGGCCGCCCGCAACTCGCCGTCGACAACCCCGACTTGCACATCAATGATGAGTAACGCCGTATCCGTCATGATCCCCCCAAAAAGAAAGAAACCGCTATCGCCGCGCCGGTTTGGCGCCGGAGCGATCAGTGTAAGGACAAACCGGCCGGCGAAGCCACCTTCTTTCATTGCGCTGCGGCGCGGTTCGAGGTTTTTTGGCCTGATCTACCCTCCGGAACCGACGGCGGTAACGCCCGGTTTCATCACCGCCCGGCGTTGTTTCGCCACGCCGGACAGATACATGCCCAAGAGCAGCATCAGCACGCCCAGGCAACGAATGAGATCCGGCGCCTGCTGCTGGTGACGCCAGTCGAGCAGAACGGCGAACAACATCTGCCCGCCGATCACCAGCAGCGACGCGCGCATCGCGCCCAGACGGGTGAAGACAAAGCTGTTCACCGCGACGAACAGCGCGCCGAACACGCCCCCCAGGTAGGCATCGAGATTCCGGGGCGCCAAGCCGGCATCGGGCCGGCCCAGCACCATCAGCATCAGGCTCAACAACAGAAACCCGACCCAGTGGTTCCACAACGAGGCGCGGAACGGACCGGCGCTCAGGCTCAACCGGCCGTTCACGGCCCGGCCCAGCGCGATCACCATGCCGTTGAGCAGCGCCCAGAACATGCACATCCCCATCAGATCCGCCCTCCGAAAATAATCATGCCGCTGCCGCACAGCACGCACGCCACGACCGCGAGATCCGTGGGCCGGATGCGCCGCGCCGGCACGCCGAGCCAACCGAAATGATCGGACACGAGACCGAACAGCACCTGCCCGACCATCATCAGCGCGATGGCGCCGGACAACGACAAGGGGCCATTCACCGCCAGCGCGGCAAGAATCACCGTGAACGCGCCGGGCAGCCCGCCCAGATAGCTCCACAGGGGCGCCCTGGGCGTCCGGACCGGACGGGCGCCCTTCTTTCCGGCCAGCCAGGCCACCGAGCCGACCAGCAACAGCGCCACCGCGGCGCCGACGCCATGCGCCACCCAGGACGCGAACACCGACGACGTGTGACGCGCCAACTGGCTGTTGCTGTCGATCATCATCGCCAGCAACACGCCGCCCGCGATGGCCAGCCCGCCCTCCTTGAACTGTTTGAACACGGCCCTCTCCCCTTTCTTTGTTGGGGCCGGAAGTTATCATGCGCCGCTTGGCAAAGGTTATGACAGATGTCATAGTGCGCGAATCATGGCCAGGATGTCACCGCAATGAACCCATGCATCGAGGCGTACTACCGCCACTACCGGCTCGAGCGCATCGAACTGATCGGGCATTTCACACTGCGACGCTACGAGAAAGGCCAGCCGGTCTGCGAAATCGGCCAACCGATCGATTCCCTGGCGTTTCTGGTGGAAGGACGCGCCAAGGTGTTCATGCCGATGCGGAACGCGCGGCAGTTGCTGCTGTGCTTTTACGAACCGCTCCAGATCCTGGGCGACCTGGAGCTCTTCGAAACCCGGCCCGTGACGGTGACCGGGGTCGAGGCCCTCACGCCCTGCGTCTGCCTCAAACTGTCGCGCGACACCGTCATGACACACCTGGCGGACAACCCGGTGTTCCTCAGGCAACTGTGCCTGTCGCTGGGCCGCAAGCTTGGCCGGGTGAACCGCAACAGCGCCCTCAACATGCTTCACCCGGTCGAGAACCGGCTGGCCAGCTACATCCTCGGCACGGCCAACCGGGAAGACGGCATCCCCGCGGAATTCACCGGCAACCTCACGCAGATCGCGGATTTTCTCGGGACAAGCTTCCGGCATGTGCACCGCACCCTGCAGGGCTTTTGCGAGCGGGGTTTCCTCGCCAAGGACAAGACCCGCTATGCGATCCTGAACGAAGCGGAACTGCGAAAACGGGCGGTGGGCATTTTTCAGTTGCCGAGCGGTCTTGACGACTAGGCGCGCTGACGCACATGCCATCCACGCGGATATGACATGTGATACAGTAGATATCGTGCCCATGACGGCAGGCGTGCCGTGTCCCGCTTCGCCTGCGCCATGCGCCGCCCCGTGAGAGACGGGGTCATAACAAGGAAAACGCATGTCTACATCGAAGTCACTGACGCTGGCCGTGCTCGCGGCCGGCATGATGCCGCTCGTCCACGCGGCAGGCTATCAGCAGCCGCCCGAAGCCATTCTCAAGGTGATGCGCGCTCCCGCGCTGCCGGTTCCCAGCATCAGCCCCGCGAAAAACGCGATGCTGCTGGTCGCCTGGCAGGAATACCCGTCCATCGCCCGAGTCTCCACGCCCTTCCTGCGTCTGGCGGGCAGCCGTGTCGAACCGCGCAATCACAGCAAGCACGACACCCCCGGCGGATACGGCATTCCGCCCTGCGCGGAAAGCTTCAAGCTGGTCGGCATTCCCGATGGACGCGAGACGTCCGTCTCCCTGCCCGCCAACGGCTGCGCCGGCGCGCCCGAATGGTCCGCCGACGGCAGGCATTTCGCCTTCACCAACACGGTGACCGACGCGGTCGAACTGTGGATCGGCGACACGGACAGCGGCAAAGTGCGCAAGATCCCCGGCGTGCGGCTCAACCCCATGATGAACGACGAGCTGCACTGGATGCCCGATCAGAAAACCCTGCTGGTCAAGACCGTGCCGGCCAGGCTCGGCCCGCCGCCGGTCAAACCCGCGGGCCAGGAAGCGCCGAGCATCCAGGAAAGCGATGGCACGACCGGCCAGAGCAGCACGTATGAAAACCGCGACACGCTCGGCAGCGTGCACGACGAGGCGCTGTTCGACCATTACGCCGCCTCGCAGCTGATGCTGGTCGATGCCAAGAGCGCGAAACTCGTCGCGCTTGGCAAACCCGCCAACTTCGATGCGGTCCGGCCGGCGCCGGACGGCAAGCACGTACTGGTTTCCACGGTGCGCAAACCCTACTCCTACGTGACCACCTACGCGCGCTTCCCGCATGACGTGCAGGTCTGGAATATCGCCCAGCCCGCGCGCATCGCCGTGCGCCCCATCGCCTCGCTGCCGCTGGCCGACCGCGTGCCGGTTCACGGCGAACCGCTGGGGCCGCGCGACTTCGCCTGGCGCGCCACCGACCCGGCCACGCTGGTCTGGGCCGAAGCGCTGGACGGCGGCGACTGGAAAAACACCGTTCCCGCCCGCGACAAGGTGATGATGCAAAAAGCGCCCTTCACGGCCGCGCCGGTGGAAGTGCTGCGCACCGCCCAGCGCTACGACGGTCTGGAATGGAGCGAGCGCGCCGATACCGCACTGCTGCACGAATACGACCTGAACCGCCAGTGGCGCCAGACCCGCGTCGTCAACGTCGACAACCCGAAGCAAACACCCCGTCTGCTGTGGGATCTGTCGATGAACGACAAGTACGGCGACCCCGGCTTCCCGGTCGGCCGCGTCCTGCCCAATGGCGCGCGCGTCATCCGCCAGGATGGCGACCACATCTACCTGAACGGCATCGGAGCGTCGCCGGAAGGCAACCGCCCCTTCCTTGACCGCCTGAACCTCGCCACGCTGCGAAGCGAACGGCTGTTTCGCAGCGGCAAGGACGTTCTGGAGCGCGTCGCGACCCTGACGAACGCGGCGGAGCCGGTGATGCTCACCTGGCGGCAGTCGCCGACCGACGCGCCGAACGTGTTTCTGCGCAAACTCGGCGAGCCGGTGACGGCCGGCAAGGGCGAAGCGGTCTTCGCCACGACCTCGGCCGCCCTCACCCGCATCGTCGACCCGACCCCCGAGCTGCGCCAGATCCAGAAGCGGCTGGTCAAGTACAAGCGCGCCGACGGCGTCACGCTGTCGTTCACCCTGTACACGCCCCCGGGCTACAAGGAAGGCACCCGCATTCCCGCCGTGCTCAACGCCTACCCGCTCGATTACGCGGATGCGGCGAGCGCAGGCCAGATCAGCGGCTCACAGCAGACCTTCACTCGCCTTTACCAGTACAAGTACCTGCTGCTGGCGGGCTACGCCATCATCGACGGCGCATCCTTTCCCGTGGTCGGGGACCCCAAGGCGGCCTACGACACCTATCTGGAGCAACTGACCGCCAACGCAAAAGCCGCGGTGGATGAAGCGATACGGCTCGGCGTGGTCGACCCCGAGCGCATCGCCGTGACCGGCCACAGCCACGGCGCGCTGATGACGGCCAACCTCCTGGCGCACACCAACCTGTTCCGCGCCGGCGCGGCCACCAGCGGCTCCTACAACAAGACGCTGACGCCGTTCGGCTTCCAGAGCGAACGCCGTTCGGTCTGGGAAGCGCCCGAGGTGTACCGCAAGGTGTCGACGTTCTTCTACGCCGACAAACTGAAAACCCCGCTGCTGATCGTGCATGGCGCGGACGACGCCAACCCCGGCACCACCCCGTTGCAGGCCACCAAGCTGTTCGAAGCGGTGCGCGGCAACGGCGGAACGACCCGGCTGGTGATGCTGCCCCACGAGCCGCACTGGTACGCGGCGCGCGAATCCAACGAGCATCTGGTTTATGAAATGCTCACCTGGTTCGACAAGTACGTGAAGAACGCACCACCGCGCGCGGCGAAATCGGCGCCCGCGGCCGGCGATCCGCAGTAAACCTTCCGCAGGCAACGGAAACACCCGCGCCCCCGCGGACCGGATTCGTCCGGTTCGCGGGGGCGCGTCCGTTCGGATGTCCGCTCCCGCGCTAAGCCGGCGGGACGGACAGGCGCAACCGCAGCGGCCGGTCGGGCTTGAGCGTGACGTTCATCACCGCGCGCGGCGGCACCATGCCTTCGGGCGCGCTCACGGCCCAGCGCCGCAGCAACAGGGCGGCGACCACCGTCATCTCGGTCAGCGCCAGATGCTGCCCCAGACAAACCCTGGGCCCCGCGCCGAACGGCAGATAGGCGCCATGCGGAATCGTGGTCACGGCGGGATCGAAGCGCTCGGGCCGGAAAACCCCGGGCTCGGGGAACCACCTCGGATCGTGGTGAATCAATTGCACCGGCACGGTGAACATCACCCCTTCGGGCAGCAACCAGGGCCCCAGCGCGACCGGACGGGTCGAACGGCGCGAAAACAGCACCGGCGCGGCGGGATACAGACGCATCGTCTCCTGCAAGGTTCTGCGCACGCATGCGAGCGACGCCAGATGGCCGGCGGTTGGCGCGGCCTCGCCCAGCACCCGGTTCACCTCCTCGCGGGCCGCGGCCTGCGCGTCCGGATTGGCCGCCATACACCATGTCCACCAAGTCAGGGTCGCCGCCACCGTGTCGTGGCCGGCCAGAAACGCCGTCATGCATTCGTCGCGCACCGCCCGCAAGGGCCAGGCCGCCGCATCGAGCCGGTGCTGATCCAGAAGGCGCGAGAGCAGGTCGTCCGGCCAGGCGTCGCGCGGCAAGGCCAGCCGGGCGGCGACATGCCGGCCGATCAACCCGTTGAGCAGCGCCAGGGACTGGCGGCGCGCGCGCTTCCAGGGCAGCCAGTCCGGGCCGCTCGCCGGCAGGAACATGTCTTTGTTGGCCGCTTCTCCCAGCACGCGCACCGCCCGGGCGACCGAGAGCGCCTCTTCGCCGATCCCCTCGGAAAACACCATATGCAGGATCACCGTCATCGCCAGCGAGGTCAGTTCGTCTTCGATCGGCCACGCTTCGCTGCGCGCGGGCCAGCGGGCCATGGCCCGTTCGGCGGCGGCGGTGATCGCCGGCACGAACGCGAGCGCCTCCGACCGGGAGAAATTCGCCTGCAGGGTGTGACGCTTGCCATGCCACGCCTCGCCTTCGGCGATCAACACGCTATGACCGTGGATACGGGAAAACACCCGCATGCCGCGCTCCCAGCGGATCAGGCCATCGTGGTTGGCCACCAGCAGTTCGCGCACCCGTTCGGGATCGGACACCATCACAAAATGCTCGGGCCGGATGCGCGCGTGCACCACATCGCCATGCTCCCGTTGCCATTGGGCAAGCATGGCGGGCATATCGCGCGACATGCGCCAAAGCAGGCGCCATCCGGTCCAGCCCGGCGCCGGTCCGGGCGGCCAGACACCGGGCGGATGTCGCTCCGGCGGCGCCGTCGCGGAGACGGGTTCGAACGGGCACGACGAGGAGGAAGAGGATGATGGTTTCATGGGAGCAGAATGCGCGCTCCCCTCCGCTGCGGTCTTGAACGGAAACGACATGCCCGCGAGGACGGCCGCGGCCGCCATCGCGGGTCTCACCCCTTGCGGCGGGAAAAGTAACGCGCCGGCGACTCCCCGAAACTGCGCCGGAACATCGCGATGAAATTACTGGGAGTGGCATAGCCCAGCTTATCGGCGATGACCGCCACCGGCTCTCCCCTCGCCAGCATTTCAAGGGCCAGCGTCAGGCGGGCCTGCTGGCGCCATTGCGCGAAACGGCTGCCGGTCTCGGCCAGAAACAGCCGCGACAGGGTGCTCGGCGAAAGCCCGCCCCATGCCGCCCAGTCCTGCAAGGTGCGGGTATCGTGCGGACTCTCCAGCACGGCGGTCACAATGCGCAGCAATCGGCGGTCGGTGGGCATCGGCAGATGCAGAGGCTCGCGGGGTGCGTGGCGGATTTCATCGAAAAGCACCGCCATGGCGCGCTCCTGTTCCTGCGTCAAAACATCCTGCCTCGACCAGGTGACCGCGCGCCGCACCAACGCCCCCATCAATTCGCCGATTCCGAACACGCAGGGCCGGTCGGGCAGATCGCGGCTCGGCGCCGGAGCGATCAACACGGTCCAGCCGCTCATGGCGCCGCTGATAGCGACCTTGTGCGACTCCCCCGGGGGAATCCATCCGGCCCGATTGGGCGGCATGAGCCAGGAACCGTGCCCGGTGCGCACCGTGACAAGGCCGTTTTCCACACAGAACACCTGCCCGCGCAGATGGCTGTGCCAATCGTATTCGCGGGTGCCGAGGCGGAACTCCATATCCGGATGATCCTCGCCTCTTAGCACGATCAGGGCGGGGCCGTCGGAACGCTCGCTGGCATCCCGGCCGCCAGGTGACTCAATCATCGTCGGCAATGACCCGATTTCATTATTTTTAGCATAAACAACGTTATCGCGTTTCACCCGGTTTCGTCCACCATGGTCGCCAAGGACACACGGCTTACCCCGCGTCCGCCATGCGAACCCGCCAACGTTTCAGGAGTTGCCATGAACAGCACACCAGCCACGACGCCCCCGCCCGTTCCCTCCGGACGCCCCCGCCTCCGGTTGCCGGGCCTTCTGGCGGGCGCATCGCTCGCCGTCGCCGCCGTCGCTTGGGGAGCGTGGTACGGTCTGAGCGGCCGCTGGCGCGTCAGTACCGACAATGCCTATGTCCAGGGCAATATCGTGCAGATCACCCCGCAGACCCGCGGCACGGTGGTGGCGGTCGGCGCGGATAATGGCGACTTCGTCCGGGCGGGCGACGTGCTGCTCCGTTTCGACCCGAGCGAAAGCCGGCTCGCCCTGGCCGCCGCCGAAGCGAACCTGGCGAGCGTCGTGCGCAAGGTGCGCGGACTGTACAGCGACGCCGGCAGCGCGCGGGCCGAAATGGCGGCCCGCCAAGTCGCCGTGGATAAAGCGTCGGCCGACTTCGAACGTCGCAAGGGACTGGCCGCGTCCGGAGCGATTCCCGTGGAGGAGCTCGCCCACGCGCGCGACGATCTGAGACTCGCGCGAACAGAGCGGGATGCGGTGCGCAAGCGTTTTCAGACCCGCCAGTCGCTGGTGGACGACACCATGCTGGTCTCTCACCCCGATGTGATCGTGGCGCAAAGCGCATTGCGCGCGGCATTTCTCGAGCATGCCCGCGCGACCGTGCTCGCTCCGGTGACCGGTCATATCGCCAAGCGCGGCGTCCAGGTGGGACAGCGCGTCCAACCCGGCGAACCGTTGATGGCGGTGGTACCGTTGCGCGAGGTATGGATCGAAGCCAATTTCACGGAAACGCAGCTGGCCGGCATGCGTCTTGGCCAGCCGGCCCGGATCCGCGTCGACATGTACGGCGACGAAGTCAGCTACGACGGTAAAATCCAGAGTCTGGGCATCGGCACCGGCAGCGCCTTCGCCCTGCTTCCCGCCCAAAACGCGACGGGCAATTGGGTGAAGATCGCGCAGCGCGTGCCGGTGCGGATCGCGCTGACCCGGCCGGAACAGCTGGATGCCCACCCGCTGCGCATCGGCTTGTCCGCGCATGTCGATGTGGACCTTCGGGACAGGCGAGGCGCGTTGCTGGCGCACAGTCCCCCTGGGAAACCGGCCTCGGAAACCACTGTCTACCGCGATCAGCTGGCCCAGGCCGACGCGCTCATCAGACGCATTGTCCGGGCCGCGGCACCGGCCGGCGACCGTACGCCGGAGCATTCGTGAGCACCCCGGCTCCCGCCGGGAGCTTCCATCCGGCCAGCGTGGGCTGGACCACGGCCGGCCTGGCGCTGGCGGTGTTCATGCAGGTGCTGGACGGCACCATCGCCAATGTGGCGCTGCCGGCCATCGCCGGCAATCTGGGCGTGGGCCCCGGCCAGAGCACCTGGGTCGTGACCGGATTCGCCGCCAGTCACGCCATCGCCCTGCCATTGACCGGGTTCCTGGTGCGCCGCGTCGGCCTGTTGCGTTTGTTTCTTTGGGCGACCGCCCTGTTCACGCTGGCGTCGCTGTTGTGCGGGCTCGCGCCGAGCATGGAAACGCTGGTGCTGTGCCGCATGCTGCAGGGCGCTGTGGCCGGCCCCATGATTCCGACCACCCAGGCGCTGATGCTGTCGATCCATCCGCCCGAGCGGCGCGGTTTCGCCCTGTCGATGATCGCCATGGTCACCGTGGCGGCGCCGATCGCCGGTCCCTTGCTCGGAGGCTGGATCACCGACAGCCATTCATGGCGCTGGGCATTCCTGATCAATCTGCCCGTCGGCCTGTTCGCCTGCCTTGTCGTGGCCGGCCAGATGCGCGGCAGTCCGGTTGTCACCGACCGCGCCAACGTCGACATCGCGGGACTGGTGGCCCTCATCGCGGGGGTCGGCTCGCTGCAGGTCGTGCTGGACAAAGGCAACGAGGCGGACTGGTTCGAGTCGCCGCTCATCGTGACGCTGTCGGTCATGGCGGTGGCCGGCATCGTGGGTTTTCTGTTCAGGGCGCTGACCGCGCGCCAGCCCATCGTCAACCTGCGTCTGTTCCGCCACCGCAATTTCGCGGCGGGTGTCGCGGCGCTGGTGCTGGCCTATTCCGCCTTCTACGCGGTCAATGTGATCATGCCTCTGTGGCTGCAGCGCACTTTGGGCTATACGCCGACCCTCGCCGGCCTCGCCATTGCGCCGATGGGTATCCTGCCGGTGCTTCTGACGCCGTTCATGGGCAAGTACGCGCCGCGGATCAACCTGCGCCTGCTGGTCTGCGCGGCCTTCGTTCTGCTTGCCGGCGCCTCGTTTCTGAGAGCCGGTTTCCCGTCCGGTGTCGACTTCGCTCATATCGCGCAGGTGCAACTGCTGCAGGGGCTGGGGCTGGCCCTGTTCATCATGCCGATCAACGCCATCCTGCTGTCGGACCTGAAGCCGGAAGACATCGCCGCGGGCTCGGGACTGTCCACCTTTTTGCGCACGCTGGGTGCCAGCCTGGCGGTTTCCCTGACCACGCTGATATGGGACAGGCGGACGGTGGAGCACCGCGCGCGCCTTGCGGAAAACCTGGACATTTACGATGCCGCGACACGCCAGGCGATCGCCGCGCCAGGCCAGGGCGGCACATCGGCCGGGCTTGAGCGGCTGGCGATTCTGGTCGACTCCCAGGCCGCCCAACTCGCCTTCAACGACGTGGCGGGCATGCTTGGCGTTGTTTTTCTGGCGGCCATCGCGCTGGTCTGGCTCGCCAGACCGCCGTTTGTTCCGAAAACGAAAACCTGACTGTGTTCACCCCTGTTTTTTCACCCTCCCGCCTCACTGGAGCCGATCATGACCCTCGATGCGCACAACTTCACCCTTTACGATGTCCGTGAGTTTCCTATCGTGACAGCCAACAATGATGCCCTTGTCCCCGGCTTCGCCGCCCGATGGGAACGCGAACTGGATGCCCTGGTGAATCAACCGCGGCCATTCGCTCTGATTTTCCCCGAAGGCCGGCCGGAGCAGGAAAGCCGCGAAGATCGCCAGCGTCGCATGGACTGGTTCAAGGCGAACAAAGCGAAACTGGCGAGCGTCTGCCTCGCCCTGATCAGCATCGAGCCGGATGCGCGAAAGCAGGAATCGCTGCGCAAACGCGCTCTGACGCTGGCGCCGTTTTTCGGTGTTCCTCTGGACACGGCATCCACCCCGCAAGACGCCAGGACAAAAGCCGAGGCGCGGCTGGCCGGCCGGTGCTGATACGGAGCAGGGGTGGAGGAATGCCGCGCAGGCGCCACTCCGATCAGGGCATGACGTTTGCTATACTTGGCCGCCATGACAATCCAGTCGCCGCCGCTTCCGTCGCCATGCCCCGATCCGCTTGCCCGAGCACCGCGGATCGCGTCCCCGTCCGCGCACGAACGGCTGCATCGTATCCCCCAGGGCCTGCAAGGCGCGATCGCGGCCATCATCAGCCGCGACATCCGGGGGCTCGGAACAACAGCCGAACAGCGCTTGACGCATTTTCCGGCCTCGCCGCTGCTCAGCCTCTCCTGGTTTGCGGGGTATGAGGCGGGACTCGTGGAACATGCCGGAACCGGACCGCTCTGGAGGCCGTTCGGCGCCTCCGTGGTGCTGGCCGGCAGCCAGTCGCGCCCCTGCACAAGCTGGATGCCGACCGACGGGCGCGCCCTCATGCTCTGCTTTACAGCCGACATCGCACGCCGGCTTTTCGGCGTGGATCCGGCGGACATCCATGATCGCTTCGCCGATGCGCGCGACGTACTGGACGGACAGTGGCGACCACTGCTGAACGCCCTGCTCGAAACACAAGACGATACAGAGGCGCTGGCCGCGCTGGAGCGGCACCTGGCGCCGCGCTGGCACGCCCACTCGGCATCGGCCCTTCCCTCTCTGCGGCGGATCGGCCGCCATTGGGTGGAACGCATCGCCCTGCAGGCCCGCGAATGGCGCCGCACCCACAGCCCGCGTCAGGTCGAACGCCGTGTCAAGGCCTATAGCGGCCGGTCCTTGCGTCAATGGCAGTCACTGGTCAAGACCGAGGGGGTGTTTTTCGCCGCGCGCGAACGCTACGAAACCGGCCAGCCCGTCGACTGGGCGGAACTGGCCTTCGATGAGGGCTTTGCCGACCAGGCGCACCTGATCCGCGCCACGCGACGCATCACGGGATTCGCCCCGGGCGAATTCGCCCGTCGCTTCATCGAAGACGAATCATTCTGGCTTTACCGTTTGTGGGTCTGACCCGCCGCCATCCCGTCCCGCCCGCCGCCTTCCGGCCAGACAGGCTCGTCGCGGCCCAGCGGCACGGATGGACGCTCCCAGCCGGCCGGCGTTGTCGCCATCACGGCGGCATGCCCGACCGCGCTGAGCCGTCCGAACCCCGAGCCGGACTCCTCCAGACAATCCCGCACCGACTCCCGATCCGGATCGGCCACCGCGAACCCGTTGTCGATGCGGCCAAGGCCTCGCAGCCAGCGGGCCGTCTGCGCCAGCGACACGCGCACATGCCAGCTGCCCCCTTCCGTGGCGCGGCGGGACAGCGCCGCGATGGCGCCCAGGGCGATCAGGTAGCCGGCGGCGTGATCCAGCGCTTGCGCCGGCAAGGCCAGCGGTTCATTCCGGCCGGCCGCCTCCGCCTCGGCAAGATTGAATCCGGTGGCGGCCTGCACCAGCGAATCGAAACCGCGCCGTCCCGCCCAGGGGCCGGCATGGCTGTAGGCCGATAGCGACACGCAGACCATGCCGGGCCGCAACGCGGCCGCCGCTTCGGCGCCGAAGCCCAGACCGGCGAGCCCTCCCGGCCGGTATCCATCGACCAGCACATCGGCCTGCCGCAGCAGGTGCGCGAGACGGCCCCGATCTTCGGCCTGCGTCAGATCCAGCTGACAGGAACGCTTGCCGCGTCCGGTGTCGATGACCAGCGAGGGAATGGACGGCAAACGCGGAGACGTCACCAGCAACACTTCCGCGCCGTGCGCGGCGAGCGCGCGGGTGCCCACCGGGCCGGCGATGATGCGCGTCAGGTCCAGCACCCTGACGCCCGAAAGGGGGCGGAGCGCCGGCGGCAGCGGCTCGGCGGGCGCGTCCCCGATCCGCTCCAGGGTGAACACCGGCAAGTCGGCCAGCGCCCGGGCCTGGGGATGGGCGTCCCATTCGTCGAATGAGCGCACCATGCTCCCCACCAGGCCACGCTCGGCCAGCGCGTCCTCCACCGCCGCCGCGCGCCAGCCCCGCAGCGCCGCCGCCACATCCTCCCGATCGCCCCCACACCCGAGCAAATCGAGCAGGCCTTGCCGGTGATGCGGGAAATTCGTGTGCAATCGCACCCAGCGCCCGTCACCGCAACGATACAGTCCGGCCAGCGCATCCCAGGGGTCCGGCGGAGCCGAACCGTCCACGCGCAAATAGCGCTCGCTGCGGAACTCCGCTTCCGCCGCGCGGCGATCCACGCTGACCGTCTGCCAGGCGCCGCCACGCAACTGCCACAGATGGGCCGCCGCGAGCGCCGAGGCGGCAATGCTCGCTTGGGCCGCGCACCCCACGGCGAACGACGACGGCAGGCTCTGCCCGTCCCCTGTCAGGTTGACGTGATCCAACGCCCGTTCGTCCAGGCCGGTGCTCCGCCACAAGGTAGCGAGCGCCGAGCGCGTCAGGCCGGAGAGTTTTTCGTCCGGTGCCATGCCATTTCCTATCGCCGGGGAAAAAATGACTCATTACAAATTGGCAATCCACTATCGTCAATCTTGATCATCACAATCAACCTATCGCACCGACCAGGAACTTTCGCATGCCGCTTTACCTCTTCGCCGCCGAAGCCGCCGCGTTGCTCGGCATATCGCGCCAAACGCTGTATGCCTACGTCAGCCGCGGACTGTTGCGCGCCCACCCGACGGACAACCATCGGGTCAACCGCTATCGGCGCGATGAAGTCGAGGCCCTGGCTCGCTCGCGGGCCCGCGGCCGCAAACCCCGGGAAACCGCCAGGGCCACGCTTAACTGGGGACTGCCGGTTCTGGAGTCCGGCCTCACCCTGATCCGGGACAACCGCCTGTACTATCGGGGACGGGACGCGGTGCGGCTGGCCGGCTCTGCCAGCGTGGAACAGGTCGCGGCGCTGCTCTGGCAATGCGACGAAAGCGAGGCCTTCGCGGCCGCCCCGCCCCCGCTGCCGCCAGTGCTCGACGCGGTTCGCCCGGTCTACGCCGGGCAAAGTCCGCGCCTTGCCTTGCCCGCCCTGTTCGCCCTGGCGCCGGGCAACGAGGACACGGCCGTCTGGCAAACGGACCCGAAACGGCGCACCACCGGTTGCGGAAACCTGCTCCGGATCCTGGCCGCCTGCCTGCTCGGCACGTCCGTGCAAACGGCGCCGCTGCACCGACAATGCGCCAGAGCCTGGAATCTGGACGAGGCCGGAGCCGAGCTGGCGCGCATGGCGCTGGTGCTGTGCGCGGACCATGAACTCAATGCCTCCGGATTCACCGCCCGCTGCATCGCCTCTACCGGCGCGAGCCTGCACGCCGCCGTGCTGGGCGGGCTGTGCGCGCTAGGCGGCGGCCGGCACGGCGGCGCCACGGACAGGATCGAAGCCTTCTGGGATGAAATGGGCGACATGAGCGCTCCGGACGTGTCGCTGCGCCGCCGCCTGGAACGCGGCGATGCCTTGCCCGGTTTCGGCCACCCGCTCTACCCGGACGGCGATGCGCGGGCCACCGCCCTTCTGGCGGCCATCCTGCCAGCGCGCCCGCGCTGGAAAGACTGGCTCGACACCGCGGAACGCCTCACCGGCCAGCGCCCGTCGATCGACCTTGCGCTGGTGGCGGCGCGCCGGCACCTGAACCTGCCGCAAGGAAGCGCGTTCGGACTGTTCGCCCTCGGGCGCTCGATCGGCTGGATCGCCCATGCGCTCGAGCAGCGCGCAGAGGACCGGCTCATCCGCCCCCGGGCCGCCTACGCCGGGCCTCCGCCCGAATCATGAGCGAATACGGGGCGCCGCTAAGGAAAAACTAAGGGCGGGAGGGTAGATTGCCGATCCGGAACGGATAACCTTCTGCCCGAGCATGACTACCCAAGACAACCGCCCTGCGGCCACCGCTTCGCGCCCGATGCCCGCGCCTTCCGGAGTTCCGCGCCAATACGGTACGCGCGTCGCCCCGCACGATTGGTCATCGCGATTCGCCGATGTCCTGCTGCGTTATCCGGTGCTGTTGTGCGCCCTCAATGCGCTGGTCTGGTTCATCGCGGGGCAGATCGCCTTCCAGAACCTCGATCCGTATGGCGACATGGTCGAGACTTTCGCGATGACACCAAACTGGGAGCTGGGCACCTTCAAGCACCCGCCCCTGATGGGCTGGGTCGCCAAAAGCTGGTTCCTGGTCTGGCCCCGGGAAATCTGGGCGTTTTACCTGTTGAGCAGCGTCTGTCTGCTGATCGGCATGCTGGGGGTTTTCCGGTTGGCCAGACTGTTTCTCCCTCTCGAGCAAAGCGTGCTCGCGGTGCTGGCGCTCGGCCTCACCCTGCCGTTCAGTACACTGGGCTTCAAATACAACGCCAATAGCATTCTGCTGCCGATCTGGCCCTGGCTCGCCTGCCTGTTCGTCACCTCATGGCGTGGCGGAAGCTGGCGCCACGCGGTCGCCCTGGGTGCCTTGGCCGCGCTTGGCATGCTCGGCAAATACTTCACCGGCGTGCTCTTGGCGAGCATGTTCATCGCGGCGGTCGCCACCCCCTCCGGACGCCAATGGCTGCGCACCCCCGCCCCCTATCTGGCCGCCGCCGTGTGCATGCTGTGCCTCGCCCCGCATATCGTCTGGCTGCTCCAGCATGGCGCGCCGACCATCGCCTACGCGGAAAAACGCGGCGGCGTGCCGATCGCCTGGGATCACTTGGCAAGCTTCCTGCTGTCACCGTTCAGCTACGCGGGCCTGGCCTGGCTGCTCGCGCTGTGGGCCGCGTTCCGCGGCAAGGCGCTGTTCCGGATCCGGCAATCGTTCCGCCGCACAGGGCCCGACGACGTGCTCTTCTGGCTGACCTTCGCGCCGCTGGCGATCGTGGCGTTCTTCGCCCTCGCCGCGGGCATGACCCTCACCCTGCACTGGGCCATTCCTGTCGTTTACGCTTTCCCGGTGTTCTGGCTGACCCGCGCGACCGCGCCCGATGCGGCAAAAGTCCGGTGGGCCATGGGCGCGCTGCCCACCGTCTGGGCAACGCTGATGGCCGCCGGCGCACTGTTCGCCGTCGCGCAGGGGTTGAACGGCGCATTGAGCCATTACCGCGAGGATGCCGCGATCGCCAGGCAACTGTTGCGCGCCAGCCCTGTCGGCCGGATCGTCTGGGTCGGCGGCAGCTGGCCGGAAGCGGCGATCGTGCCGTTCTTCGCCGATCGCACCGTGCGCGCGCTGCCCGGCCTGCCCGACCACCCGCCCCTTGGCGTGAGCCCCGTCATGTCCCGGCTGTCGCGCCTTGGCGCCGGCGCCCTGCTTTGCCGGCTGAACGATGCCGCCTGTCAGCGCGAATCGGTCGCCTGGCTCAAGGCCAAAGGATTGCCCGCCATCCCGTCGGACATCACGGCCACGCGCCAGGGATGGCTGTTCCCGCTCAAGATACCCACCACATACCGGGTGTACTGGTATCGGTAGCGGTTTCACGGCACGAGGGGAACATCGCCCTGCCCCAGCCATTTGTACATGACAAGACAGTCGACCAGACCGGCCCGCCCGTGACGGAAGGCCCGCGGCACCCGGCCGACGATGTCGAACCCGAGCTTCTGCCACAAGGCCACCGCCACATCGTTGCAGGCGACCACCGAATTGAACTGCATGGCCAGGAACCCGTAATCGCGGGCCAGACTCTGAGAGTGTTCGCACATGGCCCGGGCCACGCCCCGGCCTCGCGCGGACTCGGCCACCATGTAACCACAATTGCACACATGATCGCCGGGACCGGCGCCATTGGGCTTCAGAAAATAGGAGCCGACCAGATGGCCGTCCACCTCCGCCACCTGGGTGGCGAGCGGCAGCCGCAGCCAGTAGTGGCGCGCCTGCTCCGGCGTGGTATCGGGATCGAGCGCATAGGTCTCGCGGGCGCTCGCCACGGAATGGAAAATCGGCCAGAACCGTTCGAAGTCATCGGGTCGCATGGGTCGAAGGGTCAACATCGCCGCACCTCAGTTTCGTACCGGTCAACAGGATCCCGCGCGGGGACAGGAGACGGAACGCGAACGCGCGTCCATCCTCACGAGCTTACGCGAACCGGGGCCCTCGTGTCGCGCCCCTTTGGCGGCAACGCGGCCGCCTTGCTCGAAGAGCATGTGACAAAGCGGCGCGGGAACATTATTCTCTACCCCATTCCGGGCCGTCCGGACAGCCGGCGCGAGATTCGCCCTGCGCGCCTCGCGCGGTTTCCTGACGGTCATCCCTATCCAGATCGAGAGGAAACCTCCGTGTCCAACGTGCTCATCCCGCCCGGCCTCACCGTCGGCAACTCCCGTGAATTCGTCCTGTTCGGCGGCATCAACGTACTCGAATCGAAGGATCTGGCGCTGCGCGCCGCCGAAGAGTATGTCCGCGTCACGCAAAAGCTGGGCATTCCCTACGTTTTCAAAGGCAGTTTCGACAAGGCGAACCGTTCGTCCATCCACTCCTACCGCGGCCCCGGCCTGGACGAAGGGATGAAGATCCTCGAGGCGGTCAAAACCGCGTTCGGCGTGCCGGTCATCACGGATGTCCATGAACCCTGGCAGGCGCCGCTCGTCGCCGAGGTGGCGGATGTGCTGCAACTGCCGGCCTTCCTCGCGCGCCAGACCGATCTTGTCGTGGCCCTGGCCAAAACCGGACGGGTCATCAACATCAAGAAACCGCAGTTCATGAGTCCCCCGCAGGTGCACAACATCGTCGAGAAATTCGTGGAGGCGGGCAATGAACAGCTGATCCTGTGCGACCGGGGCTCCTGCTTCGGCTACGACAACCTGGTGGTCGACATGCTGGGATTCGGCGTGATGAAAAAAACCACGGGCGACCGCCCGGTCATTTTCGATGTCACCCATGCCCTGCAGCAGCGCGAAGCGGGCGCCGCGGCGTCGGGAGGGCGGCGCGAACAGGTCGCCGAACTGGCTCGCGCGGGGATGGCGGTGGGACTCGCGGGCCTGTTCCTCGAGGCCCATCCGGATCCGGACCAGGCCAAATGCGACGGTCCGAGCGCCCTGCCCCTGCACTTGCTGGAGCCTTTCCTCGCCGAACTGAAGGCGATCGACGATCTGGTCAAGTCCTTCGCCCCGCTGCCGCTCTGACCGGGACGCGCCGTCACGGGCCGGCCCGCGAGAACCGCGCGGCCGGCCTTGAGCTTTTCCGGCAAAATGCCGATAATGAAACGGCAAATGGCAAAAACGGAGTCGGACCATGACGGGCACGGTATTCAGACGCGGCACAACACACAGGACACCGGCGCGCGCCGCGCGCTATACCCGGCTGTCCAAACTGATCGGCCATTCGGTCCACTCCGATCTGGATGTCGCCACCTGCGTCGCCCAGGGCGTCGAACCCATCCTGATCGATCACCTCACCCGCGAGGGTCTGACCCGCAAGGAGCTGGAATTCGTCATTCCGGCGCGCACCCTGGCGCACCGCATCGCCCGCAAGGAAAGCCTGAGCCGGGACGAATCGGAGCGCGGCGTGCGCATCGCCAATCTGCTGGTGCTCGCCGAGCAGGTGCTGGGCGGGGCCCAGGCCGCCACCGACTGGCTGCGCCATCCCCTCGTCCGCTTCGGCGGCGCCACGCCGCTGGAGACGGCCAGAACCGAACAGGGCGCCCGCCTCGTCGAAAACCTGCTCACCCAGATCGACGAAGGCTATTTCGCGTGATCGCCTGGCGCATCAGCAATTATGCCGACCTGAACGGGCTGGGCGGCCTGCACGCCGAGGGCCGATGGCACTTCGCCGGACGGCCGATCGTTTATCTGGCCGATCATTCGGCGAGCGCCATGCTGGAAATGCTGGTGCACTGCGAGCTGCGCACCCTGCCGGCGAGTTTTCAGCTGCTCAGGGTGGAGATTCCGGACGACTGCCTGCTCGACCTGGATCCGGGCGAACTCGAAGCGGGCTGGCAGGCCCGTCCGCACCTGACGCGCGGTATCGGCGACGCCTGGCTGGAACAGGCGCCCTCCGCCGTGCTGCGGGTCCCCAGCGCGTTGACGGTGGACGGGCGCAACCTGCTGCTCAACCCCGTCCACCCCGATGCCGCCCGCTGCCGGATTCTCGATGTCCTGCGCGCGCCGCTGGACCCGCGGCTGCGTCCGCTCTGAGCGTGTCACACCCCGTCCGCATGTGGCGCAGGCGGTTTATCCGGAACGGGCTCCCTGGCGGGAGGCGACAGCACATCCGTGATGCCTTTTCTCAGCTGGGCCAGGGTTTCCGCATCCAGCTGCTTGTAAGGCTGCGCGTCATCCGGTGGGGTCAATTGCAGGAACCAGCCGATGACCTGCGGACCGGGAATGCGGATGTAATAGCAACCACCCTGCGAGCCGTGATACGCCGACTCCGCCGTGCTCTTGCTCGATGACGCGCTGGAGGCGCTGAAACACAAAAACCCGCCCCCGACGGCCGATGAACTTTCGGCCATCGTTTTTTGCAGCTCGCTGACCGAACTGCTGTCCTCAACGCGGATGGTGATATCCTTGGCCACCACAAAAGCGACCGGATAGGCTGGAAGCATATAGGGGATCTTGTCGCGGCTGGACAGCAGCGACGCCAACCCGCCCGGATCCTTGTTGACCTTGTCCATGATGCTGGTCTTGGTCAGCGGCGGATCGTCCTTGCCCGGACTCGCGAGCATCCCGCGCGCGATCCGCTGAAAGCCGCTGGACATCTCGAAAATGGTGGGATTGAACCAGCCGCCCCGGTCGATGGCCACTTTGGCCACACGAAATCCGATCTTGAACGACTTGCTCAAGGCGGCCGTCTCGACGCGGGACGCGGCCGTGGCGGTCGAATTCTGCCCACCCGCCGACACGAACCAGGCGCTGACATTCCAGCTTGAACTGCTCGAACTGGACGACCCGGAGCTGCTGCTCGCGTCGAACGACTCGTCTTGCGATATCACCACGTCCATGAACATGCCGTCCCCGCTCGGATCGCTGTTGGCGGCGGGCATCACGTCGGGCGCCACCTCCACTTCCTCGGTCGTTCCGTCGGCTTTGGTCACGGTTTTCTTTTGCGGCTGATTCGCCGGCGACAACACGCCGCCGGCGAGAGTTTCCAGATAACGCAAATCCGCCTGCAAGTCATCGATACGCTGGGTGGTGTTGGCGATTTCGGCCTGATAGTCGTGCGTCGTGGCATCGGCCAGCCTGGCATGAAGCTGTGCGACATGCTCCGCCGCCGCCAGGTACTCCTGCTGACCCTTGTAAGTCGCCAGCATCGCATTGGCCACCTCGGAGGCCAGACCCAGCGCACGGGCGGTCGGGTCATCGTTCGCCACTTCCTTGACCGACCCGACCGCGGACATCAACCCTCCGGTTTGCGCGTTCAGATACACCTTGAAAAGACTCAGCGCGCCGTCCCCGTACGATTTGATCAGACCGGCCTCGGCATTGCGGAAGGCCGTCTTGCCGGCCTCGAGCGCCGCCTCGGCCTTGTCCACGTCGTCGCGCGTCACCGCGTTGTTTTTCAACTGCACGAGGTATGACTTCAACTGGGCAAGCTCGGTACGCTTCGTCTGGTACTGGGCGAGCACGATTTCCTTCGCCATGGTCAGGTCTTTGGGCGACAGATTGGGCTGCATCGCCTTGAACCAGTTGTTGGGCTGCAACTGAACCGGGTAAACATCCATCGATTCGTCAAGACTGCGGCGCGAGGCATTGCGGGCATTCTGCTTGGTCGTCTCCAGGGATTCGGCCGACGACGAGACATTGAGGAACCCCAGGAACGTCAGCACCTCGTGGAAGTAGCCCCGGACCACCGCGTCGTTGAACAGGTTGTTCAACTCCTGATCCTTGACCATCCCGCTGGCGGACAGCCAGGCGGCGAATCCGTCCAGATCGTCCTTGTCCTTGAATTTCCGGTATTGGTCGGATTTTTCCGTTTCCCAGCGCAATTTCGCATCGAGGTACGCGGAGTAAAGCTGCTTGCACAACTCCATCCGGGATCCTTCGAACGGCTTGCCTTCCACGGTATCCTTGACGCTCGCCAGCAGCCATTCGCGGATATTGGTCTTGTCGGTGATGAAGTCGTGCAACTCCTGCAGCTTGGGCACAAAATTGTTGAGCAATTCGAAAAACGTGATGGACAGCTTTTTGCCGTTCGGTCCCTGCACAATGGGCGCGACATTGAACAGATCATCCACCAGCCGGAATTCCGAATCGGCCACGGTGAACGGTTTGGAGACCACGCTGGTGCGACTGTCCGTGTCGTATTCGTATTGCCGGTAATTCAACGGGCGGGCCGGAAACTCCATACAGAAAAGCTGCCCGGTGGGCCCGCCGCCCATCAATTCATTCAACCTCCCGTAAATGATGTCGAGAATCGCCGCCTTTTTGCCGGCGGCATCTTTGATATCGTCGATTTTTGCCATGTTCTTGCTGTCCTTCCATCCAGAGTGTGCGCAACGGTGCGATGTTGTCGTGTGTTGAAACCAACCAGCAAAAAACGCAAAGTCTTCCCCCCGAGAATCCCGAAAACTTGCACAACGCGTCCCAGGCAGGCGTTCAGGTCGGCTCGGTTCCGGCCGGCAAGGACGGCGACGGCGGCCCCACGCGCCGCCACACACCATTCGTCACCTCCAGCACGGAACCCAGCGTCATCAGCGCGATCCCGGGCAGGAGCGCCGAAGTCCGGTCAAACGCAGCGCCCAAACCGAACAGCGCCAACGCGCCGGCAAGAGCGACGCCGAAGCCCGCCATGCGTCCTGAGCGGCCGCGGACAGACCACAACGCGCCCAGGTTGACGGCCGCGAACACCGGCAACAGCGACCACCGCCAGGGCAAACCCGGCATCGCGCCGATCACGCCGATCCCGGCCGCGCTCAGGCCGATCGCCGCGCAACGCGTCCAGATCCGCCATGGGACCGGCGCCTTCAGCAGCGCGGCGGCCTGCCCGGCAACCACGGCTTCGTCCCACGCCACGCGGGTGAACGAGGCCGCGATACGGCCCTCGGCGTCCAGGACGAACACTTCCACCCGGTGGCGGTTCACCAGCGACCCGATGAATCCCGCCCCAAGATGGAAGAAACCGGCCAGATCCGCCATTCCCGACACGGCGCGCAGCACGCGGTGCTCGTCATCGAGCCGCATGCCGCGCGCCTGGGCATAGCCGCGCAGCCGGTCGGGAAGGTCGAAGGCGGGATCATAGGTGACGGCCGCCGTGCGCACCGCCCCGGCCAGGCCGCGGCCGGCCAGCAGGGCCTGCGCTCGCGCCAGCTTGGCGACGGTCAGCGAGCATTTGCGCGGGTTGTCGCAGCGCGTGTAGAAGAACGCCACGATCGAGGGCTTTCCCCGGAACACCTCCGCGAAGGTCTGGCGCCGGCCGTCCTGATCCTCGAACAGAACAGCCGCGACAGCGCCGCGGGCCGGCCGCCGCCCAATTCGCGGCCAGCGGCGGTTTTCCGTCAACGCGGGCGGCAAGGCGCAACACGCGCTCGGATCCGGCCCCACCGCGCGCAACAGGGTTTCCGTGACATCGACCGCACTCTTCCGGGCTCCCGCCAATCCCTCCCGGGTCGCGGCCAGCACGGTGTGCACGCCAGGCTGACCCGCGGCGGCGGGGCCGAGCCAGCGCAGCGCGGCCAGCAGCTCCTCGACCGCCGTGGTGCAGGGCTCCCCGGGGGCCGGCACCCCACCGTACCGCTCCAGACGGACAAAAGCGTCATGGGTCCGGATGTTCTCCAACGCCCGGACGACAAAGGCCGCCAGCGGCGCGCGCGCCACCCTCCCCTGGCGCAATACGCGGGCGGCCACCGCCACCGGGTAGGCCTCTTTGCCGGTCTCGAGTTCTTCGAGCACGAAAGGCATCGCCGCATCGGGCAATCCGTTTCGCCCCAGCGCCAGCAGCACCCAGGCGCGCATCCGCGCGACCGCCGCCGCGCCGCGCTGCCGGTAGACCGGATGATCCTCGCGCAACAGCGCCATCAGGGCGCGCGCCTCCCCCATGCCGCCCAGCTCCTCCACCCATTGGTGGAATACGGTTTCCGCCGGAATCGGGCCGGTACCCTCCGAATCGCGCATGGCGGCACTTTTCCCGTCAGCGCCGGTATTTGCCGAGAAACTGCCGGGCGCAGGCCTTCAGATCCTCGGAATCGGTCATGTCGTGCAAATGGCCGACGCACTGGTGCAGGTCCTCGTCCTGCTCCAGCGACGCCGCATCGCCAAAATGGGCGATGGCCGTCAGGCTCGTCGCCTTGAGCTCGTCGCTCTCCCCATTGTCGAGCACGATGGCGCGCGCCCGCGCCTGCAAGACCGAGGGCGCCACGCCATGCAAGGCCGTGGCGCTCAGGCGCCGCAAATCGTCGGACTCGCTCTTGTCGTCCAGAATGCGTTCGAATTCCCCGGTTGAACCGGCATCGCCGGCCAACAGGCGCAACGCCTCGCATCTCACGGCGGGGTCCGTCGAGGACTGCAGGAGTTGGCGGGCGACCGGATAGGCCTCGGCATGCACGTCGTAGCTGAGCAATTGCAGGGCTTTTTCAGGGGGAAGCAGGGCTTTGGCCGGATCGTTGAGACCGTCCAGCAGCAGGGTCTGCGCCACGGCGTCCTGCTCCCGGGCCAGGGCGCCCAGCGCCCGCTGGCGCAACTCCGGGTCCGCGTCGGTCGCGACCGAGCGCAAGGACTGCAGGTATTCCGGGCGCACCGGCGCGAAACGCGCGGTCTGGAAACTCGCCGCCTGGACAGTACTGAACAGCGCCAGGCGCAGGGCGGCGGGCTCTGTGCCGTCGCACAGCAGTGCAAGCGCGGCCCTCAGCAGGTCCGGATCCTTGCCGACCGCGTTGGCCAGCCGCCCGAGCGCCGCCACGCGCTCGCCTTCGCTCAATCCCGCGTCGGCGACAGCGGCCCAGCCGGCCGGAGCGCCGGCGGCACGTTCTTCATCGGAAGTGGGGGTCATGATTACCTCGCGATCATCTAGGCGTAAGGAACGTCGTCATAGCCGAATCCCAGCCTGGCCTCGGCGCGCACCCGGCCCAGATAGTCCAGACAGTCCCTGACTCTGGGCGCGGGCCCCGGGGCGGCGGCGCAGACCGATGCCGCCATCGGTCCGCCAGGGGCGGTCGGCGGGCGGGGAGAACCGGTGACCCCGTTCCATGGCCACATGGTGTCCTCCAGGTTGTGGCCGACCGGATTACCGGCGGGCAACTGGCTGTCGAAGGCGTCGGCCTGCGCCGGATCGAAACGGCCGTTGACCTTCTGCCACTTGGCCCACAAGCGGTCCACATTGGCGTGCAGCAGAAAAAACAGCGGATCCTTGGCCGCGGTCGGAATACTGGAGATCGAACCGCCGAAACTGACATGGGCGCTGCCGTGCGGATCCCCTTCCAGCTCGCGGAACGCCGCGAAGGCCGAGCCAAACGCCAGCGTCGCGTTTTCATCGTTCTGCACGTTCGCCGCCTGATTCGCGACATTGAACAAGGGACGCCGCTTGATGCCCGGCACACCGTCGGTCACCCAGAATTGCAAGGGATTGGACGCGGAAAACCGCACCGTGCCGAGCGTGTCGGACTCCCCCAGAAAATCTTTCGTGAACAGGGCGGCGGCGGGTTGGTCGAAGCGCCAGTAAGGCAGAGCGACGCTGGCATCGATCAGTTGCAGCTGACGCTCCAGATCCAGCAGATAGGCGCGGTGCCATGGTAAAAACCCCGGCGCGCCATGCGCCTGGGGAGAGCTGACCTGGGTGTGCATGTCCCGAAAGTCCTTGAACAGCCCATGCCCCTTGTCATTGAGCTTGGCGAGCGCGGCGATGAAGCGGTTGCGCTCGCCGGCGGTGAGCTTCGTCGCGTCTTTGCGGATTCGCACCATCACCGGCATGGTGGCCAGTACCGATCCATGGCGCGTGATCACCAGGGTGACATCGTGATCGGCGGCGCTCGGGTGACCGAATTCGCCCGCGGCGAAGAACGTCACCGGATCTCCGTTGGCCGGCAAGGAGAGGTTCAGGGCTTTGGCTGGCGAGGCGGTTTTGGCGGCGAACAGCACCAATTGCCCGCCTCCCGCCCTCGTCCGGCTCGCGACCACGATGTCCACCGGACCTTTGCTGGCCGGAGAATTGACCAGCCGTACCTTGCACGGCGAGGGCGCCCAGCCGAGATAGCGTGCCCGCGTATCGGCGCTGTCATTGATCAGCAATTCGATCTTCATGGGCTCTCCTCCTTCTTTTACGCAAGGCACCATTCGATTCAGGTAGTAGATTCCTTTATGAGAGTTGTCAAACACATTCACAAATAGCACAGCGAGCCGCGCCGTCCTGTCGGGAGGAGAATTTTTCCCGATACCCCGTGCCGGGAAAATCGCCGGCAAAGCCCGCCGTTTTTTGTACAGCGGGGGCCAAGAGCACCTTCATCCCGGGGGCCGGCGGCGTGCGGGCAGCCACAACGACGCAATTGGCATCGCCACGGGGCAATGGCATCCCGCGGCAAGCGTGCGCCACCAACCGCGCCACAGCGCCTTGCCCGCCGCTGGAACACAAAAAATGCCCGTCGGCGATCCGCCTTTCACGCACAGTCCCCCGGAACAGGGCGAACAACGGAACGACGAACCAGTTCCATGCCCCGGGCATTTCATGCATGAAAAACAACGACCGGCATCGCGAACGCAATGCCGGTCGTCATTGAACCTCGGGGGCAAGCGTAATCACGGTTCGTCCTGCCAGTAATCGAGCGAAGCCGAAGTCTTCTGGATGGCGCCGAACCAGGACCCATCCGCCCGGGACATGGCCGCGAAATACTTGCCCGAATCGGGGTACTCGCAGATTTCCGGAGAATCCTGGGTGCTGACGGACAGATAGGTCATGGACGTGTGGGAGGTATTGATCAACTGATGGGGATACTCCGGGCCGGGAGGAATGAAAATGACATTGTCTTCCCGGACCGGCAGCATTTCACCCGCCACTCGCAATGTCCCCTCGCCGCTCAGGATGACAAACATCTCTTCCTGCGCATGATGAAAGTGATACGGGCATGCCCGCTTGCCGGGCGGAACGGTATCGACCGAGGCTCCGAGCTTGCAGGCGGCCGTGCCCCGCCCGAGCCGGCAGCATAAGGTTTCATACAACGGGTCTCGCACCTCCCGTTCCAGATTCGCATCGCGATAATTACGGATCAGCTTGTCGACAAGCTCTCTGGCGCGCTCGGACATGGGAACACTCCTTTCCCCGTGAAGACAAATGAGAATCTCAAAGCCGGAATCCTTGGCGGTGCCCCTCTAAGTATATGTCTCTCGCATCACGACTGACGATGAATCGAACCACCGGGACGGCGGCTTCGCCAAACGGCCGAAGACCCGCCAGGCCAGCCCGGCTGCGGGGAGCGCCCTCCAGCGCCGCGTCATGAAACCGCCGGTTCACGAGCCTGTTCCATGTAATACGTCGAATGCGGTATCGATAGGAAAACCCTTCGCCATTTCATGCCGGGTGCGTAAGCCATGTAATGCCGGTGCACGCCGGTGTGCGCCAGCCCGACTCGTTACGCGGCTCCCGTTTCGCGGCAAAAAATGAAATGAGACGGAGCCGCGCGGGTATCCCGGTCACCCGGCCGGTTTTCATGCCATCAACAAGACTGGCGATGATGCCAACGCCACCTTGCGCTTGGCGCTCCGGTGCCGCGCCGCCAGGTTCAGCAAAGAAAAACGCATGATGCCGGAACAAAACCGCGCTTCGCGATTTCGGCTTCCGGCGGGCCTTCCGGTACGGTGCGCACGGGTTTTCCACGGCACAGCGGGCGATGCCCGGCCATGGACCTGCCATGCCAATGGATTCAATACAGGGATTCACCACGAGTCAGGGCATGTCTGACACGACAGGCCGTAAAAAGGATCATATCGTCCGGCGTAGCGATTATTACCGTCACGCATGTTCTCTGGCACATTCCGAAACGTTTTACGCCATCAAGATTAAATGACAAAAAAATCAGACGCCCATGACGCCACGCCTCGCGGGCTCATGCTTCCCGCCCTGCCGGACGCACGAAAAGAAAAACCGGACCACGCGGGTCCGGTTTGGAAAAAAGCGTCGCCTGACGGAGACAGTCAGATCAGTTGTCCCCGGGAGGCCATTTTGCGACAGGCCGCCAGCAGGGGTTCCAGCACCCGGCGGGAAGCCGGAGTGGCATCCCTGAGCGCTCCGTCCCTGTCATGGCGAAGTTGCTTTTCGTTCAGCAAATACACCAGAAGACCGGTTCTCATGAATTCTACGCGCATATTTCCTCCTCCGGACGCGCGGGTCCGCGAGCCAAGGGCCACAGGCCATCGACCGCCAGGTCGAATGGGAGTGACCGGTAAGAAATGAAACGGTAGGGAAGATCGGCCGAATCGGCCCGATGATGCCGCTACCCTTGTCAGGCAAGGGCAGCGACCAGAAAAAAGAAATCCGCGATGTCCTTGCCTTTATTCGCCGATACAAGATCGACGACTGGAATCACCGTCCACGAAGGGACTCTCCATCTGATAAAGACTTGATTATTTTACGTGAAAGACATCGAACTGTCCATGCGCTCCCGGTTCGTCAGAGCCCCGGGAGCGCATGATCCTAGCCGGCGGCCAGGGTGACGGACGGGTCGCGCGTCATACCGGAACCCGCCGACAGGGCGGCGCCCGGCGAGGTCCGGTGATTGGCGTCCTGGATCAGCTTTTGCACCTTGCCCGCGAGGGGGGCGTCGGCGGCCAGACGCGGCGCCTCGGCCGTCCGCCGCCACAACGCGTCCCGGTCCAGCGACAGGGTGTGGCCGCCCGACACCAGGCGCAGGTCCAGATTGCGGGCCTGCTCGTCGGCGAAGTAGCCGAACACCACCAGGTTCGATGCTTTCCCACCCGCTGCGCCGTGGCTCAGACGCAGGTCGTCACCCAACCGGTCAAGCTTCAGATCCTCCCCGTTCACGCGACCCTCCCGGCTCCAGCGTACCGTATCGCGCGCGCGGTCTCCCGCTCGGTTGTTGAGGTAGTAGTCGCCCTGATGAACGCCGATTTCATAGGTATCCGCCCCCTCGCCCCCCACCATCAGGGTGTCGGCGTGTCCGGCCACCAGCGTATCGGCGCCGCCCCGGCCGATCAGCACGTTCTGGCGCGCCTCGCGGCTGCGCAGCTCTGTGCCGCCCTCGCCGGCGATCTGTGTGTAGCTGCTCACTTTTTTCGTGGTGTCGTCCACCTTCCAGTGCAATTCGGCCCCTTTTTCGTCGATCAGGCACAGTCCATTGGGCTTGCCGCGATGAATGATCGTGCGCTCGGTGGGGCCGGACAGGCCCGTGAGCCGGGAGGAGATCCGCATCGACTCGCCCTGTGTCGATACGGTCACATCCCGCAGGGAACCCGTCGGCAGCACCACGGCGCTTGGCTTGTGCTCGTCGCCCGCGCCGGTTTCCACCGTGACATCGCCCTTGCCCGCGCCGATCACGAACAGATCCTTGCCGCCCCGGCCCTGAAGCACGTCCGCCCCTTCGCCGGCATGCAGCACGTCATCCGCGCCGGTTCCCGCCACCTTGTCGCCCTCCAGCGAACCACCGCCCAGCAGGCGGTAACGCCGGTCCAGCACCAGGGGGCCCAATCCGCCGCGCGCGATGCTTCCGGCGGCCAGGTCCAGCGTCACGCCGCCGGCCTCGGCGGCGTACTCCTTGTCCGCCTCTTTCAGATAGCTCGCCGCGAAGGTCAATCCCCGATGCGCGCCATCGCGGGCGATGACGGACGGAAACTCCGGCGCCAGCAGCAAACCGTCGCGCGTGATGAACTGGAAATGGTTGCCGTTGAACACGCTACCCCTGGACGTCGGACGGTACACATCCTTGACGACCAGTTTGCCGCCGCCCTTCGCGCTCACCACCAGATCCTTCCCGTCGATATCCCAGGAGGCGATATCACGAATGCCCAGGTTCTCCAGATGAACCACACTGCTTTCCAGCGTTTCGCCCGTCACAGTGTAGCGGTCCTGAATCGTCACTTCGTCACCAGGGTTGAGGGAAACCCGGTAGGTATCGATGCCGGCGCCGCCATCGGCAAAGGCATGGCCGGTCAGGCGAATCACGTCGGCGCCACCGCGCCCGTACACCTTGTCGCGCGACTTGCCGGCCAGATGATTGGAGTCATCGCTGCCGTGCAATTCATTCGCGCTGGCGGAGGCGGCGCCGCCATGCTGAATATGCTCGATCCCGCTGACCGTGCCGACGCCTTGCCGCGCGCCATCCGGCCGGAGCAGGTCGATCGAGCCACTCTTCAAATCAATGCGGTAACCGGCAAAAACGTTTTCATCGAAACGGGTATCCAGAATCAACGTATCACTGCCGCCACCCCCTTCCAGTTGGTAGCGATACGAGCCCATCCGGCCGGCAAGCTGCCTGTACGCTTCCGCCGTGGCGAACCGGCCTCCATGGCTGTCGCCAAGCGACGGCATGGCGCTCAACCGGAAAATATCGTCCTTCTCCCCGCCGAAAATCGCTTTGCTGCCGCTGCCGAGCCGGAAATGGTTCTGACGGTCCCGCACTCCGGCGATCGTGTCGTTGCCATCGCCAAAGTCGAACATCACCATTCCCTTGTTGGCATTGCCGGGCGACGCGCGGCGCATTTCGTTATCGTAATGGGTCACGCAGTTCAATTTCGCGGAACCGTTTTTGCGGGCCGCCTCGAGATTCATCGCGCTGAACTGCCCGGTCCCCTTGACCTTGTCCAGACCTTCGGAGAAATCCAGCGTGTCGTCCGTCGCCTGGACGTACACTTCGGCGTGATCATGGGTCGATCGGGTTTCCTCGCCGATGTAGATACGGCTGTGGAGATCCCGGGTTTCCTCGAGCAAGTGCAGATGCAAATGTTCCGACACGTCAATCGAATGAGGCTCGTTGCACCGGAAGGGCCGATTCAGCCTGTCGGCCGCGAGCCGGTACTGGTGCTCGTCGGTCACCTCTCGCTCCATCCATTTCGGATGCGCGGCATCGTCCAGATACGTGCGCGACACGATCGACGGCCGGGCATACACGGCGTCGTCGATGCCCTTGTTCTCCGCCTCGGCCGCCAGCGACAAAAAGCCGGCTTTCAATTGCCGTTCCATCGCTTCCTGCCAATTGCCGGCCCGCACCGCATCCGCCACCTCGGTGGTCGGCGCCATGCCGAAAAAGCCGCGTACCCCTTCGCGGAAACGCTCCCAGCCGGACAGTGCGACGTATTTCTCGATCTCCTCGACCTGCCGTACAGCGCTGTAAACCTGTGAGATGGTAATGAGCCCCACTCCGGCGGCGAGCCCCACCGGGCCGAGCACGGCCGCCACCTTGGCGCTCAACAGCGCCCCGACCCCCAGCGCGACCGTGGTGGTGACCGACGCCACCGCCATCAGGCCGCTGAACACCGCGTCCTGCCGCGCTTTGCCTTCCAGATTGCCGACATTGCGGGCATTGGTGTAGACATTGTAAAAATCGAAGGGCAAGGTGAACACGGAGGCGATCAGCCCGGCCCCTTTGGAGAGGGCGCGGCCGACTCCGCCCAGCGTCGAGGATGAGCGGCCCACCGAACGCTGGATGAAGCGGCCGAGGCTGACGAGTCCGCGCTCCGCCACTTCGGATACGCCCTCGGCGGCCAGGTTGCCCATGTCGATATACGCCGCGACATTGTCTCCGCGGGCCAGATTGCCCTTGATGGATGTCAGGGAGCGGTAGAGCCCGTAAAGACGCATGCCGGTTTGACCCGATGACAGGAACTTCGAGCCCGGCGAGACACGGGACACCACATCATCGGAGGTCAAGTGCGGCCCTTGCGGCGTAGTCGACCCGTTCACCCCGTCCGAGACATCAAGACCGCTCGAAACACGGGTGATATCGCTGGTCGCGGCATCGCCGGATGCCGAGCCGCTACGGGATCGCCCCTCGTCGACGGAGCGTTGCCCGCCACTATCCGATTCAATGCCGGAGTCGCCGGACTGTTTTCTCGCATCTGCGGGCTTTCCGCCATCGATGAGAGAATGGCGGCCATTTTCAGGCGATGTTACCGGTTTCGTACTGACGTTGCCAAGCTCCTCGACCCGCGTGGTCCAAGTACTTTTCTTTTCCTCTTCGGTATCGCTATTAAAGTGCTCCATGCGATAACTATCCTGCGTCAAATCCGCCTTCTTCCCCCGGAGTTCTTTTTCGTAGCTGAAAATCGCGCTTTCAAGAGCCCCCGGTCCACTGACGGAAACCGTAGCCAGACTGTCGCTATCCATGCCATCCCGTCGATACGTCAGGATCTTGTAAACGCGACCATGTTCTTCCATGTGAGAGACAAAATAATTATCGGCAAGCGCTTTGGTCGTGACGTCCCCCATCCAGTCAAAGCGCGTCGCAGGCTTAGCCGCTCCCACCCTTCTCAAAAACGCATAATTATCGGCAAAAACCTCCTTGATCTTCGCAATAAAAGGAGCGCCTTGCTCTGCCGCCAGGCTGGAATTGCAGTAGTTTTTCGCTATTTTTCCTACCGCAAAACCAGATGGGTTAATACTCACCTCATTCAGTTTGACAAACAACTGGTCAAACGTCTTTCCCCGGACAGCAGATTGCATTGCATCCACAAGCGCATGCTGTCCATCGTTACGAAGTTTTTGTATATAGTCAGTGTATGTGCCCTTCAACTTCTCGCGACCGGAAAAATCTCCGGATTTGGCTAGTTCGTTCAGAACAACCTGTGTCTTGGCACTATTCAAAACTCGCGGGTTAACACCCGATGTCAGCGATTTATCGATCGAAGAATATACGCCATCATTAATAACCGGCAAAAGATCGGCGTCAAAATACACCCCACCTTTTTTGTCTAGCACATGAATACGGAAAATATCGGATGCGGCCGCTGCATTGCCACGAAGACTCAATTCTTGGTAGTACGCATCACGCAATGCAGGAGATAATGTCGGCAATAGTTCTTCAGCCGAGGCAAATTTGACATTGGCGACTCCGTTTGTATTCGCTCCACTGTTTGAGGCAATGCTCTTGAACGAATCAAGATTCCCCTGGCGCGTCGTCTCCAATGCGGCACGGTCTTTTCCGAGCTCCCCGGCCATGAAGTCGATTGCCGCGGCATCGAATGTGATCGCCGCGCCTTCCGCCATGCGCCGTTTCACGTACTCGTGGGCCTGGTTCTGGAGCGCCATGATTCTGATCGTTTTGTTTTGATCCTCACTCCCCCCATATTCCGTAACATACGAAGCCGCTTCAGCCCTGGCAAAAATGGCCTTTTTCAGTTCAATGGCCATCACTGCGTTCGGGTCGAACCAAACTGTCGCCTCGTAGCCGGGATTTACCTTGCCCCACATGGCAATGTACTCTTTCTGCACATCGCCCAACTTCCCGAACCATACAAAATGCAGATTCTTCGGGACAGTCACCTGCAAGCCACTCATTTTTGCAGATGCCGTATTCCGGATTCGTTGATGAAGTACATCGCCCCCCCCTTGACCAACGGAACTGACCAGGTCTTGCAGGTACAAGTACTCGGCCATGCCTCCCTTCTCTTTTGCCAGCCGGTATGAATCGCTTGAAATCAGATCCTCATCGGACAGAGCATTGATCTTGGCCACTCGCGCCTCGACGACTTGACGAAACTCATCAATCAACTTGTCTTTTTTCGCATTGGCAGCTTTGGAAGCCGCCGCGCCATTCTTTCTATCTGAGATTGCCTTTTCAATTTTTTTTAGCGCGTCATATTCACAAACACGTCCTTTCTCATGCGCCTCGCGATAGAAAGAAATCGCCGAAGCAAGTTCTTTATCTTTCTTACCGTTAAGTTTTTCAAGCAACTCAGCCGTGTAGTCATGCACGGCTTTATTCGCGACTTCATTGGCTTTTTTTTTACTCATTCAGACACCTATCGTTTAACACACACAAAACATGTACCGCACAAATGAATGCATCCGTCGCAACACCCCGGCAAGGCATTGAGCAAGCTGTTGTTCATGAGATGGACTTCATGCGCGGATAGCGCATAAAGCCGTGCCTCCGCCCCACGGGGCTATCCGGACGTTAACGCTCCCGGAAACTCTCGCTGGCGTACTCCTGTAACGGACCGAGGAAATAACTGATCACCCGCCGGGTGCCGGTTCTGATTTCGGCGCTCACTGTCATGCCGGGCGTCAGCTTCACCGGTTTGCCGTCGATCACCAGCCTGTCGCGCTTCAGACGGATGCGCGCCGTGAATCCCCAGCCGCGGCTCTCGTCGCGCACCGCGTCGCTGGACACGCTCTCGACGGTGCCTTCGAGGTAGCCGTAACGGGTATAGGGAAAACTGTCGACCTTGACGACAACGCTTTGGCCCGGCCGCACGAACCCGATGTCCTGGTTGTCGATCCAGGTTTCGGCCTCCAGCGCGTCGCCGTCCGGCACGATGGCCATCAGGGGCTGGGCTTCCGTCACAACGCCGCCCACCGTATGGATCGCCAGTTGCTGCACCGTGCCGGCAACGGGTGACACCAGCCGCATCCGGCTTTGCTGAGCGCCGGTTTTCCGGATTTCTTCCTGCAGTTGCGCGATGCGTTCGTTCGCCTGCCGCAGCTGATCGAGCGCATCCTTGCGGAACTCCGCGCGCAGCGACGCCAGTTCCTGACGCTGACTCGCCAGCGTTGCCCGCACTTCTTTCACCCGGCTTTGCTGCACGGCGATCTCGCTTTGCAGCTCGGCGTGCTGTTGCTGCTTCTCCAGATAGGCATGACGCGATACGAAATTTTTCGCCAACAGATCCCGGTAATCCTTTTCCCGCTCTTGCGCCATGAGGGCGCTGCCTTGCAGCTTGCGGATCTGCTGCTGCAAAGTCGCCAGTTCCGCCTCGCGCTGGGCGAGCACGGCGGACAGCGCGTCGCGGCGCGACTGGTAGGCCCGCCATTGCCCTTCGGCGAGCGAGACTTCGGCGGCGAGCCGCGACGGCTCCACCCCGTCAACGGCGGCCAGCCTGGGCGATGTCCCCGAGTCGGCGGCGCGCAGCAAACCTTCAAAACGCGACGCATCGAGGTACGCCGTGCGCAGCGCATCACCGGTCTTGCGGTGATCGGCGTCGGCCCCCACCGCATCGAGTTCGAGCAGGAGTTCGCCCGCCGCGACATGCTGCCCGTCGCGGACCTTGATGGCGCTGACCACGGCGCCCTGGGCGGGCTGGATCATTTTGGTGCGGCCGCCCGATACAATCCGCCCGGTGGACACGGCCACGATATCCATGCGCCCGACAGCGGCCCACGCCACGGTCAGCACCGCGATCAGGATCAGGAGGCGAATCGTCCACATGGGCAGGGGCGATACGGGAGTCTCGATCAGCTCCAGGTGAGCGGGCAGGAACTCCCTTTCATCGTTGGCCCGCCGGACGGGTTCGAATTGCGCGCGATGACGCCACGCCGTGACGAACACCTCCCCGTAACGACGGCAGAGCGCCGCCAGCGCCTCTAAACCGATTTTCATGGCTTATCCTTTTTGCAGACTGTGCAAATGGGCGTAATACCCGTCAGGCTTGGCGAGCAGCTCGTCATGACGTCCGTCCTCGACGATCCGCCCCCGGTCCATGGCGATGATCCGGTCCACCCAGCGCACCGTGGAAAGACGGTGGGCAATGATCAGTACGGTGCGTCCCCGGCAAATGGAGCGCATGTTCTGCATGACGGCATGCTCGGATTCGTAATCCAGCGCGCTGGTCGCTTCATCGAGCACCAGAATGCGCGGATCGCCGAGCAGCGCCCGGGCGATGGCGATACGCTGGCGCTGCCCGCCGGACAAGGACGCGCCATGCTCCCCGACCACGGTGTCGTAGCCCTGCGGCAATGCCAGAATGAAGTCGTGGGCGCCGGCCAGCGTCGCGGCCTGAATGACCGACTCCAGCGGCATGCCCGGGTCGGCCAGCGCGATGTTTTCCCGGACGGTCCGGTTGAACAGCAGGTTTTCCTGCAGCACCACCCCGATCTGGCGACGCAGCCAGGCCGGATCGGCGAGGGCCAGATCCGCGCCGTCGATCAGCACCCGGCCGCTTTCCGGCACGTAAAGACGCTGAACCAGGCGCGTCAGGGTGCTTTTGCCCGAGCCGGAGCGGCCGACAATGCCGACCACGGAGCCGGCCTCGATGTCGAGGCTGAACGACTTGAGGATGTCCGGCCCGTCGGGGCGGTAGCGGAATGTCACATCGTCAAGCGTGATGCGCCCGTCGATCGGGGGCAGCGCCACGCGGCTCGCCGGCGCTTCGGTTTTGGCGTTGAGAATGTCGCCCAGACGCGCCACACCGATACCCACCTGCTGAAAATCCTGCCAAAGCTGAGCCAAGCGCATGACAGGCGCCGCCACATGCCCGGCCAGCATATTGAAGGCGATCAGTTGCCCAACCGTCAGCTTGCCCCCGGCCACCAGATGCACGCCGATCCAGATGATCGCGATACCGACCAGCTTCTGGATCAGCTGGACACCGTTCTGCCCGATGTTGGCCAGTTTGGTGACGCGGAACGCGGCCGACACATAGGCGGCCAACTGTGTATCCCAGCGCCGGGTCATCACCGGTTCCACCGCCATGGACTTGATGGTGCCGATGCCGCCGACCGCCTCCACGAGAAACGACTGGTTGTCGGCGCCGCGGGCGAACATCGCGTCGAGCCGCCGGCGCAGTACCGGAGAAATCGCCGCCGACCAGACGGCATAGCAGGGAATCGACGCCAGAACAACGAGAGTCAAGCGGCCGCTGTAACGCCACATCACGATCAGGAACACAAAGGAAAACAGCAGATCGATCACGCTGGTCAACGCCTGGCCGGTGAGAAAATGCCGGATGTTTTCCAACTCGCGAACCCGCGTCACCGTATCGCCGACGCGGCGCGACTCGAAGTACGACAGCGGCAATCCCAACAGATGGCGGAACAGGCGCGCGCCAAGTTCCACATCGATGCGTGTCGTGCTGTGGGACAGCACATAGCTGCGCAATGCGGACAGCGTGACTTCGAACAGCGTGACCGCGACCAGCGCGACGGCGATCACGTCCAGCGTGGTGAAACTGCGGTGCACCAGCACCTTGTCCATCACCACCTGGAAAAACATCGGCGTGATCAGGGCGAACCCCTGCAGCACCAGGGAGACGGCAAGAACCTCGAGCAGCGGGCGGCGGTATTTGATGATCGCGGGAATGAACCAGGTGAAATCGAAATGCGCGGCGCTGCCCAGCAAGGAGGCGCGCGACGCGACCACCAGAAGCCGGCCTTCGTAGCGGGCGGCGAATTCCTCATCGGGAAGCAGGACGCTCCGCCCCGTGTCGGGGTCCATGATCAGAACCGCCCCGTCGTCCTTGCGGATCACGATGAAATGCCCGCCTGTCGCGCTCAGCGCCAGCGCCGGCAAGGCGGCGTGTTCGAGCCGGTCCGCCGTTTTCGTCACCACACGGGCCTTGAGCCCCAGGGCGCGGGCAGCCCTGAGCAGATCCGGTTCGGACAGGGCGCGGCCGGACGCGGAAAACTCATGCGCCAATTGCGCGGCATCGGCAGCGATACCGTGGTACTGGGCAAGCAGCACCAGGGCGCTCAGCCCCGGATCGGAGGGAGCGCAAGAATAATTTGAAGCCATAACACATTTACTTGTAAATATTTTTTACAAGTAGAGTCTAGTGATGGCCACAGCAACTGCTCAATAGCAAAATGCGATTGGAAGACAACTTTAGATAAAAACCTACAAACAGCTGACACGAGGCGCTGCGGAACATTCCGTCGTCATCGGCAAGGTGTTGCTTCCGTCTTCAAGGAAAACGCACCGTTACAACAGGAATCATCCGTCATTAAAAATTCATTTCACCTCAAGCAATGCACAACGGAGGCGCTTTAGAATTGCCTTCGGGCAATGTGAATGCCCGAAAAAACAAGAAAGGCAAGAAATGTTTGTGAGAAACGCAATTCTGATGGGGATGGCAGGCATCGCCCTGGCCGGCTGCTCGAGCACCAACACCGGCAGTTCCGTTCCGGAAGGCACCACGGTCGACATCGCGCTGCTGGAGACAACCGATATTCACCAGAACATCCTGAGTTACGACTACTACAAACTGGCCGCCAATTCAACGTTCGGCCTGGAACGCACCGCCACGCTGATCAATCAGGCCCGCGCCCAGTACAAGAACACTCTGCTGCTCGATGACGGCGACCTGATCCAGGGCACCGCGCTGGGCGACTATCAGGCGGTGATCAATCCGGTCAAATGTTCGGATACCCTGGCGGTTCACAAGGTGATGAACTACCTGAAATACGACGCCGGCACCATCGGCAACCACGAATTCAACTATGGCCTGCCCTTCCTCTCCCAGGTCACCAACACCCATTTCCGGCTTCCGGGCATCGCGGCCCCGGCGCGCTGCGGATCGCCGGCTTTCCCGCAGGTTTTGGCGAACGTCGCCAATCTTCAGGACAAAAAACCGATTTTCCAGCCGTATACCCTGCTGGACCGCACCTACACCGCAACGGGGCCGGACGGCAAGACCATGCCCGTCGCCCTGAAAATCGGCGTCATCGGCTTTACGCCGCCGACCATCATGGACTGGGACAAGAAAAATCTGGACGGCAAGGTTTACACCAACGGACTGGTCGAAACGGCCAACACCTACGTTCCGGAGATGCGTGGCAAGGGCGCCAATCTGGTCGTGGCGCTCTCCCACGGCGGGCTTGATCCGTCGGCCTACAGCCCGACCATGGAAAACGGCAGCTGGCACCTGACCAAAACAGGCATCGACGCGATGATGATCGGCCACTCCCACGACGTATTCCCCAACCCCGGCGTGGCGAGCTCGCAGTTCAACAACATGACCGGCGTCGACAACACCAAAGGCCTCGTCAACGGCGTGCCGACGGTGATGGCCGGCAACTGGGGCAACCGGCTCGGCATCATCCGCCTGACGCTCACATACACGGGCGGCAAGTGGGTGGTCCAGAACGACAAGTCCGCGGTGGAAACCCGCTCGATCAAGAACGCCGACGGCACCTTCGTCGCGCCGGATCCGGCCGTGGCGCAAATGGTGGCGGCCGAACACCAGGGCACCATCGATTACGTCAAGACCCCGATCGGCAACACCGATTTCAATATGAACACCTACTTCGCGCTTCTTGGCGATGTGAGCGCCATGCAGATCGTCAACATGGCCCAGCAGGATTATGTGCAGAAGTACATTCAGACCAACTTGCCGCAATACGCATCGATTCCGGTGCTGTCGGTGACCGCGCCGTTCAAGGCCGGCCGCAATGGCGCCAGCGACTACACCGCCGTGGCCCAGGGCGCGATCGCCATCAATAACGCGGCCGATCTCTACCTGTACCCGAATACCGTGCAGGCCGTGAAAGTCACCGGAGCCGATCTGAAGAACTGGCTGGAGCGCTCGGCCGAGATGTTCAACACCATCAATCCGGCCAGCACCGCGCCACAGGACCTGCTCAACCCCAACTTCCAGGTGTTCAACTTCGATGTGCTGTACGGCGATATCCAGTACCAGATCGATGTCACCCGGCCGGTGGGCAGCCGCATCGTCAACCTGACATACAAGGGTTCGGCGATCGATCCGAGCAAGCCGTTCATCGTGGCGACCAACAACTACCGCGCCAGCGGTGGCGGCAACTTCCCGGGCATCGACGGCACCAAGACCATCATCCAGGCGCCCGACGCCAACCGCGATGTGCTGATCAGCTATATCAAGACCAACGGCACGCTCACCCGCGCCCAGTACGGCGCCACCCGTTCGTGGAGTTTCGTCAGAGTGAGCACGGCGGGGCCGGTCCGCTTCAAGAGCGCGGCCAACCAGCTCGCGGCGGCGACGCAGGCCGGCATCCAGGGGGTGACCCAGGGCGCCGACAACAATGACGGAACGTGGACCTACCTGATCGACCTGAATCAGTAAATTCCGGTAGCAACCGGCCCTCCGCCCCTCACGGCGGGGGGCGCTTCAGCATGGATCGACCCGCAATGAATCCCGCTTTATCCGCTCTGATCGCGACAGCGGCGCTGATACTCGCCGCTTGCGCAAAAACCCCCGCTCAGGCCGACATCGACGACGCACGCCACCGCGCTCAATACGCTCGCGACAGCATGGCCTGGCAGCATCTGAAGACATGGGCGGCCGACGGCAATCCCGCCGCCGAACGGGCGCTGGCCGACGCGCTCGCCTCGCTGGACACGTCCGACGCCTGGCGTCGGGCCCGGCCATGGTATGAACGCGCCGCAGGGCACGGCGACGGAGTGTCGGCGTTCCGGCTGGCCCGTTTGTACGCCAAGGGATCTGGGGTCGCGCCGGACAGGGAGCGCTCGCGCGCCTGGCTACTGGCCGCGGCGAAACTCAAGCACCCCGATGCCGCCTGCCTGCTCGGCCTGCATGCCAAGAATCCGTCCTCAGGCAAGCCCGATTACGCCGGCGCCAACCGCTGGTTCGCCCAGGCGGCCGAACAGGGCAGCGCCGAGGCGATGTTCCAGCTGGGCATCAGTTATCAGGAAGGGCTGGGGGTGGACAGGGATATCGCCCGGGCCAGGAGCTGGTACGAGAAAGCGGCGGGCCTGGAAATGCCCGCGGCGCTGCAGACCCTCGCCATGGCCTATCGAACCGGCGATCTGGGACTACCCAGGAACGACGCCAGGTCCGACGAACTCTTCGCGCAGGCCGCACACGCGGTGCGCGACTTCCAGTCGGCGCTGTTCTGACTCAATCGCGCCGCGACAGCGCGCGCTCGATGAAGTGGCGCGGCACACGGGTGCGCGGAACCCGCACCGAGAACCAGCGCCGCACATCCTCGTCCAGGCCAATGCCGTGCATGTAGTTATACAGCGCCTTGTTGAGCGCCTCGCCCAGCAGGTCGTGGTCGACGCCGGTCGGGTCGATGAAGCCCACATCATTCTTGGCGAATGTGACAGGCGGCAGGGGCTCGAGCGTGACGCCGAATTCCTCGGGATGCTGACCGACCGGCGAATGCACGGTACAGGCGAAACGATGGAAAAACCCCGACTGAATGCAGTTGGCGTCAAAAAGCTGCCTTACGTACTCCAGTGCGTCCACGGTATCGTGCACCGTCTGGGTCGGGAATCCATACATCAGGTAGGCATGGACGAGAATGCCCGCCTCGGTGAAGGCATGGGTGACACGCGCCACCTGATCCACCGACACACCCTTCTTCATCAGTTTGAGCAGCCGGTCGGACGCCACTTCGAGCCCTCCCGATACCGCGATGCAGCCACTTTGCGCGAGCAGGCGGCACACGTCGGGGCTGAACGACTTCTCGAAACGGATGTTGCCCCACCAGGAAATCGCCACATTGCGGCGCAGCAGCTCCTCGGCCAGCGCCTTGAGCATTTTCGGGGGGGCGGCCTCGTCCACGAAATGAAAGCCGGTCTGGCCGGTTTCGGCGATGATCGCCTCGATGCGGTCAACCAACAGCTCGGCGGATGCCGTTTCGTAGCGGGAAATGTAATCGAGCGACACATCGCAGAAGGTGCATTTCTTCCAGTAGCAGCCGTGCGCGATCGTCAGCTTGTTCCAGCGCCCGTCCGACCACAGCCGGTGCATCGGATTGAGCATGTCCAGCAGCGACAGGTAACGGTCGAGCGGCAGGCCGTCCCAGGTCGGCGTGCCCACCTCGGCGAACGGCACATCCGGCTCGGGCCAGTCGATGCGCCGCACCCTGCCCTCGTCGCGCACATAGGTGCGCACCAGCCGGTCTTTCGCGCGCCGGCCCGCCAGGTGCTCCATCAGCGCCAGGAGCGGCCGCTCGCCATCGTCCAGCGTCACGTAGTCGAAATAATCGAATACCCGCGGTTCCGCCAGTTCGCGAAGCTCGGTATTGACGTAACCGCCGCCGAGCACCGTCACGGTCTCCGGATAGCGTGCCTTGATGCTCTGCGCGATGCGGAAAGCGGCGTACACCGCGCCCGGAAACGGCACGGAGAGCAGCACCATGTGAGGCCGGTGCCGTTCCATGACGTCGAGCGTCAGCGAATGCAAAAGGCCGTCCACCAGATTGTGCGGTTCGGCGAGCGCCCGGGCCAGCGGTTCGAACGTCGGCTGGCTCAGCGCCAGCGATTCCGCGTAGCGCACAAACTCGAAGCGCGCGTCCACCGCGTCGCGCAGCACATCGGAGATGTCGTTGAGGTAAAGGGTCGCCAGATGGCGCGCCCGGTCGTGCACGCCCAGCGCGCCGAACGCCCACGCCAGGGGGTCGCCGCCGTATGGATCATCCGGGTCGATGTACACGTCCAGCGAGGAAAACCGCTGTCCCTCGGGCAAGAACGCCCGGCTGGCGATACGATGCGCCACGGTCGAGTCCCGGCCCTGCAAGAAGGCGACCGCGGGTCCGATGGTCGCAAGATACCGGTCCAGCCCGGCGACGAAGGCCTTGACCTGCCCGGAACGTTTTTTCGGGGGGATGGCGTCGATCTCGTCCGCCACAGCGCGCAGACCCTCTTTCGAGAACAGCGCCAGCACCAGAGCCAGCGCCAGATCCTCCTGGCGCGCATCCACCCCCCGCGAACGCAGGAAGCCGGTCAGATAGGCGGTCGAAGGGTATGGGGTGTTCAACTGCGTCATCGGCGGGATGATCGACAGGACGCGAACGTCGGACGGGGAAGCGGGCAGCGCGGTCAAGGGAAACAATACTCCGGTCAGTGAAACAGGCCCGGCATGGCACGAAAAACGCCATCAATCACTTGATTTCATGGCGTTTCCCGCGAGGCTTGCCAGCCGGCAAGCGATGATACGGCAAGCGGCGCGGCTTGTCAGCCGCCCTGGCAGACCCTGGCGAGGGCGGATGGGTCGGACACCAGCGGATTGCCTTCCCCTTGAAGGGCCACGATGCGGCGGTCGCGTTCGCGCTCCCAATCGTCGACCGGGAACTGGCGCGCCCACGCGCACATCAGTTGGCGATCCTGACGGCTCATCGAAAGGCTCCAGCGCTGATGCATGTACAGGGTGATGCGCGCGGCGCGACCGCGCACCGCTTCGCGCGGCTGCACGCGGCGCGCCTTGAAATCGACCACCGTGGAGCACTGGCCGTACTGCCGGACGGGTTCGCGCGTCCACTGGCTGTACGGAAAATTGCCGCGGTCGCCATTGACCTCGCCAATCGACGGTACGAGATTCACCAGATCGCCTTCCATGGCGGCGAAAAGAGGATCCGAGTCGGTGCAGGCCTTGCGTCCGCCGTTCTGCCAGCACTGGCGCTGGTGCCCCAGCACCCAGGCCGGCACCACGTGTTCCCACTCCAGCCGCGACGCGCGTTCGGCGTTTTTGCGCGGCGCATAGCCGCAGGACGCCAGATCCATGGTTTTGCCGCTGTAGCGGCAACCGCAGTAGAAGTCCTCTTCCAGACCGCGGAACACCTCCGGCAACACTTTCTTGGCATTGACGAAGTCACGGTGTCCCACCCCGCGCTTGCCGGCGACCAGCGCGACACGGGCGGGTTCGGCGGCCGGCCGCGCGGCGGCACGGGCGGGTTCGCCGGACTTGTCCTGGCAAGATGAAAGAATCAGACACGATAACAGGAGGATGAAAAACCGGTTCAGCATGGAAAAGGATGAGCGTCTCGGAAAAGGCTGATACCTTAACCGCGCCACGCCGGACCTGCAAGAAAAACTGCCGCGCCCTATTGACCCCTAGTCCGTCCCCCGTTATTATTCGGCCTCTCTGGAGGGATTCCCGAGCGGTCAAAGGGATCAGACTGTAAATCTGACGGCTCAGCCTTCGAAGGTTCGAATCCTTCTCCCTCCACCAGACACGCGCAAACAGGCGGCGAACCGGGTTACGGTTCACCGCCTGTTTGCTTTTACGCTTCGCTCTGCCCTCGAAAAAACACCGATTTCCTCAAAGCGGACGACACCGCCGCTCGCACGGGTCACTCGCCCCCCTTCAGCAGCCCCCTAAGCACATAGGGCAGGATGCCGCCGTGACGGTAATACTCCACTTCCACCGGCGTATCGATACGCAACAGCAGCGGGCACTCCGTCACCTTGCCGGCAGCGCGCCGGATACGCAACGTGACGGTCTGACCCGGGGCGATGCCGCTGTCCAGGCCGATGAGATCGAAGAGCTCGTCCCCGGCGATACCGAGACGGTCGGCGGAATCCTCGCCGGTGAACTGCAGCGGCAGCACGCCCATCCCGACCAGGTTCGAGCGATGGATGCGCTCGAAACTGCGGGCGATCACCGCGCGTACGCCCAAGAGGCGCGTGCCCTTGGCCGCCCAGTCGCGGCTCGAACCGGTGCCGTACTCTTCGCCGGCGAACACCAGCGTCGGCGTGCCGGCGTCACGATAAGCCATCGCGGCATCGAAGATGAAGCGGCGCTCGCCCCCTGGCTGCATCAGTGTCAGCCCCCCCTCCACGGGCTTGCCCTCCTCGTCCGGCGGCAGCATGCGGTTGCGGATACGCACATTGGCGAAGGTGCCGCGCATCATGATGTCGTGATTGCCGCGCCGAGAGCCGTAACTGTTGAACTCATCCTGTCCCACGCCCGCCGCGCGCAAAAAATCGCCGGCCGGCGACGCGCTCTTGATCGAACCTGCCGGGCTGATATGGTCTGTGGTGACAGAATCCCCGAAAATCGCCAGCGCCCTGGCGCCGAGCACCGGCTCGGGCGTTGCCGGCTCGAGCGCGAAATCCTCGAAGAAAGGCGGCCTGGCGATATAGGTCGACGGATTCCAGCCGTATGTCTCCCCGGCCGGCGATTCGATGCCGTCCCACAAGGGATTGCCGCGGGCGAACGATTCGTAAAGCCGCCGGTACGTGTCGGCGTCCGACGCGCCGCGCAGCGCCTCGCCGACTTCCTCCTGACTTGGCCAGATATCGCGCAGGAACACCGGCTCACCTTCGGCGTCATGACCGAGCGGCTCCATTGTCATGTCGATGTCGGCCCGTCCGGCCAGCGCGAAGGCCACCACCAGGGGCGGACTCATCAGGAAGTTGGCCTTGATGGCCGGATGGATGCGCGCCTCGAAATTACGGTTGCCCGACAGCACCGAACAGGTCACCAGATCGTGATCGGCCACCACACGCTCGATATCCGCGTTCAGGGGGCCGGCATTGCCGATACAGGTCGTGCACCCGTAGGCCGCCACGCCGAAACCGAGCGCCTCGAGGGGTTCCAGCAAGCCGGAGCGCGTCAGGTAATCCGTCACCACGCGCGAGCCGGGCGCAAGCGATGTCTTGATATGCGGAGCCACACGCAGACCGCGCGCCACGGCCTTTTTCGCGAGCAGACCGGCCGCCAGCATCACCCCGGGATTGGAGGTGTTGGTGCATGAAGTGATGGCGGCGATCAACACATCGCCATGACCCAGCGTCGTGTCCGGTGTCAGGGCGTGGCGCGCGTGCGCGTCCTTCGCCTTGCCATAGCCCCCCTGGGCCGCGTCCGCGGCGAGCAGCCGCGCCAAGTCGGTTTTCAGTTCCGGCAGGGGAATCCGGTCTTGCGGACGGCGCGGTCCGGCGACGCTGGATACGACACCCGACAGATCGAGCGTCAGCACCTCGCTGTAATCGATCTGCCCGGCCACGGGCATGCCGAACATCGCCTGGGCCTGGAAATACGCGCGAAAGCGCTCGACCTCGCCGGCGCTGCGTCCGGTGGCGGCAAGGTAGGCGGCGGTTTCCTCGTCCGGCGGAAAAAACCCCATGGTCGCGCCGTACTCGGGCGCCATGTTGGCGATGGTGGCGCGGTCCGGCAGCGACAGCGAGGCCGCCCCCTCCCCGAAAAACTCGACGAACTTGCCGACAACCCGGGCCTTGCGCAGCATTTCGGTCAGCGTCAACACAAGGTCGGTGGCCGTGACGCCCTCGCGCAGCCGGCCCGCCAGATGCACCCCGACCACATCCGGCGTCAGGATGTACACCGGCTGGCCCAACATGCCCGCCTCCGCCTCGATGCCGCCGACGCCCCACCCCACCACGCCCAGCGCATTGATCATCGTGGTGTGCGAATCGGTGCCGACGAGGGTATCGGGGAACACCGCTCCGTCTCGTTCGATCACGCCCCGGGCCAGGTATTCCAGGTTCACCTGGTGCACGATGCCGACACCCGGCGGAATCACCCGGAAGGTATCGAACGCCTGCATGCCCCATTTGATGAAGCGGTAACGCTCGGCATTGCGCCGGAACTCCAGGCGCATGTTCAGATCCAGGGCGTCCCGTTCGCGGAAGTGATCGATCTGCACCGAGTGGTCGACCACCAGATCGACCGGCACGAGCGGCTCCACCAGGCGCGGAGGACGGCCGAAACGACCGGCCGCATCGCGCATCGCCGCCAGATCGCACAACAGCGGCACGCCGGTGAAATCCTGCAGCACGATGCGCGCCACCACAAAAGGAATTTCCTCGCTGCGCGGCGCATCGGGCCGCCAGTTCGCCAGCGCGCGGACATGATCATCCGTGATCCGGATACCGTCCCGGTTGCGCAACAGCGATTCCAGTACGATGCGCAGCGATACAGGCAGGCGCGACACCCTGCCAAAGCCGGCGCGCTCCAGGGCGGGAAGGGAAAAGAAATGGGCGGAAGGCCCGAAAGGCTGCCGAAGATCGTCCGGCAGATCATGCGGTTCGAGGGTCATGCGAGGTACCTCCCCAAGGTGCGATGCTCAGGACAGGCCGGCGGCGATAGTGCCCCCGGTCATGGAAGGTCTACACTGTAGCGAGACTCACTTTCCGTCAAAACGTTCATTTTATTTTACTCATCAAGGGCATGACCATGAACACTACCAACAGAATCGAGCAGGACTCGTTGGGCGAGGTCGAGGTTCCCACCGCCGCGCTGTGGGGCGCCCAGACACAGCGCTCGTTGATGAATTTCCAGATTTCCACCGAGCGCATGCCCGACGCGCTCATTCTGGCGCTGGTCCGCATCAAGGGCATCGCCGCGCGCGTCAACGCGGGACTCGACCGTCTCGATCCGGTTCGCGCCGACGCGATCGCCAGCGCCGCCGGGGCCATCCTCGCCGGCGAGCACCGCGACGCGTTCCCCTTGTCGGTGTGGCAAACCGGATCCGGCACCCAGACCAATATGAACGTCAACGAAGTGCTGGCCAATCTCGCATCGCGCCATCTTGACGACGGCGCGGCGCAAACCCGGCGCGTGCACCCCAACGACCATGTGAATCTGGGCCAGTCGTCGAACGACATGTTCCCCACCGCCATGCACGTTGCCGCGGCGCTCGCGCTGTCGCACGACCTCCTGCCCGCGCTCGGCTCGCTGCGGGACGCGCTGCAGTGCAAGGCCATCGCCTTTGCCGGCATCGTCAAGATCGGGCGCACCCACCTGCAGGACGCCACACCCCTGACACTCGGGCAGGAGATTTCCGGATGGGTCGCCCAGCTCGATCACGCCCGGCGCGTCATCGTCGGCAGTCTTGACGGCGTGCTCGAACTGGCGGCGGGTGGGACCGCCGTCGGCACGGGATTGAACACCCATCCGGAGTTCGGCCCGCGCGTGGCGCACGAGCTGGCCGCCGAAACCGGCCTGCCGTTCCGGCGCGCGGGCAATTTCTTCGCGGCCCTCGCGGCGCACGACGCGCTGGTCGCCTGCCACGCGGGGCTGAAGACCCTGGCGGTCGCCCTGATGAAAATCGCCAACGACATCCGCTGGCTGGCGTCCGGCCCGCGCTCGGGCATCGGCGAGTTGACACTCCCGGAAAACGAACCGGGCAGTTCCATCATGCCCGGCAAGGTCAATCCCACCCAATGCGAGGCGCTCATCATGGTGTGCTGCCAGGTGATGGGCAACGACGTGGCGATCACCGTGGGCGGCGCGTCGGGCAACTTCGAACTGAACGTCTGCAAACCCCTGATCATTCACAATCTCATGCAGAGCATCCGCTTGCTCGGCGATGCCATGAAAGGATTCGAGACGCACTGCGTGAGCGGCATGGAGCCTGATCTGCGGCGTATCGGCGAACTGGTCGGCCATTCGCTGATGCTGGTGACCGCCCTGAGCCCGCATATCGGCTACGACAAGGCGGCGCGGATCGCCAAGCAGGCGCACCACCAGCGTATTTCGCTGCGCGAAGCGGCGCTGGAATCGGGCTATGTCACGGCGGAGGAATTCGACAGCTGGGTGCGGCCGGAAAGGATGGTGTGACCGGCGCCGTCACGCCGGCCAAAGGAAAAGAAACGGGGCGCGGGGAGCCTCCGGACGGCTCCCCGTTGCCGGCGGATCAGGCGCCCGTGCCGCCGACCGTCAGGCCGCCGTCGATGCGCATCGTCGGCTGACCGACGCCCACCGGCACGCTCTGGCCTTCCTTGCCGCACACGCCGATGCCGCTGTCGAGCGCCATGTCGCTGCCGATCATCGACACGTGGTTCAGCACTTCCGGTCCGTTGCCGATCAGGGTCGCGCCCTTGACCGGGTAGGTCAGCTTGCCGTTCTCGATGCGCCAGGCTTCGGAAGCCGAGAAAACGAAGCGTCCGCTGGTGATGTCGACCTGGCCCCCGCCGAAGTTGACCGCGTAAAGGCCGTCCTTGACCGAGGCGATGATTTCCGCCGGATCGTGCTGTCCGGCGAGCATGTAGGTGTTGGTCATGCGCGGCATCGGAATGTGGGCGTACGATTCGCGCCGGCCGTTGCCGGTCGGCGCGGCGTTCATCAGCCGCGCGTTCATCGCGTCCTGCATATAGCCCTTGAGGATGCCGTCCTCGATGAGCACGGTGCGCTGGGTCAGGTTGCCCTCGTCGTCGATGGACAGCGATCCACGCCGGTCGGCCAGGGTGCCGTCGTCGACCACCGTGACGCCCGGCGCGGCGACCCGCTGGCCGATCATTCCGGAAAACGCGCTGGTGCCCTTGCGGTTGAAGTCGCCTTCCAGGCCATGCCCCACCGCCTCGTGCAGCAGCACGCCCGGCCATCCGGGCGCCAGCACCACGGTCATCTGGCCGGCCGGCGCGGGGCGCGAATCCAGATTGACGAGCGCCTGATCGACGGCTTCGCGCACGTGGCGCTCCACCAGCGCATCGTCGAAGCGGGTCAGGTCGTAGCGCCCGCCGACGCCGCTGCCGCCCTGCTCGCGGCGGCCATTCTGCTCTGCGATGACATACACCGACAGGCGCACCAGGGGGCGCACATCGGCGACCCGCACGCCGTCATGGCGGGCGATGAACACCACGTCGTATTCGGAACTCAGCCCGGCCATCACCTGGATGACACGCGGATCCATCGCCCGGGCGAGGCGCTCCACTTTCTCCAGCAGCGCCACCTTGGCGGCGGCATCGAGACTCGCGCACGGATCGATCGCCGGATAGAGGCGGTCAAAGCCGTGCCGGCTGCCCGGCATGCCCACCGAGCCCGCGCCGCCCTGGCGGCCGATGGCGCGCACGGCGGTCGCGGTGCGCGTCAGCGCTTCAAGACTGATATCGTCCGAGTAGGCGAACGCGGTCTTGTCGCCGGACACGGCGCGCACGCCGACCCCCTGGTCGATGCTGAAACTGCCGGACTTGACGATGCCCTCCTCCAGACTCCAGGCCTCGTGACAGGTGTGCTGGAAGTACAGATCGGCATAATCGACATCATGACGGGTGATCAGCGACAGGGTCGTTTCAAGCGATCCCTCGTCCAGCCCGAACGGTTTGAGCAGCAGGGACTCGGCGGTGGTAAACACATCTTCCATGGCGGATTCTTTCTTCACAGTACGCGATGGGCAAGCGCCGGCAAGCGGGTGCGCACCGATTGAATGACATTCACATCGATCGAGGCCGTGACCACGCCCTCGCCTTTTTTCAGTTCGGCCACGACGCGTCCCCACGGATCGACGATCATCGACTGCCCGTGCGTCTTGCGGCCGTTCTCATGTTCGCCGCCTTGCGCCGAGGCGACGACGTAACACTGGTTTTCAATGGCGCGCGCGCGGATCAGGGTCTCCCAATGCGCCTCGCCCGTCACCGCGGTGAACGCGGCGGGCAGAATCAGAACATCGAAAGGCGCAAGGCTCCGGAACATTTCCGGGAAACGCAGATCGTAGCAGATTCCGAACGCGATGGAGGCAAAAGGCGTCTCGGCCTTGACGGGCGCGCCACCCGGCAGGATCGAATCGGATTCGCAATAGCGCTCCCCCATCCCGGAAAACCCGAACAGGTGGATCTTGTCGTAACGCGCCGCCACCCGCCCCTCCGGATCGAAGAACAGACTGGTATTGTAGACTTTCGTCTCGTCCGGACACACCAGGGGCACCGTCCCGGCCGACAGCCAGACGCCATGCTCGCGCGCCATGGCCGCGAGCGCCTCCTGGATCGGCCCGGCGCCGAAAGTTTCGCGGCGCGCGATCTTGTCGGTGTCGGCGCGCCCCATCAGGCAGAAATACTCCGGCAGCGCCACAAGGGTCGCGCCGCGCGACGCCGCCTCGGCGACGAGTTCGCGGGCCCGGGCGATGTTGCGATCGACGTCGGTGCCGGACACCATCTGCACCGATGCGGCGATAAAGGATGTCTTCATGGTTGCGGGCTCCGTTTCTCCTGGTTGGCGGTTTTTTTGCTGACGACCGGGTCGCGCAAGGTGCCCGTCACTTCATAATCGACCGAAAAGATCCGTCCCACCGGATCCTTGAGCACTTTTTGCGCGGCGAGCGCCGCCACGCCGACCACCGGGTTGATCAGCGCCGCGCCGGTCGCCAGCGCCACGCTCTCGGCGAGGTGCGGCTCGACGTGCAGGCTGATCGACTGGGTTTCGTTCACCAGATTGACCTGCCCGCGGATGGCCACGTCCGCGGCCGGGCCCTTCATCTGGGTGTTGTCCGAACGGAACACGCCCGCCGTCACACGCGCGTCGCCTTTCAGCGTATCAAACGCGAAGCCGTCGCTGAAGACATCCGTGAAATCCAGACGGAAGCGCCGCGTCAGCGACTGCAGGCTGAGTACCCCCAAAAGGCGCGCGACGCCGGGGTCGACCTTGGCGAAACGACCGTCCTTCAGATCCATCGAGACCTGCCCGCTGACCTTCTCCAACTGGAAGTCGGCGAGTCCGCCCGGCCAGCTCAGATCACCGGAAAGACGGCCCTGCCCCTTGCGGAAGCTGTCGCGCACGCCGAAGCGGTCGAGCATCTTGCCGATATCCGCGGCATCCAGTTGCAGACGGCTGTGCACCGCGCGCGGCGACGGTCCGCCGCCGCCCTGCACCCGAGCCGAGCCGCTGAGCGTGCCATAGGCGGCCTTGAGCAACACCTTGTCCAGCAACCAGTCATCCCCCTGGCGCCGCGCGGCCAAATCCAGGCTGCCGACCGGATTGCCGTCAAGCAAAAGCTCGTCGACTCGCACATCCATCGCCGGCAATTCGAAGGCGTCCATCCCGCCGCCCTGCGCCGAAGGTTCGGTTTCGCCGCGCGGCGCGAGGCCATTAAGATCGAAACGGGGCAGACGGGCGCGAAGCTGGCCGCCGCCTTGCGCAAGATAGCTCAGATGCCCGGAAATCTGCGCGGACCGCAACCGGGCCTGCCAGTCGTCACCCCCGGGAAGATGGCGCACTTCGGCGCTGACCTTGTCGAAACGGTACCGCCCCAATGTCACCAGCGGGCTGTCGATGGACACAGTCAGCGGCCATTCGGTCGTGGAGACGCCGCGGCCGCCGCGCACGACGCCGACCCACGGCGCCAGATCCAGCTTCGGGGCGCTTACCAGAATTTGCAGGCCGTCCGGCAACGAGGCGGGGACCGGACGGCCGACGGCCACGGCGCCGGCCTTGAGCGAACCGTCGTCGGCAAGCCGCAGGTGCCCGGCTGCCCGCCCGCCGAGCGTGAATCTCAGTCCCATGCCGGCGGTCTCGGGGCGCAACTCGAGCGACAGGGGCAGCGCCGCCGCGGCCTCCTTGCCCACCGGGGCCGGCGCCGTGATGGCGGTGCCGGCAAGATCGGAGGTCACCAGCAGGGACTCCAGCCCGTGCGTCACGGCGAAACGGGCGGCGAACCGCGACTTGCCCGACACATGCGGCACCAGAAAGTCCGCGTAGCGCGACAGGATCGTGCCGGTCGGCGCCTCGCCGTCCAGCGCGAACTCCATGCGCCCGGCCCTGGCGGTTTTGGCGGTGAGGGCGAAATTGCCGCCGAACGCCGAAACGGCAAGACCGGGGCTTTCGACGCCTTTCTCGGTAAAGATCAGCGGACCGCGCACGGTATCCAGCGGCGGCAACGGCAAGCGCGTCATTTCCAGCCGGTTGCCGACAAAACCGATGCGGCCGCGCACCCGGGTCGTATCCGGCCCCGATAGCGGCACTTTCAATTCGAGGGCGAGCGTGGCATCCCCGCTCGCGCGGATCTGCCCGGTGAAACCGGACAGCCATTTGTCCACCGGACTGCGCGTGGTATAGGTCAGCATTTTGGCCAGCGGCGCGTCGGCCCGGCCGGTAATGTCCAGCCAGGCGTTGTCCGCGGTCAGATCCGGCAGGATCACTTTCACGCCCGACAGCGGTACGCCGAGCGTCGACACCGTTCTGGGCAGAACCTCCATCCGCTCGTTGTGGAACACCAGCGCGGTATCGATGCCATCGAGAGTCGGCCAGCCGGTTTCGAAGAGCAGGCTGGCTTTTTCGACATCGCCCTTGACCAGGAACTCGCCGCCCTTGCCGCCCTTGAACGGGAAGGCGTCCATATCGCCCCTGAGCACCATGGACACATTGTTCAGCCGGCCGGCGCCCAGCGCCTTGCCCAGCCAGGCGCGGGTATCCTGGCCCGCCGCGTAGGGCAGATAGTGCACCACGCGGTTGGCCGGCAATCCGGTCAGCGAAGCCGTCAGGTCGGCCGTTCCGGCGCCCGTGCCGGCATAACGGTAGCTACCCTTCAACGAGCCTTTCAGGTCCGCGTTGGCGAAACGCGCGGTCCGGATCGTGATGCCGACACCGGACTGCTCGCGTTTCCACACCACATCCGAATCGAAAACCTCGAATCCCAACGCCTCCGGGAATACACGCGGCATGTCGATGCGCGCTTTGCTGCCCGCCACGATCAATTGCCCGCCGTTTTCGTCAAAGCGCACGCTGCCGCTGACGCCGGCCACACCCGGAAGGGTGTCGACAGGCGCCCAGGCCAGATCGGAAAACCGGCTTTGCAGCGCATAATGGGTCGGCGCCGTCAGCGGCCCCTTCCAGCTGACTTTGAGCGCGGCGACGGTGCCGGATGGTGAAAACCGGGCGAACAGCGGATTATTGTCCGCGCCCAGTGCGTGAATGAACGGGGTCAGGTGGTGCAAATCGGCGTTATCCAGCGTCAATTCGCCGAACCCCTGCGCGCCGCCCTGCCATTGCCCTTCGATGCCGGTGTGGTTGAAGGCGAGACCGGTCTGGCTCGCCAGCGTCAGATCCGACGCATGGATCCGGTAACGCTCCCCTTGGCGTTGCAGGGACAGGCGCCCGCCCAGTTCGGGAAACACCAGTTCTTTGCCGTCGGGAATGCGCCAGGCGGCGTTCTTGACGCGCACATCGGCTTCCAGCGAGTCCAGCCGTCCTTCGCTGAACGAAGCGGAGAGCGTGCCGTCGCCTTCGCCCGAGCGCAACAGGCCGAATGCCGACAGATAGCGGTTCCACGCCCCAACGCGGGCACCGCTCAGCCGGGCCGAAACGGAGCCGCTCCAGGTCCGCCACTGATGAAGATCGTCGCCGCTCCAGCGCGCCGTGAGTTCGGCGGTGGTGCCCGGACTGAAAACCGGCTGTCCGGCGACACGCAGCCGATGCCCGAGCAGGCCGCTGGTCAACTCCAGCTCGCCCTGGGCGATACCGAGCGGCGGCAAGCCCAGGTAATCGTCCTGCCAGTCGATCCTGGCGCCGCGGACCAGAATGCGGGGCTGGCGCAGCAGCCAGTTGCCGAGCCGGCCGTCGGACTTCCCCTGGGTAAGCGGGAACCCGTTGAGCATGAGCGCATCGGCGCGGGTGCGCCGCACTTCCAGCGACGGGCCGGCGATTTCGATCAGCGCGAGCTGCGGTTCAAAACGCACGAGGCTCATCCAGGACGGTTTGATGTCGACACGCGCCAGGGTCAGGGCCTGCCCGCCCATGGGATCGGTGATGCTCACCCGGTTAAGGGTCAGTCGCGGCGCGACCCCTTCCCATTGCCCCGACAGGTCGCGAATGCTCACCGGCCGGCCGACGGCCCGGCTGATTTGCGCCGCGAGTCCGGGGCGATAGTCGTCAAGTCGCGGCAAGAACCACCAGGTGAACACGGCGAAGGCCAGCGATATGAGCAGCGCGGCCAGCCCCCCCGCCACAGCGAGTGTTTTGACCAAGCGGCGCAGTGTGGCGATCACGCGCCAGTCGGGAACGCGTTCCGGATGCTTTTCCAAAAGGCTTAAACCATTACAATGTGATGATCGGGGACACCCAAAAAGGATTGCGACATTATGCCATCAATTGCCGAGGACGCCATCGCCAAAGCCGGGCAGTTTTCCGGATTCCTGACCCGCCGGCTAACGGCCAGCGAAACGCTGCGTGCTTCGCTGCTTGACGGAACCCTTCGTCCATTCTCCGCCGGCGAGATGGCCGCCTTCGCCGACTGGCGGGCCCTGCCCGGCGCCGACGCCCTCGCCCCGGAGCTGCGGCGCCTGCGCGAAGCGGTGTTCTCCCGGCTGATCGTCAGGGATCTGGCCGGACTCGCAACGCTTGACGAGGTGGTCACCACCCTCTCGGCGCTGGCCGATTTCGCCATTCGCCTGGCCGTCGACGCCGCGGCCGCGTCCTTGTCTCACTATGGCACACCGGTCGGCGAAGAGAGCGGGGAAATCCAGTCGCTCATCGTGATCGGCATGGGCAAGCTTGGCGGCAATGAACTGAACGCCTCCTCCGACATCGACCTGGTGTTCCTGTATCCGGAAAGCGGGGAAACCCGCGGCGGGCGCGGCTTGTCCAATCACGAGTATTTCACCCAGCTGGGCAAGAAAGTCATCGCCTTGCTCGACGAACCGACCATCGATGGCAGGGTGTTCCGTGTCGACATGCGCCTGCGGCCCTACGGCGACTCCGGCCCGCTGGTGATGAGCCTCGCCGCCCTGGAGAACTATCTGCTGGCCCAGGGGCGCGAATGGGAACGCTATGCCTGGATCAAGGCCCGGGTGATCACCGGCGACGCTTCGCTGCTGACGGATCTGGTCAGGCCGTTCGTCTACCGCAAATACCTCGACTACGGCGCTTACGGCGCGATGCGCGACCTGCACGCCCAGATCCGCCGCGAAGTCGCGCGCCGCGACATGGCGACCAACATCAAGCTTGGCCCGGGCGGCATCCGCGAGATCGAATTCATCGCCCAGGTATTCCAGTTGATCCGCGGAGGACGCGAGCGCAGCCTGCAGTTGCGCGGCACCCGCGAGACGCTCGAGCGGCTGCGCGAATTGCGGCTTCTGGAAAACCGCGCGGTCGATGAACTGCAGGAAGCCTACGCCTTCCTGCGCGCGCTAGAGCACCGGCTGCAATACCGCGACGATCAGCAGACCCAGGCGCTGCCGGACGACGGGCCCGCCCTGCTCTCCCTCGCCCACAGCCTTGGCTTTGCCGACACCGCGAGCTTTCTCGATGCGCTGAACGAACAGCGCCGCCGCGTCACGCGCCACTTCGAACAGGTGTTTTTCCTGCCGACCGAAGGCGCGCCGGATCATCCGCTCTCGCGTCTGTGGCGCGACCTTGGCGAAACCGGCATCGCCGACGAACTCGCCCAACTTGGCTATCTTGCGCCCGACGATGTCGAACGCCGCCTAAAAAGTCTCGCCGCCAGCCAGCGCTATCAGCAAATGGCCCAGGCCAATCGCAAGAAGTTCGACGCCCTGATCGGGCCGCTCATCGAAGTGGCCGCCGCCCAGCCCGACCCGGATCCGACGCTCGCGCGCATTCTCGACTTACTGGAAACCATCAGCGGCCGCGCCTCCTACCTTGCCCTCTTGACCGAATATCCGCAGACCTTGCAGCGTCTGGCCGCGCTGTGCTCATCCAGCGCCTGGGTCGCCGCCTATCTGAACCGGCACCCGATCCTGCTCGACGAATTGCTGGACGCGCGCGTGCTGTACGCCGCGCCCGACTGGCGGGCGCTTGGCGCGCAACTGAACGACGCGATGCTGGCGGCCGGCGACGATGTCGAAGCGCAGATGGATACTCTGCGGCACTTCCAGCACGCCCAGACCTTCCGGCTGGTGGCGCAGGATCTGGCCGGCATGTGGACGCTGGAGGCGCTGTCGGACGAGCTCTCGGCGCTGGCGGATCTGGTGCTCGACCGCACCCTCGAGCATGTCTGGCGCCTGCTTGGCAACCGCCACCGCGACACGCACCGTTTCGCCGTGATCGGCTACGGCAAGCTGGGCGGCAAGGAGCTGGGCTACGCTTCGGATCTCGACCTGATTTTTCTTTACGAAGACGATCACCCGGATGCCGCCGACGTGTATTCGCGCCTGGCGCGGCGCATGGTGGCCTGGCTGACCAGCGCCACCAGCGCCGGCGTGCTGTACGACATCGATCTGCGCTTGCGGCCGAACGGCTCGAGCGGCCTGCTGGTCAGCTCGCTGCAGGCCTTCGAAAACTACCAGGCGCAAACGGCCTGGGTCTGGGAACACCAGGCGTTGACGCGGGCGCGTTTCGTGGCGGGGGATGCCGGGGTCGGCCAGCGTTTCGAAGCGGTGCGCCACGCGGTGCTGACGCAGCAACGCGATCCCGCGCGGCTTCGCGACGAGGTCGTGGCGATGCGCGAGCGCATGCTCAAGACCCACCCGGCCCGCGACAGCGATCTTAAGCACGCCCGCGGCGGCATCGTCGACATCGAATTCCTCGTGCAGTGGCTGATTCTGTGCCATGCCCGCGATGTGCCGGCGCTGACCCGCAACAGCGGCAACATCGCCCTGCTCGGCGAGGCGGCGGAAAACGGCCTGATCGACCCCGCGCTCGCCCGCGCCGGACAGGATGCCTACCGCCAGTTGCGGCGGCTTCAGCACGCGGCGCGCCTGGGCGGACACGACCGCATCGGCGCCGAAGCGGCGCCGCACTACGAGGCGGGACGGCGCCTGTGGCAAGATTTGTTGGCCACCCCGTTCACAAGCCCCGGCGGGACGGTATAATCGCTGTCATAACTCGTCAAAAATGTGGAGAAATTCGAGATGTCTATGTCCGATCGCGATGGTTTTCTCTGGTACGATGGCCAGCTTGTCGACTGGCGCTCCGCCACGACCCACGTGCTGACCCACACGCTGCATTACGGCATGGGCGTTTTCGAAGGAGTGCGCGCCTACGACACGCCGCGCGGCCCGGCGGTGTTCCGTCTGCAGGATCATACCGATCGCCTGTTCCGTTCCGCCCATATCCTCGGCATCAAGCTGCCGTTCTCCAAGGACGAGATCAACCGCGCCCATCTTGATGTGGTGAAGGCCAACAAGCTCGAGTCCTGCTATTTCCGGCCGATGGCCTTCTACGGCTCGGGCAAGCTCGGCGTGGCGCCGCCCGCCGACGACGTGCACGTCATCGTCGCGGCCTGGCCGTGGGGCGCCTACCTCGGTGAGGACGGCCTCGAAAAGGGCATCCGCGTGAAGACCTCGTCCTTCACCCGGCACCACGTGAACATCACGATGTGCAAGGCGAAGGCCAACGGCAACTACATGAACTCCATCCTCGCCAACACCGAGGCGACGCGCGACGGCTACGACGAAGCCCTGCTGCTGGACGTCGAAGGCTATGTCGCCGAAGGTTCGGGCGAGAACATTTTCCTGGTGCGCAAAGGCAAGCTCTACACGCCGGATCTGACCTCCGCGCTGGAAGGCATCACCCGCGACACCGTCATCCAGATCGCGGCGCGCATGGGCCTCGAGGTGGTCGAGAAGCGCATCACCCGCGACGAAGTCTACAGCGCCGACGAAGCGTTCTTCACCGGCACCGCGGCGGAAATCACCCCGATCCGCGAACTGGACAACCGCATGATCGGCGAAGGCCGTCGCGGCCCGGTCACCGCCGACATCCAGAAACGCTACTTCGATGCGGTCAAGGGCGTGGATGGCGACAGCGCGCGCTGGCTGACCTATATCGAATAATTGACCGAAAAAGAGGCCCGTTTGCGGGCCCGCAAGGAAGACCATGGCTGAATTGAAAGAAAATACCCGACGCGAGATCGAAGTGACCGGCGACGATCTGCCGCTGCACTGTCCGATGCCCGACATGGTGAAATGGAACGCGCACCCGCGCGTGTTCCTGCCGGTTCACAAGACCGGCGAGGCGCTGTGCCCGTATTGCGGCACCCGCTATAAACTGGTCGGCCCGGTCAAGGGTCACCACTGAGCCGCTGCGGGCCTTCCGTTTTGAAAGGTGCGGCGCCTTGCCGCACCTTTTTTGCTTGTTCTGACATGAAAAAAATACTGGTTATCGGTCCTTCCTGGGTTGGCGACAGCGTCATGGCCCAACCCCTCTACCGGCGGCTGCACGAACGGCATCCGGGGCTGGAGCTGCACGTTTTCGCGCCGCAATGGACACTCCCCCTGCTCGCCCGCATGCCCGAAGTGGCGAAAGCCCATCTGAATCCGTTCGGCCATGGCGCGCTCAAACTCGGCGCCCGCTGGAAAATCGCGCGCCGGCTGGCCCGCGAAAAATTCGATCAGGTCATCGTTCTGCCCAATTCGCTCAAATCCGCGCTGATCCCGCTGATGGCGGGCATCCCCCTGCGCACCGGGTTCATCGGCGAGTCGCGCTACGGCATCCTCAACGATGCGCGCGAACTTGACGAAAAGAGCCTGCCGATGATGGTCGAGCGCTTTTGCGCGCTCGCCGAAGACAAGCATCACGCCATTCCCCGACCGATTCCCCACCCGTCGCTGACGGTGGACGAAGCGGCGAGGAACGACGTCCTCCAGCGGCTGGGACTGGATCTTGCCCGACCTGTCGCCGCCTTCTGTCCGGGCGCCGAATACGGCCCGGCCAAGCGCTGGCCCGCGCGGCACTTCGCGGCGCTGGCGCGGCGCTTTCACGAGGTTGGCTATGCGGTGTGGCTGTTCGGATCGAACAAGGACGCCGCCATCGGCGACGACATCGCCGCCCTGTCGGGCGGCCTCGCGGTCAATCTGTGCGGACGCACGGGACTGGACGAAGCCATCGACCTGATGGGCTGCGCGGATATCGCCATCTGCAACGACTCCGGGCTGATGCACGTCGCCGCCGCGCTGGAAAAACCGCTCGTCGCCCTTTACGGATCGTCGAGCCCGGATTTCACGCCGCCGCTGTCGGACCGGGCCGCCATCGTGAACCTCGATCTGCCTTGCAGCCCCTGCTTCGAGCGCACCTGCCCCTATGGTCACACCGACTGCCTGGAAACCCTTGAGCCCGGCCTCGCATGGCAAGCGGCCATGCGCCTGATCGAACCACGATGAAGACACTCGAAACGCTGAACGTCTCCCCTCCCGAAGAAAACAGCCGCCGCAGGGAATTGATCGAGGCGGCCGCGCGGCTGTTCCGCGACCAGGGCTACGAGCGCACCACCGTGCGCGATCTCGGCAATGCCGTCGGGTTGCAGTCCGGCAGCCTGTTCTACCATTTCCGCACCAAGGAAGAGATCCTCGTCGCGGTCATGGCCCTTGGCATCAGCCGCACCACCGAACAGCTCGCCGAGGCCATCGCCGCCGCGCGCAGCGCGCGGGAAAAACTCGCGGCGCTGTTCCACGTCCATCTCAATTCGCTGTTGGGCGACAACCAGGCCGCGCTCGAGGTCATGCTCTACGAATGGCGCAGTGTATCGGAATCGTCCCGCCCCGGTCTGATTGTGCTGCGCGACCGCTACGAAGCGCTGTGGCAGAGCGTGCTCGACGAAGCCGCAAGCCAGGGCCTGGTCAAGACCGATACCCGCCTGCTGCGCCGCACCTTGCTTGGCAGCCTGCATTGGTCCGTCCAGTGGTACCGCGAGGATGGGGAGCTGACCGTCGACCAATTGGCCGAACGCATGATGGCGCTGGTGCTGACAGACTGATTGTGTTGCCCCCGGCGCAACACAATCCGCGCAAGACCGGCGCCGTTATGACGGAATTTTTCGTCATGGCGGGAAATATGCACTAGAATCAAGCTGATAACTCCGCAAGGGGATTGCCATGACTCCCATTACCGCCACCAGCCAGTTGCAAAGCGCGTACCCGTCGACCACGGTGCGCAGGAACGAAGCCGCCGACCAGCAAGGCGGCGCGGCCGCCCGCGCCGGCGAGACACGCGCGGCGGAAGCCGCGGTCGCCTCGTCCGCGCAGCCCAGGCAGAACGCCGACACCAACCGGGTCGCCGACGAGCTTAACCGCCAGTTGACCGCCAGCAAGACGCAAAGCCTCACCCAGGCGCCGACCCAGCCTTCTCCGGCGGTGAAAACCGACACCCGCCAGGCGGTCGCCACCCCCGGCAGCCCGGAAAACCTCCAGAACCGGACCGATAATCAGGCGCAAACCGATCGCGCCCAGGCCGCGCGTCAGAACACCCAGGCCAGCCAGCAGCGCGAAGCCCGGCAGACCCGCGAGGCGGACACCGCCTCCCGGAGAGCGGAAGAGGCGCAGCGCCCGGCCCGGACCCCGCCTGCCAGCCAGGCGAGCCTGCAGGCCGTTGCCCAATACCAGAGCGCGCAGACCTCGGTACTGCCCGAATCGACGACCACTCCGGCCAACCGCATCTCGGCCACGGCCTAGCTCCGCCTCGCCCCACAGAACCGGGCCGGTCCGCCGGCCCTTTTCGTTCCCGTTTCAATGGTTTTCGACCAACTGCGCCAATTGCGCGGCGCACTGCGACCAGCCCTCGTGAAATCCCATCTTTTCGTGCGCTTCGCGGTCCTCCACGGTCCAGTGCCGTACCCGCGCGGTGTAGCGGGTCTGCCCCTCCTCGTCGGACAGCGTCACGATCACGGTCATGAAGGGTTTGGCGGAGGGTTCCCAGGCCTGGACATAGGCATCGGTGAACACCAGCCGCTCGTTGGGCACCACTTCCAGATACACGCCGTGCGCCGGAAACGCCTCGCCCTCGGGCGAGCGCATGACGATCCGGCTCGCGCCACCCGGACGGACATCCGCTTCGGCAACCGTCACGGTCCAGGGGTTGGGCGCGAACCACAATTTCAGCCACTCCGGGTCGGTCCAGGCACGGAACACCTTGTCGCGTGGAGCCCGGATCAGCCGTGTGACCACCAGGTCGCGCTCGTCCGGCCGGGCGGGCGCCTCATTTGACACATTCATGGCGAACCTCCTTGCGTAACCTCTTGGAATTTCACTCTAGGAATTACCCGGACTCCGTTCAAGCGCGATAACCTCGCTTAGCAGGGCATGATCACCCCTTTACCCTGACTCCAGAGCGCATAGTGTTTTTCCAGCTCGCCGACATTCGCGGCCAGGGAAACGACCAAGCCTTCTTTGGAGGCCCGCCCGTCCTCCAAGGCGTCCAGTCGAGCGCGCAAGGCATCGCGCTCCTCACGAAGCCGGTATTCCCGTTCGTTAGTGGCGCGTTCTTTCGCCGCGAACGCTCCACGCGCGGCGACACTGCTGAACATGATCTCCAGCCCGAGCAGCACGGTCGAGACGGCATTAAGCACCATAGGCCCGTAATGCTCCAGTTTATCGAATGCCGCGCCGGCATGAACCAGCCCCTGGGTGCCGAGGGCGCCGACCGCGGTCGACACGGTACCGAGCGCCAGGCGGGCCATGAACGAGATCATTTCCGCCCGGGGAGCATCGAGCGGCTTGCCAAGCTTGCCGGACACCCACATCAGAAACGATGCCAAAGCATCGTTGCCGCCGCCGGACGAGCCGTCGCGATGCACGCCCACCAAGGTTTTCAGCGCCACGGCGACATCCGCCACAGCCAGCGCGACGCCCACTCCGGAGAGCGCCGTTCCGGCGATGCCGATCGGTCCGGTGAACGGGATGGAAACCGCGCTGCCGACCAGCGCCAGACTGCCGAGCGCCAACATCGCCAGACGCTTGGTCAGCCCCAACCACGCAGCGGTTTTCTGGGCCCGGGTAGCGCGCTTCCTGACGTCGTCCGGACGGACAGCGGCAGGCTGTTCTACCGGCGTATCCAGTGAAACCGTGTCGGGGGATGGGTTTCGCAGAGCGTTTGTTTTCTCTTTCAAAACGTCTTCCGCTGGCAATGAACCACCCGACTGAATTGATGAGCACACCGAATCCACTTTACTCATGATTTTTTCCTATCGGCGCAGTTGCTCAAGGTATTCCACCGTCTTGCCGGCCAGCGCGGTGTGCCGGTCATCCGCCGCGCACAATTCCAGCGTCACCTCGAACGCTTCGATGGCCTCTTCCGGATTCTCCAGCGCGATCAGGCATTCGCCGATGCGGAACACCGCGCCCGGATCGTCCGATTGCAGGTGGGTGGCATGCAAAAAGAACTGCAGGGCGTCCTGATGATGGCCCAGCTGCTGCAGACTGCTGGCGAACCCCATGTGAAAACGCCGGTCGTAGGGCTGCAGCAGCGTGGCACTGGCAAAATCCAGCGCGGCCTTCTCGAAATCGCAGACCATGTAGGCCTGAAAACCCCGGCTGTAAATCTCCTCGAGATCGGCGGGTCCGATGCCGAGCAACGTGGCCAGCACTTCGCCGCCTTCGATCGCCTGGCGGCAGGATTCGATGACCCGTTCGCGTTGGACGGGATCCGCGAACGCCGTGTCGATGTCGGCCTCGCCCCCGAAAAACCGGGCGTCACAAAGATCCCGGGCGGTTTGCTTGGTATGGTGGTTCATGTCATAGGCTCCTTTTGGCACAGTGTCGCGCAGGACGCCGGATATGACTTGCAGTTTTCAGCCACGCTCTTCGACAAAGAAAAAGGGCGTCCGAAGACGCCCCGACGGCAAACCGGCCCAAACCCGCCTACGGCTTGCTCCAGGTCCAGTTCTTGATTTCCGGCATGTCATCGCCGGCCGCATGAATGTAGTTCTTGTGCTCGATCAGTTTGTCGAGGAAGAGCTGGCGCACGTGCGCGCTGCGGTTGGCAAGACGCGGTACCCGGTCGATCACGTCGATGGCCAGGTTGAAGCGGTCCACCTGGTTGAGCACCACCATGTCGAACGGCGTGGTCGTGGTGCCCTCCTCCACATAGCCTCGGACATGCAGATTGTCATGGCCGCGACGGCGGTAGGTCAGACGATGGATCAGCCACGGATAGCCATGGAACGCGAAAATGATCGGCTTGTCGGTGGTGAACAACGCATCGAACTCGTGATCGTCCAGGCCGTGCGGATGTTCGCTGGACGGTTGCAGCGTCATCAGGTCCACCACGTTGACGAATCGGATCTTCAGGTCCGGGAAATGCTCGTTCAGCAACCGGGTCGCCGCCAGCGCTTCCATTGTCGGCACATCGCCGGCCGACGCGATCACCACATCGGGCTCGACACCCGCGTCCGTGCTCGCCCACTCCCAGATGCCCAGCCCCTTGGTGCAATGCCGGATCGCCTGATCGACGGTCAGGTATTGCAGCGCCGGCTGCTTGCCCGCCACGATCACGTTCACATAATGACGCGAACGCAGACAGTGGTCGGTCACGCACAGCAGGGTATTGGCATCGGGCGGCAGGTAAACCCGAATGACTTCGGACTTCTTGTTCACCACGTGATCGAGGAAGCCCGGATCCTGGTGACTGAAACCGTTGTGGTCCTGGCGCCAGACATGGCTGGTCAGCAGGTAGTTGAGCGACGGCAGCGGCTTTCGCCAGTGCATGTCGCGCGTCACCTTCAGCCATTTGGCGTGCTGGTTGAACATCGAGTCGATGACATGAATGAACGCCTCATAGCAGCTGAACAGCCCGTGCCGCCCGGTCAACAGATAACCCTCGAGCCAGCCCTGGCAGGTATGCTCCGACAGGATCTCCATGACGCGGCCGTTCTGCTGCAGCAGGTCGTTGTCCTCATCCTCGGCATGGACACCGGCCATCCACGCCTTGCCCGACACGTCGTACACATCGTTAAGACGGTTGGAGGCGGTCTCGTCCGGACCGAACAGGCGGAAGTTGCGCGCGGCGGCATTGTCGCGCATCACATCGCGCAACAGCTTGCCCATCACCCGCGTCGCCTCGGCGACACGGGTGCCGGGAACGTCGACATCGATCGCGTACTGGCGGAAGTCCGGCATTTTCAGATCACGGGACACCAGACCATGCACGCAGGGATTGGCGCCCATGCGCAGCGCGCCTTCGGGGGCCAGTTCGGAGAGCGCCGGCATCAGGGCGCCGTCGCGGGTGAACAGTTCTTCCGGATGGTAACTCTTGAGCCATTTTTCCAGGGCGGCGACATGCTCTGGCGTCATATCGGAGAACGGCACCTGGTGGCTGCGCCAATAGCCTTCGACTTTTTTGCCGTCAATATTCTTCGGTCCGGTCCAGCCCTTGGGGCTTTTCAGGATGATCATCGGCCAGCGCGGACGCGACAACGCCTCGCCGCGCGCGCGCTCGGCGGCGGCTTGCTCGCGGATCGCGGCAAGACTCGCCATGCAGGTGTCGAGCACCTCGGCCATCCGCTGATGCGTCGGCGCCGTGTCGTCCGGATCGGCCACTTCGACCACGTGCGGGGTATAGCCATAGCCGCGGAACAGGTCGAGCAGTTCGGCATCGTCCAGGCGGGCCAGCACCGTGGGGTTGTTGATCTTGTAGCCGTTCAGATGCAGGATCGGCAGCACCGCTCCGTCATCGATCGGGTTGAGGAATTTGTTGGAGTGCCAGCTCGTCGCCAGGGGGCCGGTTTCCGCTTCCCCGTCGCCCACCACCGCCACCACGACCTGACCGGGATTGTCGAAGGCGGCGCCGAAGGCATGCGACAGCGCATAGCCAAGCTCCCCGCCTTCGTGCATCGACCCCGGGGTTTCCGGCGCGACGTGCGATGGAATGCCGCCCGGAAAGGAAAACTGCTTGAACAGCTTTTTCATGCCCTCGAGGCTGTGATCGACGTCCGGATAGATTTCACTGTACGTGCCTTCCAGCCAGGTGTTGGCCACCAACCCCGGTCCGCCATGCCCGGGTCCGGTGATGTAGATCATCGGCTGGCGCTCGCGGCGGATCAGGCGATTCAGGTGAACATAAATGAAATTCAGTCCGGGCGTGGTCCCCCAGTGCCCCATCAGGCGCGGCTTGACATGCTCGCGCTTGAGCGGTTCGAGCAAGAGCGGGTTGTCTTTCAGGTAGATTTGACCGACCGACAGGTAATTGGCGGCGCGCCACCAGGCGTGCATCAGGTCGAGTTCTGCGGATGTTAGTGGATTTGTCATAACAACATCGTCCTCTTCGGGTTCGTAACCATTGTGGAAGAGCCTGTGCGGGTGCACGTTGATGATGATCAAGCCCGGAATCGGGGCGAGGAGGCCCGGTGGCGCCTCGCCGGAATCAGGGACAGGAGCTGTCGGGCAACCAGGAGTCCAGCCTGAAGGTCCCCCGGAAAAACGGCAGGAACCAGGTGTCGGCTTCGGCCGAAAGATCGATGCGCTCGGGATGCAAAAGCCAGATGTCGATCAGCCCGCGCGCCATGGAGTGGTAAATGTGCGCGGCCTGGCGCGCGGTCAGCCCCGGCAACAGATCGCCCTCCTGGTCGGCCCTCGCGAAAATCTTCTCCAGCCGGTCGAATTTCTCGGTCATGAACGAACGGTCCATGATCAGCACGTTCGCCATTTCCCCGACGAACTCGCAGCGCAGGTTGAGGATGCCGATCACGCAGCGCATGTCGGGATGTTCGGCGAAACAGCGCAGCACGTCCTGACTGTGCTGCCACAGGCAGCGCACCGCCCGCTCGGGCGACCCGGCCCGGGAAAGTTTGGCGTCAAGCTCGTCAAAACGCGGGATGATGCGTTCGCACATGGCGTTGAACAGGGCGATCTTGTCGGTGAAATGCCAGTAGATCGCGCCCCGCGTCACCCCCGCGGCCTGAGCGATATCGGCGAGCGACGTGCGGCTCACGCCCTTTTCCCAGAACAGGCGTTGCGCCGTATCGATCAGCCGTTGCCGCGTCAGTTCGGCTTCTTCCTTGGTCTTGCGTGCCATGTGCTGCCTTTGCCTTCCCCTGTCTTGTGCGCACTCCCGTTAAAAAAATCCCCCGGTCTTAACCGGGGGATCGAGCCTTAGGAACCTTTCACGGCGCCGGGCTCCGGCTGCCAACCGCCGCCCAGGACCTTGTACAGGGTCACGCGGGAGGCAAGACGCGCCTGGCGCGTCACAATCAGCGACTGCTCGGCACTGTACAGCGAACGCTGGGCATCCAGCAAGGTCAGATAGCTGTCGACGCCGGCCTTGTAACGGGCGTTCGACAAGCCGTAGCTCAGCCGCGCCGCTTCGGCGAGCTTTTGCTGGGCCGACCATTGCTCCTCGATGGTGCCGCGCACAGCCAGGGCGTCGGCGACTTCGCGGAACGCCGTCTGCACGGTCTTTTCGTACTGGGCGACCGCGATGTCGCGCTGCACCTTGGAGGTGCGCAGCGTGGCCAGGTTCACTCCGCCATCGAAGATCGGCAGCGAAATCGACGGGCCGAACGACCAGGTTCCCGAACCACTGTCGAACAATCCGGACAGCGTGGGACTCGCGCTGCCGACACTGCCCGTCAGGGTGATTCTCGGAAAGAAGTTGGCCCGCGCGGCGCCGATATTGGCGTTGGCGGCCTTGAGCTGGTGCTCGGCCAGCAACACGTCCGGACGGTTCAGCAGCACCTGGGACGGCAGGCCGGCCGGCAGATCCGGCAAGTCCGCCTGATCCTTGAGCGAGCCCTTGCCCAGGAGGTCGGCCGGCACGGCCGCGCCGACCAGCAGCGTCAGGGCGTTTTCGTCGCGCGCGACCTGGCTGGTCAGCGACGCCATGTCCGAACGCGCCGATTGCACCAGGGAGTCGGCCTGGGCCAGATCCAGCGCGGACGAGGAACCCAGTTCGAAGCGCCGCTGGATCAGGGCCTGGGAGTCCAGACGGGTTTTCAGGGTATCCCTGACGAAGGCCAGCCGGTCGCGGTCTGCCAGGAGCGCGTACCAGGCATTGGCCACTTCGGCCACCAAACTGATTTGCGTGCTCTTTCTTGTCTCTTCCTTGCCGAAATAGCTTTCGAGCGCGGATTCCTTCAGGCTGCGCAGACGGCCGAACAGATCGATCTCATAGGCGCTGAACCCCACGCCACCGGTGTAGCTGCGGGACACCCGGGGCTGGCCGGCGGCGCGGTAGGCATCGGCCGTTCCCTGGGCGGACTGGCCGCCGCTCGCGTTGATGCCCGGAAAGAGCGGCGCGCCGGCGATCTGGTACTGCGCGCGGGCCGCCTCGATATTGAGGGCGGCGACGCGCAGATCGCGGTTGTTCTCGAGCGCCATTCCGATCAGGGTCTTCAGCGCCGGATCACGGAAAAAATCGCGCCACGGCAACTCGCTGGCGGCCGCGCCCGTGTCCGTCGCCGGCGCGTACGCGTCGCCGGCCGGAAAGGCGCCCGCCACCGGCAGCGCCGGGCGTTGGTAATCGGGCGCCATCGTGCAGCCGGCGAGCAACGCCGCGGCCACGGAAGCGCCCAGGAGGGAAGGTCGTTTCAACATATCATTGCTCCCCTTCGGTGGTGACGGCCGCCTGCGGGCTTTGCGCCTGCTTGGGCGGGAACCGCTTGCGCACCACAACGAAGAACACAGGAACCCAGAAAATCGCCAATACGGTCGCCGATATCATCCCGCCCATCACGCCGGTGCCGATGGCGTTCTGGCTGCCAGAACCCGCGCCGTTGCTGATGGCCAGCGGCAACACCCCGAGGATGAAGGCCAGCGAGGTCATCAGGATCGGACGCAGACGCATGCGGACCGCTTCGAGTGTGGCCTCGATGAGGCCTTTCCCATGCGCTTGTTGTTCCTTGGCGAACTCGACAATCAAAATAGCATTTTTCGCCGACAGGCCGATAGTCGTCAACAGACCGACCTGGAAATACACGTCGTTGTTCAGACCGCGCAATCCGGCCGCCGCCAGCGCGCCGATCACGCCGAGCGGCACCACCAGCATCACCGAGAACGGAACCGACCAGCTCTCGTACAGCGCTGCGAGCGACAGGAACACGATCAGGATGGAGATCGCGAACAACGCCGGCGCCTGCGAGCCGGACATGCGTTCTTCATAGGAAAGACCGGTCCACTGGTAACCGATACCGGGCGGCAATTGCTTGATGATGTTTTCCACGGCGGTCATCGCTTCGCCGGTACTCTTGCCCGGCGCCGGCTGGCCGAGAATTTCCAGCGAGGAAACCCCGTTGTACCGTTCAAGACGCGGCGAACCATAGGTCCAGTGCGCCGTGGCGAAGGCCGAGAACGGCACCATCTGACCACTGGCGTTGCGCACGTGCCACTTGTTCAGGTCTTCGGGCGTCATGCGGTGCGATGCGTCGGCCTGCATGTAGACCTTCTTCACACGGCCCCGATCCAGGAAGTCGTTGACATAGCTCGACCCCCAGGCCGCCACCAGCGTCTGGTTGATGTCCGCCAACGAGATACCCATCGCGCTGGCCTTCTCCTGATCGATGTCCAGGCGGTACTGCGGCGTGTCGTTCAGGCCGTTCGGACGCACCCCGGCGAGCACCGGATCCTTGGCCGCGAGCATCAGGAACTGGTTGCGCGCTTCCATCAGGCGCTCATGCCCGACGCCACCGACATCCTGCAGTTCAAGGTCGAAGCCGGTCGCGTTGCCCAGCTCCATCACCGCGGGCGGAGCGAACGCCAGCACCAGCCCGTCGCGCACCTGGGAGAACGCCCCCATGAAACGGCCGGCCACCGCCTGCACGCTCAGCGATTTGTCGCGCCGCTGGCTCCAGTCCTTCATGCGAATGAACAGAATACCGGCGTTCTGGCCATTACCCGCGAAGCTGAAGCCCGCCACCGCGAACACGGAGTCGACGGCATCCTTCTCCTTGGTCATCAGATGGTGCTCCGCCTTGCGGATCACCTCGAGCGTTTTCGCCTGCGGTGTGCCTGGCGGCAGCAGCACCTGCCCGAACAGGATCCCCTGGTCCTCGTCCGGCAGGAAGGAGGTCGGCATGCGCACGAAGAGGAACGCCATGAGGCCGACGATCAGGCCGTAGATCAGCATGTAGCGCAGGGTTTTGCCCAGGATGCGGCCAACCGCCGCCTCGTAACGCGCCGTGGCGTTCTCGAACATGATGTTGAAGCGGCCGAAGAAACCGGTGTGATCGTGACCGATCGCATGCCCCTTCTCCACCGGCTTGAGCATCGTGGCGCACAGGGCGGGCGTCAGCACCAGCGCGACGATCACCGACAGCACCATGGACGACACCACGGTGATCGAGAACTGCCGGTAGATCACGCCGGTCGAGCCGCCGAAGAACGCCATCGGCACGAACACCGCCGCGAGCACCAGCGCGATGCCGATCAGCGCGCCGGTGATCTGGTCCATCGATTTGCGCGTCGCCTCTTTGGGCGGCAACCCTTCCTCGCTCATCACCCGCTCGACGTTCTCGACCACGACGATCGCGTCGTCGACCAGCAGACCGATCGCCAACACCATGCCGAACATGGTCAGCGTGTTGATCGAGAAACCGAAGGCCGCCAACACGCCGAAGGTGCCGAGCAGCACCACCGGCACCGCGATGGTGGGAATCAGCGTGGCGCGGAAGTTCTGCAAGAAGAGGTACATCACCAGGAACACCAGCACGATGGCTTCGCCCAGGGTCTTGACGACGTCCTCGATCGACAGTTTCACGAACGGCGTGGTGTCGTACGGATACACCACCGTCAGCCCGGTCGGGAAATCGCGCTTGAGTTCGTCGACCTTGGCGCGGATCGCCGCCGCGGTGTCCAGCGCGTTCGCGCCGGTGGCGAGCTTCAGGCCGATACCGGCGGCCGGCTTGCCGTTGTAGTAGGTATCGATCGAGTAGTTCTCGCCGCCCAGCTCGACGCGCGCCACATCGGACAACAGCACGTGCGAGCCGTCCTGGTTGACGCGCAGCAGGATACGGCCGAACTCCTCGGCGGTGGTCAGACGCGTCTGCGCCACGATGGTCGCTGTCAGCGCGACACCCTTGGCCGCCGGCAGCCCGCCCAGTTGCCCGGCCGAAACCTGGGCATTCTGCGCCTTGATGGCGTTGGCGATATCGGCGACCGTGACCTTGTAGTTGGTCATTTTGTTCGGGTCAAGCCAGATGCGCATCGCGTACTGCGCGCCGAACAACTGGAAGTCGCCCACGCCGGGGACGCGGCTCAGGGGGTCTTGCAGGTTGGCGGCGACATAGTCGGAGATGTCGTTCTTGGTCATGCTCCCGTCGGCCGAGACGAAGCCGAGCACCATCAGGAAGTTTTTCGTGGCTTTGGCCACGCGGATCCCCTGCTGCTGCACCTCTTGTGGCAAGAGCGGCATCGCCAGCTGCAGCTTGTTCTGCACCTGCACCTGGGCGATATCCGGGTTGGTGTTGGCATCGAAGGTCAGCGTGATGGTCACGCCGCCGGAGTCATCGCTGGTGGAGGACATGTAGCGCAGGTGGTCGATACCGTTCATTTTCTGTTCGACGACCTGCGTCACGGTGTCTTCCACTGTCTTGGCCGATGCGCCAGGGTAGTTCGCCGAAATGGCGACCTGCGGAGCGGCGATGGCCGGATACTGGGCCACCGGCAGCTCGAGGATGGACAGCGCCCCGGCCAGCATGATGACGATGGCGATCACCCACGCAAAAATCGGACGATCAATAAAAAATCGTGACATGAAGCCTGCTCCTGGTTATTTCTGCGCAGCCGGCGCGGCCGGTTTGTACGGCACGGTCTTGACCGGCATGCCCGGGCGGATCTTCATCAGGTTGTCCATGATTACCTGGTCGCCCGCCTTGAGGCCGTCGGTCACGAGCCAGTTCTGGCCCACCGTGCCGGCGACCTTGATGATCCGCGGCGTCACCTTGCCCTGGCTGTCGGGAACCAGCACCATCGCGTCGCCCTTGGGCGTGCGCGTCACGGCCTGCTGCGGCACCTGGATGGCGTTGGAGGCGATACCCTGCTCGAGGCGGGCGCGGACGAACATCCCGGGCAACAGCTCGTGGCGGGGGTTCGGGAACACCGCGCGCAGCAGCACCGAGCCCGTGGTCGGGTCAACGGTGATGTCGGAGAAGGCCAGCGAGCCCATTTCGCGGTATTCGCTGCCGTCCTCCAGGATCAGCTTGACCTTGGCCTGGCCAGCGCCGTTCTTCACGCGGCCGGCTTCGAAGTCGTGACGCAGCTTGAGCAGTTCGCTGCTCGACTGGGTCAGGTCGACATACATCCGGTCGATTTCCTGCACGGTCGCCAGCGCCGTCGGCTGGTTGGCGGTCACCAGCGCACCTTCGGTCACCGACGATTTGCCGATGCGTCCGGTGATCGGAGAGGTCACCGTGGAATAGTTCAGGTTGATGCGCGCGGTTTTGGCGGCGGCGGCGGTGGCGGCGGCGTCGGCTTCGGCCTGCTGCAGCGCGGCGCGGGCGTCATCGAACTCCTGGCTGCTCACGGCCTTGATCTCGACGAGCTCGGCATAGCGCTTGGCCTTCAGGCGCGCGGTGGTCAGATTGGCCTGGGCCTTGGCGTGATTGGCCTGGGCCTGCTCGTAGGCGGCCCGGTAGGTTTCCGGATCGATTTGATAAAGAGGCTGGCCGGCCTTCACCACTCCCCCCTCCTGGAAGAGCCGCTTGACGACGACACCGCCGACCTGGGGACGGACATCCGCCACCCGCAAGGCCGAGGTACGGGCCGGCAGTTCCCGGATCAAGGGCACGGAATCGGTTTGCAGGGTCAGAACCCCGACCTCGAGCGGGCCGGTTTGCGGCCCTTGCTGTCCGTTCTTGTTGCCGCAGCCGGTCAAGGCAAGCGCCGTTGCAAAAGCGAGGACCGTTACCCGAGGGGAAAAGCGTTGCTTGTTTTGCATGAAACTCCCCGATAGCAGGATACAAACGTTACGAAACTGGGAAAATCAGGCAGGCAGTATACATACAGTCGAGCATGTATGTATATGTCTCGATTATTAACAAACTTATTTATAGTGCCATAGGCAAACAGGTTAAAGATGAAGCGCAGATGACCACCACTCACATGAGCAGAAATACGGAAAAACCCTAACCGGCACGGGACGGACAACTCATCGCGCGGGCAACAACGGCGATTCCTCGACCATCTGGCGGCGCGGTTTCCCGCCGGGCGGGAATGGGAATCATCCCGCCCGGCGGCGTCGGCTGGCATTGGTATTTACGCAACACTCAGCAGGCGATTCGCCATCCGGGAGGGAAATTTTCATCGGGAAAGGAAACCAATGAAAAAAATTCTCATCCAAGGCCGGGGTGTCCTGACAAGCCCACTGACGGCCCCCCGCTCGAACTGACCGGAAGCGGGCCAAAAATCATAAATGGAACAGACATGAAATGACAAACAAAACTCATTGCGCTATCGTGAACTCCCGTCAAAAGGATTAGTCCATGACTTCCCAAGCCTTCTGGTGGCTTCTGGGCCTTGTCGCCCTGATCGCCGAATTCCTGACCGGCACTTTCTATCTGCTGGTGCTCGCGGCCGCCTTCGCGGCCGGCGGCCTTGCCGCCCTCGCCGGAATGGAAGGCATCGCGCAGGCCGTTTGCGCGAGCGCGGCGGGACTTGCCTCGCTCGTTGTCGTGCGCCGCCTGAAACGGCGTCTTGGCCCGTCGGACCCGGTGGCCGACGATCCCGACATCGGCCAGCCGGTGACACTGATTTCGGAGCACGACGGACTATGGCGCGTCGCTTACCGCGGCACGCAATGGGACGCGCGCTTCACCGGGGAGCCTCCCGGCCCGGACGAGACGGCGCTGATCGCCGGCCGCGAGGGCAACCGCCTACTGCTGACCACTCATCCCACAGGACAACACTGATGGAAATCGCCATTATCCTGCTCGTCGCCGTTATTGTTTTCGTGATCAAGTCCGTCAAGGTCGTGCCCCAGCAGCATGCCTGGATCGTCGAACGGCTGGGCCGCTACCACGCCACGCTGGTGCCGGGCCTGAACCTCATCATTCCCTTCGTCGATCGCATCGCCTACCGGCACTCCCTCAAGGAAGTGCCGCTGGACGTGCCAAGCCAGGTCTGCATCACGCGCGACAATACCCAGCTGACCGTCGACGGCATCCTGTACTTCCTGGTGACCGATCCGAAGCTCGCCTCCTACGGCACGAGCAACTACATCGTCGCCATCTCGCAACTGGCTCAGACCACCCTTCGTTCGGTGATCGGCCGCATGGAGCTGGACAAGACCTTCGAGGAACGCGAGGGGATCAACCACGCGGTGGTCGCCGCGCTCGACGAGGCGGCCGTCAGCTGGGGGGTCAAGGTTTTGCGCTACGAGATCAAGGATCTCGTGCCGCCGCAGGATATCCTGCACTCGATGCAGCGCCAGATCACCGCCGAACGCGAAAAACGCGCCCGCATCGCCGAGTCGGAAGGCCGCAAGACCGAGCAGATCAACCTTGCCAGCGGTGCCCGCGAAGCGGCCATTCAGGAGTCCGAAGGCCAGATGCAAGCGACGATCAACCAGTCCGAGGGCGAGCGTCAGGCATCGGTCAACCGGGCCCAAGGGCAAGCCGAAGCGATGAAGCTGATGGCCGCCGCGACATCCAGCGCCATCGCGACGGTCGCCGAGGCGCTGCGCCGCGAGGGCGGCATGGAAGCGGCCGGGCTGAAGGTCGCCGAACAGTATGTCACCGCCTTCGGCCAACTGGCCAAGGAGAACAACACGCTGATTCTGCCGGCCAATGTCTCCGACATCGGCTCGCTGGTCGCCTCGGCGATGAGCGTGGTGAAAAACACCGGTCCCCGGCAAAACTGACAGAGCGCCGTCTGGCGGTTTGTATCCTATAAATCAGGTTGTTATGGTCACGCCGGACTGGTCGACGCCGTGCAACCTGATTCCTCCTTGCCAGAGTTCCTGGCCAAGCCCGATATTCTCGATGCGCTGACCGGCGCCATCGATACCGGGGTATGCCTGTTCGACCGCGAGCTGCGCTTCCGTTTCATCACACCGCTGGCGGCGAGCCTCAACGGGCTGAGCGTCGAAGATCACCTCGGGCGCTCGCTGCGCGACATCCTTCCGGATATCGCCGATGCGCTGGAGACAACGCTGCGGGGAATTCTCGACAGCGGCGAGACGGTGGCGAACTTCGAATTTCCCGCCGAAATCCCGGCCCAGCCGGGCAGCCCCAGATTCTGGCGCGGAACCTACCGCCCCCTGCTCCGGGATGGCGCCATCGCCGGACTCATTTGCACGTTTGCCGATGTCACCGCCCAGATCGAAGCGGAAAAACTCAGACAGGCCACCGAGGCGCGCGCGCGGCGCATGCTCGACAGTCTGTCGATCTTTGTCGGCATCCTGTCGCCCGACGGTATCCTGCTCGAATCGAACCGGGCGCCGCTCGACGCGGCGCGGATTGCCGCCGCCGAAGTCATCGGCCGTCCCCTGTGGGAATGCTACTGGTGGAACCACTCCCCGGCTGTCCAGGCGTGCATCCGTCATGCCGTCGGACAAGCGACCAGTGGCAGCGTGTCGCGTTTCGACACCGATTCGCGCATGGCGCAAGGCGAACTGGTGGCGGTGGATTTCATGCTCTCCCCGGTCAGGGACGAGCACGGCCGTATATCGGAACTGATCGCCTCGAGCATTGACATCAGCCAGCGCAAACGCAGCGAAGAAGCGCTGCGTCTGTCGGAGGAACGCTTCCGCCAGGTGGTCGAGGCCGTGCCGGAAGGGCTGGTGGTCGTCAACACGTCAGGACAGATCGAACTGGTCAACCAGCGCATGTCCCATTTGTTCGGCTACGAGCGGGACGAACTGGTCGGTCATCCGTTGGCCATGCTGGTGCCCGAAACGCAACGGACTCACCACGACGGCTATTTCAGCGGCTACATGCGCGCGCCGCACAACCGGGAAATGAGCCAGCGCAACGATATCCACGGCCGCCGCAAGGACGGCAGCCTGTTTCCCGTCGAGGTCGGCCTGAACGCGCTGGATACCTCCCGGGGCACCATGGCGCTCGCGACCGTGGCCGACATCACCCGGCGCAGGGCCGACCAAATGCTGATCGAACGGGCTCTCGAAGAAAAAACCGTGCTGCTCAACGAGGTTCATCATCGCGTCAAGAACAACCTTCAGGTGATATCCAGTCTCTTGCGCCTGCAATCGGGCATCGCCAGTCCCGAAGCCCGCGAGGTGCTCGAGCAAAGCCAGAACAGGGTGCGGGCCATGGCCCTGATCCATCAGCTGCTGTACGAACGCAGCGACTTCATGGATCTGGACTTCGCCGTCTATTGCCAGCAGCTGTGCCGCCTGCTGTCGGACAGCATCACGCTGCGCGACGGAGTCAGCATCGCCCTTGACATCGGGCCGGCGCCGGTAACGCTCAGCCTGCACCGGGCGGTGCCCTGCGGACTGCTGGTCAACGAGCTGGTCACCAATGCGGTCAAGCATGCTTTCCCCAACCACCGCGGCGGCCGTATCGATGTGAGGGTCAGCCAGCCGACGCCCGAAGAGGTCAGGATCAGCGTCGCCGACAACGGCATAGGTCTGCCGGCCGACATTCGTCCCGGCACTTCGTCCACGCTGGGGTTCCAGTTGATCCCGTTGCTGGTCGACCAGGCCGGCGGGCGCCTGGAACTGAACGTCGGGGGCGGCACGCGTTTCGACATTGTGCTGCCCTACCCCTGAGGAGAAACGGTCATGCCGCAACATACCCGCATCATGATCGTCGAGGACGAGCTGATCGTCGCGCTCGACCTCAAGCACAATCTGGAAAATCTCGGCTACAAGGTCGGAGCTTTGTGCGCCCGTGCGGAAGACGCCATCGCGAAAGCCCGTGAAATCCGTCCCGATCTGGTGCTGATGGACATCAACCTCGGGGAAGGCATGATGGACGGCACGGACGCGGCGCGCGAAATCCGCCGCGAGAACAACATTCCGATCATTTTTCTGACCGCGTACTCCGAGGAAGGCGTGCTGCGGCGAGCCGAAGACAGCATGCCTTACGGCTATCTGCTCAAGCCGTTCGAACTGCGCGAACTGGAAGCCACATTGCGCATGGCGCTGGCGCGGCGCAGAGCGGAGGAAGGCATGATGCGCAGCGAAGAGCGGCTGCGACTGGCCATCGACACGGCGGGTCTGGGGGTCTGGGAATGGGAGGTCGCATCGCGCCGATTCGTCGCCGAAGGCCACTTCATGAGCATCCTTGGCACGGTGCCGACCTACTTCGACGAAGGGCGGGACGCCTTCTTGCAAATGATACACAGCGCCGACCGCGACGCGCTGAGCGAAGCGCTGGCCAGGGACGGCCAATTCAGCGGCGAGATCCGAATGTTCGTAACTTCTGGAGAAATGCGCTGGATATCCCTGTACGCCCGCTATTTTGGCGAGCACCGCCGCATCATCGGGGTCATCAGCGACATCAGCGCCATCCGCCAGGCGGAAGACCGCATCAACCATCTGGCGTATCACGATGCCCTGACGGGACTCGGCAACCGGCACCTGTTCCAGGAAAAGCTGGACAGCGAGATCGAGCGGGCGGAACGGCGCCAGACCCGCCTTGGCCTGCTATTCATCGATCTTGACGGTTTCAAGATCATCAACGACTCGCTCGGCCACGACGCCGGGGACTGCCTGCTGATTGAAATGGCGCGGCGGCTCGAGCGCGTCCTGCGCGGCAGCGATGTCGCGGTGCGCATCGGCGGCGATGAGTTTGTCGTGATCATTCCCGACCTGGACAGGCCGGAGCATTGCGCGGTGATCGCCAACCACTTGCTTGGCGCGCTCAGCCAGCCGGTCGCCCTGACCGACACCCCCGATCCGGTCAGCATCACGGCCAGCATCGGCATCGCGGTGTATCCGGACAATGCGCGCAGCAGCAACGAGCTGCTCAAGGCGTGCGACACCGCCATGTATTCGGCCAAGGCGGCGGGCCGCAACGGGTACGCGTGGTTCTCGGAAGAGATGGCCTCGCGGGCAAAACAGCGTCTGGTGCTGGAACAGGGGCTTCTGCAGGCGCGGCACGATCATTCGCTGACATTGCAGTACCAACCGCAGATACGCCTGGCCGACGGCGCGATGACCGGAGTGGAAGCGCTGGCGCGCTGGACCCACCCTGAGATCGGCGTGGTCGAACCGGATGTCTTTATTCCGGTCGCCGAGGAAACCGGCCTGATCGAAGTGCTGGGCGCCCAGCTGCTCGAGGAAGCCTGCCGGCAAGGCGCGATCTGGCGGGCATCCGGTCTGGATCTGCATCTGTCGGTCAATGTGTCGGTGCGCCAACTGACCGGGAGCGGATTCATCGACATCCTCGATGCGGCGCTGGAGCGCAGCGGTTTTCCGGCGGGCCGGCTGGAGTTGGAAATCACCGAAACGGCCATGCTGTCGCTGGACAAGACGCGCGGCACGCTCGAAAGCATCCGCGAAAGGGGCGTGACCCTGTCCATCGACGACTTCGGCACCGGGTTCTCCTGCCTGAGCCTGCTGCAGCACTTGCCGATCGAACGGCTCAAGATCGACAAGTCCTTCATTCAGGGCCTGCCCGACAACGGCAGCTCCCTCGCGCTGACCCTGGCGATCGTGTCCATTGCCCACAGCCTGGGGCTGGACATTGTCGCCGAAGGCATCGAAACACCGATGCAGCAGGAGCAGCTGGGCTCGCTCGGCTGCGCGCACGGCCAGGGTTTTCTGTTCGCGCCCGCCCTCCCGGCGGACGCGATTCCCGGCTTCGCGGCGTCCCGTCCGCTCAGATGAGTTTTAGCCGGCGCAGCTTGGCGATCTCAGAGCGCACCGCGCCGATGCCCTTGCCGGTGTAGAGAATCCACAAGCGTTCGGCGCTCAGATAGCTGAGCACGGGATTGCGGAACCCGGTGTTGAAACGCGCGCCGTCGGAAGGATAACCGAACGGCGGCGCCAGCTCGGCCAGCAGCGCCTCGCTGCCGGAGACCGCCGGACCCGTGAAAATATAATCCGCGTCGGAGAGGTTCTGCAGCACGTATTCCACCATCAGATGGGTATGCGACGGATGCTTCGCCTGCAGATCGACGCTCGCCATGCCCCGCAACGGCGGCAGCCGCCATTCGTCGCCGCGGCGGATCAGGTAGCCGGCCTTGAGCGGGTCGACGCGGGAGAGTATCGCCGCCGCGCGGATCCAGTTGGCGACCTTGTACTCGTTGCCGCCACCCGGCGCGGCATGCGCCGACGCCTGGGTCACCACGAACGCGGGCGGCATGCCCCGCGCCATCGCCTCGGCAAGACCGAGGATATGATGGGCGCCGGTCTTGCTGTTGCCCGGACGCCCCCCGTTGTCGGTCTTGCCGTTGCCGCCGAAGTTCAGTTCCTGAAACTCGCTGCCGTCGGCGTTCCACTGAAACACCCAGGTCTTGGCAAAATCGTGCCACATCGGCGCGGCAACGATCAGGTCGCGATCGATCGGCAGATCGCCCTTGACGGTTTGCTTGCCCGCGCGCGCGACCACCACGGGCAACCCGTTGCGCCCCATGGTGCCGTACACCGCCTGATAATGCCCCGCCAGTGCGATGTCCGACAGATCGTTGAACGCCTCGTGCACCACCAGGCCTCCCGGCATCGAATGGTGACCGCCGTACGCGCTGCCCGGCGCGGCGAGGAAGGGTTGCGGCAACGCGGGGCATGCCGAGCCGTCATCGGTCAGCGGAGGAAACACCCCGGCTTTCAAGCCTCCCGGAAACGCCGCCGAGTCGGCGCTGTCGATCAGTCCCGCCGCGGTCAGTTCGCCGATCAGCGCGTCCTTGTCGGTTTCGGTCAGCCCGGCGCGGCTTTTGACGCAAACCTTGGGATTGCGGATCAGATCGAGGGTTTCGCGGCGGATCTGCGGATCCTTCACCAGGGCGGTATTCGCCAGCAGCAGGCGGTGGGCCGAATTCACCAGCGGGGATGCCGACGCCAGCGCGGCGGCGGCGCGGTTGCCCTCCCCCGGCCGGGTCTGGTCGGCGATGGCCGGTTGCGCATGAGCGCAGGACAGGAAGACGGCGGCAAGAATCGCCGCCAGGGCGGGACGCGGACGAACGGATGCGGACATCGAGGCAAACCCCTTGAAAAACGAAGCGATGCCGGCAGTGTACGGCGCGAGGATGACAGCAGGATGTTCGCGGGCGGACACATGCGCCGTCCGCCCGCGCCGGGCGTATCAGCCGTTCAATGAAGAGGCGAGCGCATCGCAGACCGGCTTTTGCGCATCGGAAGCGGGCAGCTTGCCGCACACCCCGGACAGTTCCGCCTGAACGCGCCCGACCGAGGCGCGGTGGCTGCCGTCCTTGTTCCAGGTGCGCAGTTTGCCGACCAGCCGCTCCAGCGAACGGCGGCTGCGCTCGTAAAAGGCGTTCTGCGTCTTGCCGGCCTCGGCCACCACACGGGTGGCCGCCTTTTCGATCCGGGCCTCTTCGGACGGAGCCAGATCGATCGCGCCGCTGACATAGCCAACCCCCCACTGCAAGCGCGTGGCCGGTCCCGTCGAACTCTCCCAGGCTTTCTGGTACCAGTCGACCGCGGCGGCCTTGTCACCGCGCGAGCGCGCATTGGCCGCCAGGGAGAGCATGTGGTAATACGCCGAGTGGGAGCGCTTGAGTTCGGCCAGCAGCAGGGTGTCGGATTCGGCGATCTGACCGGACTGGCTCAGCACATGAGCGGCCATGCTGACCACCGACTGACGCTCGTAGCCGTTGGTGGTGCGCCGGTCGGCTTCGGCCGTCTGACGCCGCACCTTGTCCTGCAGAGCCGGAGAAATCGCCCCCTTGGGATCACTCAGCCGCGCCAGCTCGACCTCGGCGTACAGCGCGGTCAGGCGATCGGTGGTCGACAAGCCGGCATCGTTCTGCAGCCTGACAAGCGCGCCGTTCCAGTCATGGATGAGCTCGAGGCGCGGCGCCCCCGGCCCGGTCAGGTAAGTGGTGACTTCCGTGGCGTTGTTGGCCAGCACATCGAAGTTGTCGCGGGTCAGTTTCGTGTCGGCCAGCACCTGGCGCAAGCCGGCGCGCGCCGCATCCTTGTCGATCGCCGGCGCCTTGTCGTCGGAGGCCGTGGCCACCAGCGCCTTCAAGGCCAGGCGGCGCGCCGTGGCGCTTTCGCCGCCCGGCACGGCGGCCGCGAGCCGCTGCAGGGTGACGGCGAGCTGCCCGTCCGCGATGATCTGCGTCTGATCGGTATCCCAGGAATAATCGGCCAAAAGCTGCCAGTCACCGGCACTTAGCGCATCGCCGTTGAGCGCCGACGCCAGCAGGGCTTTGACCGGACGGGCGGCGGCCAATCCGAGCTCCAGCGTGCGCAGATAACGCTCTCCCTCCACCTCGCCCGGCAGGCGGGTGATCTCGGTACCGTCCGGACGGAACAGGATCATGGTCGGATAGCCACGCACCTTGAAACGGCTGGCCAGTTTCTGGGCGCCGGGACTGTCGCCGTCCAGATAGACGGGGATGAACTGGCGGGTGCGATCGATGAAGTCCTGCCGATTGAAGATGGTCGCCTTGACCTGATTGCAGGGCGGGCACCACACAGCGCCCCAATAGAGGAACAGCGGCTTGCCCGAGGCTCGAGCCTGGGCGAACGCGGCATCGACATCCCCCTGACGCCAATCGATGCCGGCGGGCAAGACATGGCTGGAGGCTTCCGGCGCGGCGGCCAGCGCCGGGGATACCGGCAGAACCAGTGGCGAGAAGGCCAGCCAGGCGGCGGCACGGATGGTTTGCTTCATGCGTTTCCCTTTCTCATTATCTATTTGGACTATCGTATACCACTCATGCCCAAGGAATAAAGTGCCGAAAGGAATAAGCAATCTTCAACAAAACCTAACGCCGGGAAACGGCTACGGTCACGGCCCCAACTGATCGATCCGGTCCGTGCAAATGGCGTCCACCCCCCATGCCAAAAGACGTTCGGCATCTTCCCGACGGTTGACCGTGTAGCACATCACGGCATAGCCGGCGCTCTTGATCTCCCGAACCCGCGCTTCGTCGAGCTCCCGGTGATCGCAATGCACGGCAACCGCGCCGAGTTCTTCCAGTACGGCCCGCCAGTCGTCCGGCACACGCTCGAACAGCATCGCGCGCGGCAATCCGGGCGCCTCATCACGCGCCGCGCGCAGGGCCTCGACAGAGAAGGAGGACAGGAGCGGCGCCATGGCGGCGTGTTGCCACAGCGCGGCCGCCTCGCGCGCCACGGCGGCGCCGGTTTCGGTCTCCCGCCCGGGGCAGGGTTTGATTTCGATATTGAGCGCCATGCCCTGCGCGAGGCAATGCGCGGCCACGCTCGCGAGCGTCGGCATCGGTTCCCCGGCGAAAGCGGCGCCACGCCAGCGTCCCGCGTCAAGCCGCGCGATCTGCGCCATGGTCAGCGCTTTCGCTTCCCCGGTGCCGTTGCTGGTCCGATCCACGGTATCGTCGTGCAGCAAAAAACTCACGCCGTCCGCGGACAGTTTCACATCGCACTCGGCCGCGCGGTAGCCGTAACGGGTTCCCTCCCGGAAGGCGGCCAGGGTGTTTTCCGGGGCGAGCGTGCCGCCGCCGCGGTGGGCAAGGTACTCAGGATACGGCCAGGGCCGGATCCGATGCGGTGCGGACATCGGCGATTCTCCTTTGCGAGACGGGATCGAACACATGCAGTCTGCGCACATCCGGCATGACCGGCAAGCGGCTTCCCGGCTCGGGGGCGACATGATGGGGCACTTTCAGAGTCAGGGCGTGCCCGCCCGCCATCCCGAACACATGGTTGTCGGCACCGAGCTTCTCGACGCTGGTCACCTCAAGGATCAGGGCATCGGGGTGATCGTCCGGCCGGAGATGTTCGGGGCGGATACCGAACACCACATCGCGCCCGGCTAGCGGCGCACAGCCTTCCGGCAAGGCGATGCGTCCGGCGCCCGACACCAGCGACCGTCCATCCGCGCCGATCCTGGCCGGCAAGAGATTCATCGGTGGAGAGCCGATAAAGCCCGCGACGAACATCGACGCCGGGCTGTCATAAATGGCCTCGGGGGTGCCGATCTGCTCGATGCGGCCCTTGTCGAGCAGGATGACACGATCGGCCAGCGTCATGGCCTCGACCTGATCGTGCGTCACATAGAGGCTGGTGGTGCGCAGGCGGCGGTGCAGAGCCTGGATTTCCTGGCGCATCTGGCCGCGCAGCCTGGCATCGAGATTGGAGAGCGGCTCGTCGAACAGGAATACGGCCGGCTCGCGGACGATGGCGCGCCCCATCGCCACGCGTTGGCGTTGCCCGCCGGACAGTTCGCGCGGCTTGCGCGCCAGCAGCGGCTCCAGTTCGAGAATCGCCGCCACGCGGCCGACCCGCTCGGCGATCTCGCGTTTGGGCATGCCGCGGATTTTCAGGGCATAGCCCATATTGTCCGCCACGCTCATATGCGGATACAGCGCGTAGTTCTGGAACACCATGGCGATATCGCGGTCTTTTGGCTCCAGCTCGTTGACACGGCGGCCGCCCACGCGGATCTCGCCCTCGCTGATCGCCTCGAGCCCCGCGACCATGCGCAGCAGGGTCGATTTGCCGCATCCGGACGGACCGACGATCACCACGAACTCCCCGTCCGCCACCTCGACATCGATCGACTCGAGCGCCGCCCGCGCCGCGCCGGGATAGGATTTGCCAACATGATGCAAAGAAAGTGTCGCCATCGTTCATTCCATTTCATGGCCGTCCACGGCCATTGTCATTTCTCGCTGTCCACCAGCCCCTTGACGAACCAGCGCTGCATTCCGATCACCACGGCCAGCGGCGGCAGCAATGTCAGGAGTGTGCCGGCCATCACCAGCGGCCAGTTGATGGCGCCCTCCCCCAGCATGCCCTTGATGGCGATCACCGCGGTCGACATCGCCGGATCGTGGCTGACCAGAAGCGGCCACAGATACTGGTTCCACCCGTAGATGAAATTCACCACGAAGAGTGAAGCGAGGGTGGTCCGGGTCAGCGGCAGCACGATATCGAACAGAAAACGCATCGGCCCCGCCCCGTCCACTCTCGCGGCCTCGGCCAGTTCCACCGGCAGCGACAGATAAAATTGCCGCAACAGGAACGTCGAGGTCGCCGATGCGATCAGCGGCACGGTCAAACCGCCGTAGCTATTGATCATGTCCAGTCGGCTGATCACTTCCACGGTCGGAAAGATCCGCACTTCGACAGGCAGCATCAGCGTCGCGAAAATCAGCACGAAGCCGGTACGGCGCAGCGGGAAGCGGAAATACACGATGGCGAACGCCGACAGTACGGAAATGACGATCTTGCCAACGCAAATCACCATGGCCATGACAAAACTGTTGAACAGCGTGCGGGACAGGGGAACGGTCAGCCCCCCCTCGGCCCGTGTCATGACGCGTACGAGGTTTTCCCACAGGTAGGCATCGGGAACCAGCGACACGGGGCCCGGCAGGGCCACATCGGCGCGATGAGTGGCCGCCAGCACCATCAGGATGAGCGGAAACGACACCAGCAGCATGCCCAGCGTCAGCACGCAATGGCAGAAGATATCCAGAGCCTTGCGATTCTCGATCATCAGTACTGGACCTTTCTTTCCACGTAGCGGAACTGCACGATGGTCAACACCCCGACAATGGCCATGAGGATCACCGACTGCGCGGCCGACCCGCCAAGATCCAACCCCTTGAACCCTTCCGCGTAGACCTTGAGGATCAGGGTCTCGGTGGACTTGCCCGGTCCACCGCCGGTCGCGGCATCGACCACCGCGAAGGTGTCGAAGAAGGCATAGACCAGGTTGACGACCAGCAGGAAGAACGTGGTCGGCGATAACAATGGAAACACCAGATCGCGGAAACGCCGGATGGGGCCGGCGCCATCGATCGCCGCGGCTTCGATCAGCGAAGCGGGAATGGCCTGCAAAGCCGCATAAAAAAACAGGAAATTGTAGCTGACCTGCTTCCAGGCCGACGCGAGCACCACCAGCGCCAGCGCCTGCCCGCCGTTGAGGGCATGATTCCAGTCATAGCCGACCAGCCCGAAGAGGTACGCGATCCAGCCAATGCCGGGATTGAACAGGAATAGCCAGAGCACGGCGGCCAACGACGGCGCGATCGCGTAGGGCAGGATCAGCACGGTCTGATAAAGCGGCCTGAAGCGCCGGATCTGATTGGCCATCGCGGCCAGAATCAGCGCGAAACTCATGCCCAGCGCCGTCACCAGTACACTGAACAGCAAGGTGGTATGGATCGTGCCCAAATACAGGGGGTCCCGGACCAGCCGCTGGAAATTCTCGAGGCCGACAAACGTGGCGGACAGGCCGAAAGGATCCTGCATGCGGGTCGACTCCCAGAGCGCCTGGGCCGCCGGCCACACGAAAAACACCACCGTGATGGCCAACTGGGGAGCCATCAGCAGGATACCGGGCCATTTGCCGGAAAAATGGAATCTGTGCTGCATCGGATATCCGCTAGGGGGGACGCGCCACGGCGGACACCGTGGCGCGACCCTTCGTCAGTTGGCGGTTTTTTCGAAACGGCGCAGCAGTTCGTTACCGCGCGCGACGGCCTGGTCAAGCGCCGGCCGGGCCTGTTGTTTGCCGCTCCAGACGCTCTCGAGCTCCTCGTCGACCACACTGCGGATCTGCGGCATGTACCCAAGACGCAGGCCCCGGGTATAGGATTTGGGCGGCTTGTTCATCATCTGCCGCGCCGCGATGTCCGCGCCCGGGTTTTTCTCGTAGAAGCCCTGCTTGCGTGTCAGCTCGAACGCGGCGCCGGTCACCGGCAGGTAACCGGTCTGCTGATGCCAGGCGGCCGCGACTTCAGGCGCGGCGACCCGTTTGAGAAAACGCGCAACCCCTTTGTATTCGGCCGCGCTCTTGCCCCCCATCACCCACAGGCTGGCGCCGCCGATGATGGCGTTTTGCGGCGCGCCCTTCATATCCGGGTAATAGGGCATCATGCCCATGCCGAAAGCGAACTTGGCATTCTTGCGTACGGCGGCCTGGGAGCCCGAACTGCCGGTCATGATGCCGCACTCGCCGGAATAGAACTTGGGCGTGGCCTCGTCCTTGCGGCCGACATAGCTGAACGTACCGTCCTTGACCATTTTCGCCAGAAACTCGATGTGCCGGACATGGGCGGGGCTATTGAAGCGCAACTCCGCGCCGGCCCCCCCAAAACCATTGTCCTTGCTGGCGAACGGCAGGTCATGCCAGGTACTGAAATTCTCCAGAAGAACCCAGCCCTGCCAACCGGTCGTGTAACCGCAACTCATGCCGGATGCCTTGAGCTTCGCGGCGGCCTGGGCCAGCTCCGGCCAAGTTCTGGGCGGCTGCTCGGGATTCAGGCCGGCTTTCCTGAACGCATCCTTGTTGTAATACAGGATGGGCGTCGAGCTGTTGAACGGCATAGAGACCAGATGGCCGGTCTTCGCATCGGAGTAGTAACCCGCCACAGCCGGGATGAAGAGCTTTTCATCAAACGGCTCTCCCGCGTCCTTCATGACCTGGCCGACCGGCTTGATCGCTTTGCCGGCCTGCATCATGGTCGCCGTTCCCACCTCGAACACCTGCACAATATGCGGAGCATTGCCGCTGCGGAACGCGGCAATGGCACCCGACAGCACTTCATCGTAGTTGCCCTTGAACACCGGAACGACCTTGTAATCCTTCTGGGAGGCGTTGAAATCCTGGGCAATGGCGTTGACCCGGTCGCCCAGCGGGCCTTCCATCGCGTGCCAGAACTGGATTTCCGTCGTGGCGTGGGCAGCGCCGGCGAGCGATGCGAGAACAAGTGCGCCGGCGATATGGCGCAGCGAATCGGGAGAAACGGCAGAACGCATGCTTGGACTCCTGACTGTAAGCGTGAGTAAAAGAACCGGGGGCGGCTTTGAATCAATCGGCGGATTGTCTCACCGGTTTTTTACGATTGAATGGCATTAATATGACAAAAACAAGTCAGCGCAATCCGCACGCCGAAGGCAGTAGTCCGAAAGGTCAGTCAGGTTGTGGCAATGGCGCGTCAGCCACACTGACCGCACCGGCCCCTAGCGTTGACCGATGCGCCATCTCTCGCCGGTTTTATGCAAAAAACCGGGCGAATCCCTTTAAAATCAATACTCTGGCCATGACCAGCATCAAGTTATCCACCCACAAAATATTGCGCTAGAAATTAAAAAATCAATATGTCTTAAACATCAGGGACACAGACACGTCGCTTTCGCTATTTCGCCTCACTCCATGCATGCCATCCGTTTCATTCTCGAGGACTGGGCAGCCTGGCCCCCCGCGTCTCTTCCAGAGGATTCCGCCGCGCCTCCCCTGCCCCACGTTCCACCGTTGCAGAGAAGACGCATCAGCGCCTTGGGCAAAGCCGCGCTTCACGTGGCGTTCGAACTGGACCGGATCCCCGTTGACAATGCACCGCTGATTTTCACCTCCCGTCACGGCGACCTGTCCCGCTCCATCACCCTGCTTGACCAACTGACCCAGGGCTCCGATCTGTCTCCGACTCAATTCGGACTTTCCGTGCATAACGCGATCGGCGCGCTCTTCAGCATCCTCAATGGCGACAAGGGACATTACACCGCGATCTCCGCCGGGGAAGAAACGGCCGAACACGCCCTGTGCGAGGCGTCGGCCCTGCTTGACGATGGGGCGCCAGCGGTTCGGCTGATTGTCTATGATGCCCCGATGCCGGCTCCCTACGATCACTACGAAAACAAGTCCGCCATCCGGAACCGTCCTGCCGCGCGAATCGCTCGCGCCGTTTTTTGCCGGACAGACCGACCGCTGCCGTCATTGCACCGAACAACGCCAATGGGCATGGCAAAAGCATTATTAAATGGTTTCATCATGACTGGCGCCTGATCGCCACCGCTATCGCGTTTTCCGTATTCGGCGCCGGAGGCGATGGGTTCACACCGTCCGGCCATGATCCATATTGCGCAATATTTCCACTGGCGATACGATTCGCATAAACCCTTATCGTTAACTCCACGTCTCGGCGGCGGTCATGTTGCTGCATGACCGGGCAGGCAGAACGGGAATCCATGGCCAGCTACCTCCAGACCATCCCCGGCTCTCGCACGGATGCCCGGGCGCGGGAAGCGCTTCCCGCTTCGAACACCCAACACGCCCCTCCCCTTGCGCGCAGTCCCTGGCAAGCCATGGCCGACGCGAGTCCTCGCGTCGCACAGTTGCATGCCGCGCAGCGCCTTGCCGACGCTCGCCCGAGCGGTATCGCGCTCAATACCGACCCCGGACTGGAACGGGAAGCCGATGCGATGGGAGCGCAAGCGGCGAGAGCCCATGCCGCAGTGATGCCGGTACAAGCCCGGGCCATCCGGCCGGATGGCGCGCCGCCGGTTCAATTGGCGAAAATCAGCCTCACGAGGCAAGCGCCGCCCAATCAGCAGACCTACACCAGCGATACGAAAAGCGACCATGCCAACCATAATCCGTCGCTCGGCCGGGTGTTTTCCGCCAGTTTCACCGAAGGCGACATCACCGCGCCGAACAACAGCACGGGCAAGGCGGGGCGCCACATGTCGGCGATCCTTGGACCGGATCACCCGTTGGGGGCGGAAACCTCTGACTCCGTCATGAAAAACCATCCCTATATCGCGTATTACAAGCAACAAGGCACCACTCTGGTCAAGGGACATCTGCTCAACGCCAACCTGGGCGGCCCGAATCATGTCGCCAATCTCTACCCGATCACCACCCAGGCCAACGCCTTGCATCGTCAGGGCATCGAATATGTCGCGAAAAACTGGGTCAATAATCATTTGCTGGCGGTAAAGTACGAGGTCGACGCCACCGGCCCCGATAGCACCTCCCAGATTTCCACATTCGACTGCAAGTTATGGTCCTATAATCCCACCACCGGCCAAACGGTCGGCACTCCGGTCACGCAAACCATCGAGTCGGATCCGGAGCATAACAGTGCCACGGAGAGTTTCCCTTGGAGGGCAAGCGGAATCCACGCCTTGCCGGCCAATCAACACAAGCTGGCGGGCTACAGCCGCGACGACATCGAAAAACCGACCGACGGCGCAGAACTGGAATGGTTCAACGATCAGGAAAGCGCGGAATGGCTGCGAGACAGCAGCAACGAACAACGCTTTTACAATGCCAATATACACGGCTGCTCGCATATGATGAAAGCACGGTTGCTTGACGCGGCGACCCTTGCCTTTGAGGACATCGATACAATCGCGTTACGCGACGGATGGAGCATCAGTGCATGGAACCAAGCGCTCAAAGCCGCCGAAGCCTATATCGCAACGCAGCCCAAAGCCCCGCCGCTAGGCGCCAGGGTCGAGAGGGTCAATTACGCCAAACTGCTTAATGAAGAAAGCGATGCGGAAAGCGAGAGCGAGGAAAACCAGGATGCCATGTCGGAGGACGAGATCTCGGAAGGCAACGTGTCAGGGGAATACTCCGACGACTGGATGTCGGACACGGACGACTAATCCGCCGGGAAAATGAAAAAAGCCTTGTGGCGCACCACAAGGCTTTTTGTATTTTGGCTCCCCGAGCAGGGCTCGAACCTGCGACCTGCGGATTAACAGTCCGTCGCTCTACCAACTGAGCTATCAGGGAATCGCTCTCAACAGAGAAGGCAATTATAGGGATGCCTTCATCAGGAGTCAAGCCCCTCGCCGTACTTTTTTGCGAGGGGCCGATACTTCCCGTTATGCGTCTTCGCGACGGGTTTCCACCTGCTGCAGCGGAGCCGCTTCGGCGGCGACATCACCCGATTGGCGAACGACATCGCGGCGGCGCGGTCCTTGCGGAGCGGCGGCCTCGGTTTCGGTCGTCATGTCGACATGCGCCTTGGTGCTAACCATCACCAACCCCCCCAGATCGACCGGTTCGGCAACGGCCGGAGCCACGACGGCGGGCTTGGCTGCCACCTCGGCCACCGCCACGAGGGTCTCGGCAATCGGAGCCTCGTCGATCGGAGCCTTGGCAATCACCGGCTCGGCGGCGGGCACGTCCGCCACGGCCTCTTCCACCACCGGCGTTTCAGCAACGACTTCGACAGCAACAGGGGATTCGGAGGCAACCACCACCGGCTCGGCTTCGATGACCGGAGTCTCGGCGACAACGGTGTCCGCCGCGGGAACGGCGATTGGTTCGGAGAGCACGGGTTCCGGGGCGGACGCCGCTTCGGCGACCTCCACAACAGGTTCCGTCTCAACAGCCTCGACAGCCGGCGGGTCAATCCGCGCCGCGACGTTTTCCGTATCGGGACGAGCGGCCGGCTCTACCGTTTCTTTTACCGCTTCGCTCTCGGCCACGGGTGCGGCGACGTCAATCGCGCTGTCGGCCATATCGGTTTCGGCGCCTTCAGCGGTCACCACGCTGCCGTTCACGTCGGTCGACTCGCGGCGGCTGCGACGGCTGCGGCGGCGGCGGCGCTCACCGCGCTCCTGACCATCGGCCTCGCCGCCGGCGGCGGCTTCGGCCGGAACTTCGCTCACGGACTCGTCACGAATCTCTTCGGCGGCCGGTACGACCGGCTTCTCCTCGCGGCGACGGCGCGGCTCCTGGCGCGGCGCGGTCTCCTTCTTTTCCTCGACGGCGGGCACATTCAAACCGGCGACATCGCGCTGCTCGAGGGCTTCGCGATTCTCGCGCGGCTCGCGACGCTGGCGCGGCTGACGAGGCTGGCGCTCGGCACGCTCCTGACGATCGGTACGCTCCTGACGGTCGGCACGATCCTGGCGATCGGAGCGATCCTGGCGATCCGCACGTTCTTGACGGGCCGGTTCGCGGGATTCCTTCCGTTCGTCGTTCTGAGCAGGCTGACGGCGACGCTCGTCCTGATTGCCCTGACGACGATCATCGCGCTCGCGGCGATGAGGCGCATTCTGGCGGTTGCCACGGCGCTGGCCGTTGCGATCGGAACGGGAGGGCTTCTTCTCTTCGGCGGCGGGCTCGGCGGATTCGGCGCCCAGGCTCTTGAACCAGGCGGCGATACGGCTGAAGAGTCCGGCTTCCGGGGCTTTCTGACCGGGGGCCGCCTTGCGCGGCGCCGCCGGCTTGTCGCTGGCCACCGGAGCGGGCTGCTGCGGGGTGATTCCTTTCACCGCGGCTTCCTGACGCTCGACCTTCGGCTTTTCCTGGCCGAAATTCGTCGTCACGTCCTCTTCCTGGATATCCACGCGCTTGTAGCTCGGCTCTTCGCCCAGTTCGGCCAGGTCGTCGTGACGGACACGGGCGATCTTGTAGTGAGGCGTTTCGAGATAGATATTCGGGATCAGCACCACGCTCACGTCGAGCCGCGACTCGATCGCATAGATTTCGGCGCGCTTCTCGTTGAGCAGGAAAGTGGCCACGTCGACCGGCACCTGGGCATGCACCGCCCCGGTGTTTTCCTTCATCGCCTCTTCCTGGATGATGCGCAGGATGTGCAGCGCGGACGACTCGGTGCCGCGGATGAAGCCGATGCCATGGCAGCGCGGGCACGGCTCGTGGCTGGTTTCGCCAAGGGACGGCTGCAGGCGCTGGCGCGACAGCTCCAGAAGGCCGAAACGCGACAGTTTGCCCATCTGGACGCGGGCACGGTCGTGCTTCAGCGTTTCGCGCAGACGGTTTTCCACATCGCGCTGGTTCTTCTGGCTTTCCATGTCGATGAAATCGATGACGATCAGGCCGCCCAGGTCGCGCAGACGCAGTTGCCGCGCGATTTCCTCGGCCGCCTCGAGGTTGGTCCGCAGCGCGGTTTCCTCGATATCGGCGCCCTTGGTGGAGCGCGCCGAGTTCACGTCGATGGACACCAGCGCCTCGGTGTGATCGATGACGATCGCGCCGCCGGACGGCAGTTGCACGCTGCGCGAGAAGGCGGTTTCGATCTGATGCTCGATCTGGAAGCGGGAGAACAGCGGCACGTGATCCTTGTAAAGCTTCACGCGGTTGAGCGTGGCGGGCATCACATGGGCCATGAACTGGCGGGCGTGCTCGTAGATTTCCTCGGTGTCGATGAGGATCTCGCCGATGTCCGGATGGTAGTAGTCACGGATCGCGCGAATGACGAGGCTGCCTTCCTGCAGGATCAGGAACGGCGCGTTCTGCGCACCGGCCGCGCCTTCGATGGCGCGCCACAGCTGCATCAGGTAGCCCAGGTCCCACTGCAGCTCTTCGAAGCTGCGACCGATACCGGCGGTGCGGGCGATCAGGCTCATGCCGGACGGCACTTCGAGCTGGCCGAGCAGATCCTTGAGTTCCTGACGCTCCTCGCCCTCGATACGGCGCGAAACGCCGCCGCCGCGCGGGTTGTTCGGCATCAGCACGAGATAACGGCCGGCAAGGCTGATATAGGTGGTCAGGGCCGCGCCCTTGTTGCCGCGCTCGTCCTTCTCCACCTGGACGATGACTTCCATGCCTTCGCGCAGCACGTCCTGAATGCGGGGGCGGCCGCCCTCGTAGTTCTGGAAGTAGCTGCGGGACACTTCCTTGAACGGCAGGAAGCCGTGTCGGTCGGTACCGTAGTCGACGAAGCAGGCTTCCAGCGAAGGTTCGATCCGGGTGATGACACCCTTGTAGATGTTCCCCTTGCGCTGTTCCTTCCCGACGGTTTCGATATCCAGGTCGATGAGCTTTTGCCCGTCGACAATGGCGACGCGAAGCTCTTCGGCCTGCGTCGCGTTAAACAGCATACGTTTCATGTATGTTCCCTGCGCGGCACTCACGCAAGGACACAGCAAGTATTTGACGGCCCAGTGTCTGAAAATGGGCGCTTTCCGAAAGAAGTGTTCGTATAAAGAGCGTAGGTAACGGTTTCGATAAGCCGACTTCCTGAATGCATCACATGATACGTCCCCGAACCCGGGGGCCGGCGCCTGCCGGGCACCGGACATGGGGTGCGCGACGGCGGCGACGGGGGGCAGGATCATGCCGGGTCAAACTTTGCTGCGGAATTTCCTGACGGGCTTTTCGTCAGAAAATGGAATGCTCGTGAGTGCGCTATGCGTCCAAATGCATTACCATCGCTGCTTTTCGGTGAGCGAGATAACCGCGGCTGCGGCCGGTGGTAGACTCGGCGTCAGGTCAGGGTCCTACCCTGCCGGCCGGGCTGTTTCCCCGCAGCGGCGTCCAGGGGGCGATCGGCTCCCGGGACCATCATCCGGATCGCCGGCCAGGAACGTTACACAACGCTCCGTCCGGCGCATGAAGTATAAGCAAAATGACTGATATTCGCAAAGACTCTGTAACCTTTCACACTGTCGACGACGGCAGCGCCGGGCAGCGCATCGACAATTACCTCACCCGGCTGCTCAAGGGCGTCCCGAAAAGCCATGTCTACCGCATCCTGCGCTCGGGTGAAGTGCGGGTGAACAAGGGCCGGATCGACGCGTCCTACCGCGTGCGGGAGGGCGACGAAATCCGCCTGCCTCCCGTGCGCGTCGCCCGCCGCGATGGCCCCGACGCGCCGCCGGGCCAGTTTCCCGTCGTTTACGAAGACCCCTTCATGCTGGTCATCGACAAGCCGGCCGGCGTGGCGGTCCATGGCGGCAGCGGCATTTCCTTCGGTGTGATCGAACAGCTCCGCCAGGCGCATCCCGAGTACCGCTTCCTCGAACTCGTGCACCGGCTCGACCGCGAAACCTCCGGCCTGCTGATGCTCGCCAAGAAGCGCTCGACGCTGCTCAAGCTGCACGACATGATGCGCGACAATGTCCCGGACAAGCGCTACATCGCGCTGGGCGACGGACACTGGCCGGCCAACGGCCGCCATGTGCGGCTACCCCTGTTCAAGTGGACCACCCCCGACGGCGAGCGCCGCGTTCGCGTGGCCGAGGACGGCCAGCACGCGCACACCATTTTCTCCGTCGAAGAACGCTTTGGCGACCTCTCTCTGGTCGAGGCCCGCCTCAAGACCGGCCGCACTCACCAGATCCGCGTGCACATGCTCGCCAACGGCTGCCCGATCGCCGGAGACGACAAATACGGCGACCCGGCGCGCAACCGCGAATTCGCCAAGAACGGTTTGCGGCGCATGTTCCTGCACGCCCGCCGCCTCACCCTGCCCCACCCGGTCAGCGGCGAATCGCTTGTGCTGGAAGCGCCGCTGCCGGCCGAACTGCAACGCTATCTCGACCAACTGAGAAAAAACCATGGCACTTCCCTTTGATCTGATCGTTTTCGATTGGGACGGCACCCTGATGGATTCCACCGCCCATATCGTCCACTCCATCCAGAACGCCGCGCGCGATGTCGGCGCGGCCATTCCGGATCGCGCCGCGGCGAGTCACGTGATCGGTCTGGGCCTTGCCGAAGCCCTGCAGAAGGCCTGCCCCGACTTGCCCCCGGAGCGCTATCCGGCCATGGTCGACGCCTATCGGCGCTATTATTTCAGCGCCGACGAAACCATCGAGCTATTCCCGGGCGTGAGCGAAGCCATGCGGGCGCTGGCGCAGCAAGGTTATCTGCTGGCCGTCGCCACCGGCAAAAGCCGTCGGGGCCTCGACCGCGCGCTGACCGCCACCGGCCTTGCCGACTGCTTCGATGCCACACGCACCGTCGACGAATGCCCGTCCAAGCCACACCCGGCGATGCTCGAAGCGCTGATGGAGCAACTGGGCGCCACGCCGACGCGCACCCTGATGGTCGGCGACACCACGCACGACCTGCTGATGGCCGCCAACGCCGGTACTCATGGCGCGGGCCTGACCCAGGGCGCTCACGACGCGGACATCCTGGAGTTGTGTCCGTCGCTGGGTGTCTTTGATACCTTCGCCGACTTTTACGGCTGGTTGTCCGACTACCGGACCTGACCTCCCGGCTCATGGAGCTTTTCCGGGGAAAAAGCCTGGGGTACCATGACATACGGGCAGCACGCCACCAACATCGCATGGAGCATGACACACAGTGAGTGACAACAATCCGAACTGGGAACGCAACCTGCTGGAGAAACTCGCCGCCGCCTCGCTCGAAGAGCAGCGCCGCGCCCGCCAATGGAAAATCTTCTTCCGGCTGGCCTGGCTGCTGGTCATGGGCGTCATCGCCTCGGCGATCTTCAAATCCACCTTCATCGAAAAAGAAGACGGCAAGCTGTCCGTCGGCGGCTCCGGCCACACGGCGGTCATCCAGCTGTCCGGCGTGATCGACAGCGAGGACGATTCCGCGAACAAACTGATCGCGGGCCTGCGCGACGCCGCCGAGAACCGCAATACCCGCGGCATCGTGATCAAGGCCAACAGCCCCGGAGGCAGCCCGGTGCTGTCCGGCATGGTCTACGATGAAATCCGCCGCCAGAAGAAACTGCGCCCCGCCCTGCCCATCGTGGTCGTTGTCGAGGAAGTCTGCGCCTCCGGTTGCTATTACATCGCCGCCGCCGCCGACAAGATCTATGTCGACAAGGCCAGCATCGTCGGCTCGATCGGCGTGCTGTCCGACGGCTTCGGCTTTACCGGCTTGATGGACAAGTTCGGCGTCGAGCGCCGCCTGAGAACGGCGGGCGAGAACAAGGCGATGGGCGACCCCTTCTCGCCGGTCAATCCCAAGCACGAAGCCATCCGCCAGCAATTGCTCGACGACATCCATCAGCAGTTCATCAAGGCGGTCAGGGACGGACGTGGCGCCCGCCTCAAGGCGACCCCGGAGATGTTCAGCGGGCTGGTCTGGCTGGGAGAGAAGAGCCTGCCGCTTGGCCTCGCCGACGGGTATGGCACGGTTGACTCCGTGGCCCGCGACGTGATCCACGCGGAAAAAACCGTCGACCTCACGCCGCAGGATGATCTGGGCAGCCGCTTTGCCCGCCGACTTGGCGTAGAATTCAAGGGCGGGGTACGCAATTTGCTGGATACCCGCTTCTTCTGATGCCACCGCCCGCCCCCGCGGGCGGGCTCCGATGCAAGGACCGAGCCGATGTCACGCCGACGCCAACCGGAAGAGGAACACGAGAACCACGAACGCTGGCTGGTTTCCTACGCCGACTTCATCACCCTGTTGTTCGCGTTCTTCGTGGTGATGTACGCGATCTCCTCCCTCAACGAGGGGAAATACCGGGTACTGTCGCTCGCCATCGTCGACGCCTTCCGCACCGGCTCGACCCTGAGCGTCAACCCGCGTCCCAGCGGCGGCGCCAACACCATGGTCGAGGTACCTCAGACCAAACCGATCTCCAAAGCGGTCAAAAGCCGCTCCCCCCTCTCCGAGCAGGCGCGCCTCGGCAATCTCGCCGCCGATCTGAACAAGGTGCTCAATCCGCTGGTGAAAAGCGGTCAGGTCAACATCACCCAGACCAAAAAGGGCGTGGCGATCGAAGTCAAGGACACCGCGCTGTTCGCGGTCGGCCAGGCCCAGCTGTCCACGCAATCCTTCGAAACACTGCGGCAGATGGCCAACGTGCTCTCGACGGTCGACAATTCGGTGAGCGTCGAGGGCTTCACCGACAATGTGCCGATCCGCAACCCGGTGTTCCCGTCCAACTGGGAACTGTCGGCCGCCCGCGCCGGAAGCGTGGTGCGGCTGTTCGAAGAGAGCGGCATCAGTCCGGACCGGCTCGTGGCCATCGGCCGGGCCGCCAATCAGCCCGTTGACAGCAATGCCACGGCGGATGGCCGCGCCAGGAACCGGCGCGTGTCCATCACGGTACTGGCCAACACCCAGGACGACGAACGCACCCTTCCGGCCGAAGTCACCAGCGAACTGGCGGCCCCGGCCAACACGGCGCCGGATTCCCAGAACAGCCGGCCCTAGCATGCCCACGTGGAGACACAAACGATGAGTACCCCGATCAGCAAAACCGCTCTGGAGCAACTGTTCCTGGATGCCCGCACCCATAGCCACTGGCAGGCCCGCGAGGTCCCCGATTCCGTGCTTGTTCATCTGTTCGATCTGATGAAACACTGCCCGACCAGCGCCAACTGTTCGCCCGCGCGCCTGGTGTTCGTCAAGACCCCCGAAGCCAAGGCCCGGCTCAAGCCCTGCCTTGCCGAAGGCAATGTCGAAAAGACCCTGGCCGCGCCGGTCACCGTCATCGTCGCCCTGGACAACCGCTTCTACGAGCACCTGCCGTTCCTGTTCCCCCATGCGGATGCCAGAAGCTGGTTCGAGGGCAATCAGCCGCTGATCGATGCCACCGCCTTCCGCAACAGCAGCTTGCAAGGCGCCTACCTGATCTTGGCCGCCCGTTCGCTGGGTCTCGATTGCGGTCCGATGTCCGGCTTCGACCCGGCCAGGCTCAATGCCGAGTTTTTCCCGGACGGGCGCTTCTCGGCCAACTTCCTCGTCAACCTCGGCTATGGCGACGCGAGCAAGCTCTACCCGCGCAACCCGCGCTTCGAATTCGACACGGTCTGCTCCGTGCTGTGACAAGGCGCCGCTCGCCCGACATCCCGATGCCCGGTTATAATGCCGGGCATTTTCTTGTCCGAGGCCCGCCATGTTCTACCCGCTGATGCGTCCCCTGCTGTTCCGCCTCGATCCGGAGCAGGCCCACGAAGTCACGCTCAAACTCATCGATGTCGCCCACGCCCTGCACCTGTCCGGTCTTGCCGCCGGCACCATGGTTCACGATCCCGTCACCGTGATGGGCATCGAGTTCCCGAACCGGGTGGGTCTCGCCGCCGGGCTCGACAAGAACGGCGCCCATATCGACGCGCTGGCCTCGCTCGGCTTCGGTTTTCTGGAAATCGGCACGGTCACGCCCCGTCCGCAACCGGGCAACGACAAACCCCGGCTGTTCCGGCTGCCGGAGCACGAAGCCATCATCAACCGGATGGGATTCAACAACCTGGGCGTCGACGCGCTGGTCCGGAATGTCGCCGACGCGAAGTTCCGCGGGGTGCTCGGCATCAATATCGGCAAGAATGCCGCCACGCCCATCGAGTCGGCGGCCGACGACTATCTGACCTGCCTCACCCAGGTGTATCCGGCGGCCAGCTATGTCGCCGTGAACATCTCCTCGCCCAATACCCGCAACCTGCGCCAGCTTCAGCAGGCCGACGAACTGGATGTCCTGCTCGGGCGGCTCAAGGCCCGCCAGGCGGAGCTGGCCGATGCGCATGGCCGCTACGTGCCGCTCGCCGTGAAGATCGCGCCGGACCTCGACGATGAAGGTGTCTCGGCCATCGCCCGTTCGCTCGCGCGCCATGCCATCGACGGTGTGATCGCCACCAACACCACGCTCGCGCGCGAAGCGGTGGAGGGTCACCCTCACGGACACGAAGCGGGCGGACTGTCCGGCGCGCCGGTACGCGAGCGCGCCACACGGGTGATCGCGCGTCTGGCGCGGGAACTTGACGGCGCCCTGCCGGTCATAGGCGCAGGGGGTATTCTTTGCGCGAAGGATGCCCAGGAAAAACTTGACGCTGGCGCGAGCCTGATCCAGCTTTACAGTGGCCTCGTCTACCGCGGCCCGGGTCTCGTCGCCGAATGCGCACGCGCGCTCAAGGATCGCCCCCGTCAAGAACCCCACCCAGGAACAGGGAGCTGAACAAGATGATCAAATACTCTGGTAAATCCGTGATCGCGGCGTTGCTGGCCGTCGGCGTGCTCGCCGGCTGCGCGAGCCCCGATTCGGCCATGGTCTACTCCGGCCGGCAGACGCAACGCGCGCAAACCGTGCAGATCGGCACCGTCGTGTCGGTGCAGGCCGTGAAAGTCGAAGGCAACAGGAACGAACTGCTGACCCTCGGCGGCGCGGCCGTCGGCGGCATCGCCGGCAGCTCGATCGGCAAGGGCAAGGGCTCCGCGGTGGGCGCGATCGTCGGCGCGATCGCGGGCGGCGTCGCGGCCGACGCGGCGCAGAAGTCGATCGGGGGCAAACAGTCGGTGGAAGTCACCGTCAAACTCGACCGGACGGGTGAAATGCTCTCCATCGTGCAGGCGCCCGACGTGCCGATCGCCGTCGGCCAGCGCGTGCGCGTGATGCGTGGCGGCGGCACAGACCGCATCATGCCCTACTGATCCGGCGCGCCAGGCCCGAAACCGGGCCTGGCGGCTCTCCCTTACCGCTTGATCAGGCAAGTGTCCGGAATCTTTCGGAACCGTCGGCGCACCCAGCTGAATCCCCCTTCCAGACTCACGACCAGCGTGCCCGCCGGCAACGGCACGTTCCGCTGCAGTATTCCCGCCACCAGCTCGTCGCCGCGCCGCTTGCGCTGCCACCAGCCTCTCACGCTCACGGCCAGCACCAGGCTCGGACGCTCGGGCAGGTACCGCACTTCCTTGGCGGCCAGCCAGGCCTCGCCCAGCTCCTCGACGCACGAGAAAAACTCCCGCAGCGCGGTTACCCGCTCATCGCTCAGGCCATGCGGCGCGAAGCTGTCGGCCAGCAAGACCGTTTCCCGCTCCCTTTCGGCCAAGGCCTCCAGTTCGGCCCGCTCGCTCCACTGACGGTGCCATTCGTGCGCCTCGTCCTCCCGCCCCTCGGTCCAGCAGTGATCGCGCAGCGCTTCGGCCGCGCGCAGGATCCAGTCCGGATGGTGGCTAACCAAATCGGCAAGACGCTTCTCGCCCTCGGCGGTCTCCTCGTCGGAACGATCCAGCAGGCGCATGGCGAGCATGTAAGAGAAGTAAGGCTCGTCCACAGACGCATCGGCGAGACGGCGCCATAGCGCCAGGGCGCCTTCCTCGTCTTTGGCGGTCCGCTCCCGCAAAAAGGCCAGATCCACCATATCGCGCTCTTCCAGCGTGCCCGTGTCGGCGAGTTGCCGCTCAAGCTCGACCTGTCTTGCGCGATTGCGCGAGGTGGTCTGGTAATGCTCCCGCCAGCCGTCCGAGATGCGGCGACGCCAATCGTCATCCAGTCGGTCCATCAGGCCCGGCAGCGCCTCCCCGAGCAGACGCTCGGCGGTCTCGCCCTCTTTGGGCGGCTGCCAGTCGGCCTCCTCGCCCAGGGCTTCCAGGCGCTCCCGCAAGCAAGGGTGGGTATCGCCAAGCCCGGTCTCCTCTTGCAAGGCGACCGACAACCAGCGTTCCACCTCCTCCTGCCCGACGACATTCGCGCCGCTCATCTGCCGGTACGGCCGGCAACGGGGTTCGACGGTGTCGTCCGCTTCGCGGTGAATCTGTGGCCAGAACTCCTGCGACAGGTAACCGCCGCGCACCGGCAAGGCGCTCAGCGCCTGGGCCATCAGCCTGGGCGACGTCAGGCGCGCCGCTGTCGCGTCGGCGGCGTATTCGTTGGCGCGGGCGAGCGGAAACGCGTAGGCGTTCAGATAGGGCGCGTACCAGTTAAGGAACGGCTTGAACAGCCAGTTGCCGCGCCCGTCATCCTTTTCCAGTTCGGAGAGCAATTGCCCCCAACGCACCCGCTGGCGGTAAATCCAGTTGGACATCCGGCCATCCCCGCGCGACAGGTGCCCCATTTCATGCGCCAGCACGGCGCGCAACTGATCGGGGGTCAGCATTTTCAGAAGCGGCAGACCGATCAGCAGCGAGTTTTGCCACAGGCCGAGCGCGCCAAGACGCGGACGCTGCACCACGGCGGCATTGAACTCATCGGTCAGCAGCACCTCGTGGAACGCCGGCGCCTTAAGCTCGCTCCTGAGCCCGTCGAGCATGGCGAACAGCTCCGGGGAACGGCGGCGGTCAAGCGGAATGCCCTGCGGTTCGGGCACGGAAACACGCATCGCCTTGATGACGCGCCACAGCAGGTACCCCATGATCAGGGTCAGCTTGGCGCCCACGAAGTGCAAGCGGGTGATCGATACGATCGACACCAAAAGGCCGCACAACACCAGCCCGACCATGGTGGCGAGATACGCGTTGCCGAGCATGGCCAGCAGGACCACCCTGACGCGATAGCCACCCGGCTGCGCCACGGCCAGCCGCTCCAGGCGCTCGACCATGGCGGCAAATTTTTCTTCTTTCATCAATTATTCCATTAGCAAGTCAACATCCGGTCAAACAAAAACCAGCTCTTCGGCTGGTTTGGAACCCTGTCTAGCGCGCAAGGTTAACGAACCGTATGGTAACGGCACCCGGCACCGGGGGCAAAGGCAATCCGACCGGTACCGGGCGCCGCACTTCACACCACGACCAGAGGGTCAGCGACATTTTCCGGCGGGTTTCATATCATCGACAAGCTTGAGCTCGGTCGCTTCCGGGGTGCCGGTGATTTCCTTGATTTCCAGGCGGCACACGCGTTCGGCCACCGAGATATTCAACACGCCCTCGTAATCCTTGCCGGCCTTCGGAACGAAGCTGGCCGACAGGTAGCCGCACCTCATGCCCGACACATCGCCAAATGACACAAGCACCGTCAGCGGCTTGTCCGCGTCCACGGAATACTCGCGGAAAAAGGCTTTGGACAGCATACCATTGCGCTTGGCGATTTCCCGGGTAGTCGTGGTTTCCGGCATGCCGATGCCGGAGTTGGAGGCAACGCCGACAAACGAGGCGAACGCGTCCCCAAGGCCTCCTGAGACCGTCTCGGCGTCCGTCGGGCCCCACATGCCGGTTTTGTAACAGGCCATATTGCGATAGAACCAGACACCCACACCGTTCTGGCCGAACAGGCGGATACGCGCGCTCGATTGCGGAACCGCCTGCGCGTCATCCGCGCGAGCCGCCTCCGAAGCCAAAGCGACGGAACCGGAAAACACCATGGAGAGGAAGGTCAGCAGAATTTTTTTATTCATGACACAGGGCATAAAGCGAGGGGAAACACGGGAAGGCTAAGCGCCAAAATCGAACACGGCAACGGAATTTTTGCGCAATGTATAGAAATTTAGATCTGGCCAGATGGTCAGATCAAGTCTGAACTTCTACAGCTGATTAAATGAGGGAATTGTTTTACGGCGGAGAAACGCTCTGCTACTTCGAGGTAGCAGATTCGGCGCAAGCCATGGATGGAAAACGGCCGGCTTGCTACTGCGCGGCTATCGACGGAGTCGAGGCGGTTATTCTGAGTGGATTTTGGCATTTCCAACAAAAACAGGCTGACATCCGTTTACGGGATACCGGCCTATTTTTTTGGTATTGGCATGCGTGCGAATACGCTGCGCTATCCGCACCTACGGCTCTAAGCAAGCATTTCCGTTATCCGGCTTTGCCAGAAGGCAGTTTGCTCTGGGCTACAGGCCAACGCTTCGCAGCAACGACCCATCTCCTCCTGTCCAGCTTTAATCTCTCCATCATACATGTCGGATATGCGATGCACATTTGCCGCGAGAGCCAAGAACTGCTCGAAGTTTGTAGCAATGGACCTTAGCTTCCAGTTCGGTGAACTCATCGTGTCCAGCAAAAACACTTGATCTCGCGCATCGCTTGCGGCGGAAGCTACGCAAATAGGATTCGCTTCATATCGAGCAACGGCGATTAACGTGTTGCCACCAAATAGTCCCACCGAGGAATCCGATGCATTTGCTTTGATCAAACTTTGCTCAAGAGACTCACGCACAAACGATGGCCAAAGCGCAAAGAACCCTATAGAGACGCCAGCAAGTCTATTTGCTTCGGCAACAGAACAATATCCCCGAGGTAATTGGAGCTCTGCGACCAAACCCTTTGGTAGCTCAAGAGCCTCTGCAGTCACCTCGATCTCACCAGCAATTGCAGGAAATCTCTGGGCCACTTCATAGGTGTACCGCCGCACATCATCGATCGTTTTCAAGATCACTTTAGTTCCCCGAATGCTCTGGGTGCCAGATGCCCCAGCCAGGTTGCTTGCTATGGACTGTGCCCGGAAGCGGTATCGCTTTTGGGCCATAGTCCAGGTGATGGTGGACTAGAGTCTCGCCGTTGTACGCAGAATGTTCCGGGAAGTTCTTGATCCACACATCATCGACGATAGGCGATTGCTTAGCCGCAATGCGCGCAGCATTTGCGACGTTGAAGCGTGCCGCCAGTTCGGCGGCCAGCTTCAATAAGCCGATCTTGTGCTTGATGATGTTCTGGTTAAAACTAGCCATGAGGTTACTCCTGCGCTTGCGCGCTGTTTTGATGAAGATTCGCACCTCTATCAAAACGGGTAACCCCACCTTCCGGCAAGGCCTGACTGTCAGATCAAGTCTGAACTTCTACAAATGACATGCCGTCAAATATCAATAGCCTCTATCCAACGTGGGTAAATTAAAAATATTCATCACGTTCTAATACGCAACCACCTTCAAGACACCGCCACTATCGCGAAGTTCCTCTAGGCACTCTCTGATCACTGAGAAAAGCTGCCTACCAGTTGATGTGACAAAGTAATTTGAAAGATCAGTAATATCATTACTAATAACATCACCCCATGGAGGTGTTTTTTTTCTATCTTCCAGATCCCATATAACATCCGTAACAGGCAACTCTGAAAACATCTTTCGAATAGCTTCCAGCTCGTCCAAAGCATCTGCCGCCCACTCCTGACTCAGCTCCCCCTGATAGAGCTTATTCAATAAAACTGGAAACCGACTCCCCCATCCAGCCGACTCAAGATTTCCACTAATAGTAGAAAAGAAGGAATGAAAAAAATCATCACTCCCAATTTCATCGATAATACTACCCAACTTAATCCCAACAGTCATTTAATACCTCACTAGCGCAGAATATTAATATTTTCCCTAGAAATAGATCCGCCAGATTTTCTCTCGATACTCTCTAGCATACGATTGAGTTCGCCACGAGAAATACTCTGTCCGCGCACATCAATAGTTAAGTTCTAAACTGTATTTTCTGGCAGATTAGATGTCCAGTCCCGGACGATTGCTAACGCACTTTTTGAATAATTCAGGGCGCTGTTTTTGCCACTCCTTCATGGCCTGAATCGGTGTTCGATGTTGCAGCGCCAATTGCGGTAAGTGCTGATTGTAGAGCAGTACATAGCGCTCCAGCGTCTCGGCCAAGTCCTTGCCGGATTCGAAGCGGTGCGTCGCCAGCACGTCGCTGATCCGGCCGTTAAAGCGTTCTACCATCCCGTTGGTTTGCGGGGTGCGCGGTTTGGTCAATCGGTGCTCAATCCCGAGCGCAGTGCACAGCAGATCGAATTCGTGTTCACCACTCGGTTGCTTTTGCTTGTTGAACAGCCGGTCGGTGAACTCACTGCCGTTGTCGGTCAGGATCGTTCGGATATGGCACGGCACCGCCTTTTGCAGGGCGGTTAGAAACGCTCTGGCGGTATGGGCCGTCTTGTTCGACTTAATCTGCACAAAGACCCAGCGTGTGGCGCGGTCGATCGCAACGAACAAGTCGCGGCGGGATGTTTCGTCCGGCATCTGCGGTAAGTATTTGACGTCGATGTGAAAGTAGCCCGGATCGTACGCCTTGAATGGCTTGCTGAGGCGGTTGACCGGCGCGGACGAGGACTCTAGATCACGCAGGTTGCCTACGCCGTGGCGACGTAAGCAGCGGTCCAGCCCGGAGCGGGAAACGTCGGGGTTCAGGAACTCGTGCACGACGACCAGCAGGTCATCCAGGCCGAGCTTGAGCAACTTGCGCAGTTCGACCGCGATGTGCTCCTGGGCCGGTGTCAGCCGGGTTTGCAGCCGATGGGCCGTGTGCGAGCGGTCTTCAACAGAGTCACGATTCCGCCACTTGATGATGGTGGGGATGCTGACGTTGAAGCGTGCCGCCAGTTCGGCCAAGGTGCCGGTTGCGTTGCGAATTTCCTCGCGGATAGCCGGCGTTGTGCGGGCTTGTTTGTGCAGTTTGACGATCATTGTTGTTGCTGTTGTAGGGCGTGCAGAAGCCTACCCATACCTTCCCGGGCGATGGCAAGTTTCTCAAAGCGTTTGCTTATATGATCATCCGGGATGCGACACCTACCCAGCAAGTCTTGGTCTATTTATTGCATCCAGCAGATTTTCCAATTCAATTCCATATTGAGTTGGCTCGAAATGTTCATCAATTCCTTCCATCATAAATTCTAGATTTATCAAGCCACAAAGCGTATCAATATGGATTATATCAATACGGCCTTGTAGAGCACTATCAAATGCATCAGCATTTTTACCATCATCCTTGCATTTGAGTGCGATTAATATTTTTTTTTGCTCACTAGTCAGGTTAATTATCATTTTGCCACTCCTGCTGCACTTGTTCCCCAAGCAGTAACCACGTTCCCTTGTGAATTTACAACGACCGTCGCATTTTGTCCAACATACTTAAATGTTGGTCCATATTTACTTGGAACATAATGAATTGCCACAGGATTAAAAAATGCGTCTGTTACAGCAGCTTTGTTGACACCAATCCCAGAGTCTCTACTAGCTATTTGGGCTATCGCATGGTCAGAATAACTTACAATTTGTGTTGGCGCTTTCACTCCAGCCGCTTGCTCTGCAGACAACTGCATATTTAATCGAGCAGCTTGGGCGGAGCTAACCGCAGTCCCACTTGCACTAGCAACCCCGGGATTTGCTGCTTTCCCCACCTGCGATGCACTTCCACCCCCGACACCGCAGCAGTTCGCATTATGCACCCATGTCCCGAGCTCGCCCACGTGGTAGGTATGGAACGCCTCCACCTGGATGTTGTATACCACGTCGGTGTACGGCTCTTGCGCCACGCTCACCACGGTCAGAGGGCGGTCACGGCCATCCAGCAAGGTCATGCCGGCCTGCAGCAGCGCGGCTTTGCGCCAGCCCCAGTCCCGCACCCAGAAGGGGTGTTCCGCGGTGGTGCGCAGCAGGTCTTCGTTACCGTTCTGATCCGCGATGGTCACGGTAGGGAGGCGGGCATGGCCATCGAACTGGACAAGGCGGCGCGAGAGGCGGCAATTCTCTCGCTCGGACGGTATTTCGATGAAAGGCATCGGCAATCTGCAGGCCGGCGCCTTGCTGGATTTCTTCCTCGCAGAGATGGGGCCGACGGTGTACAACCAGGCGGTACGCGACGCGCAGGCGCGCCTGCAGCAGCGGGTCATGGACCTGGACGCCGAGATTTACGAAGACGAGTTCGCGTACTGGAAAAGTGCGCGCCGCCTCAAGTGAAGCGCTAGGTTTCAAAGCGTCTGGCGCGAGCATTCCGAAGTCTCCCGGGCTGATGAAGGCGTTCTTCCGTCAGTCCGAGTGCCAATATGCCAGCCAGTGACAATACTTTGGCAGAGCTTAGTATGCCAAGTGAGCTGCGTGTAATAAAGTCCACTCAGTCTACCTGATTGCGCCCTTCGAGCAAGTCAATTAGATTGCCAACTAGATCAATTGCATCATCTTGAAATTCAGCAATCCACCTCTCACTCCATTGCACAGGTCTGCCATCATCCTCCCATTCAGAAAGTGCATTAGCATTTACAATCTCCATTGTAAACCAAACCTTGCCACACCTATCTAAATCCACATTAGATAGAAATGGACTATGATGAGTGCAATACTCTTCTGCTAACCGCACAAAGCTGGCAAAGCTTTTCAATTCATCAGTAGAAGACCTTGCCAACTCTATAAAGTCTGATTTTTTCACATTATTTCCCATATTTTACAGTAACAATTTTTCGTATTTATTAACAATGGAGGATAAATTATTTTTGCTATCAAAGTAAACGGTAGTTCCACCACGACTTGTAGTTGCAATGCCATTCTGGATTGTATTTTCAATTACAGACGGCATCAATCCGCGATCTTGCATACGATCCAGCGCATGGCCAGAATAATTGTGATTGCCAATAATAGCTGGCCTCATTTCCTCTGGAAGCCGCATGTTTATTAGAGCGAAGGGGTAAAAAAACAGCGATTTTGAGGGGCAAACTGTCGAACTTCGGCTTGCCGAGCGGGCTACCGTGCCACCCGAGTTCGACAGTTCGCCCCCGAAAATCGCCTTTTTTGCCCCTCTCCCTCTAATAAACAAGCGGGTTTCAGAGGGATTTTTGTCAAAACTCGTGTAATGGCACGTTTACGTAGAGATATGTTGGTATTGACAGGCAATATGCCTTGTGTAAAGTAACGGCATGTTTGTTAAAGTTACTTCATCCGGCCCGCGCCGCTACGTTCAACTTGTCGAGGCCTATCGCGACGAGAATGGCCGTCCCAAACAGCGGACAGTTGCTACGCTGGGTCGCCTGGACCAACTCGGTACGGAATTGGAATCCGTGATCGAGGGTTTGCTGCGTGTGACTGGCCGGGCATTGCCCGAACCCGGTGAGCCTCCGGCGATGACCTTCGAATCCGCTCGCGCCCTGGGTGACGTATGGGCTTTGACTGAATTATGGAACGAGTTGGGCTTTGATCGTCTGCGCCAGACGTTCCGCCGCACCCGTCACGGCATCGATGTCGAAGCGTTGTTGCGCGTAATGGTCATCAATCGGTTGTGCGACCCCGATTCCAAGCTGGGTGTGTTGCGTTGGCTGGAAACGGTCAGCCTGCCAGGCATCGACGCCAACGCCATCGAACATCACCAATTGCTGCGTGCAATGGATGCGCTGATCGAGCACCGAGAAGCGGTCGACGGCGTGGTGTCTGAACTGCTGCGCCCGTTGCTGGACCAGGATCTGGCGGTGGTGTTCTACGACATGACCACCATCCGTGCCGCTGGTCTGTCGCAACAGCAAGACGATGTGCGCCAGTTCGGCAAGGCCAAGGAAGGCATCATCGCCCGCCAATTCATGCTCGGCGTGGTGCAAACCGCCGATGGCATTCCGCTCTATCACGAGGTGTTCGACGGCAATACTGCCGAGGTCACCACCCTCAAACCGACCATCGAGAAGGTGATCCAGCGTTTCCCGATCCGACGGGTCATCGCCGTGGCGGACCGTGGACTGCTGTCCACCGATAACCTGGCCGAATTGCAGTCGATCACCTTGCCCAGCGGCCAGCTGCTGGAATTCATCCTGGCGGTGCCGGGACGGCGTTACTCGGATTTCATTGAATTGCTGACGCCGTTTCAGCAGCAACAGTGCATGGACGCTCACGGCGAAATCACCGGCGAACTCGAATGGGAGGGGCTTCGCCTGGTGGTTGCACACAACCCGGAAACTGCCGCCGAGCAAGGATCTCAGCGTGACCGCACGATTGCTGAGCTGGAGCGCAACGCCGCCGAATGGAGTGGCAAGCTGGATGCGCAGGACGCTGGTCAACGCGGACGGGGCCGCAAGCTCTCCGATGGCGGCGCGCGCGCTCGTTTCTACCATGAGGTCAAAGAGGCCCACATGGCGCGCATCATCAAGGTCGACCTGAAAAGCGAGCTGTTCAGCTACAGCATTGATGAGCAGGCACTGACTCACGCGCGCTTGATGGATGGCAAACTGCTGCTGGTAACGAATGTCACCGACCTGAAGCCAGAACAGGTCATCGCACGCTACAAATCGCTCGCCGATATTGAGCGCGGTTTCCATATTCTGAAATCGGAGATTGAAATCGGGCCGGTTTACCACCGCCTGCCGGACCGGATCCGCGCCCATGCGGCAATCTGCTTTATGGCACTGATTCTGTACCGGGTGATGCGTCAGCGGCTGCATGCCAGCCAGAGCGGTCTGTCGCCCGAACGGGCGCTGGAGCAACTGCGACGTATCCAGCATCACAGCGTCACCATGAACACCCAATCCGTCACAGGAATCTCATCCATTAGCCAGTTACAAATGCGCATTCTGTCTGCGCTGAAGGTCAAAAAACCGACTGCCAGCAAGCAATTGCCCCTTCTGTAGTGGAGCGTTTTGAACACCACTATAGAAGAATCAAAGGCTTACGTGATTAGCTGTTGAATTCGGGGTGCCAGCACATGTAGCGATCCAGCCAGATCATCAACGATCCGCGCACCTTGAGCGCTGCGTTGTAGGTCTTCCCGTTCGTGGTCTTGTACTTTGGCGGGGCGGGCTTGCTTATGTCATCATTCTACTTCGCCGGCTCGGAACGTGATTTTTGCAACAAAGCCCTTCCACACCGGAAGCTCTATGCATCAGTGCAGCTGACTTAATTTTTCCAAATAATAATCCCAACAATCATTACTTTCTGGGTCTTTTTCTTTCATTATGCAAAAAAATCTAGCACCGGCCTCAGTAAACCTATAAACGAACTCATCCTTATCAACCTCCACGCATCTACCTCCATCAAAATCAATACTAATCTTAACCAGCCCCTCCCCCATTACATCAAAAGAAACTTTTATAGGCTGATCAGGGAAATGGAAAAAACAAGATTTACCCGACGAGACCTCACAGACACCGTCAACCACATAACTCCACAACTGATCTATATAGTCCCATGTATGCATATCAACCACCTGAAAATCATTTGCCGAGATTGACAAGGACCCTTCAATATAATTTTTATCATGAAGATCTCCATCATAGTCTTCAGCCTTTACAAAACTGTTATCCACTCGAAAATAAGTATCCACTTTCAGCATAATAATCTCCTGCAGCCATGTACTAAAATAAACATTAGCCTTTTTTTATTTTGGATATAACTGTCCAATTCTACCCCTGCGTAAACCAAGGACATACTCAACACCACCAACTTTTCCATTTATCTGTTTCGTGTCATACGGGTGCATGCTAGATAGCAATTCCCTGTTTTGAGCCATAACTTCCTTAATTACATTTTGAACATCTACAATAGTCATCTTCGGGTCAAGAAAAGTTTGGACTGACTTTGCCTCACCTCCCCAATACCCCGGATGATGACGCTCCAATACATGCTTCAATCCAGCCTTATCCAATTGATAAACATTATTCCCGAACTGATAGCGTTGAGAATGGAAATCAGCTAATGCATTTAGCAACTTCTCTGAGGATGATCTAACCTGTACTACACTGCTGCGACTCTCTCCCTCTTTCCCCACTTGCGATGCACTGCCACCCCGGACACCGCAGCAGTTCGCATTATGCACCCATGTCCCGAGCTCGCCCACGTGGTAGGTATGGAACGCCTCCACCTGAATGTTGTATACCACGTCGGTGTACGGCTCTTGCGCCACGCTCACCACGGTCAGAGGGCGGTCACGGCCATCCAGCAAGGTCATGCCGGCCTGCAGCAGCGCGGCTTTGCGCCAGCCCCAGTCCCGCACCCAGAAGGGGTGTTCCGCGGTGGTGCGCAGCAGGTCTTCGTTACCGTTCTGATCCGCGATGGTCACGGTGTAGATGACTTGATCGGGCGTGGCCTTGTGCGCCACCACCGGACGGAAGGCAAACTCCCCGGTCTCGTCGTTGCGCGCCCAGACCCGCTCGCCACCCGCGAAGGCTTCGATCGGTTTGAGTCCTTGATCAGTCCACACCGGGGTGCCGGCCACGAAGCAGGCGCCCGCCGAACACACCCGCGTGATTTCCTGTCTCGCCTTGCTCAGCACCAGATTGGCTTTGACCAGATTGCCCGCTTCCAGCGCCATCTGAACCTCACGCGCCAACGCGCGTAGCGACTGTAGCTCCGGGACGAGGTTGGGCAGGGCCAGCAAGACATCCGCAGCCGTTTTGGCATCGTTGATCGACAGCAGGAAACCCACGACCGGCAACATGTCCAGTGCGGTGCGCACCGCTTTTTCGCTGCCGACCTGTTCGCCTTTCTTGACGATCTCCTGAATGGTTTTGTCGCCCCGCACCGGGAAGTGCGAGTCGCTGAAGCCGTTGTTCTCCATCTCGGTTTTGGCCGCTTGGAGGGCGGTGCCCGCGCTGGCCGCCTGGCCGCTGCCCAGGGCGATGCCGGTCACCAGCGCGGAGACGATGTCTTCCCGGTTGCGCTTCTCTTCCGGGGTCATCCTGGCCGTGTCGCCACCCAGTACCGTGTTCAGCACTACGGCGGCGGCGCCGCCCATCGCGCCGGCGCCACAATTTTGACCACTGGCCGCCGCGCCAACGCATCCGGTCAGGGCATGCAACGCCCCGCGCACGGTTTCCGCTGCGCTCTGACTCAGGCCGCTGGCTTCCAGTTTCGCCGCGAGCGCTTTGACCTCCTGGGCGCCCAAGCCTTGCAGGTAGGCGACCGCGCCATTCTGAATCACGTCCGCCATGCCTCCGGCGGCATTACCGCCGAAACCGGCGCTCAACACCGTAAACAGTTGGCCCTTGCCGCCGCCCGGTCCCCAGGCTTTCGCGGTGTCATACGCCTCGGAATAGTCCTGCCACGCTTCGGCCACCGCGGCCTCGGCCCGGGCCTGCTGGGCCGCGTCGGCGCCGTCCCGGGCCCGGGTCTGCTCGGCCAGCGCTTTTTCCAGGTTCAGCTGCGCGGTCTTTTCCTTGGCGATCTGGTTCGCCACGAAGGTGCTGGCCTGCTGCTGGAAGGCCATGGTCACGTCCAGCGCGTTCTGCACTTTCGCCTGGTCGAAGTCGTTGGTCAGCCGGTGCGTGCTGTCGGTCTCGGTGCTCACCGTGCGGTCGATCGCCGGCGCGCCCTGCCCGCCGGTGATCGTCAGCGCCCCGGCGCTGACCCCGGAGGTGGTGGTCGAGCTCTGGTGGCTGTCGGCGAAGGCCGCGGCGCCCGAGCCGCTCGCGCCGTTCTGGAACGCCATCGAGCTGCTGCCGAACGGGCCGGAACCGCCCGGCGAGCCGCCCATCGAGCCGCCGACGCCGAGGCTGATACTCACCGCGGAGACGTCCGCATGGTTGCGGATGTCCGAGGCGCTGAGGCTGCCGGTGGTCAGGCTGTTCCGCCCCGCCTCGATGGCCGCGCGATGGCTTTCGATCACCGCGCCGGTCAGGTTGGTGTTGCCGCCCACCGTCACCTGGAAGCCGCCGTCGCCGGCCTTGATGCCGGACTGGCGCTGCACGCTGGCGTAGTCGGCCTTGATGCGCTGGTAGCTGTAGTTGGCGCTGCCGGAGAAGCCGAAGCCCACGGTGACGTCGGCGCTCAGGTTTTCGTTCTTGCTGTCGAAGGTACTGGTGTCCTGGCGGCTCTGGATGTCCAGGTTGCCGCCGACCTTGGCCACCACGGTCGTGCCGGACACTTCCGCGCCCTTGAGCGCGGTGTCGCCGCCGCTGGTCAGGTTCACGGTGCCCGCGGCGTTCAGCGTGGTGTCGACTTGCCGGCTGTCCTTGCCGTCGCTGTGACCGCGTCCCACGCTGCCGTTGGCGGTGAACCCGAAGGCCGGCTTGCCGCCCTGGAAGGCGATGGCCACGCCAAAGCCGCCGCTCGCGCTGCGATTGGTGGTGTGCTGTTCCGAGCTGTTCTGCCCGGACTGCAGTTCGATGGCGTTGTCCGCGCCCAGGGTGGCGTCCCTGCCGGCCAGCAGTTGCGCCGCCGTCGCGCGGATCGAGCTGTCGGCGCCGCCGCCGGTGGCCGACAGGGTCAGGTCGCCGCCGGCCTTGAGCAGGCTGCCCGCGAGCGTCGTGCTGCTGTTCTTGGTGACGGTTTCGCTGTGGCTGCCGCCGACGGTGATGCTGATTTTCAGGCCATTGGAGGCATGGCCGTTCTGGCCGGCCATCGCCTGCTGGTAGGCCGCATAGCTGTTGTACCCCGCGAAGGCCGCCGTCGCCGCCGACAAGGCCTTGACCCGGTCGTCCTTGGTCTCGGTCGCCGTTTGGGCCGCCGACGCCATGGCCTGCAGTCCGTTGATCAGCGGGCTGGTGAACTGGACGGTCAGGCCACTGGACTGGCTGACGGTTTTCTGTTCGCTATGCCAGGTGTCGACGCCCGCCTCCAGGGCCTGGCGCCGCGCGTCCACCCGGACATCCTTGCCCGCCGTGACATCGCTGCCGCGGATCGTCAGCGCGTCGCCGGCGCGCAGTGTCAGGTCGCCGTTGACGCTGCCCACCAGCGCGCGATTCTGGCTTTCGCTCACGCCCTTGCCGTCCAGCGTCTGCGTCAGTTCCTTGCTGCCGAAGGTGAAGCCGATGCCGCCACCGCTGAACACTCCCGAGGTCTTTTCGTTATGCAGCTGGTAGACCTGGTTTTTCACCGTGCCGGCCTGGAGGGTCAGTTCGCGCCCGGCCTCGAGGCCGACCGACTGGGTGCCCGCGACCTGACCGGCCCGGATCGCCACGTCGCGCCCGGCGGCCACGCCGATCGAATCGGCCGACACCAGGGTGCCCACTTCGCTCGCCGAGCGGTTGATGGCGATATCCACGGTCTTGGTGGAGCTGAAGGTGCCGCGCTTGCTGCCGGTGGTCTTGCGCTCGTCGCTGTGCTCATTCAGCGCGGTGTCGAGACGGACGTCGCGGCCGGCGGCCAGTTCGGCGCGCCCGTCGCTCTTGAGCGTGGCCGCGTGTGTCTCGATGTCCTGTCCCGCCAGCACCGACACCGCCTGCCGACCGTCGAGCCGGCTACCCTGCTGCACCACATCGCGACTGCGGGTGTAGCTGCCGTTCTTCGCATAGTCGAACGACGACCGGGTCAGCGCCACCGCGTTGAGCGTCACGTCCTGGCCGGCGCGCACCGTCACCGCGCCGTTCTGGCCGGCCAGTTCGGCGCCGGTCAGCTCGGCGCGGCCCCGCACCGCCAGATCCACCGATGCGCCGGTCATGCTGGCCAGATTGAGGAAATCGCGGCGCGAGTCGAAGCCGTAGGATTTGCTGCCGACATCCACGTCGCGCCGTTCGGTGCGGGTGTCCACCGTGCTGCGGATGCGCAGGTCGCCGCCCACCGTGGCCTGCAGGGCGGAACCCGCGGCGAGGCGCGACGCCTCCACGGTCAGGTCCTTGCCGGTGGTCAGCGACAGGCCGGCCGCCGACTCGAGGCGGCTGCCCTCGGTCCACATTTCGCTGCTGGCGTAGCGGCTGCGGGTGTTGCCGCCACTGAGCGTCTCGCCGTAACGGCTGCTCCACTGCCTGGCGGTCAGCGCAAGCGCGCCGCCGGCGGCCAGCGCGGCGTCGCCGGCGCTGGACAGCGACGACACGAACCACGTCATGTCGCCGCCCGCCGTGGCCGCGAAGGTGCCGTCCGAATGGATCGCGGCGCGTTCCAGCGACAGCGCCCCGCCGGCCTTCCAGTGCTGAGCCTGGCTGGCCGTGACGGTCGAGCCGCTCACCGCCAGGTCGCGACCGGCGCCCAACCACACCGCGCCGCCGTGAATCGCCGCGCCACGCCCTTCCTGCGTGGCCGAGCCGCTCAGCGTCAGGGTCTCCGCGGCATTCAGCGCCACGGTGCCGGCGGCCTGCACCCGGCCGCCCGCCAGGGCGATCGTACCGGCCTGCGCCAGCACCTCGCCTCCCTCGATCGCGCCACGGTTGACCAGCTCGCCATCGGCCAGCAACGCCACGCGCTGCCCCGACATCACCGCGCCCTGTCCGGCCGGCGCGTTCTGCGCCCCGGCCAGATAGACCACCGGCGCCAGCACGGTCTCGCCGTTCACCACCCGTTCTTCCAGCCACACCATGTCGCGCGTCAGTTGCCGCATCTGGTCGGCCGTCAGGGCGATTCCGGGGGTCAGCTGGAACTGCCGGGCGAACTCGACACCGTTGTTCATCAGCCCCTGGTACTGCTCCATGGCATCGGCGTAGCCGGCCAGGAAGCGCTGCCCGGTAAGGCCGGTGATGGTCTGGGCGATGCGCTGCTGCTCGTAATAGCCGTCGCCCAGGCGCTTCTCCAGGCGCGCGGGGTCATGCCCGAGCTGCTTGAGCATGTAGTCGGACGACACGAACTTGGCGTAGGAGGTGAAGCGCGGATCGGTTTCCACCAAGTAGCGTTGTCCCGGCGCGCGATGCACCGCGAACAGGCCGCCCGGCGGCGGCAGGTAATCGTCCGGCACGGTCTGGCCGATCCGGATCGAGCCGGCCATCCGGGATGGCGCGCCCACGCTCCCTGGCGGCACCGACCCGGCGCCGGTCGGCGTCTCGGCCGCCGGCGCGGCCGGCACCGCGGCGTCGTGGGTGATGTTGCGGATCGCCGGCGCGGCGATGCCGAGCGTCTGCCGCGACGCCATGATCGCGTCGACGGATCCGATCTGCTCGGCGCTCTCTTCGGTTTCCGTGTTCGCGCCCTGCACGATCGTGCGCGTGGTGATGCGGTTCAGCGCCTGGCCGAGGTTTGCCACAGGGGTGCGGCTGGTGACCGTCAGATCGCCCTGCGCGGCGATGGTGCTGTACCGGTTGGTGAGCGAGTCCACGGTCAGCGTCATGTCCTGACCCGCCAACAGATTGGCGCGGGACGCCAGGGGCCCGGCCAGGGTGTCGGTCGCGATCGTGGTGGTCACCGTCAGCGGCCCGGGCGCGGCCTTGGGAAACACCGTGTCGCGGCCCGCCACCGGGGCGAATTTCGGGAACACCTCCACCACTTCGCCTTCGAAGAGCAGACCAGTATTCCGCCAAGCCGCACCGAACGTGTGATGGAACGCGATGCGAGCCGGGGTGAGCACCAGCGAATCGACCAGACGGGTTGGCAGAATGTCGCGCGCCGGATCATACCCATCCAGATAGAAATAGCTGCCGTTCTCGGCCTGGAAATACGGCAATTCGCGCACCCCCGCCGGTTTGCCGTTCTCGGCCATCTGCACGGTAAGCACGCGGCGCTTGGTGTCATCCTTCAGCAGCCGGATTTCCGCAGTTCCCGTCACGCCAGCCTTGGTGTAACTGTCCTGATAAACACCGTTGGTGAATGTCACCTTGCCGACATAGGGGAAATTCAGCTCACACATGTCGCGGCCGCCGCTGCCGCAGTCGTACCAGAACTCGTGCGCTCTGGGCAACGAGTAAAGATTCATCACGGACTGCGGAGCGGTCTGCCGGACCCGCGTCAGCGCGGGCGCCGTGGTGTCGTTGACCAGTTGGCCAGCGAAGACCGTCATCGCCCCGCCCGACTGGATGGTCGACTGGCGGTTCAGGATCGCCCCCACCGGGCGGGCCGCCTCGCCCACGGACAGCCGGCCCTCGGCCGACATCCAGGCGCCGTCCAGATTGGAGAGTTCCAGGCCCGGCGACAGTTGCATGTCCCCGCCGGCGGCGATCGCCGCGCCCGCGCCGCGGTTGGTCAGGCGATCGCCACCAAACGCGATCGTTTCGCCGGCGATCAGTCCGCGGTTGTCGAGCGTGGACGCCGTGAGCCGCACGCCCCGCCCGGCCAGCGAGCCGTCGTTGGCGAGGGTGCCGCCGGTGCGCACGTCCAGTTCGCCGACGCCCTGGGCGCCGCCGCGGTTGGCGATATCGCCGCCGCTTTGCCAGTGCAGCGCGCGGCCGGCCACCAGGGTACCGTCATTGACGGTGTGTCCGCCGGCGGCCAGGGTCAGGTCACGCCCCGCCACCCAGCGTTCGCTGGCGCCGAGCTGAAGATCGCCGGTCACCGCGAGCGACACATCGCCGTCCGAGCCCAGCACGCCCGCGCCCTCGAGGCGCTCGCTACGGACCGCCAGGTTCTCGCGGCCCACCAGCTCTCCGCCGCCGTTGCCCAGGGTGGTCGCGGTGACCCGCAAGGTGCCCGCGCCGTGGATACGGCCGCCGCGGTTCTGCAAGTCGGTGTCGACGTCCAGCCGGCTGTCTTCGCCGCCGGACGCCAGCACCGTGCCGCTATTGGCGAAGCTCCGGCTGGATACGCTCAGCGCGGCGCCCTGCAGCAGGCCGCCGGCGTTGGCCACGTCCCCGGCTGTCAGCGTCAGCCGCCCGCCACTGGCCAGTTTGCCGCCGTCATTGCGCACGGTATCGGCGGCCAGCGACAGCGCCGAGGCGCTCAGGATGGCGCCGCTCCGGTTATCCAGCGCGCCGCTCACCGTCAGGCGGCTCGCGCCGCCGCCAACCGCCTGGATGCGGCCGGCGCCGTTGGACAGCGAGCCGACCTCCAGCGCGAGCGCCGCGCCGGATTCGATCGCGGCGGCGCGGTTGTCGACGCCCCCCGCGCCGAGCGCCAGGTCGCCGCCGCTGGCGATCACGCTGTTGTCCGTGGAGCGCACCTGGCCCGCCACCTTGATCGTTGCCGCCCCCGCCGTCTGGAAGCGCCCGGCAAGCTGGGTCCAGTCGCCGGCCCGCAGCGCGAGAGCGCCGCGGCTCGTCACGGTGCCCCCGCTATTGTCGAAGCGGCCGCCGAACGCCAGTTCCGCGAGGCCCGCGCCGCTCTGAGCGAGCGTGCCCCGGCGGTTGTCGACGTCCGCCGCCGTCAGCGTCAGGCGCCGGGCGGTCACCGTGCCGTCCTGGTTGGTCCAGTCTCCGCTTTGCAGCGTCAGCGTGCCGTCGCTGCTCCACGCGCCGCGCGAACTGTCGATGCGGTTGGCCCGGAGGTGCACATCGCCATTGCCGCCCATCCGGCCATCGCTGGCGTCGATGGCGCCGCTAAACGTCAGACGGGCCGCGCCCTCGCCCAGCGCGGCGATCCGGCCATGGCGGGCGAGCAGCTCGGCACCGGTCAGGGTGAGGCGCCCCGCGGCCTCGATCGTGCCGTCGTCATTGTTCAGGGTGCCGCCGCTGTCCAGCGTGAGGTCACCCGCCACGGCCAGCCGGCCGCCCCGGTTGGCGAACCCCGCTGTCGCGCTCACCCGGGCCTCCCCGGCGCCGCGCTGGGTCAGCGTGCCGCCGTCGTTCACCACCTCGTGCGCGGCGAGCGCCAGTCCGGCGCCGTCAAGCACTCCGCGGCTGAGGTCAAGGCGTCCGCCCGCCGTGAGCCGCGCCGTCCCCGCCGCCACGGCGGAGGCCCCGGCCAGCCGCGCATCGCCGCGGCCGGACAGGGTCAGGTCGCCATGGGCGCTGAGCAGTTGCATGCCGGACAGCTCCAGCGAGCCGGCCGACACGGCGAGGCTGCCGCCGGCGCGCCATTGCCCGCGGAACGCCAGCGCGCCGGACGTCTGCACGGTCAGCAGCCCCCCGGCATCGAGCGTGCCGTCCTCTTTGGCCCCCGCCACCCACGCGCCCGCGCCGTCCACCGCGCCGGCCGTCACCGTCAGCGCGCCTTGCGCCACGATGCCGCCGTCGACGCGCACCCGCTGCGCGCCCTCGAGCGACACGCTGCCGCCGCGCACATCGCCTTGCTGTGTCAAGGTGCCGGCCGCGCGCACGGCAACGGCGTCACGCCCTTCCACCCGCTCGACCAGCGTGATGTCGCCGGCGCTGTTCAGATGCACCGCGCCCGCCGTCGCGGCGATCCGGCCCCGGCTGTTGACGGCGAAGCCGGCTTCGCTGCTGGTCAGGCGGATCGCTCCCGCGTACATCCCGCCCAGCGCCGCCACGTCCAGCGCCACCCCTTCGCCGCCCTGCGCCGCCAGCGGCCTCGCCGCCAGCGTCGCCTTGTCGACCTCGTTGCGCCCCAGCACCACCTCCAGCCGTTTGGCGTATACCCCGCGGTTAAGCTGCAGCGCGCGGCCGATCAGGGTGAAACTGTCCAGCCCGGACACGTCCAGGTCCTGCCCGTCCACGCGCAGCGTGCCGCCCTCCACCCGGTAGCCCGCCAGCAGTCCGTTGTCCAGCACCGGCCGCCCGGTGGTCAGCGTCGCGCGCTCGGCGTTGATGAAGCCGCAGCCGGCGCAGGTGATGCCCCACGGGTTGGCGATCACCACTTCGGCGCGTTGCCCGGCCACTTCCAGGTAACCGGCCAGTCGCGACGGGTTGGGCGCGATCACTTCGTTGAGGATCAGGCTCGCCGCCCCGCCCTTGAGCGCGGCGTTGCCGTCGATGAATCCCGCCAGTCCGGTCGCGGCGATCCCCGCGCTGTTGTTGAGAATCACCCCCCGTTCCGGCACGTCGAAGCGCTCGTAGCGGTTGTGCGACACGCCGCCCGCCGACGGCGCGGCGATCTGCACCACCGTCACGCCATTGGGCGCCGCGCTCACCGTCGGCCCGCCCGGCGCCGCCTCCGGTCCCTGCGCCAGCGCCGCCGCGCCGAACCCCGCCAGCACGCAGAACGCCAGCGTCCGCACCCGGGCCCGGCCGCACCGGCGCGGTGCGCCGCCGGGGCCGCGCGCGCCGGGTTTGCGGCACGACGCGGCGGTTTCCTGGACGGCCATCAGCGTGCCGCGATGGCGGTTGAAGACGAGGCGATAACACAAGGCGTTCATGAGCGGGGATCCTGTCGGGGGTCAGTACTGGAGGGTCACACGGAAATGGGTCAGCGCCGGCCGCGGCCAGCTCGCCGGTTGATGCAGCGCGCGTTCGTGCACCAGTTCGGCGCTCACCCCGCCGCGCAGGCTGACCCGCACGCCGGCCGCCCAGCCGGACAGCGTCCGGCACGCTTCGTCGGGGCCGGTGGGGCGCGACACCTGGCCGGCGTCCAGGCCGACGAACGGTTCGACGCCGCCCCAGGGGGTGGCCGGCGCCGACCAGGCCAGTTCGTTGCGCCACCAGTAGCCGTCCTGGCCGCTCAGGCCCCGGCTGTCGAAGCCGCGCACCGAATAGCGGCTGCCGATGCTGAACTGTTCGGAGCTCATCAGCAGGTCGGGGCTGTACTGGCCGCGCAGCTCGCTACTCAGGCGCAGGCGCTGGCCGGCCACGCGCAGCGGCCCGTTCAGCGCCAGCCGCGTGGTGTACAGTTCCGGCCGCGCGCTCGGCCCGCCCCGGCCCGCCAGGGTGTCCGGCATCGCCCCCCACCCCCCGACGCCGCGGGTGTACCCCAGCGTGCCGTCGAGCTGCCATTCGCCGAGCCGGCGGTGATGGGTGACTTCGAGCCCCAGCAAGGTCAGGTCGCGCCGCTGCTGCTGCAGCTCGGTGTCGGCGACAAAGCTGCGCGACGCCTTGCGCGTCGCCTGCAGCGCCAGCTCGGTCTTGCCGACCGCGTCGCGCGCCACGGTGCGCGACAGCGACAGAAAGGTGTTGCGGCTGTGGCCCGAGGCGCGGAACGTTTGGATCTGCCCCGCGATCCACTGGCGGTAGGCCGACTCGCTGTAGCTGGCGAGGCCGGTCCAGTAGCCCCACGGCAACAGCCAGGACACCGTGCCGGCGCGCGAGCGCGGCTGACGCAGGTGCGCCAGTTCCTGGCTCCAGTTCACCGATAGCACGTCATTGCCGCCGAGCACATTGTCCAGGTTCGCGACCACCGTGCCCTGCGACTGGCCGGTGGCGCGCTGTCCCGAGTCGTCGACGCGCCAGGCGAGGCCGGCCGGCACGCCGCGCTGGCGGCTGACCACCACCTCGGACTCGCCCTCCTGCGCCCCCGGCCGGATGTCCATCGTGGCCCGCTGCGAGCGGGGACGGGACAGCTGTTCGAGCCCCTGTTCGAGATCGCGCACGTTGAGGATCTCGCCGCGCCCGGTCGGAAACGCCGCGCGCAGCGACAGGTCGGTGCCGCCGTCGGCGAGCCGGATCGCGCCGATCCGTCCGGGCACCACCGTCAGCGCGAGACGCCCGGCGCGCAGGTTCTGCGCCGGCAGGTACACCCGCGAGGTGACGAAACCGCGGGCGACGATGGCGTTGCTAAGATCGGCCACCACCGCGCGAACCCCCGCTTCCCCGAGGCAACGCCCCGGGTACGCGGCCGCGGCGTCGCGCAGCCAGGGCAGCCAGTCCTCGGGCGCGCCCGCGAAGGCGAGCTCGCGGATCGGGAAACACCGCCCGGCCTCGTCCTCCGGCCCGGCCGGCCGGGCCGCCGCGGGCCGCGGCAGCGTCACGTCGGGGCGCTTGAGCAGTTCCTGGCGCTGCTCGTCGAGCTTGTGCTGCTGGTCGCGCTGAAACTGGTCGGGGACGAACGGCGCCGCCACCGGGGCGGACAGCGCCGGCGCGGACAACGCCAGCAGGGCGGCAACGGTGAGGCGATTCGGCATCGATCATTCATAATCCATTTTGAATAGCCGCTATTTTGTTCACACAATCCACCAGATAAATCAGTGCAAATACTTATTTTGGCAATCAATTCATTGTAAATATTCACAAAAGCCATGTGACAACCAGAACAGACGGGCCGGGATTCGGCACGCCGTGCCAGGGGGAATGGTCGCGCCGGCGGGCGGCGCGCCAAGGAAAGGAAAAACCGGACAAGACAGTCCTGTCAGTCGGTGGTCGAGGGAAGGATTAAAGAGAGGATGAGTATCAGCGGTCGCGTCGCGCGCCCACTCAGTCGCGGAATTCGACCCAGCGACCGTCCTTGAGCGTTTCCAGCGGGCGGTAGCCGGATTTGTAGGCCATCTTGCGGCAATCCCCGATCCAGTAGCCCAGATACAGATAGGCCAGACCCTGGCGCCGCGCCTGATCAATCTGCCACATCACGTTGTAAACGCCATAGCTCGTCCCGGGACGATCCGGCTCATAAAAGGTGTACACCGCCGAAATGCCATCGTCGAGGCGATCGATCAGACTGACCATGACCAGACGCCCCGCCTCGCGAAATTCGACAAGGTAGCTTTCCACGCTGCTCTTGAGGATGAACTCGGTGTACTGCTCGGGGTTGTCTTCGGACATGCCGCCGCCGGAGTGGCGGTGAGCCTGATAGCGGCGGTAAAGCGCGTAGTGCTCATCGTCGTAGGCCAGCGGCAAAAAATCGGCTTCGAGATTTCCGTGACGTTCGTACGCCCGGCGCTGACTGCGATTGGGCGCGAAACGCGCCACCGGGATGCGCACCGGCACGCAGGCGAGGCAACTGTCGCAATACGGGCGGTAGGTGTAGTGACCGCTGCGACGAAAACCCAGCTTCACAAGCTGGCTGTAGACTCGCGCGTCGATCGCCTCGGCGGGGATGGCGACCTGCGAGCGTGCCTGCCTCCCGTCAAGGTAGCTGCACGGATAAGGCGCCGTGGCGTAAAAATGGATGGCCACCGACTGGCCGGCGTCACGATGGGTCATTCGTGTAGTGGTACGTCCACATGGCATCCGCCTGGGGGTAGCGGATCTGCTCTCTTAGCGTAGCAAGAAATGGCGCGCGCAGCACGGGATTCGCGCCAAGACTTTCCAGGTGGGGCGTGTGCATCTGGCAATCGATCATCGCGAAACCGTGCCGCTGCAAATGCCGCACCATATGCACGAAGGCGATCTTCGACGCGTCCCGCTCACGGGAAAACATCGATTCGCCGAAGAACATCCGTCCCAGCGCCACGCCGTAGAGTCCGCCGACGAGTTCCCCGTCCATGCGCACTTCGACGCTGTGGGCGTGCCCGGCCTCGAAAAGCCCGCAGTACGCCTCGACCATCTCCGGCACGATCCAGGTTCCGCCCGCGCCGTCCCGGGGCGCGGCGCAGCCTTCGATCACATCGCGGAACGAACGGTCCATCGTCACTTCATAGGATTTGTTGCGCAGGGTTTTGGCGAGGGAGCGGGTCACGCGCAAGCGTTCGGGAAACATGACCATGCGGCGCGACGGGGACCACCAGAGGATGGGGTCCTCATCGGAGTACCACGGAAAAATTCCGTTGGAGTAAGCGGCAAGCAACCGGGGCACCGACAGATCGCCGCCCGCGGCGAGCAGTCCGTCAGGATTGGACAGGGCCGTTTCGGGAGCGGGGAACACCGGCTCCCGGCCAAGCCAGGAAATCATCTCACGTGCGGGAAGCGGCGCCCGACTTGGCCAGGCACGTGGCACACTCGCCGTACATGTAGAGGGCGTGCTCGACGATCCGGAAACCGTGCTGCTGGGCGATGCGGTCCTGCAGGGCCTCGATCTCCTCGTCGAAGAACTCGACCACGTCGCCGCACTTCACGCACACCATGTGATCGTGATGGCCGCCCTTGTTGAGCTCGTAGACCGCCTTGCCGCTCTCGAAATGGTGGCGAACCAGGATGCCGGCCTGCTCGAACTGGGTCAGGACGCGGTAGATGGTGGCAAGTCCGATGTCGATGTGCTCCGCAAGCAATTTGCGGTAGACATCTTCGGCCGACATGTGACGGTCGTCGGAAGACTCGAACAGGTCGAGGATCTTCAGGCGCGGACCGGTTGCCTTCAGGCCGATATCTTTGAGGTGACTGGCTTTACTCATCGTGATATAAAGTGAAAACGGTTCAAAAGCCATGATAAAGCCTTTTGCCGGCTTTGCCTAATTTCACAGTCATTAATTTGCAAGCTTCGGAGTAACATGCGCTTCCTGACTCTTGCCGCCGTCGTCGCCCTGGCAGGCTGCACCTCGATGAACCCCATGACGTGGGTCGCCCCGCATCACATGGAAATCCAGCAAGGCAACGCCATCACGGCCGACAACGTCGCGCGTCTGAAACCCGGCATGACCCGCGCCCAGGTCCGCTTCGTACTGGGCTCCCCGATGGTCGCCGACATGTTCCACGCCGATCGCTGGGATTACAAATATCAGTTGTACCAGAACGGCAAGGAAGTGAAGAACCTCCTGTTCACCGTCTGGTTCAAGGGCGATGCGCTCGAACGTTTCGAAGGCGATGCCCTGCCCTCCGACAAGCCGACGCTGACCGACGCCTCGGCACCGGTGGTCGCGAACAAGGCGCCGTAACGATGAAACGGGATCTTTCCATCGTCGCCGCCGGCGCGGGCGGCCGCATGGGCCAGTGCCTGATCGAAGCGGTGCTTGACACCGCCGGCGTGACCCTGTCCGGCGCGCTCGAACGCGAGGGCAGTCCCCTCGCGGGACAGGATGCCGGGCTGTTCATGGGCCGCGAAACGGGTGTGTCCGTCACCACGGACCTGGATGCGGCGCTCGAGGGCGCCGACGTGTTCATCGACTTCACGCGCCCCGAAGGCACCTTGCGGCACCTGGCGGCCTGCGAGGCGCGCAACGTGGCGATGATCATCGGCACCACCGGTTTCGACGAGGCCGGCAAGAACGCGATCCGCGAGGCCGCCTCCCGCATCGGCATCGTTTTCGCGCCGAATTTCAGTATCGGCGTGAACCTCACGTTCAAGCTGCTGGATATCGCCGCCCGTGTCCTCGACGAAGGCTACGATACCGAGATCATCGAAGCCCACCACCGCTTCAAGGTCGACGCGCCGTCAGGCACGGCCTTGCGCATGGGCGAAGTCGTGGCCGCCGCGCGCGGAGTGGATCTTGCCGAGGTGGCCGTCTACGGCCGCGAAGGCGTGACCGGCGAACGCGACCCGTCCACCATCGGCTTCGCCACCGTCCGCGGCGGCGACGTGGTGGGCGACCACACCGTGCTGTTCGCCGCGCTTGGCGAACGGGTCGAAATCAGCCACAAGGCCTCCAGCCGCGCGACCTTCGCCAACGGCGCGGTGCGCGCCGCCAGGTGGCTGGATGGCCGTACCGGCCTTTACGACATGCAGGACGTCCTCGGCTTCAAATAACGCCGCGTCTCACACCACCGCATACTCATGCGGTGGTGCTTTCGCCTCGAAGAGGCGCACCACCGAACCGTCGTCGGCCACACTCTCCAGACGGACATCGAACCCCCAGAGCCTTGCCACATGGCGCAACACTTCGCTGGCCGTCCCTTCGTCGAGCGCGCGGCGATTGTGCATCGTGTGGCGCAAGGTCAGCGACCGGTCGCCGCGCATGTTCACCGACCACACCTGGATGTTCGGCTCCCTTGAGCCGAGGTTGTACTGTTCGGCCAGCATCTGGCGAATTTCCCGGTAACCGGCCTCGTCATGGATCGCCGAGATCTCCAGCTTGTCATCCCGATCGTCGTCGCGCACCGAGAAGAACCGGAAATCCCGGATCAACCTGGGTGACAGGTACTGGGAAATGAAGCTCTCGTCCTTGAAGTTCTTCATCGCGAAGGCGAGCACCTCCTGCCAGTTGCCGCCGGCGATGTCGGGAAACCAGTCACGATCCTCCCGGGTCGGCGCTTCGCAAATGCGCTTGATGTCCTGATACATGGCGAAACCCAACGCATAAGGGTTGATTCCGCTGTACCACGACGCGGTGACCGGCGGCTGATAGACCACGTTGGTGTGCGACTGCAGGAACTCGATCATGAAACCGTCGGTCACCAGCCCCTTGTCGTACAGCCGGTTGAGGATGGTGTGATGCCAGAACGTCGCCCATCCCTCGTTCATCACCTGGGTCTGGCGCTGCGGGTAGAAATACTGGGCGACCTTGCGCACGATGCGCACGATCTCCCTCTGCCAGGGCTCCAGCAACGGGGCGGACTTCTCGATGAAATAGAGGATGTTTTCCTGGGGCTCCGACGGAAAACGCGGCGCCTCCTTGCCGCCTCCGTCCTTTTCGCGGCGCGGAATGGTGCGCCACAGGTCGTTGACCTGCAACTGCAGATAATGCTCCCGCTCGGCCTGGCGAGCCTGCTCCTCGGCCAGCGACAGCCGCTGCGGCCGCTTGTAGCGGTCCACGCCGTAATTCATCAGCGCATGGCACGAATCGAGCAGGTTTTCGACTTCGTCGATGCCGTAACGCTCTTCGCACCGGGCGATGTAGCTCTTGGCGAACACCAGGTAATCGATGATCGCCGAGGCGTCCGTCCAGGTGCGGAACAGATAGTTGCCCTTGAAAAACGAATTGTGACCATAGGCGGCATGGGCGATCACCAGCGCCTGCATGGTCATGGAGTTCTCCTCCATCAGATAGGCGATGCAGGGGCTCGAATTGATGACGATCTCGTAGGCAAGTCCCATCTGGCCGCGCTTGTAACTCTTTTCCGTTGCGACGAAATGCTTGCCGAACGACCAGTGATGATAATTGACCGGCATGCCGACCGAAGAATAAGCGTCCATCATCTGCTCGGCGGTGATGATTTCGAGCTGGACCGGATAGACATCCAGGCCGAACTCGTCCACCGCCACCGTGCGGATCGCCTTGTCGTAGGCGGTGATCAGATCGAAGGTCCATTCCGAACCGGTGGAAATCGGATTCATGGCGCGCTCCTGCCCGCCATCGCCGCAGCGGGCTGACGTTTGAACAACTCGCGGAACACCGGATAAATGTCGGCCGCCGCATGGATTTTCTGCATGGCGAAATGGCGGTTGCGCTCTTTCACCCGCAGATATTCATACCAGAGATTCTGCGGCTCGCCCTCGGTGATCTCGATGTAGGCGTAATACTGGCAAAACGGCAGCAACGCTTCTTCGAGCAGTTTCGCGCAATTGGCCGAATCGCTGTCCCAGTTGTCGCCGTCGGACGCCTGGGCGGCATAGATGTTCCACTGACTGCCGGCATAACGCTTCTGAATGATGTCCTTCATCAGGTTCAGGGCCGACGACACCACGGTGCCGCCCGATTCGCGCGAATGGAAGAAATCCTCCTCGTTCACCTCCATGGCGCTGGTATGGTGCCGGATGAACACCACTTCGATCTTTTCGTAATTGCGCTGCAAGAAGAGGTACAGCAGGATGAAAAACCGCTTGGCCATGTCCTTCTTCGCCTCGTCCATCGATCCGGACACATCCATCAGGCAGAACATCACCGCCTGGCTGGTCGGATGCGGCTGGCGCACCCGGTTGTTGTAACGCAGGTCGAACGGGTCGATGAACGGAATGGCGGCGAGCTTCTCGCGAAGCTGATGGATGTGGCGCCGCTTCTCCCGGACTTCCAGCACCGATTCGTCGTCCTCCTCGATCAGAGAATCGAGCTCCTCTTCCTCGTCGGACAACCGCGACAACGTCGGCGCCGCCATCGCCACCCGCCGCGCCAGCGCGCCGCGCAAGGAACGGACGATATTGATGTTGGCGGGCGTGCCGTCATTGGTGTAGCCCGCGCGCACCGGTTTGAACTCCTCGATGCCCATCAGCTGGGTCTTGACCAGATTGGGCAGAGCCAGATCGTCGAAGAACACATTCATGAACTCTTCGTGCGACAACTGAAAAGCGAAATCGTCCTCGCCCTCCCCATCCTGGCTCGCCTTGCCGCCGCCGCTTCCGCCGCCCCCTTGCGGCCTGGCGATCCGGTCGCCGCGCAGGTGATCCTGATTACCCGGATGGACATGGTCCCACTGCCCCGAGCGCCCGTGACGGAAACTCGGCTCGGAAATGTCCTTCACCGGAATCGACACCTTTTCCCCGCTATCGATGTCGGTGATGCTGCGCCCCTTGATGGCGCGCGATACCGCCTCCTTGATCTGCGCCTTGAAGCGGCGCAGGAAACGTTCCCTGTTGACTGCGGATTTGTTCTTGCCGTTCAGCCGGCGGTCGATGATATGGGACATGGCAGCCTCGTTGGTCCGTATCGGGAGCGCGGCGCGGCGGTCGGTGCCGCGCCGCGGCACCGGTCAGGAGGATTTCCTGACGCGCAGATACCATTCGCAAAGCAACCTGACCTGCTTGGCGGTGTAGCCCTTCGCGACCATGCGGTTGACGAAATCCTCGTGCTTCTTGGCATCCTCGACGCTCGCCTTGGCATTGAAGGAGATAACCGGCAACAGCTCCTCCGTGTTGGAGAACATCTTTTTCTCGATGACGGTGCGCAGTTTCTCGTAACTCGTCCAGGCCGGATTCTTGCCGCCGTTGTTGGCGCGGGCGCGCAGCACGAAGTTGACGATCTCGTTGCGGAAGTCCTTCGGATTGGAAATGCCCGCCGGCTTTTCGATCTTCTCCAGTTCGGCGTTGAGCGAGGTGCGATCGAAAATCTCGCCGGTGTCCTGATCGCGGTACTCCTGATCCTGGATCCAGTAGTCGGCGAAGGTCACATAGCGGTCGAAGATGTTCTGCCCGTATTCGGAGTAACTTTCCAGGTAAGCGGTCTGGATCTCCTTGCCGATGAATTCGACGTATTTGGGCGCCAGGTACTCCTTGATGAAGGTCAGGTACTTCTGTTCGACTTCGGGCGGGAATTGCTCGCGCTCGACCTGCTGCTCGAGCACATAGAGCAAGTGCACCGGATTGGCCGCCACCTCGCTGTGATCGAAGTTGAACACCTTGGAGAGGATCTTGTAGGCGAAGCGCGTCGACAACCCGCTCATGCCCTCGTCCACTCCGGCGAAATCGCGGTACTCCTGCAGCGATTTGGCCTTGGGATCGGTGTCCTTGAGATTCTCCCCGTCATATACCTGCATCTTGCTGAACAGGCTGGAGTTTTCCGGTTCTTTCAGCCGCGAGAGCACCGCGAACTGCGCCATCATGCGCAAGGTTCCCGGCGCGCACGGCGCGCTGGCCAGCGAGGAATTGCGGATCAGCTTGTCGTAGATCCTGATCTCGTCGGCGACCCGCAGGCAGTACGGCACCTTGACGATATAGATGCGGTCGAGGAACGCCTCGTTGTTCTTGTTGTTGCGGAACTGCTTCCACTCCGATTCGTTGGAGTGCGCGAGAATGATGCCTTCGAACGGGATCGCGCCAAACCCCTCCGTTCCCTTGAAGTTGCCTTCCTGGGTCGCGGTCAGCAAGGGGTGCAGCACCTTGATCGGCGCCTTGAACATTTCCACGAATTCGAGCAGACCCTGGTTGGCCAGGCACAGACCGCCCGAGTAGCTGTAGGCGTCCGGATCGTCCTGGGCGTACTTCTCCAACTTGCGGATATCGACCTTGCCGACCAGCGAGGAGATATCCTGATTGTTCTCGTCGCCAGGCTCGGTCTTGGCCACGGCGACCTGGCGCAGCACGGACGGGAAACGCTTGACGACGCGGAACTGGCTGATGTCGCCGTTGAATTCATGCAGCCGTTTCACGGCCCACGGACTCGGGATGGTTTTGAGGTAGCGGCGCGGGATACCGAACTCCTCTTCGAGGATGGGGCCGTCCTCTTCGTAATTGAACAGCCCCAGAGGCGATTCGTTGACCGGCGAGCCTTTCAGGCAATAGAACGGCACGACTTCCATCAGTTCCTTGAGCTTCTCGGCGATCGACGATTTACCGCCGCCCACCGGGCCGAGCAGATAGAGAATCTGTTTCTTTTCTTCCAGACCCTGCGCCGCGTGGCGGAAATAGGCGACCACCTGCTCGATCACCTCTTCGGTGCCGAAGAAGTCGCGGAACGCCGGATAGACCTTGACAATTTTGTTGCTGAAAATGCGTGACAGCCGCGAATCGTGTCGGGTATCGATCAGCTCCGGTTCGCCGATGGCGAGCAACATGCGCTCGGCCGCGGTGGCGTAGGCGCCCGGATCCTTCCGGCATAACTCGAGGTACTCCTGGATGGTGTATTCTTCTTCGCGGGTCCGGTCATAGCGGGAGGAATACTGACTGAAGATGTCCGGGTGCATGGCTCTCTCCTGACGGGTTGCAGGGAGGCCTCGCGAATGCGCGGTACATTCACGGGCCCCCTTGCTGTATTAGAGTTGCTGTCACGACTTCGGTTCTCTTTTCTTGGGTATAGCACAGCAATCCGTACATCAAGGATAAATGCATGCCTTATAAATCCTCATTTTGAATAAGGACATCGCTTACAACAGCCGAATGCCCGGCAAGGTGTCCCGGCTGGTCTTGCGCAATATTCCGATAAAATCGGCCAGATACGGCCGGCTCTCGTCCTCGCACCGGACTGCGGCGCAAAGCGAGGCGTTCAACCCTCCGGCAATCGGCCGGGCAACGACATATTCCTTGCGCAAGTAAGGCTCCACGGCCCAATACGGCAACACCGCCACGCCGCGCCGGCTGGCCACCAATTGAATGATCGCCACGGTCAACTCGGCCGTTCTGCGCTGCGGATCGACACCGGCGGGTCGCAATACGCGGCGCACCAGATCGAGCATCGAGTCGGGGACGGGATAGGTGATCAGGGTGGTGTCACGGAACGACTCGGCGCTCCATTCCGGCTCGCGCGCCAACGGATGATCCCGCGCCGCGATCCCCACCATTTCATGGCTGAACAAGGGAAAATAACGGACGGCGGGCTCCTCTTCGGCATCCGAAACAATCGCCAGATCCGCGCGTCCCGACAGCAGCAGCCCCACCGGATCGGCCTGAAAACCCGAGACGATGTCGAGATCGACCCCGGGCCACAAGGGCCGGAACACATCCATCGACGGCATCAGCCAGTCGTAGCAGGTGTGGCACTCCACCGCCACGCGCAACTCGCCCGCCTCCCCTTCTTTCATACGCGCAAGATCGCGTTCGGCCTCGGCGATACGCGCTTCGATATCGGCGGCCAGGCGTATCAGGCGCTCCGCCGCCGTGGGCGTGAGGCCGCGGCCACGGCGACGCTCGAACAGCGTCACGCCATACGAGGATTCCAGAGCTCTCACCTGATGTGACAGCGCCGACTGGGTAAGGAACAGCTCGCGGGCGGCATCGGTCAGCGAGCCGGTGCGCGCGATGGCGGACAGCGTGTGCCAATGACGTCGTTCCAGGGGTGATCGTGACATGAATCGCTTTCATGAAATGATTCAAAACAATGAATTTGTATCATAAAAATTCCGCACTTAGTCTATTGGCATTATCACAACCTGCCATCACCCTCATGACCACTTTGCACACACTGGGTTTTCCCCGCATCGGCCAACGCCGCGAACTCAAATTCGCCCTGGAAAGTTACTGGGCCGGAAACAGCGATGCGAACACGCTGACACAAGCCGCGCAAGCCTTGCGCCAACGCCACTGGCTGCAACAGCGCGCGGCCGGCGCCGAGCGCATCGCTGTCGGCGACGCATCTCTTTACGATCACGTCCTGGATCATCTGGTATGGCTCGGCGCCATCCCCGTCCGATTCGGAGAAAAGGACTGGAGCGACCCGTCGGCCTATTTCGAACCGGCCCGGGGACGCGACGATCAGCCGGCACTGGCCATGATGAAATGGTTCGATACCAATTACCATTATCTTGTCCCGGAATGGAGCGCGTCGACCGTGTTCCGTCCCGATCCATCCGCCTTGCTCGCCCAGTTGCGCGAATGCCGCGCCCTGGGCATCGATGGCAAGCCGGTGCTGATCGGTCCGGTCACATTGCTGTGGCTTGGCGCGACGCACGAACCGGCCTTCGACCGTCTGTCATTGCTGCCCTCGCTGGTCGAGGCTTACGGTTCGCTGCTTTCCGAACTGGCCCGGGAAGGCGCATCCTGGGTGCAAATCGACGAGCCCGTCCTGGCTCTGGATCTGGACGCGGCCTGGAGCAACGCCTTCGCCGAGGCCTACCGGCCACTGGGAGACGCGCCCGTCAAATTGCTGCTCGCCACGTATTTCGGTGGCGTCGAGCATCACCGGGACTTGATCGACCGCCTTCCCGTGGACGGCTTGCACCTGGACCTGGTGCGCGCACCGAACCAGGCAGCGCGCTGGCTGGCGGCGTGGCCGGAAGGCAGGATCCTGTCCGTCGGCATCGTCGACGGCCGCAATGTCTGGCGCGCCGACCTGGAGGCGGCGCTTCAGGCACTCTTGCCGCTGAAAGCCAGGTTGGGTGACGACCTGTGGCTGTCCACCTCGTGCTCCTTGCTGCATTGCCCGATGGACGCCGCGCAGGAGGTGGATCTCGATGCCGCGGTCCGCCGGCAACTGGCCTTCGCGGAGCAGAAGCTCAATGAACTGGCCACGCTGGGCAAGGCGCTGCGCGATGGCCCGGACAGTGTGGCCGGAGAACTGGCGGCCAGCCAGAGCGCCAAACGGTCGCGCGCTCAGGATGCCTCCGCCCATGTGCCGCAGATCCGCGCCCGGGTTGCCGAACACACCCCCGGCAGCGAACGGCGCGCTACGGAATTCGCGCTCCGCTACCGCAGGCAGGTCGAGGCGCTGGCGCTGCCCCCGCTGCCGACCACCACGATCGGCTCGTTCCCCCAGACAGCGCACATCCGCTCGGTGCGCGCCGCCTGGCGGCGCGGCGAAGTCGACACCGCGCGCTATGAAGCGGCGATGCGCGAGGAGATCGCCGGAACCATCCGCCTGCAGGAGGCGCTGGGACTGGATGTCCTGGTGCATGGGGAAGCCGAACGCAACGACATGGTGGAATACTTCGGCGAGCAGCTGGACGGCTATGTGTTCACGCGCGCGGGCTGGGTGCAAAGCTACGGCAGCCGTTGCGTCAAACCGCCCATCCTGTTCGGCGACGTATCCCGGCCGGCGCCGATGACCGTCGACTGGGCGCGCTATGCGCAAAGCCTGACGCACCGGCCGGTCAAGGGCATGCTGACCGGCCCGGTCACCCTGCTCAACTGGAGCTTTGTCCGCGAAGACCTGCCGCGCCGCGATGTCGCCCGCCAGCTGGCGCTGGCGCTCAATGAAGAAGTACGGGACCTGGAAGCCGCCGGCATCCGGGTGATCCAGATCGACGAGCCCGCGCTGCGCGAGGGCCTGCCGTTGCGCGTCAGAGAGCGGGCCGGTTATCTGGAATGGGCGGCGGAAGCGTTCCGCATCGCGGTGGGAGGCGTCGGCGATCTCACCCAGATCCATACCCACATGTGCTACTCGAAATTCGACGACATCCTGCCCGCCATCGTGTCCATGGACGCCGATGTGGTCACCATCGAAACCTCTCGCTCGGCGATGCGGCTCCTGGACGCCTTTGGCCATTTCCGCTACCCCAATGCGATCGGTCCCGGCGTCTATGACATTCATAGCCCGCGCGTGCCGCGCGAGGAGGAAATGCGGGAGTTACTCGAACGGGCATTGGCCGTGATTCCCGCCGAACGCCTGTGGATCAATCCGGATTGCGGCCTGAAAACCCGCCGCAGGGAAGAAGTGGAGGAAGCCTTGCGCCGCATGGTCGGCGTGGCGTCGGCCCTGCGGAAACAGCGCGCCGGCTCGTGAGCGAAAACGGCAAGCGGCGGACCGTGCCCTGCCGCATACTCCCGGTGTGTTCACATCGGGAGTACACCATGCACATCAAGCACGGACCGGCCATTTGCCCGGTCTCCCGCGTCGAGGCGCCAACCGGCTCCGAGCTGCGGCTCTGGAAAAACGGCTTCGCCGCCAGGGGAACCCCGCAAGGAGCATTGCTCGTGACCGGACAGCCGGTCTGGCCGGCGCAGGCCGCGCGTGTAACCGGTCCCCGCGGCAAACCCGGCTTGCGCGCGCGCTCAGGGGCGCGCGGCGGACGGCGCGAAGCCGGCGACGAGCCTAGCGGTGACGGACGATGATGCGCGTGCCGATCTCGTAAAGACGCCCCCGCTCGATTTCATTGCAGCGGCGCACCTCGACCTCGGCTTCCAGCGGCTGGCCCGGCATGCCCCCAACCGAAGGAGCCAGCACGATCACGCGCAGCCGCTCCTTGTGCTGCGGAACAAAGGAAGAGCGCAGCGCAAGTCCGTCGACGGACAGGTCCGTGCACTCGCCGTAGTGCGTTTCACCGGTATTCAACGACTTGATCCGCGCCTTGCATCCCATGGAAATGCGGCGCGACGTGCGGCGGTCGTGTCGGGCGTCAAAGGGCGGCACCTTTCAGCCCTCCCTCCAGATAGGCGCGCAGCCAATACAGTCCCACCAGGCTTTTGCTGTCGCAAATGCCGCCTTCGAGCGACAGGCGGAACGCCTCCTCGAGCGGCAGGGTCACCACTTCGAGAAACTCGCCTTCGTCGAGCCGGCGCTCGCCCTTTTGCAGTTCCTCGGCAAGAAAGTAGCTGATCTGTTCATTGGCGTAGCCGATGCATGGCCAACTGGTGCCCAGGTAAGTCCAGCGCGAGGCCCGGTAACCGGTTTCCTCGAACAGTTCGCGGCGGGCGGTCGCCTCGCGCGCCTCGTCAGGATCGATTTTGCCGGCGGGGATTTCCAGGAACTCGCGGCCGGCGGGATAACGGTACTGGCGTTCCAGCACCAGATGACGGTCCTCGGTCAGGGCGAGCACCGCCACCGCGCCGGGATGCAGAATGAATTCGCGTATCGCCTCCTTGCCGTCGGGCAAGGCCACGGTATCGCGGCGCACCTTGAGAAAGCCCCCTTCATACACCAGCGTCTGTTCGAGTGTCTTTTCCTGAAGATCCACGGTCATCCCTTCGTAAGCGGCGAGTCGCGCCTGGTGCGGCGCGAGTCCATTCTACCCGCCTCCCTTCCTTCCGTCATGACTCCGTCACCTTGCCGTTTCTTCCCGCGCTACCCCGTAATCGGCAGGCGCGCAAGCCGCCCGATGCAATTGTCGTATCCACGCCACCAATCCTCGATGTCATAACGAAATGGGTTGCCAACTACTCCAGAATAATTTAAACAAGCGTTTGAATGAGAGGACCACCCGCCCGATACACACGCCTCACGAGGAGAAACACTATGCCCGCCTACAAGGCACCGCTGCGTGATTTGCACTTTGTGCTCAACGAATTGATTCAGGTCCAGGATGTCATCGGCAAACTGCCCGGTTACGAAGAGGCCACCGAAGATATTTTCGCATCCTACCTCGAGGCCGCGGCCCAGTTCTGCGAAAACGAAGTGGCTCCGCTCAACCGCAGCGGCGACGAGGCCGGTTGCCAATTCGACCCCTCGACGCACAGCGTCACCACCCCGGAAGGCTTCCGCGACGCCTACCGTCAGTACTGCGAACTGGGTTTTACCGCGCTTGACTGCGACCCGGCGTATGGCGGGCTTGGCATGCCGCGCACCCTGGCCTTCCCGGTCATGGAAATGCTCTGTTCGGCGAACGTTGCCTGGTCGATGTATCCTGGCCTGTCGCACGGCGCCTACGCGGCGATCCACGCGCACGGCACCACCGAGCAGAAAGACACCTACCTGCCGCATCTGGTCGACGGCAGCTGGACCGGCACCATGTGCCTGACCGAACCGCATTGCGGCACCGACCTCGGCCTTCTCAAATCGCGCGCGGAACCGAACGGCGACGGCAGCTACGCCATCACCGGCACCAAAATCTTCATTTCGGCGGGCGAACACGACCTCGCCGACAACATCATCCACCTGGTGCTGGCCCGTCTGCCCGACGCTCCCAAGGACGTCAAGGGCATTTCGCTGTTCATCGTGCCGAAATTCCTCGCCGACGGCAGCCGCAACGCCATGCACTGCGGCAGCCTGGAACACAAGATGGGCATCAAGGCCAATGCGACCGCCGTACTCAACTTCGACGGCGCCAAAGGTTTCCTGATCGGCGAGGCCAACCGCGGTCTCGCCTGCATGTTCACCATGATGAACGCCGCCCGCCTGGGCTGCGGCATGCAGGGTCTGGGTCTTGGCGAAGCGTCGTATCAGGGTGCGCTGGCCTACGCGCGCGAGCGTCTGCAAATGCGCGCGCTCAATGCGCCGCACAGCCCCGACAAGCCGGCCGACCCGATCATCGTCCACCCGGACGTGCGCCGCATGCTGCTGACCCAGAAGGCCTACACCGAGGCCGGCCGCGCGCTGACCGCGCTGCTCGCGCTGCAACTGGATATCGAAGAAAAGCACCCGGATCCGGAAACCCGTCAGGACGCGGCGGATCTGGTCGCCCTGCTCACCCCGGTGGCCAAGGCCTTCATGACCGATAACGGCTACGAGGCGACCAACCTTGGCATGCAAGTGTTCGGCGGTCACGGTTTCATCCGCGAATGGGGCATGGAGCAGTTGGTGCGCGATTGCCGCATCTCCCAGATCTACGAGGGCACCAACGGCATTCAGGCGATCGACCTGCTCGGCCGCAAGGTCCTGCTCGACCAGGGCCAGCGACTGCGCAAGTTCACCCGGCTGATTCATCTGTTCTGCAAGGAACACGCCGAGAACAGCCAGCTCAAGCCTTTTACCGAACCGCTGGCGGCACTGCTCAAGGACGTGGGCGACGTAACGATGCACATCGGCATGGCGGCGATGCGCGACCGCGACGAGGCCGGCGCGGCGGCCAGCGACTACCTGCGCCTGATCGGCCATCTGACCTACGCCTGGCTGTGGGCCCGCATGGCCCAAACGGCCGCTGCCCGTCTGGCCAGTGACGAGGATGGCTTCTATCAGGCGAAAATCGAGACGGCCCGCTTCTACATCACGAAGCTGTTCCCCGAGGTTCACACCTTGATCGCGCGCATCAAGGCGGGCGCGGGCCCCTTGATGACGCTGAAGGAAGAGCACTTCTTCTGACCGGTTCGGCCATCCACATGGCTTGCGCGGCCCCTTCGGGGGCCGTTTTTTTTATCCGGATGGAGATCGCGGCAAATCAGGCATCGGGACGATGGCGCAGATCCAGCCGCCTGTTGCGCCATTCTCGGACAAGCGCCATCCGCGCACGGGGATAGCGCTCGTCCAGCACGGTCATGGAACGCAGGCGGCCGGTCAGAAAATGCCGGAAATCGTTACGCAGCTCGCACCACGCCACAAGGATTCTCGAGGTTTGGAAATAACCGAGCGCGAAAGGCCAGACAATCCGTTCGGAGTCGCCGCCATGCGCATCCCGGTAGGCGATCCTGATCTTGCGTTCCGTCCGGATCGCCTCGCGCAGCACACCCGGTTCAACGACTTCCGTATCGGTGGCACCGCGCGGTCCGACCAGCAGCGTCACGGAGTCCAGCTCATGGCGCAATGGTTCGGGCAAAACGGCGGAAATCTTGGCGAGCGCGTCGGCCGCGGCCCCGGTCAAAGACGGGTCGGCCCATTTCGCGACCCAGCGGAAGCCGAGCGTCAGTGCCTCCAGTTCGGCCGGAGTGAACATGAGCGGCGGCAACAGGTAACCGGGACGCAAGACATAGCCGACTCCGGGCTCGCCACGGATATCGGCGCCTTGCGCCTGCAAGGACGCGATGTCCCGGTAGAGTGTCCGCAAACTGATGCCCAACTCTGACGTCAGCGCGTTGCCGCTCACCGGGAACCGGTGCCGTCGCAGAATTTGCATGAGACAAAGAAGTCGTTCTGAGCGCGCCATCCGCCAATACTGCCAATTTTTGTCAGCATCGTCCATTACGATCATGGCTCCCCATCAAACAGGATGAATCCCGATGATCGTGCCCAATCTGACGATTCTGTATGTCGACAATCCCCTGTCGAGCGCCCGCTTCTACGAAGCGCTGCTCGGACGGCCACCCTCCACCCTGTACCCCACTTACGCCGCGTTCGATCTTGGCGACGGCCGCCATCTCGGGCTATGGTCGACCACGGCCCGCGACTTTGTCTCGTCGGGCACGGGGCATCGCTCGGAGCTGGCCTTCATGGTGGCGGGCGACCAGGACGTGGATGCCTTGCACACCGCCTGGACGCGGCTCGGCGTTCCTGTCGAACAAGCGCCCATGGACGCGGTGTTCGGCAGAACGTTTGTCGCCCTGGATCCGGACGGTCACCGCTTGCGCGTTTGCACGCCCGACGACTGACCGATGGCGTGCGCGAGGCGCCGGGCAAGGTCAACCGACATGTCGCGGGAGGTGATATTGGCGAACCCCAGCATCAGCCCGGCCTCCTCCCGCGCGCGCCGCGTCCAGTTCGATAGCGCGATGACCGCGAGCCCCGCCTCCCGGGCGCGCGCCGCGGCGAGACGATCATCCGTCATGCCGTCAAAACTCGCGACAAGATGCATTCCGCCCGGCTGGGGAGAAATCCGCACGCGACTCCCGAACACCTCGCGCAAACCGTCTTCGCACAGCGCCCGGCGAGTCCGGTACAGCGCGCGCATTTTTTTCAGGTGCCGCGCGAAATACCCTTCCTCGATGAACGCGGCGGCCATGCTCTGAATGAGCGTCGGCGCGGGTCCGCTCCAGGCCCGGCAGGCCGCGGCGCAGGCCTCGCTCAGCGATGGCGGGGCAACGAAATAGGACAGCCGCAATCCGGGATACAGGGTTTTGCTGAAGGTGCCGGCGTAGATCACCCGCTCGCCGCGATCCAGCCCGGCCAGCGCCGGCAAGGTCTGGCCGCGGTGACGGAACTCGCCTTCGTAATCGTCCTCGATGATCCAGGCGCCGTGGCTCGCCGCCCAGTCGAGCAGCGCGGTTTGCCGCGCCGCGGACAACGGCATGCCAAGAGGACTGTGCTGGCTTGGCGTCACCACCGCCAGCCGCGCGTCGGGCGCGAGTCCGATGGCCAGATCGACCCGCATCCCCTCGTCATCGACCGGCACCGGGATACCCGTCGCACCCGCGCGGGTAATGGCCGCGCCCACCGGCGGGTAGCCCGGATCCTCGATCCACACCGAATCCGCCGGCGACAGAAGAAGACGGCCGAGCAAGGCCAGCGTCAACGGATACCCCGCCGTGACGAATACCTGATCGGCGGAACAGGGAATGCCGCGCGCCACACGCAGATAGCCGGCGATGGCCCGCCTGAGCGGTTCATATCCGCACGGATCGGGGTAGGCGAACGCATCGGCGCCCTGCCGCCGGATCGCGCGCAGGGCGATGCGGTTCCAGAGCTTGCGGGGAAAGGCGTCCAGCGCCGGCAGTCCGGGCTGGTAAGGCAGTGTCATGCAAACCGCTTGCCGCGCGGCCACCGGCGTGGCGTCCGCGCCATGCCTCGCCCCTCCCTTGATGATCGCCGCGCTGACACGGGTACCGGCCTGCCCTCCCGCCTCCAGAAAGCCTTCGCCGATCAACTGCGCATAGACCGTTTCGACGGTGCCACGCGCCACGCCAAGTTCGCTGGCCAGCGCACGGATCGACGGAACACGCTGGCCGGGAGAAAGATCGCCGCAAAGAATCGCTTCGCGCAAACGCCGGGCGATCTGCACACCCAACGGCTCGGGGGCGGCCCGATCCAGCCGCGCGGTCAGCTCGGCTCCGGCCAGGGAATTCGGCATATCATGTCCCAGTCAATTGAATCGATTATGTCACTTAGCATTATGACATCCATCGGCCATGATAGGCACACCCGAACACCATGGAAGGAAGCCTGTTCATGTCCCTTGACGAAACCGTGCTGGCCCATGCCGAGAGCCACGAAGGCATCGCCGCCAGCTTCCCGCTGATGCGCGAGCTCCGCCCCCATCTGAATACCCCGGAAGAGTATGTAGAACAAATCCTGCGCCAACAGGCCTCGGGATACCACCTCCTGCTGGCCTGGCGCGATGGCGTGGTAACCGGGCTGGCCGGCTACCGCGAACAGGAAAACCTGGTTTACGGACGATTTTTGTATATCGACGATCTGGTCACCCTTCCCTCGCTGCGCGGCGCGGGTCTGGGCGCGCGCCTGCTCGCGGCCTGCCAGGAGGAAGCCGCGCGGCGGGGATGCCGGAAACTGGTGCTCGACACGCGTCGCGACAATGTTCTGGCGCAACGCTTTTATTTCCGCAACGGCATGCTGCCGCATGTCATGCGATTTTCCCGCGATCTTGTTTAACCCTCACCAAGGAACCCACCATGAAAACTCCGCGACTGCCTTACCATCAATTGGCCGCCGAATCGTTCAACCTGCTGCTGGCCGCCAAGAAAGTGCTGTTCAACGGCCACCTGGGACAAGGTTTCTCGGCGCTGATCTGGCTGCGCGTCTCGCAGATCAACGGCTGCCATTTCTGCATCGCCAAACACACCGGGGAAGCGCGCGAGGCCGGCGAAGCCGAGGCACGCATCGCCACGCTGGCCCAATGGCGCGACAGCGACGCATTCACGCCCGCCGAACAGGCCGCCCTGGAGTACGCGGAGTGCATCACGCATTTGGTCGACGGTGTGCCCGACAGCGTATTTTTGCCGCTCAAGGCGCATTTCAGCGATGCCTACATCGCCGAACTGACCGTCACCATCGGTTTCATGAACGCGCTCAACCGGATCGCCATCAGCATGTACGGCGACTGACGGCGCGCGCCTCCGGGAATCATCCTGCGAAACAACCGGAAGATACTGACTGATCAGATCCGGGACCCCAAGCTTAAATACGGGGTTTTCAGTTCATACCCGATCAGCTCATGATGACATCTTCTGGCAACCGCACGGCACTGGCCGGTCTGCTGTGCCTCACGCTCGCCGGCACCGCCCTGTCCGGCGAACATCCCGCCTGGGTCCGCGACAACGATACCTTGCGCGACGTCCCGGTACGCATCGTCGACGGGATGGCGCTCATCGACGACATCGTGCTCGGGCAATGGCACGGCATTGAAGCGCAAGGGCTCTCAGGCTGGCGGCCCGAGCGAGTGAAAGGCAAGCGCGCGGCGCCCGGCGGCAATGCGCCGGCCAAACTCTGGCACGGCGACAGCATCCCCTACGCGTTCGACGACAGCTACAACGAGGAGGGCCGGCGCGTGGTGCGCCAGGCCATGGCGCTCTACCGGCTGCAAACCGGCATCCGCTTCGTCCCGCGCCGTCAGGAAAACCACTACGTCCGGTTCGAACGCGGCGGCGGCGAATGCGTCTCCCGCCTGGGCAAGGTCGGCGGAGCCCAAGCCATCACCATGAATGCGGACTGCATGGTTTCGCTGACCGACACCCTGCACCACCTCGGCCATACGCTGGGATTGCAGCATGCGCACCAGCGTCCCGCCTCACCTGCCGCGCCACCGTTCCTCAGGGAAGGATCCATGGACCTTGCATCGGCCATCGACTGGCAAAGCGACCACCTCGCGCAAGCGCGCAAGGCGAGGCCGGGTTACGACCTCGAATCAGTGATGCACTACGACCCTCACCTGCGCGCCGGATTCGACCTGCGCTCCGTGTCGACGGCGCCTCATTACCATCCGCAATGGCTGTCCGACGGGGATGTGGCGCAACTGGCATCGTTGTACCCCGGCGCCGCGCGCCGGGCGAAAGACGCCTCGCTGCCTCGCGAGGGACAAGCGGGCGCACTGACCACGCCGGGCGGCGAGGCTTGCCTCGGGCTGGCGGCGGGGACCTCGACGCCGATTCCCGCTCTGGTCCGCTGCGAACCGGACACGCCGCGCTGGCGCTGGGATGCCCAATTCCGTCTCCGGACGGACGCGGCTCCCGGCCTGTGCCTGACGATGCCGGACAAAGCGGATCAGAGTCCGCCGCGTCTTGCCCCATGTACAACCCAGCACCGGCAGATCTGGGCCTTTCAGGACAACATGCTGACTTCGCGCCATCTGCACAATTACGGGCTGATCCGAACCGCTCAGGGCAAGCTCGCGATGCGCCATTTGCGCGGTAGCGGCGACGCCATGCTGCCCTCGTCGCTGGGCCCGTTGTGGCGCTGGCAGACCGGCGCGGACTGATCCGCGCCGCCAGCCGGTCACACGTAAACGGGAAAACGCCGGCACAGCGACGCGGCCTGTTCCCGAATCCGCGCCGTCACCGTGCCGCTGCCACCTTCCTCAAGCGCATCCAGCACATCGCACAGCCAGCCGGCCACCTGCTCGCACTCGGCAACACCGAAGCCCCGGGTAGTCACGGCCGGCGTGCCGATGCGCAGTCCGGACGTGACCTGCGGCGAGCGCCGGTCGTCGGGTACCGAATTCTTGTTGGCAGTCATGCCGGCGCGGCTCAGCGCCTCGTCCGCATCCCGGCCGGTATAGGGTTTCGCCGAAAGATCGATGAGCATCAGATGGTTGTCGGTGCCGCCGGAGACAATCGGGTAGCCGCGTTGCCGGAGCACGGCGGCCATGGCGCGGGCATTGGCCACAACCTGTTTCTGATAGGTCTTGAATTCCGGAGCCAGCGCCTCCCTGAAGGCCACGGCCTTGGCCGCGATCACATGCATCAGCGGCCCGCCCTGCGTGCCGGGAAACACCGCGGAATCGAGTTTTTTATAGAAATCCGGCGCTTGCCCCCGCGACAGAATGATGCCGCCGCGCGGCCCGCGCAGTGTCTTGTGGGTCGTACTGGTCACCACATGGGCATGCGGCAGGGGATCCGGATACTCGCCCGCCGCCACCAGCCCGGCCACATGGGCCATGTCCACCCAGAACATCGCGCCGGCCTTGTCGGCGATGGCGCGCATGCGTTCCCAGTCGGCGAAGCGCGAGTACGCCGAAAACCCGCCGATGAGCAATTTCGGGCGGCACGCCAGCGCGGTGCGCTCCATCGCGTCATAATCGATGAGTCCTGTGCCGGCATCGAGGCCATAGGGCACGATCGTGTAATGCCGCCCGGAAAAATTGGCCGGATTGCCATGGGTCAGGTGACCGCCCTGAGCCAGGTTCATGCCCATCACCGTATCGCCTGGGCGGGTCAACGCCAGAAACACCGCCGCGTTGGCCTGAGCGCCGGCATGGGGCTGGACATTGGCGTAATCGCAGCCGAAAAGCGCCTTGACCCTCTCAAGGGCCAGCCGTTCGGCAATATCCACATTATCGCAGCCGCTGTAATAGCGCTTGCCGGGATAGCCTTCCGCGTATTTGTTGGTGAATACCGAATTCTGGACCGCCATGACGCACGGACTGGCGTAGTTCTCGGAAGCGATCAATTCGATGTGCTCTTCCTGGCGTAGCGCTTCGCGCCGGATCGCCTCGGCCAGCTCCGGATCGAATGTTGCAAGCATTGCGTCTGTTTCATGCATGTTCAGTCATCCTGATAATCAGAGAATCCCGGCCGCCGCGGCTCCCGGGCGGGTCGGGCGGCGAAGGTCGTTCATGCATCGCCGCCGGCGGGCCAGTAATAACTGTCCGGCAACGCCCTGGCTCCGAAAATCGCCTGGCCGACCCGCACCACGGTGGCGCCCTCTTCGATGGCGATCTCGAAATCGCCGGACATGCCCATCGACAGTTCATCCAGCCCGATGCCATCCGGGGCGCACTGGCGCAACCGGTCGCGCAGCTCGCGCAATCGCGCGAAGCATTCACGCACACGGTCGGCCTCGCTGGAAAACAGCGCAAGGGTCATCAGTCCGCGCACCCGCAAGGAGGAGAAGTCGGGCAAGGCCGCGATGAAGGCCGGCGCATCGTCGGGCGCGAGACCGTACTTGCTGGCTTCCCCGGAGGTATTGACCTGCACGAAGACATCGAGCGCGCGGCCCTCGGCCTGCAGGTGGCGATCCAGCGCCCGGGCGACGCGCAGGCTGTCCAGAGCCTGGAACTCGGCGGCGAAGCGCGCCACCTGCCTTGCCTTGTTGGTTTGCAGATGACCGATGACCGACCAGCGCAGATCGGTCAGGTCGGCCATCGCCTCCCATTTGCGGTGAGCTTCCTGCACCTTGTTCTCGCCCAGCAGACGGCAGCCGGCAGCATGAGCCAGGCGGATACGCGCCTCGTCGATGGTTTTGCTGACCGGCAGCAAGCGCACGTCGCCCGGGTCGCGGCCGGCGCGCCGGCAGGCTTCGGCGATGCGCGCCCGCACCGTGTCAAGATTGCGCCGTAAATCCTCGACGCAAAGCGCTTGCGGATAACGGCCATGCCGGTCGTGTGAAGTCTGGGTGATGGACGAAATAGTCATGAATCGGCTCCTTTCCTGACAGTAACGGGTCGCGGGGCAAATCGCGGCAAACGGCCGTTGAGTCCCGCGTAGGCCGCCAGACCGATCAACACCCCCCAGAACGCCCCCCCGACGCCGAACAGCGTGATGTTGGCGGCCGCGGCAAGAAATGTGATCAGCGCCGCCTCGCGGGTCTTCGCATCGGCCAGCGCATTGGCGAGGCTCCCGCCAATGGTGCCCAGCAAGGCGAGGCCGGCCAGGGTGGTAATGAAGGTCGGCGGAAACGCCATGAAAACCGCGGCGAGCGTCACGCCGAACACGCCGACGAGGATATAGAAGAGGCCCGCCGCGACGCCGGCGATCCAGCGCCGGGATGGATCTTCGTGCGCTTCGCGGCCGGTGCAGATCGCCGCGGTGATCGCGGCGATATTGAAAGCATGCGACCCGAATGGCGCCATCAGCAGCGAGCCCAGTCCGGTCACGGCCACAATGGGATTGGCGCTGGTCTTGAAGCCGTCGTTACGCAACACCAGCATGCCGGGCATGTACTGGCCGGTCAGCGTGATCAGGAACAGCGGCAACGCCACGCTCAGCAGGCTGTTGAACGAAAACGCCGGCATGGTGAACACCGGAGCGGCAAGCTTCAGCGCCAGCCCCGACAGATCGACCTGTCCCCGGATAAGCAGGTAAGCGAGCCCCAGCGTCAGAATGCCGACCACCGCGTAACGCGCCGTGAAACGCTTGAACGTCACGTAGGCGGCAATCAGCATGCCGGCCAGCGCGGGATCGACGCTCATGCCGCCAAAAGCTCCAATGCCGAATTGCAGCAGGATGCCAGCCAGCAATCCCGAGGCCACGCCCGGCGGAATCAGCCGGATCACCCGTTCGAAACAGCCCGACAGGCCAAGCGCGACGAAGGCGGCCGCCGAGACCAGATAAGCGCCCACGGCTTCGGCATAGGGCGTGGTCGCCAGCGCCGTAACGAGAAAGGCGGCCGCGGGGGTGGACCAGGCGGTGATGACCGGCTCCCGGGAAAGCACGCTGAGGACAAGCCCCGTCGTTCCCACGCCGATCGACACGGACCATACCCACGAAGCCGTCAGCGCGGGCTCGAGGCCGGCCGCCCTGGCGGCCTGAAAGACGAGAATGAAGGTGCCGCCGTAATTGACGATGACCGAGATCAGGCCCGCCACGACGGGATGGACAAGGTCGCTCAGGCGAATGGACGAAGAAGGGACGGTGGACGACATGGCGGGTTTGCGGCTCCTGGATGCGCGGGCGAGATCGTTTGATAAACGGATTTATACCGCTAAAATGGCCGGCAAAGCCCTGCCACTTTCATCAAGAGATACAGACCAATTGTTCAAGCACGCCCAACTCGAATCCGTCAAAGCCTGGATGGCCGACCCGGCGCACGGCGCCTTGCCAAGGCACGCGCGCATTCAGCGCGCGATCCGGCAATTGATTCTCGACGGGGCGCTGGCCGCGGGCAAACCGCTGCCCGCCTCGCGCGCGCTGGCGAAATCGCTGGGCGTCTCGCGCGATACCGTCGAGACCGCCTACGGCCAATTGCATGCGGAAGGATTCATCGAACGGCGTACCGGCAGCGGCAGCTTTGTTTCGGACCGGGTGAAATGCTCGCCTCCGCGCCGCGCCCTTCGGCCTTCTGCCGCGCCAAGCCCCGAAGCGATGCTCAGCCGGCGCGGAACGGCCATGCTGCAAGGCGGCGGAGTGCGCGATTTTCTGGCACCGCGCCCGTTCGCCCCGGGCGTCCCCGAAACGCGCGGATTTCCGATCCAGACCTGGGAACGTCTGGAAAGACAGGTGGTGAAAGAATATGGCGCCAGGGCATTGCTGCACAGCCCGCCGCAGGGAATGGAACCGTTGCGGCGCGCGATAGCGGACTACGTCAATCTTGAACGCGGCGCGCGCGCGCAGCCCGACCAGGTGCTGGTGCTCACCAGCTCGCAACAGGCGCTGACCCTGTGCGCCACGGTGCTGCTGGATGCCGGCGAGCGGATTTTTATCGAAGACCCCGGCTATCATGGCGCGCGCAAAGCCTTCGAGGCGGCGGGTCTGCAGTGCGTGCCCGTGCCGGTCGACCGCCAGGGCATGATGGTCGAGCGATTGCGCGATAGCTCCCAAGCGCCCAAGGCCGTATTTCTCACGCCCTCGCATCAGTTTCCCTCCGGAACGACATTGTCCCTGGAGCGGCGGCTGGCCATCATCGAATGGGCGCGGGAGCGGCAGGGGTGGATCATCGAGGACGACTACGATAGCGAGTTCCACTATGCGGGCAAACCGGTGGCCTGCGTGCAGGGGCTCGACCCTCACGACCGGACGCTGTACATCGGCACCTTCAGCAAGTCCCTGTTTCCCGGGCTGCGCATCGGCTACATGATTCTGCCCGCGCCGCTCGTGGCGCCCATGACCGTGGCGCGGACCCTGCTGGACGGGCACAGCGCGCCGATCCCGCAGCTGACGCTCGCGCGTTTCATCGAGGGTGGCCATTTCGGCGCGCACGTGCGAAACCTGCGCGGCGTCTACGCCAGGCGGCGCGACATCCTGGCCGAACTCGTGCGCGCGTACCTGACGGAGTTTCTCGAACCGGTGGTGCCGTCCGGAGGCATGCAGATGCCATGCCTCTTCAAGCGCGACACTCCCGAACGCGAAGCCGTGGCCGCGGCCGCGCGGGCGGGCATCGATCTGCAGGGGCTGTCCGCCCTGCATCTGTCGGCCTCGCCCGCCGCCGGATTTCTCATGGGATTCGCCGCCCACACCCCGAACGAAATGGAAAACGCCGTCAAAAAACTGGGCGAGGTGCTGCGCGCGCTGAGCCGGTAACGCGCCGGACCGCGAGACAAAAAAACCGGCCCGGAACTTTCGCTCCGGGCCGGATGATCACTGCATGCCGCGAATCAGGACTTGCCGCAGCAGGCCTTGTACTTCTTGCCGCTGCCGCACGGGCACGGATCGTTGCGGCCGACCTTGTCGCCTTCGCGGCGGATGGTGTCCGGCGTCTGTTTTTTCGCGTTCCAGTAGCGCCATGCGGCGGCGATGGCATCGGGCAACTCCTGCTTCATGGCCTCGATTTCCGCGGCCGTGAAGCTGACCAATGGCTCCTTGCCGTCCTCTTCGTCAAAGAGGCCGCCCAGCGCGAAGATCGGGTACATCATCTCGTCGAAGCCCTCGTCCTCGACGTCGTACCAGTCGGTCGGCACCACTTCCAGCGCGTACAGGTAGGCGTTGCACCAGGTCCAGTAATCGTCCTGGTCGTTCTCGTCCGGATAGAGGATCAGATCCACGCCGTCGCCGTCGGCCAGCTCGTCGGCCGTCGAAGTCCAGAGTTTTTCGAGAAGCGCGCGCACTGTCTGCTCGTCCTCGTCGTTCTCGAAAACGGCGTCCCCGATCACTTCCTCCCACCACAGGTCGGGATCGACGGCATCCGGCCCGGTAATAAGCGCCGTGAAAAAAGCCTGCGCTTCGTCCACCCGCATGGTACTGCCCGCCTCGGCGAACCCGCCAAGCAGTTCGTCCAGACGCATCAGATCGTCATCGGTAAAGACGGTTTGGCTCATGATCGAATCCTCTAGATGGTTGCTGGCAGGCATTGTACCAATGAGAGAATAGCCCCGTCAGGCGGTTTTGGCTTCCCGCAGCCCCAATTTCTCCTTCATTTGCTGACGCATGACAAATTTCTGGATTTTTCCGGTGATTGTCATGGGAAAGAGGTCGACAAATTCGATGTAGCGCGGAATTTTATAATGGGCGATTTCCCCGCGGCAAAACTCGCGGATATCCTCCTCCGAGCACATTTCGCCATCGCGCAGACGGATCCAGGCGCACAGTTCCTCGCCGAATTTGTCGTCCGGCACGCCGATCACCTGCACATCCTGGATTTTCGGATGCCGGTACAGGAATTCCTCGATCTCGCGCGGATAAATGTTCTCGCCGCCGCGGATCACCATATCCTTGACCCGGCCGACAATATTGCAATATCCGTCTTCGTCCATCACCGCGAGATCGCCGGTATGCATCCATCCGGCGGGATCGATGGCATCACGGGTTTTCGCATCGTCGTCCCAGTAGCCGAGCATCACCGAATAGCCGCGCGTCAACAGCTCGCCGGTTTCGCCGCGGGGCACGGCCTTGCCCTCGTTGTCGACGACTTTCACTTCGACATGCGGGTGAATGCGTCCGACCGTCGACACGCGCTTTTCCAGAGGATCATCAAATGCGCTCTGGAAACTCAGCGGGCTGGTTTCGGTCATGCCGTAGCCGATCGTGACTTCCTTCATGTGCAATTGCGCCACCACGCGCTTCATCACTTCGATCGGGCACGGACTGCCCGCCATGATGCCGGTGCGAAGCGCCGACACATCGAACCGGGCAAACTCCGGATGATCGAGAACGGCGATGAACATGGTCGGCACACCGTGCAGCGCCGTGCAACGCTCGGCGGCCACCGTTTCCAGCACGGCGAGCGCGTCGAAACTCTCCGACGGAAACACCATCGCGGCCCCGTGCGACAGGCAGGCGAGCGTGCCCAGCACCATGCCGAAACAGTGGTACAGCGGCACCGGAATGCAAAGACGGTCCTCCGGCGTCAGCCGCATCGCCGCCCCGGAGAAATACGCATTATTGAGAATATTGTGATGCGACAGGGTCGCGCCCTTGGGGTGGCCGGTGGTGCCGGAGGTGAACTGGATATTGATCGGATCATCGAATTGCAGGGTCTCGCCCAACACCTCCAGCGCCGCGCGCTCTTCGGAGGAGGGTTCGCCCAGCAGCGCATTGAATGGCAGCATTCCCCCGACCGGCTCGCGTCCGAGGACGATGACGGTTTCAAGCGCGGGCAAGCGAGCCGCCTTCAGTTGCCCGGGCAGCGCGCCGTCCAGTTCCGGCGCGAGATCGCGGACCATCGCCACGTAATCGCTGCTCTTGAAACTCGGGGACAGGATCAGCGCCCGGCATCCCACCTTGTTCAGCGCGTACTCCAGCTCGGAACGACGGTAGGCGGGATTGATGTTGACCAGCACGAGTCCCGCCTTGGCCGTGGCGAATTGGGTGAGCACCCATTCGGCGTTGTTCTGCGACCAGATGCCGATGCGGTCGCCCGGCGCGAGTCCCAGACGCATCAGCGAGCAGGCCAGACGGTCGACCTGCTCGCGCAGTTCGGAATACGTCATCCTCACGGCCTGGTGCCTGACGATCAGGGCGTCGCGGGAGCCGTGCTCGCGGGTCGCCGTATCGAAGAATTGCCCGATGGTCCGGCCGATCAACCCCGTTTCGTGCGCGCCATGCACGTAACTTGTTTGCGTCATGATGTTTTCTCCGTCCGTTATATGCAACACATCCACATAAAAAAGCCGGGTTCGCTTGCCCGGTCTTGAGGTTTTCGAGCTAAATTACTATTACGTAAACGTAAACTCAATACAATGTCCTTATGCGTGGAAAAAACGCTACACACTGTCCTGAACACTGAAACGGCGATCATGCCCCGACACGACCACTTTTCCATCTCCGACCTGGCCCGCGAATTTGACGTCACCCTGCGAACCTTGCGTTTCTACGAAGAACAGGGACTGATCGAACCTGCCCGCCAGGGCCGCCAGCGGCTGTTTTCCCGACGTGACCGGGCCCGGCTGAAACTGATCCTGCGCGGCAAGCGGATCGGCCTTTCCCTGCAGGAAATCCGGGAGATTCTCGATCTTTACGAACTGGCGCGCGACGAGGCCAGCCAGTCGCTCAAGCTCCTTCATCTGCTGACGGAGCGGCGCGACCGGCTGCTCGAACAACGCCGCGACATCGATGCGGTGCTCGACGAGATCACCCAGCTGGAAACACATTGCCGCCAAGTGCTCGACACCATGACCGCTCATCACTGACAGCCAATTTTCATGACAATATTCTTGGCTTTCGTATTGACGTTAACGTAAGCGTAATTCAACATACCTCATCAGCCCGACAGCCACCGGAGATACCACACCATGTTCACCAGCCTGAATTTCGCCCATGGCGACACCTACGACATGCTGCGCGCCACGGTCCAGGATTTCGCCGCGCGGGAAATCGCCCCCCGCGCCGCCGACATCGACAGGGACAACCTCTTCCCCGCCGATCTGTGGCGCAAGCTGGGCGAGCTGGGTCTGCTCGGCATCACGGTGGACGAGGAGGACGGCGGCAGCGCCATGGGTTACCTCGCGCACATGATCGCCATGGAAGAAATCAGCCGCGCCTCGGCATCGGTGGGCCTGTCGTATGGCGCCCACTCGAATCTGTGCGTCAACCAGATTCGCAAGAACGGCACCCCGGAACAGAAAGCCCGCTACCTGCCCGGACTGATCAGCGGCGAGAAGATCGGCGCGCTGGCGATGTCGGAACCGAACGCGGGTTCCGATGTGGTGAGCATGAAGCTGCGCGCCGAGCGCCGCGGCGACCGTTTCGTGCTCAACGGCGCCAAGATGTGGATCACCAACGGTGGCGACGCCGACGTGCTGGTGGTGTACGCCAAAACCGACCCCGAAGCCGGCCCGCGCGGCATCACCGCCTTCCTCATCGAGAAGACCATGAAGGGCTTCAGCGCCGGCAGCAAGCTCGACAAACTCGGCATGCGCGGCTCGAACACCTATCCGATCTTTTTCGACGACTGCGAAGTGCCCGAGGAGAACGTGCTCGGCGGCGTCGGAGAAGGCGTCCGGGTACTGATGAGCGGCCTGGACTACGAGCGCGCCGTGCTGGCGGCGGGACCGCTTGGCATCATGCAGGCCTGCCTCGACATCGTGGTGCCCTACCTGAACGAGCGCACCCAGTTCGGCCAGCCCATCGGGGACTTTCAATTGATGCAGGGCAAGCTGGCGGACATGTACGTCACGCTGTCCGCGTCGCGGGCGTACGTGTACGCGGTAGGCCAGGCGCTCGACCGCGGCGAGACCGGCCGCAAGACCCGCAAGGACGCCGCCGGCGCGATCCTGTTCGCGGCGGAAAACGCCACGCGCATGGCGCTGGACGCCATCCAGTGCCTGGGCGGCAACGGCTACATCAACGACTACCCGACCGGCCGCCTGCTGCGCGACGCCAAGCTTTACGAGATCGGCGCCGGCACCAGTGAAATCCGCCGCTGGCTGATCGGTCGCGAACTGGCGGCAGAAACCCGCTGAACCAGGAGATCCGGCATGACGATACTCGAATCCCGGCTGTCGACCCGCTCTGACGATTTCCGGACCAATGCGCGGCAGATGCGCGCGCTGGTGGATGAACTGAACGCCGCGGTCGAAAAAAACCGGGCCGGCGGAGGCGATGCCGCCCGCGCGAAGCACACGGCACGAGGCAAGCTGCCGCCGCGCGAACGCATCGACCTGTTGCTGGACCCGGGCTCGCCGTTCCTGGAACTCTCGCAACTGGCCGCCTGGGGCATGTACGGCGACGAGGCGCCGGGCGCGGGCATGGTCAGCGGCATCGGCCGCATCCACGGCATCGAGTGCATGATCGTGGCCAACGATGCGACGGTAAAGGGCGGCACGTATTACCCGATGACCGTGAAAAAACACCTGCGGGCGCAGGAGATCGCCCGGGAAAACCGCCTGCCCTGCCTCTACCTTGTCGACTCCGGAGGCGCCTTCCTGCCACTGCAGGACGAAGTCTTTCCGGACCGGGACCATTTCGGCAGAATTTTCTTCAATCAGGCGAACCTCTCCGCGCAAGGCATTCCCCAGATCGCCGTGGTGATGGGCTCGTGCACCGCGGGCGGCGCCTACGTGCCGGCCATGAGCGACGAAACCATCATCGTGCGCAACCAGGGGACGATTTTTCTCGGGGGACCGCCGCTGGTGAAAGCCGCCACGGGCGAAGTGGTCAGCGCCGAGGACCTGGGTGGCGCCGACGTGCACACCCGCATCTCCGGCGTGGCCGACCACCTGGCGCAGAACGACGGTCATGCGCTGGCGCTGGCGCGCCGCATTGTCGGCGATCTGAACTGGCGCAAAGAGGGGCGGCTCGACCGCGCCGCTCCCCTGCCCCCGCGCCACGCCCCCGAGGAACTCTACGGCGTCATCCCGGCCGACCCGAAAAAACCGTTCGACGTGCGCGAAATCATCCTGCGCCTGGTCGACGATTCGGACTTCGACGAGTTCAAGCAAAATTACGGCGCCACCCTGGTCACCGGGTTCGCGCGATTGGACGGTTACCGCGTCGGCATCATCGCCAACAATGGCATCCTGTTTTCCGAATCGGCGCTCAAGGGCGCGCATTTTGTCGAACTGTGCTGCCAGCGCGGCATTCCGCTGATTTTCCTGCAGAACATCACCGGCTTCATGGTCGGCCGCAAATACGAAAATGGCGGCATCGCCCGTGACGGCGCCAAACTGGTCACCGCCGTCGCCTGCGCGCGCGTGCCGAAATTCACCGTATTGATCGGCGGCAGCTTCGGCGCCGGCAATTACGGCATGTGCGGACGCGCCTACTCGCCGCGCTTTTTGTGGATGTGGCCCAATAGCCGCATTTCCGTGATGGGCGGCGAGCAGGCCGCCGGCGTGCTCGCCCAGGTCAAGCGCGACCAGCAAAAAGAGGCATGGAGCGCCGAAGAGGAAGAGGCTTTCAAGACACCGATCCGCGAACAGTACGAACGCCAGGGCCACCCCTTTTATGCCAGCGCCCGACTGTGGGATGATGGCGTCATCGACCCGGCGCAAACCCGGGACATCCTGGCGCTGGCGCTCGAGGCCAGCCTGAATGCCCCCATCGAAGCCACCCGTTTCGGTGTTTTCCGTATGTGAGCGAGGCTATCTCAATGACATTCCAGACTCTAGAACTGACCGGTGACGGCGCGGTGGCCACGGTGTGGCTGAACCGGCCCGACGTGCACAACGCATTCAACGACATCCTGATCGGCGAACTCACCCACGCGGTCGAGTCCTTGCAAAAGAACGAATCGGTTCGCGTGATCGTGCTGGCCGGGCGCGGCAAAAGCTTTTGCGCCGGCGCCGATCTTGACTGGATGCGCCGCGCCGCGGAATTCACCGAACAGGAAAACCGGCGCGACGCCAATGCGCTCGCGTTGCTCTTCAGGACACTCTACCGCTCGCCCAAGCCGGTGATCGCGCGCATCCACGGCCCGGCCATCGCGGGCGGCACGGGACTGGCCGCCGCCGCCGATATCGTGATCGCCACCGACAAGGCCGTTTTCGGTTTGTCGGAAGTGCGCCTCGGACTGATCCCGGCCACCATCGGCCCGTATGTGGCCGAAGCGATCGGACCGCGCCAGGCCCGGCGGTATTTTCTGAGCGCGGAACGCATCGACGTCGAGCGGGCGCGACAGCTTGGCCTGGTTCACGAAGTGGTCGCCGAGGAGGCGCTGGACGACACCGTCGCCGCGATCGCGGGCGAACTGGTCCGTGGCGGCCCCTACGCCCAGCGCGAATGCCGCGAACTGCTGGAAACACTCGCGCAAGGCTCGCCATGGGATGACGGTCTCCTCGAGGACACGGCCTCACGCATCGCGGCGATCCGGGTGACCCCCGAAGCGCGCGAGGGCTTGAATGCCTTTTTCGAGAAACGGCCGGCCAACTGGAACCGGGAGTAAGCCATGCACTGCTATCCCTTGCCCGAAACGACATCCCCCGCCCGGCAGGCCAACCCGCCGACGCCGCACGAGCGGGCCGCGCCGGCCCTGATCGGATCGATCCTGATCGCCAACCGCGGCGAAATCGCCTGCCGCGTGATCGGTACGGCCAAGCGCCTCGGCATCCGCACCATCGCCGTGTATTCGGACGCGGACGAGAACGCGCGGTTCGTGCGCCTGGCCGACGAGGCCTGGCGCCTGGGCCCCGCGCCGGCCGCGGAGTCCTATCTGCGCGCCGACCGGATTCTCGACATAGCCCGTGCGTCCGGCGCCTGCGCCGTGCATCCGGGATACGGTTTTCTCTCTGAAAACGAAGCCTTCGCCGATGCCTGCGCGGCCGCCGGCCTGCGCTTCATCGGACCGCCGGCCTCCGCCATCGCCGCGATGGGCTCCAAATCCGCGGCCAAGGCGCTGATGTCGCAAGCCGGCGTGCCGCTGGTGCCCGGCTACCATGGAGAGGATCAGGATCCGGCGCGTCTCGAACGCGAGGCGGCCGCCATCGGTTACCCGGTGCTCATCAAGGCGAGCGCGGGCGGCGGCGGCAAAGGCATGCGCATTGTCGAGCGGGCGGAAGACTTCGCCGCCGCGCTCGCCTCCTGCCAGCGCGAAGCGCAAGCGAGCTTCGGCGATGACCGCGTACTGGTGGAGAAATACCTCGAAGCGCCCCGCCACGTCGAAGTCCAGGTATTCGCCGACACATTCGGCGAGTGCGTCTACCTGCTCGAGCGGGATTGCTCCGTGCAGCGCCGTCACCAGAAAGTGCTCGAGGAGGCGCCCGCGCCGCATCTGCCGGCCCACGTGCGCCGCGCGATGGGCGATGCGGCCTGCACGGCCGCCCGCGCCGTGGGTTATGTCGGCGCGGGCACCGTGGAATTCATCATGGATCGCCATGGCGACTTCTACTTCATGGAGATGAACACGCGGCTGCAGGTGGAACATCCGGTCACCGAAATGATTACCGGACTCGATCTGGTCGAATGGCAGATCCGCGTCGCCAGCGGCCAGCCTCTGCCGCTCGCGCAGTCGCAGATCAGCGCGCGCGGGCACGCCATCGAGGCGCGAGTCTACGCCGAAGACCCGGAGCGCGGTTTTCTGCCATCCACCGGCACCCTGACGCATCTGTCCGCACCGGCCTGCGGGCCGCATGTGCGCATCGATACCGGGGTGGAGGAAAACGACAGCATTTCGCCGTTCTACGACCCGATGATCGCCAAACTGATCGTCTGGGACGAAACCCGCGAAGCCGCCCTCGCCCGCCTCGCCCGCGCCCTCGACGATTACCGCGTGGCGGGCGTCGCCACCAATCTGCGTTTTCTCGGGCGGATTGTCCGTCACCCCGCCTTCGCCTCCGGCAAGGTCGACACCGGCCTGATCGAACGCCATCAGAACGAGCTGTTTGCCGCCGAAGCCCCCGCCACCGATGAAGAACTCGCGCTCATCGCACTGGCCGAGACGCTGGCCGGACATCGACCCGGCGACGAGGCTTGGCTGACACGCCGCGACTGGCGGCTCAACGGCCGCAGGACGCGGCATCTGGAGATCCGGATTGGCGAGGCGATCGAATCGCTGACACTGGAAGGCGCCCTCCCGGCATTGACCATCGAGGTGCGCGGCCGGCGCATGACGGCTCGCGGCACACTTGACGGGACGATGCTGCACGCCGATCTGGAGGGCAGAAAACTTGCCGCCACGTATCTGAGCCGGGGACAGGGGCGCACGCTCTTCGTTGGCGGTCGTCGCGTGGAGGCGAGCCTGATCGATCCGTTCGCTGCCGGAGATGGCGCGCCGCATGGCGAAACGCATCTGAAGGCGCCGATGCCGGGACGGGTTGTCACCTGCTGCGCGCCCGTTGGCGCCCGGGTGGAAAAAGGCACCCCCCTGATGATTCTGGAAGCCATGAAAATGGAGCACACCCTGGCGGCGCCCGCCAATGGCGTGGTCAAGGCATTTTATTTCGCGCCGGGCGATCAGGTGGACGACGGTGCGGACCTGATCGATTTCGAAGCGGAGTAAGCCCATGAGACAGGTCACGCTTGTTGAAGTCGGGCCGCGCGACGGCCTGCAAAACGAGTCCCGGGAATTGAGCATCGATATCCGGCACGAACTGATTCGCAAACTCGCCGCCGCCGGACTCAAGGACATCGAGGCCGGCGCCTTCGTCTCGCCCAAATGGGTTCCGCAAATGGCCGGATCGGCCGAGCTGCTGTCGCGCCTCGACACCGGCGGGAGCATCCGCTATCCGGTACTGGTACCCAATTTGAAAGGACTGGAAGCCGCCATGGCCGCCGGAGCGAGGGATATCGCGGTATTCGGCGCGGCCAGCGAAACCTTCAGCCGGAAAAATATCAATTGCGGCATCGAGGAGAGCCTGGAGCGCTTCGCGCCGGTGATCCGCGAAGCGCTCGGCGCCGGCATCCGCGTCCGCGGTTATGTCTCCTGCGTGGCGGCCTGCCCCTACGAGGGCGATATCGCCCCGGGCACGGTGGCCGAAGTGGCCGACAAGCTGTTCCAGCTGGGCTGCCACCAGATCTCGCTGGGCGACACCATCGGCACCGGCACGCCCGGCAGGATACTGGCGATGCTCGACGCCGTGAGCCGCATGGTGCCGGTCGCGCATCTGGCCGGTCATTACCACGACACTTACGGCATGGCGATCGCCAACATCCGCGCATCGCTGGATGCGGGCCTTCGCACCTTCGACGCCTCGGTTGCGGGATTGGGAGGCTGCCCTTATGCTCGAGGGGCATCCGGCAACGTCGCGACAGAGGATGTCGCATGGATGCTGGAACGGGAAGGCTTCGTCACCGGCGTTGACCTGCCGGCCCTGCTCGACGCGGCGGGCTTCGTCAGCCAGGCCCTCGGCCGGGAACCGGCCTCGAAGGTCGCCCGGGCGTTCGGCGCGCCGGCAGCGGCGAGCTGACCCAACGAAAAACAAGCCGGCATGACAGCCGGCAGCCACTGCGAGATAGCCAGGAGAACCTATGAACAACACACCGGCGCCGCTCTGGCGCCCCGGGCCGGCGCGCCTCGCCGCCTCGCACCTGACCGCATTCACCAAACTGGCCCGTGCCCACTGGGGGACGCCGCTGCCCGATTACCCGAGCCTGTGGCAAGCCTCCATCGAGGACCCCGGCGCGTTCTGGTCCCTGGTCTGGGATTATTGCGGTGTGATCGGCGACAAGGGAAATGTGGCGCTCGCCGAGGCGAACGCGATGCCCGGCGCGAGGTTTTTTCCCGAGGCGCGGTTAAGCTATGCGGAAAACCTGCTGCGCCGCACCGGCGACGGCACCGCCCTGACCTTTCTGGGCGAAGACCAGCTGGAAGAAAGTTTGACGCACGATCAGCTGCGCGCGGAGGTTTCCCGACTGCAGCAGGCCATGCGCGCCCACGGCATCGCCAAGGGCGACCGCGTCGCCGGCTTCATGCCCAATATGCCGGCCACCCTCGCCGCCATGCTGGCGGCCAGCAGCCTGGGCGCGATCTGGACCAGCTGTTCGCCGGATTTCGGACTCGAAGGCGCGCTCGACCGCTTCGGCCAGACCGCGCCGCGCCTCTTGTTCTGCCCGGACGGTTACTGGTACAACGGCAAGATCATCGAGATCGGCGACAAGATCCGCGATCTTTCCAACAGCCTGCTTTCGGTCGAACGCATCGTGGTCGTGCCGTATGTCGGCAAAACCGACGATTTCGCGCGCACTGTGCCGCGCGCCGTGACGTTAGCCGACTTCGTGGCGCCGTTCGCGCCGGCCGCGCCGGTGTTCGAGCGGGTGGCGTTCGACCATCCGCTCTTCATCCTCTATTCCAGCGGAACCACGGGCAAACCCAAATGCATTGTCCATGGCACGGGCGGCACTTTGCTGCAGCATCTGAAAGAACACCAGCTGCACGCCGACCTTCACGAAAATGACCGCTTCTTCTACTTCACCACCTGCGGATGGATGATGTGGAACTGGCTGGTCAGCGGACTGGCCAGCGGCGCTACGCTGATGCTCTACGACGGCTCGCCGTTCGCCGCCAACGGCCATATTCTGTGGGACTATGCCCAGGATCAGGGCTGCACCCATTTCGGCACCTCGGCCAAATACATCGATGGCTTGAAAAAGCAGGGGCTGATTCCGAAAGAGCACTACCGGCTGGACAGTCTCCGGACGATGTTCTCGACCGGCTCCCCCCTTGTGGCGGAAAGCTTCGATTGGGTCTATCAGTCCGTCAAGCAGGACATCAACCTCGCCTCGATCTCTGGCGGCACCGACATTGTCTCCTGCTTCGCCCTGGGCTGCGGCAACCTGCCGGTATGGCGCGGAGAGCTGCAGTGCCGGGGACTTGGCATGGCGGTCGACGTGGTCGACGAGCAGGGACGGCCGCTACGCAAGGAAAAGGGGGAACTGGTCTGTACCGGCCCCTTCCCGTCCATGCCGGTAGGCTTCTGGAACGACCCGGACGGTTCGCGCTACCGCAGCGCTTACTTCGGACGCTTCGAGGGGGTCTGGTGCCACGGCGACTTCGCCGAAATCACCGAACACGATGGCGTGATCATCTATGGGCGGTCGGATGCCGTGCTCAATCCGGGAGGCGTGCGTATCGGCACCGCCGAGATCTACCGTCAGGTGGAAACCTTCGACGACGTGGTGGAGTCGATCGCCGTCGGCCAGCGCTGGGAAGACGACGAGCGCGTGGTGCTGTTCGTGCGCCTCAAACCAGGCCGGGTACTCAACGAGGAACTGACCCTGCACATCAAGGACCGGATCCGCAAGGGCGCCACGCCGCGCCATGTGCCGGCGCGCATCGTCCAGGTCACCGACATTCCCCGCACTCTGAGCGGCAAGATTGTGGAACTGGCGGTGAAAAACGTGATCCACGATGAACCGGTGCTCAACATCACCGCGCTCGCCAACCCCGAGGCACTGGAACTGTTCCGCAACCGGCCCGAGCTGCAAGTCTGAAATCCGGGGCGCCGCATGGCGTCCCTCTTCCCCGCCGCATGACCGTTTTTTGCAAGCCATCCCCCCGCACCCCCGACATACTCCAGGAAGCCCTTCACTCAACGAAAGAACGGACAGCATGCAAAGCTCGACAACGCCACAGCGCCGATGCCTCGGCCCGACTCAACCACGAACCACAATGGCGCTGCCCAAAAACCATCGAAGAAACAACGGCATGCACCACCAAACCACCGGCGCAAATCTGACCCAGGCCACGCCTCAACAACCTCATCCCCACCGCTGGGGGCTGAAGCCCACACCACACCGTTGCGCACCGATGACGACAAGCGTGCGTGGCACTGCGGGCTGATTACAGACCAGGACATGGAGGCGGCACGCCATGCTCCTCCACTCCCGCCCTTCATAAAGAACGCCCGTCAGGATGGTGCCAGCCTGATCGGTCAAAACCCGGCGCGATCCACCACATGATCACGCGCGTGGCGTTTTCACCCGTTTCAGACCTGCCCTCGACCCTGCCTTGCCGCGACAAGTTCAGGTCTTGCCGGACCAGCCTTCATTCCGTTCCATCCGCATCGTCCATCCTCGGCCATGCGATCAACCCTCAGCGGACAAACAGCGCCAATTTTCCTGCGCAGCCGCATCGGCTCTCTCGCGCACTTTTTGTAGGGAAAGGTCGATATGTTCGACGAGCAGCGCATTGTCCCGGCTTGTTAACAGCGAAAATCCACCGCGAAGACGCGCCATGGCGGAAGGCCTCAGCGCACTTAACGCCCGGCAAGCCGACTCCATTTTGGCGGCGATCTCCTCACTGAAATCCAGCAGCCGATTCTGGTCACAGTCACCGCCCCCCTCCGTCAACCGGGAGAAAAGCGTTTCCATCCGGTCCATATCCCGGAAAAAACGGGCGACGATGGATTGGGCTCGCACGACAGGGTTGTAAGCGCCGGGAGGCGCCGAATACAGATCGCGATGACGCGCCCCAGGACGCAACCATCCTGTCACACGTTGCAGCGAGGCGAGTAGACGGCTTTTCAGCGCGGGCCTGGTCTCGACACAAGTTGGTTGGATTTCGCAGCGGCGCGCGGACATATAGCGCCGCGCCCCGTCCGCTGGAGCGCGAAACGCGTCGCAACGCGTCAACCGTGAAAAAGAAGGAGGAACACGGATAGCAGGCATGGTCTATCGGCCAAATGATGAAGGAGATTCCAACTCTACCCCTCCGGGCAGGTCCCGGCTTTCAAGAAACGGTCATGCCCACCACCCGAAAAAAAAACCTCGCCGGTTCGGGCAAGGTTTTTCAGGGGGTCAATCGATGACGAAATCTTTTGTGCTGTCCGGCATGTCCCGCGCTTTGCCGGCCGCGGGGACGGCAACCCGCTGCTGCAGCACGAAAATCTCGCGCTTTTCGCGAGGACGGCTGCCGACCCAGATGTCTTTCCAGCCAGGCACGTCGACAGTCGCCTCATCGCGCGGCCTCATGATCAGCCGGTAACTGCACGAGGAATCCTGATCCGTGTCAAAGGCTTTCAAGGTGCGATGCGCATAGTAGTCCCAACTGATGCGCGCCATCATGTTTTTCTTTGCCACACCCACGCAGTCCACCCCGACCGGCAATTGCGCCTCCATGCGCTCCACCACCGGACCGTAGCTCTTGAAGGAGTTCACCCACGGCAAGGCGAGTGTCGCCGCCAATCCCCAGAACAAGGTGAGTCCGGCGGCCCAATTGGTGACGGCCTGCCGCCCGCGCAGATTGCGCCGGGTCACCGCCCATCCCCACACCAAGGTGGCGACGACAGCGACCATCGGCGCAATCACCGCCGGCTCGGGCCGGTAAAACGGACTCAGGTAGGCGGCGCGCTCGGCAAGTTTCCCGGGCCAGCCAAAGTGCAGGGCGAACCACCCCAACCAGAGCACCAGCCCGAAAAAACCGAACGTCATCAACCCGAACCAGTTAAGAAAGGCGGCCGCGCCGCGCTTGACCGAATCGAGCTCGATGGCGGCAAGCAGGGCCATCGGCAACAGCAGCGGCATGGCATGTTCGGTGGCCTGCCGATCGGAAAACGTCAAAAGCAGGATGATGATCGCGAAGAACATCAGGGGCAGTTGCAGCAAGGGCTCATCGTAACGGCGGCTGCGCCACAGGGTCCAGGCGGCCAGCGGCCAGGCCGGCCAGGCGTACCAGATCGAAGTGATGAAATAGTAGCCGACATCGTGGAACAGTCCCAGATGGCTGAAGCCTTCCAGCGGTCCGAGGGCATGGGCCGACCACCACAAATCGAACATGGCCGGATGGCTGGCCGCCAGTTTCATCGGCCAGATCAGCGCCAGGGGCAAGCCGAACAGCAGGGCCATGGCGAGCGTGATGACGTAACGGCGGGTGCGCCACGCGGCAAAGGCCGGCAGCATGACCGCCACGGCCCACACCAGCATGACCTCCAGCAAGCTCGAGGAAAGGAACAGCACGACGCTGGCGGCCCCCAGCAGCACGCCGCCCAGGGCCGGAGAGCGCAAGGCCAGGATCAACGCATAAAAGGCCGCGGAGAAACCCGCGAAACCGGCGACCACCGGCGTCAATTGATGCCCGGTATCCATCAGCCCCAGGCAACCCATCATGATCAGCACGACGCTGCGGCCATGACGACGGCCAATCAGCTCGCGGCCGGCGCAGCCGGCGAACAGCAGGGACAAGGCCATGAAGAACGGCGTGGCTAGCCGCGCGGCATCCACGGGGCTCATCAGCCATGGCGACAGGCCCGAGACAAACGCCGAACTCACCCAGTAGTACAGCGGGGGATAGGTCAGATAGGGCTCGCCCTGGATTGACAACAGCATCCAGTTCCCGGTGCGCAGCATTTCGCTGACAACCGCCATGGTATACGGTTCGTCCGGCCGCCACGGGTCATGACCGAAAATGCCGGGCCACAGCCAAAGGAAGGCGAGCAGCAGCAAAAGCCAGGGTTTTTCCGTGGGAACGGGAAGCTTGGACGCGGAATCCGGGGTGTAAGTCAGCATACTCTCAGGCCCAAATAAAAAAAGGCAGCGAACGCTGCCCTTTCAGTGCTTCGTAGCGGCTTAGCGCTTGAAGAAACCACCGAACTTCTGGTTGAACTTGTCAACGCGGCCGGCGGTGTCAACGATCTTCTGCTTGCCGGTGTAGAACGGATGGCATTGCGAGCAGACTTCGATCGTGAAGCTTTCCTTGCTCATGGTCGACTTGGTCGTGAACTTGTTGCCGCAGGAGCAGGTCACGCTCAGATCGTGATAATTCGGGTGAATATCGGTTTTCATTGCTCGTCCTTGAAAAAATCGGGTACAGGGGTTTTGCCTGTACCGCTTTGGAAACATCGCATTATGCGGCCAAACTACGCCGCTTGACAAGTCTGTCGGCTCAGGCCCGGCGCCAGGTCGTTCCTTGCGGGCCGTCCTCGAGGACAATGCCGCGCGCCGCCAGCTCGTCCCGCACCCGATCCGACTCCGCCCAGTTCTTCGCCGCGCGCGCGGCCTTGCGCGCCTCGATCAGCGCCTCGATCTCGGACGCATCGTCGGCGCCCCCTTGCAGGAAGGCTTGCGGATCGCGCCCCAGAAGGCCGAGCACGCCCGCCAGCGACTTCAGTTCGGACGCGAGGGCCGCCGAGCCGGTCCGGTTCACTTCCGCCGCGAGTTCGAACAGCACGGCAACGGCTTCGACGGTATTGAAGTCGTCGTCCATCGCCGCCTTGAAGCGCCGGCCGTAATCCGTGCCGTAATCCGGCGCCGCCTCTTGCGCGTCGACGCCCTTGAGCGCGGTGTACAGGCGGGTCAGGCTGCCGCGCGCGTCGTCCAGATGCGCATCCGAATAATTCAGCGGGCTGCGGTAATGCGCGCGCAGGATGAAGAAGCGCACCACTTCCGGGTCGTACTTCTCCAGCACTTCGCGGATCGTGAAGAAGTTGCCCAGCGATTTGGACATCTTTTCGTTGTCGACGCGGATAAAGCCGTTGTGCATCCAGTAATTGACGAAATCGTGATTGTGCGCGCCCTCGGACTGCGCGATCTCGTTTTCGTGATGGGGGAACTGCAGATCCGCCCCGCCGCCATGGATGTCGAAATGCTCGCCAAGATGATGCTCGCTCATCACCGAGCACTCGATGTGCCAGCCCGGACGGCCTTCGCCCCACGGCGACGGCCAGGAGGGCTCGCCCGGTTTGGCGGCCTTCCACAGCACGAAATCCAGCGGATCGCGCTTGAAAGGATCCACGCCGACCCGCTCGCCGGCGCGCAGGTCCTCGAGACTCTTGCCGGAGAGCTTGCCGTAGCCGGCGAACTCGCGCACCGCGTAGTACACGTCACCATTGCCGGCGGCATAGGCCTTGCCGTTGTCGATCAGGCGTCGGATCATCGCCACCATGCCCGGCACGAACGCCGTGGCGCGCGGCTCATGGTCGGGACGGCGCACGCCCAGCGCCGCGCTGTCCTCGTCCATGGCCGCGATGAAGCGGCCGGTCAGCGATTCGATCGATTCACCGTTCTCGGCGGCGCGCTTGATGATTTTGTCGTCGATGTCGGTGATGTTGCGCACATAGGTCAGGTCGTAACCGGAAGCCCTCAGCCAGCGGGCGACCATGTCGAACACGACCATCACCCGGGCGTGCCCGAGGTGGCAGTAGTCGTACACGGTCATGCCGCAGACGTACATGCTGACCTTGTTCGGCTCGATCGGCCGGAACGCTTCCTTGCGCCGTGTCAGGGTATTGAAAAGCGTCAGCATGCTCACTTGCTCCAGGAATCTTTCAGGCCCACGGTCCGGTTGAACACCGGCTTCGAACCCGGAACATGGTCATGGCGGTCCGTCACGAAGTAACCGACACGCTCGAACTGATAGCGGGTTTCGGGCGCGGCATTCAGCACCACGGGTTCGACAAGGGCGCGCGTCACGGTCAGCGAATCGGCATTGACGAACTGGCGGAAATCCAGGTATTCGCCATCCTCGCCGCGCACGGCATCGGGACGCGGCACGGTGAAGAGCCGGTCGTAGAGGCGCACCTCGGCCTCGACGGCGTGGGCAGCGGCCACCCAGTGAATCACACCCTTGACCTTGCGGCCGACCGGATTCTTGCCCAGGGTCTCGTGATCGATCGAGCACTTGAGCTCGACCACCCGACCGCTTTCGTCCTTGACGAGCTCGTCGCAACGGATCACGTAGGAATAGCGCAGGCGCACTTCGCCGCCCAGGGTCAGCCGCTGCCAGCCGGCCGGCGGGGTTTCGGCGAAATCGTCCTCGTCGATCCAGATCTCGCGGGACAGCGGCACGTCGCGCTCGCCGAATTCCGGGTGATGCGGATGGAACGGCGCGCTGCGCGAGCCGGTCACACCATCCTGATAATTGGTCAGCGTCACCTTGAGCGGCCGGATGACGGCCATCACGCGCGGGGCCTCGTTCTCCAGGGTTTCGCGCACGGCGCCTTCGAGCACGCTCATGTCGATGATGTTTTCGCTCTTGGACACACCGCAACGCTGGGAGAACAGGCGGATACCGGCCGGGCTGTAGCCGCGGCGGCGCATCCCGGCGATGGTCGGCATGCGCGGATCGTCCCAGCCGCCGACCAGGCCGTCATTGACCAGCTGCTGCAGCTTGCGTTTGGAGGTCAGCGCATACAGGAGTTCGAGACGGGAGAACTCGTACTGGCGCGGATGGCAACCGATGCTGATGTTGTCGAGCACCCAGTCGTACAGCGGACGATGGGATTCGAATTCCAGCGAGCACAGCGAATGGGTGATGCCCTCGATCGCGTCCGAAATGCAATGCGTGTAGTCGTACATCGGATAGATGCACCATGCGTCGCCGGTGCGGTGGTGATGCACGCGGCGGATACGGTAGATGACCGGATCGCGCAGATTGATGTTGCCCGACGCCATGTCGATCTTCAGGCGCAGCGTGCGGCTGCCGTCCGGAAACTCGCCGGCCTTCATGCGCATGAAAAGGTCGAGGTTTTCCTCGACAGCGCGATTGCGATGCGGGCTGTCACGGCCCGGCTCGGTCAGCGTGCCGCGGTATTCGCGCATCTCGTCGGCGGAGAGATCGTCGACGTAGGCCTTGCCGGCCTTGATCAGCTCGACCGCGTAGCCGAACAGGCGGTCGAAATAGTCGGAAGCGAAGCGCACCTCGCCGTCCCAGGTATACCCCAGCCAAGCGATGTTTTCCTTCATCGCCTGCACGAATTCGTCCGATTCCTTTTCGGGATTGGTGTCATCCATGCGCAGGTTGCACTTGCCCCGGTAGTCGTCGGCAAGGCCGAAGTTGATACAGATCGCCTTGGCGTGGCCGATGTGGGCGTAGCCGTTGGGTTCGGGCGGGAAGCGGGTCACGATGGTGCTGTGCTTGCCCGATGCCAGGTCCTCATCGATGATGGAGCGAATGAAATTGCTGACAACCGGTGCGTTGTTTTCCGTACTCATTTTTGCGGGATGTTCTGTTTCAGATCGACAGGCGATTGTACCTGATTTCCGCCGCGTTTTCCCCCCCGCGTTTTCCCCCCGCCCCGCCGTTTCGCGGCATCTGACAAAGATCAGAAAATCCCTTTCGTCATGTCGACTTGAGGCCGGTTTGCGGCGTAGCATGAAACGACGACAACGCCCACGGAGCCATCGCATGACACATCCTTCCGACGACGACCGGATCCCTTCGCCGTCCGTCCATGATGCCCCGGATGGCGCGGAACCGCCCCCGGCGGCCGGCCGCAAATCCCGTGCGCGCGCGGCCCGCGCCAAGGCCGCCAAAGAGATCGAGGCGGTCAGCCACGAGCCGGTCGCCCTGCATGTCGCCAACGCCCCGCGCGGCACGAGCGAGGACAGCACCACCGCCCCGCTGCCGGCAAGCTACCCTTACCGCAGCCGCCTGCGCCGCCCCGACTACGAACGCATGAAAGCGCCGCTGCAGATCGAGCTGCTGAAAGTGCAGAACTGGGTCAAGGAAACCGGCCAGCGCATTGTCGTGCTGTTCGAAGGCCGCGACGCGGCCGGCAAGGGGGGAACCATCAAGCGCTTCATGGAACACCTCAATCCGCGCGGCGCCCGGGTCATCGCCCTGGAAAAACCCAGCGAGGCCGAACTTGGCCAATGGTATTTCCAGCGTTACATCCAGCACTTCCCGACCGCCGGCGAAATGGTGTTTTTCGACCGCTCCTGGTACAACCGGGCGGGGGTGGAACGCGTGATGGGTTTCTGCAATCCCACGGAGTATCTGGAGTTCATGCGCCAGGCTCCGGAACTGGAACGCATGCTGACCAACAGCGGCATCCGTCTGTTCAAGTACTGGTTTTCCGTGAGCCGCGAAGAACAGCTGCGCCGCTTCATCTCGCGCCGCGACGACCCGCTCAAGCACTGGAAACTGTCGCCGATCGACATCCAGTCGCTGGACAAATGGGACGACTACACCGCGGCCAAGAAGGCCATGTTCTTCCACACCGATACGGCGGACGCGCCCTGGACCGTCATCAAGTCGGACGACAAGAAACGCGCCCGGCTCAATTGCATCCGCCATTTCCTGCACCAGCTTCCCTATCCCGACAAGGACGAGCGCCTGATCGGCCCGGCCGACGCGCTCCTCGTTGGCGCGCCGGCGCGCATGCTCAACGCCGACGAAACCATCATCGACCGTTTCGAGTGAAGCCGGGGCCCGTTCCGGGCCCGGCTTTGTTCATCAGGCCCAGACCACCCCGCTGATGAGCAGCTCTTCGGCGCGTTCGATCGCCGCGGCCAGATCGGGCTGCAGATTGCGCTCGCCCATCTCCTCCTCCAGCGCCGACTGATCGAGCAACTGCAGCACCTCCCGGCCCGCGCCGCACAGAATCAGCACCTTGCCGCGCTCGGCCAGCGTGCGGTTCAACTGGGAAAGGGCGAGAAGACCGGTCGCGTCGAGCATCACCAGCCGGTGCAATTGCAGGATCACCACCCGCGCCTGCGGCGACGCGTTCACGATGTCGTCGACAATGTCCGCCGCCCCGAAAAACAACGCCCCCTCGATACGGAAGGCCGCGCAGCCCATGGGCAGCGTCTTGCCGGCAATGGAGTGGCGCTCGAACAGCGCCGCATGCTCCGGCCGCAATGCATTGACGCTGGTATTGCGCGCCATGCTCTGAATGAAGAACACCGCCGAGGCAAGAAGGCCGATTTCGACAGCGACGGTCAGGTCGAACATCACCGTCAACAGGAACGTCGCGATCAGCACACCGCTGTCATGCAGTGGAAACTGCCGCAGGCGCGCGAAATTCCAGTCGCCCATCTTGATCGCCACCGACACGAGAATCGCCGCCAAGGCCGCGAGCGGCACATAGGCCGCCAACGGCGCCGCGATCAGCAGAACCAGCAGCAGCACCATGGCGTGCACGATCCCCGCCATCGGTGTTTGCCCGCCGTTGCCGATATTGGTCGCCGTGCGCGCGACCGCCCCGGTTGCGGGAATCCCGCCGAAGAACGGCACCACCATATTGGCGATGCCCTGCGCAATCAGTTCCTGATTGGCATCATGCCTGTCCTGGGTCATGCCGTCCGCCACCACCGCGCACAACAACGACTCGATAGCGCCCAAAAGCGCGATGGTGAAAGCCGGCGCCATCAATTCCGAGAGATGGCGCCAGTCCAGACTCAGCATGCGAAACTCGGGCAATCCCTGGGGAATGCCGCCGAATTTGCTGCCCAGCGTCTGGACCGGCAAATGAAACAGCCAGGCCGCCAGGGTGGCCAGCACCAGCGCCACGAAGGGGGACGGCAGGTGCTTGTTGAGGGCCTTGGGCCACAGCAGGATCAACAACAGCGAACCGCCCGACAGCGCCAGCGTCGGCGCATCGAACTCGCCAAGCCGGTGAACGATCACGCTGACCACCGCAAAAAATCCTGCCGGCATCGAAACGATGGGCAAGCCGAAGAAATCCTTTAGCTGCGTAAGGAAGATAAGTACGGCGATGCCGTTGGTGAACCCCGTGATCAGCGGCATCGGAAAAAAACGGATCACTTGACCAAGCCGCAACACGCCCATCAACACCAGCATCGCGCCGGCCATGAAGGTGCACAGCAACAGATTGGCCACACCGTATTTCACGACGATGCCGTACAACACCACGATGAACGCGCCGGTCGGCCCGGAAATGCACACCCGCGTCCCGCCCAGCAGCGAGGTCAGGAACCCGGCTATCACCGCCGTGAACAGCCCCGCCTGGGGAGGCACGCCGGAGGCCATCGCGAACGCCATCGCCAGCGGCAAGGCGACAACGCCGACGGTGAGACCCGCCATCAGATCCAGACGGAAACGCTTGCGGTCGTAATGCGTGAGAAGTTCCAGGGAGCGGGGGCGAAAAGGAAGCGAGATCATGACGGTATGCGGTATCCAGCCGAAATTCGATGTCCTTGGTCTTAAGCCTACGCACAGCCCACCCTGTCGGCAAGAGGGGATTCATACCGGGAGGCGCATTGCTGCCCGATTTGTGAAAGCGGGGAAAAGACGGCTCGCACTCTACAGTACGAAATCACCATTCACTCATCGCTCCCGGCAGAATCAGGATTCCCATGCCCCCCATCTCCGCCACGCCACCCGCCTCATCCGGAGGCGGCGGTCCCTCGCCAGTCGGCCCGAACCGCCCGCTCACGGTCGCCAACACGCCGAGACGAGGCCGCGCGCGGTTCTCTAACGCGCCATTCGCGCACATCGATCAGGTGGAGCAGGCGCTCGGCAAGAATCAGACACGCGCAGTCAGGAACAAGCCATTGATGCCCCTCATCACCCGCCACGACGAGGACAGGAAAACCATGGAGGCGTTGCGTGAGGAATTGGCCCATACCTTCGAAAAGCGGGAGCTTGACGCGGCGGCGCTGCCGCAACAGAAAAAACCGGGACTCTTCGGCCTATGGGGAAGCGCCGTACGCAAGGAGCCGTTCGCGCTCTCGCTGGCCAGGGCGCTGCGCAAGGAAGGCTTTGATCACGCGGAGGTTACCGGCTACCATGGCGCCGGTGTGACTTACAGCCCAACCGATCATAACGCCCGGCGTTTACCCGTCTCACGACAGGGCGATGCGCGCAGCTCGGACGTCAAGCGCGTGTTCGTTCCCGACCCGGGAACCCAGCCTCTGGTTTGGGAACGTCACGCCGGCGCCGGTGGCTGTGCTAGAATCGCGACTTTGTCAACCTGCCGGACGCCCGAAGGCGCTTCATGATGAAACTGACAAACTGGCTGCTGCTGCCGCTCGCGCTGGCGTCCTCGCTCGCTTGCGCGGCTCCCGTGGTGCGATTCGAGACGACGCTTGGCGCCATCGAGGTGACGCTTGACGAGCACAAGGCGCCGCGCTCGGTCGCCAATTTTCTCGGTTACGTGAAATCCGGATTTTACGACGGCACGATCTTCCACCGGGTGATTCCCGGCTTTGTCGTGCAAGGTGGGGGCTTTACGCCCGAGATGACCGAAAAGCCGGCCGGCGCGCCGATTCCCAACGAATCGGCGAACCGGCTGTCGAACCTCGAAGGCACCATCGCCATGGCGCGCACGGAAGCGCCGGATTCGGCGACATCCCAGTTCTACTTCAACGTTGCCAACAACAGCCGCCTGGACTATAAAGCGCCCACACCGGGCGGATGGGGCTATGCCGTGTTCGGCAAGGTGACCCGCGGCATGGACGTCGTCAAGCGCATTTCCCGCGTCGACACCGGCGTCGGCCAAGGTATGCCCGATGTGCCCCTCACACCCGTCGTCCTGAAAAAAGCCGTCATACTGAAGCGCTGACGCCACCTCCATTACTCCAAGGAAAACCCGACATGATCAAACTGACTACCAATTTCGGCGAAATCGTACTTGAGCTTTTCGCCGACAAGGCTCCGGTCACCGCCGCGAACTTCGAAGAGTACGTCAAGAGCGGCCACTACGACGGCACGATCTTCCACCGTGTCATCAACGGTTTCATGATCCAGGGCGGCGGTTTCACGGCCGACATGGAGCAGAAGTCCACTCGCGAACCGATCAAGAACGAAGCCAACAACGGTGTCTCCAATGCGACCTACACGATCGCCATGGCCCGCACCATGGATCCGCATTCCGCCTCGGCCCAGTTTTTCATCAACGTTGCCGATAACGATTTTCTGAACTTTACGTCGGAAAGCGCCCAAGGCTGGGGCTACGCCGTATTCGGCGCCGTGGTGCAAGGCCAGGACGTGGTCGATCGCATCAAGACGGTACGCACCGGCCGCAACGGCATGCATCAGGATGTGCCGCTCGAGCCGGTCGTGATCGAAAAAGCCGAGATCATCTGACCCCCGTTCCACTCCGCCAGGACAGGGCGGCCCGGACCGCGGGCCGCCATTGACACCATGCCCATCCATTTCATTTCCGATCTGCACCTGTCCGATGGCACGCCGGATCTTGACCGGCTGTTCGTCGATACGCTCGACGCCTGGCAAGGACGGATCGACGCGCTCTACATTCTGGGCGATCTTTTCGAGTATTGGATCGGCGACGACGACGACACGCCGGCGCTCGAGCCGTTGCTTGCGGCGATGAAGGATTTCAGCCGGCGCACGCCGCTGCATGTCATGCACGGCAACCGGGACTTCCTGATGGGGAAGGGATTCGAAGCGCGCAGCGGAGCCCGGATCATCACCGATCCGGCCCTGATCGGGCAGGCCGGCGCACGCTTCTTGCTGACGCACGGGGATGCGCTATGCACCGCCGACACCGCCTACCAGGCGTTCCGCGCGCAAAGCCGCTCCCCCGCCTGGCAAGCGGCGATGCTGGCGCGGCCGCTGGCGGAGCGGCGCGCGATGGCCGAACATGCCCGGCGCATGAGCGAAGCCAACAAAGCCGCCGTCGGAATGAGCGAGATCTCCGATGTCACCGCCGACGCCGTCGAAGCCTTGCTTGATAGCCATGGCTGGCCGACGCTGATCCATGGCCACACCCACCGCCCCGCGACACACCGCCATGCGAAGGACGGGCGCACGGCCGAGCGCTGGGTCATCCGCGACTGGCACGACGGCAAGGGCGGTTTTCTGAAGCTTGACGGCGGGGAACTGTCAGCCCACCCGCTCGGTTGATCAGCTCGAACAGCTAACGGAAATCTCGCGCGCCCATTCGGGCGGCCGCCCCGCCAAATCGCTGTTTTCCGGTTGCTCGTCGAACGGACGGGCCAGGCACTCGGCAAGACGGGCGATCGGGGCGAAGTTCCCTTCGTCGCGAGCCGCGCGGATCGCCAGCTCCGCCAGGTGATTGCGCAGCACGAAGCGCGGATTGACGCCGTGCATCGCGCGCTTACGCTCGTCCATGCCGCGCCCGTCCGATGCCGCGCGACGCCGCCACGCCTCCAGCCAGCCGCCGATGTCGGCCCCCGTCGCGAACAGCCCGGCCAGCCGGTCGGCGCCCCCCGGCTCATCGACATCGGCCAGTGTCCGGAAAAACAGCGTGTAGTCGGCGCGACCCTCCTGCAGCAGCGCGAACAGCGCCTCGATCAGCGCCACATCGCCTGTCTCCTCCCCCCGCCACCCCAGCTTCTGACGCAGGCGGGCCAGCCACTCGGTCTCGAACATCGCGCTGTACCGCTCAAGCACACCGACCAGCGCCGCTTCGCTCGCCAGCGGCAGGAACGCCGACCCCAGGCAATAAAGATTCCACAGCGCGACCCTCGGCTGCTCGCCGAAGGCGTAGCGCCCGCTGTGATCGGAATGGTTGCAAATATGCCCGGCATCGAAATCGTCGAGAAATCCGAAAGGGCCGTAATCGAGCGTCAGGCCGAGCAGCGACATGTTGTCGGTGTTCATCACGCCATGACAGAACCCCACGCTCTGCCAGGCGGCCATCAGCCCCGCCGTGCGCTCAACGATCCGCTCGAACAGGGCCAGGACCGGCTCTTCGCGGTCCCGGCATTCGGGGTAATGGTGCTCGATCAGGAATGCCGCGAGGGCACGGGTGGCGTCGGTCATGCCGCGATGATAGGCGACTTCGAAATGGCCGAAACGCAGGAAGCTTTCGGCGATGCGCGTCACCACGGCGGCGGTTTCCGGCATCTCGCGCATCACCCGCTCGGGCGAGCCGACCAGGGCAAGTGCCCGGGTCGTGGGAATCCCGAGCCCGTGCATCGCCTCGGAACACAGGTATTCGCGGACGCTCGAGCGCAGCACGGCGCGGCCATCGCCCATGCGCGAGAACGGCGTCATGCCCGCGCCCTTGAGCTGCCATTCGGCCCTTTCGCCGCGCCAGGGCGTATCTCCCAGCAGCAAGGCCCTGCCGTCGCCCAACTGCGGCACGTACTGGCCGAACTGGTGACCGGAATAGCACGTCGCCAGCGGTTGCGCGCCGTCGGGGACTCGGTTGCCGGCGAGCACCGCCAGCGCGTCGGGCAGCAGCAGACTGTCCGGGTCGATGCCCAGCTCGCGCGCCAACGGGCGGTTGATCGCGATGGCATACGGGTCCGGCAACGGCTGCGGCCGGACGCGGCGCAGCATTTCGCCAGGCAGCGCCTCGAGGCGCCGTCCGAAGTTCACGGAAGCAAAAGGGGTCATACCCGGATGATAGCCGCCCTCCGGCCGGCGATACACCCGGTAGCGGAAAGGGTTATTTGCCGCGCCGGGAAGGGTGCAGCGCGCGTTGCATCTGGCGCGTGGCGTTGAGGGTCGCCTGGGAAAGGTTGGTGGCGGCGAAATGGCCGACCTGGCGCGACATGCGCGACACCGCCGTCGACGAAACCTGACCGACCCGCATGGCGGCGCGCACCGCGTCGAGAGGGGGATGGTCGGCGGGCTGCCACGACGACAGCATACGCGCATGAAACTCGGCCAGCGCCTTCTCCGCCAGCAACATCAGATCCCGCTGGGCATCGGCCTGAGCCTGCACCAGCGCCATCCCGGCGGTCAGCCCCCCGTCCAGATGGCGATTCATCGCCTCCCCTTCGCCGGCCATACCGGAATGCCAGGCCGCGGTCCAGGTCCGGAACATGTCCTGCTGCGCCGACAACCAGCGCTGATGGGTGTGCCTGACCGATTGCCAATAGTTTTCCCAGCTCTTGCCGCACAGGATTCTGTCCATGGTGTGCTCCGCTTAGCGTCCGGATGCCGGCGCGGGGGACATCTCCCAGACTCGCGCCATTTCGTCGAGGAGGATGGCCAGCAGAGGGTCGCCTTCCCGATCCGCCGGGTAAACGAACTGCAGGTCCGATTCGCGCCGGTAGCCCGGAACGATGCACAGATCGCCCGCCGCCGCCCTGGTCATGGCCTCGTCTTCACGAACCAGCGCCAGGCCGACGCCGGCCGATACGAGAGCCTGGATCGAGGCGAGATGGTCACATTCGACCGCCTTGCGCGGCGAGATATTCATGTCGCGCCATAGCTCGGAGGTAATGCGCGACAGGCTGGAAAACTGCGAAATGCCGATCCACGGCAACTTGCCAAGCTCCCTGGCATTCGCCCCCTCCACCTTCGCGCCCCAGTCGGGAGGCGCCGCCAATACCCATGACAAAACGCCCAGCCTGAGCGTGTGGACATTGACGTAGGGGTTCTTGCCAAGAAAAAAACCGCCGTCCAGTTCTTTCTTGCGCACAAGATTGAGGATGTCGCCGGTCACTCCGTGCTGAAGACGCAGGTCAAGCAGCGGATAGCGCGCGATGAGGGAGGCCACCCACGGTCCGATACGCAGGGTTTCGGGCGTCAGCGTGATGCCGATCTGCACTTTGCCCGCCACCTGTCCTTTCAGACCGCGGGCATGATTGAGGATGTCGCGCGCCGAAGCCAGGATGGACTGAGCGCGCGGCAGCAGCTCCTGGCCGGCCAGAGTCAGCGTAACGCCCCCGGTCGTGCGTTCGAACAGGGGCATGCCGATTTCCTCCTCCAGCGCCTTGATCTGCGCGGTCACCGCCGGCTGAGACAAATGCAACAGCTCCGCCGCCTGGGTCAGGTGCCCCTGCTGCGCGACAGTGACGAAGGTTCTCAACTGATAGATTTCCATCCAGACTGCTGTCCTCGATGCAATGACAAGGGGGTCGCGCCCCAAGTCTTTTTATTATCCGGCCGCCCTCCCATTCTCGGACGAGTCCGGTGTCATTTACAAGCCCCCTGTCCATTAAAACAGTTGAAAAATCCCCGGTTTGGCAAACACAAATAGAGCACAAACACCATCGCAAAGGCTTGTATTTGATCAATTTTTGCATCGCATCATTACATTCACAAATTATTCCGATCAAAAAATGCGATTAGCCACGGACTTTCGCGCTCCATTATGTTTCATGACAAGCGGCCCGCAGCGGCGCTGACTACAAAAGGAGGATGCTATGAACGAGGATGTGCTCAAGAAAGTACAGTCCAATCCCAAGTTCATCGAACTTGTCCACAAGAAGACAAGTCTGGGTTGGAAACTGTCCATCATCATGCTGGTTGTCTATTACGGATTCATCCTGACACTGGCCTTTTCGCCGAAGACCCTGGGCACTCCGCTCTTCCAGGGATCCGCCATTACGCTGGGTATTCCCGTCGGCATCTTCATCATCCTTGCCGCCTTCGCCCTGACCGGGGTGTACGTGCGCAAGGCGAACAGCGAATTTGACCAGCTCAACCAGCAAATCATCGAGGAGTCGCGCTGATGAAAACCCGCTCCCTGTGGTGGGGCATGCCCCTGGCACTGCTCCCTGTTTTCGCCGCGGCCGCGGATGCCGTCGCCGGTGAAGTCAAACGACAGCCGGTGAATACCACCGCGATCGTGATCTTCCTGCTCTTCGTGGCCGCCACGCTGGGCATCACCTACTGGGCGGCCCGGCGCACCCGTTCGGCCAGCGACTTCTACGCGGCCGGCGGCGGCATCACCGGATTCCAGAACGGGCTGGCCATCGCCGGCGACTACATGTCGGCCGCTTCGTTCCTGGGCATTTCCGCCATGGTGTATGAAAAAGGCTACGACGGCCTGATCTACTCGATGGGCTTCCTGGTCGGCTGGCCGATCATCCTGTTCCTCGTCGCCGAACGGCTGCGCAACCTCGGCAAATTCACCTTCGCCGACGTGGCCTCCTATCGCTTGCAGCAGACACCGGTGCGCTCGTTCGCGGCCACCGGCACGCTGGTCACCGTGTCCATCTACCTGATCGCCCAGATGGTGGGCGCCGGCAAGCTGATCCAGCTGCTGTTCGGCATGCCCTACTCCACCGCGGTGATCTCCGTGGGCGTGCTGATGGTGCTCTACGTGATGTTCGGCGGCATGCTGGCCACCACCTGGGTACAGATCATCAAGGCGGTCATGCTGCTCTCCGGCGCCACCTTCATGGCGTTCATGGTGCTCAAGAGCGCCGGTTTCAGCCTTGAAACGATGTTCCGCACCGCCACCGAAGTGCATCCGAAACACGCGGCGATCATGTCGCCCGGCGGACTGGCCTCCAATCCGATCGACGCGATTTCGCTGGGACTGGCCCTGATGTTCGGTACGGCCGGCCTGCCCCACATCCTGATGCGCTTCTTCACCGTGGCCGACGCCCGCGAAGCCCGCAAATCGGTATTCTTCGCGACCGGCTTCATCGGCTACTTCTACATCCTGACCTTCATCATCGGCTTTGGCGCCATCATGCTGGTTCTCAATCAGCCGGGTTTCACCGAAACCATCGTCAAGGATGGCAAAACAGTCACCCAACTGATCGGCGGCAACAACATGGCGGCGATCCACCTGTCCCATGCGGTGGGTGGCGATCTGTTCTGGGGTTTCATCTCCGCCGTGGCCTTCGCCACCATCCTCGCGGTGGTCGCGGGTCTGACCCTGTCCGGCGCCTCGGCGGTGTCCCACGACCTGTACGCCTCGGTTTTCAAGCAAGGGAAAGCGAACGAGGCTGATGAAATCCGCGTGTCGAAAATCACCACGCTGGTGCTCGGCGTCGTCGCCATCGTGCTGGGACTGGTGTTCGAGAAGCAGAACATCGCCTTCATGGTCGGCCTCGCCTTCTCGATCGCCGCCTCGGCCAACTTCCCGGTGCTTTTCCTGTCGATGTTCTGGAAAGGTCTCACAACCCGCGGCGCGGTGATCGGCGGCTTTATCGGTCTGATCAGCGCGGTGGTGCTGATCGTGCTGGGTCCGACGGTCTGGGTCGATGTCCTGCACAACAAGGCCCCCCTCTTCCCGTACAAGAACCCGGCCATCATTTCCATGACACTGGCGTTCGTCAGCACTTGGCTGATTTCGGTTCTGGACACCTCGCGCCAGGCCGAAGAAGAGAAATCCCGCTTCACGGCACAGTTCGTCCGAGCCATGACCGGCATCGGCGCAACCGGCGCCTCCAAGCATTAAACGTATCGAGCCCGTCCGGCGGTAGGCGGACGGGCCGCCAACACGATAGCAACAAAGGAGATGTCAATGTCCACCATCGAGTCGATCCTCAAGGAAACCCGCAGCTTCCCGCCATCCGACGATTTCCGCCGCAAGGCGCAGATCTCCGGCATGGAAGCGTACAACGCCCTGTGCGAACAGGCGGACGACCACTATCTGTCGTTCTGGGGGGATCTGGCGCGCGAGTTGATCGCCTGGAAAAAACCGTTCTCACGGGTACTGGACGACAGCAACGCCCCTTTCTTCAAATGGTTCGACGATGGCGTGCTCAATGTCTCCTACAACTGCCTTGACCGTCACCTGCCATTGAACGCCAACAAGATCGCGCTGATTTTCGAAGCGGACGACGGCGAGGTGACCCGTGTCACCTATTCGGAACTTCACCGGCGCGTCTGCCAGTTCGCCAACGGCCTCAAGAGCCTTGGCGTCGCGAAGGGCGACCGCGTGGTGATCTACATGCCGATGGTCATCGAAGCGATTGTCGCGATGCAGGCCTGCGCCCGCATCGGCGCCATCCATTCGGTGGTGTTCGGCGGTTTCTCGGCGGGCGCCTTGCGCGACCGGGTGCAGGATGCCGGCGCCAAGGTGGTCATTACCGCCAACGAAGGACTGCGCGGCGGCAAGACCGTGGCCCTGAAAGCGACCACCGACGAAGCCTTCGAGCTTGGCGGCTGCGAATCGGTCTCCAGTGTGGTGGTCTACCAGCGCACCAACAACGGCGCATCCAAGTGGACGGAAGGCCGCGATGTCTGGTGGCACAAGCTGATCGAAGGCCAGGCCGAAGAATGCGAGCCCGAATGGGTGAACGCCGAAGACCCCCTGTTCATCCTTTACACCTCAGGCTCCACCGGCAAACCCAAAGGCATCCAGCACTCCACCGCGGGCTTCCTGCTGGGGGCGCTCAACAGCTTCCGCTGGATTTTCGATTACAAGCCCAACGACGTGTACTGGTGCACGGCGGATGTGGGCTGGATCACCGGGCACTCCTACATCACCTACGGCCCGCTCGGACATGGCGCGACTCAGGTGATTTTCGAAGGCGTGCCGACCTATCCGGACGCCAGCCGATTCTGGCGCATGATCGAGAAGCACAAGGTGTCGATCTTCTATACCGCGCCGACCGCCATCCGTTCGCTGATCAAGCTGGGCGCCGACCTGCCGGCGAAATACGACCTGTCGAGCCTGCGCGTGCTGGGCACGGTGGGCGAGCCGATCAATCCGGAAGCCTGGATGTGGTATTACGAAGTGGTCGGCGGCGGCCGCTGCCCGATTGTCGACACGTGGTGGCAGACCGAAACCGGATCGGCGATGATCGCCCCGACCCCGGGCGCGGTACCGACCAAACCGGGCTCCTGCACGTTGCCGCTGCCGGGCATCATGGCCGACATCGTCGACGAGTCCGGCGCGCCGGTCGAACCGGGCAAGGGCGGATTCCTGGTGATCAAAAAACCGTTCCCGAGTCTGGTGCGCACCATCTGGGGCGACCCCGACCGCTTCCGGAAAACCTACTTCCCCGACGAATTCGAGGGCAAGTACTACCTGGCGGGCGATTCGGCGCATCGCGACGAGAGCGGCTATTTCTGGATCATGGGCCGCATCGACGACGTACTCAACGTTTCCGGACACCGGCTGGGCACCATGGAAATCGAATCGGCGCTGGTTGCCAATCCGCTGGTCGCCGAAGCCGCCGTGGTGGGCAAACCTCACGACATCAAGGGCGAAGCGGTCGTGGCCTTTGTGGTGCTCAAGGGATCCCGACCTTCCGGCGACGAGGCGCGCAAGGTCGCCGACAACCTGAAACAGTGGGTGGCGCACGAGATCGGCAAAATCGCCCAACCGGACGAGATCCGCTTTGGCGAGAACCTGCCCAAGACCCGTTCGGGCAAGATCATGCGCCGCCTGTTGCGCTCGCTGGCGCGCGGCGAGGAAATCGTGCAGGACGTCTCCACGCTGGAGAATCCGCAAATCCTCGCCCAGCTGCAGGAAGCCGCCAACTGAGCTTCCCACCGGAAACGACCTGTCCCTGCCCGGCCATGCGCCGGGCTTTTTTCCGGGTTTCAGCCAGGCGGGCTCGCCTATACAGCCGACAAGGAGGGCGATGACATGAACAGGAGGCGCTTCCTGGCGCGCATGGCTGGCGGCGTGGGTCTGCTGCCCGCTCCCGCCCTGTTGTCCGACGACCCGGCGTAAAACGTCGGCCGCCTGGCGTTAAGCGACGAGGAATGGAAAAAACGGTGACGCCCGCGCAATACCATGTACTGCGCGAAGAAGGCACGGAACCGCCGTACACCAGCCCGCTGATCGGGGAAAAGCGCAAAGGGATGTACCACTGCGCCCGCTGCGGCGGGCACCAGGGGCATATTTTCGACGATGGCCCCCGCCATCGGGGCTGCGTTACGGCAACAACGGTGCTACCCTGAACTTTGTTCCGGACAAAAAGTTGACAATGCCATGATGGCTTTCTTCCGGCCGATCCCGGCCCTGAGCCTTGCCTTCGTCCTGTGTCTCGCCCCGGCCGCGGCTCCGGCGGGCGCGGTCGCCCCCTACTCCGCCCCGGAACTGGCCGGCCTATCGACCTGGCTCAACAGCCCCTCCCTTACGTTGCAGGCATTGCGCGGACGGGTGGTGCTGATCGACTTCTGGGCCTACTCCTGTGTCAACTGCGTGCGCACCCTGCCCTATCTGTCCGCCTGGGACAGAAAATACCGCGACAAGGGGCTCACGATCATCGGAGTACACTCGCCGGAATTCGACTTCGAAAAACAGCCGGACAATGTGCGCGCCGCCCTGTCGCAGTATGGCATCCGCTATCCGGTGGCGCTGGACAACTCCATGGAGACCTGGAACCGCTTCGGCAACCGTTACTGGCCGGCGCACTACCTGATCGACCGCGCGGGCCGGGTGGTCTACACCCATTTTGGCGAGGGGCGCTACGATGTCACGGAAAACGCCATCCGCGCCCAGTTGGGCCTGAAACCCGACCCCGGCGCAAAACCCGAGCCGCCATCCTATTCGCAGGACCAGACACCGGAAACCTATCTGGGTTACGAGCGCACCAACCGGTTCGGCGGCACGGAATCCCTGGCGCGCGACAGGGAGGGACATTACCGGCTGCCCGACATCCTGCCGCACGACAACTGGGCATTGGGCGGCGTCTGGTCCAGCGGCCCGGAAAACCTAGCCTCCGCGGGCAAGGGGGCGGTGCTGAGGCTCAATTTCAAGGCACGCAAAGTGTTTCTGGTGCTCGGCTCAAGAAAGGGAACTCCGGTGCGCGCGACACTGACACTCAACGGATTTCCGGTGGGGAGCCTTGCCGGCAAGGATGCGCCCGGGGGCAGGCTGACGGTGGCGCGCCACGCGCTTTATGAGCTCATCGACCAGAAAACCGCCAAAACCGGTGTGCTCGACATCCGCACCGACGATACCGGTCTGGAAGCCTATGCCTTCACCTTCGGCCAATGAAGCCGTCGGCCCGCTGGCCCTTTGCCGGCGGGCGGCTATGATAAAAACATCACGTTTCGCGAGACACGTTCATGACCCAGGTTGCCGATAGCGACATCCATCCCGCCTGGCGGCGCCTTCTCGCCCCGCACGAGCCGTTCGCCAGCATGCCCGAGGAGGCGCTCGGCGCATTGCTTGTCCGGCTCCGGGAGCGGCGCGTGCGCGCCGGAGAATGCATCCTGTCTCCCGACTCGGGAATACCCGATACGGTATGGATCGTGCTCGAAGGCGTGGTGCAGGCCGAGGACGCGCTCCGGCACCAGCGCTTCGCCACCCTCACCGGCGGCGAGATGTTTCCCCTTGGCGCGGCCCTGGCGGAGCGGGCGGCTTCCAACCGCTACGTCGCCGAATGCGACACGCGGCTGGCCGGCCTGACCGTGGAAGCGTTCAGGGAGGTCATGACCAGCGTTCCGGCCTTCAGCGACTTTTGCACGCGGCGGCTGGCCAGCCTGCTGACCCGCTCGCGCGAACTGTCGCGGCCGGGGGCCGCGTTGCAGGCCGCGCTGCAAAGCCCGTTGCGCCAACTGCTCGACGGACCGCCGCCATGTCTCGCGCCGCACGACAGCCTCGCCGACGCGCTCAAACTGTTCAGGCGCGATCGCATCGGCGCGGTGGGCATTGTCGATGCCAAGCGAAATCCGGTCGGACTGGTCTGCCAGGAACAGCTCCCGGAATTGATGCTGACATCGACCCCGCTGACCACCCCGCTGTCGCGCGTCATGCGCACCGACATTACCCTCCTTCCCGACCGCACGCTCGCCTCCGAAGCCGTCCTGCATTTCGCCGGGGGCCGGGCGAGGCACCTGATGGTCTGCGATGACGCCGTGTTGACCGGCATCGTCACCGAACAGGACCTCTACCGCCTGACCCGGCTGGATTTTCATGAACTGCTGGCGCGGCTGGCGGCAAGCCGGGACGAAGAGGAACTGATCGGCATCGCCCGCGATATCCGGCAGCTCGCCCTTGTGCTGTTGCGCCAGGGCATGGAGGCCGACGCGGTCACGCGGCTGGTCGCCACGCTCACCGACCGTCTGACCGGCCGATTGTGTGAATTGGGCTTCGCCGGGGCGGAGGAACTCGGCATCCGGATCTGCTGGCTGGCCTTCGGCAGCGAAGGACGACTCGAACAAACGTTCGCCAGCGACCAGGACAACGGATTGATCATCGCCGTCGACGAACCGGCCAAACTCACCGAGCACCGGGGCTGGGCGATGTCGCGAGCCAGGGAAATCAACGCCATGCTGTCGCGCTGCGGCATACCGCTGTGTCCGCAGGGCACCATGGCCGGCGCGGACAACCACTGCCTGACCGTCGAGGAATGGCAGCGCGCGTTCGGCGACTGGATCCACCATCCCTCTCCGGAAACCATCGACACGGCCAACGGTTATTTCGATCTGCGCGCCGTATGGGGCGACGGACTCCTTGCCGACCAGCTGCGCGAACGCATCCAGGGCGATTTTCACCGGACCACGCGCTGTATCCGCGGCATGGCCGATCTGGTATTGCGCCGCCGCCCGCCGCTCGGATGGATGGGACGCATCCAGCCCAGCCGCGGCCTGCTCGACCTGAAGGACGACGTTGCGCGGTTTTTCGTCGATGGCGCGCGCATTCTCGCCTTGTCGGCCAGTTGCCCCGCCACCCGCACCCTGGACCGGCTGGCGCAGGCCTCGCGCATACTGGATCTCCCGGAACGGGACGCGGAAGCCTGGGCGGACAGCTTCCGCTTCATCCAGGAAATGCGCCTGAGGCACCAGATCGGGCAGCTGGAAAACGATCGGACACCCGATAACCTCATCGATCCGGATGCCCTCACTGCGCTGGAGCACCGTATCCTGCGCGAGGCCTTGCGCCAGGCGCGCAAACTGCAGACCCACCTGTCGCAAACGCTGCTGGACTGACGCGCGGATCCGGGAGTTGAACGGCGTCCCTCCAGCACGGATAATGACAGGTTTCGACACAGAACCGTCCGCCATGTCAGCCAACCCCAGCCTCGTTGCCCGGATCAACGCCCTTTTGCCGCAGACCCAGTGCGGCCAGTGCGGGCATCCTGGCTGTCTTCCCTATGCCGAAGCGCTGGCGCAAGGGAGCGAGGCCGTTAACCGTTGCCCACCGGGAGGCACGGAGGGCATCCGCGCGCTGGCCGGGCTGCTCGGCGTCGAGGCGATTCCGTTCGACCCGGGCGGGCCCCAACCCAGGCCGCGCGCGCTGGCGGTGATCCGCGAGGACACCTGTATCGGCTGCACACTGTGCATCCAGGCCTGTCCGGTGGACGCCATCGTCGGCGCCGCAAAGAAAATGCACACGGTCATCGCCGCCGAGTGCACCGGCTGCGAATTATGCATCGCCCCCTGTCCGGTGGACTGCATCGATCTTGTGCCGGTGGACGACCCGAACGACGAAACACGGGAGCGCCTGCTCGCCCGGGCCCGCCAGGCCGAATACCGCTACGAATACCGGCAGCGGCGACAGGCGCGCGACAGGGAAGAAAAAGCCCTCCGCCTGGCCCGCCGAGCCGCGGTGCCTCCGGCGGCCCCCCGGGTGGCCGCCCCGGCTGCGGTCGCGCCGGCCGCGGCCGACCGCGACGAAGTGATCCGCCGCGCGATGGAGCGCGCCCGGGAAGCGCGCGGCGCGGCGCCGGCCGCCGATGACAAAACCGCGCTGATCCGCGCCGCGATGGAACGCGCCGCCGCCTTGCGGGCGGAGCGCGACGCGGCCCGCACCTCACCGAAGGACCCCGAGTGAACCCGGAAAAACGCCAGGCCATTTTTCGCATTCTGCGCGATGTCAATCCGCATCCGACCACCGAGCTCGAATACGGCACCCCGTTCCAGCTGCTGATCGCGGTCCTGTTGTCCGCCCAGGCCACCGACGTCGGCGTCAACAAGGCGACGCGACGGCTCTTTCCGGTCGCGGGCACGCCCGAGGCCATCCTCGCGCTCGGCGAGGACGGCCTTTGCGAATACATCAAGACCATCGGCCTGTTCCGCTCCAAGGCGCGCCATGTCATCGCCACCTGCCGGCTGCTTCTGGAAAAGCATGGCGGCGAAGTGCCCGCCGACCGCGAAGCGCTCGAAGCGCTGCCCGGGGTCGGACGCAAGACCGCCAACGTCGTGCTCAACACCGCGTTCGGCCAACCCACGATCGCGGTGGACACGCACATTTTCCGGGTGGCGAACCGCACGCGGCTCGCACCGGGAAAGGATGTGCGCGCGGTCGAGGACAAACTGATGAAGGTGGTGCCGGCGGAGTTCCGTCTCGACGCGCACCACTGGCTGATCCTGCACGGCCGGTATATTTGCAAGGCGCGTCGTCCGGAGTGCGAGCGCTGCCCGATCAGCGCCCTGTGTGAATATCCCGCCAAACCGCTATGATGAAGGCTCTGATACAATCAGGCTAACTTCGCAAACTTGAAACACCGGAAGGATGCCACCACGTAGTTTCTCCTGGCTCCACGGAAAAAGGACGATCTGGTGAATATCTGTCTTCGCACTCTCTTGGTGGCAACGTTGACCGCCTCGGCCCTGACGGGCTGCGACAAGGTCGAGCGCTTCTTCAAGAAGGAACAGCCCGCGCCGGTCGCCATTCCCGCCCAGGAAAACGGCCGTGTCGCGATGCTGCTGCCGGACTTCACCCAGCTCGTCGACCGCGAAGGTCCGGCGGTCGTCAACATCCAGGCGAACCGGGTAGAGAGCGGACAACCCCAGCCGGAACTGCCCTTCTCGATTCCCGAGGACGACCCCCTCTACGATTTCTTCCGTCGGCTGATCCCGCAGCAGCCCCAACAGCCGGGTCCCCAGGACGGTCCGAACGAAGGCGTATCGTTCGGCTCGGGCTTCATCATCAGCGAGGACGGCTACATCATGACGAACGCACACGTCGTGCAGGGCAGTCCGCAAATCAAGGTGATGATGACGGACAAGCGCGAACTGAAGGCGCGGCTCATCGGTCTTGACAAGCGTACGGATGTGGCGGTGCTGAAAGTCGACGCCAAGAGCCTCCCGACCGTGAAAATCGGCGACCCCACCCAGCTGAAGGTCGGCGAATGGGTCGCGGCGATCGGCGCGCCCTTCGGCTTCGAGAACTCGGTGACGGCCGGCATCGTGTCGGCCAAGGGCCGCAGCCTGCCCGACGAGAACTACGTGCCCTTCATCCAGACCGACGTCGCGATCAACCCCGGCAACTCGGGCGGCCCGCTGTTCAATCTGAAAGGCGAAGTGGTCGGCATCAACTCGCAGATCTACAGCCGTTCGGGCGGTTTCATGGGCATTTCCTTCGCCATTCCCATCGACCTCGCCATTGGCGTGGCCGACCAGATCAAGGCCAAGGGCAAGGTCAGCCGCGGGCAACTGGGCGTGAATGTCCAGGAAGTCAGCCAGCCGCTCGCGCAATCCTTCGGCCTTGGCGGCGCGCACGGCGCGCTGGTGGTACGGGTCGAACCGGGCGGACCGGCCGACAAGGCGGGACTCCAGGCCGGCGACATCATCCTCAAGGTCAACGACAAGGCCATCGAGAGTTCGCGCGAGCTGCCGGTGGTGATCGGAACGATGAAACCGGGCAACAAGATCAGCCTGCTCGTCTGGCGCAAGGGCCAGGAAAAGAATCTCGATGCGGTCCTGAGCGAACTGTCGCAGGAAACCATCCAGGATATGCCGGCCGATGGGCCGCAGGGGCAAAGCTATCAGTTCGGCAAACTCGGACTCACCGTGGCCGAACTGGGCGCCGCCCAGCTCCAGCAGCTCGGCCTGTCCGGCGGACTCCTGGTGCAAAAGGCGCAAGGCGTGGCCGCGCGTTCCGGATTGCAGCACGGCGACATCATCATCGGTGTCAACCAGACCAAGGTCGCCACCGTGAAGCAGTTCGAGAAGGCGCTGGCCGACTCGCGCGGCAATATCGCGCTGCTCGTGCGGCGCATGGACAATACCCTGTTCGTCCCGCTGCGGCTGAACTGACCCGGTGACGGCAAGGAGGAGGTAACGATGACGGAATTCATGACCAGCGATCTGTGCGATGCCTTCTCCGAGAAGCTGGGTATCGCCAGTCCGGTTTTCCTGCGTTTTGGCGGACGGCCGCGCTTTTGCGGCGAGATCGCCACGCTCAAGCTGTTCGAGGACAACTCGCTGGTGCGCGAACGGCTCTCCGAAGCGGGACGCGGACGCGTGCTGGTGGTGGACGGAGGCGGTTCGCTGCGCTGCGCGCTGCTGGGCGACCAGCTGGGCGAGCTTGGCGTGAAAAATGGCTGGGCGGGCGTGGTCATCAATGGCTGCATCCGCGACTCGGTCGCGCTTGCCGCATTGCCGCTTGGCGTGCGCGCACTGGCCACCCATCCGCTCAAATCCGTGAAGCGCGGCGGCGGGGAAAGCGATGTTCAGGTGGTGTTCGCCGGCGTCCGTTTCGTCCCCGGGCACTGGCTCTACGCCGACGAGGACGGCATCGTCACGTCGGAGTCACCCCTGCTGTGACGGCGGGTCTGCCGGTAGATGGCGTTGTCCTTGGTTCCCTCGAACAGCGGCAGTCGCCCGAGCGTGTCCGGTTCGACCCACGGCAGGTGTTCGCGCCAGCAAAGGTGGTGCTCAGGAGTCAGGGACTGCGGATGATCGAGCGTGGCGACCGTGATGTCGATTTCCTCGGGTTCCGCGTCATGGCGATAAGCCAGCGTGGAGCCGCAGCGCCCGCAAAACCCCCTTTCCGCCCCCACTGAAGAGACATACCAGGCGAGCGGCGCGCCGCGCCAGTCCACATCGAACGCCCTCGCCGTGAACCAGGTGACGAACGGGGCGCCGCTGGCCTTGCGGCAACTGGCGCAATGACAATGGTCGACCGTCAGGGGCGGCCCGGACACCCGATAGTGGATGGCGCCGCACAGACAGCGGCCGGTCAGGAACGTCATCATGGTCGGGCTCCTCGATCAGGGCAGCGGGCGGACACGGTCTCCCATAATGCCAGTGTAGCCTTCCAGCTCCCGATACCCCAAGAAATACCCGGCCGGACAGTGGTATACTTCGGCTTTTACGAACGCACCGCTCTTTAGACTTCCATGACCGCTTCCCACCCCGTCGCCGCGTTCAAGTCCGCCCTCGCGGACTGCCTGCTGCGCGATCGCCATCCGATCCGGCGCCTGATCCGGGATCTTGAGGACAAACTTCGCAAGAACGCTCCGCACGACCGGCTGCTCGCCGACATCACCGCGCGCATCGAGCGCTCGGTTTCGCGCGTTCAGGCGCGCCGCGCCGCCCTGCCCGTCCCCACTTTCGATCAGGATCTGCCGGTCAATCAGAAACGCGAAACGATCCGCGATACCATCGCCCGGCATCAGGTCACCATCGTGTGCGGCGAAACCGGGTCGGGCAAAACCACCCAGCTGCCCAAAATCTGCCTGGAACTGGGACGCGGCATTCATGGGCTGATCGGCCACACCCAGCCGCGGCGCCTTGCCGCGCGCTCCGTGGCGGCGCGCATCGCCCAGGAACTCGGCTCGGAGCTCGGCGAACACGTCGGCTTCAAGGTCCGCTTCACCGACCGCTTGTCCGAACGCAGCGTCGTCAAACTGATGACCGACGGCATTTTGCTGGCGGAAACCCAGACCGACCGCTATCTGGAAGCCTACGACACGATCATCATCGACGAAGCGCACGAGCGCAGCCTCAATATCGACTTCATGCTGGGCTACCTCAAGCAGTTGCTGCCGCGCCGCCCCGACCTGAAAATCATCATCACCTCGGCCACGATCGATGCGGAACGCTTCTCGAAACACTTCGACAACGCTCCGGTGATCGAAGTCTCGGGACGCACCTATCCGGTGGAAATCCGCTATCGCCCGCTTGAAGAGCGCGACGAGGACGAGCGGGAAATGGAAATGGAAGACGCCGTGGTCGACGCGGCCGGCGAGCTTTCGCGCCAGGGTCCGGGCGATATCCTGGTTTTCCTGCCCGGGGAGCGGGAAATCCGCGAAACCGCGGAAAAGCTGCGCAAGGCGCGCCTGAACGGCTACGAGATCCTGCCGCTGTTCGCGCGCCTGGGCCATGAGGACCAGCAGAAGATTTTCCGGCCATCGGGCGGACGGCGCATCGTGCTCGCCACCAACGTCGCCGAAACCTCCCTGACCGTGCCGGGCATCCGCTATGTGATCGACACCGGCCTGGCGCGCATCAACCGCTACAGCCCGCGCGCCAAGGTCGAACAGCTGCAGATCGAAAAGATCGCCCAGGCCGCCGCGCGCCAGCGGGCCGGCCGTTGCGGCCGCGTCGAGGCCGGCATCTGCGTGCGCCTTTACAGCGAAGAGGACTTCGCCGCCCGCCCGGCGTTCACCGACCCGGAAATCGTCCGTTCCAACCTCGCGGCGGTGATCCTGCGCATGGCATCGCTACGCCTTGGGCGCGTCGACGAGTTCCCCTTCATCGAACCGCCCTCCTCGCGCCTCGTCGCCGACGGCTATCAGGTGCTCACCGAACTGGGCGCCGTCAACGACAAGAACGAACTGACACCGGTCGGCAAGGAGCTCGCGCGCATTCCGGTCGACCCGCGCGTGGGCCGCATGCTGCTCGCCGCCGCCGAGCGCGGCTGCCTCGACCAGATGCTGATCATCGCTTCGGCGCTGTCCATCCAGGATCCGCGCGAGCGCCCCTTCGAAGCGCGCGACGCCGCCGAACGGGCCCAGGCGCGCTTCGCCGACGAGCGCTCGGATTTTCTCGGGTACTTGAACCTGTGGCACTTCTTCGACGACGCGCTGCGTCACAAGAGCTCCAACCGTCAGGTGGTCAATCTCTGTCACGAGCATTTCCTGTCCTGGCTGCGCATGCGCGAGTGGCGCGAACTGCACGGGCAATTGCGCGAGATCGCCAACGAGATGGGGCTGAAAACCGCGCCGGCGCCCGCCGCCGATCTGTCCGGCCTGACCCCTAAACAGCGCCAGGCGCGCGAGGCGGCCGACTACGAAAACCTGCACAAGGCGCTGCTGACCGGCCTGATCGGCAATGTCGGCATGAAAACCCAGGAAAGCGACGAGTACCTCGGCGCGCGCGGCAGCCATTTCCTGATTTTTCCCGGCTCGGGACTGAAAAAAGGCAAGCCCAAGTGGCTGGTCGCCGCCGAGGTGGTCGAAACCAGCCGCCTTTACGCGCGCTGTGTCGGACGGATCGAACCGGAATGGATCGAATCGCTCGCGCCGCACCTCATCAAGCGCCATTACTTCGAGCCGCGCTGGGAAAAGAGCCGCGGCGAAGTGGTCGCCAGCGAGCGCGTCACCCTGTACGGACTGACGCTGGTGCCTCGCCGCCCGGTCAGTTACGGGCGCATCGCCCCCGAAGAGGCGCGCGAACTGTTCATCCGCGGCGCGCTGGTGGCCATGGACTACGCGACCCGCGCCCCGTTCTTCCAGCGCAACCAGCAGCTCATCCGCGATGTCGAGCAGCTCGAGCACAAGGCCCGGCGCCAGGACGTGCTGGTCGACGAAGAGGCGCTGTTCGCCTTCTATAACGAACGCGTGCCGGCGGACGTGGTCGATGCGGCCGGTTTCGAAGCCTGGCGCGCCGAGGCGGAGAAAACCGAACCGCGCCTGCTGTTCATGACCCGCGAAGAGCTGATGCGGCACGCCGCGCAGCACGTCACGGAAAACCAGTTCCCGGAATGGCTCGAGCACGTGGACGGCCGACTGCGCCTGCGCTACCGGTTCGAACCCGGGCATGTGCTGGACGGCGTGACCCTCGATGTGCCGCTGGCCATCCTCAACCGGCTTGACGAAGCGACATTCGACTGGCTGGTGCCGGGCATGCTCCGGGAGAAACTTCAGGCGCTCGTCAAATCGCTGCGCAAGGAACTGCGCCGCGCCTGCGTGCCCGTTCCGGATTTCATCACGCGTTTTCTGTCGTCCGAACCGGATCGCGCGGCGCCGCTGCTGCCGCAACTGGCCGAATTCGTCCGCCGAGAAACCGGGCAGAAAGTCACCATCGACGACTTTTCCGACGATGGCTTGCCCGACTACCTGCGTTGCAATTTCCGCGTCATCGACGACGGCAAGCAGGAAATCGGCATGGGCCGGGACCTTGGCGCACTGCAGCGCCAGTTCGGCCAGGCCGCCCAACTGACGTTCCGCGACACCACGCTCGATATCGAGCGCGACGATGTCAAAACCTGGGATTTCGGAGCCTTGCCGGCAAGCCTGCAGTTCGCCCGAGGACGGCAGCAACTGACAGGTTACCCCGCGCTGAGTCTGGAGGACGACCGGGTCGCCATCCGCCTGTTCGATACGCGCGAGGCGGCGGACGCGGCGCATCGGCGCGGCGTGGTCAGGCTGCTGCAGCTGCAGCTCAAAGAGCAGATGAAACAGCTTGGGAAAGGTCTGCCCGGCATCACCCAGATCGCCCTGCAACTGCGCGGGGTGTGCAATGCCGACGAGTTGATGCGCGACGCGCTGGACGCCATCTGCGACCGCGCCTTCATCGGCGAGGACGAGCCGCCGCGCGACGAGAAGTCCTTCAACGACCAGAAGTCCCGGGCCCGCACCCGCCTGCCGGCGGTGACCCAGGCCGTGACGCAATATCTCGCGCAGATCGCCGCCGAATACCATGCGCTAAGCCAGAAACTGCCGCGCCACCGCATCGGCGCCGATCTGAAGCTGCAGCTTGACCGCCTGGTCTACAAGGGATTCCTGGCGGCGACGCCCTGGGCGCAGCTGTCGCAACTGCCCCGTTACATGAAAGCGATGGCGTTGCGCATGGACAAGCAACCGGCCAATCCGCAACGGGATGGCCAGCGCGCTCAGGAGATCCGCCAGTTGTGGGATAGCTGGGAAGCCCGAGTCAACAGCGAAGACACGCCGTCCGAAGCCCTGCTGGCGTTCCGCTGGCAGATAGAGGAACTGCGCGTTTCGCTGTTCGCCCAGGAACTGAAGACCCCCTACCCGGTGTCGCTCAAGCGATTGCAGAAGGTCTGGAACGATCTGCCGCGCTAGCCGCCGATCCATCCGTCGCGCCGGGCGGCGGCCAGGGTGTCATCCCAGGCCGCCCCGAGCGCGACGATTCGCCCTTCGATTCCGTCGATCCGGCCCTGACGCGCCGCCTGCTCGATATCCCGGGCCAGATTTCCGATATCCGACAAGCCAAGATTTAGCGCGGATCCCTTGAGCGCGTGGGCCCTGTCCCTGAGCCGGACAACGTCGCCGCCGGACAAAGCCTCGCCCAGCTCCGCTGTCGGGTTCTCCACCCGGAAAAACGTCTCCAGGAGATCCGCATAGCTGTCGCGCCCCAGCACTTCCAGCAACTCCCCGGCCGTCGCCGCATCCAGCCAGGCCGGCGGCGCATCGCCATCGGAGGAACCGGGCTGCGCGTCGACCACGTCCATGACATCCCTGCCCGCGGAACACAACTCGGCCAGAACCCGCCGACACGCCTCCACGTCGAGGGGCTTGCTCAAAAAACCGTCCATTCCGGCGGCCATGACCCGGTCGCGCGTTTCCGCGAAGGCATCGGCTGTCACGGCCACCACCGGCACGGAGCACAGCGGCGGCGGCAACCGGCGGATTTCCGCCAGCGCCTCCATGCCGTCCATCACCGGCATGTGCAGATCCATCAGGATGACATCGAACGGCTCGCAGGCCGCCAGCGCCACGGCTTCCGCGCCATGCTGGGCGAACTGGACCCGATGGCCGAGTTTCTTGAGGATGCCGGCGAGAAACTTGCGATTGACCGGATTATCGTCGGCCGCCAGAATCGACAACCCGCGAACCGGAAGCGGACTGTCATCGGGCTGGACATCGGTGAATACAGGAGCGTCGGCATGGGAAAGCGGCAATGCCACCGTAAACACACTGCCCTTCCCCTCTTCGCTTTGCACAATAATGTCCCCGTCCATCAGCCGCGCAAGACTGCGGGAAATCTCCAGTCCCAGGCCACTGCCACCATACCGGCGCATGGTCGAGGAATCGCCCTGGGTGAAGCGCTGGAACAGCCTCTGGCGCGTGGCGTCGTCCATGCCGATTCCGGTGTCGGCGACGATGAGCCGGACTTCGTCTCGCCCGTCACCGAGCTTCGAGGCCTCGACATTGAGCATGACCGCGCCACGCTCGGTGAACTTGATGGCATTGTGCAGCAGATTGAACAGGATCTGGCGCAGACGTGTCGGATCGACCTGCACCCATTGCGGCACACTCCCGTCCACCGACACCGTCATCATCAGCCCCTTGGCGACCGCCTGACGGGTCATCAGTCCCTCGACCTGACGGATCAGCAGCGGCAGATCCGTTGGTATCGGCACGACCTCGAGCTTGGCCGACTCCATGCGCGACAAATCGAGAATATTGTTCAGCAACGACAGCAAATGTTCGGCGGCCTCCCGGGCCGTATCGATCAGATCATCCTGCTCGGCGCTGGTTGGCGTGTCCTTGAGCAGTGCCAGCATGCCGAGCATGCCATTGAGCGGCGTACGGATCTCATGACTCATATTGGCGAGGAAAGCGGTTTTCGCGCGATTGGCGAGACGGGCCTCAAGCCCCTTTTCCTCCAGTTCCCGCGCCAGGGTCTCCAGTTGCTCCTGGCGGCGTGTCAGCATGCGCAATTGCCGCATGGCGATCCAGGCGAACAGGAAAATCAGCAGGCACTGGACAATAGTCAGGGCGAGGCTCGCCTTGACCTGATCGCGGATCGCCGTATTGCGCTCGTCGATTCGGGCCGCCGCGCGCGCGGTCGCCGACAGGGTCAGATCATGGATTTCCTCGCCCATCGCCGCGAGCCGCTCGGTCATTCCGGCCAACTGGGCGCGTGTCAGGCGTTTGGCGCCCTGCTCGGCAAAATACGCCTGTTCGGCATCCAATAGCGCCATCAGACGGGCGATCGTACCCTCGTAGGCGGCATCGCCGGCCATCAGCAGGTGCCCCGGCCCTTGCTGAACGACACCGACCCGCGAATACAGAATATCGTAACGCACCGTCAGCGCGTCGATATCGGGCTCATCGGGGCTTGCCAGCGCTTCACGCGAGGTGATCAGGAATTTCAGCGCTTCGTTTTCCAGCTGGTAAAAACTCCAGCTGGTATTGTCATCCCTGAATTGCGCGGTGCCGCTGAGCAGGCCGAACTGGCGGAATTGCAGCCAGGTGATGGCGACAAACACAGAGACCAGCGCAAGAACGATCGCGATCACCCAGCGGCGGAAACTCCGGAAGTGCAGCCCACCCTCCGGAATACGCAATTTCATTCGATGATCAGAGCCTTCAGTTGCCATGCGGAGCGTCCGTAGTAAAGTTCGGAACGCAGCATCTCACTCGAATCGAACGGGTAGATAATGAAAAGCGGCCCCTTTTCGCGAACCGGCATCGGTTTGCCGTCCATCAGGCGCGCGATGATCACGTCAAAACGCATGGCGTCCTCGACCGGAATCAGCGTCTTGTAATCATTGATCGCCAGAGCCTTGAGGTTTTTCCCCTCCGCGCCGGCCTGCGCCAGCACATCCTTGAGCAAGGGGCCGGTGAACGTATGCGCTTCCTTGTGCCAGGGGGTATGGGTGGAAAAACTGCGTTGAGGGAGTTTTTCCAGCATGGCCATATCGAACACCGCCTTGTCCGTTTCATTGCGGACGGTGATTTTGCCGCTGAGGGTCAGGACCGGTTTGCCCACCGGCTTATCCAGCGCGCAAGCGGAAAACGGCAACGCCAGGCACACCACCAGGGCGACGGTTTTTCCCGTGAAGAGAGACATGACGAGACTCCTTTGCATTGACGGTTCATCGCGGCATTGTCGGCGCGCGCGTATCTCACGATAATGACATTCTAGGATGTCCACGACAGCGGATTCACCAAAATTGTCGGAAAAATACAGTTCAATGAGCCAGGACGACGCCCCACCCCTTAAAACGGCCCGCATCGAGGCCTCTCTTCTGGAAGTCGGCCGCTCCTTGCCGGTCGATGTTTATGCCCGCAACGGCTTTTTGCTGCTCAAGCGCGGCCATTACGTGCTTACGTCCGAGCAGAAAGCCCGTCTGGCCACCCTGGGTTATGTCGAAGCGCCGGAGGAGGAGCTTCCGCCCCCCCGCGTGTGGACCGAAAATGGCGGCGAACGGGTTTATATTCTCGATGAGATGCGCTATCTGCTGCGACGCACCCGCGGCTTGCTTCACCATCCGCTGGCCATGCCGCGCTTCGAATCCGCCGTCCGCGAACTGGCCGATACCTTGCGCCACCTTGCCCGCGCCCAGCCGGACGCCCTGATCGCCTCGATTTTTCTGGTTCCCTTCGGCGAATACGCCCCGGCCCACGCTCTGCATACCGCCAGCCTGCTCGCGGTCCTGACCGACACCATGAGCCTGCCCGACAATCACCGGCAGACCCTGATCGCCGCGGCGCTCACCATGAACATCGCCCAGGTCGAAGAACAGAACGCGCTGTTCGCCCAGTCGGATACGCTCAGCCACGATCAGCGTGAAAGCGTGCGCAGCCATCCGCTGCTCGGCTCGGCCATCCTGCGCGAAGCCGGGGTACAGGACGAATTCTGGCATACCCTGGTGCAAACGCATCATGAATCCTGGTCGGGCCGGGGCTATCCCTTTGGTTTGTCCCGGGAAGCGATACTGCCACCCGCGCATCTGCTGCACATGGCGGACATCGCCTGCGCCAAACTCACGCCACGCAAGTACCGGGCGGCCATGCTGCCCGCCACGGCATTGGGGCAGATTTACCAGCGCAAGGATGCGGAATTCGACAGCGCCTTCACCACATTACTGATCCGGCGCATGGGCATCTACCCGCCCGGCAGCTTCGTGCGGCTCGCTAACGGGGAAATCGGTGTGGTCATCGCGCGCGGCAGCAAGCCGAACGCACCGCGCGTGGCCGCGTTGAGAAAAAACGACGGTCCGCCATATGGCGAACCGTTGATCAGGGAGACACGCCAGTCGGCCTATCGTATCGAGGAACCGAGCGACGCCGCGGCGGGCGGCGTGCGCAGCGGTTTCCTCGCGACCTTGTGGCGCGCCTGACTCAGACAGCCTCGCCGACCGCCGGACCGGCAAGCGCCCCGTCCGGCATGCCAAGGCGCCGAACCCGTTCGCGGGCGGCGTCGAAGGCGGCATCCCGGATGCGCGCCCGCCAGACTTCGGCCGTATCCTTGCCCGCCATCCGCTCAAGGCGGCCGGCAAGTTCCGGGGCGATATCGGCGTCGAGCCGCGCGAGCAACTGGTCGGCCAGATCCGGACGATTGCACACCAGCACCATGTCGCAGCCGGCGGAGAATGCCGCACGGGCGCGATCGACGATATCGCCGGCGCCCGCGGCGCCCTCCATGCACAGGTCATCGGAGAAAATCACTCCGTCGAATCCCAGGCGTCCGCGCAACACGGTCTTGAGCCAGAATGCGGAAAACCCCGCCGGCAGCGGATCGACGGAAGGATAAACGACGTGCGCCGGCATGACGGAGGTCAGGCCCGCCGCGACGAGCTTCGAGAATGGCACGATGTCCTGCGCCATCAGATCATCGAACGCGCGTTCGTCGCTCGGGATGACATGGTGCGAATCCCCCTCGACCCAGCCATGTCCGGGAAAATGCTTGCCGCAGCTGCCCATGCCGCCTTCGGCCAGCCCTTCGAGCAGGGCCGAGGCAAGCTCGGCCACCACGGCGGGGTCGGCATCGAAAGCGCGGTTGCCGATCACCGCGCAACGGCCGTGATCCAGATCCAGCACAGGGGTGAACGACAGGTCAACGCCGGCCGCGCGCAGCTCGGCGGCCAGTACGTAGCCGGTGTTCTTCGCTTCGGCGATCGCCGCTTCGCGATCGCTGTGCCACATCCGGCCCAACTGCGCCATCGGCGGCAAGCGGGTGAATCCGTCAAGAAAACGCTGCACACGTCCGCCTTCGTGATCGGCGGCGATCAGCAGCGCCGGCGAGCGGATCGCATGAATCTCGCGGGTCAGCGCCTCCAGTTGTGCGACAGAGGCGAAATTGCGGCGGAACAGGATCACGCCGCCCACCAGCGGATGGGATAAACGGCGGCGCTCTTCCTCGGTCAGGACGAGGCCGGCCACATCGACCATCACGGGGCCGCGCGGCAGGGACAGGGTATCGGTCATGAGGGGCTTCCTTCCAGAACGACGAATGCCAGCGCGTACAGGCGCTCGTCGCTGATCGAAACATGGTGGCGCAGCACGCCGCGTTCGGCGGCAAAGCGCGCGACCTCGGCGGACAGCCACAACTGCGGCTTGCCCATGGTGTCGTGCACGACACCGATGCGGGTGCACAGCACCGGATCGCGCAGACCGGTGCCCATCGCCTTGGCAAAGGCTTCCTTGACGGCGAAACGCTTGGCCAGAAAACGCGCCGGATCGGCGGCAGCCCGAAAATCCGCCTCTTCGACCGGAGCGAGCAGGCGGCGTCCCGCCTTCTCCCCCCAGCGGGTCACGAGCGCGTTCATCCGGGCGATCTCGACCAGATCGTTGCCGATGCCGAGGATCATGCGTCGCGGCCGGAACGGGCCTCGATCATCAGGGCCTTCATCTGGCGCACCGCCTCGGCAAAGCCGGTGAAGAGCGCCTGGGCAACGATCGCGTGGCCGATGTTCAGTTCACGGATTTGCGCAATCGCGGCCACCGGCTTGACATTATGATAGGACAGGCCGTGACCGGCATTGACCACGAGGCCCAACTCCGCGCCGAAAACCGCCGCCTCGCGCACCCGCTCCAGCTCCGCAGCCTGTTCGTCATGGGTTTTGGCATCGGCGTAAGCGCCAGTGTGCAGTTCGATGACACCCGCGCCGGCCTTGTGCGCCGCTTCGATCTGGGCGCGGTCCGGATCGATGAACAGCGAGACACGGATACCGGCCTCATTGAGGCGTCGGGTGAAGGCCTCCACGCGATCGAAATAGCGTAACACGTCAAGCCCGCCCTCGGTGGTGATTTCTTCGCGCTTTTCCGGGACAAGGCAGACATCGTCGGGCTTGACCGACAGCGCGTGGGCCAGCATCTCGTCGGTCAGCGCCATTTCCAGATTCATCCGGGTCTTGATGACGGCGCGCATGGCCGCGACGTCGGCATCGCGGATATGGCGACGGTCCTCGCGCAAGTGCAGCGTGATCAGATCGGCGCCGGCCGTTTCGGCCACCAGCGCCGCTTCGATCGGACTCGGATAACGGGTTCCGCGCGCGTTGCGCAGTGTCGCCACATGGTCGATGTTCACGCCCAGCAGAATCATGCTCATTCCTTTATATCGTTGGGTTCACCGGAAAAGCTGAGCGCCTGCAGCAAATCGCGCGTCGCCAGGCGCCCTCCGCCCAGCAGATCGGACAGAATCAGACGCATCAGGCCGCGCGCCTGACGGCGCGTCAGCTCATCGGAAAAATCATTATTGGCCATCGCCAGCAAAGTGGCACCGGCGATTTCGGCCGATTGCGGCGGAGGAGGCATGTCTGTCCCGGGCTCGGGGGCATGCCCCGAACGGCAGACATAGACGGCGTCCGCACGCACGGCCGCTCCGTGACAATCCTGCCTGAGCTCCGGAGCATAGCCAAGTGACGAAATCAAACCCAGCTCGAAAACCCTCAAGGTTTCCGCAAGCGGACGCGATCCGGCGAGCGAGCGCACCGCGCGGTCGAACACCGGCCACAAATCGGGATGGGGATCGTCACGGGCGGTCAGGCGGACCACCAGCTCGTTGAGGTAAAAACCGCTGATCAGCGCGAGCCCCGCCAGTTGTGGGACTCCGCCGGTCCAGTCGGCCGAGTGCAGCGTGCGCACTTCGTTCTTGCCGAACCAGGACAGCTCCAGCGGTTGCAAGGGCAGCAAAAGACCGCGCAGCTCGGCGCGGGGGCGCCGCGCGCCGCGCGCCACCAGCGCCACCCGGCCGTGATCGCGCGTGAACACGTCCAGAAGCAGGCTGGTCTCGCGATACGGCTGCGCGTGCAGGATATAACCGGGCTGACGATCGATCTTGCCGCTGCTGGCGTGACTACTCATGGAGAAACCGCGCCCCCGGCGTCAGTCAAGCCCGAACTGCTTGAGGAAGCGCACATCGTCCGCCCAGCCGCTCTTGACCTTGACCCAGGTCTGCAGGAACACCTTGCCGTCGAACAGGGTTTCCATATCGAGGCGCGCCTCGGTGGAGATTTTTTTGAGTTTTTCGCCGCCCTTGCCGATGACGATGCTCTTCTGCCCTTCCTTGTCGACTAGGATCGCGACATGGATGCGCCGCATGCCGCTCTCTTCCGTCTCGAAGAGCTCGACCTCGACGTTCATCGAATAGGGCAGCTCTTCCCCGAGGTAGCGGAACAGTTTTTCCCGGACGATCTCGGCGGCGAGGAAGCGTTCGCTCTTGTCGGTCACCATGTCTTCGGGATAGAGCGGCGGCGATTCGGGCAAATGGGGCCGGACACGGTCCAGCAATTCGACGAGGCGCTGGCCATGCTTGGCGCTGACCACCTCGGCGCCGGCGAAGGCGAACTCCGCTTCGACTTCGGCGATGAACGCCGACAGCGCAGCGCGGTCTTTCGCCTTGTCGAGTTTGTTGATCACCAGCAGCACCGGCGTGTTGCGCGGCAACAGCGGCAACAGTTCGCGGTCGGCGCCGGTCCAGCGCATCGCCTCGATGACGAACAGCACGCAATCGACATTGGAGAGCGTGTCCTTCACGCTCTTGTTCAGCACATCGTTGAGCGCGTTGCGGTGGAAGGTCTGAAAACCCGGCGTATCCACGAAAACGAACTGCGCATCCGCCTCGGTATGGATGCCATTGACGCGATGCCGCGTGGTCTGGGCTTTTTTCGAGGTGATGCTGACCTTCTGCCCGATCAGGTGATTCATCAGCGTCGATTTACCGACATTCGGACGTCCGACGATGGCGACGAAGCCGCAGTGAAAATCGTGGGTATCGTTCATTTTTTCTTCCGCCCCGGAAGGGCCTTCTGCTCCAGCTCGGCCAGCGCTTTCTCGGCCGCCTGTTGCTCGGCGGCGCGGCGGCTGCCGCCCTCGCCGTGGGTTTCGATCATGATATCGCCAAGGTCGCAGGCGACCACGAACCATTGCTCATGCGCCTCGCCGTTCTGCGACAGAATACGGTAGCGCGGCAGCGGCAGTTTTCTGGCCTGCAGGGCTTCCTGGAGCCGGGTCTTGGCGTCCTTGGCGTGGCTTTTCGGATCGATGGATTCGACCCGGCTTGCATACAGACGGCGCACCACCCGCTCAGCTTCCAGAAAATCCGCGTCGAAGCTGATCGCCGCGAACGTGGCCTCCACCGCATCGGCCAGAATCGATGGACGGTTGAAGCCCCCGCTTTTGAGCTCGCCCTCGCCGAGGAACAGGAAATCACCGATCGCCAGCTCGTGGGCGATTTCGGCGAGCGTCCCCTGATTGACGAGGTTGGCGCGCAACCGCGACAGTTCCCCCTCGGTCAGAGCGGGGAAGCGGTCGAACAGCATGCGCGCCACCGTGTAGTTGAGGATGCTGTCGCCGATGAATTCGAAGCGTTCGTTGTTCGGTGTACCGAAGCTGCGGTGCGTCAGCGCCTGACGCAAAAGTTCCGGCCGCGCGAACTCATGGTCGAGCGCGGCCAGCAGGCGACGGAAGCGATTGTCAGTCTGTGTCACGGTTTTGCCAAAAAAGTTGCGCCTGATGCTCCGCCACGACACGGAACATCAGGCTGTCATGTCACACTGCGCCAAAAGGCGTTAGCGGACCAGGGTTCCGATACGGGAAGGCTCGCTGACGTTCATCCAGATCATGAAAGCCTTGCCCACCACCAGGCTGTCGTCGACGAATCCCCAGTAGCGGCTGTCATCACTGTTGTCGCGGTTGTCCCCCATCATGAAATACTTGCCTTCGGGAACCTTGCAGATGAAGCCGTTTTCGTCGTATTGACACTGGTCGCGCGCGGGAAAATCCCTCACGCCGTACAACAGGACCGGCGCCTTGTCGGCCATATTGAGGATGGCATAGCTCTTGCCGTTGTAAGTTTCGACCAGGCGGTCGGCGTGCAAGGAGCCGGCAGGTTCGCGGTACTCGTAGCTGCCATCCGGGGTATCGGCGACGCGTTTGCCGTTGACCGACAGGTGTTTGTCGCGGTATTCGATGACATCGCCCGGCAGACCGATCACGCGCTTGATGAAATTCTTTTTCGGATCGACCGGAAAATTGAACACCATCACGTCGCCATGCTCGACCTTGTTGACCGGCATCAGCACGTTATTGAGCACCGGCACGCGAATGCCGTAGGTGAACTTGTTGACCAGGATGAAATCCCCGACCACGAGCCCCGGTCGCATCGAACTGGAAGGAATGACGAACGGCTCGGCCACGAAGGAGCGCAGCAGAAAAACCGCGAGCAGCACCGGAAAAAAACCCCGGGCGTTTTCCGCGAAAAAGCCCGGCTCGGCGCCCTCGGCCTTGCGGCGCGGCTCGGCCACCCACTTGTCCCAGGCCGTCGCGATACCGCACACCACAACAAGAAGCAGCATGACGGCGGTGATGCTCCAGTAATCGGTCAGGGCGCCGAACACCCCGACGAGCACCGCGAGCGACCCCCACTGCATGGCGGCGGGATGTTCCTTGGCTCCCGGAGCCTTTTTACCCGACACCAGCATCAGCACGACACCGATGACGATCAGTGCGACAAACACCCAGAACATGTTTTCGAACACTTATTTGTCCCCCACTTGCAGGATGGCGAGGAAGGCCTCCTGCGGAATTTCAACGTTGCCGACCTGTTTCATGCGGCGCTTGCCGGCCTTCTGCTTTTCGAGCAGCTTTTTCTTCCGCGTAATGTCGCCACCATAACACTTCGCCAGCACGTTCTTGCGCAGCGCCTTGATGGTTTCGCGGGCAATGATCTGGCTGCCGATCGCCGCCTGAACAGCGATGTCGAACATCTGGCGCGGAATCAATTCGCGCATCTTGGAGGCGAGTTCGCGGCCGCGGTACACCGAGGTGGCGCGATGAACGATCAGCGACAGGGCATCGACCTTCTCGCTGTTGACGAGAATATCGAGCTTGACCAGGTCCGACGTCTGGAACTCCTTGAACTCGTAGTCCAACGACGCGTAACCGCGGCTGGTGGACTTGAGCTTGTCAAAGAAATCCATCACCACTTCGTTCATCGGCAGATCATAGGTCAGCATCACCTGGCGTCCCATGTACTGCATATTGCGCTGCACGCCGCGCTTCTGGTTGCACAAGGTCATCACCGAGCCGACATAATCCTGCGGCACGAGAATGGTCGCCGTGATGATCGGTTCGCGGATTTCCGCGATCTTGCCAAGATCGGGCAGACGCGAGGGATTCTCCACCTCGATCATCGTGCCGTCCTTGAGCAGAACCTCGTAGATCACGGTCGGCGCCGTGGTGATGAGGTCCATGTCGAATTCGCGCTCGAGGCGCTCCTGGACAATCTCCAGGTGCAAAAGCCCCAGGAAGCCGCAACGGAAACCGAATCCCAGCGCCTGGGAGACTTCCGGCTCGAAGCGCAGCGCCGCGTCGTTCAGCTGCAGCTTTTCCAGGGCGTCGCGCAGCGACTCGTAATCGTGGCTTTCCACCGGATAAAGCCCGGCGAACACCTGGGATTGCACTTCCTTGAAGCCGGGCAGCGGCGACTGGGCCGGACGCGCGGCCAGGGTGATGGTATCGCCCACTTTGGCCGAACTCAGCTCCTTGATGCCGGCGATCACGAAGCCCACTTCGCCCGCGTTCAGTTCCTTGCGCTGCACGGACTTGGGCGTGAACACGCCGACCTGTTCGCAAAGATGCTCGGCACCGGTCGCCATGAAGCGGATCTTGTCCTTGGGCTTGAGGCTGCCGTCGACCATGCGCACCAGCATCACCACGCCGACATAGTTGTCGAACCAGGAGTCGACGATCAGCGCCTTGAGCGGCGCCTCCGCGTCACCGGTCGGAGCCGGAATCTTGGCGACCACGGTCTCCAGAATGTCCTCGATGCCGATGCCGGATTTGGCCGAGGCCCGCACCGCGTCGACCGCCTCGATGCCGATGATGTCCTCGATCTCCTGACAGACACGCTCGGGTTCGGCGGCGGGCAGGTCGATCTTGTTGAGCACGGGCACCACTTCGACACCGAGTTCGATGGCGGTGTAGCAGTTGGCCACCGTCTGGGCTTCGACGCCCTGCGAGGCATCGACCACCAGCAACGCGCCTTCGCAGGCGGACAGGGAACGGCTGACTTCATAGGAGAAATCGACGTGCCCCGGGGTATCGATCAGGTTGAGATTGTAGATCTGGCCATCGCGGGCCTTGTAACTGAGCGCGGCGGTTTGCGCCTTGATGGTAATGCCGCGCTCCTTCTCGATATCCATCGAGTCGAGCACCTGCTCGCTCATTTCCCGCGCGTCGAGGCCGCCGCAAAACTGGATAAAGCGATCGGCCAGGGTCGATTTGCCATGGTCAATATGGGCGATAATCGAGAAATTTCGAATGTTTTTCATCGGTATCCAGCAAAAATAGAGAAGGGCACGCACGCGTGCCCTCAAGCCACTCACACTGCCGCGGATTTTAGCTGATTTCGCCAAGATGTGCAGCCAGGCGCTGCGCATCCAGATGGTAATGACAGATTTCTGTCTCACCTTCCATCAATACCGGCACGAGCTCGTTGAAGCGCGCCTCCAGAGCCGGATCCGCATCGACGTCGATCACGTCGAGCTCGAAGCCGTAGCGGGCCTTCCAGGGAGCCAGCTCGGCCAGCATCGCATGGCACAGGCTGCAGTATTCACGAAAATACAGCGTCAGCTTCATTCTTCTTTCTCGGTCATCGGCAGCGCGAGGAACAGGGTCTGGCCCTGGCGCTGGACCTTGAGCGCCAGCGCGCCGGCTTTCTGGGCATGGCTGACCGCCGCGTCCCAGTCCTTGAGCGAAGTCAGGTCGCGCGCCCCCACGCCGATAATCACGTCGCCGGCTGTCAGGCCCGCCTTGGCGGCGAGGCCGCGCACCCCGCGCACCACGAGACCGTAGCGGATACCCAGACGCGACAACTGCTGCGGAGACAGCTCTCCGACCACGAGGCCAAGCCGATTGGCGGCGGGATCTTCACGCGCGCCGGGATCCTGACGGCCGCGGTACTCGCGGGCGGCCAGCCGAGGATCCTCTTCCTTCAGTTCCTCGGTCACCAGGGTCAGGGTCTTGCGCGCATTGTCGCGCCACAGCTCCACCGTCAGCCGGCTGCCCGGCGGCAGCGCCGTCACGGCGCGCTGCAGATCGGCGCCAGTGTTGACCGGCGTCGCATTGACCTTCAGCACCACGTCGCCGGAGCGCAAGCCGGCTTTCATCGCCGGTCCGCCCTGCCCCACCTGGCTGATCAGCGCGCCCGCCGGGGACGACAGGCCGAACGACGCGGCCAGTTCGCGGCTCATGTCCTGGATCATCACGCCGATCATGCTGCGGCTGACCTTGCCCTTGGCCTTCAGTTGCGCCGTGATCTCCATCGCGGTATCGATCGGAATCGCGAAGGAAATACCCATGAATCCGCCGGACTGGCTGAAGATCTGCGAATTGATGCCGACCACCTCGCCTTTGAGGTTGAACAGCGGACCTCCGGAATTGCCGGGATTGACGGCGGCGTCGGTCTGGATGAACGGGGTATAGGTCTCGTCCGGCAGGAGCCGGTTCAGCGCCGACACGATCCCCGATGTGACGGTATTGTCAAAGCCGAACGGAGAGCCGATCGCCAGCACCCATTCGCCGACCTTCAGGTCGGCCGAGCGGCCGAGCCTCACCACCGGCAGGCGGTCCGCCTGGATTTTCAGCAGGGCGATGTCGGTTCTCGCATCGGAGCCGACGAGCCGGGCCTTGAACTCGCGCTTGTCGGTCAGCGACACGGTGATCTGGTCGGCGCGCGCCACGACATGGGCATTGGTGAGCACATAGCCATCCGGCGAAATGATGAATCCCGATCCGAGCGAGCCGACCTTGCGCTCACGCAGTTGCGGCGGAGCGAAACGCTTGAAGAACTCGAAGAAAGGGTCGCCCTGCAACTGTTCGGGCACGCCGCCGACCGCCTCGCGGATCGTTTGGGTCGTGCTGATGTGCACGACCGCCCGCCCCTCTTCGGAAACGATACCGGTAAAGTCGGGCAGGTTGCCGGGGATGGCGGCCATGGCTGGCTGCGCCGCCAGAAAAACGCCCAGCGCAATCGTGAAAAGCATTTTTTTGAACGACATGTTCTTCACCTTACGTACTGTTTCGAGCTTGATTTGACAATGGTATAAGAATCGCAGCGCGCTGGCGAGTCGCTAACGGGACTGGACCCGGATGTTTTTCGCCATCGCCGCCAGCGCGGATTCGGGCAGATCCCCGACCAGAGTGATCTGCTGTCCGCCGGAGGACACCGCCACCATGCTGATCGCACCGTGCAGGTTGATCGCCCTGTCCGGCTTCGCTTCGCCCTGCACCGGTTCGATGAACAGCGACAGCATCGCCAGCCCATCGGAAAACACCAGATGGCGCACGGCCCTGTCGCTGCCCGGCAAGCTGCGCTGCACGGCCCGCAGCATGCGGAATCCGGGCGGCAGCCCCTGAACGTCGACCATGGCCGCTTCGCGCGCGGCGGGCGCGCTGGCCGCCGCCTGTCCCGCCCCCTTGATGCGCGCCGACACCTTGTACTGGGGCTTGAACTGCTGGCGATCGCGCGGAGGAGTCAGGTCGAGTTCGGTGAAGGTGTATTGCTCGACGGTGTCGTTGCCGGGCGACAGCGTCACCATTCGTAGCGGCAAGGCGGTGGCGGTATCGAGACAGAGCCTTACGGTGAATCGCTGGCGGTCGCGCGGCCTCAGCTCCAGAAGATTGCAATCGCGCTGGGCGACGCGGTCCCGGCCCAGGCGTTTGACGGCATACGATTGGGACACCGTATCCAGATGCTCGGACAGCACGTCGGGGAACAGACGCATCGCGCTGACCTTCGCCGCGTTGAGCGCCTTGCGGTCCTGGGCGTAGCAGGTGAGCACGTCGCCCTGGCGAATCACCTCGCGCGGCACCCCGTCAAGGGAGATGCGCCGCTCGACGATGGCGTCAGGGCTGCCGGAACGGAACAGCCGGAACGTCTCCAGCATCCCGTTCATCTGGTGCAGGTAGGTGGCGGAAAGCGGCTGGCTGCCGCCAGCCAGCTCGGCTTTTTTCAGGAGTTGCCAGTCTTCGTCGCTGGCGAAGGCGGAGTGGGCCAGTCCCGTGGCGGCAAGACCGGCTGCAAGCAGAACGGCTCTCAACGATGCGCTCCATTGCCATAGGACACCTTGACGATATCCTGTTCGGTGGCCATTTCCTGGTGAGCCAGGAAGTACGGATCCTCGTTGTCCGAGACCTGCTGGACCGCGGTGACCGGAACGCCGCGATCGGCCAACATGCCGGGCGCGGCGGAGAGGCCGTTGCCCAGTTGCTGCCAGGCGACGACGGCGGCGAAGGACACGCTGGCCGCCAGGGCGAGCGCGGCGCCGGCCGTGCGCGGATGATTGCGCACCTGGCGGGGCATCCAGCGGCGGGGAGCCAGAACGGTGGGTTCCTCGGCAAGGCGCGCCGACACGGGGCGCGTCACGTCGAGCGAAGAGAGGCGGTTGCCGCGCAGGGAATCGCCGATAAGGTGATACTCCCTCCAGGCCGTCCTGAGCGACTCGTCGTCTTTCATGGCCGCGAGCACCCGTTCGGCACCTTGCCGGTCAAGTTCGCCGTCCATCAGTGAAGAAACCGATTCTTTCATGATTACCACCTTCTGTTTTTGGCCGTATCCAGCAACGGCCGCAGGTCTGCCGCAATGGCCTCGCGGGCACGGAAGATTCGCGAACGGACCGTCCCGATGGGACAATCCATCACGCTGGCTATCTCGTCGTAGGACAAACCGTCCATTTCCCTCAACGTAATGGCGGTGCGCAGCTCTTCGGGCAGGCGCTCCACCGCCGCGTTCACCGTCGCGAGGATCTCCTTGTTCATCAGCTCCGACTCCGGCGTATTGAAGTCGGGCAACTGGGAGCCCATGTCGAAGGTCTCGCCTTCGTCATCCTCGATCTCGGACTGCATCACCGGCCGGCGGCCGTTGGCGCTGAGAAAATTCTTCGCGGTGTTGATTCCGATGCGGTAAAGCCAAGTGTAAAACGCACTTTCGCCACGAAACGAGGATAGCGCACGGTACGCCTTGATGAAGGCCTCCTGCGTCACGTCCTCGATATCGTGGCTGTCCCGCACGAAACGCGACAACAAGCGGCCCAACCGCCTCTGGTACTTGGAGACCAGAAGGTCGAAGGCCCGCTTTTCGCCGCGCTGCGCACGCTCCACCAACTGTTGATCGATATCCCGATCACTCATGTCGTTATTCTTGCTCCCTGATTGTCCTGTTCTTTGGTCGTCGCGGCATGGCCACTCAATTCGGACAGGGACTAGACAACGGGAAAAACCCTGAAGTTCCCCGAAAGTCGGAACATTATCAGAATCGGCCGGAAACTTGAATGGCCGGTGGCGCCTCGCCCGGATAGAGCATTTGCACTCCAACCAAGCACTTGCTAGAATCATGGCCATTACGTCGTCATCACCGCGAGGAGTCCCCACATGCCAACCCCCGGTCAACGTTTCCGCGCCGCCGTCCAGTCAGAAAAACCGCTGCAGGTCGTCGGCGCCATCAACGCTTATGCCGCGCGTCTTGCCGAGCACTCCGGCTTCAAGGCCCTCTACCTGTCCGGCGGCGGCGTGGCGGCCTCGTCCTGCGGCATTCCCGATCTTGGCATCACCACCCTGGAGGATGTGCTGACCGACGCGCGGCGCATCACCGATGTCACCGACCTGCCCTTGCTGGTCGACATCGATACCGGCTGGGGCGGCGCGTTCAATATCGCCCGCGCCGTGCGCAGCCTGGAGAAAGCCGGCGTCGCCGCCGTGCACATCGAAGACCAGGTGCAGCAAAAACGCTGCGGACACCGGCCGAACAAGGCCATTGTCAGCCGCGATGAAATGGTCGACCGCGTCAAGGCGGCGACGGACGCGCGCCGCGACGCCGATTTCGTGATCATGGCGCGCACCGACGCGCTCGCGGTCGAGGGGCTGGACGCCGCGATCGAGCGCGCCATCGCCTGCGTCGAGGCGGGCGCCGACATGATTTTTCCCGAGGCGATGACGGATCTGGCGATGTACCGCCGCTTCGCCGATGCCGTGAAAGTCCCGGTGCTCGCCAACATCACCGAGTTCGGCGCGACACCGCTCTACACCACGGAACAGCTCGCCGGCCATGGCGTTGGCCTCGTGCTTTATCCGCTGTCCGCCTTCCGCGCCATGAGCCGCGCCGCGCAGGAAGTCTACGGCGCGATCCGCCGCGACGGCACCCAGGCCGCCGTCGTGCCGATGATGCAGTCCCGCGCGGAGTTGTACGACCACCTGGACTATCACGCCTACGAACGCAAACTGGACGAGCTGTTCCAGAAAGAGTCCTGACGGCCCGCCCCGAGAATGACAACGCGACCCATCGAGGAGAAACAGCATGAGTGAAGTGGTACTGACCGGCAAACCCAAGAAGTCCGTGGCACTGTCCGGCGTCGCCGCCGGCAACACGGCCCTGTGCACGGTAGGACGCAGCGGCAACGATCTGCATTACCGCGGCTACGACATACTCGACCTTGCCGGGCATTGCGAATTCGAGGAAGTGGCGCACCTGCTCGTCCACGGTGCCCTGCCCAACCGCGCCGAGCTATTCCATTACAAGGCGAAGCTGCGCGCCCTGCGCGGCCTGCCGTCCGGCGTGAAGGCCGCGCTCGAGGCCCTGCCGGCCAGTGCCCACCCGATGGACGTGATGCGCACGGGCGTATCCGTTCTGGGCTGCTGCCTGCCGGAAAAGGACGATCACAATACGGCCGGTGCGCGCGCGATCGCCGACCGGTTGATGGCGTCGCTCGGCTCCATGCTGCTTTACTGGTACCACTTCAGCCACAACGGGCGGCGCATCGAGACGCAGACCGATGACGACTCGATCGGCGGACACTTCCTTCACCTGCTGCACGGCACGCGTCCGTCCGACGACTGGGTGCGCGCCATGCACACCTCCCTCAACCTCTACGCCGAACACGAGTTCAACGCGTCGACCTTCGCCGCCCGCGTCATCGCCGGCACCGGCTCCGACGTCTATTCGGCGGTGGCGGGCGCCATCGGCGCATTGCGCGGCCCCAAGCACGGCGGCGCCAACGAGGTGGCCTTCGAGATCCAGCAACGCTATGAAGACCCCGACAAGGCCGAAGGCGATATCCGCGCCCGCGTCGGAAACAAGGAAGTGATCATCGGTTTCGGCCACCCGGTCTACACCGTATCCGACCCGCGCAACAAGGTCATCAAGGAGGTGGCGCGCCAGCTCTCCAAAACCGCCGGCGACACCAAAATGTTCGACATCGCCGAGCGCATCGAATCGGTCATGTGGGAGGTCAAGTCCATGTTCCCGAATCTGGACTGGTTCTCCGCGGTGAGCTACCACGCGATGGGCGTGCCCACCGCCATGTTCACCCCGCTGTTCGTGATTTCGCGCACCAGCGGATGGTGCGCCCACATCGTCGAGCAGCGCCAGGACGGCAAGATCATCCGCCCGTCGGCCAATTACATCGGGCCCGAAGACCAGCGCTTCGTGCCGATCGATCAACGTTGACTTATCCCGCAATCGCACAAGGAAACATCATGTCTGCCCCCATTCCCAACGTCCGTCCCGACCCCGACCGCGTGCTGGTCGACATCGCCAATTATGTCGCCGACACCGTCATCACGTCGGACGAAGCCTGGAACACCGCGCGCCTGTGCCTGATGGACACCCTCGGCTGCGGCCTGGAAGCCTTGTCCTACCCCGCCTGCACCAAGCTGATGGGCCCGATCGTGCCCGGCACTATCGTGCCCAACGGCGCCCGCGTGCCCGGCACCCAGTTCCAGCTCGATCCGGTTCAGGCCGCTTTCAACATCGGAGCGATGATCCGCTGGCTGGATTTCAACGACACCTGGCTTGCCGCCGAATGGGGCCACCCGTCCGACAACCTAGGCGGCATTCTGGCCACCGCCGACTGGGTCAGCCGGGAGCGCGTCTCCCGTGGGCAGACGCCATTGACCATGAAGGACGTCCTCGAGGCGATGATCAAGGCGCACGAGATCCAGGGATGCATCGCGCTGGAGAACTCTTTCAACAAGGTGGGTCTCGATCACGTGGTGCTGGTCAAGGTCGCCTCGGCCGCCGTCTGCGCGAAACTGATGGGCGGCACCCGCGACGACATCGTCAACGCGGTGTCCCAGGCCTTTGTGGACGGCCAGAGCCTGCGCACCTACCGCCACGCGCCGAACACCGGGTCGCGCAAGTCCTGGGCGGCCGGCGACGCGACGAGCCGCGCGGTGCGCCTCGCGCTGTTCACGATGAAGGGCGAAATGGGCATCCCCGGCGTGCTGACGGCCAAGGGCTGGGGCTTTTACGATGTGCTGTTCAAGGGCAGGGAGTTCGCCTTCCAGCGCCCCTACGGCAGCTATGTAATGGAGAAGGTGCTGTTCAAGATTTCCTTCCCGGCCGAATTCCACAGCCAGACCGCCGTGGAGTGCGCGATGACCCTGCACGGCACGCTGGCCAAGATGGGCAAATCCGCGGCCGACATCCGGAAAATCACCATTCGCACCCACGAGGCCTGCGTGCGCATCATCGACAAGAAAGGCCCGTTGGACAACCCGGCCGACCGCGACCACTGCATCCAGTACATGGTCGCCGTGCCGCTGATCTTCGGCCGGCTCACGGCGGAGGACTACGAGGACAAGGTGGCCCGCGACCCGCGCATCGACGCGCTGCGCGAGCGGATCGAATGCGTGGAGGATCCGGCGTTCACCCACGACTACCACGATCCCGAAAAACGCAGCATCGCCAACGCGCTGACCGTGGAACTGAACGACGGCACCGTGCTGCCGGAAGTGGTCTGCGAGTACCCGATCGGCCACCAGCGCCGCCGCGGCGACGGCATTCCGCTGCTGGAAGCCAAATTCCGCACCAATCTCGCGCGGCGCTTCCCGGCGCGCCAGCAGGACGCGATCTATGCGCTGTGCAGCGACGCCGCGCGCCTGATGGCCACGCCGGTCAACTCCTTCACCGACCTGTGGGTGATCTGAGCACTTGTCAGTCCCTCTTGCCCGGCCTTATGGCCGGGTTTTTTGTTTCGGGCACCACCGGCGTCGCCGGCGTGAATCTACGCCGCCCGGACCGGCCATTTCCTGCCGGCAAGCCGGCCAAGCAGCGACAGCGAAGAGCACAGCAGGAAGTACATCAGGCCGATGAAGGCGAAGATCTCGAGGGGGTACACCTGCTCGCGGTTGTTGACCTGGGTCGCCACGAAGGTCAGTTCCGCGACACCGACCACATAGGCCAGCGAGGTGTCCTTGACCAGCGTCACCCACTGATTGACGAAGGACGGCAGCATCACGCGCAGCGCCTGCGGCAGAATGATCAGCGTCAGCACCTTGCGCGTGCCAAGACCCAGCGAGCGGCCCGCTTCCCACTGTCCGCGGCCTATGGCCGCTATCCCCGCCCTGACCGATTGCGCAAGGTAGGCGCCGCTGATCAGGGCGAGCGCCGCGATCACCGTGGCGATGCCCGGCACATCGATGCCGAACACCACCGGCAGCAGGAAATAACACCAGAAAATCAGCATCACCACCGGAATGGCGCGCAGCACCGCGGTGGCCGCCTCCAGCGCCATCACGACAGAACGCCCGCCGACTGTCAGCGCGATACCGCCGGCCAGCCCCAGCACACTGGCGGCCAGACCCGCGGCAAGGCTCATCAGCAGGGTCAGTACGAAGCCGCCCGGTCCGGGGCCGCTGCCGAGCAGGAAGAAATCCAGATTGTCTCGAATCAGGGACAACATCATCGCCCGCCCCTCCATTGCGGTTCCCGCGCCCGCCCGAGCCATTGCCAGGCCAGGATCAGCGCCAGGTACAGCATGGTGGCCACGGCGAAAGCCTGAAACGCCAGCAGCGTCTCGCTCTCGACCTGACGCGAGCGGTAGGACAGCTCGGCCACCCCGATCGCCATGGTCAGCGAAGTATTCTTGATCACTCCGGTGTATTGTCCGATCAACGGCCGGCGGATGACGGCCAGCGCCTGGGGCAGCACCACCCAGCGAAACGCCTGCCAGGCATCGAGTCCCAATGCCCGGGCCGCCTCGCGCTGGCCGCTGGCGACCGCCGCCAGTCCGGCCTCCACCTCCTTGGCGATAAAACTCGCCGCGTAGAAAGTCAGAGCCAGAAACGCCGCGAGCACCTCGAAGGAGGGCCAGGACAACGACACGCCTCCCGGGGTTTCAAGCGTATGCGGGGTATTGAGCCAGAACATCGCCTTCTCCGGCAGAAGCCCCGGCGCGCCGAAATACCACAGCAGCAGTTGCACCATCAGCGGGGTATTGCGATGCAGCAGCACGAAGGCGCGCGCCGGATAACGCAGCAGGACAACGCGCGAGCCGGCGGCCGCGGCAAGAGCGGTGCCCAGGAACGTCGCCGCCACGCAAACCAGAAGGGACAGCGTCGCCGTCAGGGCGAGGCCGTCCGCCAGAAATGCCAGTTGCCGGGCAGGGAGCCAACCCTGCCCGAGCCATGCGGGAGGGGTCATGCTCAGAGCTTGTCGCCGATCCGGTAGTCGCGCGGCAACGGCGCCTTGGCGGACGGACCGAACCAGCGGTCGTAGATTTTCGCCGCGGAACCGTTTTTCTCGAGATCGTGAAGCGTCTGGTTCACCAGCGCCAGGAGTTTCGACTCACCTCGCGGCAGACCGATCGCCTGGTATTCGCGCGTCAGGGTGAACGGCGCGATTTCATACTTCTGCTTGTCCGGCGCGTTGGCCAGCAAGGCGGCGAGCTTCGAGCCATCCTGGCTGATGGCCTGGACATTGCCGTTGCGCAAGGCGGCGAACGCGAGCGGAGTATCGTCATACGCGACCAGAGCGGTTTTCGGATACTTCTCGCGCAGGGTCACTTCCTGGGTCGTGCCCTTGTCCACCCCGACACGGATGCCGGCAAGACCGGCCGCGCTCTTGAGCGTACCCTTTCGCACGATGAACTGCTGGCCGGAGGCGAAATAAGGCACGCTGAAATCCACCTGCTTGCGCCGCTCGTCGGTTACCGTGAAATTGGCCGCGACCAGATCCGCCTTGCCGGAAACCAGAAGCGGAATGCGGTTGGCCGGATTCGTCGGCACAAGCTCCAGTTTCACACCGATCTTTTTGGCGATGGCCTGGGCATACTCGACATCGAGACCGTTGAGGTGACGGCTTGCACCATCCAGGAAGCCGAAAGGCGGATTGCTGTCGAACACGGCGACACGCACGACGCCGGCTTTACGGATATCGTCGAGCCGATCGGCGAAGACCGGGCCGGCGACAGTGGACAGGGCCGCCACGAGGACGGCGAGTCGGGAAAGAGTCATGATGGTAATCCTCGGTAAGGGACGCAGGACGTTATGTCAATCAACTTGTCCTGTCATGAGGGCAAGTCTACCCTCGCCGATTAATTACCGGAAATTATCAAAAGAATTATATAACTGACTTTTAGTTATATCATTGCGCGCGGCGCCACTTAGCGCAGCGGACGGGCACGCTGCCGCGCATGCCCGGCGTGCAACAGGGGAATCAGCGCCGCACAGGTGCAGGCGGCCCGGCAAAATCGCGAATGGGCGCGCGACACGGTGGACAAGCTGATGTCCAGCTGACAGGCGGCCGACCGGCAGGTCATGCCTTCGATCTCCATCAGGCGAACCGCCTCCCGGGCACGCGGGTTAAGTCCGAGACTGTCGACCAGACGATTGAACTCGGCAAGCTTCATAACGCTCTCCTCCGTGCGCCGTCCGATACCACGGACGGCATCTTTTGTCCCTAAAGCCAGTGTAGACAATTTACGTGGAATGCACGGGGCAAATGCGTCAGACCTTTTCGTTGTACCGCAGCCAGCGGTGAACACCGCGGGCCGCCACACGTCCACTGGCAAAGCAGGCGGTCAGCAGATACCCGCCGGTCGGCGCTTCCCAGTCGATCATCTCGCCGGCGCAAAACACGCCGGGCAGCGCCTTGAGCATCAATCCGTCGTCGAGCGCCCCAAAGGTCACACCGCCGCCCGAACTGATGGCCTCATCGATCGGACGCGGGGCAACGAGCGGTACGGGAAGCGACTTGATGGCGGCGGCAAGGCGCTGCGGATCGGCAAAGCGGTCGGGCGGCGCGCACTCGCGCAACAGCGCGGCCTTCACGCCATCAAGACCGGTGGTTTTGCGCAAGTGGTTGGCGAGCGAGGCCGCGCCGCGCGGCCTTGCGATTTCGGCGGCAAGACGGGCGGCGTCGCGATCCGGCAACAGATCGAGCACCAGTTCCGCCCGTTGCCCGGCAAGCAGGCGGTCGCGCAGCGGCGCCGACACGGCGTACACCAGCGAGCCTTCGATACCGGTCGCGGTGACCACACATTCCCCTTTGCGCATGACGGAAGTGCCGTCAGGCGCAGTGCCGCGCGCGGCGACCGTTTTGAGAGGATGTCCGGCGAACTTCCCGGAAAAGTATTCGCTCCAGGCGCAGTCGAAACCGCAGTTGGCCGGCACGAGGGGAGCGATCTCGACCCCCGCCGCGGACAATGGCTCGACCCACCGGCCATCCGATCCGAGGCGCGACCAACTGGCCCCGCCCAGCGCCAATATCGTTGCATCGGCGCGCCGGGCAATCTCGCCATCGGGTCCGGCCAGGCGCAAGGCCCCCGTATCATCCCACCCGAGGAAGCGGTGACGGACATGGATCGCGAGGCCCGCGCCGCGCAGACGCGCAAGCCAGGCCCTCAGCAGCGGCGCGGCTTTCATCTCCTTCGGAAACACCCGGCCGGACGTGCCGACGAAGGTTTCGACGCCGAGTCCGTGAGCCCACTCGCGCAGCGCGGCGCCATCCAGCGCCTCAAGCCAGGGCCGCAACTGCGCGGCTCGTCCGGCGTAACGGGACAGAAAAGACTCGAAATCCTCCGAATGGGTGAGGTTCATGCCCCCCACTCCGGCCAGCAGGAATTTGCGGCCGACGGAGGGCATCGCGTCGAAAAGATCGACACGGCACCCCAGCGCGAGCAGTTCCTCCGCGGCCATCAGGCCGGCCGGGCCGGCACCGATGACGGCAACCCGCGCGGGAGAATCGGGAGAGTGGGACATGAAGGCATCCTGACGTTTCTGGAACCCGCCAGTATACCCCAAACCCGGTTGGGGCCGTCAGCACGCGCCATCGAGCGGGCACAGCGCCACCGTGACCTCTTCCGCGACGGTGAAGCGCGCGCGGCGATGCCGCGGTGTTTCGGCTTCGTCGGCGATCGCCACGGCGAAGTCGGCGACGGAAATGCGCGCCGGCCCGTCCTCGCCGAACAGAACCTGATCCTTGCCCATCCGGTAGCGGCCAGTGCGTTCGCCCGGCTCGAGAAACACCGGAGGCGACACGAACGCCCAGTCGACGGCCGTTTCGGCCCGGAACAGCTCAAGCGCTTCGCGCGCGCCCAACGCTCCGTCCTTCCATTCGGCGGGAAATTCCGGGGTGTCGACCAGTTGCACGCCTGGCGCAATCTCCAGGCTGCCGGCGCCGCCGACCGCGATCAGCCGCAAGCCGGCAATACGGGCCGCGTCGAGAATCGCGCGGCTGCCTTGGACGAACAGGGTCCGGATATCGGGTTTGCCCCAGCCCGGATTGAACGCGCTGACAACGACATCGTGCCCGGCGAGCGCCGCCGCCAGCGTGCGGGCATCGGTGGCGTCGGCCGCCAAGGCGCGGACACCGTCGCGGACCGGCACACGCTCGGGACGCGTGACAATGGCGGTGACCCGATGACCGCGGGAAAGCAACTCTTCCAGGATGGCCGAGCCGACAAAGCCGGTGGCGCCGATCAAAGCGATATTCATGGTGACTCCTTCTGTATCTGGTCGGTGACGAAGCGGCCGATGCCGCTATCCATGAAGCACAGTGTACGGACTGGCGTCCTTCTTGATAATCCGTCTAAAATGGCTTTAACAATGTAGTTTTACTTAACAATGATCCCTGTCTACGAAGAATTGCGGCGCATGGCGGTTTTCGCCATGGTCGTCGAGGAAGGCTCGATGAATGGCGCGGCCAAGCGCCTGGGCATCACGCCTTCGGCCGTCAGCCAACACATCCGCCGCCTGGAGACGGACAGTGGTGTGGCCTTGCTGCACCGGACAACCCGCAAGCTCACCCTCACCACGGCGGGTTCGACGTATTACCGCGGCTGCCGTCAGATGCTCGAGGCCGCCCGGGAGGTCCGCCAGCGCCTCGACGAAATGCGCGATGCGCCGGTCGGGGAACTGCGCATTTCCGCGCCGGTCGGTTTTGGCGGCATGATCCTGCCCGAAGCCCTGGCCCCGTTGCTCGCCGCCAACCCGGGCTTGAGCCTCGAGCTGCTGCTGCATGACGAACAGATCGATCTGGTGGCGCATCGCATCGACCTGGCCGTTCGTCTGGGAGAGCAGACGCCGGGTCTGATCGCGCGTCATCTGGCCGACACCGGCATGATGCTGTGCGCGGCGCCGGCCTGCCTGGCCGCCCACCCCGCCATCCGCCACCCGCGCGATCTGGAGAAGGCCCAGTGGCTGGCGCTGGGCGAGGAACGCGCCGTGACACTGACACATGCCGACGGGCGTACGGAAACCTGCCGTCCGGTCGCCCGCCTGCGCAGCAACAGCATCATCGCCACACGGCGCTTCACGCTCGCCGGCCTGGGTGTCTCGCTGCAACCGACGCAGGAAATCACGCAGGAGCTGGCATCCGGCCGATTGCTGCCCGTGCTGCCCGACTGGCGGGCGCCGGCGCTCGGCGTTTTCGCGGTGACGCGCACCCGCGAACTGCCGGCCCGTGTACGCCACGCCATCGACGCCCTGCGCCATTACCTGTCGGGACGTTAGGCCCCGCGCCCGGCCTGTGATACACTGTGCGCCCTTTGAAATGGACACCAAGTCATTGTGAACACGAAAGATTTTGCCTCGCTGCCCCTGAGCGACGACTGCCTGGCCAACCTCGCCTCGCTGGACTATCTGGAGATGACGCCGATTCAGGCGGCCAGCCTGCCCGCCGCGCTGGAAGGCCGCGACCTGATCGCCCAGGCCAAAACCGGCAGCGGCAAAACCGCCGCGTTCGGCCTGGGTGTCCTGCATGCCCTCAACCCGCGCTGGTTCGCCGTGCAGGGCCTTGTGATGTGCCCGACCCGGGAGCTTGCCGATCAGGTTGCCAAGGAACTGCGCCGCCTCGCGCGCTACATGGACAACATCAAGGTGCTGACACTGTGCGGAGGCGTGCCGATGGGTCCGCAGATCGGTTCGCTGGAGCACGGCGCGCATATCGTGGTCGGCACCCCCGGGCGCATCCGCGACCATCTGGGCAAAGGCACGCTCGATCTGTCCACCGTGAAAATCCTGGTGCTGGACGAAGCCGACCGCATGGTTGACATGGGGTTTTACGACGATATCGAAAACATCGCGCGGGCCTGCCCGAAACGGCGCCAGACCCTGCTGTTTTCCGCGACATACCCGGATTCGATCAAACGGCTGGCCGCCCCGCTGCTGATCAGGCCGGTCGAGATCCGGGTCGAGTCCCTGCACAATCCGGACAAGATCGAACAACGGTTCTATAAAGTCGATGCCGGGCGCCGCAACGAAACCGTCGCCGATCTGCTGCTCCACCTGCGCCCGACTTCGACGCTGGCATTTTGCAACACCAAGATTCACTGCCGGGAGCTGGCCGACGCGCTTCGGGAACGAGGCATTTCGGTGCTCGCCCTCTACGGGGATCTCGAACAGCGCGACCGTGACGAAATCCTGCTGCAGTTCGCCAATCGCAGCTGTTCGGTACTGGTGGCGACCGATGTCGCCGCGCGGGGTCTGGATATCAAGGAGCTCGATCTGGTGCTCAATGTCGACGTGTCGCGCGATCAGGAAATCCACGTGCACCGCATCGGCCGAACCGGACGCGGCGAACAGAAAGGACTGGCTGTCACCCTGGCCGCCGATGCCGATCTGAAATGGGTCAAACTCATTGAGTCCTATCAGGAAAACAAAGTCGTCTGGCGCGACACCAGCGAATTCGCGCCCGCGCCGGACGCCCGGCTCGTGCCGCCGATGATCACGCTCAACATCAATGCCGGCCGCAAGGAAAAGCTCCGTCCCGGCGACATTCTCGGCGCCCTCACCGGCGACGGCGGACTCAAAGCCGAAGAAGTCGGCAAGATCAATGTCTTCGATTTCGCCAGCTACGTCGCGATCGACCGCCGCGTTGCCCCGCGCGTCATCGGCCGCCTGGCGGGCAAGATCAAGGGCAAAAACGTCAAGATGCGCCTGATCGACTGATTCACAGGGCCAGGGCGGCAAGCGGGGGAATGGCGAACTCGCGCCCGACGAGCCAGTCCTCGGCCAGATTGGCAAGCCACGGCCGGGTGCTGTCCACGGCGCAAACGACCAGCCGGCACTCGCTGTCGTCCCGCCTGATTTCGTAGCGCGTTACGGTGAACACCACCTCGCCCGCTTCGCCCAGAGGGCGCAGTACCAGACTGGCCCGGCGCTCTCGGCTATCGATATCGAGGTCGACCAGCTCGCCGTAGCGCGCCAGCCGGCCCTCCAGCCACAATGCGAGGGCCTTGCTGGTACCCTTGTCCTTCAGTTTTCTGAACATGGTTTTTTCCCTGTGAAGCGTACCGGGCAGGATACCGCATTCCCGCCCCCGAAACAGCCGGCGGGCATCCCGCCGCGGCGAACCGATTGCCTCGCGCCGATGAATACGCTAGCGTGGCAGGTCAGTTGAACAGGAGACGATATGGCGCTACGCAACGGACTGGCGGCACTGACCGAATGGCTGACAGGCAATCCGCACCGCAATGTCCATTACAACCCTGACCGGGGCCATCACACACCGTCCGGCTTTCGCAACAACTACCCTCACGGAGGACCCGGACCGGGCGATCTGGCCCGCTGGCGGCGCGAACGCAAAGCGGCGGGCCTGCCCAAACCGCCACTCGACGACCTGTCCTGCCTGCCCGCCGATCTCGGTTTTCTTCAGGCGAACCGCGGCGAGCGCGCCGTGACCTTCATCGGCCATGTCACTCTGCTGTGGCAGACCGCCGGGCTCAATCTGCTCACCGATCCGGTGTTTTCCGAGCGGTGTTCACCACTGCCGTTCGCCGGCCCCAGGCGACACCAGCCTCCGGGCGTTGCGCTGGATGCGCTGCCGCACATCAATGCGGTGCTGTTGTCGCACAATCACTACGACCACCTCGACCGCGCCAGCGTTCGCCGGCTCGCCGCCCAGAAAGACGGTCCGCCGCGGTTTTTCGTGCCGCTGGGCATGGATGCCTGGTTTCGCGCCAATCTGCCGCTCCTGCCGGCCGATCACATCATTGCCCTGGACTGGTGGGAGTCGGCCGCGATCGGAGAGGTGGCACTGACCTTTGTTCCGGTGCAACACTGGAGCGCTCGCACACCGTTCGACCGCAACGCCACGCTCTGGGGCGGCTGGATCATCGGCGACAGGGATTGGAGAGCGTTCTTTTCCGGGGATCTGGGCGACTCGCGCGACATAGACGACATCGCCGCCCGCTTCGCCCCTTTCGATTTCTGCGCGCTGGGCATCGGCGCCTACGAGCCACGCTGGTTCATGAAAAACCAGCATATCAACCCGTTCGAAGCGGTGGACATCCACCGCCGGCTGCGCTCGCGCGAAAGCCTGGGCATCCACTGGGGGACCTTCGAGCTAACCGATGAATCCCTCGATGAGCCGCCACGGGAACTGGCGCGGGCGCGCGCGGCGGCCGGCATCGGCGAGAACGAGTTTTACGTACTGCGGCCGGGACAGACCCGCCGGCTTGGCTGACGCCGCCCCCGCTTAGCCCTCAACCCTGCGGGGTATCGCGGCGCTTGTCCAGGCGGCGGGCGAACACCGTCATTTCCCGCGCGGCCTGCACGTCGCCCTTGTCCATGGCGACGCCGATGCCGCGCCGCCAAGCATCGCGGGCGCCCTCTTCGTCGCCCGCCGACAGCCTCGCCTTGCCCAGCAGCTTGTAGGCGGCCGAGTAATCGGGCTGGCTCGCGATGGCGTGTTCCAGATGAGGGACCGCCTCGGCGAACCGCTCAAGCCTCACAAGCTCGTTGGCAATGCCATAACGCAACAGGGATCCGTCACGGGGTCCGTCGATCAGTTTGAGCAGATTGTCCAGCATGGCGCTCATGAGCGCGTCTCCTCAGGAAAAATCCCGCCCCGGAACGAGCACGGTGCGGTTACCGTTGCTTTCCATCGCGCTGACCAGCCCGGCGGCTTCCATTTCCTCGATCAACCGGGCCGCGCGGTTATAACCGATGCGAAGGTGGCGCTGCACCGACGAAATCGATGCCTTGCGGGTACGCATGACGATTTCCACCGCCTCATCGTACAAGGGATCGCTTTCCGGCCCCTGGGCGGCTTTCGCCGCCTGGGCGCCCTCCTCGTCGGCCTCGGCCTCGCCGGTGAGCAGTCCCTCCACGTAGTCGGGTTCGCCGAACGCCTTGAGATACTCGACAACGCCGTGCACCTCTTCGTCGGCCACAAACGCGCCATGCACCCGCTGCGGATAGCCGGTGCCCGGCGGCAGGTACAACATGTCGCCCTGACCGAGCAGGGTCTCGGCGCCCATCTGGTCGAGAATGGTGCGGCTGTCCACCTTGGACGACACCTGAAACGCGATACGCGTCGGAATATTGGCCTTGATCAGGCCGGTGATGACATCCACCGACGGCCGCTGCGTGGCCAGGATCAGGTGTATGCCGGCCGCGCGCGCCTTTTGCGCGAGCCGCGCGATCAACTCTTCGATTTTTTTGCCGGAAACCATCATCAGATCGGCGAACTCGTCGACCACCACCACAATGAACGGCAAGGTGGCGAGCGGCTCCGGCGTCTCGGGCGTCAGGCTGAACGGATTGGTCAGACGCGCGCCCGACGCCTCCGCTTCGCGGATCTTTTCGTTGTAACCGGCCAGATTGCGCACCCCGAGCGCGCTCATCAGCCGGTAGCGGCGCTCCATTTCGCCGACACACCAGTTAAGGGCATTGGCCGCCAGCTTCATGTCGGTGACCACCGGCGCCAGCAGATGCGGAATATCGTTGTAGACCGACAGCTCGAGCATTTTCGGGTCGATCATGATGAAGCGCGCGTCTTCCGGCGTCGCCTTGTACAGAATGGAGAGGATCATGGCATTGACCCCCACCGACTTGCCCGAACCGGTGGTGCCGGCGACCAACAGATGCGGCGCGCGCGCCAGATCCATGACCACCGGCTGGCCGGTGATGTCTTTGCCCAACGCCATCGCCAGATGCGATGGATGCGACAGGAAAGCGTCCGATGACAGGATTTCCGACAAACGGATCATTTGCCGGCGCGGATTGGGCAATTCCAGGCCCATGCAGGTTTTGCCGGGGATGGTCTCCACCACGCGGATGGAGGCGAGCCCCAGCGCCCGCGACAGATCCTTGACAAGGTTGACGACCTGGCTGCCGCGCACGCCGACGGCCGGCTCGACTTCGAAACGGGTGATCACAGGTCCGGCGCAGGCATCGACCACACTGACCTTGACCTTGAACTCGGACAGCTTTTCCTCGATCAGGATGCCGCGCTCGAGAAGCATTTCCTCGCTGACCGTTTCGGCTTCGGATTCGGCGGGCCGCAGCAGTTCGAGCGAAGGCAGGCACGCCTCGCCGTAAACCACCGGCGGCCTGGCCGGCGCGGCGACACCCTCCGTCCCGCCGGATGCCATGGCCGCAAGGTTTTGAGGCTCGCCGGCCCGGGCCTGCGCGCCGCCGGCATCCGGAGCATCCTCCCGCCAGTGCAAGGCGGGTGTTCCGGACTCGACCATGGAGACGACAACCGGCTCGGGCCCGGGATTGGTTGGCGGGCAACCGGATGCCTCCGACGCCGCCACGGGCATTGTCCCGGGGCCGGCCGGCACGGGCCGGTTCATTGCGGTTTCGCGAGCCGGCGGCCGCGGCTCGCGCTCGCTGGTATCCGGCACGGCATGAATGACGGGCACGCCGTCCTGAAGTCCGGACCGAACGGACGGCGCGAACGGCTCGGCCGATTCGTGCGCAGCGGGCGCCATTGCGCCACCGACGGCGGCGGGGGGTTCGGGATGAATCACCGGAACCGGGACGGAGACCGGCGTCACCGTGGCCGGCGGCGTGGAAGGACGCGCCTGCGCCGGCGTGGTCTCCGCCGTCCTGCGATGCATCGCGGCCAGATAATCGCGCGTGAGGCTCCAGTCGCTTTCCGGCGTTTCATCGATATCGTCGGGCGAAATCTGCGCGGGGTGCGAAGACCCCGAGGGTACGCTGCGCACGGGGTTGGTCATGCGGCGCAGCGGCGCAGCGGCAGGCTCGGGGACCGGCGCGCTTCGCGCGGGCAAGGGGTCGCGCTTTTGCAGGCGGTCGCCATGAATCATGCGCAAATTGGCACGAACCTCATCCGGATCGATCATCGGCAATTCCGGGTCGTCATGCGCCTGCGGCGCCGGCGAAGACGGCAGGACGCGTCCGCGAGCCTTGAGATTACGCTCCAGCTCCTCATGATCGATCAGGGGCAATTCGCGCGGCGCGCTGGGTGGACGATGGCGCTCCCCCTCCCGCACAGGCAACTGGCCGAGGTCGTCCTTGCCAATCACCGGCAGCACACGCTCCGGACCAAGGCTCGGCGCCTTGCGCCGCGGCTGGCGCAGCGGCGGCGGCTGCCCCAGGTCATCCCTGCCGATCACCGGCAGTTCACCGCCATCGGCAAGCTCGGCGGATGCCATCCTGCGCTGACGCTCGGTCAAGGCCTTGGCGACATCGGCAAGATCGATCACCGGCACGCCGTCATTTCCGGCGGCCGGACGTTCCATGGAGATTTCGTCCGAAGACGCGTCCGGACCGGCCACCTGGGCCAAAGGGGAAGACGGCTCGAACGCCGCCCCGGGTTCAGGGCCAAGGTTCAACGTATCGTTGAGCATGGGTCCCTCCCATTGCTCCTTGCGAACCGGTTCGAACCACCAGGACAGGGTCAGCCAACGATTCACCTTCTCGGCCAGAGGATCGGGCAATCGGCCGTTGCGCGCGGCCCAGACAACACCGCCTGCCGCAACCAGCAGCAGAAACATGACAACCAGGACAATCAAAATAACGCCACCCAGAAAAGCATGAGGAAAAACATCCGCGCCGTGACTGCGGCGACGGGTTTAGCTCGACTTGGCATTGTAACCCGTTTTACCCCACGATCGCATCGCCGCTTGTCCGGCCGTTTTAGCGAAAGAAGAATCTTTCCCCTCCCCCGCACCGCTTCGCCGTGTCTGGCGCACCGATAAAACTGCCGGCGATGGCGGAAGCGCCTGTTTTTCGTCGGTAACCGCAATGCCGCAGAACCGGTCAGGGCCATCTTCCGTCCATGCAGCACCCGGACGCGGTTAACCACTGCCGGGGATCTTCACCGAAACCAGCTCAGGAGGCATGCAATGTCCTCAAGCAAAATCAATTACACGGCTTATCGCACAACTACCGGTTACGGTAAACGCGTGCGCTTTTTGGTGCTGCACTATACGGCGATGGATTTTGCCGCATCGACCGTCACACTGACCCGGCAGCAAGTCGGCGCCCATTACCTCATTCCCGCCCTGTCCGATACCACATACCGGGATGCGGGCTTCACCACTGCGCAAATCTTCAATCTTGTCGACGAAGCGGATCGCGCCTGGCACGCGGGAGTCAGCCACTGGGCCGGCCGGGACAATCTCAACGACACCTCCATTGGCATCGAAATCGTCAATCTGGCGCGCGACGAGAGGGGCTCCATCACGTTTCCGGACTATGAGGACGAGCAAATCGCGCTGCTCAAGGATCTGCTCGGCAATATCCTGATGCGCTACCCGGACATCTCGCCGAAAAACATCGTGGGCCATGCCGATATCGCCTACACCCGGAAAAGCGACCCAGGTCCGAAATTCCCCTGGCAGGCACTCCATCAGTCCGGCATCGGCGCGTGGTATGACTCAAGCGTCAAGGAAGACTTCCGCGCGCGTTTCGCAACGACACTTCCCGACCGCAGCGAGATCGTCAACGCATTCAAGCGCTACGGCTACCTCTCGCCGGCGAACGATGGCGACTACCGCAAACTGGTCAGGGCCTTTCAAATGCATTTCCGCCCCTCCGGTTACGACGGGACAATGGACGCCGAAACCTGCGCCATCCTGTACGCGCTCAATGCCCGTTATGCCTGACGAGTGAGGCCTGCCGCTCGGCGCCCGTCGAGCGGGTGGCCGCACAAACAAAACACCCCGAAGTCCGGACAGGCGTCCGTTTTTCGGGGTGTTTCATTGGCCGCTCTCGCGCTTCGGGAATCGGGGTTTCCGCGCCCCCGGCGCCTCAGCCGACAGAGGACTCCGTCATCACGCCTTGACCGCGCCGGCTTCCTTCGCGTAGTCCTCGATCTGGTCGAAGTTCATGTAGCGGTAAACTTCGCCGGCCTTCTCGTTGATGATGCCGATATTGGCGCGATACTCCTCGACAGTCGGGATCTTGCCGAGCTTCGAGCAGATCGCGGCCAGCTCCGCCGAACCGAGGTACACGAAAGTGTTCTTGCCCAGACGGTTAGGGAAGTTGCGGGTCGAGGTCGACATCACGGTCGCGCCTTCACGCACCTGCGCCTGGTTACCCATGCACAGCGAGCAACCCGGCATTTCCATGCGGGCGCCGGCGCGGCCGAGGATGCCGTAGTAGCCTTCCTCGGTCAGTTGTTTGGCGTCCATCTTGGTCGGCGGGGCCACCCACAGCTTGACGGGGATATCGGCCTTGCCTTCCAGCAACTTGCCCGCCGCGCGGAAATGACCGATGTTCGTCATGCACGAACCGATGAACACTTCGTCGATCCTGGTGCCGGCCACTTCGGACATGAACTTCACGTCGTCCGGGTCATTGGGGCAAGCCACGATCGGCTCCTTGACGTCCGCCAGATCGATTTCAATCACGGCAGCGTACTCGGCATCGGCATCGGCCTTCAGGAGCTCACCGTTCGCGATCCACTCCTCCATCGCCTTGATGCGGCGTTCCAGGGTGCGGGCATCCTGGTAACCGTCGGCGATCATCACTTTCATCAAGGTGATATTGGAGCGCATGTACTCGACGATCGGCGCCTTGTTCAGGTGCACCGCGCAGCCGGCGGCGGAACGCTCGGCGGACGCGTCGGTCAGTTCGAAGGCCTGCTCGACTTTCAGGTCCGGCAGACCTTCGATTTCGAGGATGCGGCCGGAGAAGATGTTCTTCTTGCCGGCCTTGGCCACGGTCAGCAGCCCCTGCTTGATGGCGTAAAGCGGGATGGCGTTGACCAGATCGCGCAACGTCACGCCCGGCTGCAGTTCGCCCTTGAAGCGCACCAGCACGGACTCTGGCATGTCAAGGGGCATCACACCGGTCGCGGCAGCGAAAGCCACGAGGCCGGAACCGGCCGGGAAGGAAATGCCGATCGGGAAGCGGGTGTGGGAATCGCCGCCGGTGCCCACGGTGTCGGGCAGCAAGAGACGGTTCAGCCAGCTGTGGATCACGCCATCGCCTGGGCGCAGCGAAACGCCGCCACGGGTCGCGATGAAGGCCGGCAGTTCCTTGTGCATTTTCACGTCGACCGGCTTGGGATACGCGGCCGTGTGACAGAAGGACTGCATCACCAGATCGGCGGAGAAGCCGAGGCATGCCAGATCCTTCAGTTCGTCGCGGGTCATCGGGCCGGTCGTGTCCTGGGACCCCACCGTGGTCATTTTCGGTTCGCAGTAGGTTCCCGGACGCACACCGCGGCCTTCGGGCAGGCCACAGGCGCGGCCGACCATCTTCTGGGCGAGCGTGAAGCCCTTGCCGGAATCGGCCGGGGACTTGGGCAGGCGGAACTCGGTGGACGCGGGAAGGCCCAGCGCTTCGCGGGCCTTGCCGGTCAGGCCGCGGCCGATGATCAGGTTGATGCGGCCGCCGGCGCGGACTTCATCGAACAGCACATCGGACTTGAGCTTGAAGGTCGAAACGGTTTCGCCGTTCTTGACGATCTTGCCTTCATACGGATAGATGTCGACCACATCGCCCATGTTCAGGGCGCTCACGTCGACTTCGATCGGCAGCGCGCCCGAGTCTTCCTGGGTATTGAAGAAAATCGGCGCGATCTTGCCGCCAAGGCACACACCGCCAAAGCGCTTGTTCGGTACGTAGGGAATGTCCTCGCCGGTGTGCCAGATCACCGAGTTGGTGGCGGACTTGCGGGAGGAGCCCGTGCCGACCACGTCGCCAACATAGGCGACAAGATGGCCGCGGGCCTTCAATTCCTCGATCAGGCGGATCGGGCCGACGGAACCGGCATTGTCCGGCACGATGCCCTCGCGCGGGTTCTTCAGCATGGCCAGCGCGTGCAGCGGAATGTCGGGGCGCGACCAGGCGTCGGGCGCGGGCGACAGATCGTCGGTGTTGGTTTCGCCGGACACCTTGAAGACGGTGACGGTGATCTTGTCGGCGACGGCCGGGCGCGAGGTGAACCATTCGGCATTGGCCCAGGATTCGACCACTTCGCGCGCGACCGCGTTGCCCTTGTCCATCTTTTCCTTCACGTCATGGAAGGCATCGAACATCAGCAGGGTTTTTTTCAGGCCGGCCGCGGCGATGGGCGCCACAGCGGCGTCGTCGAGCAGGTCGATCAACGGCTTGATGTTGTAACCGCCAAGCATGGTGCCGAGCAATTCGGTGGCCTTCTCGCGGGACACCAGCGGCGAAGCGACCTGCCCTTCGGCCACGGCGGCAAGGAAGGAGGCCTTGACCTTGGCCGCATCGTCCACTCCGGGCGGCACGCGATGGGTGATCAGGTCGACCAGGAACGCTTCTTCGCCCTTTGGCGGGTTCTTCAGGAGTTCGACAAGGTCTTCGGTTTGTTTGGCATTCAGCGGAAGGGGGGGGACACCGAGCGCTGCGCGCTCGGCGACATGCTGACGATAGGCTTCTAGCACGGCTTCATCCTCTCTGTATCTTGGACGTTGGTAGTTCGTTCTGGCCACGCTTCCCGAGAGGGCGGGAAGGCGCAAGATCAGGAAATTTCGGTCTCTCTGCCTCTCCCATTCTACTTCGATGCGAATGCGATGGGAAGAATTTTGACCGCATCGCAGCATGACAGTTTACGCCAACGTCAACACCCGCCAGACCCGTAGTTTGACGGGCGCAAGGCATACCGTATCCGGACCGACCCCGTTCCGGTATAATGGCCCCGTTGCGGCCTGGCCCGGTCGGGCCGGCCTTTCTCCGTCTTCCCGAGGACCCCATGAGCCGAATCACCCTTTCCCGCTTCCTCATCGAGGAACAGCGCAAAGGCGGCAGCCTGCCGCCCCAGCTGCGTCTTTTGATCGAAACCGTCGGACGCGCCTGCAAGGCCATCAGCTACTCCGTGAACAAGGGCGCGCTGGCCGGCGTGCTCGGGGAGGCCGGAACCGGCAACATCCAGGGCGAAGCCCAGAAAAAACTCGACGTGATCGCCAACGATTACCTGCTCGACGCCAACGAGTGGGGCGGCAGTCTGGCGGCGATGGCGTCCGAAGAAATGGAGCTGCCGTATCACATTCCGGGCGAATACCCGAAGGGTGACTACCTTCTGCTTTTCGATCCGCTGGACGGGTCGTCGAACATCGACGTGAACATTTCCGTGGGCACCATCTTTTCCGTGCTGCGCTGCCCGGAAGGCACCGAGCACGCCTCCGAAGAGAGCTTCCTGCAGCCCGGCACCCGCCAGGTCGCCGCGGGCTACACGGTCTACGGTCCGCAGACCATGCTGGTGCTGACCTGGGGCGCCGGCGTGCACGGTTTCACCCTGGATCGCGAAACCGGCAGCTTCGTCCTCACCCACCGCGACATGCGCGTTCCCGAACGCACCGGCGAATTCGCCATCAACATGTCCAACTGGCGCCACTGGGAACCCCCGGTCAAACGCTACGTGGAAGAAATGCTCGCCGGCAGCACCGGCCCGCGGGGACGCGATTTCAACATGCGCTGGGTTGCCTCCATGGTCGCCGAAGTGCATCGCATCATCACGCGGGGCGGCATTTTCATGTACCCGCGCGATGCCCGCGAACCGGAAAAGAAAGGCAAGCTGCGCCTGATGTACGAAGGCAATCCGATGGCCTTCATCATCGAGCAGGCCGGCGGCATGGCGACCAACGGACGCGAGCGCATCATGGCCATCCAGCCCGAAGCCCTGCACGAACGCGTCGCCGTGTTCCTCGGCTCGAAAGAGGAAGTGGAAATCGTCACCCGCTACCACCAGGACGCGTGATTTCCGTAGTCTCCCCGGGATAGCTGGGCTACACTGCCAACTGTAGCCCCGTTCCCTTTTTGCGAGACATGCCATGCTGGAACTGCCCCATCTGATCGTCGCGCTGGTCGAACCGTCCGGCGTGCAGGCGAACATCATCCGCCAATCCCTTGCGGAACTGGGCATCGACCAGATACTCCAGTGCAGTTCCGGCTCCGACCTCCTCGACGCGCTGGCCCGCGGCCCGGCCGATGTGGTGATCAGCGCCTTTTACCTCGACGACATGACCGGCACCGATCTGGTCTTGCGGCTGCGCGCCAGCGACGACACGGCCGAGCTGCCCTTCATCCTGGTTTCCAGCGAAACCAACCCCGACTATATCGACCCGGTGCGCCAGGCGGGCACCATGGCGATCCTGCCCAAGCCCTTTTCGACCCGGCAAATGGAAAAGGCGCTGCGCAACACGCTGGATTTCCTCAACGCCGAGGACGATCAGGAAACGGATATCGACTTCGCGGAACTGGCCGTGCTCATCGTCGACGACAGCCTCACCGCGCGGCGTCACATCCGCACCGTGCTCGAGCGCATCGGCTTCGAACGTATCACCGAGGCCTACAATGGCCGCGACGCGATCACCCACCTGGAAAACACCCTGTTCGACCTGGTGGTCACCGATTACAACATGCCGCAGATGGACGGCCGGGCCCTCACCGAATTCATCCGCTCGCAAAGCATGCAAAGCTCGGTACCGATCCTGATGGTGTCGAGCGAAGCGGATTCGAACAAGCTTGCCGCGGTTCAGGATGCCGGCGTTTCGGCGATCTGCAACAAGCCGTTCGAAACCGACGTGGTGCGCAATCTGGTGAAGCAGTTCATCCGCTCCCACTGAGGCGCCCCGGCGCCCCGCCGGAAAATCCATGATAAGTAAACATGCCAAACACCTGTCACAAGACGGCGACAAATCATGGACTTACCCGCCCTGTTTGCAGTTTTCTCTTGCCAACCGGTTTGAATTACCGTAGTATTGCGCCCTCTAAAGTTTTTGACCGCTGTCGTGCCGCTTCTCGGCACAAGCCCAGTTTCATCGTCCCTGACCTTATTTCAGGCTTCGTCCACGGAAAACCTTCGTACGGACCGCTGTTCGCCGCTTGCCTGGTTGGTGCCGATGAGTCAGCCGATCCATTGACGGGATCGCAAAAACCACCGCCTACAACCAGGCCAATGTGACGCCGGAATCCTCCGGAACGAAAGGATATTAATGCTGTTTTCCGATCTGGGACTCGCGCCCGCCATTACCCGTGCCCTCGAAGAAACCGGCTACACCAGCCCCACCCCCGTACAGGGCGAAAGCATCCCTGCGGCGCTGGCTGGCAGCGATCTTCTGGTCTCCGCCCAGACCGGCAGCGGCAAAACGGCCGCCTTCCTGTTGCCCGCCCTGCAAAAGCTGACCGTGCGCTCCCAGGGCAGCGGCATCGGCCCGCGCGTTCTGGTGCTGACCCCGACGCGAGAACTCGCCCAGCAAGTGGAAAAGAACGCCCTCGAGTACGGCAAGAATCTGCGCTGGCTGCGCACCGCCTGCCTCGTCGGCGGCGCCTCGTTCGGCTTCCAGACCCGCGCGCTGTCCCGCCCGGTCGATCTGATGGTCGCCACTCCTGGCCGCCTGATGGATCACATGCGTCAGGGCCGCGTCGACTTCTCCCGTCTCGAAATGCTGGTGCTCGACGAAGCTGACCGCATGCTGGACATGGGATTCATCGAAGATATCGAAACCATCGTTGCCGCCACTCCGGCCGAACGCCAGACCGTGCTGTTCTCCGCGACGCTCGACGGCAATGTGGGCCGTCTTGCCCAGACCCTGACCCGCGATCCGAAGCGCATCGAAATCGCACGCGTTGATGACGGCGGCAAGATCGAGGAACACCTGCTCTACGCCGACGACCAGCGTCACAAGGATCGCCTGCTCGAGCACATTCTGAAGGAAGCCGGCTTCGACCAGGCGGTGATCTTCACCGCCACCAAGATCGGCTCCGAAGAACTGGCCGACAAGTTGTCGGACCTCGGCTACTCGGCCGCCTGCCTGCACGGCGACATGCCGCAAAGCTGGCGTAACCGCACACTGAACGACCTGCGCCGCGGACGCATCCGCGTGCTGGTCGCCACCGACGTCGCCGCGCGCGGCATCGACGTGCCGACCATCACCCACGTGGTCAACTACGACCTGCCCAAGCAGGCCGAGGACTATGTGCACCGCATCGGCCGTACCGGCCGCGCCGGCCGCGACGGCATCGCCATCACCCTGGCCGAGACCCGCGAGTTCCATCGCGTACGCCGCATCGAGCAGTACCTGAAGCGCCAGATCACCGAAGGCGTGATCGACGGCATGGAGCCGACGCGCCGTCCGCCCAAGGGTGGCCAGCGCCGTCACAACGGCAAGCCCGGCGGACACAGCGGCCAGCGCCGTCACGGACAAGGCCAGGGCTACGGCTCCGACCGCAAGCCCGGCAGCGGCTACGCCAAGCGCGCGCCGCGCAGCGCCAACACCAGCTCCCGCGCACCGCGCGACTGAGCGTGATACCGACCCCCGCCCCGGCGGGGGTTTTTCTTTGTCCCGCCACGGCGAACCGCGCGGTCAGCCCTGGCAGGAAGGCGCGTAGATATCGGGGAAATACCGCTCCATCAGGGTGTCCGGACGCGCCGGGGACGTGAAGCCGAACTTCTCGTACAACCCCCGCGACGTCGAGGTGGCCAGAGTGAAACGGCGCAAGCCCTGCAAATCGGGATGCGCCAGCACCGCGCCCATGAGCGCGCGGCTGATGCCGCGGCCGCGCCATTGGGGTAGCACAAACACATCGACCAGGTTCGCGAAGGTCGCGCGATCCGAGATCACGCGGGCAAACCCCACCTGCCCGCCATCCAGGTAGGCGCCAAAACAAAGCGAATGGGCGATGGCCCGCTCCACTCTGTCGCGCCCGATATTCCTCGACCAGGTCGATTCCTCCGCCAAAAAACGGTGGATCAAAGCGATGTCCAGTTCGGCATTGTCGGTACTGATACGCAATCGGTTCATCCGGGCATCCTTCCGAAGTCGCAAGCGCAGGGCGATCATTTGGCATCACTATACCTGCGCCACGGCTCCCCTCAAAGAAAACCCGCCCCGCACCGATCCACCTGGCCGTTAACTCGCGTCATGCCGCCCCTTTGGGGGCAAAAGCCGGAAAAAACGGGGGAATGCGGGAGAGGATTAGGACAAGGCGGAACGGCAACGGTCCAGCACCTCCAGATAGCGTCCCGCTGTCTCGATCGTCGACGCGCCAACCCGGGCCCAGCCATCCATTCCCCCTATGCGGCGAACCGAGGGCCAGCCGGCATCCGTCAATGCGCCGGCCAGGCGCTCCTCGGGAACCTCCAGCCGGTGCAACAGGAAATTGAGCCCGCAATCGCGCACCTCCGCCTGCATCGCGCTCAGGCGCTCCCCCAGGAAATCCCGCACGACACGGACAAACAGCCGGCTTTGCGACAGCCACTCCGGGTTATCGAGCGCATCCAGACAAGCCGCCAGGGCGGGCAGGCTGATCGGGTAAGGCCGCATCCGGCGGGCGCAGGCCCCCACCAGAGCGCTGTCGCCCAGTCCATAGCCGGCCCGGACTCCGGCAAGCCCGTAGGCATGCGAAAAGGAACGCAACACCAGCATGCCGGCCATTCCTTCGCGCACCAGCGACACCATCGACAGGGCGTCATGGCCGTCGTAAAACTCGATATAGCTTTCGTCCACGATCGTCACGGCCCGCCCGGCCTGCGCCCGCAGCCAGGCCGCCAGCTCATCAGAATCATGGCAACCGCCGCCGAGACTATCGGGATACGGCAGATACACGATCGGCGCATCATCCTGGCCGCAGACGGCCCGGGCCAGACTATCCAGCGACGGCTGCCAGCCATCCGCCTCTCTGACTCGCTCCACGGACAGCCCGCTTGCATTGACCAGCGTCTCGACATGAGGCGGCAGCAAAGCCGGGCAGATCAGGCGGGAGTGACCGGACACGAGCGTCGACAGGGCCATGCCCAGCACGTCCGACGAACCGGCTCCGGGCAGCACGCACCGGGCAGGCAGACGCAGATGCGCCGCCAATCGATGCCGCAGCGCGTCGGCAGCGCCGTCGGGAAAGGCATGCAGGCAGGAAACCTCTCGCAGGACGGCACTGCGCGCCGAAGGGGAAAGGCCAAGGGGGTTTTCAGTCAGGTCAACAAGCAACATATCCGCAGCACCCGGTCAGATAATCGATCACGGGTACCATGTTGGCAGAAATGCAACGCGTTCCGGGGCGAGGGGAACACGAATGCAAACAAGGCTACAGGAGAATAGTCGGAATCTTAGGCCCCATTACGTTCAGGATGACAGCGCCGCCTCGCCGCCGAATCCCTGACGCAGTTCGAGCAAGGCGGAGCGCGTAATCGTGACCGGCACCACGGCCCGGCAAAACGGCTCGCCATGGCCCAGCATGACTTCTTCAAGATCGATGCGGGTGATGTCGCTCCCTTCCGCCCCGTCCGGCTGGAGCACTCCCATGCGGTCGAGCGCGAGCCGCGCCGGGCGCAGCCGGAAATAATCGTCGGGATGCTCGAGAATATGACGCACGGTCTGGAGCACTCCCGGCAGTTCGGTCATGCGCTTGATCAGGGTAAGCCGCTTTTGTGTATCGCGGCGCAAGACTTCCAGGGCGTGCCGGCTGTCGGGCAAGGGGCGGCAGCCGGAAGGCAACCCCTGAGTGATACTGTTGGCAGGATGGGCAAGCGTCGCCAGCTTCATGTCGATATGCATGAGCTCGCTTTCCAGCTCGGTCTTCACCCGGCCTTCGTTGGCCAGATGGCGGCTCGCCACGGCCAGCAGCACTTCCAGGCCGCGTCCGGGCAAGGCCGCGAGCAAGGCGTCGCGCGACGGACTGGCCAGCACGATCCGGTGCCGGTCGAAGCTGACCACCGTCTGCGCCACATCGTTGACCACCTCGCCGTTGCGCTCTTCGCGGCCGAAGCGCTGCTTTTCGGTGCGCTGCATCAACAACAAGGCGTGAGCCTCGTCGCCCAGGCTTGGCGACGAGAAAAAATCCGAGAGCGACCCGGAGTGTTCGAGCGCCGACAGAAGACTCGCCGGCGAAGAAAAAAACAACCCGAGGCGACGGTCCGTGGTGAAACTGCGCAAGGACAGGGGAAGCGGTTCGCCAAGCCGCCCTCCCAGCGCCGCGCAGAACGCAAGGCTGGTTCCAGCGCCCTTGCCCAACGCGCGTTCATACCCGGATAAAAGGCGCAACCGCGGATCGGTGCGATCCACGATCTTGTCGAGCACGGCCGGATCGGGCCGCTTTCCCGTCCCGTACAACCAGTGCGCGAGCCATCCGAACATGTCAGCGCTCCCCTGTGGTCCGCCGGTCAGAAGACTTCGTCATCGCGCAGATAACGCCACTGCCCCGGCGGCAGATTGCCGAGCATCACCTTGCCGATGCGCACGCGCTTGAGTCCCGTCACCGTCAGTCCGACCTGTTCGCACATGCGCCGGATCTGGCGTTTTTTACCCTGGCGCAGGATGAAGCGCAGCTGATCGTCGTTCTGCCATACCACCTTGGCAGGACGCAGAGCCTCGCCGTCCAGCGACAGTCCGTGATTGAGCAGAGCCAGTCCGTCCGGAATCATCTGCCCGGAAACCCGCACCAGATACTCCTTTTCCACCTGGGAGTTTTCTCCGATCAGGCGTTTGGCCACCACGCCATCCTGGGTCAGCACCAGCAAGCCCACCGAATCGATGTCCAGACGGCCGGCCGGAGCCAACCCCTTCAGATGGGCCGGGGAGAATTTCTGCGATGCGCGATCCTCGATCCAGCGGCTGCTGCCGGTGATCAGCGCGACGGCGGGCGGGTAGCCTTTCTCCGGCTGCCCGGACACATACCCCACCGGTTTGTTGAGCAAAATGGTCACGCGCGACGATTGGGCCTCGCGGGCCTGGCGATCCAGTTCGATGCGCTGTTCGGGCGTGACTTTCTGCCCCAGCACGGCGACTTCTCCGTCGACCTTGACCCAACCTTTTTCAATATAGCTGTCCGCTTCGCGCCGCGAGCAAATGCCCAGCTCGGCCAGACGCTTGGACAAGCGTACTGCTTCCATACCTGTTCCTGAAACGAGAAAGGCGGCCGTGCCACCAGGGGAGAGCCGCCAACATTGATCTGATACCGACATTATGAACTACTCCCGCGGATTGGGTAAGCCAATACCGCGCGAGTTTCACGCCCTGACGCGGTAGCGCCGTCCGTCGAAGACGACGCCTCCTCACACCCCTACTCGTGCGTTTATCAGGAAAAACAGTGGAAACCAGGCCCGGCGAGGCATGGATTTAAACATCTTCCGACAAATGACTTGCCTCATGGCTTTTTCCTGAAAATCGTTCAACATATGACGACACCGATTGTCAGGCGTGTCACAACACGCTATTCATTAATTAAGCCCCACCACAGGGAGTCGGAGATGAGTGTTGACTTCTCGACCATCCGTATTTTGATCGTCGACGACCAGCAACTGGTCAGGACGCTGGTCAGCCAGGCCCTCAAAGCCATGGGATTCCGCGGGGACAACATTTCCCAGGCCGCCGACGGGCAGACCGCGTTGCGCGTGCTGGATATCCGCCAAGTCGATCTGGTGCTGTGCGATGTGCAGATGAGCCGCATGAGCGGGGTCGATCTGCTCAAGGAAGTGCGCTGCGGACGTACCAGTAATCCGGGCACGCTTCCCTTCGTTTTCCTTTCCGGTCATCCGGAAAAACAAACCATTGTCACCGCCGCGAAATTTTTTGCCGACGGTTTCATCGTCAAACCCCCCACGCCGGCCAATATCGAAAAAACCATTGATGGAGCGATGGGCAGACCGCGGCCCGAAATGGATCTCTTCGCCTTTTACCATATTGCAACAGGCACACCTTACGACAAGGTCGAATTTCCGATGGCCTATGTCAACATCGCATCGGAACAAATTGCCCTCGAAGACGCGGGTGAAGAGCGCTCGCTGGCCCAGGTGCGACCCGGCGCCATCCTCGCCCGGCCCCTGATGAGCGGCACGGGAATCCTCATTCTGCCCAAGGGCGCGCGTCTTACCCAACCGCAAATTCATGCATTGCGGGAATTCCAGGATCGTTATGGGGTGCACAAAGTCCATGTCGAGCCGCCCCCGGCCGAAGCGGATGCGGCGGCGGACGCCCCGGCGGATCCACTGGTCAACCAGTGACGGACGGAGACAGCCATGAAATCGCTCGGCCAGCACTCACGCGCCACCACCATGCGGCGCACCGTGGTCGTTCTGGTCATCACCTTGCTGATTCTACAGTTGGCGGCATTCGGAAGACTGACCCTCTCCTCCTGGACGCACTACCGGCAATCCAGCGATCTGATGACGCTCAACGAGGTGGTGCGCGACTATCTGAACGCCGCCGACAATCTGGACAAGGAAAGGGCGCTGACTCTGACACTGCTCTCCCGGACATCGGAGCCCGACCCGCTGGAAATCCGCCGCCTGAAGAGCTGGCGCGAGCAAACGGAGCAATCGCTGGCCCGGGCACAGGCTGGCGGCAGGGAGCTGACCCGCATTTCCAACCCCGCCATGCAAGCGCGCATCGCCGACGCCCATGAGCAGTTGCTGCGCATGCGCCGGGAAGTCGATCTGTATCTTGCCCACCGTCCGCACGCGCCGGATCAGTCCCTCGCGTATGCCACCACCCTCGCCCAGGCCCGGGAGCTGGACAGCATCAGCGATTACGTGATCGATATGTCGCGCAAACTGCAAATCACCGACGAGCCGACGATCAACCAACTGACCAATGTCAAAGTGGATCTGTGGCTGGTGCGCCGCTCCATCTCCAATCAGGCCGCCGGCCTTGTCTCGCGCGCCGAACTGGAAAGACCGCTCAACAGCTCCGCGGAAATGGATATCATGCGCAGCCGCGAGCAAGGCAATGCCTACATGGAGAAGCTCAATAGCGAGGCACGGCAGCTTCATGCGCCGGAATTGACACCGGCGCTGCAGGACATGACCCGCATGCTCGACCGTGTGGAGTCCCTGTCGCAAACCCAGCTTGGCGAGCTCAAGCAAATCCGGCCATTAACCCTGTCGGGCGATGCGGCCCGCCAGGAACTGGAGACGGATCTTGCGCTGATCAGCGACACGGCGATGAAAGTGGCGGACCGGGCCGAAGCGGCGATCGGCGCGCACCGGGATGACGTACTCCGGCAACTCGTCAAGGACATCGGTCTTGGCGCTCTCTCGCTGGCCTTGAGCCTGTCGCTGCTATGGCTTATCAAAAACCGGGTACTCAAACCGCTGCGCGCCCTCGAGGCCATCCAGGACGCGGCGTCTGAGGCCATCCTGATCATCGACGGGCAGTCGCGCATCATCATGGCCAATCAGGGAGCCCAGCGGCTGTTCAATATTCCGCACGAGCAGCTGCTGGACCGGCATGTCGATACCCTGATCAGCCTCGACCCATCGCACGACGGCAATCCGGACTGGCACACCTACCCGTTCAGCGAAATGGTCGACATGAAAGGCGAAGTCATTCCCGAGCATCGGCCCCGCTTTTACATGCGGGCGTCGATCGCGCCGCTGAATCTTCGCAATCTGCCCAATACCGCGCTGGTGACGATCCGGGACGATCACCAGCGGCGCCTTGCCGAGCAGGCCAACGAGCGCAGTCTCAACCTGATGGCGGCGATAGCGAATGTCGAAGAATCGATCTTTTTGCGCATCGAACCGGTCTCGACGCTCTTCGCCCTGTTCACCGTGCTGGTCGACTATCTGTACAGCCAGAATGGCGTACTGTTCCAGATGGACGAAGCAACGGACCGCCTGTCCATTCTGTGTCTTCAGGGCGACAGCGCCGACATCCCGGTGGATTCCTTGCAGACCATGATCGCCGAGCGCCTGCCCGGCCTTTCCCCCAAGGAAAAACGCTTCCACCTGAACGACGAATGGGTGGCGGTGCCGATCCGGCTCGGTGCCTCCATCATCGCGCTGGCATGCCTGAAAAACCCCGCGCTGGAACATCTGTCGTCGGTGCTCGAACCCTGGTCGGCCGCTTATGGTGGCATCATGACATTCCTGGAGGGAGAAGAACTGCGCCAGGAAAGCGATCTGCAAATGCGCCAGGCGGTGCACGAACAACAGTTGATTTTCAGCGCATCGCCGGTCGGACTGCTACAAATCACCGACCAATTCGCCATTACCCGCTCGAACCTCGCGGCGGAACGCATCTTCGCCGTCAGCGAGCCGGGCCTGCCTGGCCGGCATCTGTTCGAGCTGATCAGTGACGAGGAAGGGTGCGCCCAATTGGCCGGATTGCTCGAGGCGGAAGCGGCCAATGGCGAACCGGGCAGCTGCGAAGTGCAGTGCCTGACCGAGGATGGACGACGCATCTGGGTCATGTTCGAATTGCGCAGCCTGCAGGACGACGGGGGGCAAAGCGGCGCCATCGTCGCCTGCATCGACACCACGGCGCGCAAGCATGACGAAATCGCGCTGCGCGAAGCGCGCGATGAAGCCGCGGAAGCGCGCTACCAGATGATCACCGCCATCGAATCGATTTCCGAAGGTTTTGTCTTTTACGACATGAACGACAAGCTGGTGCTGTGCAACCAGCGCTACGCGGACGTGGTGCAGCCCGGCATCAAGGCCGCCGAACTCATCGGCTGCAATTTCGCCGATATTGTGGCGATGGCGGTCAGAAACGGCGAATTCAGCGAAGGATTCGACACCGAGGAATGGATCCGGGAGCGTGTCCGGCGTCACCACTCCTTCGAAAGTGTTTTTCAGTTGCAGGTCGCCGGGCGCTGGTATCAGGCCACCGACCGGCTGATCATCGGTCTGGGTTATGTCGGCGTGTTCACCGACATTACCGACTTCAAGGACCGCGAGCAGCAACTGGAAAACGCCCGCAATCTTGCCGACAGCGCCAACCGCGCCAAGAGCGCCTTTCTCGCGGCGATGAGCCACGAAATCCGCACGCCGATGAACGGCGTGCTGGGCATGCTGGAGCTCTTGACGCTCAGCCCGCTGGACGGCGAGCAAAAAGACACGGTCTCGACCATCCAGGAATCGGCGCGTTCCCTCTTGCGTCTGATCGACGATATTCTGGACTTCTCCAAGATCGAGGCGGGCAAACTCGACCTGAACATGGAAGCGGCATCGCTCAGGGAGATCGGCACGAGCGTCCACGATCTGTACCGTGAAGTCGCCTCGCGCAAAAACCTGTGGTTCAACAGCTGGGTCGATCCGGGCGTCGCCGAAGCGGTCTGGATCGATCCCTTGCGGATCCGCCAGATCCTCCACAACTTCCTGAGCAATGCGATCAAATTCACCCAGGCCGGGTCCGTGGAGCTGTCCATCTCCGTGCAGGATCAGGATACGCGCCGGCAGAGCCTGCGCTTTGCCATATCGGACACCGGCATCGGCATCTCGCGGGAAAACATGGCGCACCTGATGCAGCCGTTCACCCAGGCCGAGTCGGACACCACGCGCCGCTTCGGAGGGACGGGGCTGGGACTCGCCATCTGCAAACGGCTGGCGGAAATGATGGGAGGATCGATCCATCTGGAGAGCGAACCCGGGCACGGCACGACGGCGATTCTGGAACTGACCGTCGAAAAAGCCGACCCGGCGCTATTACCGCGCAAAGATACCGGCACGGCATCGAGTCTGCCCTCGCACGCACTGGCGCAGCGCGCTATCGCGCCCATTCTGTTCGTCGAGGACAATGCCACCAACCGCAAGCTGACCATGAAGCAGCTGGGTCTGCTCGGACTGCCCTTCGTGGTCGCCGAAGACGGTCAGGAAGCGCTGGAGCGGTGGAAGGAAGGCAACTATTCGATGGTGCTGACCGACTGCCACATGCCCTATATGGACGGCTATCAGTTGGCGGAGGCCATCCGCCGCGACGAGCAGGAAAACCGCGCGGCGCGCGAAGTGCCGATCGTCGCCTGCACCGCCAATGCGGCGCGCGAGGAAGCCGAGCGTTCCTTCGCGGCGGGCATGAACGATATTCTGACCAAGCCGCTGGGGCTTGAAGCGCTGCGCGCCATGGTCGACAAGTGGCTGGGCGATGCGCCGGAAATCGCGCAGGACGCCACGGCAGAGGAGATGGAGGCGCCGCAGCCACAGGCCGGCGGCGAGGGAGGTATCATCGACCGCAGTGTGCTGGCGGTGTACAGCAACGGGGATCTGTCCATCGAGTGCGAGATCATCGACGATTTTCTGTCGAGCAACGAAGAGGACATGACCGAACTTCGGCAGGCCGTGGCCGATGCCCAGCCCGAGCGCATCGCCTGGTTCGCCCACCGTATCAAGGGCGCGAGCCGGATGGTCGGCGCCATGGCGATCGGGCTGATCGCCGAAACCCTGGAAAAGCACGGCAAGGCGGGAAACGCCGATGTCGCGGAAACGCTGGCCGGGCTGGAGGCGGAACTTGAACGCGTGGCAGGCTGGAGCGCGGAATGCCGCGCGGCGTGAGCAACAGAAAAAAGGGCCGGCATATGCCGGCCCCGTTCCTTGCCCCGACGATCACACGGCAAGGTAGGACGATTGCTTCAAACCACGGGTGAATTCGGCAAGGAAGCTTTCGCGCTCCTCGTCGGCGAGACCGGCTTCCCGGGTCTTTTCCTCATAGCGCGACACCAGCTCTTCCGGCGACAGGTGCACGTAGCGCAGCATGTCTTCGATGGTGTCGTGCTCTTCGATGCCGGCGAACTCCAGACGGCCACCCTCGCGGACATACACGTTCACCGAGTCGGTGTCGCCGAACAGGTTGTGCATGTCGCCCAGGATTTCCTGGTAGGCCCCGACGAGGAATACCGCGATCAGGTATTGTTCGCCCTCGGAGATTTCATGCACCGGCAGGCTCGACTCGATGCTCTGCTGGTCCACATAGTGCTTGACCTTGCCGTCCGAATCGCAGGTCAGATCCTGCAGCACGGCGCGGCGCGTCGGCTGTTCGCGCAGACGGTGCAGCGGCATGATCGGCAGCACCTGATCGATGGCCCAGGTGTCCGGCAGGCTCTGGAACACCGAGAAATTGCAGAAGTACTTGTCGGCGAGCTTGTCGGTCAGCTCGTCGAACATCTGGCGCTGCGAGCGCTGCGACGCTTGCAGGCAGCGGTGCAGACGACGGCACAGGGCGGCGTGCACCTGTTCGGCCAGCGCCTTTTCCTTCAGCGAGACACGGCCTTCCGCATAGAGTTCGGAAACATCCGACACCAGCTGCGTGGCGCGGTAATACGTCTCCGTGAAGGTCTCTTCATTATCGTGCGACGCCAGATCGATCAGCTTGCGCACCGGGCGCGACAGGCCGGCCGCGTCATCGATGCGCGGCATGGTATCGGGCAGACGCTCGACATCGGTGACGTTCATGATCAGGACGGCGTGGTGGGCCGTCATCGCGCGCCCGGACTCCGACATGATGCGAGGATGCGGAATGCCGTTCTGATCGCAGAATTCGCTCAGCATCGTCACGATGGTCTGCGCGTATTCGTCCATGTCGTAGTTGATCGACGAGGAATTGCGCGAATGCGTGCCGTCATAATCGACGCCCAGACCGCCCCCGACATCGATATGATCCAGCGGCATGCCAAGCTTGCGCAATTCGCCGAAGTAGCGGATCGCCTCGCGGAAACCCGCGCGGTAGTCGCTCAGATTGGCGATCTGCGAACCCATGTGGAAATGCAGCAGACGCACACACTGCGCGAGTCCGGCGGCGGCGAGCTTGTCGGTGGCCGAAATCAGCTGCGCGGCCGACAGGCCGAACTTGCCCTTCTCCCCGCCGGTATCGGCCCATTTGGACGATGCCAGCGACGACAGGCGCACGCGCATGCCCACTTTCGGCTCGACGCCGAGCTTCTTGGACTCCTGGATCACCAAGTCCACCTCGGACTCTTTCTCGATCACAATGAAGACATTGTGGCCAAGACGCTGGGCGATCAGGGCGAGGCGGATGAAATCGCGGTCCTTGTAGCCGTTGCAGACGATCGTGCCGCCGCGCGGCGACAAGGCGAGCACCGCCATCAGCTCCGGCTTGGAGCCGGCCTCAAGGCCGATGGACACATCGGAGGTGGCGATGATGCTCTTGACCACGGCTTCTTGCTGGTTGACCTTGATCGGGTAGAGCGCGGTGTAGCGGTTGCCGTAGCCGGCCTGATCGATGGCCTTGTCGAAAGCCCGGCACAGGCTGGTGACGCGGTCCTGGAGAATGTCGGGGAAGCGGACCAGCAAGGGCAGATCCAGCCCTTTCCCGCCCAGTTCCTCCACCAGTTGATGAAGATTGATTTCCCGGTCCGAGCGCACATTCGGGCGTACGGTGATGCAACCGTTGCCGCCGATGTCGAAGTAACCCGCCCCCCAGTTCCGGATACCGTACAGGTTCCGGCTGTCAGCCACAGTCCAGGCCATGAGTGTTTCCTCGTTCGAAACAAATGGAGAACCCGCTCCTTAGTGCACGGCTTTCAGGCTTGGAAGCTTTTATGTGGGCCCGGGATGTCGGAGCGATGCGAATTGTCAGGCCGCCACGCGGGGCCGGCCCAAGCGGGACGGCGGTGCGTGCGGCGAAGCGAGGGCGGATTGTAACAACATCACACCAGATCACAAGCAAAAAATTTTGTGACCCGCATTAGAAAAACTTAATGGTTGAACCCGCCGCCCTACCCTATTACGCGCGCCGTTCGACGAAGATCGCGCTGCCGGCCATTTTCTTGGCCATTTTCTTGGCATCGGCCATCGCCGCGGCCACTTCGTGGTAGGAACGGTAGCGTCCCGGACGCACGCACAACACGCCGACCGATACCGATGTCAGCGGAAAAAACATCAACTCGCCGCGACGGTCGAGAATCTCGAAACCGTTGGCGGCCAGATGCCGCGGTTCGAAATACTCGCGCACAGCCAGATCGAACCGCGCGGTCAGAGTGTCCAGGCGGTTTTTCCAGTCGGCGCTTTGCAGCAACAACACAAAATCGTCGCCGCCGACATGACCGACAAAATCCCGATCCGGATCGGCCAGATCCACCAGGATATCCCCGACAAGCTCGATCAGCTCGTCCCCGGCCGCATAGCCGTACAGGTCGTTGAACGGCTTGAAATTGTCCAGATCGGCGTACGCCGCCACGAACGGCAACTCGGCCTCCAAAAGCCGGTCGATGGTTTCGTTGATCGGCACGCTGCCGGGCAGCCCGGTCAGCGGATTGGCATAGCGCGCGGCCGAAATCTGCAATTCGTTGATCTTGCGCATCAGGTCGAAACCGGTACCCATCCCGAGGTAACGCCCCTGCCCGGTGATGATGAAACCGTCGGTCAGATACTTGCGCCCCGATGACACCACCAGGCTGGACAGATCGTGGATGTTCATCTCCGCGTTGACCACCAGCGGGTGCTTTTCCATCATGACGCGGCAGCTTTTCTTGCCATACAGTTCGCGATTGAACGGCCGGGCGAAACTCTCCAGAAAATGCTGGCGCCGCAACAGTCCCACCGGCACTCCGTTTTCCAGCACGGGGATGGCGAACAGATCCGGATCATTGGCGAAATGCTGATAGGCGGTTTCGTTATTGTCGGTCAGCGTCAGGGCGGTCGCCTCGATCAGCAGGTCGCCGGCCACCGGCGCCTGGCGGATGGGACTGCGGCTGCGGTTGCCGGTCCAGACCACGCCGTCGATCGAGGCTTGCAATTCAAGGGCCGGAACCGCGAGCGGCCGGCCGATCAGGTAACCCTGGCCGTAGCTGACGCCAAGATTGCGCAAGGTGCGCAATTCGGCCGGCGACTCGATGCCTTCGGCCACCAGCATCGCGCCGGACTCGCGCGCGATGTCCACCATGGAGCGGACAAATTGCTCCTTGAGCGGATCGTGCTGGATGTTTTGCACGAAATGCTTGTCCAGTTTGACCAGATCCGGGCGCAACTCCGACCACAGGCGCAGATTGGAAAATCCTTCGCCAAGATCGTCCAGCGCGATGCGAAACCCGCTGTCCCGGTAGTGGCGTGTCGCCTCCCTGAGCGCAAGATAGCTGCAATTGGGATGCGTCTCGGTCAGCTCGATGATGATGCGCTCCGCCGGCAATCCGATCCGCGCAAGAAACCCGAGTGTTTCGCCGGGACGGTGGTCGGGGGCGAGCAGCGTCTCGGGATTGATGTTGAGAAACAAAAGGCCCGGCAATGCCAGCTCGGCGAACCGTTCGGTGGTCACGCGCCGGCAGGTCCGGTCCAGCGCGACGCCAAGCCCGCAGCGGGCCGCATGCTCGAACAGGCTGACAGGAGAATGCAGCGCCGAGTCAGACGGCCCGCGTATCAGTCCCTCGAAACCGAGCACCGTCCCGGTCTGCAGATCCACGATGGGCTGAAACACCGGCTGCAAGCGTCGCTCGCCGATAATGCGTTCGAGGTCGAGGCAGGGCGAGGCGCCGCTGCGCGCGGGAAGGACGTCGACCGTTAGTGCTTCCATGAATACCCGATACCATCCGCGATAAAGACGGAAAAAATACTCCCATTTCATGACATATTTATGTAATGAGCAGGTGTTGTTACAGGGAAAGCCATATTCGATGACATTGGCAATACACCCGACTCCGCCCTACACTTAAGCGTGTACACTCGATTTTCCTTACGTTGCCGACCACATCACGGGAGCACGCCATGCCGACGTTGCGCTATCAGGGCCATGCCATCCAGATCGAGGAGACCGGACACGGCGCGGAGCCGCTGATCCTGTTCAACGGCATCACCATGTCGACCGCGTCGTGGGCTTTGCTGCAGCCGATGCTGGAAGCGCGCTACCGCCTGATCCGGCTGGATTTTCTCGGACAGGGGCAAAGCGACCGCCCGGATCTGCCGCGCTACGATCTGGCGATGCAGGCCGATATCGCCGCCGCCGCGCTCGACCACGTCGGACTGGACACGGCCCATGTCGTCGGACTGTCCTACGGCGGCATGGTCGCCCAGCACTTCGCGCGGCGCCACCGCGCGCGCATCCGCACCCTGCTTCTGGCCGCAACCCTCGCCTGGGCCGATGACGCCAGCCTCGCCGCGATGCAAAGCTGGACCGAAGCCAATACCGCCGGCGGCGTGGATCTGCGTTACACGATCAGCATTCCCTGGCTGTTCTCGAGCCGTTTTCTCGCCGCCCACCCCGGCGCGCTCGATGAACTGAAAACCATCGCCGCGCGCGTCGACTGGCCGGCGGTGGTCAGACTGATGAACGGCGTGCGCGAACACGACGCGCGAACCTGGCTTGGCGATCTCGCCCTGCCTGTCAAAGTGTTGATCGGCACCGAAGACCGGCTCACCCCGCTTTACCAGGCCAATCTGATCGCCGGCCTGATTCCCGGCGCGGTGCGGGAAGAGTTGCCAGGAGCCGGCCACGTGCTGCATATTGAAGCGGCGGAGGCGTTCGCCCGTTCGATCATCGCCTTTTGCCAACCCTGACCCACCAAGGACCGGTTCATCATGACAGACCCAGTTACGCTCGCCGTCGACCTTCAGGGTGTCGCGACGGTCAGTCTCAATCGCCCGGAAGTGCATAACGCGCTGGACGGCGACACCATCGGTTTTCTGCTGGCGACGGTGGAAACCCTGGCCGAGGACGACTCTATCCGCGCCGTGGTGCTCACCGGACGCGGCATCAACTTTTCGATCGGCCACGATATCGAATGGACCCGCCGGCTGACCCAGGCGGGCGCCGAGGAAATCCGCTATCAGGCCGGCCAGATGGTCCGCCTGCTGACCGCCCTCGACAACCTAGACAAACCGCTGATCGCGCGGGTGCAGGGCTCGGCCTTCGGCCCGGGCGCCGCGCTGATCGCCTGTGCCGACGTGGCCATCGGCGTGTCCGAGGCGCTGTTCGGGTTTTCCGAGGTGAAGCTTGGCGTCGTGCCCTCGGTCATCGCCCCCTGGATCATCCGGGCGATCGGTGAGCGCGCCACGCGCCGCTATTTCATGACGGCCGAGCGCTTCAACGCCGGCAAGGCCAAACGGCTCGGCCTGCTGCATCAAGTGCTCGAAGCGGACGAGCTCGACACCGCCGTCACCCACGCCATCAGCCAGTTGCTGGTCAACAGCCCGGCGGCGATGGCCGAGGCGAAACGGCTCGTCAACCGCATCGGCAAACTCGGCGCCAGCGAGGAGGCCATCGCCGCCGGCATCGAGTCGACCGTCCGGGTGCGCACCAGCGCCGAAGGCCGCGAAGGCATCCAGGCCTTCCTCGACAAACGCAAACCCGACTGGATGAAGTGACCGACATGGAGTTTCTGGCCCTGACACTGGGCGGACAGCCCTCGCTGCCCACACCGCTGCCCCTGAACAACGGCGGCAGGATGGAGCATGTCGCCGAAGGCGTTCTCTGCCTTGCGCCGGCGAACGAGTTCGCGCCGCGCGTGCTGCTGTCCGCCGGCGTGCACGGCAACGAAACGGCGCCGGTGGAACTGCTCGATTTTCTCGTCAGGGACATTCTGGCCGACAAGGTCGTGCTGGGTTGCCATCTGATGATTCAGCTGGCCAATCCCGCGGCGCTGCGCATTGGCGAGCGCTACCTCGATTACGACATGAACCGGCTGTTCGACGGCGCGCACCGGCGGCATGGCGGTGCGCGCGAAGCGGCGCGGGCGGCTCAACTGGAGGCGCTGTCGGCCGGCTTTTTCGCTCAGGCGCCGGCCGGGGTGGCGCGTCTGCACCTGGATTTGCACACGGCGATCCGCGGCTCGGTGTTCGAGCGGTTCGCCATCTGCCCTTGGCTGCACGGGGCGCAGCCCGACCGGGGGCAACTGGGCTGGCTGTCGGGCGCGGGCATCGGGGCCGTGCTGCTGCACAGCGCCCCCTCCCCGACTTATAGCTACTGCACGAGCCGGACATCCGGCGCGGTGGCTTTCACGCTGGAGTTGGGCAAGGCCCGGCCGTTCGGCCATAACGACCTGACCCGTTTCACCGGCATCGACAGGGCGATTCGCCGGCTTGTCGCCGGCGAGGCCGCGACCGATCCTGACGTGCCGCCCCCACGGCTATTCCGGGCGCGTTACGACATTATCAAGCACAGCGAAGCCTTCGTGCTGCATCTGGAAGATTCGGTGGAGAATTTCACGCCGCTGCCGGACGGCATGCTGATCGCCGAGGACGGCGAGCACCGCTATGTGGCCTCGGGCGGAGAGGAGCGCATCCTCTTCCCCAATCCGTCGGTCAGCCCGGGCTTGCGGGCCGGCATCGTCGTCGGGCCGGCGGACTGACAGGCGCGGCGCGTCGGCGCCGCGCGGTCCGTCAGGAAATGTAGTTGAACAGCGAGAGGCTGGTGATCTTGTTGAAGGTCAGCTGCGAGTACTGCAAGGACGCCTGGGTCAGCGAAAAATCGCTGATGGTCTGCGGCAGGTCGAGATCCTGCAGATTGCTGATCGCGCTCTTGTACTGCAAGGTCGCGTCTTCCGCGGTGTTCTGGGTATCCTCGTTTTCCTTGCGGCGCGAACCGATCGACGCCTGGGCGTTCACCAGGTTCTGCGACGCCGCGTCCATATTGCCCATGATGGTGGTCAGCTGGGTCGCGAAGTTGGCCGGTTTGGGATTTTGCCCCAGAAGATCATGGAACGCCTTGACCGAGTCGAACAGCGCCGTCGGACTCGACGACGCGGGCGTGTTGCCGAATACCTGCGATCCGACCTCATTGGTCGGAATGCGCCGCGACGAGCTGATTTCCACCAGGCGCTGCCCGGTGTCGCCGTTGTAGGTGGTGTTGAGCGCGCTGTCCGCGGTGAAGGGCGGCGCGTTGTCCTTGTTGCCGCCGAACAGATAGGTGCCGATCCCGTCGGTGGTGTTGGCGTTGGCCACCAGCTGATTGAAATACTGGGTCACCTGCACCTGCATGGACTGCAACTGCGTGACCGACAGGCCGCCGCCCCCGGCCTGCACCGCCAGTTCCTTCAGCGAGCGCATCACGTTGATCGAATTGCCGATGGCGGTTTCCGAAATCGCCAGCGTCGACTCGACGGACTTGTTGTTGGTGATGAACTGATCGTTGCGGCCGTTCGATTGCGACAATTGCAGGATTTGCGATGCCGCCACCGGGTCGTCGGACGGATTGACCACCCGTTTCTGGGTATCCAGTTGCATCTGCAGCTTTTGCAGCGTGCTTTGCAGATTCGACATGTCGGTCGAACCGATGTAGTAGGTGGTAAACGTACTGATGCGCATCATGCACTCCTAAACATGCTCTTCACAGCTGCAAGAGCTTGTCGAATATCGTCTGGGCGATCTGGATCACCTTGCTGGACGCCTGGTAGGCCTGCTGGTAACGGATCAGATCCGCGGCCTCCTGATCGAGGTTCACGCCCGATACGTCGGAACGGGCCCGGACCGTCTGCTTCAAGTCGGTATCCGCGGCCGCGCTCGCCAGCTGGACGTTGCTGGTCTGGTTGCCGACAAAACTCACCGCCGTCGAATAAGCCGTGCCGAACGACTGCAGGGTGTTGCCCGAGCCGTTGCGCACATTGTCCACCACCTTGGCCGTCTGCAGGCTGAGCATCTGCAGCAGGTTGGTGTTGTCGCCCTTGCCGTAGGTGGTCGAGGTATTCTGGGTGATGGTGAACTGCATGGTGTTGGACATCTGGCCGGACAGCATGAAGCCGACCCCGATATCCTTCGGCGGCGTGCTGCTGTCCTGCAGTTTGTAGCCGTTCTGCACCTTGGGATCGACCACCACATTATAGGTGCCCGGCATCGGACCGCCGGTGATGACGGCCTTCATGGTCGCGCCATTGACCGCGATGTTGCCGGTCGCGCCCAGTTGTGACGGATGCTGGGTGACGTCCGGCGCGGTGTAGACCGGCGGCGTGCCGGTGCTCGACCAGCCGTAGCTCGCCGGCAGCGTCGGATACACACCCGACACGGTGATGCCGTTGCTGCCGGAGATCGAGGCCGGATTGACGGTCATGTTCGAGGCGGCGGCGAGGCGGCGGGGATCGGACATCAGCACGGCCATGTTGGCGATGGCGTTTTGCGGATTGCTGGCGAACGAGGTCAGGTCGGTGAACATCGCCGTGCCGGGGTTGCCGTCCAGATCCAGGCCGAGTTTCTGCTGATAATTGAACGCCGTGGCAAAGTCGATGGCCATATTGCCCAACTGCTGCTCCGCCTGAACCAGGGTGTTGTCGCGCACGTTGAGCAAACCGCCCAGATTACCGCCCTGGATCAGTGAATTGGCCATCACCGTCACGGTTCCGTTGGGGTTTGGATACACCACCTGCAAATCGCGCGGATTGGTCGGATTGGGCTGGGTCGCCAGAGTCATCGGTGTGGCGCCCATCACCAGGGACTGCCCGTTGCCGATGAACACGCTGTAGGAACCGTCCGGCTGCAGCACCGACTTGGCCGACACCAGCTTGTTCAGCTCCTGCATCGCATTATCACGCTGATCGAGCAGGTCGTTCGGCTGCTTGGTCTTGTCCGGGCTCGCCAGCGACATGATCTGGGTGTTCAGATCGGCGATTTTCTGGGCGAGCGAATTGATGCTGTCGACCGTGGACTTGATGTTGGTGTTGATCCCGTCGTGGATCTCCTGCATACGGTTGTCGAGCGTCTTGAATTTGTTGACCAGGGCCTGGGCCATGTTGATCACGGTGGTCCGCGACGGGATGGAGGCGTCCGACGGGGTTTTCGAGACGGTCTGCAAGGCCCCGAAAAAGTCCTGCAGGCCGGCGGTCAGGCCGACCGTGGTGCTGCCCATCAGGCTGTCGATCTGGTTCAGCAGGCCCAACTGGCTGGAGTTGTAATTGCTGGTCGACTGCGCGCTGAGCACCTGGCCATCCAGATATTTGTCGTAGCTGCGCATCACCTGGATGACATCGACGCCCTTGCCGATGAAACCGAAGCCCAAGTCCTGCGGCAGGCGCGACGCCTGGTCGAACGTCTGCCGGGTATAGCCGGGAGTATTGGCATTGGAGATGTTTTGCCCCACCACGCTGAGCGCCACCTGAGCGGCGTTAAGGCCGCTGACCCCGATAGAAAAGATGTTGGTTCCCATGTGTTCACCTCCAAGACTGTATCGACCCGAAGGACGAAAACTTCAGTGCCTCAGGCACGAGCCAGGGTCGACACCACGTCGGCCAGTTTGCGGGCATAGCGCGGATCGGTCGCGTAACCGCCTTGCTGCAAGCCCTGCGCGAAGCCGGCGATGTTCTGCCCCTGGTTGAGCACGTTGCGGTAACGCGCCGAACCGCTGAGCAGATTGGCGTAATCGCTGAACGCCTCCCGGTAGGAGTCGTAGGCGCGGAATTTTTCCACCTGTTTGCGCGGCGTGCCGTTGACGTATTCGGTGGTGGTGATGTCCACGGTCTTGCCGGTCCATTCGGAACCGGCCTTGATGCCGAACAGGTTGTGGCTGTCGCTGCCGTCCGGCATGCGGATCGCCCGCTTGCCCCAGCCGCTCTCCAGCGCCGCATGCGCGACAACGAACTCGGGCGCCACGCCGAGTTTGGCGGCCGCCTCGCGCGCCTGGGCGAGCATGGCGCCAAGGAAGGAGCGCGGGTCGCGCGCGGCCGCGGAGCTCTCCGCCGACGGCGCGGCCGCGGCCGCCGGAGCGCCCGCATCGGCCTTGGGCAGAGCGGCGCCATACGCCGCCAGCGCGCGTCGCGTCACCTGCGGCAACATGCCCGACGGACCCGAGGTGCGCACCCGGGCATCCGCGGCGCCATCCTCCTCCAGGCGCGCGAGGCGGGCGATCTGGCGGCTCAGCACATCGGCCAGCCCCACGCCGCCCGAGGCGCTCATCGCCTGCGACCACTGCTGGTCGAGCATGCCGCGCCAGGTGCTCATTTCGCTGCTGTCTTCTTCGTCGTTGAAATGCGTGGCCCGCATCGCGCGCATCACGTTGTCGAGGAACATCGCCTCGAATTGCTTGGCGACTTCCTTGACGGCGCCCCTGGGATCCTTCTGCATCCGTCCTTGCAAGCTGCTGGCAACAGCGTTCGGATCCATCGCCAGCGCGCTGGACGACAGGCTTCCCAGGTTATCGATTGCGGTGAATTGCGTGCTCATGCGGCCCTCCTCCCGTAATAACTAGCAAGAATCGGGCCAACATGAAAAATCAGATGATCTGCAGATCGGCGCGCAAGGCGCCGGAGGCTTTCATGGCCTGAAGGATGGAGACCAGATCCTGCGGCGTGGCGCCGACGGCGTTGAGGGCATTGACCACCTGGGACAAGTTGGTGCCGCGCGGCACGCTGATCACCCGCCCCGGCTGGGCATTGACATTGACGTTGGCCTGATTGGTCGTGGTGGTCTGCCCGGCGGACAGCGGATTGGGCTGGCTGACCTGCGGCGTGTTGCTGACCGTCACCGTCAGGTTGCCGTGGGAGATCGCGCAAGGTTCGAGCTTGACCGCCTGGTTCATCACGATGGAACCGGTGCGGGCATTGATGATGACCAGAGGGGAAACATCTGCCGGGTCGACGGCAATATTTTCCAGGCGGGACAGGAACTGCACCCGGGCATTGGCATCCACCGGCGCGCGCACCTCGACGAGCCGGCCGTCCACGGCGCGCGCCACGCCGGCGCCGAACTGCCGGTTGATCGCCTGCACCACGCGGTCCGCGGTGGTGAAATCGGCGCTGAGCAATTCAAGATCGATCACACCGTTGTTGCCCAGCTGCGTCGGCACTTCGCGCTCCACGGTCGCGCCGGATGGCACGCGTCCGACACTCAACTGGTTGACCTGGGTACTGCTGCCGCCGGCCGAGGCGCCGGCGCCGCCGACCACCACATTGCCCTGCGCCATCGCATAGATCTGCCCGTCGGCGCCCTTGAGCGGCGCGAGCAGCAGCGTGCCGCCGCGCAGACTCTTGGCGTCGCCGATCGACGACACGGTGACGTCGAGCGGCTGACCGGTGCGGGCAAAGGGCGGCAGCGTGGCGGTCATGGTGACCGCCGCGACGTTCTTGGGGTCGAGCTTGGTGCCGGAGGGAATCTGCACCCCGAGCTGATTGAGCATGCTGTTGAGCGACTGGGCGGTGAACGGCGAAGAACTCGCCTTGTCGCCGCTGCCATCCAGGCCGACCACGAGACCGTAGCCGACCAGCTGGTTGGGACGGACCCCGCCAAAGGTGGCGAGGTCCTTGATGCGTTCGGCCGCCGCGGCCTGCGCCACAAGGAGCGCGGCCAGAAGACCGAGAATGAAACGTTTCATGATATTTCCTGCAAGTGAACCGGCACGCACAGGCTATCAGAATGGCAGGATGGACAGGAAAATTTTCGACAACCATCCCGGTTCGTTGTACAGCCGGTTGTTGCCCTTGGTCTGCTGCTCGATGCGCGCATCGGCCACTTTCAGCGACGAGACGCTGCGATCGGCGGCGATGTCGCGCGGATTGACCACGCCGGACAGGCGGATCGATTCGGTGTCGCCATTGATGCGCACCATTTTCTCGCCGCTGACCACCAGATTGCCGTTGGCCAGCACCTCGATCACCGTCACCGAGATCGAGCTGACGAAGGTGGTCGACACCTGGTTGGTGCCGGAACCGGCCAGCGAGGCGGCGCCGTTGCCGGTCAGCGACGTGCCGCCCAGCGCCTTCTCCAGATAACCGGGGATGAACGGCAACTGCACGCCGGCGCTGATCGATTCGGAAATCGCGGTCTTGCGGCTTTCGTTGACCTGCTCGCTCGCGGAGGTGGACGATTTTTCCTGGATAGTGATGGTCAGGGTATCGCCCACCTGGTTGGGCATGCGATCCTCGAACAGCGGCCGGTAACTCGCCACCTGAAAAATCGAACCGCCGTTGCCGGGCGGCTGGGCCTGGGGTTGCGGACGCGCGGTCAGCGGCCCCTTCACGATCGGAGGTTCCTGAATGACGCAGCCGGCCAGCGCCAGCGCCGCCGCGCACGCGGCCATGCCCGTTCTGTTCAGCATCGTTGCCTTTCCGTCTTGCCGCTTACAGCTGCGTCAGACGCTGCAGCATCTGGTCGCAGGTGGTAATGGCCTTGGAGTTCATTTCGAAAGCCCGCTGCGCGGTGATCATGTTCACCAGTTCCTCGGTCACGTTGACGTTGGAGTTTTCCAGGAAACCCTGGCGGATCAGCCCGCGGTTGTCGGTCGCCGGATCCCCGTCCTGCGGATCGCCCGACGCGGCGGTCTGCAGATACAGGTTGTCGCCGATGCTCTGCAGCCCTTGCGGGTTGATGAAGGTGGTCAGCTGGATATTGCCGGCCGTCTGCGGCGCGGGGTTGCCGGGCACCTTGTACTGTATCACGCCCGACTGGGACACCGACAGATCGGTGGCGTTGGCCGGGATATTGACATTGGGATTCAGCTGCAGCCCCTGGGGATTGACGATGTCGCCATTGGAGTTGCGCTTGAACTCGCCGTTGCGGGTGTAGCCCGTGGTGCCGTCCGGCATCTGGATACGGAAGAAGCCATCCCCCACGATCGCCCAGTCCAGCGACTGGCCGGTCGGCAGCAGATCGCCCTCGGTGTGGATGCGCGCGGTCGCCACCGGCGCCGAGCCGGTGCCGACCTGCAGGCCGGTGGGCAGATTGGCGCCGTTGGGCAATTGCGAACCGGGCTGGCGCAGGGTCTGGTAGTACAGATCCTCGAAAACCGCGGTGCCGCGCTTGAAACCCTTGGTGCTGACGTTGGCCAGGTTGTTGGACACCACGTCCAGACGGAACTGGCTGGAATCCATGCCGGTTTTGGCGATGTAGAGGGCTCGCATCATGGCGGGGCCTGCCTTTTCTCTTTACGTTGGCGATCAGCCGTTGACGGCCAGGATCTGCGTCGCCCGCTGATCGTTCTGATCGGCGGTCTGGATCATTTTCATGTTCAGGTCGAAATGGCGCCCGTGGGAAATCATCTGCACCAGAGCATCGACCGCGTTGACATTGCTCGCTTCGAGCATGCCGGTAACCATCTTCATGTTCTCGTCGGCAGGCGCCACGCCACCGGCGTTCAGATGGAACAGCCCATCCTCGCCCTTGTAGGTATCGCGCTCGCCGGGATTGACCATCTTGATCCGCCCGACCTGCTGCGGCGTCCGGTCGGCGCCCGACAGCGGCACGGAAAACACCGTGCCGTCCGATCCCAGTTGCACCTGTGTGCCCAGAGGCACGGTGATGGGGCCGCCGTCGCCGAGAATCGGCAGACCGGTGCGGGTGCGCAGCATGCCGGTGCTGTCGAGCACGTAGCCGCCATCCCGAGTGTAGGCCTCCTGGCCGTTGGCGCCCTGCACCGCGAAAAACCCCGGACCGCCGAGCGCGAAGTCGCTCTCGTTGCCGGTCGCCTGCAGACTGCCCTGGCGCATGTCGTGGCCGATGGTATTGTCGACCACATAGGTGCGCGTCGGCGCGCCGTCGCCGACGACCGGCAGCGCGCGGAACGACACCAGGTCGGCCTTGAAGCCGTTGGTGTTGACGTTGGCCAGGTTGTTGGCGGTGGTGGCCTGCTGCCATTCGACGTGCTTGGCGCCGGTCATCGCCAGAAAAAGCATGCGGTCCATCAGCGTATCCTATCGGTCAGCGCAGGTTGATCAGCGTCTGCAGGACCTGGTCCTGGGTCTTCACGGTCTGGGCGTTGGCCTGGTAAAACCGTTGCGCCGTGATCATGTTGACCAGTTCGGTGGTCAGATCCACGTTGGAATCCTCCAGCGCCGCGGACTGCAAAAGCCCGGCGGTGCCGGATCCTGGCGCGTTGATCTGCATCGGTCCGGACGAATAGGTCTCCACCCAGTGGTTGTTGCCGGACGGCTGCAGACCCTGCGGGTTGGTGAAGTTCCCGATCGCCACCTGGCCGATGGTGCGCGTCTGGCTGTTGGTGTAGGTCGCCTGAATGATGCCGGTCTTGTCGATATTGATGGCGCGCAGGGTCCCCGGCGCATAGCCGTCGTTGGTCAGCGACGTGGTGCCGGCATTCTGGCCGTATTGCGTGGAGCCGGTGTAATCGACGGTGAACGACACCGGAGTCGCCGAACCGTTGACCGGCGCCGGGGTGAACGACACGGGGAATTTCGCCGTGGTGGTCAGCGCGCCGTTGGTGTTGAAGTTCAGCGTGAAGGTGTTGGGCGCCGTGGCCGGATTGCCGTCCACATAGGCGTTGACGACCCAGTCGGTGCCGGTCGTGGTCGGGGCGGCCTTTTGATAATACAGCGTCAGATTGTGCGGATTGCCCAGACTGTCATACACCGTTGTGGCATTAGACCAGTTAAATGTGTTGGTTTTGGTCGGATCCAGCGTTGTCCCCGCCGTCGGCGTCATCCGGGAATCGAGGTTGACGCCCATGCCCACCGCCGAGGTGACTTTCGGGTTGATCAGCGCGGTCTGCAGCTGCAGATCGTTGACCGGCCCCTGCGTCACCACGCCGCCGGTGCTGGCCGTCCAGCCTTGCAGCCGGTCGCCGCTGGTATTGACGATGTATCCTTGCTGATCGACCTGGAACTGGCCGTTGCGGGTCGCGTAGATCGTGCCGGCGCTGTTCGCCGTCGAGGCGCCGGCCTTGACGATGAAGAAGCCGTTATTGTTGATGGCCATGTCCAGACTTCGCGCCGTCGGCGTGATGTTGCCCTGGGTATGCTGCTGGGTCACCGCCGCGGTGTTCACACCGATACCCGCCGCGGTGCTGGCCACCCCGTAAAAACTGGTCGCGTACATATCGGCGAATTCGGCGCGCGACTGCTTGAAGCCCACCGTGCTGGCGTTGGCCACGTTGTTGCCGATGACATCAAGCTGCTTGGAGGCGGCCGACAGCCCGCTCAGACCTTGTTGGAAACCCATCTTCGTCGTCCTTGTTTGATACCGGGTACCGGCGTCAGCTCATTTGCGCGATATCGGCCAGCTTGGCGCGCGTGCCGTCGTTAAGAATCAGCTGCGGAATGCCGGAGCTGTCCCAGGCCACGGCGTTGACCTTCTGCGTGGTGTAGGCGACCGTTTTGGCCGAGGTGCCGTCCGCTTTGGTGGCGGTCACCTCGAAGGTGTACTTGCCGGACGGCAGGATGTTGCCGGCCATGTCCTTGCCGTTCCAGGTGAAGTTGTTCATGCCGGCCTTGGGCGCGGGACTCGTCACGTCGATGGTGTTGACCGTGACACCGCTCTCGTTCTTGATGGTGACGGTCATTTTCTTGGCATCGGCGTCGAGCGTGGCGGCGCCGCTGAGCGTCGCGCCGTCGCCCGCGCTGTTGAGCACATTGCCCGGAGACAACACCTGACGGCCGACCAGGGTGGTCGCCATCAGCGATTGCGAGGCGATCTGGGCGGACAGCATGGTCTGCATGGTCTGGTTGAGCTTTTCCATGCCGGACACCTGGCTGATTTGCGCCATCTGGCTGGTCATCTGGCTGTTGTCCATCGGATTCATCGGATCCTGCGCCTGCAACTGCGTCACCAGAAGCTTCAGGAAGCGGTCCTGGATGCCCTGGGCGCTGTTGGCGGCGGTACCGGAACTTGTCGTATTGCCGTTGACGACACTGTACGGATTGCTCGCCGGATCGTTGGTCACGCTGCTCGCCATGTTTCACTCTCCTGGTTTACTGGCCAAGCTGCAGGGTTTTCTGCAGCAGGGTCTTGGCGGTGTTCATGATTTCCACATTGGTCTGGTAGGACCGGGCCGAAGAGATCATGTCGGACATTTCTTCCACCGGATTCACATTGGGCATCCGGATATAGCCCTTCTCGTCGGCCAGCGGATTGCCCGGGTCGTACTTCAGGCGCGGGGGCGTCGTATCTTCGACGATGGAAGTCACCCTCACCCCGGCGACCTTGGGCTCGGCGGCGGTCACAGGAATGGCGGTGAACACCACGTGACGGCCCTTGTAGGGTTCCCCGGTGGAGCTCGTGGCGCTCTCGGCGTTGGCGATGTTGCTCGCCACCACGTTAAGGCGCATCGACTGCGCGGTCAGCGCCGAGCCGGAGATCGAGAAAACGTTTTCCAGCGACATGATTACTGACCTCCCTTGATGGCGTCGGCAAGACCGCTGATCCGCTTGTTCAGAAAGGTCAGCGTGGATTGATACTTCAGCGCGTTCTCGGCGAACGCTCCGCGTTCCACGTCCATGTCGACGGTGTTGCCGTCCAGGCTGCGCTGCACGGCATTGCGGTACATCAGACCGGACGAGAAATCCTTGCCGCCGCCCTCGGCGGTGCCGAAATGACGGGCGTCGGTGCGGCTGAGCGCCAGCGACGACTGGGCATTGCCGGCCGACAGCATGGCCGAGCGGAAATCCAGATCCATTGCCTTGTAATACGGCGTGTCGGCGTTGGCGATATTGCTCGCCAGCACCTCGGAACGGTAAGCACGAAGGTTCAGTGCGCGCTGCTGGAAATCGAAAGCCCTGGCAATCTTGTCAAGCATGGAAGTCTCTCCTGAATGCCCTCATCAGAAGCACGAACCGTGCCAACATAAAAAACCACCGGCAACACGCTGAAAAAAAAAGGAAATTCCCAACACATCGCCAAATAGCCTGGCAACAATAGCGGGAAATACGGCAAGAATTGCCGCCCCGGACGGCAGGACAGCGGCAGGCCGGTCAGAACAACCTATACTAAACAAATGAAATATCCATGCTCACGAAATAAACAATGAACCGGATCCGCCTGCCGACGATACTTATCCTGCTCTGCGCCGTCTTGCCGCTGAGCGCGGAACCGGTCAAACGGATACTGGTCATCGACAGTTACCACGCCGAGTATGCGTGGTCGCACGATTATCGCGAAGCCCTGGCCGAAACCCTCGGCCCCTCGGTCCGGCTGGAATTCTTCCAGATGGACACCAAGCGCCTGCCCCACCCGATGCACGAAGTCAGGGCCCGCGAGGCGCTGCACCGCATCGAAGCGGACAAGCCGGATCTTGTGATCACCGGCGACGATGCCGCGCTCAAGTATGTCGGCGCCAGGCTGGCCGGCCGCGCGCTTCCCGTGGTCTACCTGGGCATCAACCGCAACCCGCGCGATTACCTGCCGGGCAACCCCGCCAATGTCACGGGAGTGCTCGAGCGTCCGCTGATCCGGCGCAACATCCTCATCATGAAGCAGGTGGTGCCCGATCTTAAACGGGCACTGGTCTTGTTCGACAGCGATCTGACCTCCGAGGTGATCCGCGAGGAAATGTTCGCCGACCATGGCAGCCTGCGGATCAGCGATGTGGACATCGATCTGGTCATGGCGAGCGACTTCGCACAGTGGCAGCGCCTCGTGCGCGATGCGCCCGGCCGCTACCAGGCGATCTGGACGGGGCTATATCAAACTTTGCGCGATACATCGGGCGCCATCGTTCCGGATGCCAGGGTGATCGAATGGACGGCGGCGAACAGCCCGCTGCCGCTGTTCGGGTTCTGGGATTTCGCCGTCGGCGCGAACCGGGCCGCCGGCGGGCTGGTGCTGAGCGGACACGATCAGGGCGTGGCCGCCGCGCGGCTGGCACAGAACATCCTGTTCCGGCACCAGGCGCCCGGCAACCTGTTTCCGGTCACACTGGGCGGCGGCGTATTACTGTTCTCCCGTGCGGCCCTGGCGCGCCACCGGCTGGTGCTGCCCTCTTCCTTGCAAAAGGACAGCCGCTTTGTCGACTGACCTCCGCATACTCCGGACCGGCCGGCGTCCGGCCCGGATTCGCCTTGCCCGGACGCCGGCGAGTCGATTCGCTCACCGGAAGGCCGTCAGCGCCAAGCCGCCACCTCTGAGCCGCATCGGCAGCATCGCCGACCTGGATGCCCACGGTCCGCTCGCCATGGCGCCGGCGACAATCGCTCTCACCCTCCCCCCGCGCTGACAAGCATTGCGCATTCTCACTTCGGCAGACCCAGGCCCCGGAACGGCGCGGTCCCCGCGCTTGTCCCGCCCACAGATCCCGCCGGCCGCGGATCCGCCGCTCGTTGCGGTTCACCCCAGCGCCAGCCGATCCATGCCGGGTCGGTATTCCCCGGAGCCCGGATCCCCGGCACCGCCGGAGCGCCGCTATTGGCCAACGGCGTTCCCGGAGCGGTCACATTCCGCAACTGGTTGCCTGTCAGTTGCCACTGAAACAACGGACGCGCCTCGCATGCGCCGACCACCACCTGGCGCGTGGGCGCGGCGCCGATCCCGGTGAGGGCAAGACAAAGTCCAGGCGAGCGCTGGTTCTTGATCCAGCCATTGGGCAAGCGCACCCAGGACTGGTGCTCCGAACCGGCGCGGCAAGGCTGCAGGCTGGCCCGTTCTTTTCCACCGCGCCTCCCATGGCTTGGCAGCATGGCCATGGCCGTCAGGCACTGGCCGTCGCGGGCACTGATCAACGGCCGGTATTCCAGACGATGATCCGCGAGCGGCAGACCCGCCGCCGGACGGTCATGCGGGCTGGCCGTCAGCCTGCCGGCTCCCGAATGACCGGACAGGCTGATCGGGAGGACCGTTGGGGGTGCCAAGGGGGAGACAGGAACGCGGGCAGACGGCGGAACCGCCGCCGGAGGCACAGAGGACGCCGGATCCGGGCTCACCTCGACCCAATACCAGTACGAGAGCGGCACGTCCGTCAGGGACTCCTCTTTGGCATCCACACCGCCCGGCACGGGCTGCAGCATGGCATCCGGGGCGTCGTGATCGATGATCCGCGCCTGACTCACCGACCAGCGCAACGATGCGGCGCTGTCGCACCGTTTCAACACATTCCCCCGGCGGCCGCGCCCGACATGGCCGGCCCCGTCGGCGCCAAGGCAGAACGCGGGATACGCCACGCTCTGAATCCGCCCGTCAAGCCGGTAACGCCATTGCTGCTGGAGCATGCCGGTCCGGCACGCCATCGTGCCCACTCCGCTGGCGCCATAAAACCATGGCACGGTTTCGCCATCACCGAAGGCCATCAGACACTCCTTCTTTCGCTGGGACACCAGCTGGTACACCGCCTTCACATCCGAGCGGGGCGCGACCGGATGCTCGCGCCCGGGCTCGGGCGGGCGGTAAGCCGGATGCGGCCGGCGCGCAGGCGTGGTCGGGGAAAACGGATAATACCGGTGAATACCGGCGATGTCGCCGGCGGAGAGGGTGCGGTATGACGATTGCTTGATCGCCCGGACTACGGAGTCCGGATCGGGCGGCGCAGACTCGTTCCCGCGCCGCATCTCTTCATGATGGAAACCCAGGGCATGCATCAGCTCATGAAGGGATGTGCTGATATCCGGGCAGGAAATCGTCAGGGCCTGGGGTTGAGAGCGCGGGCCGAGCCGCCCAAGGAACGAGGTTCCACACACCACGCCCCGCTTTGGCTTTGCGAAGATCTTCAGGCGATAAGGCTGGGTGGCATCGGAAACGAAACGGACCGCGGTCCTTTCTTCCATGTGGCGCATAGCCGCCAGCATGGCGTCCCAGGTCTGCCGGTCGACATCGCTGTCGAACTCGTAATAAACGATATTGTCCGGCCAGGCGGTCCCGCTGGGACGCCAGACCGCGCGTTTTTTTCTGGGCGAGTCGATCTGCGGATAGACATTCAGCGTATCGATGCCATGCTGCTGGATCTGCGCGTGAGAACCGATCCGGATATCCCCGTAAGCCAGCGCCTCGCCATCCGGCAAGACCCGGTAGGTTATTTCCTTTCCGGTGAGGTTGTCGTAACCGACATGCGCCGAAGTGTCCGGCGTCAACGCGAACGCGGCTCCGGCCAACGGCATGGCGGTCGCCACGACGAGCCGTGCGAGAACGCGGGGGGAAAGAACGTAGGAGGATGTTTTCATGCACACTTTCCGGCCTGCGCGCCGCTTGGCGGCGGCGCGGCCTCAGGCTTGGCGAAATGAAAAATCCTACTTCGTCCCCGTCGGGCTCGCGTTCGCCCGCCCGGACAACCATCAAACACCTACAATCAAACAGAATTTAGACCAGTCAATAAAGATAAATCCTACACAACTCACCGTATCGCTTTCCGGTGCCTCAAGAATCATCGAGGCTCTCGGGAGGAACACGCCCACAGAAGCGACCCCGGGAGACTCAATCGCTTTCGAGAATTTCGAAATCATGGGTAATGCTTGCCGTCTTGCCAAGCATGATGGACGCCGAACAGTATTTTTCGGCGGACAGGGAAATGGCCCGGCTCACCGCATCGGGCTTCACTCCCCGACCGGTCACGATGAAATGAAAATGAATCCGGGTGAACACTTTCGGATCGCTGTCCGCCCGATCCGCGTCGATCAGCACACGGCAATCGCGCACATCCTGACGCGATTTTTTCAGGATGGTCACGACATCGTAGCTGGTGCACCCGGCCGTGCCGAGCAGCACGAGTTCCATCGGGCGCGGCCCCAGGTTCCGTCCGCCGCCTTCCGGGGCGCCATCCATCACCACGGCGTGACCGCTGCCGCTCTCCCCCAGAAAACATACTCCGTCAATCCATTTGAGCTCCGCTTTCATGGCGCTTTCTCCTTGTTGGCAAGGCAACGAGATTACCACCGCGGATTTGGGCGCTCAAAGATTAGCCGGTACAATGGAAAGATTGTCCTGTTATGTAAGATGACCTCAATGCTGGTACTGGGAATCGAATCCTCCTGCGACGAAACCGGCGTCGCCTTGTATGACACCGATGCAGGGCTGGTCGCGCATCACCTGCACACGCAGATGGCCATGCACGCCGAGTATGGCGGAGTGGTGCCGGAGCTCGCCAGCCGCGACCATATCCGCCGCGTCGTTCCCCTTGCCCGCGCCTGTCTGGCCGATGCCGGACGCTCGCTCGCCGACCTGTCGGCCATCGCCTTCACCGAAGGGCCGGGACTCGGCGGCGCGCTGCTGGTGGGCGCGAGCGTCGCCAATTCGCTGGCTTTCGGCCTTGGCATTCCGGTCATCGGCGTGCACCACCTGGAAGGGCACCTGCTCTCGCCGCTGCTGGCCACCCCGCGCCCCGCGTTCCCGTTCGTCGCCCTGCTGGTTTCCGGCGGCCACACCCAACTGATGGCGGTGCGCGGCATCGGCGACTACGAGATTCTCGGCGAGACGCTCGACGACGCCGCCGGCGAGGCGTTCGACAAGACCGCCAAACTGCTGGGGCTCGACTACCCCGGCGGGCCGACCCTGTCGCGCCTGGCCATGCGAGGCGATCCGGCGCGCTTCACGCTGCCGCGGCCGATGCTCAACAGCCCGGATCTGGACATGAGTTTTTCCGGGTTGAAAACCGCGGTGCTGACGCTCGTCAAGAGCCTCGAGGCCGACGGACAGCCGATGGACGACGCCACGCGCGATGCGGTGTGCCGCGCATTCCAGGAAGCCATCGTCGACGTCCTCGTGAAAAAATCCCTCAAGGCGCTCAAACAGACCGGCATGAAACGCCTGGTCGTGGCCGGCGGCGTGGGCGCCAACCTCCAGTTGCGCGCCGCCCTTGACGACGCCGCGAAACGGCGCCGCTTCGAGGTGTTCTATCCGCCGATCGCGCTGTGCACCGACAACGGCGCGATGATCGCTTTCGCCGGCGCGATGCGCCTCGCCCACGCCCGCGCGCCGGGCGGTTATACCGTGAAACCCCGCTGGGACCTGTCCAGCCTGCCCGCTCTTTAACAACTCCATGATTCAGTTTAAAAACCTGACCCTGCGCCGCGGCGTCAAAGAACTCATTCTCAACGCCACCCTGACGCTCAACCCGGGCAGCAAGGCCGGCCTCACCGGTGCCAACGGCGCCGGCAAGTCCAGCCTGTTCGCCCTCTTGATGGGCCAATTGCACGCCGATCAGGGCGAAGCGCTGTTGCCTCCCCACTGGGTGGTCGCCCATGTCGCCCAGGAAACACCCGCGCTCGCGGTCAGCGCCATCGATTATGTGCTCGATGGCGACCGGGAGCTGCGCGAACTCGAAGCCCGCCTCGCGGAGGCCGAACGCGACAACGACGGCGTGGCCATCGGCCACCTTCACGCGGAACTCGCGCGCATCGACGCCTGGTCGGCCCGCAGCCGCGCCGCCCGCCTGCTCTCCGGCCTCGGTTTCGCCAACGACGCCATCGAGCGCGAGGTCGCGAGCTTCTCGGGCGGCTGGCGCATGCGCCTGAACCTTGCCCAGGCGCTGATGTGCCGCTCGGACCTGCTGCTGCTGGACGAACCGACCAACCACCTGGATCTCGAGACCGTGCTCTGGCTGGAAGACTGGCTCAAGGGGTATCCGGGCACCCTGCTGATGATTTCGCACGACCGGGATTTTCTGGATTCGGTCTGCAGCCACATTGTCGAACTGGCCAACCAGACGCTCACCCTGTACACCGGCAACTACTCGCAGTTCGAAACCCTGCGCGCCGAAAAACTGGCGCGCCAGCAAGGCGATTTCGAACGGCAGCAGCGCCAGATCGCCCACCTCGAGTCGTTCATCACCCGCTTCAAGGCCAAGGCCACCAAAGCGCGCCAGGCGCAAAGCCGTATCAAGGCCCTGGAAAAACTCGAACGGATCGCGCCGGCCCATGTCCACTCCCCGTTCGATTTCCACTTCGAAACCCCCGAATCCCTGCCCAACCCGCTATTGCGGCTCGATGCCATCAGCGCGGGCTACGGCGGTAAACCGGTGCTCGACAACCTGTCCTTGTCGATCGAATCGGGCAGCCGCATCGGCCTTTTGGGTGTGAACGGCGCCGGCAAGTCGACGCTGGTCAAGCTCTTGGCCGGCGAACTGGCTCCGCTGCGGGGCGAACGTATCGAAGCGCAAATGCTCAAGGTCGGGTATTTCTCGCAACACCAGCTCGAAACACTGCGCGAGGACGACACGCCGCTCGGCCACATGCAGCGGCTCGCGCCGGACGCGCGCGAACAGGTGCTGCGCACCTTCCTTGGCGGTTTCAATTTCCATGGCGACGCCGCGCTCGGTCCGGTCGGCCCGATGTCCGGAGGGGAAAAGGCGCGCCTGGCCCTGGCGCTGATCGTCTGGACACGTCCGAACCTGCTGCTGCTGGACGAACCGACCAACCACCTCGATCTGGAAATGCGCCATGCCCTGACGCTGGCGTTGCAGGACTTCGCCGGCGCGCTGCTCGTGGTCTCCCACGATCGCTCCCTGCTGGAGGCCACCACCGACACGTTCTGGCTGGTCGGGGACGGTGCGGCCAAACCCTTCGACGGAGATCTGGAGGATTACCGCCAGTGGCGTCTCGCGCGCCAGGCCGAGGCGTTGCGCCCGTCCTCCGACGACACGGCCGCGCCCAACCGCAAGGAACAGAAGCGTCAGGAGGCGGAGTTGCGCCAGCGCATGTCGCAGCAAAAGAAACCCTTGCTCGCGCGCCTTGCCAAGCTGGAGAAGTCCATCGAGCTGCTGACCACGGAAAAGGCCGGTCTGGAGGCGTTCATGGCCTCGGAGGAGGCCTACGCCGACGACAACCGCGCGCGCCTGGCGGACAGCGCGAAGCGCCAGGGCGAAGCGAGCGCCGAGCTGGAGCGACTGGAGGAAGAGTGGCTGGCGCTGCAAGAGGAAATCGAGGCGCTGGAAAACGGTTATCCACAGCAATAACGGGATAACCCTGTGGAAAACCCCTGAGCAACAGGGGTTTTCCTTTCCGGGTGAATCACTTGGCGAGGGCGCTGAGGAAACAGGCGCCGTATCCTACAACCTGAACAGATTGCTGAACCAGCCAAGACAGGGTTCGAGCTCTTTTTCCAGCAAAGCCTTCCACTGTGCGGGCGGGGGCAACAGCGCGATCGCGTATCCCGCGACGGCGCCGGCGACGAAAGCCGGGGCCTGTTCGTCCAGTTGCACATGCGGCAGCATCAGGCCCAGAGCAATCAGCGACGCTCCGATTGTCACGATTCGCATGGGATGCCTCCTTATTGCGGACTATGCCTCGGGGGAGGCGCACCCGGAAGGGCTTGCCCCTTCCATTCCGTGCAGTCTAGAAACACTCTATTTCAATCATGTTTAAGCCACTGATCAAGCGTGGCTTTTTCTCCGCGCTGCAACATTTTCGCGCATCGGCAACCGGGCGATGACCTGTCCTTTCTGCCAGTCCGGGTCTAAGCTCAAACCATTCCCGTTTTCGCTTATGGGAATCGTCCTATAGGGTCCTCCGCGTCTGCGCCGGATGATGCAAGCTGACGACAACAAAACGCCCCTCGCTCATTCTGGGGCAAGACACGGAGAGCGCTCATGACATCTCTCAACCCATTACGGCAACCCAAACCCTTTTACCTGATCTTTTCCATCGAATTCTGGGAACGCTTCGGCTTTTACGGCATCCAGGGCATTCTTGCCGTGTTCCTGGTGAACCGGCTGGGCATGAAGGAAAGCGACGCCTTCACGCTGTTTTCCTCATTCGTCGCGCTGGTTTACGGTCTGGTCGCCGTGGGCGGCTGGCTGGGCGACAAGGTGCTGGGAACACGCCGGACCATCCTGCTGGGCGCCATCGTGCTGTGCCTGGGTTATTTCATGCTCACGCAGTCGACACACCATATCCTCTGGCTGTATGCCAGCATGGCGGTGATCGCCGTCGGCAACGGCCTCTTCAAAGCCAATCCCTCCGCCCTGCTGGCCCGCTGCTACGCTGACAATGACCCCCGGCTGGATGGCGCCTTCACCATGTACTACATGGCCATCAATATCGGATCCCTGGTTTCCATGCTGGCCACGCCCTGGCTTGCGGCGCGATTCGGTTACGGCCACGCCTTCATGCTCAGCGTGGCGGGTCTGGTGATCACCATCGTCAACTTCCTGCTGTGCCGTCACTGGGTGGAGAAGGTGGGATCGGACGCGGACTTTCGTCGGCCAACTCTCGCGACATGGATCAAGGTGATCGCCGGCATCATCGCCACGGCGGCCGTTTCGACCTGGCTCTTGATGCATCAGCAGGTCGCCAACGTTGTTCTCGCACTCATCTCCTGCGCCATCCTTCTGATGTACGCCCGTGAAACATGGCGGCTCGACGGAGTGGATCGCCGCAAGATGATTGTCGCCCTGATTCTGATGCTGCAGGCCGTGGTGTTTTTCGTGCTGTACAACCAGATGCCGCTGTCGCTCAATTTCTTCGCCATCCACAACACCACCCACAACCTGCTGGGATTCGCGGTCGAGCCCGAGCAATTCCAGTCGCTCAATCCGTTCTGGATCATGGTGGCCAGTCCGCTGCTGGCCATCCTGTACGCACGGGTAGGAGACCGGCTGCCGATGCCCCACAAATTCGCCATCGGCATGGTGCTTTGCGCGCTGGCTTTCCTGGTCTTGCCGCTCGGCGCCCGCTGGGCCGATGCTTCGGCAAGGGTGTCGTCCAACTGGCTGGTGCTCAGCTATCTGTTGCAAAGCGTGGGCGAGCTGCTCATTTCGGGACTGGGCCTGTCGATGATCGCGCAATTGGTGCCGCAGCGGCTGACCGGTTTCATCATGGGTATGTGGTTTCTGACCTCCGCGGCGGCTTCGGTGCTGGCCGGATGGGTCGCCAGCCTCACCGCGGCTCCCGCGGGGCTTTCCGACCCCCACTTGACGCTGCAAATTTACAGCAGGGTGTTCATGGAAATCGGCGTTGTCACCGGTGTCATTGCGCTGGCCACCGCGCTGCTCGCGCCTTTCCTTGCCCGCCTGACCCGGCATTGATGACACCCATGCCCGCGCGCCACCACGGCGCGCGGCTTGCGGTTCTCCGGCATGACAGAATCACCACGGAATCATCGGCCATGAAAGTTGATTCCTGGAAGCGCATGCGCGCTGTCGCAGTCAAGATAGGGGAAACCACATACACCCTTATCGGGAGGCACATACATGCACATCCGCTCACTCTTCCGTCGATCTCCACCCTCCGGCGCGGCATCCCCGATCCGGCCATCCGGCTTGTCGCGCCTGCAACACGCCTACAACACTTCCCAAATGAGCCTGGGCGCCCCCCATACTCCCGGATTGCGCTCCACGGCAAAAGAGATACTGCGACCACTGGTCAAACTGGCCCTGCTCATCGTTCGCAACGAAGCCCATCTGTGCCATGGCACGGTCGAATCCAGCTTTTCCCAGATGCACAGAAAAGTCATTCGCCGCATAAACCGCTACGAAGATACCCGTGAAGGCATCTGCGGCGGTCTGGCGGCGGTCTGGCTCGCCGAACGCGCGCAAGGACACAACCTGTTCGACTCGCTCTACAAAGCAGGCAAGAAAATCGACGAGCAGGCATTGGAAACGGTGATGAAACTGCAGATTCACGACAATGATGGCTGGGCCACCCTGGAGGGGGCGGGATTGAAAAAGGGTACCGTCAACAAAGGAGGAGGCAGCGGTCAACCCTATGAAACGAGCCAACTGATCCACGATCTGCTGGGGCAGGGGCGTAACACGGCTGGATCAGCCTGGAGCGGGCAGGAAGAAGAGTTCAAGATCATCGCTCTTGCCGGCAAAAATTTTCAGCAACAGCATGCGCTCGCCCTGCATCGGGAACGCACAGGAAAAATCACCTTCTTCGATCCGAATTCCGGCGTGTTCAGCTTCCGCAACGGCAAGGACTTCGCCCAATGGTTCAACAGTTACTTGCGGGTGTCGCTGTACAGGATCGGCCTGGGGCAGCATTACCACATCCAGGAGTGGGAAAAACCGTCCGGGGCACCTCCTTCGGGCGCCGTCCGGGCGTCCTGACCGAAAAACCGCGGTCGACAAAACGGCGAGGCCCTGGCCCCGCCGTTTTGCATTTACGCACCCCGTCGCCGTCAGTGCAGCGCGGGTTCCTTCATCAGCAGCGCCAGGAGCTCGGCCACTCGGACCTTGAGTTCGCGCCGGTCGACGATCATGTCGATGGCGCCCTTCTCCAGCAGGAACTCCGAACGCTGGAAACCTTCGGGCAAGGTTTCCCGCACGGTCTGCTCGATCACGCGCGGACCGGCAAAACCGATCAGCGCTCCGGGTTCGCCAATCACCACATCGCCGAGGAACGCGAAGGACGCGGACACGCCGCCCATGGTCGGATCGGTGAGAATGGAGATGAACGGCAGACGCTGCTGCGTCAACAGATCCAGCGCCGCGCTGGTCTTGGCCATCTGCATCAGGGAGTTGAGGCCCTCCTGCATGCGCGCGCCGCCGGAGGCGGATACGCACACGAACGGCGCCCGCGCCTCGACCGCCGCGCGGACACCGCGCACGAAGCGCTCGCCCACCACCGACCCCATCGAGCCGCCGATGAAGCGGAACTCGAACGCGGCGACCACCGCGGGCAAGGACTGGATGCTGCCCTGCATGACAACGAGCGCGTCGTCTTCGCCGGTGAGTTCCTCCGCGGCGAGCAGGCGGTCCGGATAGCGTTTGCTGTCCTTGAATTTGAGAATATCGACCGGTTTGACTTCGGAACCGATCTCGTAGCGGCCCTCGGCATCCAGCAGCATGTCGATCCGCGCCCTGGCGGACAGAGAATGATGATGGTTACATTTCGGGCAAACCTGCAGATTGCTCTCCAGGTCGGTGTAATACAGCACTGCCTCGCAGGCCGAGCACTTGCTCCACAAGCCTTCCGGTACGGCGGAAGGCTTGTCGGAGCGACTATCGCGCTTGATCTTCGGCGGCAGGAGCTTGTTCAACCAGCTCATGCTGACTCCTTGATTCATGTCCCGGTCGCTCTAGCGCCGGGTCGGTCACTGGCCGGAGCGTGCCGTCCGGGCACGTCCCCGCCTTGTCTGTTCTATAGGATGGCGACCTTCAGTTCGGCCACCAGACGGGTTAACCGCTCTTTGGCGGTTTCATGCGTAGCCGCCTCGATTTCCTGTACCAGCCGGCTGCCGACGACGATCGCGTCGGCCGCCGCCGAGATTTCGCGCGCCGTGGCGGCATCGCGGATACCGAAACCCACTCCGATCGGCAGCGAAATCCGTTCTCTGAGGGCCGCAATTTTACGCTTTACATCGTCGATGTCCAGATTCCCGGCACCGGTCACGCCCTTGAGCGACACATAATACACATATCCGCGCGCCAGTTCGGCGATCAGCGCCACTCGTTCCGGCGGCGTGGTCGGCGCGAGAAGGTAGATCGGGTCGATGCCGTTCTCCGTCAGGATCCGGCCCAGGCCCGCCGACTCCTCCGGCGGACAATCGACGGTCAGGACACCGTCGACACCGGCGGCGCGCGCCGCCCCGGCAAACGCCTGCTCCCCCATGCGCAGCACGGGGTTCAGGTATCCCATCAGCACAACCGGCGTGGTCGTGTTGTCGGCGCGGAACGCCGCGACCATGTCCAGCACGTCCTTCAGTCCGACGCCTTTGGACAACGCGCGCTCGGAGGCGCGCTGGATGACCGGGCCATCCGCCATCGGATCGGAAAACGGCACCCCCAGTTCGATGATGTCGGCGCCGCCCTCGACCAGCGCGTGCATCAGGGACACGGTCAGCGCCGGATCGGGATCGCCGGCGGTAATGAATGGAATCAGGGCCTTTTTGCCGGCCAGGGCGGCAAAACACGAAGCGATGCGGCTCATGACGGCTCCTTCACAGCGTGATGCCGGACAGGCCGGCAATGGTGTTGATGTCCTTGTCGCCGCGGCCGGACAAGTTCACCAGAATGATCTTGTCGGACGGCAGTCGGCGCGCCTCCCTGGCGGCCCAGGCCAGCGCGTGGCTGGATTCCAGCGCCGGAATGATGCCTTCCATGCGGCAACAGTCATGGAAGGCGGCGAGCGCCTCATCGTCGTTGATCGAGGTGTACTCGGCGCGGCCGATATCCTTCAGGTAGCTGTGCTCGGGGCCGACGCCGGGATAGTCCAATCCCGCGGACACCGAGTGTGTTTCCAGCACCTGGCCATTTGCATCCTGCATCAGGTAGCTCTTGAAGCCGTGCAGCACGCCGGGCTGTCCGGCCGACAAGGGAGCGGCGTGCCGGCCCGTCGCGACACCGTCTCCGCCGGCCTCCACACCGACAAGACGCACGCCGTCCACGCCGATGTACGGATAGAACATTCCGATGGCGTTGGATCCGCCCCCCACGCAGGCGACCACCACGTCCGGTTGACGGCCGGTCATGTCCCGCATCTGTTCGATCGACTCGGTGCCGATGATTTTCTGGAAATCGCGCACCATCATCGGATACGGATGCGGGCCGGCGGCGGTGCCGAGAATGTAGAACGTCGAATCGACATTCGCCACCCAGTCGCGCATCGCTTCGTTCAGGGCGTCCTTCAGGGTGCGGGAGCCGGAATCCACCGGCACCACCGTGGCGCCCAGCAGTTTCATGCGGTACACGTTCGGGGCCTGGCGCTTGATATCCTCGGATCCCATGTAGACCACGCATTCCATGCCGTAGCGGGCCGCCACCGTGGCGCTGGCGACACCATGCTGTCCCGCGCCGGTTTCGGCGATCACGCGCTTTTTGCCCATGCGGCGGGCGAGCAGCGCCTGGCCGATGGTGTTGTTGACCTTGTGGGCACCGGTATGATTGAGGTCTTCCCGCTTGAAGTAAATCTGCGCTCCGCCCAGGGAGTCCGACCATCGGCGCGCATGGTAGAGCGGGGACGGCCGGCCGACGAAATGCGCGAGTTCGTGGCGGTATTCACGCCAGAACGCGTCGTCTTTCGCGGCGAGGGCGTATTCCGCCTTCAGTTCTTCAAGCGCCGCCATCAGCGTTTCGGCGACGAAAACGCCTCCATAAGGGCCGAAATGCCCCCGGGCATCGGGAAGACCATACTCATGCATGCCTGACTCCTGTAATAAAAGCTGCCATCCTGGCAGCATCCTTGATTCCCTTGGCCGACTCCACACCGCTGGAGACATCCACGGCGGCCGGCCGCAATGCCTTCACGGCCGGCCCGACGTTGCGCTCGTCCAGACCTCCCGACAGGATCAGGGGCAAGGGCAGCGCGTCGGGCAACAGCGACCAGTCGAAGGTCGTTCCGGTGCCGCCATGCGCGCCCTCGACGAAAGCATCGCACAGAATGCCGCGGGCATCCGGATAACGGCCGGCCAGCGCCGCCACGTCGATTCCGGGCCGCACCCGCACCGCCTTGAGATACGGACGTTCGAACGCGCGGCAGAACTCGGGGGATTCGTCGCCGTGAAACTGCAGCACGTCCACGGGGACGGCGGCGATCACTGCCCGCACCTCTTCCGGGGCGGGATCGACAAACAGCGCGACCACGGTCATGAAAGGCGGCAGCGCCGCCACCAGACGGCGCGCCGTCTCGATCGATACCGCGCGCGGACTTTTCGCGTAGAACACCAGCCCGATGGCGTCGGCGCCAAGCGCGGCGGCCGCGCGCGCATCCTCTTCGCGCGTTATGCCGCATATTTTGATTCTGGGTGTCATGGCTATCTCCATAGCATGAGTCTGCCCGGGTCCGCCGACGCGGGCAAGGCATACTCTTGCGGATAGCCGACACCGGTCAGATACAGGCCGTCCGGCATGAAGGTCGGCGGAGCCCGGGTCCGGTCCCGCGCGGCGAGCAAGGCGGCAAGATCGGCGCTATTCAGAGCGCCCTTGCCGACGTAAAGGAGCGCGCCGACGATATTGCGCACCATGTGATGCAAAAAGGCATCAGCGCACAGATCGAAACGCAGCACCCCGGCCTCTTCGCTGATGGACAGGCGCTCCAGATTCTTGACCGGCGAGCGGGCTTGGCATTCGGCGGCGCGGAAACTGGAAAAGTCATGCCGGCCGGTCAGTACGCGCGCGGCATCGCGCATCGCCGCCACATCGAGCGGCTGGTGATACCAGCCGATCTTGCCGGACAGCATCGCCGGACGCACCGGATGGGTCAGCAGAAAATAACTGTACGAACGGGAAAACGCGCTGAAACGCGCATGAAACGTGTCTTCCACTTCGCGGGCCCACAGCACGGCGACCCCTTGCGGCAAGAAGGCGTTGACGCCCCTCACCCACGCGGTCAGCGGCCGGTTGGCCGCGGTGTCGAAGTGCGTCACCTGCATCAGGGCATGCACGCCCGCATCCGTGCGTCCGGCCGCCACCGTTCCGACGGTCTCGCCCGCGACGGACGCGATGGCCCGCTCGAGCGCATCCTGCACGGTATTGCCATGAGGCTGGGTCTGCCAGCCGGCGAAGGCGCGGCCATCGTATTCCACGCCGAGCGCAATTCTCATCCCGACCCCTGCGGTAAAGCCCCCACTCTATCAGAATCGGGACGTTCGCGGGAGTCAACGCGAGCGAGGCGGCGCGGTCCCGAGCAACGCGCGCGCCGCCTCGAAGTCGCCCATTTCCAGATACAAGCGGGCGAGCGCCTGCTTGTCCGGCAAGGTCCCCGGCCCTTCCTCCTTCGCTGACGGCAATTCGAATTCATCCGGCAAAAAGCCTTCGACCTGCAACGGCATTTCCGGGCGAAGAATGTCCTGCGGCGAGATCGCGGCGGCGGCGTCCTCAGGACTGTCCGGCAACGCACCAGGATGAGCCGGAGGAGGTTCGCCTCGCCCCTTGTCCCGTTTGGGCTGGCTGCGGCGCACCAGCGCGGCGCCTCCGGCCAGCGCCGCGGCGCCGGCCGCTCCATACAGCAGCAGGGATGCCGGATCGGACGACGGCGCGACCTGCCCGGACTCGCGCGCCTCGGGCCGGGCAGCGCGCCGTTCACGGGCAGCCAGGTCGCGCATGCGCGCTTCGAGCGCGGCGGAACGCGCCTGGGCTTCGCGCAACAACGCCTCCTGGCCGGCGAGCCTGGCTTTCAGGCGCTCGGCTTCGGGATCCGCGACGGACTTCTTCGCAGGGGCCGCGCGGTCCGGCACGGCGGCGGGCTGCGGCGAGGGAGCGGCTCGTGTTGCTTCGCTCCCGGCCGCTCCCCAGGATGCCGGGTAACGCAGCAGCGCGCCGGCCTTGAGCCGGTCGGGATCGCCATCGACGAAGGCACCCGGATTGTCGGCCACAAGCTTCGCCATGGAGACGCCGCGCGCCGCGCCGGTCAGCCGCGCCGCGATCGAGGAAAGCGTATCGCCGGTACGAACCCGGTAGCGCAGCCCCCCCTCGCCGGACATGACCCAGGCGTCACGCGTGCGCAGCAGGGTATAGCGGCGCGTCACCGCATGCCGGCCCACCCGGGCTTCGAGACGGAAGGCCAGCACCGGCGCATCCAGCGCCATCTCCGAACGGATCCGCCAACGCAGCCGCGCGCCATCGGCCGGCAGCCTTTCAACCGACATTCCGGCGACGCGCGCGGCCAGTTCCCGAGCCAGGGCACCGCCATCCAGCTCGGGCACGACCATCAACTCGGCCTGCCCGGCCGCGCCGGCAAGCGCTGTGCCGGCCAGTTCGATATCGGCGAGAAACGGCTCGCCCGGCCGGGAAAGGACGCGCATTCCGCCCAGCACCAGGTTGCCGAGCCAGGGATTCTTTTGCGCCGGCGGCAGCGCTTTTTTGGCCGGCTCGTCACGGGACGGCGAACGGCGCGGACCGTCGCGGCGGTAATCGACCTCGAACTCGCGCACCAGGCGTCCGGCCGACCAGCTCACCTCGACGGCGAAGCGCAAGAGATCCTCGTCGAACGCCGCCGGGCCGCGGATCCTGACGCCGCTCACGGAACCGTCGGCGCGGCGCAGCAGGGTGAACGCCAGCTTGCCCGCCGAGGGACTGTAAGGAGAAATCAGCGCATACCGGTTGCGGTCGGCGAGCGTTACCGCGGCATCGTCCGGCAGGGTCTCGTCGACCAGGGGAATATCGGCTTCGAAGGGCTGGCCGGCGGCCGAGTCGACGCGGATCGCGCCGAGACCTGCGCACGCCGCGCCCGGCATGGCGCCGAACGCCGCGAGCAGCATCAGGGACGCGGCATGGCGGGCCGGTTCAAAATTCCGTTTCATTGGCCAATACGCTCGAGCAGAGCCTCGACTTCGGTTTTCATCAGCGAGGTTGCTTCAGGCAGCATTTCCGTCAGCACTTCACGGGCGCCTTCGTTGTCGCCCATGTCCATGTAAACACGCGCAAGATCCAGCTTGGCCGCCTGCGGATCGTTCTCCAGAGAGGTCGCCGGGATCGCGTCCTCGCCGGCCGGTTCGGTCGCGGCGACGGTCTCGTTCTGCGCGTAGAGTCCGGCGAACGGATCGTCGTCCCTGGACGGTTCGTCGGCCGCCGCGGCCGCTGTCGCCGCCACAGCCGGCGGCTCGCCCGCATCGGACACCGGCTCGGGGGTCTCCATGGAAAAATCGAAGTCCAGCAGGTTTCCGTCCTTGGCCGGCGCGTCGGCGGCCGGCGTATCGCCTTCGGCAAGCCCGACATCCAGGTCGAAGTCGAGCGCGTCCCCCGCCGCGGGCGGAGCCGCCGTCACGGCCGCGGCCGGCACCTCCTCCTCCGTCATCAGCCGGGCCTCGAGCTCGTCAAGCGGCATGGCTTCGGCCGAGCCGTACAAGGGATTGTCCGGGTCGATAGCCTTGCCCATGACCACGACACGCCCCCACAGCGGCCCCTGGCCCTCGAAGGCCTTCTGGATTTCCCGGGCGTGCAGCGCGAACAGTGGGGTGTCATGGTTTTGATGATAAATCTCCAGAAGCTTCATGCGAACATCATGGCGCGAGGGATCCTTGGCCAGCGCCGCGCGCAGAATCTCTTCGGCTTGCGTATCCCGGCCGTAGCTCAGATACACCTCCGCTTCGGCCAGGGGATCGACATCCGCACCCGCCGCGGGCGCGGCGGCGGAGCCGGCCATGGCCGGACCGGCCACAGGGGCGCCGGGGGGCGCATCAGGAGCGGAGGATTCGGACTTCCCCGCCCCGTCCTTCTTGCGCCGCCTCAGGAGCAGGACGGCAAAGCCGGCCAGCGCCAGAAAACCGGCGGCGCCGCTGGCAACGAGAGGCCAATAGCGTCGCCAGCCGCCCGCGCCCTTTTCGGCCAGGGCGGCGCTCGCCGCGGCGGCGCTGGCCTGCTTCTGCATCGAACCGAGACGCCGCTCCAGCGCGCGGATCTGCAACTGGGCGGCACCGAGCGAGGCATCGCGTTTCGCGACTTCATCGCGCAGCGCCTCGATCTGGGCGGCGCCGGCCGACGCCTCGGCCCCGGCATGGGCCGGTTCGGCAGCGTTGGGCTGAGAGGCTTCATGCGCCGGATTGGCCGGTGCGGCCTCCCGGGCCGGCGGGGAGCCGGCCGGTTTGGGCGCGCCTTCCGCGGCATGCGGGCTGGAAGGATCGATCTTCGGTTTTTCGGCGCCGGCGTTCAGGCGGCGTTCGGCATTTTCCGGTGACAGCGCGAGCATCTCGGCGACCGGGGGAATGCGCAGCGTGCTGCCCGGCTTGAGCGCATTGGCGTCGCCATTGACGAACGCGGAAGGATTGGCCGCGAAAATCGCCGCCATGGTCTGGGCCAGCGTCGCACGCGCGGGCTTGACCCTGAGCGCCAGGGTTCGCAACGAATCGCCGGGCTGGGCCGTCACGTCCCTGGCCGCCGACGCGGCCGATGCCGCCACGCCCTTCGCGGTGTGCGGGCCGGGCCCGCGTCCGGCGGACCGGGCAGCGGCCGCGCTCTTGCGCGCGGCGTTGGCCGGACGGCGGGTGTAGCGCGAAGCCTGATCCGTGTCGGAGTAGTCGGGCATGTCCTGGGTGATCTGCCCGATGCCGGGCACCGCGTAACCGGCCGGATCGAGCAGCACGGTGTACTCCCGGTGCTCGGTGCCCGAGGCCAGACGCGCCGACACCACGAACCTCAGATAGGGTTCGCTGATCGCGCGACGCGACGCGATATGGATCATGGCGCCATCCCGCGTCTTGCGCAAAGAGAACTGCAGAGCGGACACGTCCGGAGTGAGATCGACGTTCATGTCCCGGAAAGTGGCCGCATCGGCGAGACCCACGCGCGCGCCGTCCAGATCCGCGGAGGAAATACCCGTCAGGGCGATCTCGGCGCGGAAGGGTTCCCCGAGACGGGACAGCACGCTGACCCTCCCCAGACCGGCCCAGGCCGGCAGCGACAACGCCACCATGCCGGCGGCAAGAAAAGTCCGAATCGTGTTGGCCCGTTTACTCACATTCCACCTTCCGGATAGATTTTTTTGCCATCTTAGGCCTGGCAACGAATTTTGGCCACAACCGCGGCAGGGTCAGTCCAGCCTGCCGTCCGCCAGCAGCCTTTCGGCAACACGCACCGCATTGCGGGCGGCGCCGGCGCGGACATTGTCCGCCACGACCCAGAACGCCAGTCCGCGGGGTGTGGCGCGCACCCGGCTCACCCACACGTCCTCGCTGCCGGCCACCTCCATGGGCGTGGCGAACCCGTCTTCGCGGGACGGCTCATCGACCACATGCAAACCGACGGCCGCGAACAGCTTGCGGGCACGATCCGCATCGGGCGGCGTAGCGGTTTCGACATGCACGGACCAGGCATGCCCGAAGAAAACCGGCACGCGCACGCACATCGCCTCGATGATCAGATCGGTCCGCCCGAGCAAGCGCGGCAATTCGAGCATCAGCGAACGCTCCTCGTCGGAGACGCCGTCCTCGCCGATCGCGCCAATCGCGGGCAGCAGATTGAAGGCGATGCGCTTGGGGTAGACCGCGACATCGGACTCCCGCTGGTTGAACAGGGCCGTCGTCTGGTTGGCCAGTTCTTCCATGGCGGCCTGTCCGGAGCCGGACACCGATTGGTAGGTGGACACGGTGATGCGTGAAAGCCCGTGGGCTTCCAGCGCCTTGAGGGCGCGCGCCAGCGGCGCGACGGTGCAGTTGGGCAGGGACACCAGCGACAGGCTTTCCCAGTCGGCCAGCGTATCGCCGTTGACCTCCGGAACGATCAGCGGAATATCACCGTCCAGGCGGTATGCCCCGGAAAAGTCGATCACGGCGACGCCCGCCTTGCCCGCCTCGGGCACGAAGCGGCGCGACACATCTGCGCCCGCCACGAAAATCGCCAGACGCACCTGATCGAACGCGAAGTCCTCGACATCGTGGACATCCAGTTCGATATTGCCGAACGACACGGTCTGACCGTCCTGCTCGCCGGCATCGACGGCGAACACACGGCTGGCGGGAAACTGGCGCTCGGCCAGCAAATCGAGGACGGCTTGGCCGACAAGGCCGGTCGCGCCGACAACGGCGACGGGGATCATTCTGGACATGGCGTTTCCTGTAACGGGCACGGGGCGTCCGCGACGCCCCGAAGCAATAACATTGTCGACTGGCAGCAGTCGCGATGGCGGTATTTTAGGCGCTGTTCGCCAACAATGCACCCGGGGAGGCCTCCGATACCGGAGCGATACGCACAATTACCGTCCCGGACGAGGTTTTTGGCGGCGACAGCGCCGGCAAAGTCGGCGGTGTCAACCCCAGGCAGGCGCAAATGACAATGGCCCCGCGAAGGGGCCATTGCGCCGGGTGGCGAAAGCCGGAATAGACGGCTAGCGGGACACGAGCAGGCTCAGCATGCGGCGCAGCGGCTCGGCCGCGCCCCACAGCAACTGGTCGCCCACCGTGAAGGCCGACAGGTAGGCGGGACCCATGGCCATCTTGCGCAGGCGGCCCACCGGCACGGACAGGGTGCCGGTCACGGCGGCCGGGCTCAGGCGCGCCATCGACTCCTCGCGATTGTTCGGCACCACCGACGACCAGGGGCTCGCGCCGTCGAGCATGTCGACGATTTCGTCGAGCGGCACGTCGCGGGTCAGCTTGAGCGTCAGGGCCTGGCTGTGGCAACGCATCGCTCCGACGCGCACGCACAGGCCGTCGACCACGACCGGGTTGTCCGAGCGGCCGAGAATCTTGTTCGCCTCGACGCCGCCCTTCCACTCCTCCTTGGACTGGCCGTTGCCCAGATCCTTGTCGATCCAGGGAATCAGGCTGCCGGCCAGGGGCACGCCGAAATTCGCGTGGGGAAACGCGTCCGAGCGAAGCAGGTCCGACACCTTGCGGTCGATATCGAGGATGGCCGAGGCCGGATCGGCCAGCTCGCCGGCCACCGAGGCATGGATGGCGCCCATGCCGGAAATCAGTTCGCGCATGTTCTGCGCGCCGGCGCCGGACGCGGCCTGATAGGTCATGGCGCTGACCCACTTGACAAGGTTTTCCCGGAACAGGCCGGCCAGCGCCATCAGCATCAGCGAGACCGTACAGTTGCCGCCGATGAAATCGCGCACGCCGCGGGCGAGTCCCGCCTCGATCACCGACAGGTTGACCGGGTCGAGAACGATGATCGCGTCATCCTGCATGCGCAGCGTGGAGGCGGCATCGATCCAGAACCCCTTCCAGCCCGCCTCGCGCAGTCTGGGGTAGATCTGCGAAGTGTAGTCGCCGCCCTGACAGGTGACGATGGCGTCCATGGCGGACAGCGCGTCGACACTGAACGCGTCCCGCAGCGCGGGGACGTCCTTGCCGATATCGGGCGCGCGGCCGCCGACATTCGACGTGGTGAAAAACACCGGCTCATCGATACGGGCGAAATCGTTCTCTTCGCGCATGCGCTGCATCAGCACGGAACCGACCATCCCGCGCCAGCCGACAAATCCGACTCTCATTGTGCTCTTTCCTTTCACTCTGTGTCCTGTGTGTTCTTTTCGTGCCGCCTAGCCGCGCGCCAGCGCCGCGACCACCGCGTCGCCCATGCCCGAGCAGGAGATTTTTTCGCATCCGGCTTCCCAGATGTCGGCGGTGCGCAACCCCGAAGCGAGTACCGTCTTGACGGCATCCTCCACGCGCCTCGCCTCCTCTTCGCGGTGGAAGGTGTAGCGCAGCATCATCGCCGCCGACAGGATGGTCGCCAGCGGGTTGGCCAGATCGCGGCCGGCGATGTCCGGTGCCGAACCGTGCGAGGGCTCGTAAAGCCCCTTGTTGTTCGCATCGAGGGACGCCGAGGGCAGCATGCCGATCGATCCGGTGAGCATCGACGCCTCGTCCGACAGGATGTCGCCGAAGATATTGCCCGTCACCATCACGTCGAACTGGCGCGGATTGCGCACCAGCTGCATCGCGGCGTTGTCGACGTACATGTGGCTCAGTTCCACCTCGGGATAGTCGCGCGCCACGTCGGTGACGACTTCTTTCCAGAATTCGGTGGTCTCCAGCACATTGGCCTTGTCCACCGAGCACAGCCGGCGGTTGCGCTTCATGGCGATGCCGAACGCCACGTGGGCGATACGGCGCACCTCGCTCTCGCTGTAGCGCATGGTATTGAACGCCTCGCGCTCGCCGGCGGCGTTGACGCCGATGCCGCGCGGTTGACCGAAATAGATGTCGCCGGTCAGTTCGCGCACGATCATGATGTCAAGTCCTGACACCACTTCGGGTTTCAGCGTCGAGGCGTTGGCGAGCTGCGGGTACAGCACGGCCGGACGCAGGTTCGCGAACAGGCCAAGATCCTTGCGGATCGCCAGCAGACCGCGCTCCGGCCGCAGCGCACGCTCCAGCGTATCGTACTGCGGTCCGCCCACGGCGCCGAGCAGCACGGCGTCGGCCGCGCGCACGAGGCGCGCCGTCGCGTCGGGATACGGCTCGCCATGGCGGTCGCAGGCGGCGCCGCCGAGCACGCCCTCTTCCAGGGTCAGCGGCAGGCCGTCGGCGCGCAGCGCATCCAGCACGCGCACCGCCTGGCGGATGATTTCGGGACCGATGCCGTCACCCGGCAACACGGCGATTTTCATGGGAGTCTCCGGTCAGGCGAACAGCCAGGGTCGATCCTGGCGCAAGCGGTTTTCAAAGGCGCGGATCGCGTCCGCGTGTTCGAGCGTCAGCCCGATTTCATCAAGCCCGTTAAGCAGGCAATGCTTGCGGTGCTCGGTGATCTCGAAAGCCAGCGTCTCCCCGCCAGGCACGATCACGCGCTGCGCGGCAAGGTCGACGGTCAGCCGGAAGCCTTCCTCGGCGAAACAGGCTTGGAACAGCCGGGATACCGCGTCTTCGGGCAGCACGATCGGCAGCAGGCCGTTCTTGTAGCAGTTCCCGAAAAAAATGTCGGCGAACGACGGCGCGATCACCGCGCGAAACCCGTAATCCTCGAGCGCCCAGGGGGCATGCTCGCGGCTCGAGCCGCAGCCGAAGTTTTCCCGGCACAGCAGGATCTCGGCGCCCCGGTAACGGGGATGATTGAGCACGAAATCCGGATTGAGCGGCCGCGCGCCGTTGTCCATGCCCGGCTCGCCATGATCCAGATAGCGCCATTCATCGAAAAGATTGGGACCGAAGCCGGTGCGCTTGATCGATTTGAGGAACTGCTTGGGAATGATCGCGTCGGTATCGACATTGGCGCGATCGAGCGGGCACACCAGCCCGTCCACCCGAGTGAATGCCTTCATGCTAGTTCGCCGCCTTTTCAATGGCCTGGCCGGCCTTCTTGATATCCTTGCCGACCCCGGCCACGGTATTGCACCCGGCCAGGACCAACACGCACACAGACAGGACAAGGAGTCGGAATGTCATCATCGCTCTTCTCTTACGCTTACCGGCGCGCCCTCACAGGCCGCGCACATCGACAAAATGGCCGGCGATCGCCGCCGCGGCCGCCATGGCCGGGCTGACCAGATGGGTACGCCCGCCCTGCCCCTGCCGGCCTTCGAAATTGCGGTTGGACGTGGAGGCGCAGCGCTCGCCCGGCTCGAGCCGGTCGGCGTTCATCGCCAGACACATCGAACAGCCCGGTTCGCGCCACTCGAATCCCGCCGCCAGAAACACTTCGTGCAACCCTTCCCTCTCGGCTTCGGCCTTGACCCGTCCGGAGCCGGGCACCACCATCGCCAATCGCACCGAATCGGCCTTGCGCCGCCCCCGGACCACGGCGGCCGCCTCGCGCAGATCCTCGATGCGCGAATTGGTACAGGATCCGATGAACACCTTGTCCACCGCGATCCGGTCGATCGGCGTGTTGGCGGCAAGGCCCATGTAGGCGAGCGCGCGCTCCATGCCGGCGCGCCGCACCGCGTCGGGCTCCCGCGCGGGATCGGGCACGTGGCCGGAGATGGCGACCACCATTTCCGGCGAAGTTCCCCAGGTGACCTGGGGCGCGAGCTGCGCCGCGTCGATACGCACCTCGGCGTCGAACACCGCGTCCTCGTCGGACACCAGCGTGCGCCACCAGGCCACCGCCTTGTCCCAGTTCTCGCCGGAAGGCGCGAGCGGCCGCCCGCGCACGTACTCGATCGTCGTGTCGTCGACCGCCACGAGTCCCGAACGCGCGCCGGCCTCGATGGCCATGTTGCACAGGGTCATGCGCCCTTCCATGGACAATGCGCGGATGGCCGGTCCGGCGAATTCGATGGCATAGCCGGTACCGCCCGCGGTGCCAAGACGGCCGATGATGGCGAGCGCCAGATCCTTGGCCGTCACGCCGTTCGGCAGCGCGCCGTCCACCAGGATGCGCATCGACCGGGATTTCTTGGCGACCAGGCATTGCGTGGCCAGCACATGCTCGACCTCGGAGGTGCCGATGCCGTGGGCCAGGGCGCCGAAGGCGCCATGGGTCGAGGTATGGCTGTCGCCGCACACCACGGTCATGCCCGGCAGCGTCGCGCCGTGTTCGGGGCCGATCACATGCACGATGCCCTGCGACGCGTCGCGGAACGGAAAATACGCGCGCGCGCCGAATTCGCGGATGTTGGCGTCGAGCGTTTCGACCTGCTGACGCGACACCGGATCCTCGATGCCGCGGTCCCAGTCGCGGGTCGGCGTGTTGTGATCCGCGGTGGCCACCACCGAATCCGGGCGCCAGGGTAGCCGGCCGGCCAGTTTCAGGCCTTCGAAGGCCTGGGGGCTGGTGACTTCGTGGACAAGATGTCGGTCGATGTACAACAGGGCCGTACCGTCGGGGAGACTCTGGACCACGTGGCTGGACCAGAGTTTGTCGTAAAGGGTTTCTCGCGCCATATCGCTTTGCCTGGGGGTCGGATCAGTTCCGATCCATTCTTGCATAGCGTTGGCGCGCCTTTCAAGCGGGTTTGATGCAGTGCGGGAGGAGAAAAAAGGTTAACAAAAGTAAGCGTTTGACATCAGAAACAGGAAATCGGACAGGGAGTCCGAAATATCGGACAGCCTGTCGAAAAAACGTCGCACCCGGGCGCCGAGACGGTTTTTGCTGTCGGGCCGACAGGCGTTGCATTCGCGCACCCGTCGACGCTCATGCCGCCGGCGCGGCGCTCCGCGGAGGCGGCAGCGCCTTGAGCGAGACCAGCACGCCGAGCAGGCAGGCGATGGCCGACAGTCCGAAGCACAGCGCCACCCCGCCCTGCGGCCACAGGGCGCCGGCCAGAAGCCCGCCCGCGCTGCCGCCCACGCCGAACGAGGCGACGATGTACAGCCCCTGGCCCTGCGCCTGGTGCCGCTCGTCGAAGTAGCGATGGATCAGCCCCACCGCCGCGGCGTGATGGATCGCGAAGGTCAGGGCATGCAGCGACTGCGACAGCACGTCGGACGCCGGCAGCCCGGTGCCCAACGCGATCATCGCGAAGCGCGCCACGCCGGCGACCAGCGAGGCGAGCATCAGCGTTTCGAGGGAGAAACGCTTCATGATGCGCGGCATGAACCAGAACACCAGGATCTCGCACACCACGCCGATCGCCCAGAACCAGCCGATCAGGCTCTTGTCGTACCCGGCTTCCTTGAGCGCGATCGAGTAGAAGGTGTAATAGGGGCCGAAGGCGAACGCCATCAGAAAACAGCAGGTGAAAAGCGCGATCACCCTTGGTTGCATCAGGGTCGAACGCAGCGGCTCGCGCGCGACGCTCCTGGGCGCGGTTTGCACATCGGGCACGCGGAACGACACCAGCGCCACCAGCACGAGCAGACCCAGGGTCAGCCACGGCATGCTGTCGATGGTCAGGGCATCGAGCACATAGCCGCTGCCGATGGCCAGAATCATGTATCCGATCGACCCCCATACCCGCACGCGGCTGTAACGTCCGGGATTGGCGCGGGTCAGGTGCGCGGTGCTGGCCTCCACCAGCGGCAGCGAAGCGGCCCAGAAGAAATGCGCGAACGCCAGGCAGCCGAACACCCAGGCGAACGCCTTGGGTCCAACGCACAGCGCCGCGAACGCCACGCCGGCCAGCACCGAGGTGGCGATGATGATGGCGCGCCGGCGTCCCTGGCGGTCGGCAAGCCATCCCCAAAAACCGGGCGCGGCGATCCGCGCGAGCGTGGACAGCGCGACCAGCACCGAAATTTCCCACGCGGAAAAATTCAGCGACTGCAGGTACAGCGACCAGAACGGGCCGAAGAGGCCTGAGTAGGCGAAGTAGCAGAAGTAATACAGGGCGAAGGGGCGCAGGGACGGCATGGAACCTCGGAGTTGCGGGGCAACGTCAGTACGATGATTTGAAACGGATGATATCCCGGCGTGCTTTCTTGGTCGGACGCCCGTCCCCGTGAGGGAAGCTGGCCCGCTCGGCGCGCGCCAGCGCCAGGGTCTGTTCGCGCTGCGCGGCCGACTCTTCGCTTTCGCGGTACATCAGCCGCGCTTCGGCGGCCGGACGGCGCTGGGTCGCGAGAGCGAGAACCGTGACCCGGTATTCCACGGGAGGCTGACGGACGATCAGCTCGTCCCCCTCGCGCACGACGCGCGACGCCTTCACCCGCTCGCCGCCGACCAGCACGCGCCCAAGCTCGATGGCCTCATGGGCGAGCTGGCGCGTTTTGAAAAACCGCGCGGCCCACAGCCATTTGTCGAGGCGCACGCGTCCGTCGTCGAGGCCGCGCTCCATCAGGCAACACTCCACTGCGCGCCAGGATGGCCGTCCAGGGTCAGCGACAGCCTGTCGCCGCCCTGCAGGGGGCCGACGCCTTCGGGCGTGCCGGTGTAGACCAGATCCCCTTCCTGCAGGCCATACAGGCTCGACAGGTGGGAAACAAGCCGGGCGATCGGGAACAGCATCAGCGACGTGTCGCCGCGCTGCCGGACTTCGCCGTTGACCGCCAGCGAAAACCGGAAAACCTCAGGCAACCGGCCGTTGGACGGCGAGACGAACGCCGACACGCAGGCCGCGCCGGGAAACCCCTTGGCCCGGGTCCAGGGATGGCCTTTTTTCTTGAGTTCGGTCTGCACGTCGCGCGCGGTCAGATCCAGCCCGATGCCGAAGCCCGCCACATGCGCCAGGGCATCGCGCTCGGGGATGTTCCGCCCGCCTTTGCCGATCAACAATACGAGTTCGCATTCGTGATGGATATCCTGAGACCAGGACGGCAGGACGATGGGTTCGCCTTCGGGCAACAGCGAAGAGAGCGGCTTGAGAAACACCAGCGGCTCTTCTTCGATCGCGTTGCCCAGTTCGGCGGCATGCGCCGCGTAGTTGCGGCCGATGCAGAAAATAGTCGAGACCCGCGTCTCGCGCCCGTCCAGTTTGACATTTTTCATGCGAACTATCCTCGGTTCTCTCTTCGCGCATTGTCTCACAACCCGGCGTTGGCGTCATGGCGCGACCGGCGTTGTGCAATGCGCAACAACCCTGCGCCCCACCCGGTTTTTTTACCCGGAACTGAATGTTCAGCCGCTGTAATTGTCATAAATTGCTGGTAGAGTCTCGGCGAGGAACCGTTGCCATTCCCACGCGGAATACCACGCCTATCTATCCGTTCGACCATCGCCTTTTGTCGCGCATTGAGCAAGGAGAAGATTTTGAGTCTGGACAGCACCGTTTCGCTGGAAAAGTTCTTCACCCAGCTGACCGAAACGAATCAGAAATGGATGCAGCAGTTCGTCAACGCCTTCGGCGGCCCCGAGTCGCCGGCCAATCCGGTGTCTGACGCCTGGACCCAGATGCTGGGCAGCGCCAACCAGTTCATCGCGCTGCAAAGCTCGCTTTATCAGCAGCAGATGAACCTGTGGATGCAGTTCCTCGGCAACCCCGCGCAAGGAGCGGAGCCGGCGGAACCACAGAACAGGGCGACCGACCGCCGCTTCGCGTCGCCCGAGTGGAGCGACCACCCGTTCTACAGCTTCCTCAAGCAAAGCTACCTGCTCACCTCCCGCTGGATGATGGAACTGGTCGATCAGGCCCAGCTCGAAGGCGAGAGCAAGGAACGCCTGTCGTTCATCACCCGCCAGTACATCGACGCGATGGCGCCGAGCAATTTCATGCTCACCAACCCGGACGTGATCAAGCACGCCATCGAAACCAAGGGCGAAAGCCTGGTCGAGGGCATGAAGAACATGCTCGACGACATCAAGAAGGGCCACATCTCGATGTCGGACGAGTCGCGCTTCACGATCGGCGAGAATATCGCCGCGACGCCCGGCCACGTGGTTTTCCGCAACGAACTGATCGAACTGATCCAGTACACCCCGACCACGCCGCAGGTCTACAAAAAACCGCTGCTGATCGTGCCTCCCTGCGTCAACAAGTACTACCTGATGGACCTGCAGCCGGACAACTCGATGGTGCGCCATTTCGTGGCCCAGGGTTATCAGGTTTTCCTGGTCAGCTGGCGGTCGGCGGTGCCCGAAATCAAGCATTACGGCTGGGAAAACTACATCGAACAAGGCGTGGTCGCGGCGGCCGAGACGGTGCGCAAGATCAGCCGCGAAGACACCATCAATGCGCTGGGGTTCTGCATCGGCGGGCTGATCCTCGCCACCTCGGTCGTCGCCATGAAGGGCCGCGGGCAGAACTGGTTCGACTCGGTCACCTTCATGACCTCGCTGATCGACCACAGCGATCCGGGCGAAATCAAGGTGTACATCGACGAGGCGCTGCTGGCCGCGCGCGAAGCCAAGATGGCGGCGGGCGGCATCGTCAGCGGCAAGGAGATCGGACGCTCGTTCGCCTCCTTGCGCGCCAACGATCTGGTGTGGAACTACGTGGTGAACAATTACCTGCTGGGCAAGACGCCGGCGCCGTTCGACCTGCTGTTCTGGAACAACGACGCCGTCGACCTCCCCCTGCCGATGCATACGTTCTTCCTGCGCAGTTTCTACCTGAACAACGTCCTGACCCGCCCTGGTGAAATCTCGCTGTGCGGCGTACCGATGGACATGAGCCGGATCGATATTCCGGTCTACATTTTCGCGGCGCGGGAAGATCACATCGTGCTGTGGTCCTCGGCCTATTCCGGTCTGAAGTACCTGACCGGCGCGCCATCGCGCCGCTTCGTGCTGGGCGCGTCGGGCCATATCGCCGGCTCGATCAACCCGGTCACCAAGGACAAGCGCAATTACTGGGTCAACGAAACCTTGCCGGACGATCCGAACGAATGGCTGGAGAATGCGGAAAGCCATCCGGGCTCGTGGTGGAAAGACTGGGACGCCTGGCTCGCGCCGCGCTCCGGCGACAAGGTCGCGGCTCCCAAGAGCGCCGGCAACAAGGCATTCCCGGCGCTGTGCCCGGCCCCCGGCAGCTACGTGCTGGCCAAGGCCATGCCCAGCGCGCTGGCCAATCTCCAGTAAACTGGACGGACTACACAGGAGAAACCGATTATGAGAGAAGTCGTCATCGTTGCCGCTGGCCGTACCGCCATCGGTAATTTCGGGGGCGCCCTGGCCGGCATCCCCGCTCCGGAACTGGGCGCCACGGTCATCCGCGCCCTGCTGGACAAGACCGCCATCGCGCCGGAGCAGGTTTCCGAAGTGATCATGGGCCAGGTGCTGACCGCCGGCTCGGGTCAGAACCCGGCCCGCCAGGCGCTGATCAAGGCCGGTATCCCGGTCCATGTGCCGGCTCTGACCATCAACCAGGTCTGCGGCTCGGGTCTGAAGGTCACTCACCTCGCCGCCCAGGCCATCGCCTGCGGCGACGCCGAGATCGTCATCGCCGGCGGTCAGGAAAACATGAGCCGCGCCCCCCATATTCTCCCCGGTTCGCGCGACGGCTTCCGCATGGGGCCGGCGACGCTGGTGGACAGCATGGTCTATGACGGGCTGACCGACGTTTACAACCAGTACCACATGGGCATCACCGCGGAAAACATCGCCGAGAAATACGGCATCGGCCGCGAAGAGCAGGATGCGTTTTCCACGGTATCGCAGAACCGCGCCGAAGCGGCCCAGGCCGCCGGCCGTTTCGACGAAGAGATCATTCCGGTGAGCATTCCGCAGCGCAAGGGCGACCCGCTCGTCTTCCAGCGCGATGAATTCATCCGGCAAGGCTGCACCGCCGAGGCGCTGGGCAAGCTGCGCGCGGCCTTCAAGAAAGAAGGCACCGTGACCGCCGGCAACGCCTCGGGCATCAACGACGGCGCCGCCGCGGTGATCATGATGAGCGCCGACAAGGCGCGCGAACTGGGGCTCAAGCCCCTGGCGCGCGTCAAGGCCTACGCCTCGGCCGGCGTCGAGCCGTCGCTGATGGGCATGGGTCCGGTGCCGGCGACGCGCCGCGCGCTGGAACGCGCCGGCTGGTCGCTCGACGAGATCGATCTGATCGAGGCCAACGAGGCCTTCGCCGCCCAGGCGCTCGGCGTCGGACGCGAACTGAAGTGGAACCCGGAAAAGGTCAACGTCAACGGCGGCGCCATCGCGCTGGGCCACCCGATCGGCGCGTCCGGCTGCCGCATCCTGGTATCGCTCCTGCACGAAATGCAGCGCCGCGACGCCAAGAAGGGCTTGGCCACGCTGTGCATCGGCGGCGGCATGGGAGTCGCCCTGGCCATTGAGCGCGACTGACCCTGCCCTTCTGCGGAACACCCCGAACGTTGGACACCCGTTCAACCTTTGGGGTGTTTTTTTGCGGATCGGTTGACCAGAGATCCCCGGCTTGACCAATGAGCTTGCTTTAATCCCGGATTGTCGCTGGAACTGAGGGTTTTCTTGCCGGCAGGGCGAACGTTCACAACGCGGTGACACTCGTTGCCCACCGTGCCATGAAGACTGGCGGGGGATGCCTCCGCCTGCCGTAGCGCCTTGGAAAGGACGGGCGACATCTCCTCGACGCCGATGCCGGGATGGTCGGCTCCATGTCCAAGGGTCTGCGCATTCCGTCGTTCTGATGTGCAGCGGAACTCGACTGTCGTAGTCGTCCACGCCATGAATGATCAGCGATGGGGAGGCCGCCCGGCAAATCCTCGGCGTCCCGTCCGGCCATTCAAACCGGAGAGAGGCACCGCTTGGGCATGAAGTCACAGCCGTGTTGGCGGCAAAGCCATCTCAGCGGTTCTCTCGGGTATGCCACAACCGCAGCACGTAGATGGTCGAATCCTGAATCTCGTAGCGAATCTCGTACTCCCCGACCAAACTGGAAAAGTTGCTCGCCGATGCGCGGGTTAGTCAGCAAAATGGTCGATGCCCTGGTCAGCGCCCGCACCGCCCGCGCGGCGGCGGGCTTGTTCACCGGGGCCAGGCATTCATACCAGCGCTTCCTGGGCCAGTCGGTCGCGCTCCTCATTCTTGGGCAATCCAGGCGCAAAGCGCCCGCTTCATGATCCAGCCGCGCGAACGTTCAAGCCGTGAAGCCATCTGATCCACCTTGTCGGCCAGCGGAAGCGGCACGTGCGCGGTCAAAACCCTGGTTGCCGATGCCATGGACTCCTCCAGTCTGGAGGTGATCTTGCCAGCGTCGGCACCACTGTGGCCACGGTGCGACGGAAATGCCCCGGGCCAGGATGTCGCCCGACCCGGCCTCGCTGGCGCGCGCAACTCAGGCGCCGGTGTGTTCGGGTTCCGCCCTCGTCTGATTTGGGAATAATCGCAGTGATCAGGTTTGAATCGGTCAGGCGACAAGCGACTGCAGTACCTGTCGCCGTTGGACTCAACGCACATCAACCTGACCGGTGATTACGTGCGGCGGCGGCGCCGGAAGGTCGAGGATGGGAGAGTCCGGTCACTACGCATCAACGTGAAGCGGCCCGCCTCGGCGCTATGTCGCGCACCGGGTCGGCGCACCTGACCGGAGCGGATAGGAAAACCATGCCACCTAACACAGCGCCCCCTGACTCAAGAAATCAGGGGGCGCTGTCAACAGGCCGAAACGCGCGCCACCCTACGGGAGGCTTTCACGTTACGAAGCTTTGCTAACTTACATCGCGTCGAGCACCTCGATGCCCAGGAGGCCAAGACCGGTCGACAGGGTTTTCGCGGTCAGCGCGGCAAGCTGCAGGCGGCTCGCGCGCACGTCGCCCTCGCTCTTGAGGATCGGGCAGGCCTCGTAGAACCGCGAGAACAGGGTCGCGATGTGATAGAGGTACTGGCACAGGTGATGCGGCTGGCAGCTCTCGCCGACGAACAGCACCACATCCTCGAACTGGGCGAGCGCCATCGCCAGCTGCTTCTCGGCCGGCTCGCCGATCACGATCGGCGCGTCGGCGCGGTAGTCCTCGGCCTTGCGGAACACGCTTTGCACGCGGGTGTAGGCGTACTGCAGGTAAGGCGCGGTATTGCCCTCGAAGGAGAGCATGCTGTCCCAACTGAAAATGTAATCGCTCGTGCGGTTCTTCGACAGGTCCGCGTACTTGACCGCGCCGATGCCGACCGCGCGGGCGACGCGGCGCTTGTCTTCCTCGGGCAGGTCGGGATTCTTTTCCGCGACGAGCGCGTAAGCACGCTCAACCGCCTCGGCCAACAGCTCGATCAGTTTGACCGTACCGCCGGAACGGGTCTTGAACGGACGGCCGTCGTCGCCGAGCATGGTGCCGAACGGAATATGCTCGAGCTCCATGCTTTCCGGGGCGAATCCGGCTTTCTTCGCGATCAGGAACAGTTGCTGGAAATGCTGGCTCTGGCGCGCGTCCACGACATACAGCACGCGGTCGAGCCCCAGCACGCGGTGACGGTAGCGGATCGCGCCAAGGTCGGTGGTGGTGTACAGGTAGCCGCCATCCTTCTTCTGGATGATCACGCCCATCGGCTTGTCTTCCTGGGTACGGAACTCCTCCAGGAACACCACGCGCGCGCCCTCGTCCTCCTTGAGCAGGCCAAGCGTGTCCAGGTCGGCGACAACGACCGGCAGGTCGTCGTTATAGGACGACTCGCCCTTCACATGCTCGCGTCGCAGGCTGACGCCCAGCGTGTCGTACACCTGCTGGCAATGCTCGAGCGACACTTCGACGAACTGCCGCCACAGCGCCAGCACGTCGGCGTCCCCGCCCTGCAGGCGCACCACGTAATCGCGGGCCAGATCGGCGAATCCGGGGCTTTCGTCGAAGCGCACCTTGGCCTTGCGGTAAAACTCTTCGAGGTCGTTCAGCTCCAGCGCATCGCCGCCGGTCTTGCGCGCCTCCATCAGGTAGGCGGTCAGCATGCCGAACTGGGTGCCCCAGTCGCCCACGTGGTTGGCGCGGGTCACGTCCTGCTCCAGGAAGTCCATTACCCGGGCCAGCACGTCGCCGATGATCGTCGAGCGCAGATGGCCGACATGCATTTCCTTGGCCAGGTTGACCGACGAGTATTCCACCATCACCTTGCGGCGTGCGGGCGGTGTCACGCCCAGGCGCGCGTCGCCAAGGGCGGTCAGGCAGCGACGGGCCAGCCAGTCCGGATGGATGTGGATATTGATGAAGCCGGGACCGGCGATTTCCACGCGCTCGGCGATACCGTCAAGGTCGAGGTGCGCGACCACTTTCGCGGCCAGCTCGCGCGGGTTGGTGCGCAATGCCTTGGCGGCGCCCATCACGCCGTTGGCCTGGTAGTCGCCGAACTCCGGCTTGCTCGCCGGCTGTACGACGGCCGGAGCGCCGGGCGCGCCGGCCGCGGCCAGCGCGGCTTCCATCCGCTCGTTGATCAGTTGCAGTAGGGTCATTGTGGATGCCTTGTTATTTTGCGGGTCCGGCATGCCGCAACATGGCGCCGGACGAATCGGGAATGGGTTCGATTGTAAGCGTTGCGGCAAAGACGGGCAATGCGCCTCGCCAAAGCAAAAGGAGGCCGAAGCCTCCTTGCCGTGCCCGCCCGCGAGCGTCAGAACAGCCGGGCGATCAGCGCCTTGTCCATGCCGGTCATGCCGGGAATGCGCACCTTGACGCCATTGCCGGGCGCCACCTCGACCGGTTCGCCGTCGCGCAGCATGGTCGTCAGCGGCACCGTGCGGTTGCCCGACGGATGAATGATCTCCAGGCGGTCTCCCACCGCGAAGCGGTTTTTCACGTCGATCAGCGCCCAGCCTTCGCCGTCGACCTCCAGCACCTCGCCGACATACTGGCTGCGATGCGCCTGCGAATGGCCGGACATATAGTTCTGGTAGTCCTGGGTGTGATGGCGCTCGAGGAAACCGTCGGTATAGCCGCGGTTGGCGAGGCCTTCCAGCTCGGCCAGCAAGGACGGATCGAACGGGCGGCCGGCGACCGCGTCGTCGATCGCGCGGCGGTACACCTGGGCGGTGCGCGCCACGTAGTACAGCGATTTGGTGCGGCCTTCGATTTTCAGGGAGTCGACGCCGATCTGCGCGAGCCGCGCCACATGCTCGACGGCGCGCAGATCCTTGGAGTTCATGATGTAGGTGCCGTGCTCGTCCTCGATGATCGGCATCAGTTCGCCCGGACGGCTCGACTCCTCGATCAGGTAGGTCTTGTCGGCCAGCGGATGGCGCTCGGCGCCGCCACAGGCGGCGAAGCTCTGATTCGCCTCTTCCAGCGCCTTGCCGAAGTCGAAGCGAATGACCTCCACATCGCCGGCATCGTCGCCGCGCGTGTCATGCACCTTGTAGTCCCAGCGGCAGGAATTGGTGCAGGTGCCCTGGTTGGGGTCGCGGTGATTGAAGTAACCCGACAGCAGGCAACGCCCCGAGTAGGCGATGCACAAAGCGCCGTGCACGAAGACTTCCAGTTCGATGTCGGGGCATTCCTGGCGGATTTCGGCGATCTCGTCAAGCGACAGCTCGCGCGACAGGATGACGCGGGTCAGGCCCAGTTTGCGCCAGAACTTCACCCCCATGTGGTTGACGGTATTGGCCTGCACCGACAGGTGAACCGGCACGTGCGGCCATTTCTCGCGCACCATCATGATCAAACCGGGATCGGCCATGATCAGGGCGTCGGGGTTCATGGCGATGACCGGTTCCATGTCGGCAAGATAGGTCTTGATCTTGGCGTTGTGCGGCAGGATGTTGGATGCCACGAAAAACAGCTTGCCGCGCGCATGCGCCTCTTCGATGCCGGTTTTCAGTTCTTCGAGCTTGAATTCGTTGTTGCGGGCCCTGAGCGAATAGCGGGGCTGGCCGGCGTAGACGGCATCGGCGCCGAAGTCGTAGGCGGCGCGCATCTTGTCGAGGTTGCCGGCGGGCAGGAGAAGTTCCGGGGCTTTCATGGGGTGGGTTTCCGTAATCAGTGCAGCGGGCAGAGCGCGGGCAGCGGTTTGCGGTCGGGCTCCACGAAGGATTTGCGTGCGGTGTCGTCGTTCAGCCGATCCGCCGAATAGTGTTCGAGCACCACGTTGCGGGCATCGCGGCGAATGTCGTCGCAGGCGGAGAGAAAAGCGCTCCAGTCCCGAGACAGGGCGGCATCCTGTGCCATGCGGTCGTAAAGGAGCGTCAGGATCGACAGGGTCAGGGTGTGGTGATACTTCGCGGCATCGCCGTTGGCCATGGCGAAACGCGACAGGGTGCGCGCGCAGCGCGCGGCGGCTTCCCGGGCGGGATAGCGGCAGCGGTACGACCAGGCGGCGAACAGGTGGGCCGTATGATCGAAGGAGGAAGCAGGCAGCGACAGCGATTCGAGCTCGCGCAAAAACGCCTGAGAATCCATGAAAAACACTCTCCGGGAGACAAAAGGCAAGGCCCCGCCGGTCGGCGGGGCCGGACACTCGCAATTAGTGAGTGCGCGATTATGCTCGCGGCGTCAGCGCGCGTCAAGCGTGCAGACGGCCGCCGCCGCTTCGCTAAGCCGCTGTTTTTTCTGCCATTTGAACCCACAGGTCATCAGCGGCCAGCGGCGGACCCGCGCGCTTTCCTGTACTGCCGGTGCTCCCGGCGTCCCGCTGCATCGGAGCTTTATCCAGAATGGCACCGCGCGAAACCGACAAGGTCGTCCCGACATTCTTGCCGATCCACTTTGATCTTCTTACCCGATCTGCCGACTCCGCCGTCTGCCGGCCGCGCTGCGACGATGAAATAGTACACGCTGTTGTCCCAACAAGGAGATGTCCATGCTGTTTCTGTCGAAACGCGCGCGCATTCAGTTCGCGCTGCTGACCCTCTGCCTGTCGCCGATCCCGCTTTCCGCATCCGGGTCCTCCAGCCCCCAGGAACAGCGCATCGGTGTTCTGGAGTCGCAGGTCGATGCCATCATAAAAATCCAGAAGTGGCAGGGCTGCCCCACACCGCTGTGCTCCAGCACGGTCGCCCAGACCCGGCACGATCTGCGCGCCCACACCGAGGCATCCGGAAAGCGTTTTCTCGAACTGAACAACCGGCTCGATACCGCGGAAAGCGCACAGCAATCCCTGCGTGACAACACCATGCGTCACATGGCTCTCGCGCCCGGAGGAGAGGATGCGCCTCTTCCGGTGGCCTCCGCGCCGGGCAGTGTCGCCATCGGCACGGGTTCGGTGGCCGACAGCCCCGATACGGCCGCTTTCGGTAATCGGCGTCTTGTCCGGGTCGCGGCGGGACGGGCTCCGGGCGATGCCGTGAATGTCGCCCAGCTGGGCGCAGTCCGGAGCCGGCTCGAACAGCGCATCGCCGACGTGGACAGCCGGGCCCGCAAAGGCATCGCGCTGACGGTGGCGATGGCCGCGCTCAAACCCCACCCGGGCTCGGCAAAACAGCATCAGGTCGCGCTCGGGGTCGGTCAGTATCGTGATCGGCAGGGATTGGCGCTCGGCTACTTCCATGTGCCGAACGATCGATTCATGATGCATGCCGGCCTCGCCGTCTCGGGCTCGACCGATCAGGCCGCCGCCGCGCTGGGCGCGGTCTGGAGCTGGTGACACACGACCCGCTTGCCACGGCGCCATGCGGATGAGGCATAATGAAGGGTCAGGGGCACCTTCTGGAGAACAATAAATGGAATTCCACACCCGCCGGCTCGGCGCCGTCGATATCGACGAAACCTCGGTCATCGTTTTCCCGCGGGGGTTGCCCGCCCTGGAAAACTGCACCCGCTTCACGCTGTTCCACGAGGCCGGCAAGGACGCTCCCCACGTTTACTGGATGCAATCGCTGGACAACCCGGACGTGCTGTTCACCATCACGGAACCCGCGCAACTCGGCCTGTCCTACGAGATCGAGCTGAGCGACGAAGAGACCGCGCTGCTCGACATCCGCGAGCCCGAAGAAGCGACCGTGGCGGTCATCGTCTACCAGGACGCGGTGGACAACCCCGACCCGCATCCGTTCCCGGTCACCTTGCGCGCCAACGCGCGCAATCCACTGGTGATCAACCTGCGTGCCCGGCTCGCCCTGCAAAAAACCGCCCAGACGCCACAAACCGGCCTGCCCGGCATGGCGCGCTGAACGGTCACGCTGACACACAGGCCGGCCCTCTCTCGGGGGCCGGCCTTTTTTCTTACTCGAACACCAGCCGGCCGTCGCGCGCGCCGACCCTCACCGTCGACTTGGGCGGGTAGCGGCCCGACAGCAAGGCCTTGGCCAGCGGATTCTCGATCTCGTTCTGGATCGCCCGCTTGAGCGGCCGCGCGCCGTACACCGGATCGAAGCCCGCCTCGCAAATCAGCTCCAGCGCCGCGTCGCCCACGTCGAGCTCCAGGTCCATGCGCGCCAGACGCGCCTCGAGAGAACGCAGCTGGATGCGGGCGATGGACGCGATGTTCTTCTCGTCAAGGCCGTGGAACACCACCACTTCGTCGATGCGGTTGATGAACTCCGGCCGGAAATGGGTTTTCACTTCGGCCATCACCGCCAGCTTGACGACCTGGTAATCGTCGCTCGCCATGCTCTGAATCTGCATGCTGCCGATGTTGGAGGTCATCACCACCACGGTGTTGCGGAAGTCCACGGTGCGTCCCTGACCATCGGTCAGGCGCCCGTCGTCCAGCACCTGCAACAGAATGTTGAACACGTCCGGATGCGCTTTCTCGACTTCGTCGAGCAGGATCACGCTATAAGGCTTGCGGCGCACCTGCTCGGTCAGGTAGCCCCCCTCCTCGTACCCCACGTATCCGGGCGGCGCGCCGATCAGCCGGGCGACCGAGTGCTTCTCCATGTATTCGGACATGTCGATGCGGATCAGGTGATCCTCGGTGTCGAACATGAATCCCGCCAGCGCCTTGCACAGTTCGGTCTTGCCCACGCCGGTGGGGCCAAGGAACAGGAAGCTGCCATATGGCCGGTTCGGATCGGAAAGGCCGGACCGGGAGCGGCGAATGGCGTCGGACACCGCGCCGACCGCCTCGTCCTGGCCGACCACGCGACCGTGCAGCGCCTCCTCCATGCGCATCAGCTTCTCGCGCTCGCCCTCGAGCATGCGCGAAATCGGAATGCCGGTCATTCGGCTCACCACTTCGGCGATTTCTTCGGCGCCCACTTCGGTGCGCAACAACCGGTTGGGCTTTTTCTCGTCGGAACCCGCGGCCTCGGCCTGCTTGAGGCGCGCCTCCAGCTGCGGCAGCTTGCCGTACTGCAGCTCGGCCAGACGCTGCCAGTCGCCCTTGCGCTTGAGATCCTCCATTTCCACCTTGAGCCGGTCGATCTCCTCCTTGATGCTCTGGCTGCCTTGCGCCGCGGCCTTCTCGGATTTCCAGATTTCCTCGAGATCGGAGTATTCGAGGGTCAGGCGTCCGATCTCCTCCTCGATGAGTCCGAGCCGGCGGGCCGAAGCCTCGTCCGTTTCCTTGCGCACCGCCTCGCGCTCGATCTTCAGCTGGATGAGCCGGCGGTCCAGGCGATCCATTTCCTCGGGCTTGGAATCAAGCTCCATCTTGATGCGGCTGGCCGCCTCGTCGATCAGGTCGATGGCCTTGTCCGGCAAAAAGCGGTCGGTGATGTAACGCTGGGACAGCTCGGCGGCGGCGACGATGGCCGGGTCGGTGATGTCCACGCCGTGGTGGATCTCGTACTTTTCCTGCAGACCGCGCAGGATCGCGATGGTGTCCTCCACCGTGGGCTCGCCCACCAGCACCTTCTGGAAGCGGCGCTCGAGGGCCGCATCCTTCTCGATGTACTTGCGGTACTCGTCAAGCGTGGTCGCGCCGATGCAGTGCAGCTCGCCGCGCGCCAGGGCCGGCTTGAGCATATTGCCCGCGTCCATGGCGCCTTCGGCCTTGCCGGCGCCCACCAGCGTATGCAGTTCGTCGATGAAAATGATCGTGTTGCCTTCGTCGCGGGCGAGGTCGGTGAGCACCGCCTTGAGGCGTTCCTCGAATTCACCGCGGTATTTCGCGCCGGCCAGCAGCGCGGCGAGATCGAGCACCAGAAGGCGTTTGTTCCTGAGGCTGTCGGGCACCTCGCCGTTGACGATGCGCTGGGCGAGCCCTTCGACGATGGCGGTCTTGCCCACGCCCGGTTCGCCGATCAGCACGGGGTTGTTCTTGGTGCGGCGCTGCAGCACCTGGATGGCGCGGCGGATCTCGTCGTCGCGGCCGATCACCGGATCGAGTTTGCCCGAGCGCGCGCGCTCGGTCAGGTCCAGGGTGTATTTTTTCAGGGACTCGCGCTGGTTTTCCGCATCCTGCGAACCGACGCTCTGGCCGCCGCGCACCGCCTCGATGGCGCGCGATACGGCCGCTTCGGTGCCGCCGTGCTCGCGAAAAAGGCGCCCGGCCTCGCCCTTGTCGGCGGAGAGAACCAGCAGGAAAAGCTCGCTGGCGATATAGGCGTCGCCGCGCTTCATGGCCTGCTTGTCGCACTGGTTGAGCATCGCGGCCAGCTCGCGCGAGACGGTGACGTCGGCCGTGGCGCCTTGCACCCTGGGCAGGCGCTCGATCGCGGCGCGCGAGGCCTGGCGCAGGGCCAGGGCGTTGACGCCGGCCTGATTGAGCAGGCCGATCACGCCGGCATCCTCGTCCTCCAGCATGGCGGACAACAGATGCACGGCTTCGATCGCCGGGTTGTCGTTGGCGACGGCAAGGCTCTGGGCATCCCCCAGGGCTTCCTGGAATTTGGTGGTCAGCTTGTCAAAACGCATGGCCGTTTCCTTGAGAACAGTGACGATATCCTCAATCTTGGGAGGGCCATTCATCTTTTCAAGTGCGAAACGCCCCGACCTCTGCGCGCAGGGTATCGGCAAGACCGGCCATGTGGTTGGCGGTCAGCGCCGCCAGTTCGGCCGCCTCGTTGGTGGTATCGGTCAGGCCGCGCATGGTATCGATCTGCCTGGCGATGCCGTCGACAATCCCCCGTTGCTGCCCGAGCTGCTCGTTGATGGCATTGACCACGCCCAGCACACGCCCGGCATCGCTGACGATCGACGCGATCGCCTGCCGCGCGCCGCTGGTGATCGCCGCGCCCTCGCCCGCCTGCACCACCGATTCGCGCATCGCCGCCACCGCCCGCTGGGTCGCGGCCTGCATGCGATCGATCATATCGCCGATCTCCTTGGTCGACTGGCTGGTGCGTTCGGCCAGTTTGCGCACCTCGTCGGCGACGACCGCGAAACCGCGCCCCTGCTCCCCCGCGCGCGCCGCTTCGATCGCCGCGTTGAGCGCCAGAAGATTGGTCTGGTCGGCGATCTCGCGAATCACCTGGACGATATCGCTGATCTGGCGCGCGCTGGCTTCCAGCGTGGACAGGCTGTCGGCCGCCGAACCGAGCGTCGACGCGATGCGGTTGACTTCGTCCACCGCGGCGACGAGGCTGTCGCTTCCTTCCCGCGCGGCGAGACTCGAGGCATCGGCCACCTGACTCGCCTCGCCGGCGACCATGGCGATCCGGCGCACCCCGTCGAGCAGCTCGTCGGCCTGCTCGGCCATGCGGCGCGCGCCGAGAATCTGCTCGCCCGCGCATTGCGCGGCGTTCATCGATTTGAGGGCCAGCTCCCGCGCCGAGGTATCAAGTTCGACGGCGTGCGAACCGGTGCGGTTGAGCGCCTGCTGAAAACTCTCAAGAAGGCTGTTGAGCACCCCGCTGATCTCGCCGATCTCGTCGCGGCGCCGGACTTCGAGACGGCGCGTCAGATCACAGTCGTCGCGAATGCCGGCCACCGCGCGCACCAGGCGCCGCACCGGCGCAGCCACGAGCCACCCGGCCAGAAACCACAGCATCACGGCCAGCACCAGGAGCAACAGCACGCAACCGAGCACCTGCCATTCGAGAATGGCCCGGCTGTCGCGCTGCAACTGGGCTTCGACCTCGTCGCTGACGACCATCCACCCCCAGGGCTTGTAGGTGGCGAACGACAGCTGATGACGCTCCGGCCCGTTGTCGCCCGGCAGGGCGACAGTGACCTGCCCGCTCCCCTGGCGAATCAGATCCTTCATGAACGGCTGGCCCTGCGCGTCCAGATCCTTGCCGACCGTCCGGTTGGCGAGTTTGGGATGCAGGATGTAGGTACCCTCCGATCCGGGGCGTCCGATGTCGACGATGGTGATGTGTCCGCCCTCTTCCAGCTTCACTTTCGACATGCGTGTCAGGATGCTGGCGATGCCGTCCGTCGCGCCGACGCCGACGAAGGTCGCGCCGATCACGGTGTTGTTGCGATCGGTGATGGGGGAGTAGGCGGTGACGTATTCGTTGCCGAACAGGTTGGCGTGCCCAAGATAGCTTTCGCCCTTGATCAGGCGGGCATAGGCGGTTCCGCCCTTGTCCAGTTTCGTGCCGATGGCCCGCTGGCCGTTTTGCTGGATCAGCGAGGTGGAGACGCGGATGAACTCGTCGCCGTCCCTCACGAAAATCGTCGCCACGTTGCCGGTCAGGGCGGCGAACCGGTCCACTTGATCGTTATGGTTGTTGACCACGGCATTGCCAAGCCGCATTTCCGGCGACGACACGCCGCCAACGTCGATGCGGACCGCGGGATTGACGCTGAAACTGCCCTCGAGGCTGGACACGAACACCCGTTCGAATTGCCGGGTGGAGAGTTTCAACGCATCAAAGAACCCGTCGATCATGTTCATTGACTGCACGACCAGCTGGGCCTGCACGTTGCGGGAGCGTTCCAGCATCATGCGTTGCGTCAGGGCATAGAGGGGAATCACGAAAGCGGCCACGGCGGCCGACATCAGCAGAACCTGGGCGACGACCAGGCGGGTTCCTATTCTCATGGCGATCTCGTTCGGGCGGAAGAGGTCGGGCGGACGTTGATGCCCCCGTTTATATCAAGGCTAGCACAACATGACGACATCAACACGGCTGCCCGCGAATCGGCGCGAAACCCGGTTTTGGCAAGGGTTCGCCTGTCATGAGATACTGTCGGCCAAAGAGAGGAACCCGGCACAAGCGAGCTTATGACACACAACGCGGAACTTGACTGGCGCGACGGCCAGCCCTTTTCGACGACTTTCGGCGACGTCTATTTTTCCCGGACGAGCGGGCTGGACGAAACCCGCCATGTTTTTCTGGACAACAACAGGCTTGCCGAACGCTTCGCGGCGCTGGCGCCGGACGGCGTGTTCACGATCGCGGAAACCGGCTTCGGCACCGGCCTGAACGTGCTGTGCGCCTGGCAGTGTTTCGAAGAGCACGCGCCGCCGGGTGCCCGGCTTGACATCGTCAGCATGGAAAAGCACCCGCTGTCCCGCGAGGATCTGGCGCGCGCGCTCGCGTTGTGGCCCGAACTGTCGGATTTCAGCGGCAAGCTTCTCGCGCAGTACGGCGTGCCGGGTCCGGGCTGGCACCGGCTCGTTCTCGCGGAGGGGCGAGTGACGCTCACGCTGGTGATCGGCGATGCCCTCGACACGATCCAAGAAATCGATACCCGGGTCGACGCCTGGTTTCTCGACGGGTTCGCCCCCTCGAAAAACCCCGGCATGTGGCACCCCGAACTGTTCTCGGCGATGGCCAGGCTTGGCCGCGACGGCGCCACCTTCGCCACCTTCACCTGCGCCGGCGCGGTGCGCCGGGGTCTGGCCGAGGCGGGCTTTCACGTGGAAAAGGTGCCAGGACACGGCCAGAAACGGGAGATGTGCCGCGGAGTGCTGATAAAACAGCCCGAACCGGAATGGGAGGCGCCATGGTATGCCCGGCCGCCCTTGCCGGCCGGACGCAGCGCCATCGTCGTCGGCGGCGGACTCGCCGGCGCGGCGAGCGCGCGCAGTCTTGCCGCGCGCGGCTGGCAGGTCACGCTCGTCGAGCGCCATCCGGCGCTGGCCGCGGAAGGATCGGGCAATCCGCAAGGCGTGCTCTATGCCAAGCTGTCCGCGCACTTCACCCCGCTGACGCGGTTGATCCTGTCCGGCTACGGCTTCAGCTTGAGAACGCTGTCGGCGCTGCTCGGCCCGGATACCGGGGCCTGGCGGTCAAGCGGCGTGCTGCAGTTGGGCTTTGACGAAGAGGAGCGGAAGCGGCAGGCGCAGCTTGCCGCGGCGGGATTGCCCGAAGACTTCGTGCGCGCGGTGACGGAAAAAGAAGCGTCGGCGCTCGCCGGCATTCCGCTGTCCAGTCCGGGGCTGTTCTTTCCGGAAGGAGGATGGGCGCACCCGCCGGCGCTGGTCGCCGCCATGACCGATCACCCGAATATCACGGTACGCGCCGGGCAACCCGTCATCGAACTTGACCGCAATCCCGTTGACGGAGAATGGATCGCCGTCGGCCCGGAGGGTCCGCTGGCCATCGGCTCCGTCGTGGTGCTGGCCTCGGCGGCCGATACGGCGGATTTCGACAGCACGTGCCACCTGCCGCTCAAACGCATCCGCGGACAAATCACGCAAGCGCGCGCCACGGCCGGGTCGCGGCGCCTGAACACCGTGCTGTGCGCGGAAGGCTACATCTCGCCGGAACGTGGCGGGTCGCATTGTCTTGGCGCGACCTTCACCTTCAATGACGACGGAACGGACGTGCGCGACAGCGAACACGACGCCAACCTCGCCATGCTCGCCGGCATGGCGCCGGCGCTTCACGCCGCGCTCGGCGAGGCCCGTTCCGGGCCGCAGGTCGAGGGCGGGCGCGCCGCGTTCCGCTGCACCAGCCCCGACTATCTGCCCATGATCGGACCGGTGGTTCGCCAGGAGGATTTTGTGGCGGCCTGGCCCGAACTCGCGCGCGACGCCACCTCGCGTCCGGCAACGCCGGCGCCCTGGTGCCCGGGGCTGTACGTCAACACCGCGCACGGCTCGCGGGGTCTGGTGACCGCGCCGTTGTCAGGCGAAATTCTCGCCAGCTACCTGTGCGGCGAAACGGCCCCCCTGCCAAGCTCGCTGATGCGCGCCGTTCACCCCAACCGCTTTCTTTTGCGCGACCTGAGCCGCGGCAAGCTCACTTCCCGCTAGCGCCGCAACCGCCATGGCGCGCGACGGCGGCCTCCAGCACGGCGCGGATATCGGCCGGCACGGGAACCGACACGCCTGCGCGGTAATCGACCCACACCAGGGTCACGTCCGCGTAGGCGTACACGGTGTCAGGATCGCCCTTGCGATAGAAATGGTGGCGGAATTTGATGCTGCTGCGGCCGAGCTTTTCCAGTTCGATGGTGATTTCCACCTCGGCAGGATAAGTGAGTTCCTTGCGGAACGTGCACGAGGTGCTGGCCAGCACCGGGCCTTCGCCGTCCGGATCGATGCCATGCCCAAGCGACTCCAGCCAATCCAGCCGGATCTGCTCCAGGTAGCGGAAATAGTAGGTGTTGTTCAGGTGCCCGACAGCATCCATGTCACCCCAGCGCATGGTGATGCCATGCCGGGAGATCTCGGGATAACACTTTTCCATTAAGAATATTTCCTGACGAACGTCGACACAGGCATTCTATTCCAGCCAACATGACAGTGGTCACGGCACCATGGGATAGGCCGTTGCCGCATTGCAACACTCTCTGCCGGGTTTGGCCACTTAGGCATCTTTCCCGCCACCGCCTCAGCGGCTGCTAATTGTGCATACGCTGAAGATCAAACACTACATTTAGCGTTACTGTAAACAAATTACTCTTTACAAAACCGACAAAAGCGATCAACTTCTTGCTGAGGGCGCGCGAAGGACAGTTGCGGCGCAGGCAAACACCTGACCGATAGCTTGTCGAACCACGCTGGTGGCGTATCTGTCCCGGATCTGCACTCCCTCGAGCAGGTGCTTGGCAGTCCATCAGACAGTGAGGTATCAGCATGATCTATCGCATCCCTCTCAGCGTTCGTCGCAAACAGGCTCGCGATCAGCACGAGAGTTTCCTGTATGCCGTGGCCAAACCCCAATTGAGCGGTCCCGAGAAAGCCCGTCAGCAAAAAGTCCGCCAGAGGGCTCATGACCGCGACGATGCACGGTTCCTGGCGGAGCGTTGCGACGACCTGTTCTGACCCGTTTTCCTCCCGCCCGACACATGGGGCAGGTCCACCTGCCCCGCCCCTTTTCCCGTCCTTTCGCCGGCCCCGCACTCCTCCTCTTTCGGTTTGAAATAAGCGTTAACAATTAAACCGTTCAACATACCCGTAAACTAATTATTATCAAGTTACGCTAGGACATAAAAAGATGCCAAAAGAATACGCCCTCGAGGCGAAGGCACAAAACACGAAACCAGGCTTTTAAGGTAATGAGGACATCATGAGTGCAGAAAACACTATTTCATTTGACCCGCGTAGCCTGCGGCTCCAGCTGGACATGAACCAGCAGGAGTTCTGGAGCGCTATCGGCGTCACCCAGTCGGGCGGCTCCCGCTACGAAAACGATCGCCGCATACCGCGTCCGGTTATGGAACTGTTGCGTCTTCGCTACCAACTGGGCATCCCCCTGGAAGGCGTGACGCAAGAGAATGCTTCCATCATCCGGGCGATCGCCAGCGGCGAGATGAACACCGACTCTTTGCGCCGTAACGTCGAGCGCATCCAGGCCGTGCTCACGGCCAGCGAGAGCCTTGCCCAGGAGGCGGCCAAGCTGTCGGTTGCGGCGGAGGCGTTGCTGGAAAGCGAATAACAACCGGTCAGACACGAGCAACCGGGACTATGCTAAAAACATAGTCCCGGTTTTTTCTTGCTTCAGCATTATTCGCAACTCCTGAGATCTTTTTTTATTCCCCGCTCACAATGTGTCGGACAGTCAGATTCATCGACAAAAAAGCCGACCGGCCAATACCATCTGCAATTAATTCGATTGAAGCGATTCCTTATGCCATAAGCCGGGATTATCAATCTATCTCTGGATTAACTTCGTTTTATATGAGAAGATTAGTCATTCCGCACACCGGATGGTTAGCTTTTATCCGGCTGACATTCCGCTGTTTTCCCGACAAGCGCTGAATATTCTCTACCCGGGAATGACATGCCCAGGAAAATGATATGCCTATTGCACCGAGTGATTATTTGACCGCAGCGAGCCGTCTCATCAACGATTTTCAGGAACTGGTCTGCGCCGATGTTCCATTGGTCGCCATTTCCATTTTCTTTGCGTTGCCTCCCGAAGGCGCCGCTCCCCGTTCGGAAATCGTCAAGCAGGCCGCCAAGGAAGTGTCATCGGGCGCCGTATCGCGCGCGTTCAGCCTGCTGGCGGGCCTGGACAAGACACGCAAGGCTGAATCGAAAATCACCCCGCTGGTCGAGTTTTATCCGGATCCGAAAGACCGCCGCCACCAGCTCGTCCAGTTGACGCCGAAAGGACGCGAAGTCCGAGGTGAAATGCTGGATCGGGCGTCAAGACGTGGCGTGGTAGCGTGCTAAATCGTTTCAGCAAACATTAAAAAGGCCGTTCCGATATTTTCTGGAACGGCCTTTTTAATTTAAAACAATTATATAACGCCCACCACAAAGTCAAGCGTAAGACTACTTAATTAACCGCCGCTCGTTTACCGTAATAAGACCGGGCGGTTCATGTTATTCCTTGCCCCATCAAAAATAAACTATAAACTCCAAACCGTCCGGCATTATTCATCCAGGATGCCCGCGTCCATCATGCATCCAGCTTGCGTGCCGGGGTGCGCGCCGGGTGCGCGACCATTCCTCCAGCATGGCCCACTTCACTTCGTCGAGTTTTTCATACATTCTCGGCGTGGCGGTATTGGCGGCCAACTCCAGCCGGTGGCCATTGGGATCGAAAAAATAAATCGAGGTGAACAAGGTATGGTCGGTCGGTCCGACCACCTCGATGCCATCCGCCTCGAGCTTCGCCTTGGTCGAGAGCAGCGTTTCGACGGAATCCACCTCGAAAGCGATGTGCTGGGTCCAGCGCGGGGTATTCGGGTCATGCCCCATCGGCGGCCGGGTCGGCAATTCGAAAAACGCCAGAATATTGCCGCCACCGGCATCGAGAAAGACATGCATGTACGGATCCGGCTCCCGGGTGGACGGAACCTCGTCTTCGGCGATCGCCAGCACGAAATCCATGTCCAGATACTTGCCGTACCACTTGACGGTCTCCATGGCGTCCTTGCAGCGGTATGCCACGTGATGGATTTTAGTGATTTTCATGTTTCCTCCTTTGTCATTGTGCCGTTCCGCGCCCGCCGGCTGTCGGAACGTCCGGCGATGAGCTTACCCCGAAGCCCCGGCCCGGCACCATCCAATGACAAACAAATTTCCCCACCGGCTATGCTTTAGTTGTGAACAACGCCGGTTATTCTCATGCTTATTTCATTGACTCATGGCACACTTTCCCGATCACACGCCGTTTTGAATGGAGAAGCCAATGAACCTCGCGCCGGTACTGACCGTCCTTGTGGTCGCCGCCACGCTTGCCCTGCCTGCCGCCACCGAGGCCCGGGGTCATGGCGCGCATCGCCACCGCGACGGTTCCCATGCCGTCGCCACCCGGACCGATATCCCCACGGCGCGATGCCGCGATGGCAGCGACAGTTACAGCCGGCACCGCCGGGGCACCTGTTCCCATCATGGCGGGGTTGCGGTCTGGCTGCGCTAAAGAGCATGGTTATTGCGTAGGCTCTATCGATGAAATCATGTAACATATTTTTATAGTTCGACATGACAGCGAGACGCGCCGCGAAATTCTCCATGGCCATATCATGCCGCTTTGCCTGTGCGCTATGGCTGATGGCCATGTCGCTGCCACTGTTCGCCCAGTCGGTGCTGTTCATCAACCCCGGGCGGTCCGATGAAGCGTTCTGGGTCGCGGCATCCCGGGCCATGAAATCCGCGGCGGCCAGCCTCGGCGTATCGCTGGAAGTGATCTACGCCGAACGCGATCACGTGCGCACCCGCGAAATCGCCCGGAACATTATTGCCCGCCCGCCTTCCCGCCGTCCCGAATACGTGGTGCTGACCAACGATTACGGCACCGCGCCGGAGTTGCTGCGCGCTTTCGACGGCAGCGGCATCAAGACCTTTCTCGCCTATAGCGGCATCGACGCGCCGGCCGACCGGATACTGACGGGCCGTCCGCGGGAGCGTTACCCCGACTGGCTAGGTTCGCTCGAGCCGGATTCGGAGGCCGCCGGCTATTTGACCGCCAAAGCCCTGTTCGCCCAGGCGCGCGCGGGGCACGCCGCGGCCATCGACGGCCGGCTGCATCTTCTGGCCATTGGCGGCGACCGCTCCACGCCCACTTCGGTCAGCCGCAACCGGGGCATGCGCCGGGCGGTTGTCGAGGCGGGCGACGTGACGCTCGAACAGGAAGTCTATGCCGACTGGAAGCGCGACAAGGCCGCGGAAAAAAGTGACTGGCTGTACCGGCGCTACCCGCGGGCGCGCCTGGTGTGGGCCGGCAATGACATGATGGCCTTCGGCGCCATGAAAAGCTGGAAGAACCGGGGAGGAACGCCTGGCAAGGACGGTTTTTTTTCGGCGGTGAACACGTCGGATGAGGCCATGCGGGCGGTTACACAGGGACAACTCGCCGCGCTGGCCGGCGGGCATTTCCTGGCCGGGGCGTGGTCGCTGGTGATGCTCTACGACTACGCGCATGGCAAGGACTTCCGGGACGAGGGGCTGGAACTGGAAAGGCCGATGTTCATGGTGTTTTCCGCGGCGGACGCCGAACGTTACCTCGCCCGTTTCGGGCAGGGCGACTTTTCGCGTGTCGACTTCCGGCGCTTTAGCCGGGTGCTCAATCCGAAACGGCGCCACTATGCGTTCGGCCTGCGGCAACTCCTTGACGGACACGGGTGACCTGCGATGCCGTCCAACGCCTACCGCCCCCTCGCCGCCGCGCTGATCCGCAAGACCATCCTGCTCGTCACGGCCTGCGCCTGCATCATGGCCGCACTGCAAGCGTTCCTGGCCTACCGCGCCGAACGCGAGTATTTTGCGCAGTCGCTGCACGATATCGCCAACACCAGCGTTCCCCTGCTCTCCGTCAGCCTGTGGGACATCGAGCCCGAGTCCGTGCGCCGCCAAGTCAAGGCCATCGCCGAGCGCCGGCAGATCGGCTATGTGCGGCTGGAGGTGAAGACCGGGCAGGTATTCGAGGCGGGAAAGCCGCAGATGCAGGCCGGAGGCGACGGGCAGCATTTTACGATTCCCTACCCGTACAAAAATGGCGGATCGATCGGCACGCTGGACATCTGGCCGGATAGCGAGGCGTTTTATTCGGACGTGGTGGCCGGGCTGTTGCCCACCCTGCTCGGCTATCTGCTGCTCGCCATTCTGATCTGCGCGATGATCGCTCTGATATTGCGCCGTGATTTGCAAAAACCCATGCACCAGATCGCCGGCTTCGTGACGGATTTGCGCCCGGAAACGCTCACGCGCCCTCTTCGGCTGGGCCGGCCGACCGGCCGCCGGCGGGATGAAATCGATCTGGTGGCCGAGGGTTTCGGCAAGCTGCAGGCCGGACTGAACCGCCACATCCGCGATCTTGACCAGCGGGTCGCGGAACGCACCCTGGAACTGAAAATGGCCATGGAGGCGATCCACGAGATTTCGATCACCGACCCCTTGACCGGCTGCTTTAACCGGCATCTGTTCGACGAGCGTTATCCGCGGGAGGTCGAACGCAGCGAGTGCAACCATCTGCCGCTGTCCGTGGTGTTCTGCGACATCGATCATTTCAAGTCGGTCAACGACAATCACGGGCATGTCGCCGGCGATCTGGTGCTCGCGCAGGTGGCCCGTTGCCTGCAGCGGGAGCTGCGCGCGGATCTGGACTGGATCGCCCGCTTTGGCGGCGAGGAGTTCGTCATCGTGCTTCAGGAGACGCCCCTGTTCGGCGCACGCGCGCTGGCGGAACGCCTGCGTCAGGCGGTGGCGGCCGAAGCGATCGAACTGTCCGGAGGACCGATCCGGATGACGGCGAGTTTCGGCGTGGCCGAACGGCGCGCCGACGAGGACGCCACGGCACTGCTTGCCCGGGCCGACGCGCTGTTGTATCAGGCCAAGCAGGAGGGCCGCGACCGGGTGTGCGCGGACCGGTTTCAGGACTAATCAGGCAAAAAGACGGGTCAAGGCATCGCGGCCGAGCTCGACGCCTTCGGAAGAAATGCCGTGCGCCACGCCGGGCAGCAACACGTGTTCGGCGCGAAAGCCCGAGTCGTGCAGGGTTTTGGCGGCGCTCACGGTCTCCTGAAACGGGATCACGGTGTCACCCAACCCATGGATCAGCGTCACTTTGGCCGGATTATAGGCCGATACCGCCGATGCCAGCCGTCCCGAGTACCCCACGACACCGGCCACGCCCACCGGATCGCTGACGACATGGTGCAAGGCCATGATGGCCCCCTGAGAAAACCCCGCCAGGGCAACCCGGGCGGGAAGCGCCTTCCAGTACGCCATTTCCCGGTCGATCAGCGCGTGCAGTCCCGGATAGGCCGCGGCCACGCGCGCGCGGCGGCTGGCGGTATCGATACCGCCAAGGCCGTACCATACCCGGCCCCCGCGCCGGCCGCCGAACGTTTCACCTCCGTCGAACGAGACAAAGGCGGTATGCGGCAGCGCATCGCGCCAGGCCTCGGCCAACGGCAGCAGGTCCCGGCTCTCGCCGCCCGCCCCGTGAAGCAGGATCACCAGCGAGTTGGCCTCCCCGTCCCGCGCCGCGAGTCGCCACCCCCGATCGAATTGTTGCCATGCCATGATTCGCTGTCCTCCAGATCATTCGCGAACCTCCGGCATCGAGGGCCCGCCACCTGGCCAGTATACGCCCGTACCCCGGGCGGCAAGCCATGACCCAGGTCAGAAGGGGCGACATCCGGCGCTATTCGGGCCCGGCGCGCTCGGCGCTCAGAAGCCGCTGGCAGGCGGCGAGCTGTTCGGTATTGCGATCGGCGTCGGCGGCGAGCCGAACAAGAAACGCCGCATCTTCAGGGAGAAGTCCGCCGGCCGCGCTCGCATCACGCTGTCCGGCACCGGCCGGGGCGTCGGGCACACGGGCGGCGAGACGGCGGCGCAGCTTGAGAGCGCCAGAGCGCAAATCATCGATGGTGCGATTTTTTTCATCGAGTTGTGTTTTCCATGCATGAGTCAGCTCCCGGTCAATCACACCGAACGCTTGCGCGTCGGCCCGTTCCCGCTCGCGGGCGCGGGCGGCGGCCATGGCGGTTTTTGCCGCCAGCTCGGTCCGCGCCTCGTGGCGTCCCCAAAAAAACAGGGCCGACCCGATGGCCAGCCCCGCGATCAGCACAATGAGAACCCTCATGGTCAGCTGCCTCCGGTCTTGAGTGTCGCCACGGCCTTCATGCCCTGCCACAGCGCCGTACCGAGGCCGACCACCAAAAGCCCGATGAAGGCGCGCCAGAAGGCATCGCTGATACCATCGACGCGGCGCGCCAGCTTCACGGCATCCGACACCCCGGCTTCGATCAGGGCCTTTTCCGCGCCCTGGCGCGCCGCCTCCTCCAGCAACTCCCGAAACTCCTCGCGCGGCATCGTCACCACCTCCGTGCATTCACAGTGTCTGTCCATCATCCCCCCTCATCCAGGTATGGCCGGTAGCGAGGAGCCCGCACACGGATGATGTTGTGCGGGTACTCCCTGTTGACCTCGAAAGCGGATTTGCCATATCCCTTCCACTTCTTGCGGCTTTTGTTGCTGGTTTTTTCCACATGCCCCCACCAGCGCGCCGGATCGCAGCCCGGTGTGTTGCGGCACAGCGCCCGGTCGGCGCGCAGCCCGCCGCCGCCCCCGTTGTAGCAGGCGAGCATCATGGCGGTGGCGTCGTCCCCCGCGGCGCCCACGGCATGACGCCGGCACTCGCGGTCCATCACCAGCATGGCGCGGATCTGGCGCATGGGGTCGAACCGGTCAGACCACGCCCAGCCGGCAAGACTCCGGTCGCGGGTTTTAACGTCCGCGAAGTTGTCGAAGCGGCGGGTGACGGTCAATTGCCCGAGTCCGAAACCGTACTCCCGATCGGTGGCAAGTTCTGCGTGCGGATTCCAGCACTTGGCGCTGGCAAGACTCGGGCAGGTTTCCTGCTCGATCTGCCCGGCGAACACCGAGCGCGGACGCACTTCGGGCAACACCACCGCCGCGTCGCGGGCCAGGAGGGGCAAGTACTTCACGGCATTGGGCGGCAGTCCGCCGGCCAGGGCCGGCAGGACCATCAGCCAGCCGATGATGATCCTGCGCATGGCCTACCCTTTCGTCAGCATCACGGTGAGAATCGGCATCAGTGCTTGGATCACCATGCACAGCCCCAGCACCACAAGCCCCGCTCCGACCGGATGCTCGAAGGCGCGCAGGGCGAAATGCTGCAGATCCAGCCGGTGAAACAGCAGCCGGCGGATCAGGTGGGCCATGGCGGTGGCGAAGAGCGCGCAGCCGGCGAACTCGATCGGCGCGCCCGCGGCGGGGGGCAAACCGAACAACGCCAGATGCCCGTCCGCCAGAGCGACCAGCGTGAGCCCGCCCAGCAACAACAGGGTGAGACGCACCGCATCGCGAATCACGATGTGCATACAGACCTCCAGAAAGAGAACGACCCGCACAAGGCGGGTCAGGATTGGGGCAGAGCGGCAAGCCACGAAGGGGGTGCGGGCCATGCAATCGAAGAAGGAAAGCCCTTCTGCGCCGGCACGTCGCGCAGCGCCTGGCGGTACTGCATCAGCTCGGTGTACTGCGCGCCGGAGAGACTGGTTTTGACGCCGGTCTCGACCTGATCGCGATGCCGTGCGATCACCCAGTCGGTCGAACCCACCAGAGCATCGCGCCGGGCGCGTGCCTGCACGGCGAGCTGATCGGCGGTCGGTGCCGGCGGATCGGCCAAAACCGGTTTGCCGTCCGCCCCGGCGACGATCCGTTTCCCGGCCGCCTGGCCGTCCAAGAGAGCCCGGTACTGGGCATCGGTCAGTTCAACGGCGTCGGAGGGAATTGCCGCACAGTGGAGTTGGCGGCTATAAAAACCGCTAGACTTCGAATAGAACAAAATTCTATCTCCCAATGGCAAAAAATGATCCAGAAGACGGGCCTGACACAGGGGTGCCAGTGGAAGAAATCCAACTAAGCATGGTGAATCCGGCCTGGGTTAGATTGCTCCATCCATAAGTGAATGACCCCCATCCATTAGGTCCGGTCGTTAGCATTAAAACCATGCTCGGGAACGCCATGGGGAACAACAGGGGCCCTGACGTGCCATTCGCCATATTTACTGTGCCCCACTGAATGATCAACCCGCTCGGCAACCGCTGCCAACCGTTGCCGGGGTAGGTACTTGATGCAAAATCTGTTGCAGACCGTAGCGATGCGCTACCGCCTGAAAGCCGCCACGTTCCAGAGCCGTTCGACTCAAAAATAGCCGAGTCACCCCGTGCGAGCAAAATCGGGAAATTACCTGCCGAGGTGTCTATAATGTCGGCCAACGATGGTTGCACCGAAACAACAGAAGTCGAGCTGCGGTTAAAAAAGTGGACCTGCGCACCAGCTGCAACCGATGCAGGTGGTAACGTTACGACGCAATTAGAACTGGCAGCACCGATAATCATCGCGCCAACATCATCTGCCGATAGCGCAACCGACCCCGAGATCACTCGCTCACCGCGTACACATCCCAGCGACCGCTGCACAAACTCCGTCGTCGCCACCCGGGTGGACTTGTCGAACTGGGGCGGGGTTTGCAGCAGAGTCGGTGTCGTGCCCAGCATGTTCGGGTTGAGGTACGGCACGTTCGGGTACGGGGTGATGTTTTGGTTGGTCACCGTGGTTTGCCCGTTCAGCACCGTGATCACCCACAACCCGACGTTGCCGCTGTCCGGCGCCGGAGTCTGCTGGCTGCCGCTGGCGGCGGCGATGCCGGCCTTGAGCGACACCACGGCCACGCCGTCACGCGCGGTGGCTTGGCTTTGTCCGTTGTTATCCTGACCGGTAAAAGGCTGATTCGGATTCAGGCTGTTGTAGTACGGCAAAACGGTCGGGTTGATATCCTGGTCTTGGTAGACAACCTGAACCAGATAGTTAATGGCTTGCCCAGCTGCGGTGGGCGGGGTGATCGTCAAGGAGGTTCCATCCTGCAAAATCCCCTGCTTCACCACTGTGCGGCTGGTATCGGCACCAAGACTCGACCAGGGAGTGGCTTCCAGAGGCTGCAGAGTGTAGATGTTGCCCGGTGCTATGTTCACCTGCAGGCTCGCCGGCGCGGTCGGCGTGCAGGCGAAGCCTGCCACGGCCGGACCGCCACCGAAGATGTCCTGCATCAACCGGCCCATGCCGACCATGGTGTCGCGCCCCATATTGAGCAGCGTGGTTTCCGGCAGGATCTGACCGGGATAAATCGTTTCACGACGCATTGCGTGCTCCCAAAATAAAAAAGACCGCTCGGTGCGGTCTCGTCACAATCATGCAAATAGTTCAATCCAGCTTCGAGGTTATTCGACCCGGTTACGACTGAGTCAGGGTTTTCAGCCAAGCGGGGGACGTGGGCCAATTGATCGAAGAGGGGAATCCCTTCTGTGCCGGCACATCGCGTAGCATCTGGCGATACTGGATCAACTCCGTGTACTGAGATGCGGGCAAACTGGTTTTGCTCCCGGCATCGAGTTGGTCACGATGACGGGCGACAATCCAATCGCTCGAACTGACAAGGCCATCACGTTGAATTCGAGCTTGAACCGCCAACTGATTGGTAGTCGGTTCTGGAGGATCGACCAACACCGGTTTGCCATCCGCTACAGCCACAATCTGCTTTCCAACCGATTGACCATCCAGCAGTGACCGATAGTGTTTGTCTGTTAATTCGACGGAGTCGGGAGGCATCAGGTTACAGTGAACAGACTCGTCATAAAATCCGCCAGTTGATTGGCTAAAATACATGGTTTCTCCTTAATACCCGATGGCTAACCAATTAACTGTAATATTTGGTCCTGACGCAACTACACTACCTATTGCCGTATCGAACCAACACCCATCCGTGCTAACAACCGTGGTTCCACTGTTGATGGCGGAAGAATAGAGCGCAAGAGTGGCATTAGGGAACGTCAGTGGAAATTTAAATTGTGTTTGGGTATTTGCTGTAATGACGAGAATCTGCCCCCACTGAATAATCAAACCACTCGGCAACTTTTGCCAGCCATTTCCGATGAAGGACGCGCGGAATTGCGCCTCGTTCTTCAGTACGGCAGTACCGGCTGTCCGCCAAACCGTCGCTGCTTTGGTCACAATCAGAAACTCACCTTGCCCAAGGGGTAATGTCGAATACTTAACGCCAGCGGCGACAAATCTATCATTCCCGGTGGCCACCAATGTATGTGTTATTGGTGTGGAGTCGGAATGGATCAGAAATGCAGCGCCCTCAGGCACTGAGGCCAAGGATGGCATGGTGACAGTAAACGGCGTTGCACTGGCCAAATTAATCCACTTACCGGTATCGGATGCGCTAAGTGTCGTTGACTCGTAGAATTCAACGCCTGACTGAAAGTTCCCCAGCGCCCGCTGCACAAACTCCGTCGTCGCCACCCGGGTCGACTTGTCGAACTGGGGCGGAGTTTGCAGCAGGGTCGGCGTCGTGCCCAGCATGTTCGGGTTGAGGTACGGCACGTTCGGGTACGGGGCGATGTTTTGGTTGGTCACCGTGGTTTGCCCGTTCAGCACCGTGATCACCCACAACCCGACATTGCCGCTGTCCGGCGCCGGAGTCTGCTGGCTGCCGCTGGCGGCGGCGATGCCGGCTTTGAGCGACACCACGGCCACGCCGTCCCGCGCGGTGGCCTGGCTTTGTCCGTTGTTGCCCTGGCCGGTGAAGGGCTGGTTCGGGTTCTGGCTGTTGTAGTACGGCAGCACCATCGGGTTGATGTCCTGATCCTGGTAGGCGACCTGAACCAAGTAGTTGATGGCCATGCCCACCACCGCCGGCGGGGTGATGGTCAGGGCGGTGATCTCCGGCTGGAGGCCCTGTTTGACGGTGGTGTGGCCGGTATCGGCGCCCATCGTCGACCAGGCGGTCGCTTCCAGGGGTTGCAGGGTGTAGATGCTGCCCGGAGCGATGTTCACCTGCAGGCTCGCCGGGGCGGTCGGCGTGCAGGCGAAGCCCGCCACGGCCGGGCCGCCGCCGAAGATGTCCTGCATCAGCCGGCCCATGCCGGCGAGGGTGTCGCGGCCCATGTTGAGCAGCGTGGTTTCCGGCAGGATCTGGCCGGGGTAAATCGTTTCACGACGCATTGCGTGCTCCTGTTGTGTGATTCAGTGACTGATGCGCGCCCAGACGAGCGTGCCGGCCGGTTTCACGGCGTTGATCGCGGCGAGGATGTCCGCGTCGCTGACGCTCGGGCGCATGACGCTTTCCGGCGCCACGATGGCGTTGATGCCGAGTCCGAACGGGTTGCTGGCCACGCCGGGGTAACCCGCGGCGCCGTTGCCGCGCGGCCTGAAGGCGGTGACGAAGGCCTGGAACGGCAGGGTGAGCGACCCCACATAGCCCGCCGCGCCCAGCGCCAGGTTCACGCCGACCGCGCCGCAGTCGGACATGCGCGCCGGTTCGATGACCACCGGTGCGCGGCCGGTCAGCTCCAGCAGCACGTCCTCGACCGCGCGGCGCGTGCCCCGCTCGCGAAACAGGTTGATGCGGATCCGGTTGCGAAAACTGCTGTCCGACTGGCCGGCGCCGCGCCGGAACGCCTCGCCGAAGAAATCCAGCGCGAAAAGATCGAGCGCGGAATCCGCCATGCTCAGCAGCCGGGTCTGGGCGCGCACGTAGAGGTAAAACGAAAAGAACCAGGCATGCGCCGTGGCGAGTCCTTCGAGCACCGCGTCGCGCACCGGATTGTCGTCGCCGAACCAGGGCGGCAGCTGGGTGGCCAGCCGCCTGACAAAATCCTTCACATCGCCTTTCATCAGATCACCCCCACATCCGTGGTCTTGATCACCTGTTGTCCCGATGCGATCAGATCGGCCGTTCCGCCGTTGAGCGTGAGATCGGTCACGTTGGTGATGGCCGGGCTCGCGGCGTAGGCAAGACTCGCGATCATCGACCAGGGCAGCGACTGCCCGAGTTTCAAGCGGTTCACGTAGTCGATGATGGCCTGGCGCACCAGATTGCAGGCATCGTTGTGATCGACCGAACCGTCGGTGCGGATCGCCAGCCGGATCGAGGCGGACAGCCGCGCGGGTTTGAACACCGCGAAGGTCGAGGTGAACGGCCGGACCAGATCGATGGCGTTATAGGCCGACGACAGGGTCGTGGCGGTGGGGCTGCCGGTGCCGTCATCCACCACCACATAGAAAAACCCCGGCTGCGCCACACCGTCGTAGCGCCGGTTCTCCACCACCACGCAGCTCATGCCCTGCGCCATGGACAACACGGCGTACTCCACCGCCGCCCGGGTGGCCTTGGACAGGCTCGCCACCCAGGCCACGAAGCGCGCGCGGACCGCGTCGTCCGATTCGGCGTTGCGTCCGCCCGCCATCGCGGCGGCGTTGACGCAGGTATCGACGCCCGGAATCGCGCCGGTGATCTGTGTCACCATTCCCGAGAGCGCATTGCCCTTCTCCCCGGGCCGCCGCGCCACCACCGGCAACGCGATCTCGCGCGCGCCGGCCGGCAAGGCGTAGCCGTTGCGCTCGGCGCTCCAGGCCGGGTTCGAGGCATCGGGCACCACCACATAGGACTGACTGCCGTCCGCCGTCTCCACCGTGGCGCCCGCCGGGATCAGTGCCGGCAGATTGGGCGTGAAGCGGGCGAAGGTCACGAAGCCGCGTGCCTCGACGGCCGGCAGGCGCGCAAAGCCGAAGTCCGCCAGCCAGCTGTCCAGATCCTCGCCGGACGAGGTCGACGCCCGGGTACGCGCCAAAAGCTGCAGCACCAGCTGCTGCAACCACTGCACCACGCTGGCGTTGCTCTCGGCCAGCGCGCGCATCAGCGAACCGATCGTGGTGTCGACCAGTCCCGCCGCGCGCGCCTGGATCGCCGTCACCTGGTCGCTGACCAGCTGCGGCCATGTCTTGATATTGAAAGCCATATGTCACCTGTTCAGATTGAAGGCCAGAGACTGCATCTGGCCGGTTGGCGCGTCACGGTAGCGAACGGTCACCGACACGCCGTCCTGGATCGGCTCGACCACCACTTGCGGACGCGGATCGCGCGCCACCGCACTCTCCAGAAGGATCTGGCGCGCCACGATGGCGCGGATGCGCGGCACATCGAGGTTGTCGCCGACAAAACAGCCAAGCCCCGCGCCGTACTCCGGATGCGCCCGGTAATCGCCGGGATTGGTCACCAGGCGGCGCAGGATGCGCTGCCGGCCTTTCTCGGGACCGGTAACCGGCAACAGATCGCCGGTCGCCGAGATCGACAGATCGCTGCCGACGTAATGATGAAGATCCTTCACTGCGGGCCTCCCGTGGTGCCGCCGTGCGCGTCCGGATGGACGTGACGCGCAAGGCTGATGCCGCCGCCCCGGACATCGCCGCTGGCGGTGACCGAACCGCCGAACGTGGCGTTGCCGCCCTGTCCGCCGCCCTGGCTCAACGCGCCGCCGATGGTCACATTGCCGGTGAATTCGCTGTTCGGCGCGTCCACCTTCACGGACGACGCCTTGAGGGTCGCGGCGCCGCTCACGGTCGCGCTCAGATTGCCGGCAACGGCAACGCTCAGGTCCGCGGCGGCGATCACCTCGACACGTCCGTCGCCATGGAACTTCAGGGCGCTGCCCGACTGGTGGACGAGCCAGCCCTCCCCGGCCGGCACGGACAACGGGCGGTCGACATCGTTGAAAAACCGCATGGACGCCATGCCGGCATCCACGCTCCCTTCCTGGAACTCGACCTCGACGGTCTCGCCCAGCGCCGGCGCGAAAAACGCCCCCCAGCCGTTGCCGACCCACGGGGAGCCGAGCGGAATCCAGCCGGTTTCCACCTTGCCCGGCTCGATCCTGACCTTGACCGCGAACTGGGCCGGGTCGTAGGCGCTGATCACGCCCAGGCGCGTTCGCGCCGAATCGTCGGCCTGGCGCGCCCGCGCCGCGATCTGGTTCTGCCACTGCGCAATCATGCTTGTCCTCCTTCCGTCGCCGGGTTGCGGTTCTTGGCGCTCACCGACATGAGATAACCGCCCTCCACGTCCAGCGAGCGGCGGATGCTGTCCACGTAGTAGGTCTGATCGAAATCGCTGGCGGTGCCGGCCACTTCGATCAGCACGTCGGGCATCAACAGGTTGTCGCCCGGCAGCGTCGCTTCCAGTTTCATTTCATGGCGCGCGATTTCGTCGTACAGGGCCACGGCCTTGCGGCGGGCGGCATCGCGCGTCAGATTGGGATACGTGAAACGGTACTGGCTCGCGCCCCCGCCGGCGCCGTCCTTCTTGCCCTTCGGCTCCGGATGCGTCACGGTGAAACCGTTCTTTTGCTTGACGTTGAAACTGGAGACCGACACTTCGATACCGCGTGACACCGAGAGCGCGCGCTCGAAGGCCAGGGTTCGCACCGCGCAGACCGGCCCGGATTGCGCGTCCGACCAGTCGATGCGGTAAACATCGGCGCCGCCCGGCGCGGGCATCGGCGCGAAATGCAGCTCCCGGCCGCTGACGAAGCAGGCGAACTCCTCGCGCCGGGCGAGGTAGGTCAACAGATCCCATTCGCTCATCTCGTCCTGCAGCTGGACGTGGTCGATCTGGTAGTAGCTGCCCGCCCGGGTCCGCGTCTCCGCCACACGGGGTGTGAGATCATGGGCGCGCGCGATTTCCGCGGCGATCTGCGACGCGGTCAGGTTCTGCCACTTGCGCGAGATCTTGGTATCCGCCAGCAGCGAGGTCAGATCTCGTCCCTCCAGAGTCAGGGTGCCGGCCACCGGGTCGTACACCAGCGTGTCGGCATTGCCCAGCGCGAACGAGCGCAGCCCCGTGCCGTCATCGAACTGGACTTCCACGCGGAACACCGTCTGCCGGGAAAACCAGTCGATGTCGTAGCCCTCCGGCAGGCTCGCGCGGGCGAACACCACGCGGAAGGTGTCGGCGCTCAGGAAGGCGTTGTTGTCGACCTCCATGGCGATCCAGCCGGTCATTTCCCTGTCGTTCAAATAACATCGCCCGCGGACCGGGCGGGCGATGGAATGAACGGCGTTGTCGTTGAGTCGAGTCATGATGGCAACCGGTAAGCGGGGTTATCGGGAATCAGCGCATTGGCCGAGGGCCTGGGCGGAATCCGGATGACGTTGATGCCCTCGGGCAGCACCGGATCGTCCAGATGGTTGGCCTCGGCGATCACCGGCCAGTGCGCGACATTGCCCAGCTCGCGCGCCGCGATGTCATACAGGTCGCCGGCGGCCCGCACCACCGAGCGCACGCCGTTTTCAAGTCGGCCCTCCGCTTTCGAGACCGTCTTGCCCGCCGCTTCGACCGACGCGGCGAAGGCCGGCAGGGTTTCCAGCGCTTTCCTGGCGTCGCCCAGAGAGTCCTGCAGGCGGTAAAGCGCCGGCAGCTTCACCCAGGCGTCGACCCGGCCCATCATGTCCTGCGCGGCGCGCGCCACCGGATTGCCCGGCGCGAGCCCGCCCAGGGTGACGACTTTGCTCACCCCTTCTTCGATGACGGCAATCTTCTGGGCGACGGCCTGTTGCGCGCTCACCAGCTTGCTGACAACCCCTTGAACCTGCGTCACGGCGGCCGTGGCCACATCGTGCACGGTGTTGATCGCGTCCTTGACGGCCGTGACCGCCTCCATGATGCGCGGGTCGCCCAGCTCTTCGGCCTGGGCTCCGGCATTGTCGACCGCTTCGTTCACTTGATCGGCGACATCGGGAGCCGTCTCCTCAGCGGAAGCCGTCGGCACCTCCAGCACCATGCAGCGGATCGTGTAGTCGATATGGGCATGGTTCAGGTATTTGGAGGTATAGCCGGCGACGACCACCCGGAAGCTGTACACATCCCAATTGAGCATGTGCGTCCCGGCGTCCGCCGCCAGCGCCCTGAGCGCCTCGTCGCGCGCCACGGCGCCGGGCCCGTCCAGCGTGCCCGACCACTCCACCGGCTCGTAAAACGCGCCCAGCGTGTCGACGATGCGCGCTCCTCCCACCAGATCGTGGCTGACCAGCCGCTGCTGCAGGTGGATGCCGATCTGCTCGGGCAATTCCAGGCCGGTGAACTCAATGTCGCCAAGCCTCAGGCGGGTGGCGCCCAGCACATCGCCGTCGGCGGCGACCCCCTCTTGCTCGTCATGCTCGCCGGCAAACGATTCAAGCTTGCGGGTCAAGCCCGCCACGCCCTCGCCCAGCGATGAAACAGAAAAAGCCATAGTCGTTACCTCATGCTGGGCACGGGCATGCCAAGCCGCGGATTGAAACCGCTTGCCGCGGCGGCCGGTTTGCCCATTTCCCGTGCCTGGTGTTTGGAGACCGATTCGGCGATCTTGCGGCTGTCCAGATGAATCGCGGTGTGCACCTGGGTCGACGGCGACACGGCCGGCGGCGTGACCTGCGGCCGTTTGGCCGGGGTACTGTCGCCAAAACCGAACAGGCTCCTGATCTTGTTGAACGCCGACATCACGCCATCGCAGATATCGGTCCAGATCGCCTTGATTTTCGGGCCGATCGTGCTCCAGTTGCTCCACAACAGATACACCGCCGCGGCGATCGCGGCGATGGCCAGACCGATCGGGTTGAGCAGGAGCGCCCGGCCGAATACCTGCACGCCGCCGCCCAAGAGCTTGACGCCGGAGGTGGCCAGGTTGAACCCCTTGGTCACCCCACCCAGCAGCGAAGACAATCCCGAACTGGCCAGCCGGCCGGCCATGCCGATCGACTCCTTGAGGGCGGGCAGGAAGGATTGCCGCACCTGACCGGCCATGGAGCCGAGCTTGCCGGCGTAGTCGACCACCTGGCCGCCGGCCTTCTTGACGTCCTTGCCCATCTCGGCGATCCGGCCGCCAAAGTTCTCGATACCCTTGCCGGACTGGATGACCGATTGGCCAAATCCGATAACACGCCCGCCCACCTCGCCGATCTTCCGGCCCGCGCCGGCGATCTTGCCCCCGGCCTCCAGCACGTGGCCACCAAGCGAAACGATCTGCTTGCCGGCTTCGCTCACCCGGACGCCCAGCTTCATCACCTGGCTGGCGCCTTCGATCACCTGCGAGCCCAGCGTGACCGCGCTCTGCCCCAATCGGGCGATGCGATCGCCGGAGGTCGACAGGTTGCCGCCAAGCTGACTCAGGAACTGTCCGAATTGCCCGGTTCGGCCACCGCACCCCTGCAGCGACGCGCCAAGACCGGACAGCCGGCCGCCCAGCACAGAGGTCTCCTTGCCGAAGGACTGCATCCGCTCGCCGGCATCGACAATACGGCCGCCGGCCGCCTGCGCGCGCTGGCCGAACGCGAAGATCCGTTGCCCGGCCGTATCGACGCCGTTGCCGATCTCGATGGTACGGCGGCCAACGCCCGCCACCCGGTCGCCGAATGCCGAGACCCTGGCGCCGGCCGCGACGATGTCCCGGCCGAAGGCGACGGTGCGCTCGCCGAACGCCACCACCTTGCCTCCCGCCTCCGAGACGCGTCCGCCCAGCCCGATCAGGCGGTCACCGAACCGGTCCATCGCCATGCCGAGGGCGACCATACCGCGCAGAAACGGTCCGGACGAACCGGCGGGCACGGAGCCCGAAGCGCCATGTCCGGCGGCCGGCGCGCCGCCAGGGGGCGACGGGGACCGCCCGGCACTGTCTTGTGGCGCCTGGCGCGCGGCGCGCTCGATGGCCGGCGCCGTGCGCAAGGAGGCGGTCACCTTGCCGGACAACGTCGCCACCGCCGAGGCCACCAGCGACAGCGACAGGTTCGCGCTGACGCTGAACTCGGTCACACCGCGCGCCAGGCGACCGGCTTCCTGTGTCATCGCATCGCCAAGACGGATGGCCTTGAGGTGCTCGGCCTCCCGCCCCAGGTGATGCAGCTCCCGCGAGGCGCTCTGAAACAGCCCGAGCACACCATGCCCGGTGCCGATCAGCCGCTCGCCCAGCTGCATCAGTTCGCCGACGCTGCGCAACCGCCCGGCCAGCCGGTAAGCGGACGCCTCGGCCATGCCCAGCAGGTCGGTCAGCGTCAACAGGCTCAGATTCATCGAATCGAGCCCGTCGATCCCGCCCGCGGCCGTGATTGAATCGCTCATAATGTCTTTCCTGATCAATCCATGACCCGGCGCGCCATCTTGCCGCGGAGCGGACGGGCGCTCCCCCGCCCGCCCCGCGCAGGCGTCGCCTCAGTCATGGCGTTCGAACTCCATGCGCTGCAGATCGAACGTATTGCCCCTGAACTCGGAAAAAATGATGCCCCAGGCCGCCCGCTCCACCTCCTCCAGGGAAAAAGCGATATCGAACGGCACGCCGTTCTTTACCAGCCAGAGGCATTCGCGAAGCGGCCCGGAGCGAATCAGTTTCCCAACGCCTCCTTGAACCCGGCCTCACCGGCCGGAGCGGCGAAGTGCTCTTCCACCCCCTTGGCGACGGCCTGCAAGCCGTCCTCGTCCAGACGCTGGACAATCGCTTCGAGCTCCCGCTTGCTCGCGGGCTTGTAGACCGTGTCGCCGTCGATGGCCACCACATACAGGATCGGCACCACGATGTTCAGATACATATCGTTCTTGGCCGTCGCGCCCAGCGTTTCGATCAGGTGCAACTGATCGAGCACGCCGGGTTTCTTGAGAGTCAGGGTGCGGCCCAGCGCGTCGGTCACCTCGACCGTGCGGTCAAGGCGCGCCTGCAGACTGGCGGCCGGTGCGGCGGCCTGAGCCGCGGAGTGTTTTACGGTGACTTTGGCCATGATCAGGCCACCTTTCTGCGGCGCTCGGCCACGAAGCTGACTTTCTGGGGAACGGTTTCGTCGGCCTTCCAGGCGCCGGCGTCGTCCAGTTTGAGGAGCACGCCCTCGAAACGGTACTGGCTGATGCTGCCGTCCGGTTCATTGACGGTTTCGGTAATGGTGATGGGGTTCTCCGGGTTGCCGGAGAAGTAGTTGTCTTCCAGCGCGCAAAAGTAATCATCCAGCGTCGAATCCGCCCGCTCGGCCTCGAAGGCTCCGGACCAGCCGTCGAAGAAACGCTGGTGGACGGTACGGCCGTTGATCAGCTTGATCTTCTTGTCGGTCAGATCCTGCTTGGAGCTGAAGTTCTTCAGGCCGGCAAGGCGCAGCGGACCGGTCGGAGTAATGAAGTCGAGGGACACGTCGCGTCCGGTGGAAAATTCGCCGATAGGCATAACACTCTCCTGAAAACGTAGGAAATCAATAAAAAAGGGGGCGATGCCCCCTGGTGCGTCGGTTGACGGTTAGCGTGGGTTGTTGGCGACCTGCACGGTGACGGACTGACCGGCCTCCAGGTTGACGATGAAATAGAAGATCACCGACAGGTACTTCACTTGAACATCGGCCTGCATGTAACCCAGCGCGACACGATCGTCCGGGTTGTTTTCCTTGTCGAGCTTCACCGAGAAGGACGGACCGCCGTTGACATCGCCGATCATGTTCTGGCGCTGCAGATTCAACAGGAAGGTCTCGATCGCGCTCTTGACCTCGCGGCGCAGGTCCGGCGTCTGGTTCTGGCCGATCGCGTAACCGAACGCGCCGGCGAGCGTCAGCGCGATGAAGTTGGTCATCCGCGTGTAGTTGTCGCCGTTGCGGGTCGGATCCGACGAGGTGTTGCGGCCGGTCTGGCCCGCATAGTAGTTGCCGCCCGGCGACGGATTGCCGACCACATCCAGGCGCGCGCCCACCACGGAACCGATTTCGGCGCCGCTGTAGGGCTGGTTCTGGGCGACGCGTTGCGTACCGGTGGCGTTGCCGATCGGCTTGTTCAGCGTCGACATGTGCGGCGCGAGCGCCGCGCAGCGGGCGGCGAGGAAGGACGCCGGGGCCATCATGCGGTTCTGGCCATTGACGGTGTCCTGCCAGTAAATCCAGTCACCAACCAGCACCTTCAGGTACGGAGAGTCGACCCCCGAGGTGTTCAGCGCGGTGGAAACGGTCTGGCAGCTGGCACCCGCCGCGCCCTGGGTAAAGCCGTACACGCCTTCGGCAGCGCAGAATGCCGCGATATTGGGCCATTGCGTCGCGTCGGTCAGATCCACGAGGTTCATCACCTGGACGCCCGAGCCGCGCAACGCGTACATCCCCTTGCGGACCGTGCCATCCGAACCGATCAGCGATGCGTCGTTCACTCCGGCCGCGCCGTCGGTGCCGCCGGCGAAGTTGACCACAGCGCCCAGGGCCGGCGCCGCACTCGAGGCGCCGACAGTGGCGGTCACCAGCGTGGACGGACCGCGCACGCTGGAAATGCCGTTATTGACGGCGCTGACCAGACTGCTCCACAAGGCCGCACCGCTGCCGGTGATGCCATCGAAGATTTCCGGGGCGAAGCCCTGGCGCTGCACCATCAGCTTGAAGCTGTTGGGCCGTGTGCCGGCGGACAGCGAGGCGGTCAGGGTATTGCCGACCGTGCCGGTGTACTGCGCGGTCAGGGTCATGCCGACCGCCGCCGAAGCGGCCGAATCCATCAGTTTGGCGGTCGCGGCGGTATCGGTGCCGTCGGTGACGCGCACGATACGCTGGTTGGTCGCGCCGATCTGCATGCCGACGGCAATGGCGCTGGCCAGATCGTACTTGCGCACCTGCTGCGTGCCGAACAAGCCGACAGCGTCGGTCGGACTGCCGACCAGCGTCGGCGCATTCACCGGCCCCCAGGAGGCAACGCCGACCTGGCCATAGATATCGGTCGGCACGCCGTTGATGACACGGGTCTTCGGCGGAATGACCTGGATATAGACGCCGGGAGTCTGCAGGGCGGCGGTATTGAGTTGTCCAACGGGATAAACGGGCATACATCAGTCTCCAGAAATGACAAAGCCCGCTCAAGGCGGGCCGTTTGTCGGGGTTGTCGCGGGATAAAACATGCCCGGCGGCGACAGGCGCCAGACACTGTGCTTGGGCGGAAACGGCCATGGCTGGCCGGCTCTTGTCTTAAAACACCTTGGAAGCCGCCACCGGACCTGCGCCCGGGGACAGGGTTTCGGTCACCGACAGAACTTGGGCGGCCTCGGCCAATTGAGTGATGGCATACTCCACGGTCATCACGATATCGCGCCGGCTGGGCGCGCCATTCTGGGCTCCGTCGCTGTCCAGCGAGCGGCGGTAGAGCATTTTCGGGCGGGAGCCGTCGGGCATCACCAAAAAACGCGTATCCACCAGACGCGGCATCAGCAGGCGGGCCAGCGCGCGCTTCTGGTCCTGATTGGCGGCGAGGATCGTGACCGCAAAATCCTTTTCGATATGGCAAAGATCGCGCGACACGGTATCGAAGCCGCCCACCCGGGCGATAACGCGGCGCGTCGGCGCGGGCAGCGTCAGCGAGGCGCCGCTTGCCGCCGCGCCGGGAAACTGCGCGGCCAGCGCCGCGACCGCGTCGACCAGGCGTCCCCCCGGTTTGATGGCCACGCTGCGCGCCGTGTTGTCGGCGATGACCATGATGTTGTGCGCGGTCGCGGTGCTTCCGGACAGCGAAATGGTCAGCCCGGCCACCTCGGCCTTCACGGTGATATCGGCGCGTTTCAGGGTGCGCCAGGTTTTCGAGAAACGCGTGGTGTTGCGCTCGTTCTCCAGCGAGAAAATCGCCACATGACAACGCTGGGCGGCGAGGTCGGTATCCAGCTGAGCCTGGGCGGGCATGCCGATGTCGATCGTTACCGGCATGCCCGCCGCCGACACGGCGGCCGGTCCCGCCGGATACAGCGCGCCGTTCACCAGTGTTTTAAGGGCATCCTGCACATCCATCAGATCGGCCATGCACGCGCTCCTTTGCCGGGCAAGTCGGAAACCGGCGGTTCCGGATAAAGAAACACCGCCCTGAGGCGGTGACGGTCGACGTGATGCCAAGCGACGCCCACCAGCCGGGAGACCTGCTGCCGCGTCAGTTCGACTTCATCGTGCTTTTGTGTATCCAGGTAACGGAACAGCACCGTCCCGTGCCGCAACGCCGTGACCGTCGCGGCACGCCCGGTCGGCATGAGCACTTGCTGTCCTTCGCGCAGATACACAGCGTCGCAAATAGTTTTGGCGTATTCGCAATGCATTATCTGTTCCCAATAGAAATGCCCGGATTTCGGGCGTATGGAAAATGTCCCGGCAAGGAATCCAACATGGACGCACCAATGCAAACGGCCCCGCATCGTGCGATACGGGGCCGTCCATGGGATCCGGTGGTTGTTCGGGACGAATCGCGAACGATGCGCCGCATCCCCCCGGAAAACAAAAAACCCGAACTGCGGACGCAATTCGGGTAGCTGCAAACAGTATAAAAAATTTCACCGGACATGGCAAGCCCCCCTGAGCTTCATGCAACAACAACACGAAAATCTCACCTTCCGAACAAACGGGGTACGCCATCATTCGATCATGGCCAAAGCCCGCATGGCTAAGGACGGATCGTGTCATCTCCAAAATAGATAAAGAGATAGGGGTCGCAGGGAATCGGGAGAGAAGAATTGTGGCAAATGGCTCGCATCCGGACCGGCAACGGAAGATCAAGGGAGGTGAAGCTGCCATTGCGGCGATACAACAGATGCTGTCCGATGATTTCTGGCATTCGCCCCCCCATCGGCGGCGCCGCCAGAACCCGGGCATGGAAAGACGTGGACAACGCGAAACCGTGTGAACCGGTTCACGGTTCGTGGCGAAAAGTGCCGTCATCCATCATGGAGGGACGTGTCGGACAGAAAAAGGAAGTCGTATTTCCAAGGCGGGACCGGCCGGCAAACCGGCCCCGAGGGAATGGGTAGACAGGAAGGGGGCGGCGTCACGCCGCGTAGCATATCGAACCGACGGCGCTTCGCCCTCCCGCCGTATCGCGCCGGACGGGTCGCGACAGACAATCCTGCACCTGAACTTCCAGGACATTCAGGCCGGTGACGAAATGGGCGTCGAGCAACCGGAACGCCTGCTGCTTGCGTCGCGTCATGCTCGGCTCCGACAGCAGATAGGTTTCGGCCATGGTTTTCTGGTCCCGCTCCAGAATCTGGTCGTTGGCCCAGCCACGAGTCAGTTCACGTCGCAAGGGTGTCGGCCACCCGGCGGGCAGCGCCTTGGCCGCCTCATTGATCGCGCGGATATCACGGGTGAAGTAAGCGGCGATCGCCGCGTATTCCTGAGGTTTGAGGCGCCCGACCTTGGCGAGAATATCCATCGCCATGTTTTTCTGTTCGGCCGGCGTCAACTCCCGCATGACGGAGCCGACCCGTTCCCGGTAGGTCTGCACGCTGACCGGCACGGCGGCGCTCATTTGAAATGCCCACCCCACCAGACCTCTCACCGTTGTGAATTCCATCGTTTCCCCTTGTGATCTACGCAAATGCTGAGATGAACCGGTTTTTGCCCGGCCCACTCACTACAGAATAATACACAAACGCATAACAAACAATACGTAAACGGGTTTCAAAAAATCATACATTAGCGTATAATTTGAATCATGGAACTCAAAGACATCCTTCAGCGCCTGATGACGGAAGCCGGTGACACGCAAAACGGACTGGCCGATGCCACGCGTGTGCCGCAACCGACCATTTTCCGGATCCTGCGGGGCGAAAGCCGCGATCCGCGCCACGCCACCCTCAAGCCGATCGCCGACCGCTATGGCATCACGGTGGCGCAATTGCGCGGCGAGGAGCCGATCGAACACTGGCCGACCGCGCCGCTGCCGGTGGCCCCGGAAGCCGCCTCGATCCGCCCCTATCACTCGCTCGACGAATTGAATCCCGACCAATACGTCATGGTGGACAGATACGATGTCCATCTCTCCGCGGGCCTGGGCAACATTCAGTGGGTCATCAACCAGAAGGACCCGCTGGCGTTCCGCGCCCGCTGGTTCCAGCACAAACGGATCACGCCGGAGCACTGCAAGGCCTTGTACGTGAGAGGCCGGTCGATGGAACCCAAGCTGGAGGACTGGGACACGGTGCTGATCGACACCACCCAGAAAGACATCATCGACGGGGAGATTTACGCGGTGTGCCTAGATGACCAGTTCTACATCAAGACGATCCAGCGCATCGCCGGCGGCGTGCTGCTCAAATCGGAAAACCCCGAATTCGAGAACATCGAGGTCAAAGGCGAGCAGTTGGACCTGTTCCGGGTGATCGGCCGGAAAGTGTGGCGCGGGGGATAATCCCGGTGAGGGAAAGCGGTCCGGCGCCTGCGCACTCGAAACCGCAAAGGGGTGGACACGCCCCTCTGCTGCGCCGGCACACCGGAGCACTCGATGCGGCGACGGTATGCCACGGCCAGCGTGTGCGCCGCAAGGGAATAAATGGCACTGGCGACGCCTGGCAAGCCCCGGAGGTGGGATGACGGGCGAGAATTCGCTTGCAAAACGCCACCAAATAAAAAAGCCCTGAACGAGTCAGGGCTTTTTTAAGAATTCTGGCGGAGAGAGGGGGATTCGAACCCCCGTCAGGGTATTACCCTGAACACGCTTTCCAGGCGTGCGACTTAAACCACTCATCCATCTCTCCGGGTTTTTCCCGACACCGTCGCGTTTGCGTTTTCGTTGTCAGAGGATGCGCAGTATATATGCGGTCATGGGTCGTGGCAAGCGTTTTTATAAGCGGAATGTGAAAAAAGTTCGGCGACATACCGATCTATACCGGATTGTTCCCTTTGCAACCAGGCATAAACCGCTGATCGGAAACGGCTATCCCGCAAATAATGCCCGGAGTATGTCCTGACCGGATCGAAGCCCCGCGCCAGCTTGTGCTCCCCCTGGGCCCCGCCCTCGAAACATGTCAGTCCGTGCTTTATTGCATACTCGATTCCTTGGTAGTAACACATCTCGAAATGCAGACATGGAACGGATTCAACAGCGCCCCAGTAGCGGCCATAGAGCCGTTCCCCGTCACGGAGACACAGACTGGCGGCGATATCCCGGCCATCCTTGCTGGCGATGAACATGACCATGTGGTCGGCCAGGGTCTCTCCCACCTGTTCGAAAAACGCCAGGGACAGATACGGGGTGGAGCGGCGCTCGAGGTAGGTTTGCCGATAACACTGGTAGAAAAGACGCCAGTCCCCCGCGCCGATTTCACTACCTTCCAGGGTGCGGATGGTAATCCCGGCCTCGCCCACGCGCCGCCGCTCCTGCCGGATCTTTTTGCGTTTGTCCCGATCGAGCACAGCAAGAAAATCGCCAAAGTCCCGGTAGCCCCGCTGGATCCAGTGGAACTGCACCCCATGCCGGATCAGCCACCCGGCCTCCTCCAGCGCGCCAACCTCGTCTTGCCCGGGAAACAGCACATGAGCGGATGACAGCCCCGTGTCGACAACCTGTTGCTCAAGAGCATGAATCACCCCGCCACGGAGCGCCGTATCGCCCATCAGCCGCGGACCGCAAACCGGAGTGAATGGAACGGCGACCACCAGTTTCGGGTAGTAATGCCCTCCCGCCCGCTCCCATGCTTCGGCCCAAGCCCAGTCAAAAACGTATTCGCCATAAGAGTGCTGTTTGATATACGCCGGCGCGGCGGCCACGATGCCATCCTGCCCGACCGTCAACGGCATCGGTTGCCAGCCGGTCCGATCGCCGACACAGCCGGTATCCTCCAGCGCGACGAGCCACGAGCTGGACACCAGTGCCCGACCCGCGGCCAAACGATCCCACTCCGCGGCCGGCACACCGGACATGGACTCATGCCATCCGTTCACCACGGCGCGCCTCCATCCCCCATTCCGACATCTGGTAAACTTGTCGCCATTCGAAGTCCCTCTGGATGTTATCAAGATGCGTATCGCGCTCGCCCAGTTCAACCCCGTTGTCGGCGATCTTGCCGGCAATACCCGCAAAATCCTCGCGTTAGCCAAGACCGCCATGGCGGATGGCGCCGATATCCTCGTCACGCCGGAACTCGCGCTGACCGGCTATCCGCCGGAGGACCTTCTGCTCAGACCGCATTTTTACCGCTCGTGCGCGGCCGCGATGGACGAACTGCTGGAACTCGATGGCATTACCCTCGTGATCGGCCACCCCATGCGCATTGGCGAAGAGGCGTTCAACGCCGCGACGGTCATGCGCGATGGCAACATTCTGGGCCGTTATCACAAGATGTCGCTGCCGAACAGTGAAGTGTTCGACGAATGCCGCTACTTCACGCCGGGCGCCGCGCCGCTGGTGTTCCGGCAAGGCGACGTCCGGGTCGGCGTCCTGATCTGCGAGGATGTCTGGTCCGTCGAGCCGGCCGCCTGCGCGGCCGATGCCGGCGCGGACGTACTCGTGGTACTCAATGCCTCGCCCTTCCACCGCAACAAGATCGGCACGCGCCACGGCGTGATCCGTTACCGGGTCGAGGAAACGGGCCTGCCCATCGCGTACGCCAACCTGACAGGCGGTCAGGACGAGCTGATATTCGATGGCGCGTCCTTCGCCATGAACCGCCAGGGGGACGTGGCGGCGCAGGCACCGGCCTTCGACGAAACCCTGCTGCAGCTGGATTTCCATGACGGCGACTTCGTTAACGGCCCGCAAGCGGCGCTGCCGGACCCGCTGGAGAGCACCTACCGCGCGCTGGTTGCCGGCGTGCGCGACTATATCGGCAAAAACGGGTTTCCCGGGGTTCTGCTCGGTCTGTCCGGAGGTATCGACTCCGCCCTCACCCTCGCCATCGCGGTCGATGCGCTGGGCGCCGACAAGGTGCACGCCGTCATGATGCCCTCGCGCTACACCGCCGACATCAGCGTCACCGATTCGCGCGACATGGTGGCCCGGCTTGGCGTGAAGTACGATGAAATCGCCATCTGGCCGATGTACGAAGCCTTCACGGCGGGTCTGGCCCCCGCGTTCGCCGGACTGGCCGAAGACACCACCGAAGAGAACCTGCAGGCGCGGATCCGCGGCACACTCCTGATGGCGCTGTCCAACAAGACCGGCAAACTGGTGCTGACCACCGGCAACAAGTCGGAAATGACCACCGGCTACTGCACGCTGTACGGCGACATGGCCGGCGGCTTCGCGGTGCTCAAGGATGTCGCCAAGACGCTGGTGTACGAGCTGTCGCGCTGGCGCAATCGCGAAACCGAAGTCATCCCCGAGCGCATCATCGTCCGCCCGCCATCGGCCGAGTTGCGCCCCGAGCAGACCGACCAGGACAGCCTGCCGCCCTACGAGGTGCTCGACGCCATCATGCAACGCTATATGGAAAACAATCTGTCCGCGGAAGAAATCATCGCCGAAGGCTTTGCCGAAGCGGACGTGCGCAAGGTGGTGCGCCTGCTGAAAATCAACGAATACAAGCGGCGCCAGGCTCCTGTCGGACCGCGCGTAACGCATCGCAGCTTCGGCAAGGACTGGCGCTACCCGATCACCAACCGCTTCAGTTGAGCCAGGAAGGCGGCCGTCGCCCGGCCCATGGCCTCGCCTCTTCAAGCTGGGCGGCCAGCTTGAAGAGCAGCGCCTCCTCGCCGAAACGCCCCGCGCACTGTACGCCGATCGGCAGACCGCCGTCATTCCAGTAAAGCGGCACGGACATCGCCGGCTGTCCGGTGATATTGAAAAGCGGCGTGTACGGCATGCCGTCGAACACTTTGGGCAGCATCTGTTCGACAATATTCACCCAACGCAAGACCTTGCCGCTCCCCAGTGCGCCGAACACCTTCATCAGATGCCCTTCCAGCCGGCTGGGCTGCAACGCCCCGATCGCATGCGGAGGAATCGCCATGGTCGGGGTGAGCAGAACATCGTAGTTCCGGAAAAACTCCCCCGACTGACGCGTGGCTTTGTCGAACTGTCGGCAGGCATTGACGAAATCGAGCGCCGAATAGCTTTTGCCGATGAGACCCAGCACCCAGGTCGACGGCTCGAAGTCGCGCATGGCTGGCCGGACACCCGCCATCCGCGCCGCCCATTCGATATCGGCGCGGGTCTCTCCGGCCACCACGATGAAGTAGGCGAGCAAAGTCGCGACCGGATCGATATCGGGGGCGGCCTCCTCCAGGTGATGGCCGAGGGATTCGAGCAACGCCACCGCATCCTCCAGCGCCCTCAAACAATCCGGATGGGGCTGTCCGCCCCCCAGCAGCGGACGACTGGTGTAAGCGATGCGCAAACGCCCCGGCGGCTGCCCGACCGCCGCCAGAAACCCCTCCCCCGGATCCGGCGCCGTATATGGCGCGCCGGCATCCATGCCCTGGGTGATATCCAGCAGCACGGCGCTATCCCTCACCGACCGGGTCAGCGCATGCTCTTGGGCCAGACCGTGCCAGGGCACGCCGGCATCGGGACCGGCCGGCGTCCGGCCGCGCGAGGGCTTCATGCCGAACAACCCGCAAAACGAAGCCGGTATGCGGATCGAACCGCCGCCATCACCGCCGGATGCCGCCGGCACCATGCCGCAGGCCACGGCCGCCGCCGCCCCGCCGCTGGACCCTCCCGAGGTCAGATCGCGCCGCCAGGGATTGCGGACAGGCCCGCCGACCACCGGCTCGGTATAGGGGGTCAATCCGAACTCCGGCGTGGCCGTGCGCCCGGCGATTACCATGCCGGCACGCCGCAGCCGGCACACCAGTTCGCTGTCCCGCTCCGCTTTCACCGTTTGCAGCAACGCCGTTCCCGCCCCGAGAGGCTCCCCCGCGCAACTCGCGACCAGGTCCTTCACCAGGTAGGGCACACCATGAAGCGGTCCTTCAGGCAGCCCCGCCGCCACCTGCGCCCTGGCCGAGGCATCCATGCGCCGGTTCACGGCATTCACCGCGGGATTGAGTCGGTCGATCCCGGCCAGGGCCGTCTCCAGGAGTTCAGCCGGCGACAGCGCCCGGGATCGCACCAGTTCAGCCAACCCCAGGGCATCATACTGCGCGTAGTCTGCGAACATGACGTTACCCCCCATCCACCATAAATGACGGACAGATACTACTGGAGCCGCCGCCCCGCGCAAAGTGACAGAATGACCGCAAACACGAGGGTTGACCCCTCAACTTCGCGGACGGATACTTGCAGTTTGCCATTCTCTCGGCCGTGCGCCCCACCGGGCACGGCGCGTCCAAGCCATGAAACGACACCTGTTGATTCTCCTTGCCACCACATTGCTGCCAGTCGCGGCCAATGCCGCTGCCATTGCGCAACTGAAAGCGTTTGTCGCCGGCACAACGACATTGTCCGCCAGCTTTCATCAGGTGGTGACGGCCAAGAACAAACGCGAGGAAGCCGGAGGCTCGCTGGAAATCTCGCGCCCCGGACGTTTCCGCTGGACGTACAGCAAACCGTTCGACCAGTTGATCGTCGGCGACGGCAAGCGCCTGTGGATTTACGACAAGGAACTCGCGCAGGTCACCACTCGCCCGCTGGACAACGCCCTGGGATCGAGCCCGGCCGCCCTGCTGGCCGGCAGCAACGCCATCGAGCGCGATTACGTGCTCAAGGAAAACGGCCGCCAGGGCGATGTGGAATGGCTCAGCGCCACGCCCAAAAAATCGGAGAATACCTTCAGCGCGATCCGCATGGGCTTCAGGAGCAATGTTCTGGTCGAAATGGAACTGACCGACAGTTTTGGCAGCACCACGCGGATTGTGTTCTCCGATCTCAGGAAGAACCCCGCATTGCGCCCCGGCAGCTTCAGCTTCACCCCTCCCAAGGGTGTGGATGTCCTCAACGCCCAATAAGCCGGACCCATCGTGCACGACCTGTTCGCCACCGAACCGAAAAAACCGCTGGCCGAAGCTTTGCGCCCCTCACGTCTTGACGACGTGATCGGCCAAAGCCACCTGCTCGGCCCGGGCAAACCCCTGCGCCTGGCTTTCGAGTCGGGACAGCCCCACTCGATGATCCTCTGGGGTCCGCCCGGCGTCGGCAAAACCACCCTGGCCCGCCTCACCGCCCAGGCGTTCGACTGCGAATTCATCGCGCTGTCCGCCGTGCTGTCCGGGGTCAAGGACATTCGCGAAGCCATGGACGCCGCGCACCGGACCCTCAACCGCAATGGCCGGCACACCCTGCTGTTCGTCGACGAGATCCATCGCTTCAACAAGAGCCAGCAGGACGCGCTCCTGCCTTTCGTCGAATCGGGCCTGGTGACCTTTATCGGCGCCACCACGGAAAACCCCTCGTTCGAAGTGAACTCCGCCCTGCTCTCACGCGCCCAGGTTTATGTCCTCAAACCGCTGGCCGAGGAAGAGCTGCGCCAACTGCTGGCCCGGGCGCGGCAAACCGCGCTCGCGCACCTGGCGTTCGACGACGCCGCGGTGGATACCTTGATCGGTTACGCCGATGGCGATGCGCGCCGCTTCCTGAATCTTCTGGAACAAGCCGCCACCGCGGCCCGGGCGACTCAAGCACAGCGCATCGATGCCGCCTTCGTGGAAAGCGCCCTGACACTGAACGCCCGGCGTTTCGACAAGGGCGGCGACCAGTTCTACGACCAGATTTCCGCTCTGCACAAATCGGTGCGGGGCTCCAATCCGGACGGCGCCCTCTACTGGCTGTGCCGCATGCTCGATGGCGGCGCCGATCCGCGTTACCTGTCGCGCCGCATCGTGCGCATGGCGTGGGAGGACATCGGGCTGGCCGACCCGCGGGCCATGCAGATCGCCAACGATGCCGCGGCCACCTATGAACGGCTCGGTTCGCCGGAAGGCGAACTGGCACTGGCCCAGGCCGTCATCTATCTGGCGGTCGCCGCCAAGAGCAACGCCGGCTACACGGCCTACAACCAGGCACGAGCCTTTGTCCGGCAGGATGTTTCCCGCGAGGTGCCGGTGCACCTGCGCAACGCGCCCACCCGCCTGATGAAGGAACTGGGCTACGGCCACGAATACCGTTACGCTCACGATGAGCCGCATGCCTATGCCGCCGGTGAGCGCTACTTGCCCGACGGAGTCGGGGATCCGGGCTGGTACCAGCCGGTTCCCCGCGGCCTGGAGAGCCGAATCGCCGAAAAACTGGCATTTTTGCGTCAACTGGACGAGGACGCCGGAAAACGCGAATAAGCGAAGCGCTCCGTACGAAAAATGCCGCGCTGGCCTGACCTGCGTCATGCGCCAGCGTCGGCCCAATCAGCGTATAATGATCCGTGATTTCTGAATGATTGCCCCCTGAATACAAGCCGGGAATAACCATGCTAGATACCCAACTACTTCGCAATAACCTCGACCAGGTCGTCGCCCGCCTGGCCGACAGAAAATTCAAGTTCGATGCCGACGCCTTCTCGGCGATGGAAAACGAACGCAAATCCCTGCAAACCCGCATGCAGGAACTTCAGGCCCGGCGCAATTCCAGTTCCAAAGCCATCGGCGAAGCCAAGCGCAAAGGCGAGGACGTGACCGCGATCATGGCCGAAGTCGCCAATCTCGGCGATGAGCTCAAGGCGGCCGAAGAGGCCTTCGCCGCCGTTCAGGCCCGCCTGGACGCCTTGCTCTTCAGCCTGCCGAATCTCGCGCACGAATCGGTGCCCGTCGGCCCCGACGAATCCGCCAACGTCGAAGTTCGTCGTGTCGGCACGCCGCGCCAGTTCGATTTCGAAGTGCGGGATCATGTGGATGTCGGCGCCCCGCTCGGCCTTGACGCGGAAACCGGCGCCAAGCTGTCCGGCGCGCGCTTCACCGTGTTGCGCAACGACATCGCGCGCCTGCACCGTGCCCTCGCCCAGTTCATGCTCGACACGCACACCGGCCAGCACGGCTATACCGAGCTTTATACCCCGTACATCGTCAACGACAACGTCCTGTTCGGTACCGGCCAACTGCCCAAGTTCGCCGAAGACATGTTCAAGGTGCAAAAAGGCGGCGAGGAAGGCGGCCCGGATCAGTACCTGATCTCCACCTCGGAAATTTCGCTCACCAACACCGTCCGCGACACCGTGCTCAAGGCCGAGGATCTGCCGATCCGCATGACCGCCCATTCGCCCTGCTTCCGCTCCGAAGCCGGCTCCTACGGGCGCGATACGCGCGGCATGATCCGCCAGCACCAGTTCGACAAGGTCGAGATGGTGCAGATCGTGCACCCGGAGCGCTCCTTCGAGGCCTTGGAGCAGATGGTCGGTCATGCGGAAACCATCCTGCAGAAACTCGAGCTGCCGTATCGCGTCATCACGCTGTGTACCGGGGACATGGGTTTCGCCTCCATGAAGACCTATGACCTGGAAGTGTGGCTGCCGGCCCAGAACACCTACCGGGAAATCTCCAGCTGCTCCAACTGCGGCGATTTCCAGGCGCGCCGCATGATGACCCGCTTCAAGGACGAGAACGGCAAGAACCAGTACGTCCACACGCTGAACGGATCGGGTCTGGCGGTTGGCCGCACGCTGGTCGCGGTTCTGGAAAACTACCAGAACGCGGATGGCTCCGTGACCATCCCTACCGTGCTTCACCCCTACTTCGGAGGCCGCACGGTCATCGGACGTTAAGTTCGGGTATGTCCGGCAGAAAAAACGCCACGGTTCGTGGCGTTTTTTTATTCCCCGGACAGGAAGTCCGGGCATGCGGCGGAACCGCGCGAGAAATCGGCTCGCCCCTTAGGGATCGCTCGATGGCTCCCGCTTGCAAGCCTTGAGTGCATCTGCCGAAACGTCGGGTACGGCAGAAAAAGCGCGCGGGGTTTTGTCCGAGACAACTACCCTTCGCCTCTCGACGATCATGGCCCGCCACAAAACCCTATTGGCATAAAACGTCAGAATCAGGGGCAGTCGCCATTATTTTTTGTCGTGAGCGGGGCCATGGCTCCCCATCCATCGCGATGACTACAGCGCGTCAACGGCATGGACGCCGACCGGCCTGTTCAACGAGCAATGCCTCGAATTCGGCGCGCGGCAGCGGGGGACTGAAGAAATAGCCTTGCGCCATCGTGCATCCCTTGCCCAACAGAAAGTCGCGCTGTTCGACGCGCTCGACTCCCTCGGCCACCAGATCCAGCCCCAGACTTTGCGCGATCGAGACGATCGCCGCGGTGATGGCCGCATCATCGCTGTCCCGGTGCAGATCCATAATGAACGAGCGGTCGATTTTCAGGCCGCTGACAGGCAAGCGCTTCAGGTAAGCGAGCGACGAATAGCCTGTACCGAAGTCGTCAATGGAAAGATAGATTCCCTGCTCCTTGAGTCGGTGCAGGACATCGATCATGCCGCTGCCCTCCTCCATCGCGACACTTTCGGTGACTTCAAGCTCGAGCGAGCCGTGAGGCACCCCGGCATCGTCAAGAATGCGGCAAATCGTCTCCACGATACCGCCCAGCTTCAGCTGCCGCCCCGAGATATTCACCGCCATGCGGCCCATGAGCAAGCCTCGCTCACGCCAGCTTCTCAGCGCCGAGCAGGCCGTTGCCAGCACCCACTCGCCCAGCATGCCGATCAATGAGCTTTCTTCGGCGATGGCGATGAAACGATCCGGCGCGATCGGTCCCAACTCAGGATGAGTCCAGCGGACCAGCGCTTCGGCGCCGACGATAGAACCATCGGCGAGCGCTACCTTCGGTTGGTACCAGACTTCCAGTTCCTCGTTCTGCGCCAGTGCCCGATGCAAGGCATATTCCAGACGCAAGCGTTCCAGAGCACTGGCATTCATGTCCGTCGTATAAAACTGGAAGGTATTCTTGCCCCGCTCCTTGGCCCGGTACATCGCGGCATCGGCGTTGCCCAGCAGGATGTCGGCCATCGTTCCATCGTCCGGATACAAACTGATGCCAATGCTGGCGGACACGAACACATTCTGCCCCGAGACCTGCTTTTCCGAAGACATGGTCTCGGTCAGCGACTGCGCGAGGCCCGCCACTTGGCGAACACTCTCGACGTTCTCGATCAACAGAATGAATTCGTCGCCGGACAGACGGGCCACGGTGCCATGCGCGGGGATCCGCTCGCGCAACAGCTCCGCCACCATGATGAGCAGCTCGTCCCCGGCCAGGTGTCCCAGGGTATCGTTCACCAGTTTGAAACGGTCCAGGTCGATAAAAAGCAGCGCCAAACGCTCGCCGGACTCCGAGGCGCGATCAATGGCGGACTGCAGGCGCTCCATGAACAGGGTGCGATTGGGAAGGCCGGTCAACGCATCATGATTGGCCAGGAAGTGCAGTCGCTCTTCCGCCTGTTTGCGCTGGGTGATATCGGAAAACACCGCAACATAATGACGGCAACGGCCGTCCGGATCCCGGATGGCCGTTACGCTCAGGTGCTCGGTATACAGCAAACCGTTCTTGCGACGGTTGACCATCTCGCCCTGCCAGAAGCCTTCCTGCCGCAGGCAGCGCCAGAAATACTCATAAAATTCGCCCGGCTGACGTCCGGAGTTGAGCAGGCGTGGTGTTTTGCCGATCACCTCCCCGGATCCATAACCGGTGATGCGGCAAAATGCGGGATTGACGGATTGAATAATGCCGTCACCGTCAGTGATCATGATGCCGTCAAGCGTCGATTCGAACACTTTGTCGGCTAGCAGCAGATTCTGCCGTGTTTCCAGCAAGGCCTTGTCGCGTTCGGACAACACCTGCTGCAACTCCATCATGAATTCCTGCTCGATGCTGCGCAGGATTTCGGAGAATCCGAGCAGGCGTTCGATCACGCCCTCGTCATTGACCACTCCCAGATGCCGTATCTTTCGGGCGATCAGAAGGCGTCGGGCCTGCAACAGGCTGGTGTGCCTGCCCACCGCCACCAGCGGCTGGGAGCACAGCCCACCCAGAGGTTGATCCGGCGGCCCCTCGGTGACAAGGCGCAGCACGTCTCGCTGAGTGACGATGCCGTATTCCCCATCATCAAGCGCCACAACCAAGGCGTCGCGGCCCGCTTCCCGCATCCATTGCATCGCCTCAGGCAAAGAACGGGAACCATCGATGATCAGCACCGGTGGCGCGTCGACGGTTTCCACGCGTCGCAGGCCGATGAACGATTCCGTTCCCTGGTTCAGCACGATATCGGTCAGGGAGATCATGCCGTGGTACCCCTTGGGTCCGGTCACCAGGGCATGACGGATCGCGTTCTCCCGGAACAGCGCGGTCGCTTCATGCAGCGACAACGTGTGCGGCACCGTGAGCACGGGATGACTCATCAATTGGCTGACGGGCATGAGCCGAATCGCCGGATCGCGATAATCGATATCCAGCGCATCGGTTTCCGTCCAGATACCCACCGCCGTGCCGGCTTCATCGATGACCACGATCGAGCCGCAGCCGCGCGACGACATGATCGCCGCGGCTTCGCCAACGGAGGTTTCCGGGGAACACGACAGGATGTCGGGGCTCAGTATTTGTTCAACGGTTTGCTGCAGAGGAGACATTGCGGCCGGAATATTCGTGTTTCGGTAATGTTGAGAACCTTGGTCATTTTACGAGTTATTTTGTAAAAATTCACGCCATTTAAATAGATGGCATTTCAAAAAAGGCGCCACGCCAACTGCCGCGACCAACACCTTCCCCGAATTCGTCTCCCAGAGACCTCGTCCCGGCGAGTAAAAAGTCGTTGATTTTAAAAATCATTGAGTTGACCACGCGCTCCCGGCGGAGGGCACGCCGCGGAAGGCAGCCCCTCCTTGACTCTCCCGCCAAAAAACAGACAGAAATCCACGCTTATTCCGGCTTTTCCATTCACAACATTTTTAGACCAATCGCATTTATGATCACAAACGGTCAAACCGGCCGACTGAAAGGGTGCAACGGTCGCCGTGATGACTCCACCGGGCATGAAAAATGCCTCGGCAGGTTTGAGGCCTGTGGAGGCATTGATGCAAGGCGGACCATCCATTAACCGCCTCGGCACAGCTTGCAGGGAGGCGGAATGTTGCATGCGGGTTCGTTAGCGCCAGGTCATTGCTCGTCGGACTTTGGCGCATCCGGTTTTTTGTCGTCCGGCGAGTAGCCGGGGAAACCGAAGCCGCTGAACAGTTGCTTGGCCTGCTCCTGCATGCGGTTCTGCATTTCCAGGTACATGCCTGTACTTTGTTCCAGGTAATTTCCCAGCATATTCTGCATCGCCGGCCCTTGAAAAGACATAAACTCTGACCACAACTTGTTGTTGAACACGGTGTTGTCGCCATACATGGCGCGAGTCTGTTCCCTGAGCTGCTGCTGAAGCTGCGAGAAGATCTGCAGGTTCTTTTCCAGGAAGGGCCCCATCATGCCCTGCATGGCCTGCCCGTAAAAACGAATAAACTGCGTCAGCACCTCGTAGCTGAACATGGGTGCGCCCCCATTCTCCTCCTCGAGAATGATCTGCAGCAGCACACTGCGGGTGATGTCTTCGTGGGTTTTCGCGTCCAGTACCTGCAGATCGACATGATCAAGCACCAGTTGCCGCACATCGCCAAGGGTGATGTACGAACTGGTGGCGGTATCGTACAGACGTCGGTTCGGGTATTTCTTGATAACCCGCTTTTCAACACTCATGAAACACTCCCGTTTATTGTCGTTTAGGTGTTGTATCCGAGCAATCTAACATAAATACAACAAGCTAGAGCAAAAGTTCTGGGGAAAACCGCTCGCCCATGATAGATTCCTGCGTCATTGTGCAGCGCGCAATTTTATCTCGCACTGCCCGGCAGACTGCACAACCATCGTTCATTGAGAGGGTTAATCATGTTTGCAATCAACGAAAACTTCAGCAAGATCTCCGCCAACGGTGTCGAGACCGCTTTGCGCTTCGCCCAGATTTCCCTGGACGGTACCGAGCGTCTGGTAAAACTGCAACTGGAATTATCCAAACAGACACTTGAAGATCAAGTCAAGGTGACTCGGGAGCTGACCACGGCCAAGGATCCCCAGGAGGCTCTGCTCAAAGTCAATGCGCTGTCGGGCCAGTCCGCGGAAAAAGCCGTCAGCCACTCCCGCGAGTTATACGAGATCGTATCGAATACGCAAGCCAGCCTGACCCGTCTTGCGGAAGAACAGCTCGGCCAGTTCAACAAGGCGCTGATCGGCAGTCTGGACAACTTGTCCCAAAACGCGCCGGCCGGCTCCGACACGTTCCTCAACGCGTTCAAATCCTCGTTCGCCGCTTCCGCCGCCGCGCTGAACACGTTGCAGCGCGCGGCCCAGCAAGTCGCCGAATTCGCCGACACCAATGTCAAGGCGGCTACCAGCGCCACCGCAGAGGCGGTCAAGGGCAGCCGCCGCAACGCATCCGCTTCCTGAAGCATCGCTCAGGCAAACCCGGCCTTCCCCGCATCCCGCCGGGAAGGCCGGGTTTTTTCCCGGGAACATTGGCTATCGGGCCTGTGGGGTTTACAATCCTTGTTTGGCTCTCCCCCTCTTTAAAAGACAGGTTCAGCACAATGAAAATCAGCAGCAGCTTCGATGCCGGCAGCATTGAAATCGTCTCATTCGAGCAGTTCGACGATATCCAGCTGAAGATCCCGCGCGACAACGCCGCAGAATTCGCCCAGTGGTTCTATTTCCGCCTGCAGGGGGCAGCCTATCAGCACTGTGTCCTGAAATTCCTCAATGCCGGTGAATCCGCGTATCCGAAGGGCTGGGAGGATTACCAGATCATGGCCTCCTACGACCGGATCAACTGGTTCCGCATTCCTACCGTATTCGACGGACAAGTCATGACGGTGGAGCATGTACCGCTGGCGAACAGTGTCTACTACGCCTATTTCGAGCCCTACTCCTGGGAGCAGCACCTGAACCTTATCGGCCAGGCCCAGGGCTCGGGAATCTGCCAGGTCACCGACCTCGGTTCCAGCGTGGAAGGACGCGACATCAACCTGCTGACCATCGGGCATGAAGTCGAGTCCGACCTGAAAATATGGGTCATCGCCCGCCAGCACCCCGGCGAGACGATGGCCGAGTGGTTCATCGAGGGATTCCTCAACCGCCTTCTCGACCCGCAGGATCCCACTTCGCGGGCGCTGCTGGATCGCGCGACCTTCTATGTCGTTCCCAACATGAATCCGGATGGCTCGGTGCGGGGCAACCTGCGAACCAATGCCGCCGGAGCGAACCTCAATCGCGAGTGGGCCGAGCCCAGCCTCGAGCGCAGCCCGGAAGTGCTGTACGTCCGTCAGAAGATGATGGAGACCGGCGTCGATCTGTTTCTTGACATTCATGGCGACGAAAACCTGCCCTACGTCTTTGTGGCAGGCACCGAAGGCGTCCCGTCATACGATGAACGCATTGCCATCCTCGAAGATGAATTCAAATACCATTTCAGGCTGGCAAGCCCGGATTTTCAGGACGAAGAAGGATATGCCAAAGACGCGCCGGGCGAAGCGAACATGACATTGGCAACAGCATGGGTAGGGGAAACGTTCCGTTGCCTGGCTTACACGCTGGAAATGCCCTTCAAGGACAACGCCAATCTGCCCGATGACGATTTTGGCTGGAACGGCCAGCGCAGCCTGCGCCTGGGCGAAGCGGCGCTGACCCCGATTTACGCCGTGCTCGGACAACTGCGCAACGCTTGACGCGGGTCACCCCGGCATGACGATCCTGACGCGTCTTTATCGCCAGATCGCCATCCGGCCCAGGCTCCTTGCCAGTCTTTGCGCGGGGGCCGCAGCTGGATTTGTCCTTCCGGCGTCAATCCAGAATACCTCCCGCCTACTGATCGGCTGGAACACGGGCACATGGCTTTACCTATTGCTGGCACTGCACATGGTCGCCACCTCGACCCACGACTCGATGAAACAGCGCGCGCGACAGCAGGACGAAGGCCGGAACACGGTGCTGGCCCTGGTCATTGTTGCCGCGCTGGCAAGCCTCGCCGCCATCGTTGCGGAACTTGCCGTCGCGAAGGACATGCGGGGAGTAATGCGTTATGGGCATATCGGCCTGTCGGCGCTGACCGTACTGACATCGTGGACATTCATCCATACGATGTTCGCCCTGCATTACGCCCATGATTTTTACATGGCGGGCTCGCGAGGAAGACCCGCCGGCCTGGCGTTTCCCGGTGACGACACACCCGCTTATTGGGACTTTCTGTATTTTGCCTTCATCATCGGCACCTCGGGCCAAACCGCGGATGTCAGCTTCACCACCACGTCCATGCGGCGCATCGGGCTAGTCCACTGTGTACTGGCTTTCCTGTTCAACACCACCTTGCTCGCGCTGACCATCAATATCGCCGCCGGCCTGTTTTAAGCAGGTCAGGTCGCCGGCGGGGTCACGTCGACAAGATCCACCAGCGCCCAGTCACTGCCGCTTTCTATCATGCGCCCCAGCGTCAGCTGAATGGTTTTGCCGCGCACATCCATGAAGAACGGCCGGTCCGGCACGCACCATGCGGAAGGCATGATCAACCGGGATCCGCTCTGCTCCGGGCCATGGGATGGAAGGTGAATGGCAATCATGCCATTGCGCCACACATGTTCGGTCGGCAACCCGGCTTCCACCATTCGCTGATCCGTCGGACGCAACGAGGCCGCAATGGCCTGGTCGCCGATGGTTTCGATTCCCAGAAAACATCGCCCGCCTTCTTTGCGCTTGATCCGCCGGATGATCCCAAGTGCCCACATCGACTCGCTAAGGCGGCGAAACGCCACCAGACGGCCGGCGGCAAGCCACTCCTGGCCCTCCTCGCTCAGCTCCAGCCCGATGCCGCTGCGGCTGACGTTATCGATATCGGCCCGCACCACCAACGGCCCCGCCACCCGGGGTTTTTCCTGCACGACACGTTCAGGCGCCCGGTGAGTCACGAATCCGTACACACGAAGATCGACAGCACGGTCAAAGCCTTTGCTTTCCTCTCCGGCATCGTCCCCATGCTCATCCTCCTGCTCCCGCAGCACCGCATGGATTGCAGGCAGCCGGTGAATCAGATCGACCTGACCGTCATCCCCCGTCCGGGCCGCCCGGTCAATCCTCACAACTTGCGGAGCCCAAGAACGGAGAAGAATGCGCAGCACTCCCGCATCGAGCCCGCGCGGCCGGCGCATGATGCTATCCGGCAAGGGCCGACCTGACTCCAGCAACGCCAGCCATTCCTGCAACTCTTCGGACAACACCTCCGTCGTCCAGTATCGGGACATGGCCGAAGCGCCGTCATCCGACGGTCGCATGGCCGGCCTGTCACCACCAAGACGAACCTCGAAGCTCGACCAGGCATCACGCCGACGGATCAGGCTCATGCGCGTGGAAAGCTCCTGCAACACCTGCCAGGCCGCATCCAGCTGCAATGTCGTCAGGGAGCCATATGGCAACAGTGACAGCATCAAAATGCCAAGATACAAATCTTCGACGGTCGTCGGCGGCTCTCCGTCGTTCAACACGACATCCTGCCCGGCGAATCCGGCCGCTTCACTGTGTGCGTAGGTTTTATGCAACGTGCGCCAAAATGCCGAATCAGGCTCCAGGTGACGCATATAACGCCACCTCGCCTGCTCGGCCAGCAATGTCAGGGTCAACACACTCACGAGGGGGAGACTGGGCGCCAACCATTGCCGCTCTTCGCTTGAGGCCGGCAGATGCGTAAGGGGGATCAGGACAGAAAGGAAGGCCGAGGACCACTCCAGGCTTTTTTCGCGCAGATCGTTTTCCAGTGCTTCGGGCATGCGGGTGTTGAGCAGAACATTGCCCATCAATTGCTGATGAAGCGCCCAGGATCCCTGATAGAGGACAAAGAGCGCATCAAGCTGGGGTTTTCCCGGACAAGCCCCGGCCCGTTTCCAGGTCTGGATACGCCGTGCGACCGTGGCATGCGCCGCAGGCCCTTCATTGTCGAGACTGGCCGCCAGCCAGGCCGCCGCGGCCTCCGGCCCATCAAAGGGGTTTTCGGAGGGTTTGGGCTTCCGCTTGAATAAACCCAGCATGAGTTTTTCCTGCTTGCAGAAATAGCATGGCTATATCTTAACAGCACGACCTGAAAGATGGCAGTTACAGATGAAAAGCAAAAAACGCCCCGCAGGGCGTTTTTGCCAATGACAGGACTGAACCGGATCAGATAGTCAGGTCTTCCATCGTCTTGCCACTGGCAAGCAACTCCTGAACCCATACCGGCTTGCGGCCGCGGCCGGTCCAGGTCAGCTCAGGATGATCCGGATGACGGTATTTGGCTTCAACGGGCTTGCGGGTGGTGCCGGTCTTCGCCAGCACGTCCTCTACGGACAGGCCATAGGTCTTGGCGATTTCGACGATCTGCTTGCGTGCCTTGTCTTTCGCATCATGTTCCCGCCGCTTGATTTCCTGCTCGAGGTCGGATTTGAGGGTGAGCAGTTCAGGGAGTTCCAATTTGCTGAGATCCATTATTTATACCTTATACCGTGGTTACTGTAGATTATGGGAACCAGGCAAACGCAAGTCACGTCGCCATTGGCAAATCAAAAATAAACCGTATTGCGGGAAAAATCAAACTATTAATAAAAATTTACTCACGGATGTCATGCGAAGATAAAAGCAATTGAGTCAAAATCGGGCCATCGATCCCTTTTAAATGAATAGACTCCTCCCAACCGGCTTCCTGCGCCACGACAAGACACTCATTTTTACCGTTGGATAATTTGACCGTATTGACCACATGGCCAATTACCTGCTCTCCCATGGAAGGAATAAACAAGGGGTCTCCCGCCGCCGCCTCACCCGCGACTTCCGCTCGGTAAAGCCGACGCTTCACCTTTCCCAGATATTCCGTACGGGCAACAATTTCCTGGCCGGGATAACAACCTTTACGGAAACTGATCGCCCCGATTTTATCCATATTGGCCATTTGCGGAACGAACAGCTCCCGTGTGGTGGCCGTGACCCACGCTATGCCAGCGCGGATATCCCGCAATAACCATGAAGCACTGCCAATCAACGCCAGGTCGGGCATTGCCGCCATGACGTCCTCCCGGACCGGCTCGGAGAGCGCGGCCAATAGCGCGCCAGAGGGCAAGCGGATCAGAACGACATCCCCGGCTGAGGCGACCTCATGGACGGCGCGTGGTATCGCCACATATTTCGCCAGCCAGGATTCAACGTCTCCGCCCATCCCGCCCAGCAAATGCCATTCCCCGTCAAGCAGCTCAAGCTTTACCTTCGAGCGCAGGACGAACATCGACAAACGACGGACAATGGCGTCGGCAATATCCGCCGATACCATTAAGAAATAGTCGTCACGATATTGCCATACAAGAAAATTGGCCAACATCCGGCCTTTCGCCGTGGAATAGGTACTGTATTGGCTATGTACCGGGGTCACTTCTCGGATATCGCTGGACAGTTGCCCCTGCAAAAAAGCGCTGGTATCTTCGCCGCTAACCTTGATCAGCCGAAATGCCGCGAGTGGAGAAAGAAACGCGCCGCTCTCCATTCGCTCAAGCTCAGTCGCCACATCGGCAAAGCACACCGCCACACCCTCGAATTGACCGCCCCTTGCTTCGAATCCTTCCTGCCATTTGTTATCCATCGAGCCCCCGTTACCCAAAAGTCATTACCAAAGCGCAAAACTTGGCGCTTGAATTTAACTTATATTGGGCCAATCCAGTGTGATTCAAGAAATAATGCATTATTCATATAACAATCATTTTCATGGACTTATTTAAATTATTGGCGGATATATAAAAATATGTGGATCACGTCACGCTCACGAGTGTTGACAGCCCCCATCAACACCGGTATAGTTCGCCCCATCGCTGAACGACGCAAGTTGTTCCAGACAATTCCCTGATAGCTCAGTTGGTAGAGCGACGGACTGTTAATCCGCAGGTCGCAGGTTCGAGCCCTGCTCGGGGAGCCAGATTCCAAAAGCCCGATCACCCATGTGATCGGGCTTTTTCACATTAGCGGGCGATGCGTAAATCATCCGACAGCAAACGTCTGATCGAAACAGTACAGCCCTCCTCCAAATCGCCATTATCAAGCCCCAGCTTCCATCTAGGTACAATGCACGACTTTTCTCTGTAAATGGTATTTTATTGCTGGTACAGCACGGCAGAGTATCTTAAAATATCGCAATGACTAAGTCATAATTACATAGTAAAACAATGACATGCAAAGACGCATTGAAAAATACTCCTATTTTTCAATGCGCCCACTAACGAATATGTGGTGAGATTGGCAATGACCATTTTGGTGACCGGCGGAGCCGGCTTTATTGGTGGCAATTTCGTACTGGACTGGATCAGCGGGCAGCAGGAAACCCTCGTCAACCTCGACGCACTGACCTACGCCGGCAACCTGGAGACCCTCCGTTCCCTAGAGGGCAATCCGCAGCACATTTTCATCAAGGGCGACATCGGCGACCGTGAACTCCTCGGAGCGCTTCTCGACACCCATCGTCCACGCGCCGTGATCAACTTCGCCGCCGAATCGCATGTCGACCGTTCGATCCATGGTCCCGGTGACTTCATCCAGACCAATGTGGTCGGCACGTTCAATCTGCTCGAGTCGGTGCGCGGTTATTGGCAATCGCTGCCCGACACGGAAAAGGCCGCTTTCCGCTTCCTCCATGTCTCCACCGACGAGGTCTACGGCACGCTTGCCACCGACGCTCCGGCGTTCACCGAAACGCACGCCTATGAGCCCAACAGCCCCTACTCGGCCAGCAAGGCCGCCAGTGATCATTTAGTGCGGGCATGGCACCACACTTACGGACTGCCTGTCCTGACGACCAATTGCTCCAACAATTACGGCCCCTATCATTTCCCGGAAAAACTCATCCCGCTGGTGATCCTCAACGCACTGGCCGGCAAACCCCTGCCGATTTACGGCGACGGGCAACAAATTCGCGACTGGCTGTTCGTCAAGGATCATTGCTCGGCGATCCGCCGCGTGCTGGAAGCCGGCACACCGGGCGAAACCTACAACGTGGGCGGATGGAACGAGAAAGCCAACCTAGATGTGGTCAAAACGATCTGCGCGCTACTTGACGAAATGAAGCCGCGCCAGGATGGCAAGCCTTACACCGAGCAAATCACTTTCGTCACTGATCGTCCCGGTCACGATCGCCGCTATGCGATCGATGCACGCAAACTGGAACGGGAGCTGGGCTGGAAACCGGCGGAAACCTTCGAGTCGGGTATCCGCAAGACTGTCGCTTGGTATTTGGAGAACTCAGAATGGACCGACAACGTCACCAGCGGCGCCTACCGCTCCTGGCTGGAGAAGCACTATGGTTAAGCCACTGCGGATCCTGATCACCGGAGCGAACGGCCAAGTCGGCTTCGAGCTCAAACGCGCCCTCGCTCCGCTGGGAGACGTTCTGGCCGCAGGGCGCAATATGATGGATCTGGGCGATCCCGAGTCAATCCGTAAAACGCTGGACACCTTCACGCCTACGATCATCGTCAATCCGGCCGCCTATACCGCGGTCGACCAGGCGGAAAAGGATCCCGACTCCGCGTTCGCCATCAATGCCGCAGCGCCTCGCGCACTGGCACGCTGGGCGGAGCAGAACAACGCCATGCTGATTCATTATTCGACGGATTATGTTTTCGATGGCGACAAGGAAGGACGCTATACAGAAGACGATCCAACGCATCCCTTGTCGGTATACGGCGCATCGAAGCACGAAGGTGAAACCGCCATTCGCGAAGAAACCGGCCGCCACCTGATTCTGCGCACCAGTTGGGTGGTTGGCGCGCACGGCAATAATTTCCTCAAAACCATCCTGCGTCTGGCCAAGGATAGGGACTCATTAAGCATTGTTGCCGATCAATTCGGAGCACCGACCTCGGCGGCGCTGCTGGCCGACGTCACAGCCCAGCTCATCGGGCAGTGGAAATATCGCACCACCGCGGACTTTCCCTTTGGGACCTATCACCTCACCGCCTCGGGCGAGACATCGTGGCATGGTTATGCCCGTTACGTCGTCGGCCTTGCCGAGCGAGCTGGCATCAAGCTCAAGCTATCGCAGGACAAAATCAAACCGATTCCAACCGACGGCTACCCCCTCCCCGCCCGGCGCCCGGCCAACTCGCGCCTCGATTGCGCCAAATTGACACAGACCTTCGGCTTGACCCTTCCGGACTGGACACATGGCGTCGCGCAGGTCTTCGAACAGATAACAGAAAAGTAACTCGATCAATAGGGATTAGTGGCAATGACAGCAAACCGCAAAGGCATCATTCTGGCAGGCGGCTCGGGAACACGCTTATATCCGGCCACGCTGGCCGTCAGCAAGCAATTGCTACCGATCTACGACAAGCCGATGATCTACTACCCGTTGAGCACGCTGATGTTGGCTGGCATTCGCGACATTCTGGTCATTTCCACCCCCCAGGACACCCCGCGCTTCGAACACCTGCTGGGCGACGGCAGCCAATGGGGTATTTCCATTTCCTATGCGATACAGCCCTCTCCCGATGGGCTGGCGCAAGCCTTCATCATCGGCGAGTCCTTTATCGGTAACGATCCCAGTGCCTTGGTGCTCGGTGATAATATTTTTTATGGACATGACTTTTCGCCCTTGCTGAAACAGGCCACAGAAAAGCCTGAAGGCGCCACGGTCTTCGCCTACCGTGTCAACGATCCCGAGCGCTATGGCGTTGTTGAATTCGACGAGAATGGGACAGCGCTCAGCCTCGAAGAGAAACCCCAACAACCCAAATCCAACTATGCGGTCACGGGACTCTATTTCTACGATAACAATGTAGTGGACATCGCAAAATCCATCAAACCCTCACCGCGAGGCGAACTGGAGATCACCGATGTCAATGCCCGATACCTGGAACAAGGGGCGCTGGATGTGAAAACCATGGGACGCGGCTTCGCTTGGCTGGACACCGGCACGCACGAGTCGATGCTGGAGGCCAGCCAGTTCATCCAGACCATAGAAAACCGCCAAGGCCTTAAAGTAGCGTGCCCTGAAGAAATTGCGTACCGATCCGGATATATCGATGAGGCTCAGGTTGAACGTTTGGCACAACCGCTGAAGAAAAATGCGTACGGCAACTACTTATTTAATATATTGCGCGAAAAGGCTTTCTGATGAAGATCATCGACGCCCCTATTCCTGACATCAAAATCATTGAGCCGATAGTCTTTGGTGACGAGCGTGGATTTTTCATGGAAAGCTTCAACGAGAAGCAATTCAACGAAGCCGTAGGCTATGATGTGCGTTTCGTCCAAGATAATCACTCACGTTCCAGCAAAGGAGTTTTACGTGGACTGCACTATCAGTTGCCGCCGCATCAACAAGGCAAGTTAGTTCGAGTCACTTCTGGGGAGGTCTTTGATGTTGCTGTAGATATTCGCCAAAACTCTCCTTCATTCGGCGAATGGTATGGCGAAATCCTTAGTTCAAAAAATAAAAAAATGCTTTGGATTCCGGAAGGTTTTGCACATGGATTTCTGGTATTAAGTGATTCTGCTGATTTTCTATATAAAACTACTGACTATTGGTTCAAAGAATTAGAACGTAGCATTTTATGGAATGATGAAAAGCTTGCAATTCACTGGCCTGACAAAAATAGGATCACTCTCTCGGAAAAGGATACAAGCGCTCCGATACTGGCTCTTGCTGAGCTGCCGTAAAGGAAGGTCTGAACTGTAGAAGTTCAGACTTGATCTGACAGTCAGGCCTTGCCGGAAGGTGGGGTTACCCGTTTTGATAGAGGTGTGAATTTTCATCAAAACAGGGCTTTGTTGCACAAATCCGCCCAGGTCCAGGCTTGGTAGAATGATGGCATGGCCAAGCCCGTCCCTACGAAGTACAAAACCACCAATTGGTCAGCCTACAACCGCGCCCTGATCCAGCGCGGTTCCTTGTCTGTTTGGCTGGATCGAGACCTGGCCTGGCAGGCCAAGCCCCAGGGCAAGCTCGGGCGGGCGCAAACCTATAGCGACGCTGCCATTCAGTTCTGCCTGACCATCAAATGCCTGTTCGGCTTAGCGCTCAGGCAGTCCATCGGCTTCGTGCAAAGCCTGCTCAAACTCGCGGGCCTCGGCTGGACGGCTCCAGACTACAGCACGGTATGCCGCCGCCAGAAAACGCTACAGGTCAACATCCCTTATCGCCACAGCCACAGCCAGGGCGCTTTGCATCTGTTGGTGGATAGCACTGGCATCAAGATGCTGGGCGAAGGCGAATGGAAAACCAAGAAGCATGGCGCGGAATACCGCCGCCAATGGCGCAAAGTGCATCTGGGCATCGACGCAGAAACCTTGGAAATTCGGGCCATTGAGGTCACCGACAACCGACAGGGGGATGCACAGATGCTGCCATCCCTACTGCAACAAATCCCGCCCAATGAACCCGTTGCCAGCGTCAGCGGCGATGGCGCTTACGACACCAAGACCTGCCATGAAGCCATTGCCGCACGCAGCGCCGATGCGCGCATCCCCACCCGCAAGAATGGCAGGCCATGGAAAGGGACATCGCCGGGCGTGTTGGCGCGCAATGAGATTCTCCGAGCCACGAAACGGCTGGGCCGGGCGATCTGGAAGCGCTGGAGCGGCTACCACCGCCGCAGCTTGGTGGAAACCAAGATGCGCTGTTTCAAACGGCTGGGTGAACGAGTGATGGCCAGAGACTTCGACCGCCAGGTGGCGGAGCTGCAAGTGCGCGCCGCCATTCTGAATCGCTTCAGCGTGCTTGGCCGACCGCAAACGGTGGCTATGGCATAAATCTGCCTGGGGAAAGGGGAAGCTCAATCCTCGGCCGATTTATGCAACAAAGCCTCAAAACAGCGCGAAGGAGTAACCCAATGGCTAGTTTTAACCATAATATCATCAAGCACAAGATCGGCTTAGAGCGGCTAACAGAATTTCTCGATAAACCGTAAGCAAATCAGGGAACAAGCCAGCTTCAACAACGCGTAATGGTAAGCACCTGGCCAAGACCGTCTTGCCGGGTGTTGTCATTTGACGCAGGGTATATGCTCAGACTTCGCCGGGGGATTTCGGCGCGAGATTCCAGGGCAGCAGCTCGCTGACCCGATTGACGGGATAGTCGGCTATCTTGCTCAAGACCTCTTTTAGCCAGGCTTTCGGGTTGTGCCCGTTCAATTTGGAGGTGCCGATCAGGCCGTAGATGGCGGCGGCTCGTTCGCCACCCGCATCGGAGCCGAGGAATAGATAATTTTTACGACCAAGCGCCACTCCGCGCAGGGCACGCTCGGCGGCATTGTTGGCGATCTCCATGCGACCATCGTCCACATAGCGTGTGGATGAGCCCCCTGAAACATAGGACACCGATTCCCGCTTAGAATAAGGGATAGGTTTAAGGCTATGTTTATGACTAACACCAACAACAAGACAGATGTACTCGGACCCGAGCGCCGCCGCCGCTGGAGCATCGAGGAGAAGCAGGCCATTGTGGCCGAAAGCTTCATGCCCGGCCAGTCGGTTTCCCTCGTGGCCCGTCGTCATGGGCTCAATCCCAATGGTAATCCCCCCTGAAATTAGTCGTCGTCTGAAGTAGAATTTTCTCCAACAGGATTGAAGGGAATTTTGCGTGAAGACGTCCCGCTTTTCAGACAGTGATCATCGCCATCCTCAAGCAGGCAGAGGGCGGTAGCCCTGTGCCTGAGCTGTGCCGTGAACACGGCATCAGCTCTGCAACGTTCTACAAGTGGCGAGCCAAGTTCGGCGGCATGGATGCATCGCTCATGGCCCGGCTCAAAGAGCTTGAAGACGAGAATCGTCGCCTCAAAAAGATGTATGCCGAGGAACGGCTCAAGGCCGAGATCATTCAGGAGGCCATGGCAAAAAAGTGGTGACGCCGTACAAGCCAAAGGCGTCAGCATCCGCTTGGCCTGCCAGACATTTGCCATCAGCGAAACCTGCTATCGCTACCAGGCAAAGTCCAGCGCGATCAATGAAGAGATTGCCGAGCACCTGATTCGTTTAACCCATAACCAACGCAATTGGGGCTTTGGCCTATGTTTTTTGTACCTGCGCAACGTGAAGGGATATCGCTGGAATCACAAACGGGTCTACCGGATTTATTGTGATCTGGAACTGAACTTGCGTATCAAGCCCAGGAAGCGCATCGTCCGCACCAAGCCGGAACCGTTGGCGGTACCAGCCACCGTGAACGAGTGCTGGTCGATGGATTTCATGCACGATCAGTTGTCGGATGGACGTAGCTACCGGCTGTTCAACGTGATCGATGATTTCAACCGAGAAGCGTTAGCCATGGATGTGGACTTGTCATTGCCGGCAGAGCGTGTGGTGCGCGCCCTGGATCAGGTCATTGAATGGCGTGGCAAGCCCAAAGTGATTCGTAGTGACAATGGGCCTGAATACATCGGCGCTACGCTGACGCGATGGGCCGAAAAGCACGGCATTCGGCTGGAACATATCCAGCCGGGAAAGCCCCAGCAGAATGCGTATGTCGAGCGCTATAACCGGACGGTGCGTTACGATTGGCTCGGGCATTACCTGTTCGATTCGATTGCTGAGGTACAGGAATATGCAACGGATTGGATCTGGACATACAATTATGAGCGCCCGAATATGGCGCTCGGCGGCATCACCCCGAAACAGAAACTGGCATACAGCCAGATTACCTCTACTTTAGCCGACAGCTAAAAATGGGGGGATTACCTACAGCCCCCTCACGTCATCTCATTGGCCAGTACTCTTTATGCTGCCAATAACGCCTCTGGCATAATCAAAATGCTCCACAAACGTTCTGACCCGCTCCAGCCCTTGCCAGAGCGTTTGCGCACCCGGCTCCCCGTCGTTTTTGCGCCCCATGAAACCGCCCACCATGGCGACCAGCCGAACCACCTCGCGTAGACTGGGCGTCTCTTTGGGCAAGACCTTGCGCTTCATCAGATAGGCGGCTTGCCACTCCTCCCGACTGAACAACTGATCGGCCTTCATGTCCGGTTGGGTCCGGCTCAGACGCATCAAACGAGCAATCCGCCACGACACCACCATGTAGATGGCCAAGGCCAATTCCACTTTGCCGCGGCTACCCAACTGGAGCGCTTCCACGCGGCAACCATTCTTCAACACGTGAAAGTACATTTCGATTTCCCAGCGCGCCCGATACCACTCGATCCACTGGCTCAAGTCGTCGACGCTACCGGCCTCGCGGTTGGTCAGCAAGCACCAACACAGCCCTTTGTCACCACCTGGAGGGCTAGTTTCCCGGGCCATCAGGCAGGTCGCATAAAGCCGTTCTCCGCCTTGCCCGGCGGGTAGCGAAATACGCAAGACGTGGAGCTGTTGGCGATCCTTGCGCGACCTCGCCCCCCTGGCGGGGGGCCAGGGTGAACTCAATCTCTGCCACCACCGGACTGGCCATGACCGTGTCCCAGAGCTTGCCTCCATCGGGCAGGCTGCGATTGTGCTGCGAGCGGATCAGCCAGTCGACCGGTGTTTTCAGGGCATGGGCGCGCTGCATCAGCGCCAGAATGTCGGTCTCCCTGTCGGCCACATACACCAATCGGGTGTCAGGCAGGCGGTGGGCGGTCTCGGCCAGGCGTTCATAGCCTTCTATCCAGCGCCGACTTTCCTTGATGCCGGGCCGTATCCCCTCATCGTCCCGGGGCTCTCGTGACCACATCCAGGCATCGGTGACCCCCAGGGCTTCCCGGTCCGGCGTCACGGCATAGGTCGGGTGCAGATACCTGCCCCGCTGGGCTTCAAAGGACAAGGGCCCCAGGTCGTCCATCGCCTGGCCATGGAAATCCAGTTCAGTGGTATCTTGCAGGCAAAGCACCACCGGATGCTGCGCCATGCGAGCTTCGGTACGGGCGATAGGCGGCGAGAGGATATCCTGCCAACCGAGCCCACTGTTAGCGACAATGTAAAACTGACCCACCTAGACAAACCAAAACTGACCCACCTGGGGTAACGTGGTGGCTTTGCGCCGCCGATTATGTTGACCCAGGAGCAAGTAGTGGAAATCCAGATTTTGATCCGCCAAGGGAAGAGCATTCGGGAGATCACCCGAATGCTCGGCGTGTCGCGCAATACCGTTCGACGCCATCTGCGGGAAGCCAACAGCCACCGTTATAAAGAACGCCCGCCACGTCCGAGCAAGCTCGATCCATTTATCGGCTATCTGCGGCGCCGTATCCGCGAGGCGCATCCGCAATGGTTGCCGACCACGGTGTTGATGCGGGAGATTGAGCCGCTGGGGTACTCCGGCAGTCTGTCGTTGCTGAAGCAGTTTTACCTGCCCTTGAGACCGACGCGGTCACAAGACGCCGACCCGGTGGTGCGCTTCGAGACCGAGCCAGGCCAGCAGATGCAAGCCGATTTCGTGGTGTTCCGGCGCGGCGCCTCGCCATTGTCCGCATTCGTGGCCACATTGGGTTACAGCCGCTTGTCCTTTGTCCGCTTTGTCGACAGCGAAGACTTCGAATCGGTGCAGGAGTGCCTGTTGGCTGCCTGCCACTACTTTCACGGCGTCCCCCGTCAGGCCCTCTTCGACAACATGAAGACAGTGGTTCTGGAGCGCGATGCCTATGGGCCCGGGCAACATCGTTTCCATCCTGGGCTGCTGTCGCTGGCGAAGACGCTGGGCTTTGTGCCCAAGTTGTGCCGCCCCTATCGGGCCAAAACGAAAGGCAAGGTGGAGCGCTTCAACCGCTACTTGCGGGAAAGTTTCTACAACCCTCTGGCGAGCCGGCTCAAAGGTGCCGGCCTGCGCGTGGATGTGGCCACCGCCAACCGCGAGGTGGAGCGATGGCTGGCGGAAGTGGCCAATGTCCGCCTGCATGCCACGCTAAAAGAGCGGCCGCTTGACCGTTGGCGACACGAGCTCGATGCCTTACAGGCGTTGCCGCCCCGGAACACGACCCCGCCGGCCGCGGCCCTGGCTCGCGGCATGCCGTTTGAGTCGCTCCAGCACCCGCTATCGGTGTATGCCGCCTTGCTGGGAGAGGCCGCATGAACTTGCAACAAGAACGCATCGGCCATCTGTGCCGCCAATTGAAGCTGGAATCCATGGCCACCCTGTATCCGGCGGTGGCGCAGGACGCCGCGCGGGATGCGCTGCCCTACAGTGATTTCCTGGAAAGACTGCTGGAACGCGAGACCCGACTGCGCCAGGAACGTACACGTGAAGTCATGTTGCGGATGGCGGGGTTCCCCGCCATCAAAACCTTGGAGGAATTTGACTTTGGTTTCGCCTGTGGTGTCCCGAAATCGCAGATACAGGAATTGGCGGGACTGGCGTTTCTGGAGCGAGCCGAGAACATCGTCTTGATCGGTCCGAGTGGCATTGGCAAAACCCATTTGGCCACGGCGATGGGTATCCGCACAACGCAAGCGGGGTTGAAGGTGAAGTTCATTTCGGCGGCCGATCTGATGCTCCAACTGGGGGCGGCCCAACGACAGGGACGGCTGAAAGAGTACTTCAATCGTACCGTGATGGGGCCAAGCCTGTTGATCGTGGATGAAATCGGCTATCTCCCCTTTGGCCGGGAAGAGGCCAACCTGTTCTTCCAGGTGGTGGCCAAGCGCTATGAAAAAGGCTCGATGATCCTGTCGTCGAACCTGCCGTTCGGCCAATGGGCGACGACCTTTGCGGACGATGCCACGCTGACCGCGGCCATGCTTGATCGGTTGCTGCATCACGCGCACATCGTCAGCATGAGCGGAGAAAGCTATCGACTGAAAGACAAACGTAAAGCCGGGGCGGTCAAGAAACCGACCACCCCATGAGACCCGGGTGGGTCAGAGTTGAAATGTCGATGTGAGGGAATGGTGGGTCAGATTTCGGTTGTCGTTGACACACGCCGCTCATCGTGGGCCTGCTCGAAGAAACGGTAGGCCCCTTGAACTTCGGCGCCATCGGCGCACGCCCCGGGAATGCTGGCGGTGGGGCTGGCGGCAAAGCGTTCGGCCAGTGAGATAAGGCGTCGGGTAAGACGGCGATCTCCGAGGTTTGCTGCCCCCAATTCGTCTGCTGCCCATGTGGTCATGGTTCTGCCGATCAGGTGTCCAAAAGGCAGATTTTGCGGGTATTTGCTATCGGGCAACAGTGCAGCTATAGCATCGTCCAGTTGCGTGCCGAGATTGCATTTTTAATGCCTGTGGAGTTGTGACGAATGAGATGCCCTCACGTACCTTCACGTGGATGCAGTCGAGGTAGATGATTGGATAAACCAAATCGAGAGGGCGAGCCTGCCAGGCTTTGACCTCTTCGGTGACGGAATCGGTGATGGAGGAGATCAGGCTGGGCGAGACCTCTGTGCCATACATCTCTTCCAGATGGGCCTGGATTTCCCGAACAGTCATCCCCCGGGCGTAAAGCGAGATGACTTTGTCGTCGAATCCGGTCCAGCGGGTCTGGTGCTTGGGAATGAGTTGCGGTTCAAAGGTACCTTGGCGGTCGCGTGGTGGATTTACCCCCGTATAACAGGACACCGACCAACGCTTAAGTTGATGAAACCGCCAGGCGTCGAAACTCTCGTGGAGATCGGTATTTCAACGCGCTGTGCGGGTGAAACTCGTTGTAATGCTCAATAGCAATCGCCAGATTCCGGTAAGCCGTATGGGCGTCCGGTTTCGGCATATGGCCGACGTAGTCTCGCTTCAGCGTCTTGACCATGCTTTCCGCCATGCCGTTACTCTGCGGGCTGCAGACCGGCGTGGTTACCGGCTTGAGGCCGATTTCTCGCGCAAACCGCCGGGTCTCGGCGGCAATATAACTCGAACCATTGTCGCTCAGCCATTCCACCTCTGGCGAAATACCCAACTGAATGCCGCGCTTTTCCACCGCTTCCAACATGACGTCTCGAACCATGTCACCCGTGTAGCCACCGGTCGAGGCTGTCCAACTGATGATTTCACGGTCGCAGCAGTCCTCCGCAAAGACGACGCGCAGCTTTTCGCCATTATCACAGCGAAACTCGAAGCCGTCCGAGCACCAGCGGCGATTACTGGTGGCCACAGCAACGCGCCCCTCATGCCTGCGCGGGATACCCGGTTGTTTGAGCCGCCGCTGGAGCAGCAGACCATGCTGACGCATGATGCGATAAATGCGCTTCACGTTGACTGGCGGCAAGTTACCGGCCTCTCGCTGTCGGCGAATCAATCCCCACGTCCGGCGGTAGCCGTAGCTGGGCAACGGCGAAATGGCGGTCTGGATCTCTTTGACCAACTCGCTATCATCGGTCGATCGACAAGAACGACCATCGCGCCAATCGACAGGACGCGACGCACGGCGAATCACGTTCGAGCGCGCCAACCCGAGCGAAGTGCAGACCGGGGCTACTGGTCTTCCCCCGGCAATAAGGGTGAGCGCGCAATCCACTTTTTTGTGCGAGCGATGTCCACGGCTTCTTTGAGGATTTCGTTCTCCATCGTCTTCTTGCCGAGGAGTCGCTGCAGTTCGCGTATTTGCTTGATGGCTGACGCCAACTCGGAGGCCGGCACGACTTCTTCACCCGCGGCAATCGCCGATAGACTGCCCTCCTGATAAAGTTTGCGCCACTTGAAGAGCTGATTGGGATTGAGCCCATGACGACGGGCCACGAGGGAAACCGACTGGCCGGGCATGAAGCTTTCGGCCACAATGGCCTGCTTCTCCTCGATGCTCCAGCGGCGACGGCGCTCGGGTCCGAGTACGTCTGTCTTGTTGTTGGTGTTAGTCATAAACATAGCCTTAAACCTATCCCTTATTCTAAGCGGGAATCGGTGTCCTATGTTTCAGGGGGCCCATCCACGTGGTACCTCGATGGGTAACTCTCTGAACTCACCCTTGAGGGTCTTGCGGCTCTTGCCGTTCCGGGTGTTGCCGGCGGGATTGCGCACTGGCTCGTGTTTGCTATGACCAAGGTGTGCGACCATCTCGGCATCCAGGGCTTTCGACCAGCAGCTTGGTCAGCTGCTTGAGTAGGCCGTTCTCTCCGATGAGGTCTTCGGGCTTCTGGTAATCGGCTAGCAAGCTGTTCAGTAGTGCGTCAGGTACGTCGTGTTTGTTTAAGCTCATTGTGTCTCCAGACTAGGTGGCAGTTTCCTGCCAAATGCCCGTTTACACAAAATTCAGTACACGCCCACTTCTACTGCTCGGCGTTTTCGTGTAGAGCACCACTGATTCAGGCCAGTCCCGCCTCCTTGAGCAGTTCGGTCGGATCGAAGCCAAACCGCAAGCATCCCCAGTGCCGCCCCTGAATGAAGATCGGCAGAGCGATCTCGGACAACACTTCGCCCGTATCGCGGGAATAGGTGTGCAAGAGGAACGGCTGGGTATTGCGCGCCGACTTCAATCCCGCCGGGTCATTGAAAATCCGCTTGTCGCGACTGCGGGCGATGTCTTCCTCAAGGTTGCCAGTCTGCGGCTGGGAGGCCGAGCTCATGTGCGTCGGGGCATAACCATTCACGTCGGTCGCCACACAGAAGCGGCAGCCGGCAATTTCCCCCGCATAGCGATCAAATAACGCCTGGAAAGACGATTCAACCTGATCATCGTAGGCTGTTTTATATTTCTGCGGTTGAGTACCGGGAATCGGTTGGTAGCGTTGATCGAAGACATTCACCCCTTCGGCGACATAGCGGTTGAGCATCGTCAGAAGTTCCTGCTGGGCCTTCGATGCCGCTCCGACCATGCGGTCGAACGATCCCTCGCCAATAACAAAGCGCGCCACCATTTCCTGCACCTGCTCGGCAACTCCGGACAATTCGCCGGCCACCGCTTCGGTCTGGTTCAGACGCGTCGACACCTCTTGGGATAGCTGATGGATATCGCTGACATTCTGGTTCACGCTCCGGTTGCTCAGCGCAAAACTTTCCATTGTTGAGGCGATATGAGTCAGGCTATCTGCCATCACCTCAAAGTCGCCCATCATCTTGCCGAAATGCTCCGAAGCGCGTGACACCACTTCGCCGGCTTCATTGGTATCCTCGGTAATCTGATTGGTTTCCACCTGGGTTTCCGAGACCAGCTTCAGCATGCTGTCGATATTGCCGGAAATCTCATTCGTCGCCACTTTGACCTTTTCGGCGAGCTTGCGCACCTCATCCGCAACCACGGCGAACCCACGCCCCATCTCGCCGGCCCGCGCCGCTTCGATCGCGGCGTTGAGCGCCAGAAGATTGGTCTGATCGGAGATGTCTTTGATGAGATCGACAATGGCCTTGATGCTGGCGGAGCGCCGATTCAAATCCTCAACGGTATGATTGAAATGTCCGACCTTCAGATTGATGTCGTAGATCCGTTCCGCCACGACTTTCAATTCACTGTATGATTCGCGCGCCATATCCAGGTTCGATACGGTCGTGGCCGAAATCTGCTGAGTTTGATCGGTAACCTGATCTATGCCATGAGTGCTTTCATTGCTGGCGTTGCGCACCTGCGTTGCGCATTCATCCTGCATTCTGGCACTGGATAGTGACTCCACCACATTCTTGCGTGTCTTGGCCGAGTCCATCGCGATGCGCACGGTCATCAATCTGACATTGCTGATGATTTCGCGCATTTTGGAAAGAAAGCGGTTATACGAGAGGGAAAGCTCGCGGATCTCGTCATAGGTGACGGTAGGGATATTACGGGACAAGTCCCCCTCCCCCGCTCCGATCTCATTGAATATATCGATGATCATTTTCAGGGGACGCACGATCAGATAGCGCAGGTACCAGATCATGAAGGCGATAAAGCCGAGACAGAACACCCAGAGGCCAATCGTCCAGAACAGGGCGGAATCCAGCTGAGACTCCATTTGACGCAAGGCGGCGGCCGACAGGGACTGCCCTCTCAACGCAGAGCGAATGTCGCTGAGGACATAGTAGATATATCCCACCATGATCAACTGGAAAAGGCTGATGAACAGGAAGCTGCATAGCTTCTTGGTCAAGCTGTTCCAGAACGATTTCTCGATGAAATAATAAACTTTCCAGAACCACTCCATCATGTTTCCTCTTTACAGGCGTTCGCACGTGCCCCGGTTTTTATTTTTTCTTGGCAATCTGCATTTTCACCGGTTTTGCATGAAATGACTAGTCCATATTTCATGCCGTGTAACAGACCATGTCACCGCCGTTTTATTCTTTTCGTCGACGCCATACCTGCCAGAACTCGCGCCCCTGAAAGATCGGAGAAACGCTGTGAACGCTTCTTGACGTTTCAAGAGTGAACCACTCACCAAGCAATGCTTGCAGTTCACCAAGAGAGGTTCCGAAGGGAGGACCTTTGGGAGTCTCCGCCAGGAAGAAATAGCCGGCAAGGCAACCTTGCGGGCTGACCAGGCGAGCCATCTTTGCCGCATAATCCGGCCAAAGAGCGGGAGGTAGTGCGCATAAAAAAGCTCGTTCATATACCCATTCATAGGGCACGTCTTCCTCCAGCGCAAAGAAATCCCGCATCACCACGCGCCCTTCGGACAGTGTCCCCAATTGCTCACATGCGGCCTTGACGGCTGCATCACTGAAATCCACAGCCAGCACCTTCAAACCTCGCGTGACCATGTGCGCAACTTCAACAGCACTGCCGCATCCGGGAACCAGCGTCGGCAATCCGGGAGCTTGCCTGCCGATATAGTCGAGCACCTCCGGCGGGCATTGCGAACTATCCCATGGAGTCACACCGCTCAGGTAACGCGTTTCCCAAAATTCCGGCAATGCACTGTTCTGCCTCATGGTTTCTCCCGGATCCATGCGTCGACATACTGGATATCCGCCTCCGCCACTTGCAGGATATCCTGATTACCTTCCTGCCGAACACGCCAAATTCCGTCACGCCATTGCACCAGCAAGGCAGAACGATCAAACAACTCAATACGCCCCCATTCCTCGCCTTCCGTCTGCACGACATCCAGACTTCCATTCAGCACACCGGCAAGCCGTAACCAGCAATGCCTCTCCGGCAACCTGTCCCACGTTGAGGCTTTGAGCGCCTCATCCATCGCGCACCAGTTGGCCACTTCAAAGAATGTCCTCGCACAGCCGCGACAGACATTGTCACCCAGCGCAGTCGAGCACAGAGCAATACAAGGGGAATCGGTAGCCATTTCTCAACACCACATACTATTGTTGTAACAAATCATTCACAAAACTTGACGTGTGAAGCAATGATGAAGGATAACCGTATTGTCATAATCAAGACACAAACCGGATCATGCCAAGGAATGAACTGCTGGTTTTTCGAATATTGAACACATTACGGCGCTGGCGCGCGCATCCACTGGAAGAGCGCAGCCTTCTGGCGGAAATCGCGCGTATGCCCGACACCGAGTATAACGTGGAAATAGTCCGGGCCCATATCCATGTCATGCTGCTTCAGGGCCTATTGAAACAAGTTGCCATCGGTGAACAACGGCAAGCCTACACTCTGGATTGGGCCGGTTACGACTATCTGGAAAGCCAATGACGCGAGACTTGAGCCAGGCAAGGAGTCGGCTACAGCACCACAACATTGTTATTACGGTTTCAGCCGCCGGTGGCCGGACTCAAAATCGGGAGGACAATCTGGTGACAACAGAGGATCGGAGGTTCGAACTGCCCGCGGCGGGAACAGAGCAGTGTAACAAGAAGGCTTAGTACGCCGCACAAAACTCGCACAAGCCATTTTCAGGCAACAAAAAAGCCCTGAGAAACAGGGCTTAACTATTTGATTTACTGAATTTTTCGTTGGTCGGGGCGAGAAGATTCGAACTTCCGACCCCCTGCACCCCATGCAGGTGCGCTACCAGGCTGCGCTACGCCCCGACTCAAGAGAGACACATTGTAGAGGATACGAAAGGCGTTGGCAATCCCATCCGAAGATATTTCCCCCCGCCACCGCCCAAACTTGCCTCCGCGCGTCGAATGCGAACCGCGGCAAGCAGAAAATGAGGCAATATTGATCTGGCTCACTCTCTGGAACCTTCACTATTTTTTAGCGTCTCACTAAAATAGATATTTGATTACCAGCACAATTACAAAATTCAAACCGCTTCTTGCGCCATTCCACACATTTTCCCGGAGACCTGTATGCTTATAGTGGATTGCGAGCAAGATTCACTTTTTCCATGACAGTCACCCGGCCCATGTCCTCCCTGAAATCATCCTCCCCAGCAGCTCGCGAAAGCACCGTCCTCTCGGACCAGATGGTCAGTCAGATCCGACAGGATATCCTTATCGGCGTTTTTCTGCCCGGCGACAAAATGCAGCTCAACGAACTGAAACAGCGTTACGGTGTCGGCGGAACCCCCATCCGCGAAGCCCTGATGCAACTTGTCTGGCAAAACTTTGTGGTAATGGAACCGCAAAAAGGCTTCCGGGTAGCCCCGGTCACCCTGGAAGAGTTGAAAGATATCCTCGACACCCGTCGCGTGCTCGAAGGTATCGCCCTCGAAAAATCCTTTTCCCGCGGAGACGAAACCTGGGAACTGAGCATTCTTGCCGCCTACCATCGCCTCTCGCGTGTCAACCTCGAGGATCCCGACATCGACTACACCAGTTGGGGCATGCTGCACATGAATTTCCATCTGTCGCTCATCTCGGCCTGCGAATCGCCGATGCTGCTGCGCATGATCGAAATCGTTCACAACCAGTTAGAGCGCTACCGCCATATCTGGCTCAATCACGAACTGGATGCGCCACAGCGCTACCACGACGATGGCGAGCACCGGGCCATCATGAACGCCGTGATGGAGCGGAATCTGCCCGAGGCCATGCATTTGCTGGAAGAGCATCATCGCCACGTCATCGAACTTGCCGAGAATCTCACGCAGGAAAATTTCGCCAGCCGGATCCAGCTGGCGCGCAAAAAACCGGAAACCGAATAAAAAAAGAGGGTGTGTGCTTCAGCACACACCCCTGGAGAAAAAAGCCCTTCAGATTCGGTAATACATCACACCATAGGCGTTACTCCTTCCAGATCACCAGGCTGTGGTTCTTCTTGCCACGGCGCAGCAGGCTGTAGCGTCCGAAGCGAATATCTCCGGCACCCAGTTCATGGGCAAGATCCATCACCTTGCCGCCATTCACGCTGACCGCGCCGCTTTCAATGAAACCTCGAGCCTGGCTCTTCGAGCCGGCCAATCCGGAGGTGACAAGCGCATTGACCAGACCACCCTCCGCGCGAGGCAACACCACACTCGGCACACCATCCAGAGCCAACTGCTCGAAATCCTCCTCGGTCAGGCCGCTCTCATCGCCGGAAAACAGGCATTCGCTGATCCGGCGCGCCGCTTGCACGGCTGCCTTGCCATGCACCAGCTCGGTAGCCTTCTCGGCCAGAATGCTCTGGGCCAGAGGAGCCCCGCCACGCGCCTTGTCCGCCTCCTCGACGGCGCGGATTTCGGAAAGCGACATGAACGTGAAGAACTTCATGAAGCGGTAGACATCGGCATCGGCCGTGCCAAGCCAGAACTGGTAGAACTTGTAGGGAGAGGTTTTTTTCGGATCAAGCCAGACCGCGCCACCTTCGGTCTTGCCGAATTTGGTGCCATCGGCCTTGGTCACCAGCGGCATGGTAATCCCGAACACCTGCCGGCGGTTCATGCGGCGGGTCAGATCCACGCCGGCCGTGATATTGCCCCACTGGTCGGAGCCGCCCAACTGCAGCTCGCACCCCATCGCCCGGTTCAACTCCACGAAGTCATAAGCTTGAAGCAAGCTGTAGGCGAACTCGGTGAAGGAAATGCCCACTTCATCACGATTGATCCGCTGCTTGACCGACTCCTTGTTGATCATCGCATTGACCGAGAAATGTTTGCCGATATCCCGCAGGAAGGTCAGCACATCCATCGAACTGAACCAGTCGTAATTGTTGACCATGACGGCGCTGTTCGATCCGCAGTCGAAATCGAGGAACTGCGATACCTGGCGACGGATCTTTTCGACCCAGCCCGCCACGACCTCGGGCGCATTGAGCGTCCGCTCCGTGGCCTTGAAACTGGGATCGCCGATCATGCCGGTGGCACCGCCGACCAGCGCCAGGGGCCGATGACCGGCCATCTGGAAACGCTTGAGGGTGAGCAGCGGAACCAGATGCCCAAGGTGCAGGCTGTCCGCCGTCGGATCGAAACCGCAATACAGCGTGACGGGGGAGCGGGCCAACAGGGCATCCAGAGCCTCGACATCGGTGACCTGGGAAATCAGTCCCCGTTCCTGCAATTGTTCAACCAAACTATCTGTTCTCATAGTACAACCTCCAACTGGGTTTTCGCTGGCCGGAGCCACCGGTCAAAACATGGGAAGCAGATTCTGCATTTTGAGAATCTGGAAAACGATCATCAGCGATCCGAGAATGGATACCAGCGTGATGGCCACCGTACCCCCGGGAACTCGCCAAACCGGCTGGTAGTCCGCCTTGGCGCGCAGTTTGCGAAGGGCGAAAGCCGGGAACAGGATCGCCAGCACCGCGAGAAAAATCGCCGCGGCGCCCAGCGCCATGACAAACCCCTCGGGATACAACCAGGCGAAAACAAAAGGCGGCAGATAGGTTGCCACAGCGGTTTTCAGACGACCGGACCGGGAATCTCCCTGCCCGAGAGAGCTGGCCACCGAGTCGAACAAGCCCAGCGAAACACACAGATAAGACGTGAACAGGGCAATCGAGGTGAACGAGGAGAACAGGGTCGGCACCAACTGATTTGGGGTGTTGGCGTGCACATAATCCAGGAACATTCCCACCGAACCATGCTGCTGCGACAGCGCCAGAAAACTGTTGGCGCCCACTCGCGGTAACAATCCCAGACTGCAGTACTCCCAGATAGCGTAAACCAGCATCGGAATCAGGCCGCCCGCGATGAAGACATTGCGCAGGGTTTGAGGTTTGTCCCGCCCAATGTACTTGACCATACTGGGAACGCTGCCATGGAATCCAAAGGCGGTCAGAAAGACCGGGAAAGCGGCATACATATAGCGCGTTGAATCGTTGACGGTATTCAGGTAAACCGGATTGACATACGGACGGATGGTTACCGCTATCAATAAGAAAACAATAATATTAACAGAAAATAAAATACTATTGACCCGGTCGACCGCCCGTGTGCTCAAAAAAACGATCGTGGCGATCAGCAGGGTAAACAGCGCGGAAACCATTACCGGTGGCAGACCCACACCCAGATAATGTTTCAGATTCGCGCCATACGTGGACGATGCGCCGGCAATATAGGCTGACGACAGCGCATACAGCAGCAAGAGCAAGGAGAAATTGGTGATCCACTGGCCGCGCTTGCCCAGCAGCTTCAGCGCGATGATATCGAACCCGCTGCCATCCGGAAACGCCAGTGTCACCTCGAGCAGCATCAAACCGGTGTAGGTCATGAACACCCACATCCCGAGCAGCGCGAAAAGCGCGTTGTTGTATCCCATTCCGGCGGAAACCAGCGGCAGAGCCAGCATTCCCGCCCCCAGCATGGTGCCGGAAATCAGCAGGGTCGCCCCCGCCGCCTTGACATTGAACCCCATGATGAAACCTTTCAGTCATCCCGCACAAAGTGCCGGATGCGTCGTGCGACATGTGTGAATGTGTACATTGATCCCTGAACCCGGTGACCGCCCCGCTGCGCCGCGCGGCGAGCGAAGCGGCCACCGTCAAGTAGCGCGCGCCCGATCAGGCAGCGGCCAGTTGCTCGTTTTCCTTTTCTTCCATTTCCACGATCTGGGCCAATTTCGCCGTGAAGATGTCGCGAAGTTCGGACCAGTACTCTTCAAAACGCTGAGCGTCGCGCAAGAAGTGCGTCATGACCGCGGAACGCAGGATGTACACGCTTTGCACGCGCTCCCACTCGCTGGCGGCGAACCCGCGCTCCCGCACAAAAATCGCCGGGGTATCACCGTATTCGTGCGACGCCAGGGAAGTGGAGGAAGTCAGGAAGTCATTGGTGTACGTCCGACCGGAGGCGTACGAGCAGATCTCGTACATACGCTTGTTAAGGCGGTTGTGGTCTTCCAGGCAGTCGTTGCCGATTTCCTTGAAGGTGAAATCAACCATGTGGAAGTCCGGATGCATCACCGGGCGCACATCGAACTTGCGATGACCGACCACAAACGGTTCGGCCGAGGCAAGCTTGGCGTGGAACCAGTCGGCAGTGACGATACCGCGGGCAATCACCATGCCGTAGCCGGCGATATTGAGCGGCACCAGACGGTGCGCGGCCCAGACGGCGGCCGCCGTGGCGCCGGCCTTGGAGCCTTCCATGATGGAGGCGCCCAGCACCACTTTCTTGTCCTCGGCGGCATCGTCGCCGCACTCTTCGAACACATAGGCCGCGTGGTAGGAGATCAGATCGACAATGCGCTTGTCTTTCATGCAGACCGCGCCGGCGGCATACTGCACATACCCGACTTTGTGCGGATCGACGGTGATGGAATCCACCTCGGCCATCGCCTTGAAGCCTTCGTACACTTCGCGCTTAGGCCAGGCCACACCGGCCGGGATGATGTCCTCGGCGCGATAACGTTTGACCAGCTCGTCGTACTCCATGAAGCGGTTCTCTTCATCGAGGAACATCGCACGCACATAACCGCCATACGCCGCATCCACGTGAATGTAGAAGGAAGCGCCATAACGCTCTTCGCACTCTTCGCGCAGACGGATCACTTCATCGACGTGGTCAATGGAACCTTCTTCGGTGGAGCCAACCACCGATACCATGCCAAGAATCGGCGTGCCCTCTTCGATCAGCCGGAAGGTGATTTCACGCATCTTGGCGACATCGGTACGGTAATGCTCATCGACCGGCAGCGGCACGATGTTTTCCTGGCCGATGCCAAGCACGTCCATGGCCTTCATCCACGAATAGTGCTTTGACATCGGCACCAGGAACTTGCCAAGCTGGCCCTTCTTCACGCCGACACCACGCGCGGTGAGGCTGCGCACTTCCTCGAAGATTCCGCGCTTTTTCAATTCGTCGGTCAGATCGAGAATGGCGGCCGGAGACATATTGAGCAGTTCCCGTTCGGAGAAACCGGCGACCAGATCACGAGCCTTCGGGTGCTGCGCCATGGCCAGCGGCACCGTCTTCAGGTTGCGGGCCACCCACACCCCTTCATAGTTGGCGACCGTGCCGCCGGAAGTGATATGTCCCCACGATTTGTTCGGGTGGTAGCCGAACATCGTGCACAAGTCGCGGCCGACTTCGACCTCCAGCTCGGTGGTGGTCGGCGAGGCCTCGTGGGCGCAATTATTCGGGTTGTACAGCATGGTCATCACGTAAGCGATATTCGAGACCATCAGTGTGTCGGCGTTCATATGGCCCAGATAGCGCGGCGAGAACCACGGAACCGACGTCGTCTTCAGCTTCGAAGACAACTGACGCAGAATGCCTTCGGTGCGGTACAAGGTATTACGAAAATCCGGCATGTGCTGATCGACCGGCGTCACCAGCGGAGCATCTTCGGGGTGGAAGTCGGCGCGCCAGTGCATGTGCTCCCGGAGCGCGTAATCCATCATTTCCTGGAAGAACACGCGGTTTTCCGATTTCGGGCCGAGAAACAGCGCGTCCACATTCAGGTTGGAGGTCAGGTTCTTGTTTTCCATGAGTCAGAGTCCTTAAGACAATCGGGTCAAATTTCGATCAGGAACGGAGAGCGCTCGTGCTCGCCGCGGGCGAACCGATACGCATTTCTTTGCGGGCGCGGGCTTTCTGGCCATAGCTGTAGACCAGGAAGGGAATAACCAGCATCACACCCAGCCCAATGCACTGGAAGGTTTGATATGTCGCGGCGGTACCCTTGAAGCTTCCGGGCGGAAAGAATCCGAGGTAACCGGCGGTCAGGGAAATCAGCAGGCCCAGGCCCGAGCAGATCCACATGCCGGCATTGCCACCGGGCACTTTGAAGGACCGTTCGACATCGGGGCGCTTGTACCGCAGATAAATGGCCGCGGAGAACATGAAGAGATAGGCGACGAGATAGATCAGACCGGTCAGCCCCATCAACATGAAGTAGAAGTTGTCGACATTGGGCATCACGGTGATCAGGATGCCGACCAGGCTGATGGCCACGGCCTGAATCATCACCAGAGTCACCGGCACGCCATGCTTGTTGGTCTTTTGCAGAAATTCGGGCAGCGCGCCGGAGTCAGCGGTCGCCTGCAGGCCACGAACCGGCCCCAACACCCAGGAGTTGACCTGACCGATCAGACCCAGCGCGATGGCCAATCCCATCACCGGAGCCAGCCACCCAAAACCCCATTTGGAGAAATACAGTTCGAAGGCTTGCATCAGGCCGGCGGTCATCGAAATGTTTTCTTTCGGGATCGCCACAAAAATCGCCGCCGAACCGATCACCGACAAGGCGACCATGATGCACGACACCAGAATGATCGCGATCGGATAGTTGCGGCGGGCGTCACGGATGGACGACACGTTGGATGCCGAGACCTCCATGCCCATCACCACAAAAATGAACCCGATGAACAGCCCCAGCGTTCCCTTGTCGCTCAGACTCGGCACCAAATTGTTCCAGGTGAACGACACATCGGTCATGATCGGGTTACCGGACAGCACATAGGTGACACCACACATAATCAGCAGAATGCCGGGCAGGAATACGCCAAGACATACGCAGACCGTGGACACCCATCCGAGGGTTTTCAGGCCTCGCATGTTCACCAGCGTGCAGCCCCACCAGATCGCGAGGATCATGCCGAGCATGTACATCTTGTTGCTGGCCAGCGCCGGATCGATCACATAGGCGATCGTCGCGGCGATGATCATGATGATGGATGTCATGCCGAACACCATCTGGATCCATTGCAGCCAGACCGCGACGAACCCCAGGCGTTCGCCGAAGGCTTCGCGTACCCAGATGAAAATCCCGCCATCCTGAGGCCAGGCAGTTGCCAGCTCGGCGGCAACCAGCGCCGTCGGAACCAGGAACAGCAAAGCGGCCGCAAGGGTGAGGAAAATCGTCATTAACCCCGGCTGGGCGGTCATCGGCAACGTACGTACGCTGATGACTACCGCAGAGGTGATCATGACGAAGGTAAATACACCGATCTTCGGTGTGGATTCAGTGCTTGCCATTTCATGCCCCACTTCGAAAAAAATCGTTTATCGACTCTCTTAGAGAATTTCGAAATATTTTAAATTTTCGAACAAATTACATGGCTTGATTTTTGTCACCATGGAAAACCAAAATATCGAAATTATTTTTTTAATCGAAAAAATCGAAGGTCATAGCGAAGAAAATGGGCAGCTAAATAAAAAAACCATGCAGGTTCATAGACTTGAAACGTGAGAAAGGCAGGTGCGGGAAGATAGCGGGATACCGACATACTCACAGCATGTCCGACAAGAAAAGGCGAAGAGAAGACTAAGCTGAAAATCCAACGGGCCGGGAAAACCGGCCGCCATTGACGACCATCAAGTGATGACAGAGAAAGGACAGTTGTAAACTGAAAGGAACAACAGAACGAGGAGGAAATCATCGCAGGGGGCCGACTAGCGAAAGTCACCGCAAAATCAAAGAGCCGGCATTCAGCCGGCTCCTTCAGCCTTCTCCCGCTACCGACAGGGGAACGAGTAACGCCTGGATTTACTGGGTATTGGCCGCGCCGCCACCCAGCAGATCAAGAATCGCTTCGAGTTCACGCCGCACATCTGCCGCCGACAGTGGCGGCAACGCGGCAGGATCCTGGCAAAGACGCTGACGCGCGCCATGGATCGTGAAGCCATCATCGTACAACAATTCGCGGATCCGGCGAACCAGCAGTACTTCATGGTGCTGGTAATACCGACGGTTACCGCGGCGCTTCACATTCTTGAGCTCGCCAAACTCCAGCTCCCAGTAACGCAGAACATGAGGTTTGACGCCGGCGAGTTCACTGACTTCGCCGATCGTGAAATAGCGCTTTGCCGGAATGGCCGGCAAATCATCCCTGCTTGTTGGCATGGTATTCTTCAACCATTCCCTTGAGTTTCTGGCTCGCGTGGAACGTGACAACGCGGCGGGCCGTGATGGGGATCTCTTCCCCGGTCTTGGGGTTGCGTCCTGGACGCTGCGGCTTGTCGCGCAGCTGGAAATTACCGAAACCGGACAGTTTGACGCAATCTCCGGATTCCAGCGCGATACGGATTTCTTCGAAGAACGTTTCTACCATGTCCTTGGCTTCGCGCTTGTTCAAGCCAACCTTGTCGAACAGCAGGTCAGCCAGTTCGGCTTTGGTCAAAGTCATGACTACCCCTTAGCAACTCTACAAAAAGTAAAACAAAGCGGCGCCGACCGCAAGCGGGGCCGGCACCTATCATACCAAAAACAGCAATATTTACGCTCTAAGGATAGCAGCGTGCTGTGCGGACACTGCGGCCAGCAGGACAGCCACCGACGCTTCGACGTCTTCATCGGTCAATGTCCGCTCGTCATGCTGCAAGGTCACGCTGAAGGCAAGGCTCTTCTTGCCCTCCTCCACCCCCTTGCCGCGATACACATCGAACAGAGCCACATCGGTCACGTTCGGGGCCGCCGCGGAGCGGAACGTCCCGAGCATCGCCCCGGCGTCCACGGCGTCGTCAACGACCAAAGCAAGGTCGCGGCGCACGCTCTGGAACTTGCTGACCGCCTTCGCTTTCACCAGCCGCACGGTTTCCAGAGCAGCATAATCCAGCTCGAAGGCGACCGGAGCCGACGGCAAGTCATAAGACTGCACCCAACGCGGATGGAGTTCGCCAATCACACCAACCACTTTACCGTCCAGCAGCACCTGGGCACAGCGTCCGGGATGGAAGGCCGGGTGCTCCGCTTTCCGGTATTCGGCCCGCCGCGGATACAGAAGGGCTTCCACATCCGCCTTGATATCGAAGAAATCGACGCGTTCCGATCGGATACCCCACTGCTCGCAGGCGCGACCGCCCCAGGCGAGGGCCGCAAGCCGCTCGGGCTGCCGGACAGTACCGTCTTCCGACTTGAGGAACACCCTGGCCAGTTCGAAAATACGCACGCGCGGCTGCTTGCGGTTGAGATTGGCGGCCAATCCGTTAACCAGCCCGCCGATCAGCGAAGAACGCATCACGCTCATGTGCGATGCGATCGGATTGATCAGCCTCACCGGGTCTGCGTTACCGGCGAAGTCACGTTCCCAAGCTTCCGCAACGAAGGCGTAATTCACCACTTCCTGGTACTCCCGGGCCGCGACCTTGCGGCGCACGACGCTGCGCGGCAAACGGTCCTCCGGCAATGGCAGCATGCGCAGGCGGGCTCCCGGGGCTTCGGCGGGAATGGCATCGTAGCCATGCACCCGGGCGATTTCTTCGATCAGATCCTCTTCGATCGCGATATCGAAGCGGAATGACGGCGACACCACCTCATGGCAGTCACCGCTATCCCGGGTGGTGAAGCCCAGGCGCCGGAAAATGGCGCCGATGGCATCATGCCCCAGCTCGATACCGAGCACACGACTCACCCGGGCGGTACGTACCGTGACGCTGGCTGTCGCCGGCAAGGTGCCGGTCGCTTCGGTAATCGGTCCCGCCTCGCCACCGCAGACCGCCAGGATCAGCGCGGTGGCGCGTTCCATCGCGTCCCGTTGCAGGGCATGATCGACCCCTCGTTCGAAACGGAACGACGAATCGGAGCCAAAGCCGAGCTGGCGAGCCCGGCCGGCAATCGCGGTTGGCGCGAAGAACGCGCTCTCCAGGAAAATATCCCGGCTCGCCGCCGTTACGCCGCTCGCTTCGCCCCCCATCACGCCGGCGATCGCCAAAGCCTTGGCTTCATCGGCGATCACCATGAAGGACGGGTCCAGCGTCACGGTCTTTTCATTCAGGCACAGCAGGGTTTCGCCCTCGCTTGCCTGACGCACGACGATGCCGCCTTCCAGCGCGTTCAGATCGAAGGCATGCATCGGCTGGCCCTGCTCCAGCAGGATATAGTTGGTCACGTCGACCACGGCGCTGATCGACCGGATGCCCGAGCGCTCGAGGCGGCGCTTCATCCACTCCGGCGTCGGCCGGGAAGCGTCGACATTGCGGATGACACGGCCAAGATAACGGCCGCATCCCTCCTTCGACTCGATAGTGACCGGCAGTACCGCGTCGTGAACCGGAACCACCGGGGCGATGGCGACCGGCTCCAACGCGCAGCCGGTCAGTGCCGCGACTTCCCGGGCTATGCCGCGAATGGACAGGCAGTCGGCACGGTTCGGGGTGATCTTGAGGGTGAAAATCGCATCATCGAGTCCGAGGTAATCGCGGATCGACTGCCCCACCGGCGCATCGGCGGGCAAAACGAGCAGGCCGTCGGCCTCGTCGGGCACGCCAAGCTCTTTACCCGAGCACAACATGCCGTTGGATTCGACACCGCGCATCTTGGTCGGCTTGATGCGAAAATCGCCTGGCAATACCGCACCGGGCAAGGCGCAAGGCACTTTCAGCCCCACCGCCACGTTCGGCGCGCCGCAAACGATCTGCACAAGTTCGCCGGTACCGGCATCGACGCGTGTCACGCGCAGCCGGTCGGCGTTTTCATGGGGAACGACTTCCTTGACCTCGGCGATCACCACGCCGGTGAACGCCGGCGCGGCGGAGCCGACTTCCTCGACTTCGAGGCCGGCCATGGTCAAGAGGTAAGACAATTCATCGGTGCCAAGCGAGGGATCGGCCCAGCTTCGCAGCCACTGTTCGGAAAATTGCATGTTTCGCTCCTTCGCCCGGGTATCAGTTGAACTGTTTCAGGAATGACAGGTCGTTCTCGAAGAACAGGCGCAGGTCATTGACGCCATAGCGCAGCATGGCGAAACGGTCGAGGCCGATCCCGAAGGCGAAGCCGGTGTACCGCTCGGGGTCGATGCCGGCGGTTTTCAGCACATTCGGATGCACCATGCCGCAGCCACCCACTTCCAGCCAACCCCGGTCACCCAACACGTCGATCTCGGCGGAGGGCTCGGTAAACGGGAAGAACGAGGGACGGAAACGCACCTGCAGATCCTCGCGCTCGAAGAAGCGGCGCAGGAAATCGGTCACCACGGCTTTCAGATCGGCGAAACTCACGCCCTCTTCCACCCACAGGCCTTCCATCTGGTGGAACATCGGGGAATGAGTGGCATCCGAATCCACGCGGTACACCCGGCCAGGCGCGATGATTTTGATCGGCGGCTCGTGATTCTGCATGAAACGCGCCTGGATAGGCGACGTGTGAGTACGCAATACATCGCCGCCTTCCACATAGAAGGTGTCCTGCATCGCGCGAGCGGGGTGGTTTTCCGGGATATTGAGCGCCTGGAAATTGTAGAAATCGGTTTCGATTTCCGGGCCGTCCGCCACGTCAAAGCCCATGGAACGGAAAAGTTCGGCGATGCGCTCGAGTGTCAGGATCACCGGATGCAGACCGCCGCCGGCCGAACCGCGCCCCGGAAGCGTGACATCCAGCGCCTCGGCCTTGAGTTGCGCATCGAGGAGTGCCGCGTTCAGAGCATCGCGGCAAGCGTTGTGACGGGTTTCGAAAGCCTGCTTGGCTTCGTTGATCAGGGCGCCGGCAGCCTTGCGCTCGTCGCCCGGCAGCTTGCCCAGCTGCTTGAGCAGTTCGGTCAGGGCACCGCTTTTGCCAAGATAGCGCGCCTTGACCTGTTCAAGTCCGTTGAGGTCTGACACCGAGTCCAGTTCGGCCAGCCCCTCCTTGAGAATCGCGTCGACGTTATTCATCTGTTATCACCAGCGATAGCGTTAGAAACCTGGCCCCATCCGGCCCATGGAACAGGATCGGGTCAGACTTCTTGCTCATGAGCAAAAAAAAGGGAGGCGGATCGCCTCCCTTTTTACCGTACTACGATCAAGCGGCGAGGCTGGCTTTCGCTTTTTCAACGATCAGCGCAAATGCCGGCTTGTCGAACACGGCCAGATCTGCCAGAACCTTGCGGTCGATCTCAATCGCGGCTTTCTTCAGGCCGTTCATGAACTTGCTGTAGGACAGACCGCACTCACGCGCTCCGGCGTTGATACGGGCGATCCACAGTTGGCGGAACTGGCGTTTCTTCTGGCGGCGGTCGCGGTATGCGTACTGACCGGCTTTCATCACCGCCTGTTTGGCGATGCGATAGACGTTCTTCCGGCGGCCGCGATAGCCTTTTGCCAGAGCGAGGATTTTCTTGTGACGGGCGCGTGCGGTTACACCGCGTTTAACACGTGGCATTCGTTCAACTCCTTAAGCGTAGGGCATCATTGCGCGAACAGAAGCCATGTTGGTAGCGTGTACCATGGAGGTACCGCGCAACTGGCGCTTGTTCTTGGTGGTCTTCTTGGTCAGGATGTGACGCTTGAACGCCATGGAGCGTTTTACACCACCATTGCCCAGCACTTTGAGGCGTTTTTTCGCACTCGACTTGGTCTTCATTTTCGGCATGGAAAACTCCTGCGAAATTTTCGTTAGATTAGGCAAAGGGTGACCCGAAGGCACTTGAATACCGCTTTGCCACGCTTTTGTGCGGCATGTCGCCACGCCGCAAAATCAACACGGCAGGTCACCCTGCCGTGCCAAACCGATGATTATACCCGATTATTTCTTTTTCGGGGAGATCATCATGACCATCTGGCGGCCTTCCAGCCGCGGAAACTGTTCCACGGTGCCGACTTCGACCAGATCCGCCTCGACCCGCTTGAGCAGGGCAAGACCGATATCCTGGTGAGCCATTTCGCGGCCGCGGAAGCGCAGGGTGATCTTGGCCTTGTCGCCGTCCGACAGGAAGCGGATCAGGTTGCGCAGCTTGACCTGATAGTCGCCCTCGTCAGTGCCCGGACGGAACTTGATTTCCTTGACCTGAACCTGTTTCTGCTTCTGCTTGGCCTCGTGGCGCTTCTTGGATTGCTCGTACTTGTACTTGCCGTAATCCATCAGCTTACAGACGGGGGGCTGGGCGGTCGGGGAAATCTCCACCAGATCGACGTCACTCTCTTCGGCCAGGGCCATTGCCTCACGCAGACCCATGATGCCGAGCTGCTCCCCTTCCATCCCTACCAGGCGGATCTCACGGGCGGTAATTTCCCCGTTGATCCGCGCTTCGCGTTCCTGAGCTATAGCAAAATCTCCTATTTACTGATTCATCGAGCCGGCAACCATCACTCTTTCGGCATCTCAGCCTTCAGACGCGCGACAAACGCATCCAGAGTGATCTGTCCGAGGTCTTCGCCCCGGGCACGCACCGCGACCATCGAGTCCGCCTTTTCCTTGTCGCCCACGATGACCTGGTACGGCAATTTCTGCAGACTATGTTCGCGAATTTTATAGCCGATCTTCTCGTTTCTCAAGTCGAGTTCAACGCGGAAGCCTTGTTTCTTCAACGATTCCGCGACAGAAGACGCGTAATCGGCCTGAGCTTCCGTGATGCTCATCACCACCATCTGGACCGGCGCAAGCCACAACGGGAAGGCTCCCGCGTGGTTTTCGATCAGGATACCGATGAAACGTTCCAGCGACCCGAGAATCGCCCGGTGCAGCATGACCGGACGCTTGCGGGAGTTGTCTTCCGCCACGTATTCGGCGTCCAGCCGCTCCGGCAGCACGAAATCGAGCTGCACGGTACCGCATTGCCAGGAGCGTCCCAGCGCGTCCTTGATATGATATTCCACCTTCGGGCCGTAGAAGGCGCCCTCGCCCGGCAGCTCCTCCCACTCGACGCCGCACGCCGCCAGCGCTTCGCGCAGACCGTTTTCCGCCTTGTCCCACACCTCGAGCGAACCGGCGTACTTTTCCGGGCGCAGCGACAACTTGACCGACACGTTGTCGAAGCCGAAGTGGCGGTACACCTTCATCACCAGTTCGTTGAAGTCGCGCACTTCCGGCAGGATCTGGTCCTCGGTACAGAAAATGTGCGCATCGTCCTGCACGAAGCCGCGCACGCGCATGATGCCATGCAGCGCGCCGGACGGCTCGTTGCGATGGCAGGAACCGAACTCGGCAAGCCTGAGCGGCAGATCGCGGTAGGAACGCAGACCCTGATTGAAAATCTGGATATGCCCCGGGCAGTTCATCGGCTTGACGGCGTAGTCGCGCTTTTCCGACTCCGTGGTGAACATGTTTTCGCGATAGTTGTCCCAGTGGCCGGATTTCTGCCACAGGATACTGTCCATCATCATCGGCGTGCGCACCTCCCGGTAGCCCGCCGCATCCAGCGTGCGCCGCATGTACTGTTCGATGTTCTGCCACAGCGTCCAGCCTTTCGGATGCCAGAACACCATGCCCGGCGCCTCATCCTGCAAATGGAAAAGATCCAGTTGCTTGCCCAGGCGGCGGTGATCGCGCTTCTCCGCCTCTTCCAGCATGAACAGATACTGTTCGAGGTCTTCCTTCTTCGACCAGGCGGTGCCGTAGATGCGCTGCAGCATCTCGTTATTGGCGTCCCCGCGCCAGTAGGCGCCGGCGACCTTCATCAACTTGAACACCTTGAGCTTGCCGGTGGACGGCACGTGCGGGCCGCGGCACAGGTCGGTGAACTCGCCCTCGCGATACAGCGACAACGCTTCGTCGGACGGAATCGAGGCAATGATCTCGGCCTTGTAGTTCTCGCCGATCGACTTGAAGTACGCCACCGCTTCGTCGCGCGGCAACTCGTAGCGCTCGACCGGGATGTCCTTCTTCGCGAGTTCGGACATCTTTTTCTCGATGGCGACCAAGTCTTCCGGCGTGAACGGACGCTTGTAACTGAAGTCGTAATAAAAGCCGTTTTCGATCACCGGCCCGATGGTCACCTGCGCGTCGGGAAACAGCTCCTTGACCGCGTAGGCCAGAAGGTGCGCCGTCGAGTGGCGAATCACATCCAGACCGTCCGCGTCCTTGTCGGTCACGATGGCCAGATCCGCGTTCCGCTCGATCAGAAACGAGGTGTCCACGAGCTTGCCGTCCACGCGCCCGGCTAGCGCGGCACGGGCAAGACCGGTACCGATGGAAGCCGCCACGTCATGAACCGTTACCGGCTTGTCGAATGAACGGATGGAACCGTCGGGCAGGCGAATGTCAGGCATATCAACTCCAGATCATGGTGCGCGCGACACGCAGGCCGGCACGCGGGATTGGCGACTTGATCAAAAAAACGGCGATGCGAAACGCAAAAACAAAAAAAAAGTGCGGCTGTCGAGCCGCACTTTTTTTGGATGGAACACCAAGCCGCTCGAACTATATCGAGATGCAGGTGGTGGTAGTTCGCTTGGCAACTACAAACATCGCAATGCTCCATCGCTTAAATTCTGGTAGGCACGATTGGATTCGAACCAACGACCCCCACCATGTCAAGGTGGTGCTCTAACCAACTGAGCTACGTGCCTGAAGAGGTGGCCATATTAACCATCTCCGCACCGCAGCGCAAGCCTTTTCTTGCGCCCCACCCCGACTGGCGCATTGAACCCAGACTATCACATTGATTTTAAAAAAACATTACCGGGACGCTTTTTTTCCGGCACGATGCGGGATATTCCGACCGGCGGGCAACCATTCACTGTTTCGACTCAGCGCCCGCCCCCTCTCTCGGGTATACTGACATACTGAATTCGTACGCACATTTTTTCCATGTTGAACTTCAAAGTACACAAGACATCGGGCGGCGCCCGGCGCGGCACCCTCACCCTGAACCACGGCACAGTGGAAACACCGGTATTCCAGCCGGTTGGAACCTATGGCTCGGTCAAGGCCATGAGTCCGTTGGAACTCAATGAAATCGGCGCCCAGATCATTCTTGGCAACACATTTCATCTTTGGTTGCGCCCCGGCCTCGAAATCATCGAATCGTTCGGCGGCCTGCACGACTTCATCGGCTGGGACAAACCGATCCTCACCGATTCCGGCGGTTTCCAGGTATTCAGCCTCGGCGACCTTCGCAAACTGACCGAGGAAGGCTGCACCTTCCAGAGCCCGGTCAACGGCGATCGCTGCTTCCTGTCGCCGGAAATCTCGATGAAAATCCAGCGAGTGCTCAATTCCGACATCGTGATGATCTTCGACGAATGCACCCCCTACCCGGCCGATTACCAGACCGCCGCCGACTCCATGCGCATGAGCCTGCGCTGGGCGGAACGGTCGCGCAAAGCCTTCGATGACCTGAAGAATCCCAACGCGCTCTTCGGCATCGTGCAAGGCTCCATGTACAACGACTTGCGCGAAGAGTCCCTGCGCGAGTTGATGAATATCGGTTTTGACGGCATCGCCATCGGCGGTTTGTCGGTAGGCGAACCCAAGGAGGAGATGGAACGCATGCTCAAGGTCATGCAACCCATGCTGCCCGAAGACAAGCCACACTACCTGATGGGTGTCGGCACGCCGGAAGACCTGGTCTACGGCGTCGCGCACGGCATCGACATGTTCGATTGCGTCATGCCGACCCGCAATGCCCGTAATGGCTGGCTCTTCACTCAATGGGGCGACATCAAGATCAAGAACGCCCGGCACAAGGACGACCATCGCCCGCTCGACGAGGCCTGCGAATGCTACACCTGCAGGAATTTCAGCCGCGCCTATCTGCACCACCTGCACCGGGTCGGGGAAATTCTCGGCGCGCGCCTGAACACCATCCACAACCTTCACTACTATCAGGAACTGATGCGGGACATCCGCGCGTCGATCGAGGAAGACCGATTCGAGGCGTTCCGCGGAGAATTCGCCGCGAAACGCGCGCGCGGCACGCTCTGACTCTTGCGTTGAGCATATTCCGCCCCATATGGGGTAAGGAACTGGCAGGGCAAAAGCCGGTCAGAAGTAGGGATCATCGCCGCGCGAGGTTGGAAAAGCCACGCACGCTGGATACAATGACCGGTTTGCAACACCGACAGTACCAACAATTTTAGGGAGTTCACATGTTCATTTCCCCCGCTTACGCCAACACCGCAGCGCCGGGAGGCTTCGACATCATGAGCATTCTGCCCATGGTCGCCATCTTCGCGTTGTTCTGGTTCCTGATGATCCGTCCGCAGCAAAAGAAGATGAAAGAACATCAGGCCATGCTGGCGGCCATCGTCAAGGGCGACGAAGTCGTCACCCAGGGCGGCATCGCCGGCCGTGTTTCCGCCGTGGGCGAGAACTTCCTGACCGTCGAGATCGCCCAGGGCATCGAGATCAAGGTTCAGAAGGCAGCGGTCACCGCCAAGCTGGAAAAGGGTTCGCTCAAGTCGCTGTAACCCCAAACGCGGCCACCCTTTGTCCAGGGTGGCCTGTTTTCATCATCCCCGAATACGCACAATGAACCGCTATCCACTCTGGAAGTACATAGTCATTGCGGTCGTCCTCATTATTTCGACGATCTACACGCTGCCGAACTTCTTTGGCGAAACGCCCGCCGTGCAGATCTCGAGCTCGCGCCAGTCGATTCCGGTGGACACCGCGCTGATGGGACAGGTCGAAACAGCCCTGAAAAACAAGGGTATCGTGCCGGATGGCCTGTTCCTCGACGGAACGAGCCTCAAGGTCCGCTTCCACGACACCGAAACCCAGATGAAGGCCCGCGACCTGATCCAGCAGACGCTGGGCGAGAGCTACATCATCGCCTTGAACCTCCTGCCGGCTTCCCCGACTTGGCTGACATCGATGAAAGCCTATCCGATGTTCCTCGGGCTCGACCTCAGGGGGGGCGTGCACTTCCTCCTGGAAGTCGACATGAAAGCGGCGCTGGACAAGACGTTCGAACGCTATTCCGGGGACATTCGCCGCGAACTGAAAAACAAAAAAGTCCGCTACGGCACGATCCGCCGCAACGGCAACTCGCTTGACGTGCAACTACGCGACAAGGAAACCCTGAAGAGCGCAGCCGACATCCTTTCCCGGACCCTGCCCTCGCTGTCGCAAACCACCGACGACAGCAACTTCAAGCTGACGCTGACGATCAAGGCCGAGGAAATCACCCGCATCGAAAACGATGCGGTGAAACAGAACATCACCACCCTGCACAACCGGGTGAACGAGCTGGGCGTCGCCGAGCCGATCATCCAGCAAGCCGGCCAGAACCGCATCGTGGTTCAGTTGCCCGGCGTGCAGGACACCGCCAAGGCCAAGGATATCCTTGGCCGTACCGCCACGCTGGAAGTGCACCTGGTCGAGGACGACCAGGGCAAGGTCAACGAGGCGCTCTCCGGCAACGTGCCGTTCGGTTACGAACTGCTGGACGAAGCCGGCCCGCGCGGTCCGACCAAGATTCTGGTCCGCAAGGACGTCGAACTGACCGGCGACAATATCAATGACGCCCAACCCGGCTTCGATGAAAACGGCGCGCCCGCCGTGCACATCAACCTCGACTCGACCGGCGCCTCGATCTTCCGTCAGGTGACCGCCGACAACATCGGACGTCGCATGGCGATGATTCTGGTGGAAAAAGGCCGTTCCGAAGTCGTGACCGCTCCGGTGATCCGTACGGAAATCGGCGGTGGGCGCGTGCAGATCTCCGGCAGCATGAACCCGGCCGAAGCCAACGATGTGGCGCTGCTCCTGCGCGCGGGCTCGCTCGCCGCGCCGATGAATATCGTCGAAGAACGCACCGTCGGCCCGAGCCTCGGCAAGGAAAACATCGAGAAGGGCTTCCACTCCACCCTGTGGGGCTTCCTCGCCATCGTGGTCTTCATGCTGGTTTACTACCGCGTGTTCGGCCTGATCTCCTCCCTGTCGCTCGGCCTGAATCTGCTGATGCTGGTTGCCGTGCTGTCCATGCTTCAGGCGACCCTGACCCTGCCGGGCATCGCGGCCATCGCCCTGACCCTCGGCATGGCCATTGATGCGAACGTGCTGATCAACGAACGTGTCCGCGAAGAACTGCGCAACGGCATGCCGCCTCAGTCGGCAATCCAGGCGGGCTATGAACATGCCTGGGCCACCATCCTGGACTCCAACATCACCACGCTGATCGCCGGCGTCGCTCTGCTGATCTTCGGCTCCGGCCCGGTGCGCGGTTTCGCGGTGGTGCATTGCCTCGGCATCCTGACCTCGATGTTCTCCGCCGTGCTGGTGTCGCGCGGTATCGTCAACCTGTGGTACGGCCGCCGTCGCCGTCTCACTTCGCTGTCCGTCTAAGGGAGTGAGCGATGGAACTCTTCCGGTTCAAAAAAGACATTCCGTTCATGAGCTACGGCAGGCTCACCACGTCGATCTCCCTGCTGACCTTCGTGCTTGCCGTCTTCTTTCTGGTCACCCGCGGCCTGAACTTCAGCGTGGAGTTCACCGGAGGAACGGTGATGGAAGTCCAGTACAAGGAGGCGGTGAGTATCGGCCAGGTTCGCGCGAAAGTGGAAAGCCTGAAACTGGGCGATGCCACCGTGCAGAGTCTCGGCACGGCACGCGACGTGATGATCCGCCTGCCCAGCCGCAAGGACAAATCCTCGTCGCAAATTTCCACCGAGGTGGTAAAAGCGCTCAAGGCGGATCACGCCGATGTTGAGCTGCGCAAGGTCGATTTCGTCGGTCCGCAGGTCGGCGACGAACTTGTGCAGCATGGCCTGATCGCCGTGATCATCGTATGTCTGGGCATCATGGCCTACCTCGCGGTGCGTTTCGAGTGGCGTTTCGCCGTGTCGGCCATTGTCGCCAACATGCACGACGTGGTGATCATTCTGGGCTGCTTCGCCCTGTTCCAGTGGGAGTTCTCGCTGACCGTTCTGGCCGGTATCCTCGCGGTGCTCGGCTACTCGGTGAACGAGTCGGTCGTGGTCTTCGACCGGGTTCGCGAAAACTTCCGCAAGGCGGCCATGCGCAACCGTACCGTCGCCGAGGTCATCGACAACGCCATCACCTCGACGATGAGCCGTACCCTGATCACCCACGGCTGCACGGAAACCATGGTGCTGTCGATGCTGTTGTTCGGCGGCCCCGCCCTGCATGGCTTCGCCACGGCGCTGACCATCGGCATCGTGTTCGGCATTTACTCGTCGGTGCTGGTCGCCAGCCCTGTCGTGATGTGGCTCGGCGTTTCCCGGGAAAACCTCGTCAAACCGCCGAAACAAAAGGAAGAAGCCGTGGTCTGATCCGAACGGATTTCCCGCATCAGCCCCCTCGCGCCAGCAGGGGGTTTTTTATCGACACCGAGCAGACTTCGCATGAGGTAAAATCGTCCAACCATGGAAACCCTGACCCAGCTTTTCGATCTGGTGCTGCATATCGGCACCGTGCTGCCGCAGCTTGTCGCCGCCTACGGCCCCTGGATTTACCTGATCCTGTTCCTGATCATTTTCTGCGAGACCGGCCTCGTGGTCACCCCGTTCCTGCCGGGCGACTCCCTGCTGTTCATGGCCGGCACCCTCGCCGCGACCGGCGCGATGGACATCCATCTTGTCGTGATGCTGCTCATCGGCGCCGCGATTCTCGGGGACAGCACCAACTATCTGATCGGCCGCACCATCGGCATGCGACTGTTCACGAATCCGGATTCGAAGATTTTCCGCAGAAGCTATATTGAACGCACTCATGCCTTCTATGAGCGCCATGGCGGCAAAACCGTGATCCTCGCCCGCTTCGCTCCGATCGTGCGCACCTTCGCACCCTTCGTGGCCGGTGTCGGGCAAATGGGCTATCCGCGCTTTCTCGCCTTCAGCGTCACCGGCAGTGTGCTGTGGGTCGGACTCTTCTGCTACGCGGGTTACAAATTCGGCAACTTGCCGATCGTCCGTCAGAACCTGGAACTTCTGGTCTTCGCCATCATTTTCCTGTCCTTCCTGCCTGGCATAATCGCCTGGCTGAAAGCGCGCTACACCAAAAGGCAAGCCGCAACGTGACTCGCCGCATCCGCAAACTGCCCGACCACCTGGTCAACCAGATCGCCGCCGGCGAGGTGGTCGAACGCCCGGCGTCCGCGCTCAAGGAAATGCTGGAGAACAGCCTCGATGCCGGCGCCACGAGCGTGACCGTCGATCTTGCGCAAGGCGGCATCAAGCTGATCCGGGTCACCGATAACGGCGGCGGTATCGCCGCCGAGGATCTGGCCCTGGCGCTGGACCGGCATGCCACGAGCAAAATCGGTTCGCTGTCCGAGCTGGAAGAAGTTGGCACGCTGGGCTTTCGTGGCGAGGGACTGGCGAGTATCGCATCCGTTTCGCGCTTGACGCTGATCAGCCGCACCGCGGAGGATGCGCATGCCCACCAGATCGTCGCCATCGACGGCGCGCTGCATCCGGTCGAGCCGGCCGCCCATGCCCCCGGCACCACGGTGGAAGTGGTCGATCTGTATTTCAATACCCCCGCTCGCCGCAAATTCCTCAAATCGGAAAACACCGAGTACGCGCACTGTGCCGCGACCTTCGAGCGCATCGCGCTGGCGTACCCCGAGGTGGAATTCCTGTTGCGCAACAACGGCAAGGCGGTATGGCGACTCCCGGCCCAGTCACTCGAAGACCGGGTGGCGGCCTTGCTCGGCAAGGAATTCGTCAACGCGGCCCTGCCGCTTGGCACAGAGGCGGGAGGGTTGAGCCTGCGCGGCTTCGTGGCCAGTCCGACCTATTCGAAAGCCAGCCGCGATGCGCAGTATTTTTATGTCAATGGCCGCTTTGTTCGCGACAAGACCGCCCAGCATGCGTTGCGCCAAGCCTACCGCGATGTCCTGCACCACGACCGGCACCCGGCGTACGCCCTGTTCCTGACCCTGGATCCGGGTGGCGTGGACGTGAACGTTCATCCAACCAAGATCGAAGTACGCTTCCGGGAATCGCAGGCCATTCACCAGTTCCTGTTCCACAGCGTCAACAAGACCCTGGCGGCCACCATGGCGGGTTCGTCCGCCCCGGCCGCCGACGCGGCGGAACTCGCCCCGGTTTCCCTGCCGGCAACGGCGGGTCCAGGCCCTGCCCACTCCCCGGCAGCGCGGCCCGCCTCCGCGCCCTGGCGCTTCGAGCAGCAGACCATGCCGCTCTCCGTGGCCCGCGAGGCGGTGGCGCATTACGACACGCTCTACTCAGGGATTCGCAATGAAGAACGCCAGGCCATCCCTCCGCTGACCGCGCCGCCGCTTGCCATGACGGACACGGAAAACGCCATTCCGCCTCTCGGTTTCGCCCTGGCGCAACTGCACGGCGTCTATGTCCTGGCTCAGAACATCGACGGACTGATTCTCGTGGACATGCACGCCGCGCACGAACGCATTGTTTACGAGCGCCTGAAAACCGCGCTGGAGAGCGATACCATTCCGATGCAGCCGTTATTGCTGCCGGTCTCGTTCGCGGCAGACCGCATGGAAGTGGCGACCGTGCATGAGGAAGGCGAAGCCCTCAAGACGCTCGGAATCGAACTGGCGCCCCTCTCCCCCACCCAGATCGCGGTACGCGGCGTGCCGGTATGGCTCAAGGATGGCAACCCCGTGGATCTGGCCCGAGCCGTCCTCGCCGACGTCCGGGAATACGGCCTGAGCCGGGTCATGACGGAGCGACGCAACGCATTGCTGGCCACCATGGCCTGCCACGGCGCCGTGCGAGCCAACCGCCAGCTGACGCTGGCCGAAATGAATGCTCTGTTGCGGGACATGGAAGCCACAGAGCGGTCCGGGCAGTGCAACCATGGCCGTCCGACATGGACGCAACTGACCATGAGGGATCTGGATGCGCTCTTCATGCGCGGCCGTTGATACCCGTCATTTTTCTGGAGACGGCCCCGTGAACCACAGCCCCGTCATCGCCCTGATGGGCCCCACCGCTTCGGGCAAGACCGGCCTCGCGCTGAGTCTTGCCCGGCATTTTCCCATCGAGATCATCAGCGTGGACTCGGCCCTGGTCTACCGCGACATGGATATCGGCACGGCCAAGCCCAGCAGGGAGGAGCGAAGCGTCTGCCCGCACCACCTGATCGACATCATCAGCCCGCTCGAAGCCTATTCCGCCGCCCAGTTCCATCAGGATACGACGCGTCTGGTCAGCGAGATTCGCGCGCGCGGCAAAATACCGGTACTGGTCGGCGGCACCATGCTGTACTTCAAGGCCTTGCAGGAAGGCTTGTCGGATCTGCCCAAGGCCGACCCCGAACTGCGCCGCCAGCTCGATGAGGACGCGGCGCGCGAAGGCTGGCCCGCGCTGCACGCCCGTCTCGCCGGACTCGACCCCGCGACGGCAGCTCGCCTCGAACCGGGCGATGCGCAGCGCATCCAGCGCGCGCTGGAGGTTTGCCTGCTCAGTGGCCGGCCGATGTCGGAATTGCTGGAAAAGGGCCGGGAAGGCGCCATGCCGTTCACCGCGCTGCCCCTTGTTCTGGTACCGGAAGACCGCCGATGGCTGCACCGGCGCATTGCGGAACGCTTCGGTCTGATGCTCGAACAGGGGTTTCTCGAGGAAATGATCCGATTGAGGACTCGCTATCCGCAACTGACGCCCGATCTTCCGTCGATGCGCTGCGTGGGCTATCGCCAGGCCTGGGCCTATCAGGAGGGAGAGATCGACCGCCAGACCTTCATCGACCAGGGCGTGGCCGCGACGCGCCAACTGGCCAAACGGCAACTGACCTGGGCGCGCGGCATGGATCTCGTCCCGCTCAATGCCCAGTCGCCCGACCTGGAGGATACCGTGCTGCGGGCCGTTGCCGCCTGGGTCAAGGATGAAACACTGCCGGACGATATCCGCTGGACCGGGGAATTCTGATCGCTCCCTTCACACAAAAAAACCCCGCAGCACACGGCTTGCGGGGCGAGTCTTTCTTGGAAAGGGCGGGACAGGTGTCGGTCCCGGAACGTCTTACTTGCGCCAGGCGATGGCTTCCACTTCAACCAGCACGCCCCTGGGCAGAGCCTTGACCGCGAAGCAGGAACGCGCCGGCGCCTCGCTGCCGAAATACTCGGAGTACACCGCGTTGAACGCGGCGAAATCGGCGAGATCCGCCAGATAGCAAGTCGTTTTCAATACCTGCTCGGGGGAACTGCCCCCCGCGATCAGCACGGCTTTGAGATTGTCCAGCGCACGACGGGACTGGTCCTCGATACCGCTGCCCACCACCTCTCCGCTGACCGGATCGAGCGGGATCTGGCCGGAAGTGAACACCAGATTGCCGAATGCGGTGCCCTGGGAGTACGGTCCGATCGCAGCCGGAGCGTCTTTGGTGAAGAGGATGTCTTTCATATGTGTGCTTCCTTTTTGTTATTGAAAACCCGCGCCGCACCTAGCGGCCGGCGCCCCACGCCATTTTACGCGGCTCTTGCCTTGTGCAGCATGATTTGGAGGATTTGTGTGTCGGTTTCGATCATGCCCTGGCTCGCCAGGCGGCCCAGATTCTCGATCGACGCGTCCACATCATGCGCAACGATACCTTCATTACCGGTGACCCGGGTGCCATCCAGCGCCATCAGCACCGCCTTGTAGGCGGAACCGGCCGAGGTGGACACTTTCATCGCGCAGCTGTTCGAAGCGCCGTCGCAAATCATGCCGGCCACATCGCCGATCATGCTGGAGATGGCCATGGCAACGGCGGGATAACCGCCCCCGAGCAGCATCGCCATGCCGGCCGCCGCGCCCATCGATGCGGTTGTCACCGCGCACAGCGCGGACAATTTTGGCAGCCGGGTATGAATATACACCGCCATCAGGTGAGAAAGCACCAGCGCCCGGATCAGGGTCTCCCGATCCGCGCCGACATGCCCGCCCACCACAACCACAGGCATGGTCGCGGCGATCCCCTGGTTACCGGAGCCGGAATTACTCATCGCCGGCAACGTGGCGCCGCCCATGCGCGCATCCGATGCCGCCGTGGTACGCATCAGGATACGGGTCAGCAGCCCGTCGGACAACAGTCCCGCTTCGATTTGGCGCTGGAGCGTCGCGCCGATGTGCAGGCCGTAACGCCCGCTCATGCCCTCTTCCGACAAGGCCGTATTGAGTTCGGCCGCTTCCTGCATGAAATCCAGCATCGATAACGGAGCGGTCAACGCAAAGACATACACGTCCTGAGCACAGGCGCCATCCAGGCAATAGTTCTCAGCCTGGGCGCCCTGTTTCGTTTCCGCCCGATAGACGACCTGGCCATCGCGCTCGATCAGCACCACATTGGTGTGCGCATCGGCAATACAGACTCTGGCGCTTCTTCCGCCGGCGGTCACGGTCGCCTCGGCATACAGGATGTTGGGCACATCGGCAACGGAGAGCACCACCTTCTGGTCATCGATCATGCGCTTGCCGGCCTCGACCTGCGCGTCGGTCAGTCCCTTGAGTACTTCCAGACGGCCATCCGGGTTACCGCCCAGCGCACCGACCGCAGCCGCGATCGCGAGGCCCACGGTTCCGGTTCCGGGCACGGTGACCCCCATGCCGTTCTTCATCAGATTGGCCGAGACGCGGGCGTCGATGCGCTCCGGGACGCACCCCAGTTCACGGGTCGCCATGGCCGCGGCCAGCGCCAGTGACACGGGCTCGGTGCAGCCCAGCGCCGGAACCACCTCCTGCTTCAGGGCCTTGACGAATTCGGGCCACAGCCCGTTATTGCGAGTCGATGTCGTCATGGATCTACTCTCTTTCTTTCAATCGTTACCGAAGGGGGCCCGAGCCCCCTTCCATCCCTGCCTGTCAGGCGAATGCCAGGAAGGGGGAGATACACAGCAGGATGCCGGTGGCGATGATGACTTTCAGAGCCACGCCCTTGTATTTGTCGAGGAACGGCACACGATAGACCAGATAAGCCGGGATCAGGCAGCCGACCAGACCGAACACCGGGCTGCAGATCGACGTGAAGCTCAGTACCGGGGCATTGAGCACGATCGCGCTCCAGGACAAGAGTACGGTGAACACCATGATGCCCTTGCCGACCCAGTCAGCGTTGATGCGCTCTTCGGGCATCACACGGCGCAGCAGGTTCATGGCAAGACCCTGGCAGGCTTCGCGGAAGCCGAGATAGACACCGAAATACGCCGTCATTACAGCGAAGATATTGAGAATCAGGCTGAACAGTTTGACGGTGTGGCCCGGCATGCTGCTGGCCACCATGGCCAGCGCCGAAATGTTTTCGTGCGAAGCCTTGACCGCCTGCTCATGGCCCATGGCCAGCGTGAACGACACGGCGTAGAAGAACACGGTCACGAACAGGATGACGAACGCGACGTTCATCGCGCGCATGGCCTTGTAACGGGCGACTTCGATGGATTTTTCCCGTGCGCGGTAGGAGATCACCATCGGGCTGAGACTCTGGATGAACAGGATCGATGTCAAGGTGAAAGGCAGCATCACGACCGCATCCTTGATCAGCTTGCCAAGCGGCGGCAGCATGCCGATATTGGACAGGTTCCACTCGCTGACCATCGCCACGCCAAGCACGGCCACCACGCCAAGCTTGGTCAGCACCATGCCGGTGGAAATGCGGAACAGCACCTTTTCGCCGCGCGAAGCCAGCGCCACCAGGGTACAGATCAGAGCCAGACCGTAGAACGGATTGGTCGACAACACGGTTTTGGTCAAGCCAAAGCTGTGCAGGAACGACGCACTGTCATTGGTGATCGCTGTGGAGTAAACGAAGACCCAGATCACCAGCATGATGAAGTACAACGCGCCCAGCAGCATGCCCCAGTTCTTGCCCAGATAGCCACTGATCACACTAGGGTAGTCCTTGCACTCCGGCGATTCGGCCAGCGTGTTGATGAACAGACGCTGGAAAAGGTACATCGCCGGGTAACCGATCACCGACGACAAGAGGAACACCCACAGCCCCATCAGTCCGACCTGGACGGGCAGGAACACGATCCCCGCGCCGATCGCCATGCCGATGCTGATGATGACCCATCCCCGGTCGGTGCTGTCGAAGCGCGTGGCCTCCTTCCATTCCTCCTCTGTCATGCCCGCGCGGCCTGCCGCTCCTTGCCCCGGCTTGACGTCCCGGTATCCGGATTCTACATTAGTGTACATACAACTCGCTCCTCTCGAGAGTCGATGCGTTGTTATCGCGTCCGGCGCCAACCGGACGCCTCTTCCCCGGCCGCGCGGCTCCCACCGCGCGGGTTTCCCGGGTCTTGGTCAAGGTAGGTGGGTATTCGGTAGTACGGTTCAGTCCCGGCAGTGCTTGAGATAGCGGTACAGGGTCGGTTCCGAAATATCCAGAGCCGCCGACGCCTTGCCGACAAACCCCCGGATCGAAAACAGCCCCCGGTTATCCAGTTCCGCCACCACATGGGCTTTTTCTTCGCTGGACATGCGCACCGGATCAACCGCGTAGTTGCCCAGCACGCTTTGCATGATTTCCACCCCGACATCGTCGACCGACGCGGAGAGGTTTTCCTGATGCTGCTCGTTGGACAGGTCCGCGGGCAGCAGCGCCTGCAGCGCGTCCACGGCGCGCTGATACCGGCTGTCGTCGCTGTTCACGCAGAACATCGCCACCGCCTTTCCGTCCGCATCCTTGATCACCATGGTCGAAGACCGCAGCAAGGTGCCGTTGCGCGTCTTGCTGCGGTAGTTGAGCCAGTAGTCCGCGCCGTTCTTGCCCGAGCACTCCTGCGCCATGCGTAGCGCCAGATCGGTCGCCGGCGCGCCGATGCTGCGGCCGGACAGATGACTGTTGCGGATGACCTTGAGGGAAGTGGCGGGTTCGGAGAGATCGTGCACGGCGATTTCGCTGTCCGGCCCCAGAAGGGCGGAGACGAAGTCGGCAAGTTTTTCCGCGTCGATGCGAAGTTCCATATCAGCATGAAAGAAAATTTATCTCGCCAAAATTCTATCTATCGCCATGAAACTTCGTCACTCACTGAATGACATGTTATTGACCACAATCAAGCATATTCAAAATTAATAATATGCTAAATGGCAGAGTTGTTTTTAATGCTGACATCACAGCAATGCATGCTAATGGCAACACACGCCAGACCCGACCTGCATTGCAGAACGCATCAAAAAAATTCCAGGGAGATGAAACAGATGGAAGGCAATGCGCGCAAAGTGGTGACACCGGGAGCCGGACCGGAGAGAAAGGAAGGCCATGCGCAAAGACATAAAACAAAAGACCGGCCACGAAGCCGGTCTTTTTGGCACTGACGCAAAACGGGAGATCAGCGGACAGCGACGATCTTGATCTCGACCTTCCAGGCCGGATTCGCCAGTTTGGCCTCAACCGTCGCGCGCGCCGGCGAATGGCCTTCCGGCACCCAGGCATCCCAAGCTTCGTTCATGGCGTCGTAGTCGGCCAGATCGGCCAGGAAAATCGTCGCATCGACGATATGGCATTTATTCACGCCAAGGTCATGCAGCACTTTGTCGATTTGCGCCAGCACATCGGCGGTTTGCGCCTTCGCGTCGGCTTCCGTATTTTCCGGTACCTGGCCTGCCAGCCAGATGATACCGTTGGCGACCACGGCCTCCGACAAACGCTTGCCGGGCAAATGACGATAGATGCTCATACCAGTTCCTCATGCGGTGGATTCGGTCTTCTTTGCGGAAAAAGACCCTCGAACACCCGGATTCTAACCGCAAAACCGCCGGTCAGCATGCCTCCAGCGCGCGGCGAATATCCTCGATCAGCGCCGCTTCGCTTTCGATGCCCACCGACAGGCGCACCAGCGTATCGGTAATCCCGAGCGCCAGCCGGCGCGCTTCGGGGATCGACGCATGGGTCATGGCAGATGGAACGCACACCAGACTTTCCACGCCTCCCAGACTTTCCGCCAGGGCAAAGAGCGACAGCGCGCCGGTGAACCGCCGCGTCGTCGCGGCATCCCCGCGCAATACGAACGACACGATGCCACCAAAGCCGTTCATTTGGCGCCGGGCCAATTCATGTTGGGGATGGCTTTCCAGGCCGGGATACAGCACCCGTTCGACCTTGTCCTGCCCTTCCAGCCATCGGGCGACGGCCAGGGCGTTCTGGTTGTGACGCTCGACGCGCAAGGCCAATGTTCGCAGACCGCGCCATACCAGGAAACTCGGGAAAGGATCGAGCACCGAGCCGACCGCGTTGTGCAAAAAGGCCAACTGCTCCGCCAGATCTTCACGGTCGCGGCCGACCGCGACCACCCCGGCCACGACATCGGAGTGGCCATTGAGGTATTTGGTTGCGGAATGCAGCACGATGTCGAATCCAAAAACCAGTGGCTGATGGATAACCGGTGACGCGAAGGTATTGTCGGCGACACTGATCAACCCGTGCCGCCTTGCAATACCGGCGACTTCGGCCAGGTCGACCAGCTGGTTGAGCGGGTTGGACGGCGTTTCGACCCACACCATGCGGGTTTCCGGCCGGATGGCCGCTTCCAGGGCGGCCGGATCGTCGGCGGCCACATAGGTCACGGTCAAACCGGCGCTGACGCTGCGCACTTTTTCAAACTGCCGGAAGGTGCCGCCGTACAGGTCGTTGACGGCGATCAGGTGGCTGCCGGCCGGCAGCAGTTCCAGCACAGTCGCGATCGCCGCCAAGCCCGACGGGAAGGCATAGCCCCGTCCTCCGTCCTCAAGTTCCGCGACGGCCCGCTCCAGCGCTTCCCGGGTGGGGTTCTGGGAACGGGAATACTCGTAGCCGGTATGCTCTCCCGGTGCATGCTGCCGGTAGGTCGATGTGGCGTAAATCGGCGGGATCACCGCGCCGAACGCGTCCTGATGGCTGCCGGCGGTCACCGACAGGGTGGAAAAATCGGTCATGGTGCGATTCCTCAAAGTCAGCGCTTGCGGCGCCAGAACGCCAGCAAATCGGCCTGGGTGATCAGGCCAAGGTAACGTTCGTTATCGATGATCAGGGCGACATACCCTTCGTTGAACACTTGCAGCAGGTCCTCCAGCGTGGCGGAAGGCGGCAGCGCCACCACCTGGCTGGTCATCGCGCTGCGCACAGTCTGCAGGAAGTTTTCCGGTTCGCCATGCACCGACAGCAGCAGATCCCATTCATCGAGAATGCCCACCACGCGGCCCTCTTCCAGCACCGGCAGTTGGGAGACATCATGCAGCCTCATGCGCTGATAGACCGACGACAGGGCCTCATCAGGCTGACAGACAATCGATTGTTCGCGGTCGTGACGACGCACGATCAGATCGGACAAATCTCCAACTTCGGGCAGGCGGATCAGTCCCTGATCGATCATCCAGTCGTTGTTGTACATCTTTGACAGGTACTTGTTTCCACTGTCGCACACGAATGTCACTACCCGCTTGGGTTCGGTCTGAGCCCGGCAATACCGCAGCGCCGCGGCGATCAGGGCGCCGGACGAGGAACCGGCCAGAATCCCCTCGGTACTCAGCAATTCGCGTGCGGTATCGAAGCTTTCCTGATCAGAAATGGAATACGCTGTTCTGACCTTCGACAGATCGGTCTGCGGAGGAACAAAGTCCTCGCCGATCCCTTCGACGAGCCAGCTGCCCGCTTCGCCCAGCGTGCCGTCCTTCACATAGTCGGCGAGAATCGAGCCGGCCGGATCGGCCAGCACGAACTCGGTACGGGGCGATACCCGCGAGAAGAAACGGGTCAGCCCGGTCAGCGTGCCGCTTGAGCCCACACCGACCACCACCGCGTCGACTTCGCGGTTCATTTGCTGCCACAGCTCGGGCCCGGTGGTGGTTTCATGGGCGAGAGGATTGGCCGGATTGTTGAACTGGTCGATGTAGAAGGCACCCGGGGTTTCGCTCGCGATACGCGCCGCCAGATCCTGATAGTAGTCGGGGTGCCCCTTGGCCACATCGGATCGCGTCAGCACCACTTCGGCGCCCAGCCCGCCAAGATGCAGGATTTTTTCCCGGCTCATCTTGTCCGGGACGACGAGAATCAGCCGGTACCCTTTGCGGGCGGCGACCAGAGCCAGACCGAGACCGGTATTGCCGGCGGTGGCTTCGACAATGGTGCCCCCCGGTTTCAGACGTCCGTCCGCTTCCGCGGCGGAAATCATCGACAGGGCCACCCGGTCCTTGATGGAACCGCCCGGATTGTGGCTTTCCAGTTTGAGATAGAGTTCGCAGGGGCCGGTATCCAGACCGTTGACCTTGACCAGCGGGGTGTTGCCGATCAGGGAAAGGATGTTCTCGTTTGCCATCGGAGTAGCCAAAGGACTTGGTAAAGCATCATTTAGCCACACTCAACAAATAATATAAAATTGATTATAATAAAGTTTATATTACTTTTTGGAATATAAGACCGAGCAAGGTTGTCCGGCGTCCAGGCCCTGCGCCGCCCAAGCCAAGAAAAAACCGGCCACAAGGCCGGTTTTTGGCAGCGGAATCGGGAAGGTCATGCCATCGCGGCGCGGCGCAAGCCGAAGGCGAACTGCTCCAGCGCCTGGATCCCGCTCGCTTCGGCACGGACGCACCAGTCCTGCAATTCGCGAAGCAGCTCGTCGCGGGTCAATGTGGAACGCTCCCAAAGACGCGTCAGTTCCTGGCGCATCGAGTAGATAGTCTCGAGCACCTGGCTGTTTTCCAGCAGACGCGCCAATTGATCACGCTCCGAGGCCGGCGTGTCCTTGGCGTCCTGCTTGAGCCAGACCTTCATCTTGCGCGACAGGTTCAGTCCCGCCAATTCCGGGAGCGCGGCCGAATGACGCAACTTCTCCAGCTCGGACGCGTAGACGCTTTTGAGTTCACGGGCGTAACGGGCCGCCACCGCATAGCGGTTGGCGATAACCGCTTGCAGCTGAGCGACGCCGATCTGATGCTGTCCTTCGTTCTCCTGGAGTCGCGGCGCCACTTTGCGGACCTTGGCGAGGCCCAGCGTCTCGAGAACGCGGATATAGGTCCACCCCAGATCGAACTCGAACCACTTATAGGAAAACTTCGCGGAAGTGCCGAAGGTGTGATGGTTGTTGTGCAGCTCTTCGCCTCCCACCAGGATGCCCCAGGGAACGATATTGGTCGACGCATCCTCGTTCTCGAAATTGCGGTAACCCCAGTAATGGCCGATGCCATTGATCACGCCGGCGGCCCAGAACGGAATCCACACCATCTGGATCGCCCAGATGGTCAGGCCGATCGGCCCGAACAGGACGAGGTTGATCGCCAGCATCAGGGCGATGCCCTTGCCGCTGTGCCGCGAATAGACATGGCGCTCCAGCCAGTCGTCGGGCGTGCCGTGGCCGAACTTCTCCATGATGGTGTGATCCTTGCACGCCGCGCGGTAAAGCTCGGCGCCTTCGGTCAGCACCTTGCGGATGCCCAGCACGACAGGACTGTGCGGATCTTCCGCGGTTTCGCAGCGGGCATGGTGCTTGCGGTGAATGGCGGCCCATTCCTTGGTCACCATGCCGGTGGTCAGCCACAGCCAGAAACGGAAGAAATGGCTGGGAAGGGGGTGAAGGTCCAGGGCGCGGTGCGCCTGGTGACGGTGCAGGAAAATCGTGACCGATGCGATCGTGATATGGGTCAGGCCCAGCGTGACGAGAACGTAGCCCCACCACGGCAGACTGACCAGTCCATTGATCCATTCCATTACTTCGAGTACCTCATCATGGTTTTTTCTAGAGAATTTGCTCTATTGTATGTGATTTTTCCAACTTGTGACATCAACGCCCTCCCTAAGGGGTACGTTTGGGCATTTGATGGTGTAACATAAAGCCCTACCTTTATTCGTTCACGCAGAAAATAACCCCGTGTTGCAAAAACGACGACTGATTGTTGCCCTCTCCTCGCTTGGCGGCCTGTTCGCCATCTACGGCGGAACCGCGTACTGGTCCGGCCTGAAAGCCCAGGAGACGCTCGAAGAACAGCATCGCATGCTGGCCTCCCTGCCCCTGTTCAAGGTGAAGTCGCACAGTTACGAACGCGGCTGGTTCTCTTCGCGGGAAACCACAGAACTGGTGTTCAACCGCAAGCTGTCCGGGCCGTATGAAAGCATGCTGCCGGACAACCTCAGGCCGTTGCTCGGTTCTACGATCAAATTCACCCATACCATCAAGCATGGACCGCTCCCGGGGCTCGGAAGTTTCGATTTCCACCCCGCCCGCGCCTTGGTGAAGACCGAATTCGACATGAGCGACAGCACAAGGAAAACGCTCAAGCGCTTTTTCGGGGACAAGGAACCGATCACGGTCATCAACCGGCTGGGCTTTGGCGGCGGCGGCGAATTGTCGGTCAGCATACCGTCCTTCGACTACGAGGAAACGCTTGCCGGCGTGAAGATGAAGTGGAAGGGGTTCGACCTCAAGGTCGACTACAAGCACGGTTATCAGGAATACAAGACGGAAGCCGTGTCACCCGGCTTCCTGCTCGAAGCGGCGAATCGTGGTGGCGTGCGCTTCGACAACCTGCGCTACCTGTCCGATGTCCGTCCCGGCAACAGCGGTGTTCACCTTGGCACCAGCGAACTGTCGGTGGGCGGCGTCCAGCTCAACTGGAAAGACAGCGTTCCTTACAGCATCAAGCTCAATGAACTGCTCTATGTCCTCACGAGGGTGCGGGTCGGGGAATTCATCAATCCGTCCGGCGAGTTCAAGCCGTCCAACGTCGAATTGAAGAATTTTGCCTACCAGATCGTGACCAGCGAGCAGGATGAGTTCATCAACTCCCGGGGCAAGCTTGGCTTCGAAACGTTCACGGTCAACGGACAAAGCTACGGTCCGATGCGTCTTGACGTGTCGGCCAACCACCTGCACGGGCCGACGCTGACACGGCTGGACAAGGAGTTGGGCCGCATCCCGTTCGAAGGCGTGGAGCCGGCCGAGCTTCGCAAGCAGTATATCGATGCCATCAAGACCTATGGCATCCCGCTGCTGGAGAATAACCCGCGCCTGCTCATCAACGAGTTCTTCCTGCGCATGCCAAGCGGCGACGCCAGTCTCGAAGGTTCTCTCGCGCTCAATGGTTTCAAGGCGAACGACCTGAAGGATCCGTTGCTGTTCATCCGTCGCTTCGACGCGGACGCCAAATTCAGCCTGCCGCGGCAAACGCTAGAAAATTTGGTGGTGGCACAAGCGCGCAACCTCTTCACCGTAGACGAAAGCGCCGAGGAGCAACCCAACCTCAAGGAAATCGACAATCTGGCGCGCAATCTTCTGGACAGTCAGCTTGCCCAGTGGATCGAACAGGGCTATCTCGCCCAGGACAAGGGCCAGCTATCCACCGCGGTCAATTTCCACGACGGCACCCTGAAGATCCGCGACAAGAAAGTCGCGCTTCCCTGGGAGGCGGAAGCGGAGGAGATGGAGCAAGCCGCGAAGGCATCGGCCTCCGCGCCGCTGCAAAGCAAGGCGAAATGACCGGGAGACCCGGGCAAAAAACGAAAGGGCGGCACGGGCCGCCCTTTTTCATTGCAATACCGATACCGCCAACCGGTCAGTCCGCATCCATCTGGCTTTGCAGGTAGTTCTGCACGCCGACTTTCGCGATCAGCCCTTGCTGCGTTTCCAGCCAGTCGATGTGTTCCTCTTCGCTCTCCAGGATGTCCTCCAGAAGGTCGCGCGTCACATAGTCCTTGGCGGTTTCACAGTAGTGGATGGCCTCGCGCAACAGCGGAACGGCTTCCCGCTCCAGCTTCAGGTCACAGGCGATCATTTCCTCGGGGTTTTCCCCGATGTAGAGTTTGCCCAGGTCCTGCAGATTGGGGAGTCCCTCGAGAAACAGAATCCGTTCGATGATCGCGTCGGCGTGCTTCATTTCATCGATGGACTCATGGTATTCATGCTCGTTGAGGCGGGACAGGCCCCAATTCTTGTACATGCGAGCGTGCAGAAAGTATTGATTGATGGCGGTCAGTTCGTTTTTCAGAACCTGATTGAGATATTTGATGACTTTTTTATCGCCTTGCATGGCATAGCCTCCTGTCGCGGGGATCCTCACATTATGGCAGAGGATTCCGCACTTGGAAGCGGGAAGCGCGCGTGAAAATGTCAGGCGGCATCGGGCAAGGACTGGGCTTCCTCGATCTGGAGCAGCGTTTCGCGACGGATGGCGTTGGCCGCGCATGCGCATTTTCCGCAGTCGGCCGCGACACCCAGGCAGTTCGACAGATCGCGCATGCGTGCGGCGCCACCCAGAACGGCATGGCGGATCTGGGTATCGGTAACGGCATTGCAAAGACAGACGTACATGGCGGTCCTGTGAGAATGAAAGTTAATCTCAATTTGATAATAGATGCGGATGATAACGATTGTCAATAGCGGAATATCCATCGACACAAGGTTCTGTTACCATTAAGCATTTTGAAGAAGGACGGCCCCGTGACGGGAAAGAAACGGATCGTCGTCGGTATGTCCGGCGGCGTGGATTCTTCGGTGACAGCCTGGCTTCTCAAGCAGCAGGGCCACGAAGTCATCGGCGTGTTCATGCAGAACTGGGAAGACGACAACGACAGCGAGTACTGCTCCATCAAGGAGGACGCGCTGGATGCCATGAGTGTGGCCGACATCGTCGGCATCGACATGGAGGTCGTCAACTTCGCCAGGGAATACAAGGATCGGGTGTTTTCCTATTTCCTGAAGGAATATTCCGCGGGCAGGACACCGAACCCGGATGTGCTGTGCAATGCCGAGATCAAGTTCAAGGCGTTTCTCGATTACGCCATGTCGCTGGGAGCCGATTGCATCGCTACCGGCCACTATGCGCGCAAAGCGGAGCGCGATGGACGTCACTACCTGATGAAAGCGGTCGACGAGACCAAGGATCAGAGTTACTTCCTCTATCGCCTGAACCAGTCGCAGCTCTCCCGCGCCCTCTTCCCCCTGGGCGACATCCGCAAGAGCGAAGTGCGCCGTCTGGCCGGCGAAGCCGGCCTGCCGACCGCCGCCAAGAAGGACAGCACCGGGATCTGTTTCATCGGAGAGCGCCCATTCCGAGAATTCCTGCAACGCTACCTGCCGACGAGTCCCGGTCCGATGGTCACGCCCGACGAGCGAGTGGTCGGAGAACACATGGGACTGATGTATTACACGCTCGGCCAGCGCAAGGGACTGGGCATCGGCGGCCAGGGAGAACCGTGGTTCGTTGCGGGCAAAGACATTCCGGGCAACCGGCTGATCGTGGTGCAGGGGCATGACCACCCGCTCTTGCTCAAGCCGTCGCTGACCATGTCGGACCTGTCCTGGACGCTCGACGAAGCTCCCGCGCCCGGCGCCTATACCGCGAAAAACCGTTACCGGATGCCGGATGCGGATTGCACGCTTGACGATGTCGTCGACGGTCGGGCAACCCTGTCCTTCCGCGAAAAGCAATGGGCAGTAACACCCGGCCAATCAGCCGTACTTTACGATGGGGATATCTGCCTGGGCGGCGGCATCATCCTGTGATCTCAGCCCCCAAAACAAAACCGCCAGGATCTGCCTGGCGGTTTTTTTCATACCTGTTTGGCGGGACGCCGTTCTATCTTGAGTTTGAGTTTTCCCGCAAGCCAGGTGTGATCGTAACTGACGATCTCGAATCCGTTGCCGAACGGATCGACAAAGGCAATGGCGCAGAAGAAGCCGTGATCCTTGACGGAGTCGCGGGCAATGGTCTGGCCATCCCGACTGACAACCCGCTCGCCGGCCAGCCGGTCGATCCAGTCGACGAACTCCTGGCCGCTCACCACGAACGCCACAGAGCCGGATGCGCCGCTGGAGCCGCGATCCTGATACAGCGCCAGGCGTACGGTGCTGCTCGGATTGGCGATCATCCACACGCTGTGCGGGGCCTCCTGCAAATTGCGATAGCGCGGATCCGGGGCGAGTCCCAGAACCCGTTGATACCAGGCAAGTGCCTTGGGAACATCCGAGACCGAGATCCGGATGTGGTCGATTTTACCAAGCGTCAGCATGCGTTCCTCTTGTTCATGTCCTGCCTGTGAGACATGTCCGATGTGTGTTGGGACGTCATCTATTCTACCCTGAAATTCTCAGGATTTATCCAGCATGGGACGCAAATAGCGTCCGGTATGGCTGACGGGGTGAGCCGCCAGGGTTTCCGGCGTTCCCGCCGCGATAATCTGGCCGCCGCCGGCCCCGCCCTCCGGCCCAAGATCAATCAACCAGTCGGCTGTCTTGATGACATCCAGGTTATGCTCGATCACGACAACCGTATTGCCATTCTCGCGCAACCGGTGCAGAACCTTCAACAGCAGATCGATATCGTGAAAATGCAAACCGGTAGTCGGCTCGTCCAGTATATACAGGGTTCGTCCGGTATCGCGCTTCGAAAGCTCCAGCCCAAGCTTCACACGTTGCGCCTCCCCGCCGGACAAGGTGGTGGCCGACTGCCCCAGACGGATATAGCCCAGCCCCACATCCATCAGGGTTTGCAGCTTGCGCGCCACGGTGGGCACCGCCGAGAAGAAGTCGAGCGCCTGCTCGACCGTCATGTCGAGCACTTCGTGGATCGTCTTCCCCTTGTAGAGGACTTCCAGCGTCTCGCGGTTGTAACGCTTGCCATGACACACGTCGCACGGCACATAGATGTCCGGCAGAAAGTGCATTTCGACCTTGATGACGCCATCGCCCTGACAGGCCTCGCATCGCCCGCCCTTGACGTTGAAGGAAAACCTCCCCGGGCCGTACCCCCGCTCCCGTGACAGGGGCACCCCCGCGTACAACTCGCGAATCGGGGTGAAGAGCCCGGTATACGTCGCCGGATTGGAACGCGGCGTGCGGCCGATCGGGCTCTGGTCGACATTGATGACCTTGTCCAGATGATTGAGTCCGACAATTTCATCATAAGGCGCCGGCTCTTCGCTCGCACCGTTCAAATCGCGGGCCGCGATCCGGTACAAGGTATCATTGATCAACGTCGACTTGCCCGACCCGGATACCCCGGTAATGCAAACCAGCATGCCTAGCGGCAGACTGAGCGTGACGTTTTTCAGATTATTGCCCCGCGCGCCGCGCAATTCCAGCATTCGCTCGGGGTTGACGGCGCGGCGTTCGCCTTCGAGGCCGATGCGGCGTTTCCCGGAGAGGTAGGCGCCGGTGACCGAGGCATCGCTCGCGGCGATTTGGGCGGGCGTGCCGGCCACCAGAACATTACCGCCATGCTCCCCTGCCCCCGGCCCCATGTCGACCACGTAGTCGGCCGCCCGGATCGCATCTTCGTCGTGCTCGACCACGATGACGGTATTGCCGATATCCCGCAAGCGCACCAGCGTCGCCAGCAGACGGTCGTTATCCCGCTGATGCAAGCCGATGGACGGCTCGTCCAGCACATACATGACGCCGGTCAGGCCCGAGCCGATCTGACTGGCCAGACGGATACGCTGGGCTTCTCCGCCGGACAGGGTATCGGCGGACCGGGCAAGGCACAGGTAGTCAAGACCGACATTGTTCAGGAAAGACACACGCTCGCGCACTTCCTTGATGATTTTTTCGGCAACCGCCTGCTTCTGCCCCTGAAATGCCAGGCCGGCAAAAAACACCGCGGCTTCTTTCAACGACATCTGGTTGATTTCATGCAGGGTACGGCCACCGACGAATACGTGGCGCGCTTCAAGGCGCAGCCGCGATCCGGAACAGTGCGGGCAGGGCTGGTTGTTCTGATACTTGGACAGTTCTTCGCGCACCGCCATGGAGTCGGTTTCACGATAGCGCCGCTCAAGATTCGGAATGATGCCCTCGAAAGCATGGCTGCGGGTAAAACGCGTCCCCTTCTCGGACAGGTAACTGAAATCGATCGCCTCGCGCCCGGATCCGTACAACACCACTTTCTGGATCTTTTCTGGCAGGGTCTCGAATGCGTCGTCCAGAGCGAAACCGTAGTGATCGGCCAGATTCTGCAGCATCTGGAAGTAGAACTGGTTGCGTTTGTCCCAGCCCTTGATCGCTCCCGTTCCCAGGCTCAACTCCGGATGCGCGACAACGCGGCGCGGATCGAAGAACGTCATCTCGCCCAGGCCATCGCACTTCGGGCACGCGCCCATCGGATTGTTGAACGAGAACAGCCGGGGTTCGAGCTCGGGCAAGCTGTAGGAGCACACGGGACATGCGAAGGTCGCCGAGAACCAGTGCTCGGCGCCACTGTCCATTTCCACCGCGATGGCACGTCCGTCCGCATGCCGCAGCGCCGTCTCGAAACTTTCCGCGAGACGCTGCTTCATGTCCTCGCGCACCTTGAGTCGATCCACGACGATTTCAACGGTGTGCTTCTTGTTCTTGTCGAGCTTGGGGATGGCATCGATATCGAGAACTTCGCCATCCACCCTGACCCGCACAAAACCCTGGGCGCGCAGATCCTCGAACAGATCGGCATTCTCGCCCTTGCGTCCGGTGATCACTGGCGCCAGGATCATCACCCGCGTTTCCGTCTCCATGCCCAGCACATGATCCACCATCTGGGACACCGTCTGCGACGCGAGGGGAACATGATGCTCAGGGCAATGCGGATCGCCGACCCGTGCGTACAGCAGGCGCAGGTAGTCGTGGATTTCCGTCACGGTGCCGACCGTTGAACGGGGATTGTGGCTGGTCGCCTTCTGTTCGATGGAGATCGCCGGCGACAGACCTTCGATGAGGTCGACATCGGGCTTTTCCATCAACTGCAGGAACTGACGTGCATAGGCCGACAGGGATTCCACGTAACGGCGCTGCCCTTCCGCGTACAGCGTATCGAACGCCAGCGAAGACTTGCCGGATCCCGACAAGCCGGTAATCACGATCAGTCGATCCCTCGGAAGATCCAGATCGATGTTCTTGAGGTTATGCGTTCGGGCGCCACGTATGCGGATAGTATCCATGCCTAACTCACGATCAGTCGGTTAACCTGCTAATATACCTGACTTGCTCGGGCGGACTCTACCGGAATCATTCGTGTCATCCCATAACGGGGCCGCCGCGTTATGGGCTGGATACCATTTACAACTCGACCCAATGACTTCGCTTGAACTTCGTGCCAGTGCCGGATTGGCCGGCATCTATGCCCTGCGCATGCTCGGCATGTTTCTTCTGCTACCGGTTTTCGCGCTATACGCCCATGGGCTGCCGGGAGCGGCCAGTCCGACCTGGATAGGCATCGCCATGGGCAGTTACGGACTGACCCAGGCTCTGCTCCAGCTGCCCCTTGGCATGCTCTCGGACCGGATCGGCCGCAAGAAGGTCATCTACGGCGGACTACTGCTGTTCGCGGCGGGAAGTTTTGTCGCCGCCCGTGCCCACAGCATCGAAATGCTGACACTCGGACGCGTGATCCAGGGATCGGGAGCCATCTCCGCGGCGGTCACCGCCCTGCTCGCCGATCTGACCCGGGAAGAGAACCGCACCAAGGCGATGGCCATGATCGGCGCAAGTATCGGCGTCACCTTCGCGGTCAGCCTCGTGCTCGGCCCCCTGCTCGCCCACTGGATCGGCGTGGACGGGATTTTCACGTTGACGGGGATACTGACGCTGATGGCGCTCATCGGCGTGAAGTACATCATTCCGGATCCGGCCGTGTCGCGTTTTCACTCGGACACCGAAACCAATACCTCCCGGCTTCGGGACGTGCTGACCAACCCGCAACTACTGCGCCTGAACTACGGGATTTTCGCCCTGCACGGCGCTCAGATGGCGATGTTCGTCGTCATCCCCTTCGCCCTGATCGGCACCGGCCATCTCGACAAGTCGCACCACTGGTTGGTGTATCTGCCGGTGGTGACCATCGGCTTTTTCCTGATGGTGCCAGCCATCATCGTCGGCGAAAAGCGCGGACGGCTCAAGGCGGTCTTCGTCTCGGCCGTTGCGCTGATGACCGTGGCGCAGCTGGGCATGGCGATGGCGCTCGACACGTTCTGGCAGATCGTCGCATGGCTGGCTTGCTACTTCGTGGCCTTCAACATCCTCGAAGCGAGCCTGCCGTCCATCATCTCCAAGATCGCTCCGGCCGATGCCAAGGGTACGGCCATAGGTGTGTATAATACGGCCCAATCGTTCGGCCTTTTCCTGGGCGCGGCGGCGGGGGGAGCCCTGTACGCCCGCTACGGTACCACCGGGGTTTTCACCTTCACCGGGCTGATCATGCTGTCCTGGCTCGTGCTGGCGGCGACCATGAAAGCGCCGGAAGCGGTCAAGTCGGTGATGTTCCATATCGGCGAGGACTGGCGCGGCGATCCGCATGACCTGTCCCGGCGGCTGGCCGCCAAACAGGGAGTCCGCGAGGCGGTGGTCATCGGCGACGAGCATGTGGCCTACCTCAAGGTATCGCAGCAGTCCTGGGATGAGGCATCCGTAAAACAATTGATTCAGGAGACCTATTAATGGCGTCCGTCAACAAAGTGATTCTTGTCGGCAACCTCGGCCGCGATCCCGAAGTGCGTTACATGCCTTCGGGCGACGCCGTGGCCACGCTGTCCGTCGCCACGACCGACACCTGGACGGACAAATCTTCCGGCCAGCGCCAGGAAAGCACCGAGTGGCACCGCGTGGTGTTCTTCGGCAAAACCGCCGAAGTGGCCGCGCAGTATCTGAAAAAAGGCTCGCAAGTCTACGTGGAAGGTTCGATCCGCACCCGCAAATGGCAGGACAAGGAAACCGGCCAGGATCGCTTCAGCACCGAAATCCGCGGTGACCGCATGCAGATGCTCGGTGGCCGCAACAGCGGCGGCAGCGCCCCGATGGACGGTGGCGACGATTACGGTGGCGGCTACAGCGCGCCGGCTCCGCGTCAGGAAGCGCAATCCGCTCCGCCCCCGGCTCCGCGCCGCATGGAGGCCAAGCCGGTGCAGAAGTTCGACGATATGGACGACGATATTCCGTTCTGACCTTAACGGCATTACCGCTTAGAAACCCCAGTCATTGGTTTGGCTGGGGTTTTTCGCATTTCGCGCATAAGACCCGGCAACTCGTTTGCCGATCACCTTGCGCATCCACCCGGCATGCCCCCTGGTAACAATACCCGCGTCAGAGAATCGGCGCCGTTTCCTTTGTTTTTGCTCTATTGTCATTTGTGCTTCGCATCATCTTGCGGTATACCTTGTCACCTGATCGCACGCAGCATTCAGAGCAGCACTGGCAACGCGAACCTTCATTCAACCCGGAACTCATCAGCCAAACCGAAATGAACACCAGAAAACCCACCGTACTTGTCACGGGCGCAGCCGGATACATCGGCTCGCACACCTGCATCGAGCTGCTCAAGGCAGGCTTCGACATCGTTGCCGTTGATAACTTCTGCAACAGCAAACCCGAATCTCTCCGGCGCGTGCAAAGCATCGCCGGGCGGGAACTCACCTTTTACCAAGCCGACATTCGCGATGGACAGGCACTGGACCGGATTCTGGCGGATCACCCGGTGGATGGCGTCATTCACTTTGCCGCGCTCAAATCGGTGGGCGAGTCCGTTGCCCAACCACTGCGCTATTACGAAAACAATATTGTCGGCACGCTGGTGTTGCTGGAAAGCCTGCGCAAGGCCGGCGTGCGGCGCATCGTATTCAGCTCGTCAGCAACCGTCTACGGCGACCCCCTGTCCGTTCCCATCAACGAAACCTGTCCGATCGGGGTGATCACCAACCCGTACGGCCGCAGTAAACGCATGATGGAGGAAATCCTCGAGGATGTCGCCAAAGCCGAACCGGGCTGGCAAATCGGGCTGCTGCGCTATTTCAACCCGGCAGGAGCGCACGAAAGCGGATTGATCGGCGAGGATCCGAACGGTATTCCGAACAATTTGATGCCCTACATCAGTCAGGTGGCCGTCGGCAAACTGGCCGCGCTCAATGTCTTCGGAAACGATTACCCGACCCATGACGGCACCGGAGTCCGTGATTACATCCATGTGGTGGATCTTGCCGTCGCCCATGTCAAAGCCATTCAAACCCTCACAGCCGTTGAAGGTGTACTGACGCTCAATCTGGGAACAGGTCAGGGTTACTCGGTGCTGGATATGGTTAAGGCATTCTCCGATGCCTGCGGCCATACCATTCCTTATGTCATCGCCCCCCGGCGCAATGGCGACGTGGCCTGCTGCTACGCCGATCCTGCCCGCGCCCGGGAGGTTCTGGGATGGCAAGCCACGCGCACGCTGCAGGATATGTGCCGTGACAGTTGGCGCTGGCAGCAGAACAATCCGAATGGCTATCCGGACTGAGCCCGATTTGGCGATCATCGCCGGTTACGCTACCATTGCGCGCATGTAAAAAAAGGGGAACGGCATGTCCATTCTGAAAGAATTCAAAGAGTTTGCCGTAAAAGGCAATGTCATCGACTTGGCTGTGGGCGTGGTCATCGGCGGGGCATTCGGCTCGATCGTCAAATCGCTGGTGGACGATATCATCATGCCACCGATTGGTCTTCTGATCGGCAATGTCGACTTTTCCAACCTGTTTGTCGTTCTGCAAGATGGCGCCAAACAAGCCGGGCCTTATGTGTCTGTCGCGGCCGCAAAACAGGCGGGCGCCGTCACGTTGAACATCGGTCTGTTCATCAATGCCCTGGTCAGTTTCACCATTGTGGCTTTCGCCATCTTCATGCTGGTCAAAGCCGTCAACCGTCTGAAACGGGAACCGGCCTCCGCCGCGGAAACGCCCCCCGACACAAAATCCTGCCGTTACTGCTGTTCGTCCATTCCCTTGAACGCGACGCGCTGCCCGCATTGCACCTCAGACCTCTCCTGACGTCCTGACCCGCGTCAAGGGAACCCCTGGCGGAGTTCCCTGGACAGGGTTCTTGCATCGCCCCTGATCCACATTTTTCCCGCGAAAGCGGATCCATCCAACTTGCCGGTCAATTCACGAGGCCCAGTGCTTCAGCGCTCCGACTGCCGCCATCGGTCATGTCACGCCTTCAGCAAGAAGGCATCACCTTCACGGCAGCGTTCCCCGCTAACTCACCTCCTATGCGCCCCCGGAAAAATCGCTGTGCTCAAGGCGACTGTTGCTTTTATGAAATACATAAAAACAATATAAATGACAAAACACTATTCAAAACAAAAGACCATAGGCATAATATCGGCAAATAACCACACTTATGAAATGGTTTTTATAAGCAAACCCTGTTTCTGAAATTTGTCTGCAGCAACGTGAAGTGGGAAATGACGATCTTCCGGATGGATTGTGGAAGACGCTGGCGGGAAAACACTTGTTTTATCCGAAGACCGTGGAACGGAGTATGACGAATGTCAAACTTGAATGCATTTGCAGCAACACAACACGCGGGTAGTCTCATATGAAATTATCCCGGAAACATTACTTTCAACTGATCCTCTCGCTGTGCACCGGCCTGATTTTTTGCTGGTCGGAGATGCAATTCATTTCCATGGTATCCAAAGTCGGAACTGACGGAGACATGGGAGCCCAGGTACTAAAAGGCGGCCTGCTCATTTCCGCCATTATTGCCGCCGGTTTCATCACCAAACTGTCTCTTGACATTTTTGCCGAAGATGTCAGCTACCAGATTCACAAGAAATTGGCAGACAGTTTGATTCTGTGCACATACCGTGATCTTGAACGCATTGGAATTGCTAAAGGTTACTCCGCACTAACGCGAGACCTCGAGGTGATTTATCAGGGCATGAGAATCCTGCCCGAGCTTGTTTTGAATGCATTACTGCTGGCGGGGGTTTTCATTTACCTGGCGATTCAGTCGCCACGCGGCTTTTTGACATACGGACTGGTCGTCGCTTGCGCCGTAGGCGTGTCGTACATAATTAATTCTCAAGTCGTCAAGCATCTGGATTTGATTCGCACAAAGATTGATGAATTGCACGGTCATTACCAAGCCTTTTTCAAAGGCGCCATCGAACTGCGTCTGAGTCGGGCCAGACAACAGTACCAACGCAAATCCACGGCATCAGCGCTTACCGAGCTGCTCGCCAGAAGAAAAAGAATCGCCTGGCTGGATGCCTTCAATCTCAACTGGGGGCACGGCATCACCATCAGCCTCATTCTGGCGATTATTGCCTTCCCCGAGTGGTTTTTTTCAGTAAAAAATAAAACGCTTCAGCTTAACTTCGTGCTGGCCACCTTATTTCTCATCAGTCCGATCACCGTGCTACTGGAAAATATCGGAAAAGTGCTGAACGCCACCATCAGCATACGCAGGATTTTACCGCTGACCACCCCGACACGTCCGCCCCAAATCCGTCACACGCCCAGCGAAACCCTTTCTCTGCAGGGCCTGCGCTACCGCTACCCGAACGAAGAGCGGTCAATCGGCGATATGGATCTGACCGTACGGCGAGGAGAGATCACCTTCATCGTAGGAGGAAACGGATCGGGCAAGTCCACCCTGTTCAAGCTGCTGACCGGACTGTATCCGGCTCACCACGGGGTACGCGAAGTCGATGGCAAGCCCCTGGAAAACGCCCATCTGGTTGAATGCGCGATGGTCGAAGCCAGTCCTTATGTCTTCGACAGGCTGCTCGCGCTGGACGGCAATATCCCCTCCGCCGAGACCGTCGCCCGTCTGATCGAACGACTCTGGCTGACAGGCAAGGTCGGGTACATCGATGGCAGGTTAAGTTGCACCACCCTGTCGCAAGGGCAAACAAAACGATTGGCATTGCTCACCGCTCTGGCCTCGGGGCAAAACTGTCTGCTGCTGGATGAATTCGCCGCCGATCAGGACCCCCAATTCAAACGGTACTTTTATCGCACGCTCCTGCGCGAATTAAAAGCCGAAGGCAAAACACTGATTGTCATCAGTCACGATGCCGAATATTTCGATGCCGCGGACCGTGTGTTGAAAATGACGGATGGCTGTCTTAGCGAAATATCACCCGAGGTTATCAAGCATGATCTCCAACCCGTATGAACTGATCGATTTAAGCGTTTCCGTTGATCCGGAGAAATGGGAACCTGACCCGGTCAAAATAACCGTCATCCTTCACAAAGAGGGAGGTGACCGATTGGGATCCGCCCTGATGTACCTGAAAAACAAGGGCTACGTTTACCGGATATTTCAATGGATAAAATGGAAAACGGGATTCGGCATGGATCATCGCGACTTTCCCGATGGGAAAGGATTATCGCTGATGTTTTATCGCCTGAGCACCCATACCGGCACACACATGGATGCGCCATTCCATTATGGAGACAAAACCTCCCGCGGAGAGCCGGCGCGAACCATTACCGATATCCCTCTCGAGTGGTGTTACGCCCATGCTTTCGTGATCAAAGTCGATCCGGAAACCCAAGGCCCCATTCAGCCTGAGGAAATCATATCGGCATTGTCACGACAAAATCTTTCAATACTGCCTGGAGACATCGCTCTGATCATGACGGGCGCGGACAAATATCAGGGAACACCGGCCTATTTCACGAAATTCAGAGGCCTGAGCCGCGACTCGGTCGCGTTACTCGTCGAGCGTGGAGTCAAGATTATCGGCATCGACAGTTTCAGCCTGGACCAACCCTTTTCTTATATGGTCACCGAATACCTTAAAAACCGGGATCAGTCCGTTCTCTGGCCGGCCCATATGTTTGGAAGGGAAAACGAATATTGCCAGCTTGAGCGTCTGGCAAATCTGGATAAATTGCCTCTCGATAAAAAGTTCATTTTAAGCTGTTTTCCAGTGAAATTGGAAAAGGCGGATGCCTCGTGGTGCAGAGTAGTTGCTTTGATCGATAAAAAACAGGAGTAAGGATGAAGCTTGTTCACGAAATAACAGTTCATTGTCCTGCGGAAGAAGCCTATGAATTCTGCCGGGATGTCAGCAACTGGCCAACACATTTTCCACCCTGCCTGCAAGCCCGGGTACTCGACGAATCGGACGGCACGCAGCATATCCGGCTGACGGCATGGGGCAAAGAGGCGCTGTTCCTCTGGGAGTCCGAACGGAAACTGAATCAGACCTACCTCTCCATCGGTTTTCGTCAGAAAAGGCCCATGCCGCTGGTCACGGATATGGCGGGTAAATGGGTCTTCAAAAAAGTCGCGCAAAATACATGTCATATCGAACTCTGGCACGAATTCACCGTGCGGGAGAACGTGCAAGGCATTGTTCCCGGCATTGAAACGCCGGAGGCGGCGTTGCAGTACATGGTGGATATCGTCAATGCCAACAGCGACAGGGAACTGGCCGCCATCAAGGAAACGCTTGAGCAGCGGCTCTGGTCGCATGAATTCGAGATTTCCGTCGACATTGGCCACGAAGCGGAAGCCGTGTACCAGTTGCTGAGGAAATACAGTTACTGGCCGGAGCTATTGCCCCACTGCAGCCGCATCGATACCGAATACGACGATGGCGAGCATCAGATTTACACCATGACGGTTCGTGTCGGCGATCACGACGAAGTGATCCGCACCATTCGCCATTGCGCCAACGGCTGCATCAATTATTTCCAGCCCGCTCCGCCGGATGCCCTCACCGCCCATAAAGGCAGTTGGGAACTCGAACAGCGGCCGGGCGGCGTCACGGTGACATCCTGGCACAAGGTCGTCCTCAACCGCGAATACTGGGTATCCCTGGGCATCGACGCCGAAGTCGCCAAGCAGCGTGTGGCGCAAAGCATCAATGCCAATAGCCGCGCCACGATCATGACCATCGACAAAAAACTGAATACGCGAGGGGAGCGGCAACCATGAAAACCGCACTTATCACCGGCGGCAGCCGCGGCATCGGCTTGGCCATCGCCCGGCGGCTGGCCCAGGACGGCTTTCGCTGCATTCTGACAGCCCGAAGCGAAGATGCGCTGGCCCGGGCGGCGGCTCAGCTCGAAGCGGAATGCGGTCAACCCGTGCTGACCATGACTTGCGATGTCCGCGACGAGCACGAGGTGGAAAAAACGATACGCCAGGCGGCGGCCTCCACGGGCCGGATCGATGTCCTGGTCAACTGTGCCGGCAGAGGAGGCGGCGGCATCACCGCCGATATCCCGACTGAACTGTGGCGCGATGTCATGGCCACCAACCTCGATAGCGTCTTTTTCATGACGCGCGCGGTTCTGTCACAGGGAGTCATGCCATCGGGGGGGCGCATCATCAATATCGCCAGCACCGGCGGCAAGCAAGGCGTCCTTCATGGCGCGCCCTACTCGGCCTCCAAGCATGGTGTCGTCGGGTTGACGAAGGCCTGGGGACTGGAATTGGCCCGCAATGGCAGCGGCATCACCATGAATGCGGTATGCCCGGGATTCGTCGAAACCGAGATGGCGCGCAATGTCAGAAATCACTACGCCAAACTCTGGCAGGTCGACGAAGCCGAGGCAAAACGCCGGATCGAGGAGCGCGTGCCGCTGGGCCGCTATATCGAACCGGATGAAGTGGCCGCCATGGTGTCCTACCTCGCGTCGGAGCAGGCGGGCGGAGTCACGGCGCAGGCGCTCAATGTATGTGGCGGATTGGGGAACTACTGATCATGACCAAACCTGCAACTGGACGCGTTGTCGTCACCGGGCTGGGTGTTGTCGCCCCCAATGGACTCGGCCACCGGGAATTCTGGAACAACTGCATGGCCGGCCGCCCCGGCATCCGCAAGATCACCGCTTTCCCGACCGATGGACTCACCGCGAAAATCGCGGGGATTGTCGAGGGATTCACCCCGGGCGACTGGCGTATTCCCAAGGCGCTGGCGGACCGCACCGATCGCTACGTGCATTTCGCCATGGCGGCGAGCGCCATGGCCGTCGAACACGCGCGCCTTGATGCCGGAACGCTGGCCGGCGAGCGCACCGGGGTGTGCATCGCCACGGCGATCGCCGGGACGCCTTACATGGAGCGCGTATTTCTGGCGAGCACGGAACGGGCGACCGGTCCGGTCGACAGCCATGCCGTTCCCGCCGATTTGTACCTGAACGCAGGATTCAACGGCGCCACCAGCGCGGTCGCAGGCCATTATGGCGCGGCCGGTCCGGTCATGTCCCTCGCGACCGGCTGCACCGCGGGCCTCGATGCGCTGGGATACGCGCTCGACTGCATCCGCGCCGGAGACGCCGACATCATGCTCGCCGGCGCCTCCGAAGCGCCGCTCACTCCCTTGGCCATGGCGGCATTCGATGTCATCGGCGCCTTGACCAACAGCCGCAACGATTGCCCGGAGCGCGCCTCGCGTCCTTTTGACAAGACGCGGGACGGTTTCGTGCTCGGAGAAGGAAGCGGTGTGCTTGTGCTCGAGTCTTACGAGCATGCCCGCGCCAGAGGCGCGCGCATTCTCGCCGAACTGAGCGGCTTCGGCTCCACCTGCAATGCCTATCACATGACCGACCTGCCTCCGGACGGCGAAGCGCTGTGCCGGGCCGCGGCGCTGGCGGTCGAAGACGCGGGAATCTCACCGGAAGCGATCGATCACGTCAACGCTCATGGCAGCTCGACCCCGCAAAACGATGCCAATGAAAGTTTCGCTTTGGTCAAGCTGATGGGCGATCACGCCAAAACCATCCCGGTCTGCTCGCTCAAATCGATGAACGGTCATGCGCTCTCCGCCGCCAATGCCATCGAGGCCGTGGCCTGCGTGCTGAGCCTGATGCACCAGGAGGTTCCGCCCACCATCAACTACGAAGAGCCCGATCCGGACTGTTTTCTCGATTACGTCCCCAATATTGGCCGCAAGGCGAGCATGGACCATGTTCTCAAAACCGCCAGCGGGTTTTCCGGAATTCATAGCGCCGTGGTTTTCCGGCGCTACCGCGACGAGGAGTCCCAATCATGACTACACGACGAGCCGTCATCACCGGGATCGGTCTGATCACCCCTCAATGCGATGACCCGGACTTCGCCTGGCATCGGGCAATCGCCGGGCAGCTGACCACCTCCTACAAGGAAGCCCTGGGCGGACACGCGGCCACGGTTTCCGATGAGCAGATCACCTCCGGACTGTCCGTGCGGAACGCCCGGAAAATCGACCGCTTCAGCCATCTTGGCCTGGTTGCGGTGCAACGCGCGCTCGCCGATGCGGGACTCGACACGGCGTCTCTGGATGTCTGGCGCACCGGCACCATCGTCGGCAACTGTTTCGGCGGATGGGCCTATACGGACCGGGAGCTGCGCCACCTGTATCAGGAAGGCGGGTGCTCCCGCGAAGTCAGCCCGTTTCAGGCCACGGCCTGGTTCCCCGCCGCCGTTCAGGGGCAGATATCGCTGCATCTAGGCCTTAAGGGATACAGTAAAACGGTCATGGCCGACAGAGCCAGCGGGCTTGTCAGCATCGGAATGGGCGCCCGACTGATCGAGACAGGGAAGCTGGACTGCGCCATCGCGGGAGGTTCGGAGGCCATCGACACCGACTTCATCTATGCCGCGCTGAAGACATCGTCGGACACACTGAGCCAGGATGGTCATTACGCGCCATTCAGCGACGGGGCCAAAGGATTTGTCCCGGCCGAAGGCGCCTGCTTCCTGATCCTCGAATCCGAAGAGCGGGCGGCCAGGCGCGGACGCCAACCCTATGCGATCGTCGAATCGTCCGCCCTGCGCAACGAACCGGGCTTCGACCGGGCCATGCCCGCCACGCATCACGCGCTGGAGCAGGCCATGCGCGCGGCGGCGGGAAATCGCGATGTGGATTGCGTCGTGGCAGACGGCATGGCCAGCGTCGACGCCGATCGGCAGGAAATTCAGGCGATACGGCATGCGGTCGGGGCCAGGACACCGATAACCGCGCCCAAAGCCGCATTCGGTCAACTGTTCGGCGCGGCGGGGGCGCTCGATTGCGCCCTGGCATCGCTGATGCTGAAAAAGCAGGCCATGTTGCCCTTCCCCCTTCATGGCGATTCCCGGCAAGACGATACCCGTTTCATCCAGCAACTGACAGAAGCGACGTTATATCGCGTTCTCATCAACGGACGCGGCTTTGGCGGTTGTGCGGCAAGCCTTTCTTTGACCCGTTTTTCTTAATGAATGATCAAGGAGCATTAACCATGGATTCAACATTTGAACAACATGTGATTGCGGCTCTGGCGGACTATCTCGGCGTCGACACCGCGGACCTCAGCCTCGATCAGCACCTGGAAAATGATCTGGAACTCGACTCCACCGAGTTCGTGTGCCTGTTGGTCTCGATCGAAAAAGCCTGCAAGGTCGAGCTCGCCGGTTTGAGGTTTGCCGACATGAAAACGGTGCGCGATATCGTCGCGGCCGTTGAAAACCGCGCGCGGACCCTTGCCTGAGAGATCTGTGATGCCTTCACTTTACCAAACATTACGCCAGACGGAAGCGCGCGAGCCATCCGGTACGGCGGTCGTTGTGGATGGCCGTTCACTCAGTTACCGGGATCTGCTTGACGATGTGCATGACGTGGTGCATTTCCTCAATGACAATGAAGTCAAACCGGGAGACCGCCTGCTCATCACCGATGGCGAGACCTACCCGTTGGTCAAATTGGAAATCGCCGCCAGCTACCTTGGCCTGACCCTGATTTATCTGGAAGGCCTGACACGCGGCAGCCGGTGGGAGCTGGGCAGTATCGCCACGGATGCACAGGCCGACTGGACCGTCGGCACCGGCAAAACCGGAGTCGGCGTCGAAGGACGTGGTCTGCGTTACGATGGCGCCGTCCAGACGATGCGGAATCGGCCGCTTCCCGGGGAAGCCCGCCTTGCCGACACGATTCTTGTGCAGTGCTACACCAGCGGCACCACGGGTACCCCGAAAGGCGTCTGCCTGTCGGAGCGCGGCCTGCTCGCCCAGGGCCGTCAGGTTGCCAGCGCCATGCGCCTGCACGGCGCGGCCAGGATCCTGCTGGACGCGAGCATCATCGATATGGTCGGTCAGTTGCTGATGCTGGCGGGTATTCATGCCGGTTCGGCGCTGATCGTCGATGCAGGGGCCCACACGGAAGTCATGTCGCTGGCCGAGCGCCATGGCGCGACCCACCTGATGCTCCCTCCCTATTGCCTGGCGCAGGCCTTGCGCGACCCCGATCTTGCGCGCCGCAACCTTGCGTCGCTCGAGTTGATAGCCTACGGTTGCGCGCCGATGGACCGCCATTTGCTCGAACAGGCCCAATCCAGACTCGATTGCCTGTGGCTGCAGGGTTACGGCCTGACGGAAACGACCGGCCCTTTCTGCTGGCTGCATCATGAAGAGCACGATGCCGGCAAAGGCACTGTCGGCCGGCCGGCCGGCGGCGTGAGACTGGAGGTCCGCGACACGCGCGGCAAGCCCGTTCCCGCCGGAACGATCGGCGAAGTCTGGGTCGACTCGCCCGGCAACATGGCCGGCTACTGGGACGCGGCCTCCGCGTCCCCGAGGTCGAAAGGAAAAATCGAGGCGGGCTGGCTCAAGACCGGGGACGCGGGATTCATGAACAGCCAGGGCTTTTTGACGCTCAAAGGCCGTCTTGACGACGTGGTGCTGTTGGGCGAGGGATTCACCGTCTACCCCAAAGAGCTCGAAGACGTGCTCTGCGCGGTACCGGGCATTATCGAGCTGGCCGTTGCGGGAGCGGACGACCCGCAAGGCGACGGGCAGGTGCCGGTGGTGTTTTTCCGGACGGAGGACAACACCGACGACACGCTGGCCGCCTTGCGCGCCCGCATCGGGGAAGCGCTCAGCCCCATCAAGCATCCCAAATATCTGGTCCCGGCACAGCAGGCCTTCACCCGGGGGAAGAACGGCAAAGTCATCAAACAGACCTTGCTCGACACCCTCGACGAAGCACGGCTGATCCCTGTTTTCCACCACGACTTGCAAGGTGCGCAACCATGAGTACGATCCATCCGGACACGTTCGCCCAACTGCATTATTTCTTCCCCCGCATGATGTTCGGCGGCACCGAGTGGGGGGAAATCGTTCACGTCTGCCGCGACATTGACCCCGTGGTGCAAACCGACCCGCCCCGTTTCTGGACTCAGTGGTTCGAGGCCTGGAAACACCGGGGCGATACCTGGATGGCGGAAAGCCGGGATCAATCGCCGGACGAGGCCGCGAGAACCAGACTCCAGGCCGCGGCCGCCTACCATTGGGCGGAATTCATGTTTTTCCAGGACACGGACCGCAAGGAACAATGCCGGCGGGAGGTCGCCGAAGCGTTCCGGCTGGCGGCGCCGGCATTGCCAACAGCATCCGAACCGGTGCGCATCACCTTCGGCCCGCACACACTGCCCGGATACCTGTTCCATGCGAGAGCGGAAGGCCCGGCCCCAACCGTCGTCCTCATCAATGGACTCGATTCGGCCAAGGAAGTCGAGCTGTATCAGTTCGCCCGGTATTTTCTGCGCCAGGGGATCAGTTGCCTGATTTTCGATGGTCCGGGTCAGGGGGAGCTGCTCGGCAAGAGTGCCATGCATTGCCCGTTCGAAGCCGTGATGGACGAGGTTCTGGCTGTCCTGAAAAGCCACCGTCGCGTCGACCCTAACCGCCTTGGCGTGTTCGGCGTCAGCTTCGGGGGGCTTCTCGCTTTACGCTGCCTGGCCGCTCATGCCGACGCCTTCCGCGCCGCCATCAACCTGTCCGGCGCCTTCGATGTCCGCAATTACCGTGAGATCAATCCGCGCGTGCGCCACGACTTTCGCTATGTGTTCAAAGCCGGCGGCGATGACGAGATGGCGGCGCTGGCCGAACGGCAGTTGACGGTGTCGGACCTGCCGGCGCCCCGCGGGCAGATCCTCTGCATCCATGGCGGCAATGACATGGTTTTCCCCGCCGATAACTGCCAGCGCATCGCGGCCTGGGCCGGGCCGGACAAGACCGGCACGATGCTGTACCCCGATGAAGCGCATGTCTGCCAGAACTACTTTTTCGACTTCATGCCGAAAGCGGCGAAATGGATGCGCGCGAGACTGGAGACGTAACCGTACCGGGCGGCTGGCAACGGATTCGGTCAGCCGAACTGGAGCGCCTGTCATGCATCTCGCTTGATCGGCCCAGCCTCTTCCTGTTCCGCTTTCCGGCCGCGGACCGGCGAACGGAACGCTGCCGCGCGGCCTACTGGATACGACGTCTGCTGGCCTGTGCGCAGGGAATACGGATGGAGGACGTGGTCATCGGAAGAACCTCGTTCGGCAAGCCCTATCTGCTCAACGAGGCCATCCAGTTCAATCTCAGCCATTGCCGGGGAGCCGTGCTCGCCGGCCTGTCCCGCGCCGGGATAGGCGTGGATATCGAATGTGAAAGGAGCTTCACCGATCTTCAGCATTTTTATCGACTGATTGCCAGCCGTGAAGAACGGCAAATCAGCCCGCAGATCGACGCCGTATCGTTGAGGCGGCTATGGGCCGGCAAGGAAAGCCTGGTCAAGCTGGTCGGAACAGGTTTTCACCTTCACCCGTCCAGCCTGTCGGTCATGCCCGCGCTGACACGAGGGCAAGGCCCGGTATCGGTGGGCCGTCACGCCTGCCACCTGTTCTGGCCTCCCGAGACGCACGGATTGGTCTCATGTCTGGCGACAGTGGAGCCTGCGTCCCCTTCCTTATGGGATGTGGAGATCACGGACACGAAGACGCCGTCGGTGCTTCGCGCAACGGCAATGGAATATGGTTTCTGACAACTTTGGAATATTTTAACTGATAGGAAAACCATGAAGACCTTACTCAAAACCCTGCATTTTGTTGGCCTCTCCCTGTTTCTTGGCAGCATCGTCGCTTACATCGTCGCGGGCGCTGTCGCGGAAAGTCGTGAAGCCCTGGCATTCAGCCGCAACTTCGTGCTGGCCGGCACCCTTTACGTCACGATTCCCGCCATGTGGGTGGTCGGGCTGACCGGCATGGTCATGAGCGGCCTGCCTCGGACGGCCTGGCAAAAAGCCAAAGGCATCGGCTTTGTTCTCGTGGCGCTGAACACGCACATTTTCATTTTCCCGGCCATCCGCGAATCGGTCGATTTCCTGCGGATCGGCAACCAGGCGATGTTCGAGCATGCCGCCATGACCGAAGCTGTGGCCGGACTGGTCAACATTCTGCTCATCCTCGCCTTGATCGTGACAGGCGTGAACAAACGCCTGTTCCTGGCCTCGCGCTGACAATACCGCCTTCTTTTCTTCGCCACCACGGCAATGGTTACTTGCAAGGGGAATGGAATTGATTCAACGTATCGTCATCATCGGACTGGGTAATATCGGGCAAGGCATCCTGCCTTTACTGGACAAGCATTTTCCCGGCTGCGACATCGTGGCCTTCGAGCCATGCCCTACGCCGGAAGCCAGAAAAGCCGCCGCGCAGTTCAAGGTGAAGCTGTTCGAGCAGCGCATCGCCCGGGACAATTACCAGCCGCTTCTGACACCCTGGCTGGAGGAGGGCAGTTATCTTCTGAATCTGGCCACCTCGGTATCCAGCACCGACCTGATCCGCCTCGCCCAGCGTTCGCAGGCACTCTATCTGGACACCTGCATCGAACCGTGGGAATACGATCATGGCACGGCGGGAATCGCCACCACCAATTACCAGTTACGCGAATCCATGCTCGAACTGCAGCGAACCTCGCAAGGCGGGAGTACGGCGATCGTCGCGCATGGCGCGAACCCGGGCTTTGTGTCGGTATTGATGAAACGGGGATTGATCGCGATGGCCCGGGCAAGCGGCCAGCCGTGTCCTCAGCCGGAAACGCCTTCGGAATGGGCGCAACTGGCCAGGCATCTGGGGATCCGTGTCATCCAGATTTCAGAACGCGACACCCAGATCACCCGCCGGACACGCGCCGAGGACGAGTTTCTCAACACATGGTCGGTCGAAGGACTGGTGACGGAATGCCTGCAACCGGCGGAACTCGGCTGGGGAAGCCATGAGCCGTTCCTGCCGGTCGGCGGCAGAAGGCACGATGACGGATGCGGAGCGGCCATCATGATCGACCAACCCGCCCACACCCTGAAAGTGCGCAGTTGGAGTCCCAATTTCCTCGACTTCGAGGCCTTTCTGATCACGCACAACGAAGCGGTGTCGATCGCCGATTATCTGACTCTGCGCGACGATCGGGGCGATGTCCTCTATCGCCCCACGTCCTATTATGCCTACCATCCCTGCGATGACGCCGTCGCCTCGATGCGTCTGCTGGAAGATGGAACGACAGACGGAATCCATGCCAGCCATGTCATCAAGGACGAGATTGTCAGCGGGATCGATGAACTCGGTGTTTTTCTCATCAGCGATCGCCATCCGGCCTTGTGGATCGGCTCCAACCTCTCCATCGGCAAAGCGCGCAAAATGGCGGTGTGCAACAACGCGACAAGCCTGCAGGTCGTCTCGAGCATCATCGCCGGCATGCAATGGATGCATGACCATCCGCGCGCGGGGGTTGTCGAATCGGAGGCCTTGGATCACGACTTTGTTTATCGCATCGTCGAACCGTACTGGGCGCCGATCATCGAGCAGTCCGTGACGTGGTTCCCCGACCCGGCTGACCGGCAACTGCATTTCGAGAAATTCCTGGTTGCCCGGGAGGCATCTCCCCGCCCGGCGGCCGCGGACAGGGAAGCCCTGACCTTGTGAGACAAGCGCGGCGGCGACCGGCGCACCGGCGCCGCCGCGCTAAAACCCACGCGCCAGCAGTTCCGTCATTTGCTCGGCGGGCAAGGGGCGGGAATACAGATAGCCCTGCATGACCGGACATCCCAGCCGCCTCAGCGCTTCGGCCTGGGCGACCTCCTCCACGCCTTCGGCCACCAGTTGCATGCCCAGGCTGTCACCCAGCGTAATGATCGCGGAAATGATCGCCGCATCGTTACTATCGGTCAGCATGTCCCGGACGAAGGACTGGTCGATCTTGAGCACATCCAGCGGAAAACGCTTGAGATAGGCGAGGCTGGAATACCCCGTACCGAAATCGTCAATGGCGATCTGAACGCCCAGGGCCTTGAGCGAGGACAGTGTCGAGCGGGCCGTGTCCACATCGGTCATCAGGACCCCCTCGGTGATCTCCAGCTCCAGCCGGCTGGCTTTCATACCGGTTTCGGCCAGTACCGATTGCACCAGCGCGGGGAAGTCCCTGCCGGCGAACTGGATGGCCGAGATATTGACGCTGACCTTCACATCGAATCCCGCATCATGCCAGGCTCGGGCCTGCTCGCACGCCTTGTGCAGCACGAAACGGCCGATCGGCACGATAAGGCCCGACTCTTCGGCCAGGGGAATGAACTGGGCGGGAGACACCAGCTCCCCGGACGGTCTGCGCAAACGCAGCAGAGCCTCCACACCGACGATCGCATTCGTCGCCACATCGACCTTGGGCTGGTAAAACACATCCAGCAGTTTTTGCTCCAGCGCCTCCCGCAAGTGCCGCTCGATCAGATGCCGGGCCAGCAGCAATTCTTCGATGTCGCTGGAAAAGAACTGGTAATGGCCGCGTCCGTTCTGCTTGGCCCGAAACATGGCCGAATCGGCATGACGCAGCAGCGACTCGCGATCACTGGCGTCGTCCGGATACACACTGATCCCGATACAAAAGCTGAGTGTCAACGCATGCTCCCCGACAGGAAACGGCGTTGCGCAGATGGCCATCAGCGACTCGGCCATTTCTCCTGCCATTTCCACAGAATCCAGACCGGGCAGCAACAAAATGAACTCGTCCCCTCCTTGCCGGCACAAGGTATCGGTCGTTCGCAGCAATGTCTGGATTCGCGACGATATCTGCTGCAACACCGCATCCCCGGTGGCGTAACCGATGGCGTCGTTGATCAACTGGAACTGGTCGATATCGAGAATCATCAGGGCGATGCGGGTACCGTTGTGGCTTGCCTGCCGCAGCGACTGATCCATACGGTCCATCAGCAACATGCGGTTGGGCAAATCCGTCAGCGCGTCGTGGTGGGCAAGATGCGTCATCTTGATCGCCATGGCTCGCGCTTCGCTGACATCGTGAAACACCACGATGGCCCCTGTGACCTGCCCTTTGTGATCCATGATCGGCGCCGCCGAACTCTCCACGCTGCACTCCCGCCCATCGCGCGTGAAAAGCGTGAAATTCACGCCCATCCCGACAATCCGCTTCTCTTCGAGAGCGAGCCGGGCCGGGTTTCGGGTCAATGCTTTCGTCTCGCTGTCCGTCAAACGCATCACGGTCTCGACCGGACGGCCGACAGCATCCCTTCCGCGCCATCCGGTCATCGCCTCGGCAATCGGATTGAGGAAGGTGACGGCACCTTGCTCATCCGTTGAAACAACGGCATCGCCGATGGAGTTCAACGTGATCCGGATCCGCTCCTTTTCTTCGAACAACTGCAGCTCGGCCAGTTTGCGCGCGGTGATATCGGTCAGAAGCAGCAAAAAACCCGTGGTTTTGCCATTCTCGCTGTTGCAGACCATGGAAGCCTGGGCATAGCGCAACCCCCGCTCGCCTTGGGTCAGATCCAGTTCGAATGCGGCATTTTCTCCTTCCAGCACCCGCCTGAGCGCCGGCAGCATCGCGGCATGCACATCCTCGCCCACCAGATCGGGAAGTGTCATCCCGAACATGCCGCGCGCCATCACACCGAACCAGGCTCCGGACAGATCATTGCAGAAGCGGTTGTGCAACCCGGTATCCCAGTACGCGATGAAAGCGGGCAGATTGTGCACCACTTCGTCCAGATCACGCCGGGCCTGGGCAAGCCAGCTTGCCTGACGCTTGAGCGCGAGCTGGGTTTTGACTCTGGCCCGGGCAACGGGGATATTGATCGGCTTTTGCAAGAAGTCCGCGCCCCCCAGATTCAGCGACTGAAGCTCATGAAGCGGATTATTGTCGGCCGTCACAAAAATGACCGCGCATTCGGCGGTCACCGGATCGACCTTGAGTTCACGACAAACCCGGTATCCGTCCATACCCGGCATTTCAATATCCAGCAGCACGACATCGGGCCTGAGCGCGCGGGCCCTCTCCAGGGCGGATACGCCATTACTGGCGAAAATCACCTCGCCCAGTTCGGCCACCGCTTCATGAAGAACCTTGATATTCGTCGCTTCGTCATCGACGATCAATATGACTGGAGGTTTGTCAGTGGGTACTTCGAACATAGATTCAATACCAATGCTATCCGCAAAAAATGGAGGCATGCCGACACCACCAAGTATGGACTGGCTTCACCGATTCTGCCGGGAAGAGTCCGGGAGCTGTCCTTTGGTACAGGCGCCCCCGAGAAAATCGGAACCATGCAATGCCGTGCGCCCTGTCGTCACAGGAATTCATGGTCAGTGCTGGTGAGCCTTCTTCACACGTTACTTACCGGAAGAGCGATTCGCCATGTCCCATCACCGAACACGCCCGACCGAAAGGCTGGGCAATAGCGCGATTGCCTGCGGGCTGGTGTATTTTCTGCTGGCGGGACTGGGTATCATGCTGTCGCGTCAGCAGGGCAACATCGCCACACTCTGGCTCGCCAATGCCGGACTCGCCGGCTGGCTGGCCTGCGCCCCGCCCGGCCGCTGGCCCTCCTTGCTGCTGGCGGCGGGATCGAGCAACATCACGGCGGGAATGGCCTACGGCGACCCGCTCGCCCTCGCGGTCTCCATGACGCTGGCCAATCTGGCCGAATCCTCGACCGCGGCCCTGCTTCTGCGCTCTGGCAGACAATGGCCGTCGTTCGACCGCAATCCGGCAGGATTGCTGCAACTGATGCTGTCCGGCTGCCTGCTGCCGGCACTGCTGGGCGCGACCCTCGGCGCCGCTTTCATCGCCTTGCACGGTTATGCGTCATTCTCCGCCATCTGGCCATCGTGGTTCGCCGGCGCCACGATCGGCCTCGCTTCGTTCCTGCCCATCATGCTGCTGCTCCTGCGGCAGGACATCGATCGCACCGTGTCGCGCATGCTGTCCCTGCCGTCGCTGGCCGCGACGTCGGGCGCCGTTCTGCTCTCCATGCTGGTATTCCGCCATCTGCCCTTCCCGTTCATCTATCTCGTCATCGCGCTCTCCTTCGCCGCCATCTGGCTGACGATCGAAGCCACGGCCCTCGTTGTCCTGGCCGGGGCGGTCACCACGTGCGTGACGGTATCGCTCGGATGGTTCGTCCTGCCGCCGATCCGGCACCGCTGGGAAATCATCCTGATCTATCTGCCGATTCTCCTGTCCGTCGTATCCCCCTTGCTTCTGGCCGCCAGCACGGGGCAGAGCCGTTTTCGCGAAGAGGCGCGCCAGCTTGTCGAACGCCGCTTCAGCAACGCCATGCGCTTTGCCGCCACCGGTTTCGCCCTCGCCCACGGCAATGGTCAGCTTTACGAGGTCAACCAGACGCTGTGCCGCATGCTGGGCTACTCCCGAGAAGAATTGCTGGCGCTGCCGGCCCATCGGCTCACCCACCCCGAGGATCTGGCCGTTTCTCTTGGCATGTTCGAACGCCTGCAGAACGGCGAGATCGACGATTACCAGCTGGAAAAGCGTTATCTGCACAAGTCGGGCGCGGAAGTCTGGGTACAGGTCAGGGTGTCGCGGCTGGAGAGTGAGAACGGTCAGGATCTGATCATCCAGATCGACGACATTGGCGAGCGCAAGGCGCAGGAGAACCAGATCATTGCCCTGTCCGAACGGCTGACCCTCGCCACGCGCGCAGTTGGAATGGGCGTCTGGGACTGGAATATGCAGAGCGGCGATCTGATTTGGGATTCGCGTATGTTCAGTCTCTATTTTTTTCCGCCATCCGAACAAACCGTGGTGAATTACGGCATGTGGCGCACCAGAGTGCATCCGGAGGATATCGCCGACGCGGAGGCGCAACTGCAAGCCACGCTGGATCGCGATGAGGACTTCAACACCGAGTTCCGCATCCTCGGGCCGGATGGCGCGGTGCGCTATATCGCGGCCACCGCCCTTCTCATCCGGGATTCGGAGCGGCGGCCGATGCGCATGGTCGGTGTCAATCGCGACACAACCGAAGCGAGACTGGCCCAGCTCGGTCTGGAAAAAGCCCGCGATGCCGCGGAAGAAGCGAGCCGCGCCAAGAGCGCGTTCGTCGCCAACATGAGCCATGAGATCCGCACTCCGATGAATGCCGTACTGGGCATGACGCAACTGCTCGCCGACACACCGCTCACACCGGATCAGCGCAAATACCTCGACATGATCAGTGCGGCGGGCCGCGCGCTGCTCGGTATCATCAACGACATTCTGGATTTTTCGAGAATCGAGGCCGACAGGCTGGAGATTGTCCGGGAAACCTTTTTACTGTCCCACGTCATCGACGCTCTGGCGACCATGATGACCGTCGGAGTCGGCGACAAACCGGTCGAGGTGTCCATCGGCCTGTCGCCCGGGATTCCGCGGGCATTGGTCGGCGACGGATTGCGCTTGCAGCAAATCCTGATCAGCCTGTGCGGCAATGCCATCAAGTTCACCGAGCGCGGTCATGTTTCACTGCGCATACGTCAGCACAACCGGCGCGGAGAGCTCATCTGGCTGGCTTTCGATGTCATCGACACAGGCATCGGCATGAGCGCAGAACAACTGCAACGGGGGTTTTCCGCATTCACGCAGGCCGATGCCTCGGTCACCCGCCGCTTTGGCGGAAGCGGGCTGGGTCTGGCCATCGTCAAGCGCTTGACCTCGGCGATGGGAGGAACGCTCGATGTCAGCAGCGAACTCGGCAAGGGCTCCACGTTCACGGTCACCCTGCCGTTTCATGCGTCCGCCGACAGTGTCACGCCGGCGCATTCGTCCCGGACGCAGGCGTTGACATTGATGGTTCTCTCCGACAGCGACATCGTCCTAACCGACCTGGCCCTGAGCGTCGGCGCCCTGGGATGGCGGGCCATGACGGACACCTCGCTCGCGCCGCTTGGCGAATTGACCGGCTCCGCGGGGGCGATGCCCGATGCGTTGCTGATCGACGGCCGTTTTGTCACGGCGAAGCATCTGTCCGCGATCGAAACCTTGCGGCGCAGCCCCCGGTTCCGCGAAGGCCTCATCCTGCTCATGGTCAGAGCCTTTGAACGGGAGTCGCCGGATATCCTGGCCGCCAAACCGCTGACCGACGCCATTCTGGTCAAACCCGTCACGGCCTCCGCTCTCCATGACGCGATAACCACGGGACTGGCTTCGCGCACCAGGCCCGAGCCTGCCGCCCGCTTGCCGGAACCGGGGCCTGCCCAAGCTTTGCAAGGCCGCGTGCTGCTGGTCGAGGACAATACGTTCAATCAGACGCTGGCGGAGTCGCTGCTGACCCGCGAGGGTATCGGTGTCGCGATTGCGGCCAACGGCGCCGAAGCGCTGGATATCTTGCGCGCAACCCCCGGAGAATTCGACCTTATCCTGATGGACGTGCAGATGCCGGTCATGGACGGCTTCACCGCCACGCGCCGGATCCGCGGCGAATTGGGACTGTCGGTCCCGATTATCGCCATGTCGGCCGGCGTGCTGGAAAGTGAACGCAATGAGTGTCTGGCGGCGGGGATGGACGATTTTGTCGCGAAACCGATCGATATCCGGCAATTGCTCGATACCCTGGCAACGTATCTGGGGAAAAAAGATCCCGCGACGTCCGGCCCGTCCCCCGCGCCATCGGGGGACCCCGCCCCCCTGCGTCTGTCCATCCTCCACGACAAAGCACGGCAAGACCCGCATTTCGGCGCCACCTTGCGCGATTCGATACAACTTCTTGTCGAGCGCGGCGACACCCCGGTAAGCCTGGCCCGCCAGGCTCTCGCACAAGGACAATTCGATGATGCGGCCCGCCTGATGCACGCGCTGCGCGGTGAACTGGGGTCGCTCGGCGCAGAGCGGCTGGCGCGAACCACACTCGAGGCGGAACACGCCTTGCGCGCAGGCGACGCGGTGCCGGCGGCGGAACACCTCGACCGTGTCGGCGACGATCTTGCGCAAGCCCTGGACGCATTGCGCCGCTGGAGCGACGGCCTTGAGCGACCACCCGCCGGTCAAACGATGAATCGCGAACAGATCGAGGAATGGCGCAGACTCCTCCGGCAAAACAATATGGCGGCGCTGACCCGATACCAGGCGCTGCGCAACGCTCTCGAGCACCGGCTGCCTCCCGGTCAGGCGGCGCGGCTTAACCAGGCGATGAGCCGGCTGGACTTCGCCAATGCGCTTGCCGTGCTCGACGAGAACATCCTGCCCGAAACTGGCTCAGAGTGACCCGGGCAAAGTGGCTCTTCCCATAAAACGCTCGCCCCCTTACGATGCGCCCCGTCTGTCACTACCGGCCCTTTGGCCAGCGAGATCGCCATGAGCCTTGGCGCCCTAGCCATTCTCCTCCCCAAACTTCTGCCGCCCGGTGTTTATGTCGGCGCCGGCTATGTCGCGCGCAGGACCACGAGCCTGTCGCAAGCGGGGGTCGGCAAGGCCCTGCTGTATGTTTTCGTGCCGCTGACCGTGTTCAAAGGCGCACTCCAGTCCGACACGGGAGCCTTCCTCACACTGTGCGGACTGTCTTTCGCCGTCAGCGCGATGATGGCCCTGACCGCCTCGTTATTTGTCCGTCATTTCGCAAGATGGATCGCCGCCGGAACTTTGCGTTGCGCATTCGGCTATTTCAATATCGGCTGGTTCGGAGTGCCCATCGCCCAGGCCCTATACGGCACGGAAGGCATGCTGGCGATGACCGCCATGTACGTGGGAGGGATGCTGTTCGGCAACACGGTGGGCTACGCATTGATGGCCAGCGACCGGCTATCGCCGGGGCATCTGGCGGGCAAACTGTTAAGCCTTCCCGCCCTGCCTTGCGCGCTGGCCGCGTTCGGCTTGCGCGCAGCCGGGTTCGCCACGGCGCTGAGCCAAAACGCGCCGCTCTCGGGACTCCTGGAGGGTGCCGCTCTGATCACCTCCGTATTGGGCATGGCGCTGGTCGGAATGAGTGTCGCGGGAGTTTCGCTACGCCGTCTTCCATGGAACGCGTTGTTCGGGCTGCTGGTTTCACGTGTTCTGTGCGCCGCGGTGCTCACCGTAATCCTGATCGGCGCCTGCGGAGCGAGGGGGTGGCTCACTCCCCTGGAAATCCGCGTCTTCGCATTGATGCCGCTGCTACCCATCGCGGCCAACCTGCTGGTTTTTACATCGGCGCTGAAAACACAGAGCGAGTTTGTGGGCATGGCGCTGCTGGGATCCACGCTGGGAGCTTTTGTCCTGCTGGTTGTCCGGGCCGGCTTGCCGGTTTTCGCGGATCTTCTTTGAACCAGTCCTGATCCTGGTCAGCGCAAGCCCATGCCCGCCACGCTACACTGCACACAACAACATTTTCCGACACATCGCGAAAGCGGCGGGAATGCGTCCCGCCGTTTCCGTCACGCAGCAAGGAGCACATCATGTCCCACGATACGTTGACCCTCACCGCCGATACCAGCGATGTCTGGCGCCACCACATCGCCCCCGAGGACGGGCCTGCCGGATTCCTGATCCGCACCACCCTCCCGGAAAACCCGGATGGCGTGGAAGTCTTTCTCGAGCAATGGGCCGCTGGCAGCGAAGAAACCCCGCATTTCCACCCTGGCGACGACATGACCGTCGTGATCGAGGGGCGCATGGCGGTTCAGTTCTATCGTCAGACGCCGCAAGGGCTGGTCAAGGATGGCGAACCCGTTGTCCTGGAAAAAGGCCAGACAGGCTACATCAAGGGCGGGCGCATTCACGACGCGCGCTATCTCGAAGCCTGTAAGCTGGTGTTCGTGCATAGCGGCCCGTTCGATCTGACCGAGGCGTAATGCCACCGGGAGGCGGGCTCGCCTCCCGTTTCCCCGGAAATGTCACTCGACACCCCAACGCACTTGCAACTGGCGATAGCGGCCGTTGCCCTGAATGATCTCCAACCCCAAGTCCAGCAGCTTCGCATAGCGCGCCGATTGCGGGTGCCGGCGGGAAAACCCGACAAACAGCGCGGCTTCGTACGCCGTACCGGCCATCCGGAACTGGCCGCCGAAATCCTGGTCCCACTGGCGAAAGACGTGATCCGCGACATTCTGGTAGGCCAGCATGTAATCCACCCGACCGGCCTTGAGCATGCGAAACCCCGATTCATCGCGCAGGCCTTCCACTTTGCGGATCGTCGCATTCCTGTCGATCGCATCGCCGTACTCGTAACCGTGCGTCACAGCCACGGAGCGACCTGACAGCTCTTCGGGCCGGACGACGGGGGCCGGATAGTTTTTGCGCACGAAGATGCCGATCCTGGCCCTGAACAGCGGGCGGGACGGCCACAGAAACGCGCTCTCGCGTTCCTGGTTGCGGATGATATCGAAGCAGCCCGGCAAGGCGCCGCTCATCGTCAGGCTCAAACAGCGGGCATAGGGGTACGGGACGAACTCGACATCCAGGCCGACGGCATCGTATGCGGCACGAATGACCTCCACGGAAAATCCGGCCGGACGCCCATTGTCCAGTCCGGAAAACGGCGACCAGTCTTCCTCCGCCCCCAACTTCACCGACTCGCGCGCGCAAGCAGGCGCCATCGCCGCAAGCGCACAGACCACCAGCCAGACAAACGCTCTGCCCACGCCGCCGGCTCCTATGCCATCAAGATTCGATCAGCCTAGGCCCAACCGTACGCGATGTAAAGCGGCAGGCCACCCGTTTCGGGAACAGGGTAAAACAGCCCGATGGCGCAATCGGGTACACTCACCGGATCAGCAATATCATGCGGGAGCCGGAATGACTGCATTGCCGATTGACGCCGGCATCGGACTGCGCGCGCCGCACTACCGGGAAGTGCTCGACACCCTTCCTCCGCTTGGCTGGGTGGAAGTGCACAGCGAAAACTTCATCGAAGGCGGAATGCCGCTGGACATGCTCGGCAGGGTTCGGGAGCACTGGCCCGTTTCCCTTCATGGAGTCGGGCTGGGGCTGGCTTCGCCGGCACGGCCCGACCGCGGTCTGCTTGCGGCCTTGCGCCGGCTGATCGACCGGATCGAACCGGCCGCCGTATCGGAACATCTGGCCTTCAACCATGATGGCGCGCATCGCTATGTGAACGACCTTCTGCCGGTTCCCCGCACCAAAGAAAGCCTGGCCATGGTGGCCAGTCATGTCCGCGAAGCCCAGGATGCGCTGGGACGGCCGCTTCTTCTGGAAAACCTGTCAAGCTACGCCGACTACCCGGGCAATACCCTGAATGAGGGCGAGTTTCTCGCGGAATTATCGCGTCTTACCGGATGCGGCGTACTGCTCGACCTGAACAATCTTTTCGTGAACCGCGCGAACCTCGGCACCGACATCGACGCTGTTCTGAAAGCGCTCCCCGCCGACATCATCGGCGAGATACACCTGGCCGGTCACTCCACACGGGAAGGGATGCTGATCGACACGCACGATCACCCGATCGATGAAGCGGTCTGGACACTCTTCGAATCGGTGGTCGCCACCCTTGGACCGAAGCCAACCCTGATCGAATGGGATCAGTCCATTCCGCCGTTGCACCGCCTGCGGGCCGAAGCCGGTCGCGCGCGCGCCATCCTGGAGAAGCGCCATGGGCACTGATTTCACCGACTGGCAAACCGGGCTGCTCGACGCCATCGCCTCGGATGTCCCGCCAAGCGCCCCTCCGCCGGGTGTCACGGAGGCCGCGCTCGCCATTTACCGCGGCAATTATCGCCTGGCGTTGCTGGATACCCTGTCCCGAACCTATCCGGTATGCCGCCAACTGGTCGGCGATACCTGCTTTGATCTCATCGGCAGACGGTTTCTGGCGACAGCGCCCTCCCGCAGCGGCAATCTGCATGATTTTGGCTCGGAACTGGGAGAGTTCATCGCCCGGACCGGTAACGGGCTGCCTTCCTATCTGGCCGATGTGGCGGCGCTCGAGTGGCTGGCGCATCGCGCCTATTACGCGCGAGACACCCGACCGGCAAGCCTCGACATGCTCGCTTCGCTTCCCGGTGAGACTTGGCCCGCCCTTCGCCTGGAATTCATTCCATCCTTCGGTGTCATTCTCTCTTCGTATCCTGTGGCAAGCCTGTGGCTCGCCCACCTTGCTCCCGATCCGTCTTTTGCCGGTTCGCTGAACCTGCCCGAGTGCGCCATGGTGACAAGGGAGCAAGGGCGGATTGACGTGAAAGCCCTGCCGATTGCGGAAGGCCGCTTTCTCGAGGCCTTGCAAACCTCGCATACCCTGGAGCACGCGACCGATGCGGCCCTGGGCGTCGATGAAACGTTTTCCCCCTTGCCGCTGCTGAGCCTGCTGTTCGCAAAAGGGCAGATCCATCGCATTATTCCGGCTTGATCCACCGTGACAGGCATCATCCGACACGCCGATCATCCCCACCCTCCTGCCAAACCGGAATACGCTCATTACCTCATATCGCCGAACTTCCTAGACTGCGTGGTTGCCGGGTATGGGCATTCTCGTACCGGGCGTTTCCAACGACACGCATCAGGGATTCGTCATGAAAAAAAACATCGCGCTTACCGCCTTTTTACTGACGGCGGGCATGGCGCAGGCAGCCGACTCCGGCTTTTACGCACTTGGCAACATGGGCTACAACACCAGCTCGCTCAGTGGACAAACCCTGGCTTTCCAGGCGGACAAGTCCCGCGAGGAACTGCGCTTTGACAACAGCAAGAAGTTCGGCGCCATCTGGGAGCTGGGCATAGGCTACACCATCCGGCCCGGCCTGGCGGTGGAACTGTCGTACGCCGATCTGGGATCGTCCTCGTCCGGCTTCTCGGGCTCGGGCACCGCGCGCATGAACGGGCAATCCATCGCCAAGTCGGGCTCCGGACAGGTTTCCCTCAACACCTCGGCATATCGCTTCGCGGTACTCGGACTTTATCCGGTAACTCAGGATCTGGATCTTTATGGCAAGGCCAGCCTCAACGCCATCAATACCCGCGCCTCCTTGACGCTAAAGCACGCGGAGGTGGAAAACAGGACACATAACACGAAAACCACATTCAAGAAATTCGACACCAAATCGGCTTCCGATCACTCTGTCCGGGCTGGTATCGGCATGGGCATGCAATATCGGGTCAACAAGCAATTCGCGTTGCGTGGCGAATACGAGTACCTGTTCGGCAAAACAAACGTTGCCGTGAATGACCAGACCATCCTGAAAGGCTCCGGCATCCATCTGGCCAAGATTGGCGTCGCTATTTCGTTCTGACCCTAGCTCGAACCGTCCCTGGCCCTTGCCCGGGACGGAAGCGGTAGGCAGGACAAATCGCGGCGATCTCCAGCCGATTCCCCCTCCTCTTGCGGAACCCGCTCATATCCGCGCCACGCTCTCCCTCCGTAGACTTTTTCTTCAATCCATCGGGGTTCACGTACTCCGTCCGTTCCATAACCGCTCACTCTCGAGGATACCATTCATGACGAAACAATACGCCATTCTTGCCCTGCTTCTCGCCCCCCTGGCGGCCCGGGCCGCGGACTCGGGACTCTACGTGTTCGCCAACACCGGTTACAACCCGTCAGGCTACTCGGGCCACATACATACCGTGACGCCCAACATGGAGGAAGAGAAGATCGATCTGAAATTTCGCTCCGGCAGCAGCGGATCGCCAGGAGCGATCTGGGAATTGGGCGGCGGCTACCAGTTGGGGCCCAACTCCGCGGTCGAGGTCTCCTACGCGAATCTTGGCCGGGCGTCGGCCCGTATCGACGGCTCGGCCACGGAACAAGGTCAGACGAAACCGTTCGCCAACGCCACGGGCAGCGCCTCCATGGACATGACCTCGTTGCGCGTCGCGCTGCTGGGCATCAATCCGGTGAACGACCGGTTCAGCGTGTACGGCAAGGTCAGCGTGAACTCAGTGTCCACCAAAGGAACGGTCCGCCTGGACAAATTCCAGGCAAAAGGCCTCAGACCGTTCGGATCGGAAGTCAGTGAAAGCCGCACGCGCAACTCGCTAAAACTCGGACTGGGTCTTGGCGGCCAACTCTATCTGAGCAAGCGCTTTGCGCTGCGTGGCGAATACGAATATCTGTTCGGAGGCAACGAACTGAGATACAACGGCACAACAGTGCTGTCCAATCGCGGCGTGCATCTTGCCAAGGTCGGCGCCAGTTTTTATTTCTGACACCGGCTACGAAGGCAATAAAAAACCGGGGTGGAACATCTCCCCGGTTTTTTATTGCCTCGTCAATGCCCCCCTCCCGGCCCTCCCACGGAGCCGAACGGCGGGCGGCACAGCCAGACAACAAGAATCAGCAACAGGAAAATCACCCCCATCATCCAGAACACCTCGCTGGTCGCCAGCATATAAGCCTGCTGCGACAGGGTCTGTTCGATACTGGCGTAGGCGGATGATCCCTTGATGCCGGCATCGCCAAGACGGGCCAGATAATCCTGGGTCGAGGGATTGGCCGCGGCGACGTACTCGGTCAGGCGCGCGTGGTGCATTTCCTGCCGGTGCGTCCAGATGAATGTCACGATTGCCGTCGCGAAACTGCCCGACAATGTCCGGAAAAAATTGGACAATCCCGAGGCTGCGGCCATCCGGTCCGGACCGATACCGGACAGAATGATCTGGTTGAGCGGCACGAAGAAACATGCCACGCCGATGCCCTGCAGCAAACGCGGCCAGATCAGTTGCCCGAACTCGGTATCCAGCGTAAAGCTGGCGAACCAGAACATTGTCGTGGCGAACACCACGAAAGCGAATGAGGTCAGAATGCGTAAATTGAGCTTCTGGATATTCTTTCCCACCAGCGGCGACAGGAAAAACGCCAGAATCCCCACCGGCGCCGTCGCGAGTCCCGACCAGGTGGCGGTATACCCCTTAACCGTTTGCAGCCACAAGGGGAAGATGACCGTACTGCCAAAAAAGCAGAACATGCCCAGCGAAAGAGTCAATACGCCATACCGGAAATTGCGCAAGCGGAACAAGGACAGATCGACAACAGGATGGTGGTCTGTCAGCTCCCAGACCACCAGGAAAGCCAGCGAGACCACCGCGATCACGGTCAGCGCCACAATGAATGTCGAATTGAACCAGTCAAGATCATTACCGTTGTCGAGCATCATCTGCAGACTGCCCACGCCGACAAACAAGAGCACGAGCCCGACAAGATCGATCGGTTTTTTCTCCGTCGGAGTTTCTCGCGTCTTGAGCAACGACCACGACACGATGGCGGCGAAGACTCCCACCGGCAGATTGATGTAGAAAATCCACGGCCAACTGAAGTTGTCGGTCAGATAACCGCCCAGCATCGGCCCGAAAATCGGCGCCACGACCACGGTCATCGCCCACAGCGCCAGCGCCAGTCCTTTTTTATTGTGAGGGTAGCTGGACAACAGCAGTGTCTGCGACAGGGGCACCATCGGACCGGACACCAGCCCCTGCAAAAAACGGAACGCCACAAGGCCGTGCAAACTCGTGGCTAGGCCGCACAGCGCCGACATCAGCGTGAACAGAATCACCGACAGCACGAACATGCGCACCTGACCGAAGCGCTGCGCAAGCCACCCGGTCAACGGCACCGCGATGGCGGCCGCCAGACCGTAGGAGCTGATCGCCCATGTCCCCTGCGTGGGGCTCGCCGCAAGGTCACCGGCGATATGCGGCACGGAGACGTTGACGATCGTCGTGTCCAGTACCTCCATGAAAGTGGCGAACGCCACGGCAATGGTCAGGATCGCCAGCTTCCCGCCCTTGAGCGGCTCCGGGGCTTCGTTGCGCCCGGCAGCGAGGGATTGGCTCATGGCAGGCTCCCCGCTCAATGACCGGCGTTGCCGGCGATGATCTTGTCGGCCAACGCGTCGGCTTCAGGCAACGGCTGCGCCAGCGCCCGCGTCTGGTACAAGGACTGGTTGGCCGGCGTGGCGGCCAGAACCGGTCCCGACCGGTCGCGGGTTTCGACTTCGACGGTGGTGGACAGGCCGATGCGCAGCGGATGCTCCATCAGGGCTTTCGGATCGAGCGAAATCCGGACAGGAACCCGCTGCACGACCTTGATCCAGTTGCCGGTGGCGTTCTGCGCGGGCAACAGGGAAAAGGCGCTGCCCGTGCCGGCGCCCAGACCCACCACCTTGCCCTCGTATACAACTTTTCCGCCATACATGTCGGTAGTGACTTTCGCTTTCTGGCCAATCCGGATATTGGCCAGCTCCGACTCTTTGAAATTGGCATCCACCCACAATTGATCGAGCGGCACGATACTCAAAACCGTGGTCCCGGGACTGACGCGGGTACCGACCTGGGCACTGCGTTTGGCGACGTAGCCGGATACCGGAGCCACCAGAGCATTGCGCCGCGCGGCAAGCCAGGCCTGCACAAAATTCGCCCGGGCCTTGAGGACGGTGGGATGTTTTTGCAACTCAACACCATCGACCAGGGCATGAGCGGCCTCGGCTTGCCGCCTGGCCGCCTCGAGAGCCGCCCGCGCGGCTTCCATCGCCCGACGGGCATGGTCGGCATCCTCGGCGGACACCACCTGATCGGCCACCAGCGGCTGGCGGCGCTGATAATCCGCCTCGGCGCGGGCAAGATCGCTCGCGCGCTGAGCGACCAGTTTGTCGTACTGTCCCGCCCCGGCATACTGTTGGCGCAGTTGCCGCACCGTCTCGCCAAGCTGCGCGCCCGCCTGGCGCAATGCCACCTCGGCGTCGGCGGGATCCAGCATCACGACATTCTCGCCGGCTTTGACAAAGCGCGTTTCATCAGCGCGAATGTCGACCACCGTACCATTGACCTGGGAAGTCAACGCCACAAGGTTACCGCCCACATAGGCATTGTCGGTTTCCTCACGCTGCGACAACACCAGCGTGTAATACAGGGCGTAACAGGCGCCGGCCAGAAGAAAGGCGGCCGCCAGCGCGGTCATCATCGGTTTGCGTTTGGCCGCGTTGGGGTTGGGTGCTTGGCTCATTGCGTGTCTCCAGAGGTCGTCGTGCCGGACGGGGAGACGGCGTGATAACCACCCCCGAGCGCTTTTGTCAGCGCCACGTCGGCGAGCAACATGGCTTTGTTTACTTGCAACAATTGATCGTGTTCCTTGAGTACCGGCAATTCGGCGCGCAACGTCGTCTGACGGTCGGCCAGACCGGACGCCGAGCGTCGCACCGCCGCCTGGCGCTGCCTGTCGGCAGCGGCCAGCGCGCGGGTTTGTTCGTCTTTCTGACGAGACAGTCCGCGCCATGCCAACCCCTGATCGGCCACGTCCTGCACGGCATTGACGAGGGTCTGGTTGTATTGCGCGATGGCCGCATCGCGCTGGGCGCGGCTCACCCCGAGCCGGGAGCGCAAGCGTCCACTGTCGAACAGTGGCAAGGAAAACGCGGCGGACATTCCCGGTCCGCGGCTGGAGGCCTGCAAAAGATTCTCCAGACCGATGGAGTTGAAACCGAAAAAGCCGGTCAGATTGACATCGGGATAGAACGCCGCTTCGTCCGACTTGACCGATTGAACGGCCGCTTCGACACGCCATTTGGCCGCGACCAGATCCGGCCGACGCGACAGCAGGTGCAACCCCAACGTCGCCGGCAGTCCGGCGGCGGGTTCCGGCAAGCTCCTGACCCGCAACGATTCGATGTGACGGGCGTCGCCACCCACCAGTGCCCGGAGCGCTTCCCGGTCGCGCAGGCGCTGGGCATCCAGTTGCTCGGTTTGCGCCTTCGCGACGGCCAGTTCTTCGCGCGCCGCATCGAGCGCGCTGACCGGATCGAGCCCGGCGGCGACGCGTCGTTGCGCCAGGCCGGTCTGGGCCGTCAGCACCTCGCTTTGCCGCTGGGAAACACGCCATCGCGCTTCATCGGCCAGCCAGGCAAAGTAGCCTTGCGCGACCGCGGCGACCAAGACTCTCGCCGCCTCCGCGCGATCCGCCCGGCCTGCCTCGCGCTCGCCCACCGCCGAAGCGATCGCCGCCCGGTTGCGCCCCCACAGATCGATCTCCAGCGCCGCTTGCGCTTGCAGTTGACCGTGATTTTTCCAGCTGCCGGCCAGAGGCGGCGGATAAATGTCGTGCTCGGGGTAACGCTGGCGTGTCGCATTGCCGGAGATCGTCGCATTGACCTTATCGGAGGCTTCGCTGGCCAAAAGACGCGCTTCGGCCTGCTTGAAACGGGCGGCGGCCAACGCCATGGATGGACTGCCGGCCAGCGCGGCGGTCACCAGGCCGTCAAGCTGGGGATCCCGGTAACGGTGCCACCACTGGTCTTGCGGCCACTCTTCAGCACCCGCCGGCATTCGGTCCATCCGCTCCGCGCCTTTCGCATCGAGCCGGGAGGGGATGGCCCCATCGGGCGGAATAACCGCGCAGGCGGACAACCATGCCGTCAGGATCATGGCCGCCAGGGGAGAAAGTTTCATGATGTGTGTGCCTCGCGATTGATGGCTCCGGCCTCACCGGACCGGCTGATTGTCCAGTTCATGGATCAGTTTTTTCAAAATGCGCTCCAGCGCGTCGCGCTCGTCCTGATCGAGTGCCGCCAGCGGCCCCAGGATCAGTCGATGCACTTGCGGCATCAGGGCATGAAGAATGTCACGGCCATTGGGTGCCAGCGTCAGGTCGACGCGCCGTCGATCGTCCGGGTTGCCGCAACGGTTGAGCAGTCCGCGCGCGACCATTTCGTCGCACACTCGGGTGATGTTGGCCCGGGATTCGCCGGTCATGGCGGACAACTCGGAAGGATTCAGGGGGGTTCCATCATCGTTGATCAGCATGGTGAGCGCCGTGAAGCTGACCGTATGCAGATCCTGCTGGCGCAGCAGATCCCGCATCCGGTTGTTCATGGCGCCGGTCGCAAGTTTCATCATCATGCGCAGCATCACCAGCTGTTTATGGTCGTCGGGAACCAATTGGCCGATGCGTTCCAGCCGTTCAGCGGCGTTCGCCAGGGAAGATGGCAGATCCGGTGTTTTTTTCATGAAGGAATAGTATAAATATGAACTATTCATGTCAAAACGTTTGATGCAGATCAGATAATTGCCGGCAATACCTGTCGCGCGAATGCAAAAACGCCGCCTGACGGCTGTTGGCCAGTCAGGCGGCGGTGGCTTAGAATCGACCCCCCATTGAACGCAAAACAGAAAGGCATCCCCCATGGAAGACAGAATCGCCGAGCTGGAAGTGCGGATCGCCTTCCAGGACGAGCTGCTCGACGCCCTCAACCAGACCGTGGCCCGCCAGCAACGGGAGATGGATCTGTTGCAACAACAGATGCGGTTGCTCTACCAGCACGTCAAGGGCATGCAGGCGGACGGCGGGACCGCTCCCGCCGGACACGAAATTCCGCCTCACTACTGAGGAAGGTTACGCTTCCCGCTTGCGCGGCCGAGTCAGTGATTCCGGCTGAAGAACGCGTTCGAGCTCCTCGGGATTCATCAGGCCCCGGGCCAGCACGATATCGTGCACGCTGGCGCCGCTGGCGTGCGCTTCGGCGGCGATGTCTGTCGAGAGTTCATAACCGAGGTAGGGACTGAGGGCCGTTACCAGTCCGATGGAGCGCGTCACCATCTCGCGCAAATGCTCGCGGTTGGCGGTAATGCCGACCACGCAGTGTTCGCGCAGTGTGTCGCAGGCCGCGGCAAGATGCTTGAGACTGCGGAACAGGCTGTAGGCGATCACCGGCTCGAACGCATTAAGCTGCAACTGTCCCGCCTCGGCCGCGAAGCTGACCGTGACATCGTTGCCGATCACCTCGAAGGCCACCTGATTCACGACCTCGGGAATGACCGGATTGACCTTGCCCGGCATGATCGACGAACCGGCCTGTCTGGGCGGCAGATTGATTTCGTTAAGCCCGGCGCGCGGACCGGACGACAGGAGACGCAAGTCGTTGCAGGTCTTGGACAGTTTTACCGCCACGCGCTTCAGTACGCCGGATACCTGAACGAATGCGCCGCAATCCTGGGTCGCTTCGACAAGATTGGGAGCCGTGACAAAATCGAGCGCCGTCAGTTGGCGCAAGTGATCGCAGGCTTTGCCGGCATAATCGGGATGCGAGTTGATGCCGGTGCCGATCGCCGTGGCGCCCAGATTGATCTCCATCATCAGATTACCCGCTTCGCTAAGACGCAGGATGTCCTCGCCGAGCATGACGGCATAGGTCTGGAATTCCTGCCCCAGCGTCATCGGCACGGCGTCCTGCAACTGGGTGCGCCCCATTTTGAGCACATCGCGAAACTCGTCGGCCTTGGCCGCGAACGCCTCCTTCAGCGCCTGCATGGACAGTTGCAGGCGCCAGATCCCGAACCAGGTCGCCAGACGCAGCGCCGACGGATAGACATCATTGGTGCTCTGGCTGAGATTCACATGTTCGTTGGGATGAAGGAAGGCATAGTCGCCCTTTTGCCTGCCAAGGTGTTCGAGCGCCAGGTTGGCGATCACCTCGTTGGCGTTCATATTGGTCGACGTGCCGGCGCCGCCCTGGATCACATCCACGACGAACTCGCCGTGATAATGCCCCTCCCGCAGCAGATCGCAGGCATGGCAGATGGCATCGCACAGCACGGGGTCCAGCAGGCCTAGATCGCGGTTGGCCAGGGCGGCGGCCTGCTTGATGATGGCGAAGGCGGTGATCAGATCGCCGTATTCGCTGATGGTCTGGCCGGTAATCGGGAAGTTTTCGACGGCGCGCAGGGTATGAATGCCCCAGTAAACCCGGTCGGGAATTTCGCGCGCGCCAAGCAGATCGTGTTCTGTTCTCGTTGTCATCATGCAAGTCCTGGCAAGGTACGATTCACTTTAAACCTTTATTCCTCGTACTGGCCAGTCCCCGGATGAACGTTACTGGGCAAACGCCTCCCAGTTGACTCGCGCGGCCCGCTCCTCAAGCCAGGGGTAGCCGCCGATTTCGAGGGCATAGCCGTCTTCCGCTCCGGTCAACCGGGCATGGGCGCCGACCGGCAGCGACAGGATGTCCGGCACGTGCCCGATGGCCAGTCCATCGAGCACCGGCACATCGAGACGACGGCGAATCGCCTCCAGCACCGCCGTTATTGTATATCCGTCCGGATCATAAAAATCAGGTTTGCTTCCGGTGATCCGGCCGATCAGGACGGCCTTCTGCCGTGCCAGAATCCCCGAGTGAAACAGCTGGAACAGCATGCGTTCGATTCGGTACAGCTCCTCGCCCACATCTTCGAGAAACAGAATGCCGCCTTCGATCGCCGGCAAATACGGTGTGCCGACAAGCTGGCAGATAACGGCGAGGTTTCCCCCCCACAGGGTGCCTTCCAGATCCAGCGATTCGGACCTGCCGGTCTTGGCCTCGACGCGGAACACCGGGTTGGACAGCGCAAGACGGAAACGGTCCAGAGTGAACCGGCTCATGCGTGGCGCGCCGAAGTCGGAATTGAGCATCGGTCCGGAGAAGCTGACTATCCCGCCCTTTGCCAGCAGCGCCATCTGCAAGGCCGTGACATCGCTGTAGCCGCACAGAATCGCGCCGGACTCTTTCATGCCGCGGCACAGGGCGGGGTAATCGAGATCCCCCAGAAGACGCACCATGCCGTATCCTCCGCGAGTCGGAATCAAGAGATCCGGCATCGGCGCCCCGCCATCGGTCAGGCAGGAGAAGTCGGCAAGCCGCTCCTCGTCGGTACCGGCGAAACGGCCGAACCGCCGGTCAGCGGCGATGGCATTGTCAATGGCGAATCCGGCCTGTTCGAAACGCAACAGCGCGCGTTCGACGCGGGATGGATCCTGCAACGGCCCGCCGGAGGCAAGCACCCGCAGGCGCAGGGAAGAAGGCATGGTGGCAGTGGGGAACATGGAGAAAACCGGGTTATTGTAGCGCAAGCCAGGATAGACAGGGTATCGCCGGACGATCAGGCATCCCGCCATGCCGACTGCGGCGGGAAGGTTGCGCGCCCCCGCTCGGCAAAGAGTTTCCCGATACGCAGGATCGGCCTCGCGTGCGACTGCCCTGCCCCGCTGCAGCGCTTTCAACAATTACCGCGGAGAGCGTGCTCATGAACGGCGGTCTGCGGCAGAACTCCACTTCATCGGGGGCGGAGTGTAACGCTCGATTTTCGCCAGCAGGTTTTCCGGTGTTTCACCGACTTGCAGCATGTCGAGGTAAGGCTGTTTCATGAACCCGCAATCGACCATGCGGGCGGCGAACGCGAGCAGCGGGCCGAAATAGTCATGCATGTTCAACACGCCACAGGGTTTGGCATGCAGTCCAAGCTGTCCCCACGTCCAGGCCTCGAACAACTCCTCCATGGTGCCGGCGCCGCCGGGCAAAGCGATGAAGGCATCGGCCAGTTCGGCCATTTTTGCCTTGCGCTGATGCATGTCGTCGACCACATGCATCACCTGCACGCCAGGATGCGCCAGTTCCCGATCGACCAGATGCTTGGGCATCACCCCGGTTACATGACCACCTGCCGCCAACACACTGTCGGCGATCTCGCCCATCAAGCCGACATGCCCGCCCCCGTAGACCAGCGAGTGACCATGCTCGACCAGAAGCGCGCCGAAGGCTCGGGTCACTTCCGTGAATTCCGGCTGATCGCCATGACTTGAACCACAATATATAGCTATATACATAAAAATTACTCCACATTTTGTGGAAAACAATAGCATGACAGAAAAATAGACACAACTTCACAGCCTGACGTATCGGGTAAAAGCAGGCCAAAGATTATGCCCCGAGGCTGGCCAACCAACCTCGGGGCATGCATTGGGGAAACCGTCGCGGCTCCGCTGTCAATCCGGAATCCGAAGAACTCAGGCTTTATTGATCGATGCGCGCAGCAGCAGCACTTTCAGATGCTCGCTGATGCGATCCACGCGATCGTGAAAATGGTTGAGGAACGCAAGGCCGAACAGTGCGATCGCGATGCCGAGCGCCGTTGCCAGCAGCGCGGTGCCGATACCGCCCGACACGCCCTTGGGATCGGACACACCGGACGTCGCCAGCGTGGTGAACGTTTCGATGATGCCGAGAATCGTACCCAGAAGCCCCAGCAGCGGCGCTGCGGTGACGATGGTGTCAAGCACCCACAGATTGCGTTGCAAACGCGCCTTGAGGGCCAGGAAGATCGCGCTGGAGAGGCTTTGCACATCGTGCGCATTGGTCACGCGGCTGCGCTCTTCGATCATGCGGCGCACCGCCTGGGCCGGCACCGAGTCATGACCGATCATTTCATCGGGCAGGGTCTCCAGCGGGCCCTTGTGGCCGGTCACCAGCTCTTCGAGCTGCCGCGCGTGGCGCAGCGTGAAAATGTAGAACAACAGGCGCTCGACCGCCACGAAAACGGCCAGGGCCAGGCACACGAACATCGTGTAGAAAGTGATCTGGTGCAGGAGGGTGTAATCGATATTCATTGCTGTGCTCTCGAGAGATAAGGCGGGGGGCGAGCCCCCGCCGGTCTTGCCTTGCTGCGTCAAACTCAGAAGTCGGACGACACGGTCACGCTGACGGCGCGCGGCTGGCCGACGAGATAATACAGAGTGCTGCCGGTGAAGTTGCCGACCTTCTGGGCATTGATACCCGGCGAACTCGGCGTCCAGTAACGCTTGCTGGTCAGGTTGGTCACGCTCGCGCGCACCATCGGGTTCTTGAAGAACGCGGTGTTCGGCAACTGGTACCCCACATCCAGATCGAATGTGGTGTAGCCTGGCACCGATTCATCGTTCATCAGCGTGGCCTGTTGCTTGCCGGTGTACTTCATCTTGCCGCGAACATAGAACGGACCTTGGGCATACTGCAGGGTCAGACCGAACATGTTGTCAGGAGTCATCGGGAACTTCTTGTCCTTGATCGGCAAGGTGCCCGCACGCGTATCCAGATCCGAGGAAGCCTTGCTGTCGTTATGCGTATAGGACACATAGGCCGACACGCCATGGAACGGCGCCGTCCCCGCCTCCAGCTCCACGCCCTGGTTCACACCGTCGCCGGCATTGATGAAATAGCTGTTACTCAGCTGATCTTTCCAGGTCAGGTGACGATCCTTGTAATTGTTGCGGAACAGGGTGGCGCTCAGGTTGACGAGATCGGACTGATAACGGTACCCCAGCTCGAAGTTCACCGAGGTTTCCGGTTTCACTTCGTTAACGACAGCAACCTTGCCATTGACCACGGCGACATTGCCGTTGGTCGCGGTGTACGCGAAGTTGGGCGGGGCGCGGAAGTTCTTCACCACGCTGCCGAACACCTGGTGCGCGGGAGTCACGAAATAACGCGCGGACAGGCTCGGCAGGAACTGGTTGTAGCTCTTGGAGACCTGGTAATCCAGCATGGATGCGGCGCCGGATCCTTCATTCGCATAGTTGTTGAAATCACGCTTCACGTGCGCATAACGGGCGCCGGCCGTGACCGACAGCTTGTCATCCAGGAAAGACATGGTGTCCTGGAAGAACGGCTGCACGGCGGTGGTGATGGTTTTCCAGTCGCGGCTCTGGTACAGGGAACCGTCCGGACGGGTGATTTGGGGGGACTGCAGCCAGATATCCGTCGCAGTGCCATCGCTGTTCACCGGTACGGCAGGACCGGTCTGACGGTGGGTCGCGCGTTCCATCCAGATGCCGCCGTTGAGCGCATGCTTGTCAAGCTGGTAGTTGAGGCTAACCGTCAGACCGGGGCGCAAGGTACGCGTTACAGAACTGTTCGCCACGATAATGGTGTCCAGCGTGTCGCCGTCACCATTAAGGTCAACCTTGCCGCTCTTGGCGCCATTGGCCAGAATGGCGCCGCTTTCCTTCAGGGTTTGCTGCTGCGTGCCGCCGGTGCCGAATCCGTACCAGAAGTACGGCGACACTTTCAGCGTCGCCTTGTCGGACAGTTTGAACACGCCATTGACCGAAGCAATCAAGTTGCGGAAAGGATTCTGCGACAGCTTGTAGAACTGAGGCTTCGTCGCCACAGTGCTCTCATCCTGCGCCGTTCCTTTCACCGGAGTCAGATGGCCCGGGAAAGTGGTCGCGTAATCGACGAAATAGTCGTTTTGAAGCTCTTTCAGGGATGGGGTATAGAAATTGTGGTTGACCGCATTGTTCCAGAGCAGCGAACCATTCAGGTAGCTACCGGAACCCAGATCCAGACGGAAGCCGGCGTCGACGTGGTCGCGGCGAGCCGAGCCCAGGCCTTTCCATTTGTCCGCCTCGGCGTGCGAGAACGACACGTAGAATTTGGCCGCATCGCCCAGCACACGCCCGGTATCGAAACGCGCGAAGGTTTTGGACAGGCGGTTGCTGCCATAGGTCTGCATCACGCGTACGCGGCTCTTGTCTTCCGGATCGCAGGTCGAAAAGCCCACATTGCCGCCGGTCGCGCCGATGTGCGGCGCGTCGGTATCCGTGGAACCCTGGGTCACGAAAGTCTGGCAGAGGTTCTCGTTGTCGAGGAATTCCTGCGGGTACACGGCGAAGTTGCCCGAATCGTTGACCGGCATGCCGTTCACGGTGAAACCGATCTGATCGGCGTTAAAACCGCGCAGGTTCAGCGAACCGCCAAACAATCCGGACGCATCGGTGCTGACGGCGTTCACGCCGGGCAGCATGTTGATGACCTGATACGGGTTGGAGGTCGGGCGTTCTTTTTCCAGGGAGGAACGGCTGACGTTACTGCGCGCCCGTCCGCTGTCTTCCTGCTGAAGCAGGCCGGAACCGAGCTTGTCGCCCTCGCCGATGATGGTGATGGTTCCCAGTTCCGAGGTCTTGGCCCCGTCAGCCAGCGCACCGCTGGCAAAGACCGCCGTCAGCGCGGCGGCCAGCGTGTGACGCATCATTCGCTTAGCACTCATGTATTTCAATCCCCTTAGCAAGGCGTGTTGTCAGTGATTCAACTTGTCGGTGGCTCGTAATTGAGCTCTGTGCAAATGGTATGGGTGTCTTCCCCGGCGAAGACCGCTTCCCCGAAAGGGGGATAATCGATCGACTGCAGCAGCCGTTTGGCCGCCGTATCCAGGAGCGCCGATCCGGAGCCTTCCTTGATGCTCACCCCCTGGCTCGCCCCGCTTCGCGACACATTCACGCACACGTGAACAGTTCCGCGAGGCTTCTCGATGGCGGCCTGCCGCCCGGTCGGATAGGCTTTGCGCCCTTCGATCAGCGCCCGGACGCGCGCTTCGTAGCCATGGTTCGCCGAGGCGTTGCTGACGGGGCGCGGCGGCTCCACTCGCGGCGCTTCGGTTTTCGCGGCGGGCGCCACAGGAGCCGGCGCGGGAGCCGGAACAGGCTGGGCGGCGACCGGGGATGGCGAAGGAGCCAGTGCCTGCGGCTGCGGGGTGGCAACCGGAGTGCGCTCCGGAGGCGTCTGCGGCTGTGGCACGGCCTTGGGCGGAGGCGGCGGATCCGGCGGCAGATCCTTGATGTCGGCCAACTGGATCTCGATCGCCGGTTGCTCCGGCTTGGCATGCTCGATGGCCGGCAATGACTCAAGACCGACAATGGCCGCGATGGTCAGGGCCGAACAGCTCCAGGCGACGCCATCGCGCCACCAGGCGTTGAGCGCCCAGGGACGGGACGGCGGCGTCGTAATCGTTGCGTGAGTCATGTCCTTAGGCCTTGCGCGCGGCAATGGAAACTTTCTTGATGCCGCTGTCACGAACGATATCCATGACATTGACCACTTTTTGCATTTCCGCTTTGCCATCGCTCTTGATGATCACAGCGGCCTCCGGCTCGTGGCTGCGCTCGGACAACCTCGCCTTGAGTGAAGCGGGAGTGACATCTTCGCCGTTCAATTGCAGCTTGCCATCCACCGTCACGGTGACGATCAGCGGCTTGGCGGGCGCGGTCGATGTGGTGGCGCTCTTGGCGTTGGGCAGCTGAGTGGACAGACCGCTGGTCGGAATCACATTCAGGCTGATCAGCACAAAGAACACCAGGAGAAACATCATCACATCGATCATCGGGATGATCTCGATGCGCGCCTCTTTCCTCGGTTCCTCATCCAGAAAAAACATCTCGTCTCCTGCGTAAGTCAGTACGGCTGTGTTGCGGACGTGGATTTATAACTCACCAATATTTCAACAAACTGAAATAATCATTTCGAATTAATGACAAAAAGATGAGATGTCACGCCGACCGGCACAACGCGGGGAGGAGAAACTCATGGAGAATCAGCGGGATGGACAGTTTTCACTGTCCTTGAAAAACGCGGGACACGTTGGGGATTATTACAGGGAAGATGTTTAGAAGTGAAGAAAAACAACACACGTAAAGCAGGCCGCGCCGTCCTGGCAACTGCCCGGACGGACAGTCGCAGAAACGGCGCAACAATGATGCGCCGGATAAAACGGCACGTTCTTTCACGAAACTCGAGGCAAGCGCCGGTCAGTCCATATGCACGGCTGGAGCGCTTCCCTGCAAATGGCGCCCGTCCCCGGGCCTGAGTCTGGCAAACACCAGGGAGGAAACCAGCGTCATGATGCCCAATACGACAAATGTGGCGTGAAATGAGGGGACCAGGGCCAGCCCTTGCGCGTTGTCCGGGCGGAACAGATTGAGTACCGATGAGGCACAGGCCACACCGAGGCTGATGGACAGTTGCTGCGATACCGTAACCAGGCTATTGCCCTGACTGGCGAGCTCCGGCGGCACATCGCCGAGCGCCAGGGTGTTGCCGGCCACCAGCACGACCGCGCTGGCAGCGCCGAATGCCATCAGCAACGGCAGTGTGATCCACATCGGTGTCGTCGCCGAAATCAATCCGAGTCCCGCGGTCGCCACAGAGGTCACCAGCGTAAACCCCACCAGCGTCCGACGGAAGCCCAGTCTGCCGACCAGCGTGGGCAGATGAGGCGTTGCCAGCATGGCGGCCAGCGCCACCGGCATCATCAGTACCCCGGCGGTTCGGGCGTCGTCGCCAAAACCGACCTGCATCATCAGGGGCAGCAGCAGGGCGATGCCGCCATTGCCCAGACGGGTGACCAGATTGCCGAGCACGCCGGCGTTGTATGCCCGCGAACGAAACAAGGCAAGGGAAAACAGTGGCGCGCTGGCGCGGCGGGCGTGGCGCACATAGGCCACCAGCAGGGCCAGCCCTCCCAGCCCGAGCACGGCCACAGCCGTCAGCGGCACGCCCCCTCCTCCCACCGTTTCCAAAGCGAGCGACACGGCAACGAGCCCGGATCCGAACAGAATAAATCCCGCAACATCGAAGGGTGATCCTTCCGAGCGGAAATCGGGCATGATCGACCGGGCCAGCAGAATGCCGGCAATGCCGACGGGCAGATTGATCAGAAAGACCCAATGCCAGCTCGCCACCGACACCAGCCAGCCGCCCAGCAGAGGTCCCAGCACCGGCCCGAGCAGCGCCGGCAGTGTGACAAGGCTGAGTACTTTGACGTACTCGGTACGCGAATACGAACGCATAAGCGCAAGCCGGGCCACCGGGGTCATGATGGCGCCGCCGGAGCCCTGCACGATGCGCGCGAGGACCAGCATGGGCAGATGTGTCGACAGTGCGCAGAACAGCGAACCGGCGGTAAAGACGCCGACCGACGCCATGAAAATGCGCCGCGTGCCGTAGCGGTCGGCCAGCCAACCGCTGACGGGGATCAGCAGCGCGACCGTCATCGCATAACTGATCACCGTGCCTTCCATATCCAGCGCCGACCGGTGCAGATCAATCGCCATCGCCGGCAACGCGGTGTTCAGAATGGTGGTATCCAGCGCCTGCATGAAAAAGGCCATGGCAACCAGCCATGGCAGGGCGTGGGTGAATCGGCTCGCGGTGGAATAGGAGCTTTCCGATAAATCACTCATGTTATATTGTCCATGGTTATTTTAACACTTATGGACATATAGACCCGACAACGATCGGAAGGGTTCCGGCGAAAATGGGGGAAAATCGCCAAAACCTGTCCGTCTTGGCAGTATTTCGGAATGCTCCTAGGCGTTTACCATAGCGGAGCAGGACCTGGGAAAGGCAAGGGAATCCTTGCCAAATTGAAACGGCCGGAACTCGCAGGAGCTCCGGCCGTCCTTTATGCGGATGCGGCGAACCGGTCAGGCCATCAGGCCTTTGACCACATCGATATAAGCCTGCATGGCCTCTTCGGCGGACATGCCCTTGATTTTTTCCCAGGCATCGTACTTGGCGCGATTGATGAAATCCATCATGCCCGGGCGCTCGCCGCTGACATCGCCTTCGGTCGCCTGCTTGTACAGGGCGTACAGTTGCAGCAGCGACTGGTTGTCGGGACGTTCGGACAGGGTTTTGACATCGGCCTGGGCCTGAGTGAAGAGAGTAGCAAGATCAGACATGATCAATCCTTTGCATGGTCGAGCGGTGTAACCGTCGTTGTAATGTTAGCCCATCCCGCCCCAAGACGGCGGGATGGGCGAGATAGTACAGGAAAAACCCGCATCCATCACTTCCGGTTGAGCAGCTCCTCGATTTCACTGCGGTCGATCGCGCCGGCGACCATCTGCCCGTTGCCGAAAATCAGCCCCGGTGTGCCGGTGATGCCGAGTTTCTCGCCCAGGGCCTTGATACGGTCAAGCGGATTGGCGCAGTCCGTCGGGCCTGACAACGCGCGGCCTTCGAGCATGAAACCGCTCCAGGCCGCCACCCGATCCTTCGAACACCAGACCTGCAGTGACTTGCGCCGCGCATCGGGATGCAAGTCCGTCAGCGGGTACAGGAAAGTGTAGATGGTCACGTTGGTCACGCCATTCAGACCCTCGCGCTCCAGTTTCTTGCAGAACGGGCAGTCAGGATCGGTGAACACCGCCAGACGACGCTCGCCATTGCCGCGCACTTCCTTGACCGCCAGATCCAGCGGCAGGCTGCTCCAGTCGATGCGGTTCAGCTCGCTCTGGCGCTTTTCCGTCAGGCTGGCGTTCTTTTTCACGTCGATCAGATCGCCGATGAACAGGTATTCGGCCTTCTGGTCCGAATAAATGACCTGATTGCCCTTGAGCACGATCTCATACATGCCCTTCACGGGGGTTTTCGCGACACTGAGCACCTTGCGGTCGGCGAAGCGTTTCTGGAACGCCGCTTTCACCGAATCGAGCGATTCGGGCTCCACGGCGTTACCGGCCGAGCAGGCGACCATCTGCAGCATGAAACCGGCCATCGCCAGCCTCTTCACGATTTTTTTCATTCCATTCCTCGGTGGGAGATCAAAAGCCGATCGCATGTCGGACAAACTGCCGCTTCACCGGCGCGAGCCGGTTGGTCAACGACAGACCGGTGTTCCTCAGCCATGCCAGGCCAGGCACGTCACGGCCGTGGAACAGGGTAAACAGACCGTCGCAGGCCATTTGCATGGTGCGCACCGCTTCGCGGCGATCCCGTTCGTAGCGGCGCAGCAGCATCCAGGCGCCAGGATCGCCGGCACCGCCAATCAGACCCGCCAGCGTGGCGGCATCCTGGAAACCCAGGTTGACGCCCTGCCCCGCCAGCGGATGCACGGTGTGCGCCGCGTCGCCCGCCAGGGCCACGCGCCGGGACACCGTGGCATCGGGACGGATCAGCCGCAACGGGAAGGCGACGGCGGAGGTCAGCGTGGTGAACGCGCCCAACTCCCCGCCTCCGGCCCCCGCCACAACGTGCGCGAGCTCGGCATCGTCCAATTCTGTCAGCCGCTCCGGTTGAAAGGTTGACCATACAATCGAAATTCGGTTCCCCGCCATCGGCAGCCAAGCAAGAACACTGTCCCCGAAAAACCATTGTCTGGCGATGTTGCCGTGATGTTTTTCGCACTCGAAATTGGCGACCACGCCGGATTGCCCGTAAGGTTTAACGCTCGCCTCGACGCCGATTTCGCGCCGCACCCAGGAATTGGCGCCATCGGCACCCACCAGCAGCGGCGCTTCGAGCACCGAGCCGTCATCCAGCGTCAGCGCCGCTTTCAGTTCGGAGCGCTCAAGGCCGGCCGGCCTGGCGCCGGTCAGCCGCTCGACGCCCGGCTCTTCGCCAAGGCGCCGCCACAGCGCGGCCAGCATCCAGCGGTTTTCCGCGATCCAGGCCAATGCCTCGCTGCCGGCGTCGTGACGGTCGAATTCGATGAGTCCATGAGTGTCGCCCCGGACGCGCATGGCTTCGATGACGCCGACCCGCTCCATATCGGGCCAGGCCGACAAACTGTCCAGAAATGCCCGGTTGGCCGGACTCACGGCATAGACGCGCGGGTCCCAACCGGTCCGCAGGTCATCGAACCGCGCATCCTGTCCTTCCACCAGCGCCACGCGCCGACCTTGCCGGCCAAGCGCCAGCGCGAGACTCGCGCCAACGAGTCCGCCACCGACGACAATAATGTCGTAATGTCGAGTCATAAGATTCTCCGTCAGCGCCGGCCAGTGCCGACACCGTAAACCAGGTGTCCCGCAAACGATTTTCTGAGGCCGGGGACGCTGTCCAGCACCGCCATTCCGACGCCCCTGGCGCGCTTCATCAGCGGATTGTCCGAGTCGATCAGGCGGATCAGCCCGTGCGTGAATCCCACCACGGCATGGCTGTCGATCCGGCGGGCGCGCCGGTATGCGGACAGGATGCCGCTGGCTCCTGGATCCGCCGCGCCGCCGGCCAGCCGGATCAGCGCATCCACGTCGCGCAATCCCAGATTCAACCCCTGCGCCGCGACCGGATGCATGGTTTGCGCCGCATTGCCGATCAAGGCCACACGGCCGCTCACCACGGTATTCAGTTGCCGCAGGGCAAGCGGGAAGCAAGCCAGGTCGGACACCGAATGCAAGGGTCCCAACCGGTCGCCCAGCGCCGCGGCCAGTTCGGCGGCAAGCACGCCCGGCGCAGCGGCAAGAAGACGCTCCGCTTCATCGCGCGAGCGCGTCCACACCATCATGTACCCTTCGCCGTGCGGCAGCAGCGCCAGGGGGCCGCTGTCGGTAAAGCGCTCGTACGCCGTGCCGCCGTGCGGACGTTCCGTTACGACGCGCGCCAGCAACGCGCATTGGCGGTAATCGTGCACATGACGACGCACGCCGGGCAACGAGGTCGCCAGCTCGCCGCCCTCGGCCATGACCACCAGGCGCGCGGTGAGCATCTCGCCATCGGACAGTTGCACGGCGGCATAACCTGACAGTGAAGTCACCGACACCGCTTTGCGGCTCCAGCGCACCGCGACGGATGCGGATGCCAATAAGGCGTCAAGATGACGGGTCAGCGCCGGGTAATCCACCACCCACCCCAGATGCGCCAGATTCAGATCCGCGCGCCGGATCACCGTGCGGCCGAACGCCCCCTGCTGGGACACATGCACGGTATCGATCGCCGTTGCGCCGAGCGAGTCGCTCCATCCGCCATGCCGGGCAAGAATCGCGCGGCTCCCTTCGGAGAGCGCAATGGCGCGGGCGTCGTTCAGCGGGGCATGCTCGGCACGGGCCTCGACAAGAATGACGCGCCGCCCCCGGGCGGCGAATCCCAGCGCGGCGAGCGCGCCGGTCGGGCCACCGCCCACCACCACCACATCAGCATGATCCGTCATCGCGTTTCCTTTCATTCAATCCCGTTCACTCATCAGGGCTTCGATGGCCTCCACGGTTTTGGGTACATCGCGGGTATACGCCTCTGCGCCCGTCTCCGTGACCAGCACATCGTCTTCGATACGGATGCCGATGTGGTGGAAGGCTTCCGGCACGCCGGGTGCCGGACGGATGTAAAGCCCCGGCTCGACCGTCGTGCACATACCGCTTTCAAAGCGCCGGACGCCACCCGCGACATGCCGCCTGCCGACGTCGTGCACATCCAGTCCGATCATGTGGCCAATGCCATGCATGTAGAACTGTTTCCAGGCGCCCGACTCCAGCACGCCGTCGAGCGAGCCGCCCAACAATCCCAGATCGAGCATGCCCTGCGCGAGAATCGTCAGCGCGGCGTCCGCCGGCGCGGTCAGCGGCGCGCCGGGCGAGATGGCGTCAATGGCGGCCATCTGCGCGGCCAGCACGATCTCGTAGACATCGCGCTGCGGCCCGGTGAACCGGCCATTGACAGGAAAAGTCCGGGTAATGTCTCCGGCATAGCCCTGGTACTCGCAGCCGGCGTCGATCAGCAAAAGATCGCCGTCGCGAAGCACATCGTGATTTCCCACGTAATGCAGGGTGCAGGCGTTGGCGCCTCCGGCCACGATGCTCTCGTAGGCGGGCTGGCGCGCTCCATGCCGCATGAAATGCGCCACGATCTCGGCTTCGACCTGATACTCGAAAAGTCCCGGGCGCGCCGTCCGCATCGCGGCGACATGGGCGCCGGCGGAAATGCTTCCGGCCTGCCGCATCAGCGCGATTTCGTCCGCGTCCTTCACGAGGCGCATCTCGTCGATGGCATCCAGCACATTGACGCACACGGACGGCGCCGACACGCCCTGGCGCTCCCGCAGACGCACCGACTGGAGCCAGCCCGCGACACGGGCGTCGAAGGCCGGATCCTTGCCGACCGGCCAGTGGACGGCTTCGCGGCCGGCCAAGAGGTCCGGCATGCGCTCGTCGAGCTCATCGATCGGCCAGGCATCGTCGAAACCGAAGCGCTCGGCGGCACCGGCCGGGCCGTGGCGGAATCCGTCCCAGATTTCGCGCTCCGGATGCTTTTTCCGGCAGAACAGGCCGGATCTGCCGGTTCTGCCATCGAGCACCAGCAGGGCCTCCGGTTCGGAGAAGCCGGTGAGGTAAAGAAAGTGGCTATCGGCCCGGAACGGGAAAAAACAGTCGGCGTTACGGACGCGCTCCGGCGCGGTAGGCAGGATCGCGACAGCGTCGCCCAGCGAAGCCAGAAGGCGCAGGCGTCGCTCACGGTGCGGTGAGGCCATGAAAACTCCCGGAAACCTATAAAAAAAACCCGCGCTGCCGGGCACCGCGGGTTCCTCGAGTCGTGTCGCGCGGCGATTATTCCTCGATCACCGCCGACGTGTATACCTCCTGGACATCGTCCAGATCTTCCAGCGCGTCCAGGAGCTTTTGCATGCGTGCGGCATCATCTCCGGTCAGCACCGTTTCGTTTTGCGGCCGCATCGTCACTTCGCCCATTTCGGCCTTGAAGCCCGCGGTTTCCAGCGCGGCCTTGACGTCGGTGAACTGGTACGGAGCCGTGATCACTTCGATGGAGCCGTCGTCGTTGGTCACCACATCGTCGGCGCCCGCCTCCAGGGCGGCTTCCATCAGGGCATCCTCGTCGACGCCCGGCGCGAACACCAGGTAACCGCAATGGGTGAACTGGAAGGCCACGCAACCGTCGGTGCCCATGTTGCCGCCGTATTTGGAGAAGGCGTGGCGGACATCCGCCACGGTGCGCGTCTTGTTGTCGGTCATGCAATCGACCATCACGGCCGCGCCGCCGATGCCGTAACCTTCATAGCGGATCTCGACATAATCGACACCTTCCAGGTTGCCGCTGCCGCGATCCACCGCGCGCTGGATATTGTCCTTGGGCATGTTGGCGTCAAGCGCCTTGTCGATGGCCAGGCGCAGGCGCGGATTGGTGTCCGCGTCACCGCCGCCGAGGCGCGCCGCCACGGTGATTTCCTTGATCAGTCGGGTGAAGACCTTGCCGCGCTTCGCGTCGGCGCGTTCTTTCTTATGCTTGATGTTTGCCCATTTGCTGTGGCCAGCCATAATCGCCTCAGTCTTGCGAGAATCGAAATCGGGTCAGTTTAGCAGAATCCGAAGCCGGGGGCAGCCCCGCCCTTTTCCGCTGTCAACCCTTCTTGCCGAGCATGAGCAGAATAAAGGCGAAGCCCTGTCGGTAGATCTCCTCCACGGCGGGAACCAGAAGCGGCAAGACCAGGTAGAGCGTGCCAAAGCCGACGAACAGCGTCAGCGGAAAGCCGAAGGAAAAGATGTTGAACTGGGGGGCGGCACGAGTCATCACCCCGATGGCGAGGTTCACCACCAGCAAGGATGTCACCACGGGCAGGGACAGCCACAAGCCCCAGGCGAAAATATGCCCGGCCCACTCGACAAGATGCCGGTAGGTCAGCGCATCCACGCTCTGCCCGATCGGCAGGCGCACAAAGCTTTCCGCGAGGGTTCCGATCAGCACGTGATGTCCGTCGAAACCGAGAAACAGCAGAAAGGTCATGGTCGACAGCAATTGGGAAACGGCGGGCACCTGGGCCGAGCGCAGCGGATCGAAGGCCACCGCAAAGCCCAGCCCCATCTGGTTGCTCATCAGCAACCCGGAAAACTCCACGGCGCCCATCACCAGGCGCATCACGAATCCCATGGCAAAACCGATCAGGAGCTGCTGCGCCAGAATGATGCCGCCCGCTCCGGACACCACCGGCACCGCCGGCATCGGGGGCAGGATCGGCACCAGCAACACCGTCAGCACCAGCGCGAGCCCGGCTTTGAAGCGGCGCGGCACCACGCGGGTGGAGAAAAGCGGATCGGCCATGAACAAGGCGACGATCCGCGAAAATGGCCAGACAAAACCCGCGATCAGCGCGTTGATCTGAGTGTCGGAGATGGAAATCATCAGCCGATCATGGAAGGAATGCTGTGATAAAGGCGCGTGGTGTAATCGATCAGCGTATTGATCATCCATGGCCCGGCCAGCACCAGCGTAAGAAACAGCGCCAGCAGCTTGGGAATGAAAGTCAGCGTCATTTCGTTGATCTGCGTGGCCGCCTGCAGCACGCTGACCAACAGGCCCACCAGCAGGGAAACCAGCAGAACGGGCGCGGAGACGATGATCAGCATGTACATGCCGCCCTGCATCAGATTGACGACGGATTCCGGACTCATGGCCTCTCCTTGGTCAGCCGGTGTAGAAACTCTGGACCAGCGAGCCCATCAGCAGGGTCCAGCCATCCACCAGCACGAACAGCATCAGTTTGAAGGGCAGCGATATCAGCGCCGGCGACACCATCATCATCCCCATCGCCATGAGGATGGTGGCGACCACCAGATCGATGATCAGGAACGGGATGAATACCATGAAGCCGATCTGGAACGCCGTCTTCACTTCGCTCATCACATAGGCGGGAATCAGGGTCTTCAGGGAAACATCGTTGCGCGTGGCCGGCCGGGGCGACTGGGAAATTTCGATGAAGAACGCCAGATCCTTTTCCCGCGTCTGGCGCAGCATGAAGGCTTTCATCGGCTTGGACGCTTCGTCCAGCGCCTGCATGTAATTGATCTTGTCCTCGGAAAACGGCACCCAGGCCTTGGCGTAGACCTGATCGAGGGTGGGCCCCATCACGAACAGCGTCAGAAACAGCGACATGCCGACGATGATCTGGTTCGAGGGCGCCGTCATGGTGCCCATCGCCTGACGCAGCAGGGACAGCACAATGATGATGCGCGTGAACGAGGTCATCATCAGCAGCATGGCCGGGATGAAGCTCAGGCTCGTCATGAACAGCAGCATCTGCAGGCTCAGCGAATAGGTCTGGGCCCCGCCCGCTCCGGGCGTGCTGGTCATCAGGGGCAGCCCCGCCGCCTGCGCCGCGAGGGGAAGCAGGGCCGGCAGGGCCCCGAACAGCAGTCGTGTCGCTCGTTTCATGACGTGGGGGAATCCGGGCGTTTGCGTGTCTTGTCGATGGCCGCCTTGAGCCAGCGGGCGAAAGGATCGGTCGGCAGCAGCACCTCGCCGGGAGGCGTTTCGGAGCGCGGCATGCGCGACAACAGATTGATGGCGTGCGCGGTGACGCCCAGCACCAGCCATTCCTCCCCCACCTCGACGATGACCACGCGCTCCTTCTGCCCGACCATCAGGGCGCTGACCAGCTTGATGCGGCCGGGCAATCCGCCCCCCATCGCCCCCGAGAAACGCCTAAACAGGGCGGCCGCGCCCAGGATCAACGCCAGGACGAGCACCAGGCCGAACAGCACCTGCGCGAGGCTCGCCACCGGCGAGGGCGCCACGGCGGCGGCGCTTTGCGCGGCGACCGCGAATCCCGGCGCCAGCGCGAGCAAGAATGCGGAGCGCCTCACTTTTGCAGCCGCCGGATACGTTCGGCCGGGGTAATGATGTCGGTCAGACGGATACCGAACCGGTCGTTCACCACCACCACCTCACCCTGGGCGATCAGACAGCCGTTGACGAGGACATCCATCGGTTCGCCGGCCAGACCATCGAGCTCCACCACCGATCCTTGCGCCAGTTGCAACAGGTTGCGGATGGCGATCTTGGTGCGCCCCAGCTCCACCGTCAACTGCACGGGAATGTCCAGAATCATGTCCAGATTGCCCGGCACGGGAGCGGCCGCCTCCTCGTGCCCCAGCTCCTGGAAAAGATTGCTGGCGGGCACCGGTTCCTCCGCCGTCATCGCGGCATCGGATTCGGCCTGCTCGGCCATGGCCGACGCCCAGTCGTCCATGGAGATTTCTTCGGAACCGTCTGCAGCAGTACTCATGGTGCTTTCACTCTTCTTTCTGTTCTTTGTCGGCCGGAATCTGTTCGGCGAACTCGTGGGCGCCGGCGAGAATCTCGTCCACTCTCAAAGCATACTTGCCCTGCAGGGTACCGTAGTGGCATTCGAACACCGGGATGCCGGAAATGTCCGCCACCAGCCGTTCGGGAATCTCGAGGGAAATCACGTCGCCTTCCTTGAGATTGAGCACCTGCCCGAGGGTCACGCGCGTCTCGGCCAGCGTGGCCACCAGCTCGACTTCGGCCGCCTGCACCTGCTTCGACATCAGGCTGACCCAGCGGTTATCCACCTCGGTACGGTCCGCCTGCATGGTGCTCGAGAGGATATCGCGAATCGGCTCGACCATGGAATACGGCAGGCAGATGTGAAAATCCCCACCGCCGGCGCCAAGCTCGATGTGAAAGGTCATCGCCACCACGACTTCGGTCGGGGTGGCGATATTGGCGAACTGGGTATTCATTTCCGAGCGCAGGTAGACGAACTCGATCGGATAGACCGGCTCCCAGGCTTTCTGACATTCGGTGAATACCACGTCCAGCAGGCGCCGGATGATGCGTTGCTCGGTCGGGGTGAAGTCGCGCCCTTCGACGCGGACATGGTAACGGCCGTCGCTGCCGAACAGGTTGTCGACCACGAGGAACACCAGGTCCGGATCGAAGATCAGCAGACCCGTGCCGCGCAACGGTTTGGCATGAACCAGGTTCAGGTTGGTCGGCACCACCAGGTTGCGGATAAACTCGGAGTATTTCTGGACGCGCACCGGCCCCACCGAGATTTCGGCGTTGCGGCGGATGAAGTTGAACAGGCCGATGCGCAGGTTGCGGGCGAAACGCTCGTTGATGATCTCGAGCGTCGGCATGCGGCCGCGGACAATGCGCTCCTGACGGCCGATGTCGTAGCTGCGGACACCTTCCGCGTCCTTGCCGCCGTCCTCGTCGGCGTCTTCCCCGGTGACACCCCGCAAGAGGGCATCGACCTCTTCCTGGGACAGGATATCGTCGCCCATGGCTCTTTACTGGTTCTGGATGATGAAGGACGTGAATTCGATGCTCTGAACCAGTTCCTCTTCACCCGCATCCATGGATTCGTTGATGATCTGCTTCACCTGGGCCTTGAGCTTGACCTTGCCGTCGGGCGTCGACAGCTCGTCGGCCGACTTGGAGGACAGAAGCAGCAGCACGCCGCTGCGAATGCGCGGCATGTAGTCGGTAAACCGTTTTTTCGCCTCCTCGTCCTGCAGCTGCGCCTGCATGTCGATCTGCAGAAGCGAACCGCCCCCCGACAGGTTGACCACGAAGGTTTCCATCTTTTCGAACACGGGCGGACCGTCGTGTTTCTTCTTGGCCTCTTTCTTGACGTCTTCCTGATGGGCAGCATCGCCCGCCGGCGCGGTATGGGCGCTGGTGAACATGTAGTAGGCCAGACCGCCCACGGCGCCCAGCAGCAAAACAAGAAGGATGATGACGACAAGCATCAGCTTGTTGCCGCCACCGCCAGGTTTCTTTTCCTTTTCGGGCTTCTTTTCTTCCGCCATATCTCTGTCTATGTCCGAACGGTTGTCATCCGGGAATTCTAAACGAAATCCCGTGGCTATTTTCCAGTTTTCCGCCACGACTGAACAGAGGTCAAATACTTTTCACATTTTCAGGCAAATATACTGAGCATGTTGCGCGCGGCCTTGATGGACGCCAGCGCGTCCAGACCGTCCTCGGAGGGCGGCGCCTCCTGGCGGTTCTGACGCGCGTCCTGCCGGGAGGACTGGGCTTGGCGCTGCTCCTGCTGCCCGGAAAACACCTGGGCGTCGGTCAGCTGCAGACCGCCTGCCGACAGCATCTGGGACAGGCGCGGCAGGCTGTTTTCGATGGCGTCGCGCGTCGCTGGACTGGCCGCGGTGAACACCACTTGCGCACTCTTGTCGTCGAGCTTGAGAGTGACTTCGATCGGTCCCAGTTGCGGCGGATTGATTTCGATGCTGGCCTTGTCCATTTTCAGGTTGGCCATGGCGATGACCTGGCTGCCGACCGCGCGTCCCCAGGCCGGATCGCTCACCGGCGTCGGCACGGAAAACACCGGAAGGGCCGTTTGCGGCTTGCCGGTCTGCGCGGCATGCGTCTCGACCGGCAAGAATGTCGCGGCGACAGGCTTGCCGCCCGGCAAATTTTGCAGGTCGTCCGCTGTCCGGGCGGAATGATGCCGGGGCGCCTGTTCCGTTAGCGACTCGACGGCCTCCTCCTTGACCCCCTCATCCCGCGAGGTCTTCGGCACGATCGGTGCGTCTTCCGGTTTGACCTGCTGAAGCGCGACAATCTGCAACGGGTCGGTCAGCGCCGGCGCGCTCTTGTCGGCCTCCCGGGTCTTGGCCGGACGGGCCGCATCGGTGGTTTCGCCATCATCCTTGCCTTCTTTCGCGCTGGTGCCGGTCACCCCTCCCAGGGTGATCATGCGCATGCCGAGCAGTTGGGCGAACAGGCCCGAATCGGCGCCTCCCGCGGCATCGGCGGCGGAGCCGAACGTGCCGGGCATGGCCGCTCCGCCCTGAACGGACGAGGGCACGGAAGCGCCGGGTAGCGTTGGAATCGTCATGTGAGGATCTCCCTGCAAGATAGCCTCACCCTAGCAATTAATGTGCCAGATCATTCCTCTTCGCCATGGGTACGATCCCAGAAACGGCGCGCGGCGAATTCGTCGGTGGTCTTCTGTTCGCGCCGCGCCGTGGCGGCGCGCTGTTTCTCGTTTTCCCGTTCGAGGAGCTTCTCGAACGCCTTGAGCCGCTTGCGCGCCTCCTGCCAGGCATGGCGTTCCAGCACGAAATGCTGGGTGGCACGATCCACATCGCGCTGCTGCACGACCACCGCCTCATCCAGCCGGGCGAGAAAAAGCCGCCAGTCCTGCCAGCGGGCGATCGACATCCCCTCCATGCCGCCATCGCACAGTCTCTGACGATATTCCGCGAGAAAGGCATTGAGCTGGGAGAGCTTGTTTTGCGCATTGGCGAGGTTCGCCTGAGCCCGGCGCATGCGCTCTGCCGCGGCATCGGCCTTTTCCGCGGAGAGACGGATCAGCAGGACATACTTGCTCTCGCTCACGATTCGGCCTTAGAGCAGAACGTCGGAGAGCTGTTCCAGCGTCGAGGCATAGTCATGGGATTCGTGCATCGGCTGCGTCAGAAAACCGACCATCGGCAACTGCCGGCGGATCGCCTCGTCCAGCAACGGATCGGAGCCGGGCACGTACGCCCCGACGCTGATCAGGTCGCGGTTGCGCTGGTACCGGGAATAGAGCTGCTTGAAACGCCGGGCAAGATCGATCTGCTCGCGGCTGACGACATCCACCATCACGCGGCTGATCGACTGCTCGATATCGATGGCCGGATAGTGGCCGGACTCGGCCAGCTCGCGCGACAGCACGAAGTGGCCGTCAAGGATGGCGCGCGCCGAATCCGCGATGGGGTCCTGCTGGTCGTCGCCCTCGGAAAGCACGGTGTAGAACGCGGTGATCGAACCGCCGCCTTCCGGGCCGTTACCGGCCCGTTCGATCAGTTGCGGCAGGCGGGCGAACACGGAAGGCGGATAGCCCTTGGTGACTGGCGGCTCGCCGATGGCAAGCGCGATTTCGCGCTGCGCCATCGCGTAGCGGGTCACCGAGTCCATCAGCAAAAGCACGTCGAGGCCCCGGTCGCGAAAGTACTCGGCCAAGGCCGTCGCATAGGCCGCGCCATGCAGCCGCATCAAGGGCGGCATGTCGGCCGGCGCGGCGACCACCACGGAACGGCGGCGGCCGTCTTCGCCCAGAATGTTGTCAATGAAGTCCTTGACCTCGCGCCCCCGTTCGCCGATCAGGCCCACGACCACCACATCGGCGCGCGTGAAACGGGCCATCATGCCCAGAAGCACGCTCTTGCCCACGCCCGAGCCGGCGAACAGGCCGAGGCGCTGCCCGCGCCCGACGGTCAGCAAGCCGTTGATCGCGCGCACCCCGACATCCAGCACGTCATGCACCGGCGAACGGTCAAGAGGATTGATGGGTTGGCTGTGCAGCGGATAGTAGGCTTCGGGGTGCACGGGCCCCGCCCCGTCCAGCGGCCGGCCAAGCGAATCGAGCACCCGGCCGAGCAAGCTGGCGCCCACCGGCACCTGACGACCGCCCGGCCCGTTGACCCGGGGAGCGGCGGAAGGCTTGTTGAATCTCGGCGGATGGTTCGCCGCGAGCGGCCGTACCGGGGTGCCCGGCAGCAATCCTTGCACATTGGTCAAGGGCATCAGGAACACCTTGTCCCCGGAAAACCCCACCACCTCCGCCTCGACAGGCGGCGCATCGGGCAAATCGACGCGGCAGGCGCTGCCCACCGGTAATTTGAGCCCCACCGCTTCCATCACCATGCCGGTAACGCGGGTCAAGCGCCCGCAGGGGGCCGACAAGGGGGTTTCCCCGACCGTGCGCGCACAGTCGGCGAGGTACCGCGCCTGACGCTCCAGCCAGTCAGAGGCCGGCATCGTCATCCGTCCCGCCCGGCAGGGCCGCCAGGAGTTCGGCCTTGCGACTCGCAAGGGTCAGATCCAGCCGAAGTTGGGGCGTCTCCAGCAAACATCCGCCGCGCTCGATGGCGGGATCCTCGATCCATTGCCACATGGTCTCGGGCGTTTCGGTTTCAAGAAAATTGCGCGCCACCTCCAGGTCCGCCGGATTGACGCGCAGGCGGCCTTGCGCCAGGGTAGCGGGAAGGCTGGCCAAGGCTTCGCGCAGCATGGCCTCGATGGCGTTGGGCCGGCAGGCCAGGTGCTCGCCGACCAGCCGCTCGGCAAAGGTCAGGGCCAGCGTCAACAACTCCGGCGCCAGGGCCTCCTCCAGACGGGACAGCGAGGCGGCGAACTCGCCGGACAGCTGCCGCAGCGGCTCCCAGGCCGCCTGGAACGTCTCGCGCGCCGCTTCGCGGCCCTCGGCGAGCCCCAGCGCCAACCCCTCTTCCTTGCCGGTTACCAGCCCGGCCTCGTGACCCGCCTGGTAACCGCTCTGCCAGGCATCCTGATGGATGGCTTCGAGCTCCGCGGCGGTCGGGTAGGCGGGCGGCTCGGGTTCGGGCTCTTCGCTCGACAGGGGTTCTGGCATCGGCTCGACGTGGAAGACTTCCGGCTCCGGCTCGGGAAGCGCCCCGGACTGCAGGCGCTCTTCGAGCGAGGCCGGACTCACCATCGGGCCGCGCGCCTTCACCACGAGGCGCGCGAGGTCCCCGGGCGTCAGTGTCGCCAGCGAAGGCAGCAGCTCCCTGGGCTGCCAGCTTTGCCAGTCCTCGAGCTCGCCGGCCGGAATGATGGTCTTATTCGACGAGTCCTTCATCACCGCCCTTGCTGCCTAGCACGATCTGACCGTCGTCGGCGAGTTTGCGAACGATCTTGAGGATTTCCTTCTGTTCGGCTTCGACCTCGGAGAGCTTGACCGGCCCTTTGGACTCCAGGTCGTCGCGCAGCATTTCCGCGGCGCGCTGCGACATGTTCCGGAAAATCTTGTCCTTGAGTTCGGCGCTGGTGCCCTTGAGCGCGACCACCAGCGAATCGGACTGCACCTCGCGCAGGATGGTCTGGATCGAACGGTCGTCGATATCCAGCAGGTTTTCGAAGACGAACATCTTGTCCTGGATGCGTTGCGCGAGTTCCGGATCGTATTCGCGGATATAGCCCAAGGCCGACGCCTCGACGTTGCCGCCCATGAAATTGAGGATTTCCGCGGTCATGGCGACGCCGCCCGCGGCGCTCTTCTTGATGCGGTCCGAGCCGGACAAAAGCTGGGTCAGCACGTCGTTCAATTCACGCAGCGCCTGCGGCTGCACCCCCTCCAGGGTTGCGGTGCGGATCAGCACCTCGTTGCGCATGCGCTCCGGGAAGAATTGCAGGATGGAACTGGACATGTCCGGATCCAGATGCACGAGGATCGTGGCGATGATCTGCGGATGCTCGTTGCGAATCAGGTCGGCGGCCGAGGACGGATCCATCCACTTGAGGCTTTCGATGCCACTGTGGTCGTTGCCCTGCATGATCTTGTCAAGCAGGTTGGCCGCCTTGTCCGGGCCGAGCGCCTCGATCAGCACATTGCGCAGGTATTCGTCCGAGGCGCCAAGGCTCGCCCGCGCCGCGCACTCCTCGCGGAACTGGTCGAGCACCTTGCCGATTTCCTCGTAGTTGAGGTTGTTGATGGCGGCCATCGCCAGCGAGATTTTCTGGACCTCCTTGGGACCGAGGTACTTGAAGACCTCGACCGCCTCGGCTTGCCCCAGGCTGAAGAGCAGGATGGCGCTGCGCCTGATTCCGTTGTCACTCATCGGAGCTGATCCATTCCTTGATGATCTGGGCCGCCATGCGCGGATCGGCCTTCACCATCTCGCGCACCGACTCGAGATTCGTGGTGTACTGGCGACGCTGCAGTTCCTTCTCGTCGACCGTCTCGTCGTCGCCGCCGCCGGAGAGGCCCTTGCGCGCGACGCGGCGCGGCTTGCCGTCCTCGCCGATCTCGATCTCCCCTTCCTCGTCGTCGGCCACGGCGAGCAGGCGCCCTGCGGCGGCCTCCGCCTTCTCGTCGCGCGGCGGCTTGGGCGGCTTGACGATATCGCGCATGATCGGGCGCACCACGCCGAACACCAGGTAGAGGATCGCGATGGCCAGAAGCGAATACTTAAGGATCGACGTGCCGTTGTTCGTCACGTAATCGACCACTTTTTCCTGCACGCTGACCGGCGCCACCGCATCGGCGAACGCGGCGTTGACCACATTGATCGTGTCGCCCCTCTGGGTATTGTAGCCGATGGCGTCCCGCACCAGATTATTGATCTGCTGGACTTCCTGCGCCGTCAGCGGCGTCGGCTTCAAATCCCCGTTGCGGTCCGGCATGTTGCGGTAATTGACCACCACCGCGGCGGTCAGCCGCTTGATGCTGCCCTTGGGCAGCTTGGTGTGCTGGATGGTCTTGTCCACCTCGTAATTGGTGGTGATGTCGCGTTCTAGCGTGGCATCCGTGCCCATCGGCTGGCCGGACAGCGTCTGCGTGCCGGGCGCGGCGCCAGGCGGCAGGGTGATCGGCGCCGAGGCCGCGGACGGCGGCTGGTTGGACAGCGCGCCCGGCACACCGCCGGGCAACGGCACGCCCTTGCCGAGCTTCTCGACGATCTGCTGGCTGCGGGTGGCCGACGGATTCGGACTGGAATTGGGGCGGAATGTTTCGGACGTCTGCTCCGTCTCGGAAAAATCCAGCTGGGCCGTGACCTGGGCGCGGGCGTTCCCCTTGCCGAAAATCGGCTCGAGGATGGCTTCGATGCGCTTGACGTAATCGTCCTCGATCTGGTGCACATAGGAGAGCTGGCGCTGGTCGAGCGTGCCCGACGCGCTGTCAGGGTCCTGGATGCGCGACAGCAGATTGCCGTCCTGATCCACCACGGTGACGTTCTTCGCGGTGAGCCCGGGCACGGAACTGGACACCAGGTTGACGATGCCGGCCACCTGGGCCGCGTCCAGCACCCGGCCGCGGAACAGGCTGAGCATCACCGACGCGGTGGTCTGCTGCTGCTCGCGCACGAACACGCTCTGCTTGGGCGTAGCGATGTGGATGCGCGCCGTTTCGACGGACTGGATGGATTCGATGGTGCGCGCGAGTTCCCCTTCGATGGCGCGCTGGTAGTTGACCTGTTCGGCGAACTGGCTGATGCCGAACTTCTGGTTGTCCATCAGTTCGAAGCCGACGCCGCCGGCCTTGGGCAAACCCTGGGCGGCAAGCTTCAGACGCGCGTCGTACACCTTGTCGGACGGCACGGAAATGACGCCGCCGTTGCCGAGTTGATAGGGGACGTTCATCGCCTGCAGCGACGCGGTGATCTGTCCGCCGTCGCGGTCGGACAGGTTGGAGAACAGAACCTTGTAGGCCGGCTCGCGGTTGAGCACGACTGCACCGACGATGACCGCGAAAATCGCCGCCAGCGCACCGAGGAAGAGGAACTTTCGATTGTTGGGAAGGGCCTTGAAGCGGTCGACCGCCTCGTTCAGCCGCATTCGCCAAGCGGGAGTAGCGTTTTCTGCCAGATCAGCCATACAGTGGTTTCAGCTCTAGGTCTCACCGCTGTCGGCGTGAATCGAAAACAGCGCTAAACCTGGGTATTCATGATTTCCTGGTACGCACTCATCAATTTGTTGCGTGCCTGGGCCATGGTCTGGAACGACAGGCTGGCCTTCTGCAGGGAGACCATCACGTCCTGCAGATTGACCCCCTCTTCGCCCAGCTCGAATTGCTTCTGCATCTCCTGCGAGGTCTGCTGCGCCGAGTTCACCTGCTCGATCGTGGCCTTCAGCACATCGCCGAAATCCACGGTACCGGCCGCAGGATCCGTCTTGGGCGGCGCCTTTCCGGCGGCCAGCGCCGACGCGGCGTTCAACTCGCCAAGAAGCTGGTCGACACCTTGTATTGACATGGTTGCTCCGTATATCTCATGTCGGCGACGGGGCCGGATCCTCGCCGGATCCCTCAGCGTCCTCGTCGCGGTACCGCTGCAGCTTGTAGCGCAGGGTCCGCTCGCTGATGCCCAGTTTTTCCGCCGCGAGCTTTTTCACGCCGCCCGTGGCCGCCAACGTTTCCAATATATGCCTTTTTTCCAGCGACCGCATGTCCGCGTCATCGGACACCGGATTCACCGGGGCGGGGGTAACCAGTCCCTCACCGGAAAACTGTCCTTGCAGCATCAGGTCGGCGGCAAGAATTTCCGCCCCGGCGGCAAGAATGACCGCCCGCTGAATGACATTTTCCAGTTCGCGGATGTTACCCTCCCAACTATGGGCCGTCAATTCGCGCTCGGCCTCGCCGGACAGGGACAAGCCGGAGCGCGAAGCGGCCTCCGAGTACTTCTTAAGCACACGGCGTGCCAACGGCAGGATATCCTCGCGCCTTTCGGACAGCGCGGGCAATTTCAGCGGGAACACGTTCAGCCGGAAAAACAGATCCTCGCGGAACCGGCCGGCCGCCACCTCGGACTGGATATCGCGATTGGTGGTCGCCACGAGGCGGATGTCGAGACGAATGGTTTTCGCGCCGCCCACCCGCTCGACCTCGCGCTCCTGAATGACCCGCAAGAGTTTCGCCTGCAGGGCCAGCGGCATCTCGGTCACCTCGTCGAGCAGCAAGGTGCCGCCCTGGGCCTGCTCGAACTTGCCCGGCATGGTCTGGGCGGCGCCGGTGAAGGCGCCCTTCTCGTGCCCGAACAGGGTCGATTCGAGCAGGGTTTCGGGAATCGCCGCGCAGTTGACGGCGACGAACGGCCCGCCCGAGCGCGCCGAATGGCGGTGGATGTAACGCGCCAGGACTTCCTTTCCGGTGCCGGAGGGCCCGGACAGCAACACGGTCGCGTCGCTGCGCGCCACTCTCCCCGCCAGGGAAAACACCTGCCGCATCGCCGGCGACTCGGCGACCACGTCGTCGCCCGGGCCTTCCGGCATCGCCAGGATATGGCGGCCGACCTCGGCGATGAGCGCCGCCGGCTCGAAGGGTTTGAGCAGATAATGGCTCGCTCCGGCGCGCAAGAGGTCGATCGCCCGCTCGATCACCCCGTGAGCGGTCATCAGGATGAAGGGAATGCCCGGATAGCGGCGCTTGACCTCATCGAACAGCGCATAGCCGTCCATCGGTTCCATCTGGGCGTCGGATACCACGAGTCCGATCGGATGACGTTCGAGCTTGGCGAGCGCCGACGACCCGTCGCTCGCTTCGTGCGTGGCATAGCCGGCGAGGGTCAGAGTGTCGACGATGGCTTCGCGCAGATCCGCGTCGTCCTCGACGACAAGCACGGGCAGGGAAGTGATGGGCATAGGGCGGCGTCGGTCAGGCTGAAGGTTGTCGTTGCACGGCCAGCGCGGCAAGGCGCCCGGCCATCGAGGCGATCGGCAGGACTTCATGCACCGCGCCCAGCGCAATGGCCTCTTTGGGCATGCCGAAGACCACACAGGACGCCTCGTCCTGGGCGATATTATACGCGCCGGCCTCCTTCATCTCCAGCATGCCGGCCGCGCCATCGCGCCCCATGCCGGTAAGAATCACACCTATGGCATTTTTACCGACCAGATTGCCCAGCGAGCGGAACAGCACATCCACCGAAGGGCGGTGGCGGTTCACCGGATCCGCGCGGCTCAGTCCGACCGCGAAGCCGATGGTCGGCGCGGGCTTGACCAGCAAGTGAGAGTGCCCGGGCGCGATATAGACATGTCCGGGCTGCAGGCGCTCGCCGTCCGCCGCCTCCTTGACGGTCAGCCGGCACAGGCTGTCAAGCCTGGCGGCAAAGGACTTGGTGAACATTTCCGGCATGTGCTGGGTGATAAGGATCGGCGGCATGTTCGCCGGCAGGGCGGTCAGGAGCACGCGCAGCGCCTCCGTTCCCCCGGTCGACGAGCCGATGGCGATCACCACTTGCCGGGCCAGCGGCTGGCGGCCCGTCAGCCTGGGCAGGACGATATCGGCCGTGTGGCTTGGCGCGACCTCGATCGGCTTGGGCAGCGAGATGGGTTCGTTGGGCATTCGGTGAATGACTCTTTGTCGTTGTTTTGCCCAGAGCTTACCGCGTCAGGCGTCGCCGTGGAAGCGCCCGGCGAGCCATGCGTCGCAGGCGGCCTCGACCAAATCCAGCACCCGCTCGAAACCATCCTCGCCGCCGAAGTAGGGATCGGGAATCTCGGCGCCGTCCTCCAGCACCGACAACGCCAGCCGCAGCTTGTGCAGGTGGATCTCGGGGCACCGTTCGCGAAGCCAGGCGAGGTTGTCCCGATCCGCGGCGAGAATAAGGTCGAAGCGCTCGAAATCCCCGGCCACGATCTGACGGGCCCGCAAGGGCGTCAGATCATAACCCCGGCGCGCGGCCGCCCGGGCGCTGCGCTCGTCGGGCGCCTTGCCCGCGTGCCAAGGCCCCGTGCCCGCGGAATCGACCTCGAGCCGGCCGGTGAGCCCGGCTCTGGCGATGCGTTCGCGCATCACGCCCTCCAGCGTCGGCGAACGGCAGATATTGCCCATGCAGACAAACAGCCAGCGTTCCATCTTCCGTGTCTCTCCCGTGCTCACAAACCGTTGATCCAGGCCTTTTCCTTCAGGGCTTTCAGTTCGTCGCGCAGGCGCGCGGCCTCTTCGAACTCCAGATTGCGCGCGGCATCCGACATGGCCTTCTCCAGCCGCTTGAGCTCCTTGGCGAGGGCTTTCTCGTCCATCACCGCCACACGCGCCTCCTCGACCAACCGCTTGCGATCCGGTTCGGCGGAATAGACACCGTCGATGATGTCCTTGATTTTCTTGTTCACGCCCCTGGGCACGATGCCGTTGGCCTCGTTGAACGCGATCTGTCGCGCGCGGCGGCGTTCGGTTTCGTCCATGGCGCGGCGCATCGAGTCGGTAATCACATCGGCATAGAGGATGGCCTTGCCGTTGAGGTTGCGCGCCGCCCGGCCGATGGTCTGGATCAACGAACGCTCGGAGCGCAGGAAGCCTTCCTTGTCGGCGTCGAGAATCGCCACCAAAGAGACTTCGGGGATATCCAGCCCTTCGCGCAGCAAGTTGATCCCGATCAGCACCTCGAACATGCCGAGCCTCAGGTCGCGGATGATTTCCACCCGCTCCACCGTGTCGATGTCCGAATGCAGGTAGCGCACCCGCACGCCGTGCTCGGTATAGTAGTCGGCCAGCTGCTCGGCCATGCGCTTGGTCAGGGTGGTGACCAGCACCCGCTCGTTGGCGTCGCTGCGCGCCTTGATTTCCGACAGCAGATCATCCACCTGAGTGGCGACCGGGCGCACCTCCATCACCGGATCGACGAGCCCCGTCGGACGCACGACCTGCTCGACCACCTGCCCGGCATGCTCGGCTTCGTAATTGGCCGGGGTGGCCGATACGAAAACGGTCTGGGGCATCAGGCGCTCGAACTCGTCGAACTTGAGCGGCCGGTTGTCGATCGCCGAGGGCAGCCGGAAACCGTAATCGACCAGATTGGCCTTGCGCGCCCGGTCGCCCTTGTACATCGCGCCGATCTGCGGCACCGTGACGTGCGACTCGTCGATGAACATCAGGGCGTTTTTCGGGAGGTAGTCGATCAGCGTCGGCGGCGGCTCGCCCGGACCCCGTCCGGAAAAATGCCGCGAATAGTTTTCGATGCCCTTGCAAAAGCCCATTTCGTAGAGCATCTCCAGATCGAAACGGGTGCGCTGCTCGATGCGCTGGGCTTCGACCAGCTTGCCCTCCCTCTGGAAAGTCTCGATACGCTGGCCAAGCTCGGCCTTGATTTTCTCGCAAGCCTTGAGCACCGTGTCGCGCGGCGTCACATAGTGGCTGGATGGAAACACGGTGTAGCGCCCGACGCGCTGGCGCGTCGCTCCGGTCAGAGGGTCGAACAGCGTCAGCGTCTCGATGTCGTCATCGAAGAGAGACACCCGGATGGCGGTCTCGGCGCTTTCCGCGGGGAAGATATCGATGATATCGCCGCGCACCCGGAAAGTACCGCGCGCGAAATCCATGTCGGAGCGTTCGTACTGCATGGCCACCAGGCGCGCGATCATCTCGCGCTGCGGCAGCGCCTCACCTTCCTTCAGGTGCAGGATCATCTGATGGTATTCGCCCGGGTCGCCGATACCGTAAATGGCCGACACGGTCGCCACGATGATGCAGTCGGGCCGCTCGAGAATCGATTTGGTCGCCGACAGGCGCATCTGCTCGATATGCTCGTTGATGCTCGAGTCCTTTTCGATGAACAGGTCCCGGCTGGGCACATAGGCTTCGGGCTGGTAGTAGTCGTAGTACGAAACAAAATACTCGACGGCGTTATCCGGAAAGAACTCCCGCATTTCCGAATACAGCTGCGCGGCAAGGGTCTTGTTGTGCGCCATGATGATGGCCGGTCGGCCGGTGCGGGCGATGACATTGGCCATGGTGAAGGTTTTGCCGGAACCGGTCACACCCAGCAGCGTCTGGTAGGACAGGCCGTCCTCGATGCCCTCGACCAGACGCCGGATGGCCTCGGGCTGATCGCCGGCGGGCTGGTAAGGCAGATGAAGACGAAACGGACTGTCATTTACAGTGGACACGGCATGACCTTTCGGGGCGGTGGAACAGGAAAGATTTTACGCCATGGACGTCAAAAAAACCGCTTGTCTTGATAGTCGTTCCACAAAAGGAAAAATGCTCCTACACGAGTCATTTGTTTGATTTAAAATAGACTGGATTAGCTTTTTTTCGCATGACCCACGGGAAAGACACGATGCTGAAGAATATCGTACGCTGGCTGGTCGCCGCGTCACTGGCCATGCCGGTGGCCGCTGTCGCCCAGACAGCCAAGGAGCCGCGCAAAACGCATGCCGCTGCCCACCATATCGCCAAGAAGCCGGGCGCGCGCAACAAGACCGCCCAGGTGAAAAGCGCGGTACGCAAAACCCCTTCCAAAGTCTCCATCACCCTGCGAAAACCCGCTCCGCCGCCCGTCAGCATCCGGCGCAGCAACCTGCGCCACGCCAGCATGCAGACCTTCAGTCCGGGCGGTCCGCACCTGAGCTCCCAGTCCGTGCTGGTGCTCAACGGCGTGACCGGCGAGCCCCTTTACGAGAAGAATGCGGGACAACGGATGCCGATCGCGTCGATCAGCAAACTGATGACGGCCATGGTGCTGCTCGACATGGGCGTGCCGATGGACGACCCGGTCACCGTCACCGACGCCGAGATCGACCGCCTCAAGAACACCACATCGCGGCTGGCCATCGGCACGACCCTGACCCGCCGCGAAATGCTGCTCCTCGCCCTGATGTCCTCGGAAAACCGCGCGGCCAACGCCCTGGCCCGTACCTCGCCGGGCGGTCTGAACGCTTTTGTGGCGAAAATGAATCAGAAAGCCCGCCAACTGGGCATGAAGGACACGGTGTTCTACGAACCGACCGGACTGGATACCCGCAACACATCGACGGCGGCGGATCTGGCCCGCATGGTGCGCGCCGCGGAGAACTACCCGCTGATCCGCAACTTCACCACGACCCCCGAACACGAGGTGCACATCGTCCGCAACCGCCTTTTGCACTACAAGAACAGCAATGCGCTGGTGCGTGAGGGCGACTGGGAGATCGCCCTGCAAAAAACCGGCTACATCCAGGAGGCCGGGCGCTGCATGGTGATGCAGGCCACCATCGGGTCCCAGCCGCTGATCATCGTGCTGCTGGCCGCCGGCGGCAGCGCCGCGCGCGTGAACGACGCCAAAACACTCAAGACCTGGCTCGAATCCCACCCGGGCAACTGGCTGGCCCAGGGCTGATCTTCCTTCAGGTTCAAGACCCCCTCCACCGCCCGGCACCTAAACCCGGGCGGTTTTTCTTTCCGAAAAAACAATACCCTTACTGACTTTATTATCAGGTTCGGGTCATCCATCCACGCAGTAGCATGGAAGAAAATTTCCCGAGAAAACATTCGCCCGCCGCTTCGCGACACGGGCATGCCCCTCCATGGCAGAAAGCCGATAACCACCGATCGGACACTCCATGCACACAAAACACAGCGCAACGTGCCACGAAACAACGGCCCCGTTTCTGTCCGGCAACATTGAGGATCGGGCCATCCGGCCGGCCACGCCTGACGATTGCCCGGGCCTGGTCCGGCTTTTCCGGAGAACCTACGGCGATACCAGCCACCCATGCCTTGACGACGGGTTCATTCGCGCGGGCATCGAAGACGGCAGTCATCGCTGGTTCGTCCTCGACACGCCGGAGGGAATCGGCGCCTGCGCCTGCCTGGCCCGGCATGCCTGGAATCGCTCGCGCGAAGCGTGCTTTGGCGTGGTACTGCCGGAATTGCGCCACCTTGGCATCGTCACGCGCCTTGCCCGCCATTGCCTTGACTGCATGCCGCAGGATCCCGCGGAGCTGGGGTATTTTTCCATGCGCCACCCCGTCGCCCTTCACGCCATGCGCAAACTGATCGATTCGGTGCTGGTCGGCCACGATGGGGGGCCCAATACCGTGGACGGTGTTCGCGAATACCACATGACCGCCGTGCATCCGCCGGCCGCCGGCCGGTTCATCCATGTCACGCCCGCGCAACGCGCGATGCTTCACTGGGACTTCCTGCGCGACGCCGTCTATGCGCCTCTTGGCCTGGCGATACGGCCCGGCCCCTATCCCGAGGACTGCCTGGTCGGCACAGAACACGAACAGGAAACGGATGGTTTCCGCTACACCTTCGATGCGCGGATCGGAGCATTGACGCTGGGCGGCTACACGGGGGCGGCCCCGAAAGAAAACGGCCTGGCCGACGACCTCGAACGGTTTCTTGCCACGCATGGGAAGGCCGACTATGTCTGCGCGCGGATTCTGGCAGACAAACATCAGTTGACCCGCCGCATGCTGGCCATGGGCTTCGCCATTACCGCGTACCTGCCGGCATGGTACTGGCGGGAAGGCGCGCGCTTCGATGCGCTGATGCTTGTCCGTCGCCGGTTCGACGACTCGCCTCAGGCCAATGGTTTCGAGGAAGAAATCGCCACGATGGACCAGGCATTCGCACAACTCGCGGCCAGGCTGGTTTGACGTTTCGCCAAGGCTCGCCGCCAGCGGGCTATCCAATACACGGGGAGGATCCGAGCAATGACAAAAGACCAATGGCTGGCAATTCGCAAAGCATTTCCCGGTCAGGAAAAAAAACCCTGGACAGTGCTGGTGTGGCTGGCCGATATCGCGCTGATGGGCGCCGCCTGGACGTTGTGGAACGCCGACGCGCTGCTGTCGAACCTGGCGGCCTGGCTGGTGGCCGGCTTCGCTCTCGTGCAGCTGTACCTGATCATGCACGAAGCCACCCACAACACCGTGGCGGCCAGCCGGTTTCTCAACGATGTGGTCGGGCACGGAGCCGCCTGGTTCATCGGCCTGCCCTATCTGGTGCGCAAACAGAATCATCTGGCGCACCATGCCTGGACCGCCCACCCGGTCCATGATCCGGAAAACCGCGCGATGATCGCCAAATTCGCCGTCATGACAGAAAAGGAAGCCCACCGTCTGGAAAGAATGTGGAAATACTGGATCCCCATGATCGCCGCCAACCACTTCCTCGGCCATTGGCTCGCCCCGTTCAGGGCGCGCGCGGCGGGAGACCGGTCGATTCGTAACCGCAAGCAACTGCTCTTCGCCTGTGTCTACCTGGCAGGCTACGCCACCGTTTTCGTCATCGCCTGGCGCCACGAGGCGCTGGGCACACTCGCCGGCTTCTACTTGCCGGTCTGGGTGTTCCTGCTCGCCATGGTGGAAATGCTGAACCTGCCGCATCACGCCGAAGCTCCGATACTCGCCGAGGACCATGAAGGATTGTCGCTCTGGGAGCAGGACGGCGTATCCCACGATTGCGCCACGGTGCCGCTGTGGTCGCGTTTCGTGATCCTCAACTTCAATCTGCATATCGCCCACCACCTCTTCCCCTGGCTACCATGGTACCGGCTGCCGCAGGCCAGCGCCGCGCTTGCCGCGGCACGCACGGGAAGTTCCCCGGAAACGCTCAGCGAGGTCGTCTTCTCCTTGCGCAACCGGCGCCGGCCGCTGTTGAGCCTGATGGGGCATTTCTTCGACCGGCGCGAACGCCGCGGCGGGCAGGGCATACCCATCCTTGACGCCCCCCGGCACTGAAAGACACACGGGACCGGTCATTCAGTCATGGCCGCCCCGCTTTTTTCTCAAGCGCTCCAGAACCGGACTGCTCCCGCCCGACACTTCGATGCGAAAACTGGCATAGGCGGCCTCAAGATCGGGATAGCGTCCCAGTCCGCCTTCGCTGAACAAGGTGGCGCCAGGAATCGCGGACCATTCTATCGGTCCGGCCGTTCCCGAGATGGCCTGCGCCAAAAAAGGCGCGAGCGCCTCCGACAGGGCCCGTGCCTGAGCATCGGCTCCGGCATGGCGCGCCATCACCGCCCGCAACGCGGAGGCGGCGGCCTTCACGCGGGCAGGATCATAAGCGGTCATTGCGCCAGCTCCCGGAGTTTTCGCGGTTCGCTCCAGTCCTTGCGATTGGGCACCAGGTATTGCATGGCGCCTCCACGCCGGATCACCTTGCCATCGAGCTCCCGGGCCGGCGCGATCGTGCTTGCGAACATCAGCGCGTCCGCGGACCGAGGTTCGATCGCATAGAGATCATAGCGCGCCGCCTCGCTGCGCACGGGCACGGCGAAAGCATCGGCAAAGCACCGCCCTTCCCCGTCGATGCGCTCCACTTCGTCCATTGTCGTGAAATACGCGCTGTAAGCACTGACCGACTGCCCGTGGGGAACAAGCTTGACCAAGGATTCCGCGGGAGAAATCAGGCGCGGCGCATCGCTGCCCGACAGCACGAGATCAAGGGCGCGGGCGTAAAGCGTATCGGCGGCGGCACCGGGATCCGCCTTGCCCAGCGCGTCCAGCAGCCGACTCCCCGCAGCACTCTTGAGAAAGTCGTCGGCCTCCTGACGGCTCAGCCCCGTGGTCCGGAACGTAGTGACACTGGCGATTTCCGTGGGATAGTCGCGCAGCAACGCCTCGGTCACCGGCGAGGGGGGCTCGCACGCCGACAGCCGTGCGGACACCAGGAAAACAAGCAGGAAAAACAACGGGGACCTTCGCCCGCGCAACGTGAAAAACAGCATGGTAGAACCTTTCGCAGGAAGGCGCGGGCGTCGGGATTCAGGATGAAGGAATGGCAGGAGTAAAGAAGAATGTCACCAAGCCCGCCTTTTGAGTGTTATGACTTACAGGCAAGGAATGGCAAGGAGGAAAGCAAGGTGACTGTCCGGCCGGACAGCTCGGAACTGACGGCCGGACACAGGGAAACCGGCAAAGGAAAATCAGCGTTTGGGTTGATAGCGAACGATATCGCCGGCCTGCGCCGCTTTGCCCCCGCCCTCGGCGACGGCGATCGAGAGCCGGGGCTGGATCTGCACGAGAGAGACCGTTCCCACCAGGGTTTCGGCAATGCCAAGCTCGGGATTGTTTCCGGCGGCACGGGACTGTTGCCGGTACAAAAGCAGCTTGTCGCCGACTTTCAGACCATCGAGTCCTCCGGCGGAAATATAGCTTTTGCCGGTGTCGTCGACTTCCACCACCTTCGCGGAAAACGGAATGCATGACAGTGTGGCATCGAGTTTTGCCACCGCCTTGTCGAGCAAACCGTCGATCGCCTGGCCATAATCGGTTCGCCAGAACGCGGCCGAACCGAACGGCACCGGATTGGCGGGCACCACGGAACCGCCGCGGGCCAGAGTCGAAATCCGGTCGTTGAGCAAAACGGCGCCGGTCAGCGCGTCATACAACCAGATTTCGGCATCGAATTGACGCTCGGTAGGCACGTATTTCACCGCGCCGCCGAGTATTCCTGATAGCGGACCGTCGTAATAAACGCCCTGCTGGCTGGTGTTATGGGATTCGAACAGCGTAGGCCGCAAAAACCGGGACGTCACGGACGTGGAAACGACACGACCGGCCACGACAAACTGGGCGCCTTCTTTCGCGCCGATCAGACGGACATTGTCCGAGCCGGCCCGCGGGTCGCTCATGCGGGCGTCCGGCAATACGCCGATCCCCCCCGCATCGGTCACCGACAACGCGGGACGGGCGCCAAGGCGCTCGGCCAGCACGGAGGGCAGGCGCGTACTCAGCCCGGTCAGATCGGAGGCATCGGCCGGATCCCGGACAGCGAACCAGGTCGTCACCAGTTTCTTGCGCAGTGACCGCCCGCCCGGCGCGGCGCAGGACGGATCGGTACTGGCCGAGCGCGCGGGTTCGGCCGCTCTGTCGGGCGTATCGATGGCAATCTTGACGTGGTAGAGGCCCCCCTCGGCGTATTCGCTGAGCACCTTCACCTTGCCGCCCAGCGGCGAGGCGGTCAGGCTGCCGGTTTCCCGGTAGCGCCCCCCCTCCAGCATCTCGGCCGATTCGACCCGGGCGCCGACACTCAGCGCGGCCTGGTTGACGGCATCCTGAATCGCCAACTCGCGCGCGGCCGAACGGCCGGCATCAAGGGGCGCCGCTCCCCGGGCGGTAATGCTTTGGGCGCGCACCAGCCCCGAAACCAAAACAAAAGCCGCCCCCAGGGCGGCAATCCGGCGCAACACAACAGTCCAGTTCATCATTGGGAAACGTAGTAATTGCTGCTATAGCGCGGCGGCGCGGCATTTTCGCGCTGCTCGCTGCCATTTGCCGGCGACTCCTGCGCCGCTTTCATGACGCTGCCGGTTTTTTCCAGAGCGCGCCGGAATTCCTGATAGAACGTCTTGTCCAGCACGATCTCGGCCACGGCTTCGCTGGTGCCGTCCGGCTGCATGGCATTGGATACGATGTTCACACCGCGCAGATAGGCGTCCACATAAGTGCGAAAACCGTCGCTGGTCGCGATCATGTTGGCCACCGTACTGTTGCCGATCAATTTCATGCCCTGCACTTGTTCGGCAATGGCGCGGAAGGCATCCAGGCGGGCGGCCCTGAGCGACAACAGCTTGCGTTGCGAGGGCGTCAGCGCCTTGGAGTACGGCGCGGTGCCGCTGCCGGTCACGCGAATGGTCACGGGCTGGTAGGGATTCACTTCCTTGACCACCGTCCTGGGCGCTTCGGCTTCGATGCCCGGCCCGACAAATCCGACACCGGTCATGCCGTCCTCGGCCGGCCGGGCTTGCGGAGTTCGAACCACGGGCGCGGTCTTTTCGGACGGAGCCTGGGCCGTGGCGCACGCGGTCAGGACAAGGAACACGCCAGGCAACGCCAGACGAAGGGGACGAAGTGTCTTCATAGTAGGTACCAAAGCAAGTTACTGATGATGTTATGAACCATCAATGCAAAGCGTCAACCCATTATCGACAGATACCCTGAAAACTTTATGGAAATTCACTATCACTCAATTGACCGCCACTCCGGATTCAACCGTCTTCAGGACAGCGGGTACCATGCCCCATGCCTGTGGCGCGTTGGCGACCGGACCGGGTCTTGGTCGCCATGGTTTGGTCCGCCAGCCGGAAGCGCCTCACCGGCCCCGGCATCACGCTCACACGGAAAGGCTCGGGCGACGGAGCGGAAGCGCAGAGATGGACGCCGTGATCGAGAGGGAGAGAAGCGAAGCACATTGAGCCACGCCGTCGGAAAGAGACCGGATATGGGGTGAAGCGCGAAGGGAGCCCGGTACGGTTCGTGGGGAACCGGCGGACCGGCTCCCCGGCAAGGCGCGGCGACGGTATGTCAGAGCATGAAGGCGGCGGCGTGCGCCGACGGCGTCAGCAGAAAAATCGCAATGCCCACGAGCAAGCCGCTCCACAGCAGCACTTTGGCAGGATTGCGCTTCGATGTCAGGGTTTTCATTGGGCTTCTCCTCGTTCAACGGCACTTTGTGTTCTCGTTATCCCCGACAAATGTAAATCATCTTTGTCGCTGAATAGAAAAAGTATTGCCGATTATGAAGAGAAGGCCAAGCGTTTTCTCGCCAGGCCCATGGCATCACCGGCCCGTCGCCGGGCCGGACCACCATCACGCCGCGTGAAGACGACGCAGCACTTCATCCTTGCCGATCAAGGCCAGCACGGCATCCACCGACGGAGTCTGGGTCGTGCCGCACACCAGCACGCGCAACGGCATGCCAAGTTGTCCCATCTTGACGCCTTCTTCCGCGCAGAACGGCTTGAACAGCCCATGGATCGCCTCCGCGCTCCAGTCATCGAGCGCGGCCAGTTGCGCGGCGAAACGCTCCATGCGTTCTTTCGCGCCGTCGGGCAGGTGCTTGGCCACATCCTCGGCGGACGGTTGGCGCTTGCGGTAAAAATAGTCGGCCTCATCCGCCAGCGCGTTCAGATCCTGGACCCGGTCGCGCAGCAGCGTGACGACATCAGACAGGGCCGGACCGGACGACGGATCGATACCGGCCGCGGCAAGACGCGGGGAGATCAGGCCGGCAAGACGCGCCGGATCGGCCGCCTTGATGTGCAGCGCATTGAGCCAGAGGAGTTTTTCGCGGTTAAAGCGCGACGGGGACGGACTCACATCAGACAGCTCGAACCATTCGACGAACTGCGTCATGTCGAAGAACTCGTCGTCGCCATGCCCCCAGCCAAGACGCGCGAGGTAATTGAGCAGGGCCTCGGGAAGAATGCCTTGATCGGCGTAGTCGACCACGCTCACCGCGTCGCGGCGCTTGGACATTTTCTGGCCGTCGGCGTTGAGGATCATCGGCAGGTGACCGTACACCGGCAGCGGCGCGCCCAGCGCCTTCAGGATGTTGATCTGGCGTGGCGTGTTGTTCACGTGGTCATCGCCGCGGATCACGTGGGTGATGCGCATGTCCCAGTCGTCGACCACCACGCAGAAATTGTAGGTCGGGCTGCCGTCGCCGCGGGCGATGATCAGGTCATCGAGTTCTTCGTTGCGGATCTCGATGCGGCCCTTGACCGCGTCGTCCCACGCCACGGTTCCGTCAAGCGGGGTGCGGAAACGCACCACGGGGGTCACGCCCTCCGGCACGGCGGGCAGGGTCTTGCCCGGCTCGGGACGCCAGCGGCGGTCGTAGCGCGGTTTCTCGCCACGCGCCTCCTGCTCGGCTCGCATGGCGTCCAGCTCCTCCTTGGAGCTGTAACAGTAGTAGGCATGCCCACTATCCAGCAGGGTAGCGATCACTTCCTTGTAACGGTCGAAGCGCCGGGTCTGGTAGAACGGACCTTCATCGTGGGCAAGCCCCACCCAGTTCATGCCGTCCAGAATGGCCTTGACCGATTCGGGCGTGGAACGTTCAAGATCCGTGTCTTCGATGCGCAGCACGAAGGTGCCGTTGTTCTTGCGGGCGTAGGCCCAGGAAAACAGTGCGGTGCGCACACCGCCAATGTGCAGGAAGCCGGTGGGGCTCGGGGCGAATCGGGTACGGATCATGATCGGTAGGGTATAGAAAGCCAATGCTAGGGAGGCTTATTGTAGTCGCCGGCCGGAACGCCCGCAAATCGGTCTCGAAGCGATATCACACCATGCCCTGGATCGCCGCGAAGGAATCGGCCGGCAGCATTTGCACCAAGAGCCATACCGCGGTCGCCGTCAGCATCGCCGCCATCGTGCAATTGAACGCGCGCAGACGCAACGGGCTGTGCAGGAAGCGGGCGATCACCACGCCACCGCCGGCCCAGACCGCGATGCACGGCAATGAGGTGGCGAACGTCGCCACGGAAAACAGCAGCGCGGCGCGCCAGGGATCCATGCCGGACGGCAGGAACACCATGGTGATATTGAATCCCATCAGCCACACCTTGGGATTGAGCCAGTTGAACAGTACCCCTCCGACAAAACCGATGGGCCGCGCGGCTCTCGCCTCTCCGGGCCGACCGGCATGCGCCATGCCCCAGGCCAGCCACAAAAGATAAAGACAGCCGGCCAGCGCCAGCCAGATCTGGATGGCGGTGATCCAGGCGACCAGGCTGCCCAGCAGCAGGGTAATGGCGCCGACCTGCACACCCAGCCCCAGCGCCATGCCCATCAGCGCGGGAACGGTACGAGAAAAGCCGAAGTTGACACCCGAGGAAGCCAGCACGAGATTGTTCGGGCCGGGCGTGATGCCCATGATGACCAGATACATGATCAGCGCCAGGAAATTCATCGGTCCATCCTTGAGAAAACATTGATGGGGGGCATTTTAACGGCCCCGCCCGGTCCATAACAGACGCAAAAAATATCAATTGAGACCATAACAGTTTGGTTATTGTAAAACTGTTATGGTACAAATGGACGAAAATTGTATCGCACCCGACAGGAGAGATCCGGCCATGACAGGTGAACCGCTGTACCAGCAACTGATCCAGGAGTGGATCACGCTGATCCAAAACGGCGTGATCGTCGAAGGAGAGCGCATGCCTTCGGTGCGCAAGGCCTGCAAGATGCACAAGGTCAGTCCGTCCACCATCCTGATGGCCTACCGGGCGCTCGAGGACCGCGGCTATATCGAAGCCCGCCCCCAGTCGGGCTTTTACGTCAAAAAACCCGCGGCGGCGCTGCCGTTGCCACGCATGAGGAGGCAGAGTGTGGCGAGCCCTTCCGGCGAGGTGGTCGACACCATCGAAGCGGTGATGACAGCCCAGGCCATGGAGGGGTACATCGACCTGTCGCTGGCCAGCCCCCGCGGCAGCGACTTTTACCCGACAACACGCTTCAAGCACACCCTCAACCGGCTGGTCCGGCAGCACCCCGAACTCGCCACCGACTACCCTTTCCCACCCGGTTCTGAACGGCTTCGGCGACAGATTGCGCAACGCACGGTCAGTTGGGGGTGCGTGCTGTCCGCCGACGATATCCTGATCACCAACGGTTGCACGGAAGCGCTGCAGCTGGCGCTGCGCGCGGTGTGCAAGCACGGGGACACTGTCGGACTCGAATCGCCGACCTATTTCGCGCTGCTGCCCCTGTTCAAAAGCCTTGGCCTTTCAACCATCGAAATCCCGACACATCCGGATACCGGCATGTCGCTGGACGCGCTGGAGATGCTGCTTTCCGAAAAACGCCTCAACGCCATCGTCGCGATGCCGACCGTACACAACCCGCTGGGCAGCACCATGCCCCTGGATGCCAAAAAACGTCTGGCCCGGCTGGTCAACGACTACCGGATTCCGTTGATCGAGGACGCGCCGCACGCCGATCTGTTTTATGGCGCATCGCCCCCCGACGCGGTCAAGGCCTTCGATACCGACGGCTGGGTGCTGCTGTGCTCCAGCTACAGCAAAACACTGGCCCCGGGATTCCGGATCGGCTGGCTGGCCGCCGGCCGTTACCGCAGCGACGTCATGCGGCTGAAGTTCGCCAGCTCCCTCGCGCAACCGCGGCTGCTGGAGGAAACGCTGGCGGACTACCTGGAAACGGGTGGGTACGACCATCATCTGCGTCTGCTCAGACGTCACTACAAGGAACAGATCGACCGCCTCAGAGGGTTCGTCGCCACACATTTTCCGGGAGGAACCGGAGCGACGGCGCCATCGGGCGGGTGCCTGCTGTGGGTGGAGCTGCCTGGTGGCGCGGATACGCTGGAGATGTTCCGAATTCTGCTCGCCGAACGCATCACGGTCGTGCCGGGAGTCATGTATTCGGCGCGCGGCCGTTACCGCAACTGCCTGCGCCTGTCCGGCTGCTACCCCTGGACGGACGCCTACCAGCGCGCCCTTCTCAGGGTCGCGGAGCTCGCCAGGAGAAGCTGAGCGTCAGCTGCGCGACAGGCGTTGCGGGGCGAGACTCTGGCGCGCGCTGCCGCGCTCGCCGGGAATCGGCGCCGTGACCGTCGCGGGCCCTTCCTCGCGCGACGGCGTGGAAAGCCAGCGCAGTGCGGCCCAGTTCGCATCGGTTTTCGCGGGGCGGGGTTGCGCGCAACTGAGGCAAACGGGACGACCGGAGCGCTCGCGCAACGCGTCATCGACCCGTTTGCCGTACAACGTGCGGCCATTATCCTTCTGCCAGGCCAGCAGGGTATCGGCAAGCAGGCGCATCGACACGTCGTCGTGCTGATAAAGATTGTGGTAGACCGTCAACCACAAATCGCCGTTGCCGTCGGTGTTGAGCAGAACGGTCTGATAGGTCACGGTCACCTCGGTGCCGGGCGAAACGATGCCGCCCAACGCCAGCACATCCTCGTTTTTCATCCGCACGCATCCGTGGCTGCGGAATCCGGGCACGCTGCCCGGCGCATTGGTGCCATGGATGCCAAGTCCGAGCCCCGGTTCCCCGAAGCGGATGAACATCCGTCCCAGCGGATTGTCGGCGCCGGGAGGCACGACGGTCTGAACCGGCTTGCCGCGCGCGCGCATCTCTTCCTGGATGGAGCGCGGCACGTGCCACGCCGGATCGCGATAGATACCAGTCACTTCGAACGAGCCGGTGGGCGTGCGCGTCAGCATCTTGCCGACGGCGACGGGAAATGTCCTGACCAGTTGTCCCTTGTCGAAAAGGAAAAGCCGGGTTTGCGGCAGATTGATGACGACATGCCGCCCTGCATCATTGACGGTCACATCGGGCATGGGAATAGTACCACCGGCTCGCGCGGCGATGGACAGACAGACAAGGCCGACTCCGGCCAGGAACGCGTGTTTTGACTTCATAATTCCGGGTGGCAACAAAAAACCTCTGCGCAATACGCCGCTTTTTGAGAAAATCCCATCTTTAGTGGTTGATTTGACGAGAAAACATGAATTCGTCCCAAACGATTGCCCTGGTGGAGTCTCTGGACCACGAGGGCCGCGGGGTCGCGCGCGTCGAGGGCAAGACCCTTTTCATCGACGGCGCCCTGCCCTACGAAAAAGTACTATACAGGGCTTACCGCAAAAAGCCCACCTACGAGCAAGCGGATACGACCATGGTGCTGCGGGAGAGTTTCCTGCGCGCCAAACCCCGTTGCCCCCATTTCGACGTGTGCGGCGGCTGTTCAATGCAGCATGTGGAATTCACCGGCCAGGTCGCCATCAAGCAGCGCGTGCTGGAAGACAATCTCAAGCACATCGGCAAGGTGCGCGCCGAACAGATGCTGCCGCCCATCGCGGGGCCGGCCTGGGGCTACCGCCACCGGGCGCGCCTGTCGGCACGTTTTGTGGAAAAGAAAGGCGGCGTGCTGGTCGGTTTCCACGAAAAGCGCTCCAGCTATATCGCCGAAATGAGCGAATGCCACATTCTGCCGCCGCACATTTCCGACATGATCCTGCCGCTGCGCGAGCTGATCGTCCGGCTGTCGATCAAGGAGCGCATGCCGCAGGTCGAACTCGCGGTCGGTGAAAAGGTCGATGTACTGGTATTCCGCAACATGGACGCCATCACGAGCGGTGACGAAGCATTGCTCAAGGCCTTCTCGGATCGCCACGGCCGGCCCGGCCGGCCCCTGCAGATCTGGCTGCAGCCGCACGGCCCGGACTCCTGTTATCCGATCTATCCCATGGATGCGCCGCGCCTGACCTACACCATCCCGGAGTTCGCCGTCGAGATGCCCTACTATCCGACCGAATTCACCCAGGTCAATCCGCGCATCAACGCGGTCATGGTCGCGCGGGCGCTCAAACTGCTCGATCCGCAGCCGGGCGAGCGCATCGCCGACATGTTCTGCGGCATCGGCAACTTCACGTTGCCGATCGCCCGCAGCGGCGCCACCGTGCACGGCATGGAAGGCAGCGAGGCGCTGGTGCGACGCGCGGTCGAGAACGCTACGCACAACGGTCTTGAGGATCGCGTCAGCTACGAGATGGCCAACCTCTTCGAGGTCACGGAGGAATCGTTCGCCGCTCTTGGCCGCTTCGACAAGATGCTCGTCGACCCCCCGCGCGATGGCGCCGTGCAGCTTCTGAAGGCGATCACCGACGACACCGCCCCCAAGCGGATCGTCTACGTCTCCTGCAATCCGGCCACGCTGGCCCGAGATGCCGGCATCCTGGTGCACCTGAAGGGCTACACCCTCAAGTCCGCGGGCATCATCAATATGTTCCCGCACACCGCCCACGTGGAGTCCGTCGCCTGGTTCGAGAAAACCGGCCCGGCCAAGAGCCGCGAGGAAATGGCCGCGATCGAGGCCGCCGAAGAGGCGCGCCGCCAGGCATCAAAAGCGGCCAAGGAAGCGAAGAAGAAAGCCGACGCCGAGGAGAAAGCCCGGCAGTTGGCCGAAAGCGCCGCCAAGAAGGAGGCCCGTTACCAGCACTATCTGGCCAACAAGGACTACTACGACAAGCGCACCGCGGATCGCGAAGGCCGCGAATCGGACGGATCCGGCGCGTAACGACCGATGCAGACGCTCCCGGCCGGAATGCCGGCGGGAGCGTTTATCCCATTAATATTTACAAATACTCATTTTAAATATTCAATTTGATGTGAATTTCCCGTTTGGCTCCAATGGAGATCCATACGTTTCTGGACCACACCATGAGCCACTCCCCCCCGCCGTCGCGCGCCCGCTCAGTGAAGCTGGCCCTCGCCCTGATTCTTGCCGGCCTCAACCTGCGTCCCGCCATGGCGGCCATCGGGCCGTTGCTTGACTCGATCCGGCACACCATTCCCCTGAGCTACAGCCTGCTCTCGCTCCTGACCCTGCTGCCCGTGCTGGCGATGGGCCTGGCGATGAACACGGGTTCCCGCCTCGCCGCGCGCTACGGAGAACACCGCACCGTTGCCGCGTCGCTGACCCTGATCGGTGTCTCCAACCTCGCCCGGCTATGGGCCGGCGGCCCGTTGCCGCTCATTCTCACCGCCATTTCGGCGGGAGCCGGCATCGCGGTCGTTCAAGCCGTGCTGCCGGGGATCGTCAAACGCCATTTTCCCGAGAAAGTGGCCTTGCCGATGGGGCTTTATGTGACGGCCATCATGAGCGGTGCGGCGCTGGCCGCCGCCCTCTCGCCCGCCGCGGAACGCCTCGCCGGCAGTTGGCAAGGCGCGCTGGCGTCCTGGTCCGCCCTTGCGGCGCTGGGACTGGCCGCATGGTTCATGATCCGCGATGAGGTCGGCAACCGTCCCGTCGTCGCCACCCCCATTCGCGACACGGGCATGGCGCGGCATCCGCGCGCCTGGAGTCTCGGCGTTTTCTTCGGTCTGGGTACCGCCTCCTATACCTGCGTACTGGCCTGGCTCCCGCCCTATTTCGTTGAGTTGGGCTACGGCAAAACGCATGCCGGGTTGATGCTGGCATTACTCACCGGGGCCGAAGTGGTGTCGGGCCTGGTCCTGCCAGCGCTGGCTTCCCGTTCGCCGGATCGCCGTCCTGTGGTATTGGCGGCGCTGGTCGGCGTGATCGTCGGCTTCGCCGGGCTGATTCTGACGCAAGGCGCTCTGGCGTATTTGTGGATCGTGCTGCTCGGCTTCGGCATTGGCGGGATCTTCCCGCTGACGCTGATCGTCACGCTCGACCACCTGCCGGATCCGGCGCACGCCGGGCGGCTCGCGGCGTTCGTCCAGGGCGCAGGTTACACACTCGCCTCGCTCTCGCCCCTTGCCGCCGGTATCATCCGCGACACGACGCGGGGGTTCGCCGGCGCCTGGCTGATGCTCGCCGCCGTCACCGTGCTCATGCTGTTCATGGCAAGACGTTTCGACCCGGCCGGCTACCCGGCGCTTTTCGCCGGAAAACCGGCGCGTCAGGAGGGGTGACGCCGCACGAAACCGGCGCATCGTGGTAGAGTCGCACCTCCACCGTAGACACCCTGCCTTGCCATGAGCGCCGATATCGACCGGACCGAAACCTGGGTCCGTTTCAAGAGTTTTTTATGTGACAGCTGCGCGGCCAGCTGCTGCAGCCTGCCTGTCGAGGTCCGCTTGCCGGACCTCGTACGCATGGGCGTCCTTGACCCCTTCGACCTGGAAGAGGAGCCTCGTCGCCTGGCGAAACGCTTGGCCCGCCAGGGCATCATCGAGCATTTCAACCACAAGCGTTGCCTGTTCACCCTGACACGGCGTGCCAATGGCGAGTGCCGCTACCTCGATCCGGGCAGCCGGCGCTGCACGATCTACGACAAACGGCCGGATACCTGCCGCAATCATCCGAAAATCGGTCCGCGCCCCGGATTTTGCGCTTTCAGGAAAAAGTGATGCCTGCCCTTGCCGGATTTGGCGGATAATGGCGCTTTTATCCGACGGCCAGCCATCATGAGCCACACTCCGCTTTCCGACAAAGACTACCAGACACTGAGCGATACCCTGGCACGCTTTCAGGCGCAAGGCGCCATGAATCTGGAGCGGCTGGACGGTTTTTTCACGGCACTGCTCGCCGGTCCCGAGCCGCTCAAACCGCAGGATTGTCTGCCGGCCATTCTCGGCGAGGCATTCGATGACGAAGACGCCTTTCCTTCCGTCAAATCCCTGGAACGATTCGTCAGTCTCCTGATGGGGCATTGGCTGGATATCGCCCACACGCTCAAAAGCGCGGAGCCGGTTTTGCCCTGGCTTGACGACGGCGACCATGCCGGCAACGAGTGGGCGCAAGGTTTCATGGAAGGCATGGCGCTTTTCAACGACGACTGGGGACTGCTTTTCGACGATACCGATCACGCCGACGCGCTGGCCCCGATCATGGCGCTGGCGTTCGAACACCATCCCGATCCGGAAATGCGGCCGTTCATCGGAGACGACCCGGCCCGCCGCGAAGAGTGGCTCGCCGCCCTGTCCGATTCGATCGGGCGGATCCACTCGTTCTTCGAATCGCTGCGTCAGTCCCTGGACGACGGCGAGTAATACCGGACGGGGGCGGCTTCCGTCCCGTCTCCCGCCATTTCGTACGGGTTTTCCGCAAAAAAAAACAAAAGCAGAACCATCACACATCCGCAATGTCCATCGGGAACACGGATCATTCCCCCTATCCCCGAAAACTTCCCTCAAAACCGACGGAAAAGGACATTCATGCAGTATCTGCACGCACTCATCATCCAGGGCAACTCGGTTCTCTGGGGCCACATCCTCATCTATTTGCTGATCGCAACTGGTGTTTTCTTCACTCTGCGCACCCGGGTTATCCAACTGAGATTGCTTGGGCAGGCCGTCCGGGAAATGTTCGCCGAGCGCGACAAGGGGAAGAACACCATCACGCCTTTTCAGGCATTCGCAACAGGTCTGGCAAGCCGGGTCGGCACCGGCAATATGGCGGGTGTCGCGATCGCCATCGCCGCCGGCGGACCGGGCGCCGTGTTCTGGATGTGGATCACCGCCTTTATCGGAATGGGCAGCGCCTTCGCCGAGTCGACGCTGGCACAGCTGTTCAAGGTCAGTCACAGGGACGGCAGCTATCGCGGCGGACCGGCGTATTACATCAAGCAGGGTCTGGGTCAGAAACATCTTGGCGGCGTGTTCGCCGCTCTGCTGATCCTTGCCTTCGGCCTCGTTTTCAATGCGGTTCAGGCCAATTCGATCTCCGCCGCCGCGGCCGGTGCCTGGGGCTGGGATGCGCGCCTGGTGGGGATCGCCCTGGTGCTGGCGACGGCCCCGGTGATTTTCGGAGGCATTCGCGCGATCGCCAGACTGGCTCAATGGCTGGTCCCGTTCATGGCGTTCATCTATCTTGGTATGGCTCTGGTTATCGTCGTCATGAACAGCGCGGCGCTGCCCGATCTGTTGCGTCTTATCGTCACCCACGCGTTCGGCATCGGCCAGGTAGCGGGGGGCGTGGCCGGGCACGCCGTGAATCAGGCCATGATGATGGGCATCAAGCGGGGGTTGTTTTCCAACGAGGCCGGCATGGGCTCCGCGCCCAATGCCGCGGCGACAGCCCACGCCCGCCACCCGGTCAGCCAGGGACTGATCCAGATGCTCGGCGTCTTTGTCGATACCATGATTCTCTGCACCGCGACCGCCGCCATCATTCTGCTCACCGGAGCCCATGAGTCCGGACTGAACGGCATCCAGTTGACGCAAAAGGCCGTCGAAACGCAGTTTGGCCAGCCGGGCAACGCGGTCGTGACCATCGCGATTTTCCTGTTCGCCTTTTCATCGATTCTCGGCAATTACGCCTATGCGGAAGGCAATGTCGAATACCTGACGCGGAACAAGACAACCCTGCGCCTGTTCCGCCTGATGGTGCTGGGCATGGTCATGTTCGGCTCGGTGGGGAGCCTCGCCCTGGTATGGGATATGGCGGATCTGGCCATGGGGGCCATGGCGCTGATCAATCTGATGGCCATTTTGCTGCTGGGCCGTTACGTGCGGCTCGCGCAGAAGGATTTCGAGATCCAGCGCGCCTCGGGAAAACCCCACCCGGTGTTCCTTGCCGGACATTACCCGGCCTTGCGCGCGAAACTGGAACGCGGCGTCTGGTAGGCCCCCGGGCCGGGGCCGGCCACCTTCGGTTGTTAACCATCTCATTGGGGGCACAGTTGCGCACGAAACTTTCTCTTTAAAAAAGGGTCTGTTCATCGTGCGAATGCCAGTATGTTCCATTACAATATTGCTACCACCGGGTCCGAACAAGAGACCCGGGGTTTCCTGGTTCACAGAATAAACGATCCGATTCCCATGAGACAACATCCTGAAGGGCGGGAACGTCCCGACCCGAACCCCAACCTCGCCCGGCGTGCGACAGCGATCATCGAGATGCCCGACGGCGTTCTGGTGACGGCCATCCATGGGGGCCGCTACCACCTCCCGGGTGGCCGGGCCATCAAGGGTGAGCTGCGTTCGCAGACGCTGATCCGCAAGCTGAGGGAGGAAACGGGACTGCGCATCAATTCGATGCTGTATCTTTTCGATCACCTGTCCCCGATGAACTCGCACAAGGTGTATCTGGCGATCGCCCAGGGCCAGGCCAGGCCGCAAGGACACATAGAGCGCATCGCCCTCGTCTCCTCTCCGGAGTCCGAAGTCGAACTCTCCACCGAGGCCAAGACCATCCTGCGCCGCTATGCCAGACTCCGCACCGAGGAATCCCCCAAGGGCGACGCGGTCAGGGGCATGCTGGGACTCGCCCGTTACATCGCCAAGGTCGACGTGTAATAACCTCCGCCCACTCCGGCTTCAAAAAACATGGCGGGCACTCCCCGCCATGTTTGCTATCCGGCGACGGATATTACCTGCCGGCGGGCAGAAATTGCGCGATATCGCCGGAAAGCGGAATGAAGCCGTAGAACCAGCCCAGCGCCAGAATGCCGAGCACCGTCGGCCCCAGCATCAGGAGCATGAGCAGTGGAGTGGCCAGAACAAAGCCCAGCAGCGTCACGATACGGGACAGACCGGAAACCACCGCGATGGCATTGACGATGAGGCAGATCTGGTAGAGCAGCATGACCATGAGCAATCCGACGGCCACATCCTGAGGCAACCAGCTGGTCAGCGGTGACAGGAACGAGAGCGCATTGGCCCCCAGCAACAGACCGGTGAGGGGCAGTGACACCGGCTGTCCGCAAAGTCGGGTCCACACGCCAAGAAGCCTGGACATCAGCCATACCGACAGCCAGGTGAACAGGGCGAACACGACAACGAACAAGCCGTAATGGCGACCGATCTGCGGAGCGGAGGCCGCGCTCACGATTCCGAGTGCCGATGCCACCAGAGCCTGCACCCAGAATGGATACTGGTAACGCTCGAGCATGGCGACACGGAATCTCGCCAAGTCGATCACATCATCGATGAAAGCAGCCAGGGGGTTCAATCGAATATCACCGTTTTGTTGCTGTATGAAAGAATGCGGTCATCCAGATGCCAGCGTACGGCGCGCGACAGCACGACTTTTTCCAGATCCCTCCCCTTCTGGATCAGATCCTCCACATCGTCACGATGTGAAATGCGTGTGACTTCCTGCTCGATGATCGGACCGTCATCCAGCACTTCGGTCACGTAATGACTGGTCGCACCGATCAGTTTCACGCCGCGAGCGAAAGCCCGGTGATACGGTTTGGCGCCATCGAAAGCGGGAAGGAAACTGTGATGGATATTGATGATGCGCGACGGATAACGCGTCACGAAGTCGCGGGAAAGCACCTGCATGTAGCGGGCCAGCACGATCAGGTCGATCCCCGCCTCGTCCATCAGATGCCATGCCTGCGCCTCGGCCTCGGCCTTGTTATCGCGGCTGACGGGAATGACGTGAAAGGGGATGCCGTTGAACTCGGCCAGGCGCCGGCAATCCTCATGGTTCGAAATGATCAGCGGAATCTCGCAGTCGAGCTCGCCGATGCGCCAGCGGTGCAGCAGGTCGGCCAGACAATGCTCGTAGCGCGACACAAAAATCGCCATGCGGGGCTTGCGGGACGACAGCGACACTTTCCAGGTCATGTTGTGCTCGGCGGCGATCGGAGCGAACGCCTTCGCGAAATCGTCCATCGGTAAAGTAAAACCGTCGAGCGACCATTCGACCCGCATCAGGAACAGCTGTTCGGCCACATCCTGATGCTGGTCGGCATGCATGATATTGGCATTATATGTCATCAAAAAGTTGGCGATCGCGGCGACCAGGCCCTTGCGATCTGGGCACGACATCAAGAGAGTCGCGGAGTGTTTGGCATGGCTCATGCGCAATCCTTCAATTAGCAACGGTTCGAACTATCCGGCTCGCCAAGCCTCGGGACAGACAACCGGCGAAATTGCCCATTTTCTCATCGAACAGCCATATCGCTCAACGGGTATTGACAGATATTGCTTCGATCCGTATAGTTGCTGACTCTGTCGTCGGGGTGTAGCGCAGCCTGGTTAGCGCACCTGATTTGGGATCAGGGGGTCGTGAGTTCGAATCCCACCACCCCGACCAGTCCAGACGCGCCTCGGCATGAGCGCCCGTAGCTCATGTGGATAGAGCACCGGCCTTCTAAGCCGGGGGTAACAGGTTCGAATCCTGTCGGGCGCGCCAGTATCAAAGCATCAGTGGTGGATGTAGCTCAGTTGGTAGAGTCCCGGATTGTGATTCCGGTTGTCGTGGGTTCGAGTCCCATCATCCACCCCAGCACGCCTTGATCCTGCACCGTCATTCAGTGGTGGATGTAGCTCAGTTGGTAGAGTCCCGGATTGTGATTCCGGTTGTCGTGGGTTCGAGTCCCATCATCCACCCCAAATTCTTGAAAAAGCCCCGTTTTTACGGGGCTTTTTCGTTTTTCGGCGCAAGCAGGCCATCAAGCATCGTCGCGCCATCCCGCCACAGCACCAAAATCATTGTTTTAGCACGATTTTTTCAGTTATTGTCACGGGTGTGGCATTTTCGGCCGGACACCCGATCACGCCATCAAACTGTCATCAATGCTCTTGTCAGCAACAGCAGGGACCGTATAATCAAAGGACAATAGCATTACCGAACCGAACCCACCGACGGCCGACGATACCTATGACAATACTCCAGCCGATCAAGCGCCAGACGCTGACCAGCGCCGTGACCGAGTCACTGCGACAACGCATCCTGTCCGGCGAGTTCGCCGATGGCCAACAGCTGCGCCAGGAAGCGCTATCCAACGAATATGGCGTCAGCCGCGTCCCCGTGCGCGAAGCCTTGCGCCAGCTGGAGGCCGAGGGCCTGATCCAGATCATCGATCACAAGGGCGCGCTGGTCTCCAAGCTGTCGCTCGACGACATTCTCGAGCTGCTGGAAATACGCGCCATGCTGGAAGGCTCGGTGCTCAAGGCCTCCATCCCCTGTCAAACCCAGGCCGATCTGCGCCTGGCGGAAGATACCCTGGCTGAATTCGAGAAAGCTCTGCAGGCCAACGATGTGCGGCAGTGGGGAGAATTGAACTCCCGCTTTCATCTGGCTCTCTACCGCAGCGCTCGACGTCCCAACACCCTTGCGCTCATCGAGCAGCTGCACAATAAAACCGACCGCTACACGCGCATGCAGATCCTGTTCACCCGCACCATGCATCTGGCGCACCAGGAGCACACTCAGCTTCTGGAATTGTGCAAGGCCGGGAAAGCCGATGAAGCCGAAGCCTTCATTCGTTTCCACATCCTTTCCGCCGGGCACGCCCTTGAAAGCTACCTGAAAGAACAGTCCGCCACGCGCACGGAAAACTGATCGCGTCGGGCATAAAAAAACGGCGCGCCGGGTTTCAACACCCGGTGCGCCGTTTTCACTGGGACGGATCACAGCACGATGCGGCGGGCACGCTTCACATTGCACAGGATTTCATAGCCAAGGGTTCCTGCGCTCGCGGCCACTTCATTGGCACCCACGACATCGCCCCACAGCTCCACTTCGCTGCCGATGCCAGCCGACGGCAAATCCGTCAGATCGATGGTCATCATATCCATCGAAACACGGCCGATCACACGGGTGCGCAGCCCATCGACAGCGACCGGCGTGCCACAAGGCGCGATACGAGGGTAACCATCGGCGTAGCCGCAAGCCACAAGCCCGACACGGGTAGGCCGATCCGTGGTGAATGTCGCACCGTAACCGACCGCCTCTCCGGGAGGCAACTCCCGCACCCCGAACACCCGGCTTGTCAGACGCATCACGGGTTGCAGTCCGCTCATTTCAGGACAGCCTTCGGGCAAAGGGGAAGCACCATAGAGCATGATCCCGGGCCGCCCCCAGTCGCGGCGGGCCCGCGGGTGAACGGCGATGGCGGCGGAGTTGGCCAGGCTTTCCTCGCCCTGCAAACCACGGCATGCCGCGTCGAATGTTTCGATCTGGGCCTGGGTTGTCGGCAAACCCGGCTCGTCCGCGCAAGCAAAATGCGTCATGCGCACAATCTTGCCAACGCGCCCGCTCGCCATCAGTTGCGCGTGCTTTGCCGCGTACTCGGCCGGCGCGAATCCGGCACGATGCATGCCCGAGTCCATTTTCAGCCAGATACGGGACAACCCCGGCGCATCGGCGGCCAGCACCATGGCCAGTTGCTCGTCGTTCTGAACAACCGGCCACAGGTCGAGAGCCGATACGACCTCAAGTTCATCGGCCTCGAAAACGCCTTCAAGCATGACAATGGGTTCACCGATACCGGCATCGCGCAACTCTACCGCCTCTTCGAGGCATGCCACGGCAAAGCCGTCCGCCACGCCGGACAGCGCCCGCGCACAATCGACGGCGCCGTGTCCATACGCGTTGGCCTTCACCGCCGCGATGGCCTTGCCACCATGCAAGCGACGCGCGAGCAGGTAATTGTGCTTCAAGCGATCCAGCCGGATCGTGGCAAGCAATGGACGCATGATGATTTACGCCCCTGCCGTGCCGGCCGTGGACAACGGCACAACCAGCGTTTCGCCGGTTGCCGCATAACGCTGCAAGGAAAGACCATCGATACGGATCTCCGGTGCACGTCCGGTAATCACGTCGGCCAGAACCTTGCCGGACCCGGCGGACATGGTCCAGCCCAGGGTGCCATGGCCGGTATTGAGCGAGAGGTTGGCAAATCGCGTGCCACCGATGATCGGCGTGCCATCCGGCGTCATGGGCCGCAGACCGGTCCAGAAAGAGGCCGACGCCACATCCCCGCCTTGCGGATACAGATCGGTCACCACCATTTCCAGCGTTTCGCGCCGGCGCGGATTGAGATCCAGGTTATAACCCGACAATTCCGCCATGCCTCCTACGCGGATCCGGTCATCGAAACGCGTAATCGCCACCTTGTAGGTTTCATCGAGGATGGTGGACACCGGAGCGGCGCTCGCATCGGTGATGGGCACGGTCAGCGAATAGCCTTTTACCGGGTAAACCGGGATATCGATGCCGAGCGTTTTGACGAAATCGCGCGAGTAACTGCCCATGGCGACCACCACATGGTCCGCCTCGAGCCGCTCCTGCCCGATACGCACGGCCGTGACCGTATTACCGCGCACCTCAAGACCGTCAACGCTGACGCCCAGGCGGAATGCCACGCCACGAGCTTTGGCCAGCTCGGCGAGCTGTCTAGTAAACAGATGGCAGTCCCCGGTCTCATCGTTCGGCAATTGCAAGCCGCCCTTGATCTTGTCTCCGACACGCGCCAACGCCGGCTCGACCTGAGCACATCCAGCGAGATCGAGAACGCGGAACGGCACGCCGCACTCTTCAAGCACGGCGATATCTTTCTGCATGGCGTCAACTTGCGCCTGAGAGCGGAACAACTGCAGCGTGCCGCCCTGACGGCCTTCATAGGCGATACCGGTTTCTTCGCGCAACTCGCGGATTTTGTCGCGGCTGTATTCGGCCAGACGCATCATGCGGGCCTTGTTGACGGCATAGGACTTTTCGTTGCAATTAGCCAGCATCTGCGCCATCCAGCGCAGTTGGTACAGGGATCCATCCGGGCGGAACGCCAGCGGGGCATGGCGCTGGAACAACCATTTGATGGCTTTTAGCGGTATTCCGGGAGCGGCCCAGGGAGCGGAATATCCCGGGGAGATTTGCCCTGCGTTGCCAAAACTGGTTTCCATGGCGACAGACTCGGCCCGATCGACGACTGTTACTTCGCATCCGGCCTTGGCCAGATACCAAGCGGTCGAAACACCGACTACGCCACCACCCAATACGATCACCTTCATGAACAGACTCTCCACGTTGCGTTTGCGTCCGGCTTGAAAACCGGTTTTTCTGGATCAGGGAATTCCGTTAGTATATTCATTCAGAAGGCATTTTTTTGACTATAATTTACCTTTCGACTAGGTAATTGATCTGAAAAAATCCTGATTTACAGGGGAAATATGAAAAAAAATCTACCTGTCGAACGGAGACTCGACAAGCTTGATTTGAAGATTCTCCGATTGCTGCAGAGCCATGGCCGGATCTCGATGACCGAGCTGGCCGAACGCATCGGCTTGTCCACCACGCCCTGCACCGAGCGGGTGCGCCGGCTGGAGCGGGAAGGGGTGATCGAAGGGTATTACGCGAGGCTGAACCCCCAAGCGATGGGCGCTCAGCTGCTGGTATTCGTCGAGATCAAGCTATCCGCCAAATCGGGAGATATTTTCGACGCATTCCGGCGTGACGTGTGCAATATTCCGGAAATTCTGGAATGCCACCTGGTCTCCGGGGAGTTTGACTATCTGATCAAGGCGCGACTGCCCGACATGTCGATGTATCGCAAGCTGCTGGGTGAAATTCTGCTGCAACTGCCGGCGGCCAACGAATCGCGCAGCTATGTGGTCATGGAGGAGGTCAAAGAGACGTTGCAACTGCCGATCGCCGACAACTGACCGGCCGTTGCAACGCGCGGCCAGGATCAGCGCCTTGCCTGGGCCACACTCGGAATCTGCCGCTGGCCGGTGATTTCCGCGAAAAAGGCCTGGGAGGATGGCGCTCTGCCGAGAAACGCCCTGACCAGTGCCTGAGGGGACGCTTCCCCGCCTTTTTCCAGGATTTCCTTGCGGAAACGCAGCCCGACCACCGGATCCATCACGTTGTCCCCGAAAGCCGACAACATATCCAGAGCCAGGACTTGCGACCACATATAGCCGTAATAGCCAGCGGCGTAGCCCCCGCTGACAATGTGATCGAAAATCCCCGGGAACTGGGTCCCCTCCACATGCCCCAGAGGCGATGCCGACTCCATCGCGCTCCAGGTTTTCATGGCATCGCCAGGACGCGCGCCGGCCAGCGACATGTCGTAGGCGGCATACAACCACTGACGACCATACTCGATGCCACGGCCGAACTGGCGCGCTTCGTTCATGCGCGATACCACGCCCAGATCCACCGGACGGCAGCTCGGACAAGCCTCGGTGAACAGCGCCAGCGCCTCCTTGCGCCGCACCCACTCCTCGAACATCTGCGAAGGCGCCTCAATAAAGTCGATCTTCACATTGGTTCCGGCGTTCACCTGGTAACGCGCCCGCGACAGCACCCCGTGCATGACATGCCCGAACTCGTGAAAGAGCGTCGACAGTTCTTCCTGGCCGAGATTGTCACGGCTGAAGTTGGCAACCAGTACGCTGACCGGTGTAATGCCCTCGATCTGACTGCCGCTGCGCAAGGCAATGGTGGCGTCCTGCTTGAGCTTGCCGTCCCGCGGGAAAAGATCCAGATAGAACGATCCGAGGTAGCAGGTATTGGCTTTGTCGTAGACATCGTACCCGCGCACGTCCTCGTGCCAGACCGGCAACGCCTCGGAAGGCCGGATATCCAGGCCGTACAGCCGACTGGCCACCAGCAGCAGCCAATCGACCGTCGCACCGGTCGGGAACTGCTTGCGAATATCGCTGGCATCCACCCGGTAGTGGGAGGCGATGTAGCTGTCCCGGTAATAAGAAACATCCCAGCGCTCAAGACGCGCCTCGTCCCGGCCGCTCCGTCGTGCCTTTTCCGAAGTCAGCAAGTCCAGTTCATTGCGCTCCAGTTGCTCGACACGCTTTTTGATTTCAGCAAGAAAGCTATTGACCTCGCGGGCGCTGCCGGCCATATGGGAGCGCAACTCCCAGTCGGCGAAACCGGCATATCCCATCAGACGCGCCAGCTCCTTGCGCAACACAACGATCCGGTTCAGCAGCACGAGGTTCTCGGATCCGCCGCGTCGGCTAAGCGCGAAGCTGTAGCGCTGCCGGACAGCACCGCTCTGGGCCGATGACATGACGGCATCGGCCTCCGGCGCGTCAAAACCGATCAGGTATCGCCCCTCCCGGTCTCTGGGCTCGCCAGCCAGGAACCCCGGATCCACCCCTTTGAGTTCCTCTTCCGTGAAAACCAGGCGCGTGGTGTTTTCGCGCAGATTGCGTGCAAAAGCCTGTTGCAAACGACCAATTTCGGCAAAAATCGCCAGCGCCTTTCCTCTGGCCGGCGCAGGCAAATTGACACCGCTGCTTTCAAAATCGAGCAGGATCGATTCACGGGCGGAACGGTCCACGACATCGACCGCCACATAGTTTCGGAACCGCGCATACAGCTTTGGAGATTGGGTGATTTCGTTGAACAGGGAGGTGAACGCAAGATCGCATTTCTCAGCCGCACGACGCAAGTCAGGATCGGGGCTGACAGTGGCCCACAGGCTGGCGGGCTGCCAGACGGCATTCAAATCTACCAGCATGCGGTTCCATGCGCGCATCAGGTCGCTATCGAAACGGCCTTCTTCGAAACGGGCGATCTGACGTCGGGTCGTTTCGAGCTGACTCTCGCAAGCGACAGTGAACACCGGGGCATCGGGGACCACGACTCCCCGGTCTCCAACCGATGCCCAACCAGCTGACACGGACAGAAGAAAGAGGGCCACGGCGCGCACACCATAACTCCGCACGATCAACAACCTGCTTGTATTCATCCACTTCCCCGCCCACTTCCAGACTTCATAGCATCAGATCAGAATTGCAATATATCAGAAGATTTCAAGACAATTAACAATCCGGCTCAATGATTGGCGCGCCGACTGCTTCACCGCCATCCCGCCCTGCCAAGGACAATAAAAAGACCGGCCATGGGCCGGTCTTCGGACTCGCAGGCATCCCGCCCTTACTGGGCGTCCGTGATATTGAAGCCGATCGCGATTTCTGCCAGGTGAGTCGCGCCGTCAGCCTGGAAGCGGTACTGCATCAATGCCGACTTGGCGCTGTTGTTGAAAATCCGGTTGCTCGATTTCTTGATCTCGACATGCGAGACCCGGCCATCGGGCCCCACGGTCAGGATCGCAACCACTTCGCCATTGATCTCATCCTGCAAGGCCTGGCGCGGATAGTCCGGTTGAACCTTGTGAATGGGAACCAGCCCCTTGATCACCGGCCCCGTGCCTTGCGCGCCATTGCCAGCCGTGGTCTTGGTGCCCACCTCGGTCGGAATGGTCGGACCGCTCGACTTGACACCGTCGGGCATGGCCTTCGGGGTTTCCAGCGGTTCCGGCGACGTTTCCTTGATCGCCTTTTGCTGAGGCACCGGCTTGTTGATCACCTTTTCGATGACCTTGGGCTCGGGCTTGGGCTCGGGCTTCGGCTCTTCCTTGGGCGGCGGAGGCGGAGGCGGAATATCGACCACCTGCATGGTCTGGGGCTCCTCCGGCTTCTTTTCACCCTGCAGACCCACTACTCCGAAAACCGCCGCGGTAGCGGCCACTTCGATCGCCAGGGCAATGGCAAAAGCCTTGCCGTACGATAACGTGTTGCGTTCCCGCTTATGCCCCTGGGGCCAGAGCGGGCCGGGATAAGGTGCAGCAGACATAGGCATCATCCGCCTCCTTACGCTGCCGACTTCTTGGCGGCAATACCGACATTGGTAATACCCGCGCCGCGCACGATATCGAACACTTCCATCAGCTTCTGCAGGTCCACGGTCTTGTCACCGGCAATGATCACGTCGACCTTGCCGTTGCTCGCCTTGGCGGACTTCAACTGAGCGGACAGCGCGTCCTTGGTGGTCGGTTTGCCTTCATAACGCAACTCACCCTGGTCGGTGACCGATACGGTGACCTTGACCGGCGGCTTGAGGGTTTCGGCGGTCGAGGATCCCGGCAGCTGCATCGGGATACCCGCGCCCTCGATCATCTTCAGGGTCACAACCATGAAGAACACCAGAAGGAACATCATGATGTCGATCATCGGCACGATCTCGATCCGAGCTTCCTTCTGCTCGAAATAACGATGACGGTTGCTCATGACTTACGCTCCCTGGGCAGCGGAGGAAGCGGGAGCGGTCTTGGGCTGACGGGCTTCGGCAACAGCGACAGTCGCGGCTCCGGCGTTGGAGGCCAGACGGTTGATCAGCATGACCTTGATCAGTTCGTTCTGGTGACCGGCCAGGCGAATGCGCTTGTTGAAATAGTTCAGGAACGAAACGGCAATGATGGCGATCATCAGGCCGCCACCGGTCGCGATCAGCGCGTGGCCGATACCGCCGGTCACCGCGGTCGGGTTGCCGGTACCGCTGGTGCCCAGAACGGAGAAGGACTGAATCATGCCGATAATGGTGCCGAACAGGCCGAGCAACGGGCCGAGCGTCACGGCGCTGTCAAGCAGCCAGATGTTCTTGTCCAGCTTGGGAATGTCCCAGAGGATGGTTTCTTCGATGCGGCGATCCAGGGTGTCTGCGTCGTCATTGGCCGACTCGACGGCGGTCTTGAGGATGCGGGCCTGAATGGATTGCTCGTAGTGCTTGGCAACCTGGTTGAGCTTCTCCAGGTTTCGTCCGTTCACCTGCTTGATATCGTGCTCGATATCGTGGCCGGTTTTCAGCACGCGCTGAAAGAAGTAGAAGCGCTCGATAACAACGGCAATCACTCCCAGCAAGATGAAAGCCAACAGGGGGACCAGGCCGCCCGACATAATGCTGACTTCAACGATCATATTCCACATGACTATTACCTATTGCAAAAACGTGTTGAGAAGGCACCGTCAAGCGCCTCGTGGGCGAAATCCGGCACACCGATCCAGGCTTTAGACAGCCTGTTCACACGGGTTAAGTTTCAACGGCTGCAGCGGTAACAGAGACAGACTCCGTGACATCCTGGCAACCACCACCTGAAGTTTCCTTATCTCTCAAAGTAAGGCTTGCGTGCGCTTTTTGTTTTTTCGTCGACTGTATCCAGCGACCGCACACACCAATGATAATTTCATGATTTACATCAAGGTGACAACAAAAAATTTCACCTGTCTACACAGCACCTTCACAGTGTTGCTTTTTCGTTACAAAGCAACAATCATGCCAAAACAAAAATAGCAAAATTATCAAACAAATTCAAACGCTTACCAACATCAAATCATAAGGAAATAATGAAATATCCTACGATTATTTGCACCGATATTGACATGATGCACAAGGTTGGTGCAATGCAACATCCTGTCGGACAATATATGTCACTTTCCGAAAACAGGCGTGTTGTTTTGGGAAAGCAATATGGGACATGAATAAGCAACGCTTATAAAATTTTCAATAGCACACACGCAGAAAAATGCAATGAAATCATAAAGAAAAAACCGCGAAGCCCGACAAGCTTCGCGGTTTTACGCTTCATGCATGAATGATTATTTGAACTTGTAACCCACGTTCATGTAGAAGAAACGGCCTTGCGCGGAGTACAGATCGGTGTTGAAACCAGTGCTCGCGTAGTTGCCGAAGGTGGACAGCGGCGGCTTCTTGTTGGCCACGTTCTTGACCCCCGCGGTGATTCGGGCGTTCTTGATGCCGGAATACTGCAATTGCACATCGAACAAGTCGTACGCGCCGACGGTATGACCGGTCACATTGTCGTGGCTGTAATCCTTGTAGCCGCCGATGTAGTTGTAGGTCAAGGACGGCGACCAGGGGCCGATGTCCCAGCTCACCGTGTGCTGCATGCGGGTCTTCACCGCGCCGATCAGGTCGGCGTTTTCGTAAAGCGGACCACCGGTGAAATCCTGAATCTGATCGCTGATCAGGTAGTTCAGACCCGCGGTGTAGGTCAGCTTGCCGAGGTTGCCCAGATCTCCACGCAGGATCAGCGAAGAATCGATCCCGCGAATCACTTCGCGGCCCATATTCATGTAGGGGCTGTCGATATTTTCGATATCACCGCTCGCATTGCGAGTCACGAGTCCCGGGAAATTGTTCAGCACGTATTGATCATTCGACTTGATCACGTTGGTCTTGTTGATGCGGTAGTAGTCGATCGACAACGACGCCCACTTGAACGGCTCGACCACCAATCCAACTGAACTGTTATAGGACTTCTCAGGTTGCAGTTTCGAGTTGCCGCCGTTCGTCACCGGTGTGGAGTAACCACAATAAATATTGTCAGTAGTCACGACAGGGCACCGCACAGGATCGCGCAAATTGTTATAACCCGTCGAACCCGGTGTATACAGCTGCTGCAACGACGGCGCACGGAACGCGGTGCTGTAGGAGCCACGCAGCATCACCCGACTATCCGGCTGCCAGCGGAACGCCACCTTGGGATTGAAGGCGCCGCCGAAGTCGTTGTAGTAGTCGTAGCGCTCCGCCAATTGCAGCTCGAACGACTTGGAGACCGGGATATTGACTTCGATGTAGGCCGCGCGGGTATTGCGGTTGGCGTTCATCGACGCGCCTCCCTGGCCGATGACATCGCCGACTTCCGCGGCGGCATCGGACCAGGTGCGTCCCGTTTCGCGCCGCGCCTCGAGCCCGATGGCCACGCCCACGGCGCCGCCCGGTAACTGAGCCACTTCCGGATTGGAGAGCTTGAAGTCCCAGAAGGTGATGGAGGAGCGGCCCTTGGTCCAGGGTTTATAACGCAGGCTGGCCATGACCGCCGGATCGACCGGCAGGAACGGGCTCAACTGCTGATTGGCAATGGCCTCATCAAGCGCACTGATTCTGGCAAAGTTCTCACTCGCGCTGTCCACATCGTTGCGGCTATAGCCCAGCGCGGTTTCCCAGTCCCAGGACGACAGCGAGCCGCGCAATCCGGCCAGCGCGCGATAGGTGTCGGAGGTAATCAGCGTCTTGCGATCCCCCAGCCCCATCAGGCGCCAAACGAACCGTGAGTCTTTGTTGACTGGGTTACCGGCGACGCCGGCAGGAACCCTACCTGAACTCGGCGTCGGCGCGATCTGCGACCAGTCCTTGTTGCGGGTATAGGCCGCTTCGGCGAACGCCGACAAGGTATCGCTGAACTTGAAGTTGAATTCACCCAGCACGCCGCGGCGCTCGGCCTTGTCCATCAGGTTCATGTGCGGGTTGGCATTGAACAGACACTTTCCGCCAACCGGCGTTGTCGGGCAATTCCCGAAGACTTTCCATGCACCTTGAATACCGGTATCCGGATCGACGTACGGATCGGTCTTGTCGAACCAGGAAGGAATGGCGCCGGTCGGCGAACGCGCGTCAATCCCGCCACGGGAGCTCGTGTCCGAATCCTTGGAGAAATCCCGATCTTTCATCGCAATTTTGCTGCGATCATAGGTATCCAGCGTTACCAGGAAGTTGTAGCGATCGGTTTCCAGATCGCCCACGCCAATGGTCAGGTTGGAGGTGGTTTCGGTGCCATCGCTCTTGCTGCTGGTGCCGTAACCGATCTTGCCTTCGATCCCCTGGTAGTTCTTGCGGGTCACGATGTTGACCACGCCGGCGATGGCATCGGAACCGTAAATCGCCGAAGCACCATCCTTGAGAATTTCGATGCGCTCGATGGCGCTGGCCGGAATGCTGTTAAGGTCGACGAAGTTGGTGAAACCACCCTGGGCGATGCCGTAGCCGGTCATACGACGGCCGTTAAGCAGAACCAGGGTGTTGTCGGGACCAAGACCGTGCAACCCCACGCTGGACGTGCCCGGGGCGCTTTGCAGACCGGCGCCCTGCTCGCTGAAACCGGCGGTGTTGGATGGCAGTTTGAGCAGCAGCTCGGCGACGGTGCTTGCACCGGTTTTTTCGATATCCGCGCGCTTGAGCGTCTCGATCGGCGACGGGCCTTCTTTCTGAATGCGCTTGATGTTGGAACCAACCACTTCAATGCGTTCGAGTTTCTCTGTGCCAGCTTCGGCCGACCAGGCCGATGACGAGGCCAGGCCAGAGCCCATCAGGGCAATGGCAACCACCAGCGTTTTCCTTTTGTAGACCATGTTTTTCTCTCCAGATCCTGGGTAGAGTTGTTATATGAAGCAACGTCGATAGTGATCTCCGTTGACCCCCATAAAACTATTTCATGAATCCGACATAAATAACAAACGCTAAACGTCCCGGAGGGTGATGTTTATCCAACACATGTTGTTTTTTTGCAAACTACAATATCCCTGCACAAAAAAACACCAATTTTTAATAAACTATCAGTTAAACATCAAATACTTAACCAACAATCAATGCCATTCAGGAAAACCATAAAACAACAAAATTCATAATAAATGGACTTGCCACACCACCTCTGTCATCCACAAAACATCACTATGTTGATGAAACACAACACACCAACCAGCTAGGAAGCCTATACCCGAAGCAGTAGAGGGAGATAAATTCAAAAAAATGAGCGCGCCTCAGCAAAAATGGATGACCTTGCTGAAATCGATGGCCAACCCGATCTGCCCCCCCTGGTCAGGCCGGATGCCCAGCACGCCAAGTTCCCTCGCGGAAATCCGGACACGGTAAAATCCCGCCGACTCGCTTTGCACCTCAAGAAGAACCTGACCCACACCCCAGGTCACCGAACGAATAGTGGCTCGCGGGTAGGCATCGCCCAGAAGAAACGCTTCGTCGGGAATCGCCCTGTCTTCGTCCACATTCTCGAAGCCGAGAAACCTTGCCAGCCAGGGTGTCGCCGGCGCCGCCATCAATGCCTCCGGCGCGCCAACCTGCACAAAGCGCCCCTGATGCATCACCGCCACCCGATGAGCCATGGAAAAAGCCTCATGCCGGTCGTGCGTCACCAGGATGGTCGCGGTGTTTTCCGCGGACAATCTGGCGATGCACTCTTCCTGCAAGGCCTTGCGCAAATGGGCGTCAAGACTGGAAAACGGTTCATCGAGCAACATCACCCGGGGTCGCGTCACCAGGGACCGACCCAGCGCAACGCGTTGCTGCTCCCCACCGGACAACGACCAGACCCTGGATCCGGCATGATGGGCCAAGCCCAGACTCTCGAGCATGCTTTGCGCCGTACGCCTTGCCGTGCGACGGCGAACGCCTCGGGCACACAAACCGAATGCGACATTGTCGAGCACATTCAGATGGGGAAACAGTGCAAACTCCTGAAACATCAGGGCGAAGTGCCGGTCTTCCGTCGCGGTATGACAAAGAGACAAACCGTCATAACGAACGTCTCCGCATTCGGGCGGAACAAGTCCGGCGATAACTTTCAGCAACGTGCTCTTCCCGCACCCGGAGGGTCCGAGGATAGCCAGCCTTTCACCTCTGGCCAGCACCAGATCGAGATCATCAAGGATTGAACGATCGCCAAGGCGCACCGACACGCCATCCAGTTCAAGCACGGTTTTCCTTTCGATGGTCGGGCCATTCGATCAATACGAATGCCAGCAAGGCAAAGATCAGAAGCCCGCCAGACAGGCAGGAAGCCGCATCGATATTGCTCTGCCCGGCCCGGCCAAGTCGCTGATAGATCAAGGTTGTCAGGGTCATCCACTCAGGACGGGATAAGAAGAGAGTCACAGCGAATTCCCCCACGGCCGTCGCGGCGGCGAACGCCAGCCCTCTTCGCAATGCCGGGGCGACAAGCGGCAGAACCACGAACCAAAGCGTAGAGAACGTTCCGCGCCCCAAAGTGCGTGATGCCGCAAGCCACGAATCCGGCAAGCTGTCCAGCGAGTTGGCGACACTGCGCGCGACAAATGGATAGGCCAACAGTACATAACCGGATAACAGCAAGGCCAGGCTCGCAGACCATCCCGGGTAAACCACCAACAAGCCGAATGCCACACAGACAGGAGAAACAACAACAGGCAACCATGCCATCGCCCTCATGACGGGGTGTCGCGATGCGAACGCATGGCACAAACCGATGGTCGTTACCCCAATAAGAGTCAATGCCGTAAAGCGTAGGGTATTGAGCAGAGCCACGCGGGTCTCCTCTTCCAGCCAAATATGCCAGGCACCGCTTGCTGCCGCTCGCCAGACAATGGCGGCGAGTGGAGCGAAAAGAAACACCATCAATAACGAGAGGCAACATACCGCCAGGGTGATGGCCTGCCAACCGGTCACCGGCCTAAGAGCAAGGGCGTGCCCCGCCAGCGGTCGCGCCAGGCGCCGCTCCAGCATGCCGTGCAGCAGCGCCACCACGGCAGCAAACCCCATGGACACAGCAGCGAGGACAGCCGCATCGCCAAGATTCAGCTCATAGGCGACCATGCGATAAATTTCGACTTCCACGGTGGCATAGCGGTAGCCGCCCAGCAGCAGCGCGATACCGAATCCGGAAAAGCAATACAGGAAGACCATGCACAGCGCCGACAAAAACCAGGGACACGCTTGCGGCCACTCAATCCGGAAAAACACCGACACGCGGCCGGCCCCCAGGACTCGCGCGGCGCTGACATGGCTGTCCGGCACACGGGAAAATCCTTCGACCCCCGCCCGCAACACCAGAGGCAGGTTATAGAACACATTGCCATACAGTAGCAGCCAAGCCGACTCATCAAGCTCGCATCCGAGTATGCCACCAGAGCCGAATAGCGTGAGAATTCCTACGCCGGCCACCAGTGTCGGCATTACGAATGGCAGCATCATCAGTCGAAGCAACAGGCTGCGCCCGGCAAAAGCATGGCGCGCGACAAACCACGACAAAGGCACGCCCAGCAGAAGAACCACCAGACAGGTCGCCAGAGCCTGCGCGGCAGACCACCCCAACCGCCATTGAGTGGATGGATCCAGCAGCAGCGCCATGGAGGCCGCCGCCCGCCCTTCCATAAGAAGCGACACAACCGGAATCAGCGAAGCGACGCACAAAAAACCCAGCGGCGGCAGAGCGAACCACCACTTGCCCAAACGCTCCATCAGCGCAAAATGGTACGGTTAAAACGGGACACCCAGCCCGGGGCATTCTTGCGGATGCGCTCTTCGGACGGCGTAGAGTGGGAACGCGGACGCTCCGCGAACCGGAAAACCGGGTTGATGGTCACGCCTTCGGTAACCGGGTACATCCACATGCTGGTCTGAATGGCGCCCTGCACCGGAGCGGATCGCAAAAACGCGATGAAGCGGACTGCAAGGGCCTTTTCCCGTCCACCTTTGAGGGTTGCCGCGCCTTCGATCTGACGGAAAACGCTGCCCGGCAGCAATAGATTGCCGGTCGGCGCCTCTTTCAGTGCCGTCTTGCTGTAGAACACCTCCGCGGCCGGACTCGAAGCGTAACTGAGCACGATGGGGCGTGAGCCACCGTTGCGGGTGAACTCCGTGTTATAGGCCTCGCTCCAACCCTTCACCACTTTAAGGCCGTTGTCCCGGAGCCGCCGCCAATACGCAAACGCCGGATCCTCGCCCATATATTCGATGGTCGACAGCAAAAAACCAAGCCCGGTGCTGGAGGTGGCGGGATTCTCGATAACGAGCAGGTTTTTCCATTCGGGCCGGGCCAGATCCTCGAGAGACGCGGGTAACGGTTTTTTGTGCGCGGAGAACCAAGCCTTATCAATGTTCAGGGTGATGTACCCATAGTCGGTACTGACTGCGCCGGGCAAGGCCTCTTTCACCACAGGCATCGCCGGTTGAACCGGATCGAGAACCCCTGCCGCCCGGGCTTTACCGATAAGGGTATTGTCGATCCCATAGACAACGTCAGCGATAGGGTTGGCGCGGGTCAGGATCAGCTTATTGACCATTTCCCCTGCGTCGCCCGCCTTGATGATGGTGACGCGGGCGCCATGCTGCCGTTCGAATCCTGCGATCAGGTCTTTGGGCAACTCGAATGAGGAATGGGTGATCACCCGCAGTTCGGCCGCCTGGGCCAGGGACAAAGACAGCAAAAGCGCCGTCATCATTCGTCGTTTCATTATTGCGTCTCCCCGGCCTTTCTGCGCAGCATGGGCACGGGCACGCTCGGACGCGACACGCTCCCTACGCCGGCATGACCCGGATCAGGTAATGGGGTCTGTCTCAGCCCGTCAGGGCACCCCCGGTGTTCAAGGGAAACATTATACGGCGCGCAGCGGGCAAAAAAAACGGAGCCGATAGGCTCCGCAAAAGCATCGCATGACAGAGTACGAACAACGCGGCAAGACTTGGGGGTCTCACGCACTGTCTATAATGCAAGTGCCGTGCCAACGGAGGGCGCCCGAAAAGGTGTTTGCATCACGCCGAAGTCTTCGATCCGCGCACCAAGATGGCCCCGTCGAGCACTGTCATAGTGCCACTGCGACGGGGAGTACAATTCCAGTCACGTGGGTTATCATATAAACATGACATCCTCCGACCAAGCTACCGCGCAGACGGCCAAGGACGACACCAGTTTCCGTGCGCCGGAAAACGAAAACACGCTGGCCAACCTTGCCATGCCATTGGCCGAAAGCGTCCTGATCGTCAACCAGGCGCCGACTGTCTTCTATGGGATTTTGCACACCAGCCGTGCCACGACAGAGCAGTCCGACTTCTATCGCGTTCAATATCGGAGCTTCCTTCAAAATGATGCCAATGAATGGCATCGGCTTGATGGCGAGGAGTCCCATTATCATGCCGTGTACAACTGCGCCTGGGTGAGGGTCGACCACCCCAGCCGATCGGTCACGTTCGGCCCGAAAAACGGCATTTCTCCCAGTGACATGATGCGAGGTACCGGCGTTGATGCCTTTCTGTTCGCCTCGGTCATCGCCTGGACCAAGGCGAGTTATCCGGACTACGCGGTCAGCCCAGGCATGATCACCATGCCGGCGGGAGCCAGCGAGGACGACAAACTGCAAAAGCATGCCTTTTATGCCAGCCAGGGCTTCTCCTTCGAGTGGAAAGATGAATTGCAACGCTCCGGCCTTTACTTCAGGGACAAGGTATCCCGCCTGATCGGCGTCTGCACACTGCCGAATCTGCAAATGTTCAATGGCGAGACCATGCTACTGTCGCTCGCGGAGCAGGATCAGGCCCGCACCACCATGCAAACCAAAATCAACCAGATGGAGGCTCGCAGCGCTTCACTGCAGGCACTGCTGCAAAAGGAACGCAGCACCACCCAGGTGCTACTGGGCGTTCTGGTCCTGTTGCTCATCATAGGGACTTGGGCCGTGATTTGATCGGCTCATGCGTCCAGGCGAGAGCGGGTGCAGGCATTACCGCCCCCAGCCCAAGCCACCGACTAGCAATTGCCATTCCAAAAAATTTTCCACAGATCCGTCCGAGATTTTGTCTCTTCCAGAAGCCTCTATCATGGCGACCTAGAACAAACACCAGGACTCGAACCTTCTGCTCACATGAATCACGCGCATAGAGGATCACCTTCTGGCAAGTTCAGAAAAAGCACCACATGCACGAAGGCAATCAAGCTGCGGACACATCAATGTCGCATAATTACAACAACGTTGTATATCAGCAACACTATTCGATCCTTTTTCTTACAGGCTCCGCTGCCCTAGTCGCCTGTTCCATGCTTCAAGAATGGCACGTAGGTTAATTCAATTATTTTTCAATAAATTCAAACAACTACTACACAAACTGGCCAAACAAAAAGCCTTCTCGTACACCAGTCCCTTGTATCACCCGTTGCAAAAAATGCTTTCAGGCGAAGAATCACAGCGTGTCTTACCAAGCGTCAAGCCAGAAGGTTCGTTGATCAATATGATTATTCTGTTTGACTATCAAATAAAAAGTTAATACTTTTCATAACAATGACAAATAACATTTTTCGGCCTGTTTTCGTCCTCAAACAGTAGCAGGAAATTCTAAAGTCATTCCGGCAGCCCCGGAAACAATCGAGAGATAAGGGAACAAAATGAAACTGAAGCATTTGGCTTATGCCATTGCCTCCATAGGCATGGCAGGTATTTCTATGGCTCATGCAGCCGACCCGGTCAAGACAGAACAACTGGAGCGTGTCACGGTTACTGGCTCCAACATCAAGCGCATTAACCGCGAAGGGCCAACGGCTGTCGAAATCATCAAGAAAGGCGATATCGAAAAAACCGGGGCCACCACTGTCGTAGAACTGCTAGAGAAATTACCCTCGGTGACCAGTTCCTTCAATGGATCGGAGTCCGCGTCCTTCGCCAAAGGTGGAGCGAGTGCCGCTCTGCGTGGTATGAGCGAGAAGTACACCTTGGTGCTTCTCAATGGACGCCGCCTTGCCAACTATGGGTTCGCAAACAATGCCACCAACACTTTTGTTGATCTGAACAGCCTCCCGCTATCGGCAATCGAATCGGTGGAAATTCTGCGCGATGGAGCTTCAGCAATCTATGGCTCGGATGCTGTCGCTGGCGTCATCAACTTCAAAACCAAGCGTAACTATCAAGGCATCGAAGGATCTTCTCGAATCGGGGCCTATCAACGAGGTGATGGGGGTTCGTTCAGTGGCAACTTGACCGCCGGCTTCGGCAGTCTGGATGAAGATGGCCACAACCTGCTGCTCTCCCTTGATGTCTACCATCGTGAACCCACGTTGAGTGATAAACATGATGCGACCCGAACCGGAGATCACCGCAGGTTTAATGGTGCAGACGAGCGTAGTACAACCTATGCAGGTGGCGGCTACCGAAATTATTCGTCCGGTGGAAAAAATCTGCCGAATCCGATCTGCCGAGGAAGTATTGAAACCGATGAACGAGGCGACGCTTTCTGCTACACGGATCGCTCCTCGCAACTGGCGCCACGTCAAGATCGCTTAGGCATTGCCGCCATTTACACCAAAAAGCTCAATGCCCAGAACGAACTGTTCGCAGAGTTCGGTTACTACCGGAATGAAACGACTTATGGCAGAGGCGCCCCTTTCTTCGAGAGCATGGTAATGCAGACCGCCGGGTCAACCAACCCGGCCCTGGCAACCTTGCCTGGGTTCGCCCCCGGTAATCAACTTGTATTTAACCGCTCGGTGCAAGAAGCTGGCCCCCAAACAGAAAAAGTTACCAGCGATACCTACCGGTTCGTTGCAGGTTTCCGCGGCACGTTGGGAAATTGGGATATCGATACGGCTATCAACATCAATGAGAACCGTATTAAGGATGAAGTCAATAATCAATTGCTGAAGGACATGGCCAAGACCCAACTGCAAAATGGTGTCCTTGGGCAAGGAGGATACGATCCATTCACGCTCAACAACCCGTCGAGCGTTGTCAAATCGATGCTGACCAACACCCGACGTACAGCAACATCGAAGCTTCAGGCAGTCGACTTCAAAATGGCAAATAGTGAACTTGTTGCATTGCCAGCAGGGAATCTGGGTTTTGCTTGGGGCACGCAGGTAAGCCATGAGTCCATGGAAGATACCCCTGACCGTCTGGTGCAGGCCAAGAATATTAGTAACCAAGGGGGATCTGCATCGAGTGGAAGCCGTACTGTAGCGTCGATTTATGGCGAATTCAGCATTCCTGTCCTGAAAAAGCTGGAAGTTCAGGTTGCAGCGCGCGCAGACCACTACAGTGACTTTGGTAACACCGTCAACCCCAAACTTGCTTTCTCCTGGAGACCTTGGGACTCCGTTCTGGTTCGGGGCTCGGCAACTACCTCCTTCAAGGCCCCAACGCTGCCGGAAATGTATGCACACACTCAAGCCTATGTAACGGTTGCAGACTGGAAGCGTTGCATCCCTCTTGGGTACGGCAAAGGACAATGCGTCTATCAGCCCAAATACTATATGGAAGGAAACCCGAACCTGCAGGCCGAAAAAGCCAACAACTACTCTCTTGGCATCGTCCTGCAACCCACCAAAGAGCTGGCTGTCAGCCTTGACTGGTATCAAATACTGCAGCGCGGCACGATTCAGCCGCAAGATGCTCAATACACTCTCAACAATGAGGACAATCGTTACGCGGCTAACATCGGGCGAGATCCGCGCAACCCAGCCCTGGAAGCTCAATATCCCGGACTGGATCGTGGTCGCATCAACAGTATTACAGCACCATTCCAGAATATTGGAAGAACGCAGACCGACGGGATTGATTTTGCGATGACGTATGAACTGTCGATGGGGGCATACGGCAAGCTCAAATTCAGCGAAGCCTATAACCAGATTTTGACGTTCAAACAATCGACGATCCCGAACAGCTCCGTTCTTAGCCGCCTGGATAGTCTGATGGCTCCCAAATGGCGCAATCATCTGAGAACCAGTTACCAAAACGGAGGCTCGGAATATGCCCTGACGGCACGCAGCTACTCGCGCGTGCGTAACATAGTGGATCCGACGGATATGGAGCATTATGACGGATCATATGTGCCGAGCTATACCGTTTGGGATCTGGATATGACATTCAAGCCAATCAAAGATCTCACTCTGAACGTGGGGGTAAACAACGTTTTCAATAAAGCCCCCATCTTCTCGAATGCATCGGGCAAAGCCGACTTCGTTCCCAATCAGGGTGACTATCTCGGTCGATTCTTCTACGTTAATGCCCGCTACAAGTTCAAGTAAAAATCTAGGTTAAGTGGCAAACCGCCCTTCGGGGTAATTAACGAGATGGTCAGCCCGACCGAAAACCCCAGCAGGTCTCAAACCTGCTGGGGTATTTTTCATCTTCGGGGAGATCTTCATGACAACAGACGTACTCATCGGTCTGGAGATCGGCACGCCCCCCTTTAACCCGATTGTGTATGATTCATCCGACAACCCGATCTTCAAGAAACCGTTCAATCGTGCTCACCTCATCACGTTGCCGGCGAATCAAATCAACTTGTTGCCGCATCGTGATGAAAGCCTGCTGTGACCATGATTGGTCGGAACACCAAGCCATGTTGGCATTGCATTCCCTGCGAGATGCCCGTATTGTCTGGCGGGTATAAATCAACCATCTGATTCATGCGCTATTCAAATCAAGGTCAATGGGTCAACACCTCCGAATCATTGTTGGCCTCTACCCCCAGTACTCAGGGGCACATTACTCAACACAAAACCGCCCCACAATCGCACGCAGCTTCTCCGTTACCTGTCCCATGCGTTCAACGCTGTCGGAAGTTCGGCTCGCGGTTTCGGCATTGACTTGCGCCATCTGGGCGATCTGCTCGACATGGCGGGCAATGTCCTGACTGGCGATGCCCTGCTCGTTAAGCGCCGAGGAAATATCCTGCACCACGCCCACCACGCCCGAGGCGCTCTGTCTGATGCGGCCAATCGATTCGCCGCCCTGCTCAGCCAGCGCAAGCCCGGTCTTCGCCCTGTCCACGGCTTCGTTCATCCGTTCGCGGGACGCCGTTGACCCCGTTTGCACATCCCCGATCATGCCGGCGATCTCCTGCGTCGACGTGGCGGTTCGCTCCGACAGTTTGCGAACCTCGTCGGCCACGACCGCGAATCCCCGCCCGGCCTCGCCGGCCCGCGCCGCTTCGATGGCCGCATTGAGGGCGAGCAGGTTGGTCTGGTCGGCGACATCGCGGATCACCTGCATGATGCTGGAAATCGCTTCCGTTTTGGCGGTCAGCTCATCAATGGACTCGGCGGCCTGATCCACAGTCCGATTGATTTCCCGCATTTCTCCAACCGCGCGGGAAATCACCTCGCCACCATCCGCCGACAAGGATCCGGACTCTTCGGACAAGGCGCGGGCATCACGGGCATGCTCGGACAAGTGGGTAATGCTCACCGTCAACTGTTCGATCGAGGCCGCCATCGAGGTCGCTCCTTCGCTCTGCTGGCGAGAGTTGTCGGCCACTTCGCCTGCACCGCCAACCACTTCCTCCGTCAGCCGGCGCACCTCGTCCGCGCTGGCGACGATGGCGGAGACCATGCTCCGCAACTCTTCCTGCATGTGCGCAATATGAGCGATCAGACTGTCTTTATCGCCCTGGCGAACCGTCACCGGAGTCGACAGCTGTCCTGAGGCGATCTGTCGCACGATGCCTGCCGCAACGGCGGGTTCCGCCCCCAACTCTCTCATCACACTGCGCTGCAACAACATGCCCAATCCAACCGTCGCCAGAATGATCACCAGCACTTGCACACCTATGCTGAGCCATTGTTCCACTACGGCATCATGAATGTCGTCAAGATACAGGCCTGTGCCGACCACCCATCCCCAGCGAGGAGAAGTGTCGATGTAGGCCATTTTCGGCTGGGGCGTTTCGGCTCCCGGCTTGCTCCAGGAAAAGTGCACGAATCCGTTACCGCGGCCGCGCTGCAGGGTCTCGTCGAACAACGTCCCGAGATTTCCGCCCTCGGGAATCTTTACGCCGTGCATGTCCTTGCCGACCAGTGCCGGACTGGTGCCATGCGCAAGCCAGCGCATGCTTTTGTCCAGCACGAAAAAATACTCCTTGCCATCAAAACGCAAAGCCGTCAGCGCCTGTTTCGCATCGCGTTGCGCGTCCGCTTCGCTCATTTTCCCGTCGCTGGACATCCGTTCGTAATACTTGAGCAGGCTCATCGCATTCTCGACCTGACCGCGTATCCGGTCCTGCCGGTCATTCATCATCTGCGATTCAATGGCGTGGATCATCAGAGCGCCAAGCAGGGTCGATAAACCGGCAACCACCACGGTCATCCACAACAACCTCGCCCTGAGCGTCAGTTTCTGCAGCATGGTTCGTCCTTATCTCTGTTTCCATGTGTTATGTAATGCGGCATTACCACATCATCTCCATTGTCATGACTTTTTCACGCCAAGGCTTGCGCTATGTCATTAACCACAATGGGTATTAACACCAAAACAGGACAACCAATATGCAAACCCACATCACCGAAAGCTCATATCTCTCACGTCAGGATGGCTCTCGGCAGTCTTGCAGACGACGACTCTGCCGACCTTCCCTATCGAAATTCTCCGCCGACAGCCAGCGCACGAATCCGCGCTCCACATTTGGCCACTCCCGATCCAGAATGGAAAACCATGCGGTATCGCGGTTGCGTCCCTTATCGACCCTTGCCTGGCGAAACGTGCCCTCATAGGTAAACCCGAGACGCTCGGCCGCCCGCCAGGAAGGGCGATTGAGCGTATTGCATTTCCATTCATAACGCCGGTATCCCCACGCGAAGGCCTGCCGCATCATCAGGTACATGGCTTCGGTCGCCGCCGCGGAGCGTTGCAGCCCGGAAGAAAAATGCAGCCATCCGACCTCGATGACCCCATCGGCGGGATTGATACGCAAATAGCTGGCCATCCCCGCCGGTTTACCCTTCACCAGAATCACAAAAAACAGCGGATCGGCGGACGACTCCATGGCCCGCAACCACTCAAGGAAAGCGGCGCGCTCCGCCGGCATGGTCAGATATGTCCAATTGGCGAGACCACTGTCACTCAACACCGTGAACAAGTCCTCTCCGTGACGCCCGGCATCCAGCGGCGCCAGTTCACAATAACGTCCCGCCATCGCGATCCGCTCCGGCTGCCTCGCACCGCGCCATCCTTCGACGACACGCCCGACAGGCTGCCCGAACTCATTGATTTCAAAAGGCTCCATTGTTGTCCTCATCAGACTCCGGCACTCGCATAACAGCCATATAAAGGGAAGACAAACGCCAAAGTACCGCGTCATTCCCGCCGATGCTCACATGAAAGCCAGTAAACATGACATTGAAATGTTATGATGACAAACCCCAATGGTACCACCCGAACACCAACGGCTTGCCCACGGACCGCCATGCGCACACTTCACACCCCCCGCCTCATCCTGGAACCCCAGACCCGCCAGCACGCCAAAGAAATGTTCCATGTCTTAAGCGACCCGGCAATCTATCGCTACGAAAACACGCCTCCTCCATCCATAGGATGGCTGCAGGAACGCTTCGAACGCCTCGAGGAGCGCAGGAATCCGCATAATGATGAATATCGCCTGAACTGGGTTGTCCGGCACCCCGAACAAGGGTTGATCGGATTTGTCCAGGCGAGCGTTTACGAAGACCGCCATGCGGAAATCGCCTATGTGTTCGCCAGCCATGTCTGGGGCAACGGTTATGCGGGGGAAGCCGTCACCGAGATGATCGCGGAACTGGCCGGCACATATGGCGCACATCATTTTCTTGCGGTGCTCAAATGCGCGAACGAATCCTCATTGCGTCTGCTGAAGCGTTCCGGATTCGAAACCGGGACCGGAGGCATCCCCCCCAGAATGTCGGTCGATCCGGACGAAACCGTTTTCCACAGAACGCTCGGCGCGACACGTTCCGCCGGTACTCGACTCGCCATCGCGCAAATGCCCATGGCGCCAACGGCACACGCAAACCTTGCCACCATAACCCGATATCTTGCCCTTGCCGCGGAACACGGGGCCAAAATTTGCGTCTTTCCCGAATTGTCCGTGCCGGGCTTTCATCGCGGCATCCGGGAGGAGGCAAAATCCCGTGCCCAGGCGGAAGCGCTGGATCGTATCCGGGCACACTGCCGCTCACTGCGTATTGCCGCCCTGTTCGGCACACTCGTTCCGCCGGAAAGCCACGCGCCATTCAATGTCCACGTACATATCGACGCCTCGGGCAACCTGGCAGCCACCGTCGCCAAGAACGGATTGACGCCCAGCGAGCAGACGTTCCTGACAACCGGCCACACCCGCGCTATCGGCCATCTGGGCCATTTGCGCACCACCTCTGTGCTGTGCAGGGAGGTGCTGGATCTGGCTCTTCTTGCCAGGCAGCTTCCTCCCGGTAGTGTCGACATGATTTTCTGGCCCAGCATAATCAGCGCGATCCCCGATGGAGCGGACGGTATCGATTACTTGCCCAACGCCAGGCAATTGGCCCGGACCGCCTCGGCCTGGCTAGTCCAGTGCAATTGGCCGATGTCGCTGAACGAGCCAGGCGCCAGACAGCTTGGCGGCAGCGTTGTCATCGCGCCTAATGGCGAGGTGACACACCGCCTGCCGGTCAATGGGCTCGGCATGGGACTCGTGACGCTTGGCGAAACCGGCATGATGTGGCTCGCGCAGGATCAGTAACGCAATCCGAATCCGCGCGAATAACGCAGCGCTCCTGGCGAACCATCCGGTCGCAGCTCGTAGATCGCAACCGGAAGTTTGCCCGACAATGGCGAGTATCCCAGCATGGCATCGACGGCCGCGGGCAAGGATTGTCCGCGCCAGCCGTTTTCATAGCCGTAATAAGCATATGTGGCGAGTGTCGCATCGGAAATATCATCAAAATTGACGACATCGTAAGGCGAGCGCATCGACACATGAACAATCACTTTGTTTTGGTTTTTGGCGTACTCCATGGCGTAACGCATCCTCTGCATTTCCCAGGGTCCCGCAGCGCGCATGGCCAAGACCGAAGAAGGCGCGTCCTCCTCGACATTGAATACCAGAGAACCGGATGAGGTGAAGGGCTGCCGCTCCAGACCGGCAAACGCCGTGACACGAGAAATCCCGGCATCGGGATCGCCATTGCGCTCGACAGGCGACATCCCTGTCGACAGAGTACCGAGCACAACGATGTCGGCCTCATCGATCGCCCGCTTTTGATCGCTCCATGTCATCGAGGCGAGTTTGCCCATCTTGACCGAACGGTAGCCGTGCTCGTCGAAACGGCGTCGCATCGCTTCGGCCTGCTCGCCCCAGGGAGTCATGATGAAAATCCGCTTCCCCTCGGCTTTCAGGGGCAACACGCCGTTCCGGTTAAGCAAGGCGGTAACGGATAGATGGGCAATATGCTTTTCCAGCTCCCGATGATCGGGGCTGCCGATGACAGAGGCGGAAGGCAGCGGCTTTGGATGCCCCATGCCATGGCGCAGCTTCATCGCAACAATCCGGCGTACGGAGCGATCAAGAGCCGCGCGATCGATCAGGCCGGCATCGACAGCGGCAGCGGCGCGATCGATCAGGCCGGCATCGACAGCGGCAGCGGCGCGATCGACCAGCACGGACAGCCGCTTCGCGCCCGAAGCCGTGCGAAACTCGACGGGCATCAGCGCAATATCGACGTCGGCCTGAAACACCTTGATCACGGCATCGTCCGGCTCGAAAAAGTCAGCGATACCTTTCATGTCCAGCGCATCGGACACCGTCACACCACCAAAACCGAACTCCCCGCGCAAAATATCGTGCTGAATGACCCGCGACATGGTGGCCGGCGGAATCATCTGCTCGCCGGTGCGAGTCCGGATCAACGAGTTGTCCAGCGCCGGATACTGAATATGGGCGGTCATGATCATTTCGGGAGCCCGTCCGGCGGCGATGGCATCGCGATAGGGCGCCAAATCGACGGCATACGCTTCACGGCGCGTTTTTTTCACCACCGGCAGTCCGTAGTGCGAATCCGTTTCGGTGTCGCCATGCCCCGGATAATGCTTGAAGGTTGCGATCATTCCCTCGCTCTTCATGCCCTCCGCCATCGAATTCCCCAGCCGACCGACCGTTGCGGCGTCATCGCCAAAAGCACGGACATTGATGACCGGATTGAGCGGATTGCTATTGACGTCCACAACCGGAGCAAAATTGACATTGAATCCCGCCGCCGCCATTTCCGCAGCCAATACCCTTCCCTGATCGAAGGCCAATTGATCCCGCTTCGTGCCTTCGAATGCCGCGCCCAGCGCCATGTTGCCGGAAAACGGCGTCGACAGCGTGCGGGGCAGCCGAAACACGTTGCCCCCCTCCTGGTCGACACCCACCAACAGTTGAACCGGGGAACCTTGTGCCGCAGACTTGATTCGTTCGGTCAGCCGTCTGGTCTGATCAATGCCAGTCAAATTATTGGCAAATAGAATAACCCCGCCAATATGATTGGCGCGCAATGCGCTCAAGGCGGCATCCGGCAACTCGGTCATTCCTTCGGTGCAATCCGGACGTTCCCCGGAACACCAGTAACGGAATGCCATCATGATTTTTTGTCCGACCTTTTCACGTGTGGACATGTCCCGGACAATACGTTCGGCACGTATTTCGCTCGTCTGGCCGCCTCCCGAGCAGCCTGCCACGAACAAATAGGCGGCCATCCACGACAATGGTCGCAAACCAAGGGTCCTGGTCATATTCCTCCCCCTGCGATTCATGAACAGATAAACACGTGACACCACGCGTGGCCACCCTACCGGATTCTGGACAGGCAAGCGTTCAGGGAAGTTCAAGGGTGAGAGAGATGCGCGATTTTGTCAGAACGATATGGGAAACCCACTCGTATCTGATGTCCGGGGAACAAGCACAGCAGAAACAAGAAAATGGCATTGCCAGGATAATGAAAGAGACGTGCGAAAAAGGAAACGCCGTACTGCCGCCGAGAGTCTTTCCAAAAGAAAAACTCCGCCATGAAGACGGAGTCCGGCTTTGCAATCACCTGAGAATAAGTGGCAATATCACCCGCATGCCCCGACATGCCCGCATGCGGTGCAGAACTCGCACCCATCGCGCTTGATCAGGGCGTGGTTTCCGCATTCCGGGCACGGCTTGCCGCTCGTCAGGGCAAGCATCCGGCGTTCGCCGCCACCGAACAGATCTCCCTGCTCGGGCACCATCACGCCCATTTCCTCGACAGGAAATCCTTCTTCGGTCAGGATACCGAGCATGGCGAAACGGTGGATGATCAACCGCGCCACGTATGCCACTGTGGAGGGCCAGCTCTGGGATTTTTCGCTATCGGGAATCCTCGCGAAAAAGTCCCCCTGCGGCTCGGCATAACTGAGCAATTTGCGCAGTTTCATGCCGATCCACGCCGGGTCGATCACCCGCATGTCGAGACTGAGCATTTTGCACAGCCCGTCCAGTTCCCGCGGGTAACGCCCGGCCATCCAGGCCGAATAGGGCCGGCGCTGTCCGTTGGGCAACACCAGCTCCTTGAGGAACAGCACGAAATCGTCGGAGGTTTGCGGATTCACGACATCCACGGACCAACTCATGGTGCCGTCCGCTCCGGATTTCGGTTCCTTGCGGGCGAACAGCGCATCCATGACGGGCGTCGCCTCGCCGTCGGGCAACGCGAGACTGCCCAGCGCCTCGGCGCGATAACGCACGATCCGCGCCAGAACCGCGGCGGCACTGCTCGCGTGGAAGGTTTCGTCCCCGATGAACACCTCGTAATGCTTGTCGCCCTGGGTATGGGACAGCGATTCGAGCTTCAGCGCAAGCCAGGCTCGATCCCGGCAGCGCATGTCCATCGACAGGGTTTTGGCCACGGCGCCCAGGCCTCGCGGCTGTTCATTACCGTTGACCCAACATTCGAACGCGTGTGCCCGCCCGTTTTCCACATGACCGACGAACACGGCGAAATTTCCGCTCTCATGCTCCACCATGAACGTCCAGGATGGATTGCCATCCTTCAGCCGCGGGCGGTGTGGCCATTTGAGACTCGCCAGCGCGGGACTGGGCGCGCTGTTGAGCGCGATACGCCGATCCGGATCCAACTCCTGGCTCGCGGCCAGATCCTGCGGAGTCTCCCGCTGAGGTTCAACGGACAGCACCGAACCGATCACCGAGTTGGGGCGGTACGTGGTAATGCCTTTCAGACCCGCGCGCCACGCCTCGAGATAAAGGTGCTCGAATTCGGTGAACGGATAATCTGCCGGCACATTGACCGTCTTGGAAATCGCCGTATCGACGAACGGAGCCACCGCGGCGGCCATACGCATGTGGTCAAGCGCGCTCATGTCCAGCGCCGAAACAAAATACTCCGGAAGATGCGAGGTATCGCCGAACGTCAGCCGGTAAAGACGATAGGCATGATCCTCCACCAGGTATTCCTGCGTGGAACCGTCAGCCATGCGTTTCTTGCGCGTATAGAACCAGGAAAACGGCGGTTCGATGCCGTTGGACGCATTATCAGCGAAAGCCAGCGAAATGGTCCCGGTCGGGGCAATCGACAGCAAGTGGGAGTTGCGGATCCCGTGCCTCCGGATCCGCGCCTTGACGGCATCGGGCAAACGGCTCGCGCAATGCGGTTCGGCAAGATAGCGCTCGGCATCGAACAGCGGAAAGGCTCCCTTCTCGATCGCGAGATCCACCGAGGCATCGTAGGCGGTATCCCTCAGGGTCCTGGCGATACGCGCCGCCATCTGCCGCCCCTCTTCGCTGTCGTACCTCAGGGTCAGCAGAATCAGCGCATCGCCAAGTCCCGTGATGCCAAGACCGATACGGCGCTTGTTCATCGCCTCCTGGCGCTGCATTTCAAGTGGCCAGACCGTGAGGTCCAGCACATTGTCGAGCATGCGCACCGCCTGTCTGGCGACTTTGGCGAAAGCGTCGAAATCGAATGAGGCCGATTCACTGAAAGGATGACGGACAAAACGGGTCAGGTTGATGGATCCCAGATCACAGCAACCGTAATCCGGCAGCGGCTGTTCTCCGCACGGGTTGGTGGACTCGATGGTTTCGCAGTAACTCAGGTTGTTGTCCTGATTGATCCTGCTCATGAACAACACGCCCGGCTCGGCATGATCGTAGGTGGACTGCATGATGTCGCGCCAGACATCCTTAGCGCGCAAACGCCGGTACACCCACAGGCCATCCTCTCGCCGGTACGCATCGGGGAAGGCGTCGGACGAGGGCTCCGCCTCGTGAGCGAGCTCCCAGTCCCCATCGTTTTCCACGGCGGCCATAAAGGCATCCGAGACCCCGATGGACATATTGAAATTGCGCAGGTCGCCCTGGTCCTTGGCATGGATGAAATCGAGGATATCGGGATGGTCGCAGTCGAGAACCCCCATCTGCGCGCCGCGCCTCGCGCCCGCCGATTCGACCGTCTCACAACTGCGGTCGAACACGCGCATGTACGATACCGGTCCGGACGCCCGGCTGTCGGTGCCCTTGACGCGGGCGCCGCGCGGGCGGATCCGGCTGAAGTTGTAGCCGACCCCGCCGCCACGGCGCATGGTTTCGGCCGCTTGCAACAATGCTTCGTAGATTCCGGGTTTCCCCCCCTGCTCCTCGCTGACCGAATCGCCAACCGGCTGGACAAAGCAGTTGATCAGCGTGGCCCTCAGATCGGTCCCCGCCGCGGAATTGATGCGGCCACCCGGGATGAACCCCTCTTCCAGGGCGGTATAGAAGGCTTCCTCGAATTGTTCCGGCTGTTTTTCCGGAGAGGCCAGCGCCCCGGCTACCCGGCGCCGCACCTCGGCGGCGCTCGATTCGCCATTCTTGGCATATTTCTCCAGCAGGACTTCTCGGGAAATGACTTGCTCGTCGAGCAGGCCCGGAAAATTCAGATTCATTGCATTCGCCTCCGGCCTTGGATAATTCCACAACATATGGAAATCAAGGCCATGTATTACACTACATAGTGTAATGCATGGCCTTGACCGATATCAAAGAGAAAAATGCCGGAAATGTTTACAAAGATGGCCTCGGAGCCGTTCCCAACTCCAGTTTCAGTGGTACGCCGGCCTCTTCGGCACGGAGCTTCGCGGGGGGAAGAACCGTGACCCGGGATGCCAGCTCCGGATGCGTGCCCAGCAGAAGTTTGTGCGCCGCCGCCACTCTCTCGTTCGCCAGTTCGGCAAGATCCGACGAAGGTATCGACTCGCGGGAAATCATTTCTTCACGCAGCTGCCGCGCAAATGCCGCTCCGGACGGCGCAGAGGGCGACAGGCGCCGGGCCAGCAGTGTCAGACGTCCGACCCTGGCGGCGAATACCGTCCTGACCGCCTCCTGAGTCTCGGTAGCGGATACATCGGGTTCCGGCAGCGGCTCGGAATGGGCCGGACTGAAACCCTGGACTTTCAGGATGGCCCGGTCGACGCGCGCCCGCGCCATGGCACGCAGATCGACGGAATCATCATAGCCGCCTCCCAGTTGCAAAGACAGCTGCGGACGCCGCGCGAGCATCTGCCCCAGTTCCTCAAGTTTCTCACGCTCGGGAGGAGCCAGCCCGGCTTCGCCGGGAACAAAGCGAATCGTGTCAAATCCTTCCTTGCCCAGCAAAGCACCCAGAGCCCTGAAAGGGGCCGTGACAACTTTGCGGATAACATTGCCGATCGCCTGCCACACCAGATGGCCATAACTGAAGCTCGGATCATTCAGATTGCCATGCACGGGTACGTTCAGGTCGATACGCCGGTCACTATCCTCCAGAACAGCGACCGCCAACCGCAACGGCAACCGGGAAACGCCTGGCGCCGTCACCTCATCGCCAAGACGGATGGACTGGATGACTATCCGGTTGTCGCCGTCCAGCCGTTGGTCTTTCATCGTGTAGTGAAGTGTTACCCCCAAGCGGCCATCTTCAATCTTCCAGCCGGCAAAGTTCATGGAGTACGGATTGAGCGAGTTCATCGGTACATTGCGGAACACCAGCGAAAACTCGGAGTTGTCGGCGGCCTTGGTCGGGACAAGCCGCCCGCGAACCTTGACATCGCCATAGCGATCCACCCCGCCATCCAGCGTGACAACTCCCGAATGGCCGGGTTCATTGGAAAACCCGGTCAAACTGCCGCGCAAATGATGAATCCGGGACGAGAAGGCCGGTTGCATGCTGTGGTCGGCGAACTCGATGTCACCCCGGGCGATATGAATCGCCTTGACCCGGATCGCGCCGGGGCCGGCATCTGTTGCCGCCGGGGCGGCGTCTTCCCGGACGGGAGCCTCAGGCCGGCTCAAAAGACGAGCCAGGTTGAGCTTGCGGTTTTCCTCGATGGTCAGGCGGGCCTCCGGCTGCTCCAGAAGCACATCCGAAACCGACCAGACGCGCGAAGCCGGACGCAGATCCAATCCTTTCGCTTTGAGCGAACGCCATCCGACCAGCGGTTTTGCCACACCCTTTTCGTAGAGATAGACCGAATCCGCCGAGGCCTCTCCCCGAACCACCAGCGCCTTGTCGCGGCCGGCCGAAATATCGAGCCGGGTTGCCAGCGTCCCTCCCGCCAGCCGCAACGGCTTGCCGGACAACACATAGGGCGCGAACAGGGCGAGCGGAACGGAACGGGTCTTGACCACAGCGTGCAGGCTGCCCTGCTCAGGCCGAAGCATGCCCTCCACATCGACATTGCCACCGCCAAGCATCCCGGTCAGGCTGTACGCGAGCTGCCCGTCGTCATCGGAAAGCAATTGTCCCGTCATCCGGTTCAAATCGACAGAAAGCGGCGACGGCAAGCTCTTATCGGTCAAACGCACCGCCCCGTCCGCCAGGGCGACATCAGGAAGCACGACATTCCAGCCTTTCGCGGCATCGGTATTGCGCGCCCTGGCTCCAGGCAAGGGAACGCGCCGCAGATCGTCAAGGGTTTCGAGGCGGCCGGCCGCATTTCTGAGCATGGAGACAGACAAGCCGTTGAGCGTCACGTTACCAGGAGCGATCTGTCGGTCCTTTTCCCGTATGTCGCTTTGCGATACCGACAGCTCATCGAGCCTGAACCAGGGATCCCGCCCCGCCGAGGCCAGAGACAGACCGGCCAGTCGCGCTGTCATGCGGTTCAGCGATATCCCGTCGTCCGGCGTCAACTGCAAACTGCCGGTCAGCGATGCGATACCGGTATCCAGAGTCAGCGGTTTGACAAAACTTTCATCGGTCACATTCAGGTGCCAGCCTTCCGCCGTAATATCGGCGACACGGAATTTCCAACCGCCTCCCCCGGATGGAGACGATGTGAGGGCCGGGCCGGGCTTGATCGCCGCCTGCCAGTCGATGCGTCCGGACCGGTCGCGGCGTGCGTTAAGATCGCCTCCCATCAGCCGGGCGCGCTTGAAGAACACCGATTGCTTTGCCAGATCGAAAATGCCGTCCTCGAGACGGAAAGTCTTCAGCGCGGCCATGGAGCGGCCATCCGGCGTTTCCGCCTTGAAGTCTGCGAGCGAAACCGTCAGGGGACTCAATGTCAGTTTCGGTTTGGCGCCGCGCAAGCTCAAATGGTACGTGGCCTCCGCGCTCAAGCGTCCTCGGGGAGCCTTGATCGCCAGCTGGCTGCCAAGATACGGCCACAGATCGGCAACGGGCAGCCCTTCGATTTTCGCTTCGCCGAAAGAATCGAACGGTTGCAGGTTCAGTGTGCCGTGCCAGGCCAGCCGCGTGCCGTCCGGCATTCCCGCCGTCAAGGCATAATTGCCATCCCGGGCTTGGGTGGACAGGTTGACGAGATTCAGAGTGAGTTCGCCGACATGCCAGTCCGCTTCGCCGTTCGGCGCGCCAAGATCGGTGGCCGCGATCGCGGCATGCCGGATATCCAGCTCATCGACGATGACCGATGGCGTCGTTCCTGAATCGGCGGCATCCGGTCCGGCGGCATCCTGCAGGAAACGCGCCAGATTCCAGGAGCCATTCCGTTCGCGGCGCAATGTCAGGCGGGGGGTATCGAAGGAAAAGGATTTGGCGCGCCATTGCCCGACAAGCAGCGCGGTCGGCGTTGTATTCACCGCGACACGTTTCGCGGAGAACAGCAGTGAGCCGTCCTTGTCGCTCAAGGCCACCTGCTCGAGCCTGAGCGTCATCGACCATGGTTCCAGAGAAACCTGTCCGAGCGTCAGATGCCGCCCGAGCGAGGCCACATAGGCCTCCGCCCTGCTCCGTATCAGGTCGGGAACGAAGACGGCCAGAGCGGCCATGGATCCCGCCCACACAGCCAGGAGGGCGCACAGCGTTACCGCGCAACGGCGTAGCAGGGAACCTGAAACAAATTTCATGATGTCCTTTTTCGACAGATCGGCAGAACTGCCTTGCATGATACCTCCTGGGCCCCCGCCAAGCCATGACGACAATGCGTCAGGTAATGGTAAACTTGCGCCACGTATGACTTCCCTTCTTGCACCATGCTAGCCACGCCAGCCCTGAACTGGGACATCTACTGTAAAGTCATCGACAATTTCGGCGACATCGGAGTCACCTGGAGACTGGCGAAGCAACTGGTCCGAGAGCACGGCCACTCGGTGAGGCTCTGGGTCGACGATCTGGCGGCCGCGCAACCCCTGATCCGCGACCTGGATCCCGGTCTTGCCGACCAGACATGCCAGGGAATCCGGTTGATGCGCTGGGACGACACGGCCAGCGACGCGGTACCCGGCGATGTGGTCGTGGAGGCCTTCGCCTGCGATCTGCCCGAATCGGTGCTCGATGCGATGGCGGCGCGCCGCCCCGCGCCGGTGTGGATCAATCTCGAATACCTGTCGGCCGAAGACTGGGTGGAGGGCTGCCATGGCATGCGGTCGGTCCATCCCGCGCGCGGTCTCGTGAAAACATTTTATTTCCCCGGATTCGGTCGGGCCACGGGCGGACTGCTGATGGAGCGGTATGTGCCCGAAGCCGTGAGACTTGCCCAGGCGAGCCGCCAGCCACCGTTCGATGTCCTGAACGTCAGCCTGTTCTCCTACCCCAACCCCGCGCTGGCCAGCCTGCTTCAGGCCTGGCGGGAACACGAAAGTCCGATCCACTGCCGCATCCCCGAAGGCCGTGTGCTGGAAAGCCTCGAACCGCTGCTTGGCACCAAACTCCGGCCCGGCGAGCGTCTGGCGCAGGATGCCCTGACGCTCGAAATCCTGCCGTTCACCGACCAGGAAGGTTACGACAGAATCTTGTGGAACAGTGATTTCAATATAGTCAGGGGAGAGGACTCCTTCGTTCGGGCACAATGGGCCGAAAGGCCGTTTCTGTGGCACATTTATCCTCAGGAAGACGATATCCACCTCGTGAAGCTCGATGCCTTTCTCCGCCGCTATACCACAGGGCTTTCGCCGGACGCGGCGGCGGCGCTGATCGAGGCACAGCAGTGCTGGAACCGGTCGGCGTCGATGTCCTCCATCTGGCGCGCCATGTCGGTTCATCTGCCGGAACTGGCCATGCACTCACACCGCTGGGCGGCCTTCTTGCGGGAAAACGGCGATCTTGCGGGGCGACTGGTGCAATTTGTGCAAAACCAGATACAATAGCCCGTTTTTTTACGGAAAACGTTTTCCAAACAGGACTTTGAGCAATGAAAACCGCACAGGAACTCCGCGCAGGCAACGTCTTCAAGATCGGCAACGATCCGATGGTCGTGCAAAAGACTGAATACAACAAGTCTGGCCGCAATGCCGCTGTCGTCAAGATGAAGATGAAAAACCTGCTGACCGGCGCCGCCTCCGAAGCCGTGTACAAGGCTGACGAAAAGTTCGACGTCGTCGTTCTGGATCGCAAGGAGTGCACCTACTCCTACTACGCCGAACCCATGTACGTTTTCATGGACAGCGAGTTCAATCAGTACGAAGTCGAAGCCGACAACATGGGCGAGACCCTGAACTTCATCGTCGACGGCATGGAAGACGTGTGCGACGTGACCTTCTATGAAGGCAAGGCGATCTCCGTCGAACTGCCGACCACCATCGTTCGCGAAGTCGAATACACCGAGCCCGCCGTTCGCGGCGACACCTCCGGCAAGGTCATGAAGCCCGCCCGCCTGAAGGGCACCACGTTCGAAATCCAGGTTGCGGCTTTTGTGGAAATCGGCGACAAGATCGAAATCGACACCCGTGATGGCGGCGCGTTCAAGAAACGCGTCTGACGCGATTCTTTGTCGATCCGAAAAGCCTGCTCTCCCGAGCAGGCTTTTTCTTTGCCGGTTCTTAAAGCGCCACGCTGCGGGAAGGATCCAGCTGGAATTGGTCAACCAGATGCGGCAAAGCCAGATAGCTTTGCGACTGCATTTCGGTCAAGCGGCTTGCCGTACGAAAAAACTCCCCGGACTGCACCCCTTCCGTATACAGCCCCTCCGCGTCGACGGCGGCGGATGCCACCAACTTCACCCGATGGTCGTAAAACACATCGACAAGCCAGGTAAACCTCCGGGCCTGCGACGCATCGCGAGCCTCCAGCTTCGGGATATTGGAAACGAACACGGTATGGTAATCGCGGGCGAGTTCCAGATAGTCGGTTTGCGCGCGGGGTCCGTCGCAAATCCGGTCGAAATCGAACCAGATCACGCCATGCACGTGACGGCGCGCATGAAGCGTGCGCCCCAGCACGGTCAACTCGCCAGGCAGCGGCTCCTGCCCTCCCGCCAATTTGTCGAACAGCGCGGACATGCGTAAATCGGCGGCCTCGCCGGCCGGTACCATGAACAACGGTTCTCGTGTCAGTTCCCTTAAACGGTAATCATTGCCGCCATCCACATTGATCACCTCAAGGTTCGACTTGAGCAAATCGATCGCCGGAAGAAAATTGTGGCGCTGCAGCCCATTAGGATAAAGTCCGTCCGGGGGATAATTTGAAGTCATTACCATGACCACCCCACGTGCGAACAGCGCCTCGAGCAGGCGGGAAAGTATCATCGCATCGGCGATATCGCTGACGTGGAACTCGTCGAAACACAGCAACCGGGTGGTTCTGGCGATGCGATCCGCGACGGTGACCAGGGGGTCGGGCTCCTTGCTGAGCGATCCCAACTGGCGATGAATCTCCGCCATGAAATGATGGAAATGCACCCGTTGCTTGCGCTGATAAGGCACGCAAGTAAAAAAAGCATCCATCAGGAAACTCTTGCCCCGTCCCACGCCTCCCCACAGATAAAGGCCGTTAGGCACCTCGGGGCTGCGCAGGCTGCGCCCGAGAAAACGGTTGCGCCGCTGCTTGAAATCCACCAGCGCGTGCCAGAGCGTGTCGAGCCGTTCGATGGCCCGGGCCTGGGCTTCATCGCGGATGAAACCGTTCTGCGCGAGCGCCTGTTCGTACCAGTCCCTCGGACTGAGCGTACCGTCCGAGACGGGAGTGAAGACATGCTGAGCCATGAAGGTTCGCTTTTGCTGACGGTTTAACGGTCCGGGAAGGCAAAGAGCCCGGTCGACAGATAACGGTCGCCACGGTCGCAGACCACGCTGACGATGACGGCATTCTCCACTTCGGCCGACACTTTGAGCGCCGCCGCCAGCGCGCCCCCCGACGAGGGTCCGGCGAGAATGCCTTCTTCGCGGGCGAGGCGCCGCGCCATGGTTTCCGCTTCGCTCTGCGACACCTGCATCAGCCGGTCCAGCCGGGAAAAATCGCAAATGCGCGGAAGGTAAGCGTCCTCCCATTTGCGGATCCCGGGAATCTGGCTACCCGGTTCCGGCTGCACCCCGACGATGACGATGTCCGGATTCCGGCTCTTGAGGTAACGCCCGGTACCCATAGCGGTTCCCGTGGTGCCCATGCTCGACACGAAGTGGGTAACCCGTCCTTCCGTATCCTGCCAGATCTCCGGTCCGGTGCCCTCTTCGTGCGCACGCGGATTGTCTTCGTTGCCGAACTGGTCAAGGATACGGCCGACACCTTCGGCCTCCAGGCGCCGCGCCTCGTCGATCGATCCGGGCATGGAGCGGGACGCGGGTGTCAGGATGACCTCGGCGCCATACGCGCGCATGGTCTGCACCCGCTCCGCGCTGGAGTTCTCGGGCATGACAAGAATCATCCGGTAGCCCATCATGGCCGCAGCCATGGCCAGCGCGATGCCGGTATTGCCGCTGGTCGGTTCGATCAGCGTGTCGCCGGGCCGGATCTCCCCGCGCTCCTCGGCGCGACGGATCATGGACAGGGCGGGACGATCCTTGACCGAGCCGGCGGGATTGTGGCCTTCCAGCTTGACCAGAACCACATTGGAGGTCACGCCAGGCAGGCGCTTGAGGCGCACGAGCGGAGTGTGACCGACGAAATCTTCCAGGGTTTTGTACACGAGCGTTTCTCCGATGGAAAACGGATTATACCCCTGTCGGTCACCGCGACGACATGCCCGTGCGATCGTATGCCCGCCTGCGGCTCATGCCGCTCTTGGCCGGTCGCGCATCGGCAGCGGTACCGTTCCTGCCCGCCAGAGCCGGTGCATCCCGGATCGCCTGGCGATCCCCCCCGATGGCATCGCGCCGGTCGTATGGCCGGACAGACGCTCGGAGCCGCCGCGTGCCGTTTTCACTTTCCCGCCCAGCGCGGAGTCCTGCAAGGAAGCGACGATGGAAGCCATGGTTTCCCCGGAGAAAAATCGATCACCGGAGAAGATTAATCGGGAAGGGCGGCAACGGGCATCCATAAAACGCCCATTGCCGAAAAGATCGGGACGGAACGTCCCGGAAGGTATCACCGGCTCATCAACCAATCGACATAGCGGCCGACACCCTCTTCGACCGTCAGCATCGGCTCGGTGTAACCGGCATCGCGCAGCTTGCCGATATCCGCCTGGGTAAAGCTCTGGTATTTGCCCTTGAGCGCATCCGGGAACGGGATGTATTCCAGGATACCCGCCTCGATCATCGCCTCGCGCGTCAATGGCGGCTGACCTTCATGGCGACGGCAGGCGTTCACGGTGCTGACCGCCACGTCGTTGAATGGCTGGGAACGTCCGCTGCCCAGATTGAAGATACCCGACAGGTCGGGGTTGTCCAGGAAAAACAGATTGACCTTGACCACATCCTCGACGGACACGAAGTCTCGGCTTTGCTCGCCGTCTCCCCAGCCGTCCCATCCGCCGAACAGGCGAACCTTGCCGTGTTCGCGATACTGGTTGAAGTTGTGGAAAGCCACGGAGGCCATTCGTTCCTTGTGCTGCTCGCGGGGGCCGTACACATTGAAGTAACGGAAGGCGGCGACCTGAGCGGTCAACCCGTCCGCCATGCGACGGCGCAGAACCTGATCGAACAGGAACTTGGAATAGCCGTAAACATTCAGCGGGCCTTCGAACTCGCGCTCTTCGCGGAACACCTCGCCCTTGCCGTAGGTCGCGGCGCTGGAGGCGAGCAGCAGCGGAATTTCTTCGTCCTGACAAAACTCGAACAATGTCATGGTGTACTGATAGTTGTTTTCCATCATGTACTTGCCATCATGATTCATGGTGTCCGAGCAGGCCCCCTGATGCAGGATGGCATCCAGGCTGTCATCGAAATCGCCGGCTTCGATGCCCGCGATGAAATCGAGCTTGTCGATGTAATCGGCGATCTCGCAATCGACAAGATTGCGGAACTTGTCGCCGCGGGTCAGATTGTCGACGGCGATGATATCGGTGATGCCACGCTCGTTGAGTCCCTTGACGATATTCGAACCAATAAAGCCGGCTGCGCCGGTAACGACGATAGTCATGCGAATTCCTTCATCTGTCAGGCCGCGAACAGCTCCTGCCGACTGCACACCGCGGTTCCCAGTTTGGCCACCACGACGCCGGCCGCGGCATTGGCCAGCGACATGGCGGCCGGCATGGGCAGGCCTGCCGCCATCATCAGGCCCAGCGTGCCGATCACGGTATCGCCGGCGCCCGACACATCATACACTTCCCGCGCCAGCGTCGGCTGGTGCAACGCGCCATCCTGGGTGAACAGGGTCATGCCCTCTTCGCTGCGCGTCACGAGCAGGGCATCGAGCGCCAGTTCACGGCGCAGGGCATCCGCCTTGCGCACCAGCTCCTCTTCGCCCTTCCAGCTGCCCGCCACTTCGCGAAACTCACTGCGGTTGGGCGTCAGCAAGGTGGCGCCGGCATATTTCGCGTAATCGTCGCCTTTGGGATCGATCAACACCGGCTTGCCATGACGGCGCGCCGCCTCGATCATTTTCGTTACGTGGGCGAGGCCGCCCTTGCCGTAGTCGGACAGGATGACGACATCGTGCCCATCCACCGCCGCCTCGAACGCATCGAGCGAATCGGCCAGCACCTCGTGGCTCGGCGCGTCTTCGAAATCGAGCCGGATCAACTGTTGCTGCCGGGCCACGACCCGCAACTTGATCGTGGTCGAAATCGAGGCGTCGCGGCGAAACTCGGTGCGCACGCCGTCGGCGCGCATCAGCGCTTCAAGCGCCCGGCCCGGCTCATCGTCGCCCACCACCGACAACAGGGTCGCCTGCCCGCCGAGGCTGGCGATATTGCGCGCCACATTGGCGGCGCCGCCGGCGCGCTCCTCGCTGCGGTCAATGCGGGCGACCGGCACCGGCGCCTCCGGCGAAATGCGGTTCACATCGCCAAACCAGTAACGGTCGAGCATCACATCGCCCACCACCAGCACCTTGGCCGCCGCCAGCCTGGACGACAGCGTCTCCGGGGTCAATCCCCAGTTTTCAAGCACACTCATACCGGTCTTCAGCGTCCGATCGCCAGATAATCGAATCCCAATCCGCGCACCCAGGCCGGATCGTACATATTGCGTCCGTCGATGATCACCGGCGCTTTCAGACGCGCGCGGATCTGTTCGAAATCGGGGCTGCGGAACTGCTTCCATTCGGTCACGATCAAAAGGGCGTCCGCGCCGTCCAGGGCATCCATCATGTCCTCGGCGAAATCCACGCCAGCGACGTCCTCCAGCACCCGGCTGGCCTCGTGAGAGGCGACCGGGTCGAAAGCCGCAACGCTCGCGCCGCGACGGACAAGCTCGCGAATGATCACCCGCGACGAAGCCTCGCGCATATCATCGGTATTGGGTTTGAAGGCCAGGCCCCAGATCGTGAAACGGCGCCCGGAAAGATCCTCGCCGAAGCGGGCGACGACTTTGTCCACGAGACGCAGCTTTTGGGCATCGTTCGCCGCTTCCACGGCGGCAAGGACACGCAGCGGATGGCCGTTTTCCTTGCCGATGCTCACCAGGGCCTTCACGTCCTTGGGGAAGCACGAGCCGCCGTATCCGGCGCCGGGATACAGGAAGTGATAGCCGATGCGCGGATCGGAACCGATGCCACGGCGCACAAGCTCGATATCGGCCCCCAGTGTCTCGGCGAGGTTGGCCAGTTCGTTCATGAACGAAATGCGTGTGGCCAGCATGGCGTTGGCCGCGTACTTGGTCAGTTCGGCCGAGCGCACATCCATGAACAGGATACGGTCGTGGTTACGCTGGAACGGGGAATAAAGGCGGCGCATCACGTCGATCGCCCTCTCGTCCTCGGCGCCGACCACAACACGATCGGGCTTCATGAAGTCCTCGATGGCCGCGCCTTCCTTGAGGAATTCCGGATTGGACACCACGCTGAACGGAATGTCCGCGCCGCGCCGGGCCAGGGTCGCGGCAATGGTATCGCGGACCTTGTCGGCGGTGCCCACCGGAACGGTGGATTTGTCGACCACCACCTTGTAGTCGTCCATGTGCTCGGCGATGTTGCGGGCGGCCGCCAGAACATACTGCAGATCCGCCGAGCCGTCTTCGTCCGGGGGCGTACCCACGGCGATGAACTGGATGTCGCCAAAAGCCACCGACTCCGCCACATCCGTGGTGAACGACAGGCGGCCGGCTGCCACGTTGCGCTTGACCATTTCGTCAAGGCCCGGCTCGTAGATAGGGATACCGCCCTGGCGCAAGATGGCGATCTTGGCCGGATCGACATCCAGACAACACACCTGGTTGCCCATTTCGGCAAGGCAGGTTCCGGTTACAAGGCCCACATAGCCGGAGCCGATAACGGTGATTTTCATGAGTGTTCAGCCTGATAAAGGGAAATGTCGCGATTGATCTTGTAGAGCACGTCAAGCGGGGCGTCAGCGCGGGTGATCGGCCTGCCGATCACCAGATAATCGGCGCCGGCGGCCAGGGCCGACACCGGCGTCATCACGCGACGCTGGTCGTCGGCCGCGCTATCGGACAGCCGGATTCCCGGGGTCACCAGCCGGAACGCAGCCCCCAGCTCGCTCTTGAGCAAGGGCGCTTCCAGGGCGGAGCACACCACGCCGTCCAGACCGCAATCGCGGGTCAGGGAGGCAAGGCGCAGCACATGCTCGGCAGGAGGAACGGCGATGCCGACTTCGGCCAGATCGCCCGCCTCCATGCTGGTCAGCACCGTCACGGCGATCAGCAAGGGTCGCTGGCTGTAATGCGCCAGACCCTCGCGAGCGGTTTCCATCATGCGACGCCCGCCGCTGGCATGCACATTCACCATCCAGACGCCGGACTCGGCGGCCATCTTGCAGGCCTGGGCGACGGTATTGGGAATGTCGTGAAACTTGAGATCCAGAAACACCTGAAACCCCCGGGCGACCAGCGCGTCGATCAGCGAGCGGCCCGAAGCGGTGAACAGCTCCTTTCCCACCTTCACCCGGCACTGGGATGGATCCAGACGCGCGGCGAACGCCAGCGCGCTGTTCGGATCGGCGAAATCCAGCGCCACAATCACGGGCGACGTCGTGGTGGAGGCAAAACCAGGGGCGGCAAGTGGGTTCATTCAGGAGTCCTGTGTCTACATCAATGGGTTTCGGATCGGTTCGGGGTAAAACTTTCCCATTCGCCGCACGCGGGGCAATGCCAGAAAAAAGCGCGCGAACGGAAATTGCAGCACTTGCACCGGTGCATCAAGAGACGCAGCGCATGCTTTTGCAGCACGGCCCGGGCCACCTCGGCGTCCATGCGGCCCTCCGGCGACATCCCCGTCATTTGCGCCTCGATCAGACGATACACGCCGGACAGGGTGGGACGGGCATAAACGCTTTCGCGCGCCGCTTCCAGCGCCCTGGCTTCGCCCTCGTAGGTTGCGATCTTCTGGTAGAGCAGATCCGTCAGATCCAGCTGCGGGAAGGTCTTCTGATAACCGCGCAGCAAGGCGATCCCTTCGGCCGGCTTGCCCAGTTTTTCATAGGCGTCGAACAACCGTTCGGCCGCCATGCTCAGGTATTCGTAATTCTGGTTCTCGATGCCCTGCCAGGCGTCGATCGCTTCTTCGTAGCGCTCCTCGGTAAAGGCGATATCGCCTTTCAACAAGTTGGCGCGAACACATTTTCGATTGGCATGAAGAGCTTTGTCGACCAAGTCGCGCGCCACCTCGAGGTTGGAGCGGAACAGCTCACCCTGGGCCAGCTCACAGTGGAACTGGGCAACCTCGTGCTGGAACGAATGGGCATCGCTGCGCAATGCCCGGGCCGTGTCGATGGCCTTGCTCCAGTCGCGGTCCTGCTGGTAAATGTTGAGCAATTCGCGGCGCGCGTTCAACGCCATATTGCCATCGAGGAGTTTCAGGAGGATTTCTTCCGCCCGATCGACCAGTCCCGCCTTGCGAAAATCCCTCGCCAGCTCGAACAGCACGCTGTCGCGATGTTCGGCGGGCAAGTCGCTCGAATCGAGCATCGACTGGTGCAGACGGATGGCGCGGTCGTTCTCGCCCCGCTTGCGATAGAGCTTGCCGAGTGTCATCGGCAATTCGAGCGAGGACTGCTGGGCCCTCGCCACTTCGGCCAGCGCTCGCGCCGCCACATCGGTTTTATCGTCGACCAGGGCATCGAGCCCGCGGAAAAAACCGGCGGGAACACTCTTGGCCTGTGTCAGTACGGCGCGCATGTCCACGCGCGCGGCCAACCAGCCCAGCAGGAAAAAGGCTGGCAAGAGCAGCAGCCACCAAAGATCCAGATCCAACAGGATATCCTTTCAGAGTCCCACGCTCACCGGTCAGTCGGCGATGGCGTCGCTCGGGTCGGAGAGCACGCGCGATGCGTTCTTTTGTCTGAGCTCCTTTTTCAGGCGCCCAAGCTCGCGTCGCATCCGCAGATAATAGGTGAAGGCCGCCATCAGGCCGACAGCGGCGCCCGCCACGAAAAACAGCAGCAGGAAAACAATCAGCGGCGCATTCCAGGATTGTCCGAGAAACAGCCGGAACTCGACATTATGGCTGTTCTGCACCGTAATGGCGACGAGCAGGATGAGCAGGACGATTTCAACAATCCGCACGAGATAGCGCATGATCAATTCCTGGTTTGAAAGTGCCGGAGTGCAAGTTTAAACGAATGAGGCCGCCAACCCAAGTCACATCTCGGAACCCGATAGAAAAAGCGCCGCGTAAACGCGGCGCCCGGTTACTCACAGATTAAGGCAGAGGAGCTAAAGAACCACCTTGATGCCGGTCTCCGCCATCAGCGACAGATCGACACGTTCGCGCAGTTCCTTGCCGGCCTTGAAATGCGGCACATATTTCTCAGGAACGGAGACGCTGTTGCCTGACTTGGGGTTGCGGCCGACACGCGGCGGACGGTAGTTCAGATCGAAACTTCCGAAGCCGCGTATCTCAATGCGCTGCCCCCGGGACAAGCTGCCGGCCATCGCATCCAGAATGGTTTTGACGGCCAGCTCAGCGTCCTTGTAGACCAACTGAGAATTGCGCTCGGCAAGTCTGTCTGCCAGCCTCGCAATCAGCTCAGACTTGGTCATGGCGCCCCTTACTCGTTGCTACCGGAGGACAGCTTCGCCTTCAGAAGCGCGCCGAGGTTGGTGGTACCGGCAGACACGTTTTCGGACTGCAGGCCCTTCAGGGCGGCGTTTTCTTCCTGGGCGTCGCGAGCCTTGATCGACAGGCTGATGGAGCGGCTCTTGCGATCCACAGCGATGATCATGGTTTCGACTTCGTCACCTTCCTTCAGGTGGGTGCGAATGTCTTCCACGCGGTCGCGCGAGATTTCGGAAGCGCGCAGATAGCCTTCAACATCGCTGTCGAGCAGGATGACTGCACCTTTGGGATCGATGGCCTTGACGGTGCCCTTGACCATGGAGCCCTTGTCGTTCATGGCGACGAAGTTGTTGAACGGATCGCCTTCGAGCTGCTTGATGCCCAGGGAGATGCGTTCCTTCTCGACGTCGATCGACAGGACAACGGCTTCGACCTCGTCACCCTTCTTGAACTTGCGAACGGCTTCTTCGCCGGCTTCGCTCCAGGACAGGTCGGACAGGTGAACCAGACCGTCGATGCCGCCCGGCAGGCCGACGAACACGCCAAAGTCGGTGATCGACTTGATCGCGCCCTTGAGCTTGTCGCCCTTCTTGAAGTTCTGGGCGAATTCGTCCCACGGATTGGCCATGCACTGCTTCATGCCCAGGCTGATACGACGGCGGTCTTCGTCGATCTCGAGGATCATGACTTCGACTTCGTCGCCAACTTGAACAACCTTGGACGGATGAACGTTCTTGTTCGTCCAGTCCATTTCGGAAACGTGCACCAGACCTTCGATACCCTGCTCGATTTCCACGAAGGAACCGTAGTCGGTCAGGTTGGTCACCTTGCCGAACAGGCGGGTGCCCGACGGATAGCGACGGGACAGGCCGACCCACGGATCCTCGCCCAGCTGCTTGAGGCCGAGGGATACGCGGTTCTTTTCCTGATCGAACTTGAGCACCTTGGCTTCGACTTCGTCGCCGACGGCGAGGACTTCGGACGGGTGCTTGACGCGGCGCCATGCCAGGTCGGTGATGTGCAGCAGACCATCGATGCCGCCCAGGTCAACGAACGCACCGTAGTCGGTGATGTTCTTGACGATACCCTTGACGACGGCACCTTCCTTGAGGGTTTCCAGCAGAGCCTTGCGCTCTTCGCCCAGGGTCTCTTCCAGAACGGCGCGACGCGATACGACAACGTTGTTGCGCTTGCGGTCCAGCTTGATGACCTTGAATTCGACCTGCTTGTTTTCGTACGGGGTGGTGTCTTTCACCGGACGCACGTCGACCAGGGAGCCCGGCAGGAACGCGCGGATGCCGTTGACCATGACGGTCAGGCCGCCCTTGACCTTGCCGCTGATCAGGCCGGACAGGATCTTGCCGGATTCGAGCGCCTCTTCCAGCTCGATCCAGGCCGCCAGGCGCTTGGCCTTCTCGCGGGACAGCTTGGTTTCGCCGAAGCCGTTTTCCAGGGCATCGATAGCGACGGTAACGAAATCGCCAACGGCGACTTCGACTTCGCCCTTGTCGTTCTTGAATTCGTCGACGTTGATGAGGGATTCGGACTTCAGACCGGCATTGACGGTTACAAAGTTGGAATCAACCGCCACGACTTCGGCAGTGATCACTTCGCCCACGCGCATATCGTGAAGGGTCAGGCTTTCTTCGAACAGCTGGGCAAAGTTTTCCATAGCGAGGGTAGTCATTAAGATTACTCACACGTGCATCCCCGACTTCGGGATGCGGGGTTGAGGGTTGAACACTGGGCGGAGCATGCTGTGATGCACAAACCGCCCTGACAAAAAATCACAAACCGGATGACCGCCGACTGGCGTACCACTGAGCGACCTGGTCGACAGCCTCGTCGATTGTCATGGCAGAGGTATCCAGCAGCATGGCATCCGGCTCTTGACGCAAGGGCGCCACCGCCCGGGCCGCGTCACGCGCGTCCCGTTCAATGATGTCCTGCGTAATTTGTGCGAGGTTAGCAGATTCTCCCTTGCCGATCAACTGCTTATAGCGCCTATCCGCGCGAACCGCGGCGTCCGCGGTCAGAAACACCTTCAGAGCGGCATCGGGGAAGACCACCGACCCCATGTCGCGTCCGTCCGTGACGAGGCCTGGTTCGACGGCAAATGCCCGCTGTCGCTCGAGAAGCGCGGCGCGTACTTCGGGAAGGGCGCCCACTTTCGACGCGCCGTTGCCGACCTCTTCGGCACGCAACGCGTCGGACACATCATCGCCTTCGGCCACGATGCGCCCTCCCGTGAAACGCACCGGCAGCGTCAGCGCAAGCGAAGCCAGCGCCGCCGCGTCGTCCAGCGCAACCCCGCGGCGCAGGGCAAGCAGCGCCACCAGGCGATAGAGGCTGCCGGAATCCAGGTAATGGAATCCGAGCCGGGAGGCCACCAGCGAAGCCACGGAGCCCTTTCCCGATGCGGAAGGGCCATCCAGGGTAATGACGGGTACGGTCATGATCGATCGACTGCTTGTAATTGAGACAGCCCGCCAGTTTACCAGAAGCGCGGACGTTGCTCCGAGCCGCGCGTTGCGCGAAGTGGCTTCGGGTTGTTAGAGTGTGATCAGACCCAGAACCTCTCAAAAGACACTCCGAACGCCATGGAACAATTGACTCTCCCATCCGTCGCCGGTCTGGCCGGCGACCTGACCCTCCCGGGCTCCAAAAGCATTTCCAACCGCATCCTGCTGCTGGCCGCCCTGTCGCGGGGAGAGACCCTGGTGCGCGGCCTGCTCGACGCCGACGATATCCGTTACATGCTCAAGGCGCTGACAACGCTCGGTGTCGGCATAACGCAACACAACGAAAGCCGGGATTTTCTGGTGCGCGGTGCGGAAGGTCGCTTCCCGGCCCGCCAGGCGGAGCTTTTCCTGGGCAACGCCGGCACCGCATTCCGTCCCCTGACCGCCGCACTGGCGCTTGGCGACGGGCACTACGTCCTCGACGGCGTGCCGCGCATGCGGGAGAGGCCGATCGGCGATCTGGTCGATGCCTTGCGCCTTGCCGGCGCGGACATCCGCTACACGGGCATGGAAGGTTATCCGCCACTCGCCATCGCACCGGGCAAAAAAGTGGAGCGCGCCGAGATTCCGGTCAGGGGCAACGTGTCCAGCCAGTTTCTCACCGCCTTGCTGATGGCGTTGCCCCTGTGCGGGCGCGAATGCGTGGTGACCGTGGAGGGCGAGCTGATTTCCCGCCCTTACATCGAGATCACCCTCAATCTGATGCGGCGCTTCGGCATTGAGGTCGTTACGCTGGATGCGCAACGTTTCCTCGTTCCGGCCGGCAGCTACCGGTCTCCCGGCGAGATCCGCGTGGAGGGCGATGCGTCCAGCGCCTCATACTTCCTGGCCGCCGGCGCGCTGGGGAAAGGACCGGTGCGGGTTCACGGCGTCGGCCGCGACAGCATCCAGGGCGATGTGCGCTTCGCCGAGGCGCTCGCCATGATGGGCGCGGAGGTGCGCCTGGGCGACGACTGGATCGAGGCGTCGGGCAACGGGCGGCTCAAGGCCATCGACGCCGACATGAATGCCATCCCGGACGCGGCCATGACACTGGCCGTGGCGGCGCTGGCCGCCGACGGCACCACAACGCTGCGCAATATCGCCAGTTGGCGGGTCAAGGAGACCGACCGCCTGACCGCCATGGCCACCGAGCTTCGCAAACTCGGCGCGATCGTGGAGGAAGGGGCCGACTTCCTGAGCATCACGCCGCCGGCCAGGCTGATTCCGAATGTCGCGATCGACACCTATGACGATCACCGCATGGCGATGTGCTTCTCGCTGGTGAGCCTGCTTGGCGTGCCGGTCACCATCAACGATCCGGGATGCGTCGCCAAGACCTTCCCCGACTATTTCGACCGCTTCGCCGCGCTGCGCGGCCGGTGACGGATCAGACCGGCTCGGCTTCGGCCTGCGCATCGATGCGCAACGCCATGTCGCGCCGGTATTTCACGAAGGCCCGCTTGACAGCGCCGGTGAATCCGGCGGCCTCGAAGAAGCGATGAGCGTCATCCCGTTCTCGACCGCTCATCAGCATCATTTTCGAGCAATCCGAAGCCAGGCAAAAAGCCTCGGCGTGCCTGAGCAGGAGCGAACCGACACCCTTGCCGCGCAAGGCATCGTCCACCACCACATTTTCCACCACACCGAACGGTTGACGCCCGAACATCGCATCGGCGCACAGCGCGACCAGCGCGGTGCCGCACACCTCGCCCAGGTACTCGCACACGAAAAGCCTGGCATTGGCATCCTGGCCCAGGCTGGCGATGCGGGCGGGCAACACTCGCACACCGGGATTTCCCGTCAATTGGGTATACAGTTCCGCGATACGATCGGCATCGTCAGGTTCCGCCTGACGCACAACGAACTCCGGCAAACCATGGCTCATGGTAGCGCTCCCGGCAAGTAAAAACACAGAATATGCATTTTTCAAATCCATGAGCATGGTACACCGATACCCGTCATCGTGCTTGGCGCGGGTTCGCCACATGAGATCCGCATCCGGTACACTGCGACGAATAACCATCGGATAGTGATGCAATGAGTGATTTTTTCGCTTTGCGCCGTGACTTCATGCGGCGCTTTGACATGCCGGTTCCCGCACAACCCGGTCATCGGGAAACAACGCTGGCGATGTGGGAAACCATGGTCGGGGAAGAATGGCGGGAGTTCACCGATGCCCTTGCCGCCTTCAAGGACATGGCCGCGTCTGGCGATGAAGCGACCAGAGTGGAGGCGATGGCGGAACTGACGGCCGAAGGCGTGGATTTGCTCAATGTCCTGACCGGTCTGCTCCTCTCCCAGGGCATGCCCGTCGAGGCGATGACCCAGGCCATTCACGAAGCCAACCTGCGCAAATGTCAGGATGGCAAGGTCGTCAAACGCGCGGACGGTAAAATCCTGAAACCTCCCGGCTGGGAGCCCGCTGACAAGCTCGCGGTCATCGCGCACGCGCTGCGCTCGCCGCTCACCCCTTTTTCAGAAACGACTGATACCAGTTGTGGCGCGCCTCCCGAGCGCGGGTAAAACGTTCGGCAAGGGCCCCGCCCTCGCCGCGCTCGATCTCCAACACCATCGCGTCAAGCGCGGAGCGATAGGCGGACAGCTCGCCAAGCAGGGCGTCCCGGTTCGCGAGGGCGATATCCCGCCACATTTCGGGAGAGCTGCCGGCAATGCGCGTAAAATCGCGGAATCCTGTCGCCGCGAAATCGAAACGGGTCCGCGCATCCGGCATACCCGCAATCATGTCAACATAAGCGAAGGCCAGAAGATGGGGCAAATGACTGACCGAGGCAAAGACGGCATCGTGTCCGGCCGGCGTCAGGCAGTGCAGGTGCGCGCCGCAGGCCTTCCAGAGCGCGGCAACGCGCTCGCTGGAATCCGCATCGCTTTCAGGGAGCGGCGTCAGGATCACATCGCGATTCTCGAACAGGCCATAACGCGCGGCGGCGGCGCCCGACATTTCCGCGCCGGCAATCGGATGGGCCGGCACACACCAGCGCAAATGCGTCGGCAAGCAGGCGCGGAACAGCGCCACCACATCGGATTTGGTACTGCCCGCATCGGTCACCAGCGTACCTGCCGCCAAAACGGGCGCCATCGCCCGCAGCACGCGCTCCATCTGACCGACCGGAGTCGCCAGAAAAACAACGTCGGCCTCCGCGGCCGCCTCGGCGGCATCACGGGTAATCGCGTCAACCACGCCCAATTCCAAGGCACGCTCCAGGTTTTCCAGGCTGCGGCCCACGCCGACAACCCTCTCCACCAGACCTGCCTTTTTCAGCGACAACGCAAACGATCCGCCGATCAACCCGACACCGACGACCGCCAAGGTCTTGATTCCCTGCGGCACAACACGTCCCCCTCGCAAGTTCACCTACCCATGAATTGGCTTATCATAAGCCAAATTTTCCCGGAGCGACCGCCGATGAAGCGCAATGTTTACATCTACTACCGGCTGACAGGCATCGACAGCCCCGATGCCGAGACACTCAAGGCGATGCAGGCTTGGCTGGCCGAACACGGCGGCGTGCGTGGAAGACTGATGCGAAAATGCGATGACGCGACAACGTGGATGGAGGTTTACGAAGGGATCGCGGACCAGGAGGCCTTTGCCGCCGCCTTGTCCGACGCGCTAAGGCGTCACGGCATCGGCAAGGAAGGACGGCATATCGAATGGTTTGTAGAAAATACCGACTAAGCACAAGGTTCCGGGATCCCGCCCGCCTTGCGGCCTCGCCCATTGCACCATCAAGCGGTCGCCTCAGGGTGGAGCCCCACCGGCCTGCCGCCTGAGCATGGCGATCATTCCGGCGAGGTAATGAGCCTGAATGGGCCGCTCGTCCAGGTGATGCAGGAGCCTGGAAATCCCGTCCAGCACTTCGTTCATTGTGTGCAAGGAGCCGCTGACCCTATCCAGCAACTGCCGTGATTCGCCGCAGGCAACCATGATCTGCGATAAATGCCAGTGCATTGCCGTACGTCTCTCGCCTGGAGGCAGGTCATCCACCAAGCGCTGCAATTGCGTCAGCGCCATCCCGATGAATTCCATCTTGTCGACTGAACTGTTCATGATGATATCTCTAAAAGCTCATTTTTCTAGCAAAACAGCATGAACAAAATATGGCATCCAATACCCCACACTAACCATTCGACATTCGAACCGACCCCAAAAGCAAAATGTGAAATCACAAAAAACAATGACAACCAAAAAATCCGGCAACTTTCAATTCCGACACCAGTCACAGTCAATATTGGACAGCCAAACCGACAACGGCCGGCACAATACCAATTAGCCACATCCCGGTCATACCATTTGGCCCAACGCCAAGCAGGATAACCAAGATGCGCAAAAAAAATAAGTCCAATTTACTGGAGAAACGCGACTGACACGCAACTCCATACACTATTTTTCACGTCACAATGACAATAGGTTATTAAAAATGGAAATTATAAACTGGGATACAACGCTGCACTCAGGCGTTTGCGACACGATCGCCGGCATAACCATCGTCAAACTACTGGGGGATGAATCATTCGGCACCTATATCACCCGTATTGCGCCGGGCCATCGTGTCAATCCCCATTATCACCATCAAGGAGAAGAACACTACCACATTCTGTCAGGGGAGGGAGAAATACACCTCGCGGGCATGACTGACGGCACCAGGCAATCCTGTCGAGTCGGTGCCCGGTGCTCGTTTTCCATTCCTCCCATGGTGGAGCATTCATTGATCAATAACGGCGAGGAGCCACTGGTGCTGATGTTCAGTTGTCCGGCATCGCATCTTGGTTCGGATCGCTTCACCCGATAGGCTTGGATCCGATCAAGCGCTTGAATAGCGATTGCGGCATTTTCCGATGAACCCCAAGACCGATCAGGGCATCGCGCAGAGCACTGACTGTCGCGGACGGCAGGCCGATCTTCTCGCAAATCCTGTTTTTGCTTTTGATGATGGAATCGGCCACACGCGCCTTCCCATGAGTCTTGGGACGGTATTTGTTCATGAAAGCGGCTATCTGGCCGAAATCCCAATTCAATAACAGCAAGAAGCAGATTTCCTGCTCGTATTCGGTCAACGTCACCGAGTCGATGTCCAGGCTTCCTTCCACCTGCTCGATGCTGCAGCCCCCCCCGAATTCCAGAATATAGTTCGGCATCAGGCTCAAGAAATTGGCTATCTGAATTTCGTATCCATGGTAAATCGTGCCCAACACAGAGTTAGAGTCGAAATGTTTGAGCAGATGCTTGGAAAATACCCTGGCATGGAGCCCGTCGCCGTAATGATGAACATTAAGCATTGTCATGCTCTTGTTGATATTTCCTCCATGGATCAGTTGCCGATCTTCTCGGATAAAGCAGTCGGCAAATTGCGCGGTTCCCTCGCAGGGCATGTCATAATCCATACGCCCTTCCACATCTCGGCCATACTGCAATGAAACTATTTTTGCAAAATGATCAGTGGAAAGAATATGGCGTGATGTTACATCCTTCACTCCAAACAATGTATCATTCGTCTGATCAGACAGCAGCTGAATGGTTTCCTTGAATTTCTCCACGAAACAACGCTGCTCTTCGGTGAAGTCCTCTGGCAAAACAATCGAGTAAGACATAGCACCTCCTCCGGACTCATTTCGTATCTGCCTCTCAGATTTTCCATTTGACTGATATTCAAGAATTCACGAAGGCATTTCTTATGCTTTATTTATATTTATCTTTTGCATGAGAATGACAGATTAATCCGCCGGCCAAGATTCCTCATTTCGGATTCGTTAATTCAAGAATACAGAGGAATTATGAAATAGCCGAATGCGGACTTCCATCAGCCGAAGAGAAGTCAGAACCGGGAAAGTCATGCCGCCATACCGGAAGCGGTCTTTCTTGCCCGGTAAAAAAAGAGAATCCCAACGATCAGGATCACACCATAAGCGGTTATTCAGAACATCACAAAACGACAAACGCCTCGGGTCGCCCCAGGTGATAGCCCTGGGCAAAATCACAGCCCGCTTCACGGGCGATCGCGAGCTGCCATTCGCTCTCGATGCCTTCGGCAATGACCCTGGCCTCGTTCAGGTGCAGGATGTCGACAAGGCTGGCCAGTTTGTCTCGAAGATCCGGGCGCATCAGGGCACGCCGCATCAACCGTTTGTCGATCTTGACGAAATCGGGCTCGAGCATCCAGACGCGTTCAAGGTTGGAAGCGCCCTGCCCGAAATCGTCAAGGGCAATGGCAAACCCCAACTGACGGTAGCGTTGTACGGCAAGGAGCAATCGTGCCGGATCATCGACAGCATCTTCGACGATTTCGAGACAAACCAGGGCCGGATCCATGCCCAGCTTTTCCAGCACGGTGGAGAAAAACTGCCCGTGATGTTCGCTGACATTGGCAAGATGCCGGGCATTGACATTGAGGAAGAGCATCCTCGCCGACATCCGGCTTTGCCGGTAATTGGCGACATGCAGGCAGCGCAGCAAGCGATCGAGATACACAGTGCGGCGAGGTGATGTTTCCGCGGCAAACAACATGGGCGGGGGAATCGGATGCCCGTTTCCGTCCCTGACTCTGACAAGCGCTTCCGCGCCCATATAGCCGGGCGCCTCATCCGTCGCGCGGAGCGAAAAAACCGGCTGGAACACCGAGGAGAACGTCCAGTCTTCATGCAAGGCGGAAATCCGCCCCGCCTGGTGGACAAGAGGCGATGGCTCGAATCCCAAGGCGGTCAGCAGCGGATTGAGAACGACGGCGACCGGCTCCACTCCCGCATCCGGCAAAGGGATGTCCATCAGACTCGTCATAGTCGGCCCGGCAGAAAGAAGCCGGGCCCTTGGGCCCGGCCTGAGATATCACACGAATCCCATTACATTGAGAGGAGGAACGCAAGACCGGCGATCCCGTGATCGACCGGCGTGTCCTCACTATAACGCACTCCCGTTATCCTAAAAAATAATCTGATACTATCTTTTTATTACCAAAAGGTATTAAGCGTTTTTATCCGCACCGGTTCCCGTTCCGCCACCGGATGCGTCCGTTCCTGTCATTTTGGACAAGAACGAATCCAGACCTTTTTGTACCAGATCATAGGTCTTGTCGATATTGCTGGCGACATCGCCTTGCAGCACGTTGAGCGACTTGAGAATATCCCGGCCCTCCTTGAATCCCTTGTCGACACCGGAACGGATGATGTCGACAAACTTCTTCGCGACCTCCTTCGGATCTTCGCCGGGATGCTGGGCCGAATAGGCCCCGTACAGGCCGGTCGACATCGCCACGATGCGCGCGGCGGTCGCTTCGGGCGAGTTGTCCTGATTCGAGGCATGCTGAATGGCATCGGGGCCGAGAGAGGGTTCGAGCTCCTCGTTGATTTTGTCGATGGCCGCCCGGAAAACCAGTTGCTGTGACTGATTGCCGCTGTTGATCGACACTTCCAGCGATGCTTTGAGAATCTGCACGTTGGATTCGGACTTGACCTTCATCTCGATACTGGTGGCACTGGCCGGCGTACCGGTTTTGCCGGTTTGCGAAGCGGCCGTTCCGGCGGCCTGCGCACCGCCTGTCAAAGACTGCGTACTGCCCGTGGGAATAGTGGACATGGGACCTCCTGATGGGGTGGATCCGGAATGGCGACCGCTGGCGATCACCCTGCTTTCCATTATCGACCGGCGTAAAGAAAAGTTAAGCCGGAATCAGCGGCGCTCCGCCCAGCGGCTCGCCAGTTCGCCAGCGGCGGGAAACGCCGTCCAGCGTCGTCCATCCAGTTCTGCCACAGGCCAAATACCGGCCAGACTATTGCCGAACCACACCTCATCGGCCGCCAACACCTCGGCGAGCGTCAAGCGCTCGGATCTCACATGGCGCACACCGGCGAGCCATGCCAAAAAACAGCCATTCACACCACAACGATCCAGCCGCGGAGTCAGCAACTCCCCGCCCCGAACCAGAACCAGGTTGGACATGGTTCCCTCGACAACAAAGCCTTCGGAGTCGAGCAGCAGCCCTTCTCGGATAGAAGGATCGCGCCACTCCGAGCGGGCCAGCACCTGTTCGAGCCGGTTCAGATGCTTGATGCCCGCGAGCCGGGGCTGCAAGGCAAGACGCAGATCGCAGACACGCGCGGTAATGCCGTCGCGATTCCACTCCGGCGGATAACCTGGCCACTCGAAGGCCGCGACCAGCCGCGCGGGAACGGTCTCATCGGGGATCGCATAACCGCGGCGGCCCGATCCCCGGGTCAGGATGATCTTGGCGATGGCGCGACGCATGCCCGCCGACTCGGCGCGAACCTCGTCAAGCAGTATGTCGGCGTCGGGCGCGGGCAAACCGAGGCTCGCCGCATCGCGCGCCAGGCAGGAGAAATGCAGATCCCACAGCAATGGCTGTCCTTCGCGGCACTCCAGAGTGCGATACACACCGTCTCCATATGCCAGCCCCCGGTCTCCGGCATCGATGGTGTGTTGGGCTATGCCATTGACCAGCATTGTCCGTTCTCCACATTAACATACCAGGCGACATGGGTTCTCTTTGCACCGCATGCCCGTCCGGATCGACTCCGAACCGGTTAATCCGACGGTATCTTTCCCCGGGCGAAAACGCAACCAGCATGATGTGCCCCGTATTGCGCAAGAGGGCAGAACGCAAGATCCGGCCTACTCCGCCATCGTTGCACCAACTACTTGGCATAAAAAAACCGCTGCGATACCGCAGCGGTTTTGGCCGAAGGTGAATTCCGGAAATCAGGCGCGCCTGAAAACCAGCGTGCCGTTGGTGCCACCAAACCCGAACGAGTTGGAGATCGCCACACGGATCGGCATCTGGCGGGCGCCTTCCTTGACGTAATCCAGATCGCAACCGGCTTCGATATCCTGTTCGTCGATATTGATGGTCGGCGGCGAGACCTGATGGTACAGGGCCAGGATCGAATAGATCGCCTCGACGCCACCGGCGCCGCCCAGCAGATGGCCGGTCATCGACTTGGTGGAGTTCACCACCGCCTTGTAGGCATGATCCCCCAGCGCCATTTTCAGTGCCACGGTCTCATTGGCGTCCCCCAGCGGAGTGGATGTGCCGTGGGCGTTGATGTAGTCCACTTCGTCCGCATTGACACGGGCGTCGCGCAAGGCGTTGGTCACACCGCGGGCCGGGCCTTCGCTAGAAGGGGCGGTGATATGGTGAGCATCGGAGCTCATGCCGAAGCCGGCCAGTTCCGCATAAATGCGGGCGCCGCGCTTGACCGCGTGCTCGTAATCCTCGAGCACCACCACGCCGGCTCCTTCGCCCATGACGAAACCGTCACGTCCCTTGTCCCACGGGCGGGAGGCGGCGGCCGGATCGTCGTTGCGGGTGGAGAGCGCCTTCATCGCAGCGAAGCCCCCGATGCCGAGGCGCGAGATGGCGCCTTCCGCACCGCCGGCCACCATGATGTCGGCGTCGCCGTACTGGATCAGTCGCGCGGCATCGCCGATGCAATGCGCACCGGTGGTGCACGCGGACACAATACCGTAGCTCGGTCCCTGGAATCCCTTGAGAATGGAAACCTGGCCGGCGATCAGATTGATCAGGGAACCCGGAATGAAGAACGGACCGATCTTGCGCGGGCCGCCCTGCATCAGATCCACACCGGTTTCCTCGATCAGCGGCAAGCCGCCGATGCCCGAGCCGATATTGACACCGACACGGGTACGGTCGAGGCCGGGGATGTCGTCCAGACCGGCATCGGCGATCGCCTGCAGCGCGGCGGCGATGCCGTAATGAATGAACAGGTCGTTGCGACGCGCTTCTTTCGGCGAGATATAGTCGCCAATGGCAAAGTCCTTGACCTCGCCAGCGATCTGGCACGCCATGTCGCTGGCATCGAAACGGGTAATGGCGGCGATGCCGGACTTGCCGGCCAGCAGGTTGGCCCAGCCGGTGGCGACATCGTTGCCCACCGGGGACACATGGCCCAGGCCGGTAATGACTACTCTTCGTTTGGACACGGGGCTTTCTCCGCGTAGGGAGGGAGGGCCTACTCCCGAATGCATGTTGATCAGGTTAAAACGGATTCAAACGGTTGTTTGGAACCCGTTCGCAAAAAGACCCCTGTCCGCGGTGCATGACACCGACGACAGAGGTCCCCGTCAGATCGAACCGGATTACTTGTTCAGGTGGGCCGTCACGTAGTCGATGGCTTGTTGAACGGTGGTGATCTTCTCGGCTTCTTCGTCGGGGATCTCGCACTCGAACTCTTCTTCCAGTGCCATCACGAGTTCAACGGTGTCAAGGGAATCGGCGCCCAGGTCGTCTACGAAAGAAGATTCGACCTTGACTTCGGCTTCGTTGACGCCGAGTTGTTCAGCAACGATCTTCTTAACACGCTGTTCGATGTTTTCCATTTGTTTAAACCCTTTACCTTTCTGTCTCGGGATAACAAAACCCGAGTATTCTACAAAAAAAAATTAGAGTAGCCTACCTAAATTCAGCGAAATTCCTGAAAACTGCGCCGATCACGGCATCAGCATGCCACCGTTGACATGCAGGGTTTGTCCGGTGATATACGACGCTCTCTCCGATGCCAGGAAAACCACGGCATCGGCGATATCCTTCGCATCGCCCAGCCGGCCGAGCGAGATCTGCCCGACCAGCGCCTCGCGCTGCGCTTCGGGCAGGGCGCGGGTCATGTCGGTGTCGATGAAGCCCGGCGCGACACAGTTGACGGTGATGCCACGGCTTCCGACCTCACGCGCCATCGATTTGGTAAAACCGATGATGCCCGCCTTGGCCGCAGCATAATTGGCTTGTCCGGCATTGCCCATCACGCCGACAACCGACGCGATATTGACGATGCGCCCGGAACGCGCCTTCATCATGCCGCGCAGCACGGCCTTGGAAGCCTTGAAAACCGACTTCAGATTGGTCTCCATGATCGCATCCCAATCCTCGTCCTTCATTCTCAGGAGCAGAGTATCACGAGTGATGCCGGCGTTATTGACAAGAATCGCGATTTCACCGAATTCAGCGGTGATTTCATCCATCAAGCGCTCAACCGCGCCCTCTTCGGTGACGTTCAATACGCGTCCGGCGCAACCTGCTCCCAGGCGCTCGCCGATCGCGGCCGCCCCGCTCTCGCTCGTTGCCGTGCCGATCACCTTCGCGCCTTCGGCGGCCAGGGCTTCGGCGATGGCGGCGCCGATACCGCGCGAGGCACCGGTAACGACCGCGACTTTATCTTTCAACAGCATGGGATTTTCTCCTCACTCAGGCCAATTCCGCGAGCGCCGCATCCATGGCGGCCATATCGGTCAGGGCAAAACACTTGACGTTGCCATCGATGCGCTTGGCAAGACCGGCCAGCACCTTGCCCGGTCCGCACTCGGCCATCCTGGTGATGCCGCCGCCAGCGAGCGCGGCGACCGTTTCGGTCCATCGCACGGGGCTGTACAACTGGCGCACCAGCGCATCGCGGATCGCATCCGGCTCCTCGTGGCAGGTCACGTCCACATTATGCGTCACGTTGATGACAGGGGTATGGATGATCACATCGGCCAGAGCCGCGGCCAGACGATCCGCGGCGGGACGCATCAACGCGCAATGGGAAGGCACCGAAACCGGCAGCGGCAACGCCCGTTTCGCGCCGCGGGTCTTGCACGCTTCCATGGCGCGCTCGACCGCGGCCTTGCCTCCGGCGATGACAACCTGGCCTGGAGAATTGAAATTGACCGCTTCGACCACTTCGCCTTGCGCCGTTTCGGCACAGGCCGCGCGGATGGACTCGTCGTCAAGACCAAGGATGGCGGCCATCGCTCCCGCGCCTTCCGGTACCGCTTCCTGCATGGCGACGGCGCGCAGACGAACCAGGCGTAGCGCATCCTCGAAGGCCAGGGCGCCGGCGGCGACAAGCGCCGTGTACTCGCCAAGGCTGTGCCCGGCCAGAGCGACCGGCAACTGCCCGCCGCGTGCCTGCCAGGCTCGCCAGACGGCGACGCCGGCCGTCAACATGACAGGCTGGGTATTCACGGTGGCATTGATGGCGTCGGCCGTGGGGGCGCCAAGCATGGCCCACAGATCCTCGCCCAGCACTCGGGAGGCTTCGTCGAATGTTTCCCGCACCACGGGCAACTCGGCGAAACCGTCCATCATGCCGAGGCTCTGGGACCCCTGTCCCGGGAAAAGAAAGGCAAAAGCCATAGTCTCTCCAGTGAAATTCAGATTTCAAGCAGAACGGCGCCCCAGGCGAAACCGCCGCCGATACCTTCTAGCAGGATGGTTTGACCGGGCTGAATGCGGCCGTCACGGACGGCCGCGTCAAGAGCCAGGGGAATGGAAGCGGCCGAGGTATTGCCCTGCTCCGGCAGGGTCACCACCACGCGCTCCATCGGCAGGCCCAGATGGCGGGCCGTCGCTTCGATGATGCGCAGGTTGGCCTGATGCGGCACCAGCCAGTCGAGCCGGCTCTGCGGCATTCCCGCCTCTGCGAGCGTACGCGACGCGATGTCCGACAGAGCCTTGACGGCGAACTTGAACACCGCCGGGCCGTCCATGTTCAGATAGGGCAAACCCTGGATCTTGCCGCCGGCGATCTGGGCCGGTGTGTTGAGAATATCCTTGTAACGTCCATCGGCCGCAAGCTTGGCATGCAGGATGCCGGGCGAATCGGAAGCTCCGAGGATCACGGCGCCCGCGCCATCGCCGAACAGCACGCTGGTGCGTCGGTCTTCCCAGTCGAGGATGCGCGAGATGATCTCGGCCCCCACCACCAGGGCGGTACGGGCCATGCCGCTCTTGATGTAATTGTGCGCGGTGGTCAGCGCGTAGATGAAACCACTGCAGACCGCCTGGACATCGAACGCCGGGCAGCCGTGAATGCCGAGTTTTTCCTGAAGCAGGCAAGCCGTGCTGGGAAACACCATGTCCGGCGTGGTCGTGGCCACGATGATCAGGTCGATGTCGGCGGGCGAAATGCCGGCGCGGGCGATGGCCTCGCGCGAGGCCCTGAGGGCCAGGTCGCTGGTCTTGTCCTGATCGTCGGCAATGCGGCGCGAACGAATGCCGGTACGGGAGACGATCCACTCGTCGCTCGTATCGACACGTTCGGCCAGCATCGCATTCGTGACCACATTGGCAGGCAGAAAACTGCCGGTGCCGAGAATGCGGGAATGCACCATAGAATGTAGAGTCAGTTCGCTTCCGCCTCGGATCGCTTGAGGTTTTGTAATTGATGGGCGACCCGGTCGGCGATGTGACCGATCACGTTGGAGCGGACTTCCTCGCGGGCCTGCTCCAGCGCGTAACGAAATCCCAGCTCGTCGGTTCCGCCGTGGCTTTTCACCACGATGCCCCGCAGCCCCAGAAAACTGGCGCCGTTGTAACGGCGGGTATCGACACGGTTCTTGAAGTGTCGCAGTACCGGCATCGCCGCCAGGGCACAGAGCCGTGTCCACCAGCTCCGCATGAGTTCTTCGCGCAGGAATGCGGCAATCATGTACGCCAGCCCCTCAGCTGATTTGAGCGCCACGTTGCCGACAAAACCGTCGCAGACTACCACATCTACAGTGCCTTTGTAGACGTCATTGCCTTCGACGTTACCATAAAAGTTAAGCTCGGAGCCGCGCAAGAGTTCCGCCGCGCGCTTGATGCTCTCGGTTCCCTTGATATCTTCGGAACCGATATTGAGCAACCCGACCGTCGGATTGGATCGCTGCTGCAAACAGGACACCAGCTCGGAACCCATGATGCCGAACTGCAGCAACTGCTCGGGCGAACTGTCGACATTGGCCCCCAGGTCCAGCATGCACGTCGTGCCCTTCACGGAGGGCATGAGCTTGGCAATGGCGGGGCGATCGATGCCGGGAATGGTTTTAAGGACGAAACGGGCCGTGGCCATGAGCGCGCCGGTATTACCGGCGGACACGGCCGCCTGGGCCTCGCCGGACTTGACGAGGTTGATGGCGACCCGCATCGAGGAATCTTTTTTGTTCTTCAGAGCCAGCTGCGGCGCCTCATCCATATCCACGACCTGAGAGGCGTGCTGGACACGGATGCGCTGACGCAACGCAGGATCGATGCCGGTCAGTTCCGCGTCGAGCGCGGCACTGTCACCAACAAGAACGAGACTGGCGTCGGAATGATCTTTGAGGAATCGGATCGATGCCGGGACGGTGACTTTGAGGCCAACGTCACCGCCCATTGCATCAACCGCTACGGTGATAGTCATCAACGTGTACGGTAGTTAACCTACCTGTTGTTATGAAAGACAGGAGGCTGGGATGAAATTACTCGCCTTTGGCCTTCACGACCTTGCGGCCGCGATAGAAGCCGTTCGGGCTGATGTGGTGGCGCAGGTGGGTTTCACCGGTGGACGGCTCCTTGGCCAGGGCCGGAGCAGTCAGAAAATCGTGGGCACGGTGCATGCCGCGCTTGGACGGGGATTTTTTGTTCTGTTGAACAGCCATGATCGACTCCTAAGAAATTCAAGCTAATACGGTTACTCGGACTTGGATCCCTTAAGCGTCGCCAGCACCGCGAACGGGTTGAGCCGGTCCGACTTGGCGCGCAAGAGATGTTCCTCCCCACACTCGCCGTGACTCGGCGAGAGGGGCAAGCCCATGATGATTTCGTCTTCGATCAGCGCCGCGACGTCGAACTCCTCGTCGGCGGCGACCAGCACCGCGTCGAGGGATTCGTCGGCTTCCACGGCCGCCTCCATCTTCGCTTCATCGGTGAACAGGGTGATCACCGAATCGGTTTCGAGCCGGAAGGCCATGTTGTCCAGGCAGCGCACGCAGGCGACGGTAACCTCTCCTTCCAGCACGAGCCTCAGGCAGGGCCGGTAAAGCGCATCGACGAAACCGGTCAGTGTCCAGGACACTTCCCCGCGCTCGTCGGCAAGGTCGCTCAGCACGCGCGCATCCAGCGCCGCCACGGCAAATTTGCCGGACTGCGCACGCCCTTCCCGGGCGTAACGGAGCGGATCGATCAAAATCGGGTTAGACATAAACGCAGCATGATATAATCCGGGACCACGTTTTGTCAAAAGAATCAAGCATTCACCACCATGCGACTCATTCTAGCCTCCACGTCCCCCTACCGCCGGGAAATCATCGCCCGCCTGGGCCTTCCTTTCGATGCCGTTGCGCCGGTCTGCGACGAAACCCCTCTTGAAGGCGAAACGGCGCTCGACACCGCGACCCGCCTCGCGCGCACCAAGGCCATGTCGCTCGCCGAACGCTTTCCTGACGCGCTGATCATCGGCTCGGACCAGGTCGCACTGCTGGACGGCCGCCAGATCGGCAAACCCGGATCGTTCGAGGACGGCGTGTGCATGTTGATGTGGATGGGCGGACGCACCGTCGTGTTTCACTCGGCTCTCGCCCTGTGCAATAGCCGCACCGGGCAGGTGCGCGAAACGGTCGGCATCACGCGCGTCACCCTGCGCCCGATCACCGAGAGCATGGCCCGAAACTACCTGACCCGGGAACCGGACGCGCTCAATTGCGCAGGTTCGGCCAAGAGCGAGGCGCTCGGGGGGGTATTGATGCAGCGCATCGAATCGGACGACCCGAACGCCCTGATCGGCGTACCATTATTCAATCTCGTCACGATGCTGACCGAAGAAGGCGTGGAGATCCTCTGATGCCGACACTGTTCCTGATCCCCGCCCCTCTTGGCGACGAGAACCGCGCCTGGCTGCCCGAACCGGACCGCGCCGCCGTGATCCACCTGCGCCATTTTGTCGTCGAATCGGAAAAAACCGCGCGCCGGCATCTGAAGGCGCTCGGTGTGGAAACCCCGATCCGCGAACTCTCGATGGGCACGCTCAATGAACACACGCCAGACAGCGATATCGATGCTCTGCTCGCTCCCCTGCTTGACGGACATGACGTCGGGCTGATCTCGGAAGCCGGATGTCCGGCGGTTGCCGACCCCGGCGCGCAACTGGTGGCGCGGGCGCACGCCCGCGGCATCCCGGTGATGCCGCTGATCGGGCCGTCGTCCATCCTGATGGCGCTGATGGCATCGGGCGCCAACGGCCAGTGTTTCAGTTTCCGGGGTTATCTCCCGGTCGAGCCCGCCGAACGCGCCAAAACACTCAAGACGCTGGAGGAAAGGTCACGCCGCGAAAATGAAACACAGTTGTTCATCGAGACGCCGTACCGCAACCACGCAATGCTCGAACACCTGCTCGCCGTGCTCTCGCCCGCGACGCGTCTTGCCGTCGCCTGCGACCTGACGCTGCCGGAACAACTCATCGTCAGCCATCGCGTCCGCGATTGGCCAAAAACCCTTCCCAACCTGCACAAGCGCCCGGCGATTTTTGTCGTTCACGCCGCTTAGCGGCCGCGAAGCAGGGCATCCAGCGCGCCGGCCCCCTCCCGGGACAGGCGCGCCTCGGCCAGTTCGAGCGTCGCCAACCCCATGGCCCGGTACGCGCCGTCCACGACGGCATCATCCGCCATCGCGGCGAGGTGGCGCGTCACGGTTCCCGCGTCGCCCCGCGAAATCGGCCCGGTCAGCGCCGCCGCGGGTCCCAGCGCCAACGTATTGCCGAGTGTCTGACTCATCAGCGCGCCGACCAGTTCACCGGCGACACCGGATTCCACACCCGCCTTCGACGCCATTTTCATGGCCAGCGCATTGAGCGCCACCAGATAATTCGCCGCCATCGACAAGGCGGCGTGATAGGCCGCCTTGCCGCCCGGAGACAGCCGAAACGGACGCCCTCCGATCGCGCGCACCCAGTCTTCCAGACCGGGCAGCGCCCGTGTGTCGCCTTCCAGCGCGCACAGCGTACCGGAAAACGCATCGAGACTGCGAAGCGGGTCGGCGAAGGACAGCGCGGGATGAACACTGGCGACAAGCGCTCCGCGTTCGGTCAACACCCCGAGCAAGGCGGATTCGGAAGCGCCGCTCGCATGAAAAACGGTATCGCCGGCCCGAACCCAGGGTCGCAACGTTTGCGCAACCGGGGCGATCGCGTCGTCGGGCACGGCAAGCAGCCACAGATCGGCAGCAGGCAGCGGACCGGCAGGATCGAGCGGCTCGCCTTCGCCAATGAAGGCGGCGGCCTCTTCACTCGTGGCAAGGCGGCGATTGCACAGCGCGCCGATGCGGACATGGCCGCGCGACAGGCGGCCCAGCACGCGGCCGACCCGGCCGGTGCCGATGATATTGAGGGTCGTCACCCGGAGTCTCCAGCAAAAACGGCCGCCCGCCAGGAAAACGGAGCGGCAAAGCCGGCATTGTGCTCCGCCCGGCGCTCGTTGGGCAACGTGTCGCAAAAAAGGCAAAACGGCGACACGTTATTTCACCCACCCGCTTTCTTCCTCCCGTCTGTCGCCCCCGGCCCCATGGCTATACTTCCTTCATACCGGATTTCAGTGGATCCATCGATGCTGCGCCTCATCTACACCAGCCATGCCCGACCGGCGCTGTCCGCCGCCAGCTTGCCCGCGCTCGTCGAGCACTGGCGTCGCCACAATGCCGTACACGACATCACCGGGTTGCTCGTTCACGCTCATGAGGCATTTCTGCAGATACTGGAAGGTCCCGATGCCGCCGTGGGGGAACTGTTCAGTGAGATACGGAAAGACTCCCGGCACACGCGGCTGCGCCTCCTGTGCCGGGAATACGCCGACGAACGGATTTTTCCGGGATGGAACATGGGGCTGATCTGCCAAACCCCGGAGGCGGCGCCCCAAGACGATCTTGCCGACATGGCCGATGCGGGACTTTTCAACCCGGGAGGCAGCCAGGCCATGGAACTGGCCCGGCTGTTCCTCGCGGGGCACGGAGGCGACGCGGCGGGTGGTCGTTAACGGGCCGCGGCGGCGAGGGCCTGGCGGATATCGTCGAGAATATCGTCGATATGCTCGATACCAATGGAGAGCCTCACCAGTTCCGGCCGAACTCCGGCGCGCAATTGCTCCTGCGGCGACAGTTGGCGGTGCGTGGTGGTGGCCGGGTGGCAAGCGAGGGACTTGGCGTCGCCAATGTTGACAAGCCGGGTCACCAGCTTCAAGGCATCGATGAAACGACCCCCGGCCTCCGCTCCGCCACGGATACCGAATGACAGGATGCCCGAACCGCGTCCGCCGAAGTATTTCTCCACCAACGGCCGCGATGGATGCCCTTCGAGCGCCGCGTATTCGACCCATTCGACCGCCGGGTCCTCCGACAGGAACCGCGCCACACGCAGGGTATTGTCGCAAATGCGGTCCATGCGCAGCGCCAGGGTTTCCAGTCCCTGCAGGATAAGAAACGCATTGAACGGCGACAGGGCCGCGCCGGTGTTGCGCAGCGGCACCACGCGGGCACGGCCGATGTAGGCGGCCTCCCCGAGCGCGTCGGTGTAGACCACGCCATGGTAGGACGGATCGGGCTCATTCAGGCGCTTGAAGCGCGCTTTGTGTTCGGCCCAGGGGAATTTGCCCGAATCGACAATGATGCCGCCGATGCTGTTGCCGTGTCCGCCGATATACTTGGTCAGCGAGTGCACCACGATATCCGCCCCGTGCTCGAAGGGTCGGCACAGGTAGGGACTGGGCACGGTGTTGTCGACAATCAGCGGCAGACCGGCCTGATGCGCCGCTTCGGCGAACGCGGCGAAATCCACCACATTCCCCAGCGGATTGCCGATCGACTCCACGAACACCGCCCGGGTTCGCTCGTCCACCAAAGCGGCGATCGCCGACGGATCCTTGTAATCGACGAAACGCACCTCGATGCCGAACTGCGGGAAGGTATGGGCGAAAAGATTGTAGGTGCCGCCGTACAGCGTGCTGGTGGCGATGATGTTGTCACCGGCTTCGGCGATGGTCTGGATCGCATAGGTGATGGCGGACATCCCCGAGGCCAGGGCCAGGGCCCCCACTCCGCCTTCCAGCGCCGCCACGCGCTTTTCCAGCACATCGGTGGTGGGGTTCATGATCCGGGTATAGATGTTGCCCTGCACTTTCAGATCGAACAGATCGGCGCCGTGCTGGGTACTGTCGAAGGCGTACGACGTTGTCTGATAAAGCGGCACCGCAACGGCGCGGGTTGTCGGGTCGGGGGAATAGCCGGCATGGACGGCCAGGGTCTCGAGTTTCATCGCGGATCCTTTTCGCGGAAATAGTCGGATGGCATTACACCCGACTACCATACCGCGCCACGCGCCCGACCAAAAAGACCAATATGATGCCCAATTTATTCCATATTGATCTTAAGCAAGCCAGGCTAATTTGCCGCCGCCGTCTCCAGGTGCAGACGCCCGAAGGGGCTGACATGCCACCCGGTGACCGTTGCCCGTGTAACACCGTAAGCAGTCGGATGCGCCAGCGGCAGCCACAGGGCGTCGTCATGAATCAGCTTCTGGGCATTCCGGTACAGACCCGTGCGCGTTTTCACATCGCTGGTCGCCTTGGCGCTCTTGATCCAGCCATCCAGCTTGGGATCGCAAACGCGCGCGAAATTGGTGCCCGACTCCACGGCGGCACAACTGAACTGAGGCGTCAGGAAATTGTCCGGGTCGCCGTTGTCGCCCGACCAGCCCATGAACAGCAAATCATGTTCGCCGGCCTTGCCGCGCTTGATCAGTTCGCCCCATTCGATCACGCGGATCTGGGCGCGAATGCCGATCTTCGCCAGATCCGACTGCAGCAGCTCCGCGCCGAGCCGGGGGTTCGGGTTGAGCACGCTGCCCGAAGGACGTACCCATAGCGTCGTTTCGACACCCGAGCCCAGCCCGGCCTCCGCCATGAGTTTTTTGGCGGCGGCAATGTCATGCGGCCAGGGTTTCACATCACGGGCATAGCCCCACGCGGAGGGCGGGAACACCAGCGTCGCCGGCGAGGCGCTGCCCGCGAACACCCCTGACAGGTAGGCCTGCCGGTCGAATGCCAGGTTCACCGCCTTGCGCACCCGGACATCGTCAAAAGGTTTCTTGCGCGTATTGAAGGCCACGAAGGCGGTCATGAACGCGGGGGCTTCCAGCACCCGCAACTGCCGGTTGGCACGCGCCGAAGCGACATCCTGGGGTTTTAGCCCCACGGCAATCTGGCACTCGCCGGCGGCCAGGCGTTGATAGCGCGTGGCCGCATCCGGCGTGATGGCGAAGATCAGCGCGGACGCCTTCGGGCGTCCGCCGAAGTAGGCCGGGTTCGCCTGGTAACGCACCACGCTGTCCTTCACGTATCCGGAAAACACAAACGGCCCGGTTCCCACCGGTTTCTGGTTCAGATCGCCCTGACGCCCCTCGGCCAAGAGGCGCTCAAGGTATTCGGCCGAATAAATCGACGCGAACCCCATGGTCAGATCGGAAAGAAAGGTCGCGTCCGGATAGTTCAGTTCGAAGCGAACCGTATAAGGGTCGACCTTGACGATGCGCCTGATCAGTTTGTTCAGGGACAACGACTGGGCATGGGGGTAGCCGGTCGGCGAAGTTTTGAACCAGGGGTTGCCGGGGTTGAGCATGCGGTCGAAGGTCTGCACCACGTCATCGGCATTGAATGGCCGACCCGGCTTGAACCAGGGAGTGGAGTGGAACGCGACCCCGCGCCGCAACGCGAACTCATAGTTCAGGCCATCCGGGGAAATCTTCCACGACACGGCCAGCGACGGCACCACTTTCCTCGCGGTTTCATCGAACTCGACCAGCCGGTTCATCAGTACATCGGCCGAAGCGTTGGTGGTAACGAGCGAATTGTACTGGACGACATCGAAGCCTTCCGGGCTCGCGTCGGTGCAAACCGCCAGAGGCTTGGCTGTCGAAACAGCGGCAAGCGACAAGAACAGGGCGGACACAAGTAATCGTGCGGTGCGCATTTGAATAACTCTCCGTTTACGGAATGCAAACGAAATATAACAGATTACCTGCGGATTTTACGGAACATTCCGATGTTTGCTTATGCCTGTCGCGCGTACATTTCTTCGGTAAATGCATGGCCCCCCATCATTCGGCCACTTAGCCGAAAGCTGTTTTTTAAAAGCGCTTTGCCGATGCCAACGCGCAGACTCGCTATTTGCGCGGTAAACCTTGTGAAGGCCGGGACTGAAACCGGCCAGTCGAGGGAACCCGGGTGGCGCGGATCGCCCCCCATCGTTGTCGGGAGAATTTACGGAAAAACCACCATGTCGCTTTCTATCAATGCCTTTCTGAACCGCCTGAATCAGCTTCATCCGGACAAGCATATTGTCATGAAGCGGACTCTTGGCAAAAACACATCCCAGCTTGATCAGGACAAAGTCTCGCTCAGGGAGCAATTGTTGCGTTCCCGCACCGGGCAAACCATGCCGACCCACACGATATCCGATCATCTGGTCACCCTTCGAGAATCCAACGAACGGCTCGTCAAATCGCTATCCAACGCGCTCAAACGAGCCTATGGTCAAGGACTGGATGAAAATGAAAAAACGCGTCTGGCGATACAGCCCATCAGCGCCAGAGCCTTGCTGGACGTCATCAAGAGCAAGGAAAAAACGGCATTGACCCTTAATCCGGGCCGAGCGCTATTACCCAACTATGCCTCGGCCCTTCAAGGCGGAAGCCGGCTGCAGGATCTGACGATCTCGGATCTCCTGCACGCTCATCCCGAGCTGGTCAGAAATCCGCAAAGTCGCGAAAAGAACAGCAACATCGGCACCCTGCGCGGCATTGCCACGGCGTTGCAGGGACTCGCGGGACTGGAGAAGGACCGCTCGAGGATCGTCAGGACGCTCGCCGGACAGGCGCAACGATTACTCAAGCGGGACGTTGCCGGCCTTCCCTTCGCCCAATGGGCGACACCGAACGGCGAGGCGGCGAACCGGATCGCCCGGTGGCGCGCGGACAAGAATATCTGGCCGGCCCGCCAGGTGGCGGAAACCTTGCGCGACATCGCAAGGGAGAGCGCCGAGTTGGGGAGTTATCTGGAGACGTATCTGTCCCGCGGCACCGCCGGCATAAAAAAACAGCTCGATCACGCGCGTGACCGAGCTGTTTGAGCGGTGCGGTCCCTCCCTCCGGCATTACCGGGGGAAGGGCTCGCCAACCCGGGTTCAGAGATAGCTGTCCGTCGACGGGCAGCTGCAGACCAGATTGCGATCCCCGTAGACATCGTCGATACGGTTCACCGACGGCCAGAACTTGTTGTCGAAAACAAAAGGCAGCGGGAACAGACCTTCTTCACGGGTATAGGGACGGTCCCACTCGGAGGCGATGTCCGCCTTGCTGTGCGGCGCGTGCTTGAGCGGGTTGTTGTCGGCCGGCCATGCCCCTTCTTCCACCTTCCTGACCTCTTCGCGGATCGCTATCATCGCGGCGACGAAGCGGTCAAGCTCGGCACGGGACTCGGATTCGGTCGGCTCGATCATCAGCGTGCCCGGAACCGGGAAGCTCATGGTCGGCGCATGGAATCCGTAGTCCATCAGGCGCTTGGCGATATCCACCTCGGTAATGCCGGAGGCGGCCTTCAGGGGGCGCAGATCGATGATGCACTCGTGCGCCACACGGCCATTCGCCCCGGTGTAGAGCACCGGGTAATGTCCGGCAAGGCGCGCCGCCACATAGTTGGCGTTCAGCAGCGCCACCTGGGTCGCACGCTTCATGCCTTCCGCGCCCATCATCGTGATGTACATCCAGGAGATCGGCAGAATGGACGCCGAACCGAATGGCGCGGCGCTGACCGCCGTTTGCCCGGGCTGCGCGCCGGGCACCGGCGCGACCACGTGGTCGGCCATGAACGGCGCAAGGTGGGCCTTCAGGCCGATCGGACCCATGCCCGGGCCGCCGCCGCCATGCGGGATGCAGAAGGTCTTGTGCAGGTTCATGTGGCTCACGTCGGCGCCGATATCGGCGGGACGGGTCAGGCCGACCTGCGCGTTGAGGTTCGCGCCATCCATGTACACCTGGCCGCCATGGTCATGCACGATGCGGCAAATCTCCCGAACCCCCGCCTCGAAGACACCATGCGTCGACGGATAGGTGATCATCAGCGCGGACAGATTGGCCGCGTGCGCTTCGGCCTTGGCCCTGAGGTCGGCCACATCGATGTTGCCCGCCTCGTCGCAGTCGACCACCACCACTTTCATGTTCATCATCTGCGCGCTGGCCGGATTGGTGCCGTGCGCGGAACGCGGAATCAGGCAGACATCGCGATGACCTTCGCCGCGCGATTCGTGATAGCGGCTGATCGCCAGCAAGCCGGCGTACTCGCCCTGCGCGCCCGAGTTCGGCTGCAGTGAAATCGCGTCGAAACCGGTGATCGCCTTGAGCTGCCCGGACAGCGATTCGATCAGATCCAGATAACCTTGCACCTGATCGCGGGGAGCGAACGGATGGATATCGGCGAACTGCGGCCACGTGATCGGGATCATCTCGCTGGTGGCATTGAGCTTCATGGTGCACGAGCCGAGCGAAATCATCGAATGATTGAGCGCCAGATCCTTGTTTTCCAGGCGCTTCAGATAGCGCAGCATTTCGTGCTCGGTGTGGTAACGATTGAACACCGGGTGCGAAAGGATCGCGCTTTCGCGACGCAAGGACGCCGGAACGGCATCGGAAGCGGAAGCATCGAGCGCCGCGATGTCGGCGTCGCGGCCGGTGAACAGGCGGATCAGGAACGCCAGATCCTCCAGGCTCGTTGCTTCATGGAACGCCACACCGAGCTGGCCGCCGTCGGCGATACGCAGGTTGTATCCCGCCGCCACGGCCTCGGCCGCGATACGCGAAGCCTCGGTGCCCGCCTGAACCATCACGGTATCGAAGAAGGCCTGCGCCGCGAGCGTGCGGCCGGCGCCGCGCAGGGCGTGAGCGAACACCGACGCCAGACGGTGAATGCGCGAAGCGATACGGCGTACCCCCTGGGGTCCGTGATAAACGGCGTACATGCCGGCGATATTGGCCAGCAGAACCTGGGAGGTACAGATATTGGAGTTGGCCTTTTCACGGCGGATATGCTGCTCGCGGGTTTGCAGCGCCATGCGCAGCGCGGTCTTGCCGCGCGCGTCCACCGAGACACCGATGATGCGGCCCGGGGCCGAGCGTTTCATCTCGTCGCGGAACGCGAAAAACGCCGCGTGCGGGCCGCCAAATCCCATCGGCACGCCAAAGCGCTGCGTCGAGCCCACCGCCACATCGGCGCCAAGCTCGGCCGGCGACTTGAGCAGGGCCAGCGCCATGATGTCGGACGCCACGATGGCCACCGCGCCGCGCGCCTTGACCGCGGCGATCGGGCCGGACAGATCCGTCAGCTCGCCGTTTTGGCCAGGGTACTGGAACAGCGCGCCGAAGTATTCGTCGTTACCGGCCTCTTCCGGATGGCCGCAGACCAGCTCGAATCCGAAGTAGCGGGCCCGGGTTTTCAGGACATCGAGGGTTTGCGCGAACACGCCCGCATCCACGAAAAACTTCATCGAACCCGCCTTGGACACACGTCGCGCCATGGCCATCGCCTCGGCGGCGGCCGTGGCCTCGTCGAGCAAGGAGGCATTGGCCAGATCCAGCCCGGTCAGGTCGATGACCATCTGCTGGTAGTTGAGCAGCGCTTCGAGGCGCCCCTGGGCGATTTCGGCCTGGTATGGCGTGTACGCGGTGTACCAGCCGGGGTTTTCCAGGACGTTGCGCAAGATCACGTTCGGCGTGATGGTCGGATGGTAGCCCATGCCGATGTAGGACTTCATCACGCGGTTCTTGGCGGCCATGGCGCCCAGACGGGCCAGCGCTTCCTGCTCGGTGACCGGATCGGGCAAATCGAGCGCGCGGCCGAAATGGATATCGGACGGCACGGTTTCATCGACCAGGGAGTCCAGCGAAGCGGTTTTGATCGCGCCGAACATGGCGGACTGCTCTTCGGCCGAAGGGCCGATATGACGTGCAATGAATTCGTCGTGATGGAAAAGACGGGATAGCGACATAGTGGTGTTCCGGATGGGGATAACAGTCAAACCATGAACAAAAGCCCCGGGACCGGGGTCGCGAGGCTTTTTTGTCACACTGGATCAGGCAATTTCACTGGCGTAAGCGTCGGCGCTCAACAGACCGTCCAGATCGGCCGGATTGGCCGGCTCGATCCGGAAAAACCACCCTTCGCCATACGGTTCGCTATTGGCCAGCTCCGGCTCGCCTTCCAGCGCTTCGTTCACCGCCACGACCTTGCCGGCCACCGGCGCATACACGTCCGAAGCCGCCTTGACCGACTCCACCACGCCGGCCTGGTCGTTGGCCTTGAGCACGGCGCCGACTTTCGGCAGTTCGACGAACACGATGTCGCCGAGCAGCGACTGGGCGTGCTCGGTGATGCCGACGGTCACGGTGCCGTCGGCTTCCTGGCGCAGCCATTCGTGGCTCTCGACATATTTCAGATCAGCGGGGATGTGGCTCATACAATTCTCCTCGGGAATTCGGACGACTCAATGGAAAACTTTTTTACCGTTGCGCACGAACGGCATCTTCACCACGCGCACCGGTGTCGGTGTGCCGCGCAGATCGACGATGGCGGTCTCGCCGGTGCCGACAGGCACGCGGGCGATGGCGATGGAATGCTTAAGCGTGGGCGAGAAGGTGCCGCTGGTGATGACGCCTTCGCCAACGCCATCGACCAGAACGGTCAGGCCTTCGCGCAACACGCCGCGGCCTTCCAGCACGAGGCCGACCTGCTTCATGGCGACGCCGGCCGACTTTTGCGCTTCGAGGGCTTCGCGGCCGTTGAAGCGGCGATCGGCCGGCTCCCAGGCGATGGTCCAGCCCATGCCGGCTTCCAGCGGGGAAACCGTTTCATCCATGTCGTGGCCGTAAAGATTCATGCCGGCCTCAAGACGCAGGGTATCGCGGGCGCCCAGGCCGCACGGCGCGACACCGGCGCCGATCAGCGCCCGGAAAAAACCGGCCGCTTCGGCTTCGGGAATCATGATTTCCAGGCCGTCCTCGCCAGTGTAACCGGTGCGGGCCACGAACCAGCCGTCGAACGGCATGCCCTGGAAGACCTTGAGCGCGCGAACGGCGTCGGCCCAGTCGGGCTTGACGCGGCACACCTTGTCGATGGCGTTGGGCCCCTGCACGGCGAGCATCGCCAGGTCGCGGCGCACCGAGAGGGCGACGTCGAACCCGCGCGATTCGCGCTCCATCCAGGCCAGATCCTTCTCGGTGGTGCCGGCGTTGATCACCATGCGGTAGCCGGTGGCCGTCAGGTAGACGATCAGGTCGTCCACCACACCGCCCTTTTCGTTGAGCATGCCCGAATACAGGGCCTTGCCCTCGAAAGCGAGCTTGTCGACGTCGTTGGCGATCAGTTTGCGCAGCCAGTTCCTGGCATCGGCGCCGGTGATGTCCACCACCGTCATGTGCGATACATCGAACATGCCCGCGTCGGTGCGAACGAGTTCGTGTTCTTTCAGTTGGGAACCATAATTGATAGGCATCTCCCAGCCGGCGAAATCCACCATTTTGGCGTTGGCTGCGAGGTGTTCCTGATAAAGCGGGGTACGTTGCGGGGCCGTCATGTCGCGTCCTCAATAGGGGGAGAATTCTTCCTCTTTCTCACACCCCTCTGTCCGGCAACCTGAGATTTTCCGGCGAGAACGCCGTTAGCCCCTTCGGTGGGCGCCGTCAAGGCGCCGCTCTCCAGAGTTGGCACGCGAAGTACTCGACTTGCGGCGTGCATGGTGCAGTCCTTTTGCCTGAGCGATTGCGGGTGCGCTTGCGCCTTCGGCGGCAGCTTGCGCTGCTCTCTCCTGCACGATGGCCGGATTATCCCCACTCGGCAGGCAAATGGCAAGCGAGTAATTTGTCACGTCCGTGACCGTTCGGCGTCAAGAAATCACGGTAACCGGAGCGGCCGGCACCCGGCTTATCGACCAGTGCTCCATGGCCCATGCCCACACTTCGGCGACCGAACCCGGATCCGCCGGCGGAGTATGGCCAAGCCGCCGCAATGCCTGACACAGCGCCTTCACGGCCTCATCCGGATCGATGGCCGGCGCGAGCGTCTGCTTGGAGAGCTTCTCGCCGGCGGCATTGACCATCACCGGCAGGTGACAATAGCCGGGAACCGCTTGCCCCAGCGCCCGGTAGACGGCGATCTGCCGGGGGGTTGAGACCAGCAGGTCCGCGCCGCGCACGATATCGGTGACTCCCTGTTCGGCATCGTCCACCACCACGGCCAGCTGATAGGCCCAAAAGCCGTCGGCGCGCCGCAGCACGATATCCCCGACCTCGTTTTCCAGGCTCTGGGATACCCGCCCCTGCAGGCGGTCGTCGAAAGACACCGGGTCTTCGCCTACCCGCAGACGCCAGGCGCGCGCGCTGCGCGACTCGCGGCAGCCGCCGCGGCAGGTGCCCGGATACACCGGGCCGTCGATGCCCCGGTGCGCGACCAGACCGATTTCACGGCGTGTGCAGGTGCACGGGTACACGCTTCCCGCCCGCCGCAACGTATCGAGCGCGTCGCGGTAGAGGTCATGGCGCCGGCTCTGGTAGACCACGTCGCCATCCCATTCGAACCCCAGGCGCTCGAGCGTGCGCAGGATTTCGTCGGCGGCGCCCGGCACTTCGCGGGGCGGGTCGAGGTCTTCGATGCGCACCAGCCACTGGCCGCCGCGCGTACGCGCTTCAAGAAAACTGCCCACGGCAGTGGTCAGGGAACCGGCATGCAAAAGACCGGTGGGACTCGGCGCGAAACGGCCGCGCACGGAAGGCATTTCAGTATTCAACACGGAAGGAATTTCTCGCTAAAATGTTGACTGGAATAGTCAACTTTCAGCGGGGAGCACAAAAACATGGCCTATGTTGTAACCGAAGCCTGTGTCAAATGCAAATACACCGATTGCGTGGATGTCTGCCCGGTGGATTGTTTTCATGAAGGGCCCAATTTTCTGGTGATCGATCCCGAAGAGTGCATCGACTGCACCCTGTGCGTGCCCGAATGCCCGGTCGAGGCGATTTACCCCGAGGATGATCTGCCGGCGGACCAGCAGGCCTTCCTCGGCATCAACGCCGAACTGGCCCGGGAATGGCCGGTGATCTCCGCGAAAAAAGATCCGCTGCCCGATCACGAGGAATGGGCGAAGGTCAAGGACAAGCGCCACCTTCTGGAAAAGTGACCGCTCAGTCGAACAATTCGACGTCGCCGCTGCCGGAATGCTCCACGGTATCCCGGTAGCGGGCTTCTTCCCGCGCCACCGTCGGCAGCCGCTCGGACTTCAGGCGCCGGATCATCACCTTGCCGGTGTCCGTGAAAAAATACACCTTGCGGGCATGCTCGCCCAGCAGATCCTCGGCCAGCACAGGAATACGCTCGTTGGCCAGATAATCGAGCACGAAATTGCCGTTCTGGGCGCCGATGTTGACGATTTTCATGCCATGCAGCACGTTGCCGCCGCCGAACACCTTGGCTTCCAGCCCTTCCCGGCTCGCCCCCAACTTGAGCATGTCGTTGATCAGCCGTTCCATGGCAAACATGCCAAAACGGGTGACGGGCCCCTGGTCACCGGTCGGCGCGCCTTCCGGCAGCATGAAATGGTTCATTCCCGAAATGCCGGTTTTCCTGTCGCGCAAACAGGCCGCCACGCAGGATCCCAGCACCGTCACCAGCAACTGCGGAGCGCGCGTGGCCAGATACTCGCCCGGCAGAAGCTTCACGGCGGGTAGCTGGAACTGGGCATCGAAATACCCGAAACCAGGCTGGCCGGCCGCCGCCATGTCAGCCCCGGCCCTGCAATCGCTCGATGACCCGAAGCGGCAGGGCGTTCAGCGGCAACACTTCATCCACGCCGCCGGCACGCAATGCTTCGCGCGGCATGCCGTACACCACGGATGAGGCTTCATCCTGGGCAATATTCCAGGCCCCGGCCTGTTTCATTTCCCGCATGCCCTCGGCCCCGTCCTTGCCCATGCCGGTCATGATCACGCCGACGGCGTGGCGTCCGACTTCGACGGCGGCCGAACGGAACAGCACATCCACGGCCGGGCGGTGGCGGTTGACCGGATCGCTTTTGTCCAGCGCAACCACATAACCGCCGCCACCGCGGCGGATGCGCATGTGCGAATGCCCGGGAGCCAGGTAGGCCCAGCCTTTTTCGATCCTGTCGCCGTCCTCCGCCTCTTTCACATTCATCGCGCACAGCGAGTCAAGACGCCGGGCGAACGACAGGGTAAAGTTTTCCGGCATGTGCTGAACCATCAACACCGGAGGAAAGTCCGCCGGCAGTTGCGTCAAAAAGGCCTTGATCGCTTCCGTGCCGCCGGTCGAGGCGCCGACGAATACAATCGCCAGCGCATCGAACTTGCCATGCGCGGCGGAGGACGGCGCGGACAACGGTCCATGCGACAAAAAGCGCTGAGGATGGAAAACGCGCGCGCCGGCGGCGGCCCGGATCTTGTCGCGGATCTGTTCCGCGTAGCGCTCCATGTTGCGCGCCACATCGCTGACCGGCTTGGCGATGACATCCACCGCCCCGAGCTCCAGCGCGGCGAGCGAGGTTTCCGAACCGCGGCCGGTGAGCGACGAGATCATCACCACCGGGGTTGGACGCAAACGCATCAAACGGCGCAGGAACTCAAGCCCGTCCATACGAGGCATCTCGACGTCCAGCGTCACCACATCGGGCGAGGTTTCCCGGATCCGTTCGCGCGCGACGATGGGGTCGGAGGCCGTGGCCACCACCTCGATATCCGGCGCGCTGTTAAGCAAGGAAGTCAGCAAGCTGCGAATCAGGGCAGAATCGTCGACCACCACCACACGAATCTTGCGCGCCGTGCTTGTCATGGCTCGCTCCGCGAGGCGGAAGCCAGGCGGTAACTGGTCCGCCCGCTCGAGACGAAAAGACCGGTCAGAAACTGGATGTTTTCCGAATGGCCGAGAAAAAGCCGCGAGGACGGGGTCATCAGCGCCGCCATCCGCTCCAGGAGCCGCAACTGTGTCGGCTTGTCAAAATAGATCATCACGTTCCGGCAAAAGATGGCGTCGAAGCGGCCCAGATCCGGCCAGTTCGGCGATGTCAGATTCAACTGAAAAAAATGGATCATCCCGGACACTTCCGGCCTCACTCGCGCCTGCCCTTCGAACGCCCCGCGACCTTTGAGAAAAAAACGCTGCACCAAGGCCTTGTCCAGTTTGGCCAGACGTTCGATCGGGTAGATGCCGCTCGCCGCCGCCTGCAAAACCTGGGTATCGATATCCGACGCCAGTATTTCGATCTTGCCCGGACGGGAGCGTGCCGCCGCCAGGGTCATGGCGATCGAGTAAGGCTCTTCGCCGGTTGACGCCGCGGCGCTCCAGACCCGGAATGGCGCGCCCGGTTGCGCCGCCGCGAACAACCCGGCCAGTTCGTCGAAGTGGTGCGACTCGCGAAAGAACGCCGTCAGATTGGTCGTCAAGGCATTGATGAATGCCTGCCATTCGGGACTTGACGGATGCTCGCCCAGATAATCCAGATATTGGGAAAAATTGTTCAGTCCCAGCTTGCGCAGGCGCCGCGACAGTCTGGCATAGGCCATGTTCGCCTTGGTCTCATTAAGCGAGATGCCGGCCTGCCGGTACACCATCTCGCGGATCCGCCGGAAGTCCGCGCTGGTGAAGGACAAGTCGCGGTCAAGTACGGGCTGTCCCATGGCGCCCTCCACGCGGTCCGCCCGCAGCGGAAGCCGCATCGAGCCGGAAAATCGACACCGCCCGCGCCAGCGACTGCGACTGCTCTTGCAGCGACTCCGCCGCCGCGGCCGCCTCCTCCACCAGCGCCGCGTTCTTCTGCGTGTTCTCGTCCATCTGCGTCACCGCCAGATTCACCTGCTCGATCCCCGAGCTTTGCTCGATCGACGCCGCCGAAATCTCGCTCATGATGTCCGCCACCCGCGTCACCGACGAGACGATCTCCTCCATCGTCTTGCCCGCCTCGTCCACCAGCCGCGACCCGGACTCCACCTTGTCCACCGAATCGCCGATCAGCGCCTTGATCTCCTTGGCCGCCGCCGCCGAACGCTGCGCCAGATTGCGCACTTCGCTCGCCACCACCGCGAAGCCCCGCCCCTGTTCGCCCGCCCGCGCCGCCTCCACCGCCGCGTTCAGCGCCAGGATATTGGTCTGGAACGCGATGCCGTCGATCACGCTGATGATGTCCACGATCTTGCGCGCGCTGTCGTTGATCTCGCTCATCGTCGACACCACCTGCCCCACCACCGCTCCGCCCTGCGTGGCGATCTGCGACGCGCCGCTCGCCAGCTGGTTCGCCTTCTTCGCGTTCTCCGCGTTCTGCTTCACCGTGCTGGTGATCTCCTCCATGCTCGACGCCGTCTCTTCCAGGCTCGCCGCCTGCTGCTCCGTCCGGCTCGACAGGTTGCTGTTGCCCACCGCGATTTCCCGCGCCGCCGTGGTGATCGCGTCCGTCGCCTCCTTGATGTCGCCGACGATTTCCCGCAGCCGCTCCACCGTGGTGTTGGTGTCGCTCTTGAGCGAACCGAACAATCCCTGGTAGTCGCTCTCGATCGTCCGCGTCAAATCCCCGCGCGCCAGGCTCGCCAGCACCGACGCGATGTCGTTCAGCCCCCGGCTCGTCACATCCAGCAGGTTGTTCACCCCTTCGCCCAGCACCTTGAAGAAGCCGTCCTTGCCCGTCATGCCGATGCGCGCCTCGAAGTTGCCGTTGGCCGCCGCGCCGACGATCGCCGCCACTTCCTCCTCCACATGCACTTCGTCCGTGCGGTCTTTCCATTCCACCACCGAGCCCAACCGCTCGCCGCGCGCGTTGAACACCGGACTGGCCGCCAGCGCGAACACCCGCCCGCCGACCTTGATTTCCGCCCGGTAGGTGCCGCGCAGGTTCGCCAGCAATTCCCGCTGATGCGCCGGGTTGCGATGGAAGATGTCCATGTTCGCCCCCAGCACATTGCGCGCGTCGAACTGCGGCAGCGCCCGGCGCAGATCCGCCTCCGCCCGCATCAGCATGTCGCCCACGCTGCGGTTGGTGTAGATGATGTTGCGGTCGTTGTCGGCGATCATCACGCTGGTGCTCACGTTGTCCAGCGCGATGCGCACCCGGATGTTCTCCACCGCCTTGTCCGCCGCGCGCCGGATGTGGAAGAACAGACTCGAGGTGTCGCCCTTCTTCACCGTCAATTCCGATGTCACCTCGCCGGCGGCCAGTTGTTCCATCAACTGCACCGCCTCGTCCGGCTCGCCGCCCAGCTGGCGCATCAGCGAACGGGTGATCCACCACGCGGCGATCACCCCGATGAACGCGGAGACGGCAAGCATGATGCCCAGGTTATTGAGCGTCGACGCCATGCCTTCCATTGCCTCGTTGGCGTGTTTTTTCGCCTGGGTTTCCTCGTAATCGGCCACTTTCTGCATTGTGGCGATCAGGCGCGACTGGATCGGCCGCAGGTGATCGAGCAAATACGCCTTCGCCTCATCAAGCTTGCCCGCTCCGAACAACGCCATCAGGTGATCGGATGTTTCATCATGATTGCGATAAATCGCATCCCATTCATCCTGCAGGCGCGCGCTGTCCGGTTCCGCCGGGATGGCCCGCAGCGCCTTGCGGATCTGGCCGACCAGAGCCTGGCTCGTGCGGATCTTGTCGCGGATATCGTCCCGGTCGGAAGCCCGGTCGTCCACGAACATCAGTCGCTGATTGCGCGAGAGCTGATTGAGCTCGTCCATCAGATGGTTCGCCGCTTCGGCGCGCGGCACGTGAACCGTTGTCAGGTCCTGAATGCCATCGTACAGACCCAGGATCTCGTGGCGCGCCAGCAGCAGCCCGGCGGCAATGACCGCCAGCAGGATGCCGAATCCCAGTGTCAGGCGGTGCTTGACCGTCACTCTCATGATCGATACTCCCCCGCTTCTGATCGATGGCTCAGAACTCTTCCCACTCGTCGTTGTCGGTCCTGGCCCCCTGAATCGCCCGCGGCACGTCGCCCGAAACAGAAGCGGGAGCCGGAGTCACGACAGTCTTCAGGGTCGGAATGGCTGACGACCGCTGACGCGCCACAGGCACCGCGCGCCCCGACGCCGCGTCGAGCCGGAAAATCGACACCGCCTGCGCCAGCGACTGCGACTGCTCTTGCAGCGACTCCGCCGCCGCGGCCGCCTCCTCCACCAGCGCCGCGTTCTTCTGCGTGTTCTCGTCCATCTGCGTCACCGCCAGATTCACCTGCTCGATCCCCGAGCTTTGCTCGATCGACGCCGCCGAAATCTCGCTCATGATGTCCGCCACCCGCGTCACCGACGAGACGATCTCCTCCATCGTCTTGCCCGCCTCGTCCACCAGCCGCGACCCGGACTCCACCTTGTCCACCGAATCGCCGATCAGCGCCTTGATCTCCTTGGCCGCCGCCGCCGAACGCTGCGCCAGATTGCGCACTTCGCTCGCCACCACCGCGAAGCCCCGCCCCTGTTCGCCCGCCCGCGCCGCCTCCACCGCCGCGTTCAGCGCCAGGATATTGGTCTGGAACGCGATGCCGTCGATCACGCTGATGATGTCCACGATCTTGCGCGCGCTGTCGTTGATCTCGCTCATCGTCGACACCACCTGCCCCACCACCGCTCCGCCCTGCGTGGCGATCTGCGACGCGCCGCTCGCCAGCTGGTTCGCCTTCTTCGCGTTCTCCGCGTTCTGCTTCACCGTGCTGGTGATCTCCTCCATGCTCGACGCCGTCTCTTCCAGGCTCGCCGCCTGCTGCTCCGTCCGGCTCGACAGGTTGCTGTTGCCCACCGCGATTTCCCGCGCCGCCGTGGTGATCGCGTCCGTCGCCTCCTTGATGTCGCCGACGATTTCCCGCAGCCGCTCCACCGTGGTGTTGGTGTCGCTCTTGAGCGAACCGAACAATCCCTGGTAGTCGCTCTCGATCGTCCGCGTCAAATCCCCGCGCGCCAGGCTCGCCAGCACCGACGCGATGTCGTTCAGCCCCCGGCTCGTCACATCCAGCAGGTTGTTCACCCCTTCGCCCAGCACCTTGAAGAAGCCGTCCTTGCCCGTCATGCCGATGCGCGCCTCGAAGTTGCCGTTGGCCGCCGCGCCGACGATCGCCGCCACTTCCTCCTCCACATGCACTTCGTCCGTGCGGTCTTTCCATTCCACCACCGAGCCCAACCGCTCGCCGCGCGCGTTGAACACCGGACTGGCCGCCAGCGCGAACACCCGCCCGCCGACCTTGATTTCCGCCCGGTAGGTGCCGCGCAGGTTCGCCAGCAATTCCCGCTGATGCGCCGGGTTGCGATGGAAGATGTCCATGTTCGCCCCCAGCACATTGCGCGCGTCGAACTGCGGCAGCGCCCGGCGCAGATCCGCCTCCGCCCGCATCAGCATGTCGCCCACGCTGCGGTTGGTGTAGATGATGTTGCGGTCGTTGTCGGCGATCATCACGCTGGTGCTCACGTTGTCCAGCGCGATGCGCACCCGGATGTTCTCCACCGCCTTGTCCGCCGCGCGCCGGATGTGGAAGAACAGACTCGAGGTGTCGCCCTTCTTCACCGTCAATTCCGATGTCACCTCGCCGGCGGCCAGTTGTTCCATCAACTGCACCGCCTCGTCCGGCTCGCCGCCCAGCTGGCGCATCAGGCCGCGGGTGATCAGCCAACCGGCGGTCAGGCCGATCACCACCGAAACGGCCAGCATCACGTAGAGGAAGCGCACCGCGCCGACCGCCTCATCCAGGGTGGCGTTGGCCAGATCCTGGGATTGTTTTTCTTCGTAATCGACCAGGGCGTCGACCGCGTCGATCGCCTTCAATTGCACGGGACGCATCTCCGCCAGCAAATAGGTCCGGGCTTCATCGTGCTTGCCCGCATCGAGCAGCGTCATGAAGCGGTCGACCTTCTGGCGGTGCACGTCGTCGGTCTGGAAGAAAATCTCCTGCAAAGCCATGCTCTGCTTGTCGCCGGGTACCGAGCGAAGCTCCTGGCGAGCGTCGTTCATGGCTTTCCAGGCGGCGGTCATTTTGTTTTTGATGTCGGCGATTTCCGCCGGCCGGTCGTCGATCAGCAACTGGCGTGTTCCGCGTCCCACCACATTGATGTTGTCGATGGTCGCGTTGGCGGCCTTGGCGCGAGGCACATGGACCCTGGACGTTTCCTTGATGCTGCCCGAAAGGTTGCCCAACTCCCGCACCGCGCTGCCCATGCCCACCCCGATAACCACCAGCAACACACCGAAGCCCAGCGTCAAACGGTGCCTGACTTTCATGCTCGACATGATCCGCCTCCCCTTTACACGTTGTTCTGAGCGCGCACGGCGTCATCCACCAGGCTCATCTCTTCGCTGCTCATCAGCCGCTCGATATCCACGACAATCACCATCCGTTCACCGATCGCGCCAAGGCCGTGGATGTACGCCGTATCGACGGCGGCCCCGAACTCGGGCGCGGGGCGGATGGCCTCGGGAGTCAGGTCCACCACATCCGACACACCGTCCACCACGATGCCAACGGTGCGGTCCAGGATATTGAGGATGATGACCACCGTGAACGGGTTGTACGTCGCTTCCGTCTGCGCGAATTTGAGCCGCATGTCCACGATCGGCACAATGCTGCCGCGCAGGTTGATGACACCCTTGATAAAGGCCGGGGCGCGCGCGATGCGCGTCACCGATTCATAACCGCGAATTTCCTGAACCTTGAGAATGTCGATACCGTACTCTTCACTGCCCAGGGTAAACACCAGCAGTTCCCGGGACGATTGCCGGGCGGCCGAGCCGGCCGCACTGTCGGTCGCGTTCATAGAGATTCTCCTTATGCCAGGCCAGCAACCGTCGCCATACCGCCATTCGCCGCCAGAGCCTGCTTCTGATTGCTGCGGACAATCGTGGTGACGTCCAGGATCAGGGCCACCTGCCCATCGCCCAGAATGGTGGCGCCGGAAATGCCGTCCACTTTGTGGTAATTGGTTTCCAGGTTTTTCACGACGAACTGCTGCTGCCCGATCAGTTCGTCCACCATCAGGGCCAGACGGCTCTCGTCGCATTCGACGATCACCAGAATGCCTTCCGAGGGCGTCGCCTTGCCGCCTGACACCTCGAACAGCCCCGCCAGATGCACGATCGGCAGGTATTCGCCGCGCACGTTGACGACCAGCCCCTTGCCCGAAACGGTGTAAACATCGGAGGTTGGCGGCTGCAGGGATTCGAGGATGAACGACAGGGGCAGGATGTAGATCTCCTCGCCGATGCGCACCGACATGCCGTCCATGATCGCCAGCGTCAACGGCAGGCGAATACTGATGGTGGTTCCGAAGTCCTTGAGCGAGTCGATGTCCACATGACCGCCCATCGACATGATGTTGCGCTTGACCACATCCATGCCGACGCCGCGTCCCGACACGTCGGTCACCACACTCGCGGTGGAAAACCCCGGCTCGAAAATCAGGTTCCACACCTCGTTGTCCGACAGTGCCTCGCTGACTGTCATGCCTCGTTCGCGCGCCTTGGCGAGGATGCGTTCCCGGTCCAGACCCGCCCCGTCGTCGGTCACTTCGATGACGATGCTGCCGCCTTGGTGGAAAGCCCTCAACGTCAACCGCCCCACCGGAGGCTTGCCCTTGCGCGAGCGCTCCTCGGGCGACTCGATGCCATGGTCAAGACTGTTGCGCACCAGGTGGGTCAGCGGATCGGAAAGCTTTTCGATGAAACCTTTGTCCAGCTCGGTATTCTCGCCGATCATCTTCAGTTCGACTTCCTTATCCAGACGGGCGGTCAGATCCCGCACTACACGGGGAAAACGATTGAAAACGAAGGAAATCGGCGTCATGCGGATCGACATCACCGCTTCTTGCAGTTCTCGCGAGTTGCGCTCCAGTTGCCCGATGCCGTCAAGCAAACGCTCGTGTTCGGCGGGGTCGAGCCGGCTGCCCGACTGCATCAGCATGGACTGGGTGATCACCAGTTCGCCGACCAGGTTCAGCAACAAGTCCACTTTCTCGATGTTGACCCGAATGGAGTTTTCTCCGCCCTTGGCGCCCGGATGACCGGCGGTTTGAGGTTGCGCGGCCGAGGCGGCGGGAACCGGCTCCGTTTTGCGCTGAGGTTCCGGAGCGGAGACCGCGTCAAAAAGGCCGAATCCTTCGATACCGGTCTCGGTATCGCCCGTGGCGGGCAAGGGCTCGAACAACCCGAACCCGGAGTCGTCCTCCACCGTCTCGTTCCCGGTAGCCGCCGTCACCGGTGCCGCCAGCGAATCCGAGGACTCATCGAGGAACAGACCAAAACCGTCCGACTCTTCGAGCGCCGACCCGGCGACGACATGAAAGGCCTCGGGAACGAGCGCAAAGGCGAGCGTTTCCGCCGCCTCGCCCGCATCGAGGGCGCCAACCAGACGCACGACCCATGGGGAGGAATCATCCTCGGACGGCCGCTTCAAGATCGTCAGATCACCCTCCAGGGCCAGGCTTTCCAGGAGGCTCTCCACGCCTTCGGCGCCGGCGGAAATCTCGATGGACAGGGTGTGCGTCATGCCGCCCGAAGCCGCGGCCGGCGCGTCGTCCGGCACCGCTTCGCCGGCGCCGCCGTCCTGCGACTGAGCGATGCGAACCAGCTCTTCCTTCACCCGGTTCACGGCGTCGGCATCGGCGGCGTCGCCGCCGCGGTGGGCGCCGAGCATGTCCGCCAGCATGTCCTTGGCGCGCAAAAAGATATCGACGCTCTCGCGCGTCAGGGGCATGGTGCCCTTGCGTATGCGGTCAAGCAGGTTTTCCAGGACATGGGTCAGATCGGCCAGGTCATCGAAGCCGAAGGTGGCGGCGCCGCCCTTGATCGAATGGGCCGCCCGGAAAATCGCGTTCAGATCCTCCGGATCGGGACTCTCGATGGGCAAAGCCAGAAGCAGAGACTCCATACTGGCAAGATGTTCCTCCGTTTCATCAAAAAACACTTGATGGAACTGGGACATATCGAAGCTCACAGCGGCCTCCTTGGGTGCGGCATGTCAGCCGACCAGACGTTTGACGACATCCAGCAATTTTTGCGGGTCGAACGGTTTGACCAGCCAGCCGGTGGCGCCCGCCGCGCGCCCCAGCGATTTCATCTCGTCGCTGGACTCCGTGGTCAGCATCAGGATCGGCGTCGCACCATAGGACGGAAGTTTTCTCAGGTGCCGGATCAGCGTCAGGCCATCCATGCCCGGCATGTTCTGGTCGGTCAGAATCAGATCGAAACGGTCCGACTGGGCCTTTTGCAGGCCGGCATTCCCGTCCGGCGCTTCGGCGACCTCGTAGCCTGCGCTTTTCAAGGTGAACGACACCATCTGGCGGATGGAGTTGGAGTCGTCGACGGTGAGAATTTTTTTAGGCATAACGTTACGGCCTTCCCGCTCATTCAAAACAGTTCCACGCTGCCGCTGTCCATTCCTTCCTGGCGCACGGGATTGCGTTCAAGCCTTCCCTGCCAGTCGGCGATGGCGTTCGACAGCGCATGCCCGTCCACGCCACCCGAACCCGACTCGCGGGCCAGCAGCATGACCTCTTCGATGCCTTCAAGGCGGCGCCCCACGTGACCGACCAGTTGCGACACCATGTCCTGGAATTGCAGGCACCGCACCGCGTCGTTCACCTCGGAGGACAGCCGCTCCACGCCGTGGGTCAGCGTCGTGACCGACTCGGCGATACGGGCGTCCAGATCGGAAATTTTTCCGGATGTCTCGCCAAGTTTCTGCTTGGCTTGCAAGGTGAACATCATGTCCTGGGAGGCGAGCTGATGAATCAGGCTTTCCGCATCGTTGATCGAGTCGCGCACCCCGAGCATCATGGAACGGATTTCGTCGTTGAAACTCTGGGTTCGCGCCGACAGGCTGCGCACCTCGTCGGCCACCACGGCGAAACCCCGGCCCATTTCCCCGGCGCGGGCCGCCTCGATGGCGGCATTGAGGGCCAGCATGTTGGTCTGGTTGGTGATGGTGTGGATCTCGTCAAGCAGGCCGTGCACCGCCCCCACCTGTCCGACGACTTTCTCCATGTGCTCGACCAGCAGCATCGCCAGCCGGCTGTTTTCCACTGTCTTGTCGACAAACTCCGCCATGGCGGCGGCGATTTCCTCGACGAACTGCTTGAACGACATGTCCATCTGGTCGAGCGCCGCCTCGCCCCGGGCAAGAGAGCTGGCCAGCGCCAGTTGCTGTTCGGCTTCGCGGGCCAATCCGGAAAAACTCTCCACCAGTGTCCGCACGGCATCATTGACCAGTGTCTGGACGCGAACCGACTCCTCCCTGGCGGACACCGCGTGGTGATGCGCAAATTCGGCCAGTTCGCTCAGGGACATGTCCGGACGCGCCGGACTTGACGCTTCGGAAACCGGGAGATGTTCGCCCTGACGTTGCTGGGGAAGCAGGATGACAACCGCCGCGCAGCCGGCCAACGCGACGCTCCAGGCCGGCAATCCAACCCCTGACAGCACAAACAGCACAACACACGCACCCACCGCGATCGCAAGCCGAAACGTCTTGTTTACGGCAAATATTTTTGTCATTTCCTGGCTTCCACTACGGAAACATTTGACATGGTGATACTCAAGGTATTCATTCAAAATAGACCGAAGCGCAAGGAAAATTTAAAAAAATATTTAGATAGCAAGGGTCATTGGCCAACCGGTCAGGCGAAAGTCAGCGGCGGGAAATGGCGAACAGGATATGCGAGGCATCGTCCTCGGCAAGCGGGGTCCGTATCACGGGAATAGCACTGCCGGCCGCGCCAGCGACTCCGCACAGGCAATCCTCGCCGGCGCGCAAAACCTCTTGGCCCAGCGCGGCATCGTCCACGCCATCGCTGGACATTACCCAGTGCGAACAAGGCTGCAACGCGGAGGATCGAAAGGAAACGGACTCGGGGATCATTCCCAGCCCGAACGGAGGCGCTTCGGAGGCGAACCGCTCGACAGGCCGCCCCGGCAGCACCATGAGGGTATCGGGCATGCCGGCATTGAAAATCCGGACACGCCCCGACCGCCAGTCGACACACAAAAAACCGGCCGCCACAAAACGCCCGCGCTCAAGACACCGGCCGACAGCACGGTCGAGCGCCCGGAGAAAATGCGGCCCGAACCCCATGCACGGCAACATTTCGGCCAGTTGCAGAGCGAAAAGCACACAGTCGAGGCCCGCCTCTTCGCCATGCCCTATGGCGTCGCATAACGCCAGCACGGTCTGATCCGGCAGATCGACTCTCAACGCCATGTCGCCGCCATGCGTTTGCAACGGCGCCACACGAAGATGAAAATGGCCGTTCTCTCGCGGCATGGCCGCCGACGGCCGGGTTGCCATGGAAAGCGCCCCGTTTTCCAGCATCAGGGGGAGCCGCGCCAGGCACGCGGGCAGCAGTTGCCCGCGAGTCCACATCAGCGCGAGCAACCGGTCCGAAAGCATGGCCATGTCCACGGGCGCGGGAAAATGCTCAACCCCCTCGCCACAATCGAAACCGGAGAGCCCGCCACCGAACATCCAGACCGGCCCCTGCCGGTGCGCCGGGATATCGCCCTCCTCGACAATCAGCAGGTCGTAGGACGCCAGACCGTCTTCCCGGAAATGCCAGTCAAAGCCGTTCAACCACGGGTCGGACCGCAAGGCGGCACGCGTGGGCGCCGAAACCTGCGCGAGAATCCGCATGAACCGCTCCGGACCTCACCGCAGGATCGTGAACATTTTATTGAAGCAGGCGATTTCCAGCACTTGTTGCACGGTCTCGTGGCAATTGCTCAGCACCATGGTCTTTTTCTGCGCGGCGGCCCGCTCCTTGAGCAGCAGCAGCATGCCCAGCGCCGAGCTGTCAAGAAAGGGGACCTGGTCGAAGTCGACAACAATTTCATTGATGGAATGGTTGTCGAGCAGCTCCTGGCTCGCCTGCCGAAAATCCTTGTGCATGTTGAAGTCGAATTGACCGATCAGCATCAAGCGCCCGGTTGTGCCTTCAATCTTGATCAACGGTTTCATTCCGCCCCTCCCTGGCCGTCTCCGGCCTGATGATGGCCCAGCGTCGGCAGGCACACCTCGAATCTGGCGCCCCCTTGCCGACGGTTGGAGCAGGACACCCTGCCCCCTAATTCTTCCGCTACTTTTTTGACAATGGCAAGTCCCAGTCCCGTTCCGCCCGACCGGGTGGTGAAAAACGGTTCGAACAACCGGTCAAGGCAGGCCGGCGGAATGCCGGGGCCGTCGTCCTCCACACTGATCACCGCCTGCCCGGCATCCTCGCTGACTTCCAGGCGGATGGCGCCTCCGGCCGGGGTGTAGTGGAGGGCGTTTTCCAGCAGATTGGTCAAGGCGCCGAGCAAGGCCTTGCGATCGCCCATCAGAACAGGGCCGGCTCCGGACGGCTGTCCGCACTCCAGACGGACGCCACGGGTCGCGCATTGCGGGGCCACCACGGCCACCAGCTCCTCGACCACCGAAGACAGGGCCAGCGGCTCCCTTTCTCCCACTCTTCCTCTGACAAAGCTCAACATATTCTGAATCAGCCCTTCCAGAGCCCTCAGTCTTGCTAGTATTTTGTCGAGGAAGCGTTGGCGGTCCTCTTCGCGCAGCCCTTCCTGCTTGAGATTGGCGGCATAAAGCAGCGCGGTGGAGAGCGGTGTTCTGAGCTGATGGGCCAGCGAAGCGGCCATCCCGCCCATGGCCGCGAGCTTCTGCTGGCGGGCCACTTCATGGGAAAGACGGTGCAGTTCGGTCACGTCCTGCAGCAGCGCGATGCGTCCGCCCAAGGCCGGCAAGGCGGTGAATTCGAGGGTCAGCAGGCGTTCCGCGCCCGACCCCGGATCCGTCACGCGATAGGTCTTGTCGGCCTGCGGCTCGCCAAGCCGGGACTCGATGTCAGGCCAGGAGCCCAACGCCATGCTGCCGCCCAGCAGCGCCACGGCGGCGGGGTTTTCCGCGAGGACGCGGCCCTCGGCCGACAGTTCGACGATGCCGGCGGGCAAAGCCGCGAGCAGCATGGCGAAACGCTCGGCGAGCGCGGCATTGGCGGACACTTGGCGGCGCAGTTCGTTGTTGGCCTCGTCAAGCTGCGCATTGAGCACATTGACTTGCGACTCGAGCTGGTTGTACGCGTCGATCAACTGGCCGGAAACGGCGTTGAACTGCTCGAACGCCGCCTCAAGCTTCTGCTGGTCGGCCAATTTTGAACGAGTATCGGGCATTTTCGATCTGATATTTGTAAAATTCGCTTAAACAGTATGATAATTACACATGCCTAACCGCGCCAATTTGGCAATGGCAAAATTTCAGTGTCAAAAAACCGCGGGAAAGACCTATAACTGGCGTATAAAGGGAATATATGAGTTACGCCACACAAAGATGCTGCGGAGGTTTCTGTGTCAGAGCTTCTCAAAAAAATTGATGCCCGAACCAAACTGGCCGGGACGAACAAACTGGAAATCCTGCTCTTCTCCCTGGGTCAGGATCAACGCACGGGACGGAAAGAAGTCTTCGGGATCAACGTCTTCAAGGTTCGCGAAGTGATGCGGACCCCGGAGATCACGTCCGCTCCGGAAATGCCCTCTTCGGTTGAGGGGATGGTCAGTCTGAGGGGACAACTGGTGCCTGTCATCGATCTTGCCAAGTATGCGGGAATCGTGACCGGCAGCAAACCCGAAATCATGATCGTCACCGAGTACAACGGCCACACCCAGGGCTTCCTGGTTGAATCGGTCGATACCATCCTGCGTCTGGACTGGTCCGCGATGCGCGTGCCGCCCGACATGATCACCAACCGCATGGCCGGCCTCGTGACCGCCGTGACGGAACTGGACAATGGTTCGCTGGTGATGATGATGGACGTGGAAAAGGTGCTCGCCGAGACCACCCTGACCGAGGACGCCCACCTGTTCATCAACATCAAGCCGATCCAGGTCGAGCGTATGGTGTTCTTCGCCGACGACTCGGTGGTGGCGCGCAAGCAGATCGAACGCACGCTCGAAGTGATGAACATCAAGTACGCGTCCGCCATCAACGGTCTGAAGGCCTGGGAAGAACTGCAGCGCATGGCGACCCAGGCCGAGCTGGCCAGCCGCAAGCTCAGCGACATTCTCCACCTGGTGCTCACCGACGTGGAAATGCCCGAGATGGACGGCTACATGCTGACCAAGATGATCAAGAGCGATCCGCGTTTTCAGGGCATCCCCGTGCTGATGCACTCCTCCTTGTCGGGCTCGTCCAACCAGAAGCTGGGCGAATCCGTGGGCGTCGACTCCTACGTCTCGAAGTTCGAGCCGCAGAAGCTGTCGATGAAACTGCGCGAAATGCTCAAGATCGAACAAACTGACTGACCAGAAGAATCGGGAAGGGATTGACCATGCCTGCGAATGACGCCTCCTTGCTTGCCACTGTCGACGCGCGCACCAAGCTTGCCGGCTCCAACAAGATGGAGATCCTGCTGTTCTCGCTCGGAACGCGTGAAACATTCGGCATCAACGTGTTCAAGGTTCGCGAGGTCTCGCAGACCCCGGCCATCACCAAGACACCCAACATGCCCTTCGGGGTGGAGGGGGTGCTGTCGCTGCGCGGCAACATCATTCCGGTGATCTCGCTCGCCAAGTTCATCCAGGCGGAAAGCTCGGGACGCCGTTACGACACGATGATCGTGACGGAGTTCAACAAGAGCACCCAGGCGTTCCTGGTCGACTCGGTCGACCGCATCATCCGCGTGGACTGGGACAAGGTGCGCGCCCCGGAAAACATGATGCAGAGCAACGCGGCGACGCAGAACAACCTGATCACCGCGATCACGGAACTGGACGATGGAAAACTGGTCTCCATTCTCGACGTGGAGCAGATTCTCGCCAGCGTGGTCGGCGAATCCCGCGTGCCGGACATCCCTACCGCCAGTCTGGAAAGCGACCAGTATATTTTCTTTGTCGACGACTCGGTGGTGGCGCGCAAGGAAATCACCAGCGTGCTCGAAAAAATGGGCATCAAGTTCCAGCAGGCGACCAATGGACGCGAAGCCTGGGAGCGTCTGCAGCTGCTCGCACAACGCCACTTCGGCGAGGGGGAGTCGCTGCATGACAATCTCAAGATGATTCTGGTGGATGCGGAAATGCCGGAAATGGACGGCTACGTGCTGACCCGCCTGATCAAATCGGATGTCCGCTTCAATGGCATTCCGGTCGTCATGCACTCGTCTTTGTCGTCCAACGCGAACCGGGCCATGGGCTCGAGCGTAGGGGTGGACGCCTACGTCGCCAAATTTGATCCCGTTGTCCTTGCGGAAACTTTGATTCCTTTCTTGCAGAGGTAACAGCTAGAATTACAGCCAACGGGACTATTGAACCATTTCAGGAATACCTCGATGTCAGACAAGAACATGCGCTTCCTTGTGGTCGACGATTTTTCGACAATGCGACGGATCGTGCGCAACCTGCTCAAGGAACTCGGATTCACCAACGTGGACGAAGCCGAGGACGGCCAGGTGGCCTTGCACAAGCTGAAAACCCAGCATTTCGACTTCATCGTCTCCGACTGGAACATGCCGAACATGACGGGTATCGAGCTGCTCAAGGCCGTCCGCGCCGATGCCCAGCTCAAGCACCTGCCCTTCATGATGATTACGGCGGAAGCCAAGCGCGAAAACATCATCGAAGCCGCCATGGCAGGCGCCAGCGGCTACATTGTGAAGCCATTCACTGCGGCGACCCTGGAAGAGAAGATGAACAAGATCTTCCAGGCCATGAACAAATAAACGCCGTGTTGCCCGTCTGTGCCGGGTTTGTATTCAGGAGGATTTATCGTGCCGGATCATATTTTGGATAGCGGCGATTCGCCGGAACTCGAAGCTCTGTTCGATTCCATCGCCATGCAGCCTCATGAGGAAGCGCCTGCGGTGGACGCGCCTCGGGTGGAAGCTGCCGCAACCCCGGCACCGGCTGCAGTGCTGACCATAGGGGGAGCGGTCATCGCCGACCCGATAAAAATGTACGAGGATATCGGCCAGCTCACGCGCCGCCTGCACGATGCCATGAGGGACATGGGCTATGACAAGTCCATCGAGCGCATGGCCGAAACCCTCCCGGACGCCAAGGACCGTCTGGTTTACATCGCCACCCTGACCGAGAGCGCCGCCGAAAAGGTGCTCAACGCGACCGATATCGCGCGACCGATCCAGGATGCGATGGAAGCCCAGGCCCAGGCGCTCGGCGACCGCTGGAGCAAGCTGTACGCCAACCAGCTGTCGGTCGACGAATTCCGCCAGTTGGCCGCCGATACCCGCAACTACCTGATGTCGGTGCCGGCCCAGACGCAAGCGACGAACACCCAGCTCCTGGATATCGTGATGGCGCAGGACTTCCAGGACCTGACAGGGCAGGTCATCAAGAAAATGATGGACATGGTCAAGATCATCGAGACCGAGCTCTTGTCTTTCCTGATCGCCTACTCGCCCACGGAGAAGAAGGCGGAGATCGATCCGGGCCTGCTCAACGGTCCGGTCATCAATCCGGAAGGCCGCTCGGACGTGGTCGCCAACCAGCAGCAGGTCGACGACCTGCTCGAAAGTCTCGGTTTCTGATCCCCCGGGTCGGAACGCTTATTGAATACGCGGGAGAGTCACCATGAGTGAATTCGGAGGAATGGAAGAGTTGTTGGGAGACTTCCTGATGGAGTCCAACGACCTCCTCTCGGATGTCGACAACAAGCTGGTGGAGCTGGAGAAGCGTCCGGAGGACCGTGCGCTGCTCAACGATATTTTCCGGGGGTTCCATACCATCAAGGGCGGCGCGGGCTTTCTGAACGTGACGCCGATGGTGACGCTTTGCCATCGAACCGAGAACCTGTTCGACAAACTCAGGAACGGCGAACTGAAGCTGACGGCGGAAATCCTGGATGTCATTCTCAGCGCAACGGGCACCGTGCAGGACATGTTCGGCACCCTGGGCCAGGGACTGATGCCGGGCGCCGCCGATCCGGCGTTGCTGGCGGCCCTCGATGCGGTACTCGCCGGCGAAGCGCCCAGCGCCGCCACGGCACAGGCCGCGGCGCCCGCGCCTTCGGCCGCCCCCGCGCCGCAGCCGGCGTCCCAGACGCCTGGCGAACCGGACTGGAATACCCTGCACCAAGCGGTATCCGGCGCCGCGCCGGCGCCCGCTCCGGCCGCCGCGCCCGTGGCAACAGCCCCCGCGCCTGCCGCTCCGGCTCCCGCTGTTCATCAGGAGGCCGCTCCGGCCGCCGCGCCCAGCGCGCCGGCGGCAGCCCCCAAGCAGCAAGTGCAGAGCAAACCGACTGGCGGCGGCAGCGGCGGTGGACAGGAAAACACCATCCGTATCGATACGCAACGCCTCGATATGGTGCTCAACCTGTCCGGCGAAATCGGCCTGACCAAGAACCGGCTAACCACGCTGCGGACCGAAATCCTGCAGGGCAACAACGATACCAACACGCTGCGCTCGCTCGACGAATCGATCAGTCAGCTCGACCTGCTGGTCAGCGATCTGCAGAACGCGGTGATGAAAACCCGCATGCAGCCGATCGGCCGCCTGTTCCAGAAGTATCCTCGCCTCGCGCGCGACCTGGCGCGCCAACTGGGCAAGGAAGTGGAACTGGTGCTCAGCGGCGAGGAAACCGAACTGGACAAGACCATGATCGAGGATTTGAACGATCCTCTGGTTCACCTTGTCCGCAACGCGGTCGACCATGGCGTGGAGCTGCCCCAGGATCGCATTCCGATCGGCAAGAAGCCGCAGGCGGTGATCCAGCTGACCGCGGAACAGGTCGGCGACCACATCCTGATCGAGATTTCCGACGACGGACGCGGCATGAATGCCGACGCGCTGCGCCGCAAGGCCATCGAAAAGGGCCTGATCGACGTCGAAACCGCCAACTCGCTGGACGAGAAGCAGTGCCTGCAGCTGATTTTCCTGCCGGGCTTCTCCACCAAGGACCAGATCTCCAGCGTATCGGGCCGCGGTGTCGGCATGGACGTGGTCCGCACCAACATCCAGAAACTCAACGGACGCATCGACATCAATTCGGTGCCGGGCGAAGGCACGCGGATCAGCATCTCGCTGCCGCTGACCCTGGCCATCCTGCCGGTGCTGGTGGTGCGCGCCTGCAACCAGCCGTTCGCCGTTCCGCTGGCGATGGTTCGCGAAATCATCACGATCGACGGTTCCGCCATTCAGGAAGTGTCCGGCAAACCCACCATCGTGGTGCGCGACGAGATCCTGCCGCTCAAGACCCTCGCCGGACTGCTCGGCTGGGAGCAGACCCAGAAGCCCTGCTTCGGCGTGCTCATGCAATCGGCGGAAAAGTCCTTCATTCTCGCCATCGACTCGTTCGTCGGCCGGGACGACGTGGTGATCAAGCCTCTGCAGAACATCCGCCCCAAGGGCGTCGCCGGCGCGACCCTGTCCGGAGACGGATCGGTGGTGCTCGTTCTGGACATGGAGGATCTTCTGTCCGGCAGCGACGGGCAAACGGGCCAGGTTCGGCTGTCCGAACTGATTTCCCAATAATCTAGAGAACATGCCGACCGCCAACGCCTACATCGGGAGACAGCCCGTCCTGAACCGGAACCAGCAGCTCATCGGCTATGAGCTGCTGTTCCGGGAAAACAAGCTGGCCATGAGCGCGGGACACCCTTCCGAACTCATGGCCGACACCCAGGTTCTGGTCAACACCCTGAACGACATGGGGACCAGCTGGCTGATCGGCAACAAGCTCGCGTTCATCAATGTCGGCGCGGCGATGCTGACCAGCGATTTTCTGGAACTGCTCCCCCCGCGCCGCGTGATTCTCGATCTCTCGCCCAGGGTCGTGCCCTCCAACGATCTGATTTCGCGGGTACGGCACCTGCGCGCGCTCGGCTTCGGGATCTCGCTCGACGATTTTTCCTTTGAAGCGCCAAGCGCGGCGTTTCTCGATTACGCCAATTACGTCAAACTCAACGTACAACAGCACGACACACAGCAGTTCCAGATGGCGGCGTCGCGCCTGCGCAGCTATCCGGTGATCCGCATCGCCGAATGCGTGGAAACCCACGAGCAGTTCCACGATTGCCGCGAACTGGGCATGGACGGTTTTCAGGGCTATTACTTCGCCCAGCCGGAGACCCTGACGGCCAAAGTCATCCATCCCACCTTCAGCAATACGCTGACACTGCTCAATCTGCTGCGCCAGGACGCGGATATCCACGAGATCGAGGCGATCCTCAAGCGGGACGTGGCGCTCTCGTACAAACTTCTGCGCTACGTGAATTCCGCGGCGGCGGGCCTGAACACCACCATCACCTCGTTCAGTCATGCGGTGACGGTGCTTGGCTACCACAAGCTCTACCGCTGGCTCACGCTGCTGCTGATCACCGCTTCCGACGATGCCCACGCGCCCCCGGCCCTCCAGAAAACCGCCATCACGCGCGGACGTTTCATGGAACAGATGGGACGCAGCAAGGGACTGCCTCACGAACGTTGCGACGACCTGTTCATCGTCGGCATGTTCAGCCTGCTCGATGTACTGTTCGACATGCCGATGCAGTCGATCCTTGAGCACATCCAGCTGTCCGAAGCGGCCATCCTCGCCCTGCGCAACGCTCAGGGTCCCTTCGGCAATTATCTTCAGCTGGCACGCGCCTGCGAGGACAACCGGCTGTCGAGCGTGCCCGAATTGTCCGAGCTGCTGCAACTGGACGCCGCCACGCTCAACCAGTGCCACATGGGCGCGCTCGCCTGGGTGGAGGAACTGGGCTTATAATCACGGGCCCGGTTCGTTTCACGCAGGACGCCTTACCCGATGAATCTCATTGCCCTTGACACCTCCACCGACTACCTGTCCCTCGCCATAAGCCATCAGGGGCGGATCGCGCACTGCCACGAGCCTGTCGGCCAGAAACATTCGGACCTTGCCCTGCCCCGTCTTGGTGAACTTCTCGGCGAGCTTGACATCGCGCTGCGCGATCTCGACGCGGTGGTCTTCGGACAAGGACCGGGATCCTTCACCGGGGTGCGCATCGCCTGCGGCATCGCCCAGGGCCTGGCGTTCTCGGCGGGGCTTGACGTGATCGGCGTGCCGACACTCGACAGTGTCGCCATCCAGGCGCCAGCCGGCGACTGGCTGATCTGTCTGGATGCCCGCATGGGCGAGGTCTACCACGCGACCTACCGCGTCGCGGAAAACGGCATCGAACGGCTCTCGCCCATCGGCGTGGGCCCTCTTGGCACGGTGAGCCTGCCCCAAGGAACGTGGCAAGGCGCGGGCGACGGACTCGCCGACAGCGGCAAGGCCGCTGCGCTCGGCCTGACCGCCATCCGCCCGGAGCTGCGGCCCGATGCCCGCGCCCTCTTGCGCCTCGCGCAGTCCGGCAGCTATCCGCGTACCGCGCCGGAGCAGGCGGAGCTGCTGTACGTGCGCAACAAGGTGGCGTTGACCTCGCGCGAACAACAGGCCTTGCGCGCATGATACGGATCAGGGACGCCGGACAGGACGACGTCGCTTCCATCCTTGCCTGCGCCCGCGATAGCGATGCGGCGTGGAGTGAGCGCGCATGGCGCGACGCTATTGAAGCGGGCTACACAGTACACCTGATGTGCGATGAAGACATGCCCTGCGGCGCCGCCGTGGTGATGCACTGCCTTGATGACGCGGAACTCTTGGAAGTGATCGTCGACGCCCGGCGCCGGGGCGAAGGGCTCGGCCGCAGGCTGATGGAACACGCGCTCGGCACCGCCAAAGAGCGCGGCGCGGCGAGGATGCTGCTCGAAGTCAGGGAAAGCAATCTGGCGGCGCGGGCGCTTTACCTCTCGCTGGGCTTCGAGCAAACCGGCCTGCGCAAACACTACTATCCGCTCGGCACCGGGCGGGAACATGCGGTAATGATGGAGAAGCGCACGTGAACCGACGCGACCTTGTGATCGACGCGCTGGGGCTGGGCCCGCAATGGCTTCCCCGACCGGGCTGTTTCGCCGATCACCCGGCCATGGATTCTCCTTGCCCGGATGAGCGGGACGGCGTTGGGCAGGCCCTGGACGAGTCCCTGCCCAAAGAGCAAGCTCCGGGCCGGGAAATACCCGTGGCGGCGCCGTCCTCGCCTGAACCCGCCGACATTCCCGTCTTCCCGGACTGGCAAACGCTGCAGCACGAAGTCGCCACCTGCCGCGCCTGCCGCCTGTGCGAAACCCGCACGCAGACGGTATTCGGCCGCGGCAACCCCGACTCGCGCATCCTCATCGTCGGGGAGGCGCCGGGCGAGCACGAGGACAGGCAAGGCGAGCCGTTTGTCGGGCGCGCCGGACTGCTGCTGGACACCATGCTCGCCACCATCGGACTTGATCGCGACAAGGACATTTATGTCGCCAACGTGATCAAATGCCGGCCGCCGGGCAACCGCAACCCGTCCGCGGATGAAATCGCCGCGTGCGAGCCGTTCCTCACCGCGCAGATCCACCATCTGAAACCAGCGCTCATTCTTGCGCTGGGCCGTTTCGCCGCGCACACGCTGCTTCAGACGGATGCCTCGATCCAGTCGCTTCGCGGCAAGGTTCACGATTACCGCGGCACGCCGCTGATCGTCAGCTACCACCCCGCCTACCTGTTGCGCAACCTGCCGGACAAGGCGCGCGCCTGGAGCGATCTGGTTTTGGTGAGGAAGGAACTGGGCCGCCGCTGACCGCCGGTTCGCCACCCGGCAGCGGAACGGAATCCGGGCAATAAAAAACCCTTCACATCGGACAGTGAAGGGTTTTTTATTTCAGGGAGAACCGGCTTATTTCAGCTTGGTTTCCTTGTAGAGCACGTGCTTGCGTGCAACGGGATCGAACTTCTTGATCTCCATCTTTTCCGGCATCGTGCGCTTGTTCTTCGTGGTGGTGTAGAAGTGGCCGGTGCCAGCGGTGGACTCAAGCTTAATCTTGTCGCGCATGGTTATACCTCAGTATCGCTATCGTGGTGAGCCGCAGAATCAGATCTCGCCGCGAGCGCGCAGATCGGCCAGGACAACTTCGATGCCCAGCTTGTCGATGGTACGCAATGCAGCGTTGGACACGCGCAGGCGCACCCAGCGGTTTTCGCTTTCTACCCAGAACTTGCGGTACTGCAGGTTCGGCAGAAAACGACGTTTCGTTTTGTTGTTGGCGTGGGAAACATTGTTCCCGGTCATCGGACGCTTGCCGGTGACTTTGCAAACTCGCGCCATGGTTAAGACTCCCAAAACCGGTAAAACCGGCTTTATATCATAAATACAGGCAGATGCTCAAGCCTGACAGGCGACGGACGCGGCGAATGTTGCCCATCCGCACCATGGTTAAATTGATCCAAACCAAGATTCTACCGGAAATTCCCTGTCAAAGTCGAATTCGCTTGAGAGTTGTCGCCTTTTCCCCTAAATCAACACTGTCCGCGATGCTTCGGGACAAGCCTTCGGACCAGCCCCGAAGCGACGCCCGGGGGCGGAAACGGGGCCGGCGGCAAAAAAGAGTTGGCGCGGGCGGTTCAAAAACCACCCCGTTTTGGGTTAGAATCCCGGATTCCCACAGGGCCGTAATTCCATGACCAAGTACATCTTCGTAACCGGCGGTGTGGTGTCCTCTCTCGGTAAGGGCATTGCCGCCGCGTCCATCGCAGCCATCCTCGAATCGCGCGGGCTGAAAGTCACCATGCTGAAGCTCGATCCCTATATCAACGTGGATCCGGGCACCATGAGCCCCTTCCAGCACGGGGAAGTCTTCGTCACCGAGGACGGCGCGGAAACCGACCTCGACCTTGGCCACTACGAGCGCTTCATCCACGCCAAGATGAAGAAAAGCAACAACTTCACGACCGGCCAGGTCTACGAATCCGTGATCACCAAGGAGCGCCGCGGCGACTACCTGGGCGGCACCGTACAGGTGATTCCGCACATCACCGACGAGATCAAGCTCAAGGTCGGCGAAGGCGCGGGCGATGCCGATGTGGCCATCGTGGAAATCGGCGGCACGGTCGGCGACATCGAATCGCTGCCGTTCCTGGAAGCCATCCGCCAGATGCGCTCCAACCTGGGCCGCAAGAATACCCTGTACGTACACCTCTCCTACGTGCCGTACATCGCGACGGCCGGCGAGATCAAGACCAAGCCCACCCAGCACTCAGTGAAAGAGCTGCGCGAGATCGGCATCCAGCCGGACATCCTGCTGTGCCGCATGGACCGCGAGCTGCCGCTTGACGAGAAGCGCAAGATCGCCCTGTTCTGCAACGTCGAGGAAAACGCCGTGATCGGCTGTTACGACTCGGACAGCATCTACAAGGTGCCGGCGATGCTCCACGAGCAGGGCATCGACGACATCATCTGCGAGCAGCTGCAGCTGGATCTGCCCGCCGCGGATCTCTCCGTCTGGTCCGGCATCATCGACGCGCTCGAGCACCCGACCGCGAGCGTCGACATCGCCATGGTCGGCAAATACGTCGACCTCACCGAATCGTACAAGTCGCTGTCCGAGGCCCTCAAGCACGCCGGCATCCACACCCGCAGCGAAGTCAACATCCACTACATCGACTCCGAAGAGATCGAGCGCAACGGCGTGGACGCCCTGGCCGGAATGGACGCCATCCTGGTTCCCGGCGGCTTCGGCAAGCGAGGCGTGGAAGGCAAGATCCGGGCGGTCCGCTACGCCCGCGAGAACAACATCCCCTACCTGGGCATCTGCCTTGGCATGCAGATCGCGCTGATCGAATACGCCCGCAACATGGCGGGCATGGCCGGCGCCAACTCGACCGAATTCGACACGTCCACCGAATTCCCGGTGGTCGCGCTGATCGACGAATGGGTCAACCACGACGGCAAGGTGGAAACCCGCGACGCGAACTCCAACCTCGGCGGCACGATGCGTCTGGGCGGTCAGCAGTGCGACCTGGTGCCCGGTTCCCTCGCCCAGACCGTGTACGGTTCGGCCGAGATCGTCGAGCGCCACCGCCACCGCTACGAGGTGAACAACTACTACGTGCCGCGCCTCGAGGCGGCGGGTCTGACCATCAGCGGCCGCTCCGCCGGCCATGAAAAGCTGGTGGAAACCGTCGAACTGAAGAACCATCGCTGGTTCTTCGCCTGCCAGTTCCACCCCGAGTTCACCTCCACGCCACGCGACGGGCACCCGCTGTTCATCGCCTACGTGAAAGCCGCGCTCAGCCACAAGGGCGACAAGCAGGGACACTGACCATGAAGCTGTGCGGATTCGAAGCCGGCCTTGCCCACCCCCTGTTCCTGATCGCCGGTCCTTGCGTCATCGAGAGCGAGGCCCAGGCGCTGGAAACGGCGGGAAAACTGAAGGAAATCGCCGAAGAGATCGGCATGCCCTTCATCTACAAGTCCAGCTACGACAAGGCGAACCGGTCGTCCGGTTCGTCGTTCCGCGGTTTCGGCATGGAACGGGGTCTCGCCATCCTCGCCAAGGTGAGGGACGAGATCGGCGTGCCCGTGCTGACGGATGTGCACAGCGAGGAAGACGTGCCGCATGTGGCCGCCGTGGTCGACGTGCTGCAAACCCCGGCCTTCCTGTGCCGCCAGACCGACTTCATCCGCACCGTCGCCCGCTGTGGCAAGCCGGTCAACATCAAGAAGGGCCAGTTCCTGGCGCCGGCCGACATGAAGAACGTCGTCGACAAGGCGCGCGCCGCCGCCCTTGACGCGGGGTTCAGCGAAGACCGTTTCATGGTTTGCGAGCGCGGCGCCTCTTTCGGTTACAACAATCTCGTCTCCGACATGCGCTCCCTGGCTATCATGCGCGAGACGGCATGCCCGGTGGTGTTCGACGCCACCCACTCCGTCCAGTTGCCCGGCGGTCAGGGCGACGTGTCCGGCGGACAGCGCGAATTCGTGCCTGTACTGGCGCGCGCCGCCGTATCGGCGGGCATAGCCGGGATTTTCATGGAGACGCACCCCGATCCGGCTTCGGCGCTTTCGGACGGGCCGAACGCCTGGCCGCTCGACCGCATGAAGGATCTGCTGTCCACCCTCAAAGCCATCGACAGTCTGGTCAAGGAGCGGGGGTTTGCGGAGCACTCGCTGTCCTGACGGCCGGCATGCCGGCCATACCTCTATAATCAATCGTCTATTCGTAAGGGGAGTACCATGAGTTCGATCATCGATGTTGTCGCCCGCGAAATCCTCGATTCCCGCGGCAACCCGACAGTGGAAGCCGATGTTCTGCTGGAATCGGGCGTAATGGGCCGCGCCGCCGTGCCCAGCGGCGCCTCGACCGGCGAAAAGGAAGCCCTCGAAATGCGTGACGGCGACAAGAGCCGTTACCTCGGCAAGGGTGTCCTGAAGGCCGTGGAACATATCAACACCGAGATCTGCGAAGCGATCATCGGCCTTGACGCCAATGACCAGGCCTTCATCGACAAGACCCTGATCGAACTCGATGGCACGGACAACAAGGGCCGCCTGGGCGCGAACGCCCTCCTCGCGGTTTCGATGGCCGTCGCCCGCGCCGCCGCCGAGGACTCCGGCCTGCCCCTGTACCGCTATCTTGGCGGCGCCGGCCCGATGGCCCTGCCGGTACCGATGATGAACGTCATCAACGGCGGCGCGCATGCCAACAACACCCTGGACATCCAGGAATTCATGATCATGCCGGTCGGCGCGCAAACCTTCCGCGAAGCGCTGCGCTGCGGCGCAGAGATCTTCCACACGCTCAAGAAGATCTGCGACAAGAAGGGTTATGCCACCACGGTCGGTGACGAAGGCGGCTTCGCCCCCAACCTGTCGACCCATGAAGAAGCCATCAAGCTGATTCTGGAAGCGGTCGACGCCGCCGGCTACGTCGCCGGACAGGACGTGATGCTGGCGCTCGATTGCGCCTCCTCCGAGTTCTACCGCGACGGCAAGTACCACCTGACGGCCGAAGGCCTGTCGCTGGATTCCGCGCAATTCGCCGACTACCTCGAGAATCTGGTCAACCTCTACCCGATCATCTCCATCGAAGACGGCATGAGCGAACATGACTGGGAAGGCTGGAAGCTCTTGACCTCCCGTCTTGGCGATCGCATCCAGCTCGTTGGCGACGACATTTTCGTGACGAACCCGGCCATTCTCGCCGAAGGCATCCGTCAGGGCCTGTGCAATTCGCTGCTGGTGAAGGTCAACCAGATCGGCACCCTGTCGGAAACGCTCAAGGCCGTGGATCTGGCCAAGCGCTCGCGCTACACCAGCGTAATGAGCCATCGCTCGGGCGAAACCGAGGACAGCACGATCGCCGACCTCGCCGTGGCCACCAATTGCATGCAGATCAAGACCGGCTCCCTGTCGCGTTCGGATCGCATGGCCAAATACAACCAGTTGCTGCGCATCGAGGAAGAACTGGGCGAAGCCGCCTGGTATCCGGGCCGTGCGGCGTTCTACCATATCAAGTAAGTCATGCGTTGGCTGACCCTGACCCTGGTGATTCTGATCACTGCCCTTCAATGGCCGCTTTGGTTCGGGAAGGGCAGCTGGCTCAGGGTATGGCAACTTGACAAGCAGTTGCAGGAGCAGCGGGCGACCAATCAGAAGTTGATCGCCCGCAATGCCGCGCTCGACGCCGAAGTCCGGGATTTGAAGCAAGGGACCGACGCCATGGAGGAACGGGCACGCAACGAGCTTGGCATGATCCGCAATGGTGAGGTATTTTTCCAATTGCTCGGCTCGAATAACGGGAACCCACCCCGCTAAGGTCCCGGCCGTGACCCGGCCAGATGACGTTTCGCACGGATGCATCGCATAATGGCCGGTCACACGATTTTCAGGTTCTGGAGAATGACGACAAGCAACCCGATCGAGGTCGCTCGAGAAACACTCAAGCAACTGAGTGTCCGCAAGCTATTGCCGACTCCGGAAAACTTCGAGCGCGTCTACCACGAATTGACCGGCACCCCCGTCGAGCGGGAAAACAAGCTCGCCACCCAGTTGTACCGGGCGATCGAATCCCTGCAGGCGCAAAGCGTCGCCGCCCGCGTCACCCTCAGCCGGCTCAAGCAGGTCATCGAGGAGAGCCGCTGGGAGCAGGTACCGCAACTGGTCATCGATTATGTGCAGGATGCCGCCCGCGACATGGCGCTGGCCCAATCCTGGGGCGCGCTGATCCAGAACCTCCTGCGCGCCTGGGACTTGCGCAACCCCGAGGTCCCGCAGCACTTCAAGCAATCGACCCTTGACCGGGTCCTGATCAATTACGGCAATTCGCCCGAAGAACTCAACCAGAAACTGGTCGGCCTGATCCAGAACTGGACTTCGGGACAGGGTGATGCGCCCGGCGTCCAAACGAACGCCGACGCCGAGTCCGCGGGCGAAGCCTCCCTGGTCGAACTGGGAGAAATCTCCGATGGCGCGAGCTGGAACACTTGGCAGCGCGCCCTCGCCTTCGCGCTGAAACACGGTCTCGAGCCGCGGCTCGTCAGCTTCCCCGAGCTGGTCGACATGCTGGAAACCCTGATCCGGGATCTGGATACGGTCAGCGATGCCACGACGCTGGAAAGCTTCATGGCCCGCCTGCGCTCCTTCATGATCCGTCTGGAGCTGCAGGCCCAGCAGGAAGGCCGTCTCGTCACCAGCCTGACACAACTGATCCGGCTGATGCTGGAAAACATCGCCCAGCTGAACCGCGACGACAGTTACCTGGTCGGGCAGGTCAGCTCCTTGCAGGAAGTCCTGGCCCACGAGCCCCTGTCGATGCAGCAGGTTTATCTGCTGGAAACCAATCTCAAGGAAGTCATCCGCAAGCAGGGCACGCTCAAGACCTCGCTCGACGAAGCCACCAACTCGCTCAAGGCGCTGCTGGACAGCTTCATCGCCCGCCTGGGCAGCATGACGGACAGCACCAGCGAGTTCTATTCCCGCATCAGCGCCCACAATGTCCGTCTGCAGGAAACCCAGGATGTCGAGCACCTGACCCGCATCGTCGGCGAACTGCTCGACGACACGGCGAACATGCAGACCGGCCTGCGCGAATCCCACGACGAACTCGTATCCGCCCGCAATCAAGTGGAAGCGGCCGAGGAGCGCATCCGCGAGCTGGAGTCCGCGCTGGAAGCGGCAAGCGCCAAGGTCAAGGAAGACCAGCTGACCGGCGCTTACAACCGTCATGGCCTCGCGGAGTTTTTCGAGCGGGAGATCAGCCGCACCGAACGCAGCGGAACGCCGCTGTCCGTGGCGCTGATCGATGTCGACAATTTCAAGCAATTGAACGACCGCTACGGTCACCTCGCCGGCGACGACGCGCTCAAGTACCTGGTCGATGTGATCCGCCACAATCTGCGCCCGGCCGATATCGTGGCGCGTTTCGGCGGGGAGGAGTTCGTGCTCCTGATGCCGGACACCGCGCCGGCCGAAGCGATGCAGACCATCCAGCGTTTGCAGCGCGAGCTGACGCGTACGTTCTTCCTCGCCAATGACGACCGGCTGGTCATCACCTTCAGCGCCGGTGTCGCCCAATGGCATCGCGGCGAAACCGACATGGAAGTGATCGAGCGGGCCGACCGGGCGATGTACCAGGCCAAACTCGCCGGCAAGAACCGGGTGTTCTCCGCGGAGGATGATGCCCAGGAGCCATGATGAATGGCGGGTATCGCACGATGACAAAACGCCGCATGATGCGGCGTTTTTCTGTTGATGGCGCGAACGCTAGGCGGTTTTCTTTCGCTTCGCCGCCCGTTCGGCCTCGACTCGATCGCGGCGCACGGTTTTCGGGTCGGCGATCAGGGGCCGGTACAGTTCGACCCGGTCGCGCTCGATCAGTACCCGGCTACCCGGCACGGTTTTCCCGAAAATCCCCAGCGGCATCGCCGCCACGTCGAGTGACGGAAAGCGCGCGGCGATGCCCGACAGCGCGACCGCCTCCGCCGCCGTGGTACCGGCGGGAACCTCGAGGGCGATCAATGCCTGACGCTCGGGAGTGGCCAGCGCCACTTCGACGCGAACCGTCTCAGTCATCGCCATAGACCTTGTCCGCTTCCTTGATGAAGGCGTCCACCAGGGTCCCGGAAATATGCCCGAACACCGGGCCGATGATTTTTTCCAGCACGCGGCTGGAGAATTCGTAACTCAGGCGGAATTCGACCTTGCAACCGCGTTGGCCCAGGGGAAGAAAGCGCCAGCGTCCGTCCAGATGCCTAAACGGCCCGTCCACCAGCTCCATCAGGATTTCCGAGTCGGGCGTATTGATGTTGCGCGTGGTGAAATGCTGGCGGATTTTGAGGTAGTCGATATGCAGGCTGGCCACGACATGCCCGTTTTCCCGGGAATGCACCTCGGTATTGCCGCACCAGGGAAGAAACCGCGGATAGTTGTCGATGGCATCCACCAGGGCGAACATCTGCGCCGGAGTGTGCATCACCAGAACGCTCTTTTCTACAACCTGCATGATCTGTCTGACGAAAAACCGTTACGTTACCTGACCCGGAAAGCCCCGGCAAGACCGGGATCGCCAAGCCGCTGAATTTGCGCAACTTTAGCCTGACGCCCGAGTCTGCTAGAATATCGGATTATTTCAAGGATCCCTGCATGAGCATCATCGACAACCGCAAGGCGTTTCACGACTTCTTCATCGAGGATCGCGTGGAAGCCGGGCTTGTGCTGGAAGGCTGGGAGGTCAAGGCCATTCGAGCCGGTCGCGTTCAGCTCAAGGAAAGCTACGTGATCTGGCAGCATGGCGCCTTCTGGCTGTTCGGTGCCCACATCACGCCCCTGCAATCCGCCTCGACCCACGTCAAGCCCGATCCGACCCGTACCCGCAAACTGCTGCTCAACGAAAGCGAAATCAACCGTTTCATCGGCAAGGTGGAGCGTGCGGGCTACACCATGATCGCGCTCAACCTGCACTACGCCAAAGGCAGGATCAAGGCCGATGTCGGCCTTGCCAAGGGCAAGAAGCAGCACGACAAACGGGAATCCGAGAAGGACCGCGAATGGCAGCGGGAAAAGCAGCGCTTGATGCGCAACAAGGGGTAAGGCGATGAAACAGAGTCTTGCCGCCCCGATCGTTCTCATCACGCTAGGCTCCGCCTGGTTTCTCAAGAGCACCTCGCTGCTGCCGGATACCGCCACCCTGCTCGCCCTGCTGCTCGCCGCGACCGGCGTGCTGCTGATTATCGTGGACGGACTCAACAAATCGACCCTGGTCAGCGCCCCGATGCTGGTCTATGGCGGCGCGGCCGTCTACTACTACGATTCGGCTTCCCTGCGCATGAGTCACGTCCTGTCGCTGGGCATGGTATTGCTCGGCATCCTGCTCCTGTTCGCCCGCAGCGACCGCATTCCGGAACGCTCACGGCCGCTGATGCGCCGGCGGGAAGAACCGGCCAGGGGCAACGATTGACCTCATACCTTTTTGATTATTGATTCAGACTCACCTTAGGACACGCATGGACAAGATCCTCATCCTCGATTTCGGCTCCCAGGTCACCCAGCTCATCGCGCGCCGCGTGCGCGAGGCCCACGTCTATTGCGAACTGCATTCCTTCGACATGCCGATCGAAGAAATCCGTGCATTCAATCCGGCCGGGATCATCCTTTCGGGCGGGCCGAACTCGGTGTACGAAAGCGACTACCAGGCCGATCCCGCCCTTCTCGAACTGGGCATCCCCGTGCTCGGCATCTGCTACGGCATGCAGTGGATGGCGCAATCGCTGGGCGGCAAGGTCGAATCCGGACACGTCGGCGAATTCGGCTACGCCGAAGTCGGCACGGTCGCCAACCGCCTGTTCGACGGACTGGCGGACAAGACCCTGCCCAATGGCGAGCATGTGATTGAAGTCTGGATGAGTCACGGCGACAAGGTCTCCGTACCGCCCCAGGGCTTCACCGTGATCGGCAGCAACAACTCCTGCCCGGTCGCCGCGATGGCCGACGAGCGCCGCCGCCTCTACGGCGTGCAGTTCCATCCGGAAGTGACCCACACCCGCAAGGGCCGTGAAATGCTGCACCGCTTCGTGCTGGACATCTGCGCCGCGACCCCGTCCTGGACGATGCCCAACTACATCGATGACGCCGTGGCGCGCATCCGCGCCGAGGTCGGCGACGAAGAAGTCATCCTCGGCCTCTCCGGCGGGGTGGACTCCTCGGTGGCCGCCGCGCTGATCCATCGCGCCATCGGCGACCAGCTGACCTGCGTGTTCGTGGACCATGGTCTGCTGCGCCTGAATGAAGGCCAGATGGTGATGGACATGTTCGCGAAGAACCTCGGCGTCAAGGTGGTGCATGTCGACGCCTCGGCCGATTTCATGGGCCAGCTCGCCGGTGAAACCGACCCGGAAAAGAAACGCAAGATCATCGGCGCCGAATTCGTCGAAGTGTTCCAGCGCGAAGCCAAGAAGCTCACCAACGCGCGCTGGCTCGCCCAGGGCACCATCTACCCCGACGTGATCGAATCGGCCGGCGCCAAGACCAAGAAAGCGCACACCATCAAGAGCCACCACAATGTGGGTGGCCTGCCGGAAACCCTTAACCTCAAACTGCTCGAGCCGTTGCGCGAGCTGTTCAAGGATGAAGTCCGGGAGCTGGGCGTGGCGCTGGGTCTGCCGCACGACATGGTGTACCGTCATCCGTTCCCGGGCCCGGGCCTGGGCGTGCGCATCCTCGGCGAAGTGCGCAAGGATTTCGCGGATCTGTTGCGCCGCGCCGACGCGATCTTCATCGAAGAGCTGCGCAACACCCGCGACGAGGACGGCCTGTCGTGGTACGACAAGACCAGCCAGGCCTTCGCGGTGTTCCTGCCGGTGAAATCGGTGGGCGTGATGGGCGACGGCCGCACCTACGACTACGTCGTGGCATTGCGCGCGGTGGTCACCAGCGACTTCATGACCGCGCACTGGGCGGAGCTGCCCTACAGCCTGCTGGGCAAGGTGTCGAACCGCATCATCAACGAGGTGCGCGGCATCAACCGCGTGGTCTACGACGTCAGCGGCAAGCCGCCGGCAACGATCGAGTGGGAATGATAGAGCGCTGATGGTTTAGTGATCGAGTGACTCCAGAGTGAAAAGGGCCAGCAACCATGCCGGCCCTTTTTTTGTCCGGAGGCCAGGGGTCGGTCCGTGACAGGCAAAACGACAACAAGATCCAGATTTCAACTTTCCACACAATACTGATCCGGAATTCCTGCAGCCGGGTTGGAACCGTTCACACCGCATCTAGCGGGAGGGGTCATGCCGAATAATGCCAGGGGACTTTCCCTGATATCGCTTAACAGCCGGCCAGACACTCATACTCAGAAATGATCATCTGTTCATCATGCTTCTCAGTCTATGAGGCCAAAGCACCCGGACGGTTATCCCTTCACGATCTCGAGATCCAGTGGGACTTTCTACTTTTTTGATTGAAATTCACACCAAGCATGATCCAGACTTCGCCTCGTATGACATAAGTCAGTCCGGACGGTGCAAACCTTATCAAGATCACGCCATAGCAGGCATTGGCACCGTATAATGGACGGCAATTTCAGCCAAATGGCATTCAGTCATGACTGACTGAGGCAATACAAGACCCCATGAACCAGCAAACCCTCTCCGCTTTCATCTGGTCCGTCGCAGACTTGCTGCGCGGCGACTTCAAACAATCCGATTACGGCAAGGTGATCCTGCCCTTCACCGTGTTGCGCCGCCTGGATTGCGTGCTGGATGCCACCAAAAACTCCGTATTGGCCGAGAACGCGGCCAAGCAGGCACAGGGACTGAATCCCGATCCCTTCCTCAAACGCACAGCCGGGCAGATCTTCTACAACACCTGCCCGCTGGACCTCACCAGGCTCAAGGGCGATCAGGACCACATCCGCGAAAACCTCTACAGCTACATCCAGGGCTTTTCGGAAGAGGCGCGCGACATTTTCGAGCGCTTCGACTTCTTCACCCAGATCGATCGCCTGCACAAAGCCGGCCTCTTGTACTTGGTGACGGAGAGGTTCGCCAATATCGACCTCCATCCGGAAGCAGTGGACAACATGCAGATGGGCCTGATTTTTGAAGAACTGATCCGCAAGTTCGCCGAACTCTCCAACGAAACCGCCGGGGAACACTTCACCCCGCGTGAAGTGATCCGCCTGATGGTGAATCTGGTGTTCCACCAAGACGACGACGTCTTGCTGGCAGGCTCCCACGCCGTGCGCACCCTGTATGACCCCACCGCCGGCACCGGCGGCATGCTGTCGGTGGCCGACGAATTCCTGGCCGAGCACAACCCGCAGGCCCGCCTGACCCTGTATGGCCAGGAGCTGAACGACGAGTCCTACGCCATCTGCAAGGCCGACATGCTGATCAAGGGCCAGGACGTGGGCAATATCATCGCCGGCAATACCCTGTCCGACGACGGCCACGCCGGCCGCAAGTTCGACTACATGCTGTCCAACCCGCCGTTTGGCGTGGAGTGGAAAAAAGTGGAAAAAGAGGTGCGCAAGGAGCATCTGGACAAAGGCTTCGACGGCCGCTTCGGCCCCGGCCTGCCGCGCGTGTCCGATGGCTCCATGCTGTTCCTGCTGCACCTGATCTCCAAGATGCGCCCGGCGGTGGACGGCGGCAGCCGCTTCGCCATCGTGCTCAACGGCTCGCCCCTGTTCACCGGCGGCGCCGGCAGCGGCGAAAGCGAAATCCGCCGCTACGTGCTGGAAAACGACCTGCTGGAAGCGCTGATCGCCCTGCCCACCGACATGTTCTACAACACCGGCATCGCCACCTATGTCTGGGTGCTGTCCAACCGCAAGGAAGAAGACCGCAAGGGCTGGGTGCAACTGATAGACGGCAGCAGCTTCTGGCAGAAGATGCGCAAGAGCCTGGGCAGCAAGCGCAAGGAAATGTCGGACCAGCACATCAGCGATATCTCGCGCCTGTATGGCGAATTCATCGAAGCCGACCTCGCCACCGTGCTGGACGCCGACGGCAAGGAAGTGGAGCGCCGCATCGTCAGCAGCACCGACACAAAACCGGCAGCGCCGGCCGGCGGTAAGGTCAAGCTGGCCCCGCTGTCGCGCATGTTCAAGAACGAGGAATTCGGCTACACCACCATAACCGTGGAGCGCCCGCTGCGCGACGAAGCCGGCAACATCGTGCTCGGTCTCAAGGGCAAGCAAAAAGGCAAGCCGCAGCCGGACAGCGCGCTGCGCGACACCGAGAACGTGCCGCTCACCGAAGACATTCAGGCTTATTTCGAGCGCGAAGTGCTGCCGCACGCGCCGGATGCCTGGATAGACGAGAGCAAGAGCAAGGTGGGTTACGAAATCCCCTTCAACCGCCACTTCTACGTGTTCGAGCCGCCGCGCAGTCTGCATGAGATCGACGAAGAGCTGAAAGCCGTGTCGGCCAACATCCTGCGCATGCTGGGGGAGTTGGCGGAATGAGTTTGCGGCCCTATGCGGAATATAAAGATAGCGGCGTGGCGTGGCTGGGTGAGGTGCCGGTGCATTGGCGTATAGTTCGTCTGAGAGATATTGCTACGGTATTTAACGGATATCCTTTCAACTCAGCACTTTTTACCGAGTCTAGTGGCTACCCCCTCATTCGCATTCGAGATCTGGATTCGGCCACTACCGCAACAAAATATAGCGGTGAATATATTAAGGCCGCCGAAGTCACGCGTAGTGACATCCTGATAGGGATGGACGGTGATTTTAATGTTGGATACTGGCTCGGCTCAGAACCAGCTCTCCTAAATCAGCGGATGTGTTGCGTGCGCATTGGTGATTTAGCACTATCATCGCTTATCCGAAATAGCCTTCCTATTCCATTAAAAGCTATTAATGATGTTACTTACTCCACAACTGTAAAGCATCTGTCATCTTTAGATGTAGAAAAGATCAAATTTGCGCTTCCTGACAAAGATGAGCTGCTCTCCATAGCTACATTTACCGATAGTGAAACCGCCAAAATCGATGCCCTCATCGCCGAGCAGGAAAAACTGATCGCGCTATTGGCCGAAAAGCGCCAAGCCGTGATCTCCCACGCCGTCACCAAGGGCTTGAACCCGGATGCGCCGATGAAGGACTCTGGCATTGCGTGGCTGGGAGAGGTGCCGGCGCATTGGGAAACATCACCTTTACGCTACTTGGCAAAAATTGGAAATGGCTCGACACCAAGCAGAGACAACCCGGACTATTGGGCCGAGGAAGGTTTTCCTTGGCTAAATAGCTCAGTTGTTAACCAAGAAGAAGTAACTGAGTCAGACCAATTTGTGACTGAATTCGCTTTGAAAGAGTGCCATCTTCCTGTTATATCTCCTCCTACTATGCTCTTGGGCATAACAGGCCAAGGTAAAACACGCGGCATGGCGACCAAACTTGGATTCAAAGCAACAATTAACCAGCATCTCGCTTATATATCACCAAATATCGACGTATTAAGTGAGGATTTCTTGCTTCGAGTTTTGGAAAGTGCTTATGAAAATTTGCGCACAGAAAGCGATAGTGTGGGCAGCACAAAAGGCGCAATAACATGCGACCAAATCAGTCGCTTTCAAATACCGTTACCAAGCCTAGAAGAGCAAGATCGAATTGTGATTCACCTGAATGAAGCAATTCAAAAGCTTGACGCATTAAGCCATGACGTAGGTGTAGCTATCACCCTCCTCAAAGAACGCCGCTCCGCACTGATCTCCGCCGCCGTCACCGGAAAAATCGACGTGCGCAACTGGCAACCGGAGGCAAGCGCCGCATGAACACCATGCCCACGGCGGCTGACGGCCTGCGGTTCAACGCGCAAGCTGGACATCGCCGCGCACGCATCCTGCGCTGGCAGGCTTTGCCAATAAAAACACAAGGTAAATAGATGAAAACTTTGCCCCGCCTCTCCCAACGCCGCCTCACCAACTGGAACCGCCGCCAGCGAAAGAAATTCCATGTTGGCGAATTTCAGGAGCTGGGTTTTGCGCTCAATGTGCGTTTTCATGCGCCACTTGATGAGGCTGCATGTGATGCCTATGTAGATGCCTTGATTGAAGTGGTAGAGCGCATGGGTCTGGCCTATGGCGGGGGCGATACCGGCGGCTTTGTCACGACATGGGAACGTGGCAGCGTGACACCAGCACAGCGCGACGCGCTGCTGGCCTGGGTTCGCGGCTATCCGGCGGTTTCCGAGGCCAATGCCAGCGAACTGCAGGATGCCTGGTATGACGATAGTTGGGTGGCGGATTTATGAGCACTATCCAGCTGTTCCGCTGCAACGGCAGCCAGACGGTGGAGCTGGCCGCCTATCACGCCAAGCGCGAGCGCCAGCTGCAAAACCTGGTGGAAGGCCAGATGGAAACGCTGCTGGGCGTGCGCTTTCTGGCCAGCGAATACACCACCGGCAAAACCCATCGCGGCCGCATCGACTCGCTGGGGCTGGACGAGAACGGCTGCCCGGTGATCATCGAATACAAGCGCGCCAGCAACGAAAACGTGATCAACCAGGGCCTGTTCTATTTGGACTGGCTGCTGGACCACAAGGCCGAGTTCAACTGGCTGGTGATGGAAAAGCTTGGCAAGCAGGCGGTGGAGGACATCGAGTGGAAAGGCACCCGCTTGCTATGCATTGCCAGCGACTTCACTCGCTACGACGAACACGCCGTGCAGCAGATTCCGCGCAATATCGAGCTGATCCGCTACCGCTTTTTCGACCCCGACCTGTTGCTGCTGGAGCGGGTGAACACTATCAGCGAAAAGGCGCTGGACGTGGCCCCGGCCGAAGCGGCGGACGAGTCGGCCGCGCCCTCCTCTTCCAAAACTGCCCGCGACAAGACCCATGAAGAGCAACTGGCGCAAAACAGCCCGGAGATCCGCGAACTGTATGCCGCGCTGACGGCGTTCATTCTGTCTTTGGGCGAAGACGTGCAGGAGCGCCAGCTCAAGCTGTATACCGCCTTCCGCCGCATCAAGAACTTCGCCTGCGTGGTGGCGCTGCCCAAGCGGCTGCAGGTAACGCTGAAACTGGACCCCAAGCAGGTGGCGCTGGAAGACAACTTCTCGCGCGACGTGAGCGGGATAGGCCACTGGGGCACGGGAGATCTGGAGCTGACGCTGCGCACCGCTGACGATCTGGAAAAGGCCAAGCCGCTGATTGAACGCTGTTATCTCGAATCCTGAGCCCAACCGGGCACAAAAACAAAACGAAGCACGCCATGAACCTGCACCGGGAACACCACTTCGAAACCGAGATTTGCCAACACCTTGCCGCCCACGGCTGGCTGTATGCCGAAGGCGACAACGCGCGCTACGACAAGCAGCACGCCCTGTTTATGCCGGACTTGATCGCCTGGCTGGAAGCCGCCCAGGCCGACAGCTGGCAGAAGCTGCAGGCCACCCACGGCGCGCAGGCGAAGACGGTGCTGGCCGAGCGCCTGCGCAAGCAGATGAACGAGCATGGCGCGCTGGACGTGCTGCGCCACGGCATCGACATGCTGGGCCTGAAACAGAAGCTGATGCTGGCGCAGTTCAAGCCGGCTTTCGACCTGAACCCGGCCATCACCGAGCGCTACGCCGCCAACCGGCTGCGCGTGGTGCGGCAGGTGCGTCACTCGCTGAACAACCCGCAGGAAGCGATAGACCTGGTGCTGTTCCTCAACGGCATCGCCGTGGCGACGGTGGAGCTGAAATCCGATTTCACCCAGAGCGTGCAGGATGCGGTGGACCAATACCGCTTTGACCGCGAGCCGGCGCCCAAGGGCAAGCTCGTCGAACCCTTGCTGAGCTTCCCCGGCGGCGCGCTGGTGCATTTCGCGGTGAGCCACAGCGAAGTGATGATGACCACCCGCCTGGCCGGCGCGCAAACCTTCTTCCTGCCCTTCAACCGCGGCAACCACGGCGGCGCGGGCAATGACCCGGCGGCGTATACGCCGGCTACGGGCTACTTGTGGCAAGAGGTGTGGGCACGCGACAGCTGGCTGGAAATTCTGGGCCGCTATCTGATTGCCAAACGCAACGACAAGCAGCAGCTGACCGGCATGATCTTCCCGCGCTATCACCAGCTGGACGCCACCCGCAAGCTGGTGGCCGATGTGCGCGAAAACGGGCCGGGGCTGCGCTATCTGATCCAGCACTCTGCCGGGTCCGGCAAGACAAACTCCATCGCCTGGAGCGCGCACTTCCTGGCCGACCTCCACAACGCGGCAGGCCAGAAGTTGTTCGACAGCGTGCTGGTGGTGTCCGACCGCACCGTGCTGGACAGCCAGCTGCAGGAGGCGATTTTCAGTTTTGAGCGCACGCGCGGCGTGGTGGCCACCATCACCAACGAGCATGGCAGCAAGAGCCAGCAACTGTCGCGAGCACTGAAGGACGGCAAGAAGATCATCGTCTGCACCATCCAGACCTTCCCCTTCGCGCTGGAAGCGGTGCAAGAGCTGGCGGCCACCGAGGGCAAGCGTTTCGCCGTGATCGCCGACGAGGCGCACAGCTCGCAAACCGGCGAAGCGGCCTCCAAGCTCAAACAGCTGCTCTCGGCCGAAGAGCTGCAAGCACTGCAAGATGGCGGCGAGATCGGCACCGAGGACGTGCTGGCCGCCCAGATGGCCGCGCGCGCCGGCAGCGACGGCCTGACCTATGTCGCCTTTACCGCCACGCCCAAGGGCAAGACGCTGGAGCTGTTTGGCCGCAAGGGCGCGGACGGCAAGCCGGAACCGTTCCACGTCTACTCCATGCGCCAGGCCATCGAGGAAGGCTTTATCCTCGACGTGCTGAAGAACTACACCACCTACAAAATGGCCTTCAAGCTGGCCAACGAGGGCAAGGAGTGGGACGAGAAGACGGTGGAGCGCAGCGAGGCGATGAAGGGCATCATGCAGTGGGTGCGCCTGCATCCCTACAACATCGCCCAGAAGGTTCAAGTGGTGGTGGAGCACTACCGCGAAAACGTTCAGCCCTTGCTGGACGGCAAGGCCAAGGCGATGGTGGTGGTGGCTTCGCGCAAGGAGGCCGTGCGCTGGCAGAAGGCCATCGCCGGCTACATTAAGCGCCAGGGTTATCCGCTGGGCTGCCTGGTGGCCTTTTCCGGCGAGGTGGAAGACAGCGAGTCCTTCCCGGAAGCCGTGACGGAAGCCAGCGCCGAGCTGAACCCTGGCCTCAATGGCCGCGACATCCGCGAGGCCTTCGCCACGCCTGATTACCACTTGCTCCTGGTGGCGAACAAGTTCCAGACCGGCTTTGACCAGCCGCTGCTGTGCGGCATGTATATCGACAAGATGCTGGGCGGCATACAGGCGGTGCAAACGCTGTCTCGCCTGAACCGCGCCCATCCAGGCAAGGGCACCACCTACATCCTGGACTTCGTCAACGAGCCGGAAGCCATTCTGGCCGCGTTCAAGACCTATTACGAGACGGCTGAGCTGGAGGCCTGCACTGACCCGCATCTGGTGTATGACCTGCGCGCCAAGCTGGATTCCCTGGGCTACTACGACGACTTCGAAGTGGACCGGGTGGCCGCGGTGGAGACCAATCCCAAGGCCAAGCAAAGCGATCTGGTCGCCGCCATCGCGCCCGTTGCGGACCGGTTGCTCAAACGCTACGGCGCCGCGCAGCAGGAACGCATCGACGCCCTGGCCCGAGAGGACGAAGCCGCCGCCCAGGCCGCCAAGGACAAACAGGACGCGCTGCTGCTGTTCAAGGGCGATATGGGCGCCTATCTGCGGCTGTATGCCTTCCTGTCGCAGATCTTCGACTACGGCAACACCGACATCGAGAAGCGCTATCTGTTCTACAAGCGCCTGATCCCGCTGCTGGAGTTTGGCCGCGAGCGCGAGACGGTAGACCTGTCCAAGCTGGTGTTGACCCACCACTCCCTTCGCGACAAGGGCCGGCAGCGGCTCAACCTCTCCGAAGGCGAAACGCCCAAGCTACCGCCCATCGACGCCACCGGCTCTGGCGCGCTGCAGGACAAGGAAAAGGCGCTGCTGGACGAGATCATCGCCAAGGTGAACGGCCTGTTCGAAGGCGAGCTGACCGACGGCGACCAATTGGTCTACGTGGATGGCGTGATCAAGGGCAAGCTGTTGGAAGATGAACTATTGATCGACCAGGCGATGAACAACACCAAGGAGCAGTTCTCCAACTCGCCCGACCTGGCCAATTCCCTGCTGAACGCCATCATGGACGCGCTGGATGCCCACAACAGCATGAGCTCTCAGGCACTCAACTCCAGCCGGGTGCGCGACGGCATCCGCGATACGCTGCTGGGGCCTGGCCAGCTGTATGAAATGCTGCGCAAGCGGGGAGAAAACCGCCGAGGAGCACAGCGCTAGTATTCTGACCGCAGACATGCATAAAAACGTAAGAAGTTCAGACTTGACCTGACAGTCTCCCGTTTTGACGGAGCCCGACTGTCAGGTCAATTCCGATTGTCGGAGGTGTCAGGAATTCTGTGAACAGTAGTTTGACAATTCATTTCAGCGCGTTCGTGACGACCTAACCCTTGCGTAGCAGACTACCATTCTGGTCGATGCGGCTTTGGATCATGTGCAGGGTGTCCCGGGTGATAAGCTGCGGAAACAGGCTATCGGCGATTGCGGCAAACCGGCTGCCTACCTCGCAAATGCCGTCAATGATGCTGCGTGCGTCCTCCGCGGAAACCTCGGCCTCCTCAGCAAGTTGCAACATCGCGGCGCGATCGATGGCCAATGCCTCACCCATCACATCCATCTGGTGATATCCGCCAGGCCCCTCGCAGAAGGTCACGTCGTAAGCCGGCGCCAGTTTCCAGTCGCCACTTGGCGACATCAAGTAGGCGAAATTTTTGGGGTGATCGTCCCGATTGTTGAACACGACATTGAAGACGGCACGCTCGAAGGCAACCGACTTCTCTCGTACATCGTTGGTACACATCTGGGTCGCGCGCAAGAAATTCACGTAGTCCAAGGCTCCCGGAGACGTATAATCCGCTCCGGTGAAAGCGGCGAGACTTTGCATGGGCACGCGCAGATCGCCTTCGCGATCAAAACGTTTGCTGGCGAATGCCGCCAGTCCATTGGGCAGACTGAAATAGTGCGTGTCGGGTGTCTGGATCTGGCACATTCGCAAACACTCGGCATAGACCATTTCGATAGCACACACCTCCGCATGCTCATCCCTGGCCGGGAACTTAACCAGCCAAGCGTCAAATCCCGACGTGGCAGTGGTGGTGAATTCACCGGTTTGAGGGTTGCGATAGACCAGTGCTTTTGGCCGGGCTCCGTGAGGGCGCCCCCCACGAGCAGCAATCTTTGCAGAAATTCCCCGCCGTCCCCATGAAGCACTTCCCGCACTTCGGCGGCCAGCAGGTCCAGCGGGATATGCACTTGCGGCGCCAGCCCCTCAGGCGCAACGGGTTCGAACGACATGGCCCCCATCGCATTGCCGCCGATGTAAGCCAGTCGTTCCAGTGCTCCGATACGCGCCGCGTTGAGACCTCGGCGCCGGAACAAACGATCCATCAACAGTATGCCCCACCCATCGGGCAATGCGTCATAGACAGGCCCGGGCAAACCCAACTGGTGGGATGGAAAACCTCGACGCAGCTGAGCGCCCTTGAGCGGCAACGTATAGGATGACAGCTCCAGACCTTTTTGCTTGGCTTCCTGGCTGTACTCAAACACAATCTGAGGGCGACCAGTGATAGCGGTCGTCGACATCAGCGTGCCCCATCGCCACCGCTCATTCCAGCCCTCGTAGTACACGTCCACTTGCTCAAGCATTGCCCGGCTTCCTCTTGATACGACGACGATTGGCGCTGTTTTCATAGCGGCGAATGTCGTCAAGGCTGTCCAATCTCGGCAAGAACAGGCCCTCAAGCTCTTTGGTACGCCCAAGGACCATGGCGACGCGGACGATATTCTCAAATCCGACATTGCGCCCTGCCTCCAGATTGGACACGGTATTGGTCCCGATGCCAGCGCGGGCAGCCACCTCGGATTGCGTCATCTGCGACGCCAGACGCTCCGTACGCAGACGCTCGCAAAGTCGCTTGACGATCTCACTGGGCTTACTGAAGCTTAAATCCAACATAGCGTACTTCCTGACGACTTTTCCTCGTTAACACACAAAATTATAGATTTAACCGTAAAGTCGATCACGCAAGATAACTCCCGATAAATGTTGTTTATCCAACAAAAAAGCAATTTAATACACAATAAATTGTATTTAAACAACGTAACCAAGAAACATCTCGATATAGTGAATATCAGATGAAATGGGAAGGAATACTCCATGCGGAAAGTCTGGCGCTCACATGCCTGGAGCCCGCACCGCTTCGTCCCGCATCAAGGCAGCCGGTTCGCCCATATCGCCAAGGGGTGACTCAGGCCGATCATCGGGTCCAGGTACGCACGGAAAAAAAGTCGATAACCATGGGGTTATCCCTCGATTTTCCGCGGGCTTCTGTGGTCAGTATGTTGATTTCCCGACGTTCAGCATCGGTGAGATGCTCATGAATCGCTCTGCTCATGCAGGTTGCAGGCATTTTCCAGGGCCGACGACTTGGCTGGCAGGGCATCCATGCAAGAGCATGCCAGCTTCGTCAGTCAGTCGCCGGCAATCTGTTCTTGCAAAGGTCAGGTCCACCATGGATATTTATTCCATGGCAGCGATTGCCATGTCATTGCGCACGTTGGCTAATCGAAGGAGAGATCGATGAATACCACAGGAAAACCTGAAGGCGTCAGCACCATCACTCCAAACAGCATCGTCAGCAGCGTGGCCGATGCCGTGAAGTTTTACCAGAAAGTGTTCGGTGCGGAAGAACTGCTGCGCCTGAACACACCGGACGGCAAGGTGGTTCACTGCGAATTGAAATTCGGCGACTCGCGCATCAACCTGGGCGAATCGATGGAAGGCTGGCCGGAGCAGCCCTTGCTGGCGCAAATCTACGTCCCCGACTCGGATGCCACGTTCGCGCTGGCCATCAAGGAAGGCGCCAAGGAATTGAGCCCGGTGACCGATATGTTTTTCGGCTCGCGCGAAGGCCGCGTGATCGATCCGTTCGGCAATACCTGGACCATCGCCACGCACAAGAAACAAGTATCAGGCGAAGAAATGCAGCGACAACTGAATGAGATGTACGCCTGACCGTGGCAGGGCGACGGCTTGAGCGGGATTCATCCACTCAAGCCGGCCGCACCGGCTGACGCAGAATCGTCTTCAGTCTCGAGGGTTCGACCTTGCGCGGATCACCTATATAGATTTCGTGGTGAGGGCCGGCGAATCCATAGCCTCGCGACGGCATGATTTCATCGTGCAATCGCGCAAGGGTCGGACCTTCGTCATCGTACGAGCCGATATGCATCGTCTGGAGACAAGGTCCTTCCTGGTAAGCCGCCAGTCTCAGCGTTGTCGGAGGCGCGCCGAATTTTTTCGATGTTTTGGCGACCGCATCCTGGAACATGGTCTGATCGATAAAGTCCGGGGCCATGATCATCATGGTCCATCGCCATTGATCCTTGCGCCGGTCGACGAAACTCTGCGGGTCGTCAGCCCACCATAACCCCTCCAGCGGCGGGACGACATAATCCTGGCCGGCGCCGGCTTTGGCGGCGAACTTCATGGCGTAGCTGACCGAATACAGCCATTCGATGGCCTTTCGATGGCTGTCCGCGGTATTGGGGTCGCCTTCACCGTCGATCATCACGAATTGCATTGTCGGAACGTCGATCAAGACAAACTCTTTTGTCGGTGGTTGGTATAGCGCCTTATTACGTTTTTTGAAGTCGATCTTCTCCACAACAGTCTCCATATAGGGGATAAGTGCGGTATGTCCGAGACAGGTCGGCACGTGTCACAAGCACAATCCGTAATAAATCAGCAGCGCCACACCCCTTGGTTCACCCGTTACCCAAGCTCCGGCGGAGCCCGCCCCCTCTCGAGGATTTCCTGCAACGGGTCAAGAATGACATTATTTAACTATTTGATAAAGCCATTATTTATTTAGCTTATACATGACGATATCATGCTTGCGGCAAGTCTGGACATACGCCTCGACATGGGCATGAATCCATGTCCTCAAACACGCGTCCCAAGCCCCTTCAAGACACGCACGCACCGCCTGCGTCAACCGCGTACCGGGCGCCGCCTCGCGCAAGTCGGCCAGGGCTGGCAACAGGATTGTTGAAGCGCCGTAGTCGGTCGCGGCGACACGCCAGGTGTGACTCGCGAGAGCCGGGTCGAAGACACGCCCGGGTGTGACCGCTCGCTCCAGCGCGTCCAGCGCTTGACGCAGAGGTTCTCTTAGCTCATCGGCACGAGCGGTGGGTCGCATGCCGCGCGGACCGGGCAACAGCAAGGGATCGTCGAACACATTCCGCAATTTGGCCAACTGCACGCTGACCGAAGGCTGGGACAGATGCAGGCGCTCGGCGGCTCGGGTCACATTATGCTCGGCAAGCAAGGCATCGAGCGTTACCAGGAGATTCAGATCCAGTTGGCGCAAGGCATTGTTCATAGGAATAGCTGGCGTAATAAAAATTCATTTCAACTATACATTGTACGGGCCTATCGTGATTCCCTTTTCCGGTGGAGTCACCATGCCATGAATGTACTGCTTGTTTACGCCCATCCCGAACCACGTTCCTTGAACGGTTCGATCAAAAACTTCATCATCCGCCACCTGGAGCAGGCAGGCCATACCGTTCAGGTGTCCGACTTATACGCGATGGACTGGAAGGCCGTACTGGATGCGGCTGACAACACGGTAGCGAGAAAAGAGATCCGTTTAGACCCGTCACGCGATTCGCAAGACGTGTACGAAAACGGCACGCAGCGCTCCGACATTGAACAAGAACAGGACAAACTGCGCTGGGCCGATGCCGTGATACTGCAGTTTCCCTTGTGGTGGTTCTCGATGCCGGCCATCCTCAAAGGGTGGGTCGAACGTGTCTATGCCTGCGGCTTTGCCTACGGTATTGGGGAGCATTCCGACACACGCTGGGGAATTCGCTATGGAGAAGGCTGCTGGCCGGCAAGCGCGCCATGCTGGTGGTCACGGTCGGTGGCTGGGCATCTCACTATGCGCCACGAGGCATCAACGGCGCCATCGACGACATTCTCTATCCAGCACGGCATTCTGTTCTACCCGGGATTCGAGGTCCTGCCACCCTATGTGGTCTACCGCACAGGCAAGCTTGGCGAAGCCGGATTCGCAACGGTGAGCGAAGAGCTGGGGCAACGGCTGGATTCACTCTGGACGGACGCCCCCATTCCATTTCGCAAACAGAATGCCGGTTACTACCTGATTCCTGAACTGACACTGAGACCGGATCTCCTCCCCGGAGAAACTGGCTTCGGCATCCATCTGGATCAGCCGAGCTTCAGCGGCAACTCGATGTCGTCCGTGAACGGTTTTGACAAATAACCGCCGGTAGAGGAGCGCGCGCGCATGAGGTAATCGGTGCTGTCATCGGCATTATCGGCCACGTTGGGGGCGCCCCGCACGAGCCGCTCCTCCCGCAGCCTCTGCATATCCCGATACAACGCTTTTGCCCCGTCCGGCTGCACCAGATCGAAGGTTGGCGGCAAGTCGAGAGAAAAAAGCATTTTTTGGAAGAAGGTTATAGGGTTTTCCATGAGAATCTCACGACAAACAACGACTGCCGAGTCCAGCTAAATCTGTACTGCACTCATCGCACAGCCTGACGATCAAGGAGCCCCTATGCCTTTCATTTATCCCTCTTCTACCGCCAACCAGCGCATTCAGCAGGCTGACACCCATAACAATGGCATCGCCCCATATGTGCATAACATGTTGGAAGCTCATAGCGAGCCGAATATGGCTCCATGCACGGCTAGTGACAATAACATCCAGCTATCTGACAACACTCTCGATAAATACAAAAAATCTTTCACAAAATATGGTTATAAACTCGCAAACCAAGCCGCACCTTATCGTTTCAAACCACTAGTCACCGTATTTCGAGTAGCAAATGAACTAAGTAAAAAACACGAAAACAATGTGAAAGCAGCCAAGATATCAAATTTGGGAATGAAACCCAACGTAACGCCATTATTGATGCCATCCCCTCAAACAGGGCAAACCCGTCAGATAAACCAGAGCTGAATCGCAATAATAGAAAACGCGGATAGAGTCCACGGAAGTGGTGTAAATCAGGCGGAATGGTAGATGGCCATCGAAGAACTCCGGTAAGGTTGATTTTGCGAAGACCAACCCTTACCAAAACGGAGAACCCGATGACCCATGACAGCATGGCATTTATCGACCGCTTCAAGCAACAGGGCGGGGGTGACTTTTTACGATCCCTGGTGGAGTCGATTCTGGCGGACCTGATGGAATGCGAGGTCAGCCACCAGATTGGTGCCGATCTACACGAGCGTAACGGCGAACGCCAGGCCTACCGCAATGGCTATCGTGATCGCATGCTGCACACGCGGCTGGGCTCTTTGGATCTTCATGTGCCGAAACTGCGCCAAGGCAGCTATTTCCCGTCATCCCTGGAGCCTCGGCGACTATCGGAACAAGCGTTGGCCGCGGTGATCCAGGAGGCATGGATCCATGGCGTCTCCACCCGCAAGGTCGATGATTTGGTGCAGGCGATGGGCATGACCGGCATCTCCAAGAGCCAAGTCTCTGAAGTGTGCAAAGGCATCGATGAACGCGTTGACTCGTTTCTGACGCGTCCCATTGAGGGCGAATGGCCGTATCTGTGGCTGGACGCGACCTACCTGAAGGTGCGCAAGGGCGGACGGGTGGTGTCGGTCGCCGCCATAGTGGCTTGCGCGGTGAATCAGGATGGCCGGCGGGAGATTCTGGGGCTGGGCATCGGTGAATCCGAGGCCAAGGAATTCTGGATCGAGTTCCTGCGTGGGCTGCGCCAGCGCGGTCTTTCCGGCGTGAAGTTGGTGATCTCGGACGCCCACGAAGGGCTGAAAGCCGCGATCGCCCAGGTGTTTAGCGCCACCTGGCAGCGCTGCCGCGTGCACTTCATGCGCAACGTCCTGGTGTGCGTGCCGAAGTCGCACCAGGGGCTGGTCAGTACGCTGATCCGGCAGGTGTTCCAGCAGCCCGGCGCAAGCCGCGCCCACCAGGCCTGGCGACAAGTGGCCGATGAGCTACGACCGAAGTTCGCCAAGGCCGCGGCGATCATGGATGACGCCGAATATGACGTGCTGGCGCACTTGGACTTCCCGGCGGCCCACCGGGTCAAGATCCATTCGACCAATACGCTGGAGAGGTTGAACAAGGAAATCAAACGCCGCAGCAACGTGGTCGGGATCTTCCCGAACGAAGCCAGTCTCCGGCGCTTGATTGGCGCGGTGTTGATGGAGCAGAACGAAGAATGGCAGCGACAGAATCGCTATATGCCGCAGCATTCGATGGCGGAGCCTGCCGAGGCGTTAACCGATAGCACACCCCCGCTATTGGGGATGTAAACCACAAATCTGACCGGAGTTCAGGCCGAAATAGTTACCCCATCTTGACGGACTCAACCAAAACGCGCGTCACGTAGATCGCCCTTGGCTCACAATTCAGGCACAATGTTGGCCGGACATGGGCAACTCCGATCACACCATCATGACTCCATACTGTCTTCCCTACCAGCATGCCTCTGCGGATCTGCGTCTCGCCTTCGCGGCGCTGCAGGAGCGGGTGTATCCGGAGCTGGAGCCCGATGAGGCGCCCATGCATGATCCGGCGCTCGAAGCACTCAGCTTCTTCGTCATGGAAGGCAGCCGGGTCGTGAGTTACGCGGCGGTCGTACGATTTCCGCTTCACCACGGGGAGGAGATATTCCAGGCGGCGGGGCTCAGCTGCGTGGCCACCGACCCGGATCATCGGGGGCGAGGTCTGGGCCGCGAAGTCGTCGGCACCGCCACCCGCGCCATCTTGCACAGCGACGCCGATATCGCGCTGTTCACCTGCGACAGGCCGTTGCTGCCCTTTTACCAGGGAGCCGGGCCCTGGCGGGAAGCCGTGAAACTGCGCCTTGTCGGCAATGACAAACCCGGCGCGCTCAATAGCGACGACCTTGGCAAGGCCGTGCTGCTGCGCCTCCTTTCGGAGAAGGCCCGGCACAACGCCGGGCTGTTCAACGATACGACGGTCAACCTGCGCTTTGCCGACGGGAACTTTATCTGACCGTCCCGGAACGTCGCCTTGCCGCCTCCCCGACCACCGCGGCGGCATCGACAATCCCCGCAGAGCATCCCGGGCACGCCCCCGGTGCCGGGCGGGCGGTACGGATCAGCAGGTTTCTCAGGTCGGCCGCCGTCAGCGCCGGGTTGGCGGCAAGGGCCAGCGCCGCGACGCCCGCGACATGGGGCGCCGCCATCGACGTGCCCTGGGAATGGTCGTAACTGTCCCCGCCGGGCACGGTCCGGCCATCGTTGGACACCACCAGAATCCCTTCATCCGGACCGCGGGACTGATCGCCCCCCGGTGCCGTCATGGATACCATTGCCCCGTAATTGGAGTAATAGGCGATATTGCCGTTGCGGTCCGACGCCGCGACACTCAGCACGCCCGGGCAGCTTGCCGGCATCGAATTGCGTGCGTTGCGCGCCGCGTTACCGGCCGCCGCGACCACCAGCACATTCCGCCGGAACAGATCGGCGATGGCTCTGCGCATCGAATGCATGCAGGGCAGCTCGGCGCCCAGCGACAGATTGACGATGCGCGCCGGGCTGGTGTTGTCCGGCACGCCGGCAACGGGCAGGCCGGCGGCCCAGTACAGGGCGGCGACCACATCGCTGATTTTTCCACCGCAACGCCCCAGCACGCGGACCGGCAGGATGCGCGACTCGGGCGCCACCCCCGCCACCGCGCCATTGGCCGCGATGATTCCCGCCACCTGGGTACCGTGCCAGTTACTGTCAGACGCCGGCGAGTCCGCATCGCATTCGTCCTCCGCCCGGTACGTTCCCGGATCCACGGCGCCCGCCTCGCGCCCGACGCTGTTGCGCGCATTGTCGGCATCGGAAATAAAGGTATGGCCGGGCAGAACATTGCGTGCGAGGTCCCGGTGCGGCCGATACCCGCTGTCGAGCACCGCGACGGTCACGCCGCCGCCACGCGTTATGCGCCATGCATCGGCGACATTCAGCGCCCCGCCCGCCATGGTACTGCCGTGCAGGGCCCATTGTCCGGCAAACCGCGCGTGAGACGAGACCGACAGCGGTTTGAGCAGGAGATCCGGCTCCGCGTACTCAACGGCGGCGTCCTGGCTGACGTTGCGGCTCAGGGCCAGGGCAACGCTCAGTTTCATGGGTCTGCGCGACGCGAAGGCCAGAGCTCCGCTCGGTATGATGCCGCGGTAATCGATCGAAGATCCCAGGCGGCGCGCCAGAGACTTCACCGACGCGGCACGCGCCCGTACCTCGTCGCCTACGGGGGGCGCGGAAAGAGCCAAAGCCCTGACCCCCCTGGCATCGCGGTATTTGACAATCAACCCCGCTGCCATCGGTTCGGCCGCGCCCGCGGACATCGCCACCGCGAGACCCGCCAGGCAAGCAATGCGTTTGATCATGATCGGTACTGACTCCGTAAAGAATTGACGACGGAATGGGGGACACGACTCGCGTGCGAGCGTGGCAGCACGCCTCCGGCCGACGCGCTGCCCCATGCCACCAGCGTGCCGTCGCGGCGAATCGCGACAAAACCGCCAAGGGGGGTCGAGTGAATGGCGCGGACATCACGCAGCATCCCGCGGACGGACGAACTGTCCCCCCCTTCGCCCGCCGCGCCCCAGGTCACCACCGTGCCATCGGTTTTCAAGGCGGCGAAGGCGTAGTCATTGGCGAACAGCAGCGCCACCCCTGTCAGTTCCGGCGCCACCGCCCGGCTGTCGCCGCCGGTGCGCGCCTCTCCCCAGGTCACGACCCGGCCATCCCGCGTCAATGCCGCGAAGCTCGTTTCCGTCGAGGCGATGGAAACGACATCGCGCAGGCGCGGTTCCACCTCCCGGAAGCTTTCCCCGATCCGTTCGTCATCTCCCCAGCCGACCACACGACCGTCGTGGCCGAGCGCGGCAAACGCCGTCTTGCTGGCGTAAATCCGTCGCACCGCGGTCAACCTGCCACGTACCCCGCTGATCTCTTCACCCCGGCCAAGGAGACCGACTCCAAGCACATTCACCGAACCATCGGCGTGCAGCAAGGCATGTACCGCGCTGTTGGAAGCCAGGGAGAGCACACCGCCCGACAGCCCCCCCGCATGCACGCCCGGATCGGTCACGCCCCCCCAGACCACCGCCCGACCGTCCGCGAGCAATGCCGCCATCGAGTAATCCGTCGCCACCAGACGCACCACATCCGACAAATCGTCGGCAACGGGGGAAACGTCGCCGCCAACCTGCGCATCGCCAAAGGCGGCCACGCGGCCATCCCGTTTCAACACCGCGTGTCCGCCAAGGCTCGACACGACATGAGTGGCATTGCGCAACGCGTCAAGCGCCGGCGCATCCAGCACATCGGACAGGTTGTCCTGGTTACCGTCCTCGTCGAACGGCCGGATGGCACTGCCCCAGACATGCGCGCGCCCATCCGCGCCACGCGCGAGAAATCCGCGGTGCAAACCGTACAACCCGGCGATTCCGGACAGCGGTCTGCCGATGTCTCCACCCGCCGCCGCATCGCCCCAGGCCACGACACCTCCATCCCTGCCGCGCGCGGCAAAAGCCCGCTCGCTCGCGGCGATCTGAATCGCCCCGCGCGGTTCGCGGCCCCCCATATCACCACCCGCCGCCGGGCTTCCCCAGGCCGTCACCGTTCCGTCCTCGCGGAGGATGGCGAACGCGGAAGAGGTCGAGAACACAGAACGCACCGCAAGCACGGCGCCGGCACGGCGGTCGCCGCATGTGGCGGTCACGGTCAGCGCCTCGTCGGGAACCGGATCATCCACCCGCTCGCCATCGGCCACCACCGTTCCTCGCGCATCGCGCCAGACAAGGCGCGCCCCCTGGGGACAATGGCCGGCGCGGGCAAGCAGCGTTCCGCCCCGCGCGCCAAGCACCTCAAGAGGCAAGGTCGCGCCCTCCGTACCACCGCCTCCGCCTCCATGGCACCCTGCCAGCCAAAGGCCCGCGTAAATCATGCAGGCCCAGCGGCTTGTACGTTTTACCCTTTTCATTTAACCGTTTCTCCTGATAACCGATTAAGCGTTTTCGTAAACCACCATCAGATATACCAATTTCCGCCCAGGGCAGAAATGTGCCTATTGGCATGGAGAACGCAGTTCATTCATATGCATTAAATATGAACCCAGTTATTAAAAAAAACGAATACGACAAAATGCAGGACGATACCGATGAAAAAAGAGAAACGACCCGAAATAAATTGGACGGTCGGTCAAAACATATTTCGATATATAAAGTATCGATGTGAAATATAGGAGGATATTTCTGGACAAGAACACGGCGCCAAATATAATGCGCGCCAGATCGTTCCCCTATCCGGTCAGCACGATGACGGGCAAGGTGAAACAACGGACAGAAAAACCGCCTGGCAAGCATTGCTGACCTCACAAAGGCCATCACGTCATGACACGACCCCAAAGCGCCATTTCTTCCGCCATCGCGATTGTCGACCCGCATCCCCTCATCCGCTACGCCCTGGTCTGCCTGTTTCGTGAACGGGGATTTCACGGGGTCGCCGAATCGAACGATCCGGCCGGTCTGGACTCGGTGCTGAGCGGGCCGCCGGCGCTGATACTTCTGGGCGGCGCGCAGACACCGGGACTCTGCCGCGCACTGTCCGCGCGCTATCCCGGCGCACGCGTCGTGCCGCTACGTTTCGGGGCGGGCCCCGGGAACGGCATCACGCTCGATCAGGATCCGGCCGATCTGTTCGCCGCCCTTCGCGAGCGGGCGCCTTGCCTCGCCCGTGTCGGCAGGCCGCCGCTGACGCCGCGGCAGCAGGATGTGCTGCGCCTGCTGCTGTCGGGCAAGCGCAACAAGGAAATCGCCCGGGAGCTGGGCATGTCGGCCGGTACGGCCAAGAACCACGTGGCCGGCCTCCTGCGAAGTTTCTCGGTGGATACCCGATCCCGGTTGATCAGCCTTCTGGCCGGCGCAAAAACGCTTTCAGCCGCTCATTCGCAACGGAATGTCAGCGTGGTGGAATAAGGATTCTTTTCCGAGAACGCATTGATGAAGGGCTTGATCACCGGCGGAGTGAACGGATTGGACGAAGCGGCGTTGAGCGCCTTGTTGACCGTTTCGTCGGTCTTGCCGCGATAGCCGGTATCCATCTTGACCACCACCACTTCTTTTGAGAGCTTGGCGCAATGCGCCTCGGCCGCCTTGATGGTGGCTTTCTCGGCATCGTCCGGGGAATCCGCATAGAACTGCGCGACCATACCTGTCTCATAGCGCAGCACGATCGGCTTGTTGGTGGCGCAGCCGGCCAAGCCGCCAACCATAGAGAATAACGAAATAGACATAAAAAACCGAAAATACATACAACACCTTTAATTGATCGATTACAAATCAACCATATCAAAGATGGAGGTATTCCGGTATCAGAAAAGCCTGTCAGTTGCCCGAACCTGTCCCAACGTCCGGGCCGCCGCTCCGGATCTCGACGGAAACCTGATTCGACTCGCTGTTTTCCTGCGTCGTCAACGCCTTGAGGCTGTCGGTCAATTGCTTTTCGATCTTTTCCATCTGCTCCCGGGTATCGCGGTCGGGCGGCGCGCTCTTGAGCAGTTGCTTGATATGCCGGTGTATCGCTTTCAAATCACCGGCCATCTGGGCCAGTTCACCTTTGAGGGCGGCATCCGGATCCTTTTGCGGGTCGACCGATGCTCCGGCAGCCACGGCTACGGATCCCTGACCCGCATCCGCTTCCGTTTTCTCCTCGCCGGTGGCGGAAACGGTTGTCGGCGCGTCGGCGGACTTCCCGTCCCCCTTGGTCTCATCCATTTGCGCTTGCTCCCCGTTGGCCGCATCGGCACCGCCCCCGGCTTGCACGGTCGTCACGGACGACGGCGGCGCGTCGCCTTCCGATCCCTTGAGCGCGCCGACCAGACTGCGCAACTCCTGGGAGAGCCGTGCCAGACTCGCGATGAATCCCTTGGCGTTTTCCCGGGTCGCCATCGCCAGCATTTTGCGCAGCGACTTGATCTCCTCCTTAAGCTGGGCGGCGCGCTGGCTGATCGACGCCTTGCGCTGCTGCTTGATGCTGTCCGCGCCATTGAGCAGATCGCTGTACAGCGGATTATCCGCGGGAGTTTTTTCTTTACCCAGCGACAGGATATAAGATGGAGAAGCCGCCTGCCCCGCTGAACCTTGCCCATTGCCGGCAAGAGATTTGAGCGCGGGCGCCGTATCCGGCGGAAGACTCCGGGAAGGAATGTGGAGAGTAATCTTCATGCTATAAGACTTACACTATGACAAGTATTATTCATATATCGACGTCCTGACAGCAAACTTGACCGCGAATCTGTCCATACCCCTACGCTGCCGCCCAGCGCGTATAATTCCGCCATCACCTGTTCCGGATCGTATCGTGCCGTTGACCACCCCGCCCCTGCCTCCCGCCGCCATCTTGGCGCTACGCGAACTTGGCATCGACTCCGCGTCAAGCCTCGACACCTTCGGCGTCGTGTCCGCTTTCCTGACGCTCAAGGCGCGCGGGCACACGGTCACCCGCAAATTGCTCTACGCCCTTGAAGCCGCCCGCCGCGGCGCGCACTGGCAGGACCTGACTGAGGAAGAGCGCCGGCATCTCGACCACGCGCTGCTCGAACATCCGCCGGTGAGACTGGCGCCCGATCAGGCTCAAATCGACCGTTTCATGGGCATGGCCCAGGAGGAGGCAAGAAAAGCCTTCGCCGAAGGGGAAGTGCCGGTGGGTGCGGTGGTGGTATGCGAAGGCCGTGTCATCGGCCGTGGTTACAACCGGCCGCTTGGCGCGCACGACCCGACCGCCCACGCGGAAATGCAGGCACTGCGTGAAGCGGCCGCCGCACGGGGCAATTACCGGCTGTCAGGCTGCGATCTTTATGTGACGCTGGAGCCGTGCGCGATGTGCGCCGGGGCCATTCTCCATGCCAGGCTGGATCGCGTTGTATTCGGCGCGCGCGAGGACAAAACCGGCGCGGCCGGCAGTGTCATCGATCTTTTCGCGACCCGGCTCAATCATCACACCGCCGTCTTCGGCGGTCACCAGGCCGACGCGTCGGCCGCGCTTCTGGGAGAGTTTTTTGCCGCTCGCCGCTCCTGACATGAAACCGCTCTTCCTGTTGTTGTTGCTCGTTCCGGCATGCCGGGCCGGCGATGCGTCACCACCGGCAGACGGCACAGAATCGTTTGCCATCCAGGCGCAACTGGCCGCGCCGCTGTTACCCACAGAGCCGAATCCCCACGCCTACGGCGCGCCCTGGATCCGCATCGGGCTGAAAAGCCAGACGCTCGTCCGGTTCGACGAATGGGGCAGGGAAACCCGGCGATACCTCGTGTCCACCGCGAAAAACGGTCCGGGGGAGCGGGTCAACAGCTACAAAACGCCACGCGGCTGGCACCGTGTCTGCGAAAAGATCGGAGATGGCGTGGAGGTCGACAGAATCATTTTCCGCAGGGAAGTGACGCCCTGGAAATACACCGACGCCCTGCACCGCGACTACCCCGCCAAGGACTGGATTCTCACGCGGATTCTCTGGCTGTGCGGCATGGAGCCGGGACGCAATCTTGGCGGCGAGGTGGACAGCCACGACAGGAATATCTACATCCATGGCGCGGGCAGGCATGTCGCGTTCGGCACGCCCACCTCGCTAGGCTGCGTGCGCATGCGGGGAGACGACGTGATCGAGCTGTTCGACGCCACGCCGGTCGGCACCGACGTGGTCATCGACGAGAACGGCTGAGTCAGTCCTGTTTGAAACGCATGCGCCTGAGCGTATCGTCCTTGAGCACGAAATGGTGCCACAGGGCCGCGACGGCATGCAGACCGACCAGGAAATACACCGCGTTGCCCAGCAGTTCATGCACGTTCTTGACCAGTGCCCTCAGTTCGGGATCGGGGGAGACCATCATCGGCAGCACCACACCGAAAACACCGATCTCCCGCCCCCCCGCCTGGGAAAACACCACGCCGGTGACAGGCAGCAGGATCATCACCAGATAGAGCAGCCCGTGCAGCGCGTGGGCGGCCCTGACCTGCCAGGCCGATTCGCCAAGAATGGGGGGCGCGCCGAAACGGAGCTTGACCGCGATGCGCAGCCACACCAGCACGAACACGAACAACCCCGAGAGGATGTGCCACTGGCGCAGCTGGGCGCGGAACTCGGCTCCGGCGTCCTTGGGAACGTAGCCGCGAATCTCGATCGCGGCCAGCGCGATGACGAACAGAATGAACATCAGCCAGTGCAGACCGATACTCAGCGGATGATAGTGCGACTTGCTCACGCGAGACTCTCCTTGATCGCCGGTTTCCGGATCCATGGACGTATCATCCCACAACTTCATTTCGCCATGTCGCCCGGCAGCGGCCGGGCATCGCGCGGCAAGCATGTTCCCTGATCCATGGCAAATTTCCCGCCTCCGCCCCTTTGCGGGAAACACGGAGGCCGGATTCCTCAGGCGGCGCTGACCGGAATCTTGCCGATCTTCACGCGCCATTCGGCAGGACCGGTCAGGTGCACCGAGGTGCCACAGGCGTCGACCGCCACGGTCACCGGCATGTCCTTGACCTCGAACTCGTAGATCGCCTCCATGCCCAGGTCCTCGAAGGCCAGCACGCGCGACGCCTTGATGGCCTTGGACACCAGGTAAGCGGAGCCGCCCACCGCCATCAGATACACCGCCTTGTTGTCGCGAATCGCCTCGATCGCGGCCGGCCCGCGTTCGGCCTTGCCCACCATGCCCAGCAGACCGGTTTCCTCGAGCATCTGGCGCGTGAACTTGTCCATGCGCGTGGCCGTCGTCGGACCGGCCGGGCCGACCACTTCGTCGCGAACCGGGTCGACCGGGCCGACGTAGTAAATGAAGCGGTTGGTGAAATCGACCGGCAGCGCCTCACCTTTGGCGAGCATGTCGGCGAGGCGCTTGTGGGCCGCGTCACGGCCGGTGAGCAGTTTGCCGTTGAGCAGCAGCACATCCCCCGGCTGCCAGCTGGCGACTTCCTCGCGGGTGATGGTGTCAAGATCGACGCGCTTGCCGGCGGACATGTCGTAGGGGATTTCCGGCCAATCGGCGAGCGATGGCGGTTCCAGCCGCGCCGGTCCCGAACCGTCCAGATGAAAATGCACGTGGCGGGTCGCGGCGCAGTTCGGGATCATCGCCACCGGCAAGGATGCCGCATGGGTCGGGTAGTCGAGGATTTTCACGTCGAGCACCGTGGTCAGACCGCCCAGGCCCTGGGCGCCGATGCCCAGCGCGTTGACTTTCTCCAGCAATTCGAGGCGTAGCTCCTCGACACGGCTCAGGGGTTCACCGCGGGCCGCCTTGTCTTTCAGTTCGTGGATATCCACCGGAGCCATCAGGGATTCCTTGGCCAGCAACATGGCCTTCTCCGGCGTGCCGCCGATGCCGATGCCGAGAATTCCCGGCGGACACCAGCCGGCGCCCATCGTGGGAACGGTTTTCAGCACCCAGTCGACGATCGAATCGGACGGATTGAGCATGACCATCTTGGACTTGTTCTCGGAACCGCCGCCCTTGGCCGCGCAAATCACCTCCAGATGGTCGCCGGGCACGATTTCATAGTGCACCACGGCGGGCGTGTTGTCGCGCGAATTGCGCCGCGCGCCGGCCGGGTCGAGCAGCACGGAGGCGCGCAGCTTGTTGTCCGGATCATTGTAGGCGCGTCGCACGCCCTCGTTGACCATGTCCTGAACGCTCAGGGCACTGTCCCACCGAACATTCATGCCCACCTTGAGGAACACCACGGCGATACCGGTGTCCTGGCAAATCGGCCGATGACCCTCCGCGCACATGCGGCTGTTGATCAGGATCTGGGCCATGGCGTCCTTGGCGGCGGGACTTTCCTCCAGCCGCCAGGCTTCGCCGAGCGCCTTGATGTAGTCAACGGGGTGGTAGTAGCTGATGTACTGGAACGCATCAGCGATACTCTGAATGAAATCTTCCTGACGGATGGTGGTCATGAGCGGTCTCGCAAATCAGGTTATCGACAATGGCATAGGACCATGGCAATTCTCCATTGTAACACCCTCGGCCCGCTTCATTGTGCTCCGCGATCCCTCGCATCTGGCGCCAAAGTGGCTTCGTCGCGGGGCTTGCGGGCCAACTGATACGCCAGACCGGTCTTTTCTTCCGCCGAATTCTCGGACAGCCGCCATTTCCTGACCACGCCGGTCCGGTCGAAATACACGACGAATTCTTTGGCGTAATTGCTCTGCGCTTTGAACAAGAATCCAACATTGGTGAAATTTTGCCACTTCGGCGTCTGTCGAACGTAACTGTATACCCATACGCGCCCGCCATCGGAGAAAACGATTTCGCTCTGAGGTTTGCCAAGCCTGGCGGCGATACCGGTTTGCCCGCCGGCATCCTGGGCGGTCAGCGCCTCGGCCTGGAGAAGATCCAGATCGGCCAGTTTCCGGTTTCCCAGCGTCGCGCACGCCGCAAGGGATAACGCCAGAAAGATGGCCACCCCGAACCGGAGCCCTGCGCCGAGCACTGGAAAGAATGCGATAGCGAATCTTTTTTTCATCACAAATACTCGAACGTAACGCGGGCATCGTCAGACCACTCCCCGTCGGACAACGGAACGGAGTAGAAGAATTCACGTGGATAAGGCCAGGCGAATGACGGTCCGGGCTTGAGCTGTTCGCCATAGAGCCAGGCGGCGGGGAGCGTAACGCGCCGTTCACCCTCGCTCAGAATTATCGTGAAGACCGGGCGATCGGCGATGAAAAGATAAGGATAGCTGCGCTTTTCATAGAGGTCTTTCTCCAGCTTGAGCTGCCCCATTCGGTTAACGCTCTCTTGCACGGCCCCGGACAGCGCCTCGGCCGCGCGGTTCGCGCAAACTTTCCAGTCGTCGCGACAATGTTTGTTCACACGGGGTTTTGGCATGCAGTTCACCCCGCTGCCATCGGAAAGATTCAAATGACTGATGTCGTCGATCAGGCATTCGAGCCTCAGATCGCCAAGCCGCCGGGTGTCTGCGGGCAAACCGGGCGTACGGACATCGACACGCCATTGCACGCTGCCTGACGGGCGATTGGTGATCACGGTTTGCTGTTTTGCGCCAGGCGGCAGCGTAAAACCGCGGTCCTTGTCCAGCGGCACGGAAAGTTTGCCGGCAAAACCGTGCGCGTACAGCTCAAGCCTGCCCGACAGGGAATGGAGGCGGTAACGCAGTACCGCCTCGGGCGCCAGCCGGTGGAACGCGTTGAACACTTCGCCAGCCCGACGCAGCGTCTCGTACGGACGCGAATCGACGCCAGCGGCTCGCTCGATCTCCGGCGCATCCTGGCGCACCGCGCCGGGCAGGGCTTTAGCCAGGGCCTGGGCAGGCAATGCCAGGCACACCAGCATCACCGTCATACCACTCAGTGAACGTTCGAACACCATTCTTCTCCGTGTGCAGTCTGAATCAGGGCTACGCATCCAAAATCTTCAGAATCGTCGAAACCGGAGAAAAAACACAGCCACAGTTCACGGACGATGGAGACAAAACTGTCCATGGCAACCCCATGCGCTCATTGCAGCCGGCCCTCCATGCCAAGAACTTTGGCATGAATCAATGCTAATTAATTAGCAATTTGTCTTTATATAATAGAAATGCGATGATAAAAACCGCCCCCCGCGAAACCACGCCAAGGTTGTCCCGTCATCCTCCATGCCACGTATCCCAGGTTGCCCATCCGTCTCCGATGCCCCACCCTCTGTCCGGGCGCGGCACCGCCCTGTCCGGTTGATCACATCGCTGGCCGCCGCCGCATTGCTCGCCCACACCGCGGCAGGCCGGGCGGACACCCTGCGTATCGGCGTGCTCGATCCCGCTCCGGGCCAAGGCAGCACACAGCAGATCGCCGCCTCGCTCGAGCGCGCCGCGCCGGCAAGCCGCATCGAACACTTTGACCTGCCCGCGCTGGAACGCGCCGTGGCTCGCCGCGAACTCGATTTCGTCGTCACCAACAGCGGCCAGTACATCGAACTCGAGCACCGCTACGGCGTGCGGCGCATCGCCAGCCTGCGCCGCGCGACCGGCGCGCCCGGGCAAGCGATCGGCTCGGCCATCGTGGTGCGCGGCGACCGGCATGATCTGCGGGAACTCGCCGATTTGCGCAATCAACGCCTGCTGGCCGCCGCGCCGGACGCCTTTGGCGGATGGCGGACCGCCTGGCGCGAACTCGAAGCCGCCGGCGTTCCGCCGGATGAACTGCAATCGCTGACGTTCACGGGTTTTCCGTTGGGCAACATCGTGCACGCGGTGGCGCAGGGCCGCACCGACGCCGGTGTGATTCCGGTCTGCCTCATCGAGCGGATGGAACGCGACGGGAGCGTGGCGTCCGGTGCATTGCGGGTGCTCGCGCCGCGCCGCGACAAAGGCATGCCCTGCGGCCACAGCACGCGGCTCTATCCGGACTGGCCGCTCGCCGCCTTGCGCGACACACCGGAGGAGGCGGCGCGCCGGTTGGCGGTCGCCGTGCTGACGGCCGCTCCGGACAGCGGAATAGGCTGGACGATCCCGGAGGATTACGGCAGCGTGCGGGAATTGATGCGGGAGCTGCGCGTCGGCCCTTATGCCCATCTCGCCCCGCCGGGCCTTGCCGAGCTGATACGGCGCTATTGGTATGCGCTGGCCGCCGTGGCAACGCTGCTGGCGGCGCTGGCCTGGCACAGTCGCCGCATCGACACCGTGGTGAGGCTCCGGACCGCCGAACTTCGGGAGGCGCTCGCCGCCCGCGACCTCGCCCAGGCGGAAGCCCGGCGCCGCCAGGACGAACTGGATCACGCCGCGCGCCTGGGCATTCTGGGCGAACTGTCGACCACCCTCGCCCATGAACTGGCCCAGCCGCTGACCTCGATCACCAATTACGCCAACGGCCTGATGCGCAATCTCGGAAGAGCGCCGCAGGACACCGGCCGGCTCGCCGAGGCGGGACGGGCGATCCGCGCCCAGGCCGAACGGGCCGAGCACATTCTGCGCCATGTCCGCCAGCTTGCGCGCAAGGCGCCGCCGGAGCGACGTCGCGTGGAGTTGGCCGAACTGATTTCACCGGTGTGCGAATGGTTCCTGCAACTGCATCCGGGCATCGCGCCGGGCTTCACCCTGTCGCTGGACGCGAACCTGCAGGGACGCCACCTGCTTGCCGATCCGCTGCAGATCGAGCAGGTGCTGCTCAACCTTCTGCAAAATGCCGCCGATGCCATGGCCGGCCAGCCGGCATCGGACCGCCGTCTCGCGGTCGACGCGCGGCTGGACAACGGGCAGGCTTTTGTCACCGTGTGCGACTCGGGGCCCGGCCTGCCCCCAGAACTCGCCGAGCGGCTTTTCGAACCGTTTTTCACTACCCGGCCGCAGGGATTGGGTCTGGGTTTGTCCATTTGCCGCTCCATCGTCGAACGCCATGGCGGCCACCTGCAAAGGGCCGACACGCCCCCGGAGTCAGGCATGACGATGGCTTTCACTCTGCCCCTGGAACCCACCTCCCGCCCCGGAATCCATTGATGGAAGAGATACCACTGATTTATGTCGTCGACGACGATGCCGAGTTATGCCGCTCGCTGGTCTACCTGTTCGATTCGGTCGGCTGGCGCTCGCGCGTGTTTCATGACGCCGAAGCCTTCCTCGCGCACCTCGCCCCGGGCGAGACCGCCTGCCTGCTGCTGGATGTGCGGATGCCCGGCATGAGCGGGCTGGAGGTTCAGGATAGGCTTGCCAGGACCGGACGGATGCTGCCCATTGTGTTTTTTTCCGGGCACGGCGATATCGCGATGGCGGTCCAGGCGGTGCGGAACGGCGCGGTCGATTTCATTGAAAAACCGTTCCGCGAGCAGACGCTCCTCGAAGCGGTCGGCCTGGCCCTGCGACGCCTGCCCGCCGAACGCTACCTCAACGAGGTGCGCCGGCGGTTCATGTCGCTGACGCCGAGGGAGCGGGAGGTGGCGAAGCTCGTCGTGCTGGGCCGGCGTAACAAGATCATCGCCGGCGAACTGTCCATCAGCGAGCGCACCGTCCAGGTGCACCGGCAGAATGTCATGGACAAGATGCGGGCCGGCTCCGCGGCGGAACTCGTCCAGGACTTGATGCGGCTGGGCGAAGTCTAAGCCCGCGCGCTCAATAGCGCGCGTCGGCCGGTTTGCCGCCCTTGGGCCAGTCCTTTTCCTTGCCGGGGAAATCCGGCCGAGGCTGGTGGCTGAAATATTCGGCCACATCGAGCGCCTCCTGGTCGCTCAGCACGCCGCCCTGGCCCAGCGCGCCGCGCGCATGCGCGGCCATCGGCATGTTCTGCTTGACCCAGGCCGCCGCCGTGAACGTGCGTGCCATGCCGGCGCCGATGTTGAACGATTTCTCGCCCCACAAGGGCGGGAACACCAGCGCGCCCTTGCGCCAGCGGCCTTCGCCATTGGCGCCGTGGCATACCGCGCAATAGGTGCCATACAGGGCCTTGCCGCGCACCGGATCGGGCGTCAGGGTCTTGTCGATAGCGCCAATGCCGCCGCCCCCCATCTTCGTCCCCTTGGGCACGTCTTTGGACAACCATTGCATGTAAGCGAGCATGGCGCGCATTTCCCGCGAGTCCTGAGCCAGCTTCTTGCCGTTCATGGAGCGCAGCATGCAGCCATTGATGCGGTCGGTCAGGGTGACCTCGCGCCCGGCTCTCGGGTTATACGACGGGTATTTGTTCCACACCCTGACAAACGGCGATGCGTGGGCGACCTTGCCGCCCCCCAGATGACAGCTGGTGCAATTCATCGCCGCGCCGACCTTGTCGGGCAAAAGCCGCGCGGTGTCGGACAACAGCCGCTGCCCCAGGCGGATCCTCGCCCCTTCTGGCGTACCCGGAATGGCCGTATCCGCGGGCGGCGCGAACGGCGCCTCGGCGATGGCGGCGCCGGTACAGAGCAACAGGGAAACGGCAACGATTCTCATCATGACGACACACTCCTCAACGAGCCGCGTTCAACGAATCAACCTCGGCGGACAACAGCCGGCGCACCTTGCCGACATCGCGCTCGGTCACTTCCGGGGCCGTATTGCCCCACGACGCGCGCACAAAACTCATCACATCGGCCACCTCCCGGTCGCTCAACGCGGCAAGGGACGGCATGGCCGGCACGAACGCCTCGTGACGGACGGGCGGCAGGCGACTGCCTTCCAGCACGATGCGGATCAGCGAAGCCGGATCGGGGCTGTTCACGACACTGCTGCGCGCCAGAGCCGGAAACAGGTGCTCGACCCCTTCGCCATCCTGACGGTGACACACGACACAACGCTCCATGTAGATCACGGCGCCGGCGCCCGAATAACGGCCGGCGGCCAGATCCTGGAAGGTGGTCGACCGGGTGGCGAGCTCTCTTGCGGCGGTTCCGCCGGAAACACTGGCCAGATAGCGCGCTATCGCGCCCAGATCACCTTCGCTCAAGTGACGGGTGCTGTGCGCCACGACCTCCGCCATGGCGCCGAACGCCACGCTGTGACTGTTGCGGCCGGTGCCAAGCAGCTCGGCGATCTCCTTTTCGCTCCAGCGTCCCAGACCGTCGGCGCCCTCACGCCGCAGACTCTTGGCGAACCAGCCGCCGATAGTGGCGCCGGCCAGGAATGCCGGGCCGTCCCGTTCATCCAGGGCTTTTTCCTGAAAGGCCACGCCCCGCGGCGTGTGACAGGCGCCGCAATGCCCCGGCCCCTTGACCAGGTAGGCGCCGCGATTCCAGATCGCATCGCGCGCGGGATCGGGGCGATAGGCCGCGACCTGTGGCGCGAACAACCGGCGCCACAACGCCAGCGGCCAGCGCAGGGAAAGCGGCCAGGGAATATCGGCCGCCCGGTTGACTTGCCTGACCGGCCTCACTCCCGCCATGAAATAGGCGTACAAGTCCCTCATGTCCTCGTCGGAAATGATCGAATACGAGGGATACGGCATCGCCGGATACAGCGTCGCGCCATCCTTGCGGACACCTTCGCGAACCGCCGCGGCGAATTCCCGGAAGCTATAGCGCCCGATCCCGGTCTCCCGATCCGGCGTGATATTGGTCGCGTAAAGGGTGCCGACCGGAGTCGGCAGCCCCAGTCCTCCGGACATCTGCGAACCGCCTGGCCGGGCATGACACGCGATGCAATCGCCGGCCCGGGCCAGGTATTCGCCCCGCTTGACCGACGCCGCATCGAACGCCGACGCGGCCCGGACAGTGCCGGCCATCAGCGCGAGCCCCACAGCCCATGCCACTTGTCTCATGGACGCCTCCTTTTTTGTTACCGTTCATCCTCTTTCACGACCTCCACTCTAGCGGCGGGGCATCCGGCTCCGGCATACGCAAATCCGGCAAGCGTCTACGCACATCTCACAATGGCGCAATGAGAAAAACCGGACAGCGCGCGCTTACACCGTCGCAAGATATTGTTTTCAAAGCGAATTGGCATGGCGCGATCCGGTCGGCAAGAACACGTATTTCATTGGCCAGGATCAAATATTCCCGAGCGCAGGCCGATGGCCGCATGGCCATCCTCGCGCCCTTGTTCCGGCCCGCGCGCGCCATTACACTGCTGCGGGTTCCCTTCCCCCTCCTCGCGCGCGATGAACCGTACCCTCACCCGAACACCACTGAACGCCGAACTGAAAGAACGAATCTATGCGGCCTTCGCCAGACACGACCGGCAAAGCGCCGGCGCGGAACGGATGGTCGGCGAACCGGTCGCCTTCGAAGCCCGTGAAGACGGTCACTGGGTCGGCTGTGTGGTGGTGCGGCTGTTTTGGGGGCAACTGCACATCAAGTACCTTCTGGTCGACGAAACGCAGCGCGGCAAAGGATGGGGACACGCGCTGATGGAACAGGCCCTGGCATTCGGCGCATCGGAAGGATGCCGCTTCGCCTTTGTCGAAACACTGGGTCATCAGGCGCCCGGCTTCTACACCAGGCTCGGCTTCGAGGTGGAGTTGCAACGCGACGGTTACGCCGGCGGCAATTGTTTCTACTACCTGAAAAAAGCGCTCTGAACCTTCCGGCACGGATGCGGCGCCATACCCGCGGCATTCGGACGCAGTCGGGACTTGCAAACTAGACGACTGGTCTAGTATTATTCGTCCATGACACGCATGACACACTTTGGCGATACCCGGGAACACCTTCTGGCCACCGGCGAGAACATCATCCTGGGCAAGGGTTACGCGGCGGTGGGGCTGTCCGAGATTCTCGGCACGGCCGGCGTACCCAAGGGCTCGTTCTACCACTACTTCCCGTCCAAGGAAGCGTTTGGCGTGCAGATGCTGGAGCGCTATTTCGACAACTACGACGCGCGTCTTGCCGAACTGCTCGTTCAGGCGGAAGGCTCCGCCCGCGACAGGCTGCTGGGGTATTTTCAGCGGTGGATGCACCGGCACTGCGAGTGCAGTTCACACATGAGCTGCCTTGCCGTCAAACTCGCCGGGGAGGTCTCGGATCTTTCCGAACCGATGCGCGAAGCCTTGTCGCGCGGCATGGACCGAGTGATGCGGCGTATCGCCGACGCGCTGCGCGAAGGCGCCGCGGATGGATCGATCCGCACCGCGGGAGCGCCGGAAAACATGGCCCGCTCGCTGTACAGTCTGTGGATCGGCGCGTCCTTGCTGTTCAAAGTCCAGCACGATCCGGCGATACTGGACGGCGCGCTGGAACGGACGGCCGAACTGTTGGCCGGCCGCACTGAATAACGGCAATCCGCTTTTCGCGGATTGTTTTTTCGATGTTGACTAGATGACCGGTCTAATTTTAAGGAGACCCGAATGTACGAGACGCTTTTCACCCCGCTGACAGTCGGCGCCGTTACCCTGAAGAACCGTATTGTCATGGCTCCGCTGACCCGGCTGCGCAGCACCGAGCCTGGCGATGTTCCCACCCCGCTCGCGCCGGAGTACTATGCCCAGCGCGCCAGCGGCGGGCTGCTGATTTCCGAGGCCGCGCACATTTCCCCGACCGCCAAGGGCTACGCGGGCGCGCCCGGCATCTATAGCGAAGAACAGGTGCGCGCCTGGACTCGCGTCACCGACGCCGTGCACCGGGCCGGCGGTCTCATCGCCATGCAACTGTGGCACACCGGACGGATCTCCCACCGCTCGCTGCAACCGGGCGGGGAAGCGCCGCTGGCCCCTTCCGCGCTCAAGGCCGACAGCAACACCAATATCCGCACGGCGAACGGCGATCTCGTGCGCGCCCCGTGCGATACGCCCCGCGCGCTGGAATTGCCCGAAATCGAAGACCTCATCGAAGACTACCGCACCGCGACGGACAACGCCCGGCGCGCCGGCTTCGATCTCGTGGAAATCCACGCGGCGCACGGCTATCTGATCAATCAGTTCCTGTCCGAGTCGTCCAACCTGCGCGAGGACCGCTATGGCGGCTCCGTGGAAAACCGCGCCCGGCTGTTGCTGGAAGTCGTCGACGCGGTCGTCGCCGAATGGGACGCCGACCGCGTCGGTATCCGCCTCTCGCCGCTGGGCATCTTCAACGGTCTGTCCGATGTCGGCCAGGAAGACATGGCGCGCTATCTGGCCCGCGAACTGGCCAAGCGCAAACTGGCCTACCTGCACATTTCCGAGCCGGACTGGGCGGGCGGGCCCGCCTACCAGGACAGCTTCCGCACCGAGCTGCGCGCGCTGTACCCGGGCGTGATCATCGGCGCCGGCGGGTATACCGCCGACAAGGCGAAAGAGATGGTCGGCAAGGGGTTCATCGATGCCGCCGCCTTCGGACGCAGCTACATCGCCAACCCTGACCTGGCCGAGCGCATCCGCGAAAACGCGCCGCTGAACACGCCTGACGCCTCCACCTTCTACGGCGGCGGCGCGGAGGGCTACCTCGACTACCCGACGCTCGCCGAAGCTCAGGTCTGACGAACGAGGCAACGCAACGCGGCGGGCACCACGGAAAACCGTACCGCTCCCCGCCCCAGGTGCTCTCCATCGGCTTCGATGGAGGGCGCCCCTCCGACTCCCGCCACCTCGACAAGACCGCCCGACAGGTACTCGATTTTCGGGCTGGCGATCCGTTGCGACTTTTTCAGCTGCGGCAAAAAGCGCACGAAATCACGCGCGCCGGCATCGCGGATCAGCACCACCTCGAAGCGGCCATCGTCCAGGCGGGCATCCGGCGCCACCCCCAGACCGCTTCCGAAAAACCGCCCGTTCGCGATACACACCGCCTGAAACGCCCCATCGATCCATTCGCCGCCATCCACCCTCACGCGCATGCGCTGCGGACGCCAGGTCACCAGCGTCGACAGGATCGCGCCATGGAAGGCCGCCGACGCGGACAACCACGAAGGCCGGCGGTTGACCTTCTCGACGATCGCCGAGCCGATGCCAAGCGAGGCGATGTTGTCGAAATACACGCGTTTTTCTCCGCCATCCGGCTCCGTCACCACGGCCAGCCCCAGATCGATGGCGCGCACGGCCTCGTCGCGGATCATCGCGCGCAACTCGCGGATGCCTCCCGTCATTCCGATGGAACGGACAAAGTCGTTGCCGCTGCCCAGGGGCAACGCGCCGACCGCCACATGCCCGCGCGACTCGGCCGGGCAGCGCATCACGCCATTGACCACCTCGTGGATCGTCCCGTCGCCGCCCGCGGCGATCAGATAAACGCATCCGTCCCTGACCGCCTGGAACGCGACCTCCTCGGCGCTCACGGAGGAGGTCGTGATATGAATGTCCACCTGAAAGTCGTTAGCGAACACTTTGAGCAGATCGTCGGGCATGCCGCGCGGACAGCGTTTGCCGTGGAGGATGAAAGCTATCTTGGGTTGAGCCATAACAAATACGTAAAGAGGCGGTCAAAAAAGCATTATGCCAGTGTGCCGCGCACATGCCATCGGACCGCGGCGACAGGTGACGAGAGATGCTGGCTGGCCGGACGCCCGGCTGTTAAAATAACGGGTTGATTTTTAATCGGCGGCCGGGTGAGACCGATCCCGTGCCTCAGCCCCAACCTTGCCTCGACTGTGTATCGATGGAAAGCGAACTCATGAAAACACCTGAAAAAGCCCTGGTCGTGCTCTCCGGCGGACAGGATTCGACGACCTGCCTTTACTGGGCCCTGCAACGCTTCGGCGCCGGCAACGTGGAAGCCGTGACCTTCGACTACGGTCAGCGTCACCGCATCGAGCTCGATTGCGCGCGCGACATCGCCACGATGGCCGGCGTCGTCCAGCATGTGCTGCCGATCGACACCTTCGCCGCCATCGGCGGCAATGCCCTCACCGACAGCGGCATCGAGCCGGAAGACGGCGTGCGCGCCGATCACGACAAGACGCTGCCCAATACCTTCGTGCCGGGCCGCAACCTCGTGTTTCTGACCTTCGCCGCCGCGCTGGCCTACACCCGCGGCATCCGGCATCTGGTGACCGGCGTCGCCCAGACCGACTACTCGGGCTACCCCGACTGCCGCGAAGACACCCTCAAGGCGCTGGAAGTCGCCATCCGGCTCGGCATGGAAACCCGCCTGGAAATCCATGCGCCGCTGATGTACCTGAGCAAGGCCGAAACGGTGTTCCTGGCGCGCGATGTCGGCGCGCTGGGCGCCCTCGCCCACAGCCACACCTGCTACAACGGGGAACAGCCCCCCTGCGGCCACTGCGCCTCCTGCCTGCTGCGCGCCAAGGGCTTCGCCGAGGCCGGCATCCCCGACCCGCTGGTCGAACGCACCGGGGGACGCTGAGCCATGCATGCTTCCCTGATTCTGGCCGGAACGGGCTTCGAAGCCGCCCGGCAACTGGCCGGCCAGACCGATCCGCGCCTGGCGCGGATGCACGGTCACAGTTTTCGTGTGCTCGCCCGCGCCGACACCACCCACACCGACATGCCGACGCTGGAAGCCGCGCTGGGCGACGCCATCGCTCCGCTCGACTACACACTGCTCAACGATTGCGTCTTCGACGCCGGCGACCTGTCCATCGCGCGCGGCATCGCCGAACGGCTGCCGATGCCGGTCACGCTGATGCTGCGCGGCGCCCCCGACCGCGGAGTGGTGGTGGACAACGGCACGGCGCTGGCCTGGCTGGATACCGGTTTCGAAGCCGCCCACCATCTGCCCCATGTCCCGGCCGGGCACAAGTGCGGTCGCCTGCACGGACACGGCTTCGGCGTACGCCTGGTGGCGGATGCGCAGGCCGCCGACGCGAGCGCGATCGAACGGGCCTGGCTCCCGCTGCGCGCTCGCCTGCATCACCGCTACCTGAACGACATAGAAGGTCTCGCCAACCCGACCAGCGAGGTGCTGGCCGCCTGGCTGTTCGGACAACTGGCGCCGGCGCTTCCCGGTCTCAAATGGGTCGAAGTGCGTGAAACCCACACCGCCGGCAGCCAGTTCGACGGAAAAGTGTTCCGGATCTGGAAGGAGCAGCGCTTCGAAAGCGCCACCCCGTTCGGGGAGAACGGCCAGTACACCGGTCACAGCTACCTGATCCGCCTGATGCTCTCCGGCGATCTTGACCGGACCATGGGCTGGCTGCTCGATTTTGGCGACGTCAAGGACCGCTTCAAGCCGCTGTATCGCCAGCTCGACCACAATCCGCTGGACAAGCTCGCCGGTGTGCGCGACGGCCACAGCGCCTCGGTGGCCGAATGGGTGCACGCCCACCTCTCGCCCTTGGTGCCGGAACTGTCACGCATCGACATCATGGAAAACGACGACCGCGGCGCATCCCTGACGTTCCGCCACGACATGCACTGGCCTCTGGTGCAAAGGTAGGGTTTTCATGTATACCGTAAAGGAAATCTTTTACACCCTGCAGGGCGAAGGTTGCCAGGCCGGCCGCGCGGCGGTGTTCTGCCGCTTCTCCGGGTGCAATCTGTGGAGCGGCAAGGAGCGGCACCGTGAAGAGGCCGTCTGCCGCTTTTGCGACACCGACTTCGTCGGCACAGGCCCTGACGGCGGCAAGTTCCCCAACGCCGGGGAGCTCGCGGCGCGCATCGCGGCGCAGTGGCCGGCCGATGCCGGCGGAACGCCCTATGTGGTCTGCACCGGCGGCGAGCCGCTGTTGCAACTGGATGCGCCCCTGATCGACGCCCTGCACCGGCTGGGCTTCGAAGTGGCCGTCGAAACCAACGGCACGCTGCCGGCGCCGGCCGGGCTTGACTGGATCTGCGTGAGCCCCAAGGCCGGCGCGCCGCTGGTGCAGCGCCAGGGCCACGAGCTCAAGCTGGTGTACCCGCAACCGGCCCTGTTGCCTGACATGCTCGGCGACACGGATTTCGCGCATTATTTCGTTCAACCGATGGACGGCCCGGAGCGGGCCGAAAACACCGCGGCGGCCATCGACTGGTGCATGAAGCACCCCGAATGGCGGCTGTCGGTGCAGACGCACAAGATCGTCAACATTCGCTGATCAGGAGACCCGATGAAAACGTCGCGCGCACTCGTTTTTTCCGCCATTGGCGCCCTGGTGGCGGCCGGTTCGCTGTCCAGTCCCGCGGCCCATGCCGCCGACAAGGAAAAATGCTATGGCATCGCCCAGGCCGGCAAGAACGACTGCGCCGCGCCGGATGGTTCCCACAGCTGCGCGGGCCAGGCCAAGACCGACAACGCCCCCGCCGACTGGAAGTACGTTGCCAAGGGCACCTGCGAAAAAATGGGCGGCAAGCCGCAACCCGAGAAAAAATAATCCCGACCGGGGTACGAGGGGGTCTCCCCCTCGCCCTGCCGGCCCGCGCGGTGGCATAATTCTGTCATCATCCACCACCGATGCGCTGCGGCATGACACATTCTGAGCCTATTCTGGTGGTCCAGGCCCCCTCTTCCCTGGACGACGCCCCCCTTGACCGACTGGCCCGCGCCTGTGGCGCGAACAACATTCTTCGCGTGTCGCCCACGGCGGCCCGTCTCTCGGGCGTATCCGCTCCGCTTTCGGACGAAACCTGCGCGCTGGCCGAACAGCTCGGCTGCGACTTGGCCCTGATGCCGGCCGGTCTCCGTTTCGCCGACCTGGGCCTTGTCGTCTCGGACATGGACTCCACGCTGATCACCATCGAATGCATCGACGAGATCGCCGACATGCAGGGCATCAAGGACAAGGTCGCCGCCATCACCGAGCGCTCGATGCGCGGTGAGCTGGACTTTTCGGCGTCGCTCAGGGAACGTGTCTCGCTGCTCGCCGGACTTGAAGAAAGCGCGCTGGAGCGGGTGTGGAGCGAACGCTTGGCACTGACGCCCGGCGCGCGAACGCTGATCGACACGTGCCATGCCTCGAACGTCGCCTTCATGCTGGTATCGGGCGGCTTCACATTCTTCACCGACCGGCTCAAGGCGCAGCTGGGGCTGGATTACGCGTTCGCCAACCAGCTGGAAGTGAGGGACGGCCGGCTGACCGGCCGGGTGATCGGCGACATCGTCGACGCCCGCGCCAAGCGCGACCTGCTGGTGCGCGTGCGCGACGAACTCGGACTCGCGCCCGGCACGGTGCTGGCGGTCGGGGACGGCGCCAACGACCTGGCGATGCTTGGCGAAGCGGGGATCGGCGTCGCGTTCCGCGCCAAGCCCGTGGTGCGCCGCCAGGCCGATGTGGCGATCAACCACATGGGCCTTGACGGCATTGTCGGTCTTTTCGCGGGAGAAACATCATGAACCGGCTGGATACCCTGGCCGCGCTGGACACGGCGAGCTTCAGCGCCCTGTTGCCGTTCGCCTGCGCACAAAGGGAAAGCGCTGACGAGCTTGACGACATGCTGCGCGAAACGAGGCTTGCCATGAAAGTCCTGGCCGCGCCGTCCGACGCCCAGGAGGATCCGGCGCCGATTCTTCTGAGACTCGAAGCCAAGCTGGATCTGGCGCTGGAAGTCAGCCTCCGGAACCGCCACACCGAGCGGCCGCCGCTGACACCATGCCGGGTCGGGCTGGAAGCGCTGTCCTGGAGCCAGGCGGCGCCCCTGAAGGCTGGCGACGCGGTGCTCCTCACCCTGTACCCCAATCCCGACTCCGCCCTGCGCCTGGCACTGCCGGGGGTGGTGACCCGCTGCGCGCGCGCGGCGGACGGTCACTACAACCTGGTGGCGGACATTCGCGAGGGACTGGGCGAGATTACCCGTCCCATGTGGGAAAAGTGGGTGTTCCGGCGTCACCGGCGCGCCATCGTCGATCGCTGACGCGCCAAACGGGCCGCCGATTTACCCGGCTTGGGCCAGCCGCTCGAGCAGCTTGGCGTGGATGCCGTTGAAGCCGCCGTTGCTCATCACCAGGATGTGGTCGCCGGGGCGCGCTTCGGCGATGATGGCATCGACCAGATCGGCGAACGCCCCGAACGTCGCGGCCTTGTCGCCCAGCGGCGCGAGCGCTTCGGCCGGATTCCAGTTCAGATTGTGCGCCGCGCAGAACACCTTGTCGGCCCGAGCCAGCGACGGCGCCAGCGCCTCCTTCATGGCGCCGAGCTTCATGGTGTTGGAGCGAGGTTCGAGCACCGCGAGAATGCGCGCCGCGCCGATTTTCTGGCGCAAACCCTCTACCGTCGTCGTGATCGCGGTCGGATGGTGGGCGAAATCATCGTAAACCGTCACGCCATTCACCACGCCACGCACTTCCATGCGCCGCTTGACACTCAGAAAACGCGACAGCGCCTCGGCGGACTGCCGGGGCGTGACACCCACATGCCGCGCCGCCGCGATCGCCGCCAGGGCATTGAGGCGATTGTGCTCGCCGATCAGTGGCCATTCGACACGCGCCTCGAGCTTGCCATCCAGATACACATCGAACGCGCCGTCCGCATCGGCGTCGCCGACCCGCCAGCCGTCCGGTCCGCCAAAACGTTCGACCGGCGTCCAGGCCCCCCGCTCGAGCACGCGATCGAGGCTGGCCTCGCGGCCGTTGGCGATCAGGCGGCCGTTGCGCGGCACGGTGCGCACCAGATGGTGGAACTGGGTTTCGATCGCCGCAAGATCCGGGAAGATGTCCGCGTGGTCGTATTCGAGGTTGTTGAGAACAGCCGTGCGGGGATGGTAGTGAACGAATTTGGAACGCTTGTCGAAGAAGGCCGTGTCGTATTCATCGGCCTCGATGACGAAGAACGGGCTGACACTGGCCGTATCTTGCGCGGGACGCCCCGGCAGACGCGCCGACACGCCGAAATTGGCCGGAATGCCGCCGATCAGGAAGCCAGGAGCCAATCCGGCATCCTCGAGAATCCAGGCCAGCATGGAACTGGTGGTGGTCTTGCCGTGCGTTCCCGCCACGGCGAGCACCCATTTGCCAGCCAGTACGTTCTCGGCGAGCCACTGCGGGCCGGAGCAATACGGCAGCCCCAGGTCGAGAATGGTTTCCATCAGTGGGTTGCCGCGGCTCACCACGTTGCCGATGACGAACAGGTCCGCGCCGATCGACACCTGGGAAGGATCGAAACCGGGAATCAGGCCGATGCCCATCGCCTCAAGCTGGGTACTCATGGGAGGGTAAACATTGGCGTCGCAACCGGTGACCGTGTGGCCGGCTTCTTTCGCGATGGCGGCGATACCGCCCATGAAGGTACCGCAAATGCCCAGGATGTGGATATGCATGATCGATGCCAAACCAGAAAACGACAAACCGGCTAGCTTACGCCGGAAACGGCGGAGCCTCAAGAAGAAGCCCCGCCGCACGGCTCAGAACATCAGCAGGGTCAGCAGGACAAACAGCGGCAGCAGAATCGCCATCGACCAGGCCATATAGGCGAAAAAGCTCGGCATCGCGACACCGCGCTCCTCGGCAATGGCCTTCACCATGAAGTTCGGCGCATTGCCGATGTAGGTGTTCGCCCCCATGAACACCGCCCCCATGGAAATGGCCTGCAGTGTGCTCGCCATCGGCCCCATCAGGGTATGGGCATCGCCGGCGGCCAGGTTGAAGAACACCAGATAGGTCGGCGCATTATCGAGGAAGCTCGACAACAGCCCCGTCATCCAGAAGTACATGGAATCGATCGGTGTACCGTCCGGGCGGCTGACCATGCGCAGCACGTCGGCGAAATGCCCCGCCTCGCCCAAGCGCAAAATGGCGATAGCCGGCGCGATGGTAATGAAAATCCCCGCGAACAGCACGGCGACCTCTTCGATCGGCCCCCAGTTGAAGCGGTTTCCCTCGCGGATGGCCCGCGGCGTCAGCCATAAGGACAAACCGGCGATGGCCAGCAGCAACACATCGCGGGTGACGTTCTGCAGCTCGATCGGCGTACCCAGCACCTCGTAACGGATCCCCGGCTTCCAGAAACCGGACAGCAGCACGGCGCCCACCGCCAATCCCAGCAGAACGAGGTTGAACAGGCCGCGAAAGCGCAAGGGCGAATCCGGGGTCGGGTCGACGGGCTCCACGCCTTCCTTGCGGTACCACCAGCTGTCCAGCACATAGAACAGCGCCAGCAAGACAGCGGCGGCGATCGCGACGGGCGTGATCATGTGCAGGAAGGTCCAACCAAAGCTCACACCGTTGAGAAACCCGAGAAACAGCGGCGGGTCGCCCAGCGGGGTCAGGCCGCCACCGACATTGGCCACCAGGAAAATGAAGAACACCACGACATGCACCCTGTGGCGGCGGTTGTCGTTGGCGCGCAGCAACGGCCGGATCAAGAGCATGGCGGCGCCGGTGGTGCCCATCACGGAAGCCAGCAGGGTGCCGAGCGCCAGCAGGCCGGTATTGAGCGCGGGCGATCCGTGCAGATTGCCCTCCACCAGCACGCCTCCGGACACCGTGTAAAGCGTCAGCAGCAGAATGATGAACGGCAGGTATTCGGCCAGCATGGCATGCGCCACGAGGTGGGCGGCCGACGCGAGGCCGAAGTACAGGCCGTAGGGCAGCAGAAACAGGGCCGTCCAGCCGGCGACGACTTTGCCGGCGTGGTGGTGCCAGACCGATTCCGCGAAAATCGGAAACAGCGCGATGGACAACAGAATGCCGGCGAACGGCACGACCCAGGCCAGGCTCAGGTCCGGACCACCGGGCGCGGAAGCCAGCGCCGAGACGGGGAGACAGGCCAACAAGCCAGCCCCCCATGCAACAGGAATACGGGATACGCTCATCATTAACCCACAATAAAAAAGGCCGGGAGTACCGGCCTGGTCGAAAACTGAACCGGATTACCGGGTACCGCGCTGGATGAATTCGATCTTGTAACCGTCCGGATCCTCGACGAAAGCGATGACCGTGGTGCCATGTTTCATCGGACCGGCTTCGCGCACCACCTTGCCGCCCTTGGCGCGCACCGCCTCACAGGCGGCATGGGCATCGGGAACCTCGACGGCCAGATGGCCGAAGCCATTGCCCAGGTCATAGCTTTCGGTATCCCAGTTGTGGGTCAACTCGATCACCGTGTTGTCTTCTTCATCGCCGTAGCCGACAAACGCCAGCGTGAAGCGTCCCTCTGGAAAATCGTTGCGGCGCAGAAGCCGCATGCCCATCACCTCGGTATAGAAGGCCAGGGAACGTTCAAGGTTGCCGACTCGCAGCATGGTATGCAAAAGACGCATGATTTTCTCCAGGTTTCGACAGGCCGCGACCCGTCATCCAAAATCGAACAGCCCGCTTCCATGATCCTTGAGCCAGCGCCGCCGATCCCGCCAATCGGGACACAGGCGGGCGGTCTCCTCCCAGAAAGCGGGCGAATGGTTCATGTGCACCAGGTGGGCCAATTCATGGGCCAGCACATAGTCCAGCACCGGCAGGGGCGCCTGGATCAGGCGCCAGTTCAGGCGCACCGCCCCGGCGGCCGAGCAGCTGCCCCAACGGGAACGGGCCGAGGACAGCAACAGCCGGCCGGGCTGGCGTTTGAGGACCGGAACAAAACGCGCCAGCCGCGCCGGAAACAGCAGCGCGGCTTCGCGCCTGAGCAGACGGGATACCGCGTCCCGCAGGGCATCGCCATCGGCGGCTCCCGCGATTTCTATGCGGTCCGGCAGCCTTCTGGCGATACGGCGTATTCCTTCGACTTGAACAATTGGCAGGGGTTCCCCGACAATCGTCACATTTCGCCGATCGGTGTCAGCATTTGCCCGCTGCTCCAGTAAACGGGCATGGTGCTTGAGTATCCAATCACGCTTTGTCAGCAATATTTCCTGCAGGGTTTCGCTCGATACGCGCGGATGCGCGATCAATTCGACCCCTTCTGCCGTCACCCGCAAGCCGATGCTTTTACGCGGGCGGCGAATCACCGTGACGGCCAGATTCGCGTCAGGCAGCGCGAGTGTCTTCACTGTGGACCCGCTTCTGCCCGGGATGCGCATTGGGACCGGTGCCGCCGATCTCGCTCTGGCGGGCCTCGATCCATGCCGAGGCCTCGGCCATCATGCTCTCGGGCGTCGCGCCGTCGACCGGCAGGATCGGCTTGCCGACCACCACGGTGATCAGGCCGGGATGCTTGAGAAACGCGTTGCGCGCCCAGAATTCACCGGCATTGTGGGCCACCGGAACCAGCGGCATGCCGAGCGTGGTGGCGATGCGCGCGGCGCCCAGCTTGTATTTGCCCGGCACCCCCGGGGGCACGCGCGTCCCTTCCGGAAACACCGTGATCCAGAAACCGTGCGATAGGCGCTCGCGACCCTGTTCGATGATCTGCTGGTTCGAACGTGCCCGATCACTGCGATTGATGGTGATCGGATTCATCGCGGCAAGGCCCCAGCCGAACAGCGGAATCCACAACAATTCGCGCTTGGCGACATAGATTTGGTAGGGGAAGATTTTCTGGAGGGCGAAGGTCTCCCAACCGGACTGGTGCTTGGAGCAGATCACCGACGGCGTGTCGGGAATGTTCTCCGCGCCGATCACGCGCCATTTGAGCCCGACCACGTGCTCGAGCGTCCACAGCAGGGTCATCGCCCAGGTCACACCGAAGATATGCCGCCGGCGGCGCGGCAAGGGCAGCGAAATCATCAGCAGCACGAAAAAGACCGGCGTGATGAACACCACCACGAGCCAGTACAACAGGTTGCGGATCAACAGCATGCGGTTTTCCGTTTACGAGGATTGGCGCGATTCGATGAGGTACTCGGCCGCATCGAACAGGTCGTTGAACACAAGGCTGCCGTCCGGCAGACCGCCCTTGGCGAGGGTCGCCTCGCCTTTCCCGGTGCGCACCAGAATGGGCTGGCCGCCCACCGCGTCGATGGACACGAGATCGCGCAGGCTGTCGCCGATCAGCGGCAGCCCTTCCAGGCGGGCGTTGAAACGCTCGGCGATCTCGTTGACCATGCCCGGCAGGGGCTTGCGGCACTCGCATTCGTCGTCCGGCTTGTGCGGGCAGAACACGACGGCGTCGATCCTGCCGCCGGCCTGGTTGACGAGGCGGTGCATTTTCTCGTGCATCGCATTGAGCGCGTGCACATCGAACAGCCCGCGGGCGATACCGGACTGGTTGGTGGCCACCACGACCCGCCACCCCGATTGCGTGAGGTTGGCGATCGCTTCCAGACTGTGTTCGATCGGCACCCACTCGGTGGTGTTCTTCACGAAGTCGTCGCGATCTTCGTTGATCACACCGTCGCGATCGAGAATGACGAGTTTCATGGCAGCCCTCCCTGTCAATCCGCCAAGAGCGAAATGTCGGCAACCCGGTTGAAAAGCCCCGCCAGACGCGCCAAGAGCGCGATGCGGTTGGCGCGGACCGCCGCGTCGTCGGCCATCACCATCACGCCGTCGAAGAACGCGTCGACCGGCACCTTGAGCGTGGCGAGCAAGGACAGGGCTCCGGCGAAGTCGCGCGCCGCGAAGCGCGCCTCGACGTCCGGCGCGACGCGGTCGACCGCGCCAAAGAGCGCCTTTTCCGCGTCTTCGCAAAGCAGCGAGGCATCCACCTTGCCCGGCTCGGTTTCGGCCTTGCGCAGAATGTTGCCGACACGCTTGTTGGCCGCGGCGAGCGCCGAGGCTTCGGGCAGCGCCTTGAACGCCGACACGGCGTCGAGCACCGCGCCGATCTCGTCAAGGCGGCTCGGCACGAGCGCCAGCACGGCATCGATCTCGTCGCCCTGGTAGTCGCCGGCCAGGTAGTGCTTCAGGCGCTCGAGGCAGAACGCGAACACCTCTTCGCCCACCGTGGCGGAGAGCTTGCCTTCCGGGAAGGCCGCCGCCGTCGCGCCGATCAGGGTTTTCAGGTCAAGCGGCAGGGTCAGCGCCATGCGCAGCACGCCGAGGGCGGCGCGGCGCAGCGCGAACGGGTCCTTGTCGCCGGTCGGCACGAGGCCGATACCCCAGATGCCCACCAGGGTTTCCAGTTTGTCCGCCAGCGAAACGGCGGTGGCGATCGGGCCCTCCGGCAGGCTGTCGCCGGCGAAGCGCGGGTGATAGTGCCCTTCGATCGCCAGCGCCACCTCCTCCGCTTCGCCATCGTGGCGGGCATAGTACATGCCCATCACGCCCTGCAGTTCGGGGAACTCGCCCACCATATCGGAAACCAGATCGGCCTTGGCAAGGCGCGCGGCGCGGCGCGCCAGCGCCTCGTCGCAGCCCAGTTCGCGGGCGATCGACGCGGCGATGGTCTCCAGACGGCCGATGCGCTCCAGCTGCGTACCGATGCGGTTGTGGTAGACCACCTCGCCAAGACGCGGCAGACGGTCCTCGAGGCGGGTCTTTCCGTCCTGCTCGAAGAAGAAGCGCGCGTCGGACAGCCGGGCACGAAGCACGCGCTCGTTGCCGCGCACGATATGCGACGGGTCCCCGGCTTCCAGGTTGGACACCAGCAGGAAACGGTTCAGCAGGCGGCCCCGGGCATCCAGCAGCGGGAAGTACTTCTGGTTTTGCTGCATGGTCAGGATCAGGCACTCCTGGGGCACTTTGAGGAAGTCCTCCTCGAAGCCGGCCTCCAGCACCACGGGCCACTCGACAAGCCCGGCCACCTCATCGAACAGGGCATCGTCGGCCGCGATGCGGGCGCCAAGCCTGTCGGCGGCCTCGGCAAGACGCCGGCCGATCAGTTCACGGCGGGCCGCGAAGCTCGCCACCACCTTGCCCTGCTCGAAGAGCACGCGCGCGTAGCTTCCGGCATCCGGCACGGTCACCTCGCCGGAGGACAGGAAGCGGTGACCGCGCGTCGTCCTGCCGCTCGACAGGCCGAGCACGCCGCCTTCGACCACGCGGTCGCCGTGCAGCATCATCAGGCCGTGCACGGGTCGCACGAACTGGTGCTCGGAGTCGCCCCAGCGCATCATCTTGGGCGCCGGGAGTTTTTTCAGGGCGGTGGCGACGATGCCGGCCAGCACGGCATCCAGCGTCTCGCCCGGTTTGACCGACGAGTAGGCGTACACATCCTGCTTGCCGTCGTGCAGGGTGGTCAGAGCGGAAACATCCACGCCGCAGGAACGGGCGAAACCGGCGAGCGCGGGAGTCGGCTGGCCATCCTTCATACCGGCGGACACCGCCGGTCCCTTGCGCACGATGCGCTGTTCGGGCTGAATGGCGAGCACGCCGGGCAGGGATACCGCCAGGCGCCGAGGGCTGGCGAAAATCGCCGGCTCGGCGGCGGCATCGGCGAACTGCAGCTTTTTCAGTTCGTCGGTAATGGTGGAGGCGAAACTGTCGGCCAGTTTCGACAGGGCCTTGGGCGGCAGCTCCTCGGTCAGAAGCTCAATCAGCAAAGTGGCGTTCATGTTCATTCGGTTCGTGTTTTGGGGGCGGATCGGGCCAGGGTGCAGACTTGGCGCATCATGGCATGGGCGACGGAGCCGGAAACGACCGGCTCCCAGCGCCAGGCGTAGCGGGGCACCGGGTACATCTGCGACCAGACGTGGCGGTTGCTCTTGCTGTAGAACGACACGCTGGTGAAGGCATAGGTCGCCTTGTTGCAGTCGGCGACCCCTTCGACGCGGCGGATGTGGAAGTCCACATCATGATCCTTGTCATGCTGGCGTTCGGCAAACCGCTCCTGGTTGACGAAGCGGACCAGACCGTCCTTGTCGAGGCCGATGGCATTGCGGTCGACCGCCAGCTCCAGCGCGCTGCCCTGCTGGTAGACCACCCAGTCGGACATCGGCGCGGCGAAGGCGGTTCCCGCCAGCAGCGTCAGGCAAGGGACGAAGGTCCTGCGTTTCATGGTGTTCAGTCCTTCCGGCACATCGGGAAACCGAGCGCCTCGCGGGAGTCGTGGTAGGCCTGGGCCACCTGGCGCGCCAGGGCGCGGATGCGTCCGATGTAGGCCGCGCGCTCGGTCACCGAGATCGCGCCGCGGGCATCGAGCATGTTGAAAGTGTGGGCGGCTTTCAGGATCATTTCATAGCCCGGCAGCGCGAGCCCGGCCTCGAGCAGGCGGCGCGACTCCGCCTCGAAATGGTTGAACTGCTCGAACAGGAACGGCACGTTGGAGTGTTCGAAGTTGTAGCGGGACTGCTCGACCTCGTTCTGATGGAACACGTCGCCGTAGCTGACCTTCTGGCCGTTCGGGTACACGGTCCAGGTCAGGTCGTAGACGTTCTCCACGCCCTGCAGGTACATGGCCAGACGCTCGAGACCATAGGTGATCTCGCCGAGCACCGGCTTGCAATCGAGGCCGCCGACCTGCTGGAAGTAGGTGAACTGCGTCACTTCCATGCCGTTGAGCCAGACTTCCCAGCCCAGGCCCCAGGCGCCCAGGGTCGGGTTTTCCCAATCATCCTCGACGAAGCGGATATCGTGCACGGTCGGATCGATGCCCAGTTCCTTCAGCGACCCCAGGTACAGGTCCTGGATATTGTCCGGCGACGGCTTGAGCACGACCTGGAACTGGTAATAGTGTTGCAGACGGTTGGGGTTTTCGCCGTAACGGCCGTCTTTCGGACGACGCGAGGGCTGGACATAGGCCGCGTTCCACGGCTCGGGTCCGATGGATCGCAGGAAAGTGGCGGTATGCGAAGTACCAGCGCCCATCTCCATATCGTAAGGTTGCAGCAAGGCGCAGCCCTGACGGTTCCAATAGTTCTGCAGCGTAAGGATGATTTCCTGGAAAGTAAGCATGACCGCTGATCGATAGATAAAGAAATAAAGATCGATTCTACCGGTTCACGCGGTGCGGGAAAAGCCGACTCCTGTTTCAGAGGGCCAGATAGCGCCGGACAAAACGCGCGGCGAGATCGCGGCCCTTGTCCAGGCAGTCCGGCACCGACACCCCGCCAAGCCAGTTGGCGCACACATGCAGCCCCGTGTCATCCAGGGCGGCCAGGTGACGGCGCACCGCGGGCATCGCCGCCGTGGCCTGTGGCAACGCCGCCTCATGACGGACCAGCCACTGCCGGCGCGGCGCCCGTGTCAGGCCGAACAAGGCGGCCAGCTCGCGGTTCAAGGCATCGAGCAGGCCCGCGTCGGACAGCGCGTAACGGTCGCGAAAGAGCTCGCCGCCCACATAACTCGCGATCAGATAGTCGTCGATGGAGCAGCGGTCGTCGAACATGTCGCCCGCCATCAGGTGACCGGCGGCGAAGGGCGACTCGCGAACCGGATTGAGCCCGCCGAATCCGCGTATGGGCCGCGTCATGTCGGCGCGGGCCCCCAGCGACATCACAACGGCCATGGGCGCATACACAATGGCGTCCAGCGCTCCGGCAAGGTCGGGGAAAGCGTCTTTCAGCAAACAGGATGCCTCGGGTGCGGGCACCGCCAGCACGACCTCTTCGGCCCGGTACAGGCCGTGCCGGGTTTCGATCCCCCAGCCGCTGGACTGCCTAACCAGGCGCTCGACCCGCTCCGCGGCATGCAGGTTCATGCCGCGCGACAGCGCTCTTGGCAAGGCGGCGAGCCCCCCTTCGATCGTACAGGCCTCGCGGCGTTTGAGCGCGCCGGAGCACAGCGCCGACGCCATGCCGCCGACCAGCGAACCCGAGCGTTGCTCGGCCCGCTGCATGGAGGGAAGACACTCCTCCATCAGCAAAGTGTCGGGATTGCCCGCGTAGATGCCGGCGACAAAGGGACTGACCAATGTGTCCACCCACTCATCATTGAGCCGTCGCCGGAAAAAATCCGCCACCGTTTCGTGCGGCGGCGCGACGGGCCGGCGCCAGGGTTCGCGAAGCAGGCACCACTTGGCCCGCGCGGAAAAGAGAGGAGAGAACAGGAAGGAGACCGGACCGGCGGGCAGCATGCGGTAGCGCCCGTTGCGCAGGATGAAGCGGTTGCCGGTGATCGCGTTGGCCGGCACCACCGTCAGATCGAGTTTTGTCAGCCACTCGCGATGTCCGGCATTCAACAGCAAGGTGTTGGGTCCGGTTTCGAAACACGCGCCGACATCGCTGACCGTATCCACTTTACCGCCGCAATGCGGCTCCGCTTCGAATACTTCGACATCCAGTCCCGCCTCTTTCAACCACCAGGCGCAGGACAGGCCGGAAATCCCGGCCCCGATAACGGCAATCATGTCCCCAGTTCCCACTTATTGTTTCCGCCTCATTCTCACGAGGAGCCGGGAGACCGGCGTTGACTGCCATCAACGGGTCAATCTTTTATACAAAAAGAATAATCAAAACTGGTTTATAAACAAAAAACACGGAGTCGCCGTACGGCTCCGTGCTTGCTCCGTTTGACCGGGCGATCAGACCGCCGCGTCGGCCCAATCGAGAATGACCTTGCCGGACTGGCCCGAGAGCATCGCCTCGAACCCCTCTTCGAAACGATCGACCGGGAAATGATGGGTAATGATCGGCGAGATATCGAGTCCGGATTGCAACAGGGCAACCATCTTGTACCAGGTCTCGAACATTTCGCGGCCGTAGATGCCCTTGATCTCCAGTCCCTTGAAAATCACGTGGTTCCAGTCGATCGACGTATCGGCCGGCGGAATGCCCAGCAGCGCCACCTTGCCGCCATGGTTCATGGTGTCGAGCATCTGGCGGAACGCCTGGGGATTGCCGGACATTTCCAGGCCGACATCGAAGCCTTCGGTCATGCCCAGTTCCGCCATCACCGCGCGCAGATCTTCGCGGGCGACGTTCACCGCGCGGGTCGCGCCCATCTTGCGCGCCAGATCCAGACGGTAGTCGTTCACGTCGGTGATCACCACATGGCGCGCGCCGACATGGCGGGCGATCGCCACGGCCATGATGCCGATCGGACCCGCGCCGGTGATCAGCACGTCTTCGCCGACCAGGTTGAAGGACAGCGCGGTATGCACCGCATTGCCGAACGGATCGAAAATCGCCGCCAGATCATCGGAAATATCGTCGGGAATGGGGAAGGCGTTGAAAGCCGGGATCACCAGATACTCGGCGAACGCGCCTTCGCGATTGACCCCCACGCCGACGGTGTTGCGGCACAGATGCCGGCGCCCGGCGCGGCAGTTGCGGCAGTGCCCGCAGGTGATATGCCCTTCGCCGGATACGCGGTCGCCGATTTTGAAGCCGCGGACTTCGGAGCCCATGCCGGCCACGGTGCCGACGTACTCATGGCCGACATGCATCGGCACGGGAATGGTTTTTTTCGCCCACTCGTCCCAGCTGTAGATGTGAATGTCGGTGCCGCAGATCGCCGTTTTGCGGATGCGGATCAACAGGTCGTTCGGGCCGACTTCCGGCACCGGCGCGTCGGCCATCCACAGGCCGCGCTCGGATTTCAGTTTGGATAGCACTTTCATGCCATGTCTCCTGCCGGCGCTCCCTCGGGGCGCCGGTCTGTTGTCATTGTGATCGTCGGATGCGTCAGTTGCTCAGGCGTGCTTGATCACACCCAGCTCGCGGCCGACCCGGATGAAGGCGGCCACGGTGCGGTCGATTTGCTCCGGAGTGTGCGCGGCGGACATCTGCGTGCGGATGCGCGCCTTGCCCTTGGGAACGACCGGGAAGGAGAAACCGACCACGTACACCCCCTCGGCCAGCAGCGCGGCCGCCATCTCGGAGGCGAGACGCGCGTCGCCCAGCATGACCGGAATGATCGGATGCTGGCCGGGCACCAGCGTAAAGCCGGCGGCGGCCATATCGCGGCGGAAGTGCTCGGCGTTGCGTTTGAGACGGGCGCGCAGTTCGGCGCCGTCTTCCTTGAGGATGCGGAACACTTCCAGACTGGCCGCCGTGATCGCAGGCGCGAGGCTGTTCGAGAACAGGTAGGGGCGCGAGCGCTGGCGCAACAGATCGACGATCTGCCGGCGGCCAGACACATACCCGCCCGAAGCGCCGCCCAGCGCCTTGCCCAGCGTGCCGGTGTAGATATCCACGCGATCGGCGACACCGCACAGCTCTGGCGTGCCCGCGCCGGTTTCGCCGATGAAACCGACGGCGTGCGAATCGTCGACCATGACCAGCGCGCCGTAGCGGTCCGCCACATCGCACAGGGTTTTCAGGTCGGCGATGATGCCGTCCATGGAAAACACTCCGTCGGTGACCACCAGCTTGAAGCGCGCGCCGGCGGCATCGGCCGCCTTGAGCTGGGCTTCCAGATCGGCCATGTCGTTGTTCTTGTAGCGGAAACGGCGCGCCTTGCACAGCCGCACCCCGTCGATGATGGACGCGTGGTTCAGCTCATCGGAAATCACCGCGTCCTCTTCGCCGAGCAGCGTCTCGAACACACCGCCGTTGGCGTCGAAGCAGCTGGAGTAGAGGATGGTGTCGTCGGTGCCGAGGAAGGCCGAAATGGCCCCCTCGAGCTCCTTGTGCACCGACTGGGTACCGCAGATGAAACGCACCGAGGCGCAACCGTAACCGTACTGGTCGAGTCCCTTCCTGGCGGCCTCAACCAGGCGGGCGTCGTCGGCGAGTCCCAGGTAGTTGTTGGCGCAGAAGTTCAGGACGCGCTTGCCGCCCGCCAGCGCGACGTCGGCGCTTTGCGCGCCGGCGATCACCCGCTCGGGTTTTTCGAAGCCGTCGGCGCGGATCTGGGCGAGCGTGGCGTCAAGGTGGGCAAGATAAGTATGGTTCATGGTTCACCTCGGGGGATGTCTCAGTAGTAGCCGCGGCCTTCTTTCATCAATCGGGCGGCGTCCATGGCAAAGTAGGTGAGGATACCATCGGCGCCCGCGCGTTTGAAGGCGAGCAGGCTTTCCATGATACAGGCCTCGCGCTTGAGCCAGCCGTTCTGGAACGCGGCCTGCAGCATCGCGTACTCGCCGGATACCTGATAGGCGTAGGTCGGAACGCGGAAGGTGTCCTTGACGCGGCGGATCACGTCCAGGTAAGGCATGCCCGGCTTGATCATCACGATGTCGGCCCCCTCCTCCAGGTCCATCGCCACTTCCTGCACGGCTTCGTCGATATTGGCCGGATCCATCTGGTAGGTGTACTTGTCGGCCTTGCCAAGATTGGCGGCGGAACCGACCGCTTCGCGGAAGGGGCCGTAGAAGGCCGACGCGTATTTCGCCGAGTACGCGAAAATCCGGGTGTGGATGAGCCCGGCGTTTTCGAACGCTTCGCGGATCGCGCCGATGCGGCCGTCCATCATGTCGGAGGGTCCGACCATGTCGACCCCCGCCTCGGCATGGCACAGCCCCTGCTTGACGAGGATCTCGGTGGTCAGGTCGTTGAGGACATAACCGCTCTCATCGATGATGCCGTCCTGGCCATGCGAGGTATAGGTATCGAGAGCAAGGTCGGTCATCACGCCCAGCTCGGGGAAACGCGACTTGAGCGCGCGCACGGCGGACGGAATCAGACCTTCCGGATCGTAGGCGGCTTCGGCGAGCGGTGTCTTGCCCGATTCGATGTACGGGAACAGCGAAATCATCGGAATGCCGAGTTCCAGCATTTCTTCCGCGGTGCGCAGCAGCACATCGATGCTCTGGCGGTTCACGCCGGGCATGGACGACACCGGCTCGGAGCGTTTTTCACCGGCGAGCACGAAGACCGGATAGATCAGGTCGTTCGGCGTCAGGGTATGCTCGCGCATCAGGCGGCGGGAAAAATCATCCTTGCGCATGCGGCGCGGACGGGCGGCGGGGAAACGGCGGTTGGCAAAAATCATGATGGTCAGACTCGAAGTTCTCAAGGGTTATCGGAAGCCGGCGGGTCGCCCTTTTCGGCGCGGGGCCGTGTCGTTCCCGGAGCGACGCCGGGCGGCAGGACAGGAGGTGGCTCCTTCTGCGACAACCGGGCGAAAATTCCGAGAACGGTACCGAGCGGCCCCAGAATGATCACGACCCAAAACCCGGTCGAATGAACCAGATCCATGTTTTCAGTCCGTGGGTTTTAAACGTGCCTATTGTACGCCGGTTGCCGGTTGGTGCCCATCCTTTGCGGGATGAGACAATCCTTTCGTCATTGAAAAAGAGATCAATAACACGTTATGAATAGCCACAACATCATGACCGGAAAACAAAAGCCCCCGGCGGAGCACTGTCCGGCGGGGGCGGTTGACGACGCATGATTCTCAGGCGAAGAAATCCTTGAGCTTGTCCATGAACGACTTGGCGCGCGGGTTGTGCTTGGCGCTGTCGCCCTGGCTGATCGCCTCGAACTCCTGCAGGAGCTCTTTCTGACGTTCGGTCAGGCTGACCGGGGTTTCCACCACGATATGGCACATCAGGTCGCCATAATCGTTGCCGCGGATCGCCTTGATACCTTTTCCGCGCACGCGATAGACGCGTCCGGTCTGGGTCTCCGGCGAGATTTTCACCTTCACCACGCCGTCGAGGGTCGGGATTTCCACCTCTCCGCCCAGCGCCGCGGTGGCGAAGCTGACCGGCATTTCACAATGCAGATCCTTGCCATCCCGCTGGAATACGGCGTGCGGCTTGATGTGGGTAACCACGTACAGGTCGCCCGCGGGACCGCCGTTCTGACCGGGTTCGCCCTCGCCGGACAGGCGGATGCGGTCGCCCTCGTCGACGCCGGCCGGGATTTTCACGTTCAGCGTCTTGTTGGTCTTCACCTGACCCGCGCCGCGGCATTTCACGCACGGATCGGAAATTTCCTTGCCGCTGCCGTGGCAGGTCGGACAAGTCTGCTGGATGGAGAAGAACCCCTGGCTCATCCGCACCTGGCCATGCCCGCCGCAGGTCGAGCAGGTTTTCGGCTGGGTGCCGGGTTTGGCGCCGGTGCCATGGCACACGTCGCAGTTTTCATGCGACGGAATGCGGATTTGCCGTTCGCAGCCGCGGGCCGCCTCTTCCAGCGTGATTTCCAGGTTGTAGCGCAGGTCCGCGCCGCGGTAGACGTTGGACCGTCCGCCCTGGCCGCCACGGCCACCACCGAAGATATCCCCGAAAATGTCCGAGAACGCATCGGCGAAATCGCCGAAGCCGGCACCGCCACCGCGCGCGCCGGCGTTGGGATCGACACCGGCATGGCCGAACTGGTCGTAGGCGGACCGTTTCTGGGCGTCGGAGAGAATCTCGTAGGCTTCCTTGACTTCCTTGAACCGCTCTTCGGCTTCCTTGCTGTCCGGATTGCGGTCCGGATGGTACTTCATCGCCAGCTTGCGGTAGGCCTTCTTGATGTCGTCTTCCGACGCGTCGCGGTTCACCCCCAACACATCGTAGTAATCACGTTTTGACATACAGTTCCGTTTCTGTCATCCGCGAAAAGGCGGACGCGGCTCCGGCCGCGCCCGCCTTTGGCCGGGAAAGCTTACTTCTTGTCCTTGACTTCTTCGAACTCGGCGTCAACCACGTTGCCATCGTCCTTCTTGGCTTCGGCGGATGCGCCGCCTTCGGCGCCGTCGGCCTGCTGGTCGGCGTACATTTTCTCGGCCAGCTTGTGGGACGCCTGCATCAGCGCTTCGACCTTGGCTTCGATCACGGCCTTGTCGTCGCCCTTGGCCACTTCCTCGGCTTCCTTCAGGGCCGTTTCGATGGCGGCTTTCTCGTCGGCGGAGATCTTGTCGCCGTAGTCGGCCAGCGATTTCTTCACCGAGTGGATCAGGGTGTCGGCCTGGTTGCGGGCCTGTACCAGTTCGTGCAGTTTCTTGTCTTCCTCGGCGTTGGCCTCGGCATCCTTCACCATGCGCTGGATTTCCTCTTCGGACAGGCCGGAGGACGCCTGGATGGTGATGTTGGCCTGCTTGCCGGTCGCCTTGTCCTTGGCGCTGACGTGCAGGATGCCGTTCGCGTCGATGTCGAAGGTCACCTCGATCTGCGGCATGCCGCGCGGCGCCGGCGGAATGTCGGACAGGTTGAACTGGCCAAGGCTCTTGTTGGCCGCCGCCTTTTCGCGCTCGCCCTGCAGCACGTGGATGGTCACCGCGGTCTGGTTGTCGTCGGCGGTCGAGAAGGTCTGGGTCGCCTTGGTCGGGATCGTGGTGTTCTTCTGAATCAGCTTGGTCATCACGCCGCCCAGGGTTTCGATACCCAGGGACAGCGGGGTCACGTCAAGCAGGAGCACGTCCTTGCGCTCGCCGGAGAGCACGGAGCCCTGGATCGCGGCGCCGACGGCCACGGCTTCGTCCGGGTTCACGTCGCGGCGCGGTTCCTTGCCGAAGAATTCCTTGACCTTGTCGATGACCTTGGGCATGCGGGTTTGACCGCCGACCAGGATCACGTCGCTGATATCGTTGATGGACAGGCCGGCGTCCTTCAGGGCCACGCGGCACGGCTCGATGGAGCGCTCGACCAGTTCGTCGACCAGCGATTCGAACTTGGCGCGGGTGATCTTCATCGACAGGTGCTTCGGACCGGTCGCATCCATGGTGATGTACGGCAGGGTCACCTCGGTCTGCTGACTGGAGGACAGCTCGATCTTGGCCTTTTCCGCGGCTTCCTTCAGGCGTTGCAGGGCCATCACGTCGTTCTTCAGGTCCACGCCCTGTTCGCGCTTGAATTCGCCGATGATGTAGTCGATGAGGCGCTGGTCGAAGTCTTCGCCGCCCAGGAAGGTATCGCCGTTGGTGGACAGCACTTCGAACTGGTGCTCGCCATCGACGTCGGCGATCTCGATGATGGAAATGTCGAAGGTACCGCCGCCCAGGTCATACACGGCGATCTTGCGGTCGCCTTCCTGCTTGGCCAGACCGAACGCCAGCGCGGCGGCGGTCGGTTCGTTGATGATGCGCTTCACTTCCAGACCGGCGATGCGGCCGGCGTCCTTGGTGGCCTGGCGCTGGCTGTCGTTGAAGTAGGCCGGCACGGTGATGACGGCTTCGGTCACTTCCTCGCCCAGGTAGTCCTCGGCGGCCTTTTTCATCTTGCGCAGCACTTCGGCGGAAATTTGCGGCGGAGCGAGGTCCTGACCGCGAACCGACACCCAGGCGTCGCCATTGCCGGCCTTCTTGATTTCGTAAGGCATCAGGTCGATGTCCTTCTGCACTTCCTTGTCTTCGAAGCGGCGGCCGATCAGGCGCTTGATCGCATAGAGGGTATTGCGCGGGTTGGTGACGGCCTGGCGCTTGGCCGGCGCGCCGACCAGGATCTCGCCGTCTTCCATGTAGGCGATGAGGGACGGCGTGGTGCGCGCGCCTTCGGCGTTCTCGATCACTTTCGGGTTGCCGTTTTCGATGACGGCAACGCACGAGTTGGTGGTGCCAAGGTCGATACCGATGATTTTGCCCATAATCTCAATTCCTTATTTTCAAATCCTGGTTGACCGGAAGAAACCGGCCATCTATCGCATGTTCTGGAAAATCGTGGCGACATCCCTGTTTTCAAGAGGGGAAATCGCCGGGTTTGTCGTGTCTTATTTCGCCTTGGCGACCACAACCATGGCGGGACGCAGCACGCGCTCGGCCACCATATAGCCTTTTTGCATGACGCGGATCACCGAGTTGGGTTCGGCTTCCGATTCTTCCATGCTGATCGCCTGATGGCGGTGCGGGTCGAGCATCTCGCCCAGCGGATTGATTTCCTTGATCTGCGCTTTCTCGAAGGCCGAGAGCAGTTGCTTGAGCGTCAGATCGACGCCGAACTTCAGATTGTCGAACTGGCCGCTCTGGTCGGCCAGCGCCATCTCCAGGCTGTCCTTGACCGGGAACAGTTCGGCGGCAAGCTTGTTGATGGCGAACTTGTGCGCGCTGGCGACATCTTCGCTCGCCCGGCGGCGCTGGTTCTCAAGATCGGCCAGACTGCGCAGATACTGATCCTTGACCTGGGCCAGTTCGGCCTCGAGCTCGGCGATGCGTTGTTCCGCGGTCGGCTCGGCCGCCGTGTCCGGACTTGTATCGGCGACAGGGGATTCGGATCCGGTTTCGGGGGCGACGGTGTTCTCTCCGTGTTCTTCCGGTAGGCTGGTCTCTTTTTCCTGCATAACAAATCCTCGGTTACCAATCGGCAAAGTCAAAAACATAGTCCTCACGCTAGGTAGGGGCACTTTCGCCAAATTCAAGCGCCGATGCGAAATGCGCGTTTTCGGACTTTTTGTTCATTTGCGCGCCTCAAAACCCATTATGAATATTCGATTGCGCGCCGCTTTGTGATCTTTTGAAAATCAACAACTTTTTTTCTGCTGCACCGCACACAAACGGCATTCTTTATGCTTAAATGCTGCAACAGCACAAGGAAAACCGCGCTCCCGGCACCCTCGGCGAAGCGTGCGATTTTCCCGATTCCGGATCCCTTCCGGAACCGCGACAACGAGATTCCGGAACCACCGGATCACCAGGGCCGAGACCTCCGGCGACCATTCCGGGACCTCGGCCGAAGCGGGCCCGGATTCACCCACCGGGAGCCGGCTCCGCGACTGAGGAGGGCCGGGCACATGGCGTGCCGGGCGACGAGAAAACGTATCGAGAAGGGTATAACATGACTACTCGCGAACAGCGCATTGCCGCCATCCAGAAAGATTGGGACGAAAACCCCCGTTGGAAAGGCATCACCCGTGGTTACACCGCCGCCGACGTTGAACGCCTGCGCGGCTCCGTTCAGATCGAATACACCCTGGCCCGCCGCGGCGCGGAAAAACTCTGGACGCTGCTGAACCAGGAACCGTTCATCAACGCGCTGGGCGCGCTGACCGGCAATCAGGCCATGCAGCAGGTAAAGGCCGGCCTCAAAGCCATTTACCTGTCCGGCTGGCAAGTCGCCGCCGATGCCAACCTCGGCAGCGAAATGTACCCGGATCAGTCCCTGTATCCGGCCAACTCCGTACCGGCGGTCGTCAAGCGCATCAACAACACCTTCCAGCGCGCCGATCAACTGCACCACGCCGAAGGCAATGACGATATCGACTTCTTCGCGCCGATCGTGGCCGACGCCGAAGCCGGCTTCGGCGGTGTGCTCAACGCCCACGAATTGATGAAGGGCATGATCGAAGCGGGCGCCGCCGGCGTTCACTTCGAAGACCAGCTCGCTTCCGTGAAGAAATGCGGCCACATGGGCGGCAAGGTACTGGTGCCGACCCGCGAAGCCGTGGAAAAACTGGTCGCCGCCCGTCTGGCCGCCGACATCTACGGTGTGCCGACCCTGCTGGTCGCCCGCACCGACGCCGAAGCCGCCGATCTGCTGACCTCCGACATCGATGACCGCGACAAGCCGTTCTGCACCGGCGAGCGCACCGTGGAAGGCTTCTACCGCACCAAGCCGGGCCTGGAGCAAGCCATTGCCCGCGGCCTCGCTTACGCCCCCTACGCCGACCTCATCTGGTGTGAAACCGGCAAGCCGGACCTCGACTACGCGCGCAAGTTCGCCGAAGCGATCCACGCCAAGTTCCCGGGCAAAATGCTGGCCTACAACTGCTCGCCGTCGTTCAACTGGAAGAAGAACCTGGACGATGCCACCATCGCCCGCTTCCAGCGCGAGCTGGGCGCGATGGGCTACAAGTTCCAGTTCATCACCCTGGCCGGCTTCCACAGCCTGAACTACTCGATGTTCAACCTGGCCTACGGCTACGCCCGCGACAACATGACGGCCTTCGTCGAACTGCAGCAGAACGAGTTCGCCGCCGCCGAAAAGGGCTTCACCGCCGTGAAACACCAGCGCGAAGTGGGCACCGGCTACTTCGACGCCGTGACCCAGACCATTCAGGGAGGTCAGTCTTCGACCACCGCGCTCAAGGGCTCGACCGAAGAAGAGCAGTTCCACTGAGTTCCGATCCGGGCGGATACCCTCCGCCCTTCATCGCCGCCCCGCTCTCCCACAAGGACTGGCGGGGTTTTTCATGGACAGCGCTCCCGCCGCTCCCTTCCGGGTGCGACGCTGGCCCGGCTGTTTACGCACGGGTTATTCATGTTTACAATAGTAATGATAATAATTATCACTACTGCAAACATGAGAGAACTCGGTCTTCTTCGCCTCCTCCCTCTGGCCGGCCTGCTTGCGGCTTGCGCCGGAGGAGGCGGTTCAACTTCCGGCCAACCACTTACCGGCACCTTTGTCGATGCCCCGGTATCCGGTCTGACCTACGACACGCCAACCCAGCACGGCACCACGACCGCCGCCGGCGAATTCCGGTATCTACCGGGTGAAACCGTCACTTTCCGCATCGGACAACTGGAACTCGGCGCCGCGTCCGCATCGGCCGTTCTGACCCCACTGGACCTGACCCGCGCGGCCAACGCCGACGACCCGTCGGTGGTGCGCATGGCCCAGCTGCTGCTCACGCTCGATGCCGACGACGACGCCGGTAACGGCATCCAGATCGACGCGGCCGACAGCGCGCGTTTTGCCCGCGCAGCAAAACTCGATGAGCAAGCGGATCTGCAAACCCTGCTGGCCGGGGCCGGCGTCGACCGCACGCTGGTCGATGCCGACTACGCTCGCCGTCATGTCAAACTCAGCCTTGCCGCCCTCAAGGGGCGCCCCCCGACGGCCCGCTTCACGGTTCAGCATGGTGACGCCGCCGGCGGTGATATCTGCGCGAGCGACAAGGAAACCGGCCTGACCTGGGAAATCAAGTCAAGCGACGGACTGCGCGCCGCCCGCCACCGCTTCAAGCCTACCACCGAACGCGGACTATCCAACGACGGTACTTGCGACCCGGCCATGGCGCAGTGCGTGGCCGGCGACTATGCCGAAAAGGTCAACGAATCAGGGTATTGCGGGTTCTCCGACTGGCGCGTGCCGACCGAGCGGGAACTGAAGACACTGTGGGATCCGTCGCAATACAATTCCTCACAACAACTCGCCGCCATCGATCGCCAGGTCTTCACCGATGCGGAGCCGACGTTCTACTGGAGCGACACGATGCGTGGAGTGCAGGGCTTCCTCGCGGTCTGGTTCGACGCCACCCACAAGACACTGCCCAGCACCACGCTGTCCAAGGGCCGCTACGGGGCCGTCCGGCTGGTCCGTGGGCCGGTGCTGCCCGATGAGCCGAGCAAGGACGATACGCCCGAGCCGTCCTTCATCGCGCTTGGCGAAGCGAAACGCCCCGCGAGCAAGGGAGAGCCGGGGGTCTGCGTCGACATCAATCTGCGATCGATCGCCGGAGATCTGCAGAAAAACGAAATGTTCGTCCTGTCCCCGGCAGCGGTAACGGACAGCGCCAACCTGCCGGTCGACGCCGCCGGCGCCACGCGTCTTGCCAACGCCAGCAACCAGGCCCAGCGTTGCAGGATAGCCGCTTGGCGCGTGCCGGAGGTGGCCGATCTGGCCAAACTGCTGAGCGTCTCCGCGAGCAGCGAGAACGCCGATCTGGTCGACCCCGAATTCAAGGCGGCTTTCCCGTCCTTCGTGCCGACCGCCTCCTGGTGGGCCCTCGATAAAGGGATGATGGTGCTGATCGGCAAAGACGGCTCGGTCCGCGCTCCGCAGCCTGGCGAAACGGCCCGCGTGATGCTGTTCCATCGCGTGTCGCGGCCGGTTTTCGTGCGCAAGACGCCAGGGGCCGCCGTCCGTCCCGATGCGGGGCAATTCGCCGCCTGGCGCACGAGCTATTCGCGTTACGTTCCGGGCAGCGCCACCCAGCCTGACTGGCCCGCGCCGGAAATCGACGATTCGGTGAAGGCAGGTTTTCAGGACATCGGTTTGCTGCCGCCGGTTCCTTTCCCGGCCGCTAATCCCTATTCCCCGGAAAAAGTCGCTCTCGGGGAGAAATTGTTTTCCGATACCAGATTATCGCGCAACAACAAGACCGCCTGCATCAGTTGCCATGATCCAAAGGCAGGATGGAGCGACAGCAAGGAACTCTCCGAAGGACACATTGGCCAGCTTGGCAAGCGCAACGCCATGACGATTTTGAACACCGCCTATGTCACCGAGCTGTTCTGGGATGGCAGGGCGAAATCGCTGGAAGACCAGGCCGCCGGTCCGATCGCCAATCCGCTGGAGATGCATCAGTCGCTTGGCCACGCGGTGAGCAAAATCGCGGCGGCTCCGGAATATGCCGAGCTGTTCAGGGCCGCCTTCGGCGATGCGTCCGTCACCGCCGAACGCATGACCCGCGCCATCGCGACCTTCGAGCGCACCATCATCAGCAAAGACAGCGCCTTCGACCGCTTCCTCAAGGGCGAAACCTCCGCGCTGTCGGATGACGCACTGTGGGGCATGCACCTGTTCCGCACCAAGGCGCGCTGCATCAACTGCCACAACTCGCCGCTGTTTTCGGACAACCGTTTCCATAGCGACGGCTTGCATTATTATGGACGGGAACTGGAAGACCTGGGCCGCTATCTTGTCACCGGCAACCCGAGGGACGTCGGCTTTTTCAGAACGCCGACGCTGCGCGATATCCTGTACAGCGGAAACTACATGCACAACGGGCTTTTCCCGATGAGCAACACCACCGGCGTGCTAGCCATGTATAACGCCGGAATGGTGCAAACGCTGCCGACAGGATTATTCAAGTATGATCCCCTGTACCCGGTCACCTCGCCGGAAATCCGTTCGCTGGGCTTGAACAAGATGGAAATGAACGCGCTGATGGAGTTCATGAAGGCGATTTCGACCGAACCGCGCCAGGAACCGGCAGGCAGGGCGGAACTGGAGCGCCGCTAGACAGGCGAACGGGGAGGCCCGCCCTCCCTCATTGCCGCGGGCCGGACGGCACAGGATAATGGGATTCCACCACAGGAGTTCACGATGCTGACTATCCGGCCTTTCGAAGAAAACGACCGAGCTGCGCTACAGGAGATTTACCGGGCCACCCGCAAGGCCACCTTCTCCTGGCTAGATACCGGGCGTGAAACTGCCGAAGACTTCGACCGGGCCACGAAGGATGAACGCCTGGTCGTCGCCTGCTGGCATGGCGAAGCGGTCGGCTTCGCCTCGGTCTGGGAGCCGGACAGCTTTTTGCACCACCTCTACATCCTGCCCGCCCATCAGGGTCGGGGCATCGGCAAGGCGCTGGTCGAGCGGTGCGCCGCGCTGTGTCGCGACACGATGACACTCAAGTGCCTGTCGGCCAATCACAAAGCGTTGGCCTTCTACGCCTCGCAAGGCTGGACCTTCGAGGAGAAGGGCCACGACACCGATGGCGAATATCATGTGCTGCGCGCCCCCGGTCAGGCGCCGAACCAGCCCTCGTCGCGCGCGGCATCCAGCCTCGCATCCAGATAAGCCCACAGGGCCGGACAGCCCTCGCGGATCGGCGCCGCGATGCGCCGCACCACCCGCTCGTGGCTGATGCCGTTTTCCCGCCAGCTCTGGCCCTGATTGGCCAGATTGAGCAGCACCGGCATCGCCCGGTCGGCGGCATGGGCGAAACGCGCCTCGGGCGTCGCGCCCTTCTCGAACTCCTGCCACAGCGCGAGGAATTTTCCGCCGACGGCGTCGGGCAGCATCCCGAAAATCCGCGTCACACAGGCCAGTTCGGCGGCCTTGCGCTCTTCCCAGCCATCCTCGGCGTACACGATGGTGTCGCCGGTTTCGATCTCGCCGATATCATGAACCAGCAACATGCCGATCACACGGTCGATATCGATCGCCTCTTCGGCGTAGGGCGCCAGCGACGCCGCCAATAGCGCGATCTGCCAGCTGTGCTCCGCGGAGTTTTCGTAACGTTCGAGTCCGAGCGGACGGGTCTTGCGGGTCACGCCCTTGAGTTTGTCCAGTTCCAGAATGAAATCGACCACGGCTTGCATGAATGGATCCTTTGTTTGGCGGGGATGGCGGGATTCTATCACTGTGGAACAGCATTATCTGAAAGCCCGGTGTCGCGTCAACGGCTAGCATGAGCCTGATTGCATCCGACTCAGGAGTCCGGTCATGAGAATTTATGCCCCGCCGTCCATCGTCACCAACGGCGCCCGAAGAGAACCGAGCGACGGTTTCACGGTAACACCCAGCCACGTGCGCCCCACCCCGGCGCCGGCCATCCAGCTCGCCAGCCGCATTGGCGCACAAGCCGTCAAGGTGAGCGAGCTTGCCGCCGCGTTCGAAGCGAGAGCCTCCGGCCCTGTCACGCCCCCGCGGCAAAAAACCGCCGCGGATGACACCAAACGGACCGGGCTCGAGATGCTGGCCGACACCCTCGCCGCGGTGTGGCGACAGACCGGCCGGCCGTTGCCAGAAATACTGCGGGCCGGGAAACCGCGTCAGGCCTTGTGCGGCGCCCTGAACGGAAGCGACGCAACGATCGAAGCGCTGTTCAACCGGCCGGCGGAGCCGAGCGACCTCGCGCCCGCCGAGCGCCCCATCCGTCGGGTTCTGGCGATGGCCGCCGCCGCGCACCGGGAAGCGATGGCCGCGCTCTGCGCCATGGATGCGTCGCTCTGGGCGTTCCAGGACTTCAGTTTCATGCGCCTCTACCGGCAATATATCGGGCTGGGCTTGCAGCAACGCGACGCGGCATCGCTCCTGCCAGAGGAAAAAACCGCCATCGAGACCCTGAAGCTCTGTGCCGGGCCACTTACCGACGCCCTGTACCGATCGATCAGGAGCGAGTTTCTGACAGCCGTGAAACGGGACATGCCGGCAGGCCGGACACGCGATTTCGTCCTGCACCAGCTGGACAAGGATTTGGCCTAGCCCGGGGAACCGGCTCAGTCCCAATATCCCGGCGCGCCATACACCGCCTTGAGATGATCGATGAAGCTGCGCACGCGCTGGGGCAGGTACTTGCGCTCCGGCACCACCGCGAAGATGGGGTAATCGGGAGAGGCGAAGGCATCGAGCACAGTGACGAGCCGGCCTTCGGCCAGATCGTCCTTCACTTCCCACCATGAGCGCCATGCGAGCCCCAGTCCCTGCACGGCCCAGTCGTGCAATACCGCGCCGTCGTTGCATTCGAGCGGCCCGGACACCTTGAGGTTGACCGGCCGTCCGTCAAGCTGGAACGTCCAGCCACGGCTCTGGCTCTCGCCCAGCGACAGGCAGGTATGTCCGGACAGATCGTCCAGCGAGCGGGGAATGCCGGCGCGAGCCAGATACGCCGGTGAAGCGACCACCACCCGCCGGTTCTCGGCAAGACGTACCGCCACCAGTCCGGAGTCGGCCAGATCGCTGATGCGGATCGCGCAGTCGACCTGCTCGCGCACCAGATCGACCAGTCGGTCGGAAAGGTCCAGCGTCACACGGATATCCGGATGAGCCAGGCGGAAGCTGGCCAGATGCGGCGCGACATGGCGCCGCCCGAAGCCGGCCGGGGCGCTCAGCCGCAAATGGCCGCGCGCGCGCGTCGTGCCGGACGACACCGCCGCTTCCGCGTCGGCGAGCTCGGCCAGGATGCGCTGGCAATCCTCGTAGAACGCGCTGCCTTCGGACGTCAGCGAAAGGCGCCGTGTGGTGCGCACCAGCAATCGCGCCGACAGGCGCTCCTCCAGCGCGTCCAGACGCCGGCCGATCACCGCAGGCACCACCCCTTCGCGCCGCGCCGCGGCCGTGAGACTGCCGGTATCCACGACGCTGATGAAGGTTTCCAATAGCTTGAAGGCATCCATTCGTGACGAAAAAGTAAAATATGTTGTGCCATTTTACCCCTTTCTCATAAACAGGAACGTATCTAAACTGGTTGCGTCGCACCATTCCAAAAAACAACCCCATCTGCGCACCCGTTTTCAGGAGAAACTGTCATGGCCATCCGTCTGCCCCAGGGCGTGGAAATCCTCGCTCCCCTGACCCCCGAGTACGAAACCATCCTGAGTTACGACGCCTTGTCGTTCCTCGCCGGATTGCACCGCCGCTTCGAAGGCCGGCGCCAGGAATTGATGGCGGCCCGCGAAGAACGCCAGCGCGAACTCGATGCGGGCCGTCTGCCCGATTTTCTGGCGGAAACCGTCGACGTTCGCAACGGAGACTGGAGCATCGCCCCCCTGCCCGCCGACCTTCTGGATCGCCGGGTGGAGATCACCGGCCCGGTGGAACGCAAAATGATGATCAATGCCCTCAACTCCGGGGCCAAGAGCTTCATGGCGGACTTCGAGGACTCCAACTGCCCAAGCTGGGACAACCAGCTCTCGGGGCAGATCAACGTGCGAGATGCCTACCGCAAGACCATCGGCTACACCAGTCCGGAAGGCAAGGCCTACCGGCTGAACGACACCATCGCCACCTTGCTGCTGCGCCCGCGCGGCTGGCATCTGATGGAAAAGCACGTCAAGGTCGATGGCAAGATCGTCTCCGGCGCGATTTTCGATTTCGCCCTGTCGTTCTTCCACAACATTCATTACCTGATCGAACAGGGCTCCGCCACGTACTACTACCTGCCGAAGATGGAAAGCCATCTGGAAGCCCGGCTGTGGAACGATATCTTCGTGGAAGCCCAGGAAGCGCTCGGCGTGGCGCGCGGCACGATCAAGGCGACCGTGCTGATCGAAACCATCCTCGCCGCCTTCGAGATGGACGAGATTCTGTATGAGTTGCGCGAACACAGCGCCGGCCTCAATGCGGGCCGTTGGGACTACATTTTCAGTTGCATCAAGAAGTTCAAGAACAACCGTAACTTCTGCCTCGCCAACCGCGGCATGATCACCATGACCGTGCCGTTCATGCGCTCGTACGCCCTGCTGCTGCTCAAGACCTGCCACAAGCGCAACGCGCCGGCCATCGGCGGCATGGCGGCGCTGATTCCGATCAAGAACGACGCCATCGCCAACGAAAAGGCCCTGGCCGGCGTGAAGGCCGACAAGGATCGCGATGCGACCGACGGCTACGACGGCGGCTGGGTCGCCCACCCGGGTCTTGTGCCGATCGCCATGGAATCCTTCACGGCCGTTCTGGGCGAGCGTCCGAACCAGATCGGCAAGCAGCGTCAAGACGTGCATGTCCAGGCCGCCGATCTGCTCAACTTCCAGCCGGAAACACCGATCACGGAAGCGGGCCTGCGCATGAACATCAATGTGGGCATCCAGTATCTGGGGGCATGGATTTCCGGCAATGGCTGCGTCCCCATCCACAATTTGATGGAAGACGCCGCCACGGCCGAGATTTCCCGCTCGCAGATCTGGCAGTGGATCCGTTCGCCCAAGGGCGTGCTGGAAGACGGCCGCAAGGTCACCGTCGAACTGTTCCGCCAACTCGCCGCGGACGAGGTGGAAACGCTCAAGCGCGAAGCCGGTTCGCGCTGGACACGCCAGTACGAGGACGCCGCCAATATGTTCGACCTGCTGACGACCTCCGACGATTTCGTCGAGTTCCTGACGCTGCCGGGTTACGAATACCTCGATTGACCTGAGCTCCCCCGCACGAAGCCCGCCTTGATGGCGGGCTTTTTGTCGTGTCGCTGGGCATTTGCGCCCCATGCCCCTATCATGAAATGCGTAAAGTCATTCGTTTTGCAGGAACCCGCCGAGATAACACGGGTCATAACCATTTATCCAAGCAACAAGGATTCGACATGCTGCAAAAAAAAATTGCCCTGCCCTGCCTGATCCTGGCCCTCGGAGCGGGTGCCGCTCAGGCCGGTGACACCACCACCGACCTGCGCCTTACCGCGAGTGCCCAAAGCCAGATCGCCAACGACCAGTTGAGCGCCACGCTGTACCTGCAGGAGAAGAATGCCCAGCCGGCGCAACTGGCCGACCGGCTGAACCGGGCCATCAACCGCGCCCTGGCCGATGCGAAGCCGTTCACCAAAGTCGAGACCACCTCGGGCTCCTACAACACCTGGCCTGACTACGACAAGAACGGCAGGATCCAGGGATGGCAGGGGCGCGCCGAAATCCGTCTCAAAAGCCGCGACATAAAGCAGGCCAGCGAACTGGTTGCCAAACTGCAACAGAACCTGGCGCTGGGCAACCTGCAATTCGAAGTGTCCGACGAGGCGCGCCGCGCCGTCGAGAAAACCCTGATTCCCGCCGCGATCGGCGAACTGAAGGAACAGGGCCGCATCGCCGCCCAGGCGCTCGGCAAATCGGCGGTTCAGGTGAAAGAGCTGGAAATCGGCAACAACCTCTCGCCGGTGCGTCCGGTCATGCTGCGCATGAAGGCCATGGGAGCCGCCGCCGAAGCCATGGATGTGGCGCAGCCGAACTGGCAGCCGGGCCAGAGCGAAATCCAGTTGCAGGTCACCGGCCGGCTGGAGCTGAAATAAGCGGCTTCCTGTCCGGATTCCGTTGCGTTACAGTTAAGAGACGTGACACGCCGCCTGGCGGCGTGTCGGCGGATCAACAGACCAACACGCAGACAATCATGAAACTGATCGCCTCTCTCACCAGTCCTTATGCCCGCAAGGTGCGCATCGTCCTTGCGGAAAAGAAGATCGACTGTCCCCTCGAGATTGAAAATCCCTGGTCGGGCGAGACACGCGTGTCCGGGTACAATCCGCTGGGCAAGGTACCGGTGCTGGAACTCGATGACGGCATGACCCTGTACGACTCGCGGGTCATCGTCGAGTACCTCGACAACATCTCGCCGGTTTCACGGCTGTTTCCCGATGGCAATCGCCAGAGCATCCTGGTGCGCCGCTGGGAAGCCCTCGCCGACGGCATCATCGATGCGGCGGTCGCCATCGTGCTCGAACGCCGCCGCCCCGCGGACAAGATCTGCGAGGATGTCATAGAGCGCCAGCGGGAAAAGATCGACCGTGGCCTCGAAACCCTGTCCCGGGAACTGGGCGAGCGCCCCTGGTGCCATGGCGACGGTTACAGCCTGGCGGATATCGCCACCGGCTGCTGCCTGGGCTACCTCGACTTCCGCTTCCCCGAGATCGCCTGGAAAGACGATTATCCCAACCTGAAGGCCCTGCAGGACAAACTGCAGCTGCGCGCCTCGTTCGTCGATACCCTCCCGCCCGCCGCCTGATCCGGCAAGGCAGAACAGCGGGCCGCCCATCCGCAAGGATCGGTGGCCCGTTGTTTCTGGATGGCGTCCCCGGCGCTCAGTGAGCGACGGAGGTGTCGGCTACCCGGGATGGACGGGGCGCGAGCCAGATCACCATGGCGGCCGCCACGAACGACAGACCGGACAACCAGAAAATCTGGTTCGTCGACAGCATGATGCTTTGCGCCTGCACCAGTTGATCGACGAGATGGCGCGCCGTCCCGCCATCCAGTCCGGTGTCGGTCAACCTGGCCATCATCTCGCCGCCCTGGTCCACCACACCGGCAAGATCCGAGCGGTTCAGCGTGGCGCGATCCTCCCAACTGGTGTTCACCAGCGACGTGGCGAAAGCCCCCGACAAAGTGCGCATGAAATTCATCAACCCGGCGGCCGACGCGGTTTCGGCCTCGGTCACGCTCCCCAGCGCGAGACCGGTCAGCGGAACAAAGAAAAACGGCATGCCGATCCCCTGGAACAGCAAGGGTAGCGCCACCTGCCAGAATGACATGTCCGATGTCGAGAAACTGCGGAACAGCGTCACACCGCCCAGCCACATCACGCCGCAGAATACCAGTGGTCGCGGATCCATGCTGGACGACAGCTTCGCCGCCAGCGGGGCGACCAGCACCGCCAGAATGCCGGACATCGCCGTCGCGTAACCGGCCTCGGTCGCGGTGTAGCCCATGTAACTTTGCAACCACAGCGGCGTCAGCACCGTGGCGCCAAAGAACGAGCCGAACGCCAGCGAAATGGTCAGGACGCTGACACTGTAGCCCCGGTGCCGGAAGACCCGCAGATCAACGACCGGTTGCCGTTCGGTAAGCTCCCAGATCAGAAAAGCGACAAAACCGATCGCGGCGACAATGGCCAGCGCGACGATTTCTTCCGAAGCGAACCAGTCCTGGTTCTTGCCCTCGTCGAGCAGGATCTGCAAGGCCGCGACCCATACCACCATCAGCGCCAGACCGATCCCGTCGATACGCGTTTTCAGTAGCGCCGACTCGTAACGCCGGAGCATCCGCCAACCGAAGTAACCGCACACCAGCGCGATCGGCGCATTGATGAAGAAAATCGACGGCCAGCCGACGTGGTCGCACAGAATGCCGCCCAGGATCGGCCCCATGATCGGGGCGATGAGCGTGGTCATGCTCCACAGGCCGATGGCCGCGCCGACTTTCTCCTTGGGAAAAATCCGCAGCAACAGGGTTTGCGACAAGGGCATCAGCGGACCGCCGGCCAGCCCCTGCAGCACCCGGAAAGCCACCAGCGTGCCGAGCGAGCCGGCCAGGCCGCACAGTACGGAGCACACGCCGAAGAGGATCATCGCCGTGACAAACACCCGCACCGTGCCAAAGCGGGACGCCAGCCAGCCGGTAAGCGGAACCGAAACAGCCTCGGCCACGGCATAGGACGTGATGACATAGGTTCCCTGACTCGAGGAAACCGCCAGACCGCCCGCGATAGTGGGCACGGAAACGTTGGCGATGGTCGTATCCAGCACCACCACGAAGTTCGCGGCGGCGAGCAGGAAAGCGGCCAGCCACAGCATGCCGCCGCTCAGGGGAGCTTGCGAGGTGTCGGTTGTCATGACCGGGATCCGGTGCGGGTATCGATGGTGGCGGTCATGGACAGGCCGACCTTGAGCGGATGAGCGGCCAGTTCGGCGGGATCGAGTTCCACGCGAACCGGCAGGCGCTGCACCACCTTGATCCAGTTGCCCGTCGCGTTCTGGGCGGGAATCATCGAAAAGGCCGCGCCCGATCCCGCGGAAAACCCCGCCACCTTACCGTGATACACCACCGATTTGCCGTAGATATCGGAAACCAGCTCGACCTTTTGTCCGATCCGCACACTCTCCAGTTGCACCTCCTTGAAATTGGCGTCGACATGAACCGCGCCCACCGGAACCACGGACATCAGCGGCGAGCCGGCCTGCACCCGCTGGCCGATTTGCACCTGGCGCTTGCCGACAACGCCGGACAGCGGGGCGCGGATGTCGGTACGGGACAAATCGACACGGGCCTGCTCCAGCCGTGCCCGGGCCAGCGCGACTTCCGGATTCTGCTCGATATCGGCATCGCGGGTCAGCGCCTGGTTGGCCTTGAGCGAAGCGGCGGCCGCCTCGCGGGCGGCACGGGCGGCAAGCCAGGCGCTTCTGGCATTGCCAACCTCCTCGCCGGTCACTCCGCCGCTGCCGGCCAATGCCTGGCGGCGCTCCAGCTCGGCGCGGCTTCTCGCCAGATCGGCGTCGCGCGCCGCCAATTGGGCGGCGAGGTTTTCGTTGGTGGCCAGATAACCGGCCACGCGCCGGCGGGCGCGCCCCAGTTCGGCGTCGGCCTGCGCCACGGCAAGGCGGGCGTCCGTGTCGTCCAGCTTCACCAGCAATTCACCGGCCTTGACCGGGCGGGTGTCGACCGCGTTCACCTCGGCCACGATACCGCTGACGGCCGAGGTGACCTGCGCGGTTTCGGCGGCCACATAAGCGTTATCGGTACTGACATGGTGCGAGGCATACAGAATCCACCAGCCGCCATAACCGATGGCGCCCAGCGCGACGACACCGCCGAGCGCCAGAAAAGCGGTTTTACGCTTCCGGCCTTCGGAAAGACGGCTGTCCGGGGCGGCGTGGGGGGGAAGGATGGAAGCATCCGGCATGAGTTTTCCTTTTTGATCGTATTCGGTGGGAGTCATCAGCGCGCGTTGGCGCCATAGCCGCCGCCCAGCGCGGCGATCAGTGAAATGTCCAGCGTCATCAGGCGTGCCCGGCTGTCATCGAGCAGACGCTGCCCGGCCAGCAAGGTGTCTTCGGCGCTCAGCACATCCAGAGCTGTGGCCAAACCGCCGCGATAGCGTTGCTCCGCCACGTTTCGCGCTTGCTCGGCCAACTCAACGGACTGCTGCTGATGACGCAGGACGGGGGTGATGGCGTGCCGCGACGTCATGACATCGGAGAAATCCTGCCACGCCCGGACCAGCGTTTTGTCGTAGTTGGCCACCGCCTCGTCATAGGTGGCCCGGTTGACCTGGTAGCGTCCCTGCAACTCTCCCTGCCGGAACAGCGGGAGCGATAGGGCCGGCCCGACGCTGGCGGTTTCCGAACCGTTCCGGGTCAGCCAGCTCAGACCGAGCGACTGAAAACCGACCGAGGCGCTCAAATTGATGTCCGGGTAAAACGCCGCATGAGCTTCATCGACCCTCCCTCTGGCCGCCTCGACACGCAGACGCGAAACCACGATATCCGGACGGCGTCCCAACAGGTTCGCGCCGACGGTGGTCGGCAATTCGCGCAAACGGCCGATATCCATGGCCGGGCGCGTAACCGCGCTCGCGCGCTCCGGCCCCTTGCCCAGCAAAGCGGCCAGCGCCGTGGCCTGATGCCCGATGGCCTCGTCCGCCATCGCCACTTCGGCGCGGGCCGTTTCCAACCGGCTTTGGGCCACTCGCAGGCTGGCCAGCGTCTCCAGACCGCCGGCTTGGCGCGACGCGAAAATCCCGGCGCTCCGCTCCCGGATCCGCAGTGTTGCGGCGGCGGTATCGCGGCGCCGGTACAGATGCGCGAGCTCGGCATAGGACGAGGCCACCGAGGTGGTCAGCACCAGCCGGGCTTCGGCCAGTTCGGCGGCAACGGCTGCCCGGTTCGAGCGGGTCGCGGCGAGCGCCGCGCGATGGCGGTCGAACACATCCAGCCGGTAGCCGATATCCAGCGCCAGACGCCCGCTGTTGTTGAAGCCGTGCGGCACGAAGGCGGCCGGTGCGCCATTGTTGTAGCTTTGTCTGGTGTGGCTGACCGACGCATCGATATCGGCCGTCGGCTCCAGCGCCGCGCCGCTTTGACGCAGCATCCCGTCGGCGGCCAGCAGCCGGGCCCGGGCGGCGGCAAGATCGGGAGAGCCTGCCAGAGCTTCCTCGATCAGCGCATCCAGCTGGGGATCCTGATACTCGTGCCACCATTGATCGGAAACCCATTGGCCGGTACCGCTTTCCAGTCTCGGGGAAGCCAGATCCTGACGGGGAGTGGCCGCCGCAGGCAGATCCGGCAGCGCGGCGCATCCGGCGAGCGCGCAGGAAACCAGCAGGGCAAGGCAGGCATGCCGGGACGGCAAACCGGCGAAGTCGGGGCGTTTCATGAAAAACCAACCATAACTAAACTGAACGGTACGGTTATAATCTCAACGAGGCATGACGTCAAGAAAAACTGAACCCATTGGTTCAATTAAGTAACGATCGTGAAAAATGGCGTGACAGGTACGGAGAAACCCGGATCGGGAGACAAACAAAAAGCCGTCCGCTTTTCAGGGCGGACGGCTTCGGAGAGGAGCGGAACAGTCGTCAGGCCGACAATTCCAGCATCAGGCGATTGATGCGCTTGACGAAGGCGGCTGGATCCTCCAGCTTGCCCCCCTCGGCCAGCAGAGCCTGGTCATAGAGCACCTGGGCAAGATCGGAGGCGCGCGACTCGTCCTGCTCGTCCGCGAGGCGCTTCACCAGCACATGCTCGGGGTTGATCTCGAGCGTCGGTTTGCTGCCTTCGACTTTCTGGCCGACGGACTTGAGCAGGCGCTCCAGGTTCGCGCTCATGTCGTGCTCGCCCACCACCAGGCATGCCGGGCTGTCGGTCAGGCGAGCCGTGGCGCGAACGTCCCGCACGCGCTCTTCCAGCGCCTTACGGATGCGCTCGACAACCGGACGCGCCGCTTCCTCGGCGGCTTCCTGCGCCTGCTTGTCCGACTCGTCCTCCAGCGCGCCCAGATCCAGCGCGCCCTTGGCCACCGATTGCAGCGCCTTGCCTTCGAATTCGTTGAGGCTGCCGGTCACCCATTCGTCGATGCGGTCGGTGAGCAGCAGGACTTCCACGCCCTTCTTCTTGAACACTTCAAGATGCGGACTGTTGCGCGCCGCCGACAGCGACTCGGCCGTGATGTAGTAAATCTTTTCCTGACCTTCTTTCATGCGGGAAACGTAATCGGCCAGGGAAACCGTCTGTCCGTCGCCGTCCGACAGCGTCGAGGTGAAACGCAACAGCTTGGCGATGCGCGCCTGGTTGCCGAAGTCTTCGCCCACGCCCTCTTTCAGGACTTGGCCGAACGCATCCCAGAAAGTCGCGTACTTTTCGGCATCGTTGGCGGCCAGATCCTCCAGCAGCGACAGCACCTTCTTCACGCAGCCGGCGCGGATGGTATCGATATCGCGGGATTGCTGGAGGATTTCGCGCGACACGTTCAGCGGCAGGTCATTGGAGTCGATCACCCCGCGCACGAAGCGCAGGTACTGCGGCATCAGCTTCTGGGTGTCCTCCATGATGAACACCCGGCGGACATAGAGTTTCACGCCCTGCTTGCGTTCGCGTTCATAAAGGTCGAACGGCGCACGGGACGGGATGTACAACAGTTCGGTGTACTCCTGGCGCCCCTCCACGCGGGCGTGGCTCCAGGCCAGCGGATCGGAGAAATCGTGGGCAACGTGCTTGTAGAACTCGCGGTACTGTTCGTCGCTGATTTCATTCTTGCTGCGCGACCACAGGGCCGAGGCCTGGTTGACCGCCTCCATCTCGTCCGATTCGATTTCCTTGCCGTCGTCGTCGTGCTTGGCCGGCGCGCGCATCATGATCGGCAGGGAGATATGATCGGAGTAGGTACGGATGATGTGACGCAGGCGCCATCCGTCGAGGAACTCGTCTTCCCCGTCTTTCAGGTGCAGGACGATATCCGTGCCGCGCGAGGGTTTCACGATGTTTTCAATGGTGTAGTCACCGGCGCCGCTGGATTCCCAGCGCACGCCTTCGGCCGTATCGGCTCCCGCGCGGCGAGTGGTGACGGTGACCTTGTCGGCCACCATGAAGGCCGAGTAGAAACCGACGCCGAACTGGCCGATCAGGTTGGCATCCTTGCGATCATCGCCGGTCAGCGAGTCGAGGAACGCGCGGGTGCCGGATTTGGCGATGGTCCCCAGATGATCGATGACTTCCTCGCGCGACATGCCGATGCCATTATCGCGAATGGTCAGCGTGCGCGCTTCCTTGTCGAATTCGACGCGAATGGTCAATTCGGGATCGTTCTCCAGCAAGGCGGGATGGGCGATCGCTTCGAAGCGCAGCTTGTCCGCGGCGTCGGAAGCGTTGGATACCAATTCCCTCAGGAAGATTTCCTTGTTCGAGTACAAGGAGTGGATCATCAGGTGAAGCAGCTGTTTGACTTCGGTTTGAAATCCCAGTGTTTCTTTCTGTGCGCTCATGATTTGCGGATAAGTCTGAAGGGTTGACGACAATAGCCATCAGATAGGGACGCCTCCAGACTTTTCAAGCCCCGCCGATAACAACCTGGCTTACGAACCGCTACGGCGCATGATGCGGTAATCCCGCCCGGTCCAGCGGTAACGGCCCAGTCGTTCGACCAGAAAAGAGGGAGCCTCGGTTTCGGTGGCGGCGACGAAACCGAAACGCGCGTAAAACGGTTCGAGATACGCAAAGGGAATGCACCAGCACGGCTCGTCAAGCTCGCGGGTCGCCGCCTCCAGCAGGCGGCCGGCGATGCCGTTGTTGCGCCATGCGGCCGTCACGAACATGCCCCGAAGAACAACCGTGCCCTCCTCATGGACAAGGCGGACGACCCCGACCGGCCCGGCGCCCGCTTCGGCGAGCCAGATCATGTCGGAGGGGGTGTAGGTGCCGCCGTAGCCCCATTCCTCGTAGAGCCGGACCACCGACGGAAAATCCTCGTGCCCGGCCCGGCGCACGGCGACGTTGGGAAGTGTCCGATGGTCGGGAAACGCTGTGCGGTCCATCATTGGCGTCACTCGCTTTCAGATCGTTTCATCGAACGGTCCATCATGCCCAAAGCCACCGGAGCAGGCAATACAGGGCTGATCTACACTGCAATTCCGGCTACGACGCCGGACAGGTCCCGCCCTCAATCAGGAGAACAACACATGGCCCATCACGATACCCTGTTACTGACGATCGATTACATCAACGATATTTGTCATGCGGACGGCAAAATCCCCAATTGCGCGGAGATGGTTGCGCGCCACCACGTTATCGACAAGGCCAATATGGCGATTGCCCATGCCCGCCAACTGGGCATCCCGATCGCTCATGTCAAAGTCGGTTTCCAGCCCAACTACGCCAATTGCCCGGCGCACTCGCCGGTATTCGGCAAAGCGCCCGACTACGGCGTCCTCAAGCTGGGCGACTGGGGCACCGAGTTTCTCGCGGGGCTCGATGTGCGCGACGAAGATTTCGTCATCGTCAAATCGCGCATCGGCGTGTTCTACAACACCCAACTGGAAACTCTGCTCAGGGCCCGCGGGATCTCGCATCTGGTGCTCGCCGGCGTCTCGACCAACCACGCCGTGGAATCGGCCGCCCGCGACGCCCATGATCGCGACTACCGGGTTACGGTGCTGGGCGATGCGTGCGCGACCGCCAGCGATGCCGTCCATGCGGCGACTCTCGCCGGGGTGATGTCCCACCTGGCCAGCATCACCACCGTGGAAGACTGGATACGCGGCCAGGCGTGACACATCGTGCGATTCGCCTTCTCTTTGCCGGACCCGATGATCCAGTGGGAGCGATTGTGGCTGACCGTGCTTGGCATGCTGCCCGCCGTTCTGCTGTTCCTCGCGACCGGTGAGGCGGTCTGGCTCAAGGAAGCATTCATCGCGGTGTACTTGATGATCGTGGTCAACCGCCTGGGCCCGTCCGTGGCACGGGTCCTGGGGCAGGCCACGCTCATCGCCGTCTCGATCGAGCTGTTCATCCTTGCCGAACCGCATGCGACGGTTTTTGTGCTGCTTTGCGCGGGCTACGCCTCCGTGTCGTCCGGCATCGGCATGCGCTCGGCCAACGCCGCCACCTTCACGACCTACCTCTTTTTGCCGGCGTTCTATCTTGGCTGCGAACTGGCGTCCCGCGCCGCACCCCATGCCGCGTTCTGGCATGGCTACCTCGCCGCGGTCATTCCCCCCGCCCTGATCGCGTGGCGGCTGGCCAAACGCCACGGCGCGGCACAAACCTGGCGCAGCTGCTTCGCCCGCCAGACTCCCGACACGAGGGCGTACCGGCAATACCGCGATGCTGCGATCATCCGTTTCATCGCGGTCCTTGTGGCCGCCAGTTGGGTCAAGATCAGTCACATCGAACCGGAAAAGTGGGTGATCTGGTCATCGGCCAGTGTCTCGACCGGGGAGCTGGCCACCTCTCTCCGGAAACACCGTGACCGGCTGATCGGGGTGCTCGCCGGTGTTCCCGTCGGCATTGTGCTCGCCCATGTCCTGCCCGCCGGCCCGGTGCTCTACAGTGTTTGCCTCCTGCTGATCGGGGTTTCCATCGACACGATCAAGCATTACCCGCTGGCCTTCGGACTGCGTGGTACGCTGTGCGTGCTGGCCTCATCATCGCTGCAGGAAGGAGTCGGGATCGGGATGATGCGGGTGGAAGACGTGATTCTCGGCGGTCTGATCGGATTGGCGGTGAGCCTGATCTGGCATTCGCGCCCCGCTCGCGCAACCCAATGAAAAACGGCACGCCAGGGTGCCGTTTCGGTTGGGATTGCGCTCGCGTTACGGGGTCTTGCTTTCCCGCAGGCCGGGAGGCAGGGCGAACGTCGTGCTCTCCACCACGCCCGGCAATTCGGTCACCTCGCCGGCGCCGAACGAACGGATACGTTCGACGACCGCTTCGACCAGCACCTCGGGCGCCGACGCGCCGGCGGTCACGCCCACCGAGCGCTTGCCGGCGAACCAGGCCTCGTCGAGCAAGTCCGCGTTATCAACCATATAGGCATCCACTCCCCTCAACGCCGCCACTTCGCGCAAGCGATTGGAGTTGGAGCTGTTGGGCGATCCCACGACAATGACCACATCGCACTGCGCCGCCAGTTCCTTGACCGCGTCCTGGCGGTTTTGGGTCGCATAGCAGATATCGTCCTTCTTCGGACTGGAAATCGCCGGAAAACGCACCTTGAGGGCCGCGATGATGTCACGGGTCTCATCCACCGACAGCGTTGTCTGCGAGACATACGCCAGCGCATCGGGACGCGCCACGTCGAGCGTGGCCACATCGGCGACCGACTCGACCAGATACATGCCCGACTCGGCCTGCCCCATTGTGCCTTCGACCTCGGGATGTCCCGCATGGCCGATCATGATGATGTCCATGCCCGCCTTGTGCATGCGCTTGACTTCGACATGCACCTTGGTGACCAGCGGACAGGTCGCGTCGTACACGGTAAGCCCCAGCGCCTCGGCTTCCGCCCTGACGGAAAGAGGCACGCCGTGGGCCGAGTAGATCAGCGTCGCGCCGCGCGGAACATCCGCCAGATCCTCGATGAAAATGGCGCCCTTGCTTTTCAGGCCGTCGACCACGAAGCGGTTGTGCACCACCTCGTGCCGCACATAGATGGGCGCGCCGTACAACTCCAGGGCCCGTTCAACGATGGCGATGGCGCGATCGACCCCGGCGCAGAACCCGCGCGGATTCGCCAGCATGACGGTTTTGCTCATCCCCCCTCCTTGCCCTTTCTCAGACTGTCCACCACCATCAGCGCCGCGCCGACACAAATGAACGAGTCGGCGACGTTGAAGGCCGGGTAGTACCAGTTCCCGTAATAAATCTGGATGAAGTCGATCACGTGTCCGTGCAGCAGGCGATCGACCATGTTGCCCAGCGCGCCACCGATGATGAAAGCGCCCGCGCAGCACATCAGCCGGGAAAACCCGCCGCGCAGGATCTGCCAGCCCAGCCAGCCGGATACGCCAAGCGCGAACAGTGTGAAGAAATGCCGTTGCCAGCCACCGGCGTCGGCCAGAAAACTGAACGCCGCGCCACGATTATAGGCAAGCGTCAGATTGAATACACCGTCGATCACCGGACGAACTTCACCGTACTGAAAACTCCCGTTGACCCACACTTTGGTCAGTTGATCGAGCACGATGACGACAAACGCCAGGACGAACCAGACGGCCCGTCCCGACGCACGCCGCAAGGAAGCGGCCTCAGGCATGTTCGCGCACCTCGCCCTTGCCGTCCAGGTTCTCCACACAGCGTCCGCACACGGCGCCATGGCCGGCGTGCGTGCCGACATCGGCGCGATAGTGCCAGCACCGATCGCACTTGGCATGCGAAGACGCGGCCACGGTAATACGGGTCGCATCACCGGCCTTCACCGTCACGGCCGAGACGATCAGCACGAACCTCAGATCGCCGCCCAGACCCTGCAGCCAAGCGAGCAGATCCCCCGCGGCTTCGATCTCCACCTCGGCCTGCAAGGACGAACCGAGCTTGTCGGCCGCGCGCAGCACCTCGACTTCGCGGTTCACCTCGGCGCGCAGCGCGCGGATGGCTTCCCACTTCGCGACGAGGGCGGTTTCGGCCTCCGCCGTCAGCGACGGGAACTCGTGCAGGGTGTGGAACAGCGCGGAGTCTTCCTCGCTGCGGGTGAACACGGCCCAGGCCTCGTCCGCCGTGAAGCACAGCACCGGAGCCAGCAGCAACAGCAGGCTGCGGGTGATGTGATAGAGCGCGGTCTGCGCCGAACGGCGGGCGCGCGAATCGGCGCGCGTGGTGTACAGCCGATCCTTCAGGATATCCAGGTAGAACGCACCCAGATCCTCCGAGCAGTACAGCACGATATCCTGCATCGCATGATGGAAGGCGTAGCGCGCATAGTGCTCGCCGGCGACCTGCTCCTGCAATTGGCGGGCACGCAAGGTCGCGTAACGGTCGAGCTCCAGCATGTCGCCGAACGGCACGGCGTGCTCGATCGGATCGAAGTCCGACAGGTTGGCCAGGAGGAAGCGCAGGGTATTGCGCAGACGCCGGTAGCTCTCGGTGGTGCGCTTGAGGATTTCCTGCGACAGGGACATGTCGCCCGAGTAGTCGGCGGACGCCACCCACAGGCGCAGGATGTCGGCGCCCAGCGTGCCGCAGATCTCGTCCGGCGCGATGCCGTTGCCGCGCGACTTGGACATCTTGTAGCCCTGGCTGTCCACCGTGAAACCATGGGTCAGCAGCTGCTTGTAGGGCGCGCGTCCGATCGTCGCGCAGCCGGTCAGCAGCGACGACTGGAACCAGCCGCGGTGCTGGTCGGAACCCTCCAGATAGAGGTCGGCCGGCCAAGCGAGCTCCGGGCGCGCCTTGAGCACCGCGAAATGCGTGGAGCCCGAATCGAACCAGACGTCGAGGGTGTCGGTCAGCTTGCGGTACGTCTCGGCCTCATCGCCCAGAAGTTCGCGCGCGTCAAGGGAGAACCAGGCCTCGATGCCGCGCTGCTCGATGCGCAGCGCCACCTCTTCGAGAAGCTCTGCCGAACGCGGATGCAGTTCGCCGGTCTCGCGATGCACGAAGAAGGTCATCGGCACGCCCCAATTGCGCTGGCGCGACACGCACCAGTCGGGACGGTTGCCGATCATCGCCTCCAGGCGCGAACGCCCCCAGGAGGGGAAGAATTCGGTGGCGTCGACGGCGCGGCTGGCGCGCGCGCGCAGCGTCTCGCCGTCCTTGCCCGCCTTGTCCATGCCGATGAACCACTGGGCCGTCGCCCGGAAAATGATCGGCGTCTTGTGGCGCCAGCAGTGCGGGTAGCTGTGCGAGAGACGCGTCTGATGCACCAGCGCGCCCGTCTTCCCGAGCAGTTCGACGATCTGCGGATTGGCGTCCCATACCGACACGCCGGCGAATACCGGCGCAGTGGAAATGTAGCGGCCGTCATCCCCCACCGGGTTGTCGATCGGCAGACGGTAACCCAGCCCGGCCTGGTAGTCTTCCAGACCATGCGCCGGCGCGGTGTGCACGAGGCCGGTACCGGCGTCGGTCGTCACGTGATCGCCAAGAATCACCGGCACCTCGCGGTCCAGGAAGGGGTGGCGGAGCATCAACCCTTCGAGCGCCTCGCCGCGCGCCTCGCCAAGCATCGTGACGCCGTCCTCGATACCGTAGCGCTTGAGCGCCGATTCGGTCAGATCCGCGGCGAGAAGCAACACGCCGCGCGGCGTGCCGACCAAGCGGTAAACGAGCCCGGCGTTGGCGGCGACGGCCTGGTTGGCGGGCAGGGTCCAGGGCGTGGTGGTCCAGATCACGGCCCGCGCGTCCGCGACCGGCGCGGCAAGACCGAACGCCGCGGCGAGCTTGGCGGGGTCGACGACGGAGAAGCCCACATCGATGGCCGGCGAAACCTTGTCCTCGTACTCGACTTCGGCCTCGGCGAGCGCCGAGCCGCATTCGATACACCAGTGCACGGGCTTCTCGCCCTTGAACATGAAACCGTTGTCATGGATCTTGCCGAGAGTGCGCACGATGTCCGCTTCGGTCTTGTAGTCCATGGTCAGGTAGGGGTTGTCCCAGTCGCCGAGCACGCCCAAGCGCATGAAGCCCTTTTTCTGGCGGGCGACCTGTTCGGCGGCGTATTCGCGGCACAGTTCGCGAAAACGCGCGGCGGGAATCGATTTGCCGTGCAGCTTTTCCACCATCAGTTCGATGGGCAGGCCATGGCAATCCCAGCCCGGAACGTAAGGCGCATCGAAACCTGCCAGCGTCTTGGAGCGAACGATGATGTCCTTGAGCACCTTGTTGACCGCATGGCCCAGGTGAATGTCGTTGTTGGCGTAAGGCGGGCCGTCGTGCAGGATGAACTTGGGACGGCCGGCGGCGATTTTGCGCAGCTTTTCGTAGCGGCGGGATTCCTGCCAGCTCTTGACCCAGGCCGGTTCGCGGCGGGCCAGGTCACCCCGCATGGGGAACGGAGTGTCCAGAAGATTCACTGTCTTTCGATAATCGGTACTCATGCCTGCTCTCGCTGCAATTGGGTCAAATAGGTTCGCGCATCGGCCGCATCCTTGCGGATCTGCGCCACCAATGCGGACAAATCGTCATAACGCGCTTCGTCACGCAGCTTCTTCAAAAAACGGACTGTGATCCGCCGCCCGTAAAGATCACCGGCGAAGTCGAACAGATGGACTTCCAGCTTGTGATGCCGGGTCTGGCTGACCGTCGGATTCAAACCAAGGCTCGCCACGCCGCCGAGACGGCCGTAGGGCGTATCGGCCTCGACCACGAACACCCCCTCCAGGGGTGGGCGCCGGTGAGGCAGGTAGACATTGGCCGTCGGGAACCCCAGCGTGCGTCCAAGCTTGCGGCCGTGCATCACCCGCCCGGAAATGCGGTAGTCGCCGCCCAGCAGGGAACAGGCCCGCTCAAGGTCTCCGTCCCGCAGCGCGGCGCGCACCAGCGTGCTCGAGGCGCGCTCGCCCTCCACCAGCACGGAGGGCATGGCCTCGGTCACGAAACCGCCATGCCCCGCCAGCAAGGAGAAATCGCCGCGCCGGTCGGCGCCGAACTGGAAATCGTCGCCGATCAGCAGATAGCGGGTCTTCAGTTGGCGTACCAGCACCTCGTCGACGAAAACATCCGCCGGCATCCGGGAAAAGCCATGGTTGAATCTGAATACGAAAACATAGTCCAGCCAGTTCAAACCGGCAAGGAACGTCAATTTGTCGCGCAGCGTGGACAACCGTGCCGGCGCCTTGTCACCCGCGAAGAACTCGCGCGGATGCGGCTCGAAGGTCAGGAGGGCCGCGGGCAGCCCGCGCGCGGTCGCCTCGGTCCGCAAGCGGGCCAGCATGTTCTGGTGCCCCATGTGGACCCCGTCGAAATTACCGATGGTCAACGCGCAAGGAGACAATCCGAATCGTGTCGGATCTCCGAAATAAACTCGCATCGGGCGCCTATCTGTCACATCCTGAAACGGTTGATTTTAGCCGCCCGGCGCCATGACAGTCCAGCGCGCGCCGACAAGAAAAAAGCCCTGCTGACGCAGGGCTTTTTTTCGCGGGCCGTAAAAATTACTTGGCCGGCTGCTCGACGGTGACTTCCTTGCGGGTGTCGATGTTCAGTTCCACGCGACGGTCGGCTTCGATGCAGGCCTTCAGTGCGTTGCGCTGTTTCTTCAGCTTCTTCCATTTCGGGAACTTGGCGGAGCACTCTTCGGTCATCTTGGCTTCTGCCTTGCCCTTGCCGACGGAGGTCAGCTTGGAGGCGTCGACACCGGCGGCCACGAAGTAGTTCTTCACGGCATCGGCACGGCGCTGCGACAGGGCCATGTTGTACTTGTCGGTGCCCATGAAGTCGGTGTAACCGTCGACTTCAACAGCCTTCAGGTTCTTGTCGCCCTTCAGGCGCTCAACCAGCGGATCCAGTTCGTTCTTGGCGTTGGCGCTCAGGGTCGACTTGTCGAAGTCGAACAGCACCTTGGCGGACAGAACAACCTTCTCCTTGACGGTTACCATGTTCGGCTCGGCCTTGGCCACCGGAGCCGGCTTGGCCGCTTCCTTGTCGCCACATTCAACCAGACCGTCTTTGGCCTTGTCAAAGAAGGTGGATTTCCAGCATTCGCCAAAGTTGTTGCGGGTTACGGCGTCGGTGGTCTGGTCGGCCACGTAGCCCGGCTTTGCAGCAAAGGCGCTTGCAGAAACCAGCAGAGCGGCTACCAGAGCGCTCAGTTTCAGCTGTTTAGTCATTTTATTCCCTCTTTTCAAAACGAATCCATGCGATCGTAAAGGCGCAAAGACGCACTAACAAGATTACTGCAAACAACAGGGTGTATGCTCAAGCTGTGTCTATGCAGTTAATCGGCACTATAGAAATGCGGCAACCCCCTGTCAACAACAGGGGTGAGGCAAAAATGCAAAGTTGTGGCGGAAAAACCATTAAATCCGCGTTTTACCGTCACAAGGTGTAACATAAAAGCAACAATCATCGCTTACTTGATGCCTCTACGAAACAGTGGTTCGGGCTGTCGCCATGTCGATTGATAGTGCCCGGAGAAACTTTCCAGTGCCTCGAGAGCCTCTTCGACCGGTTTGCCGTGCTTGATTTCAAATGCATTAAAGCCTACCTGCCAGAGGAATTCCAGTTGGTCCTTCCAGACATCGCCGATCGCCCTTAGCTCACCGGCATATTTGTATCGCTCGCGCAACAAACGCCCGACGCTGTAACCCCGACCGTCCGTGAAAGCGGGAAAGTCCACGGCGACCAGGGAGAACGCGTTCCAGTCGCCGCCATAGTCCGCCGGGTCATCCGATGGGGAGAGCCAGACAGCCGGCACGCGCGCGCCGCGCTCCAGACCGGCGAGCGGCATGACCGCCCTGCCATGATCGGGAATGCGAAGACCGCCCTCTTCATCCGGCCTGACGATCACCCAGTCATCCTCGATGAGCATCCCGTCCTTAATGATGCGCGCCATAAACACTCTCCTTGAACGGCGCGATGCCGACCCGCTCCACGGTTTCCACGAAGCGCTCGCCTTGCGCGCGCGCATCGACATACACCTGCAGAATCCGGCCGATCACCTCGGGCACGCGGGCACGGGCGAACGACGGCCCGATCACCTTGCCAAGCCGCGCCGCCTCTCCTTGCTGCCCGCCAAGCGTGATCTGGTACCATTCCTCGCCATTCTTGTCGACGCCGAGGATACCGATGTTGCCGATATGGTGATGACCGCAGGCATTCATGCAGCCGGACATGTTCAGCTCGATATCGCCCAGATCGTGAAGGTAGTCCATGTCGTCGAAAGCGCGCTGGATCGCTTCGGCCACCGGGATCGACTTGGCGTTCGCCAGGGAGCAGAAATCGCCGCCCGGGCAGCAGATGATATCGGTCAACAGACCGATGTTCGGGGTGGCGACCCCCGCCTCGCGCGCCAGTTGCCATAACTCGTACAGATCGGCTTCCCGGACATCCGGCAGAATCAGGTTCTGCTCGTGCGACACACGCAGTTCGCCGAATCCGAACCGGTCGGCCCAGTCCGCGGCCGCCTCCATCTGTTCGGCGCGGATGTCTCCGGGAGGGGAGCCGGTACTCTTCAGGGAAAGGACGACCGAACGGTAGCCCGCGACCTTGTGCCCCCGGGTATTGCGCTCCACCCAGCGGGCAAAGGCCCGGTCTTCGGCCAGACGGAGCGCGAAATCGCCGGTTCGCCCCGGCCGCGCGGCATAGTCGGGATCCTCGAAAAACTGCGCGAAATGGGCGATGTCCTCGTCGCGCAGTGTCGACGGACCGTCGATCAGGTGACGCCACTCTTCATCCACCTTGGCGGCGAATCCTTCCACTGTCATCGCCTTGACGAGAATCTTGATACGCGCCTTGTACTTGTTGTCGCGGCGGCCGTAACGGTTGTAAACACGCAACACGGCATCCAGATAGGTCAGCAGGTGGCGCGCCGGCAAGAATTCGCGGATGACTTCGCCGATCACCGGGGTTCGGCCGAGTCCGCCGCCGACCAGCACCCGAAAACCGGTCTCCCCCGCGTTACCGCGCACCATCTGCAAACCGATATCGTGCACGCGGGTGGCCGCTCGATCCTCGAGACTGCCGGAAACCGCGATCTTGAATTTGCGCGGCAGGTAGGCGAATTCCGGATGCAGCGTGCTCCACTGGCGGATGATCTCGCACCAGGGCCGCGGATCGGCGAGTTCGTCGGCCGCCACGCCGGCGAACGCATCGGTCGTGGTATTGCGCACGCAGTTGCCGGATGTCTGGATCGCGTGCATCTCGACCCTGGCCAGTTCGGCGAGGATATCCGGGATGGTTTCCAGTGCGGGCCAGTTGAACTGGATGTTCTGACGCGTGGTGAAATGGCCGTAGCCGCGATCCCAGCGCCGGGCAACGGCGGCCAGCGCGCGCAGTTGTCCGCTGCGCAGATGGCCGTAGGGAATGGCCACACGCAGCATCGGCGCGTGGCGCTGAATATACAGTCCGTTCATCAGCCGCAGGGGACGGAATTCCTCGTCGCTCAACTCCCCTGCCAGAAAACGCTCCGTCTGATCGCGAAACTGGGCGACCCGTTCGTCGACCATGCGCTGGTCGATATCGTTATAACGGTACATACTCATTTCCTTCCGTTGCGCACGGCGCGCGCGGGATGCAGCCCGCACTCGCGGGTCTCGGGGTTTTCCCACCACCACCGGCCGGCACGGATATCCTCGCCCACCGCGATCGCGCGCGTACAGGGCGCGCAGCCGATCGACGGATAATGCCGCTCGTGCAGCGCGTTGAACGGCACGTCGCGGGTTTTGACATAGGTCCACACTTCGGCCTCGCTCCAGTCGGCGAGCGGATTGAATTTGAGCAGACCGTGCCCGGCGTCGGTCTCTTCCTCCGGCACGCCCTGCCGCGTCGGCGACTGCTCGCGCCGCAAACCGGTGATCCATCCGGCCTTGCCGGCGAGCGCCCGTTCGAGCGGTTCGAGTTTGCGGATCGCGCAACAGGACTTGCGATGGTCGATGGAGAGGTAAAACGCGTTGACACCGTGCTCGGTCACCCAGGCGCCCAACGCGGCCGCGTCCGGGTAGTAATACCGCACAGTCACGGCCGGATACCGCTCGCGCACCGTTTGCATCAATTCGTAGGTTTCGGCGGGGAGGCGCCCGGTATCCAGACTGAACACCTCGATCGGCAAGCCAAGATCCGCCACCATGTCCAGCAACACCATATCCTCGGCGCCGAAACTGCAGGCCAGCGCCAGCGGCGACACTCTGCCCGCGATCGACGCGAGCCGCTCCCGGGTTCCTGCAAATCGTTCTTCCGGTGTCATCGGACACTCCTATAAATCATCGACTTGAGGCATCATGCTACCTAATGGCTTTTATAAAGCTAAAGAATATTGTGTTAGTATTTAATTACTTCTGGTTTTATTATTTCAGGCCGCCAATAACATGAAGCTGCAACAACTCCGTTACCTGGTCGAAGTCGCCAGGCAGGGTCTCAATGTCTCAGAGGCCGCTGAAAAACTGCACACGTCCCAGCCGGGTATCAGCAAGCAGATCCGGCTCCTGGAAGATGAACTGGGCATTCAGGTGTTCATCCGCAATGGCAAGCGCGTGGTCGCTGTGTCGGATCCGGGCAAGGAAGTGCTGCGCATCTCCGAACGCATCCTGCGCGAAGCGCAGAACCTCAAGCGCGTCGGCGACGAGTTCTCGCGGGAAGAAGAAGGTTCGCTGACCATCGCCACCACGCATACCCAGGCGCGCTACGCGCTGCCCCAGCCGATCACCGAATTCGTGCGCCGCTATCCGAAGGTGCGACTGTCGATCAAGCAGGGCAGCCCGACCCAGATCTGCGAAATGGTGGTCAGTGGCGAGGCCGACATCGCCATCGCCACCGAAGGCATCGCCCTTTTCAAGGAACTGGCGATGCTGCCCTGCTACGAATGGAACCGCAGCGTGGTGGTGCCGCGCGAGCATCCGCTCACCCGGCTCGAGCGCCCGCTTACCCTTGCCGACATCGCCGCCTGGCCGATCGTCACCTACGATTTCGCGTTCGCCGGCCGCTCCAAGATCAACAAGGCGTTCTCCGAAGCGGGGCTGACGCCCAATGTGGTGCTGACCGCGATCGACACCGACGTGATCAAAACCTATGTAGGACTCGGCCTTGGCATCGGCATCATCGCCAGCATGGCGTACGAACCCGAACGCGACAGCGGCCTGGCGAGGCTCGACGCCGGCCACCTGTTCGATTCGAGCACGACCAAGATCGGCATTCGCAAAGACGCCTATCTGCGCGGCTTCGCCTTCACCTTCATCGAACTGTTCGCGCCGCACCTGAAACGGCGCGATGTCGAATCCGCGCTGCTTGCCGGCTCGGACGACGACTGAACCGGAAACCGAAAGACAAAGGCGCCACGGCCCTCGGGCCATGGCGCCTTTTCGGTGTTCCCGCCCCGCGCGTCAGAGCGTCAGGCCGCCGGTCACCTCGATGGCCGCGCCGTTGATGTAGCTTGCCTCGTCGGAGGCGAGGAAGGCGTAGACATTGGCGATCTCTTCGGGGCGCGCCATGCGCTTCATCGGCACGCGCTCCTCCATGGCCTGGATGACTTTTTCCGGCATGGCCTTGAGAATCGGCGTCGCGACGAACCCCGGGCACACGGCGTTGGCGCGGATCCCCTTCTTGCCCAGTTCCTTGGCCCAGGTCTTGACGAAGCCGATGACGCCGAACTTGGTCGCGGCATAGTTGGTCTGGCCGAAATTGCCATACACACCGACAACGCTGGAAGCGTTGAGAATCACGCCGCTCCCCTGCTCGACCATGGTGTCGACCACCGCGCGGGCACAGTTGTAGACACCCTTGAGATTGATATCGATCACCTTGTCGAACTGCTCTTCGGTCATTTTGATCAGCTGGGCGTCCATCACGATGCCGGCATTATTCACCAGCACGTCGATGCGTCCGAAACGGGTTTTCAGATCGGACACCATGGCGGCGATTTCCTCACGGCAGGTCACATCGACCTTGTAACCGACCGCTTCGCCGCCCAGGCCCTTGAGCTCCTCGACAACCGCGCCGACCGCCTCGATGTTCACGTCGCAGACGGCGACGATCGCGCCTTCGCGAATGAACTTCTCCGCCGTCGCCTTGCCAATGCCGCTGGCTCCGCCCGTGATAATGGAAACTTTCCCTTTCAAGCGCATGATTCTTCCTTACAGTGAGGTTGCAGGCAGCCCGCAGAGTCGTCGAACAGCACCACGACACAAAACCAACTACCTGTTTTGATTGGGTTTTTTGTTTTTATAGCAGAATTTTTCATCGATGCTGCATCGCAATCGCTGCAATGCAGCATAATTTTATCCCGTGAATATACCCGAGGCATCCCCTTCGGTAAAGCAATCGCTCTAGACACGCACCGCCAGCCCGCTCTAGAGAGGCCACAAGGCGCTCAGCCCCTCGCCCGCGTCGCCAGCGAAACGCTCCTCCAGCCCGTCCAGCAGCAGACGAGTCTTGGTCGGCAGCAAAGTGCGATTGGGGATCAGGGCATAGGCTCGCAGCGGACAGGGAGACCAATTCGGCAACACCTCCCGCAAAAGGCCGGCGTCCACCGCTTCGGCCGCATAGCGGCGCGACATCAGACACACCCCGATGCCGGCCATCGTTGCGCGCATCCGCAAACTGGCATTGACGGTCTGCAGTCGCAGCGGCCCCGGCAGCACGCATTCGCGGCCATCCGCGTGGCGCAAGCGCCATGGCAGTGAAGCGGCATGCCCAAGACGCGGCCAATCGGACAGCTCCTCCGGAGAGTCCGGAACGGGCCGGTCCGCCAGAAACGCCGGCGTGGCATACAGTCCCTGCGGGATCGTATAGAGCCGTTTGCCGATCTGCCCGGAATCGGGCAGCCGTTCGCTGGTCATCACGAAACTCAAATCAAAACCGGCGCTCGCCGGATCGGTGAGCCCGGAGATCACCTCCACCTCGACACGCAAACCGGGATGGGCGGCCATCACGTCCACCACGACGGGCCCCACATGCAAATGCGCGAACTCGTAGGGCGACGCGATGCGCAAGGTGCCCGTCAACGGCGCCTCCATGCGCCCTTTGAGATGATCCGCCACATCGTCGAGACGCGCGAACAGCGGCGCCACATCACTCAGCACCTGCTGCCCGGCTTCCGTCAGGCGCTGGACGCGCGTGCTGCGCTCCATCAGGCGCAGTCCGAGGCGTGTCTCAAGACGGGAAATGGCGGTGCTCACCGACGACTTGGGCAAATCCAGGCGCTGGGCGGCACGGGTGAACCCTCCGGTTTGCGCCACGACACAGAAAAGGTACCAATCGTTCCAATCGTTTGTTCGCGACATTGAACAATGCTTTCATTTTTCGCTATTTATTCGAGAATACGCGACTGCTACTGTTTTCGCCTGACCAATTTCCCGGGTTTCGCCATGCCGTCCCCTTCCCGCCCCGTCTTATTGAGAGCCCATCCCGAATGCCCTCCCTGGCAAGTGCATCTGTTCGGACTGACCCTGGGCCTGGTCACCGGAGCGGATTTCGTCGCGGTCGGCATGATGGGATTCGCCGGCGGCGCCATCCAGGGCGGACTCGGCGCGACGCAGCAGGAATTCCTCTGGACGCTGAGCGCCTTCGCCAGCGGCGCCATCGTCGCCAACCTCCTGCTCGGGCGTATCGCCACCGCCATCGGTTACCGTCGCTACACCCAGTGGGCGCTGCGGGTCTTCATGCTGGGCAGCCTGGCATGCGCGCTGGCGGATTCCATCACGGCGCTTTCGGTGGCGCGCGGACTGCAGGGACTGGGAGGCGGCGGACTGTTTTCCGCATCGCGCATTCTCCTGCAGCTCGTCTCGCGTCCCGATGAGCGCAAGCGATTGATGAGGGGGTTTCTTGGCGGCTGCTTTGCCCTGTCGGCGCTCTCGCCATGGCTCTCCGCCTTGCTGGCCGAACATGTCGGCTGGCAGGCGATCTTCCTGCTCCAGGCGGCGTACGCCCCCTGCCTGATGCTGCTGGTTCACCTCGTCTATCCCCGGCACAGCGGCACGCCGACACGGCTCGAAGCCGGCTCGCTCGATTGGGCGGCCGTACTGGCACTGGGAGTGGGGTCACTGATGGTGCTGCATGTTCTGGAGGACGTGCGTCTGCTGCGCTTCGCGGCGGAACCGGCGTTGGCCGGCTGGCTCGTCACGGGACTGCTGTCGATCGCGTATGCGGGAGTGCGGCTGCTCGGACACCGCCACCCCTGGCTGGATCTGGGCAGGCTGGCGGGCCGCCGCTATCTGACGGGGCTGGCACTCTATACCGCGTACTATCTGTTCAGCGGAGTCTGGTCGGCCGTGTTGGCCGCCTTATTGATGCGCGGACTGGGGTTCGATTTTGCCACCAGCGCCATGGTATTCACGCTCGGCGGACTGATCACCGTCGGCGCTTCGCAGCTGTATCTCGCTTACAGCCGCTGGCTCGCGAACCGCAGGGCGTTGCTGGTCGCCGGATGGCTCACGCTCAGCGCCTCGGCCTGGTGGCTTGCGCGCTCGGCCATGCCGGGCGCGGATCTGGCCGCGCTGATGCCGGCCATTCTCCTGCACGGACTGGTGCCGGTGCTGTCCGTGTTCCAGATAGGCGCGCTGACCTATCTGGATCTCGGCGCCGCGGACTATGCCCATGCCTACCAGTTGAAAAACATGCTGCGGGAACTGGCCGGCGCCGTCGGCACCGGCTTCGCCTGTCTGCAGATGCAGGATTATGAAGCGCAGGCAAGGCACGCGCTGATCCGCGGGCTGGACGATGGGGCGCTGGCCCGGGCTGGCCTGACCGCAGACATGCCCGCTCTGGCCCGGATCGCGGAGGAGATCGCCCGGCAGGCGGTTCTGCTCGCGTGCGACCATACGCTGCGGGGTCTGGCCGCCATGGCCGGCGCGATGACGCTGGCCGTCGCATGGCAGCGCGGATTCGCCTGAATTCAGCGCAGCGGTCCGGTCAAGCGCGTCAGGGTATCGTCCTTCACCGAGAAGTGGTGCCAGAACGCGGCGACGGCATGCGCGATGGCCAGCCACATGATCAGGTTGCCCAACGTCTCGTGCAGATCCATCAGATTGCCGGCGGCGTCTTCGCTGACCGATACGAGCGTCGGCAGGGTAATGCCGAAGTACGAAATCTCGCGCCCGAAATTCTGCAGGGCGATAATGCCCAGCAACGGCAGGGCCAGCATCAGGGCGTACAAGGCCCAATGAGCGGCGTGAGAGGCCAGCGCGATCCGCTTGTCCGGCGCAGGAGTGATGCGCGGCAGCGGATTGGCGAAGCGCCAGGCAAGACGCGGCAACACGAGCAAGAGCACCGTCACTCCGGCCTGGAAGTGACCGGCTTTCATGAAATCGCGCATCGGCGTGCCCTTGGGAAACAGGTCTTTCATTTCAATGAAAACCAGCGCGGCGATGACCGCCAGCGCGGAAAGCCAGTGCAGCAGACGCGCCACGCGTCCGTAACTGTTTTGAGAGTTTTTCAGCATGGTATTGCCTTGTTGTGGGATGAAGATGACCTTATCATGAACAGGGTTTCTTAAGGCAATCTTAATCGTCCCGCATCAATGAAAAAAGGAGGCAGACGCCTCCTTTTTTCGCTGACGGACAACCGCCGGGGTTTATTCCAGCCCCTTGCTCGCCAGGTAGTCCTCGTAGTTGCCGGTGTAATGCTCGTAGCCGCCCTTGCCGTCCAGTTCCAGGATCTGGGTGGCCAAAGAACTGACGAACTGCCGGTCGTGCGATACGAAGATCAGCGTGCCCTTGAACTGTTCGAGCGCCATGTTCAGCGATTCGATCGACTCCATGTCCATGTGGTTGGTCGGTTCGTCCATGATCAGCACGTTCGGACGCGTCAGGATGAGCTTGCCGTAGAGCATGCGCCCCTTCTCGCCGCCGGAGAGCACGCGCACGGGCTTGCCCACTTCGTCGCCGGAGAACAGCAGGCGTCCCAGGGTGCCGCGGATGACCTGCTCGTCGTCGCCTTCCTGCCCCCACTCGCGCATCCACTCGGTCAGGGTCGCGTCCGAATCGAAGTCCTTCTCGTGATCCTGAGCGTAATAACCGACCTGGGCCTTCTCCGCCCACTTGATCAGCCCCGCGTCCGGCGTTACGCCTTCGGCGTAGGCGGGGTCATACGCGCCGGCCAGCAGCTTGACCAGCGTCGATTTGCCGGCGCCGTTCGGTCCGATGATGGCGATGCGCTGTCCGGCCTCGAGAATCAGGTCGACGTCGCGGAACAGCGCCTTGTCGAAGGATTTGGCCAGCCCCTGGATCTCCACCGCCTGACGGTGCAGCTTCATGCGGTCGTCCACTTCGAAGCGGATGAACGGGTTCTGGCGCGAGGATGGCTTGACCTCGATCATCTCGGACTTGAGCTTGTCCACCTGCTTGAGGCGCGAGGTGGCCTGGCGGGCCTTGGACTTGTTGGCCGAGAAGCGGGCCACGAACTCGTGCAGCTCCTGAATGCGTTCCTTGGCCTTGGCATTGGCCGACAGCTGGCGTTCGCGCGCCTGGGCCGAGGCGATCATGTAATCGTCGTAGTTGCCCGGGTAGATGCGGATGGTGTTGTAGTCCAGGTCCGCCATGTGCGTGCACACCGAGTTGAGGAAGTGCCGGTCGTGCGAGATGATGATCATCGTCGAGTTGCGCTCGTTGAGCACGTGCTCGAGCCAGCGGATGGTGTTGATGTCCAGGTTGTTGGTCGGCTCGTCGAGCAGCAGGACATCCGGATCGGAGAACAGCGCCTGGGCCAGCAGCACGCGCAGCTTGAAGCCGGGCGCCACTTCGCTCATCGGACCGTTGTGCAGCTCGGTGCCGATGCCGACCCCCATCAGCAGCTCGCCGGCGCGGGCCTCGGCCGTGTAGCCGCCGTACTCGGCGAACTTGGCCTCGAGTTCGGCGGCGCGCATGTAGTCGTCCTCGGTCGCTTCGAGGTTGGCGTAGATGGCATCGCGCTCGCTCATCGCCGACCACATTTCGGTATGGCCCATCAGCACCACGTCGAGAACGCGCTGATCTTCGTAGGCGAACTGGTCCTGGCGCAGCTTGCCAAGACGCAGGCCGTTTTCGATGGCCACTTCGCCGCCTGTCGCCTCGAGGTCGCCGCCGAGAATTTTCATGAAGGTGGACTTGCCGCTACCGTTGGCACCGATCAGGCCGTAACGGTTGCCCTCGCCGAATTTCACCGAAACCTTCTCGAAAAGAGGTTTGGCGCCAAACTGCATGGTAATGTTCTGAGTCGTAATCACGCGTGGGATCCTTCAGCCGATAGCTGTAAGTATCAGAAAAACGTGCAATTCTAGCACAACAACGGCACAACCCGGACGTTTGCAAAGAAAGGTTGGTCCCCATTTGTCTATCCGGGGAATTCCGCTACAATCGACCACTATCCATAAATGCCCACGAAATAGGCTCTACTATGCTCAAAGGTAGCCTGGTCGCCCTGGTCACTCCGATGTTCGAGGATGGCAAGGTCGACTATGAATCGCTCAGACGCCTGGTGGATTTTCATGTCGACAACGGCACGGACGGCCTCGTGGCCGTCGGCACCACCGGCGAATCCGCCACCTTGCCGGTCGAGGAACACCTTGCCGTCATCGGAGCCGTTGTCGAGCAGGCGAAGAACCGGGTTCCGGTCATCGCCGGCACCGGCGCGAACTCGACGGTGGAAGCCATCGAACTGACCTGCGAGGCGGCGCGGCTTGGCGTCGCCCAGGTGCTCTCGGTCGTGCCCTACTACAACAAGCCGACCCAGGAGGGCATGTACCAGCACTTTCGCGCCGTCGCCGAAGCCGTGGACATTCCCGTCATCCTTTATAATGTCCCGGGCCGCACCGTGGCGGACATGAGCAACGACACGGCATTGCGTCTTGCCGCCATCCCCAATGTCGTCGGTCTGAAGGACGCCACCGGCAATATCGGCCGCGCCTGTGACCTGATCCGCCGCGCGCCGGCGGGCTTCGCGCTTTACTCCGGCGACGATGCGACAGGCATGGCGTTCATGCTGTGCGGCGGACATGGCGTCATCTCCGTGACCGCCAATGTGGCACCGGGCGCGATGAGCCGCCTGTGCCGCGCGGCGCTTGCCGGCGACGCCGTCGAGGCGCGGAAAATCAACGATTCGCTGCAGGGCTTGCACAGCGAGCTTTTCATCGAAAGCAACCCGATACCGGCCAAATGGGTTCTTCAGCGGATGGGACTGATCCGCGGCGGCATCCGGTTACCCCTTACCACCCTGTCCGACGCGAGCGTGCCGCCCCTGGAAGCGGCCATGCGCCAGGCTGAACTTATCTAACCCCGCATGATGGGAGCAAGCATGAAACGAACCGCGCCAGCCGCGATTCTGCTGGCCACCGGCCTGGTCGCCGGTTGCAGCACCACCAACTCGGCAGACAAGAAAATCGATTACCAGTCGACGACCCCCCGCACCACCCAGTCCCTGGAGATCCCCCCCGATCTGACGCGTCCGCAAATCCAGGACAAGTACTCCATTCCGGCCGTTGCGGCCGGCGCCGCCAATGCCGCGGGCCAGCAGGTCGCCGCCGCCGCGGATACGGCCAAGACCGACAAGATGCGCCTGGAACGCGCCGGCACCGAACGCTGGCTGGTCGTGGACGGCAAGACGCCCGCCGAACTGTGGCCGGTGCTCAAGGCCTTCTGGCAGGACAACGGCTTCGTGATCGGCAAGGAAGATCCGGACGTCGGCGTGATGGAAACCGACTGGGCGGAAAACCGCGCCAAGCTGCCGCAGGACATGCTGCGCAACTTCCTCGAGAAGGTCGGCCTCGGCTCGGCCTACTCCACCGGCGAGCGCGACAAGTTCCGCATCCGCCTGGAAAAAACCGCTCAGGGCTCCGAAGTCTACTTCTCTCACCGCGGCATGATCGAGGTCTACACCAACGACACCAAGGGAGAAACCCGCTGGCAACCGCGCCCCGTCGACCCGGGCCTCGAAGCCGAACTGCTGTCCCGCTTCATGGTGCGTCTGGGCATGACCGAAGAACAGGCGCGCGAATCGGTGAAGAAAACCATCGCGGCCAAGGAGCCGACCACGCTGCCGATCGCCAATGGCGTGCTGACCATCAACGACGGTTTCGACCGCGCATGGCGCCGTGTCGGCCTGGCTCTCGATCGCGTCGGTCTTGTGGTCAATGACCGCGACCGTTCCAAGGGCATCTACTACGTGAAGCCCGCCAAGGGCGAAACGGATGCCAAGAGCTCGTCGTCTGGCGGCGGCTTCTGGTCCAGCCTCGCTTTCTGGAAGAGCGACGATGCGTCGCCCGCGAAGCTCCCGGACAACGATCTGCTGGTCGAGGTCAAGGAAACGGCTCCCGGAACGACGACCCTGCGCATCAGTGACAAGGACGGCAAGCCCGTCTCGAACGAGTTCGCCAAAACCGCGCTGTCGCGTCTTGCCACCGAACTGCAGTAAGCCGTCGCAGACAAAACAAAACCGCCAGCCCGAAGCTGGCGGTTTTTTTTGTGCCCGAAAACGAACCGAAGGCGGTTTTCAGGCAATAAAAAAACCGGCCCGAAGGACCGGTTTTTTCACACCACTCGTACCAATTACTTGGCAGCGGAAGCGTCAGCAGCCGGAGCGGAAGCGTCAGCAGCCGGAGCGGAAGCGTCAGCAGCCGGAGCGGAAGCAGCAGCCGGAGCGGAAGCCTCAACGGCCGGAGCGGAAGCGTCAGCAGCCGGAGCTTCTTCTTTTTTACCGCAAGCGGACAGGGCTACAGCCAGCAGGGCAGCAACGAGGAGCGACTGTTTCATTTTTTCTTTACCTTTGAAGATAAGTTGAACAAGACGTCAGTTTAATCGCAGCCATCTTAAAACAGATGGGAACGGCTGAAAATCTTTCAGTGCGCAAATTGTAGCACGAAAAAAAAGACTGCATAGGGTTGAAACGCTCAAAAATGCAACGCGAGCGGCCTTTACCTGTTGCAAAGCAGCAGATCGGTGAAATTCACGCTCCGAAATGCCGTGTCTGCGTTTTCGAACTACCATCCTGCGCAGTTACGATCAGATTTTGTGGTTATTGTGCTACAGATGACTCAAAAAGCCAATAACCCGACACGTATCCGTCGTACAACAGATCAAGCGTCTCCTCGCTGAACGCCGGACACACCAGCCGGCGGGCATTGGCGAACTGTTGCCAGAGACCAACATCCTTGCGGTCAATCTCCAGTTGTTCCCCATTGCAATACAGCATGTCATTGGTGTAGAGGATCAAGCTGCGAGGGTCAAGAACAAGAGCATTTTCCCCGCAATACGTTGCAAAAGTGTCACGATCCATCGGCTCTTCCGGCGGATCGTAAAACACGTGTGCCTTCGGCTCTGTCAGATAATGCCCCAGAAAATCCGCAATGGTGTCGTCGTTCCAGGTGATCTTGCGCAGCATCGCACTCACTTTCTCCACCATGTCGCCACGCAGGCGCGCAGGTTCCGGCGATACGGTCAGATCGGGATCGGCGTACATGCCCTCAAGCTCGATCCGGTCTTGCAGGTGCACGAGAAACTGGCCGGCCAGCTCCTGGGCGGTGGGAGCCCGAAAGCCGATGGAATAGGTCATGCCCGGCTCCTGAGCGACGCCGTAGTGCGCATAGCGGGGGGGCAGGTACAGCATGTCCCCGTGCTCGAGATCGAAGGTTTCCTCGGCATCGAAGTTTTCCAGGATCCTGAGCGGCGCGCCCTCCACCAGACGCGTATCGTCCTGCGAGGAGATCTGCCAGCGTTTTTTTCCGCCAACCTGCAGCAAAAACACATCGTAGGAATCGAAATGCGGCCCGACCGTTCCTCCGGGCGGGGCAAAACTGATCATCAGGTCGTCCAGCCGCGCGTAGGGGATGAAATCGAATTGCCAGAGAATGCGGTCGATGTGAGGCACGTGGTGATTGACCGACTGCACGAGCACCGTCCAGTCGGTTTCGGGCAGCCGTTTGAAACGCGAGGCGCGGAACGGCCCCCGTTCGAGCTTCCAGCGCTCCCCTTGCCGCTCGATCAGGCGAGACTCGACGTCTTGCTCCCCGGCAAGACGGAACAGCCAGTCGCGATCGATGTGCGGTCCGACATCGGTCATGGCGCCGCGGATGAGCAACGGCTTTTTCTGCCAGTAATCGCGCAGGAATTCGGCAGGCGTCAGCCCGCCCAGCAGTGGATGAGGTGTCATAACGGTGCGTACCCGGTTTTTCATTGCGACAATGGTTTACAATAGGATCCAGCGCACAGACCGTGCGCCCCGCTTGCGGGCGGCAAGGGTCGCCATCGGACCCGATCCTGTCAAGCGTTAATTGATCCCTCTTCGGAAGACATCCATGCAAATCGTCAAAGATACTGTCGTCACCATTCATTACGAAATGTTCGACAGCGACAACAACCTCATCGACAAAACGGAAGAGCCGATCAGCTACCTGCACGGTGGCTACGACGGGATCTTCCCGATGGTCGAAGAAGCCCTGCACGGCAAATCGGCCGGAGACAGCATCGATGTCACGATGCAGCCGGACGATGCCTTCGGCGACCGCGAAGAAGAGCTGGTCCGCGTCGAGCCCAAGGACATTTTCCCGGAAGAAGTGGCCGTCGGCATGATGTTCGAAGCCGATGACCCGGAAACCGGCGACATCATCCTGTTCACCGTGACGAATATCGAAGGCGATAAAGTGGTCGTCGACGGCAACCATCCCCTGGCAGGCAAGGCCGTGCGTTTTGCCGCCAAGGTGACCGAAGTTCGCGCGGCCAGTCAGGAGGAAGTCAGCCATGGCCATGCGCACGGCGCCCACGGCCATCACCACTGAGCGCGGCAACTAGCCTGAGCGCCCAAGCGTCACCCTGTCATGGCCGGCCAGGTCCTTCAGGGTGACGACATCCCTGAGTCCCGCCGCCACGAACAGCGCGCGGCATCCCTCCCCCTGATCAAAGCCGTGTTCCACCAGCAACCAGCCATCCGGCGCCAGACGCGCGCGCGCGCCTTGCGCGATCTCGGCCAGACAGCGTAGTCCGTCCGCGCCGTCGGTCAGTGCGAGGCGCGGCTCCCGCGCGACATCGCCTTCCTGCAAATGGTGATCGTCATGTGCGATATAAGGAGGATTCGACACGATGATGTCGAAACATGCGTCGGCCGGCAAGCCGTCATACCAGCTGCCTTCGACAAAATGCACACGAGCCTCCAGCGTGGCCGCATTGCCACGCGCCACGCTAAGAGCAGCGGCGGAGACATCCACCGCCCAAACATCGAGATTGTCCCCCTCCAGGGCCAGCGTGACCGCTATCGCGCCGCTGCCCGTTCCCAGGTCCACCACCCGGCCGCCAGCCTTGGCACGCTCCAGCGCGGCCTCGACCAGAATTTCAGTATCCGGCCGCGGAATCAGGACATCGGGCGTCACCCGGAAATCCCTCCCGAAAAACTCCCGCACGCCAATGAGATAGGCCATCGGTTCTCCGGCCAGGCGGCGGCCGGCAAGTCCGGCAAAACGGACTTCGGCCTCGGGCGGCAAGACCTCCTCGCCATGGCCGACAATATGGGCATGGGTGAGGCCGGGCATGGCATGCATCAAGAGCATGCGCGCCTCGAGACGTGGCAGAGGGTAGCGCCCGAGGGCGCCGTCCAGGGTCAGCATGGGAGTTCCTTGCGGGTCAGGGCAATTCCACCAGCGGCATGCGTCGCTGGATGATGCGGGTCTTGCGGCCAAGCCCGGGTGCATTGCGGTGCTCGTCGTAGTAACGCGGATTGGGCACCATGGCGGCCAGTTTCGCGGCCTGCGACGGTGACAGGCGCGCCGCGCTCGTACGGAAGTAATGACGCGCGGCGGCCTCGGCGCCGAACACGCCGTTGCCCCACTCGATCACGTTAAGGTAAATCTCGAAGATACGGCGCTTTTCCATCATGGTTTCCAGCATGACCGTGATCAGCGCCTCTTCCAGCTTGCGCCACGGAGTCTTGCGGCTGGACAGAAACAGATTCTTGGCCAACTGCTGGCTGATGGTCGAGCCGCCGGCCACGATCTTGCCCTGCTTGAGGTTCTTTTCGAAGGCGGCTTCCATGCCGTCCCAGTCGAAGCCGACATGGTCGACGAAACGGGCATCCTCCGACGCGATCAGCGCGCGCTTGAGATTCGGCGAGATGGATTCGTAAGCCACCCACTTCTGCCGCAATTCGGCCTCGGGGTCGTCCTCCTGCAGACGCGCCAATTGCTCGTTCATGAACGCGCTGGCCGACGGGTTGTGGCTGCGCCAGTAAAGCACATGGGCGAAGATCCACAGGTTATACAGCATAAAGGCGGCCACCAGGACCGCCAGCAAACGGGAGATGAGACGCATCATTCAGGACAACAGATCGCGTAGCATGTGGGTCACCTTGCGGGTATCGGGCTTTTTGCCGCGCCAGATGAAGTAGGATTCGGCCGCCTGCTCGACCAGCATCCCCAACCCATCGGCCAGCATTCCCGCGTTCTCGGACTGCGCCCGGCGCAGGAACGGCGTCAGCCCCTTGCTGTACACCATGTCGTAAGCCAGCGTGCGGGCATTGAACAGCCCTTCCGGGATCGGCGGCAACTCGTTGTTCAGGCTTGTGGAAGTGGCATTGATGACGATGTCGAACCCTTGCCCGGCCAGTTCGCCATAACCGACCGCTCGGCATTCGCCCCATGGCGCGAAGTGATGCGCCAGCGCCTCGGCCTTGATCAGCGTGCGGTTGGCGATGGTCAGCGCGGCGGGCTTTTCAGCGAGCAGTGGCTCGAGAACCCCGCGAACCGCGCCACCGGCGCCAAGGATCAACACTTTCTTGCCGGCGATGGACACGTCCATATTGTCGACGATGTCCCGCACCAGACCGATGCCGTCGGTATTGTCGCCGTATACCTTGCCGTCCCGGAAAGTCAGCGTGTTGACCGCCTCGGCCGCGCTCGCCCGTTCGGTAAGTTCGTCCGACATCCGGAACGCCTCGCTTTTGAAGGGCAGGGTCACATTCAGGCCCGAGCCCCCCGTCTTGACGAAAGCCCCGACCACATCGCGAAAACGGTCAAGCTCGGCAAACAGCTTCTCGTAGCGGATGTCGTCCCCGCCGGCGCGGGCAAATTCGGCATGGATCATCGGCGACTGGCTATGGGCAACGGGATTGCCGATAACGGCGTAACGGTCAGTCATGTTCAGCTTTCAGGTTCCGGCAGGCACAGAACCGGTTCATGCCGGTCCCGCCGCGAGTTTAGAGTCAGGCAACACTTTGCCGCGAACCGCCGGAAACTTCAATAGCCGCCATCAAGGCTGCACCCACGGCAATCCGCGCGCTTTCCAGCCGTCAACCGTGCCCCGGTGCTGTTCGCCGTCAGGGCGGCCTTCAAAGCCTTCCTGAATATTGAAAGCCGCGGTGAACCCCAGCGCGGACGCCCGGGATGCGGCCTCGTCCGAACGGCCGCCGGTACGGCACAAGAACATGACAACCGCTTCCTTGTCCACCTGATGGGTGAGCTGCGCGTCGAAATTGGGATTGGGCTGCATGCCGGGCCAGGTTTTCAGTTCGATGCGCACCGCATCGGGCACCACGCCGACAAACTGCCATTCCGCAGCACTGCGCACATCCACGATCCTGGCCGACTCCATATGGCCGGCCAGAAAGCAGGCTTCCTGCGGGGTCAGCACACCGGCGTAGGCCACGCCCTCCTGCAGGCCCCGTTCATGGGCGCGTTTGAGAATCTCGTTGACATGACTCATGGTACGCTCCACGCGAATGCAGATTCGCTTTTGTTGTTTGATACCTACATCATGCCACATATAAAAATACCATGCAGAACCAGTCGGAACAGGCTTACCGCACAATAGCACCATTATGGTGCACATCATTTTGGCTCGCACCAACGCGGTTCACGCGAGGACGGGTGACGCTGCACATCGCCTTGTGACACAATGACTTCAGGCAGCGCGCGATTATGGCACGATTCCTGCTTAAGCCCGGGGTAGTGCAAGTTACGGCATTTCCTCATCGATGCACTTAGCCTTAAATTTTAGGAGAACACTATGGCGGTTGCAGACGTACTGAAACTGATCAAGGACAACGACGTAAAATTCGTTGACCTGCGCTTCACGGATACCCGAGGCAAGGAACAGCACGTGTCCATTCCCGCACGCATCGTCCTGGAGGACGGCGAAGAATGGTTCGAACACGGCCACGCCTTCGATGGCTCCTCCATCGCGGGCTGGAAGGGCATTCAGGCGTCCGACATGCTCCTGATGCCGGATCCGGCATCCGCCAAGATCGATCCGTTCTTTGATGAACCGACCGTATTCATGACCTGCGACGTGATCGACCCGGCCGACGGCAAGGGCTACGATCGCTGTCCGCGCTCCATCGCCAAGCGCGCCGAAGCCTACCTCAAAGCCAGCGGAATCGGCGACACCGCCTACTTCGGCCCGGAACCCGAGTTCTTCATTTTCGATTCGGTCACCTGGGGCGCCGACATGTCCGGCTGCTTCGTGAAGATCAAGGCCGAAGAAGCGGCCTGGGCTTCCGCGGAAGAATTCGAAGGCGGCAACATGGGCCACCGTCCGGGGGTCAAGGGCGGCTACTTCCCGGTTCCCCCGGTCGACTCCTCCCAGGATCTGCGCTCGGCCATGGTACTGCTTCTCGAAGAACTGGGCGTGCCGGTCGAAGTGCACCACCACGAAGTGGCGACCGCCGGCCAGAACGAAATCGGTACCCGTTTTAGCACACTGACTCAGCGCGGCGACTGGACCCAGATCCTCAAGTATGTGGTGCACAACGTCGCCCACAGCTATGGCAAGACGGCGACCTTCATGCCCAAGCCCATCGTGGGCGACAACGGTTCCGGCATGCACGTTCACCAGTCCATCTGGAAAGACGGGCAGAACCTGTTCGCCGGCGACGGTTATGCCGGCCTGTCCGAGACCGCGCTGTACTACATCGGCGGCATCATCAAGCATGCCAAGGCGCTCAACGCCATCACCAACCCGGGCACCAACTCCTACAAACGCCTGGTTCCCCACTACGAAGCACCGGTGAAGCTCGCCTACTCGGCCAAGAACCGCTCAGCCTCGATCCGCATTCCGCACGTGGCGAGCCCGAAAGCGCGCCGCATCGAAGCGCGCTTCCCGGATCCGCTGGCCAACCCGTACCTGGCGTTCGCCGCGCTGCTGATGGCCGGTCTGGACGGTATCCAGAACAAGATTCACCCGGGCGATCCGGCCGACAAGAATCTGTACGACCTGCCGCCGGAAGAGGACAAGCTGATCCCGACCGTGTGCGCCTCGCTGGACGAAGCCTTGGATGCGCTGGACAAGGATCGCGAATTCCTGACCCGCGGCGGTGTGTTCACCAACGAGTGGATCGATGCGTTCATCGAACTGAAGATGCAGGAAGTGAACCTGACCCGCATGACGACCCACCCGGTCGAATTCTCGATGTACTACAGCCTCTGATCCGTTCAGACGGCAGGTTAAACCCGCAACGGCCCCGCGCCTTGCGGGTTTTTTCTTGCGGTGCCGTTACTTTTTTCTTATTTTCTCGAGTCCCCCGGCCAATGGCCGTGACGAGCCGCGCCGGTTTGCACTAAGATGGGGGCGTCCCACGACTTGACCCGATGCTTCGCCCGATCATGCTCCCTGTCCGGTTTACGCTCGCCTTGCTGTGCCTTGGACTGTCGCTGCCAGCCGGTGCCGCGGTTTACAAGTATGTCGACATCCATGGAACGGTGACTTACACCAACATTCCAGTGCGGGGTGCCCAGCCCGTCAAGCTGCCACCCCTGTCGGGGTTTTCTTCGCCGCGCAAGGCCGCGCCCTCCTCTTCCGGTTCAGCCGCGCCCGGCGCCTACCCGGAAGTCGACAAGTCCACTCAAATGCAACGGGACGAGGGCCGCAAAAAGCTCCTGGCGCAAGAACTGACCAATGAGCAGGCCGCTCTTGACGAAGCGCGGCGGGCGCTCGAGACCGCGCGCAAGGGAGACGACGCGCGTTCGCCCTCGGGCCAGGACAAGCTGCGGCGCCTGACCGATGCGGTCACCGAACGGGAAAAGAATATCGCCGCCCTGCGTACCGAAATCTCCCGCGCGGACAAGACTGCACCAAAATAGTGCATCATGATCGCCCTGTGGCGGGCTGAGCGGCCGATGAAACTGGCCCGCTTCTTGCTACGTGATGTAGGCCACTCTACGACGGGTTATTGCAACGCATGACCACCTCTTCATTCGCAGGCCTGGAGCTGCTCGACACCCCGGTCCTGATCCTGGACCCCGCGGGCACGCCGTGTTTTGCCAATCCCGCCAGCGAGAATCTGCTTGCGCTCGGCAAGCGCGAACTGCTGCGCCACCGGTTCATCGATCTGTTCCAGCCGCATCCGGCGCTCGCGCAAGCCTTCCTGACCGTGGAACGCTTCAATACGAGTTTTCTTGAGCACGACATCGAACTCGTTCCCAAGCACAGCGATCAGCCATTGCACATCGCGTTGTCCATCACGCCCGTGGAGCACGACTCGGCTCACTGGCTGCTGGTCGAGCTCAGGCCGCTGGATCAGCAGTTGCGCATCGCCAACGAAGAGCGCCTGCTGCTGCAGCAACAGGCCAATCGCGAACTGATCCGCAACCTCGCGCACGAGATCAAGAATCCGCTGGGCGGCATACGCGGCGCGGCCCAGCTGCTCGAACACGAACTGTCGGACCGTCCCGATCTGAAGGAATACACCGGCGTGATCCGCGAAGAGTCGATCCGCCTGCAATCGCTGGTCGACCGGCTTCTCGCCCCGCACCGGCATCAGGTCGCAACGCAGATCAACATCCACGAAGTGCTGGAGCGGGTACGCAGCATCGTACTGGCGGAGCATCGGGAAGGACTGAGCGTGCAACGCGATTACGATGTCAGCCTGCCGCCGCTGACGGCCGACAAGGAACAACTGATCCAGATCGTGCTCAACATCGTCAAGAATGCCGTGGAGGCGATGAAAGGCCGCGGCGCGCTGATCCTGCGCACGCGCGTGGCGCGCCAGGTCACCCTGGCGCGCCGGCGCCACCCCCTGGCGCTGAAACTGCAAATCATCGATGACGGACCGGGTGTTCCGGAAGAACTGCGCGATCATGTTTTCCACCCGCTGGTGACAGGACGCGCCGACGGGACGGGCCTGGGCCTGACCCTGGCCCAGTCGTTCGTCCACCAGCATGGCGGCAGCATCGAGTTCGAGTCGCGCCCCGGCTACACCTGTTTTACCGTCATGCTTCCCCTGGCTCCACTCAATGAACCCCGCAACGAGGCAACCCGCTCATGACTTCTCCGGTATGGATCATCGACGACGACAAGGCCATCCGCTGGGTGCTGGAAAAAACCCTGTCGCGCAGCGGCATCGGCTACACCAGTTTCGCCAGCGCGGACGACGCGCTCAACGCGCTGCAGGATACGGTGCCGAAAGTCATCATCAGCGACATCCGCATGCCGGGCACCGACGGCCTGAAATTCCTCTCCCGCGTCAAGGCCGAGCATCCGCAATTGCCGGTCATCATCATGACCGCGCATTCGGATCTGGATTCGGCCGTCGCGGCCTTTCAGGGGGGCGCGTTCGAATATCTGCCCAAACCGTTCGACGTGGATCAGGCCGTCGTACTCATCGAACGGGCGCTGGCGGAGAGCGGTCCGGCCATGCCGGAGAACGATGACGATGCCGGGATCCCGTCCCTGCTTGGGCAGGCGCCGGCCATGCAGGACGTGTTCCGCGCTATCGGACGCCTGTCGCAATCGCATGTGACCGTCCTCATCACCGGAGAGTCCGGTACCGGCAAGGAGCGCGTGGCCGAAGCGCTGCACCGTCACTCCGTGCGGGCCAACCGGCCGTTCATCGCGCTCAACACCGCCGCTATCCCCAAGGACCTGCTGGAATCCGAACTGTTCGGGCACGAAAAAGGCGCCTTCACCGGCGCCCTCTCGACTCGACGCGGCCGCTTCGAAGAGGCGGAGGGCGGCACATTGTTCCTCGACGAAATCGGCGACATGCCCACCGAACTGCAGACCCGCCTGCTGCGCGTGCTGTCGGACGGCCATTTCTACCGGGTCGGCGGTCACACGCCGATCAGGGCCAATGTGCGCGTCATCGCGGCGACGCACCAGCACCTGGAAGAGCGGGTGCGCGACGGGCTGTTCAGAGAAGACTTGTTCCACCGCCTGAATGTGATCCGGCTGCGCCTGCCGGCGCTGCGCGAACGGCGCGAGGACATCCCGCTGCTGACCCGGCATTTTCTGGCGAAAAGCGCCGCGAGCCTCGGCATCGACCCCAAGCGGCTGAGCGAGGCGGCCATGGAGCGGCTGACGCTCTATCCGTTTCCCGGCAACGTCCGGCAACTGGAAAACCTCTGCCACTGGATGACGGTGATGGCGCCGGGGCAGACGGTGGAACTCACCGACCTTCCGCCGGAAGTGCGGGAAGGCCAGACCGACCTTCTGTCACCGGATGCGCCGCCGGCCTGGACGGAGGATCTCGCCGCCGAAGTCGCGCGCCGCCTCAAGGCCGGCGAGACCGGCATCATCGACGACCTGACCCGGCGCTTCGAGGAAACCTGCATCCGCGCGGGTCTCGCGCACACCGGTGGGCGCAAAGTGGAAGCGGCGCAGTTGCTCGGCTGGGGCCGCAACACGCTGACGCGCAAGATCCAGGAACTGCGGCTGGAGACGGATGCGAAGGAAGACTGAGGGAACGGCGCCCGCCGGGCCGGGACGCCGGTTGCGGACGCCCCGCCGACACGGCGTTGGCGAAACCGTCAATCGAGCATCGACGGGGTCAGCATCGCCTTGAGGCGCACCTGTTCGATGTCATGGCGCACGCGGTGGGACAGCCACCAAATAGCGCCCTTTTTCACACTCCACAGATCGGTCTGTCCGGACATCAGCCGCGATGCCAGAAAACCGATCCATGGCTGGTGGCCGACCACGACCACCGTCTTGCCCGACGCCGGCCACTCGATGGCGTTGAGCACTTCATCGACCGAGGCATCGGGATTCAGGCTCGGCATGACATGAAAACTCTTGCTGAGGAACGCCGCGGTCTGACAGGAGCGCTTCGCCTCGGAGGCCAGCAGCACATAATCGCGCGGCAGGCGCACCCTCAGCCAGGAGGCCATTTTGCTGGCCTGCTGCTGGCCGCGCCGGGTCAGCGCCCTGGCCATGTCGTCCGATCCGTCCTCCGCTTCGGCATGACGCCACAAGATCAGATCCATTCTGTTGTTCCCCATGTTTTATTTGATGTTAAGTGTCGTAGCCGGTTCTATCCGCGCCCGATCCAGCCCAGCAGGAACGGGATCACGATCGCGGTGAAAAGCCCGTTCAATCCCATGGCGAGGCCGGCGAACGCCCCCGCGGTCTCGGACATCAGCACCACGCGCGCGGTTCCGATGCCGTGGGCGGCGATGCCAGTGGCGAAGCCCGCCACCCGGTCGTCCCGCGTGCCGGCAAGCCGCATCAGCGGCTTGACCGCCACGGCGCCGAGCACGCCCGTCACGATGACAAAAGCCGTGCTCAAATCGGGAATGCCGCCGATCCGCTCGGCGATGCCCATGGCGATCGGCGTGGTGACCGAGCGCGGCATCAGGGAGAGCACCAGGGTTTTCGGCAATCCGAAGTATTGCGCCAGCAAGGCGCCGGACACGATTCCCGTCAGGCCGCCCGCGACCAGTGTCACGCTCAGGGCCAGCGCCGCGCGCTTGAGCTTGGCGAAGGCATTGTACAACGGAACCGCGAGGGCGACCGTGGCCGGTCCGAGCAGCATCTGCAACATGCCCGCGCCATGCCGGTAATCCTCCCAGCCGATATCGAATGCCAGCATCGCGGCGATCACCAGCAAGGCCCCCACCAGCACGGTATTGCTCAAGGGATGCCCATGAAACCGCCGGTTCACCGCGATGGCGATCCGGTAGGCGAGCAAGGTCAGGAACACGCCCAGGAGCGGCGAATGCCGCAGCGCGTCGACTACCGCGTCACTGTCCATGCGCGCCTCCCTTGCCGAGCATCGCCTTGAGCACCAGCGCGGACACCAGCCAGGTGGCGACGACCGATACCACGAGCGTTATGAGCAGAGGCCATCCCGCTCTGGCCAGATCGTCTTTCCAGTGCAGCACCGCCGCGCCGGCGGGGATGAACAGCAAGGACATGTGGGCAAGAAAGGGAGGCACGTTTTCCCGAAGCGCGTCGGGGATGTCTTTTTTCACGACCAGCACGATGAACAGCAACAGCATGCCGATGACCGCGCCGGGCACCGGCAACCCGAAAAACCGCGCGAGCGCTTCGCCCAGCAGCTGAAAACCGATCAGCCAGATGGCCGATTCCAGCAATGTCAGACTCACAGCCTCCCCCTTCCTACGCGAAATTGACCGGCGACAGCACCCGCCGCGTTTGGCATAATGCGCGCCATGGTTACTGAAAGTCTGTGGCGCCCGGACCCCCTTCCCGTGCCGCCCCGCCTGTCCGGTTTTCTCACGGAAACGGGCTCGCTGACCGCCCGACTGTTGGCAACCGGCGAACCGTTCGCCGTGAACCTGCTGCCCCGGGAAAACGACCTGGCGCTACCCGATGAACTCGAGCTGTTCGGACTGTCGACGCCCACCGCGCTGAATGTCCGTCACGTGGCCCTGACCCTCGCCGGCGTTCCGGTCGTGGTCGCGCGCAGCCTGTCGCGGCCGGCCTGCCCGGTCTGGTCGCCGATCCTCGATCGCGGACGCCGCTCGCTGGGGCTGACGCTGTTCTCCGGGGATATGCCCGTCGTGCGCGAACCCTTGCGCTACCGGCGCCTCGAAGAGGATCATTGGCTGTTCGGACTGGCCAGGCGCCACGACGAAGCCTCCGCGGGGCATTATCCGGCCCGGCGCTCCCGTTTTCTGCTCGACGGCGAAATCCTCACCGTCTGCGAAGTGTTTCTCCCGGCTCTGGAGAGGTTTGCCCGATGAACGCATTGATCAAGGACCGCTTTACCGTTTACTGCCAGCTGATGCGCATCGACAAGCCCATCGGCACGCTGCTGCTGTTGTGGCCGACCCTGTGGGCGCTGTGGATCGCGGCGGACGGACTCCCTCCCTTGTCCATTCTGGCGATCTTCGTGGCCGGCACCTTCCTGATGCGTTCGGCCGGCTGCGTCATCAACGATTATGCCGACCGCGAGTTCGATGGCCTTGTCGAACGCACCAGCCAGCGCCCCTTCGCCCGCAAGGCCGTCAGCACGCGCGAAGCGCTGACGCTGACGGTCGTGCTGTGCCTCGCCTCCTTGCTGCTCATTCTGCCGCTCAATCTGTTGACGCTGGAACTGAGCGTCGGCGCGGCCTTCCTCGCGGTCAGCTATCCGTTCACCAAACGCTTCTTTCCCCTGCCTCAGGCCTACCTCGGCATCGCCTTCTCGTTCGGTATCCCGATGGCTTTCGCAGCTGTCCGCGATACCGTGCCGCCCGTCGGCTGGCTAATGATGCTCGCCACCTGGGCGTGGATCTTCGCATACGACACGGCCTACGCCATGGCCGACAAGCCCGATGACCTGCGCATCGGCATCCATACCTCGGCCGTCACGCTGGGCCATCACGATGTGGCGGGCATCATGGTTTGCCAGGCCGTGTTCCTCGCGCTCTTGGCCGTCGTCGGCCGGATCGCCGGACTTGGCCTCGTCTGGTACGCGGCCATCGCCGTCAGCGCCATCCTGATCGGGCGCCAGTATCTGCAACTGCGCACCCGCGACCGGGGGCTGTGCTTCAAGGTGTTCCTCGACAACAACCAGGTCGGCGCCGCGCTGTTCGCCGGACTCGCCCTGCACTACCTCATCGCGTCCTGACACCACGCGTCATCAGCGGACGGTCAGCGGGACCTGGACATCCCGGCCGTCGATGGTCAGTGTCATGATCCAGTCGCGCCCGCCGGAAACGCAGGCGGGCAGCGTCACGCGCGCGCTCCAGTCCGCGCCTTGCCGAACGAAGCGGTAACGGTTGAACCCCATATCCATGTCGCGCATGGCGAAACTCGCCGCGGGAGCCTCCTTGCCAGTGCCCGACACCGTCACGACAAAGGGCGTATCGCGGGCGGGCGCGGTGGCGAAGGCCACCGTGCCACCATCCGGCAGCGCGCAAGCCGCCTTCGCCGGCGAACAGACCAATATCGCCGGAACCGTCGGCGACGCGCTCTCGTCACGATGGTCGAGATACCATTTGATCAGAATCAGTTTGGTCGACGCGAAAACCAGCAGGGCCAGGCCGATGAACGCCCATTGGCGTTTGTTGAGCTTTTTCATTGGGTAAAGGCGTTTCTCATCAGGGCGACGCCGTGCGCGCCACACCCGCGCGCGGCCGTCAAGTCGTCGGCGCTCAGGCCGCCAAGCCCGAACACCGGCATCGGCCAGCCTTCCGCCAGCAACCGGGCAAGCCCGTCCCACCCCAGCGGGGGCTGATCGGGGTGGCTGGCGGTCGGCAGCACATGGCCCAGGAGTACGTAATCGAGTTCCAGGCGCGCGGCCGCGTCCAGTTCGGCCCGGTTATGCACCGATGCCCCCACCAGGGGCAGATCGGGACGGGCGTCCAGCGCCAGCAGCCGGGCGGCGGTCAGATGCACGCCGCTCATGCCGAGGCGCGCGGCCTCTTCGGGGGTTCCGTTGAGCACCGCCCGACCGCCCCTGGCCGCGACCCGCCCGAGCACCTGAGTGGCAAATTGCGCGCGCTCCGCATCGGGCATGCCTGGTTCGCGCACCACCACCAGCCCCGGATCCGGCAAGCGATCGAGCCCATCCAGCACGGTCCCTGCGCCGACGGTACCGGCGCAGGTCACACGGCAGATCTCCGGCAGCGACAAGGCGTCGAGCAAAGGACCGTTGGCCGGCAGCACCGGTTCGACCGAAACCTCCCCGGAGCGCTGCCAGGCGAACCCCTGCCCTTCACGGGCACGAACCTCCCCCTCCCAGGCGCGCACCCGGAAAAACCGCAGCCGCACCGACGCATGATCATAATGGTGAACGCGGGTGAGCCACGGTTCGGCTTGGAGAACCCGGATGCCGAGTTCTTCGTCCAGTTCGCGCGCCAGCGCGTCCAGCGGCGCTTCGCCGCTCTCCACCTTGCCGCCGGGGAACTCCCACCAGCCCGCCCAGGGCTTTCCCTCCGGACGGCTGGCGAGCATGAAACGGCCGTCGGGCGCGATCAGCACGCCCGCGACCACGTCGATCAGTGTTTTTTCAGTCATGGAAATGAAGCGATGCCTTGCGTTGCTTCGGGGTTTTTCCCGCCCAGTCGCAGGCGAACTGCCAGGCGACCCGGCCGGAGCGGCCCCCGCGAGTCTGGGACCACAACAGCGCGGCCCGTCTCGCCGAATCGTCGAAATCCAGTCCGAACGCATCGAGCCAGCTGGCGGCGGCGGCAAGATACGCGTCCTGGTCAAAGGGATAGAAAGACAGCCACAACCCGAAACGGTCCGACAGCGAGACCTTGCTTTCCACCGCCTCGGACGGATGCAGCTCGCCCCCCTCCAGGCGCACTTTGTTGTCCGCATGGTATTCGGGCAGCAGATGACGACGGTTCGACGTCGCGCAAACGAGAAGATTGGCGGCCCGCCGGCGCAGCCCGCCATCGAGGATCACCTTGAGCGCCTTGAACGCGTCGTCCTCCTCGTCGAAGGCCAGATCGTCACAAAACACGATAAAGCGTTCGGGACGGTCCGCCACCCTCGCGGCAATATCCGGCAATGCCCCAAGGTCCGACTTGTCCAGTTCGATCAGGCGCAGCCCCTTGTCCGCGAAAGCCGGCAGCAGGGACTTGACGAGCGACGACTTGCCCGTGCCGCGCGCGCCGCTGAGCAGTACGTGATTGGCGGGCTTTCCCTTGAGAAATTGCCGGGTGTTGTCGAACAGCTGGCGCCGCTGCGCCTCGACGGCGCACAGACGCTCGGCATCGACGACATGCGGCTGATCGATCGCTTCGAGCGTGCCACGCCGCCAGACGAAAGCCGTCGCCGCCCAGTCGATGGCGGCCGGAACGGGCGGCAGCATGGCCTCCAGGCGCGCCATCAGGGACTCGGCGCGCTCGAGAAAGGCCTGAAGACGCGGATCCATGGTTTCAGTCCCTCAGGGAAATGACCGGCCAGCCGTGCGCCAGGGCATGGGCGCGCAGCGTGTCGTCCGGATTCACCGCGACGGGATCGGTCACCTTCGACAACAGGGGAATATCGTTGCGGGAATCGCTGTAAAAGTACGATTTGCCGTAGGAGTCCAGAGTCTCCCCACGCTCGGCGAGCCACGCCATCAGCCGCGTGACCTTGCCTTCCCGGTAGCTGGGCACCCCGCTCGGCCGTCCGGTGAACTTGCCCTCGCCGTCCTCTTCAAGCTCGATGGCGATCAGATTGTCGACGCCCAGCTCGCGCGCGATCGGCGCCGTCACAAATCGGTTGGTGGCGGTGATGATCATCAGCAGGTCGCCCGCGGCCTTGTGCTCGGCGATACGCTCGCGGGCCTTGCGCGGAATCACCGGAAAAATCCGCTCGGCCATGAACTCCCTGTGCAGGCGGTCGAGCGTGGCGCGGTCATAGCGGGCGAGCGGCGCCACCTGGAACGCCAGGTAGGCCTGGATATCCAGTGTGCCGTCCAGGTAGTCCTGGTAGAAGGCGTCGTTCGTCCGATTGTGGTGATCGCCGTCCAGCAGGCCGCGCGAGATCATGAAACGCGTCCACTCGACATCGGAATCGCCGTTGATCAGGGTATGGTCAAGATCGAACAGGGCTAGGTTCATGAGTCGGCTCGGGTGGTTTGCAAAACGTTTTTGACAAGCGGCACGGTGATCGGCCGCCTGAGCGCCAGCGAATAGCGGTCGAGAATGTCGAGCATCTCGATCAGACTGGTCAAATCCCGCCGCCAATGCGTCAGCAGATAGCGGAACACGTCCTCGGGAATCGCCAGTTGCCGCTCGGCGGCGTGGGCATTGAGCGCGGCGAGCTTGTCGTCGTCGGACAGCGCCTTCACTTCGAACACCAGCCCCCATCCCAGACGGGTGCGCAAATCGTCGCGCACAGCGAGCGCCATCGGCGGCTGGCGTCCGGCCATCAGAAGGCGCCCTTCGCCGGATTCCTTGAGCGAGTTGTAAATGGAAAACAGGGCGATCTGATCATCCGGCGCGAGGTCGTCGACATGGTCCACCGCGATAAAGCTCGCTTCGCGGGCGAAATCGGGCAGCGGGCCGTACTGGCCGTCCAGATAGATGGACGCGCGGCCCAGCGTTTCGGCGTGCGCGATCCAGGCCTGCAACAAATGGGTTTTGCCGCTGCCGGGCTCTCCCCACAGATAGATGAAGCGCTCATCGGTATGATGGGTCAGGGCCGTGATGATTTCCCGGTTGCGTTCGGCGACAAAGTTGTCGAACGCAGGCAACGGCGTCGGGGCAAGGTCGAGTACGAGCTGGTCCAAAATCGAGAAAGTCGGTCCGAATGGGTTGTTCTGACAGGATTTTACGCTGAACCGGCAGCGAGGTAAAAGCACAGCGCAACGCAAGCGTGGCCGAACGTCTCCATACGCGCCGAAAACCGGAAAATCCTGTTAAAATACAGACGCTTTCGCCCGCGCGAAAGCTTCACGTAAAACTATCGTAACGAAAGCGAGTTGGCCTTGAACAGCACGTCCCTCAGTTACCGCGATGCCGGCGTCGATATCGACGCGGGCGATGCGCTCGTCGAAAACATCAAGCCTTACGCCAAGCGGACCATGCGTCCGGAGGTGCTGGGCGGCATCGGCGGATTTGGCGCACTGGTGGAGATCTCGAAAAAATACCGCGAACCGGTTCTGGTCTCCGGCACCGACGGCGTGGGCACGAAACTCAAACTCGCCTTCGAATGGAACCGCCACGACACCGTGGGCATCGATCTCGTGGCGATGAGCGTCAACGACATACTGGTTCAGGGCGCCGAACCGCTGTTCTTCCTCGACTACTTCGCCTGCGGCAAGCTGAACGTTCCCCAGGCCACCGACGTGATCCGCGGCATCGCCGCGGGATGCGAGCAGGCAGGTTGCGCGCTGATCGGCGGCGAAACCGCCGAAATGCCGGGCATGTACCCGGAAGGCGAATACGACCTCGCGGGCTTTGCGGTCGGCGTCGCGGAGAAGTCCAGGGTAATCACCGGGCTCGATATCGCCCCCGGCGACGTCGTGCTGGGCCTCAAATCCAATGGCGCGCACTCCAACGGTTACTCGCTGGTCCGCCGCATTATCGAGCTGAAAAAACCCGACCTCGACGCACCCTTCGATGGCGCGACGACCCTGCGTCAGGCTATCATTGCGCCTACGCGCATTTACGTGAAACCGCTGCTCAGACTGATGGAAACCCTGACGGTCAAGGGTATGGCCCACATCACCGGCGGCGGCATCACCGAAAACCTCCCCCGCGTGCTGCCCGAGCGGGTCGCCGCCGACATCGACGCCTCGGCCTGGCCGACGCCGCCGCTGTTCGACTGGCTCAGAACCGCCGGCAATGTCGACGCGCAGGAGATGTACCGCACGTTCAACTGCGGTATCGGCATGATCGTGATCGTCGCCGCGGAGGATGCGCAAGCCGCTCTCGCTCTTCTGGAGGCCGAAGGCGAAACGGCATGGCGCATCGGACGGATCCGCGAACGGGAAGGCAACGAACACCAGACGCGCGTCGCCTGACCTCTCCTTGACAGCCATGCCACACGCCGCCGGCCAAGACTGGCGGCGTTGCCGTTTTTGAAGGATGGAAAAAGCGTGAAAAATGTCGTCATTCTGATCTCCGGCCGCGGCTCCAACATGCAGGCCATCGTCGAAGCAAAACTGCCCGGCGTGAACATCGCCGCCGTCATCGCCAACCGTCCGAATGCAGCGGGATTGGCCTGGGCGGCGGAGCGGGGCATCGCCGTCGCGGTCGTCGACCACAAGGCCTATGGCAGCCGCGAAGCGTTCGACGCCGCCCTGGCGGACTGTATCGATGGCTATTCACCCGACCTGGTGGTGCTGGCCGGCTTCATGCGGATCCTCACGCCAGGCTTCACGTCGCGCTACGAGGGCCGGATGCTCAACATCCACCCGTCGCTGTTGCCGGCCTTTCCCGGACTGCACACTCATGAACGCGCCATCGAATCGGGATGCAAGGTGGCGGGCTGCACGGTGCATTTCGTCACCGCGGAACTCGATCATGGCCCCATCGTAAGCCAGGGCGTGGTGCCCATCGAGGAAGGCGATACCCCGGACCGGCTGGCGACCCGGGTTCTCGCCGTGGAACACCGGCTTTATCCGGCCGCCGTCGGTTGGTTCGCCGAGGGCCGCCTGACGCTGGACGGCCTGCGGGTAAGCCTCGCCGACCCGGCTCCGGCCCCCGCGGCCTTGCTGGTGCCGGCGCCCTGAGCGTTGCGGATGCGCCTTTTGTCATCGCGCCGCCGTATCGCGGCCGCCCTGCTCCTGTCGCTGCTCATTCATCTGGCGGTTGGCATCGGCGACGCCTGGCTCCATCTGACTCCCGCGCCCATGCCGGACACGCCGCTGCGGCCCATGACGGCGCGGCTGGCGAGCCTGTCGCTTGACGAAACAGACAGGCGCAGCGACACGACGGCGAATGCGCCGGGCATGGCCAGTTTACCGCCCGGAGGGAAGGACAAAACCGCGCGCGAGCCGGAAAAAAAACAGCGCGCGAAAGAAAAAAAACGCCCGGCATCCGCGCCCATGAACACCGCTCATGCCCCCGGGCACGACAGCGCTGCCCCCGCCGCCATCGCCCGCGCCGAGACCAGCGCACCGTCTTCCGACGCCAGCGCGCCCGAGGCGGTGGAACTGGACGCGCTGCCCGCCAGATTTCCGGATAGCGCGCGCCTGACCTACGATGCGTACAATGGCGCGTTCATGGCGGGCGTCGCCCAGGTCGACTGGCAACGCACGGGACGGCATTACCGGCTGGAGAGCCGCATCACCATCGCCTTTGTCGGCATCGTGATCCGCTACCTGTCCGAAGGCGACATCACGCGTCAGGGACTCAAGCCGCGCAGTTTCACCGCCTGGCGCAACGATGTGCCGAAGGAAAAAGCCGATTTCGACTGGACCGGCGGTCAATTGACCTATGGTGAAGGAGAGCCACAGCGCGCTCCGCTGCGGCCAGGGGCACAGGACGTGTTCAGCGTAATGTACCAGTTGGCGCTCAAGGGCGCCGGACCGGACGGACAATCGATTCAGGTCACCACCGGCAAGAAGGTCCGTGACCGGCCAGTCGCCCCCAGCGGCGAGGCTGACCTGGAAACCCGGGATGGCCCGATCCGCGCGATCGTGATCCGATCCCAGGATGCGGACAGCCTGACCGAGTTCTGGCTGGCGCCCGACTATGCCAATCAGCCGGTCAGGGTGCGAAGAGTCGACAAGAATTTGAATCTGGACTTGCGCATCAGCCGCATCGAGCTTAACGGCGAGACGGTCTGGAAGCAGTCCCCACCCATACAACGGAAAATCAGTAAATGATTCATGCAGCACAACTGGCCCATATCGAGGCCGTAATCAACCAGATGACGCTTTTCGACAGACCGGCCGACGCCGTGCTGTCGGCGTATTTCAGGGAACATCCGAAACTCGGCGCCCAGGACCGGCACGTCATCGCGGAAACCGCTTTCGCCTGTCTGCGCCGCTATACCTTCGCCACGGCGCTGATCGCCCCGGAGAAACCGACGGCGCGCAAGCTCGCGCTGGCGACGCTGGCCCGTATCCGGCATATCAACCTGAAGGAATTCGGTGACTCCCTCGCCGCCAACGAACGCGAATGGGTCACCGCGCTCAAGGGTAAGGAAGTCGAAGCCTCGCTGGCGCTGGAGGCGGAATTGCCCGAGTGGGTACTCGAGCGCCTTGCGCTGAACCATGACGAAATCGTCGAACTGGGACAGGGCCTGATGCGCCCCGCCCCTCTGGATTTGCGCGTCAATACCCTGAAAATGAAACGCGACGATGCCCTTGCGCGGCTCGTCGCCGACGGCATCGACGCCGAGGCCACTCCTTTCTCGCCCATCGGCATCCGCCTGAAAGGCAAGCCGGCGATCAACCGCCATGCGCTGTTCAAGGACGGCGCTCTTGAGGTTCAGGACGAGGGCAGCCAGTTGCTGGGACTGCTTGTCGGCGCCCGCCGTGGCGAAATGGTGGTAGACTTTTGTGCAGGTGCGGGCGGAAAAACCCTGCTGCTTGGCGCCCAGATGGCCTCGAGCGGCAGGTTGTACGCCTTCGACGTGTCGGAAAAACGCTTGGCCAATCTCAAACCGAGACTGGCGCGTTCGGGTCTGTCCAATGTCCATCCGCAGCTCATCGCCCACGAAAACGACATCAAGGTCAAGCGGCTGGCCGGCAAGGCCGACCGTGTGCTCGTGGACGCGCCCTGCTCGGGACTGGGCACCTTGCGCCGCAATCCGGACCTGAAATTCCGGCAAACCGGGCAGAGCGTCGCCGAACTGAACGAAAAACAGGCCGCCATCCTCGAGTCGGCCAGCCGCCTGGTCAAGACGGGAGGCCGGCTGGTTTATGCGACCTGCAGTCTGCTGCCCCAGGAGAACCGCGACATCGTCGCCGCGTTCCTTGAGCGTCATCCGGACTTCGAATTGACGCCGGCAAACCGCCTGCTCGAGGACATGCGCGTCGCGCTCGATACCGGCGACTGCCTGGAAATGAGCCCGCACCGACACAATACCGACGGCTTCTTCGCGGCAATCATGACTCGCCGCCAAGGTTAGCGGCCGTCGATGCGCGAGGCGCCCTCCCGGCGTCCCGCGCACTTTGCCGACCGCCAGGATTTTAATAAAGAGCTGCGATGCCTTCGACGTCCTTTCTGCAGAATCCCCGCCACTGGGTAAAGCGGCGGCTGCGCTTTTTGCAGCGCTCGATTCTCCTTTGGCGCCGTCGCGTACCCATCTGGTCGGGCGGCATTCTGATCGGGCTGATGGCGGTCGTCCTGGCCAAGGGCAGCCATATTTCCCACGAACTGTTCTATCAGGCCTACAGTCATTCGGTCTGGTGGGCTTTGCTGATCACGCCGGCGGGGCTCGGGCTATCGGTCTGGCTCATGAACCGGTTTTTCGGGGGATCGGCGGGTGGCGGCATCCCCCAGGCCATCGCCATGCTGGAGCCCGGCACACTCTCCTTGCGCGAACGGATCCTGAGCTTCCGAGCCGCCATCGGCAAAATCATCCTGACGACACTGAGTATCGCGTCGGGCGCGAGCTTCGGTTATGAAGGACCGATCGTCCAGATCGGCGCCGCCATCAAGTACAGCCTCGGTCACTCCGCCGCGCGCTACCGCGAAGGCGTGACACGCAGCCTGATTCTCGCCGGCGGCGCCGCCGGCGTGGCCGCGGCGTTCAACGCGCCGCTGGCCGGCATCGTCTTCGCCATCGAGGAAATGGGCAGGGCGTTCGATCAGCGCGCCAGCGGCACCATCCTGCTGTCGGTGATTCTCGCGGGTCTCACGGCGATGAGCATCAACGGCGATTACAACTATTTCGGTATCGCCCTCGTCACGCTGGATCCCGGACAAAGCTGGCTCGCCATACCGGTCTGTGGCGTGGTGGCAGGGCTGATCGGCGCACTGACCGCCCGCCTCCTGCTCGCGCTCACCCGCAAGCTGCCCGAACCGCTCGCGCTCTGGCGCAGCCGCTGTCCCGTCTGCTTCGCCATCGTGTGCGGCATCGTGCTCGCCCTGATCGGCATCGCCAGCGACGGCATCACCTTCGGCACCGGCTACTGGCGCGCGCGCGACATCATCGAAGGCGCGGCGGGCCTGGACAGTTACGGGATCCTCAAGCTGGTCACGGTGATCATCAGTTTCGTGAGCGGCGCGCCGGGCGGCATCTTCTCCCCGTCGCTCGCCGTGGGCGCGGGCATCGGCCTGAATGTCGCGTCCTGGTTTCCGTCCTATCCGCACACCGCGATGATCATGCTCGGCATGGTGGCCTTCTTCTCGGGCATGACCCGCGCACCGCTGACAGGCTTCGTGATCGTCATGGAAATGACCGATTCTTCGAGCATGATATTTCCCCTGATGGTCACGGCACTGATCGCCGCGGGCATCTCGCGCGTCGTCTGCCGCCATTCCCTGTACGAAACCCAGGCGCGCCTGTACCTCAATCAGCAAAAAGCCCGGGAAAGCGCTGGGGAAAATTGACCGGAAAACATGGCGCACGTAGAATAACCTATCGAAACAGTCAAGTATTCAAGATCGAAGGATTTGCCGCAATGGACATTCAGGAAGTCATCCGCAAGACCATCACCGACAACCCTGTCGTGCTGTACATGAAGGGTTCCGCCCAGTTTCCGCAATGCGGTTTCTCCGGCCGCGCCGTGCAGATCATCCAGGCCTGCGGCGTCAAGCGCTTCATGACCGTCGACGTGCTGGCCGACCCCGAGGTCCGCCAGGGCATCAAGGACTTCGCCAACTGGCCGACCATCCCCCAGCTGTATGTCGCCGGCGAATTCATCGGCGGTTCGGACATCATGTACGAGATGTACCAGAACGGCGAACTGCAGGATCTGCTCAAGCCTTACAGCGAAGCCTGAGCGCGGGCGTTTCCGCCACGGCAAGGCCCCTCGTCGAGGGGCCTTTCTCATTGCGGGACCACGGTATCGCCACTTGAAGCATTTGCGCCAGAACAGGGTTTATGGGCAAATGTATGGCGAGATTCATGACAATATATAAAATACTATGAATCTTCCTTCCCATTCAGGATGCCGCGAATGACCGTACAGTCCGTCGATGCAGCCAAACCCGTCACCGCAATGAGCCCCGAAGCCATCCTCGGTGCGCTCGCCAACGATCAATTGCTCCCCTATTTCCAGCCGCTGATCCTGCCGGCCGACCGCCGTATCCTCGGTTTCGAAGCCCTGGCCCGCTGGAAGCATCCGGAACTCGGTCTTCTGCCGCCCGCCGCCTTTGTTCCCGTCATGGCGGAAAAAGGCATGATGAAAGAGCTGACGGAGCTGATGCTGGAAAAATCCCTGTATGCCTGCAGCAACTGGCGCGACGCGGGGCATGATCTGAAAGTCGGCGTCAATCTCTCCACCGAGGCCCTGAACGTTCCCGATCTCGCCCAGCGCATGCAGCAAAAAGCCCGGATTGCCGGCGTCCCGCCCGCGAGCATGGTGATCGAATTCAATACCGTCGGCCTCGAGTCCCTGCTCGACAGCGCCCGGCCGGTTCTGGCGGCCCTGCGCCGCGCGGGATTCGGCGTGGCGGCCGATGACTTTTATCCAGGCTCGGTGCTGGAGCGCCAACTGGACCACACCATCCTGTCGTCGATCAAGCTCTCGCGCAAAGCCGTGGCGCTCGTTGCGAAAAATGAGGAAGCCGGCCAGGCTGTCGCGCGCACTGTCGCATGCGCGGCCAATGCCGGTCTGATGACCATCGCCATGGGCGTCGAGGAGCGCGGACAGCTCGACTGGCTGGCCTCCGTGCCCTGCGACGCGATCCAGGGCTACGTTTTCAGTCGCCCTCTTCCGGAAAATGGATTGATTCCATGGATTTCCGAGTGGAAATCGGGTTAGAATACCGCCCCATACCTTGGGCGGGCGTTCTGCGCCCGCCTTTGACACGCATTACAGGAAGCTGTTTTTCGTCGCCGCACGAAAAACAGCTTTTTCTTAAGGTAGGGATCCGCCATGAACATCACCATCGTCAATCACCCCCTGGTGCAGCACAAGCTCGGCCTGCTTCGCGAGGGCGACATCAGCACCATGAAATTCCGCCAGCTCACCCAGGAGCTGGCCCGTCTCCTGGCCTACGAGGCCACCCGCGACTTCGAGCTGGAAACCATCTCCATCGAAGGCTGGTGCGGTCCGATCGAAATCCAGCAGATCAAGGGCAAGAAAGTCACCGTCGTGCCGATCCTGCGCGCCGGCATCGGCATGCTCGACGGGGTTCTGGATCTCGTCCCGTCCGCCAAGATCAGCGTGGTCGGCCTGTCGCGCAACGAAGAGACGCTGGAGCCGGAGCCGTACTTCGACAAGTTCGTCGACAACCTCAACGAACGCATCGCCATCATCATCGATCCGATGCTGGCCACCGGCGGATCGATGGTCGCCACCATCGATCTTCTCAAGCGCAAGGGCTGCCAGCACATCAAGGCCGTTGTGATGGTCGCGGCCCCCGAAGGCGTCAAAACCGTCAATGACGCCCACCCCGACGTTCAGCTCTATACCGCGTCGCTTGACAGCCACCTGAACGAAAACGGCTACATCATCCCCGGTCTCGGGGACGCCGGAGATAAGATCTTCGGCACCAAACACCTCTGATCCCGCCCGACGCCGCTCACCAAGCGGCGTTTTTACAACATAACAATCACAATGAGGAACCTCGCACCATGTTGCAAAACCTGAAGGTGGCCCTGTCCGGCGCCCAGATCCTGTTCGTCGCATTCGGCGCGCTGGTCCTGGTCCCGCTCCTGACAGGTCTGAATCCCGCCATGGCCCTGCTGGGCGCAGGACTTGGCACCTTGCTGTTCCAGCTGGCGACGCGCCGCCAGGTCCCGATCTTTCTGGGATCGTCCTTCGCTTTCATCGGCCCGATCATCTATTCGGTCCACACCTGGGGCATGCCGTCCACCCTGTTCGGCCTTTTCTGCGCCGGCCTGATGTACTTCATCGTCGCCGCGCTGATCCGGCTGCGCGGCATCGGCCTTGTCAACCGGCTGCTGCCGCCGGTGGTCATCGGTCCGATCATCATGATCATCGGCCTGTCCGTGGCGACGGCCGCCTCCAATATGGCCATGGCCCGTGTCAACGGCCAACAGGTCATGGATTATCAGGTCGCCATGCTGCTGGCCGGCGTATCGCTGGCCACCACCATCGTGGTCGCCATTTTCGCGCGCGGCATGTTCAAGCTGGTGCCGATTCTCGCGGGTGTCACAACCGGATACACACTGGCCGTGGTGCTCGGCGTGGTGGATCTGGCCAAGATCGCCAACGCGCCCTGGTTCGCCGTTCCCCACTTTGTCCAACCCGAAGTCAACTGGGCGGCGGCACTGTTCATGCTGCCGGTGGCCATCGCTCCGGCCATCGAGCACGTGGGCGGCATCATGGCCATCGGCGGCGTCACCGGCACCGACTACACGAGGTCCCCCGGCCTGCACCGCACGCTGTTCGGCGATGGCCTTGGCGTATGCCTGGCCGGACTGATCGGCGGCCCGCCGGTCACCACCTACGCCGAAGTCACCGGCGCGGTGATGATCACCCGCAATTTCAATCCGGTCACCATGACCTGGGCGGCCGTGTTCGCGATCGGCCTCGCTTTCTTCGGCAAATTCAACGCCCTGCTGCAGTCCATCCCGATGCCGGTGATGGGGGGCATCATGGTGCTGCTGTTCGGCACCATCGCCTCGATCGGCCTGAAAACCCTCATCGAAGCCCGTGTCGACCTGATGGAACCGCGCAATCTGGTGATCATTTCCGTGGTGTTGACCGCCGGGATCGGCGGCCTCGAAGTGAAAATCGGCTCCTTCGGCCTGGCTGGGGTCGGCCTGTGCTCGATTCTCGCCATTGTGTTGAACCTCATCCTGCCGCGCGCGGCGAGCCGGCACGAAGGCATTCCGGAAGGCCAGGACATCTGACGCCCGCGTCGCAAAACCGGACGGAATAGTCGGAGAGATGAACGACAAGGGTTTGTTTTTGAATGGATAATACGAACATTACCATTTTCTTATTTTTTCCATGCAAACCCTTGTCGCCCTGACCTTGGCCTATTTCTTTCTGCTGCCCCTCGCCGCCGGCGCCTATTCCCTCGCCACCGGTTCGTTGGTCAGGCTCGCGGCGGAACGCCGCTAGGAAGTCCCCCGGCCGTCACCGCGCCCGCCTTCCGGCCAGAGCCGGAGTCACGCTATCCATCGCGGCATCCAGCCCTTCGAGCTGCCTGGCAAGACAGCCCAGCAGCCAGCACTTTTGCGGCGAATCGGTCTGACCGTATTCATTGCCAAACCCGACGATCGTCAGTCCGACCTTCGCCCCCAGGCGGGCGAAGTGCAGGGCGACCGACGCTTCGGCCTGCCGAGCATCGGCGACCTTCACCGATACCGCCCCCTCTTCCACATCCTGCCCGGCCATCAGCTCTATCGTATTGAGAATGGCGCGTTGACGCCGCATGATGTCATGCAGGCTGGGCGCATCCAGGCCACTTTCGTTGGCGGCGGCGCTCAGCAGCCCCCGCTGGATCACGATGCGCTTGATCACCGCATCGGTGATCCCCATTTCCGGCCCCTCTCCGCGGTTGGCGCGACGAAACAGGAAGGCCATGTCCCGGATATTGTCCGATAACAGAAAATACCAGTGTTCGCGGGCGCGCGCCGGAATCAGCAAGGCGAAGACCACGGAGATCCCCACGCCGGCAATCACGTAGAGAAAACGCCAGGCGCCATCCTCGAGCGAACCGCTCATGGCCACGATGGCAAGGGTGATCGCCGCGGCCAGCGCGGTATAACCCGCCTTGCCGATCGCCTTGCAGGCGGCCAGTGCGGTCAGCGCGACGATGAGCGCTTCGGCAAGCCACGGAGAATGGCGACCGACCAGGATCACCCCGATACCGGCCAGCGCCCCGATGGTGGTGCCGACAGCGCGCTGGCGCGCCTTGGCGATGATGCTGCCGGTGTGCGGCAGGGCGCCCATCACTACGATGATGGTCACGGACATCCACACCGCGTGCGATTCGTGCAGCGTGGCCGCGATGATCTGGGAAACCAGGATTGCCGCCGACAACCGGATCACATGAATAATGCCTGCATGTTCGTAGCGGAAGCGCGGATGGCGCCAGGCGGGTTGCTTCATGTTGAACATTGCCGGAAGGCTCCCGAAAAACCGTTCAAAATACCACTCCTCCATTGATGCTAGACGCCGGAACTCGCGGCGTCGGCCGATTCTGCCACGATCGGGGTTACGGCTCTTTGATCTCTGCCCGGAAAGGCTCGTCATCCGGACTTTTTCCCCTCTTCACGCCCTGCGGGCAAGCCGTTATGCTAGAGCAATCATTCTTGCCTGGGTAATTGTCATGATGATGAAACGCGAAACGGCGACGCTGCTCGTCGTCGATGTTCAGGAAAAGCTGTTACCGGCCATCCTCGATGCCCAAGCGCTGCTGGCACGAGTCGGCTGGCTCATCGACGCGGCGGTGGCGACCGCATTGCCGGTGGTGTTTTCCGAGCAATACCCCAAGGGACTCGGCGGCACCGTGCCCGAGCTGAAAGAGCGGGCTCCGGAAGCCGGCATCGTGGACAAGGTGCATTTCTCGTGCATGGCCGAACACTGCCTGCCGGCTTCGCTGATGGCCCGGCCGCAAGTTATCGTGTGCGGCATGGAAAGTCACGTCTGCGTGCTGCAGACCGTGATGCAGCTTCTGGACGCGGGCAAGGAGGTCTTCGTGGTGGTGGACGCGATCGGCAGCCGCGCCGCCCTTGATCACGACACGGCCATCGCGCGCATGACGCAAGCCGGCGCCGTGCCGGTGACACGGGAGATGGTGCTGTTCGAAATGCTGGAAAAAGCCGGAACCGAGTCGTTCAAGGCCGCCAGCAAGCGATTCCTCCAGGGCGCCCAGCCGCGATGAACCACCGGCCCCGGGCCGGGTCTATTCCCGTATGATCGATTCACACTGAAGGACACCATGACGCAAAGCTTCAAGGACATTCTTGAGACCCTGCCCGCTATCGATGACGTGGAAGCGGTCATCCTGCTCGATGCGGGCGGACATCCATTGCGCCGTCTTGACAATGCGCCCGGCACCGCGGGGTCGGTACGGGTCTACCACGCTCTCGTCAAACGCCACGGACATATCGACCGCAAGGCGGCCAAAGAAGGTCTCGCGCTCTACGCCGAACATGTCGCCGACGCCAGGGCACACCCCGGCAAGCACCCCAATATCGATTGCCTGATCGCCATCGCCGAAGCGGGCGAACCCGGCCTGCGCGCCCGCATCGTGCTGCGAGCGGTGTAACCGCGTCCCATGAAAAAACCCCCGGGCCTCGCGGCGCCGGGGGTTGTTTTCCGGTTGGAGCGTCGATCAGGCGGCGAGGCCGGCGACAACGATCTTCACGGTGCTGACCACGTCGTGGTGCAGGGCGATTTCCAGTTCGTATTCGCCAACAGCCTTCAGCGGGCCATTCGGCAGACGAACTTCGAAACGCTTCACTTCAACGCCGAAAGCGGTGATGGCTTCGGCCACGTCGACGTTGGTCACGGAACCGAACAGGCGGCCGTCAACACCGGCCTTCTGTTCGATGGTGACAACGGCGTCGACCAGCTTGGCGGCGCGAGCCTGCGCGTCGGCCAGAACGGCGGCCTGCTTGGCTTCCAGTTCGGCGCGGCGGGCTTCGAATTGCTGCAGGTTGGCTTCGGTGGCGCGCTTGGCCTTGCCTTGCGGGATCAGGAAGTTACGAGCGTAACCGTCCTTGACCTTGACCACGTCACCCAGTTGGCCGAGGTTGGCCACTTTTTCGAGCAGAATGATTTGCATCTTGTCTGTTCCTTTCCCGGTTTAGTGCTGGTCGGTGTAAGGCAGGAAGGCCAGGAAACGAGCGCGCTTGATGGCGGTCGTCAGCTGGCGCTGATAGCGAGCCTTGGTACCGGTGATGCGAGCCGGGATGATCTTGCCGTTTTCGGCAATGAAGTCTTTCAGGAGATCAACGGATTTGTAGTCGATGTCCTTGATACCTTCTGCCGTGAAGCGGCAGAACTTTTTGCGCTTGAAGAGTTGGCGAGCCATTTGTCTAACCTTTTACAAATTCAACATATTCGATGTGCAGTACCAGCCGCGAATTCCGCAAGCTGCGCTGACTGATGAACCCGCTCACCCGGACCGTCTGTCCGGCCAGCTTGCCCGCCCATTCGCGGCAGGCGTCTCCGGCCATGATGCCCTGGATCTCACAGATCACATCCCTTTCCACGCCGGCTTCCTGCTGGCGGGAATGATGTCTGAGCCACATATCCAGCACCGGTACCCCGGCGGGGGTGTATCTCAGGATGTCTTCGCGTTCTACGGTAGCGGTCAGTACCAGTCGGTTCTGCAAGGAGTCCGTCCCACCCTTAGGCAGCGACGTCAGCCTCGGCGGTGGCCGGCTGTTGCGGGTCGAGCAGGTTCTTGGCCTTCTCGTCCTTCATCATCGGGGACGCTTCGGTCACGGCAGCCGCCATCTTGATGGTCAGGTGGCGCAGAACGGCGTCGTTGAATTTGAAGGCGTGCTCGATTTCAGCGAGGGTCTCGGAGGAGCACTCGACGTTCATCAGAACGTAGTGGGCCTTGTGCAGCTTCTGGATCGGGTAGGCCAGTTGGCGGCGGCCCCAGTCTTCCAGACGGTGGATCTTGCCTTCGGCGCCCAGAACCATGCCCTTGTAACGCTCGATCATCGCCGGAACTTGTTCGCTCTGGTCCGGGTGAACGATGAATACGATTTCGTAATGCCGCATGTGCACTCCTTTTGGCTTATAGCCTTTTCGCCATGCGTTGCGAAAAGGCAAGGGTTAAAACGCGAATATTATACGCAGCTTTGCGCGAAGGGGCAAATAAAACAGGCAAATAGCCGCGAAGCACGGCATTCGCGCGGCTTAATCAAACCAGTCGAAGCCGGCATTCTCCACCGCCGCGCGCAATTCGGGCAGGCGCGACTCGAGCGCCTCCCCGCTGACGGTCGCTTGCGCGTCGGCATGGGATGCCTTCACGGCCATGACGCCCGGCACCTTGCCCAGCGCCTTCTCCACACTGGCGGCGCATCCGCCGCAGGTCATGCCGACCACTTTCACGATCAGGGTATCCATCATCTCACCTTTTTCACGACATCGATCAATTCGGAGACCATCTCCGCGGCATCGCCCGATGCCAGGGAGCGCGCCACGCAACCTTTCATATGGTTTTCCAGAAGCTGCATCGCCACGGCGTCGAGGGCCGACTTCACGGCGGCGACCTGGGTGAGGATGTCGACACAGTAACGGTCGGATTCGACCATGCCGCCAATTCCCCTCACCTGCCCCTCGATGCGCGCCAGGCGTTTGAGCAGGGCAGCCTTGTCCGGCTGCAGCACCATCTTGCCTTTCGGCTCCTCGTGACACGCGGCCATGCGGCTCCCCCTTATCCTTTCAACACCCGCTGGCGGCGGCTTTCCGCCAGCACGATACCACTCGACACCGAGACATTCAGGCTTTCCACCGAGCCGAACATCGGGATCGACACCAGCACGTCGCAATGCTCGCGTGTCAGGCGGCGCATGCCTTCGCCTTCGGCGCCCATCACCCACGCCAGCGGGCCGGTCTGCTCGAAATGGAACAGATCCGTGTCCGCCTCCATCGTCGTTCCGGCGATCCAGATGCCGCGATCCTTCAGATCGCGCAAGGTGCGGGCAAGATTGGTCACGGTGAGGTACGGCACCACCTCGGCCGCTCCGCACGCGACCTTGGACACCGTGGCGTTGAGGCTGGCGGACCGGTCTTTCGGCGCGATCACGGCGTGCGCGCCCATCGCGTCGGCCACGCGCAGGCAGGCGCCCAGATTGTGCGGATCGGTCACGCCGTCGAGGATGAGCAGCAAGGGCGGCTCGGTCAGATTGTCCAGCACGTCGTCCAGATCGACGAAGGTGAAACTCGCGTCGATCCAGGCCGCGACACCCTGATGGCGCGCATTGCCGGTCAGGCTGTCCAGACGCGCCTTGTCCACGACATGCAGGCGGATCCCCTCCTCGCCGGCCTTTTCCATGAGCGCCTTGGCCCGCGCGTCATGACGCCCCCCGGCCAGGTAAATCTCGATCAGGCTCCTGGGGTTCTGCCACAGGCGGGCATTGAGGGCGTGAAAGCCATGAATCAGACGCTTGTTGCTCATAATCGGGATCCGTCCGCGCAAATGTGCCGATTGTACCGGAAAGCACGGCGCGCGGCTCAGGCATCCTGGGTTTGGACTCGTCCTTCCCGCGCCGGGCAATGGCTCCACTCCCGGAACCAGTCGGCGAATTCGGCGGCAGGCAGCGGCCGGCTGAACTGGTAGCCCTGCAGGATTTCACACCCCTTGAAGCGCAGGAACGTGGCCTGCGTCTCTTTTTCCACGCCTTCTGCGACCACGGAAAACCCCAGCTTGTGGGCCATCGCCAGAATCGCTTCGGTGATCGCGGCGCTGTCGCCGTCCTCGGGCAGGCCATCGACAAAGGAACGGTCGATCTTCAGCGTATCCAGCGGGAAACGCTTGAGGATGGACAGGGACGAATAGCCGGTGCCGAAATCGTCGATGGACAGCTTCACGCCCAGCGCTTTCAGTTCGTTGAGAATGCGGATCGCCTCGCCGGGGTTCTGCATGATCATGCTCTCGGTGATTTCGAGCTCCAGCCGGTCCGGCAACAGGGCCGCGCGCGCCAGCGCTTCGGAAACCTTGCAGGTGAGCATCTGGTGCTCGAACTGCCTGGCTGACAGATTGACCGCCACGCGCGGCACCCCCAGCCCCTCGGCGTCCCATTCGGTCAGTTGCCGGCACGCTTCGGCCAGCACCCAGTCGCCGATCGGTTTGATCAGCCCCGTTTCTTCCGCCAGCGGGATGAAGCGCGCCGGAGGAATCAGACCGAGTTCCGGATGCTGCCAGCGGATCAGCACTTCGATGGCGACCACATTGCGCGTCGCGGCATCGACCTGGGGCTGATAATGCAGCACCAGCTCCTTGCGCTCCAGCGCCTGGCGCAGCCCGTTTTCCAGGAGCAGACGCTCGAAGGTCTGGGCATTCATTTCCGCATCGAAGAACTGGAAGGTGTTCTTGCCCGCTTCCTTGGCACGGTACATCGCCACATCGGCGTTCTTCAGCAGCGTGCGCGCATCGGTGCCATCGTTCGGGAACAGGCTGATGCCGATGCTGCCGGTCACGAACACTTCGTGCTCCTCCAGGCGCAGCGGCCGCGTCAGGATCGCCAGGATATCCTCGGCGATGCGCGACAGATCCTCATGGCTGTCGAACTCGGTGACCAGCAACGTGAATTCGTCGCCCCCCAGGCGCGCCAGCATGCCGCGCGATCCCACCGCGTCGCCAAGACGCACCGAGATGACCCGCAGCAATTCGTCGCCGGTCTGGTGACCGAAGGAATCGTTGATCAACTTGAAGCGGTCAAGATCGATGAAGATGACCGCCAGCTTGCCGCCCTCGACCCGGGCAAGCAGGTTTTCCTCGAGCTGGGCGATCAGGTTGGTGCGGTTGGGCAGGCGGGTGAGCGGATCGTGATTGGCGAGGAAATGCAGGCGTTCCTCCGCCTGCTTGCGCACGGTGATATCGGAAAATACGCCCACGTAATTGGTGATGCCGCCTTCGGGGTCGCGCACGCAGGAGACCGACAGCTCGGCCGGATACCAGTCGCCGCTCTTGCGCCGGTCCTGCAACTGCCCCTGCCAATAGCCATGCTCGCGCAAGGCCTCATGCATGCCCTGCCGCGCGCCGCCTTCCCGGAAAATCCGCGACAGGCGCCCCACGGTTTCGGTTTCGGTATAGCCGGTAATGCGCGTGAAGGCTTCGTTCACGGCGATGATGCGGGTATCGGCATCGGTGATCAGGATGCCTTCGGCCGAGGTGTCGAATACTTTGGCCGCCAGCTTCTGGTTGGCATCCGCGGCCAGCCGGTGCGAGATATCCTCGACCACGCCGATGATCGCGGGACGGCCCCGGTACTCGAAAAGCCGGCTGTGGATCTCGACGTCCACCAGCATGCCGTCACGCGCCACCACGCGGGTCTGGTAATTCATCACCGCGATGTTTTCCCGGTAGCGGCGGCTGACCTGTTCACGAATGCGCTGGGCCTCGCCCGGCTCGAGGATGTCGGCGATATTGACATTTTTCAGGGCTTCGGTGTCGTCGCCGAGAATGGCGGCCAGTTTTGGATTGAGGTAGACCAGATGTTCGTCCTGCATGATGAAAATCCCGACCAGCGACTGCTCGACCAGCGCCCGGTATTTCTCTTCCGTCTCCATCCTCGCCTTCTGCTCGGCGCGCTGGGCGGTGATATCGGTGTCGACGCTCCCCACTCCGGCCGGCAGGCCCTGGATGTCGAAGAGCGGGAACTTGGTCACCAGAAGATGCACTTCGCGCCCGCCACTTTCGAAGGTTTCCTCGAACTGGCGCGGCTCCAGGCAACGCAGCACCATTTCATCCTGGCCGCGGATCATCGCCGCGTCGTCCGGCAAAAAGAAATCCGAAGCGCGCCGGCCGATCAGCTCTTGCGACGTTTTGCCGAGCAAGGCGGCGTAAGAGCGGTTCACCAGCAGGAAACGGCCATCCATGCCCTTGAGGGACATCATGTTCGGACTGTTGTTGACCAGGGCCTCGACACGGGCCTGGAACTCGGAGAGCACGTGCTCGCGCTTGCGGTAATTCTCGACCATCACCGCCACCATCAGGCTGGCGGCGACAAAGGCTTCGGCCAGCATGATGCCGTAACCGAACGGATCGCCCGCGCCGTGCGCCTTCCAGGCGCCGCTCTCAAGATGCCCCAGCAAGAGAATCGTTTCCGCGCCGATCAAGGCCGCCCCGCGCACGGTCAGGCGGAAAGCCGCCCACAGCATCAGCGGGAAAAACAGCAATTGCGGCGGCAGAGAAACCGGCAGCACGTAAAGCCCCCGGTCAAGGCCGGCCCATGCCAGCAGCCCCGCCAGGGCAATGCCCGCCAACTCCAGACGCATGCCCGAAGCCCACGCGCGCTGACTGAATGCGAGCGGCACCAGCGCGGTGAGTGCAAGACTCGCGCTGGCCCATACCTTGAACGGCCAGCTAAGCGGCACATCGCCATTGGCCAGCGGCCAGGCCAGAAGGCCGGCCGACAGCGCCACCAGGGGCGCCGGATAGATGATCAATAGCGCGATCAGGCGCACGAGAGAGCGCGGCGACGCCAGCCAGTCGCCGCGTCCGCGAAGCCCGATCAGGGCGATGCCGAGCCACAGCGACAACAGCGACACCGCGAGCATGCCACCCCACATGGCGCCATGCACCCCACCCGCCACCAGCGCGGCGGCGGCCGGCCAGCCGATCGCCGTTTTGCGGCCTCCCCCGCGGATCAACCAGAACGCATAGATGCCGTGGGGCAGGAAGGAAGAAAACGAGAGATCGCCAGGTGGCAACCCCGGCCACAAGAGCAGCGATACAAGAAAGCAGGCCAGTGCGCCCGCGGCACCCGCATTATGTGTGATTTTCACGTTCCCTCAACCTTCCGCCGTCCGCCCGGCGCGTTGCGCGGCGGACAGTGTCTCCCCAAGCCTGGCAGGCCTTGTTCATGTTCGAGTTGTCGCAGCGAGGGATACAGCGACAGGAAGCCGCATCCGCAGGCGTACTGGCGCCAGTCAACTGGTATAATACCGTCAGTCCTATGATTGTGAAGCATTATGTTGGATACCCCATCGCGCTTTCCCTCCGCCGGGCAGAAACACAGCCTGCCCCCCCTGCCATCCGGACTCGACGCCCGACGGCTGGCCGCCCTTGCCCGACGGCATCGGCCATTGCTGGTACTGACAGCAGACGCCCAGGCGGCGCATCGACTCAGAGCGGAAATTCCGTTTTTCGACCCGGAGCTCGCGGTCGCCCTGCTGCCGGACTGGGAGACGCTGCCCTACGACCATTTTTCCCCGCATTGCGACCTGACCAGCGAGCGGCTGGCCACGCTGTGGCAAATCCACCGCGGCGAATGCGACCTGATCATCGCCCCGGTCACCACGGCGATGACCCGCCTCGCGCCGGTCTCTTTCCTCCTTGGCCGGACCTTCTTCCTCAAGAAAGGCCAGAGGCTGGATGTTGAGCGCCTTCGCGCGGACATGGTGACGGCCGGCTATCAGCACGTCACCCAGGTCATGGTCCCCGGCGAATTCTCCTTGCGCGGCGGTCTTGTCGACCTGTTTCCCATGGGGGCGCCGCTGCCTTACCGGATCGATCTGTTCGACGATGAAATCGAATCGCTCAGAACATTCGATCCCGATTCGCAACGCACCCTCTACCCGGTACCGGAAATCCGCATGCTGCCCGCCCGGGAGTATCCTACCGACGAGGCGGGAATTACCACCTTCCGGCAAAATTACCGGGAAAAACTCGAAGGAGATCCGTCGCGCAGCCGCATCTACCGCGACGTTTCGGGCGGCCTGTTCCCGGCCGGGATCGAATACTACCTGCCGCTCTTCTTCGACGAATCGGCAACGGTCTTCGACTACCTCGGAGACACGGGAGGCATCGTGACGCACCACGATGTGCTCGCCGCGGCGGAAGCGTTCTGGAAAGACGTCGGCTCCCGCCACGACATGGCGCGCGGCGATACCGAGCGGCCGGTGCTCGCGCCGCGCGACCTGTACCTGCGCCCGGACGAGCTGATGCTGGCCATCAAACATTACGGGCGTACCGACATGCCGCCGCCTGATGGCAGCGCCGCCTCGCTGCCGGCGCTCGCGGTACAGCGCCGCGCCGACGCGCCGCTGGATCGCCTGTCGGCCTTCGTCGCGGGTTTTGCCGGACGCGTGCTGCTGACAGCCGAAAGCCTCGGCCGCCGGGAAACCATGCTGCAGTTCCTGAAAGAACACGGACTGCGCCCGCATTGCGTCGACTCCTGGGGGGCGTTCGCTACCGGCGATGACCGCTTCTCCATTACCGTGGCCCCGCTTTACAGCGGTTTTCTCGATAGCGAAGAAGGCCTCGCCGTCATCACGGAAGCCGAGTTGTACCAGCATGTGGCCCGCAGCCATTCCCGTCGCAAAACGCATCGCATGGCGCCGGACTCCATGCTGCGGGATCTTGCCGAGATCAAGGTCGGCGACCCGGTCGTGCATGAACAGCACGGCATCGGCCGCTACATGGGACTGGTTTCGATGGATCTGGGCGAAGGCGAAACCGAATTGATGCAGCTGGAGTACGCGGACTCGGCCAAGCTCTATGTGCCCGTGGCGCAATTGCAATTGATCTCCCGCTATGCGGGCGGTAATCCCGAGCAGGCCCCGCTGCACCGGCTGGGCGCCCCGCAATGGGAAAAAGCCAAGAAACGCGCCGCCGAAAAGGCACGCGACACCGCGGCCGAATTGCTCAATCTTTACGCGCAGCGCGCCGCTCGCGAAGGCCACGCCTTCACCTACACGCATCAGGACTACGAAGCCTTCGCCGAGGGATTCGGCTTCGAGGAAACCCCCGACCAGGCCGGCGCCATCGAGGCGGTCATCGGCGACATGACCAGCGGAAAGCCGATGGATCGCCTGGTGTGCGGCGACGTCGGCTTCGGCAAGACAGAAGTGGCGCTGCGCGCGGCTTTTGTCGCGGTGATGGGTGGCAAACAGGTCGCCGTGCTGGTGCCGACGACCCTGCTGGCGGAACAGCACTTCCAGAACTTCAGCGACCGGTTCGCCGACTGGCCGGTGCGCATCGCCGAATTGTCGCGTTTCCGTTCCGCCAAGGAGTCCCGCGCGGCGCTTGACGGACTCGCCGACGGCAGCGTGGATATCGTCATCGGCACGCACAAGCTGGTGCAGCCCGATATCCGCTTCAAGAATCTGGGACTGGTGATCATCGACGAGGAGCATCGATTCGGCGTGCGCCAGAAAGAGCAGCTCAAGCGACTGCGCGCCAATGTCGACGTGCTCACGCTCACCGCGACGCCGATTCCGCGCACCCTGTCGATGGCGCTGGAAGGGTTGCGCGACTTTTCCGCGATCACCACCGCGCCGTCGCGGCGCCTGGCGGTGAAGACCTTCGTGTCCCCGTTCTCGAGCGGGGTCATCCGCGAGGCGATGCTGCGCGAATTGAAACGCGGTGGCCAGGTGTTCTTCCTGCACAACGAGGTGGACACCATCGAGAACATGCGGGAAAAACTCGCCGAGCTCTTGCCGGAGGCACGCATCGGCGTGGCGCACGGACAATTGCGCGAACGCGAACTCGAACAGGTGATGCGGGATTTCCTGCAGCAGCGCTTCAACGTTTTACTGTGCTCGACCATCATCGAAACGGGTATCGACATCCCCAATGCCAACACCATCCTGATCAACCGCGCCGACAAGTTCGGTCTTGCCCAGCTGCACCAGCTGCGGGGCCGTGTAGGGCGGTCCCACCACCAGGCTTACGCCTACCTGCTGACGCCCGAGGGCATGACCAAGGACGCCGTCAAACGTCTTGAAGCGATCCAGATGTCCGAAGAGCTCGGCTCGGGGTTCTTCCTGGCGATGCACGACCTGGAAATCCGCGGCGCGGGGGAAGTTCTTGGCGAGGGGCAGTCAGGCGAAATGCAGGAGGTGGGCTTCTCGCTGTTCACCGAAATGCTCAAACAGGCGGTCAGGGACCTCAAGAAAGGCCGGGAGCCGGATCTGGACGCTCCGCTTGGCGTGACCACCGAAATCAATCTGCACAGTCCCGCCCTGCTGCCCGACGCCTATTGTCCCGACGTGCACGAGCGGCTGGTCCTCTACAAGCGCCTTGCCACCGCCGAGAACGACGGCGAGATCGATGCGATCCAGGAAGAACTGGTCGACCGCTTCGGTCTGCCACCGCAAACGGTCAAGACCCTGATCGACAGTCATCGCCTGCGCCTGTCGGCACGCCAGCTGGGCATCCAGAAACTGGATGCCAGCGAAGCGGCCATTCAGCTTATTTTCGTGAAGAATCCGCCGATCGACCCGATGAAGATCATCGGGCTGATCCAGAGCAAGCGCAATTACAAGCTGGCGGGTCAGGACAAGCTGAGGGTCGAGGTCGAGATCGACGACGTGGCCCTCAGGGTGGTCAGGGTGAGGGAATTGCTCAAGGAACTGGGCTGATGGCGGTCACTTGGCGAAACCGGTCTTGAAAAACTGCCCCTGGCGCGTCCAGGTTCGCAGGATTTCGGGATCGGTTTCACCGTTGATATTGGTGATGACAAGCTTGCCCAGGCCCTGCTTCAGATCGTTGCGAAAATCGTAAAACGCTCCGATCACGGCCAGGTGCCCGCTTTCCACCTCCCCGGAAAACTTCAGGATGGCGGACTCGACCTGATTGTTCACATTGAGCAGCGCCCCGTTGGTCGGGTCGCCGCCCTTGGGAATATTGATGGTGTCCAGCTCTTTGCGGATCGACGGCTCCAGGCCGCTGTAATCGGACGACGCCGCCTTGATCGCCCCGCAGGCCGCATGGCCGACGATGAGCAGCAGGGGAGTGTGCAAATGCCGCACGCCGTATTCGATCGACCCTTCCACCGTCGCGATCTGATTGCCGATATCCCTCACCAGAAACAGATCGTTGACCGGATCGGCATGCATCACATTGGCCTGAACACGCGAATCGGCGCACGTCAGCACCGTGGCGCGGGGCGTCTGCTTGTCGGCGAAGGCATTGAAATAGGCGGCGCCGTGCCCCTTCATGTAAGCCTGATTGGCGGCGAGGATGGTTGAAACGACACCCCGGACCTGAGCCACTTCGTTGCCGTGCGGCTCGCCATGACCGGCGGCGTCATGGCTGTCAGAGGCCGAGCGGAGCCGGGAAACGCGGCCGTGCTTGACGGCGGGCTTGCGGGAGGGAGCGGCGGCATGCGCCGCCGGCGCGGACACCGGGGCCGGCGACTGCTTGACCGATGGCTCGAGCGCCTGGGGCGTCTCCTGGGCGGGAACGACCGACGGGGCCGCGAAACAGGCAATCGCCACGATGGCGGGTAGCGAACGGGATGGCGACATGGCAGATCTCCTCTCTCGGGGTAAATAGCGCTATACCAGCGCCTCTCTCATTCATATGTCAACTACTTTTGCTTCGCACCTGTCTTTTCGGCGGACAGCAAGATACCCGAACGTCCCGGTCCACCCTATGAGGGGGCGCGTCCGAACAGTACCCGCAATCCGTCCATGCAGCGATCCACCTGGTCGAGCCACCGGCCCATCTGCGCTGACTGATAGCCGGATGCCGGCACCCAGTCTGTCTTGCGCGTCACAATGATCTTCAGCGCCGAACCGCCGGCCAGCTCAAGCGGACTCGCCTGAAAAGACAGCCAGGGACTGTCGGCCGAGCAACGGAGCAAGGGCTGGCGCGGACGCAGCCCGTGCCAGCGCAGCACGGAAGTCTGGGTTGCCGGCACGCCAAGGTAACCGTCGCCGGCGGGGCCCTGTCTGCGCACACGCTTCAGGCCGCGCACCAGCGCGCTTTGCATCGAGGCATTGAAGTACCGGTCATTGCCGACAAAACCCGCTTGCGGATCCAGCGTGCCGGTAAAGGAAACCGGATAGGCGCCACGATTGACGACCGGCACTTTGTCGCGCTTGACCACGAACGACACCACATCCAGATCGACGAACTGGGTATCGACCAGTTGCTTGTCCGCCTGCAGCCGCCCCATCTTTTCTTCAAGCTCGCCCAGCTGCTCGACTTGCGGCGCCGCCATCCACAGTTGCGCGGATACGCGCCACAACCGTCCTTCCGGATAAAAATCGTACACGGCCCGGGAATGAGCCTGCTCCGGTTTCACCATCGGGATGGTCGCCGGGCGGGCGCCATCGGCGGTCAGCGCCAGCGCGAAGCGGTTCTGGATACCCCAATGAGGCACGTCAGGGGAGAAGCGCCGCGAAGTGGCATCCACCCAGCGCACGCCCCCCGGCTCTTCCACACGCACGATGGCATGATTGAAGCTCCCCGCGCCGATGAACAGGGATGGACGGTTGTCCGATCCCATCTGCACAAGAACCGGATCGGCGTTCAGGCCGGCCCGGCGCAAAATGCCGGTCAACATGGCGGACAGATCCTTGCAATCCCCATACCCCTGCCCTTCGATTTGCGCGAGGGGTTCGGGGGCGTAACCGTGCTCGGCAAGACGCCAGTCGCCCAGATAGCGGTAGTTGTTGCGCAGATACCGCAAGGCGCCCGCCAGGCGTTCGCCCGCCGGAAGCGCCGCCAGACGTTCCGCCTCGGCGCGAGCCCTGGCGGGCAGTCCGGCGTCGATGCGTTCCTGCCAGATCGATGCCAGCGCCGCGAAGGTACGCGCGGGGTCGTCCTCCGTGGCGATCTCGATTCGCGGCGTCGCTCGCCATGGCGTGGCGGCCTCCATCAGGGCGGGGTAACGGAAATACGGCTGGCGCAGACGGATCGTCAGCTCCCTGCCATCGGCCGAACGCTCGATATCCACAATCCCGTCCGCGTCGCGGCTTTTCACCATGACGGGGACGGCCGAACGCAGGTGGAATACCGACGAGCGGATGCGGTTCATCGTCGCCGGGTAATGAAGCGTGTAATGAAATTGCGCGACATGCGGCGCGGGAACAAGCACGGTTTCCGTTTCCAGTACGGTCCGGCTGCCTGTTTCCAGCGACGGAAAAGCCAGTGAAAGCCGCCGCTTGCCTTCGAAGGAAGCCTTGCCCGGCTGCGCGATTTGCGACTCGGGCACGGGAATGGTCTCGCCGCCCGGTGTTTCGACCCAGGCTTTTTTCAGGGTTTGCGTCAAGCGCGAGTCGGATCGCAGGATGACATTGCCGGCATCCTGTTTCGCTTCGTCCTTCAGCAGCACAGTGCGTCGCACGCCCTTGCAGCGCAGCACCAGCGCGGTGTCCAGCGTGCATTCGCGCTGTTCGGAGACATCGGCGAGCGCCTCCGACTCGGGGACCCAGGGCGAGGCATCCGCCACGCCCGCCAGAAGGATGGCGGGCAGCAACAGACGGCTCAATGGGCTTGGCAGGGTTTTCATCGGCCGCCCTCTATTGCAAAAAAAACCATCTTATCTTTTTGAAATTCAAATGTCATTAACCAACCCCCTGCCGGCATCGGGCTTAGCCGCGCCGGACGTTTTTTTCTGGCTGATCGCCACGCCGGCGAATACCAGAAGACAGGCCGCAGCCTGCCACCCCGAGAGCCGTTCGTCCAGCGCGAGCCAGGCCATGCCAACGGTAAACACCGGGATGAGATTGATGAATGCCGCGGCCATCGCCACCGGAACCCGGCTCACCGACCAGGTGTAAAGCCCGTACGCGCCAAGAGTGATGAACAGGCCCAGATAGAGGACGACCAGGCTTGGCAGCAATGGCAAGGAGACCGGCAGCGGCGCGGGAGACAAGAGGACCCATGCGCCGAACCACACGCCGCCCGTGACGGTCTGCATCGCGGTGACGGCCAGGGTGGAATAGCGCGAGGTCAGGCGCTTGGCGATCAGGACGTAGCCCGTCGCGCAGATCATGGCAAGGAATTCCAGCGCATTGCCCAGCGCCGGATCCGGCGCGCCCGCTTCGGCCTGTCCGCCAAGGGTCAACGCCGCGACCCCGAGAAACGACACGAGGATACCGCACGCTCCCTTGGCGCCGATGCGCTCGCCAAGAAACATCCTGGCGCCCAGCGCGGCCAGCAGCGGCAATGTCGCGGTGATGATGGCCGCCTGCGAGGCGCTGGTCAGGGTCAGTGCCCGCGCCTCGCACAGGAAGTACAGGCACGGTTCGGCCAGCGCCATCGCGAGCATCCACTTCCAGTCGCCTTTCCGGTAATGCCATCGCGTCTCGCGTCGCCAGAGCAAAATCACGACAATGCCCGCCGTGGCGATCAGCATGCGGGCAAGCAACACCTGCAAAGGATCGAAGTAAACAAAAACGTACTTCAACGCGATAAAGGAACTGGACCACAACAACATCGCCAGGGTCAGGGCAAGGTACGGCATGGCAACTCTCCGAAGGCGCGGCAGGCAACCTCAGCGTAACACGACACGGGCTGCCGCACCGGGCGCGCGGCAACGCGCAACAACAAAACCGCCCCGGCGCGGTGGCGGCGGGGCGGCGGGGTCAGCCAGGGCCGGCGGGCCGGCCACTACTCAGGCGTTCAGTTCCTTGGCGAGGTACAACCAGGTTTCCACCACGGTGTCCGGGTTCAGGGAGATGGTTTCGATCCCTTCTTCGACCAGCCACTTGGCGAAGTCCGGATGGTCGGACGGACCCTGCCCGCAAATGCCGATGTACTTGTCGAGCTTGCGGCAAGCCTGGATCGCCATGTGCAGCATGACCTTCACCGCTTCGTTGCGCTCGTCGAAGGTCGGCGCGATCGGGCCGCCCGAATCACGGTCCACCCCCAGGGTGAGCTGGGTCATGTCGTTCGAACCGATCGAGAAGCCATCGAAATGCGCGAGGAATTTCTCGGCCAGCACCGCATTGGTCGGCAGTTCGCACATCATGATCAGGCGCAGACCGTTCTCGCCGCGCTTCAGACCGTTCTGGGCGAGGATTTCCACCACTTTTTCGGCTTCGGCGAGCGTGCGCACGAACGGGATCATCACTTCCACGTTGGTCAGGCCCATCACGTCGCGCACCTTCTTGACGGCGCGGCATTCGAGCTCGAAACAGTCGCGGAAATTGTCGGCCACATAACGGGCGGCGCCGCGGAAACCGATCATCGGGTTTTCTTCATGCGGCTCGTAGGCCTGGCCGCCGATCAGGTTCGCGTACTCGTTGGACTTGAAGTCCGACATGCGCACGATGACCTTTTTCGGGTAGAAGGCGGCGGCCAGCGTGGCGATGCCCTCGGCCAGCTTTTCGACGTAAAAGTCGACCGGCGACGCGTAACCGGCGATGCGGTCGGTGATCGCGGCCTTCAGTTCGGCGGGCTGCTTGTCGAACTCGATCAGCGCCTTCGGATGGATGCCGATCTGGCGGTTGATCACGAATTCCATGCGGGCCAGACCCACGCCTTCGTTCGGCAGTTGCGCGAAGTCGAAGGCCAGTTCGGGATTGCCGACGTTCATCATGATCTTGACCGGCGACTTGGGCATCTTGTCCAGCGCGAGGTCGATCACCTCGATATCCAGCAGGCCGTCATAGATGTTGCCGGTGTCGCCTTCGGCGCACGAAACGGTCACGCTCATGCCGTCGCGCAGCACATCGGTCGCGTCACCGCAGCCGACCACGGCGGGAATGCCGAGCTCGCGGGCGATGATCGCCGCATGGCAGGTACGGCCGCCACGGTTGGTCACGATCGCGGCGGCGCGCTTCATCACCGGCTCCCAATCCGGGTCGGTCATGTCGGTCACCAGCACGTCGCCCGCCTTGACGCGGTCCATTTCGGAGGCGTTCTTGATCATGCGCACCACGCCCTGGCCGACCTTCTGGCCGATGGCGCGGCCTTCGGCGAGGATCGCGGACTTGTTCTTCAGACGGTAACGGCGCAGGGTCTCCACGCGGTTTTCCTGGGACTTCACGGTCTCCGGGCGGGCCTGCAGAATGTAGAGCTTGCCATCGAGGCCGTCACGGCCCCATTCGATGTCCATCGGACGGCCGTAGTGCTGTTCGATGATCAGCGCGTAGCGGGCCAGCTCGGTCACTTCGGCATCGGAGATGGAGAAGGCCTTGCGCTCGGCCGGCGCCACATCGACGGTGCGCACCGAACGGCCGGCTTGCGAGGCGTCGGTGAACTCCATCTTGATCAGCTTGGAGCCCATGTTCTTGCGCAGGATGGCGGGACGGTCCGCCTTCAGCGTCGGCTTGTGGACATAGAACTCATCCGGGTTGACCGCGCCTTGCACCACGGTTTCCCCGAGGCCGTAGGAAGCGGTGATGAACACGACGTCCTCGAATCCCGACTCGGTGTCGATGGTGAACATCACACCGGCGGCGCCACAGTCGGAGCGAACCATGCGCTGGATGCCGGCGGAGAGCGCCACCACATCGTGGGCGAAGCCCTTGTGCACACGGTAGGAAATCGCGCGGTCGTTGTAGAGGGAAGCGAAAACGTGTTTGATGGCGTCTTTGACGTTTTCAAGGCCGCGGATATTCAGGAAGGTTTCTTGCTGGCCTGCGAACGAGGCATCGGGGAGGTCTTCGGCGGTCGCGGAGGAGCGGACCGCGACGGAGATGTCGGCACCGCCGGCATCGGCCACCATTTTTTCCCATGCGGCCCTGATTTCCTCTTCGAGGCGGGCAGGGAACGGGATGTCGATGATCCACTGGCGGATCTCTTTGCCCACCCGCGCAAGCTCGGTCACGTCATCGACGTCGAGCTTCGCCAGGGCGGCATTGATCCGGTCGGAGAGGCCGTCGTGACGGAGGAATTCCCGGTAGGCTTCGGCCGTCGTGGCGAACCCGCCCGGCACCCGCACGCCGGAATTGGCCAATTGGCTGATCATTTCGCCAAGGGAGGCGTTTTTGCCGCCAACCTCCTCGACATCGGTCATTCGCAACTTCTCGAACCAGATGACGTAGTTCTCTGCCATCACTTCACTTCCTGTGTTGGATTGGGGACGATAGAAGCCCGCATTCTATCCGATTAACACACTGTTTGCGTAGCCAATTTTGCATCGCACAAGCCAGACAAAGTTCTTGACACTGCAAGAAAACGGCAATGTCCATTTCATAAAGCAAAGCGCGGCAAGGTCTTCCCCCGAAAAAATGTAGTGCCGGCACTACACAATAGGGCCGCAAAGAAATTCGCCACTTTATGACAAGTGTCATCTCACTTGCCTCCGGCGGCGCGTATAATCGCTTCACGTCGCACATCGTCCCGCCGTGAAAGGTTCTTGCATGCCAGACCGCCGTTCCGCCTTTTTCATCTCCGACCGCACCGGCATTACCGCCGAATCGCTCGGCCACACGCTGCTGACCCAGTTCGACACGGTCGAATTCCGCCGCGAAACCGTACCGTTCATCGATACGGTGGAAAAAGCCACTCAGCTTGCCGAACGCATCCGCCAATGCGCCGAGCAGGAGCATTTCCGGCCGCTCGTCTTCACCAGTATCATCGACCCGGCCATCCGCCAGATCTTCAAGATCGAGACGGCGCTGACCATCGACTTTTTCGAGTCCTTCATCGGCGAGCTGGAAAACGAATTGGGCCGCTCGGCCTCGCTCAGCGTGGGCCGCGCGCACGGCATGGTGGACGAAAAGAACTACGACACCCGTATCGAAGCGGTGAATTTCTCGCTGAATCATGACGATGGCGTCAAACTGAAGGATCTCGCGGAAGCGGACGTGATCCTCGTCGGCGTGTCCCGTTCCGGCAAGACGCCAACCTGCCTGTACCTCGCCCTGCAATACGGCATCAAGGCGGCCAACTACCCCCTCACCCCGGAGGATCTGGATGCGCCGACCCTGCCCAAGATGCTGTTACCTTACCGCAACAAACTGTTCGGCCTGACCATCGATCCGCAACGGCTGCACAGCATCCGCTCGGAGCGCCGCCCCGACTCCCGATACGCCAGCATCGAAAACTGCCGTTTCGAAGTCAACGAGGCGGAGTCGATGTTCCGGCACCATGCGGTGCCCTTCATCAGCACCACGCACAAGTCCATCGAGGAGATCGCCACCACGATCATCCACAAGGCGACGCTGGAGCGCCGTTTCTGAGGCGCAGCGCCCGGCCGGGCGCTTGACGGCAACCCGGCCGGCATGGTTAGATGAAACGCATGAACTCCCTGAACACGCCCCTTTCCTTTTTCTGGTGGCGCCTCGACTGAGGCGGCGCCGGGCCCTGTTCAGACAAAACCCGGATGGCTGCCGACAAGGCGGCCACGGCATATCCCCTCCTCCCTGTCGGCATTCAAAGACTCTCGCTAACGACAGGAACGATCATGACCCAACCCGCTATCACCGACCGCGACATCATTCTGACCGGAGACCGTACCACCGGTCAGCTGCACCTTGGCCATTACGTCGGCTCGCTCAGGCAGCGCGTGCAGCTGCAGCATGTCTGCCGCCAGTACCTGCTGCTCGCCGACGCCCAGGCGCTGACCGACAATATGGGCAATTACGTGAAGGTGCGCGACAATGTGCTGCAGGTTGCCCTGGACTACCTCGCGGCCGGCATCGATCCGGACAAAAGCGTCATTTTCATCCAGAGTCTGGTTCCGGAACTGGCCGAGCTGGCTTCTTACTATCTGAACCTTGTCACCGTCGCCCGGCTTGAGCGAAATCCGACCATCAAGGATGAAATCAAACTGCGCGGATTCGAGCGCGATATTCCGGCGGGTTTCCTGACCTATCCGGCCGCGCAGGCCGCCGACATCACCGCCTTCAAGGCCACGGTCGTGCCGGTGGGCGCCGATCAGATCCCGATGATCGAGCAGACCAACGAAATCGTCCGCCGCTTCAACGCCAGCGTCTCGCGCGAGATCCTGGTCGAAGCCCGCGCCGTGGTGCCCGAACAGGGTGGCCGTTTGCCGGGCATCGACGGCAAGGCCAAAATGTCCAAGTCGCTGGGCAATGCCCTTCCCCTGTCATCCAGCCCCGACGACATCCGCCAGGCGGTGCGCATGATGTACACGGATCCCAACCATCTGCGCGTCAGCGATCCGGGTCAGGTGGAAGGCAACGTGGTCTTCACCTACCTTGATGTATTCGATACCGATGTCGACCGTGTCGCCGAATTCAAGGCGCATTACCAGCGCGGCGGGCTTGGCGACACCGTTATCAAAAAACATCTGGAAGAGATCCTTCAGGAACTGCTCGCGCCGATCCGCGCGCGCCGCGAAACCTACGCCAAAGATCCCGGCGCGGTGATGGACATGCTGAAAAAGGGCACGGCGAAGGCGCGCGAAGCGGCCGCCGCGACGCTGTCCGACGTCAAATCGGCGATGGGTCTCAACTATTTCTGAGCCGATCGCTCAGCAATCGAAGTCCACGACGAGGCCGTCGTAGCCCACCTCGATACCGGGCGGGCAAAGACGGCCCAATTCCTCGAAGGACAATTCGTGGGTCATGTGGATGAGCACCGTGCGCCGCGCCGCGATCCGTTCGGCCCACGCGAAGCTCTTCTCCACATGCAGGTGGGACGGATAGGGCGCATGGCGCAGGCAGTCGAGAAACAACACATCCAGCCCCTCCAACAAGGAAAGGCTGCTGTCGGGAATCTCCGACAGGTCGGTCAGCCAGGCGACATCGCCAATGCGCCAGCCAAGGCAAGGCCAGGCGCCGTGCCGCACCGGCACGGGCACCACGGTCGCGCGGCCGAGCGGGAACGGCCCCTCGACGGCTTCGGGAACCAGCACCGGCTTGTCCCACACGGCCGACGGCGCCTGCAGCGCGTAGCCGAAGCGGCTGCGGATATTGTCGAGCGTGAAGGCATTGCCGTACAGCGTCAGCGGCCCTTTTTTCAGGTAGCAGAACGCTCTGAGATCATCGATACCGTTCAGGTGATCGGCATGAGGGTGGGTATAGAGAACCCCATCGACACGGGTGATGCCTTCGCGCAACGCCTGCTGGCGCAGATCCGGTCCCGTGTCGACAAGCAGGTTGCCGTACGGGGTTTCCACGTAGGCGCTGCAGCGGGTACGGCGGTTGCGCGCATCGGAGGACACGCAGGTCGGGCAGCCGCAGCCGAGCGCCGGCGTGCCGGAGCTGGATCCGCAACCAAGAATGCGCCACCGTCCCGTCATCGCTAGCCTCCCATCTTGCCGAACAGGCGGAACACATTCGCCGTGGTGGCGTCCTCCACCTCCGCCAGCGGGATCTGCCGCAAGGTGGCCACGCATTCGGCCACGTGCCGGACATAGGCCGGTTCGTTCATCTTTCCGCGAAACGGCACCGGCGCCAGATACGGCGAGTCGGTCTCGACCAGAAGCCGGTCAAGCGGCACGCGGCGCGCGACGTCCTGCACCTGCGTGGCGCTTTTGAAGGTCACGATGCCCGACAAGGAAATGTAGAAGCCCAGATCGAGCGCCTGCCGCGCGATCTCCCAACTTTCGGTGAAACAGTGCATGACGCCGCCCGTTTCCCCCGCGCCTTCCTCCCGCAGGAGTCTCATGGTGTCCTCCGCCGCCTCGCGGGTGTGCACCACCAGGGGCAGCCCCGCGCGCCGCGCGGCGCGGATATGGGTACGGAAACGCTCGTGCTGCCAGCCAAGATCCCCCTTGCACCAGTGGTAATCCAGGCCGGTCTCGCCGATCGCCACCACCTTGGGGTGCGCGCCGCGCGCCACGAGCTCGTCCTCGCTCCACTCTTCGGCCTCTTCGCTGTCCGGATGAACACCGACCGTCGCGAAGAGATTGTCGTGCGTCTCGGCCAGCGCGATGACTTCGGGCCAGGCGGGCACGGACACGCCGATCACCACCGCGTGGGACACCCGGTTGGCGCGCATGTTGGCGAGCAGTTCGGGCATACGACCGGCAAGATCGGGAAAATTGATATGGCAATGCGAATCGACAAGCATGGTTTCACACAGTATGGGTCGGACGGCTGGAGTTGAGCACGCCGCCGAGCAGGGTTTCGATATGACGGCGGGCCAGACGCGTGGCCTCGACATCCCGGAACGCCACGCCCAGACCGGGCTCGCGGCCGTTATGCGCTCCCGAGGGCGTGATCCATACGACCGTGCCGGGCAGCTCCAGCCGATCCTGCCCGTCGGGCAGCGTCACCTCGAGCAGTACGTCGCGGCCAAGCGCGATCGTTTGCGCGGTCGGCACGAACAGCCCGCCATTGGGCACGAAAGGCATATAACTGGCATACAGCTCGTCCCGGTCGCGCAGTGCCAGACTCAGGACGGCCGGTGTCGGGTATGTGGCGTCGCTCATGGCGATATTCTCCGATTCAGCCCGGATTGGCCCGGGCGAAAACCCGCAGGTACTCCATCAGCAAAGCTTCGAGCTGCAGACGGATGTTGAGGGTATGCTGGCCGAACGGCGCGAGCGCCGTCAAGGCGTCCTGACAGCGCATCAGCCTGGCCGTATCGGCACGGCGCGCCAAAGGAACGAGCACGCCCTCGAGATCCGGGTGGTAGCGCAGGGAACCGGCCAGAGAGAGCGAGGCGAGATCCACCAGCCACTTTTGCAGCCATTCAAGCGCCACCGAGAGCGGCAGCTTGTTTTTCTCCACCAACTCGGCCAGCCCCAGCACGCTGGTCATGCTCGGGTTGGCGAGCGCCTCGAGAAATCCCTTGCGCACGGTCGCCAGATGGGGATCGTGATCGAACAGCGGCGCGCCGCCGTGGTGCGCGAGTTCCGCGGCGGGATTGGCCACGCCCTGGCCGGCAAGCCAGGCCAGCGCTTCGTCGCGGGACGGCGCGGTCAGCGCGAAAGGACGGCAACGGCTGCGGATGGTCGGCAACAGCCGCTGGGGGGCGTACGCGACAAGGAGAAACAGCACGCCTTCGGGCGGTTCTTCGAGAATCTTGAGCAAGGCATTGGCCGCGGAGGGATTGAGGGACTCGGCCGGAGCAACCAGAATCACCCGGCGTCCGCTGCGATGGGACGTCAGATGGGCGAATTCGATCACTTCTCGCACCGCCTCGATCTTGATGACCGGCAGCTTGCGCACGCTTTTGCCTTCTTTGCCCTCGCGCGCCTCGTCCTCGTCGGTATCCGGGGTCAGGCAGCGGTAATCGGGATGATTGCCGGCGGCAAACCAGCGGCACGACTCGCACCGCCCGCACGCCACGAAATCCTCGCCCGGCTCGTCGCACAGCAGCGAGACGGCAAGCGACTCGGCAAAGGCGCGCTTGCCGATCCCGGCCGGACCTGTCAGCAACCAGGCGTTGGGCAGCCGCTCGCGCTCGGTGCCGATGCGGCGCCAGTCGGAAACCTGCCAGGGATAGCGCATCAATCCTCCTTGATCAGCCGGTCCAGCGCGGCGGCGATATCGGCCTGGATCCGTTCGATGGAGCGTGTGCCGTCCAGCACGCAAAACCGCGGATAGCGCGCCGCCCGGGCAAGATAGGCTTCCCGGACCCGCTGGTGGAAATCGGACTTCTCCACTTCGAAGCGATCCAGTTCGCGGGAGGCGGCCATCCTCTCGCCCGCGACCGCTTGCGGAACATCGAGGAGCAAGGTCAGGTCAGGCTGCAACCCTTGCTGCACCCAGTCTTCCAGCACGCGGATGCGCTCTTCGGGCACGCCGCGGCCTCCGCCCTGGTACGCGAAGGTCGCATCGGTAAAACGATCGGACACCACCCAGCGGCCGGCCTCCAGCGCCGGGCGTATGACATCGGCGATCAACTGCTGGCGGCTGGCGAACACCATCAGGGTTTCGGTATCCAGCGACAGGCGACTGTCGCGGTCGAGCAGCATCTGGCGCAGCTTCTCGCCCGCCGGCGTGCCGCCCGGCTCCCGGGTGAACACGGCGTCGATGCCTTGCCGCTTCAGCCAGTCGGCGATGAAAGACAAGTGAGTGCTTTTACCGGCACCGTCGATGCCTTCCAGGGTGAGGAAACGGGCGCGCAAATTACTGTCCTTTTTTGAAAATGTAACGGCGGACGGCGCTATTGTGCTCGTCCAGGGTCTCGGAGAAGTAGCTGCTTCCGTCCCCGCGCGCGACAAAGTACAGCGCGCGGCTCTTGGCCGGATGCGCTGCCGCGGCCAGCGCGGCTTTGCCGGGCATGGAAATCGGGGTCGGCGGCAGCCCGCTACGGGTATAGGTATTGTAGGGGGTATCGCGCTGCAGGTCTCGCTTGGTGAGATTGCCATTGAACGCGCTGCCCATGCCGTAGATCACCGACGGATCGGTCTGCAGCCGCATGCCGATGCGCAGGCGGTTCACGAACACGGCGGCAACCATCGGCCGGTCGGCATCCAGCGACGTCTCCTTTTCAACCAGGCTCGCCACTTTCAGAAGATCCACCGGAGAAGCGTAAGGCAGGCCCGGATCGCGCTCGCGCCAGACGGCGGCCAGCCGCTCATCCATGGCCTGGTAGGCCCGCTTGAAAATATCCAGATCGGTACTGCCCGGCGTGAAGAAATACGTGCTGGGGAACAGCCATCCCTCGGCTTCGGCGCTCGAGGCTCCGATAGCCGTCATGACCTGAGCCTCGCTCCAGCCTTTCGTGGCATGAGTCAGATCGGCATTGCGCGCCAGCGCCTCGCGGATTTGCCGGAAATTCCATCCTTCCAGCATTGTCACGCTGGCTTCGTCCGGACGGCCCTCGGCAAAGCGCCGCAGGATATCGAGCATCGAGGCGCCGTCATGGAAACGGTAGATGCCAGCCTTGAGCTTGCGGTCGGTTCCGGCCAGACGGGCCAGCGCCACCATCACGTTGCGATTGCGCACCAGCCCCTTGTCAGCCAGCGAAGTGGCGACCTGCGACAGCGTGCGATTGGGACCGACGGTGATCACCCAGGAGGGCTCGGGCGGAGAAACGGGCATCAGCACGACAAAAGCCAGCCAGGCAAAGGCGGCGACAACGGTGGCAAGGACCAGACGGCCAAACATTTTCATGGAAGGGGACAACCCGGAGCAGAGAGACAAAATACACTGCGGTGGATAATACCATTACACAGACCAACCGCCCATGTCGTATCAGTACGACACCCGGCTTCGCGTCACGGTTCTGCGCTAGAATATGTCTTTACATAAAATAAAACCATCACATTCATGAGCGCATCACATCGCCACCCGGGACGGGCCACGGGAGTTCTGCTGGCGGGCATCATCCTCATCGGCATCAATCTGCGACCCGCATTGTCCAGCCTGGCTCCGGTCCTCGCCGACGTCTGCCGCGACACGGGTCTGGACAGTCTGTCGGCGGGTCTGCTGACCACCTTGCCGGTTCTCTGTCTCGGGCTGGCCGGACCGCTCGCCCCCAGGCTCGCCGCGCGCTTCGGCGGCGAACGCGTCATTCTCGCCACCCTGCTCAGTCTGGCCGCCGGCATTGTCCTGCGCAGTCTATTGGGCCCCGCCGGACTTTACGCCGGCACGCTGATCGCGGGCGCCAGCATCGGCGTCATCGGCGTGCTGCTGCCCGGCATTGTCAAGCACGCCTTCCCGAACAGGGCCAGTCTGATGACGGGGGTGTACACCCTGGCCTTGTGCCTTGGCGCGGCGCTCGCCGCCGGCGCCACGGTTCCCCTGGCCAATATCGCAGGGGGAGACTGGCGTCCCGCTCTGATGTTCTGGGCCGTGCCGGCGCTTCTGGCCGCACTGGCGTGGTGGCCCAGCACGCGCCGCGCCGCGCCGCCCGCCGATACCGTCACCGCGACCGGTTCGCTGCTGCGCGACCCGCTGGCCTGGCAGGTCACGCTCTATCTTGGCCTGCAATCCTCCCTCGCCTATATCGTATTCGGCTGGCTGCCTTCGATTCTCACCGACCGTGGACTTGCACCGGTCGATGCCGGGTTTGCCATGTCCCTGTCGGTCATGTCGCAAATGGTGACCGCGCTCGCGGCCCCGGCCCTGGCGCATTTGCGTCGTGATCAGTGCGCGGCGATCGCGCTGATGGTATTGCTGACGCTGGCGGGATTCATGGGCGTGCTGGAAGGGGATATCGGTTCGCTCTGGCTCTGGGGAGTTGTCCTGGGGCTCGGACAGGGTGGCGCGTTCGGCCTCGCCCTTTCTCTGATCGTTCTGCGCTCGCCGACTCCCCATGCGGCGGCACGGTTGTCCGGCATGGCCCAGGGCATCGGCTACCTGATGGCGGCGGCCGGCCCGCTGGCCGCGGGACTGCTTCACCGCCAGACAGGAAGCTGGCACAGCCTTGGCATCCTGATCGGCGTCGTGTCGCTGGCCGACCTCGCTTTCGGACTGCTGGCCGGGCGCAACCGCCAGGTACGGACCGGCGCTTAACGGGAGATTTGCGCCTTCGGCTCGCGGATGATCCCGTACTGGGAAAGCAGGCGCGGCAGGGTTTCCGGACAGAGCGGGATACGCGCCTCCTGGTCGGAGGGGATGAACCAGGCGGGCAGATGCCGCATGTCGCCGTCCCAGTCGGGAAGTCCGGAAGCGACCACCCCGGCAAGGCACCTGTCGTCGACGACGGCAAGCTCGCCCCCCAATTCGAGAAACAGCATGCCGTCAGGGGTCATGTAGGCGGTGCGCGCCCGGTCCTGCTCGCTCCACGGCAGGGTCAGCCAGCCCGATTCGCCCGGGCTGGCCACATACGGGGCGACATCGAGCGACACGTAAACCCGCTGCGGACCGTTCTGGACATAAAACCGTCCGGCGCTGTCACGGCCGTAATTGCGGTGAAAGAAATCCGTCATGGCCGGATTGCCGAGCCGTTCTTCGCGAATCCACCACTGACCGCGCGCGTCGAGCCGTAACCATCCGTACACCGCCGGGGTGTTCGGCCATTTCGCCATGGCCTTGAGCACGATTTCGTCCATTTCTCCCTTTCAGGCTCTCCGCGCGCCAGCGCGGATCGCCATTCACAACGACCGCAACACCACCGCCGGCGGCGTCCGCGTCACCCGGCGGACGATCGGCCATCCGGCGAATGCCACGACGCCCATGCCGCTCGCGACCCCCAGCGGCACAAGCCGCCAGTCAAGATAGAGCGGCAAATCGAACAGTTGCCGCGCCGAGAACGCGCCAAGAACCATGGCGCCCAGCGCCGCGATCAGCCCTGTCAGCGCACCCAGCCACAACAGTTCCGACAGCAGCACCGTACGTATCTGACCACGGGAAGCGCCAAGGGTTCGCATCAAACCCGCATCGGTCAGGCGCGATTCTCGCAATGCCACCAGCGCCGCCCACAACACCAGCACACCGGCGAGCAACGATAATCCGAACATCAGTTCGACGGCCCGAGACAGACGGTCGACCATGGCGCGCACCTGAATCAGGATCTGATCGACATCGATCACCGTGACGGTGGGAAACCTCGCCAGAAGACGGCCGGCGAAGGCCTGGTCGCGGGAGTCGAGCCGGAAGCTCGTCATGTAGCTCGCCGATCGGCCGGCGAACAGGGACGGATTGGCCAGGACAAAGAAATTGACCCGGAAACTGTCCCAGGGAACTTCGCGCAAACTTCCCACCCTCGCCTCCACTGGCGTGCCCGTCACGTCGAAGAGCAGCCGGTCGCCCAGTTTCAGGCCGAGAGTATCCGCCAGCCCCTCCTCCACCGAAAACGCCGACTCCCGGCCGCCCGGCGCCCACCAGCGCCCGGCCGTGACCCGGTTTCCCGGAGGAAGGGTATCGCGCCACGACAGGTTGAACTCGCGCTCGATCAGGCGCCGGGCGCGCTCGTCGGCATAATCGCCGGCACGAACCGGCCGGTCGTTGACGGCCAGCAGACGCGCCCGGATCGCCGGCGAAATCTCCGGCGCGGGGCGCCCCTCTTCCCGGAAAAACGACACGAACGCCGCTCGCTGCCCATCCTGCAGATTGATCACGTAAGTATTCGGGGCATCGGCGGGCAGACTCCGCTGCCAGGCGCCGATCAGATCGTTGCGCACCACAAGCAGCGTCAGCAACGCCATCAGCGAGACGGACAGCGAGACCATCTGCAGCACGCTCAACCAGGGGCGCCGCGCCAAGTTGGCGAGTCCGGCGCGCCAGCCGACGGTCGAGGCGCCACTCTGGCGCCGCGCGAGCCGCACGAGAGCCCAGGACAGCGCGGCCGCCGCCGCCAGGAATCCGGCCAGCCCGCCCATCAGCCATGCGGCGGGGACGGCTTCGCCGATCAGCCAGGAGGCCAGCCCGAGCAGCGCCGTCACGGCCAGCAACGGCGCGAGCACGCTCGGCGGGGTCGCGGGGATCTCGTCGCGCAGCACCGACATGGGCGAAACATGGCGCACCGCCGACAGCGGCGGCAGAGCGAATCCGGCCAGGAGCACCAGGGATGCGATGATACCCGCTCCGGCCAGGCCAGGCGCCGGCGGCGGCAGGCCATCCCCGGTCCATTCCCGGACCATCCGCGCCATGATCTCCTGCACCGCATAGCCCATCCCCGTGCCCAGCGCGCCGGAGACCAGCGCGACCGTGAGGAAAATCAGCAGGAACACCAGAATGATCTCGCCCGCCGTCAGTCCCATGCAGCGCAGCACGGCGATCTGCTGCCAGCGGCGCGCCAGATAGCGCCGCACGGCCATGGCGACGGCGGCGGCGCTCAAGGCCACCGTCAGCATCGCGGTCAGTCCGAGGAACCGCCTTGCCTGCCCCATCGCGGAACGGACCTCCGGGCGCGCTTCCTCGACATTCTCCAGCCGGGCGCCGCGCGGCAGGCGCGGTTTGACCCACTCGCCGAAACGGGCGATCGCCTCGCCGTCGCCGGAGACCATCAGGCGATAGCGCGCTCGGCTGCCTGTCTGGATGAGACCGGTGGATGGCAGGTCCTCCTCCGCCAGCATCAGGCGCGGGATGAAGTTGTACAGATCCATCGCGCCATCCGGCTCGGACACCAGCCTGGCCGCCACGGTCACCCGCGCGCCGCCCACGGTCAGCACGTCGCCGGGCCGAACCCCCAGGCGGTCAAGCAGTCTGGTATCGGCAAAGGCCGTGCCGGGATTCGGCCTGAAACGTCCGGTCCGCATCTGGCCGCCGCGGTCGGCCAGTGTCACTTCCCCGCGCAGCGGATAGCCCTGACCGACCGCCTTGTAGGTGGTCAGCGCCGTGCGCTCGCCCACCAGGATCATCGACGGAAAGGTGACCGAGCGCGCGGTTTCCAGGCCCCGGCGGCGCGCCTCGGCCTCCCAGGCAGGAGGCGTCGGCTGATCGGCGTTGACCACCAGGTCGGCGGCCAGCAGCCAGGTGGCACGCTGGTTCAGCCCGGCCCGCACGCGATCGGAAAAGAACGCCACGCTGCAGATCGCCGTGGCGGCCATGACCAGCGCCAGCGCCAGCAATGTCAGCTCGCCCAGGCGCAGTTCGCGGCGCATCAGGCGCGCCGCCAGCCGCAGATTGACTCCGCGCGTCATCGCCCCGCTCCGTTCAGTTGTCCGTCGACGAGACGGCAAATCGCGTCGCAGCGGCCGGCAAGCTCCGTGTCGTGGGTCACCAGCACCAGCGACGTGCCCTCTTCGGCATTGAGACGAAACAGAAGATCGATGATCTGCCGGCCGCTGCCCAGATCGAGATTGCCGGTCGGCTCATCGGCGAACAGGACGCGCGGCTCGATCACGAAGGCCCGCGCCAGAGCCACCCGTTGCTGCTCCCCGCCGGAGAGGTGGCGCGGAAAATGCCGCAGCCGGTGGGACAGCCCCACGCGCTCCATCATCGCGAGCGCGCTCTGGCGCGCGTCTTTCCGGCCCGCGAGCTCGAGAGGGAGCATGACGTTTTCCAGGGCGGACAACTGGGGAAGCAACTGAAAGTTCTGAAAAACGAAACCGACCCTGTCGCGCCGCAGTCTGGCGCGCTGATCCTCGGAAAGCTCGAAAAGCGGCTGGCCCAGCAGCATCACCTCGCCGTTCGAGGGATAATCCAGTCCCGCGAGCAAGGACAAAAGAGTAGACTTTCCCGATCCGGAAGCGCCGACGATCGCCAGGCTTTCACCGCGGGCAAGGGTCAGATCCGCTGAGCGCAGGATGGTCAGGTGCTCGCCGTGAAAATCGATGCTCTTGGCCAGGCCGCGCGCGGCCAACACGATCGTCTTGTCCGGTTCGCTCACCGAGGATGCCGTCATGAAGAAACTCGCTTTCCTTTTGCTGTCCCTGATCGGCCTTGCCGCGCACGGCTCGACCGTACTGGTGTTCGGCGACAGCCTGTCCGCCGGGTACGGGCTGCGTCCGGCGGAAGGCTGGGTCGCGCTGCTGCAGAAAGAACTGGGGCCCGCGCACCGGGTGATCAACGCCAGCCTGTCCGGCGAAACCACGGCGGGCGGTCTTGCCCGGCTGCCCGAAGCGCTGTCGGCCCACCGCCCCGATATCGTGGTGCTCGAACTGGGCGGCAACGACGGGCTGCGTGGCCTGCCGCTTACCGACATGAAAACCAATCTGGCCGCGATGATCCGGGCCAGCCGGGCATCGGGCGCGAAAGTCGTGCTGGTGGGCATGGCCCTGCCGCCCAATTACGGCCCAGACTATACCCGCCGTTTCACCGATGTCTATCGCCAACTGGCCAGACAGTACTCTACCGCCTGGGTTCCCCTGCTCGTGGAAGGCTTCGCGGCCGACCTGTCCCAGTTCCAGTCCGACGGAATCCACCCAACCGCCGCCGCCCAGCCGCGCATGATGCGCAACGTCCGGGCGCGGCTTCCGCTGCGGTAATACCGGGAGATGACAACAACGTTCATGTTATCGTGACATATATTACAATTATCAGACCGCGAAAGTCCTTGTGAAACCTGCCACCGCCCGGCTTCTGGCTCCCTACCGTTCGTTGCCGCGCACTGTTTACATCCAGTTGGTCGCCTGCCTGCTCAACAATGCCGGAGGCATGGCCAAACTGTTTCTTCCGCTCTATCTGCACGAACGCTACGGTATCGACTACCGCTGGATCGGTTTTCTGGTCTCGGCCTACGGCGTCGGCGCATTGAGCGGCGCCTACCTGGGGGGCGCGCTGTCCGACCGCGTTTCCGCCACGGCGCTGGCCAAGGCCTTCATGGCCGTCTCGGCGCTGTCCATGCTGGCGATGTTCCTGCCTTTGCCCTTGTGGCTGTTTCTTCCCTTGTTGGTCATCTCGGGCTTCAGCGACGGCGCGTTCCGGCCGGTCAACCAGCGGCTCGCCCTGGAGCCCTGTCCCGATGCCCGCCGGCCTGTCGCTCAGGGCATGCTGCGCATCGCCACCAACCTGGGGGTCGCGCTCAGCGGCGTCACCGGTGGCCTGATCGCCGCGCACGGCTACCAGTGGGTGTATGCCAGCAACGGCGCGGCAAGCCTGCTTGGCGCACTGTGGCTGGCACTGGCCTACCGGGGAAACTCGGCCCTGCCCGAACCGCGCCGCCGGCAGGATAGTCCGGCACACGGCACCGGCAGTCCTTGGCGCGACCCGGCTTTTCTGTGGCTGATGGCAAGCCTGATGATCACCATCGCCATTTTCGACCAGATGTATTCCAGCGTGGGGCTGTTCCTCAAGGACCGCTACCACTTGCCGCCCCAATGGCTGGGGTATCTTTTCACGATCAATGGCGCGATGGTGGTGCTGTTCCAGCTTCCCGTCGCGCGGCGGGTGATGCGCTGGGGGCTTGGCGCCGGCGCCGCGGCCGGCGTGCTCTTCAACGGTCTGGGCTATCTGTGGCTGCTGGCGGGCCAGGGGCCGCTGTTCGCGGTGTTGATGGCGATCACCGTGACGGTCGGGGAGCTGCTGATCTCGCCGGTGTTTTCGCAACTGGTGATGATGCGTTCGGAAAACCGGCTGCGCGGACGCTATCTGGGTCTGTACACCGCGGTCTGGTCGGGTCGCACCATCTATGCCCCGGCCCTGGGAACGTTCATTTACGGCAGCTGGGGCGGCTCGGTGCTGTGGAGCGCCTGCGCCATCGCCACGTTGACCGCCGTCGCCCTGCAGACCCGGCCGGTGCGCGCCATCCTCGCCGGGCATTCCGGCACGGTGCAAACCTGAACGAGCATGCCGCTTTACAGATGGCACCGATCACTACAAGTCATTAAAATGTCGCGTTTTTTGCAAAATCCGAGATCCTCTATGACAACTCCCTTCATCATCGGTATCGCCGGTGGCAGCGGCAGCGGCAAAACGACCGTGACCCGCAAACTGGTCGAGACCATCGGCGCCGACAAGGCCGCCGTCGTCATTCAGGACTTCTACTACCGCGACCAGAGCAATCTGACCTTCGAACAGCGGCTCTTGACCAATTACGACCACCCGCACGCCTTCGACTGGCCGCTCCTGATGCAGCATATCGATGATCTGAGGAACGGGGTGCCCGTCGACATGCCGATCTACGATTTCGCCCGCCACACACGGTCGGACGCCACCCAGACCGTCGTGCCGGCGCCCGTCATCCTGATCGAGGGCTTCTATTCTCTGTACGACGCGGCGCTTCGCGACATGATGTCGCTGAAGATTTTCGTGGACACCGATTCGGATGTCCGCTTCATCCGCCGCCTGCAACGCGACATCGCCGAGCGCGGCCGCTCGATGCAGAACGTCATCGACCAGTACATGGCCACGGTGCGACCGATGCACAACCAGTTCATCGAGCCGACCAAGCGCTTTGCCGACGTGATTCTGCCCCACGGCTGCAACGACCCGGCGGTGGACATGATCACCGCCCGCATCGAAAGCCTGATCGTCTGATTCGTGGCAAAACGCCGGCGCCATCCCGGGGCCGGCGTTTTGCTTCCCACCCCGCCCTCAGCGGCGGAACAGCACTCTCTCCGCCCGGCACAGGCGCACGCACACCTGGATCAGCATGCCTGCGGCCAGCAAAGTGGAGAGCATCACGACCGCCAAGGAGCCGGCACCCAGGGTGCCCTTCAGTACTTCGCGTATCGCCAGGGACACATTGGTGATCGGCATCCAGGCCCAGAATGATTCCAGCTTCATCCCCGGCAGCATCGACATCGCGACGGAAACAACAGGCAGGCACATCACCTGCCCGCAATAACTGCTGGCCTACTTGTACGTCCTGGCGAACAGCGACAGGGTCAACCGCACCGCCGCGACAATGGCGTTGGACGGCAGCACCAGCGCGCCGATCAGCCGACACTCCCGCCCCCGATTCGCGACAGGACGGCCAGGCCGGCGATGTGCCCGGCCAACGCCATGCGCCTCGCCGAAGAAACGGATGGTTTCTCGCACCGTCAGCCGGCCGTAGAGCGCCGTGGCGCCGGACAGAAAACCCAGCAGGGAGCGCCCCTCGAGGATCTCGATCATGCCGCCGGTTGGCGCCAGCGCGGTCGGCAACATGCGCAACGTGGTGGTTTTACCCGCGCCCGTTGGGATCGAGCAGGCCCAGCACTTCACCCGCCCCGCAGGCAAAGAAGACATCGCGAACCGCCTCGAACATCCTCCCCTGTCCACGGGGATCGGCGACGTGCTCACGGCTCTTTTTCGTTACCGCGAAGCACTTCTTCACATGGCCGATGTGCATCATGCTTTTTGCATAAAAAGGAAAGCGCCACATTACTTCTAAGGAGCATCGGGATGGCAATACGCCGCAAGCCGATCGATCATCCCGCCGCGACCGGCAAACGAGGAGAGAGGAACGCGGGGAGGAACCGGGGGAATGATCCGGTATCAGGCACGCCCCAGCCGTCGGCGAAGCAGGCTGAACGGGTACGCGGCCACGCGGACGCCGAACCACAGGCCGTAGGCGGCGGCCACCAGCGCCAGCAGGATGCCGTTGAGCAGGGACTTCATCATGGAGCGGAACGACACTCTGGAGAAAAACAGGACGGAAAGCGTAGCACGGAATAAGGGGACGGGGGAGGTTCCCCTCCCCCCTTTTCGCGTCAGATCACTTTCGAATAGCGGGCGCCGCTTTGGCGGTCGCGCAGGTGCTTGTCGAAAATCATCGCAATATTGCGGATCAGGAAACGGCCCTTGGGCTCGACCATCAGGAAATCGCCATCGAAGCTCAGCAGCCCCATGGCCTGCAGTTCGCGGATCTTCGGCAACTCCTCGGCAAAGTAGTGCGCGAAATTGATGCCGAACACATCTTCGGTGGCTTCGACGGACAAGGCAAAACGGCACATCAGCGACTGGATGATGGAGCGCCGCAGAATATCGTCGCCATCGAGCACCATTCCCCGCATGACGGGAAGGCGGCCTTCATCCAGCGCCGCGTAATAGGCATCGATGTCCTTGTGGTTTTGCGTGTAACAGGGTCCGATCTTGCCGATCGACGACACCCCGAGTCCGATCATGTCGCAATCGGCATGCGTCGAATAACCCTGGAAATTCCGCTGCAGCCGTCCCTGGCGCAGCGCGACCGCGAGATCGTCGTCGGGCTTGGCGAAGTGGTCCATGCCGATGAAGACATATCCGGCATCCGTCAATCTCTTCACCGACTCCTGCAGAATGTCCAGCTTGGTTTCGGCGCTGGGCAGATCCGCTTCGTTGATGCGGCGCTGCGGCATGAACACGGTCGGCAAGTGCGCGTAGTTGTACAGGGCGATGCGGTCCGGCGCGATGCGGATCACCTTGTCCAGCGTGGCCATCACGGAATCGAGCGTCTGCAGCGGCAGGCCATAGATCAGATCGACGCTCACCGAGCGGAATCCTGCTTCGCGCGCGGCCTCGATCACTTCCAGCGTTTCGGCTTCGCTCTGTACCCGGTTCACCGCCTGCTGCACGGCCGGATCGAAGTCCTGGATACCGACACTCATGCGGTTAAAGCCCAGACGCGCCAGCTCGAACACGGTATCGCGGCCGACCTTGCGCGGATCGATTTCGATCGAATACTCGCCTTCGGGCAGGAATTCGAAACGTGTCTTGAGCAAGGTCATCAACCGTTCCAGTTGTGCATCCGACAGGAACGTCGGCGTTCCACCACCGAAATGCAACTGAATGACTTTCTCCCGTTTGCCCAGCGCGGCGACAACCGCATCCACCTCTTTTTCCAGATAATCGAGGTAGGTATCCGCCTTTGACTTGTCTTTGGTGATGATCTTGTTGCAACCGCAGTAGTAGCAGACAGTGTTGCAAAAAGGTAAATGAGCATATAATGATATTGCCCGATTGCTTTGACCCAGTTGATGCTGGCCCAACCAGCGCAGATAATCGTCGGGGCCAAACGCGGCGGTGAAGCGGTCAGCCGTGGGATACGAGGTGTAGCGCGGTCCGGAGCAATCCAGACGCTCAATAAGCTCGCGATCGAATTCGCAGCTGTCCGGAAAAAACGGGTGGGTGGGTGTCATGGCGGTCCTGAACTGGAAAAACCTGTGGTGGACTGGTAAATTTGTAGAAAACGGATAAAATCCGCTTTGACAAGCGTCAAGCTTATTTACAAGGTTGCTGAAATACAGCATGAACGACCAAACGTTGATCCCGCTCCATACTCTCAAGGTAAGCTGCTCCAACTGCAGTCTGCGAGAATTGTGTCTGCCCGTCGGACTTAACCGCGAAGAGCTCGCCCAGCTCGACGCCGTCATCCGCCAGAGTCGCCGCCTCAAGCGCGGGGAGTTCCTGTTCCGCAGCGGCGAGAACTTCAAGTCCCTGTACGCCATCCGCACCGGTTTCTTCAAGACCTGTGTATCGAGCCAGGATGGTCGCGAACAGGTGACCGGCTTCCTGATGTCCGGCGAACTGATGGGTCTTGACGGCATATCCTCCAGCGTTCACGGCTGCGACGCGATCGCCCTGGAGGACAGCGAAGTCTGCGAGCTGCCCTTCTCCCGCATGGAGAGTCTCGGCCGCGACATCCCCAGCCTGCAGCACCATTTCTTCCGGTTGATGAGCCGCGAGATCGTTCGCGACCAGAACGTCATGCTGCTTCTTGGCAACATGAAGGCGGAAGAACGGCTGGCCGCCTTCCTGCTCAACCTTTCCCAGCGCCTGTCCAGCCGCGGCTTCGCCGCCAACGACTTCGTGCTGCGCATGAGCCGCGAGGAAATCGGCAGCTTCCTTGGCCTCAAGCTCGAAACGGTCAGCCGCACCCTGTCGAAATTCCAGCAGCAAGGCTGGATCACCGTCGACCACAAGCACATCCAGCTGGTGCTGCCGGAGCAGCTCAAGGAGCTGATCTCGGGCTGCGTACACGCCAACGGTCAGTAAGCGTCACGGGCGGGGTCCGCTCCGCCCGTACAGCTCGGCCAGCCGTTTCGCATCCGGCCAGCCTTCCGGCACCACGAATCCCCTGGAGACCTCTCTCCACGTTCCATTGTCTTCCATGATTTCGGCGACCATCGCCACACGATCGGCCCCCTGCAGCCGCGCGGCCAGCTCTCCCGCATCAAGACTTGCGGCTTGCCCGCCCCGCCAGGGCGACAGCCAGCGGCTCCGGTCAAGAATCACCCAGCGCGCCGCGGCGCCCCGGCAAGGCAAGGACTCGGCGCCTTGCCGCCACCAGCCGCCCAGCGTTCCCTCAGGATCCCCACCGCCGGCCCCGGCGAACAGCCCCCCCACCAGGCGCGCCGCGCTGCGGCATCCGGCAAACCCGTCAGGCAAGGCGCGCGCGCCCTCCGGCAGAGTCGGCAACGCCAATTGACGCTTCATCGCCAGGGTCTTGAGCTGCATGCCATCGCCAAGACTCGCGCCGACGCATTCCAGTGGTGACTCACCAAGCTTCAGATAGAATTTGCAGGCAAGCTCCAGATGCCATGGCTCGCCATCGAGCCAGAGCAGAAAATCGAACTCGCCGATCGTCATTCCGTTACCGCGCCGCACCTGTACGTTGCGGGCGGCAAGACGGGAATGCGACGAGGTATCGAACCAGAACGCCAGAAGATGCTCGGCATAACGACCAAGCCGGTTGGAAGGCGAGGCCGACAACCAGCGCTCAAGACAGCCTGGAGCGCGGTCGAGGCTTCGTAGCCGGCTCACCGCGTCGGGCCCCTGCAAGCGGACGGGATCGATGGCGTCCGCCATATGCCACGGCGGCTCGGAGAACAGCAGACAGGCCAGGTCGCGCACGGCCGGATGCCTCAATCCGGCCAGCCACTCGGGTTCACTCGCCGCGATCGGTGTCGCGAAGCTGTCCGTCGTGGGCACGCTGCACCTGTTTGAGAAAACCGCGCAGGATGTCGATCTCCTCGCGCTGCAGCGCGGCGCGATGGAACAGCGAACGCATGCGCCGCATCAGCCGCTCGCCGTTGCGGCGGCGGTAGTAACCGATATGCTCCATGGTCTGGTCAAGGTGACCGCAGAATCCCTCGACTTCGTCGAGGGTTGCCGGCTCAGCTTCCTGGCGCAGATGCTCCACGCCGACGCCAGCCTGGCTGAACAGCTCATAGGTCACGACTTGCACAGCCATCGCCAGATTGAGCGAAAAATAGTCGGGATTGCCGGCGATGGTCAGCAAGCGGTTACAGCATTCGACTTCCTCGATCGACAGCCCGAAAGTCTCGTTGCCGAACACGATGGCGATTTCCTCCCCAGTGCGGGCCCGGGCGAGGAGATCCGGCACCGCCTCGCGCGGCGTAACCGGCTCCATTGTCAACTCGCGCCGGCGGCTGGTCAGCGCGCAGGCCACGGTCACGCCCTCGAGCGCCTCGGCAAGGGTTTTCACGACGCGGGCCGTTTCCAGCAGATCCGCCGCGCCTGACGCGAGCGTCACGGCTTCCGGGTCGGGAAACGCCCTGGGCGCCACCAGCACGAGCCGGGACAGTCCCATGGTTTTCATCGCGCGGGCAGCCGATCCGATATTGCCCGGATGGTTGGGTCTGGCCAGCACAATACGGATGTTCTTTAAAAAATCAGGGACTTCGGGTTTATTCATTGGCTGTTTCGCATTAAAATAGCGTCTATATTGCAAAAACCCGCCATTGTGGCGAGGTTTTTTCTGTTCCTTAACCCAGATTGTTATACACAGATGAGCCGCCTTTGCCAAAAGGCGTTCGCCTGTCTTCGTTCCAGTGTAAAGGCCGTCAATGCATCCGATGCTCAATGTCGCGGTTAAAGCCGCTCGCCGCGCAGGTAACGTCATCCTGCGCGCGTCGAACAACCTCGACGCTGTCCGCGTAGAGAAAAAGAAACACAACGACTTCGTTTCCGAGGTGGATCATGCCGCCGAGGCGGCGATCCTCGACGTGATCCTCGAGGCCTACCCCAAGCACGCCATTTTAGCAGAAGAGTCCGGCGCCCAACGGCTTGGCGAATCCGAGTACGAATGGATCATCGACCCCATCGACGGCACCACCAATTTCATTCACGGCCATCCTCAGTTCGCGATCTCGATCGCGCTGGCGCACAAGGGCCAGATCCAGCAAGCCGTCGTCTACGATCCGGGCCGCAACGACCTTTTCACGGCATCGCGCGGTGTCGGCGCCTTCCTCAACGATCGCCGCATCCGCGTCTCGCGCCGCTCGTTCATGAACGAATGCGTGATTTCCACGGGCTTCCCGGTCAGCGATCAGTCGTATGTCGACACCTACCTCGCCATGCTCAAGGATGTTCTGGGCAAGACCGCCGGCGTCCGCCGCGAAGGCGCGGCGTCGCTCGATCTGTGCAATGTGGCCTGCGGCCGCGTTGACGGATTCTGGGAACTCAACCTCAAACCGTGGGACATCGCGGCCGGCAGCCTGATCGTTCAAGAAGCGGGCGGCATCGTCACCGATCTGCGAGGCGAGCAGACCTGGCTGGACAGCGGCGATATCGTGGCGGCCAACCCCAAGGTGCTGGCACAGTTGCTGCATCTGCTCGCGCCGCACGTCAAGTAAGGCGACACCCTGCCAACCCGCGTCATGCGGGTTTTTTTGCCTCAGCGAAATTCAAACTATCAAAAACAACTATCGCATAGATTAAAACAATCCAAAAGACAACCGCTCGAACATGGCTATAATGAGAATAATTCTCATTGGAGAAAATCATGTCACGAGCCACCTTCGCCCGTTTCTGCCGTTCTCCCGGCATGCGCTACCTGGGCCCGGCCTTTCTCGTCAGCGTCGGCTACATGGATCCCGGCAACTGGTCCACCGCCATCGCGGCGGGCAGTGAAGAAGGTCATGCGCTGCTATGGGTGCTGGTCGCATCCAGTCTGATGGCATGGCTGCTGCAGACACTCAGCGCGAGGCTCGGCATCGTGACCGGACAGGATCTGGCCACCGCGTCGCGCGAGGCGTACGGCCCACGGCTGAACCGCATCCTGCTGGCGCTGGCAACGATAGCCGTGATCGCCACGGATCTGGCCGAAATCCTCGGCATGGCCATCGGATTGCATTTACTGTTCGCCCTGGACATGGCGTGGTGCGTCGCCCTGACACTCTGCGACACCCTGCTTTTTCTGCTGCTCAGCGCGCGCGGTCTGCGCACTCTCGAAAGCGCGGTCATCGCCATGATCGCCGTCGTCGCCTTGGCGTTCGCCGCGCAACTGGCCATCGTCGCCCCTTCCGGCACCGACATCGTTCACGGGATGATCGTCCGTCCGCTCGACGGTCACGCGCTCTACCTGGCCATCGGCATCATGGGCGCGACCATCATGCCCCACAACCTCTATCTGCATTCCGCGCTGGTCAAGACAACCGCCAGCCCGGATCTTGCCCGGGTTCGGGCTACCCTGAAGCGCAATGCCCGGGACACGGGACTCGCGCTGGGCATCGCCTTCGCCGTCAACGCGGCCATCCTCATCGTCGCGGCCACCGCGTTCCACCATGATGGCGCAGCGGTAGGCGGACTGTCCGACGCCCACCGCCTGTTCGGCGAACGTTTCGGCCATCCGGCGCAGATCCTGTTCGCCGTCGCGCTGATCCTGTGCGGGCAGTCGTCCACCCTGACCGGCGCCCTGGCAGGTCAGGTCATTCTTGAAGGTCATGGGAAGTTGCACTGGAAGGGCTGGCAGCGGCGCCTTGTCACACGCGCCATCGCCCTCGTCCCGGCCTTCCTGACAATCGTCCTGGCCGGTGACCGAAGCCTCGATACCCTCCTGGTCGCCAGTCAGGTGATTCTCAGCCTGCAATTGGGCTTCGCGGTGATTCCCTTGCTGAGACTGACAGGAAACCGCTCGGTGATGGGCCGGTTGCGCCCGCCTGTCGGCGCGCGCGCGCTGGCCTGGGCGGTCGCCTTGTTCATCTTGCTGCTAAACGGGAAGCTGGTGCTGCAAACGGTGGGGGAATTGTCGGCGCTGCCGGGATGGGCCGGCGTGGCCGCCCGGTTCGGCGGCTACCCGGCGGCCATCGCGGCGGGAGTTTTGCTGGCCTATCTGGCCATCGTCCGGCTCAAATGGCCGCAGGATGAAAACGGTCAGCGCGATCCGAGCCGTTTCTCGACTTCGCCACGAATCGACTTGAGCACGTTAAGGCACACTTCGAGTTCGCCCTGATCCACGGACGACAGGATGTCCGCGCGCAAACCGTCGGCGATGTCAAAAAGCTCGCGGCTCAACTCGATCGCCTCGGGCGTCAGTCTGACACGCTTGATGCGACGGTCGTCCGGATCGGGCTGGCGCACGACAAGACCCTCGCCTTCGAGCGCATCGATGAGACGAACAAGCGATGCCGGTTCGATGCCGATGCGCAAGGCAAGCTCGTTCTGCGTCAGGGCTTCGTCCGCGCGGCCGAGCTTGAACAGAACCTGCCAGCGCGCGGAAGACATGTTGAACGGTTTAAAGCGCTCATCCAGCAACGTTTTCCACATCTTTGGCAAGGTGATGATCAGATCACTGAACTGGTCCGGCAGTGCGCTCATAAGCAGAAATCCCGTGTCTTTTGTTATTGGTTGATCCGTCGTCGCCGACTATACCATGCGCAACTCCAAGTGTCCGGCCAGGAGGTTGCGATCTTCCCGTCACTTTGAACAGGATGCTGATCCGCGAGGTCTTTATTTCAACTGGATTATAGAATTGCCCAATGGCATATTGTCGAGGGTTTCACCAAAAAGCAATTCATTACAAAAGGGAAAACGATGAGAAAACTGATGTTCGGCCTGTTTCTGGCCAGCGCGACCAGCGCGAGTCAGGCTACCGAGAGCGATCCTCACCTGTGGCTTGAGGAAGTCACCGGTCCCAAGGCACTGGCCTGGGTGGAGCAGCAGAACGCGGCCACACGCAAAGAGCTGGAGGCATTGCCCGATTTCGCCACGACCCGCGACACCCTGATGACCATCCTCAATTCCGGTGCCCGCATCCCCTACGTCCAGAAAATCGGCGATGCTTATTACAATTTCTGGCGCGACAAAGACCATGTCCGGGGTCTTTGGCGGCGCACCTCGCTGACCGAGTACCGCAAAGCCTCGCCCCACTGGGAAACCGTCCTCGATCTTGACCGTCTGGCGCTCGACGAAAAAGAAAACTGGGTCTGGAAAGGCGCCACCTGCGAACGGCCGTCAGGCGCCCGCTGCCTGCTGACACTAAGCCGAGGCGGAGCCGATGCCTCGGTGATCCGCGAATTCGACCTGACCACAAAAACCTTCGTCGCCGGCGGCTTCGCGCTTCCGGAGGCCAAAAGCCAGGTGGAATGGAAAGACCGCGACACGCTGTACGTGATGACCGATTTCGGCAAAGACAGCCTGACCGACTCCGGCTACCCGCGCATCGTCAAGGAATGGAAGCGCGACACGCCGCTGGCTTCGGCAAGCACCCTGCTCGAAGGCCAGCGCAGCGATGTCAGCGTGCACGCCGCGGTTTACCGGCACAAGCGCTACCGTTATGACACGATCGAACGCGGCGTAACGTTTTTCACCACGGAAACGCGGTTGCGCCGCGCCGGCGAATGGGTCCGCCTAGATAAACCGGCGGATGCCTCGGTCGGCTTTTTTGATGACTGGCTCCTGCTGCAGCTCAAATCGGACTGGACAACGGGAGGCAAGACCTGGAGCAGCGGCTCGCTGATCGCCACGCCGGTAGAGGACTTCCTTCAAGGCAAACGCAACTTCACCGCGCTTTTCGTGCCCACGGCGTCGACCGCCCTGGAAGGATTCGAAAGCACGCGCGACAGCCTTGTCCTGACCATCATGGACGACGTCAAGGGTCGGCTGGAAGAGCGCACCCTGAAGAACGGGCAGTGGAGCGCCCGCAAGGTGGACACGCCGACTTACGGCTCCCTGAGTGTCACGGCAGTGGACGATGAACGCTCCGACGAGTACTTCCTGACCTTCACCGATTTTCTGACACCGACATCGCTGCAGTTGGCGCGAGTCGGCAGCGATATCCGCGAGCCTCTCAAGGCCCTGCCGGCATTTTTCGACAGCGCGCCGTTCCGGATCCAGCAATTTTTCGCTGTCTCGAAAGATGGAACCCGCGTGCCTTACTTCATCATCGGCGCAAAAAATCTCAGGACGGATGGCAAGAACCCCACCCTGCTTTACGGTTACGGCGGATTTGATGTTTCGATGACGCCTTTCTATTCAGGAGGCATCGGCGCGGGCTGGCTGTCCCGAGGTGGCACCTATGTGCTGGCCAACATCCGCGGCGGTGGCGAGTACGGTCCGAAATGGCACCAGGCGGCGTTGCGCCACAACCGTCAAAAAGCCTACGACGACTTCGCCGCCGTCGCCGAAGACCTGATCCGCCGCAAGATCACCGCGCCACGCCATCTTGGCATCATGGGCGGCAGCAACGGCGGCCTCTTGATGGGCGTGATGCTCACCCAGCGGCCCGACCTGTTCAACGCGGTGGTCTGCCAGGTTCCGCTGCTTGACATGAAGCGCTTCCACAAGCTGCTGGCCGGCGCGAGCTGGATGGACGAATACGGCAACCCCGATGTGCCGGCCGACTGGGAGGCGATCCGCCGCTATTCGCCCTATCAGAATATCCAGTCCGGCAGAACCTACCCGCGCACCCTGTTCGTGACCTCCACGCGCGACGACCGGGTGCATCCGGGCCATGCGCGCAAAATGTACGCGGCCATGAAGGCCAACGGCAACGATGTGCTCTACTTCGAGAACACCGAAGGAGGACATGGCGCGGCGGCCAACAACGAGCAGCAGGCTTACCGCACCGCCTTGGAGTACAGCTTCCTCTTCAAGGCATTGCGCTGAGCGTATCGGGCGGATCCGCCGAGGATCCGCTTCACCGTGCCGGCGGGGTCTTCAGACAGGCCTTGTCCGGCACCGCGTGCTCCTCCGGACGGGCCGCACGCCGGCTCGCGCGGGGCCGTCCCGCCGCCTCTTCACCCGGCTTGTCTTGTGTTCGTGACAAAGCCGGCTACCCATCCGCCAGTTGACCGCATATGAAACCGATGAATCCGTATTCGTTCAGAGTCCTCCGGAACCGTTAACGGTGCAGCGTTGGTACATTCCATTTTTGGCAGGATCCCCGCAATGGCCGTTCACGTTGCGCGGGGACAAAAAGCCCGGGCAAAACGGCCAGTTGCACGGGGCGTGGATTAGGTCCGCGGTTGCCAAGGCCCTTCAGGATATTCACAGCAAGAAAAGAGGGATGCAGGCCAGACGGGGCCTGGGCGAGCCATCCTCACACTGACCTAATATTTTTAATAGATATAACAACGAATACAAACCATTTAGTTGAAACTGGATTATAACACTGACTGCTGCCATATTGCCGAACCGTCGCACCGTAATGAAACTCATTAGCACGATAAGGAAACACGATGCAGAAACACATGTTCGGCTTATTACTGGCTGGAGCCGTCAGCGCAAGTCTCGCGAGCGGCGTAGACCCCTATCTTTGGCTGGAAGACATGGCCAGCGCCAGAACAACCGCGTGGGTCAACCAACAAAACGCCATTTCGCGCACCGAACTGGAAGCATTACCGGATTTCACTCCGACTCGCGACGCGCTGAAGAAAATCTTCAACTCCAATGACCGCATTCCTTACATCGAGAAAGTCGGGAACTTCTACTACAACTTCTGGCGCGACAACAACCACGTCCGCGGCATTTGGCGCCGCACCACACTGGCGGAATACCGCAAGGCCTCCCCTGCCTGGGAAACCGTTCTCGACCTGGACCGCCTGGCTCGCGACGAAAGAGAAAACTGGGTTTGGCAAGGCGCCACCTGCGAGCGCGCATCCGGATCTCGCTGCTTGCTAAGCCTCAGTCGCGGAGGCGCCGACGCTGCGGTGATCCGCGAATTCGACCTGACCACAAAAACCTTCGCGGCCAACGGGTTTTCGCTTCCAGAAGCCAAAGGAGCGGCCGAATGGAAAGACCGCGACACGCTGTACGTGATGACCGACTTCGGCCAGAACAGCCTGACCGACTCCGGCTACCCCCGCTTCGTCAAGGAATGGAAACGCGGCACGCCGCTGGCCTCGGCTCGCACCCTGTTCGCGGGCCAGCGTTCCGATGTCACCGTGCACGCTTCCGTTTACCGCCACAAGACCTATCGGTACGACATGATCGAACGCGCGGTGACGTTCTCCGACACCGAAGCCCTGCTGCGTCGAGGGAGCGAGTGGGTGCGTCTGGGCAAGCCAGCCGATGCCACTGTCGCCTTTTTTGATAGCTGGATCCTGCTGCAGCTCAAATCGGACTGGACAACGGGAGGCAAGACCTGGAGCAGCGGCTCGCTGATCGCCGCGCCGGTAGAGGACTTCCTTCAAGGCAAACGCAACTTCACCGCGCTTTTCGTGCCCACGGCGTCGACCGCGCTCGACGACGTCACAAGCACACGCGACGGTCTTCTGCTGACCATCACAAACGATGTCAAAGCGTCATTGGAGGAACGTACCTTGATGAACGGGCAGTGGCAATCCCGCAAGGTCGCTACGCCGACGTACGGTACCCTGAAAATCACCGAGGTGGACAGAGAGCACTCCGACGAGTACTTCCTGACCTTCACCGATTTTCTGACACCGACATCGTTGCACTTGGCCCGAACTGGAAGCGATACGCGTGAATCACTTAAAACCTTGCCGGCATTTTTCGACAGTGCGCCGTTCCGGATCCAGCAATTTTTCGCTGTCTCGAAAGATGGAACCCGCGTGCCTTACTTCATCATCGGCGCAAAAAATCTCAGGACGGATGGCAAGAACCCCACCCTGCTTTACGGTTACGGCGGATTTGATGTTTCGATGACGCCTTTCTATTCAGGAGGCATCGGCGCGGGCTGGCTGTCCCGAGGTGGCACCTATGTGCTGGCCAACATCCGCGGCGGTGGCGAGTACGGTCCGAAATGGCACCAGGCGGCGTTGCGCCACAACCGTCAAAAAGCCTACGACGACTTCGCCGCCGTCGCCGAAGACCTGATCCGCCGCAAGATCACCGCGCCACGCCATCTTGGCATCATGGGCGGCAGCAACGGCGGCCTCTTGATGGGCGTGATGCTCACCCAGCGGCCCGACCTGTTCAACGCGGTGGTCTGCCAGGTTCCGCTGCTTGACATGAAGCGCTTCCACAAGCTGCTGGCCGGCGCGAGCTGGATGGACGAATACGGCAACCCCGATGTGCCGGCCGACTGGGAGGCGATCCGCCGCTATTCGCCCTATCAGAATATCCAGTCCGGCAGAACCTACCCGCGCACCCTGTTCGTGACCTCCACGCGCGACGACCGGGTGCATCCGGGCCATGCGCGCAAAATGTACGCGGCCATGAAGGCCAACGGCAACGATGTGCTCTACTTCGAGAACACCGAAGGAGGACATGGCGCGGCGGCCAACAACGAGCAGCAGGCTTACCGCACCGCCTTGGAGTACAGCTTCCTCTTCAAGGCATTGCGCTGAGCGTATCGGGCGGATCCGCCGAGGATCCGCTTCACCGTGCCGGCGGGGTCTTCAGACAGGCCTTGTCCGGCACCGCGTACTCCTCGCCGGCCCTGACCGGACGGGCCATCAACGACGACCACGCCGCCTCGTGCAGGGCGGCCACCCGTCCAGCCAGCGAGGCATTGCGCACTACCACCTCGAGATTGCGCGAGGTGTCCATGTAGCCGCCGCTCCAGTTGCTGGTGCCGATCCAGGCGAGCTTGCCATCGATGGTCATGGTCTTCGAGTGAATCACGCGCGCGAAGGGAATGCAGCCTTCCCTGACCGGGGGCACGGTCACGATGCGCACCTCCATGCCGGGCAACACCGCAAGACTCTTCAGGTAATCGATGTCGGGCTTGACCGCATTCCAGTCGGACACCATCAGCTTCACCTTGACACCACGGGCGAGAGCCGCTCGTATCGCGTTGTCGATCACGGCGTAGTACGCCCGCCTCTTGCCATCGCCGAACGCGAGCGGCACATAATCGAGCAACTGAATCCGCACTTCGCTGCGGGCCTGCCCGATCAATGCCGGCAGCGCGGTTTCCGAGTCGCCCACTCCGGGCGGATTGAAGGCGTTGGGACTGGCCACCAGAAAAGCCTCGCCGGAAAGGTTGGCGTGCTTCACCGTGGTATTGAGCGGAGCCACGGTCCGACCCGACGCGATCGCCGCCTGGGCCTGCCAGTCCAGCCCGAAAATCGCCGACAGGCGCGACACGATGAACGGCTCGGTGATTTTCAGGCCGGTTTCATGGATATGCTCGAGCGAGCGCCAATCGAAATTCTGGCTGCCGACATAGGCGACCTGTTTATCCACGATCAGGTATTTGGCGTGAACAATGCCGCCGCCCAGCTTGCCGAAATCCAGGAAACGGAATTCGAGATTGGGAATGGCGCGCAGGCGGGCGATAGTGGCTTCATCGGCGGCGAAACGCCCCTTCTCCTCCATCAGAAAACGGATTTTCACGCCGCGGCGACCGGCCGCCTCGAGCCGGCCGATCACGCGATCCAGCGCAGTCCCGGATCGGCTGTTCACATAAAATGCCCCGATCGCGATATCCGAGCGCGCCGCATCGACCATCCCTGACCACACCTCCGACGGGGAACGCAGATCCGGCGCTTCCAGACCGGCGCCAGCGGGCGCCGTGTACACCAGCTCGAAACCGGGAACGGTGAACTCGGCCCGGGCCGTCAGCGGGGACAAGCCGAACAAGGCAAGGCACAGGGCCGAACGCAGCATCTGGCGCATGGGGGACTTTCCGGGGCATCGCCCCCGTCAAAATCCGCCGATTATGTCACTACTCCATGATGTTTTGATGACTGCCGCAGTTGCCAGCCCCAGTACACACAACCGGCCAGGCTCAAGGCGGCGCCGGAGAGCGCCACGCCTTGCCAGCCCATCTGTCCGTAGGCGGCCGCCGACATGAGCGACCCCGCCGCCGCGCCGATGAAATTACTGGTCATATATGCGGCGGTGATACGGCTGCGGGCTTCGGGGCGGCTGCGATAAATTTGGCTCTGATTGCTGATGTGCACGCCCTGGATGGCCAGATCCAGCAGGATGATGCCCAAGATCAGCGCAGTCAGCGATACCTCGCCGAACGCCAGCGGCAACCAGGACAGCAACAGCAGCCCGAAGCCGAGGCTGGTCGACTGGCTGGAGCGGCCCTGATCGGCCATGCGGCCGACCTTGGCGGCGGCCAGCGCCCCCACCGCGCCGACCAGGCCGAACATGCCGATCGTGGCATCGTTGTAATGGTAAGGCGCCGCGGCCAGCAGAAAAGCCATCGATGTCCACAGCACACTGAAAATCGCGAAGGCCAGCGCGCCGAGCACGGCGCGCATGCGCAACACCGGCTCCGCGATGAGCAGGGCGAAAACGGAGAAGATCAAACGGGGGTAGGCCAGCTTGCCGGTCGGAGGCTGGCATGGCAACGCGCGCCGCAAGGCCAGCGCCATGAGCAGCATCGACAGCGCGGCGATCACGTAAACCGCGCGCCAGGACGCCAGCGACGACACCGCGCCGGCCACGGTGCGGGCCAGCAAAATCCCCATCAACAGACCGCTCATCACCCGGCCGACCACCCGGCCCCGCTCTTCGGCGGACGCGAGTGTCGCCGCCATCGGAATCAGCACCTGGGCCAATACGGCAAAAAAACCGGTCAGCGCCGTCCCGGCCAGCATGATGGCGAAATTCGGCGCAAGCGCCGTCATCGCCAGACTGGCAGCGGTGAGCAGGCAAAGCGTCACGATCAGTCGGCGCTTTTCAAACAGATCACCCAGCGGCACCAGCAACAGCAACCCGGCGGCGTACCCCAGTTGGGCGGCGGTCACCAGCGCCCCCGCGGCTTCCACCGAAAGGTGAAACTCGCCGGCCAGCGTGTGCAACAAGGGCTGGGCATAGTAGTTGCAGGCAACGGCAAGGCCGGTCGCCATGGCCATCAGGAATACCAGGCTGTTTGGCAACGCGTGCGGCGGTTTGGCGGTCATCGGATCGATCCTTGCATTACAGTGGGATGGGGTGGCGAGTATCACCAATCCCGGCGATCCCATCCAATGCTTTGTTATCATGGCATTGATCTTGTTATACGATTGATTTGATGAACCTGCGCCAAATTCAGTTCGCCGTGGCCGTCGCCGAAGAAGAAAACTTCACCCGGGCCGCCGACCGTTGCCATATCGTCCAGTCGGCGTTAAGTCACCAGATAGCCAAGCTGGAGGAATCCCTTGGCGTACGGCTCTTCGAGCGGACTTCGCGCCGCGTGCGCCTGACGGCCGACGGCAAGACCTTCCTGCCGCTCGCCCGGCAATTGCTCGCAGACGAGCGCCGATTGCGCGAAGAAATGGACGCGTCGCGAGGGCTGGTGCGCGGCACGCTGGCCATCGGCATCATTTCCGCACCGGGGCAATTACCTGTGGTTGACGCCCTGGCGCGCTTCCACGCCCGCTACCCTCAGGTGAACATCCGGCTCTATGTCGGCATGAGCGAAGCGCTGGTCGACGATGTCGGCGAAGGGCGCGCCGATGTGGCGCTGATCGGGGTCCGGCCGGAAGAACCCGCGCCGAGGCTGCCGCACCGCCTCGTCCAGGAAGAGCATCTTGTCGCCCTGCTGCCCCCGGGGCATTCGCTGGCCGGAGCGGACACACTGCGTCTTTCCGATATCGCCGGACAAACCCTGGTGGATTTTTACGCGGGCAGCGGCGCCCGGCGGCAGACCGATCAGGCCTTCTCCGCCAAGGGCATTCCGCGCCATGTCAGTTTTGAAATTTCGCACAACAGCCTGCTCGAACAGATCGTGCGGGCGGGTCTGGCCATCGGCTTGGTACCGGAGAGCCTTGCCGCCTCGATCCGCGACCTGGTTACCCGTCCCATCGAGGATGCGCCGGCGCGACGCGTCTACTGCGTTCATGCCGAGGCGCCCACTCCGGCCGCCGACGCGTTTCTTGCCATGCTGTTCGCGCCGCCGGATCATGACAACCCGGCGCGAAGCCCGGATAATCGGCAGTCCTGACGTCCGAAAAACATCTGTTCATGCCTTCGCCACGCCTTGCCATGCTGACGACGCTCAGCGCCATGCTGCTGATCCTGCTCAATCCTCTCGGCATCGATCTGTATCTCCCCGCCATGCCCGACATGGCGCGCCACTTCGGCGCCGATATCCAGTTGACCCTCAGCGCCTTCGTGCTCAGTATCGGCCCGGGGCAATTGCTGTTCGGGCCCCTCTCCGACCGGATCGGACGACGGCCCGTCGCCCTGTTCGGCATCGTGCTTTACGGACTCGCCGCCTGGCTGATCCGCTCCACCGATTCGCTGACGCTGATCATTCTGCTGCGACTGATCCAGGGACTGGGAGCCAGCGCGACCTCGGTCACGGCCTTTTCGGCGATCCGGGACCTCTTCGACGGTGACGAGGCCGCGCGCCGCTACAGCCTGCTCAATGGCGCGCTCAATATCGTGCCGTCGGCCGCCCCCCTGGCCGGAGCGGCCATGGTGCAGGTCTGGGGATGGCCTTCGACCTTTTCCGCGCTCGCCCTGACGGCCGCGCTGATCGGACTGGCGCTGGCCTGCCTCATGCCCGAAACGGCGCGGCACCGCGCAGAACACAGCGAGACCGGGCAGCCTGGCTTCGCGGCCATCCTGCGCGACGCCGACTTTCTGCGCTATGGCGCATGCTGCGCGGCGTCGCTGATGATCATCATCAGCTATGTGACCCTGGCGCCGGAAGTCATGATCGACGGAGCCGGACTTTCGCCGATGGCGTTCAGCCTCTATTTCGCGGCCAACGCCGTGATCCTGATTCTCGCCAGCCTCGTGGCGGCGCGGCGCATCCCGGCGCGCGGACGGCGGCGCGTACTCGCCGAAGGCTTGTGGCTGATGCTCGCCGGGGGCGTGCTGATGCTCTCCGTTTCGGACCAGTCCGGCGCCTGGCATTACATGCTGCCGGTGGCGGTGGTCAGCACCGGCTTCGCCATGACCATGGGGCCGGCCAACGGCCTGGCGATGACGGCGTTCAGCCGGGGAGCGGGCCGGGCCGCGGCCGCGCTCGGCTGCCTGCAGATGATTTCCGCCGCGCTGTTCAGCGCTCTGCTCGCCTCGCTGCCCGGCCCGGCGGAAATCCGGCTGGGGACGGCCATCGTCGTTCTGGCGCTCGCCTGCCTGTTCGCGACGCGAGCCGGAAACCGGCGGCCGGGCTGACCGGCAGGGAGAACCGCCTCCCGTCGTCCAGGGATGTTCCCGCATCGCGGGCTCGGGTAGAATGGCGGGTTCACTCGCGCTCACGGCAACGGCCGGGGCATGCTTTTCCGTATCACAACCGTAGCCCGGATTTCTCCTGAACACCATGACGACAGCCCAGCACACTCCGATGATGCAGCAGTACCTCGCACTCAAAAGCGAGCACACCGACAAGCTTGTGTTCTATCGAATGGGCGATTTTTACGAGCTCTTTTTCGAGGATGCGGAAAAAGCCTCCCGGCTGCTGGACATCACGCTGACCACGCGCGGCAGCTCGGCGGGCACACCGATCAAAATGGCCGGCGTACCCTACCATGCGGCCGAACAGTATCTGGCAAGGCTCGTCAAACTCGGTGAATCGGTGGCCATCTGCGAACAGATCGGCGACCCGGCGACCAGCAAGGGGCCGGTCGAACGCAAGGTCATGCGGGTCGTCACTCCCGGCACCGTCACCGACGCCGCCCTGCTTGACGACAAGCACGACAACATCATCCTCGCGCTGTCCAGCCAGCGCAGCCGCCTGGGCATCGCCTGGATGTCGGTGGCCAGCGGAACCTTCCGCGTTCTGGAGTGCCCGGTCGATGATCTGCCCGCCGAACTGGAGCGCCTGCGCCCGGCTGAGCTGCTCATGCCCGATGATCTGACCGTCGGCATTCTGGAAAACTGGCCCGGCGCGAAAAAGAAACTGCCCGCCTGGCAATTCGATGCCGATTCGGCTCGCCTGACCCTGACCCGCCATTTCGGCACGCGGGATCTGGATGGCTTCGGCACCGACGGCATGACCGTGGCGATCGGCGCGGCCGGCGCGCTGCTCGGCTATGTCAAGGCCACTCAGGGTGTGAACCCGACCCATATCGCCAGTCTCGGCGTGGAAGACCATCGTGACCTGATCCGCATGGATGCGGCCACGCGCCGCAATCTGGAAATCACCGAAACCATCCGCGGCGAACGCTCTCCGACACTGTTCTCGCTGCTCGACCAGTGCGCGACCAGCATGGGCAGCCGGCTGCTGGCCAACTGGCTGCATCATCCGCTGCGCAGCCACACGGCGATCTGCGAACGTTTGTTCGCCGTGCGCGAATTGATGGAGAATGGCGACGGCATCCACGGAGACCTGCGCGAGGTGGCCGACATCGAACGCATCACGGCCCGTGTCGCGCTGCGCTCGGCCCGGCCGCGCGACCTGTCGTCGCTACGCGACTCCATCACCGCGCTGCTGGCGATGCAGCCGCGGCTTGCCGGCATGGAAAGTCCCCTGCTTGCCCGGATCGGTCAGGTGCTGCCCGAAGTCGCCCCGATCGCCGAACGTCTGGCCCGGGCCATTTTGCCGGAACCGTCGACATTCCTGCGCGATGGGGGCGTGATCAACGACGGGTTTCACCCGGATCTGGACGAACTGCGCGGCATTCAGACCCATTGCGGCGAATTCCTGCTGCAGCTCGAAGCGCGCGAACGCGAGCGCACCGGCATCGCCACGCTCAAGGTCGAATTCAATCGCGTGCACGGCTTCTACATCGAGGTCTCGCGCGTCAACTCGGACAAGGTGCCCGACGACTACCGCCGCCGCCAGACCCTGAAAAACGCCGAGCGCTATATCACTCCGGAACTCAAGGAGTTCGAAGACAAGGCCCTGTCGGCGCAGGACCGCGCGCTCGCTCTGGAAAAGCAACTGTACGAAGCGCTGCTGGACGAACTGGCCGACGCCATCCCGCGCCTGAAAGCCCTTTCCGAAGCGGTCGCAAGCCTCGATGTGCTCGCGGCCTTCGCCCTCAGGGCAACGGCCGGCAACTATATCGAACCCGAGTTCGTCGACACGCCTTGCCTCGATATCGTCGACGGACGCCATCCAGTGGTGGAAAGCCAGGTGGACCGCTTCATCGCCAACCACACCCGCCTGTCCGACAGCCGCAAACTGTTATTGATCACCGGCCCGAACATGGGTGGTAAATCGACCTATATGCGGCAGACCGCGCTGATCACTCTGCTCGCGCACGTCGGCAGCTTCGTGCCTGCCGGCCGCGCGGTGATGGGGCCGGTGGACCGGATCTTCACGCGGATCGGCGCGTCGGACGACCTGGCCGGCGGACGTTCCACCTTCATGGTGGAAATGACCGAAACGGCGAACATCCTCAACAATGCCGGCGAACACAGTCTCGTGCTGATGGATGAGGTCGGGCGCGGCACCTCGACCTTCGATGGCCTGGCGCTCGCCTGGGCCATCGCGCGGGCGCTGATCGAGAAAAACCGCGCCTATACCCTGTTCGCCACCCACTATTTCGAATTGACCCGTCTGTCCTCGGACTATCCGTCGGTCGCCAACGTGCATCTTTCCGCGGTCGAACACAATGACAAGATCGTGTTCCTGCACCATGTGGAAGACGGCCCCGCCAGCCAAAGCTACGGACTTGCCGTCGCGCAGCTGGCCGGCGTGCCCGGCCGCGTCATACGCGAGGCGCGACGCCACTTGGCGGAACTGGAAAACCACGCCGCATCGCGTCAGCAACCGGACCTGTTCAGCCAGCCCATGACTGTGGAACCGGAGCCACACCCGGCCATCGAAATGCTGCAGGATATTGATCCTGATACGATTTCTCCCCGCGAAGCGTTAAATATGCTTTATGATTTAAAATCGCAATTGCGATAATCAGTATTTCCGGGGGATTGGTCTACACTTAAGGCTGATACCCATGGATAGGGAGCCATCATGCAATACAGGGAAAAGCCCGGAGACCGCGGCCTTGTCCGGTTGTTCGGCCCGGCTGTCGCCAATCACAACCTGACCTTGAGCGGGGTGCGCAAACGCGCCGGCAAAGCGCTCGATCGATTCGATCGGTACGTCCGTCTCGAGCTGGAATCGCAAGGCGTCGCCCTGCCCCCCGCCGTCGATCTGGTCAGTTGCCCGAACTGCGAACTGGCGCTGGGAAGCGAACATCCGCAGTCCGACACGATCCTCGCCTGGATGAGCGGGAACGTGAAGCTGGCCAAGCGCTTCAAGGAAGTGGAAGTGCTGTACGAATTGATCCGCGCCGCGGAGCAGCCCGATGCCGGCCTTCCCGACGAAATCTGCTTCCACATCGGCGTGACGAGCGCTGGGCCGGTAGCCTATTTCGCGGTTCATCTGTGCGAGACCCCCGCATGACAAGCCTGATGGCGCATGGCAGGATCTCCCGGTGCGCCGTCCGCCTCCCGATGGTCAATACCGCTCCGGATAGCGGTTGACGAAACGCAACGGCTCCGGATAAGGATAGAAATCCTCGATGACCCCATCCCGGATGCGTTCCTGGCGCGCCTGCCAGAACGGCACATCGAGCAAGTCCCGGTGATGCTCGAGAAAAACCCGGCGAACATCGGGGTCGCCCAGCAAAAACGCGCCGAACTCTTCGGGGAAGACGTCATTGCGCGCGATCGGATACCACACTTCCCCTGACATCTCCATTTCCGGATTCGGCGCCTCTGGAATCCGCCGGAAATGGCAATCCGTCATATACTCGATCTCATCGTAGTCGTAAAAGATAACTCTACCGTATCTCGTTACCCCGAAATTCTTGAAAAGCATGTCCCCCGGGAAAATATTCGCACAGGCCAACTCCTTGATCGCCAGACCGTAGTCCAGCACGGCGGCCTCTTTTTCGGCGGGACTGGCGGTCTGCAGATAAAGATTGAGCGGTTTCATGCGCCGTTCGATATAAAGATGGCGCAAGATGATCCTGTCTCCATCCTCTTCCAGCGAGGACGGCACCTCCCGGCGCAGCTCCTCCAGCAGTTCCGGCGTAAAGCGGTCGACCGGGAAAGCCACATTGGAATATTCCAGCGTATCGGCCATCCGGCCGACCCGGTCATGACGTTTTACCAGCAGGTATTTTTTCTTGACCGTAGCGCGGTCGATTTCCTTGGGCCCGCCGAACACGTCCTTGATCAGCTTGAAGACATAAGGGTACGACGGCAGCGTGAACACCAGCATCACCAGGCCGCGGATACCCGGCGCGACGATGAACTGGTCGTTGGAATGCTGCAGGTGATGGATGAAATCCCGGTAAAAGATGTTCTTGCCCTGCTTTTGCAACCCGAGCATGGTATAGAGTTCGGCCTTGCTCTTGGTCGGCAGCATCGAGCGCAGAAACTGCACGTAACCTGACGGCACTTCCATGTCCACCAGAAAATAAGCCCGGCTGAATGAGAACAATACACCGATACGCCAGGGCTCGAGCAGTATGGTGTCCAGAAACAATCCCCCCGATTCGTCGTGCAGCACCGGCACGGCGAACGGATAGATGGCGTGCCCGTTGATGATCTTGCCGAGGATATAGGCGGTTTTGTTGCGGTAGAACGCCGAGGAGAGCACCTGGATCTGGAAATTGGCTTCGGGTTTCGGCCAGTTCCCCCCCAGATGCTCGCCGATCATGCGCAGCACCATTCCCAGATCCCGGGACAGGCGGGTAAAAGGACGACGCCAGCCGAACTGGGCGATGATCTGCCGCATCACATGCCGGACACCCTGGGAGGCCGGATAATAACTCTGGTAGGAAGGCGGCGATGACTCGATGTAATCTGTGGAAATCGCCGGTCGCAAAAAGATGAAGTCGTTGTTGAAATAGTCGCGATGCAGAATGCGGGTGAAGACCGAATTGAAGAAGGTTTCGGCAAGCTCCGGCTGCTTGTGGTTGGTCAGCAGGCCGATATAGTACAGCTTGGCCTGCTGCCAGATTTCATCGTCGAGCAATTCGGCGTGAAATTCCTCGTGCAGGCGGGCCACCGTCTCCGCCACGCGATTGTCGTAGAACTGGATGCGGTCCCGGATCGCCTGCTGCACCCCTTGCCAGTTTCCCTCCTCGAACATCCGTTTGGCCTGGCGGTTGCACTCGCGAAACAGCCGGTAGTGCTTGTCGAAACCGCCGATCAGCGCCAGGGCGATATCCCTGGCCACCGGATTGTAGTATTCGGGTATCTGCATCGCCTCGCCTCGTGTTCATGGGCACCGGTGCCCGGCGTGCATTTCGCGCTAACGGCCCCGCCCGCGCGTTCTGGCCGCCCCCCGGTGAACCCGGCCCCCGGGTTTGCCATTAGCATGCTTGAGCGCCGGCAATTCTTCAAGACCGACCTCGACGCGGCGCCATTGACCGGGTTCCAGGCCATCCAGCCGCCAGGGGCCGATCGCCACACGCACAAGACGCAAGGTCGGCAAGCCGACCCTGGCGGTCATTCGCCGCACCTGGCGGTTCTTGCCTTCGTGAATGGTCAACGCAAGCCAGCTGTCCGGCACGCTTTTGCGAAAGCGCACCGGCGGATGACGCGGCCACAGATCCGGAGGCGCGAGGCGTTCCACCCGCGCCTCGCGGGTGACGAAATCCCCCAGATCCACGCCATGGCGCAAAGCGTCAAGCTGGCTGTCGTCGGGAATCCCCTCCACCTGGACCCAGTAGGTTTTCGGCAATTTCCAGCGCGGATCGCTAATACCGTGCTGCACGGCGCCATCCGGGGTCAGCAGCACGAGACCCTCGCTGTCCGTGTCGAGACGCCCGGCGGGATAGACCCCCGGCACATCGACACAGGTCTTCAGGGTCGGGTGGGTTTCGTGTTCGGAAAACTGGCAAATTACCCCGTAAGGTTTGTTCAGGAGAATCAGATCGGGCATCGGTCTAGCGAGAAGGGGTGAATTACAGGATAATAGCAAGGATGGGAAGAAGCGGCACAACAACAGGAGCGCGCACGCGGCCAAGCCCCGGCTTCTCCCGCCTCGGCACTGCAACGAGACTCATTTGGCTCTGGGCCGGCGTTGCAACGCCCAATCTGCTAATCAACACAAACATGATGGAGTAGGCATGAGCGCTAAATCCCTGATCAAGGTACCCGCTGAAGGCCAGAAAATCGTCCCGGGCCAGGCTGTCCCGAACAATCCGATCATTCCGTTCATCGAAGGCGATGGCATTGGCGTCGACATCACGCCGGTGATGATCAAGGTCATCGACGCCGCTGTCGAGAAGGCCTATGGCGGCCAGAAAAAAATCCACTGGATGGAAGTGTACGCCGGAGAGAAATCCACGCGCCTGTATGGTCCGGACGAATGGCTGCCGGCTGAAACGTTCGCCGCCCTGAAAGAATACTCCGTATCGATCAAGGGTCCGATGACCACGCCGGTCGGCGGCGGCATCCGCTCCCTGAACGTCGCCCTGCGCCAGGAACTCGACCTGTACCAGTGTGTCCGCCCGGTCCGCTACTTCAAGGGCGTGCCCAGCCCCCTGAAGCAACCGGAACTGACCGACATGGTCATCTTCCGCGAGAACACCGAAGATATTTACGCCGGTATCGAGTGGCAAGCCGAAAGCGACAGCGCCAAGAAGGTGATCGCTTTCCTGCAGAACGAAATGGGTGTCAAGAAAATCCGCTTCCCGGAAACCTCCGGCATCGGCATCAAGCCGGTATCCCGTCAGGGCACCGAGCGTCTGGTTCGCGCCGCCATCCGCTACGCCATCGACAATGATCGCAAGAGCGTAACCATTGTCCACAAGGGCAACATCATGAAGTTCACCGAAGGCGGCTTCCGCGACTGGGCCTATTCGCTCGCGCAGACCGAATTCGGCGCCAAGCCGATCGACGGCGGTCCGTGGTGCTCCTTCACCAACCCGAAGACCGGTCGCGAGATCATCGTCAAGGACGCCATCGCCGATGCTTTCCTGCAGCAGATCCTGCTGCGTCCGGCCGAGTATGATGTGGTCGCCACCCTGAACCTGAACGGCGATTATGTTTCCGATGCGCTCGCAGCCCAGGTCGGCGGCATCGGTATCGCCCCGGGAGCCAATATCTCCGACCAGTACGCCGTGTTCGAGGCCACCCACGGCACCGCGCCGAAGTACGCGGGTCAGGACAAGGTCAATCCGGGTTCGCTGATCCTGTCCGCCGAAATGATGCTGCGTCACATGGGCTGGAAGGAAGCGGCCGATCTTGTGATCCGCTCGATGGAAGCTGCGATCGCCGACAAGCAGGTCACGTACGACTTCGCCCGCCTGATGGACGGCGCTCACGAAGTGAGCTGCTCGGCCTTTGGCGATGCGATGATCGCGCGCATGTGACGCTTACGGCACTTGAAACAGAAACCCGCCACAAGGCGGGTTTTTTGTTGCCAAACATTAATTGATCTGGGTATGCCAGCGAAGCCGAAAACCGGGTGTTATACTGGGTTCGTAGGGTGGGCAGCCAAGGGCGGGTCGCGGGGCAATAAAAAACCCGCCTGTCGGCGGGTTTTCTAGTCATCCGGATTGCTCGACACGGAGTCGGACAATCAGCGTGTTCAGTACCTTAAGCGGTCTGGATGTTGGATGCCTGTTTGCCTTTCGGACCGTTCACAACGTCAAAGCTTACACGTTGCCCTTCCTTGAGGGACTTGAAGCCTTGCATGTTGATGGCCGAAAAGTGGGCGAACAGATCTTCACCGCCTTCATCCGGGGTGATGAAACCGAAGCCCTTAGCATCGTTGAACCATTTGACAATACCAGTTGCCATTTCACATCCTTGCATAAACAGGCGGGTGAGGCCGAACAAACCGGCTTAATGCAGCTGGCTCGAAAAAGGTTCCGAAAGCCATGCGATACGACTAAGCCAAGCACCTGACTGCATTTCTACGCAACCCTTGCGCTACCGTCAAGGGATCGCAGAAAAGATTTTTCACCACTTGAAAAAAAACCGGCTGGAACCAAAATTGTAGTAAACCGGGAATTTGCAGAAAGCCGACATGTCTACGCAGTTCAGGGAAGATGCCCTCAAGGAGGCATCGAGGGCGCGCACGACCCCGCCGCCCTTGTATAAAGTCTTGTTATTGAACGATGATTTCACCCCCATGGAGTTCGTGGTACAGATCCTGCAGACGTTCTTCCACAAGGATCGGGAACAAGCCACGAAAATCATGCTTCAGGTGCATACGCAAGGTCACGGCGTGTGTGGCGTTTATACCAAAGATGTGGCTGCAACCAAGGTAGAGCAGGTGTTGCATTTTGCGAAAGCGCACCAGCATCCGCTGCAGTGCGTGATGGAGGAAAACTGATGATTGCCCAGGAGCTTGAAGTCAGCCTGCACATGGCTTTTATGGATGCACGGCGCAAACGGCACGAATTCATCAGTGTCGAACACCTGTTGCTCGCCATGCTGGACAACCCCTCGGCGGCGGATGTGCTGCGCGCGTGCGGAGCGAATATCGACCAGCTGAAAAAGCAGTTGACCGACTTCGTCGATGAACATACGCCGACCGTTCCGGGAGAAACCGAGGTCGAAACCCAGCCGACGCTGGGGTTCCAGCGGGTGATCCAGCGCGCGATCCTGCACGTCCAGTCCTCCGGCAAGAAGGAAGTGACCGGCGCCAACATTCTCGTGGCGATCTTCGGGGAAAAGGATTCGCACGCCGTCTATTACCTCCACCAGCAAGGCATCTCGCGTCTTGACGTGGTCAATTTCATTTCCCACGGCATCACCAAGCAGCGTTCGCCGCAGCAGCCCTCCGAACCCCGCGAAGGCTCGGACGGCGAGGGCGAGGAACATGCCCCGGGGCCGGGCGGCGCGCTGGAAAACTATACGCTCAACCTCAATGCCCAGGCGCGCGACGGCAAGATCGATCCGCTGATCGGGCGCGACCCTGAGCTCGAGCGCACCGTGCAGATCCTGTGTCGGCGCCGCAAGAACAATCCTCTGCTGGTCGGTGAGGCCGGGGTCGGCAAAACGGCGATCGCCGAAGGGCTCGCGCGGCGCATCGTCAACGGCGAAGTGCCCGAAGTGCTGGCCCGTGCGACCGTCTACGCGCTGGATATGGGCGCGCTGCTGGCCGGCACCAAGTATCGCGGCGATTTCGAGCAGCGCCTGAAGGCCGTGGTCAAACAATTGACCGACGACCCGCACGCGATCCTGTTCATCGACGAAATCCATACCCTGATCGGCGCCGGCGCGGCGTCGGGGGGAACGCTCGATGCCTCGAACCTGCTCAAACCGGCGCTGTCCAACGGCAGCCTGCGCTGTATCGGCGCGACCACCTACAACGAGTACCGCGGGATTTTCGAGAAGGATAACGCCCTCTCGCGCCGGTTCCAGAAAATCGACATCGCCGAACCGACCGTTGAGCAGACCGTCGAGATTCTCAAGGGCCTCAAATCGCGCTTCGAAACCCATCACGGGGTTCGCTACACGGTAGGGGCGCTCGCGTCCGCGGCAGAGTTGTCGGCACGCTATATCAATGACCGCCATCTGCCCGACAAGGCCATCGATGTGATCGACGAAGCGGGTGCCGCCCAGAAGATCCTGCCCAAGTCGCGACAGAAGAAAGTCATCAACAAGTCGGAGATCGAGGAGATCGTCGCCAAGATCGCCCGCATTCCGGCCAAGACCGTGTCGAACAATGACAAGAATGTACTGAAGAATCTTGACCGCGATTTGCGCAACGTGGTTTTCGGTCAGGACAAGGCGATCGAGGCGCTGTCCGCGGCCATCAAGATGGCCCGCTCCGGTCTTGGCAATCCGCAAAAACCGATCGGTTCCTTCCTGTTCTCCGGGCCCACGGGAGTTGGCAAGACGGAGGTGGCACGACAGCTTGCCTACACGCTGGGCGTCGAGCTGTTGCGCTTTGACATGTCCGAGTACATGGAACGGCATGCCGTATCGCGACTGATAGGCGCGCCTCCGGGCTATGTCGGTTTCGAGCAGGGCGGACAACTGACCGAAGCGATCACCAAGCACCCGTACGCCGTGCTGCTGCTTGACGAGATCGAAAAAGCGCATCCGGACATCTTCAACGTGCTGCTGCAGGTGATGGATCACGGCACGCTGACGGACAACAATGGGCGCAAGGCGGATTTCCGCAATGTGGTCATCATCATGACGACCAACGCGGGAGCCGAATCGCTGGCCAAACCGACCCTGGGCTTCACGCCGTCGCGCGCCAGCGGCGACGAAATGGCCGATATCAAGCGGATGTTCAGCCCCGAATTCCGCAATCGGCTCGACGCGATCATTCCGTTCGCGATGCTCGATGAAACGATCATCCTGCAGGTGGTGGACAAGTTCCTCATGCAGCTCGAACAGCAGCTCGCCGAGCGCAAGGTGGACATCCATTTCACCGACGAGTTGCGTCGTCATCTGGCGAAGAACGGTTTCGACCCGCAAATGGGCGCGCGGCCGATGGCTCGCCTCATTCAGGACACGATCCGCAAGGCGCTGGCCGACGAACTGCTATTCGGTCGCCTCACCGATGGCGGGGAGGTCACGGTGACGGTGGAGGACAGCAAGGTGCGCCTGATCTTCGAAGAAGAGGCAATCGCGGACGAAGCCGCCGCGGTCTGATACCTGCTGGGCAAAAAAATACCCCCGACCTTTTCTGGCGGGGGTATTTTTTTGTTGTTCCGGTTCAGGATGTCTTCGGCAGTTCGGTAGCCGCGGCGTAATCCACCAGAAAATCGATCAACGCCTGCAAATCCGGTCCAATGAACTTTTCGCAATGCGTGACGATGCAGAAGCGCCGCGAGTACTCGTCTTTCATGGGTAGACGACGCACAAGACCATGAGCGATCGCGTCCTCGGCGGCGATGCGCGACACGAAAGCAAGACCGGCGCCATGCGTCACGGCGCTGATGATCGCTTCAGTGGCATTGACTTCCAAGGCGACCCGCTTGTGTTTCAGACGACTGCCGATGGCCGACTCGAAAAGCTCGCGGCTGCCGGATCCCATTTCCCGTACGACCCAGGGCTCGCGTTCCAGATCACTGACCGTCAGCGGCTCGTCCATCGCGATACGGCTGGCCACCGGTGCGATCACGATCATCTCATCCGAAATCCAGGGAAGCTTGTTGAGGAAATTGTCATAGGCCGCGCACTCGATCAGGGCCATGTCAAGCTCGGTGGTCTGCAGCTTGGCGCAAATATCCGCCGTCGAGCCGACGAACACGGTGGGAAAACCCACCCCGTTCTTGGCATGGTTCTGCTGCAGCAGCTTGGGCAGCAGGTAATTGCCGATGCTCTTGGTCGCGCCGATCTTCAGCTTGCGGTAGTTATCGCTGTCGTCCGTGAAGAAATTTTCGATCTGATTGATCCGCTGGATCAGCTCATCGATATACGGCAGCAGCCGCTTGCCTTCCGCGTTGAGAATCAGACGGTTGCTGACGCGGTGGAACAGTTTTTTGTCAAACTGGCGTTCCAGTTCCTGCAACGTTTGGGAAACAGCCGGACGGGTCAGAAACAACTTTTCGGAGGCATTGGCGATCGAGCCTTCCTGGGCCACGGCCAGGAACGCACGCAGCTGGCGTATCGTAATATTCATCGGGGCTTTCTTAGGTGGGTGTTCTTACGTTATACACCCTCCGTCAACCCATGGCTTTGATAGCAGTCAACGACAAAAACATCGCTTAATGCCTGCAAGTAAATGTTAATAACATAAAGACAGGCGAAATCTGAAATTTCCCCGAGCAGGATAGGCCTAGGATGATGCCGTACAAAATACAAACCATAGGGACATCATCATGCCATCCGGACTCACAACCTTTAACGCCGTCGATACAGTATCGCATACGAACTTGACTCAGATCTGTACCCGGAAAAATCAACCCACCCCCCTTGCGGCCTCAGCAGAACGGGTAAGCACCCTTCCGATTGCGCCGACACAACCCGCCAAAGCAAACCCCACGCAGCAATTGCTGACAATGATGCTCGGCCATGGCATCGCCACGGCCACCAATACGGAAAACCGCCAAACTTTCATCCCGAACCGCCAGGAAACACCGACGGAGCCCCGCTCTGCGACACAGCAGAGTCTTTTGAGCACAGCCGACTATAACCAGTTGAAGAATCATCCTGCCGAAACCATCAAGACATGGAGCAAAAGCAAGCCAGACCAAGTAACGTCCTTGCTGCAAAACGGGTTGCGGCAAGCGATCAATACCCATGATGAAGGATTCGTCCGGAACATCATCGGAAACTCGCAGGCAAGAAACCGGCTGGGCAGCGGCATGAACGACACGACCCTGACGAAGAAAAACGAGTTTTACGGCGAGTTGCTCAGCCTTGCCGTCAGCGCATCGACACGCCCGGGAGGCAACGCGAAAGTGGTTGAAGCACTGCTGAGCATGAAGCATTTCACGCGCCATTTGAATGTCAGCGACTATACCGAAGCGTTGCGGCAAGCCACTTCAGAGACGCAGAGAGCCAGCGCGACCACAATCGGCGCCTTGCTGAATACCGGAAAAATCCGCCTGGTCAGCGCATCGGGCAAACGCGTCGATCCGCGCCGTCATCTGGACAACGCGCCGCTCCTGAATCAGGTCGCCACCGCCGTGCATGACGTCGCACCGCAAGACCCCCGCCTTCTGGGCGCGTTGACCAAGTTTGCCGCCATGAACCATCTGACAGCCCGACAATACGGGGAATTGCTGAGCAATGAAGTGCCGTTGACCCAGTCAACCACCCCCAACGGCCCTCACTGGATCGAGTATTTGAGCAAGAAACCGGTGGACGACTCATCCTTGGCCAAATCACTGAACATGGCGATCACGCAAAATAACGAAGCGGTATTCCAACAGCTGCTGCGAAACGGGACGCTAGGCCAGCTTGACGTCAAGGGGACCCAGTCCGTGCTGGCACTTCTCATCCGCTCGGAGTCCCCTCGAGCCCCCGACTGGCTGGCCGCATTCGAAAAGGCCGCAAACGTCACAAGTGCCCAGTACGCCGACCTCAGCCTGGCCCTGCTGGACAAAGCGTCACCGGCCATTCAGCGGTATGTTCTGAACACTCATGCCTCCCTTCCCGGGGCTGGCAAGCGCCTGCTCAACCGGTTCAAGGGCTCCGATGACCACAAAGCCGCATTGCGCAATGCCCTGATCAATGATCTGCCTCTGTGGGTCGACCGCGAAATGCAATCGCAAGGCTTCACCGAACCGCTCCAGAACAAAATCGCTACACTCTACCCTGCGCTCGGCAAAGGCAAGGTTCTGAGCCGGCTGCTACAGCTGGAAGCACGAAAACCCGTGGGAAACCGCGATCAGGCCCTGGTCGACTTCCTGATCAAATCAGCCGGGACACTCGGCAAGGATCAGCCGTTGACCTCCTCCGGCACGGTGGCCCGCACCAATCTGGTGAATCGCTACGAAACGTCCACCGACTCTGTGGTGCACGAAGGTTTCCCCGCCAACGGCTAATCCGCTTCCGATGCAAAAAAAAGGAGAGGCCTGAGCCTCTCCTTTAGCTTACCGGCCGGGGAACCCCCGGTCGTTTCACATTACTTCTTCAGTACTTTGACCTTGTAACGGCCATCGTCCTGCTTGTAAGCACCGTGGATGTCGGTGTCGAAGCCCGGATAGTGCTTGCCGATCTCGATCAGCATGAGCAGGAAGTCCAGAACCGCAACGCTTTCCTCGGTGATCATTTCGCCCGGCAGAACCAGCGGTACGCCCGGGGGGTACGGCAGGATCATGTTGGCGTTGGTGCGGCCAACCAGCTCTTCCACATACACTTCTTCGGTCTCGTCGTTCAGGACCTTGGTGAAGGCTTGATGCGGGGTCATTTCCTGCTGCGGCAGCACTTCGAACGCGTGGTACATCATGTCCGGCAGCTTGAACTTGCGCATCAGGTCATGGATACCCTGAGCCAGTTCCTGGATACGCATTTCGCCGTAGAACGACGGGTTTTCAGCGTACAGGCCCGGCAGGATGTTCTTGACCTTCATGTTCTGATCGTAAGCGCGCTTGAACGCGGTCAGCGTACGCAGCAGCTTGAGCGACTTGGACTTGTCGATACCGATCGAGAACAGGAACAGCAGGTTGTACGGACCGGTCTTCTCAACAACGATACCGTTCTCGTCCAGGTACTTGGACACGATGGAAGCCGGGATACCGGAGTCTTCCAGGGTGCCGTTCTTGCTCATACCCGGGGTCAGGATGGTGACCTTGATCGGATCGAGGTACATGTGGTCGGCGTCGAGGTTCTTGAAGCCGTGCCATGCATCTTCCGGCTTCAGCGGCCAGCAATCGGCTTCCTCGATACCTTCCGGCTGCCATACATCGAAGAACCAGCCAGTCGATTCAGCGCGCAGCTTCTTGATTTCCTTACGGAAGTTCAGAGCGCGTTCAACGGAGTTCTGGATCAGGCGACGACCGGAGTTACCCTTCATCATCGCAGCGGCGATTTCGGTCGAAGCCACGATGCCGTATTGCGGCGAGGTCGAGGTGTGCATCATGAACGATTCGTTGAACGTTTCATGATCAACTTCGCCCTTGATGTGAATCATCGAAGCTTGCGAGAACGCGGCCAGCAGCTTGTGGGTCGATTGGGTTTCGTATACCACTTTGCCCGGAACGGTCGCGCCGCTCATGCCGTACTTGCCCTGGTACATCTTGTGGAAGTTGGTGTACGGAACCCAGGCGCTGTCGAAGTGCATGTGCTTAACGTCGAGGGTCTTCTTGATCCACTCGGTGTTGTACAACAGACCGTCGTAGGTACTGTTGGTCACGACGGCATAGGTCGGCCAGCTGGCGTTCGGAGTCGCGGCGATCTTCTGCTCGATGACTTCGCGGGTGAACTCGCTCTTCGGGATACCACCGAGGATACCGTAGGCGTTACGCGACGGACGGAAGTAGATCGGGGTCACGTTGCTCATCATCATCAGATGGGTGAGCGACTTGTGGCAGTTACGGTCAACCATGATGGTGCTGCCGGACGGAGCGGCGAACATACCGACGATCTTGTTGGCGGTCGAGGTACCGTTGGTCACGATGTAGCTCGAGGTCGCGTTGAAGACCTTGGCGATATATTCTTCGGCTTCCTTGTGCGGACCGGAGTGGTCAAGCAGCGAGCCCAGTTCCGGCATGGAGACGGAAACGTCGGCCTTGAAGGTGTTCGGACCGTAGAAGTCGTAGAAAATGCTGCCGACCGGGCTCTTCAGGAACGCGGAGCCGCCCAGGTGACCCGGGGTGCAGAAGGTGTACTTGTTTTCGTCAACGTACTTGAACAGAGCCTTGGTGAACGGAGGCATGATTTCGTCAACATAAGCCTCGACACCTTGGCGGATCTTGGCGAAAACATCCTCGGCCTGACCCATGTGGTATTCGAAGAAGCTCAGGTTCAAACGCAGGTCGGCAAGGTTCACGTCCAGGACGATGTTCTGATTCGCAAAGCCGAACAGCGGAAGCTTTTCGTTCAATTCGCTGATCTGGGCACACAGTTCCAGACCGAAATCATCCCAGTCGAACACCACGGAAGCCACACGCGGATTTTGTTCGATCAGCTTGATCAGGTCTTCACGGCTGTCGGGGTAGATAACCTCGTAACCGTTGTTGGCCATTTCTGCATGAAGTTCCTGCAGAGGTTCAGCCTTGAACTGCGGTACATCTTTGCTGGTAAGAATCAGAATGGTCTTCATAAAAGTCCCTCTCTTGGGTGAAACAGCATGCGGAGATTCCGGCGGAGCTGGAATTCGCTCCGCATGCGATCAGGTAAATCGTTCAATACCGCTTACAGCGCTTACTCGGCGTGGGTACCGGCAGCCTGGCGACGACCCATCTTGTTCGCGTAGAACATCAGGATGGTCAGCGATACCAGGAAGGTAGCCATCAGCGGGGTGGCATCGGCACCGGCCAGAGCCACGAAGCAGAAGCCGCAACCCACGATCGAGGCGATCACGGCAATGACGCTCTTGGTGGTCATGCCTTCGAAGCGAATCAGGTTGATGCACGAGTAGAAGTACGGCAGCAGGGTCAGCAGCACGGCGATCGAGGTCAGCTGGCTGAACAGACCGGAGGCATTGCCAGAGCCGGCGAAGAAGTTCAGGGCCAGGAGCAGCAGCGTCATTTTGATCGAAGCGAGCACCAGACCGGAGCGGGCAACGCCGCGGCTGTCGGTTTTGCCATAAATGGCCGGGAAGTTGCCGTCATCGGCAGCGCGCTTACCGGCTTCGCCAACCAGCATCATCCACGAACCGAGCGAGGTGAAGCAGGCGAAAGCGGTGAAGGCGGAAACAAATTTTTCAGTCCAGGGGCCGAACATGTGGCTGGTAGCCAGAGCGAACGGAGCACCGGAAGCCGCCATTTCCTTGGCCGGGAACATACCACCGATCACCTGGGTGGACGAGATGTACACCAGACCGGCAAGGCCAGTACCCAGCATGGTGGCCAGCGGAACGTTGCGCTTCGGATTTTCGACCTGACCGGTGGAAACGGAGGCGGACTCAACACCGACGAAGGCCCACAGGCACGAGATCACGGCGGTCACAACGGCCATCGGGGCGGTTTTGCCGGAAGTGTTCCAGTTGGCGACATAGGTCGTGGAGTCGAACCAGGCCCAGCCCACGGTGGCGGTCAGCACAACCGGGATCAGGATCAGAATCAGGCCGAACGAGGTCAGACGGCTCACCCAGGTACCACCCATCAGGTTGACCAGGGTAAAGATCCAGACAACCACGATACTGGCCATGGTCGCGATGAACGGATCGTTCAAGGCGGGGAAGAAAGCGGACAGATAAGCCACACCGGTCACGGCGATGGCCAGGTTACCGATCCAGTTGGCGTGGTAGTACAATACGCCGGTCTGGAAACCGAAGGCCGGGGACACTTCACCGGCGTAAGCGATCGGACCACCCGATTGCGGGTTGACCGTACCCAGTCGGGCGTAAACATACGCCAGGCACATGGCGCCGAACATGCTGACAAACCAGCTGAAAACAGAGATGGAACCGATGTGTGCAAGGTTCGCCGGCAGAAGGGCGATACCACTACCCATCATGTTACCGGCCACCACACCGATACACGCTAACAAACCGATTTTCTTGGGTGTAGAAGACATTTTTCGAGTACCTCATGTTTTGACTTTGGCCTCGCCCTAACAGGCGATGGTATCCGTCTGTTCCCGATGAAAAACCCGACACGCGGCAATCTTTCCGCCTTGTGTCCAAACGCTCTGAAAACCTGCTACCACTGCTTTTCACGAGTATCAGACTTTTCTTACATTCCAGATTCTAGTGCAATTCGGTTCATTACTACATTCATTAATAATGAATCACTAATTAAGGCTTTCTTACTTGCTAGAGCGAGAAGAAGTCGAAATCCGCCAACGGCAATGGTCTACGACATTGTCTTTTCTCAAGAAATTGAAGCAAGAATCGTCTTCCTGAGACAGGCGGGGCGATTTTAAATATGTCATTATTAATAATGAAACTAATATATAAACGCACAACTGCCATAACTGTATAGCATCGTTTTCTGGCAAGTACATGCAATTTTTTTGACGAGAATCAACCTCGGGGATGGTGTTGGCGATGCAGCGCTTTCAAACGCTCGCGCGCGACATGGGTATAAATCTGGGTGGTGGAAATATCGGCATGCCCCAGCAACAGCTGGACGACGCGCAGGTCGGCGCCGTGATTGACAAGATGGGTCGCGAATGCGTGGCGCAACGTATGAGGACTCACCGGAGGAAGACCGGCGGAACGGGCGTAGCGGACAATGAGAAACCAGGCCATCTGCCGGGTCAGCGGACCTTTGCGCTGAGAAATGAATACCGCATCATTTTCCTTGCCGGCCAGCAACACTGGGCGTGCGTCGACAAGATAGCGCTCCAGCCATTCGCGGGCCACCTCCCCCATCGGCACCAGCCTCTCCTTGCTGCCCTTGCCCATCGTCTTCAGGACGCCGGCCTGTAAATCCAGCTGGGAGAGTGTTAATCCGACCAGTTCGGAAACCCGCAAACCACAGGCGTAAAGCAACTCGAGCATCGCCCTGTCTCGCAAACCGAACGGCGAGGCCACATCCGGCGCATCGAGCAAGGCCTCGACATGCCGTTCCGACAGGGATTTTGGCAAGCGCTGACCGGTGCGCGGCGCACTCAGACGATCAACCGGATCGTCTTCGCGCAATCCTTCCGCATTAAGGAATCGGAAAAAACGCCGGGTTGTGCTCATCAGCCTGGCACGGGTCGCCGGTTTGTCGGTGTCGGCGCGGATCAGAAGCGCCCGCTCAATGGCGGCGCGGTCCGCTCGCATCAGATCGCAATCACCGTCGGTCGACAGGCGTTCGCTCAGTTTGGCCAAGTCCCGGCGGTAGGCGGCGCGCGTGTTGTCGGACAAACCGTCTTCCAGCCATAACGCTTCCAGAAAACGCTCAATCAGCGCCGCATCAGAGCTCATGGGCCAGCAACCAGCGCTTGATGGGGAGGCTCAGAAGGCTGTCGTCAGCGGCTCCGTTGAAACCACCGATCCCCGAAACGGCCACCACCCGGTGGCATGGAACGATGACAGGAACCGGATTGCGCCCACAGGCGCCGCCAACCGCGCGCGCGACGGACCCGATATCCTCGGCCAGCGTCGTGTACGTGATGGTTTGTCCCTTCGGGATCCGCGCGATGCGCTCCCACACACGCACTTGAAACGGCGTGCCTGTCAACTCTATCGGCACGGAGAACCGGAAATCGGCATCAAGAAAATACTGCTCCAACTGGCGCACGGTTTCCACGGCCACAGGAGAGGTCGGCGCCCGCAGGGCTTCGCTGCGGTCCAGAAAACGGATCTCGCGAACATGTTCACTGTCGGTACGCACTCCCAAGCGTCCGAACGGCGCTTCGATCACGGCGCTCCATGGCATACAACGCCTCCTTCCCAAATAGAAAAAGCGCAAGGCCATGCCTTGCGCTTTTCATCATACCGGAATCCGGGAAGCTTACGCTTCTTTGCGGGTCGGCAGCTTTTCCTTGATACGAGCGGCCTTGCCGGTGCGGCCACGCAGGTAGTACAGCTTGGCGCGACGCACGTCACCACGGCGCTTCACTTCGATCGAGGCAACCAGCGGAGAGTAGGTCTGGAAGGTACGTTCCACGCCTTCACCGGCGGAGATCTTGCGCACGATGAAGGCGCTGTTCAGACCGCGGTTGCGCTTGGCGATAACCACGCCTTCGTAGGCCTGCAGACGTTCGCGGTTACCTTCCTTTACCTTGACTTGCACGATGACGGTGTCACCGGGAGCGAAGGAAGGAACGGTTTTGCCAAGGCGAGCGATTTCTTCTTGCTCGAGTTGCTGAATCAGATCCATGTCAGGACTCCTGTTTTTTTGCGGGGGCATGTTCCTGCTGAAACTCTGCCAGCAGCCCTGCCTCCTGTTTGGATAATGTTCGGTCTTTCAGAAGATCGGGGCGATTAAGCCACGTCTTTCCGAGCGACTGTTTGAGTCGCCATTTGGCGATCAGGGCATGATTACCGGACATCAACACATCCGGCACCCGCATGCCGCGGTATTCTTCGGGACGGGTGTAGTGCGGGCAATCGAGCAGGCCCGAAACAAACGAGTCCTCCACCGCCGAAAGCGAATCGTTCAATGCGCCCGGCAACAGCCGCACGATCGTATCGATCAGCACCATCGCAGGCAGCTCTCCGCCGGACAACACGTAGTCGCCGATCGAGATTTCCTCGTCGACAACACGGTCGAGCAGCCGCTGATCGATGCCTTCGTAACGTCCGCACAACAGCACGAGACCCGCTTCGCCGGCGAGCGCTTGCGCCTTGCCATGCGTCAGGGCCGGCCCCTGCGGGGAGAGATACACCACCCGGGACCGGGCGACTCCCGCTTCCCGCTGCGCGTTCCTGGCAGCATCGACGGCTTTCTCCAGCGGCTCGGGCTGCATGACCATTCCGGGACCTCCGCCGAAGGGACGATCGTCCACCCTGCGATAATTGTCCTCGGTAAAGTCACGCGGATTCCATGCGGCAAACTCCCACAGCCCCATTTCATGGGCCCGGCGACTGATGCCGAAACGGGTCACCGCCTCGAACATCTCCGGGAAAAGGGTGATGGCGTCCACACGCATCAGAAATCGAGACCCCAATCCACCTCGATGGTACCCGCCTCGATATCCACTTTGCCGACGAACTGCTCGACGAAAGGAATCATCCTCTCCGTCTTGCCATCGTGAACGACCAGGATATCGTGCGCTCCCGTACCCAACAGTTTTGTCACCTTGCCGAGCGCCTGGCCCGACCGGTTGACCACATCAAGACCGATCAGATCGGCCCAGTAATACTCATCGTCGTCGGGTTCCGGCAACTGGTCCCGCAGGATTGCGACTTGCGATCCCTTGAGACTGTCCGCAGCGTCGCGGTCGGCCACTCCTTCGAGTTTGGCCACGAGCGCCTTGGGCTGGACCGCACCGTCTTCGAAACGGTAGGTTTTCCAGACGCCATTCTTGCCGATCAGCCATTCGGGATAGTCGAACAGACTGTCTTCGAATTCGGTATCGGCATGGACTTTCACCCAGCCGCGAACCCCGAAGGCGCCACTGACATAGCCCATAACCACGAGTTCGTCGTCGCGCATTGCTGGGGTACCCTTCAACGTCATGAAAAAAGGCGCTTAGGCAGCGACTTTCAGTTCCTTGACCACGCGAGCGACGGAGTCGGACACCTGGGCACCCACGCCGATCCAGTAGTTCAGACGGTCCATGGTGACGCGGACGCGCTCTTCCTTCTCGTTGGCAACCGGGTTGTAGAAGCCCACGCGCTCGATGAAACGACCGTCGCGACGGCTACGGGAGTCGGTCACAACGATATTGTAGAACGGACGGTTCTTGGAGCCGCCGCGTGCCAGACGAATCACTACCATTGTCGATTGTCCTTGTATAAAAACGGTATCGTAGAAAAGCCCTCGATTCTAGGGCATTTTTCCCTTATCTTGCAAGCGCTTAATTACCCGCGGCCTGCGGCGCTTCATCGGCCAGGGCTTTGGCGACAATCGTCAGCGCCCGGTCTTCAGGGTGGGGCTCGACCTTGAAGCCCAGTTTGTGCATGAGCTTGAGCATGCCCTTGTTGCCCGCGAGAACCTCTCCGCGCATGACGGCCAGCCCCTGATCCCGCGCCGCATCGAACAGCGCCGACATCAGGATGAAACCGATGCCCCTGCCCTGCCAGCGGTCGGCCACTTCCAGGGCGAACTCGCAACTCTCGTTATCCGGATCGGTGATGAAACGGGCCACGGCCAGTTGCTCCTCCTTGCCCGCTTCATCGACGCGGGTCATCGCCAGCGCCATTTCGCGATCGTAATCAAGCTGGGTGAACCGGACCAGCATGGTCTGGGATAGCTGCTTGATGCTCGACATATAGCGGTTGTAGCGGCTCTCCTCGGACAGATTGCGCACGAATTGCTGCTGCATGTCGGCGTCTTCCGGGCGGACAGGACGAATGATCACATCGGTGCCGTCCGTCAACTTGGCGTTTTTCACCATCCGGGTCGGATAGGGCATGATGGCCATGTGCCGGTAATTGCGGCGATCCGGCCTGGCCTTCTCGACGATGATCCGCGCATCCAGGGCGATCACCCCGCGCTCGTCGGCCACCAGGGGGTTGATGTCCATTTCGCGGATTTCCGGCATCTCGCACACCATCTCCGACACATGCAACAGCACCGCCTCGAGTTCCTGCCGATCGATGGGAGGAAGGTTCTTGAATGCGCCGAGGATTTTCCCGATGCGCGTCTTGTCGATCATGCTGTTGACCAGATAGCTGTTCAACGGCGGCAAGCCGAGCGCCCGGTCCTGCATGATTTCAACGGCAATGCCGCCCGCGCCGAAAGTGATCACCGGACCGAACGATGTATCGTGCGTCACCCCGACCATCAACTCCCTGGCAAAGCGCCGCTTGCGCATCGGCTGAACGGACACCCCTTCGATGTGGGCATCCGGCCGCAGGGTACGGGCGCGCCCCACGATATCGGCGAACGCCTGGCGCAACGAGGCTTCGTTGGCGATGTTCAGCTCCACTCCCCCCACATCGGACTTATAAATGATGTCGGGCGAATCGATCTTGAGTACAACCGGGTAACCGTTCTTCTGGGCCAGTTGCACCGCCTCGTCTTCATTGCGGGCAAGATGGGTCGGATTGACCGGAATCTTGAAGGCCGCCAACACTTCCTTGGACTCCCGCTCCGACAGGACGTTGCGCCCTTCTTTCAGCGCCCGGTTCACGACCCGGCGCGCCCGCTCCGCGTCGGCGGGCTCCTGGCGACCGCCCAAGGGGCCCGGCGTTTGCAACAACAGCTGCTGGTTGTGGTGATAATTGGCCAGGTTGCGGAACACCTCGATCGCGAATTCCGGCGCGCTGAAATGCGCGCATTTGGCCTTGCTGAACAGCTCCCGGCTCTCCGACACCTTCGCCTCGCCAAGCCAGGAGAGGAACAGCGGCTTGCTCGCTTCGCGCTGCAGACCCACCATCAATTGCGCTGTCGTCAAATGATCCGTTCCCGACTGCGGGGTGAAAATCACCAGAACCCCATCCACACCGGGATCGTCCAGACAGGCTTTCACCGCGGTGCGGAAACGGGCCGGGCTGGCATCCCCGATAATGTCCAGGGGATTGCCGTGCGACCAGTTGCGCGGCAACACCTCGTCAAGCAATTCGATTGTCGCCGGCGACAGCTGCGCCAGCTCCACACCGTAGGTGTACGTGCTATCGGCCGCCAACACGCCGGGCCCGATACCGTTGGTCACGATCGCCAGCCGGCGGCCCTGCACCCGGTAATTGGCCGCCAGCACCTTGGCAGCGGTAAAGAGCTGGGCAATGGTATTCACCCGCAGCACCCCCGCGCGGGACAGCGCGGAGTCGAACACATCGCCGCTCGCCACAAGGTTGCTCGAATGCGTTACGCCGGTCACGCTGTCTTCGAAACGGCCCGACTTGATCACCACGACCGGCTTGGTTCGCGCCGCGGCGCGCATGGCGCTCATGAAGCGTCGCGCATCGTGAATGTGGTGCACGTGCAACAGGATGCCCTGCGTGAAGTTGTCGGCGACAAGGAAATCGAGAATCTCCCCGAAATCCACGTCCAGCGCCTCGCCCACCGAAATCACACTGGAAAAGCCGATACTCTTGCCGTCGGCCCAGTCGAGCATGGCCGCGCACAGCGCGCTGGACTGCGACACCAGCGCGAGGTTGCCGGGACGGACGCGGTTGCTGTAATTGGTCGCATTGAAGCCCGCCACAGGGCGCATCAGCCCCAGGACATTGGGGCCCAGAACCCGGATACCGTAGTGGCGCGCGATCGACAGCGACTCGTTGAGGATTTCGCGTTCGAGCTGATCGCTATCGGAAAACTCTTTGGCCAGCAGCACCGCCTTGACACCCTTTTTGCCGCAGTCCTTCACAATGCCGGGCAAGGCGCGCAGCGCGGTCGTCACCACAGCCAGGTCGACCGCTCCTTCGATCAGCCTCACGGACTGAACCGCGGGCATGCCCGCCACCACCTTGTGGTTGAGATTGACCGGATAGAGCTTGCCCTGGAAGTTGCCCGCCAGAAGATTGGAGAAAACGGCCTGCCCGATGGAACCCGGCTTGTCGCTGGCACCGACAACCGCCACGTTTCGCGGCGAAAACAGCGGGGTGAGGTAATGCGGTTTCATCGTTATGATATCCCGAGCGAGGATGGGCCTGGCCATCCGGGTTTCAATAAAAGGTTCCGAGAGCTTCCGTCAGACTTCCGACTCTGCGGGAGTGGCAATTTGGGATCAATATTGTTAATCTTTACTGTTTCACGACAACCATTTATTGCGTCGCATCAATATGACGCGTTGCGACTCTCGTCGCAACGGGAGCCGCATCATCATGACGAAACGAGTCGTCACACTCGCCCACTATTACACCCAGCCCGAAATCCAGCAGATGGCCGACAAGGTCGGCGACAGCCTGGAGCTGTCCCTGTTCGCCAGGGAGGCCGAGGCCGACACCATCGTTTTCGCCGGCGTGCGCTTCATGGCCGAAACCGCCAAGATTCTCAACCCCGCCGCCACCGTGATTCTTCCCGACGCCGGCTCCACCTGTTCGTTGGTGACCCAGACCGATATCGTCGCCCTGAAGCGCTGGCGCGACAGCCACCCCGATCACGTGCATGTCGCCTACATCAACTCCAGCGCCGAGCATAAGGCCCTGTCCGACTGGATTGTCACTAGCCGCAATGTCGATGACATCATTGCCCACCTGATTGGCGAGGGCAAGAAAGTCATGTTCTCTCCGGATCGCAACATGGGCGCCTATCTGAATTATCAGTATGGCTATGATATGCCTTTATGGTCTGCCGTCTGCGAGGTTCACGACAAGTTCAATGAAGCGGCGCTCAATGAGGCGCTCAATGCCGTACCGGGGGCATCGCATCTGATCGCCCACCCGGAAAGTCCCCTGCCCGTGCTCAAGCAGGCCGAATACGTCGGCTCGACCTCCGGCATGCTCAACTGGGTGAAACAGTATGAGGGCAACCCCAAGGATGTCATTTTCGTGGCGACCGAGGACGGTATCCTCTACAACATGGGCCTCGCGCGACCGGACCTCGATTTGAGGCAAGCGCCGATCTACGCCGGCTGCCAGTGCAACTCCTGTCCGTACATGAAGATGAACACGGTCGAAGCTGTGCGGCGCGCGCAACAGGGAGAGGGTCTCGTCATCGACTATCTGAGCCCCGAGGCGATCGAGGCGGCCAGAAAACCCGTCGAGCGCATGCTCGAATTCAGCCGACGTTACACCCTCTGATCCTTGCTCGCGAACCCGCCTTCCTGGCGGGTTTTTTGCGACACGCGCCGCCAACCGGACAAAGTGCCGTCCCATACACTGTTTTCTTGGACTCGCTGGGGGGATACAATCAGCACGTTTCCCAGGAAAGGCACCGATGAAGTTTCTGATCAGCAATGACGATGGCTACAATGCCGAGGGAATTGCCGTGCTTGCCAGAACGCTCGCGCGCCATGGCGAAGTGATCGTGGTCGCACCCGAGCGCGACCGCAGCGGCGCCAGCAACTCCCTGACGCTTGACCGCCCCCTGAGGGTGCGCGAAGCGCCCAGCGGCTTCCATTACGTCAACGGAACGCCGACCGATTGCGTACACCTGGCGGTGACGGGCCTGCTCGACTCGCCACCCGACATGGTGTTTTCCGGGATAAATCATGGTCCCAATGCCGGCGACGACACACTCTACTCCGGTACGGTGGCCGCGGCGACGGAAGGTTACCTGCTGGGCATTCCCTCGGTCGCCGTTTCGCTGGCAGGCTACTCCGGCCGCCACTTCGCCACGGCGGCCGGCATCGTCGACCGCCTCGTCGAACGCTTCAAGGCCGACCCCTTCGAAAAACCGGTGCTGCTCAACGTCAATGTGCCCGACATCCCGCCCGGGGATCTGGCCGGCACCCGGATCACGCGGCTTGGGCGCCGCCATGCGGCCGAACCGGTGATCAAGGCCGCCGATCCGCGTGGCCAGACCATCTACTGGATCGGTCCGGTGGGCAAGGAGGCGGATGCCGGCGATGGCACCGACTTCTGCGCGCTCGCCAACCGTTGCGTGTCGATCACCCCCCTGATGATCGACCTGACGGCACACAGCCAACTGGACGGACTCGATACATGGCTCAACCCCTGACCCCCGCGCGTACGGATTACGGCATGCTGTCCAACCGGACCCGGATGCGTATGGTGGAACGATTACGCCAATCCGGAGTCAAGGATGAAAGGGTACTGGCAGCCTTGTATGAAGTTCCCCGTCATTTGTTCGTCGATCAGGCCCTGGCAACACGGGCTTACGACGACGTTTCGCTCCCCATCGGACACGGCCAGACGATCTCCCAGCCGCTGACCGTGGCACGCATGACGGAACTGCTGTTCGCCGGGCGCCAGTCCGGAAAAATCCTCGAAATCGGCACCGGCTGCGGGTACCAGACCGCCGTGTTGCTGAAAATGGGGGCGGAAGTCTACTCCATCGAACGCGTCGCCGCGCTGCTGGATACCGCGCGGCAGAATCTGCGCGCGGCGCGGCTCGTGCAGGCGCGACTCGTTCACGGCGACGGCCATTTCGGTCTGCCGGAGGCCGCCCCTTTCGATGGCATCATAATGACCGCGGCCGCCAAGGCCCTGCCGGATGCGCTGGTCGCCCAGCTGGCGCCGGGCGGGCGGCTGATAATGCCGATCGGCGATACCGAGCAACATTTGTGGCTTATAGAGAACACCAGCCAGGGGATGCACAAAACCCGGCTGGATCCGGTGAAATTCGTACCTTTGCTACCGGGACGCAGCTAATGACAAAGAATTTTAACAATTATCCGACATACCTTCTCTGTCGGACAATTTACAAAACATACCGACTAGCATATAAAAATCTTGGAATGACAGGAAAGCGGTTCGGAACGCTGGCGCGTATCGTCAGAATGCTGCCTCTGGCGGCTCTGGCGGCATGCACCACCATGGTTCAACAACCGGCTCCGGTGGAACGGCCGGCAGGCACGGCGCCGTCGGTAAAGGCTCCGGCCCGGGAGCCGGACACGACAACGGCCAAGGCAACGCCCTACCGGCAAGGCGCGCCGCTGAGAACGGCGCCGGCCGCGCAAGGGTCCGGCGCGTACGTGGTGCAACCCGGTGAAAACCTGTTCCGCATTTCGCTCAACCACGGGCTGAAATACCAGGATGTGGCGAAATGGAACAATTTGCCCGACTACAACATCAAGGCGGGTCAGACCTTGCGGCTGACACCTCCCGAGGGCGGCGCGACAGGAGCCGCGGTGGCAGAGGCGCCGGTCGCCAGCGCAGCGGCCGGCCAGTCGGGAACGGCGGTCAAGACCTATCCCAAGGCCTTGAAACTGCCCTACTCGGCCGATGCCGCCAAAAAGATCGCCAGCCAGAGCGAAGGCGTCAACGGCAAGACAACGGTTTCGGCACCCAAAGCCGATGCCAGCGGCCCAGCGGTCGAAGGGAAAAAGCGCGAGGCAAGCCAGGCCCGCGCCACGGCGCCGGCATCGGCCGCTGCAAGCGAGAAACCGGCGGCGGCCGACGAAGACTCGGTAAACTGGATATGGCCTACCGAAGGGAAGATGCTAAAGGGCTACTCGGATAGTAATAAAGGTCTTGATATCGGCGGCCGCAGCGGACAGGCGGTGCTGGCAGCCGGAGAAGGCAAGGTGGTGTACAGCGGCAACGGCCTGCGTGGCTACGGCAAACTGATCATCATCAAGCACAACAAGACTTTCCTTTCCGCGTATGCGCACAACAGTCAACTACTGGTCAAGGAGGGGCAGTCCGTCAAGAAAGGGCAGAAAATTGCCGAAATGGGCAACACCGATGCGGATCAGGTAAAACTACATTTCGAAATTCGCCGCTTCGGCAAACCGGTTGATCCGATGCAGTATCTGGACAAAAAACCCTGATCGGGGGGGAACGGACTCCCCCGCTAGCACAGGGATTCAATCAGGCGGGGGAAGCCATGAGCAATGAAACTGATATTCTCGAAGACGAAGAGCTTGGCGAAGAGGAGCTGACGGAAGAAACCGCGGCAGAAGCCGACACCGAGGAGGCGGCCGAAACCCAGTACGTTCACGATGAAGTCGCCGATGTCACCCAGATCTACCTTAACGATATCGGCAACAACGCCTTGCTGACACCGGCGGAAGAACTCGAACTGGCGCGCCGGGTCGTCAACGGCGAGTTCGAAGCCAGGCAAAAGATGATCGAGCACAACCTGCGGCTCGTCGTCAACATCGCCAAGCACTACATCAACCGCGGCCTTGCTCTGCTCGACCTGGTCGAGGAAGGCAATATCGGCCTGATGCACGCCCTGGAAAAATTCGATCCCGAACGCGGCTTCCGTTTTTCCACTTACGCCACCTGGTGGATCCGCCAAAGCATCGAGCGCGCGATCATGAACCAGTCGCGCACTATCCGGCTGCCGGTTCATGTCATCAAGGAACTGAACGTCTACCTGCGCGCATCACGGCATCTTGAGAGCCAGATCGGCCGGGAGCCGACCCTCGAAGAAATCGCCCAGCAAGTCGGTAAACCGGTCGACGACGTGCGCCGGGTAATGAACTTGAACGAACGAATGGCTTCGCTGGATGCCCCCCTGGATATCGATCCCATGCTCTCCATTGGCGAATCGATTCCCGACGAGCAACACGAAGAACCGGAACTGCAGCTGCACAACACTCAGCTCGAACGGTTTGTCCATGACTGGATGAGCCAGCTGAACGACAAGCAGCGCATGGTCATCGAGCGGCGCTACGGCCTTAACGGGCACGAAATCTCAACGCTCGAGGAGTTGGCCGCCACGCTCAGCCTGACACGCGAACGCGTGCGCCAGATCCAGATCGAGGGACTTGAGCAATTGCGCCGCATCCTGCGCCGCAAGGGAATTTCCAAGGACTATCTGCTCTGACGCGACATGATCGACACGCCCCGGGTTCTCCGGGGTTTTTTTTGTCTATGAGCAAGAAATAAGCCATATAGATACCAAGCAAACATACGGATTGCATTGTTCGCCGCTTCAGCGCACTATTTAACAAGACCACTTGCATACCCAAGGACTGCGTCGCGTGTTTACCTGGTTAAAGAATCGTTGGCACAGCACCGGCCTCACCGCTTTTGTCACCCATCCGGACTGCCTGACCCACAATATGGGCGTCGGTCACCCAGAGTGCCCCGAACGGCTTGTCGCCATCCGGGATCAACTGATGGCCAGCCAGATCCTGGACAGTCTCCAGGAAGTCGAGGCCGCGCCGGTCACGGAGCTGCAACTGGCGCGCGTGCACCCCCCCCGCTACGTCGATTATATCGAGGCTTGCGCGCCGACCACCGGCACCTTCCGCATGGATCCGGACACCGCCATGTCCCCGGGAACCCTCAGTGCCGCGCGTCATGCGGCGGGCGCGGTCATCACGGCCGTGGATCTGGTCTGCGAGCAAAAGGCGCCCAATGCGTTCTGCTCGGTGCGCCCTCCAGGCCATCACGCCGAAAGCGCCAAGTCGATGGGTTTCTGTTTTTTCAACAACGTCGCCATCGGTGTGGCGCACGCACTCTCCGCGTACAAACTGGAACGGGTCGCCATCATCGATTTTGACGTGCACCACGGCAACGGGACGGAAGAGATTTTCCGGGACGATCCGCGGGTCATGATGGTCTCGACCTTCCAGCATCCCTTTTACCCTTATTGCGGCGATGCCCCGCTGGGTCCGAACATGCACAATGTGCCGCTCAAGGCCGGGAGCACGGGGCGCGAATTCCGCGAAGCCGTCGAAACCATCTGGCTGCCCGCGCTGCACGAATTCCAGCCTCAGATGCTGTTCATTTCGGCGGGCTTCGACGGGCATCGCGAAGACGACATGGGATCGATCGGACTCACCGAATCGGACTACGAGTGGGTCACCCGCCATCTGATCCAGATCGCCGACCTGTATTGCCAGGGACGCATCGTGTCGGTGCTGGAAGGCGGCTATGACCTCTCGTCGCTCGCCCGCAGCGTCGCCGTCCACGTCAAGGCGCTGTCGGATTTCTGAGTCAGAGCCCCAGCCGTTTGGCGGCCCTGAGCGTCGCCGCCATCCGGAGTGCCTGGCGCCGTTCGGCGTCTTGCTCGACCCGTCGCACCAGCGCCTCGCCGGCGTGTTCCGGCACTCCCGCCTCGAACGGCGGGTGCGGGTCGTATTCGATGGCGAGCGCAATGCCGCGCGCCACGTCCTCTCCGCACAGCAGGGCCACCAGAAAAAGACCGAAATCGATCCCCGCCGTCACTCCGCCTCCCGTGATGCGATTGCGGTCCATCACGATGCGCCGCGCATCGGGGATCGCCCCCAGCAATGCCAGCTGGTCTCGCGACATCCAATGGCAGGCGGCGCGATAGCCCCGTAGCAGTCCCGCGGCGGCCAATACCAGGGATCCCGTGCACACCGACGTCACATAGCGGGCGCCCTGAGCCTGACGCCTCAGGAAGTCGAGCGTCTCCTCGTCATCCATCAGGGCAATCTGACCGCTTCCGCCCGGAACGCACAGCACGTCCAATTGCGGGCAGTCGGCGAAGGTTGTGGTCGGCTCGATCCGCCACCCATGCCCGGTCGCCACCGGCACACGGTCTTTCCAGATCAGGTGCAGTTGCGCGTCGGGCACGGAGCCGAACACTTCGGCCGGGCCGGTCAGATCCAGCTGTGTCACACCGGGGAACAGCAGCAAACCGAAATGCCGGGAGGTTTTCATGGTGGGGCTCCTTCCTTGCGATCCGCCTCAGCGGTTGATGGCGATGATGGCCGGCCTCCCGTTGAAGGCCGAGAACCAGATCTGCCCGTTGCCGATCATCACGCCCTGGTAATTGCAGAAAAGCTGCGCAGGATCCTGGCCGAGGATCGCCCGGTATACCTTGTCCGTGAACACATGCTTCGCCGAACGCATCGCCTGGGAGCGCCCCATCGGGCGTCCGCTCACCCGCACCGGAAAATGAGTCAGACCGATCAGCGCCCTCGCATCACGCGCCTCGGCCGCGGTCTTGAGCCGCGCGATGAAACGCAGCACGTCGTCGCGGCTTTCGATGCCGGCGATGGACAGATCCGGGCATGACGGCCCCAGACCTTGCGGGGCGTCCGCCAGGGCCGGGCTCGCGCAGAGCCATGCCGCCCAGAACAGCAACGCTTTTTTCACCATGGCCGCACCCTTTTGCGATGTCCAGCGCCAGAGACGAAAAAAGGGGCCATCGGCCCCTTTTTCAGCGATTGGCCGATTGATCGTCGGCCTTGGCGCCGATCTTGTCTTCGCGCCCGCTCAACAGATTGATCAGGTTGGATTTGTGCCGGTGCACCACCAAAATGGCAATGATCAGACACGTTCCGAAGTAAGGTCCTTGCGTGCCGACAATGAAAAAGGCGTACACTGGCGCGAGTACCGCCGCGGTCAGCGCGGACAGCGACGAGATCTTCACCACCACGGCCATGAAAAGCCAGGTGGCAAGACAGGCGAGCGCCAGCCACGGACTGAAACCGAACAGCACCCCCACCGCCGTGGCCACGCCCTTGCCGCCCTTGAAGCCGAAAAAGACCGGCCACATGTGACCGATGAGCACGGCAAGGCCGCTCAACGCGATCTCCTGCTGGCCAAGACCGTACGTCGCGCCAAGGCTGGCCGTCAGGAAAACGGCGACCCAGCCCTTGGCGCCGTCGCCGATCAATGTCAGCAGCGCGGCGAGCTTCTTGCCGCTTCGGAGGACATTGGTGGCGCCCGGATTGCCCGAACCGTATGAACGCGGATCGGCCATGCCCATGAGACGGCTGACAATCACGGCGAACGACAGCGAGCCGATCAGGTAAGAGGCAAGAATAAACGCAAAAGCTGTCGTGCTCATGACAGATCCACTAGAATGGAAAACTTCGAATTTTACGGTATTGGACAGTAAACCCCAACTGTCTTGCTCGAATGGATATCATTTTTTTACGAGAAATGCGCGCCCAGACGGTTATCGGCGTGTACGACTGGGAGCGCAAGGCGCCCCAGACCGTGTTGCTGGATCTGGAGATCGGCATTCCCAGCGAAGTCCCCTGCCACACGGACGACATCGGCGACACGATTCATTACGCGGTCGTCGCCGAACGGGTGCGCGAAGTGCTTGCCCTGCAGCACTTCCTGCTGGTCGAGGCGCTGGCCGAGTTCATCGCCCGCTTCATTCGCGACGAGTTCGGCGCGCCTTGGGTCAAGGTGGCGGTCACCAAGCCCGGCATCCTGCCGGAAGTGCGCGCCGTCGGCGTGCAAATCGAGCGCGGGCACCGTCCGCGCTGAGTGTCAGCCTTCGCGGTTGCGCATGAAGTCCGCGGTGTTGTAGAACGACTCCACGAGCTTGTCCTTGAGCCAGTCCTCGACAATCAGCTCGCCGACGGCCTGGCGCATGCAGCGCATCCACTGATCGCGCGCCGCGCTGTCGACCGCGAACGGCATGTGGCGCATGCGCAGCCGGGGATGACCGAACGCCTCGACGAACAGTTGCGGACCGCCCAGCCAGCCGGACAGGAACATGAACAGCTTCTGCCGGGAGCCGGACAGATCCGCCGGATGCATGTCCCGCAATGTCCTGACCTCCGGGTCGCTGTCCATGATGTCGTAAAAACGATCGGTCAACCACCGAACCACGCCTTCGCCGCCGAGCAGCTCATACGGCGTCATTTCCCTTACCGTCATTGTTTCATTCCCAGAAAATCGAAATCGATACCCGGATCGCGTCCGTCGATCAGCATGGCCAGCGCCTTGCCCGAGCCCGGCCCTTCGGTGAAGCCCAAGGTGCCATGGCCGGTATTGAGGTACAGATCGCCGTACCGGGTCGCACCGATCAGCGGCACATTGCCGGGAGTCGCCGGACGCAGACCGCTCCAGAACTCGGCGCACTCCCATTGGGCGGCATCCGGGAAGCACTGCCGCGCGCGGGTCAGCAGTGCTTGGCAACGGCGCGTGTTCAGCGTTGGCGAATATCCCGCCAGCTCCGCGGTGCCGGCAATGCGCAAGCGCTGCCCCAAGCGGGAAAACACCAGTTTGTGGGATTCGTCGGTCAGGCTGACCACCGGTGCGGAGGAACCGTCCCCGGACACGGGCACCGTCGCCGAGTAGCCTTTGGCGGGATACACCGGAAGACGCAAACCGGCGGTGGCGGCCAGTTGCGGCGAATAGCTGCCGGCCGCCAGGACATAGCGATCGGCCGTCAGGATCCGGTAGTGGCCGTCGGGTCCCGTGACGGACACACCGGTGATCCGCCCTCCTTCGGGAAGCAGGGCATTGACGCGGGTCTGAAACAGGAAGGAGACCCCCATGCGCGCCGCCGACTCGGCAAGCCCGGTGGTGAACCGGTGAACATCGCCGGATTCGTCGCCGGGACACCAGGCGCCGCCGGCCAGCGTCGGGGCAAGACAGGCGAGCGCAGGCTCGATGGCCACCATCTCCTCGCGCGAAACCAGACGGCGCTCGATACCCAGTTCGGCGAGTCTCGCGCAACGCTGCGCGCCTTCATCGAGCTCCCGTTGCGTGCTGAACAGCGTCATGATGCCGGCCTTGGCGTGATCAAAATCGAGTCCGGCATGTCCGGCTATTTCCCGGTACGCCTCCTGGCTGAACGAGCCCAACGCGACCATCTGTGCCATATTGCGCTGCCAGCGCCCCGGCAGGCACTCGCCAAGAAAACGCAGACCCCACTCCCATTGCGCGGGATCGAGCTTCAGACGGAACAGGAGCGGCGCATCGTCGCGCAGCAGCCATTTGAGGACTTTCCAGGGCGCGGAGGGATTGGCCCAGGGTTCGGACTGGCCGACCGAAATTTGCCCACCGTTCGCGAAGCTGGTTTCCCGCGCGGCTCCCGCCGCCCTGTCCACCACAACCACTTCATGCCCCTGGCGCGCCAGGAACCAGGCCGTCGAGACGCCGACGACGCCGGCGCCCAACACAAGGATTTTCATGTTTTTGGCGTATGTTCGTAGACTGTTTTGCCGCGAAGCCGGAAAGTATCGGCCGCGAAGTAAAAGTTTTCCGAATGGCCGACAAAGAGCAATCCGTCCGGTTTGAGCAAGGGCGAGAAACGCTTGAGGATCTTGTGCTGGGTTTCGCGATCGAAATAGATCATCACATTACGGCAAAAGATCGCATCGAAGGTTTTGCGGATCGGCCAGTTCGGTTCGATCAGATTGAGCCGGCTGAACGTGATCATGTTGCGCAGCAGGGCCTTGGCCTGATAATTGCCGTCGGGCAACTTGTCGAAGTATTTCACCGCATGGCCCGGAGGCAGGCGCGCGACCTTGTCGGCGCTGTAAATGCCCTTTCTTCCGGTTTCCAGCACACTGGTATCAAGATCGGTGGCAAGAATACTGATGTTCGGGCGCGACGCGCCGGGAAACGCTTCAAGGGCGGTCATCGCCAGCGAATAGGGCTCTTCGCCCGTTGAGGCCGCGGAGCACCAGATGCTGATTTCGCCCGTGCCGGTTTTCTTTTTCAGATGCTCGGCAAGGATGGGGAAGTGATGCTCTTCCCGAAAGAAAAACGTCAGATTGGTTGTCAGCGCGTTGACGAACTGTTCGAATTCGCGCTTGCCGCCGGACGACTCGAGCAAATCCACATAGGCGGAAAAGCCCGCCAGTTTCAGCTCCCGGATCCGGCGCACCAGCCGGCCATAGACCATGTCCTTTTTGGACGGATTGAGCGAGATGCCCGCTTCCTTGTAGATGATTTTGCGGACGCGTTCGAAATCGGCATCGGAAAACGTGAACTCGCGGGCGAATTCGATTTTGGGCAATTGGATAGGTGGCAGCTTGTTCATGTCGCTCACATATGATAAAGCCCGGGAATCAGGCCCGGGCTTCTATCATAGCTCGTTATCCTCAAACCGAGAACGACGATCCGCAGCCGCAGGTGGTTTGCGCGTTCGGATTACGGATCACGAACTGCGAACCGTTCAGATCCTCCTGGTAATCGATCTCGGCGCCGACCAGGTACTGGTAGCTCATCGGATCCACGAGGAAGGTGACGCCATCGCGATCGATCGGGGTATCGTCCTCATTGACGATCTCGTCGAAGGTGAATCCGTACTGGAAACCGGAGCAGCCGCCGCCGGTGACGAACACGCGCAGTTTCAGATCGGGATTGCCTTCCTCGGCGATCAGATCGCGTACCTTGGCGCAAGCGCTGTCGGTAAAATTGATCGGGCTCGGCATTTCGGTTGCGGCAGTGCTCATGGTAAACCTCACTTAATCGATTGCACCGGTTATCGGCGGTTCATCCTACTATTTTAGTCGGATATAGGGCCGTCTGACCAGTTTTCAAGCGTCACGGCTGCAACGGAACGATCCCGAGTCCGGCATCCTCGGCAAAACCGAACATCAGGTTCATGTTCTGCACCGCCTGGCCGGCCGCCCCCTTGACCAGATTGTCGATCACCGACAGCACCACCACCGTATCGCCGCCCTGCGGCCGGTGCACCGCGATCCGGCACAGGTTGCCTCCCCGCACCGAACGCGTTTCGGGGTGGCTGCCGGCCGGCAGCACATCGACAAAACGTTCGTTGGCATAGCGCGATTCGAACACGTCCTGCAGATCCACGTCGCGCACCAGACGGGCGTAGAGTGTGGCATGAATGCCGCGGATCATCGGCGTCAGATGGGGCACAAAGGTCAGTCCGACCGGCTCGCCCGCCACCCGCGAAAGCCCCTGGCGGATTTCAGGCAAGTGGCGGTGCCCGGCGACACCGTAAGCCTTGAAGGAATCGCCGGCTTCGGCCAGCAGCGACGAGACTTCGGCCTTGCGCCCCGCTCCCGACACGCCGGATTTGCAATCGGCGATCAAACTGTCCAGCGCGATCGCGTCCGACTGGATCAGGGGCAGGAATCCCAACTGCACGGCCGTCGGGTAACATCCGGGATTGGCCACCAGCCGCGCGCCGCAGATGGCCTCGCGATTGACCTCGGGAAGTCCGTAAACGGCTTCGGCGACCAACTCCGGGGAAGCATGGCGCATGCCGTACCATGCCTCCCACTCGGCCACGTTGCCGATCCGGAAATCGGCGGCCAGGTCGATCACCCGCACCCCCGCATCAAGCAACGCCCGCGCCTCGCCCATGGCAATGCCGTTGGGCGTCGCGAAGAACACCACGTCGCACTCGCCGAGCCCGGCGTCCTCCGGCGTGGAAAACACCACATCGGTGTAACCGCGCAAGCTCGGATACATGGCGTCGACGCGCATGCCCGCTTCCTTGCGCGATGTGACGGCACACACTTTCGCGTGGGGATGCAGTGCCAGAAGACGCAGCAGTTCGACGCCGGTATACCCGGTCCCACCGACAATTCCCACCTTGATCATGCCATTCACCTTTTGTAAATAAATGTCGCAATATCGACATTTTAGGCCCAAGCGGGAAAACGAGGCAAGCGATGCCAGTGTATTCGGCCAACGCACGGAAGGAAAATGCGGACAAGAAAAAAGCCACCCCAGGGGTGGCTTTTTGGCGCGGCGTTCGACAAGCGTATCAGCGCTTGGAGAACTGCTTGGCGCGGCGTGCCTTGCGCAGGCCGACTTTCTTACGTTCGACTTCGCGGGCGTCGCGGGTAACGAAGCCGGCGTTGGACAGAGCCGGTTTCAGTTCGGCGCTGAAATCGATCAGGGCGCGGGTGATGCCGTGACGGATCGCGCCGGCCTGGCCGGTTTCACCGCCGCCAACCACGTTGACCTTGATGTCGAAGGATTCGGAATGCTCGGTCAGAGCCAGCGGCTGGCGGATAACCATGCGGCCGGTCTCGCGGGCGAAGTATTCGTCAACCGGCTTGCCGTTGACGATGATTTGGCCGCTGCCCTTTTGCATGAAAACGCGTGCTACAGAGCTCTTGCGACGGCCGGTACCGTAGTAATATTTACCGTTCATCTATGTTGCCTCGAAATCAGATTTCCAGCACTTTGGGCTGTTGGGCGCTGTGCGGATGCTCCGTACCGGCATACACCTTGAGCTTCTTGATCATGGCGTAGCCCAGCGGACCCTTCGGCAGCATGCCTTTGACGGCTTTTTCCAGGACGCGGCCCGGGAACTGGTTGTGCAGTTCCGTGAAGGTGCGTTCTTTGATACCGCCGGGGTAGCCGGTGTGGCGATAGTATTTCTTGTCCAGCGCCTTGGCGCCGGTAACGCGCAGCTTGTCGGCGTTGACGACAACAATGTAGTCGCCGGTATCGACGTGCGGAGTGAACTCCGGCTTGTGCTTGCCACGCAGACGGCGCGCGACTTCAGCGGCCAGTCGACCGAGCACCATATCGGTGGCGTCGACCACGTACCACTCGCGCTTTACCTCATGCGGCTTGGCAGAAAAGGTCTTCATGGAACTCTTCCATCGTAATTCTTGAAAGTTACGGATTCTATTACAGGCCAAAAACTCTGTCAAACCATTGTGCGACAACAAAAAACCGCCGCCGCGGAGGCGCCCGGAAATCCGGCAAAAAAAAGGCGCAATCGATGCTGATTGCGCCAAGTTCCACCTTAAAGAAGGAGGATGGAGGAGACAACACCAAAACGCGCATTGACATGCAACGCCCTGATGCAATTCAGATTATCTCCACCCTATCCTTCTTTGGCAAGTTTTTTTTGTGCAGCGCAGTATAAAATCCACACCACCGCCGCACAGCCACCGTAATCACAGCTTGAGCGTGGTTTCCAGGGCGATCTGCATCATGTCGTGGAAGCTGGTCTGGCGCTCTTCGGCCGTGGTCTGCTCGCCGGTCGGGATGATGTCCGACACGGTAAGAATCCCCATGGCACGGGCGCCAAGCTCGGCGGCGGCGCCATAGATGCCGGCCAGCTCCATTTCCACGGCGAGCACCTTCATGCGCGCCATGATGTCCAGCATTTGCGGCTGGGCCGAATAGAACAGGTCCGCCGAGAACACATTGCCCACGCGGAACGCCTTGTTCAGTTCGCGCGCCGTGTCGACCGTCGCGCTGAGCACGTCATAGTCGGCGATGGCGGCCCAGTCATGGTCCATAAAACGCATGCGGTTGACCTTGCTGTCGGTCGAGGCGCCCATGGCGATGACGATGTCGCGCAATTTGAGATCGGAGGTGACCGCTCCGCACGAGCCGATGCGGATCAGCGTCTTGACACCGTATTCGCGGATCAGCTCGGTGGTGTAGATGCTGCACGATGGAATGCCCATGCCATGAGCCATGATCGATACGCGGCGCCCTTTGTAAAAGCCGGTGTAACCGAACATATTGCGCACGGAGGTCACCAGGCGCGCATCGTCCAGATAGGTGTCGGCGATCACCTGGGCACGCAGGGGGTCGCCCGGCATCAGAACGATATCGGCAAAATCTCCCGGTTGGGCGCTGATATGAGGAGTGGGCATAGTGTATTTCCTTGTTGTGTCGTATCAATCGATGAACGCGGTGCCGTAATCCATCGGAGGCAACCCCAGATGGCGCGCCACGGTCTGGCCGATATCGGCGAAGGTTTTCCGGGGACCGATGGAACCGGGTTTGACGCCGGGGCCGTAGCACAGCACGGGAATGTGTTCGCGCGTGTGATCGGAACCCGGCCAGGTCGGATCGCAGCCATGATCGGCGGAGAGGATGAGGATATCGCCCTCGCGCAACTGCGCCATGATCTCGGGCAGACGTTTGTCGAACGCCTCCAGCGCCCCCGCGTAGCCGGCGACGTCCCGGCGGTGGCCGAAACTCGAATCGAAATCGACGAAATTGGTCATCACGATGCTGCGGTCCGGCGCGCGCGCGGTTTCTTCCAGCGTGGCATCCCACAGCGCGTCAAGTCCGGTGGCCTTGACCTTGCGGGTGATCCCGACGTGGGCGTAGATATCGGCGATCTTGCCGATCGACACCACCTCGCCTCCGGCGTCGGCGAGCTTTTTCAGGACCGTATCGGCCGGCGGCTCCACCGCCAGATCCTTGCGGTTGCCGGTGCGACTGAACGCGCCGCGCCCCGCGCCCACGAACGGACGGGCGATCACGCGGCCTATGTTATAGGGCTCCAGCGCCGCCCGGGCGACACGGCATACCTCGTAAAGCCGTTCAAGGCCGAAGGTTTCCTCATGGCAGGCGATCTGGAACACCGAGTCGGCCGAGGTATAGAAAATCGGCTTGCCGCTGGCCATGTGCTCTTCGCCCAGGCGGTCGAGAATCTCGGTGCCCGAGGCATGGCAATTGCCCAGATAGCCGGGCAGCTTCGCCTCGTGAACGATGCGTTCGAGCAGTTCCGCCGGGAAGCTCGCTTCCCGGTCGGTGAAATACCCCCAGTCGAACAGCACCGGCACTCCGGCGATCTCCCAATGGCCGGAGGGTGTGTCCTTGCCGGAGGACAACTCATTGGCGTACCCCCAGGCGGCAACCGGTTCCACCCGCTCCATGCCTTCGGGGAAATACCCGCTGGACAGCTCCGTCGCGTGAGCCAGGCCAAGACGCGACAGGTTGGGCAGCGTCAGCGGCCCTTGGCGGCCGATATCGGCATCGCCTTGCGCGCAACGCATCGCGATATGGCCGAGCGTATTGCTTCCCACGTCGCCGAAGCGTTCGGCGTCATCCGCGGCGCCGATGCCGAGGGAATCGAGAATCAGGATGATGGCGCGTTTCATTGTGTGTCTCCTGCGGCCCGGGGCGCGCTCAAATCGCGTCCCGGCGGATAATGCGGTGCACCAGCGGATTGACCGTCGGCGCTTCGTCGGCCAGCGCCACCGAGGCGCGTACCCGGCGCGCGGCTTCCTGCCAGCTCTCTTCGCTGGCGGCGTGCACCATGGCCAGCGGCGTCTCCAAGGTCAGCGACTGACCCAGTTCGACAAAATGGGAGAGGCCGACACGGTAGTCGAGCGTATCGCCCGACTGGCGTCGTCCGCCGCCGAGCGCGCACACGGCCATGCCCAGACCGCGGGTGTCCATCGAGGACACGAAACCCGCCCTGTCAGCATAGACCGGGCGGATGATCGGCGCGGCCTCCAGATGACGTTCCGGCGCGTCCATGAAATCGGCCGGCCCGCCCATTTCGGCGACCATCCGCCCGAAAACCTCGGCGGCGCGGCCCGAATCGAGCGCGTGCTGCAGCTTGCCGCGCGCCTCGGCTTCATCGCGGGCCAGCGAACCGGCGATCAGCATCTCGGCGCACAGCGCCATGGTGATCTCGTGCAGGCGCGCGGCCCGGTGTTCGCCCTTGAGGTAACGCACCGCCTCGATCGTCTCGAGCGAATTGCCGGCGGTGGTGGCCAGGGGCTGGTTCATATCGGTCACCAGCGCGCTGGTGGCCACGCCCGCGCCGTTGCCCACCTCGACGATGCGCCGCGCCAGCGCGATGGATTTTTCCAGGGTGGGCATGAACGCCCCGGTGCCGGTTTTCACGTCCATCACCAGGGAGTCGAGGCCGGCGGCCAGTTTCTTGGAGAGAATGGACGCGGTGATCAGCGGAATGGACTCGACGGTGGCGGTGATATCGCGCGTCGCGTAAAAGCGCCGGTCCGCGGGCGCCAGATCGTCGGTCTGGCCGATGATCGACACACCCACTTCCTTCACCAGACGGCGAAACTCGTCGGCCGACGGGAAAGGATCGTAACCGGGGATCGCGGACAGCTTGTCGAGCGTGCCGCCGGTGTGCCCCAGGCCGCGCCCGGAGATCATCGGCACATAGCCGCCGCAGGCGGCGACCATCGGCCCGAGCATCAGCGACACCACGTCGCCGACCCCGCCGGTGGAATGCTTGTCGACCACCGGACCATCGAGCCCGAGGTCGTCCCAGCGCATGCGGCGGCCCGAGTCGCGCATCGCCAGCGTCAGCGTGACGTTCTCGTCCATGGACAGACCGTTGAAATACACCGCCATGCCGAACGCGGCGATCTGGCTCTCGGCCACGGAGCCATCCTTGATGCCCGCGACGAACGCGCGGATATCGTCATCCGACAGCGGCAGGTTGTCGCGTTTTTTGCTGATGAATTCTTGCGGCAGAAACATGCGCTGCCCTCCTTCGCGATAACAACGGGAACGGGCCGGCCTGGGTCGGCTGGCCCGTCGACAGGATTTCGGGATCAGTAGCCCGTGGCGTCGCCGCCCTTGCCATGGCCCAGAGTGGCTTCGAGATTGGCGAGCAGGCTGGACGCGCCGAAGCGGAAATGCGCCGGGGTCACCCAGGCTTCGCCCATCAGGCCATCGGCCAGCGCCAGGTATTCGGCCGCCTCTTCGGCGCTGCGCACGCCGCCCGCCGCCTTGAAGCCGCAGGTCGCGCCGGTGTCGCGGATCGCTTCGAGCATGATGCGCGCGGCTTCCAGCGTGGCGTTGACCGGCACCTTGCCGGTCGAGGTCTTGATGAAATCGGCGCCGGCGCTGATCGAGATCAGGCTGGCTTCGCGGATCAGGACGGCATCCTTCAGCTCGCCGCTTTCGATGATCACCTTGAGCGTTCGGCCCTGGCAGGCCGCCTTGCAGGCGCGCACCAGCTCTTCGCCCAGCGCGGTATTGCCCGCCATCAGCGCGCGATAGGGGAACACCACATCCACTTCGTCGGCGCCGTAGGCGATCGACGCGCGGGTTTCCGCCACGGCGATCGCGACATCTTCACCGCCGGCGGGGAAATTGGTCACCGTGGCGACCCGGACTTCGGGCGAACCTTGTTCGGTCAGGGTCTTCTTGGCAACGGGGACAAAACGCGGATACACGCACACAGCCGCCACGCGGCCTGCCGGACCCGCCGCCTTGCGGCACAACTCGGCCACCTTGACGTCGGAGTCGTCGTCGTTCAGCGTGGTCAGGTCCATCAGGGAGAGAGCGCGGCGAGCCGCCAGAATCAGATCGGACATCGTGGTTTTCTTTCAGACACTTGCGCCAAACGGCGCTTGCAAAAAGGAAATTATGAACATTATCTTCACGTGAAATCAATTGCCAGACCGCCATATTGTGGCGTTCCGGGTCACAGCCGCCGCGCTTCCTGCACGCCGGAGACTTCAAGCACGCGCGCGAGTACCCGGCTGATCTCATTGACCTGCCTCACTTCCACCGTGAAGCGCAAACGGGTGCGCAGGTCACGGCTCATGGTGTTCACGCCGATCACATTGAGCTTTTCGCGCGAGAACACATCGGAAATATCCCGGAGCATGCCCGGACGGTCCTGCGCCGTCACCTCGACGTCGATGGGAAACACGCTGTTGCGCTGGTCGCCCCAATCCGCCGCGATCAACCGTTCGGGCGCCTCCACCGACAGGCGCTTGAGCGTCAGGCAGTGGCTGCGATGGATGGAGATGCCGCGGCCACGCGTCACGAAGCCCACCACGCTGTCCGGCGGCGCGGGCTTGCAGCACTTGGCCAACACCGTCATCAGGTTGTCCACGCCCTCGATGAGAATGCCGCCCGCGTCGTGTCCGCCCTTGCTGGCCCGCACCACATCCTCGGCCGTCACCTCCCGCACCGGAGCCGGCGACAGGCTTTCCAGCGCCTGGGCGACCGAGCGCATGGTCAGCTCGCCATGGCCGAGCGCGCCGTAGACTTCGTCGAGCTTCTCGTAACCGAGTTTTTCCGTGAGCGTCGACAGATTGAGCTTGTGATGCGGATGGCGGGCCAATTCGCGTTCGAACAGTTGCCGCCCGGTTTCCCTCACCACATCGGCGTTTTGCATGCGGATATACTGACGGATCTTCGAGATCGCGCGGTGACTCTTCACCCAGCCTTCATGCAGCCAGTTGACGCTCGGGCCGCCTTCCTTGGCGGCGAGGATTTCCACGCGCTGGCCGTTCTCGAGCGGTGTCGACAGCGGCACGATCTGCCCCTCGACCTTGGCGCCGCGGCAACGGTGGCCAAGATCCGAATGCAGGGCGTAGGCGAAGTCGATCGGGGTCGCGCCCTGCGGCAACGACAGTACCCGCCCGGCCGGCGTCAGCACGTAAATGGTGTCGGTGAACAGCTCGGTCTTGAAGGCTTCGGCCAGGCCGCTCCTGTCCGACATCTCCTCGCGCCAGTCGAGCAGTTGGCGCAGCCAGGCGATTTTTTCCTCGTACCGGGCGTCGCCCTTGCCGCCTTCCTTGTAGCGCCAGTGCGCCGCGACGCCGAACTCGGCGTGTTCGTGCATTTCGAAGGTGCGGATCTGCACTTCGATGCCACGGTCGTCCGGACCGATGACCGCGGTGTGCAGGCTGCGGTAATCGTTGGCCTTCGGATGGGAGATATAGTCGTCGAATTCACCGGGAATCGGCTGCCACATGCTGTGGATCAGTCCGAGCACCGTGTAGCAGTCCTGCATGCGTTCGACCAGCACGCGCACCGCGCGGATATCGTACAGTTCGGCGAAATCGAGGTTCTTTTTGCGCATCTTGCGCCAGATGCTGTAGATGTGCTTCGGCCGCCCCGCCACCTCGCCCTTGATGCCGGCATCGGCCAACGCCTTGCGCAAGTCGACGAGCACCCGCTCGATGTAATCGATCCGCTCCAGCCGGCGCTCATCGAGCAGCTTGGCGATTTTCTTGTAATCCTCGGGCTCCATGTGGCGGAACCCCAGATCCTCCAGCTCCCACTTGATCTGCCAGACGCCAAGGCGGTTGGCCAGCGGCGCGAACACGTCCATGGTCTCCTGGGCGATCTGCCGGCGCACCGGCTCCGGACACTCGGGCAGATAGTGCATGGTCTGCGTGCGCCAGGCGAGCTTGATCAGCACCACCCGGATGTCCTCGACCATCGCCAGCAGCATCTTGCGCATGGTTTCGGCCTGGCGCGCCCGCTCTTCGGGTGTATCCAGGCGATCGATGCGCGCCACTTCGGTCAGGCGGCGCACTCGATTGACGCCGTCGACCAGCATGACCACTGTCTTGTTGAAGTTCGCGGCCAGCCATTCCTGCCAGTCGTCCCGGAAGTCCGGCACTCGGAACAATAAGGTCGCCACGATCGCGTCGGTCAGCAGGTTCAGATCCGCGACGATGGCCGCCGCCGAAACGGCATGACTGAACAGGTCCTCGCCGGTGACCGGCACCGTTTTGTCGCGGTACATCTCGCTCGCGGCGTCGAAAGCGCGGATCAGCAGCTCGCTTTCCCGGTCGGGCAGCGAGGCGGCAAGGTGCTCGAGCCAACGACGCGTATCGGCGGCGTCGGCAAGCGTATCGGCAACGGTTCGGACAACGGATACCATAGGTCAGTCAAGCGTTCTGTCTGGATTGGTCAGCTTCAGCAACAGCCGCCGCACCGGCGCTGGCACTCCGGCTTCGGCGGCGCCATCGAGGGGCAACCATACATCGCCCGGCTCGGAGGCTCCGGCATCACAGCGCGTCATCACCACGGGCAAGGGGGTGATGATCAGCTTGTAATGCGAAAACACATGCTCGAATTCCGCCCACGCAGGCAGGACATCGCCCTCTCCGTGCGCGTCGAGCCAGGCTTCGGCCTCGCCGCTGGCGGCGAACTCCGGCAGGGACAGCAGACCGCCCCAGATGCCGGACGGCGGACGGCGGCACAACCGCACCTTGCCGTCGTGCACGGCCATCATCATCACCGTGTGGCGCGTCGGATTGGTTTTTTTTCGGGCGGGATGTCGGCAACTCGCCAACCCGCCCCTCGCGCGCCGCCACGCACCGGTCGACCATCGGGCAGACGGTACAGGCGGCGCGGGCGCCGCGCGTGCACACCGTGGCCCCCAGGTCCATCAAGCCCTGAGTGTAGGCGGCGATATCGGATTCGGGCAACAGACTCAAAGCAAGTTCCCACAAACGGTTTTCCACACGCTTCTCACCGGGAAAACCCGCTATGCCGTAAACCCGCGTCAGCACCCGTTTGACATTACCGTCGAGAATGGCCTCGCGCCGCCCGAAGGCGAACGCGGCGATGGCCGCGGCGGTCGAGCGACCGACTCCGGGCAGACGCTCGATCTGTTCACGCTCGCCGGGAAACTCGCCGCCGAACTCCTCCATGATCATCACCGCCGCCTTGTGCAGGTTGCGTGCCCGGGTGTAGTAGCCCAGTCCGCTCCAGGACTCCAGCACGTCGTCCAGCGGCGCGGCGGCCAGGCTTGCGACGGTCGGGAAACGAGCAAGAAAACGCGCGTAATAACCGAGCACGGTGGCCACCTGAGTCTGCTGCAGCATGATTTCGGACAGCCAGACACGGTAGGGATCGTCGACCTGCCATGGCAGGCCGTGACGGCCGTGAACCTTCTGCCAGGCGATCAGCCTCTCGGCAAAGGAATGCTCCACAAGTTGGTCCTGCCAGAATGCAATCGAACAGAAGATAGTACCCGAAAGGGGTGGAGTTGACCAAGAAACCCGCTCAAAAATCCGCTAAAATGGCGCATTGTTCTCAAAGGATTCACCATGGCCACATTCCGCGCCCGCCAACGCGCCAGCCAGCGCCGCGATGTCAACCAGCCGCGCCGCCAGTTCGGTCCGGAACGCGATGACAGCGCCGACGAACGCGCCGGCCCAGCGGCTCCCGCTTCGCCTCGCGGCGCCCAGGATCCGCGCGCCCCCGCGCCCAAAGCGTCGGACAAGCCGCTCGCCCGGCAAACGGGACCGCGGAACACGCCACCCGCCGGAAAAGATCGCTCCCCGGCCGACACGCCGGCCGCAAAAGGCGGACCGATGAAAGCGCCGTTCATCTCCCGCCGCGAGGACGATCGCCGCGACGACCGCGCCGCGCCGCATCCGGGCGCGCACGGCAAGCGACAACCCTCGCGCGACAGAACCGACAAACCGTTCGGCCAAAAACGCGACGCCGCCCCGTCCGGCAATGCCGGCGCGACCAAAACGCCGTTCATCACCCGCCGCAACGATGACAATCGCGACAGCCGCGGCAGCCGGTCCGGACCGCCGCGGGACGACAGCGCGCCAAGGCGCGGCAAGCGCGCCGCCATCTCCCTGAGCTATTTCGCTCCCTGCCCGCGCGGCCTCGAAACCGTGCTGGCTGACGAATTGCGGGCGCTGGGCGCCGAGGGGATCGAGCCCGCCGACGGCGGGGTCGCCTTTAGCGGCGACCGTGCCCTGATGATGCGCGCCAACCTGTGGTGCCGCAGCGCAAGCCGCATTCTTGTGAAACTGGCGAGCGGCCCCTATCAGAGCGAACGCGCCGTCAACGCCCTGGCCATGCAGGTCGACTGGCCGGCGTGGTTTTCCGTTGAACGCACCATCAAGGTCAAGACCGACGCCGCCGGCGCCCGGATCAAGAGCCTCGATTACGTCTCCCTGACCGTCAAGGACGCCATCTGCGACCGCTTCCGTCAGGCGATGCTGGGCCGGCCGAGCGTGGACACGCGCACGCCGGACATGCGCGTACAGGTGTTCCTCACGCGCGATACCGCCTCGATCTATCTGGACACCAGCGGCGAGGCGCTGTTCAAGCGCGGCTGGCGCGACGAGACCGGCGACGCTCCCCTCCGGGAAAACCTCGCCGCCGGCATCCTGCGGCTGGCGGGCTACGACGGCAGCCAGCCGCTGCTCGACCCGATGTGCGGCAGCGGCACCTTCCTCGTCGAAGCCGCCGATATCGCGCTCAACCGCGCCCCCGGTCGCCAGCGCCGTTTCGCCTTCGAAAAATTCCAGGACTTCGACGATGCCGCCTGGCAGGCGATCCGCGACGACGCCGCCCGCTCGGCCAAGTCGATCGCGCCGTTGAACATCCACGGCAGCGACAACAGCCCGGCCATGATCGCGATCGCCACGCGCACGCTCGAACGCGCCGGGCTCGCCGATGCCGTGTCGCTGCGCTGCGCGGACCTGTTCGACGTGACGCCTCCCGCGCCGGAAGGACTGCTGGTCACCAACCCGCCCTATGGCGTGCGGCTTGACGAGCAGGAAACGCTCGCCGCCCTCTATCCGAAACTCGGGGACTGGCTCAAACGCAACTTCGCGGGCTGGACCGCCCACGTGTTCACCGGCGACCTGCGGCTGGCCAAACTGATCCGCCTGACCACGAAGCGGCGTGTGCCGCTGTTCAACGGTTCGCTCGACTGCCGGCTGTTCGAGATTCCGGTGACCGCCGGCAGCGCCCGCAAAGAGTCCAGGGACTGAACGGCATCGCCACTGGCGGAACCGGCCAGCCCACCGGACGGTTCCGCTGATTTCCCCCGTATTGTCAGGTTCCCGCCATGCAAACCTCGTTTCTGTCCGCCACCGTCCTGCTGGTCCTGATCACCGACCCGCTGGGCAACATTCCGCTGTTCATTTCCGCCCTGAAGCAGGTCAAGCCCGAGCGGCGCCGCAAAGTGGTCTACCGCGAATGCCTGATCGCCTTCACCGTGCTCTTGACCTTCATGTTTTTCGGAAGGGAGTTTCTCGACCTGATGCACCTGACGGACGAATCGATGCGCATCGCGGGCGGGGTGATCCTGTTTCTCATCGCCCTGAAAATGATTTTTCCATCGGGCGCCGGGCATGCCGAAAAACTGCAGGGAGAACCGTTCATCGTGCCGATCGCGATTCCCCTGATCGCCGGCCCTTCGGCCATGGCCACCGTGCTCCTGCTCGCCACCCGCGAGCCTGGCCGCATGCCCGAGTGGATCGGCGCGTTGAGCCTGTGCATGCTGATCACGACGCTCGTCTTCCTGTTTTCCGTGAAATTGCAGAAATGGCTGGGAGAGCAGGCGATCACGGCCCTGGAACGGTTGATGGGGCTCGTCCTGACCGCCATCTCGATCGAAATGCTGCTGGGCGGCATCACCTCCTACATCCGCAATATTCACTGAGGCATCCCGGCGCATGCCCGCCGTCACGCGGCCAGGCATGACGCCCGCTGCCACCTCTTTCTGATCAAATACATATTCATATGTATTGAAACTTTTAAAACCATTGTGGCTGCGTCTACACTGACAAGGATTTCAAACACTTGTGCGAGGCCACCATGGAAAAATGCAGTCCCACTGTCACGGATCCGCGTTCCATGCTTCCCATCTGGTATGCCTGGCTCGATCCGTTCATGCTCGGTCCCATCATCCAGAAGGCCGGCCTCGCCTGGGGACAGCACCCTGGCGAACTGGTCGCCGTCTGGCACAACTGGAGCCAGGATGTCTGGCGCTGGCAAGGTGCGGCGTGGCAGGGCTGGATCACGCCAAAAAGCGAGGACCCGTTCCCGGCCAAGGAAGACGATCAGCGCTTTACCCAGGCGATCTGGCAAGAGAGTCCATTCTGGGATTCGATCAAGGAATGGTATCTGTTCAACACCCGCTGGCTGCAGGACACGCTATACATCACACCGGATCTTGACGATCGAGAGCGCAATCTTGCCGCGTTCTGGCTGCGGCAGTGGCTCAACGCCATCGCGCCCACCAATTTTCTCCCGCTCAATCCGGTCGCCCAGCACAGGGCGCTGGAAACTCGCGGCGAAAGCCTGCTGGCCGGCGCACGCAATTTTCTCAGGGACGTCGCCGAAGGATCGATCGCCATGACGGACCGCGATGCCTTCCAGGTCGGCAAGAATCTCGCCACCACCCCCGGCTCGGTGGTGTACCGCGGCAAGCTCTTGGAAGTCATTCATTATCAGGCCGAAAGCGACAAGGTTCATGCCGTGCCGATGGTGATCGTCTCCCCATGGATCAACAAATACTATGTTCTCGATCTTGACGACAAAAAGAGCCTGATCCGGTTTCTGGTCAAGCAGGGTTTCTCGGTGTTCGTCACCAGTTGGAAAAACCCCGGCCCCGAGGACAGCGAACTCGCGTTCGACGATTATGTCACCGAGGGTATTGACCGCATCGCCGAGGTGGCGCGGGAAATCTCGGGCAACGCCACCGTGCATGTCACAGGCTACTGCATCGGCGGCACGCTGACCTCCCTGTGGCTGGCCTGGCTCGCCCGCCGAAAGGAGGCGGACAAGGTCGCTTCCGCCACGCTGCTGACCACGCTCACCGACTTCGAGCGCCCCGGCGACATCGAAGTGTTCATCGACGAGGACGGGCTGGCGTTCATCGACCGCAAGATGGCGCAGCAAGGCTTCCTTGACGGCAAGGACATGGCGGCGAGCTTCCGCATGCTGCGCTCGAACAGCCTGATCTGGAATTATTGGGTCGGCAACTATCTGATGGGGGAAACCCCCAAGGCCTTCGACATCCTGTACTGGAACATGGACACCACACGGATGCCGCGCAAGATGCACAGCTTCTACCTGCGCGAGTTCTATCAGCACAACAAGCTCAAGGACCCTGACGCGCTGACCATCGCCGGCCAGAAAATCGACCTTGGCCGGATCACGACGCCCCTCTTCATGGTGTCGACCGAAGAAGATCACATCGCGCCCTGGAAGCAAACCTGGAAGCTGATTCCCCGCGTGGCGTCCGAACTGACCTTCACCCTGTCCAGCAGCGGGCACATTCTCGGCATCGTCAACCCACCCTCGCCGACATCCCGGCGCCAGTACTGGCAGGGGCGGCCCGGCCGCACGGAAAACCCTGAGGAGTGGTTCGCCGAGCAGGCATGCCAGCCGGGCTCCTGGTGGCCGTCCTGGGTGGAATGGCTCGCGCCGCGCAGCGGCGGGATGGTCGACTTCAAAATGTCCAGCCGCAAACACCCGAGGCTGTGCGATGCGCCGGGCACCTACGTGCTGGAATAAACGCCTCTCGCCACCCGCCTGCATCCCGCCGCTATCCGGCGGGATTTTTTATGCTTGTTAATTTTTCATTGCAATAGCTATCCAAAATGGATTGCTGGATATTGGATACTTTGGGAAAATGCTCTAATCAGGCCAATGGCATCAAGACCAAAAACCTGTCCGTTCGTTATGAGTGACACGCAGTCACGGCGCCGCCCGGCGCCTATCAGGAGAAATCATGCAAGACAATCACGACGCCCTTCACCGCGGTCTGGAAGAGCGCCACATCAATCTGATGGCGCTTGGCGCGGCCATCGGCGTGGGTCTGTTCCTCGGTTCGGCCAGCGCCATCAAAATGGCGGGCCCCGCCATCATGCTGTCGTACGCCATCGGCGGTTTCGCCATCTTTCTGATCATGCGGGCCCTGGGAGAAATGGCGATCCACGATCCGGTCGCCGGTTCCTTCAGCCGTTACGCCCAGAACTACCTTGGCCCTCTCGCGGGCTATCTGACCGGCTGGAATTACTGGTTCCTGTGGCTGGTCACCTGCATGGCGGAAATCACCGCCGTGGGCATCTACATGGGGGTCTGGTTCCCCGATGTGCCGCACTGGATATGGGCGCTCTCCGCGCTCATCATCATGGGCGGCATCAACTTCATCGCGGTCAAGGCCTACGGTGAATTCGAATTCTGGTTCGCCCTGATCAAGATCGTCACCATCGTGCTGATGATCGTGGCCAGTTGCGGGATGATTTTCTTCGGGCTTGGCAACGGCGGCATCGCCACCGGCATCTCCAATCTGTGGACCCATGGCGGTTTCATGCCTCATGGCTGGACCGGTGTGCTGATGTCCATGCAGATGGTCATGTTCGCCTATCTGGGCGTGGAGATGATCGGTCTGACGGCCGGCGAAGCGAAGAACCCCAAGAAGTCCCTGGCGCGTGCCATCGACTCGGTGTTCTGGCGCATTCTGATCTTCTATGTCGGCGCCCTGTTCGTCGTCATGGCGATCTATCCCTGGGACCAGATCGGCACCACCGGCAGCCCGTTCGTGATGACGTTCGAGCGCATGGGCATCCCCGCCGCGGCCGGCATCATCAACTTCGTGGTGCTGACCGCCGCGCTGTCCTCCTGCAACAGCGGGATTTTCAGTACCGCGCGCATGTTGTACAACCTCGCCCAGCAAAAGCAGGCCTTGCCGATCTTCGGCCATGTCGGCAAAAACGGCGTGCCCAACGCCGCCGTGCTGCTCTCGGCTTGCGTGCTGCTCGTCGGCGTGCTGCTCAACTACCTCGCGCCCAAGGAAGTGTTCACCTGGCTGACCGCCATTTCGACCTTTGGCGCGATCTGGACCTGGGGCATCATCCTGTTGTCCCAGCTGAAATTCCGCAAGACGCTGAAGCCGGAACAGCTGGCCTCGCTAACCTACCGCATGCCGCTGTTCCCCTACGGCTCCTACATCGCGCTGGGTTTTCTCGCGCTGGTCATCGGCCTGATGGCCTACTTCCCGGACACCCGCATCGCATTGATGGTGGGCCCGGGCTGGCTGGTTTTCCTGGTGATCGTGTACTACCTGATGGGCTTCAACAAGCAACAGGGCGAACGCGCGGGCAAGCCGGTCACCCAGTCCTGACGCTATCTCGATAGCGATACCGCAAAACCGGGGTCCGCCCCGGTTTTTCGCATCCACAGACGGGACGGCGGTAGTACAATCGAATCTCCCCACCCGCGGAGATGTCCGTGTCCCCGTCATCCCGGCTCGAATTCGGCTCGCCAGCCTACCGCCGCACCGCGCTGGCCATGTTCTTCGGCGGTTTCGCCACCTTCGCCATGCTTTACGGCCCCCAGCCGCTGATGCCCATGCTCTCCCGCGTATTCGGCCTGTCCGCCGCGGCCGCCAGCACTGTCCTGTCCGGCGCCACCGGCAGCATGGCCTTGATGCTGCTCCCCGCGAGCCTGCTCGCGGACCGGATCGGACGCAAACCGGTGATGAACACGGCCCTGTTCCTGTCGGCCGGCCTGACGTTGCTGGCCGCGCTGGCGCCGGGGTTCGCCGCGCTGGTCGCCGTGCGCGTGCTGTTCGGCATCGTGCTCTCCGGCATTCCCGCGGTCGGCATGGCCTACCTGAGCGAGGAGGTCGCGCCCGGCGCACTGGGCAAGGCCATGGGACTGTACATCGCGGGCAATGCCCTGGGCGGCATGTCGGGACGGTTCCTCGGGGCACTGGCGGCCGATGCGCTGGGCTGGCGCGCGGCCATGCTGCTTCTCGGTCTTGTGGGGCTCGCCGCCGCCTTCACCTTCTGGAAAAGCCTTCCGCCCTCACGCCACTTCCAGCCGGCGCGCGCCGACTGGCGCGCCATCGGCCGGGCCGCCGGGCGGCATTTTTCTGACGCGGGGCTGCCGTTCCTGTTCGCCTGCGCGTTCCTGCTGATGGGCGCTTTCGTCAGCCTCTACAACTATCTGGGCTACCGGCTGGAGAGCGCGCCGTTCTCCCTGCGCCCCGGACTGGTCGGCCTGATGTTCAGCCTCTACCTTCTTGGCATGTTCTCGTCGGCCTGGGCGGGAGGACTGTCGGATCGTTTCGGACGCCGCAATGTCCTGTGGCTGATGATCGTGCTGATGGGCTCGGGACTCGCGCTCACCCTGGCCGACACGCTGTGGCTGATCGCGCCGGGGGTCGGCCTCTTCACCTTCGGTTTCTTCGCGGCGCATTCGGTGGCGAGCAGCTGGGTCGGCCTGCGCGCGCGCGATGCGCGCGCCCTCGCCTCGGCCTGGTATCTGGCCGCCTACTACCTGGGCTCGAGCCTGGTCGGCTCGGTCTCCGGCTTCGCCTGGGGACATGGCGCCTGGCCCGGCGTGGCGCTCCTGCTCGCCGGGCTGCTCGCCGTCTGTCTCGCCATTTCGCTAAAACTGCGGGGACTGCCCCCGCTGTCTCAGCCTTCCGGATAAAAACGCGCCGACAGGTCGAGCGCGGGATAATGGCAATCCGGCGCGGCGATCCGGTCCTGCGCGCGGATCAGTTCCAGTTCCCGGCTATCGCACAGGTGAGTCTGGTGCAGCACCCGGTCCACCGCGGACAAAGTGTGTTCGAACGCCGCGCGCAGCGTCATGCCGCCGAGCAAGGAGGCAAGAAACACACCCGATGTCAGGTCGCCGACACCGGCCGGCTGAGACGGGAAAGGATACAGCGGCCGGCTTCCGAGCCAGACTTCGTCGTGGCTGACCGCCAGCATGTCGAAGCGGTCGGCGGGCTTGTCGATGAGCGCCAGGTGCTTGACCAGGATGATGCCCGGACCGCGCGCGAGCAAAGCCCGGCACGCGGCCACGGCCTCGTCGAGGGTCGAAACCGTGCTGCCGGTCAGCATCTCGAGCTCGAAATGATTGGGCGTCATCACGTCGGCCACGCCGGGCATGTGCGCCACCATCCGGTCGCGGATGCCCGGTTTCACGAAGCACCCCTTGCCGGGATGCCCCATCACCGGATCGCACAGATACACGGCGCGGGGATTGGCCTCTTTCACCCGGCGCACCACCGCCAGCACCTCGTCGGCCTGCTCGGGCTCGCCAAGATAGCCCGACAGGATGGCATCGCAACGGGCCAGTTGCCCGCGCCGCTCGAGTCCGTCGACCAGCGAGCCGATCATGCGGCCGGGCAGCGCATCCCCCTCCCAGTCGCCGTACTGGGTGTGATTGGAAAACTGCACCGTATGCACGGGCCAGACGTTCATGCCCATGCGTTGCATGGGGAACACCGCCGCACTATTGCCGACATGGCCGTACACGACATGGGACTGAATACTGAGAATGGTTTTCATGGTGGGTTCCAGAATTGACCCAAGCGTCCGGCACGAAAAATTTACGCATCGTCTATCACGCTGTGGGCATAACGTATACCGTATTTTCTCATTTTGTACTGAAGCGTGGTGCGCGGCATGTGGCACAGCCGCGCCGCCTCGCTCAGGCACTCGGTCTGACGCAGCACCGCCATCAACAGCGCTTTTTCATAGGCGTCGACCTGTTCCTCGATCGATCTGCCCGGCATCGGCACCGGCAGGTGGGTCGTCAGGGGCGCGGCCGGAGCCCGGCGCGGCTCGTTCTGCCAAACGTCCTCGTCCCCCGCGTCATCGAGCAAAATGAAATCGAGTTCGTCGCCGGTCTCGCACAGAATCAGGCTGCGCAGGATGGCGTTGTCGAGCATGCGCACATTGCCCGGCCACGGATAACGCCGCAACCGTTCCAGCACCGCGTCGCTGATCGACGTGATGGACAGGCCGTGCCGCGCGCAATGCCTTGCCAGGAAATGCCGCGCCAGCAAAACCACATCCTCGCCCCGCTCGCGCAGCGGCGGCAATTTCAGATAGCCGACATTCAAGCGGTACAAGAGATCGCGGCGCACCCGGTGATTGCGCATCATCGAGGGCAGGGACTCGTTGCTCGCGGCGATGAAACGCGCATCGTGACGTTCCTCGCGGCTCGAACCGACCCGGGTGAACGTATCCTCCTGCAACACGCGCAGCAGTTTGCCCTGCACCGAGAGCGGCATGGAGTTGATTTCATCGAGGAACAAGGTGCCATGGCGCGCCTCTTCGAGCAGGCCGCGGCGATCCTCCGCGCCGGTGAACGCGCCCCGCACCGTGCCGAACAGGGTGCTCTCCAACAGGTTTTCCGGAATGGCCGCACAGTTGACGGCGACGAACGGCGCATCGGCGCGGGAGCTGTGGCGATGAATCAGACGGGCGAACAACTCCTTGCCCGTTCCCGTCTCCCCGTAGATCAGCACCGGCACGCTGGTTTGCGCGAGGCGCCGCGCCTGTTCGATCAGGCTCAGCATCCCGGGGTCGTCGGTCACGATCCGGACATCCGCTTTGCCTCGGCCCTGCAATTGACCCTGAAGATCCATCAAGGTGTCGTTCATCTGATGGATCAGGGACAGATTGCGCCCCATCTCGATCACGCCGATGATCCGCCCGTCGCGCGAGGTGAGCGGCAACGTGGTATGCACATAGTGCACCTTCTTGCCCGCCGCGTTGACATACACCTGATAGTTGCTCCGGTACTCCTTGCCGGTATACAGCGACTGCAGCATGGTGCTGTCGGCCGCGGTCATCTCGGGGTACACCGACAGGACATGCTGCCCCAGCGCCTCCTCGCAGGTGTAGCCGTCGATCACCGCGCTCTCTTCGTTGTAATAGACATAGCGCCCATGGACATCGATCACCGCCACGGGGGTGCGAACCGCATCGAAAAACCCCGCGAACATCGCCAGCGCGTCCCGCAGTTCCGGATCCATCGCGTCTCCCTTTCTGTTTCCGCCCGCTTTCTCCTTCCTGCGACCCTACTCCAGCCGGAACGACGAGGTTTGGACCGGGATCAACCCGCCGCCGGCCTTCCGTCAGTCCGCCGGAAAACCGGCGGCCCGGCCAGAAACCGGCGCGGATCCAGCCCGAGACAAAAACACCAAGACATTGAAATTACATGGTTTTTTATTTTTCACACCGCTGGCATGGCTTTTGCGAAAGAACAGACATCAACCTTAACCGGCTTCGCACAGGAGATCAGCCATGACCGACCCCATCCTCAGCAATTACAACGCCATCCGCCGTGCCACCCTGGAGCATGACCGCCGCTTCACCCTCAGGGACGGCCACCTGCTCTTCGAAGGAGTCGACCTGCACCGCCTGGCCAAGCAGTACGGCACGCCTTTTTATGTGTTCTCCGAGGCGGAAATCCGCCGCAACATCGATGAAATCCGCACCGCCTTCGCCCGCCATCCGGCCACCAAAGTGTTCTACGCCTCCAAGTCCTGCTCGGTGATGGGAGTGCTCGAGGCGGTCAAGAATGCGGGCATCTGCGCCGAAGCGAACTCGCGCTATGAAGTGCGCAAATGCCTGGAAATCGGCTTTACCGGTGACCAGATCGTGTTCAACGGTGTGGTGAAAAAGCCCGAAGACCTGGAATTCGCCATCGCCAACGAACTCTATCTGATCAATGTCGACAGCCTGTACGAGCTCGACCTGATCGACAGCATCTCCCGCCGGCTGCAAAAAACCGCCAATGTCTGCGTGCGTGTCGAGCCGAACGTGCCTTCCGCCACTCACGCCCAACTGGTGACCGCCTACCACGCCAAATCCGGTCTCGACCTCGAGCAGGCCGAAGAGACCTGCCGGCGCATCCTCGCCATGCCGTATGTCCGGCTGCGCGGTCTGCACATGCACGTCGGCGACCAGGTTCCCGAGGCGGAACCGTTCGCCAAGGCGACCCGCGTGCTGGTCGACGAATCGCGCCGGCTGGAGGAAACGCTGGGCATCCGCTTCGATTTGATCAACGTCGGCGGCGGCATCCCGACCCCCTACAAGTACGATGAACAGAACGGCGATCCGCTCAAGGACAATATGTACGCGGGCATCACCGCGCGCGACTTCGCCGACGCCGTGATCGATGAGGTGCACAAGTGGCGCACCGACATCGAGATCTGCATCGAGCCGGGCCGCAAGGTGACCGGCAGCGCCGCGGTTCTGCTCACCGAACTGTCGTGCCAGAAACAGAAAACCAACTACGACCCCGACGGCAATGTCCAGTGCCACGTCGACTGGAAATTCGTCGATGCCGGCTACAGCATCCTGTCCGACAGTCAGCATTTCGACTGGTTCTTCTACGTGTACAACGCAAGCCGCGTCGGCGAAGCCCACGATCACTACATCAAGCTGGCCGGCCCGTTGTGCGACGGCGGCGACTACTTCCACATGGGCATCAAGGACGAGTATTTCGCCCTGCCGGCGTCCAGCGCCGTCGGTGACATCGTGGTGTTCCTGGATGCGGGCGCCTACACCATCGAGAGCCAGACCGTCTACAACAACCGTCCCCGCACCGCCGTGGTGCTGATCGACCGGGAAGGGCGCGACCGCCTGATCCGGCGTGAGGACACCTACGAGGACATGGTCGGTTACGACCTGTATTGATCCCGGGAAACGGCCGGCTCAGAGCCGGCCTTTCGGCTCCGGGCACGGTGAATCCGGCCCGGTCACTCTCTGAGGGGAACAGTTATGTCTGACACAAAGAACACATTAGGCATATACGACATCGTTTTCATGAACGTTATTGCCATTCTCAGCCTGCGGCAGATACCCAATGTCGCGCCCTACGGCGCATCCGCGTTCCTGCTGTGGCTGCTCGCCGCCTCGTGCCTTTTCTTGCCGCTCGCGATGGTGTGCGGCGAGCTGTCCACCGGCTGGCCCAAGGACGGCGGGATTTTCATCTGGGTCAAGGAAGCCTTCGGCAAGCGCGTCGGGTGGATCGTGGTGGTCTGCTTCCTTTGCTCGTGTGTGCTGTTTTTTCCACTGATGCTGCAGTTCGCCTTTTCGGCCCTGGGTTATGTGCTCGGAGACGGGCTGGCCGGCAACAAGGCGTTCATCGGCATCGGCTCGACGATCCTGTTCTGGATCCTGACCTGGATGAACATCCGGGGTATCCAGTGGACCAAGGCGATCAACAGCGTCAGCGCGTGGTTCGGCGTGTTCATTCCGTCCGCGATCCTGATCCTGCTCGCCATCGTCTGGCTGATGACCGGCCGCCCGATGGCCACGGATTACCATGCCGCCGCCAACTGGATTCCCGATCTTAGCCGCTGGGACTCCATCGTCTTCCTGTCGAGCATGATGTTCGCGTTCGCCGGCCTGGAAGTCGCACCGATGATCGCCGGCCGCACCCGCAACCCGCAACGGGACTTCCCGCGTGCCATGCTGATTTCGGCCATCGTCATCGTCGGCATCTACATGGTGGGCACCTGGGCGCTCAATACCCTGTACCCGGCCAAGGACGTCAATATCGTCACGGGCATCATGCAAGCGGTCAAGGCCGCCTCCATCGAGCTTGGCATGCCCTGGCTGCTCGCGGTGATGGGCCTGTGCATGGCCATCGGCGCGATCGGACAGGTCAACTCCTGGCTCGTGGGCCCGATCTACATGCTCCAGGAAGCGTCCCGCGAGGACAATCTGCTCGGCGAACGGGTATCGAGCCTGCACCCGGTCTACCAGACACCAGCCTTCGCGCTGATCGTCCAGGCCGTGCTGGTCACGGTGTTCTGCTTCTCGACCTTTGTCTCGCCCAGCGTCGAAGCCGCCTACTGGACACTGACCGCGCTGACCACGCTGTGCTACTTCGTCCCCTATCTGGTGATGTTCCTGGCCTTCTTCCAGTTGCGCCGCGCTCAGCCCGATGTGACCCGCAGTTTCCGCATTCCCGGCCGGGTCCTGCCCGTCGTGCTTCCCGCGCTGGGCTTCCTGTCGGTGGCCTTCGCCGTCGTGCTGGTGCTGATTCCGCCGGCCGGCATGGACATGGGCGGGGGCGGTTATCTCGCCTACGGCGGCAAGCTGGTGCTCGGCATCCTGGCGGCCATCGGTCTTGCCGAATGGATCTATCACCGGGCAAGGCGCCGCCACAGCGAAGCGGCGAACGGACAGACATCGGCCTGAGCGCCCCATGAAAAAGTTGTCTAGGAGAACATCATGTACAAACCTCAACTGTTCATCGATATCGGCCGGCTGCGCGCCAACGCCGCCACGGAAAAGGCCCTACTGGCCAAGTCCGGCGTAGAAGTGATGGGCGTCAACAAAGTGTTCGACGGTTGCGTCGACACCGCGCGGGCGCTCTTCGAGGGCGGGATCGATGTCATCGCCGAATCGCGGGTCTATAACCTCGCCAAACTGGGTGACATCGGCTGCAAGACCTGCCTGCTGCGCAGCCCCTGCCTCTCGGAAATCGCCGAGGTGATCCGCTACGCCGACATCAGTCTCAATTCGGAACCCCGGATCGTTCGCGCCCTGTCCGCCGAAGCGGTACGCCAAGGTGTCATCCACGAAGTGCTGGTGATGGTCGATATGGGCGACTTGCGTGAGGGGATCTGGTTCGAGCGCGAGAACGAGATCGTCGAACTGGTGCGCCTGGTCCGGTCGCTGCCGGGTCTCGCGCTCTACGGCATGGGCACCAATTTCAACTGCTACGGCACGGTGATGCCGACCGTGAAAAACGGTACGGATTTCACCGCACTGGTGCGTCGCGTCGAACAGGCGCTGGACATCCGCGTGCCGCGCCTGTCGGCCGGCAACTGCACAAGCTACCACCTGATCGACAAGGGATTATGGCCCGAAGGGCTGAATCATTTGCGCATCGGCGGCCTGCACCAGTTCGGCATCGAGTATGTGGACATGAAATACCTGGATGCCTTCCATCACTCGAAAAAGCCCGTGGGACGCGCCTGCTCGGATCTCTATGTTCTGTCAGCCGAGATCATCGAAACCAATGCCAAGCCCACCGTGCCGGTCGGCGAACTGGGCGTCGACGCCTTCTTGCAGACCAAGACCTTCGAGGATCACGGCACACGGCGCCGGGCGCTGCTGGCATTCGGCCGCCAGGATGTGCCCAGCGAGTGCTGCACGCCGGTCGACGATCGCATCACGGTACTCGGTCAGACCAGTGATCACACGCTGGTGGACATCGAGGACTGCCCGGATCCGCTGCATGTCGGCGACCGCGTGGCCTTCGAGCTGGACTACACCGCGCTCTTGATGGCCTGCCAGAGCCCGGGAGTCGAAAAGGTTTTCCTGGACAGGTAAGCCCATGCCCCCCCTTCCCCCCGGACCCGCCCTCCTCCGCCCTCGCGCGACCGCGAGCGGGTCCCTCATCCTTACGGATGCCAGCCACACCTTTTCTCCAGGCGCTTCTGCCGGCCATGGCTCTTCGGGCCATGGCTTTTTTACCGCGGCCACCTCCCCGCCTGGTCGACAACGGGAAACACGCGACACCCGCGACACCGGCCAACAAAACAGATAACTGCGGAGAAACTCATGAAAGAAGCAAGAGTACTGACGGTCACGGATATCGTCGTGATGAACGTGGTATCCATTGTGAGCTTGCGACACATCGCCGGGCTGGCCAGTTATGGCGCCTCGGCCATGGTGATGTGGCTGATGGCGGCATGCTGCCTGTTCCTGCCGATGGCCATGGTCTGCGGCGAACTGTCGACCATCTGGGCGAGCGACGGCGGCATGTTCATCTGGGTACGGGAAGCCTTCGGCAAACGCATCGGCTGGATGGTCGTCGCCTTTTACGCCCTGTCCTGTCTGCTGTATTTTCCGTTGATGCTGCAATACGCGCTCAGCACGCTGGCCGTCGCGCTGGGCGGGAATCTGGCCGATCATTCACTCGCCATCGCGCTCGCGTCCATCGCGATCTTCTGGCTGCTGACCGGCCTCAATATTCTTGGCATGCAATGGACACGCCACATCAACCGCTTCAGCATGCTGCTCGGTGTCTTCATTCCGGTCGGCATTCTCGTGGTCCTCGCCGTCGTCTGGCTCGCCAGCGGCAGGACGATGCAAACGCCGTATCCCGGCTCGATGACGCAATGGATGCCCGACATGAGGCGCATGGATGCCATCGTTTATCTGTCCAGCACCATGTTCGCCTTCGCCGGGTTGGAAGTCGCGCCGATGGTGGCCGGCCGCACACGCCATCCCCAGAGGGATTTCCCGAGAGCCATCCTGGTCTCGGCCGTGCTGATCATGCTGTTTTACATGGTTGGCACCTGGTGCCTGAACATTCTCCATCCCTCCGACAATATCGATATCGTCGCGGGTGTCGCACAGGCGCTGATCCTCGCCACACGCACATTCGGCATCCCCTGGCTGTTGCCCCTGATGGCGGTCTGCCTGATGATCGGCACGCTCGGGCAAGTGAACGCCTGGATGGTGGGGCAAATCGTCATGCTGCAGGAAGCCAGCCGCGAATACCGCATTCTCGGCACCAAGATCACGGAAAACCACCCCGTTCACGGCACCCCGGCCAACGCCCTCTTGGCCCAGGCCGTCATCGTGACCGGGCTGTGCCTGCTCGCGCTGCTCTCACCGAGCGTGCAGGCCGCATACTGGGAATTCGCCAGCCTGACCATGCTGTGCTACTTCGTGCCGTACCTGTCGATTTTCGCGGCATACCTGCGTCTCCTGGCCACGCGCGCCACGCATCCTCGGAGTTTCCGCATACCCGGGCGAATCCTGCCGGTCGCGCTGCCGGTCGTGGGACTGCTCGCCGTGCTGTTCTCCATGGTGCTATGCCTGGTTCCGCCGGCCAACCTGACGCTCGCGGGCGATCTGTTCACCTTCGCCGGCAAACACGTGCTGACCCTGTTTGCCGTGTGGCTGGCCGCCGACAGACTGTACCGGCATGCGACCCGCCGTACCGCGCCACAGACCGCGCCCGGAAGTCCGTCGCCGGGCCGCTGAAGGTTCACGGGCAGCGGTCCAGCAGGCTTCGGCGGCTGGCGGTTTCGTTGCGGCGGATTTTTTCCTGCAACCGCATGAGCCCGTACAATAGCGCTTCGGCGGTCGGAGGGCAGCCGGGCACATACACATCGACCGGCACGATGCGGTCGCAGCCGCGCACCACCGAATAGGAATAATGGTAGTAACCGCCGCCGTTGGCGCAGGATCCCATCGACAGGACATAACGCGGCTCGGCCATCTGGTCGTAGATTCGGCGCATCGCCGGCGCCATCTTGTTGGTCAGCGTGCCGGCGACAATCATCAGGTCGGCTTGGCGCGGCGTCGCGCGCGGCACCATGCCGAAGCGGTCCATGTCGTAACGGGCGCCCGCCGCGTGCATCATTTCCACCGCGCAGCAAGCCAGGCCGAACGACAGATACCACAGGCTGCTGCCCTGAATCGTGCCCAGCAAATCCCGGCAAGTGGTCAGCATGAAACCGTCGCGCTCAAGGGAGGGAGTGGTCACCGTTTTCTCCAGGCTAAAGTCCGAACGGAGACTCTAGCCCTTGGCCGCGCCACCGGCTTGTACCGACACGACATCAACCACGAAATCCCACGATCTGCACTTCCTCGTTGCGGCAGCCGAACACCAGCTCCCGCTCATCGCCGGCATAGCGCATCAACCCGAGCTCCGTTCGGCCAGCGTCGGCGGTCGCCGACAGGAATTCGCCGGGAGTCATGCCGGCCAGCAACTGAAAATCGCGGATCATGTGTGCCTGATCGAAGTAACCGCACTCCTGGGCCAGAAAACCGAGCCGGCCATGGGCATAGGGCCTCACGATCAGCACCGCCAGCATATTGACGAAGCGCAGCATGCGCCGCATTTCCCGCAGCGGCATGCCGTAACTGGCGAGAAAGCGCCGCTCGAACTGCCGCACGCCCAGCCCGCTCTGGCGGGCCAGTTCGTCTGAGGGCAGATAAAGGCGCGGCGCAGGAAGGACAAACGCATCGGCGCCGCGTGGTTCGCGCATGCCGGCCAGCGCGAGAAGCCAATCGCCCAGCAGGGAAATCCGCCCGCCAAGCGACGGAGCATCCATCACGCGGGAAAACAGTTCCGCCTCCTCCCGCACGCCGATCACGTCGTCAAGCGGCCAGGAGGTATCCGCCAGATGGTTGCAATGCAGGGGAAACAGGCGCGGCAATTGCCCGACCCTGAGCAGGATGCTGATAAAAGCGGCGCCGGGCGACAATTGAAGACGGATGGGACGGGAAGAGGGACCGGTCAGAAATGTGCGGGACGCCTCCATTTTCAGGCGTCCGTCCAGCTCGTACACCCGGCTGTTGCCGGCGAGCATGAGGCCGATCTGGGGAAACGGGGTGACCGGCACGACAAGCTCCCCTGTCACGCCGGTTTCGACATGGAAATAGCGGATGAACGGGGCCAGCTTGACCGGAGGAGGGATCAAATAGCGGGCCATGCGCACAGCATAGCACGAATGTTTTGAGAAACGCCGGTACGCAAGCCGGCCCGGCCATGATATCCAGTACAGGAAAACCCCTACGAGATATGCAGATCCGTCTTTCTGCAGGACAACTGACGCCCCTGCTAATGTCGGACCGTTCTTTTCATAACATGGCACAATCGATGAGTCATTCAGCCAAACACCTTTTTACTCTGGGACTCCTGGCGCTTCCGCTGCACGTGGCTCAGGCCACCGAGCGCATTGAAACCGTCACCGAGCATGACCGAGGCGAAAAAATTGCCGTGCGCGTTGTGGACGGGCAAGCCATGATCGACGATATCCGGATCGGCGAATGGACGCAGGTGAACACCTATGGTGTGCCCCCATGGCAGGCCAAACTGCTCAGGGGCGAACTGGACGAGAACATCAGAACCCGTCCCTTGCGCCGTCTGTGGAACGGCGATGGGGTTCCGTACGAATTCGGCGCCGACTACTCCGAGGAAGGCAAAAAAACCTTCCGGAAAGCCGCGGCGGTTCTGTTCCGCCAGACCGGCATCCGCCTGACCGAGGAGCCGCAGCGGCGCAACCGCGTGTTACTGACGCGCCATGGTTCGGAATGCTCGTCGGAATTGGGCATGACGGGAGGCATCCAGCGTGTCGCCATGACGACTTCGTGCATGCAATCCATTCCGGATACGCTCCACCAGATAGGCCATATACTCGGCCTGGGCCATGAACACCAGCGCAGCGATACTGCGATACGGTTCAACGTTCCGGCGATGGGCACCATGTCCGCCACCGATCTGCCAAGGTGGTATGACAACTGGACGATGATTCAAGGAATCGGGCTGCTGTATGACACCTATTCGGTCATGCACTACTGGCCACGCGAAGGCCGCGAATCGCGAACGCCACCCTTCACGACACCATCATGGCTGACCACGGGCACCGTTGCGCGCCTGGCGAAACTCTATCCTGGCGCGGCACGGCGCGCAGCCCTAGCCCAACCCGTCCCTCCGGCCAACGGCACGATTCGTTTCGTCGCCCTGGACAGAATGCATTGCCTGGACAGCGATCCGGCGCTTGCCCGGCAGGCGCCCTTGCGCGCCATCGGCGCCTCCCCGACCATGCAACGCTGCACGGCGGCAAAGCCGCATCAGACATGGATTTACGATGACAGGCAGCGGATACGCTCGGCCGCCCGCCCCGACGTATGCCTCAGCCCGAGATTCGGACTGTACACCATCGCCATGGAGCCGTGCCGCGACGACGCATCCGGACAGCAGTGGAACATCCTGGCGGGGCGTATCGTGTCGGTTGATTTTCCTGGAGCCGGCGTGGCGTACAACGAATCGTTCGGCATCCGGCTGCATAACCTTGGTACCGGGCCGAATCTGCCCACCTCGGAAACCGGCGGATTTACCGGTGACTTCTACCTGAAATGACCGGGCTCCGGACAGAGGGGCGAAGCGCGCACGCGGCTCGCCCCTCTGTCGTCAAGCGAGCTTCTGGCGCGCCAGTTCATCAGCCGCCCGGTTGGTGGCGATGCCGTCCTTGTCGGCGCGCGCGAACACATCGGCCAGCGTATCGGCGATGGCGCGCACTCGCCCTTCCACGCTGTGCGGCGATTCACCGAAGTACTCGGCGCACACCTTGATGATGCCGCCGGCGTTGATCACATAATCGGGCGCATAAAGGATGCCGGCATCGCGCAGCCGGTCTCCGATATCGTCGGTGGCGAGCTGATTGTTCGCCGCGCCTGCCACCACCCGGCACTTCAGCCGCGGCAGCGTCAACGGATTGAGCGAGGCGCCCAGCGCGCAAGGCGCAAACACATCCGCCTCGACATCGACGATCTCCTCGGGCGCCACCACGCTCGCGCCGAACGCCTCCGCCGCGGCCAGGCAAACACCACGGTCGATATCGGTGACGGTCAGCCGGGCGCCCGCCTCGTGCAACTGGCGCGCAAGATCGAATCCGACATGGCCGAGCCCCTGGATCGCGACATGCAGCCCTTTCACCGAGTCGGCGCCGAGCCGGTGACGCGCCGCGGCGCCCAGACCGACGAACACACCAAGCGCCGTGGCGGGGGAAGGATCGCCCTGCCCGCCCAACTCGCCGGAAAGTCCCGCGACATAGCGCGTGGTTTCCCGCACATGATGCATATCGGCCGGAGCAGTTCCCACATCCTCGGCCGTGATGTAGCGGCCGCCCAGCGATTCGACGGCACGGCCCAGCGCGCGGAACAACTCAGGGGTTTTCTGGGAGCGGGCATCGCCGATGATGACGGCCTTGCCGCCGCCGATCGGCAGGTTGGCCATGGCATTCTTGTAGGTCATGCCGCGCGACAGGCGCAGCGCGTCGGTGGCCGCTTCGGTCGAATCGGCGTAGCGCCACATGCGGCTGCCCCCCATGGCGGGACCACGGCGGGTATTGTGAATGGCGATGATCGCTTTCAGCCCGGAAGCGGCATCGCAAACATGAACGACGGCCTCGTGGGCGTCGAAATCGGGCAACTCGAACACACTCATGGTCTCTCTCCAACTGTTTTTGTTCGGAGCCAGGGTTGGCCTCGCTCCGCGCATAGAAAACGGCAATGATTTTGTCATTGCCGTTTCACATGATAACCAATCGGAACAGTACCACCAATTACCACGCCGTCAATGGGGCGGACGCTTGCGGAAAAACGTCACCGGCGATTCGGTGACCGTACTTGGCGGCGGAGACTTGAGAATGTGCTTCTTCATCTTGCCGATGACATGCATTTCACAGGGGCGGCAATCGAATTTCAGGGTCAGCGTTTCGTTGCCGTTGACAAGGGTCATCGGCTCGGCGCGCACCTGGCCCATTACGCCCTTCACGCCCTTGGCCTGTTTCGGGCACAGGTTGAACGAGAAGCGCAAACAATGCTTGGTGATCATCAGCGGCACCTCGCCGTCCTCCTCGTGCGCTTCGTAAGCGGCCTCGATGAGCTTCACACCGTGACGAACGTAAAAGGCGTAGGCTTTCGCATTGAACACATTCCCCAGAAAACTCAGGGACGCTTCCGGATACGGTACCGGCGGTTCGACGGGGGCCTTGCGCGGCAAGCGCGCCAGCGACGCCACCCGGGCCGTGATCAGTTGATCCGCGGCATCGCGGCGCAGCCCGTTGATCACCGAAGCCGGCACGAACCAGGGACGGGACAGATCGAGCACCACCTCGCGGGCCAGGAACGGCGTATTGCCAAGTTTGGCCAATTGATCGCGCATCCCCGACAGGGCGCGCTCGCCCTGCTGGGCCTCCGACAACCCCGTCTTCGCTTCGACGGTCACGGTACAGCCGTCGATATCGGTCATGGTCAGCGCCAAACCATCCTGTCGTTCGGCGAGCCGCAGCCAGACATCGATGCGGCGCTCCGCCGACTTGCGCGTCAGGCCAAGCTCCCACTGGTGGTCCCGGTTGCGGTTGATCGCGCTGCCGATCCGCAGCCCCTCGAGCATCGCCATCGGCTCGTTCGGATGGATCCGCCAGGCGCCGTCGCCCAGCGCTTCGGCGCGGTTGACCTGAATACCGACCGGCTCGCGTTTTTTCATGTAGTTGAGGCCGTCGCCATTGTGCAAGGGCTCGGTGGCCGTCATGTCGAACCAGTCGCTGCCCAGCCGCGTCACTTCGCCGATCGGGACACCGACAAACTTGGGCGAATCGAAGGCGCCGATGTCGGGCTTGCGTTCGTTGACGAAGTAGTCGGTGGCGCCGCGGTGGAAGGTCTTGTCCGGGTCGGGCGTAAAGAAGAACGTGCATTCCCCGCTTGAGGAACGGGCGAACTCGGGACGGGCCTCGATCAGTTCGTCCAGCAGGCGCCGGTAATGCGCCGTGATGTTTTTGACATAACCCACATCCTTGTAGCGCCCTTCGATCTTGAACGAGCGGATGCCCGCATCGATCAGCGCTTCGAGATTATGGCTCTGGTTATTGTCCTTCATCGACAGAAGATGCTTGTCGAAGGCCACCACGCCGCCGTTTTTGTCGACGAGGGTATAGGGCAACCGGCAGGCTTGCGAACAGTCGCCACGGTTGGCGCTGCGTCCGGTCTGGGCATGGCTGATATTGCACTGGCCGGAATAGGCCACGCACAACGCGCCATGAATGAAAAATTCCAGCGCGACATCCGTTTCCTCATGGATTTTGCGGATCTGGGCAAGATTGAGCTCCCGCGCCAGCACGATCTGGGAAAAACCCGAATCGGCCAGAAACCGCGCCTTCTCCACCGTACGGATATCGGTCTGGGTACTCGCATGCAGCTGGATCGGCGGCAGATCCATTTCCAGCAGTCCCATGTCCTGGATGATCATCGCATCGACACCCGCGTCGTAAAGCCACCAGATCAGATCGCGGGCGGGCTCCAGTTCGGCATCGTGCAGGATGGTGTTGAGCGTCACGAAAATCCGCGCATGATAGCGATGAGCGAACTCGACCAGCCCGGCGATATCGGCCACATCGTTGCCGGCGTTATGGCGGGCGCCGAAAGCCGGCCCGCCGATGTACACCGCGTCGGCGCCGTGCAGGATGGCTTCGCGGCCGATATCGGCGGTTTTGGCCGGGGCCAGAAGTTCGAGCTGGTGGGGAAGAAGGCGCATGGTGATCCGGACTCCAGAAAACAAACGGAAAAAAGCCGCTTGGTGTTATCCAAGCGGCTTTTCAAATCTGGTGGCAGGACATTCGTCAACCACCGGCAATCGCATGAACACATGTCGGCGAAGTACACCTTAGGTTCACTCTCTCATGTGAAAAGCAAGACATGATAGCATGCGTACCCCGGTAATCCCCCCTGAAATTAGTCGTCGTCTGAAGTAGAATTTTCTCCAACAGGATTGAAGGGAATTTTGCGTGAAGACGTCCCGCTTTTCAGACAGTGATCATCGCCATCCTCAAGCAGGCAGAGGGCGGTAGCCCTGTGCCTGAGCTGTGCCGTGAACACGGCATCAGCTCTGCAACGTTCTACAAGTGGCGAGCCAAGTTCGGCGGCATGGATGCATCGCTCATGGCCCGGCTCAAAGAGCTTGAAGACGAGAATCGTCGCCTCAAAAAGATGTATGCCGAGGAACGGCTCAAGGCCGAGATCATTCAGGAGGCCATGGCAAAAAAGTGATGACGCCGTCTCGCCGACGCGAGATGGCGCAGTACGCCGTACAAGCAAAAGGCGTCAGCATCCGCTTGGCCTGCCAGACATTTGCCATCAGCGAAACCTGCTATCGCTACCAGGCAAAGTCCAGCGCGATCAATGAAGAGATTGCCGAGCACCTGATTCGTTTAACCCATAACCAACGCAATTGGGGCTTTGGCCTATGTTTTTTGTACCTGCGCAACGTGAAGGGATATCGCTGGAATCACAAACGGGTCTACCGGATTTATTGTGATCTGGAACTGAACTTGCGTATCAAGCCCAGGAAGCGCATCGTCCGCACCAAGCCGGAACCGTTGGCGGTACCAGCCACCGTGAACGAGTGCTGGTCGATGGATTTCATGCACGATCAGTTGTCGGATGGACGTAGCTACCGGCTGTTCAACGTGATCGATGATTTCAACCGAGAAGCGTTAGCCATGGATGTGGACTTGTCATTGCCGGCAGAGCGTGTGGTGCGCGCCCTGGATCAGGTCATTGAATGGCGTGGCAAGCCCAAAGTGATTCGTAGTGACAATGGGCCTGAATACATCGGCGCTACGCTGACGCGATGGGCCGAAAAGCACGGCATTCGGCTGGAACATATCCAGCCGGGAAAGCCCCAGCAGAATGCGTATGTCGAGCGCTATAACCGGACGGTGCGTTACGATTGGCTCGGGCATTACCTGTTCGATTCGATTGCTGAGGTACAGGAATATGCAACGGATTGGATCTGGACATACAATTATGAGCGCCCGAATATGGCGCTCGGCGGCATCACCCCGAAACAGAAACTGGCATACAGCCAGATTACCTCTACTTTAGCCGACAGCTAAAAATGGGGGGATTACCTGGCAAGACAGGTGAGACCGTGGTTAAGCAAGCCTGAGTTAGACCGAGTGTCAAAAGCACGATGTAGTGATAAGGCCTTGACCAGCAAATTCCATCAGGGACAGAGGCGACGGCCTCATCAAAGTCCGGATGTATGGCTGCAATCTCAACCTTGTTTCGCATCACAAAAGATTGCTTGGCAATCGGGGGCGCCCATGTACGGTCTAATGATTCCGGACACCTCGATAGGTGGGATAATCACCTACCGAGGAAAATGAATGGCCAGAATGCGCAGAAAGTTCGATACCAGCTTCAAGCTTGAAGTGGTGAAAATGACCAAAGACCAAGGACCAAGGACCAAGGACTCGGCGTCTCTGACGTCTGTCGTTCCATGGACTTGGGTGAAACGGCGGTCCGTCGGTGGATCCAGCAATATGAATCAGAACTGCTGGGTAAAGCAGGGGTTGGCAAGCCACTGACCGCTGAGCAGCAACGCATTCGCCAGTTGGAAGAAGAGAACCGTAGACTACGCCAGGATGTCGACATCTTGAAAAAAGCATCGGCCTTCTTCGCCCGCGAACTCAAGTGACATACCGCTTGGTTCAACAGCTGAAGAAGGCCTATTCGATCACGTCGATTTGTCGGGTTTTGGAGGTGAGCCGTTCCGGATTTTACGAGTACGATCAGCGGCCTCTGCCGCCCGCCGATCTGGCTGTCGAGGTCAAACTAAAAGCGGCTTTTGCCGAGAGTGGGCAAAGCTACGGCAGCCGCCGGCTGAAAATGGCGCTTCGAGATCATGGCTCTCATTTTGGGCGTTACAAGATTCGGCGCTTGATGCGCACATATGGGCTGAAACCCACGTGGAAACGCAAGTTCGTCCATACGACCGATAGCAAGCATGATCTGCCTGTGGCGGAAAACATAGTGAATCGGCAATTTAGCCAAGATGCCCTCAACCGTGCCTGGACCTCAGACATTTCATATGTGCGGACTCGCTCTGGTTGGTTCTATCTGGCGGTGGTCATGGACCTGTTCTCGCGCCGAATTGTTGGCTGGGCCATGGCCCCTCACGTGCAGACGTCGTTGATCTGCGACGCTTTGACTATGGCATTGCAGCAGCGCAAACCGCCGCGAGGACTCCTGCTGCATGGACCGTGGCAGCCAGTACGCCAGCCACGAATACCAAGCGCTGCTGAAACGGCATGGCATCGTCTGCAGTATGAGTCGCAAGGGCAATTGTTGGGATAATTCGGTGATGGAGCGGTTCTTTCTGAACCTGAGGATGGGGCGCGTCTGGCAGCGGGATTACGCCAACCATGACGAGGCTATCCGTGACATTACCGGATATATCGTCGGCTTTTACAATACGTGCCGATTGCATTCGAAATTGAATTATCTGCCACCGGTGATCTACGAGCGGCAGATGGCGGCAAAACAACCTATCCTGGTGTCCGAAAAAACTTGACCACTACATAATGCCGTTCACGATGGCGCGGTGATCGTGATAGCGGCGGCCAGCCGTTAGTCTATGGGGCAAGACGGGCTTCAGCACCGCCCATTCTTCATCGGTCAGTTCATGGCGACGCACTGTCATGGCTACTCTCGCTTGATGGTCTGATGATCAGACCTCAGGCTGGCTGAATGGTTTGCAGACAGAGCCTAGGGAGAAATTTTCACACCACTTTGACGTACTAAATTGTGGAGCTTTGTCTACCAATGAACATTGTCGGTAAGCTACTAGGAATGTATACTTTTCATTCATTAGTAGGGTGTTTGCAGTCTTTATATAGGGGGCTGCGATGTGCCTCTCTCTACACACACAATCGGACTTCTTAAATAACTTTCTAGGACGCAATGAGCGGGGGGGGGGGAGATGGCGGCGGGTTGATGGGGTAACCCAAAAAAGATGGAAAAGAACGGCTTGTAAAACGGTTGTTGCAGATTTTCCTAGTCGCCAGCTGTTATCGTCCGGAGGCGGAAATTGTCGTAATCGACCGGTGCCTTAAGTGTCGTGGTCTAATGATTCTGGGCACCTCGATAGGTGGGATAATCACCTACAGAGGAAAATGAAGGCCAGAATGCGCAGAAAGTTCGATACCAGCTTCAAGCTTGAAGTGGTGAAAATGATCAAAGACCAAGGGCTCGGCGTCTCTGACGTCTGTCGTTCCATGGACTTGGGTGAAACGGCGGTCCGTCGGTGGATCCTGCAATATGAATCAGAACTGCTGGGTAAAGCATGGGTTGGCAAGCCACTGGCCGCTGAGCAGCAACGCATTCGCCAGTTGGAAGAAGAGAACCGTAAACTACGCCAGGATGTCGACATCTTGAAAAAAGCATCGGCCTTCTTCGCCCGCGAATTCAAGTGACATACCGCTTGGTTCGACAGCTGAAGAAGGACTATTGGATCACGTCGATTTGTCGGGTTTTGGACGTGAGCCGTTCCGGATTTTACGAGTACGCTCAGCGGTCTCTGCCGTCTGCCGATCTGGCTGTCGAGGTCAAACTAAAAGCGGTTTTTGCCAGAGTGGGCGAAGCTACGCCAGCCACGAAACCAAGCGCTGCAGAAACGGCATGGCATCGTCTGCAGTATGAGTCGCAAGGGCAATTGTTGGGATAATTCGGTGATGGAGCGGTTCTTTCTGAACCTGAAGATGGAACGCGTCTGGCAGCGGGATTGCGCCAACCATGACGAGGCTATCCGTGACATTACCGGATATATCGTCGGCTTTTACAATACGTGCCGATTGCATTCGAAATTGAATTATCTGCCGCCGGTGATTTACGAGCGGCAGATGGCGGCAAAACAACCTATCCTGGTGTCCGAAAAAACTTGACCACTACAGAAGTTGCGGTATGTTATGCCGCCCCCAAATCGGCTAAGCCGCTACTGAATTGGCAGGCTGAACGCGACTTAGCCTCCATGTGCCAAGACTACTGGCGTTGGCAACAATACAATCCACAAGGTTACATATGATTCCGAAAATTTCATATTGCACAGAAGGTTCACGCTGATGCCCAACTTCTCGCCTTCTCCTGCCGCATTGTTCTCAAGCTTGTGGCGTAACCGTGAACTCATCAAGGCATCCGCCAAGAGGGAGGTGCTCGGACGCTATCGTGGTTCCGCACTCGGGCTGCTCTGGTCGTTTTTTAATCCGCTTTTCATGCTTGCTGTTTATACATTTGTTTTCAGTGTAGTGTTCAAAGCGCGTTGGGATACTGGGAGCGACTCAAAAACTGAGTTTGCACTGGTGCTCTTCGCTGGCCTGATGATGTTTAGCCTATTTTCCGAATGCATTAACCGTGCGCCGAGTTTGATTCTCTCGAACGTAAATTATGTAAAAAAAGTTGTGTATCCGCTGGAAATATTGCCAGTTGTAATCTTGTTGGCTGCGATGTTCCACACGTTAATCAGTCTCGGCGTTTGGTTGCTGGCGTATGGTGTATTTTTTGGGATGCCCCATGCCACAGCGCTACTCATGCCAGTCATTGTTTTTCCTTTCATGCTCTTTATCATGGGTTTGAGTTGGGTTCTGGCCTCGCTTGGCGTTTACCTGCGCGATATATCGCAAATCATCGGTATCTTTACTTCGGTGCTCATGTTTTTGACCCCCGTTTTTTATCCGGTTAGTGCACTGCCGGAAAGCTACCGACATCTTTTGTACCTTAATCCGGTGACACCAGTCATTGAAATGACACGAAATTTACTGTATTGGGGTAAGCTACCCGATATTCAGCCATTAGTTACTTATTGGTTCGTAACTACCCTGATTGCCTTGCTTGGCTTTGCTTGGTTTCAGAAGACAAGAAAGGGGTTTGCCGATGTCCTCTGAAATCGCCATCAAGGTTGAAGGGCTGAGCAAGTGTTACCAGATTTACGACCAGCCGCGTGATCGTCTCAAGCAGATGATCTTACCGCGATTCCAGCGATTGGCTGGTCTCGAACTGCGCCAGTATTACCGCGAATTTTGGGCGCTAAAGGATATCTCTTTCGACGTCAAGAAAGGTGAAACGGTCGGCATCGTCGGCCGCAACGGGAGTGGCAAGAGTACCCTCTTGCAGATCATTACCGGGACGCTAGCCCCATCCACTGGCTCTGTCACGACCCACGGCCGTATAGCTGCGCTACTGGAGCTAGGATCGGGCTTCAATCCGGATTTCACTGGGCGCGAGAATGTTTACCTCAATGGAGCTCTGCTCGGTTTTTCCGCAGCGCAAATAGATGATAAGTTTGACGCAATCGCTGCCTTTGCCGATATTGGCGAGCACTTGGATCAGCCTGTGAAAACTTATTCGAGTGGGATGCTGGTTCGTCTTGCTTTCGCCGTGCAGGTGCAGGTAGAACCCGAAATCCTGATCGTGGATGAAGCTCTCGCCGTGGGTGATGCACTCTTCCAGAAGCGTTGTTTCCAGCGCATCGAGAAATTGGTATCAGACGGTACGACTGTGTTATTTGTGTCGCATGATCAGGAAAGCGTGCGGACGCTCACTAATCGAGCCCTATTATTGAATAAAGGGCAATCGGTTGCATGGGGGCTGTCCTCCGAAGTTGTGCTGAAGTACCGCAAATTACTCCACGACGAGGAAGCCGCTTACTTCTCGACCCTCACCAAAAGTATGGTCGAGCGGGCAAGACAAGCCGCTATGCCTAGCACTGTTGAAGCGCTCGCCACTGCTCAGTGTGCTACGAAATCCAAGCCGGCTGTTCATGTTTCGCGCGGTATGGAGACGCGTTCCGACCGGCTATCGTTTGGCGATGGCGAAGTCAAAATCATTAAGGTTGAAACGCTAAACGCCGGTGACCAACCTTGCTCGATGTATTACACAGGGGAGCAATTGCGGATCCGGATTACCTGCGAAGCTTTCGCGAACATCGACAAACTGAACGTTGCTGTTCGTTTGAGAAATAAAGAGGGCGTTAAGATTTATTCTTGGGGAACCCTCAACCAGGACATGACCACTAGAGCCAGAGGTCTTGACACTCATATCTTCTGGGATCGTCGCTTCGAAGTAGGTGATACGTTCCAAGTGGTGCTCGACTGTGCCTGTGACTTGGGCGAAAACCTTTACGAAGTACAGGCCGCCGTCTCCATCGAGGAGACGATGAATTACATGGCGCAGCGAATGCTGCATTGGGTAGACGAAGCGGCCTTTTTTCAGGTGTCAATCAAGCGCGACGAGTACTTTTTTGGCGGTGTGGCTGATTTAAGAATGGTTGCAACTTGGATAAAATAATGACAGATACGAATGCGACAACTGACTACCAGCAACAATATGATCACTATTGGACGTTAGAAGACCGCATCGGCGAATCGAGTGGCAACATGCAGCATATCGCTGAGCTGATTATCACGACCTGCGGTGTTGGTCGCACATTGGATATAGGCTCAGGCGAAGGATTGCTGGTATCGTCATTGCTGTGCCGCGGAGTGGATGCGTACGGTTTAGACGTGTCGGAGGTTGTCACTGCACGCTGTAATAATCGCATGCCAGGCCGGTTCTCTCATGGCTCTGTGCTCAAGTTACCTTTCACAAGTGCGTCGTTCCAAACCGTAGTATCCACCGATTGCATGGAGCATCTGGCACCCGAGGATGTTCCCAACGCTTTAAAGGAAATCCATCGGGTCGCCGGCCGCTATGTATTCCTTCAAATTGCGACGACACTGGACCGCGATGGACATTGGCACTTAACGGTTGAAGGGCGTGCTTGGTGGGAGACAAAGTGCTTTGAAGCCGGTTTTCGGAAACATCCTGCCTACTATGAAATTAATGATTACGAATCATTAAATTCAGATAGTTGGCAGGTGTTTATTATTCTCGAAAAAATTCCTGAGGAGGTGCTGGAAAAATATCCTCTTGGAGTGCTGGCCCAGGAGCGTGATCTCCATATGGATATGCTGAGAGAAACTGGGCGCAGATCAGATGGACATGTGTTTCACTATCACTTTGCTTCACAATATATCCGTCCTGGTGATGTTGTTCTAGATGCAGCATGTGGTCTAGGCTACGGCACACATGTCATGTATTCAAATTCATTTGCAAAACGCCTCATTGGTGTTGATTTGAGCCATTATGCTATTGAGTATGCGTTTTCAATGTATGGTGGGGCGGATGTTTCTTTTGTAGAGTCAAATGTTGAAAATCTTTCATTTCTTGCGGATGATTCAGTAGATCTAATTACTAGTTTCGAGACATTGGAGCACGTGCAAGATCCTAGGAAACTGCTGGCTGAATTTTCAAGGGTTTTGAGACCGACAGGGCGTCTAATCGTAAGTGTTCCGAATCGCTGGGTGGATGAGACTGGGAAAGACCCTAATCCATGGCATTTTCATGTCTACGATTGGGCTGTGCTAAATGAACAGTTATCGCAATTTTTTTTGATTGAGGAACGATTTGACCAGATAGCCGGCGGTGGCTTTAAGCTTTCAGAGAGTCCTCGACTTTTTCAGCGATCTGATGAAGGAGGGGTTAATGAGTGCGCAGAATCCGAATGGTGTGTGGCTGTCGCATTCAAACAATCAAAGGGCACCTCGTTACCATTTGAAGAGACGGTATACCCATACTCAAAACCACCAAATAATTTACTTGATTTTTCTTCTAATTATGATAATGCGTGGTTGATTCGGGAAATTTGCGAAACGCAGTTTCGAATCAAAGAGCCGATCGCTTTGGCCGAACGATGCAAAGAGCTAATCGGTAGTTGCAATGCCAAATCGGCTGATTATGGCGCAGCATTGTGTGTATATGGTTATAGAGTTTTTGAGCATGGTCATTTTGATATTTTTGAGTGTTTAGATTTAGCGATAAAAGTTGAGAACTACCTGAGTTTCGAATCCCATAATGCACATGTTTTTAGGTGGCAGACTTCATTGGCTTATCTTATGGGGCTTATATTCTTGAAGAAAGGTGATAGGGAAAGATCTCGGTATTGGTTTGATCGTTGCATAGAGGCAGAATACTTGAAATTCAGTCCGGTATTGGCCGTTAAAATCGTTTCTGCTGCAAGGCATGTTGGCTTTTTGCTTCTCTCTCAAGGGGATGATACAGGTGCTATTTCATATTTCAGCCGCGCAATGCATGTTGCACTTGATGCGCTAAAGAACCCAGCAGAAGAGTGGATTGGAGAAGCTACTTTTCCTCTGACTTGCACCTATTTTGATGCAATGGAATTGCTCGACAATGGAATGCATAGTGCGGTTGTCGTTTCGCAATTGATCTCAGGACGAGGCTCCCGCATAAATTTTTATCGTTTCCTTTTTCAGGGTGGGTATCATAGTTCGCTTGAGAAACAAGTAAATGTCCTGACTGAAACAAATAAAGATAATCTAACAGAGCTTTATCGACTGGGCACTGAGCGCCAGGAACTCTATGAAATAGCAGAGCAGCGCTTGTCGGAGCTGCATCGACTGGGCGCTGAGCGCCAGGAACTCTATGAAATAGCAGAGCAGCGCTTGTCGGAGTTGCATCGACTGGGCGCTGAGCGCCAGGAACTCTATGAAATAGCAGAGCAGCGCTTGTCGGAGTTGCATCGACTGGGCGCTGAGCGCCAGGAGCTCTATGAGATAGCAGAGCAGCGCTTGTCGGAGTTGCATCGACTGGGCGCTGAGCGCCAGGAACTCTATGAGATAGCAGAGCAGCGCTTGTCGGAGTTGCATCGACTGGGCGCTGAGCGCCAGGAACTCTACGAGATAGCAGAGCAGCGCTTGTCGGAGTTGCATCGACTGGGCGCTGAGCGCCAGGAGCTCTATGAGATAGCAGAGCAGCGCCTGTCGCAGCAGCTCATGCTGGCTAATCGATTAGCTGACGCCGAGAATTTGACCTTACGTCAGTTCCTTCAGCGGTATCTGAACAGAATGTGGCGTGAGCTGAAGTCACATATGTCCCCAAAGAGCGAGCCAAAGAGATAAAGGATCTATTTATGCATATTGCACAGATCAGTAAGGCGGATGCCTTTGGTGGCGGCGCCAGCCGTGTAGCGGAGGAGTTATCCCAATTATTTCGGATCAAGGGATATACCTCTCATCACTGGGCCTCTTGGGTCGGAAAGGGGTATGATCATCATTCAAGCTTTCCTCTTTATGGGCGCTTTAGTCGCGAAATACGCTTAGCCCACATGTTGGTAAAGAAGGTGGGTTTTCCAGAATTATTGCCGTTTGAGTTGGCTATTTTGCTACGAGATAATCGAGCGTACGATTATGATGTGCTGCATTTCCACGATCTTTCGTCAGCGATATCTCCCTTCACTTTAAGTTGGCTGGCTCGTAAGAGGCCGGTTGTATGGACTATTCACGACTGCAGTCCATTTACCGGTGGATGCTTATATCCCATGGGGTGTGAGAATTTCAAGTTCGGTTGTGGTAATTGCCCGCAAATTGGGCAGTGGCCGATTGATTCATACATTGATTTCACCAAGATAATGCACCGGGTTAAGCGGGGGCTACATGCCAAAAAACGCGTTATAACCATCACGCCATCAAAGTGGATGTCTGATATGGCGTATTCTAGTGGGCTATTTGTGGAGCCTCCCATCGTGATACCTAATGGTGTCGATACTCAACTCTACAAACCATTGGATAGGGAGTTTACAAGGAGCACTCTTGGGTTGCCGATTGATCGTCGAATCATTTTATTGTCGGCAGGAAATCTACTGGATGAGCGAAAAGGAACCAAGTACGCGTTGGAGGCCCTATCCCAAGTTAAAGATTTGGAACCCTTCCTGCTAGTGGTTGGTTTAGTGGATGATAAGGCGCGGGATTATTTAAAAGAGTTTGACTATCATGCAACCGGTTACATTGGGGATCCGGCTCAATTGGCGCTAGTGTATTCCGCAGCTGATCTTTTTCTGTTCTGCTCGCTAGCGGACAACCAGCCCTTGGTAATTTTGGAGACTATGGCTGCTGGTACTCCGATGGTGGGGTTTGCCACCGGGGGGATACCCGAAATGGTGGAACAGGATCGGAGTGGTTATTTGGTAGAACAAAGGGACGTTCCTGGCTTGATTCGGGCAATCCGGCGAGCTTTTGAGGGGAACCGTTTGTCAGAGTGGGCGAGATGTGCAAGGGAACGAGCGCTTCTGATCTACTCATTTGATCGACTGACAGAGAACCATTTGGCATTGTATGAAAAACATGTTCTTAGTCTGGCATTGTAAAAATTATGAGTATGAAAAAAAATATTTTACGTTTTAATCATCCACGTACTCTAGCAGCCGGACTTATCGAGGAAATTGAGCGGACTGGCATACGGACGGTTTCTTTCGATGTTTTCGATACATTGATCCATCGTAGAGCTCATCCTAATGCTGTGGTTTGGGCTGTGGCCCGATGGTTGAGAGATCGCTTGAATTCGCAGGGGCTCCCGATCGTAGTTGACTCGCTAGATGCGCGGAATCGAGCGTATTCGCAGTTGATTGCACAAAAAGCGGAGCAGGGGCTAGACCTCGATGTTAGCTTGGACGAACTAGTCCTGCCTTGGGTGCGGGAGTGTGTTGGCAGAAATTTTGAAGGTGACATATTGTTGGCAGAACAATTGGCCATGATCGAGTGTGAGTACGAACAGGCCTCTACGTTCTGCAATCCGGACTTCCTCAACTTGGTGAGGAAACTTAAGGATCGAGGTATTCGGCTAATTTATACTTCCGATATGTATCTCGGGGCACGATATGTTGATCGTATTCTTGACTCCTGTGGTTACAAAGGAGTTTTTGATGCTGCTTATGTCTCTGGCGATTTCGCATTGCTCAAACGATCAGGTCGGCTTTTTGATGCAGTACTTGAGAGAGAGGGGCTTAAGGCCAATTGTTTAATACATGTCGGTGATAGTTTTGTCAGCGATGGTGAGCGGCCAGCTGAGCGAGGAATTATCGCGTTTGTACATGAGTTTAAGCAAATGGTGCGTCGCAACCTCCGAATGGAGTATGACTATCAGCGTATGAAGGTCGATCCTTCATGGATGGGAGTCGTGGCTGCACAGTATGCAGAAGCAGCATTAGGTGAAGCAGGTTCGCCAGAAGAGGGATATGGCCGTCGAGTGCTTGGTCCAGTGTTCGCAAGTTTCGTCCATCGGTTGGCTGAGCGTTGCAAGGAAGAGAGAATTGAAAGGGTCTATTTCGTTGCTCGTGAAGGTTATTTGCTAAGGCAGCTCTTTGAGCAGATAGCGCCTGCGATATTTGGAGATCATTCAAAAAAGCCAAAAACTTATTACTTGGGAATATCTCGTTTGACAACGTTTTTAGCATCGACAAAAAACTTCTCATTACGGGAGATAACAGCTGCTTTTAATAATACTCCTCACTACTCAATCAAAACGCTACTAGCACCGCTTAAGCTTGAGGAGTCCTTTCTTTTCTCCCTTGCTCAACGCTGCGGGATTAATGATATAGATGCTGCATTGCCACCCTTTTTCAAAGAGTGGTCGCCATTCCATCGCCTACTCGAAGATGTTCAGTTGAATATCGAGATTCGTAGACGATCCTCTTCGGTTTTTGAGTTACTTCAAAGGTATCTCGAGCAGCAGGGGTTTTTTAAGGATTCTCGAGTCGCGTTAGTTGATGTAGGTTGGAGTGGACAAATTCAGGATAATCTATATAAAGCGATAAAGGAAAGGCCTGACTGTCCACAAATATTTGGAGTCTATCTCGGAACAACTTTAACCGCTCACTGGCGGAAGACTCCGTCCAATTGGATGGAGTGGACTCATGCGGACTATTCCCACATGGGCTGGTTTGGTCGCTCTGCATTCGACTTTGTTCAAGGCTTGGAAGCCGTGGTTAGGTCTCCGCACGGCACGACCATTGGTTATGTCGATACTGGCCAGTTCGTTGAGCCAACTTATAAGGCAGAAACAGATTCTTCACGCCAAAAAGAGGCCAAGGACGATCCGATGATTGCCTTATTCCAAAAGGGGATGCATGAATTTTCGATACATTATGCACAAGCGGCGAAGATGTTTGGGTTCACCGCCACAGATACAATGCCGTACGCGCGGATGATGTTAAACCGGATGGTACGCTTTCCGTCGTCCGAGGAGGCGGGGTGGTTCTTAAAAATTAATAATGTTTCTGATCTAGGCTCTTCTGACGTCTTCTCTCTTGGCCAGCAGCATGCGGTATCTGTGTTAAGGCCAAAAGCTATGCTGCGCGAATTGAGGCAAAGTTTCTGGCGTTACGGAGTGGCGGCGATAGGCAGGGGAAAGGTGAGTCAATGTCTTTACTCTGCCCTGATTTCAATTTACACGATCCCCAAAAAGCAACAAAGCCTATGTGAAGGAATCTTGTTTAATGCCCCGGCTCCGGCCAGTGCGGCGCGCATCGGAATTGGAGAAGCCTTTGATGCGCAAGAGTCGCTGCTCGACTCTATTGAGGCTTCGCATAAAACTTGCGTTGAGATCGGCCGTAAGCAGGCGCGTATTTTGTCTCTTCATACGGCCACATCACCTTTGAGACTTAAAGAGGCTCTTCTGATTCATCTAACGTATCGACTAGTGCGAATCGGCTGTCTTTTTTCGGGCCGGCACATACCCTACTCGGACGCACTCTCTGTAAAGGGATTCATCATGCGAGCCTCAAGGGGATATGAATTCATTCGTCGTTCAGTGCATTATATTCGTAATTGTATATAGTAGTTAATAGCAAGTATGATGAGGATCAGCCAGTGGTGCCAAATGGACGGTCAAAGCAGGTGAGGGGAAAAATTGCTTGGTTGGTTCCTCGTTTGGTGGAGGGATCGGGAGGCATTCGAACTATATTGGCCTATGCCAAAGGTCTTGAAATCGCTGGGTACGAGTGTCTTCTGTATCTTGAAGGTGTGGGGGCGGATGGACTAGCCCGATCGGATGTGCAGCGCAACTTCGGTTATCTATTCGAGCAGGTACACTATGGCTGGGATGATATTGCGCCTGCAGATCTAGTAATTGCCACCATCTGGTATTCAGCGCGAATTGTAAGAGATTTACCGTTTTCTTGTCGTAAGGCGTATTTGGTTCAGGACCGTGAGGCCTTGTTCTATCCTGTTGGCTATGAGGCCTTAATGGCTGAGCAGTCCTACAGATACGGCTTGATCCCCATCACAGTGGGTTATTGGCTGAAGACGGAATTGCAAAAACGGCATGGTGTTCAAGCTTATGCACTCAATTTCGGTGTGGACGAACAAATTTATCGGCCGCTAGATGACGAGCAACGAGAGCAGGCTGTGTGTTTCATATATCAGCCGGACAAACCTCGTCGCTGTGCACGGTTAGGAATTGATGCTTTGGGAATTGTTAAACATCATGCACCTAATACCAAGATTTACCTGTACGGAAGTCATAAGTCGGAAGCTCGTAATGTATGGTTTTCGCATACTCACATGGGATTAATAAGCCCTAAAGATTGCAATAGACTTTATAACAGATGCAGTGTCGGGCTCTGCCTAAGTGCATCCAACCCGTCGAGGGTTCCATTTGAGATGGCTGCCGCAGGATTGCCTGTGGTAGAGCTCTGGGGGGACTCTATGCTTTATGACTTTCGGGAATCAATGGGCATCCTTTGTGAGCCAACACCAGAAAGTATTGCAGAGGGCGTATTGACGATCTTAAAGGACAGTGACAGCCCGGTAGGTGCTAGAAAAGGGCGACAACAGCCAAGTGTGGATGAGGTTCAGGAATTTGTGACAGTGATTAATCACGTGATAGAGGGAGCTACCCCATCGGTGGAGGATGTACTGCGACGTTATTCGAACCCTATGATTAAGTCGTCACCAGAAACTGCACGTCTTCCCGTCGAGGTTACTTGTCGTGTTAATGCACCAGGAAATGCTAGCCTAAACCGACTACATCCAGTATTGCGCAAACTCCTAGGATGGGGGGCCCGGATAGTCAGAACCAGACTACTGAATTAGTAGGGATGGATGAGCTAATGAATTACAAGCTTCGAACGATAGATGTCTGGGACACTCTATTGCGTCGTGACTGTCATCCGGAATGCATCAAACTGGCGACCGCCCAGCACCTTTTTTTGGGCTGGTCAGATCAACTCAAACCGCAGTTTCGTGATTGCTGGGCGCTGTATAGGGCTCGCCTAGATGAGGAACGCGTGATCGCCAAACAGGCCAGGACCTGCGGTAAAGATGATGAGTATGAGATCACTGCGGTCCTGACTCAGTGGGTCGATACCGTGTTTCCCTGCTCAGGGCAGGTAGGGCTACCGGCGCTTCTTGTGGAATTCGAGCTAGGCGTCGAGATCGCCAGATCTTATCCCGACCCCGAGATCTTACTCTTCTTGCGTTCGCATGAGGCTGAGAAGACGTTGTTCTTGTCCGACTTCTATATGAGTGCTGAAATGGTCAGCCGCTTGCTTGCAGCCAAAGGACTGGCCACGTTAGCCCCCGAGGGGCTTTCGTCCTGCGATGTTGGACTCAATAAACGTACCGGACAGATTTTCCAGTATGTACACTCGCTGCATGCTATCGCACCAGAGCAGCACGTACATATCGGTGACAACGAATGGTCAGATGTGTCGTCACCGCGTGCTCTCGGCATAAATGGCCTGCATTATCAGCCCGAGTCCGCCCACAAAGAACGCTTGGCGCGAGAGCGTTTGTTTTCATCGAGGGGGGCATTATTTGACCATGTATGTGGGGAGTGCTCCTTTATCGCTAGGGAGTCAAGCAAAGGTTTGTCGTCGAAACAGGCTGCTGCCCTGTGCTTGGGCGCCGAGGCCGCACCTTTGTTCATTGGATTCGCGCTTTGGATAGGGGAGCAGGCTATTCTTAATAAGCTTGACCGTCTGTACTTCTTCACCCGCGAAGGTGAATTTTTCCATAAAGTCTTCTCAGCTATTTTTCCGCAGCATCGACTTGCCGGGCACGACCTACCTCCTGCTGATATCCTTGCGGTCAGTCGCCTGAGTACGTTTATCCCCTTAGCGAGCGATTCTCTTTTTCAGGATATGTCTCGCATATGGTCATTGTTCAAGGTGCAGAGCGTTTCCGGGTTGTTTACGACATTGGGTTTGCCGATCGAGCCATTTTTGGAATTACTTGGCGCATTGGGTCTGAGGGAAACGGAAGTTATCAGCAATCCCGAGAGCAGCCCTTTACTGCGCCGGTTGTTTGAGACACCGACATTTGTTGAGGCCGTTAAGAATGCTTCTGAATCCCGAGCCAATCTGTTGAGGAGCTATTTGACGCTAAACGGTATTTGTTCTAGTTCACGGGTCGGCGTCGTCGATATTGGCTGGAGGGGAACCATTCAAGACAATATTGCACTGCTAATGCCCGATGTGCATTTTTTTGGGATGTATTTGGGTTTGCGTCGAGTAATCAATACCCAGCCATCGAATGTTGTCAAAGCGGCCTATGGGCCAGATGAGAATAAGTCCAATGAACCTTCTGCGCTTTTCGCGAATTTTGCAGCTATGGAGCTGCTTTGTAATTCTCCGCACGGAAGTGTAATTGGTTATAGTAATATAAAGGATAGTTGCACGATCCCCCAACGCCAAGTTAATCAAGAAGAAAATGAGGCTTACGATGAGTTTGTAGGGGTGTTTCAGGATGGGGTTTTGCTTGCAGCGCAGCACTGGGAGTCATATCTCAAACGATATGTGGTTTCTAGCAATGAATTGCAGGTAATGGCCTTGCATGTTTGGACTTCGTTGCGCAAAACCCCACCAGATGGGCTAGTAAATATTTTTTTACATACACCGCAACACGATGTATTTGGCTATGGAGAAATTTTTAAGAGAAACGAATATCCATCCTTGGTGGATATATTGCTATCTATTATTCTGCCTAATAAGCGTAAGAAATTGATAGAGTTTATCCGTCGTGTGCAGTGGTCCGAGGCTATTGAGAGTGCCAAAGGTATCAGTCCGCTTCATCGAACTGCATTGCTCTTAGCTTTTCGTGTGGCCAATGTGATTAAAAAACTATATTTGCAATTGAAGCTTGCTAAGCGGAGTAAAAATGCGTAGCTGTGATGCCATAATTGTGAATTACAACGCAGGAAAACTCCTTGCTGATTGTGTGCGGTCTGTCTTGGCAGACGGTGTGCAGCGCGTTATCGTGGTGGATAACAATTCTCACGATGAGAGTCTGGCTCACCTCACGTCAACTATTGCTGATCAGCGGCTTCGCATTCTAGAGAATAGCAAGAATCTTGGCTTCTCGACCGCATGCAACGTGGGGGTGCACAGTTCGTCAGCTAACGCCTTATTGTTCTTGAACCCTGACAGCGTGCTTGGGCAGGGGGCGCTGCAACGCATGATGGAAGTGCTGTACAGTGACTCCACGATTGGCATGGTGGGCGGTTTGCTGTGTAACCCGGATGGCTCCGAGCAGCCAGGTGGGCGGCGCGTGTTTCCTACTCCTAGGCGCGCGTTTATGCGCGCTTTTGGCCTGTCGCGTCTAGGGCGGTGGCTACCTTCACTATGCTCAGATTTTTTGCTTCATAAGGAGCCGTTACCTGATAGTCCGGTGGCCGTTGAGGCTATTTCCGGAGCCTGCATGCTGGTCAAGCGTGAAGCGCTAGATGATGTGGGGTTGTGGGACGAATCGTATTTTCTCCATTGTGAGGACTTGGATTGGTGCATGAGGTTTCGGCTGAACAATTGGCTTGTTGTCTTCGTTCCCGATGCTAGGGTGATCCACGTGTGGGGAGCATGTAGTCGAAGTCGGCCGTTTTTTGTGGAGTGGCACAAGCACTATGGCATGTTACGTTTCTACAACAAGTTCTTCAGAAAGCTGTACCCGGGTCCGCTTTGGTGGCTGGTTGTGTTGGGAGTCTGGTTGCGCTTTGGCTTGGTATCCACGTACTTCGCCGCGCAGCGGGTGTTGGTACAGCTAACAAGTGCGGTCAAAGGGGGCACGCGTGTCTGATTCCAAGGTCGGCGTATTAGGCGCAAGTGGTCTCGTTGGTGGCTGTCTTCTTGCACGACTGGCGGAGCTTGAATGTCATGCCATCGCCTTCAGTCGTGAAAAAAGATTAGTAACGCAAGGAGGCACTGTCGAGTGGCGCGTGTTAACTGCACCTCAAATCAAAAGTCCCAATATAACGGACCCTATCAGTCAATGGATTTGCGTGGCCCCCATCTGGGTATTGCCAGATTACTTTGCGTTCATCGAGGCCTGTGGCGCTCGCCGCTTGGTGGCGCTGTCCTCCACCAGTCGCTTCACGAAAATCGGCTCTGACGATTGGGCTGAGAGCGACATCGCTGCAAAGCTGGTTGAGGGCGAGATTCGGGTGCAGGCGTGGGCTGAAAGCCGAGGAATAGAGTGGGTGATTTTACGGCCAACGATGATTTATGGCCTAGGCCGGGACAAGAACATCAGCGAGATGGCGTCCTTCATTCGCCGGTTTGGTTTCTTTTCTTTGCTCGGTGCTGCACAGGGTCTGCGCCAACCAATCCATGCCGAAGACGTGGCCATCGCTTGTGTTGCGGCTTTGCAGGCGAAGGCAGCGGCAAACTGCGCATACAACATTTCCGGGGGTGAAACCGTACCTTACCGTGAAATGGTGGCCCGTGTATTTGCCGTACTGGACCGGCCTGCGCGCTTAGTCAATGCACCCCTGTGGGCCTTTCGCGTGGCTGTGACTATGTTACGCTGCTTACCGCGTTATCGGCATTGGTCGGTGGTCATAGCCGTGCGCATGAATCGGGACTTGGTGTTCGACCACTCAGATGCAGTACGTGATTTGGGGTTTAAGCCAAGGGCTTTTGTGCTGACGGCCAAGGACCTGCCGAAATGAGCCTGATGGCGACCATGATGACCCTGCTTACAACGATCGCCCTGCTTGCCTGGGCGGCGGCGGCGTGGGTACTGCGCCGTGCTGAGATCCTGCGCTTGATACAATTGCCTAATCACCGCTCATCTCATTTGCAACCTACTCCAAATGGCGGTGGTCTGGGCATTGTGGCCGCAGGAAGTCTTGCCGGTGTCGGTTTGGTGTTGTTCTTTGGCTGGATTGTCGGTGGTGGGGTGCTGGGACTTGCAGCCGTGTTGGCTGCAGTGGGGTTGCGCGACGATATGGAGCACTTGTCTGCACGGGTGCGGTTAGGTGTGCAGGTAGTCGTTTGTGCTGGGGCGCTGATTATATTTGGTGATTTGCCTGAATTGGTCTTGAGCGGAGTATTGGAGTTTAAGGTAACTGGCTGGATCCTGTTTGGGTTCTTGCTCCTGGTTGGCGTGTGGTGGATCAATCTGTTCAATTTCATGGATGGTATCGACGGTATTGCCGGGGTACAGGTGGTATTTATTTTGCTAGTTGGTGGGGCGTTAGCTGTATGGACTGAACCGAGTGCGATTCAAAGTCCTATTTGGATGTGGATGTTGTGCGTAGCTGCAGCAACGGTGGGTTTTCTGCTACTCAATTGGCCCCCCGCTAAAATCTTCATGGGGGACGTGGGCAGCACGTGGCTGGCGTTCATGGTGTTCGCCTTGGCTCTGCTTTCTGTTCAAGCTGGATGGTTGAATTATGCTGTATGGTTAGTGCTGGCTGCTGTTTTTGTGACTGATGCAACCGTCACGCTACTCACTCGCATACTGCGCGGGGAGCGCTGGTATGAAGCGCATCGTAGTCATGCCTACCAACGCTTATCTCGCCGGTGGCAGGGAGACCGCAAGGCTGGCCATCGCTCTGTCACGTTGCTCGTGGCAACAGTAAATGGATTGTGGCTAGGTCCTTGGGCTTGGTCGTGCGTACAATGGCCGGCCGGAGTTACGGTGTTTGTGATGGTGGCGTATTTGCCACTGGTGTTGGCAGCGTTGTGGTTGGGGGCTGGCAGGCCGGATCCCTGTTTGCCTAGCGATCAGGAGGTGAGGGACTAGGCCCTGTTTGCTAAGGCCCTCAAATATTGTCGTATCATGGCAATGTGGATGCTCGCCAAATAATGTAGCGCCAGTTTTTCGTAGCGTGTCGCTACGGCGCGCGCTTCTTTGAGCCAGCCAAGACAGCGTTCGATCACGTTGCGCCGCCTATACTGTTACCGTTCGAACTTGGGCGGTCGGCCCCGACGGTGGGCTCTCTGGTCTTTACGCTCGGGAATGACGGCCTGTATTCCCCGCTTACGCCGCCATTGACGAATCCGTCGATGGCTGTACCCCTTGTCACCAGCCACCCTTTGCGGTCGTTGCCGTACCATTCCGCTCCGACGGCAAATCCGGATGGCCTCAAGCAAGAGTTCAAAATACCGGGACTCATGAGCCTGGCCGCCCGAGTTCAACAGCTAATCACGTAAGCCTTTGATTCTTCTATAGTGGTGTTCAAAACGCTCCACTACAGAAGGGGCAATTGCTTGCTGGCAGTCGGTTTTTTGACCTTCAGCGCAGACAGAATGCGCATTTGTAACTGGCTAATGGATGAGATTCCTGGTAAGCACCCGGCCAGCACCGTCTGGATTCCCACCATAATTCAGTGAGAATGATGTCCATCAAATTTTTCATGGACATCATTTTTTGGATACCTCTCCGCCAAGGAAGAAGCCCCCCCGTCGGCCGAACTTCCCGCTCGATTTCAAGCTGCGCCTGGTCGAGGCCTCCCTGCAGCCGGGAGTTTCCGTGTCGCGGTTGGCTCGCGAGCATGACCTCAACGCCAACGTGCTGTTCAACTGGCGCCATCAGTACAAGACCGGCGAGCTGCTTCCCTTACCTCAACCTGCCTCACCCGTGTTGTTGCCCGTGCAGATCCGCGATGAGCCGAATGCTCCCGCACCGGCCGCCATCGGCGAGGTCGAACTGTTCTTGCCGAAGGGACGGGTGCGCATCCAGGGGCGACCCGACCCGGATACCTTACGTTTGCTGTTGCGGGAGCTCGGCGCATGATCGGCTTGCCTACCGGAACCCAAGTCTGGTTGATCGCCGGCCACACCGACATGCGCCGCGGTTTCGATGGGTTGGCCAGCCTTGTCCAGGATACCCGCGAGCAGAATCCGTTCTCCGGCCATGTGCTCGTGTTCCGGGGGCGCCGCGGAGATCGCATCAAGCTGCTTTAGTGGTCGGGAGATGGCCTCTGTCTGTTTTGCAAACGACTCGAGCACGGCCGTTTTATATGGCCTGCGGCAGAATCCGGCTGTGTTTATCTGACCACCGCACAGTTAGCGATGCTCCTCGAGGGCATCGACTGGCGCCAGCCACGGCGCAGTTGGGCGCCCGAGACTGTCTGAATCGACAGTTTCGCGCCCACCCTTGGCTCTGGCAGCATGTCTACATGCTGACCACACACTCGCTACCCGACAATATCGACGCACTCAAGGCGTTGGTCCTGTCCATGGCGGCGGAGGTCCAGCAATGGCAAGAGTCCGTTTCTTCCCGCACCCACGAAATTGAGCGCCTCACTCTGCTGATCGCCAAGCTGCGTCGCATGCTGTTCGGTCGCCGCTCGGAGAAGCTGGTGCGCCAGATCGAGCAATTGCAGCTGGAACTGGAAGAGCTGCAAGCCGATGAAGCCGAGACGCTGTCAGTCACGGCCCTCCCGGCCACGACAACGGCACGGCGTCCGACGCGCAAGCCTTTACCGCCGCACCTGCCGCGCCAGGTGCTGATCCATCAACCCGAAGCACCGGCTTGCCCCGCGTGCGGCGGTGACTGGCACCCGATCGGCGAAGACAGCGCGGAAGTGCTCGAGTATGTGCCGGCGAGCTTCCGTGTCGTACGCCATGTGCGCCCCAAATACACCTGCTCGTGCTGCGAAGGCATGAGTCAGGCCGCCGCTCCCTCTCGCCCCATCGCTCGCCGCTTCGCCGGCCCCGGCTTGTTGGCCCATGTGCTGATGAGCAAGTTCGGGGATCACCTGCCGCTCTATCGGCAGAGCCAGATCTACCAACGGGAAGGCGTCGAACTGGATGATGCGACGCTGGCCGATTGGGTCGGTGGCTGCAGCCGCTTGCTGCGCCCACTGACCGACACCCTGCGTCAGCATGTGCTGAGTGGAGACAAGTTGCATGCCGACGATACGCCGGTGCCGGTGCTGGCGCTGGGACGGGGTAAAACCAAGACCGGACGGCTGTGGACTTACGTTCGCGACGACCGGCCCAGCGGCGGCAAGGCTCCGCCCGCGGTGTGGTTCGCCTACTCGCCGGACCGGCAAGGCTTGCACCCGCGCGCCCACCTGAAGTCTTTCAAGGGCGTCCTGCAGGCCGATGCCTATGCGGGCTTCAATGAGCTGTACCAGGATGGCACGATAGTGGAGGCGGCCTGCTGGGCGCATGTGCGCCGCAAGTTCCACGATCTGCACACCAGTCGCGCCTGCGACCTGACCCGTGAAGCGCTCGAGCAGATCGGGGCCCTGTACGACATTGAAACCGCCATCCGGGGCAGTCCGCCGGAACGACGCCGAGCGGTACGGCAAGAACACAGCAAGCCACGCCTCGCGATATTGCATGACTGGCTGACAACACAACGGCGCTGTTAAACAGCGTGCAAAAGTGACCAGGTTCCCGGGGTAAACAGCGTCCAATTTTGACCACCCCGGGCATGTGCCACACTTCGCCTTTTGGCGAGGGCAAACCTGGAGTGATTTGCATGGAAACCATCGGCAAGATCCGCCGCCGCCACCTGGTGGGCAACGAGAGCATCAGCGCTGTTGCCCGCTCCCTCAACCTCTCCCGCAACACCGTCAAGAAATACCTCAAGACCACCACCGCCCCGCAATATCAGCGCCAACCCCGCCGCCCCAGGCTCGGCGCCTTCATGGACACGCTGAACGCCTGGCTTGAGCACGATAGCCATCTGCCCAAGGCACAGCGGCGTACCGCCCGTCGTCTGTTCGAATGCCTGCAGGCCGAGGGGTACCGGGGCGCCTACGACAGCATTCAGCGCCACGTCAAAGCCTGGAAGGCCTCCAAGCCCGGCACCCTCACGCCGAAGCAGGCCTTCGTCCCGCTGCTCTTCGCGCCGGGCGAGATCTGCCAATTCGACTGGAGCTACGAACAGGTGGTACTCGGCGGCATTACCCAGACCATCAAGCTGGCGCACTTCCGATTGGCCTATAGTCGCCAGCCTTTCGTCATCGCCTATCCGCGCGAAACCCAGGAAATGGTGCTGGATGCCCACGTCCAGGCTTTCGCCTTCTTAGGCGGCGCGCCACGCAAGGTGATCTACGACAACCTCAAGACGGTGGTGGACGCCATCTTTACCGGCAAGTCCCGCCGTTTCAACAGCCGGCACCTGGCTTTGGCCAATCACTACCTGTTCGAGCCGGTAGCTTGCACGCCGGCTTCGGGCTGGGAAAAAGGGCAAGTGGAGAATCAGGTCGGCAATATCCGGGAATGGCTGTTCACGCCCACCCCGCGCTTTGCCGACTTCACGGCGCTCAATGCCCACCTGGCGCAACGTTGCCGCGAACTGGGGCAACGCAAACATCCGGACCTGCCGGTGACGGTAGCCGAAGCCTGGGCAGACGAGCGGCAGCATCTGACGCCCATCACCATGCCGTTCGACAGCTATGTGGAGCAGGCATTGCGCGTCTCCAGCACCTGCCTGGTGACGATAGACCGCAACCGTTACAGCTTGCCGGCACAATGGGCGGGCAAGGTGGTGTCTGTGCGCATCAGCGCCGGCCAGATTCGCGCTGTCGCGGACGGCGCCGAAATCGCCTGCCACGACCGGCGCTTCGGCACTACGTGCCGATCCTGCAAACCAAGCCTGGCGCCTTGCGGCATGGCCGGCCCTTCGTCGAATGGGTACTGCCGGCGGCGATTAAAACCGTGCGCCAGACGCTGATGAAACAGGCCAAAGGCGATCGGGCCTTTGCCGATCTGCTGCTGGCAGCGCGAGAAACCGGTCTGGACGCGCTGGAGGTGGCCTGCCAGCTGTCGCTGGAACACAAGGCGATGAGCGCGCCCATCATTCTGAATGAGCTGCGCCGGCTGACCGAACCTGCCCGTCCGGCAGCGTTGAGCGTGATGGAGAACTTGCAGCTGAAAGAAGCGCCGGCGGCGAACTGCGCGCGTTACGACCAGTTGCTGGAGGGCTGCCATGACTGATCATCTGAACAAACTGAAAGCGCTGAAGCTGTACGGGATGGCCAGCGCCTGGGGCGAGCTGATGGCCGAAACCGGCCGCCAGGCTTTGACCGTCGAGGCGATGCTGCTGCGTCTGCTGGAGGCGGAGCAGGCTGACCGGCAAGCGCGCAGCCTGAGCTACCAGATGAAAGCCGCGCGCTTCCCGCACCACCGGGATCTGACGGGCTTTGACTGGTCGGAAAGTCCGCTATCGGCAGAGCGCGTGACCGCGTTGGCCAGCGGTGACTACCTGGCAGAAGCGCGCAACCTGATTCTGGTGGGCGGAACCGGGACGGGCAAAACCCACCTGGCGACGGCGCTGGGCGTGGCGGCGATTCATCAGGGCAAGCGGGTACGGTTCTATAACGCAGTGGATCTGGTCAATCTGCTGGAGCAGGAAAAGCGGGTCGGCAAAGCCGGGCACCTGTCGCGTCAGCTGGCGCTGATGGACGCGGTGATACTGGACGAACTGGGCTACTTGCCGTTTCCGGAATCAGGCGGCGCGCTGCTGTTTCACCTGATCAGCCAGCTGTACGAGAAGACGAGCCTGATCGTGACGACAAACCTGAGCTTCGGGGAATGGGTGAGTGTGTTCGGCGACGCGAAGATGACGACGGCGCTGCTGGATCGGGTGACGCACCACTGCGACATTCTGGAGACGGGGAATGATTCCTACCGGTTCAAAAAGCGTCGGAAAGCGGCCTGATGCCTGGTCAAAATTCAACGCTGACAGGTGGTCAAAATTCGACGCTGATTGACAGTATAGGCGGCGCAACGTGATCGAACGCTGTCTTGGCTGGCTCAAAGAAGCGCGCGCCGTAGCGACACGCTACGAAAAACTGGCGCTACATTATTTGGCGAGCATTCACATTGCCATGATACGACGATATTTGAGGGCCTTAGCAAACAGAGCCTAGTCCATCGGTTCGCAGTTTATGGCTCCACGCTTCCTCCCCACATTCGGTCACCCTCATGTAGTTGCGCTTCACTTTATTCGCTGTAATCAGCTTAAGGCGGGACCTGCACCCGCAGGAATGCACTCACACTGAGCGCACAACGCACGTAAAAACACCCAACCAATATAATGGTTGGGTGCTAAAAATTATGGTGGCCAAGGGCGGAATCGAACCACCGACACGCGGATTTTCAATCCGCTGCTCTACCAACTGAGCTACTTGGCCGTTTCTGTTTCAGCGCTGTGTCGCTGTCAGAGGTCGCCATTTAACCAGAGCTAATCATGCCGGTCAAGCATTTTGGCGATATTTTTTTCACAAAATCGTCGTAAAAAAAATTTACCCCACGAAATCAGCCTGTTGGGACGGGTGCGCGGAACGGAACGCCGGGAGCTCCGCCAGCGCGGCATCGATACGCTCCAGGGTGGGCCAGCGGGAGGTATCCACATTGAATCGCCACGCATTGAAAAGCTGCGGAACCAGACACACATCGGCGAGCGTCACACTGTTGCCGATCGCATAGCGACCCGCCGAGCCCTCAACCATGCGTTCGATCACGCCCAGCCCCTTGGTCACCCAATGGCGATACCAGGCATCGCGACTTTCGTCGTCGAGCGACAGCTCGGCGGTCAGATACTTGAGCACCCTCGTGTTATTGAGCGGATGAATGTCGCATGCGACGGCCAGGGCAATGGCGCGGATGGCGGCCCGCTGCGCGGCATCGCCCGGCAAGAGCCGATGAGTAGCGGGATAAGCCTCGTCAAGGTATTCGCAGATCGCCAGCGACTGGGTCAGCACGATCGGACCGTCCGCCAGCGCCGGCACGAGGCCCTGAGGATTGATGCCGAGGTAATGCTGAGCCTGCTGCTCGCCCTTGAGCAGGTTGACCGCCTCCTGGCGGTAGTCAAGACCCTTGAGATTCAGAGCCAGACGCACCCGGTACGCCGCCGATGAGCGAAAGTAGCCATACAGCACCCGTTCAGTCATGAGCCACCACCATTTGGTCGATCGCCCCGAAAATGCTGTTCCCCGACGCATCCTTCATCTCGATGCGCACACGGTCGCCCGCCTTCATGAACGGTGTACGCGGCGCCCCCTCCTCGATGGTCTCGATCATGCGCACTTCGGCGAGGCAGCAGGAGCCCCGGTGGCGATCCTTGTTGGACACGGTGCCCGAACCGATGATGGAGCCCGCGCACAACTCCCGGGTGCGCGCGACATGCGCCACCAGTTCCGGAAACGAGAACTGCATTTCCACGCCGGCGTCGGGATTGCCGAAAAAGGCGCCGTTGTACTCGACAAGCAGCGGCAGGTGCACCTTGCCCGCGGACCAGGCCGCCCCCAGTTCGTCCGGCGTCACCGCCACCGGAGAAAAGCTGCTGGCGGGCTTGCTCTGGAAGAAACCGAACCCCTTGGCCAGTTCGCCCGGAATCAGACCGCGCAGGCTGACATCGTTGACCAGCATCAGCAGGCGGATCGCCCCGGCGCAGATCTCCACGGTCGCGCCAAGCGGCACGTCGTCCGTCACCACCGCCACCTCGCCTTCGAAATCCAGCCCCCAGGCAGGATCCCGCAAGGCAATCGCATCGCGCGGACCGAGGAATGCGTCCGAGCCGCCCTGATACATCAGCGGATCGGTGTAGAAGCTTTGCGGCACGTCGGCTCCCCGCGCGCGCCGTACGAGCTCCACATGATTCAAGTAGGCGCTGCCGTCCGCCCACTGGTAAGCGCGCGGCAGCGGGCTCGCGCAGCGCTCCGCGTCGAATGCCACGCTGCCGGCTGCGTCGCCCCGGTTCAGGGCGGCATACAGCTCTTCCAGGATGGGGCTTGCGCGCCCCCAGTTGTCGAGCGCGTACTGCAGGGTTGGCACGCGTTCGCCGGCCTCGATGGCGCGGCTCAGATCCCGGCTGACCACCATCAGTCGGCCGTCGCGGTTGTCATTGCGATAGGTGGCGAGTTTCATATCGGTGTCTTTATTCAGAAGAGGGAGTCACGGATTTCCAGCTGTCCACATACCCCGGCCATTCGACGGCAGCCAATGCACTGTCCGGATCGACGGCATCCCGGGTATCGACCATCACCGCCACCTCGTCGGTGAAGGTCCTGGCATGAGCCTGACCGGCGGCGAAGGCCTTGGGGTGCGGTCCGTGGGTAAACCCGCTCGGATGGAAGGTCAGCATGCCGGGGCGAATGTTGTCACGGCTAAAGAAATCTCCTGCGTGATAGAAGATCACCTCATCGTAGTCATCATTATTGTGATAGAACGGAACCTTGAGCGCTCCCGGATCCGATTCGATCGGCCGGGGAACGAAGGTGCATACCACGAAACGCTCGGCGACAAAGGTGCTGTGCGCGGACGGCGGCAAATGGTAGCGGTGGCTCATCAGCGGGCGAATATCGCGCCAGTTGAGCCGGCATACCGACAAATTGCCGTGCCAGCCGATGGCATCTAGCGGACTGAAAGGATAGGTCACCGTCGAGAGCGCTCCGCGCCGCTTGATCACGACGCGCCATGGCGTCTCGGTCTGCTGGGCGAGAAACGCCTCGTCGATGGCGGGCACCTCCAGCATCGCCTCGTCGAACACCGCATGAGGGCCGACGATGCCCCGCTCGGGCAACTGGTAGGCGCCGCCCGTCGCCTCGATCATCAGCAAGGTGGTCGCGGTGTCGGGCTCGAGGCGCCACATCGTCGAGCGCGGGATCAGCAGGTAGTCGCCGTCCCGGTAGCTCAGACGCCCGTAATCGCAGAACAGTTCACCGCTGCCTGCGTGCACGAACAGCAGATCGTCGCCGTCGGCGTTGCGCACCAGATGATCCATGGCACATCCGGTGCGCCAGATGCGCATCTTGCAGTGCGCATTCGACAGCACCGGCGCAGCGTCCCACGGGCAGCCGCCCTCTTGCGGCAGCTCGTTCAGATCGTAGGCGCGCGGCCGCAATGGTCCCTCCCACCCGGACCAACCTGTGGGAGGGTGCTTGTGATGCAAATGGGCGGCCGGCCCGAAAAATCCGCTGCGGCCGACCTCCCGCTCGTAAACGGCGTTCGCCGGCAGATCCGCGTGGGCCTGTCGGGACACGGTTCCTTCCTTGTGCGGATAGGCTATCCATTTGCGCATGATGCGTCCCTCGCTATCAGTCGGCCTTGAGCACGCCGCGCTTGATCTGATCCTCTTCGATGGACTCGAACAGCGCCTTGAAGTTGCCCTCGCCGAATCCCTCGTTGCCCTTGCGCTGAATGATTTCAAAGAAAATCGGCCCGATCACCGTTTCGGTGAAGATCTGCAGGAGGATGCCCGTGCCCTCCACCGGCGCGCCATCGATGAGGATGCGGTTGCGGCGCAAGCGCTCCAGATCCTCGCCATGCCCCGGTACGCGGGCGTCGGTGCGATCGTAATAGCTGTCAGGGGTGTCAAGAAAACGCACACCCGCCGCACGTAGTGTTTCCACCGTGTGGAAGATATCGTCGGTCGACAGCGCGATATGCTGGATGCCTTCGCCGTTGTATTCGCGCAGGAATTCCTCGATCTGGCTCTTGTCGTCGGAGGATTCGTTGATCGGAATGCGGATCTTGCCACACGGGCTGGTCATCGCGCGCGACACAAGGCCGGTGAGTTTGCCTTCGATATCGAAGTAACGGATTTCCCGGAAATTCCCGATGTTTTCATAGAAGCCGCCCCAGGTGGCCATATTGCCGCGGCGCACATTGTGGGTCAGGTGATCGATCTCTTTCAGACCGACACCGGCCGGGTGCTGATCCGCGCCGTCGACCGGAACGAAATCCACATCGTAGATGCTAAGACCATTGCGCTTGTCGACAAAATACAGGGCCGAGCCACCGATGCCTTCCACCGCGGGAATGTTCAGCTCCATGAAGCCGACCGGATGCGGATAAGGCTTCGCGCCATGCGCGATCGCATAATCGTAGGCCCTGGTGGCATCGGCGACGCGCCAGGCCATGGCGCAAGCGGACGGCCCGTGTTCGCTCGCGAACTCGCTGAACGGGGCGCGCGCCTCGCCGTTCAGGATGAAATTGATGTCCCCTTGCCGGAACAGGCCGACATCCTTGCTGCGATGACGCGCCACCTCCACGAATCCCAGCGAAAGGAACAGTGCGCGCAGTCTGGCGATACCCGCCGCATCGGGCGCCGTGTATTCGACGAACTCGAAACCGTCGGTGGCCAGCGGGTTGGCCGGCATGGCTTCCATTTTCATGATGGTTCTCCTCTTTCTCTTGTCGCTCTCGTTATGTCATCCCGTGCCAGCCCCACGGCGCATTCGCGCCAGAGCCATGCCAAGGGGATTTTAGGCTTTTTATTCTAAGGAAAGACGGCCGCAATTTTCTTGCGTTCATGGCACCCATCGCGTAAAACTGGGAACAATATTTCAAACGTTTCTTGATTTACGACAAAACATGCCAACATTAACGCTGGACAAGACAGACTTGCGAATTCTCGCCGAGCTGCAGCAAAACGGGCGGTTGAGCAATGTCGAACTCGCCGAGAAAGTCGCCCTCTCCCCCTCTCCCTGTCTGCGGCGCTTAAAGCAGCTCGAGGACTCGGGCGTGATCCGCCGTTACGTCGCCCTGCTCGATCCGTCACGCATCGGACTGGGTTTGCAGGCTTTCGTCCGCGTCGTCCTGGAGAAGCGCGGCAACACGCATGCGGAAAGTTTTCTGGAAGCGGTGCAACGCTGGCCGGAAGTCATCAACTGTTACGCGATGACAGGGGAAATGGACTATCTCTTACAGGTTTACTTCGAGGATATGGAGCACTTTTCGCGCTTTGTGATGAACGAACTGCTTCAGCACCCGGGTATCGAAGACATCAAATCCAGCTTCGTGCTCAAGGAGTTCAAACGAACCACCGCCCTGCCGCTCGATCATCTGCGGCAAAGCAGCGGCTGAGTACGGTCAGGCGCGGAGATCCCGGGATAACGTTTCGAATCCCGGCACCCGCGACAGAGCCTCCCGGATAATACCGTCGATCTCGTCCCTGAACTCGTCCGAGGCGCCGGCGCAAAGCTTCTGAGCTTTCCGCGCGATCTCTTTGAACTGCTCATCGACCGATTTGCCGCTGGTCAGGGTTTGCTGTGCCTCCTGCCAGAATGCCACCAACGCCACACCATCGTTCTCGCCAACCGACAATTGGCTCGCCAGTTGGCGTATCGACTCGATCTCCCGATCGATCCGCGCGTTTCGCTCCCGAATGCAGCGGGCCTGCCCCGAAGAAAACCAGCCGCGCATGCGTTGAAGCCGGGAGGGCCGCATGTCCTCGAACTTTTGGATACTGGTTTGTTTTAGCTGCTGCACCATTTGCCGATAGGTTTTCAGACATTGATCCGGAGCAGCAAGGTTACTGGAACGGGCTCCCCACTCGAGCGCGGAGAGAAAAAAACAGCGGAACATCTTGGTCGGTTTACAAAATGTGTCATTCAGGCTGCCGAGATCCTTGTACCGCAGTGCGCCGATCGAGGCCTGATAGTCCCGCACCTCCTTATTCGCCATGCCGGCGAGCCCTTCGCACATCAGATCGGCGGCTCTGCGGTCCATCGCTACGCCACGACTGCCGGCCTGGAGACGGCGAAGCACCGACGACGCACTGGATGGAGCCTCCTCCCAGCCAAAAAGCTTGGACCCTTGGCCTTGGGTAGAGACAAGCTGGCGGGACAATCCATCGCACGGGCCGCCATTGGCGAGCGGAGCCGCATCGTCGGGCGACGAGGACATGAAATGCGACGATGCCGCCGCTCGCCTTACCGACGAGGCAAAGCGGCTCAGCCATGAGGGAATGAAAGACCGCCCTGCCAAGAGCCGTGAAGTGTAAGAGGAAGGGGAGCACATTGCCATCTTCGGAACAACCTTTATTTGCGAATCGTAGACAGCCCGTAGTGTACGGTTCCCTCCTTCGCGCCCACTTTCAAAAACCGTCCATCGGCCGCGTGGATGTCCGCCCGGGCTTGACTTAAGCGGTGGCCGGCATCCATATACTGAATGATGCCGTTTTCAGTCTTACCTGACTGCGTCCCCTGAAGGAGGGCCAATCATGCCGACGACCCGTTTTCTTGCCACGGCGCATGTCGTCGCACTCTGCCTTGCGCCATGCGCCGTGCAGGCCGACGACACGTCCCCCGTTCAGAGCGAGACCCTGCTCAATACGGGCGCCTCCTGGGATGGTGCCGAATACGGGCATTACCCGGCTGGCAAGCCCGAATTGTCGGTTCTGCGCATCACCATTGCACCGCACGCCGCGCTGGCATGGCACGCGCATCCGATGCCGAACGCGGCGGTTGTGCTCTCCGGCACCCTGCACCTGCAAAAGCAGGCGACCGGGGAACAAAAAACCGTCACCCGTGGACAGGCCTTCGGAGAACTCGCCGGCGCGACGCACCGCGGCATCGCGGGGAACGAGCCGGTCGAGTTGCTGGTGTTTTACGCGGGGAGGCCAGGCATGCCGCTGAGCCTGCCGCGGAGTGTATCGGGTGGTCAGCCCGAACCCTCCGCGGGCGTCGCTCAGTGATTCTTGTGAACGGTGGAGTACAGAAGTTTGTCGGTGAAGGCGATCGCGGCCGCCGAAACGAGAAAGGCCAGATGCAGGAAAAGCTGCCACATGATGGTTTTTTCCTCCATGCGCGCCGCATTGATGAAGGTCTGCAGCAAATGGATCGAGGAAATGCTGATGATGGCCATCGACAGCTTGACCTTGAGCACCGAGGCGTTGACATGGTCCAGCCATTCGGGCTGGTCCGGATGGTCATCGATGCGCAACCGCGACACGAAGGTTTCATAACCGCCAACGGTGACCATCAGCAGCAGATTGGCGATCATCACCACGTCGATCAAACCCAGCACCGACAGCATGATGTCGGTTTCCGACAGATCGGTCAGACTGGTCAGCAAATGGAAGAGCGACGCCAGGAATTTCCAGGCATACACCCCCTGCACCACGATCAGGCCAAGGTAAATCGGCAGTTGCAGCCAGCGGCTGAGAAAAATCAACCGCCCCAACCGGGAGGAGGCCGACGGATGCGCCGGCGAAGTCGAGGTCGTTGCGCTCATGAAAGAACAGGGTTTCCTTGGGTTACAGTCCCAGGCGCTGCCAGATGGTGGAGACCAGGCCCGCTTGGTTCAATGTATAAAAATGAAGTCCGGGAGCCCCTTGGGCCAGCAGCCGGTCGCAAAGTTCCGTCACCACGTCCAGGCCCAGCGTCCGTATCGATGCGGTGTCGTCGAGATAGGCCTGCATCCTCAGGCGCAGCCATCGCGGAACCTCGGCGCCGCACATATCGGAAAAGCGGCACAGCTGACCGAAATTGGAGATTGGCATGATCCCCGGAACGACGGGAATCGCGACCCCGCGCGACTGGATTTCGTCGACGAAACGAAAATACGAGTCCGCATTGAAAAAATACTGGGTCATGGCTGAGTTCGCTCCGGCCTTCACCTTGCGAACGAAATTATCCATATCCTCTTCGGCGGAACGCGCTTGCGGATGAAATTCCGGATAGGCGGCGACTTCGATATGAAACTGGTCGCCGTAATTTTCCCTGATAAAGGACACCAGCTCGTTGGCGTAACGGAAATCACCGATTTCCACCATCCCGGACGGAATATCGCCGCGCAGCGCGACCAGATGGCGGATGCCGTTTTCGCGGTACTCGTCGAGAATGGCGCTCACCCCGTCGCGGGTCGAGCCGATGCAGGACAGATGCGGGGCGGCCGCCTGCCCTTCAGAGCGGATTTCCAGCACGGTGGCAAGCGTGCCGTCCCGGGTGGTACCGCCCGCCCCGAATGTCACCGAGAAAAACTCCGGCCCCAGTTGCGCAAGCTGGCGCCGGGTGGTGCGCAGTTTTTCCACGCCTTGCGGTGTACGGGGAGGAAAGAATTCGAAACTGAAGGTCCGTTTTGCCGCTGTCATGATGTCCTCTGGATCCGCCTTTGCGTATTGTTATGCTTGCCGCTCCGCGGCATAAGCGCGGAGCGGCACCGTTTTGTCAGTAACGGTAATGATCCGGTTTGTACGGTCCTTCCTTGGGCACGCCGATGTAGGCCGACTGGGCATCGTTCAGCACCGTCAGCTCGGCACCGATGCGCGTCAGGTGAAGCCGTGCCACCTTCTCGTCCAGATGCTTGGGCAAGACGTACACTTTTTTGCCATACGCATCGCCACGCGTGAACAGCTCGATCTGCGCCAGCACCTGGTTGGTGAAGGAGTTGGACATCACAAAGCTCGGATGGCCCGTGGCGCAGCCAAGGTTCACCAGACGTCCTTCGGCGAGCAGGATGATGCGCTTGCCGTCAGGGAATACAATATGGTCGACCTGCGGCTTGATCTGCTCCCAGCGATACTGGCGCAGGCTCGCCACATCGATCTCCGAATCGAAGTGGCCGATATTGCAGACGATAGCCTGATTGCGCATCGCTTTCATGTGTTCATGGCCGATCACATTGACATTGCCGGTGGCCGATACAAAGATGTCGGCCTTGTCGGCGGCCCAGTCCATGGTCACCACGCGGTAGCCTTCCATGGCCGCCTGCAGCGCGCAGATCGGGTCGATCTCGGTCACCCAGACCGTCGCGCCCAACCCGCGCAGGCTCTGCGCGCAGCCCTTGCCCACATCGCCGTAACCGGCGACCACGGCGACCTTGCCGGCGATCATCACATCGGTGGCCCGCTTGATGCCGTCCACCAGCGATTCACGGCAACCGTAAAGATTGTCGAATTTCGATTTGGTCACCGAGTCGTTGACGTTGAAGGCGGGGAACGGCAGGCGGCCGTCCTTTTCCAGCTGGTAGAGACGATGCACGCCGGTGGTGGTCTCTTCGGTCACGCCGCGGATGTTGGCGAGACGCGTCGAATACCAGGCCGGATCCTTGTCGAGGTAACGGGCGATCGCGGCGAACAGCGCGACTTCCTCCTCGTTGCCGGGCTTGGCGATCACGCTGCGGTCCTGTTCCGCGCGGGAACCGAGCATTAGCAGCAAGGTGGCATCGCCGCCATCATCGAGAATCATATTGGCGGCGGAATCGGCCGGCCAGTCGAAAATCCGGTGACTGAATTCCCAGTATTCGTCGAGGCTCTCGCCTTTGTGCGCGAACACGGGAATGCCGGCGGCGGCGATGGCGGCGGCGGCATGATCCTGTGTCGAGAAAATATTGCACGATGCCCAGCGCACTTCGGCGCCCAACGCCACCAGCGTTTCGATCAGCACCGCGGTCTGAATGGTCATGTGCAGGGAGCCGGCGATGCGGGCGCCGGCAAGGGGCCGGCTCGCGGCATACTCTTCACGCAGCGCCATCAGGCCGGGCATTTCGGTCTCGGCGATATTCAGTTCCTTGCGGCCCCAGTCCGCAAGCGCAATATCGGCCACCTTGAAATCGGAAAAATCAGCCATCGTCAAATCCTTGCACGAAGCCGGAAGGGGTGCGCTTACCCGCAGCCCGCCTCCGGCGGGGTTGTCAGGCAAGCGCCGTTCGATACCGGGCCTGGGACATCATGTCTTGCAGCGCTTCCCGGGAGACGTCCGCTGAAAGGGACGCCGGAACTGCCATGAGTATAAAGCAATTTCTCGGGCAATCCACGACAGTTATGACATAAGCTAATGCCGTACCGGCAAGAAAAAACCCGGCAGGGCGAACCATACCGGGCGGGGTCGGAGACAACGAACAATCAGAGGCCGGCGTCGGCGCGCAACGCGGCGGCCTTGTCGGTGCGCTCCCAGCTGAACTCCGGCTCTTCGCGGCCGAAATGGCCGTATGCCGCGCTCTTGCTGTAGATCGGGCGCAAGAGATCGAGCATCTGGATGATGCCTTTCGGACGCAGATCGAAGTGACGCTTGACCAATTCGACGATCTTCTCGTTCGGAATCGCATTGGTGCCGAAGGTGTCGACGGCGATCGAGGTCGGCTGCGAAATACCGATAGCGTAGGAGATCTGGATCTGGCACTGGCGGGCGAGACCGGCCGCCACGATGTTTTTCGCGACGTAGCGTCCGGCATAGGCCGCCGAGCGGTCCACCTTGGACGGATCCTTTCCGGAGAACGCCCCGCCACCGTGCGGCGCGGCGCCGCCATAGGTATCGACAATGATCTTGCGGCCGGTCAGGCCGCAATCGCCCATCGGTCCGCCGATGACAAAGCGGCCGGTCGGATTGATCAGAAAGCGCGTCTCGGCGGTCAGCATGTCCGGTGGCAGCACCGGCTTGATGATGTCCTCGATGACGGCCTCGGTCAGCGTGTTGTGATCGATTTCCGGGTTGTGCTGGGTGGACAGGACCACGGTATCGATACGCTTGGGCAGACCCGTCTCGCTGTCGTACACGCAGGTGATCTGGCTCTTGGCATCCGGACGCAGCCAAGGCAGGCGACCATCCTTGCGCAAGTCGGACTGACGCTGCATCAGGCGATGGGCATAATAGATCGGGAACGGCATCAGGGTCGGCGTCTCGTCGCAGGCATAGCCGAACATCAGCCCCTGGTCTCCGGCGCCCTGGTCCAGATCCACGCCTTCACCTTCGTTGACGCCCTGGGCGATGTCGGGAGACTGGCGGTCATAGCACATCATCACGGCGCAGCCGTGGTAATCGAAGCCCAGTTCGGAATTGTCGTAACCGATGCGCTTGATGGTTTCGCGCGCCACCTTGATGTAATCGACGTTGGCCGTGGTGGTGATCTCGCCGGCCAGCACCACAAGCCCGGTGTTCACCAGCGTTTCGGCCGCCACGCGGCCGTGCCTGTCTTCGCTCAGGATGGCATCGAGGATGGCATCGGAAATCTGGTCCGCCACCTTGTCAGGATGGCCTTCGGATACCGATTCGGAAGTAAACAGATATTCGCTCATTTTGATTTCGTTCCCGGATCAACCCTAAAACAGTAGTGGTAGAATAGACCGCTTTGACACAGTGGATTCACCATGGCAACCCTGGTCCGTTGGCTCCTGACGCTCCTGGCGCGGCTGCCCCTACCCGTTCTGCAGTCGCTGGGCGCCCTGCTGGGCCATCTCACTTATCGCGCCTCGCGCGGTTACCGCGCCAGGCTCAATGATAATTTGAAGGCAAGTAAAATCTGCCAAACCTATCAGGTTTTACCCGGACTCGTCAAACAGGCGGCCGGCGAAACCGGCAAGGGCGCGGTGGAGCTGGCCATTGCCTGGTGCAGGTCGCCGGAAGCCATCGCCCGTCTGGTCAAACGCTGCGAAGGCTGGGAGCATGTCGAGGCCTCGCTCGCCCGCGGGCACGGCATCGTCTTCGTCACCCCTCATCTTGGCAGTTATGACATCGCGGGCCGCTACATCAGTCACCGGCTGCCGTTCGGCCTGACCGCCATGTACCGGCCGCCGAAGCTCGCCTGGCTCGAACCGGTGATGAACGCGGGCCGCGCGCGCGGCAACGGAAAAACCGCTCCGGCGACAGGGGCCGGGGTGAGAACACTGATGAAAGCCCTCAAATCGGGTGAAGCGACCATTATTCTTCCGGATCAGGTGCCAGGCAACGGCGAAGGCGTGTGGGCCCCGTTCTTCGGGCGCCCCGCCTACACCATGACCCTGGTGCCGCGTCTGGCGCAAGTGGACAAGGTCGATGTCCTGATGTTCGTCGGTGAACGGCTGCCGCGCGGGCAGGGGTTCGCCGTCCATATCCGCCCGATGGCGGCGTCTTTCTCCGGTGATCGGGAAGCCGACGCCGCTGTGCTCAACAGAGAGGTGGAGCGCCTGATCCGCGAGTTCCCGGCCCAATACCTGTGGAGCTATAACCGCTACAAATGCCCGGCCGGCGTCGATGCGCCGGCCCAACCGGAAGTGTCCCGATGAAATTCGTCTTTGCTGTTTTGTGGCTCTTGCGCCTGTTGCCGATGCGCGCGATCGGCGCGATCGCCTGGCTGCTCGGCACCCTCGCCTACTGGCTCGCCCGTGAGCGCCGCCGTGTCGGTCTGATTAACCTGAGACTGTGTTTCCCGCAGATGACGCGCGCCGAACGCAAGCGCCTCATCCGCGCCAACTTCCGCTACATGATCCGGCTGGCGCTGGAATACGGGGTCGCCTGGTGGAGTTCCCCCGAGCGGCTGCGCCGGCTTGTCGACATCAAGGGTCTGGAGCATGTCACCGCGCTGCGGGAAAAGGGCGAGGATGTGATCCTTTTCTACCCGCATTTTGTCGGATTCGAAATGTGCTGCTACGCCCTCAACCAGTACCTGCCGCTCGTCAGTGTCTATTCCCAGCAAAAGAACGATGTGCTGGACGCGCAGATCTACCAGGGTCGCCAGCGCTTCAACAATGTCTACATCGTGTCGCGCCAGGAAGGATTACGCTCGATCATCAAGGCGATGCGCAAGGACCATACCCCGTTCCTCTATCTGCCGGATCAGGACTTCGGGCCGCGCGACTCGATTTTCGTGCCGTTCTTCGGCACCGACGCCGCGACCATCCCCGGCCTGTCCCGCATCAGCAAGCTCGCCCGCGCCCGCGTGGTGCCGGCCATCGCGCGCCGCATCGGCGACCGCTTCGAACTGGAGTTCTACCCTCCGTGGGAAGATTTTCCGACCGACGATACCCAAGCCGATACCCGGCGCATGAATGCCTTCCTCGAAGACCGCATTCGCGAAATCCCCGATCAGTATTTCTGGCTGCACAAGCGTTTCAAGACCCGTCCCGCCGGTCAGCCGCGCTTTTACTGACACCCTGTCAATACCTCGCCATGCCCCCTGACAGGGGGCTGGCACGCAAAGGTTTTCTTAAGTTTCCCCTTCGTACAATCGCCGCCGTGCCCGATTGCGATCCCGCCATCCCGCAGACCGCTCCGGCGGGGATGATCTCCCCTCCCGGAGCCATCCGCCCGATATGCGCCCGACGACGATCTCGGACGCGCGCCATTGCCGGACACCCTGTCTTCATTTCACGGGAGCGTATCATGAATACCGCAAACGAACGATTGCACGGTCTGGATCTCGCCCGTTGCCTGGCATTGATCGGCATGGTGCTGGTCAATTTCCGCCTTGCCATGGGAGCCGATGACGGGCCGCTACGCGGCTTGAATCTGCTGTTCGGTTCGCTCGAAGGCCGCGCCGCTTCGATTTTCATCGTTCTGGCCGGAGTCGGGCTGGTGCTGGGAACCCGCGGCCTCGAACCGGCCGATGCCTATACCCGCATGATGCGGCGCGCCGCCTTCCTGGCTGCGGTCGGCCTGGCCAACGCCCTCATTTTCCCGCCGGATATCATTCACTACTACGCGGTGTATTTTCTGATCGGCACAGGCTGTCTGTTTCTGCCATCCTCCGCGCTCGTGGCGCTGACAGCCCTTCTGCCCCTTCTCTTCGTCGGCCTGCATGCCATGTTCGACTATGAGCAAGGTTGGGTAAAAAGCACCTACGATTACCCGGACTTCTGGACGCCGCAAGGATTTGTCCGCAACCTGCTCTTCAATGGCTGGCACCCGGTCGTGCCGTGGCTGGCCTTCCTTCTGTGGGGCATTGTGCTAGGACGCCTGCCGCTCGGCTCGGCCAGGGTGCAAAAACGCATGATAGGGTGGGGAATGGCGATAGCCCTGCTCGCCTGGGGCGCCTCGAAACTGGGCTCGCACTATTTTCCCGCCCATGCGGATATGCTCGGCGTCACGGCGATGCCGCCCCTGCCCTTGTACCTGCTGCTGGGGTGTGGCGTCGCCACCTCCGTCATCGGTCTGAGCCTGATGGTCGCCAACCGGGGAAGCGTCATGCGTCTCGGACGCTTTCTGGTGCCGGCGGGACGCATGACGTTGACGCTTTACCTTGCCCATGTGCTGATCGGCATGGGCACCCTGGAAAACATCGGTTGGCTCTACGGCAAGACCCTGCCTCAGGTGCTGGTCGCCGCGGGAGTGTATTGCGCGGCGGCGATCGGCTTCGCCAACATCTGGTCGCGATACTTTTCCCGAGGGCCGGTGGAGAGCGTGATGCGCCGATTGTGCGGCTAAGGTCCCGACAAAGACGAAGCCCGCCGGGAGGCGGGCTTTCAGAAGAACGGCGCGTTCAGATGCCGCGCTTGCGCCACCAGTAGCGGATCACGAATCCCGGAAACGCGAAGACGGCGAACAGCGACAGGGTCGCGACATAGAACGCCGCTTCCTGGCTTTGCACCGGCATCTGGCGCGACTCCAGAAAACGGGCGAACAGGCCGACCGCGACATACAGCACGCCCCATTCGAGGAAACGCCAGCCAAAGGCCTTGTGCGCCACTTTCTTGATTCCCGCGATGCGGTTGGTCATGAACGGCAGATTGGCCGCCAGCACGGCGACGATCAGAAGAGTGGCGACACTGGCTTGCACGGCATTTCCTTTACATCAGAACCAGGGATTGCTTGACGGCATTGAAACACAGCTCGACCAGACGCTCCGGCACCACGCCGAATACCAGCAAGGCGATGGCATTGAGCGACAGGAGAAGCTTCATGTCCACACGAATGGACAGCGGTTGGCTGTCGTCCGCATTGTCGAAATACATCACTTTCACCACACGCAGGTAGTAGAAGGCGCCGATCAGCGACATCAGCACAGCGAATACCGCCAGCGGAATCATGCCGATGTGCGCGATGGCGCTGATCACCGCGAACTTGGCGTAGAAGCCTGCCAGTGGCGGAATGCCGGCCATCGAGAACATCGCGAGCAACATCAGCAGGGCCTGCCAGCTGTTACGCTGATTGAGGCCCTTGAGATCGGACAGCTGCTGGCAGTCGAACCCCTTGCGCGACAGGGCGATCAGGATGCCGAATCCGACCATCGAAGTGAACACGTAGACCATCGCGTAAAACAGTGCCGCCGAGTAGCCTTCCGGCGTCGCCGCGAGGATGCCAAGCAGCATGAAGCCCATGTGCGAAATCGTCGAGTAGGCCAGCATCCGCTTGATGTTGGTCTGGGCAATCGCGGTCACGTTACCGATCAGCATGGACAACACGGAAACGATCACCAGCATGCCCTGCCACTGGTCGGCCACGGCGTCCAGCCCCTGAACCAGGATACGCAGCACGAAGACGAAGGCGGCAAGTTTCGGCGCCGCGCCGATCATCATCGTCACCGAGGTCGGCGCACCGTGATACACGTCGGGAACCCACATGTGGAACGGCACGGCGCCAAGCTTGAAGCACAGACCGGCCACCAGGAACACCAGGCCGAACATCAGCAGGGTGAGATTGGCGTTGCCACCATGAATGGCTTTCGCCGTGGCGGCGATATCGAGCGTGCCGGTGGCGCCGTACACCATCGAGATACCGTAAAGCAGCAGACCGGAGGCCAGCGCCCCCAGCACGAAATACTTCATCGACGCTTCGACTCCGGGCATCGAATCCCGCTGGATCGCGATCAGCGCGTAAAGGGCGAGCGACAGCAGTTCAAGCCCCATGTACAGGGTCAGGAAATTGCTCGCGCACACCATCACGTTCATGCCAAGCAGTGCGAACAGCGTCAGAGTGTAGTAATCGCCGCGCTCCATGCCGCGGTCGGCATTGTACTGCCGGCCGTAGACCAGAACGCCGGCGGTCACGGCGTACATCGCGAGTTTCACCACCGACGCGAGCGGATCGGAAATGTACATGCCGCTGAATGTCGTCGCCGCCGCAGAGGGAAAACCGTGCAGCTCGACCACCGCCACGCCGGCCAGAGCGAGCAGGGACAAGCCGTAGGTGACCGACTTGCGGTCCTCCGGGACAAACAGATCGATCATCAGGATGGCCAGCACCGCCGCGAGGAGCACTACCTCGGGCAGGGCCAGCATCAGGTTCAAATCGGACCAATTCATTATGGTTTCCTTCAATGGTCTCAGAGCTTGCTTTGGGCAACGTGAGCGATCAGATCATTGACCGACAGGTGCATCTTGCTGATGAACGCCTGCGGGTACAGACCCATGCCCAGCACCATCACGGCGAGGATGGCCAGCACCAGGAACTCGCGCTTGTTGACATCCTTCAGTTCCGCCACATGGCTGTTTCCCACCGCGCCGAACAGCACGCGCTTGTACATCCACAAGGTGTAAGCAGCGCCGAAGATCAGCGTGGTCGCGGCCAGCGCGGCGTACCAGACGTTCACCTGAACGGCGCCGAGCACCACCATGCCTTCGCCGACAAAGCCCGACGTGGCAGGCAGGCCGGCATTGGCCATCGAGAACAGCATCATGAAGGAAGCGAAAATCGGCATCTTGTTGGCCACGCCACCGTAGTCGGCGATATTGCGGCTGTGCACCCGGTCATACATCACGCCGATGCACATGAACATCGCGGCGGACACGAAACCGTGCGACACCATCTGGATCAGCGCGCCCTCGACCGCCCAGGGATTGAGGTTGTTGCCGGAGAACATGAAAAGACCCAGGGTGACGAAACCCATGTGGGAAATCGACGAGTAGGCCACGAGTTTTTTCATGTCGGTCTGCACCAGCGCCACGAGGCCGATGTACACCACGGCCACAAGCGACAGCGTGACCATGAAGGGCGACAGGATACGGCAGGCATCCGGCACGATCGGCAGCGCGAACCGCAGAAAACCGTAGGCACCGATCTTCAGGGTGATGGCCGCCAGCACCATCGAGCCGCCGGTCGGCGCCTCGACGTGGGCGTCGGGCAACCAGGTATGCACCGGCCACATCGGCACCTTCACCGCGAAGGAGAGGAAGAACGCGATGAAGACCATCAGTTGCACATCCTTGGCCAGCGGCAGGCTCTGGAAGGAGGCGATCTCGAAGCTGCCGGTCTGACGCGACAGGTAGATGAAGGCCACCAGCATCAGGAGCGAACCGAGCAGGGTGTACAGGAAGAACTTGATCGAGGCATACACGCGGCGCGGGCCGCCCCACACACCGATGATCAGGTACATCGGAATCAGCATCGCTTCGAAGAACACGTAGAACAGGATCGCGTCCAGCGCGGCGAACGCGCCGTTGATGAGGCCCGACATGATCAGGAAAGCGGCCATGTATTGCGCGACGCGCTTTTCGATCACCTGCCATCCGGTCAGCACCACCAGCACCGTGGTGAAGCTGTTGAGTACGACGAACAGCATGGAAATGCCATCGACGCCCAGGTGGTAGTTGATGTTCAGCGCCTCGACCCAGGGGCGCATTTCCTCGAACTGCATGCCGCCATGCAATTCGGTGAAGCTTGTGTACAACGGCAGCGAGAAAAGGAACCCGGCCAGCGATCCGGCCAGCGCGACCCAGCGCGCCAGCGCCGCCCGGCTATCGCCTCCCGTCGCCAGAACCAGCAACCCGGCCGCGATCGGCACCCAGATCACCAGACTCAAGAGATTTGTGAACATAGTCAAAACCTAAGTTGTTATTTCAATCCCAGTGTCTGCCCGCTCAGTGCAGCACCAGCGGCAGAATCCAATAGCTCACCAGCGCCAGAACGCCAATGACCATGGTCGCTGCATAGGTGTAGATAAAGCCGGTCTGCAGCTTGCGTACCAGTCCGGACAAAGCGCCGACCAGCTTCGCCGCGCCGTTGACCACGAGGCCGTCGATCAGCAGGATATCGCCGAATTTCCAGAACAGCGTGCCCAGCGCGCGGGATCCTTTCGCGAACACCGCGAAGTAGATCTCGTCCAGATAGTATTTGTTTTCCAGGAGAGCGTGCACCGGCGCGCACTTGGCCTTGATCGCGGCCGGAATCTGCGGCGCTTTCATATAGAAGAACCACGCCAGCGCGACACCGGAAATGGCGAGCCACAAGGGCAGCGTCGTCAGCGAGTGCAGTCCCATCGCCACCGCGCCGTGGAACTCTTCGCCCAGTTCGTGCATCACCGGGTGATGCGCGGCGTCGATGAAGATCGCGCCCTTGAAGAAGGAACCGTAGAGCAGAGGCTCGATGGCGAAGAAACCGATCAGCACAGACGGAATCGCCAGAAGAACGAGCGGCAACGTCACCACCCACGGCGATTCGTGCGGCTTGTCGTTCGGACCCAAACCATGATGGTGGTCATGCTCGTCATGGCCGTGTCCATGGTCGTCATGCTTCTTCTCCATCCAGCGTTCCTTGCCATGGAAGACCAGGAAGTACATGCGGAAAGAGTAGAACGCGGTCACGAACACGCCGGCCAGCAAGGCGAACGAAGCGAAACCGGAGGCTGGCAGATGCGAGGCCAGCACCGCTTCGATGATCGAATCCTTGGAGTAGAAACCGGCGAAGAACGGCGTGCCGATCAGGGCCAGCGAGCCAAGCAGCGAGGTGATCCAGGTGATCGGCATGTATTTGCGCAGGCCGCCCATATTGCGCATGTCCTGATCGTGGTGCATGCCCATGATCACCGAACCCGCGCCAAGGAACAGCAGCGCCTTGAAGAACGCGTGCGTCATCACGTGGAACATCGCCGCGCTGTACGCGGACGCGCCGAGCGCCACGGTCATGTAACCGAGCTGGGACAGCGTCGAGTAGGCCACCACGCGCTTGATGTCGTTCTGCACGATGCCGAGGAAGCCCATGAACAGCGCGGTGATCGAGCCTGCGATCATCACCACGTTCAGGGCCGTGTCGGACAGTTCGAACAGCGGACTCATGCGCGACACCATGAAAATACCGGCCGTCACCATGGTGGCGGCGTGGATCAGCGCGGAGATCGGGGTCGGACCTTCCATCGAATCGGGCAGCCACACATGCAGCGGGAACTGCGCCGACTTGCCCATCGCGCCGATGAACAGCAGGATGCAGGTCACCGACATCAGCGACCAGGGCTGGCCCGGCAGGATCTCGATGGTCTTGTCGGCCAGGGCGGGAGCGGCGGCGAACACATCCGTGTAGTTCAGCGAACCGCCGAAGTAGGCCAGCACGAAGCCGATGCCCAGCAGGAAGCCGAAGTCGCCCACGCGGTTGACGAGGAAGGCCTTCAGGTTGGCGAACACCGCCGTCGGCCGGGTGAACCAGAAGCCGATCAGCAGGTAGGAGACGAGACCCACCGCTTCCCAGCCGAAGAACAGCTGGATGAAGTTGTTGCTCATCACCAGCATCAGCATCGAGAAGGTGAACAGCGAGATATAGCTGAAAAATCGCTGGTAGCCCGGATCCTCATGCATGTAGCCGATGGTGTAGATATGCACCATCAGCGACACCGAGGTCACCACCACCAGCATCATCGCCGTCAGCGAATCGACCAGGAAGCCGACCGAGTAGGTCTGCCCCGCGACGGTCAGCCAAGTGTAGACCGGGCCATTGAACACCTCGGCGGTTCCCGACAGGAACCCCATGAGGACCTTGAGCGACAGGGCAGCCGACACGGCGACACCGGCAATGGTGACGACGTGAGCGGCGCGACGGCCGATCGCCCATCCAAACAGACCCGCAATGATGGCGCCGGCCAGAGGGGCCAGGGCGATCAGCAGGTATAAGCTCTTCATATCCATGCTTGTCGTGCTTTATAGTTTGGTAACCGGTTTGCCTTAGCCTTTGAGGCTGCCCAAATCTTCAACATTGATCGATCGCAGATTGCGGAACAGCACCACCAGAATGGCGAGGCCGATTGCGGACTCCGCGGCCGCGACCGTCAGGATGAAGAATACGAAGATCTGACCTGCCGTATCCGACAGGTAATGCGAGAACGCGACGAAATTGAAGTTCACCGCGAGCAGCATCAGCTCGATCGCCATCAGAAGAACGATCACGTTCTTCCGGTTCAGGAAAATCCCCAGCACACTGATGGCAAACAGAATCGCGGCCAGCACCAGGAAGTGAGTCAGCGTAAGCACGTTTCCCCCTTGTCTTGATTGTTGGCCGTCAGGCCTGAGGTTGATCGGAAACCGCGGCGTCGTCACCGGCTGCGGCAGGTTTTTCGGCATCCATCTTCACAATGCGCACGCGGTCTTCGCGGCGCACGGCGGCCTGTTCGCCCGGGTTCAGGTACTTGCTGTCCTTGCGCTTGCGCATCGTCAGCGCGATCGCGGCCACGATGGCGACCAGCAGAACCACGGAAGCCAGTTCGAACGGGTAGAGGTAGCGGGTATAAAGCAGCAGACCCAGTTCACGGATATTGCTGAAGTCCGCGGCGAGCGGCTCGCGCGCCTGGTAGGCGGCCAGTTGCGTGCCGGGACGCATCAGCACCAGGGTCATTTCGGCGACCATCACGAGAGCGATGACACCGGCAAGCGGGAAATGCCGCCAGAAACCTTCGCGCATTTTCTCGATATTGATATCGAGCATCATCAGCACGAACAGGAACAGCACCATCACCGCGCCGACGTAGACCAGCACGAGGGCGATGGCGAGGAACTCCGCTTCGAGAAGCATCCAGTGCCCCGCGCTGGTGACAAAGGCCAGCACCAGATAGAGGGCGGCGTGGACCGGGTTCTTCGCCGTGATCACCTTGAACGAGGAGACGATCAGTATGGCCGACAGAACGTAGAAAACAATACTGGTAAAGTTCATGTCCCCCCCTTAGCGGTACTTGGCATCCGCGGCCTTGCGCGCCGCGATTTCCGATTCGTACTTGTCACCCACCGCGAGCAGCATCGGCTTGGTGTAGTACAGATCGCCACGTTTTTCGCCGTGGTATTCGAAAATGTGGGTCTCCACGATCGCATCGACCGGGCAGGCCTCTTCGCAGAAGCCGCAGAAGATGCACTTGGTCAGATCGATATCGTAGCGGCTGGTGCGGCGGGTGCCGTCCTCGCGCTGTTCCGATTCGATGGTGATGGCCATGGCCGGGCACACCGCTTCGCACAGCTTACAGGCGATGCAGCGCTCTTCGCCGTTGGCGTAGCGGCGCTGGGCGTGCAGGCCTCGGAAACGCGGCGACAGCGGCGTCTTTTCCTCGGGGAACTGCACGGTGATCTTGCGGGCGAAGAAGTGCCGCCCGGTCAGCATCAGGCCCTTGACCAGTTCCACCAGCAGGAACGTCTTGAAAAAATTGCGAATAGTTTCCATGCTCTTCTCTTTCGCCGAATCACTTCCAGAGCGACAGCGGGCTCATCATCCATGCCCCCAGCACGACAATCCAGACCAGTGTCACAGGAATGAACACTTTCCAGCCCAAGCGCATGATCTGGTCATAGCGGTAACGCGGGAACGTCGCGCGGAACCACAGGAAGCAGAACAGCACCATCGCCATTTTGAGCGCCATCCAGCCAAAGCCGGCGGCCCCCAGGACGCCGAAGCTCTCCGGGAACGGGGACAGCCAGCCGCCCAGGAACAGGATCGAGGTCATGGCCGAAATCAGGATCATGTTCGCGTATTCGGCAAGGAAGAAGATCGCAAAAGCCATGCCCGAATATTCCACGTGGAAACCGGCCACGATCTCCGACTCGCCTTCGGCCACGTCGAACGGTGCGCGGTTGGTTTCCGCCACGCCCGAAATGAGGTAGACCACGAACAGCGGAAAGAGCGGCAGCCAGTTCCACGACAGGATCGATCCGCCGGCGGCGCCCGTGCCCTGCTGGCGAACGATTTCCACCAGGTTGAGGCTGCCCGACACCATCAGCACGCCAACCAGAGCGAAGCCCATGGCCAGTTCGTAGGAAACGATCTGGGCCGCGGAACGCAGCGCGCCAAGGAACGAGTACTTGGAGTTGGACGCCCAGCCGGCGAGGATGATGCCGTACACCCCCATCGAACTGATCGCCATGATGTACAGCAGCGACGCGTTGACGTTGGCCAGCACCAGATGGTCGGTGAACGGCACCACCGCCCAGGCGGCCAGCGCCGGCATGATCGACAGCACCGGCGCGAGCAGGAACAGCCCCTTGCTCGACTGGGTCGGCAGGATGATCTCCTTCATCAGGAGCTTGATGCCGTCGGCCAGCGGCTGCAGCAGGCCCAGCGGGCCCACGCGGTTGGGTCCGATGCGCACCTGCATGTAGCCGATCACCTTGCGTTCCGCATAGGTCAGATAGGCCACCGCGATCATCATCGGCGCCACGATGGCGATGATTTTGAGCAGGGTCCAGACGACATAGGCCGCGTCCGCCCCGAGAATGCCTTGCAAGAACGCCATGATTACCCCTGTTTGATCTCGATCGGGTCGAACATACCGCCAAGCCTTGCCGTGACCGCGTGGGCCGTGGCGAGGCGCAACGCCCCGTCAGGCAGCGAATCGTCGGAGAAGAGACGAACCTTGATCTCGCCAGAGCCCTGACGCACGACGACTTCGTCGCCGCTCGCCACACCGGCGGCGGCCAGCACCGACGGCGCCGCGCTGGCATCCGGAGACGCCGCATCGCGCGTCGCCTGCAGCGACGCCGCGTTGCGCACGATGGCGTCGGACTGGTAGAGCGGCACCTCGCCGATCCGGGTCAGACCGGCACCGGCCGTTACCTCGGCCTTCACGGCGGACAGGACATTGGACAGACCGGTCGCGACATCGCGGCCGGCGAGCCATTCGTCGCGCACTTCTTCCACCGAAGTGTAATCGAAGCCTTCGACACCAAGCATGTTGCCCAGCACGCGCAGCACCTTCCAGGCCGGACGGGCTTCGCCCAGCGGGCGTACCACACCGTTGAAGGTCTGCAGACGGCCTTCCATGTTGACGAAGGAACCTGCCGTTTCCGTAAACGGCGCGATGGGCAGCAGCACGTCGGCGTAGTCGGAGAGACCTTCGGAGACAAACGCAGTCATCGCGATGACCGTTTCGGCCGACTTCATCGCGGCCACGGCGGCCTGCGGGTCATAGCTGTCGAATTCCACATCGGTATTCAGCAGCACGTAGGCCTTGCGCGGCGCAGCGATCATCGCCCCGGCGTCAAGACCGGCCTTGACGGTCGAACCGAAGGCTCCCCGCGCGGGCAGCACACCGGCCAACTCGGCGCCGACCGAATTGCCGGCTTCGGACAACACGCCAAAGCGTGCGCCGGTCAGTCGGGCAATCTCCTGGGCGATCGCCAGCAACGAAGCGAAAGCGGGGTGATGCTGCGCGACATTGCCCAGCACGATCGAGGCGGATTCCGCATTGGCGAGACTCGCCGCGATGCGTTCGGCGTCGCCCGTGACGGTCACGCCGGCCAGATCGATGACGGTTTCGCCGGACTTGAGCGCCACCACGGCCTTGAGCACCTGGGCGAGCGCGTTCGCCAGCGCTTGCGGCGCGACGATCAGTTGCGCGTGGACACGAGTCAGCAGGTCGTCCGCCGCCACATGCACCACGTTCAGCTCGGTGCCCTTCTTGACGGACTGGCGCAGGCGCGAGGCCAGGAGCGGATGCTCCTTGCGCTGGGTGCTGCCGACCACGAGGACCGATTTGGCGGCGGCCAGCTCGACAATGGACGAGCCGAGCCATTCGGCGCCGGTCTTGGCCGCGTCGGCCGAAAAATCGCTGCGGCGCAGCCGGTAGTCGATGTTGTCGATGCCGAAACCGCGCGCCAGCTTCTGCGCGAGGTACAGTTCCTCGCTGGTCGAATGGGGGCTGACCAACACGCCGATCTCGCTTGCCGGGCGGTCGCCGGACGAGCCCTTGAGACCCTTGACCACGTAATCGAGCGCGGTCTGCCAGTCGGTCTCGTGCCACTTGCCGTCGAACTTGATCATCGGCGCCTTCAGGCGCTTGGCGCTGTTCAGGCCTTCGTAGGAGAAACGGTCGCGGTCGGAGATCCAGCACTCGTTGACCGACTCGTTTTCCAGCGGAAGCACGCGCATCACCTGGTTCTGCTTGACCTGGACGATCAGGTTGGAACCGAGGCCGTCGTGCGGGCTCACCGATTTGCGGCGCGACAGCTCCCAGGCGCGGGTGCTGTAGCGGAACGGCTTGGAGGTCAGCGCGCCGACCGGGCACAGGTCGATCACGTTGCCGGAGATTTCCGAGTCCACGGTCTTGCCGAGGAACGGCAGGATTTCCGAGAACTCGCCGCGGTTGGCCATGCCGATTTCCTGATAGCCGCCAATTTCCTCGGTGAAGCGCACGCAACGCGTGCAATGGATGCAGCGGCTCATTTCCTCTGCGGACACGAGCGGCCCCATGTCCTTGCCCACCACCACGCGCTTCTCTTCCTGATAACGCGAGCTGGATCCGCCGTACCCGACGGCGATGTCCTGCAACTGGCATTCGCCACCCTGGTCGCAGATCGGGCAATCCAGCGGGTGGTTGATCAGCAGGAACTCCATGACACCCTGCTGGGCTTTCTTGGCCAGTTCGGAGTGCGTATGCACCTTCATGCCGTCGGTGACCGGCGTGGCACAGGCCGGCAGCGGCTTGGGCGCTTTTTCCACTTCCACCAGGCACATGCGGCAATTGGCGGCGATGGACAGTTTCTTGTGATAGCAGAAGTGCGGAATGTGGGTACCCACCGAGTGGGCCGCTTCCATGACGGTGCTTCCCTGGGGAACCGTCAGTTTCTTGCCGTCGATTTCGATTTCAAGCATAGCGTCTTGCTACCCGAAGTAAGATGACCGGACAACCGGTCAACACCATTTATGGTCAACCATGCACGTCTTGTGTTCGATGTGGTACTCGAACTCGTGGCGGAAGTGCTTGGTGAAGCTGCGTACCGGGAACACCGCGGCATCGGCCAGGGCGCAGATGGTGCGGCCCGCCATGTTGTTGCCGACCGAGGCCAGCAGCTCCAGGTCGTCGGGACGGCCTTCGCCGTTCTCGATGCGGTGAATGATGCGGTAAAGCCAACCGGTGCCTTCGCGGCACGGAGTGCACTGGCCGCAGGATTCCTCGTGATAGAAATAGGACAGGCGCTCGAGGGCCTTGACCATGCACACGTCCTCGTTCATCACGATCACGGCGCCCGAGCCCAGCATGGAACCGGCCTTGCTGATGCTGTCGTAGTCCATGGTGCAGTCCATCATGATCTGGGCGGGCAGGATCGGCGCGGAGGAGCCGCCCGGGATCACCGCCTTGAGCTTCTTGCCGTCCTTCATGCCGCCGGCCATTTCGAGCAGCGCGGAGAACGGCGTGCCCAACGGAATCTCGTAGTTGCCGGGACGGTTCACGTGACCGGACACCGAGAACAGCTTGGTGCCGCCGTTGTTCGGCTTGCCCGCTTCGAGGAACTTCTGGGCTCCGTCGCGGATGATGAACGGCACGGAGGCGAAGGATTCGGTATTGTTGATGGTGGTCGGCTTGCCGTACAGGCCGAAGCTCGCCGGGAACGGCGGCTTGAAGCGCGGCTGGCCCTTCTTGCCTTCGAGGGATTCGAGCAGCGCCGTTTCCTCGCCGCAGATGTAGGCGCCATAGCCGTGCGCGGCGAACAGGTCGAAACTGAAACCGGTGCCGAGAATGTTTTCCCCGAGCAGGCCGGCCTGGCGCGCCTCGTCGAGCGCCGCTTCGAAACGCTCGTACTCGGCGAAGATCTCGCCATGGATGTAGTTATAGCCCGCGCGCGTGCCCATCGCGTAACCGGCGATGATCATGCCCTCGATCAGCGCATGCGGGTTGAAACGCAGGATATCGCGATCCTTGAAGGTGCCCGGTTCGCCTTCGTCGGTGTTGCACACCACGTATTTGTCGCCGGGAAAACTGCGCGGCATGAAGCTCCACTTGAGCCCGGTCGGGAAACCCGCGCCGCCGCGGCCACGCAAGCCGGAGTTTTTCACCTCGGCGATCACGTCTTCCTGGGCCATGCCCGACTGCAGGATGCGCTTGAGGGCTTCATAGCCGCCGCGGGCCTGGTAGGCCTCGAGCCGCCAGCAGTCCGGCGCGGAGGTGTCGACATTCTCGAAAATCACGCCATTGACGAAGATAGCCATTATTCCAACTCCGCCAGTTTCTTATCGATGGCTTCGGGGGTCATGAAGCTGCACATCGAATGGTTGTTGACGAGAAGCACCGGCGCGTCGCCGCAGGCGCCCATGCACTCACCCTCGACCAGGGTGAACTTGCCGTCGGCGGTGGTTTCGCCAAAGCCGATGCCGAGTTTCTGCTTCAGATACTCGGCGGAGTTCACGCCGCCGTTGAGCGCACAGGGCAGATTGGTGCAGACGGTCAGCTTGTACTTGCCCACCGGACGCAGGTCGTACATGTTGTAGAAGGTCGCCACTTCGTAGGCGGCCACCGGAGGTATGCCCAGATAGTCGGCGACATATTCGATGGTTTCGGTCGCCAGCCAGCCTTTTTCCACCTGGGCGATGCGCAAGGAGGCCATCACGGCGGAGCGTTTCTGGTCGGCCGGGTATTTGGCGACCTCGCGGTCGATCTTGGCAAGGGATTCTGCGGACAACATCAGCGGTCAATCTCCCCAAACACGATATCCTGCGTGCCGATGATCGCCACCACGTCGGCGATCATGTGGCCACGCGCCATTTCGTCGAGCGCCGCGAGGTGGGCGTAGCCCGGCGCGCGGATTTTCAGACGATACGGCTTGTTGGCGCCGTCGGAGACCAGGTAAATGCCGAACTCGCCCTTCGGGTGCTCGATACCGGCATAGGCCTCGCCCTCGGGCACGTGCATGCCCTCGGTGAACAGCTTGAAATGGTGGATCAGCTCTTCCATGTTGCTCTTCATCGCGTCACGCGACGGAGGAGCGACCTTGTGGTTGTCGCTGATGACCGGTCCCGGGTTTTTCTTCAGCCAGTCGACACACTGCGCGATGATGCGGTTGGACTGACGGAACTCCTCGATGCGCACAAGGTAGCGGTCGTAGCAGTCGCCGTTCACGCCGACGGGGATATCGAAATCCAGATCCGCATAGACGTCGTAGGGCTGCTTCTTGCGCAGGTCCCAGGCGATCCCGGAGCCACGCAGCATCGGGCCGGTGAAGCCGAGGTTCATCGCGCGCTCGGGGCTGACCACGCCGATGCCCACGGTACGCTGCTTCCAGATGCGGTTATCGGTCAGCAGGGTTTCGTATTCGTCGACGATCGCCGGGAAACGGCGGGTGAAGTCCTCGAGGAAGTCGAGCAGCGAACCCTGGCGGGTCTCGTTCAGCCGCGCGAGCTCACGGGCGTTCTTGATCTTCGAGGCCGTGTACTGCGGCATCGAATCGGGCAGGTCGCGGTACACGCCGCCCGGACGGAAGTACGCCGCGTGCATGCGCGCGCCGGACACCGCCTCGTAGCAGTCCATCAGGTCCTCGCGTTCGCGGAACGCGTAGAGGAACACGGTCATCGCGCCGATGTCGAGGGCGTGCGCGCCGATCCACAACAGATGGTTGAGGATGCGGGTCACCTCGGAGAACATCACGCGGATGTACTGGGCGCGCAGCGGAACGTCGACGCCGGTCAGCTTTTCGATGGCCAGGCAGTAGGCGTGCTCGTTGCACATCATCGACACGTAATCCAGGCGATCCATATAGGGCAGCGACTGGATATAGGTCTTGGATTCGGCCAGTTTTTCGGTGCCGCGGTGCAAAAGCCCGATGTGCGGGTCGGCGCGCTGGATCACTTCGCCGTCCAGTTCGAGAACCAAGCGCAGCACGCCGTGCGCGGCCGGGTGTTGCGGACCGAAGTTCAGGGTGTAGTTGCGGATCTCAGCCACCGTATTGCTCCTCGCGAATGATGCGCGGGGTGATCTCGCGCGGCTCGATGGTCACGGGCTGGTAGATCACGCGCTGCTGGGTCGGGTCGTAACGCATTTCGACGTGGCCGGACAGCGGGAAGTCCTTGCGGAACGGATGGCCGACGAAACCGTAGTCGGTCAGGATGCGGCGCAGATCCGGATGTCCTTCGAACACGATGCCGAACAGATCGAAGGCTTCGCGTTCGAACCAGTTGACGGCATTCCAGACCGGGGTCGCCGAAGCGATAACGGGAAAATCGTCGTCGGGCACGTAAACCCGAAGACGCAGGCGCCAGTTGTGGCGCAGGGAAAGCAGATGGAGCACGACGGCGAAACGGGGGCCGTCACAGGGAACATCCCCGTACGTGCTGTAATCCATTCCGCACAGATCGATACACTGCTCGAAGGACAGGTCGGCGTGATCGCGCAGTTGGCGCGCCACCTCGGAATAATCCCCTGCCTTGCAGACAATGGTGAGTTCGTCGAGCGCAAGCGTGCTTTGAACGAGCTTCTCGCCCAGCACCCTTTCGACAGCCGACTTCAGCGCTTCCAGTTTGGAGGCCATAAGTTTCTACCTCAGCGGGCGATGGTATTGGTGCGTTTGATTTTGTTCTGGAGCTGGATGATGCCGTAGAGCAGCGCCTCGGCCGTCGGAGGACAGCCCGGGACATAGACGTCGACCGGCACGATGCGGTCGCAGCCGCGCACCACCGAATACGAATAATGATAATAGCCACCGCCGTTGGCACAGGATCCCATCGAAATGACCCAGCGCGGTTCGGCCATCTGGTCATAGACCTTGCGCAAGGCGGGCGCCATCTTGTTGCACAGCGTGCCGGCAACGATCATCAGATCGCTCTGCCTCGGACTGGGACGGAAGACGATGCCGAAGCGGTCAAGGTCGTAGCGCGCTGCGCCCGCATGCATCATCTCCACGGCGCAACAGGCCAGACCGAATGTCATCGGCCACAGCGAACCCGTTCGCGTGTAGTTGATCAGCTTGTCCGCGGTCGTGGTGATGAAACCTTTTTCGAGAATACCTTCTACTCCCATTCCAGCGCTCCCTTCTTCCACTCGTAGATAAAGCCTATCGTGAGGATGGCCAGAAAATCGAGCATCGCCACGAAGCCGAACATTCCGATTTCCTTGAACACGACGGCCCAGGGGAACAGAAACGCGATTTCGAGATCAAAAAGGATAAAAAGAATGGCTACGAGGTAATAGCGGACGTCGAACTTCATGCGAGCGTCTTCGAAAGCTTCGAATCCGCACTCATAAGGCGACAGTTTCTCAGCATCGGGACGATTCGGAGCGAGCAGCCACCCAAGCAGGATGGGAGCCACGCCGACGAGCGTGCCGACAATGATAAACAACAGAATGGGAAAGTAGTTTTGCAGCATTTCCCGAACACCCCTAAAAAAAGAGGGTTTATACCCCCTTGGCTCCAAGTAAAACAGGCCGCCGGAATCCCGGCGGCCTGTTTTTGAATGGTGGTGCCGACAGTGAGACTCGAACTCACACAGCTTTCGCCACTACCCCCTCAAGATAGCGTGTCTACCAATTTCACCATGTCGGCACAAGTTAAACTTTATATTACTCCGGGATTTTTACTCCGGATGATTCTTTTTTCGCCACTCCGCTCGGGATTTGCGGAGCCGCTTGCTCAACCTTTCCAGCCATCACGCCCAGATCGCTGTGCTTGCCCCCAGACAAGTACACGAGACCCAAGCTCGACGAGAAGAACACAACCGCCGCGATGGCAGTGGTTCTGCTCAAGAAATTCGCGGAACCCGTCGCCCCAAAAAGACTACCGGAAGCGCCGCTGCCGAATGCCGCACCCATATCGGCGCCCTTGCCATGCTGCATGAGGACGAGCACGATAATCGTCAGTGCCGACACAAGGTCAACGATCCAGATCAGTGTTTTGAGAAGTTCCATACTATACCAGTTTATCAGCGGCCATGCAAATCATCGCAAACGATTCGACTTCGAGTGATGCACCCCCTACAAGTGCGCCATCGACATCGTCGATCGACAAAATGGCTTCGGCATTATCTGCTTTGACGCTTCCGCCGTAGAGGGTGCGAATAGTAACATCGGTTTTCTGGATTTGCAAGCACCACGATTTGATATCGGCATGCATTTGCGCGATCTGCTCGAGCGACGCGACTTTTCCGGTACCGATCGCCCAAACCGGCTCATAAGCGACAACACAGCGACGGGGATCGACGCCCTCCAGCACCGACAACTGGTGGCGAATCACATCGCGGTGCCGGCCCTCCTCCCGTTCGGTCAGGGTCTCGCCGACGCACAGCACCGGCACAAGGCCGGCTTCCAGAACATTCGCGAGTTTCGCGCGCAGCACCTCGTTGCTTTCACCATGATACTGCCGGCGTTCAGAATGCCCGACCAATACATACTGACAGCCTATGTCCGCGAGCATCGCGGCGCTGACGTCGCCGGTAAAGGCCCCGTCCTTCGCGAACCGGCTCGCATCCTGGGCGCACACGGCGACATGACTGCCTTCCAGCCATCCAGCAAGAAGCGCAAGGTAGGGCGCAGGCGGGGCCATCCCCACATTCGGGCGGTTGATCCGCGGATCGGCCAGCATGGCGGCCACCAGGGTTTCCGACGCCACGCGCCGCCCATTCATTTTCCAGTTACCGATTACCAGTTTGCCTGCCATCATGCGCTCCTATAAGGGACGCGGACGATTATAGCCACCTTCGCGGCAACTTCAAGCCGGCGAGCACGCCTGTATTACGACTTGTAATATTTCTGAAAGATTGAGCGACTAGGATGCTGTGCTACAAACACATGGCACCCAACAGGAGCTCTCATGAAACTCGCCACTCGTCTGGTCACCTCTGTCGTACTTGGCAGCGCGTTCATTTCCTCCGCCTACGCCGATATCACTGGCGCGGGGGCAACCTTCCCGTACCCGCTGTACGCGAAATGGGCCGAGGCCTTCAAGGCTTCGTCCGGCATCAGCATGAACTATCAGTCCATCGGTTCGGGTGGCGGTATCAAGCAGATCGAAGCCAAGACCGTCGACTTTGGCGCATCGGACAAGCCCCTCAAGCCCGAAGAATTGCAAACCAAGGGCCTCGTGCAGTTCCCGACCGTGGTGGGCGGCGTGGTACCCGTGATCAATGTGAAGGGAGTCAAGCACGGCCAGCTCAAGCTGACCGGCTCGCTGCTGGCCGACATTTACCTTGGCAAGGTCAAGACCTGGAACGATCCGGCCATCGCCAAGCTCAACCCCGGCGTTGCGCTGCCGTCCGATAACATCGTCGTCGTTCACCGCTCCGACGGTTCGGGCACCAGCTTCATCTTCACCCACTACCTGTCCCAGGTTTCCAGCGAATGGTCCGGCAAGGTCGGCGCCGACTCCTCCGTCAACTGGCCGGTCGGCGTTGGCGGCAAGGGCAATGAAGGCGTCGCCAACTACGTGACCCGCATCAATGGCTCCATCGGTTATGTGGAATCCGCCTACGCCAAGCAGAACAAGCTGAACTACAGCCATCTGCAGAACCGCGACGGCAAATTCGTCGGACCGGATGAAGACACCTTCAAGGCCGCCGCCGCTCATGCTGACTGGAAGAAGGCTCCCGGCTTCTACCTTATCCTGACCAATCAGCCCGGCGCGCAAACCTGGCCGATCACCGGCGCGACCTTCATTCTGATGCAGAAGAAGCAGGACAAGCCGGCTCAGGGCGCCGAAGTGCTGAAGTTCTTCGACTGGGCCTACAAAACCGGCGACAAGCAGGCGCTCGACCTCGACTACATCCCGATGCCCGACAGCGTGAAGTCCGTCATCCGCGACAGCTGGAAGCATATCGGTGATGCCAGCGGCAAGCCGATCGTGAAATAATCATCGCCAATGCCGGATGACAGGCGCCCCTCCCCTGCAGAGCGGCGCCGTCACCGGGCGATCGAGGCCGGGGAACTCCTCCCCGGCTTTTTCTCTGAGAATCATGGATAGAGCCCTGCATGGAAAAGTTCAGTAACCCCAAGGAAATGCAACGGCAAATGCTGCTGGACAGCCTGTTCCGGAACACCACCCGCGTGTTCGCCTTTTTGGTTCTGGCCACGCTGATCGGCATCCTGCTGGCCCTTCTCAAGGGGGCGCTGCCCAGCATCGAAACTTTCGGGCCGGGTTTCTACATCACCACCGACTGGGATCCGGTCGCCGAGAAATTCGGCGCGGTCGTTCCCATTTTCGGCACGCTCGTCACCTCCATCATCGCCCTGCTCATCGGTGTGCCGATCAGCTTCGGCATCGCCCTGTTTCTGACCGAACTGTGCCCGACCTGGCTCAAGCGCCCGCTCGGCATCGCCGTCGAACTGCTCGCCGGCATTCCTTCGATCATTTACGGCATGTGGGGACTTTTTGTGTTCGCGCCGCTGTTCGGCACCTACATCGAACCCTTCCTGCTCGATGTATTCGGCAACCTGCCCCTGATCGGCTTCCTGTTCCAGGGCGCGCCGATGGGGATCGGCATGTTCACCGCCGGCCTGATCCTGGCCATCATGGTCATCCCTTTCATCGCCTCGGTGATGCGCGACGTGTTCGAGATCGTGCCGGTGATGCTCAAGGAATCGGCTTACGGACTCGGCTCCACCACCTGGGAAGTCGTGCGCTATGTCGTGCTCCCGTACACCAAGACCGGGGTGGTCGGCGGCATCATGCTGGGACTGGGCCGCGCCCTTGGGGAAACCATGGCGGTCACTTTCGTGATCGGCAACTCCTCGCGCTTCGCCACCAGCCTGCTCGAGCCGGGCAATTCGATTTCCTCGGCTCTCGCCAACGAATTCGCCGAGGCCAGCGGCAAGCTGCACCTGGCCTCCCTGATCCATCTGGGCCTGATCCTGTTCTTCATCACTTTCGTGGTGCTGGCGTGCTCCAAACTGCTGCTGCTGCGCCTGAAGCAACAGGAAGGCAAACCCAGCTGAGCGAGGCATCATGAACGACACCGTGATTTCACGACCCGCACAAGCAAGCTCGAGCCGATACGATACTATGAACACTGCAATTTACCGCCGGCGCCGCATGGTCAACGCCTTCAACATGGGCGCGTCGATGACCGCGATGGCATTCGGCCTGTTCTGGCTGTTCTGGATCCTGTTCACCCTGATCCAGTACGGATTGAACGGTTTCTCCCTGGCCGTCTTCACTCAGAGCACCCCTCCCCCGGGCAGCGCGGGCGGCCTCGCCAACGCCATCGTCGGCAGCCTCCTGATGACGGCCGGCGGCACGTTCATCGGCACCCCGATCGGCATCCTCGCCGGCGTCTACCTCGCCGAATTCGGCCAGCGCGGCTGGCTGGCCCCCGCAACGCGCTTCATCAACGATATCCTGCTGTCGGCACCGTCGATCGTGGTCGGACTGTTCATCTATGAGGTGTATGTCACCACGGTGCAGCACTTTTCCGGATGGGCCGGTTCGTTCGCCCTCGCGCTGCTGGTGATCCCGGTGGTGGTGCGCACCACGGAAAACATGCTGCGTCTCGTGCCCAACAGTCTGCGCGAGGCCGCCGCCGCGCTGGGCGCTCCACAATGGCGCATCGTCATGTCGGTCACCCTGCGCGCGGCCAAAGCGGGTGTCCTGACCGGTGTCCTGCTGGCCGTGGCGCGCATCTCCGGCGAAACCGCGCCGCTGCTCTTCACTGCGCTGAACAACCAGTTCTTCAGCACCAACATGAACGCGCCGATGGCCAACCTGCCCTATGTCATTTTCCAGTTCGCCATGTCCCCGTATGAAGACTGGCACCATCTGGCCTGGGCCGGCGCCACACTGATCACGCTGTCGGTACTGACACTGAACATTTTCGCCCGCTGGCTCGGCAGCCAGAAAACCCAATCCCATTAAGGCTTGACGACATGACGGACAACAACATCAAGCTTCAGGTCAAGAATCTGAACTTCTTTTACGGCAACTTCCACGCCCTCAAGAGCATCAATCTGGACATCGCGCCGAAAAAGGTCACCGCATTCATCGGCCCGTCCGGTTGCGGCAAATCCACGCTGCTGCGGACCTTCAACCGCATGTTCGAACTCTATCCGGGACTGCGCGCCGAAGGCGAGATCCTGCTCGATACCCACAACATTCTCGGCCGAGACGTGGACATCAACCTGCTTCGCGCCAAGGTCGGCATGGTGTTCCAGAAACCGACGCCGTTCCCGATGTCGATCTACGACAACATCACTTTTGGCGTGAAGCTCTACGAAAAACTGTCCAAGGCGGAGATGGACGACCGGGTGGAATGGGCGCTGCGCAAGGCGGCGCTGTGGGACGAAGTGAAGGACAAGCTCAGGCAGTCGGGCAACTCGCTCTCCGGCGGTCAGCAACAGCGCCTGTGCATCGCGCGCGCTGTGGCGGCGCGCCCGGAAGTGCTGCTGCTCGACGAACCGACCTCGGCGCTCGATCCGATATCGACGGCGCACATCGAGGAGCTGATTCACGAGCTCAAGGAGGACTACACCATCGCTATCGTGACCCACAACATGCAGCAGGCGGCGCGCGTTTCCGATTACACCGCCTACATGTACCTGGGCGAGCTGATCGAATTCGGCGAAACCGACACGATTTTCACCACACCGAAACAGCGTGCGACCGAAGATTACATTACCGGCAAATTCGGTTGACAAACCGGCATCCGCACCCCCGGAAATTTTCCGGGGGTTTTTCTTGTGAAATTAGCCACTTGTGTATCGTTTAGCGGCAATACCATATGCATAAGTCAAGTTTCACAGTCTCGAACAGCCACGCATGCGACACCCACATAAAAACTTTATAAAAGGTGCTTGACGTAAAAGCCCCGAACACCAACAATCGCGCCTTCCTGCAACCACTCTGTATCAGCCATGTTGGAACTTCTCTCAGGGCTTTCGCCGCAAGTCGCGGTCACCCTGATCCTGTCCCTCGGCTTCGTGCTGGCGTTCGAGTTCATCAACGGATTTCACGACACTGCCAACGCCATCGCCACGGTCATCTACACCCACTCGATGAAACCGCGTCTCGCCGTATTCGCTTCGGGTGTTTTCAATTTCCTTGGCGTCCTCTCGGGCGGCCTGGCCGTGGCCTACGCCATCGTCCACCTGCTGCCGGTCGACCTTCTGGTCTCGGTCAACACCACGCGCGGCCTCGCGATGGTCTTCGCGCTCCTGACCGCCGCCATCATGTGGAACCTCGGCACCTGGTACTTCGGTCTGCCCGCCTCCAGCTCGCACACCCTGATCGGCGCGATTCTCGGTGTCGGCGTGGCCAACAGCCTGATCAATCACACCTCGCTGGCCCAGGGCATCAACTGGGGCAAGGCCATCGACGTGGGTCTCGCGCTGCTGTGTTCGCCGCTGGTCGGCTTCGTGCTGGCCGGCATCATTGTGCTGATCATGCGCCGTCTTTATCCGACCCACAGCGTGCACAAGACGCCCGCCATTCGCCAGCAGGTGGAAGGCAAGAAACATCCGCCGTTCTGGACTCGTTTCCTGCTCGTTGTGTCCGCCATGAGCGTGAGTTTCGCGCACGGCTCCAACGACGGACAAAAGGGCGTCGGCCTGATCATGCTGGTGCTGATCGGTATCGTGCCGGCCAACTACGTGCTGAATCTGGAAAGCAATCCCTATCAGCTGGAGCGGACCCGCGACGCCGCCGTTCACCTGCAGCAGTTCTATAACAAACACGAAACCGAACTGCAGGCCATGATGGCGCAACCTGTCGCCGGCAAGCAGTTCGGGCGCTACGAATGCAATCCGCGCGACACGCTGGCCACCGCCGACAAGCTGATCGGCTCGCTCAACAGCACCAACGACTATCACCGGATGAGCGCCGAGCAACGCTGGGATGCGCGTACGCAGATTCTCTGTCTTGACGACGTCGCCAAGCTCGCCGGCAAGGTGAAGGGACTCGGCGACGCCGACAAGCGCCATCTGCAAAGCCTGCGCAGCGACCTGACCGCCACCACCGAATATGCTCCGACCTGGGTGATCATGTCGGTCGCCATGGCGCTGGGCATCGGCACCATGATCGGCTGGCGCCGTGTGGTGAAGACCGTCGGCGAAGGCATCGGCAAGAAAGACATGACCTACGCCCAGGGCATGTCCGCGCAGATGACCGCCGGCATTTCCATCGGGCTTGCCAGCTTCCTCGGCATGCCGGTGTCGACGACCCAAGTGCTCTCGAGCGCGGTGGCCGGTTCCATGGTGGCGGATCGCGCCGGGCTGCAGCTGAGCACCATCCGCGCCATTCTGCTGGCCTGGGTGTTCACCCTGCCCGTGGCGATGCTGTTGGCCGGTGGCCTTTACTATCTGGCCACGCTGCTGATCCACTGAGAGTCCGGACATGCTCGCGAAAAACCGCCAGGAATCTGGCGGTTTTTTCATTTTCGGAACGGATTTCACAAAGCTTGATTTTAATCAAGCCTTTACCCCTATACATCACTTGTTTAGAAAATTATATCTTGCTAATATACAAACGCTTCATCATGGTTTCTCCTTTGTTGTTTGCAGCAATCCCAATTTACCCCGGTCCCCTACAGACCGGGGCTTTTTTTTATCCGGCGTTTATACCGCTTCGCCTAGCATTCCACGCATACCCCAACGGCCACATCCTGGCAAAGGACTCCGTATGCCTCTGGTCATCCCTTCCGTACCGCCGGTTCCACCGCCGCCGTCAACAGACAGCGCGTCATCCCGCAAAGCCACCGCTCTTCCCCTGCTCGCCCTCTCGGCCCTCGGCGTCGTTTTCGGCGATCTGGGCACCAGCCCGCTGTATGCGCTTCAGGAAGCCTTTCATCCGGCCCGCGGCGTCGCGCCGAGTCCCGACAACATTCTCGGTATCGTTTCCCTGTTTCTCTGGTCGTTGATCCTGATGGTCAGCGTCAAGTACGTGTTGCTGCTGATGCGCGCGAGCCATCGCGGAGAGGGCGGCATTCTCGCGCTTCTCGCCCTCATTCTGGGCGACACAGGTCACTCGCGCGGCAGTCGTGCCTTCTGGCTGCTGCTCGGCCTAGCCGGCGCCGCCATGCTGTACGGCGACGGCCTCATCACTCCGGCCGTGTCGGTTCTGAGCGCAGTGGAAGGCTTGCGGGTCGCCACGCCATCGCTGGCGCACTATGTCGTTCCCCTGACGGCGGCCATCCTTGCCGGCCTGTTCCTGGTACAGGCTTTCGGCTCCGCCCGTGTCGGCATGGTATTCGGTCCGATCCTCGCCAGCTGGTTTGTGGCGATCGGCCTGCTCGGCCTGAACAGTTTTCTGGCGCGGCCCGACATTCTGCAAGCCTTCGATCCTCGTCATGCGCTGGACTTTTTCCAGCGCAACGGTTTTCGCGGTTTCGAATCCCTGGGCGCGGTAGTGCTATGCCTGACCGGCGCCGAGGCGCTGTACGCCGACATGGGTCATTTCGGACGCCGCCCCATCCGGCTGGCCTGGTACGGTCTCGCCCTGCCGACCCTGCTGCTGAGCTACCTGGGTCAGGGAGCGTTGCTGCTGGACAATCCCGGGCTGGCCGCGCGTCCCTTCTACTCGATGGTGCCGACGCCCCTGCTCTACCCGATGGTGTTGCTCGCCACGCTCGCCACCATTGTCGCGTCCCAGGCCTTGATCACCGCGGTGTTCTCTCTCACATGCCAGGCCATTCAGTTGGGGCTGTGGCCACGCATGAAAGTGCGGCATACCTCCGGCCAGCAGGTCGGCCAAGTCTATCTGCCACTGTTCAACGGGATAATGATGATCGGCACGCTATCGATCGTGATCGGTTTCGGCTCGTCGGAGCGTCTTGCCGCCGCGTTCGGTCTCGCGGTGTCCACCACCATGGCCATCACAACGCTGCTGTTCGCCGTGATGGCACGTCGTCAGTGGAACTGGCCTCTGGCATGGATCATTCCGCTCGCCGGCGGCCTCTTGATCATCGATCTGGCCTTCGTCGGCGCCAATGCCCTCAAAATCGCCGATGGCGGCTGGCTGCCGCTGTGCGTTGGCCTGGGCATGTGCGCCATCATGGCGACATGGAACTTTGGCCGGCGTTTGCTTGCCAGGGAGCAACGCCTGCGCGCCGTCGCGCTCGATGATTTTCTCGCGCGGGACAATCTGAACGGAGTGCACCGGATCGACGGCTGCGCCGTGTTTCTGGCCGAGGACACCGACCGTGTGCCGCTTGTGCTCCTGCACCACCTCAAGCACAACCGGGTGCTGCACGAGACCGTGATCCTGTGCTCCGTCGTCCCGGTCGACATTCCGCATGCCGATGCCCGCGATCGCGTCGAATCCCGGTGGTTGCGCGACGGAATGGCGCAGACCGTACTGCGGATCGGATTCATGGAAGAGGCGGATGTGCCCGCCCTGTTGCGCATCGCCTACCGGCAGCTCGGTCTTCCCGATAGCGCCCCGGTCGAGGCCACGTTCTATCTTGGCAGGCAGGTGGTCGCGCCCGACCCGCGCGTGTCACGCGTCTTGCGCTGTCTGCTGGGGTTCTACGCTCTGCTGCGCAAGAACGAGCGCAGCGCGGCGATGCACTTCGGCCTACCGCCGAACCGGGTCGTGGAAGTGGGCGCGCGCCTGGAGCTCGGGCACTGAACGCCCGCGCGGGGGAAAGGCAGGGGCGGTCAGGCCTTGAGAAACTGCTCCCGCCCGGCCAACCAGCGGTCCAGATGCGCGTCCGCCTCACGCGGAAAACGCGCCAGCATATCGGGGGCGAGCTCGCGCGCCTTTTCCAACAGCTCGATGTCTTCTTCGAGATTGGCGAAGCGCAGCATCGGCACCCCGCTCTGACGCGCGCCAAGGAATTCGCCGGGACCGCGGATCATCAGATCCTGGCGGGCGATCTCAAAACCGTCGGTGTTTTCATAAATCACTTTCAGGCGCGCCTTGGCCAGCTCGGACAACGGAGTGTCGAACATCAGCACGCACTGGCTTTTGGCCGCGCCCCGCCCCACTCGCCCGCGCAGCTGGTGCAGCTGGGCAAGGCCCATGCGTTCGGCGTGTTCGATGACCATCAGGCTGGCATTGGGCACGTCCACCCCCACCTCGATCACGGTGGTCGCCACCAGCACCTGGGTGTCGTTCGCCGCGAAGGAAGCCATCACGGCGGCCTTTTCATCGGGCTTCATCCGGCCGTGCACAAGACCGATTTGCCGCTCCGGCAAATCCTCGCCGAGCTGGACATGCGTATCCACGGCGGTCTGCAGTTGCAGCGTCTCGGATTCTTCGATGAGCGGGCACACCCAATACACCTGATTGCCTTGCGCGCAGGTCCGGTCGACATAGGCGATCACTTCGTCGCGCCGGCTGCTGTTTATCAGCTTGGTGACGATGGGGGTTCGTCCCGGGGGCAATTCGTCGATCACCGACACATCGAGATCGGCATAGAAACTCATCGCGAGGGTACGCGGAATCGGCGTGGCCGACATCATCAGCTGGTGCGGCTCCCGGCCTTTTTCCTTGAGCGCCAGCCTCTGCCCGACACCGAAGCGATGCTGCTCGTCGACGATGGCGAGTCCCAATTGGCGGAACGCCACATCCTCCTGGAATAGCGCATGGGTTCCCACAGCGAGAAGGACCGGCGTCGAGGCGATCGAGGCCAGCGCCTCGGCACGCGCTTTCTTGCGCATGGAGCCGGAGAGCCAGACGACCGTCACGCCAAGCGGCTCAAGCCACGCGGACAATTTCAGAAAATGCTGCTCGGCCAGAATCTCGGTGGGCGCCATCAGCGCCACCTGGTAGCCGGCCTCCAGGGCGGTCAATGCGCTCGCCGCCGCCACGATGGTCTTGCCGCTGCCCACATCGCCCTGCAGGAGCCGGTGCATCGGATGGGGGTTCGCCAGATCCGCGCGGATTTCAGCCAGCACCTTTTCCTGGGCGCGGGTCAGCGAAAAGGGAAGACTCGCGCGCAGTTGCCGGTCAAGCTCGCCGGTGCCGCGGATCACCGGCGCGATGCCAAGGCGCCGCGCGCGGTACGCAAGTCGCATCGACAGTTGCTGGGCCAGCAGTTCGTCGAATTTGAGGCGCTGCCAGGCGGGCAGCAGCGGATCCTCGAGCTGCCTCAGGGAAAACTCGGGAGGCGGGGCGTGCAGGGTATGGACGGCCTCGTCGAAGGTCGCCAGTCCCAGCGACTCGCGCACGCCGGGCGGCAGGGTCTCGCCCAGATCCTGGCGTTTCAGTTCATTCTGGATCTGGCGACGCAGCACCGGCTGGGCGAGTCCGTTGACCGTCGGGTAAACCGGCGTCAGCGCGCCGGCGAGCGGTTCGCCCTCATGCACGGCGCGGCATTTGGGGTGAATCATCTCGTCGCCGAAAAACCCCCGCTTCACCTCTCCGAGCGCGCGGATGCGCTGGCCCTTGGCCAGTTGTTTTTGCTGGCTCGGATAAAAGTTCAGAAACCGCAGCACCAGGGTGCCCGAACGGTCCTCCAGTTGCACCACCAGTTGCCGGCGCGGACGGAACTGCACCTCCTGGGCGATGACGTCCCCCTCGACCAGCACCGGTCGACCATAGGGCAGCGCGCCGATGGGATACAGATGCGTTTCGTCTTCGTAGCGCAATGGCATATGAAGAACAAGGTCGAAGCGCCGGCGTATGCCGAGCTTCTCGAATTTTTTGGCCGTGGCCGGTGGCACCTCGAGGGGAAGACCGGCAAGATCGCGGGATGAGGTCATGGCCTGAGAATTTTAACGGAACAAATAAAAACGGAAAGTCCCCCGGGGCAACTTTCCGTTTCGCAGCGTGCCGGCCCACAGGCCGGGCCGCAGGGTTTTCCGGTTACTGACGTTCCCAGACCTGGGAGCGGCCGAGCAGGGAAACCCCCAGGAAACCGCGCACTTCCAGCTTCTTGCCGCCATCGATCAGTTTCATCTTGGCGCTGTAGACCTTGCCGGATTTCGGATCGAGGATCTTGCCGCCGCTCCAGGCGCTCTCGCCGTCTTTCTTCAGGCCCCACAGGATGGTCATGCCGTTGACCGGCTTGTCTTTCAGGTCGCCTTCGCACTTGTCGCAGACCGCGTCGGGCTTGTGCAGGAGTTTGATGATCTTGCCGGACAACTCGCCGCCGCCCGCTTCGCTGATCTGGATCAGCGCCTTGGCCTGGTGGGTTTCGTCATCGATGTTCTTCCAGACCCCGGCGGCCGAGTCGGCCAGGGCGATCTGGGACATCAGGCCCAGGATGACCGCGGCGCCCGCGGTTTTCCATGCGTGTTTCATCGTGCTCTCCCTCGTGTGTTCTTAGGCAATATCAAACTACTGTTTGAAGTTCGGACTCCAGAATGCCAAGAGTCCCCGGATGCGTCAAGCCGCGGACGGAGGCTGCCCGATGCGGTCTCCCTTTGCCGCCGTGAAAAAACGGCACAAGGCCGTTTGTTTTACTACGCGCGGCGGGGGCTCACTCCGAGTCATCCCGTAGAAAAAGAGTCAGCAAATCGTTCAGGAACCGCTGGCCCTTCAGCGTGGGGGCCATCCGGTCCGCGCCGATGTCAATGAGCCCTTGTTTGGCGGCGCTCTCCAGTTCGCGCGCGATCGATGCGAGCGGCCGTCCGGTTCGCTCATGAAACAGCCGGTTCTCGAAGCCGTCCGTCAACCGCAAAAGATTCATCATGAACTCGAACGGCAGCTCGTCGCGCCGCACTTTGCGCGAAGACTGCACGGGCGCACCCTCCCCGACCGCCTTGAGCCAGGCGGCGGGCTGCTTGTAGCGCATCTCCCGAACAATGCCGGTGTGGCTGCTGATCTTGCCATGCGCGCCGGCGCCGATGCCCAGATAGTCGCCGAATTGCCAGTAATTGAGGTTATGCCGGCACTCGAACCCCGGGCGCGCGAACGCCGAGGTTTCGTAATGGAGAAAACCCGCGCCGGCCAGTTCGGCTTCGATGGCTTCCTGCATATCCGCCGCCACCTCCTCGTCGGGCAGGCCTTCGGGGGTATGGCGGTAGAACAGGGTGTTCGGCTCCAGCGTCAAATGGTAGGCGGACACATGCGGCACCCCGAACCCGACGGCGCGGCGGATGTCGGCCAGCGCTTCGTCGAGGGTCTGATCGGGGAGCGCGTACATGATATCCAGGTTGACCCGTTCGAAGTGGGTCAAGGCGATCTCCACCGCCCGGCATGCCTCGTTTTCATCGTGGATGCGACCGAGCGCCTTGAGTTTGCGGCCGTCGAAACTCTGGATGCCGATCGACAGCCGGTTGATGCCGGCTTCGCGGTAACCTTTGAATTTCTCGTACTCGAAGGTTCCCGGATTGGCTTCCAGGGTGATCTCCGCATCCGGATCGAGACGCACCCTGGCGCGCACGCCGGCGAGCAACCGGTCCATCGCCCCCGCGGAAAACAGGCTGGGCGTCCCGCCACCCATGAACACGGTACGCACCGGACGTCCCCAGATGGCGGGCAAGGCGCTGTCCAGATCGGCGAGCAAGGCCTCTACATACCCGTTCTCGTCAAAACCGTTCCTCGCTTCGTGCGAATTGAAGTCGCAATACGGACACTTGCGCACACACCAGGGGAAATGGATATAGAGCGACAGCGGCGGCGGCTCTCTGAGCGCCCCCGGCATGGCGATGCCGGCCACCTGGCTCATGCCATGGCTTTCAGCCGCGCCAGCAGCGTATCGATCGCCTGCCCGCGGTGGCTCATGCGGTTTTTCCGTTCGGAGGGCAACTCGGCGACGGTTTTGCCTTCGACCGGCAACCAGAAGTGGGGGTCGTAGCCAAAACCGCCCTCGCCGCGCGGCTCATCGACGATTTCACCCTGCCAGACGCCCTCGGCCACCAGGGGTTGCGGATCCTCGGCATGACGCACCAGCACCAGCACGCAGGTGTACCAGGCCCGGCGGTTGGACTCCCCGGCCAATTTGTCGATCAGCAGCGCATTATTGGCGGCGTCGGATTTGGGTTCACCGGCGAACCGCGCGGAATACACACCCGGCGCGCCGCCAAGCGCCTCAACGCAAACGCCCGAATCGTCGGCCAGCGCCGGCAACCCGGTCACCCGGCTCGCATGGCGCGCCTTTTCCAGGGCGTTTTCCAGAAAGGTGATATGCGGCTCGGGACACTCGGGCACCCCCAATTCGCCCTGAGGCACGACACGGATGCCCAGCGGGGCGAGAAGAGCGGAAAATTCCTTCAGTTTGCCGGCATTGTTGCTGGCCAGTACGAGCGTATCGAACACAAGCGATCCTTTGTCTTTGTTAGCGGGCAACCTTGACTTCGGTCCACAGGCGCGTGAGCAGGCGCCGCTCCGCCGGGGTCAGCTCGCGCAGCACGGTCCACTTGCGGACCGAGACCGGATCGGGACTGATCACCGGATGGGTTTTCAGATCCTTGCGGAAATAGGGACGCGCGCTGCGCACCGGGTTGGTCGCTCCGTTCAGGTTGGTCAACTGGGCGGCGTTCTTGCCGTCCATCATGAAGTTCATGAACCGCAGAGCCAGATCCGGGCGCTTGGCGCGCGAGAGGATCGCCATGGTGTCGATGCCCAGTTCATTGCCCTCTTTCTGGGGCACATTGGCCACCGCGAAAGCGCGGCGCGCGTGGCGGGCATCCTCGTTCGCCTGGAAGAACTCCGTCGAATAGCCGAGCGACACCCAGATGTCGCCGACCGCGAGCTCTTTCAGGTAGCTCGCGTTGGAAAAGGCCGCCCAATAGGGTTTGGCCGTCTTGATGACCTGCTGGGCCTGACGGTAGTCCGCCTCGGTCGCCTTGTTCGGGTCCTTGCCCAGGTACATCAGCGCCGCCGCGAACACTTCGCGCGAGCTGTCGAGCACCGTCACGCGGCCTTTCAGGCGCGCGAGGACTTTCGGATCGAAAACCACCGACCAGCTGCCCGGATCGATATTCAATGCCTTGAGCTTCTCGGTGTTGTAGCCCACCGAAGTCAGCGACAAGACGGTCGGAATAGCGTAGGTATTCTGGGGGTCCCAACCTTGTTTCATGAAAGCGGGATCCATATTGGCGATATTGGGCAACTTCGACTTGTCGAGCGGCAGCAGCAATTTCTGCTTGATCATCGCCTGGATAACGAAGCTGGAGGGAAACACCATATCGTAACCGGTCGCGCCCGCGGCCAGCTTGGCCAGCATTTCTTCGTTGTCGCCATAAAAATCCTGGACGACCTTGCACTGGCACTCCGCCTCGAAACGCTTGACGATGTCGTCGGACAGGGATCCGCTCCAGTTATAGATGTGCAGGACATCCGAGGGGGCCGCCTGCGCAAGACACAGCCACAGAGCCGAAACCACGCCCATGATCACCCGTTTCATCACAACCTTACCTCCTGATACACGATACACGCGCCCGGTGACCATCACCGGCCGATTTCTTCAAGGGCCTTCAGGACAAGACGTCCGTCCGCGCCTTCCAGGCACGAGGCGTCCGACAGCATGCGCCGCCAGTGGCGGGCTCCCGGCACGCCCTGGAACAAACCAAGGATATGGCGGGCGATGTTGCGCAGCTTGTGGCCCTCGGCCAGATTGCGCTCAATATAGGGCAACATGGCCAGCGCGACCTTGCGGCGGGTCAGATCGCCGGGCTCCGTGCCGTAGAAACGCGCGTCCCAGTCCGCCATGATCCACGGATTGTGGTATGCCTCGCGTCCGACCATCACGCCGTCCACATGGCGCAGATGCGCCTCGATGTCATCGGAGGTTTTCACACCGCCGTTGATCAGGATCTCAAGATCCGGGCGCTCGGCCTTGAGGCGATACACGTAGTCGTATTTGAGGGGCGGAATCTCGCGGTTCTCCTTGGGCGAGAGGCCTTTGAGAATGGCATTGCGCGCATGCACGATGAAGGTGCGGCAGCCGGCCGCCGCCACGGTCTCGACGAATCCGGCGAGAAAAGCATAGTCCTCGATCGCGTCGATCCCGATGCGATGCTTCACCGTCACGTCGATATCCACGGCGTCGCGCATCGCCTTGACACAGTCGGCCACAAGATCCGCCTCCGCCATCAAACAGGCGCCGAACGCGCCCTTCTGCACACGCTCGGATGGACACCCCACATTCAGGTTCACTTCGTCATAGCCGAATGATTGCGCGAGCTTCGCGCAATGCGCGAGCTCGGACGGTTCGGACCCACCCAGTTGCAGCGCGACCGGATGTTCGCTGTCATCGAAACGCAGATGCCGCGCGGCATCGCCATGGATCAGGGCGCCGGTCGTCACCATTTCGGTGTAGAGCCAGGTGTGGCGGGTGATCAGCCGGGCAAAATAGCGGTAGTGCCGATCCGTCCAGTCCAGCATCGGCGCCACGGACAGGCGCCGGGAGGGCAATGTTGCCGCATGACCTTGGCGGAGGGGGCTTTCAGCGAGATTGGCTGCACTCAGATGACTGTTCATTTCGACCGATTTTCGCCTGTTTTCGTCGCAATGGCGCGCAAAAGACGCGTCTTTTCAGGGAGATAACACCGGCTCCCCGCGCCTCGCGGCACTCTGGGCACCGCCCGCATGGCAACGATTACTAAGCAGTTGAAAAAACGGAGAATTATCCTATCCAGCCCAAGCAGGGGTCAAGCGCGCAGGCAAGATTCTCTTCAGATCGATCCGATGTTACCCCACGAAGAGTACGCGAGCAGTCCGGCAGCCAGGCAGGAGCCCTCAGCGCAACGGTTTGGCCCGAACATGCGAGCGGAAGGGCGATGATTAACCATTGGGTACAAACGCCCCATCTTGAAGGAGTCAGTGTTTAATGGTGGGCTGTGTTAATGGAATGGACGCCCCCTTCCTGACCGGTCAACGAAAGAAGCCTGGCAGGCTCTGGCCAGAACAGAGAGGCTTTCCCGTCAGTAGTGGGGCAGGGGCAGGGGAAGAAGCGGTTTGCTCATACGCCATTCTTCCAGGCGCGGGCAGGTTCTGGTCTGCGCGACCAAACCCTTGCGCTCCGATGACATCGATCGCGCCGGCTGACCCGCCCGGCGACGGCGTCACCCGTCGCGGGATCCGGCGGACAAACCGTCGAAACTGACTTTCAGCATATGCCGGATGATGTCTTCATCTGCATATTTGCCATACACCCGCAGGTACTCGACCGCGGGATCGCAAGTCCGGGAATAGTAGCTGTAGAGAATCACATCCGTCGGCATGTCGGCGTTCAGTTCGCCTTGCTGTTTCGCCTGCTCGACAATGCGCTGCAATGTTTTGTGCAGCTTTATCGCGCGGCTGAGGTAGCGCAGGTTGCGGGTCAGCATGCCTCTCACCTGCGGGCTGGTCGAGGGCAGAAACGGCAAGCCCCCGTCAAGACGGACCCGCAACGCCCACGCCAACAGGTCGCGCAGGCGGTCGATCGGACCGAGCGCCGGATCCTGCCCCGTCAAATAATCCAGAGCGTCATCCAGCAAGCGGATCATCACCTCGGTCGCCAATTCCTCTTTGGATTTGAAATGCTTGTACAGACTGGGTTTGGAAACCCCCGCTTCGTTCGCCACGTCGTCCATGGTCATCAAATCGAAGCCCTTGCTCGCCAGCATCCGTGTGGTGGCTTCCAGGACAGCCTGTTCGCGCAGCTTGAATGTCTGATCCTTGAAGCTCAGCCGGCCAAAAATACCCATTGGTAACACCTTTTACTGATCAGTAGCATTTTTTTCAGTTTGGTTTTATCCTGACTATAAAGCAGCACCGGCACACTGCCAAGGCCGGGGCCGGGGCATTTTTACTTTGCGGACACAACGACATGGTGAACACCTCATCGCCACAACGCATCGCGGTCATAGGCAGCGGCATCGCCGGCCTCGCCACGGCCTATTTTCTTTCCAGGCGGCATGCGGTCACGCTGTTTGAAGCCGCGGACTACCTGGGTGGTCACACCCATACCGTCGATGTCGAGGTCGATGGCATCCCTTTCGCCGTGGACACCGGTTTTCTGGTGTTCAACGAACGTACCTACCCCAACCTGATCGGACTGTTCAACGAACTGGGGATCCCCAGTCATCCGAGCGCGATGTCATTCAGCGTCTCGCTCGGCCGGGGCCGGCTGGAGTGGTCGGGACGGAACCTGAACAGCGTTTTCGTTCAGCGCGGCAATCTGCTGTCGCCACGGTTCTGGGGCATGCTGGCCGACATTCTGCGCTTTAACCGCGAGGCGGAACGCAATCTGCGGCATGTCATTGCTGTGCCGCAGAACCTGGGGAGCTTGCTTGACGCCGGACGATACGGGGCGGCCTTTCGCGACCACTACCTGCTGCCCATGGCGGCGGCGATCTGGTCCAGCCCCTGCCGCGACATTCTGTCTTTTCCGGCGGAGACCTTTTTGCGGTTCTGCCTGAACCACGGCCTGCTGCAACTGCGCCACCGGCCGCAATGGCTCACCGTGCCGGGCGGCGCGCGGCGCTATGTCGAAACAATCGCGTCCGGCCTCGCCGATGTCCGGCTCTCCACCCCCGTGCTCGGCGTCCGCCGCACGGACGATGGCGCGCACCTGCGGACTCCCGATGGTGAAGAGATTTTCGATGGCGTCATTTTCGCCACTCACGCGCCTCAGGCGCTGGCCCTGCTCGACGATGCCGATGAGCTGGAGCGCGAGACACTGTCCGCGGTGCGTTATCAAGCCAACGAGGCGGTGCTGCACACCGACGCCTCTTTGCTTCCCCGACGCGAAGCCGCCTGGGCGGCCTGGAATTTCCTCTCGGACGATGGTGATGACAGCCGCGCGGTGGGTGTCAGTTATTTGCTCAACCAGTTGCAGCCGTTACCCGTCGCCACCCCGGTAGCCGTAACCCTGAATCCGCCGCGCCCGCCCGATCCGGCCAAAGTACTGGGCCGTTTCCATTATGAGCATCCCCTGCTCGACGCCGAGGCCATCGCCGCGCAACACGCGTTGCCCCGTATCCAGGGGCGCCGGGCGTGTTGGTTCGCCGGCGCCTGGACCGGCTATGGCTTCCATGAAGACGGGCTGAAGTCGGCCTTGCATGTGGTCCGGGCATTCGGACTCGCGCCCGCATGGGCGAGGTTATGACAATGATCTCGGCATATCTCTTGACGGGCCACGTCATGCACCATCGTTTGCGGCCAATCGCCAACCGTTTCGTCTACCCGGTGTTCTGCTTGCGTCTGAACGTCTCCGCGCTGGCGGACATGCGCGGCCTGTGGTTTGGCGTGGACTGCTGGCGGCCGTTGTCGCTGCGCACGCGCGACTACGGCCCGCGCGACGGCTCACCGCTGTTGCCATGGATACACGCGCAACTGACCGAAGCCGGCCTGTGCGCAGATGGTGACATCTGGCTGCAAACCTTTCCGCGCGTGTTCGGCTATGTGTTCAATCCGGTCAGCTTCTGGCATTGCCACGACGCGGCGGGGCGGTTGATCGCCGTACTGGCAGAAGTGAACAACACATTTGGCGAAAGGCATTGCTATCTCCTCAGCCGGACGGACGGCGGACCGATCATGGCCTCCTGCCAGCTCATCTGCCGCAAACGGCTGCACGTTTCTCCTTTTTGCAAAGTGGAAGGACACTATCGATTCCGTTTTACCGAACAGGTCAACCGCTCGCTGACCCGCATCGATTATCACGACGCGGCCGGCGTCTTGCTGCGCACCTCGATATCGGGCCGATTGCGTGCCCTGACGTCGAAGACCGCGGCCACGGCCTTGCTGCGCCAGCCCCTGCTGACGATGGGTGTTGTCGCCCGCATCCACTGGCAGGCACTCAAACTTTGGCTACAACGCGTGCCCTTCTTCCGCAAACCGTATCCCCCCGCCACGGCGCTCAGCCGCGGCCAGGAGCTGAAACCATGAGCGCGAGCCAACCTGCCGCCTTGTCCCGCCCCGCCACGCCCCCCGCCGGACGGGCGCTGCTGGCCTTGTTGGCGCAGTTGCGCCAGGGCTGCCTGAAACTCATCACACCGGATGGGGAAACCCTGTGGTTCGGCGCCGCGTCTCGCCTGCCCGACGCCGAGCTGACGCTCCACGACTGGCGCGCCTGCCGTCGCATTCTTTCGGGCAACGACATAGGTTTCGCCGAGGCCTACCGCGACGGCTGGCTGGACAGCCCGGACCTCACCGCGCTGTTGCGGCTGGCACTGCAGAACGAAGAAGCATTGCAACTGGGCAAGCTGGGCCGCTGGGCGACGAATCTGTGGCACAGGCTGCGCCATCTCTTGCGCCTCAACAGTCGGCGCGGCAGTCGGCGCAACATTCATGCCCATTACGATATCGGCAACGATTTTTACAAGCTGTGGCTCGACCCCGGGTGGACCTATTCCAGCGCCTGGTTCGACGGCGACGACAGCCTGCCTTTGGTCGACGCCCAAGCGCGCAAGTACCAGCGGATTTGTGATCAGTTGCGGCTGCGCCCAGGCATGCGCGTGCTGGAGATCGGTTGCGGCTGGGGCGGTTTCGCCGAGCATGCCGCCCGGCTTGGCGTTGAGGTTCATGGCATCACCATCTCGGATGCACAGCTGGACTTCGCGCGCCACCGCCTGGCCGACGAGCCGCGCGTCAGGCTGGAACACCGCGACTACCGCGACCTGACCGGGCAGTACGACGCCATCGTGTCGATCGAGATGTTCGAAGCGGTGGGCGAACGCTATTGGCAAGGTTATTTCGACACGCTGCGCCGCTGTTTGAAACCGGATGGCCAAGCGCTGGTGCAGAGCATCACCATCGACGAAACGCGTTTCGAGGCATACCGCGCCCGCGCCGACTTTATCCAGACATTTATTTTTCCTGGCGGCATGCTGCCCAGCCGCGAGCGTTTCCAGCGCGCGGCGCAACAACGCGGACTGACCTGCCGCAATCGCCTCGATTTCGGTGAGGACTACGCGGAGACGCTGCGTCGCTGGCGCAGCGCTTTTGAAACCAGCCTGGACGCCGTTCGCAGTCAAGGCTTCGACGAAACCTTCATCCGGTTATGGCGGCTTTATTTGTGCTACTGCGAAGCGGGTTTCGACGCCCGCCGCATCGGCGTGTCGCAATTCTTGCTGCATAGGCAGTCATCATGCGCCCCACCGCCTCGCTCGCCGCGGTGACCTCGCCGGCCGGCGGTGATTATGCCGCCAACCGCCCGCAGCTGGATCCCGACCTTTTTTTCCTGGGCAAGACCGAAGCCCGGGGAATGTCCCTGGATCGGCAAGGCCGCCTGGTCAAACGCTTTACCGTGAACATGAACGGCGAGCACCGGGGCGGCGTCACACTGTTCTTCCGCAAGCCGGAGCCCGCGCCATGACGCCGCGCCTCAACCCCGCCATCGCCGACTGGCGCGCGCGTCGGGTATGGATAATAGGCGCGTCCAGCGGCATCGGCGCGGCCCTGGCGGCCGAACTGCTGGACGCGGGAGCCGGCGTCATTCTGTCGGCGCGGCGCGCCGAACCGATGCGGGCACTCGCCGCCGACCACCCCGCCGCTCGGGTGGAAACACTGGACGTCACCGATCCGGGAGCATGGCAACGCGTATGGGCGCAGCTGGATCACCCCGGCTCGCGGCCTGATCTGGTGGTGTTCTGCGCGGCGGACTATCGCCCGCAAACCTGTCTGGATCTGCACGCCGATGAAACCCGCCGTCTGCTCGACACCAATCTGCTGGGCGTCTATCACGGGCTGGAAGTGATACTGCCGACTCTGGCGCGGCAAGGCCATGGCGGCGTGGCGCTGATCGCCAGTGTGGCGGGGTACGCCGGGCTGCCCGGAGCGGTGGTGTACGGTCCCGGCAAGGCGGCGCTGATCAACCTGGCGGAAATCCTCTATGCCGAACTGAAGCCCCGCGGTGTGGCGGTTTACCTGATCAACCCCGGCTTTGTCGCCACGCCGCTCACCGCCAAGAACGATTTTCCCATGCCGGCGCTGCTCACGCCGCGCGAGGCGGCGCGCGATATCATGCGCGGACTGGCGCGTGGCGCATTCGAAATCCATTTTCCGTTCCGCTTCACGTTCTGGCTCAAACTATTGCGGCTGCTGCCCTACCGGCTGCGGCTACCCTTGCTCGCGAGGTTGTCACGATCATGACACGCATTCCTTCCCAAACCGAATGGCGGGCTTTGCTCGACTGGTACCAGACGCTGACACCGGACACTCTGCCGGATATTGGCCGCTACTATGCCGAAGACGCCCGCTTCAAAGACCCGTTCAACGACGCGCGCGGCATCGCCAACATCGAGAAGATATTCCGTCACATGTTCAAGACCGTGAAACGGCCACGCTTCACGGTCCGGGACGCATTGCGCGATGGCGACCAGGCCTTCCTCACCTGGGATTTCGACTTTGCCTGCGCCGGACGCGAGGTCAACATCCACGGGAGCAGCCATTTGCAGTTCAACGACGACGGCAAGATCACGCTGCACCGCGACTACTGGGACACGAGCGAAGAGCTGTTCGAGAAAATCCCGTTGTTCGGTCTGCCGCTGGCTTGGCTGCGCAAGAAACTCAAGGTGGTGTGATGGCGACGCGGGAGTTCAGGGGCAACAAGGCCGCCCTGCCATCCAAACCCTGCGCGGCCTGCGCCCGGATGATGAGCTGGCGCAAACAGTGGCGCGCCACCTGGGAGTCCGTCCAATACTGCTCGGAACGCTGCCGCCGCCATAAAGGCCAGACCCCATGAGCACGATCATCTATTGGTTGCGCCAGGACCTGCGGCTGGACGACAATGCCGCGCTGCTGGCCGCCTGCGCCGGGGCGAAGCTGCTGCCGGTGTATTGCCATGCCCTGCAGACGGATAGCGGCTGGGGTTTTCTCCGCGCCGGCCCCCACCGCCTGGCCTTTACCGGGCAGGCCCTGGATGCGTTGCGACGGGCGTTGCGCGCGCGAGGCAGCGAGCTGTGCGAAATCGCCGGCGCACCGGCGGATGTGCTGCCGCGGCTGGCCCGGCAAATCAGTGCCGACCGCGTGGTCTGCGAGCATATCGCCGCGCCAGAAGAGGAAGCCGAAGTGGCCGCGCTGCGCCGTGCCGGCCTGCGCGTGGACACCATCTGGCAATCCAGCCTCTACGCGCCGCAACAACTGCCGTTCGCGCCGGATCGCTTGCCGATGACATTCACCCCGTTCCGTCAAGCGATCGAACGGGCCGCGCGGGTTCCAGAGGCGCCCCTGGCCACCCCGGACACGCTGCCCCCCTTGCCGGAGGACTGGCAACGCGCCGAGTCGCCCGCGCGCGTGCCGCCCGCCGTGGAGCCACGCTCATCGTTTCCCTATCATCTTCCGGCGTTCCACGGCGGCGAAGACGCGGCGCGCGCGCATCTGGGGCGCTATCTGGCGAGCGCCCTTCCGCACCGCTACAAGGCCACGCGCGACAGCTTGCACGGCACCGACTACTCGACGAAGCTCTCCCCCTGGCTGGCCTGCGGCGCGCTGTCGCCGCGCCGCGTCTGGCAGGCGCTGAAGGATTTCGAGGCCGAGCGCGGCGCCAGCGAAAGCAGCGACTGGATAGGTTTCGAGCTGCTGTGGCGCGATTATTTCCGCTTTTTGCTGCTGCGTCACGGTACAAGGCTGTTCCGCGCGACCGGTCTGTCCTGTCAACCGGTATCGGCGCACAACGAAGCGGCGTTCAGGGACTGGCGCCACGGCGAAACCGGTCAGCCACTGGTGGACGCGGCGATGCGCGAGCTGGCCGCCAGCGGTTATCTGTCCAACCGTTTGCGCCAGGTGGCGGCCAGCTATCTGGTATACGAGTGCGGCGGCGACTGGCGCGCCGGAGCGGCCTGGTTCGAGGCGCAACTGATCGATTATGACGTGTACAGCAACCAGGGCAACTGGCTGTACATCGCCGGGCGCGGCACCGACCCGCGCGGCGGGCGGCGCTTCAACCCTCAGCGGCAAGCCGACGAACATGATGCGCAAGGAGACTACCGCGCGCTGTGGAGCTCGGCATGACCCGGTTGCGACTGATCCTGGGCGACCAGCTCAATCCCTGCCATAGCTGGTTTGGCGAACCCGATCCGCATGTGGTGCATGTGATGATGGAAATACGCCAGGAAACCGATTATGTGCGCCACCACGCGCAGAAGATCCTGGCCATCTTCGCCGCGATGCGCGATTTCGCCGCCGGGTTGAAATCCCGGGGCCATCGCGTGCGCTACATCGCCATCGACGACCCAAGCAACCGACAATCGCTGACCGGCAATCTGGATGCGCTGATTCGTCATTACGACGCGGTGGAGGTGGAATACCTGGCGCCGGACGAATGGCGGCTCGACCGCCAAGTGGCGGAATGGGCCGCCGGCTTGTCCATTCCCTGCCGCATGACGGACAGCGAGCACTTCTATACCGCGCGCGATGAAGCCGCGGCGTTTTTCGGGACGAGCCGCCAATGGCGCCAGGAAGCGCTGTACCGCCGGCTGCGGCGCAAACAGGACATCCTGCTGGACGAAAGCGGCGAGCCCGTTGGCGGGCGCTGGAATTTCGACGCCGACAACCGCCAGCGCTGGCCCGGTACTCCGCCAGAGCCGAAGGACACACGGCCGGCGCACGACCACAGCGGGCTGTGGCAAACCATCACCGGCGCCCAAGTGGGCAGCTTCGGTCACCCCCGCGCGGACGCGTTGCAATGGCCGCTCAACCGCGCCGAGGCGCTCGCCCAGCTGCAAGCCTTTATCGAACACGCGCTGCCGCATTTCGGCGCCTATCAGGACGCGATGAGTCAGCACTCACGGCGACTGTTCCATTCGCTGCTGTCCTTCGCGCTCAATGTGAAAATGCTCAATCCCCGCGAGGTGGTGGACGCCGCTGTTGCCGCATGGCGCCAGGGCCGCGCGCCCCTGACCGCGGTGGAAGGCTTTGTGCGGCAGATACTGGGCTGGCGCGAATATGTGCGCGGGGTCTACTGGGCGAGGATGCCCGGCTACCGCGACAGCAACGCGCTGTCGCACCACTTGCCACTGCCGCGCTGGTTCTGGAACGGCGATACCGGCATGCGCTGTCTGGCCCATGCCATCGGCCAATCACTGGAAGATGCCTACGCTCACCATATCCAGCGGTTGATGGTGATTGGCAATTTCGGGCTGATCGCCGGGCTATCGCCGCAGGCGTTGCACGAGTGGTATCTGGGCGTCTATATCGACGCCTTCGAATGGGTGGAGCTGCCCAACACGCTGGGCATGAGCCAGTTCGCCGATGGCGGATTGCTCGGCAGCAAGCCTTATGCCGGCAGCGCCGCCTATATCGGCCGCATGAGCGATTACTGCGCGGGCTGCCGCTATCGGCCCAAAGAGCGCGTCGGCCCCGACGCCTGCCCGTTCAATGCCCTGTATTGGGATTTTTTTCAGCGCCACCGCGCGCGACTGTCCGCCAATCCCCGGTTGGCCCTGGTTTACCGCCAGTTGGACAGACTGCCCGATACCGAACGCGCCGCCATCGCCGCCCGCGCCGGAGCGCTGCAAGCCTCTCTTGACGCACTGTGAGTCTGATATGTCGAAAAAACCTCTAACCCTGCTCATCCTTACCCTGCTGCCGCTCGCCGGCTGCGTCACCGCGCCACCTTCCGGCATCGCGCCGGTGCAGGGATTCCAGCTGCAGCGCTACCAGGGCCGCTGGTATGAAATCGCCCGGCTCGATCACCGTTTCGAACGCGGCCTGCAGGCGGTGAGCGCCGACTACAGCCGCAACGCCGACGGCAGCATCCGCGTGCTCAACCGCGGTTTTGACGCGTCCGCCGCCCGTTGGCGCGAAGCCGTGGGCAAAGCCTGGTTCAACGGCCCCGCCGATGTAGCCTCGTTGCGGGTGTCGTTCTTCGGACCGTTCTACGGCGGCTACCACGTGGCGGCGCTGGACCCCGGCTACCGCTGGGCGGTGGTGGTCGGGCCGGACAAGGACTATCTGTGGCTGCTGTCGCGCGACAAACAGCCCGCCCCCGCCGCCAGGCCCGCCTTGCTGGCGGTTGCGGCGAGGCTGGGCGTACCCGCCGAGCAACTGATCTGGGTGAGGCAGGACCGTGACGACAACTAGGCGGCTCAATCCGGAAAAATTGCGGCTGAGCAAATGGACCGCCGCCGCGCCGAGAAACAAGGAGAAGCATTTCCTGGTGGTGGCGCTGGGCCGCGCCACACCGGACGGACCGGTGGAAACGGTCACACTGGAGGCCGTTTACACCGGCCGCCAGCAAGAATTGCCGTGGCGGGCGCTGTGCGACGCAAGTCAATGGCTTCAGGGATGGGCATGAGCGCCGGCTTGCAAGTGGTTTGGTTCAAGCGCGACCTGCGGCTCCATGACCATGCTGCGCTCTGTCATGCCGCAGCGGCGGGACCGGTGCTCTGCCTGTATCTGATCGAGCCCTCCCTGTGGTCCGAACCTGACGCCGCCTGCCAGCATTATCTTTTCGCCCGCGAATGCCTCGACGATCTGCAACGCTCGCTGGCGGCGCGAGGCGGCGGCGTGCTGCTCCTGTGCGGCGAGGCGGTGACGATGCTGGAGCGCCTGCACCGGGTCGCGCCGTTCGCCGCACTGTGGTCGCACCAGGAAACCGGCAACGCGGCAAGCTTTGCCCGGGACAGGGCGGTCGCCGCCTGGTGCCGCGCCAAAGGCATTCCCTGGCATCAACCGCGGCAATTCGGTGTCGTGCGGGCGCTGCCCTGCCGTGACGGCTGGGAACGGCAATGGCGGGCGTTGATGGAAGAACCCGTCCTGCCGGCACCGGCATGCCGCTTCGCCACCGTGCCTGTCACCAGTGATCCGTGGCCGACGCCGTCAAGTCTGGGACTGGACGATTGGAACCCGCCGTTGCGGCAAACTGGCGGCAGACGGGCGGGGATCGCCGCGCTGGACAGTTTTCTGCATGAACGCAGCCGCCATTACCGCGGCGGCATTTCTTCGCCACTGCTGGCGGAAGAAGCCTGCTCGCGCCTGTCGCCCTACCTGAGCCATGGCTGCCTTAGCCTGCGCGAAGTCTATCAGGCCACCTGCCGCAGGCTGGTATTGCTGGGACCGGAGGCGCAGTGGCAAAAACAGGGATTGCGCGCCTTCCTGTCGCGCCTGCACTGGCATTGCCACTTCATCCAGAAACTGGAAACCGAGCCGGAACTGGAGTGGCGCAACCTGCATCGAGGCTACGACGGACTACGCGAACACGAATGGGACGAAGCGCGCTTCACCGCCCTGCGCGAGGGGCGCACCGGCTGGCCATTGGTCGACGCCTGTGTGGCCATGCTGCACGCCAGTGGTTGGCTCAACTTCCGCATGAGGGCGATGCTGGTCTCGGTGGCGGCCTATCCGCTGTGGCTGCATTGGCGTCCGGTCGGAATATGGCTGGCGAGGGAGTTTCTCGATTACGAGCCGGGAATACACTGGAGCCAGTTGCAAATGCAATCCGGCACCACCGGTATCAACGTCACCCGCGTCTACAACCCTCTCAAACAGGGGCGCGATCAAGATCCGGAGGGACGCTTCGTGCGGCGTTGGCTACCCCCGTTGCGTCGGGTGCCGGACACATGGCTGTTCGAACCCTGGCGAATGCCGGATGACGTGCAGCGACGCTGCGGCGTGATCGTCGGAGTGGATATTCCGCGTCCGATCGTGGATCTGCAACTCGCCACCCGTCAGGCCAAGGCCCGGGTGCATGCGCTCCGGCGCGAGGCGGACGTGCGCGCGGGCAAGGCGGCGATTATCGAAAAACACGGCTCCCGCAAAGGCACCCCGGGCAAATCACGCGCCGGCGCCGAGCGGAACCTGACCCAACTGCGACTGGACTGGTAGCGCTTGCCTCTGTCGGGCATTGTTTTTATTGTTAAGGCATGTCTTCGCGTCCATTGTCATGGAGTGTCGCCATGGAGTTGTTCGATACCGTGTCCGCCCAGATCCGCCATATGCGCCTGCCGTTATTCGCGGTCAGCCTCAGTGCCGTTCCCTTGCCCGACACGCCGCTGCTATTGATGCTGCATTGGCATGGCTTGCGCAAATCCGACCCCGGCCGCGACCGGCCGGACATCGCGCCTTGGCGGCAGGTGCCGGTGTCGGTATTGCAACTGCCCCGCAGATGGTTCGTTTTGGCGAGTGTGGAAGAAGAGATTCTGGATACGGCCTGGCAACTGGGTGCGTGGAACCTGCTGCGCGATGAACGGCGCGGCTGCAACACCCTCGGCGCCGCCGCGAGCGAAGAGCTGGCCTGCCGCCAGGCGTTCGGCGACTTGCCGCCTGTCGACGGCCAGGAAAGCGTGGTGGCCGAAGCGCCCAACGGCCCCGAACTCATGCAGCTGGCGGCTCGCCGTGGCTATGTTTCCTGGCAGTTCCGTCCGGTGCATGGCGGTCTGTGGCGCGAACTCACCGAGGATGACACGCTGAGCGAAGAAGGTCGGCGCTCGCCCCCATGCCCGCTCGCGCCGCGCGCTTGCCGCGGCGGCAAGGCGTCCCGCACCGAATACCGTTTCGGCCGCATCGAACGCATTATTGTGTAGCGCATTTTTCCGAAAAAAACCTCTTGAAAAGATTTTTCCCCGCCCTTATTTGGTCATTCGTCAGCCACTCAGGCTGCCTTTGACCGGCAAGCGCGGGCCTTTTCCCCCTGCGCCTGGCCGGTCCCACATACCGTTTCCCATGATCTGAATCGCACAGGAGATTGATATGCAAATCCGTCCTCTGCACGACCGGATTATCGTCAAGCGGCTCGAAAAGGTCCGCCAGACAGCCTCCGGCATCGTCATCCCCGATAGCGCCACCGAAAAGCCCGAGCAAGGAGAAGTGCTGGCGGTCGGTCAGGGCAAGCGCCTGCAGGACGGCAGCTTGTTGCCCATGCAGGTGAAAGTGGGCGATCTGGTGCTGTTCGGCAAGTACGGCGGCCAGGCCGTCAAGCTTGACGACCAGGAATACCTGGTGCTGCGCGAAGAAGACGTCTTCGGCGTGATCGAAGGCGCATCCGAGTCCGGCCGCAAGGCTGCTTGATTGTCCCCCTACATCACAGGAGTTAAACCATGGCTGCGAAAGAAGTCCGCTTCCACGACAACGCCCGTGAACGCATCGTCAATGGCGTCAATGTGCTGGCCGATGCCGTCAAGGTCACTCTCGGTCCGAAGGGCCGCAATGTACTGCTGGCCCGCAGCTTCGGCGCGCCGCACATTACCAAGGACGGCGTGTCGGTCGCCAGGGAAATCGAGCTGAAGGATCCGTTCGAGAACATGGGCGCGCAGATGGTGAAGGAAGTGGCGTCCAAGACCGCCGACGTGGCCGGCGATGGCACCACCACCGCCACCGTGCTGGCCCAGGCCATCGTGCAGGAAGGCATGAAGTACGTGGCCTCCGGCATGAATCCGATGGACCTGAAACGAGGCATCGACAAGGCCGTCAATGCCGTAGTGAAAGAACTGCAAACGTTGTCCAAACCGGTAACCAATCGCAAGGAAACCGCCCAGGTGGCGGCGCTGTCGGCCAACTCCGACGAGGCCATTGGCAAGATCATCGCCGATGCCATGGACAAAGTGGGCAAGGAAGGCGTGATCACGGTGGAGGATGGCAAGTCGCTGGATAATGAACTGGCCGTGGTGGAAGGCATGCAGTTCGACCGCGGCTATCTGTCGCCCTATTTCATTTCCGACCCGGAAAAACAGATCGCCGTGCTGGACAACCCGCTGGTGCTGCTCTGCGACAAGAAGATCAGCGCCATTCGCGACCTGCTGCCGGTGCTCGAGCTGGTGGCCAAGGCCGGCAAGCCGTTGCTGATCATCGCCGAAGACGTGGAAGGCGAAGCGCTGGCCACCCTGGTGGTGAACAGCATGCGCGGCATCCTGAAGGTGGCCGCCGTGAAGGCGCCGGGCTTCGGCGACCGCCGCAAGGCGATGCTGGAAGACATCGCCATCCTCACCGGCGGCACGGTGATCGCCGAGGAAACCGGGCACACGCTGGAAAAAGCCGGCCTGGCCGAACTGGGCAGCGCCAAACGCGTGGAAATCGCCAAGGAACACACCACCATCATCGACGGCGCCGGCGACAAGGCGAGGATCGATGCGCGCGTGCACGCCATCCGCGCCCAGATCGACGCGGCCACCAGCGACTATGACCGCGAGAAACTGCAGGAGCGTGTCGCCAAGCTGTCCGGCGGCGTGGCGGTGATCCGTATCGGCGCGGTCACCGAAGTGGAAATGAAAGAGAAAAAAGACCGTGTCGACGACGCGCTGCACGCCACCCGCGCCGCGGTGGAAGAAGGCATCGTCGCCGGTGGCGGCGTGGCCTTGCTGCGCGCCCGCGCTCATATCGGGGAACTGAGGGGCGACAACGCCGATCAGAATGCCGGTATCCAGATCGTGCTGCGCGCGTTGGAAGCGCCGCTGCGCGCCATCGCCGCCAATGCCGGCGACGAGCCGTCGGTCATCGTCAACAAGGTTCTGGAAGGCAAGGGTAACCACGGCTATAACGCCGCCAGCGGACAGTTCGGCGACCTGGTGGAAATGGGCGTCATCGACCCGACCAAAGTCACGCGCACCGCGCTGCAAAACGCCGCTTCCATCGCCGGCCTGATCCTGACCACCGACGCCACCGTGGCCGAGGCAGCGCAGGACAGCAAAGCCAAGGCCCCGGCCGAGCTGGATTACTGACCCGCCGGTCAGCGCCTTCTTCGTCCATTGCCCGCGCGCGAGCGCGGGTTTTTTTATCCTCTACGCGTGCCCCGGGCAAGGCGCGACGATCCCGCTACGTCTGTTGTCCGCCCTGTGGCCGCGCGATGCGCCGATCATCCGCCCATTCGGGAAGTGGCCACCGCCAAATTGACAAAGCGATATCGGCAACGATAAATTTAACCGCTCCAATGCCGAAGCGACCAGCAAAGCCATACCCGACGGCCCGGTCGCTGGCCCTTTCGATCATTCCCGGACGTAATGGAAACGTTGTGTTTCATTCAGCCAGATCAGGGCGCCGTCTTCCCGTTTCATCCGGACATTGAACGACTGCTCGGCATCCTGCTTGCCCGGCACGACCTCGAAAACAAAATCGCGCGGGTTCGCCGGACGTTCCGCCGGGGGAACTTCGTACACATAGGGCTTGCCTCCCTGAAGGCTCGCATGGCGCAACACGATCTGGCACAGCGGACCGTCGACCAGCCCGTCCCAAAGTCCATCGCTGGTCCGACCCGTATCGCGCTGCGGCGCGGCGCAGCCCAGCGCCGTCACGGTAACCCCGTCGATCGGCCGCTCCTGGTACTGAACCCGCACCCGGAACCGGCCGGCAGGTACCGGGGCGCTCTCGCCGGAGCCTTCGATTCGCCGGAAAGGCCGCCAATCGGGCGCCTCGGCCACCGCCGGGGTGTGAAACTCGATATCATCGCCTTTCAGGCGCCATTGACCGCGGGCATTCCGGTCGTACGAACCGTAGGACAGCATGAACGCAAAGCGGCCGTCCGGATTCAGACGAATCTGCGACCCCACCTCGCGCATGCCACGCAGATAGTAGTTTCCCGCGAGCTTGCCCATCGCACGGCGCTGCGCCGTGGTGAGAGGGGCCACAATCGAGGTTTTTCGTTCCGGAGGGGGCAAGGCGAAGCCCGCCCGCCTCAAGGCATGAACCACGTCCAGCCTCCCGGCCGCGACCGCCGAGGCCATCATCGCCCGGCCGCGCGACGGCGGGATCGGCGCGCGTTTGATCATCTGGGCCAGGCGGCGGCTCAGACGCTCACCGCTCCACCCCGCTTCGTATCCTTCGGCATCGGACAGCACCGCGTCCAGCAAGCGCTCGCTGCTGGACGCCGACGGGCAGGCCGCCCCCGATGCCTTGCCGAACCCCTGCCGCCACAACCGGGACCAATAGCTCTCGCTGCTATCGAGCACAATCGAAACCAGCCCCCATTTTTCCGCGAAACACAGCGAGGACAGATCGGCCGACTGCAGTTTCAGGCGGGCCAGCATCGCCTCGCTGCCGGAGCGGACGGCCAGTTCATGCAGCGCATCCATTCGCCTGCCGGCGACAGCGGACTCGAGACGCCCGCCCCTGGACAGCAGCAGATCCAGACCCGCGACATCGCCGCGTCGAACCACCCAGGCAACCGCACTCCATCCGTTCTTGTCCGGCGCGTTCGGATTCGCGCCGGCATCCATTAGCCGCGCCATCAGATCCGGACGGCCACGCGCCGCGATCAGCACCGGATAGTCGGTCTTTTCCTGTTCCTTCACACGCAGACCATGATCGAGCAAAAGCGTGATCAACTCCGGATCGGAGGAATGCAAGGCGCTGTTGATCACGCTGCTGTCCAGCGGCGGCAAAGGCAAGCCGGCCGTCAGCAGGGCACGAACCAGAGAGCCGTCCGGGTCACGATAGCCGCCAAGAAGTTCTTTGAACGGTGAATTCTCCGGCTGTGCGAGCGACGTTTTCTGCTCTGGAGTCAATCTGGCCACCATCTGTTCCAGCATCTCCCGGCGAATCTTCCCCTTGCGCGCTTTCTCCTCGGCGGTCTCCTCACGCCAGTTCGGTTCTGGTGCGACGATTTCGAATAGCGGCGACTTTTTCAGGTTGCCGCCAAGCGGATTCGCCCCCAGCGCAAGCAGGCGGCGCACCATCGGCAGGTTGTCATCGCGCACGGCCTGCGCCAGCGGGGTCTGGCTGTTTCCCGGCGCTCCGTCCACCGGCGCGCCCAGACTCACCACACGCTCGACCCATGTTCCGGCGCCGGCGTGCACAAGATGGTGCAGCAAGGTGGTACCGGCGCTCGGGAACGACAACGCGTCAGGCTCCATCGTGTCCCATTCCCGGCTCGACAATTCATTGACCTGAAGCCATGGCATGTCCCGGACGATCAACGCGTTCAGGATCTCGTCCCGGCTCGCGCCCGGCGCGCCGAATCGCGTATGCGGATACACGGCCCAGCTGGCCGCCTTCATCCACAAGTCGAAAGGCTCTGTTTTCCAGCCGCCGGAATGCCAGCGCGCAAGCGTCGTCATCCGTGGCATGCGCGGCTTGAGCCAGCGCAGCCCGCCCAGGTTTCCGGTACGGGCCGCCATCGCCAGCGTTTTGTCCTTGCCGTCCTCCACCGCCGGGCGCGTGCCCAGCGCGGACAACTGCTCCATCGGCGTCTCTCCGCGCGTCATCGCCGCCAGCGCCGGCCAAAGCAGGGCATCCGCGGCGGGGCGTCCTGAGGTTCCCTTGTCGTCCAGCGATGAGAAAGGACGCCGCGCTCCGGCCTTGATGAGCATGCCGATCATCGCGCTGCGGTCCACGGCAGAAACAAACGCGGGGCGGAATCCCGCGTGCCGGGAAAACTCCGGATCCAGCAACAACTCCAGCGCGGTTTGCCCGTTCTCGCCGATCTGGTTGGCATCGGCTCCGTGCGCGAGCAGCAGCCCGACCATTTCCGGGGTTCCCCAGACCAGGGCGGAATGCAGGGGCGGCCGTCGCGCATAGTAGGCGACATCCCGCGCGCTGGCGCCGTGCCGGAGCGCGAGCGCGAGCATCCGCGTCCTGGCCGGCAGCATCGCCTTGTGAGCCGCCTCGATATTCCGCTTGCGGCTCTCCGGCCAGTTCCACCAGGCGGTCCAGTGCTCCTTGGCGGGAAGCAGTCCGGGCGAAAGCGACAGCAACACGTCAAGCAAGGGCCGTCCCTTGACCGCGTACTCGGCGATATCCGGAACGCCAGCGATCAGTTCGGTAAAGCGGGCCTCATCCCCCTCCTCCGCCGCCCGGAACAGCGCCTTCACCTCTTCGGTCGGCTCCCGGGTGTATGTCCGGTAGGGATCGGCGCAATCGCATTCGGCCGCCGTCGGCGGTACGGAGCCCTTGGGTTCGGCCATCACCGGAACCAACCACGAAAGGGTGGCGGCAAGCAGGACGGTCAACCGGAGGGGGACCGGGGAAAAATATCCGCCTCGCGGCATCGGGCGCTGTACAAGGGATTGCATTCTGTTGCTTTTCATTGTGTTCCTGACTGTTCCCGCCGGGTATGGACTGCGCGCATCATTCGGCACAGTGCGGCCATCCGCATGGACGGCCTTTGGCACTCCGCGCTCATGGAAAAGTCCGACTTGATTTGAATGGCATAAGATTCGCATTCGCCATCGAAAAGTGGCGAAAACAACGATCTTCCCTTGCTCCCATACAGGGGTCAAGCGACAGGATTCCCGTTGCCGAGCATGGTTTCATAGCGCAAACAGCCAGGTAAGGAACACGCCGACACGATGGAACAGGAGCGCGACGGCAGCTTCAACGGCCATTCACGACAAGTACATGGAAAATGGTTTCGATTCGATCTTGGCTTGCCGGGCGTTTCCTGACAGGATAGGGCATGAAATTGCTGATCATCGACAATTACGACTCGTTCACCTATAACCTGTTCAACCTGATCTATCAGGCTGTCGGCATCAAGGCCGATGTGCTTGCCAATAATGCGGCCGGCTATGAGGCCATCGCCGGCCGCTATGACGGTATCGTCATCTCGCCCGGACCGGGCCATCCGGCCAATCACAGGGATTTTGGACTTTCCCGGGATGCCATCGCCTTATCCTCCGTGCCGGTGCTGGGGGTGTGCCTGGGGCATCAGGGCATCGCGCACCATTTCGGAGGCGTTATCCGCCATGCGCCCGAACCGGTGCACGGATTGACGGACCGCATTCACCATACCGGGCAGGGGCTGTTTCACGGAATTCCGGACGGGTTTTCAGCGGTGCGCTATCACTCGTTGATGGTCGCCTCCCCCCTTCCCGATTGCCTTGAGGCCACGGCCTGGAACGCGCAAGGTCTCATCATGGCTTTGCGGCACCGCAGCCGTCCGCTTGTCGGGGTGCAGTTCCATCCCGAATCCATTTGTTCGGAGCACGGCCCGGCACTGATTCAAAACTTCGCAAGGATGCTGTGATGCGCTACCACGTGCTGACCGAATGGCTGGACACCGCCATGCCCCCGGAGCAGATTTTTCACGGACTGTTCGCCGGCGCGCCCCACGCTTTCTGGCTCGACTCCAGCCGCCCGGATCCGCGCACGGCCCGTTTTTCGTTCATGGGAGACGATCGGGGCCCCCTCAGCCATGCCCTGCGCTACCGGCGCGGTGGCCGGAGCGAGTGGACAGGCGCCCCCCCGCGCGCCATCGAAGGCGATGTTTTTCAGATCCTGGACACGCGGCTTCAGCAAAGCGAACTGGTCGGAGACCCCGCCCTTCCCTTTGATTTTTGCGGCGGCTATGTCGGGTATTTCGGTTACGAACTGATGGCAGAAACCCAAAACGTTCCGGCACACGACACGCCCTTGCCGGATGCCCATTTTCTGTTTGCCGACCGGTTTCTCGCCTACGACCATCACCTCGGGCGCATCCACCTCGTCTGCCTGCACACCGGCGACGCGGAGCCTGCGCACCAATGGTTGCGCGATACCGCTAACCGCTTGCGCCACCTGCCGCCAGTGACACTCGCCCCTCTTCCGCCGAGCGCAGAGGAGGTCCGGATGGAGACCTGGCTCAATGACAGCAAAGCGGCGTATCTCGATAAAATCCGCCGCTGCAAGCGCGCCATCGCCGATGGCGAATCGTACGAGATCTGCCTGACCACCAAGCTGACGATGCCGCTATCCGAGACATTCGCTCCGCTGGACGCCTATTTGCGCCTGCGCCGGGTCAATCCCGCTCCTTACGCCTGCTTTCTGCGCACGCCCGACTATGCCGTACTGTGCAGTTCGCCCGAATGTTTCCTGCGTATCGATCAAAATGGCTACGTCCGGGCCCGTCCGATCAAGGGCACGCTGCCGCGCAGCGACGATCCGCAGACCGACCGGGCGCATATCGATGCGCTCAAGACCGACCCGCGCTTTTTCAGCGAAAACCTGATGATCGTGGATCTCTTGCGCAACGATTTGGCACGAAGCTGCGAACCGGGTTCCATCGAAGTGCCCGGACTGATGGAGGTGGAAAGCTACGCCACCGTGCACCAATTGGTCTCCACCATCCGCGGAAAGCTCGCCGGCACACCCATCGAGTGCGTTCGGCACTGTTTTCCCGGCGGATCGATGACAGGCGCGCCCAAGAAGCGCACCCTCGAAATTCTCGCGCAACTGGAAACGACGCCACGGGGCATTTACTCGGGGGCGATCGGCTATCTGTCACTGAACCGCACCGCAGACCTGAATATCGTGATCCGCACGCTCGTTTGCCATTCGGGCCAGGCCGAACTCGGCGTCGGTGGCGCCATCACCCAACTGTCGGATCCGGAGGCGGAATACGAAGAGGTTCTGCTAAAAGCGCGCGCCCCCTTCAGCGTGATCGCGCCCGGTCTGAGTTCCAGCGGGTAAAACAACAACGGCTTGCCCGGTCAACACCGAACAAGCCGTTATCATGCCCGCCCGAAAAAGGAGGAACGCCGTTACGGCTTGCCGCCCGATACCTGCCCCTGCCAGCGCCCTTCCGCGCCCTTGAAGGCTTCGGCCAGGGCCGGCAGGTCATAGCCCGCCGTGCTCTCGGGCAGCGGGTCCAGCCCCAGGCTGGCCCCCATTTGCCCGTAGGCATTCTGCAACTCACCGTAACTCTGATAGAGGCGCAGTGACGACAGCACGGCGTTGGCATCCGCCAGAATCGCCGGAAGACGACCCTGCGCGCCGCTGCTGGTGGCATTGCGGTTTTGAGCGTAAATCTGCTGCTCGACGTCGTTCAGCTCTTTCTCCATGGCGAACTGGCGCGTGCGTCCCTGCAAGTCCAGATACGCCACATTCACCTGGGTCAACACCGCCATGTTCAACGCCATGCGCTGCGCCCGGGCCACCTCGAGCTGAGCGCCCGCCACCTTGGTGATCGGGCCCGCGCTGAACAGGTTGAGCAGGTTCCAGCTGACGCGCAATCCGGCGTCGCTCCAGGAATGATTGACCAGGAACTTGTTGCTGTCGTAGTGCTGGCCGACGCTGATCTCCAGACCGGGCAGCAGCTTGGCCAGCGCCTTGCGGGTCTCGACGGCGCCGATGCGCTCGCTGTAGCGCGCCTCGTTCACCTCGGGCCGGTTGACGAGGGCCATCTCCTCCATCTCGTCAAGCGTCAGCGTCAGAGCGGGAGTCGGCATGTCGGACGGCACAGCCACCTTGAACGGCATCCCCGGGGGCACATTCATGATGGCCGCAAGACGCGGCTTGGCCTGGGACAGGGCGTTGCGGATCATCCCCATCTGGCGGATCACGTCCAGCAACTGACGGCGATAGTTCAGCGCATCCAGCGGCGCGCGCAGCTTTTGCTTTTCCACCTGGCGCGCGTCCTCCAGCGCCCTGTTGGCCTCGGCCAGCAGGGCATCGATGCGCTCCTCCAACTGCTGGGCGCCCACCGCCTGCCACCAGGCCTCGCGCACCTGCTGAACCAGCTGCATCGCCACCTTGCGCTTGCGCTGCTGGAGAATCAGCACGCGGTCCGACTGTTGTTTGGCGGAAAAATAGCCGACGCCGAAGTCCAGCACATTCCAGCTGAGATTAAGATCCGCGGTATGGCTGGTTTTTTCCGATGACACCGACGGTACCAGCGACTGCGCGCCGGTCGCCACATTCTGGGACGAAGAGGCATTTTCCTTGCTGCGCGATGTGTAACCGGCCGCCGCGGCGAGTTTGGGCAACATATCGAGACTCGACAGATCGAGCTGCCGCTGGGCCATCGCCTCTTCCATCAGCTTGACCCGATAGTCAAGGTTGTACTTCAGGGCCCGCGCCATGGCCTCCTGCAAGGTCACCGGGCCGCCCAGCGGCTCCTGGCTGCCGAACATCGCCTGCCGGTCAACGGCGAGCGTGGCGCGTCGCTCCTCCAGGCTGAACGGCGCCGGCGTCACGGCACAACCGCTTAGCGCCACCAGCAAAAGCGCGCTCAACGCGCGATAACGCCCCGGAACATCTCCTGGCTTCTGTCGGGTCATACCCATCCCCAATATGGCTTGTTGTCAATGCGGGCGCAATACCCGGCAGGCGTGCCGCGTATCATGCCGTTTCCTTTTCCGATTCCGGCTGCAGCCATTGCGCGACCAGCTCATCGAAAGCGGGCTTGCCGTGCAGACTCAATTGCTCCTGCAAGGCCGGCTTGGCGGCCGCAGCCTTGCTTTTCGCGGATTCTGTTTCCGCGCGGTTAGCGCTTCCCGCCTTCAGCTGCATATGGGTCACGCCACGGTGCCCCTTCTGGTCACTGATCGTCAGTTCCAGCGACAAGGAGCGGTTCCATCCCGCGGGCGGGATTCCGCTGAAGCGCCCCGTTTGCGCATCGAACTTCAACCAGGCCGGCAGCGGTTGGCCGTTGCTCTGCCGCACCTGAATCGTGATCACCGCATCGGTGCCGCGCACGAGCACGGTGCCTGGCGGCAGGTTGAAACTGAATGACTGGCCGGCCACCAGCGGGTGTATGCCCAAATCCGGGACGACCTGCATGGGCGCCCCGCCAGCGCCGCCAAGGAGGGACACGAATGCCGTGCCCGTTCCCGTGCGCCCGAACGGCTCGACGGCCACCGGCGCAAACCGGTCCTGGCCGAACACGGCACCGGACACGCCTGCAACGGGCAAGTCGCCGGCTTGAAGCGAAAGGGGAGGAGCCAGCAAGGATCCGCCAGCCGGACGCGATACGGCGGTCAGCACAATGTTCGGGGTAATGGGCGGCAAGGTCACGGGAGCCGTCGGACCGGACGGAACCGTCACCGGGGAGGGAGGCGCAGGAGGGGGAGGCGGTTCGACCGCCGCCGCCAACTGGTAAGCCGGGCCGACCATCTGGCCGGTATTGGCGTTGCCGGCCAGATCGACGACTCCTCCGGATTTCACGGCAAGCGCCAGCGACCCTTCCCCGCTCACCGCGTTGATCGTCACCACGAAATGCCCGGCTCCCACGGCCACCACCGAGGCGATCGTCCCGCGAGCACTGCCGCCTGTCAGCAAGGTCAAAGCGTCCGGCGACAGCTCCGTGACCGGTTTGGAAAACACGATATCGTAGCGCAGGGTTCCGGTGCTGCCGGCCACCGGATCCAGCGGCGTCATCGACCGAACAACGGGCGCGGCGGTATCCACCGTGATCGCGTACGCCGCCGACTGTCCGCCGACATTGCCGGCCAGATCCGTCGTCACCGCGCGCAGGCTGTGGTCGCCGTCGGGAAGCGGCGTGGCCAGACTGTAACTCCAGGCGCCGGATCCATCCACCGTCGTCGTGCCAACCGCCACGCCATCCACGTACACCGTCACCGTGCTGCCCGCCTCCGCCGTGCCGGCGAGCGTCGGCCGATTGTTGCCGGTCACGCCGTCGCCGTGGTTGCTGCCGGTGTCCGTCGCGGTCGTCAATGCCAGACCGCCCGGCGCCGTCGGCGCCGCGGTATCCACCGTGATCGCGTACGCCACCGACTGTCCGCCGACATTGCCGGCCAGATCCGTCGCCACCGCGCGCAGGCTGTGGTCGCCGTCGGGAAGCGGCGTAGCCAGACTGTAACTCCAGGCGCCGGATCCATCCGCCGTCGTCGTGCCCACCGCCACGCCATCCACGTACACCGTCACCGTGCTGCCCGCCTCCGCCGTGCCGGCGAGCGTCGGCCGATTGTTGCCGGTCACGCCGTCACTGTGGTTGCTGCCGGTGTCCGTCGCGGTCGTCAATGACAGACCGCCCGGCGCCGTCGGGGAACGGGTATCGATCGAGACATTGCAGACGCCCGACAGTGAACTATTGGTTCCGCCAAGGCTGGCCATGGCGGTGATCGCATGGGCTCCGTCGCTCAGCGGGCCCGCCGACGCGAAGTCGAAACTCCAGGCGCCGCTACCGTTGGCGGTCGTGGTTCCCGCCGACACTCCGTCCACATAAATGGTAACGAGACTGTTGGCGACGGCCGTACCGGTCACGACAGGCTGGTTCTGGCTGGTCACGCCATCCGAGGCACTGCCGCCGGTATCGGAGCCGGCGGTCAGGCCGCCGACGGATGGGGTGGGCAGGTGCAGAGCCACGTTGCGCGTGACGGCGGCACTGTTCACCGTACCGTCATTGACCTGGAAGCTGACGACCCGGGTAGCCGTATTCGGCGTACCCGCGCTATCGGTGTAGGTCACCGCGCGCAAGGCGGCCTGCCATTGCGCGAGGGTCGCCGTGGCCCCGCTCGAGGTCAGCGTCAGCACACCCGTGCCGCTGTTGTAGCTCGCGGCGATATTGCCATATAGCGAGCTGTTGTTATTGGTGAAGGCCAGCACGTCCTCGCCGCTGTGGAAATTGCCGGTGATCGACACCGTGGCGCTGGCCAGCGTGCTGTTGTCCCGGTCCGTCACCGTGATGCCCGGATCCACCGCCACAGGGGTGGAGGATCCATCGAGCACATAGTTCGCGTCTCCCCCCGTCGGCGTGGCGATGGGTGTCTGGTCGGTGGCCGCCACGGTCACCGCGCGTGTTACCGCGACGCTGTTCTTGGTTCCGTCGTTGACCTGGAAGCTGATGGTGCGGGTCGCCGTATTCGGCGTGACCGCGCTGTCGGTGTAGGTCACCGCGCGCAAGGCGGCCTGCCATTGCGCCACCGTGGCCGTCCCGCCGCTGGAGGTCAGCGTCAGCACGCCCGTGCCGCTGTTGTAGCTGGCCGAGATGTTGCCGTAGAGCGACGAGTTGTTGTTGGTGAAGGCCAGCACATCCTCGCCGCTATGGAAGTTGCCGGTGATCGACACCGTGGCGCTGGCCAGCGTGCTGTTGTCCAGATCGCTCACCGTGATGCCGGAATCCACCGCCACCGGGGTGGACGTGGTGTTGTCCCCGGCGGTGAAGGCCGCGCTGCCGCCGCTGGTCGTGGCGATCGGCGTCTGGTCGGTGGCCGCCACGGTCACGGAGCGGGTCACCACCGCGCTGTTCTTGGTTCCGTCGTTGACCTGGAAGCTGATGGTGCGGGTCGCCGTATTCGGCGTGACCGCGCTGTCGGTGTAGGTCACCGCGCGCAAGGCGGCCTGCCATTGCGCCACCGTGGCCGTCCCGCCGCTGGAGGTCAACGTCAAGACGCCCGTGCCGCTGTTGTAACTGGCCACGATGTTCCCGAACGTAACACTGCTGGTGTTGGTGAACGCCAGCACGTCCTCGCCGCTGTGGAAATTGCCGGTGATCGACACCGTGGCGCTGGCCAGTGTGCTGTTGTCCAGATCGCTCACCGTGATGCCCGGATCGACCGCCACCGGGGTGGACGTGGTGTTGTCCCCAGCGGTGAAGGCGGCGCTGCCGCCGCTGGCGGAGGCGATCGGTGTCTGGTCGGTGGCCGCCACGGTCACCGTGCGTGTGACCGCATTGCTGCTGGCGCTGCCATCGTTGACCTGGAAGCTGATGGTGCGGGTGGCCGTGTTGGGCGTGACCGCGGTATCGGTGTAGGTCACCGCGCGCAAGGCGGCCTGCCATTGGGCCAGCGTGGCCGTCCCGCCGCTGGAGGTCAGCGTCAGCACGCCCGTGCCGCTGTTGTAGCTGGCCGAGATGTTGCCGTAGAGCGACGAGTTGTTGTTGGTGAAGGCCAGCACATCCTCGCCGCTGTGGAAGTTGCCGGTGATCGACACCGTGCCGCTGACCAGCGTGCTGCTGGCCGCATCGGTCACAGTCAGGCCGCTGTCCACCGCCACCGGCGTCGACGCGGTGTTGTCCCCGGCGGTGAAAGCGGCGCTGCCGCCACTGGGGGTCACCACCGGCACCACGGCGATACCGACCGTCGAAACCAGCGACAGCGTGGTGGTATCTACCCCGCCGTTCGCGGTGCCGCCATTGTCCTTGATGCCTGTCAGCGTCACCACCCGGTTGCCGAGGGAAGGGTTGCCGCTGCTGTCCCGGTAAGTGATGCCGTTGATCACGGCGTTGACCGTGGAGGCCGACATCCCGCCTCCGCTGCTGATCGACAGCGTGGCCGTGCCGCCGGACACCGAGACCGAGACGCTCAGGCCATCGCCGGAGGTCGTCACCGAATTGCCGTTGGTCAAGGCCACGTTGCTGCCGTCGATCGACAGGATTTCGCTGCTGCCGTCCTGCAGGCCGGAGACCGTCAAGGTCAGCAGGATGACACTCTGGCTGGTCTCGACGGTGCTGACGCTGGCGCCGCTGAACACCGCGACGGCCGACCCGCCCATCGAAAAGGTCGGGTTGGTGCCCGTCGCCGACGCCGTGGGCGCATCGTTCACCCCGACCACGGAAACGGTCACATTGCCGGACCCCGTCCCGCCCCGTCCGTCGTTGACGCTGATGTTGATGGTTCGGGTCGCCGTGTTCGGATCATTGCTGGTGTTGTTGTAAGTCAGCGCCGCCACCAGCGTGGCGACCCGCGACGGTATGGCGTTGCCGTTAAAGGTAATGATGAGATCGTGCCCATTGACGCCATCGCCATTGGAGGCGATCACGCCAATGGCCACACCGCCCACCGACACCACGCTGCCGACGCTGGTGCCGCTGCTGAGCGACACGGTGCCGCTGGTATCGATGCCCAGCACATCCTGGCCGCTCTGGCCATTGGCGGAAATGTGCGCGGTCAGATTGCCGCTGTTGAAGTTAGGGGTATCGCTATCGGTGACCGTGGAGGCCGTGCCGCTATCGAGTTTGACCGCGCTGCCCTTTTCCGTGAAGGTGGCGCTGTCGCCATTGAGGTTGCCGATCACCGGCGCGGCGTCCGCCGCCACGGTGACCGTCCTGGTCACATCGATGCTGGAGCTAAAACCGTCATTGATCGAAAAACTGACGGTACGGCTGCCGGTATTGGGAGACAGCGACGAGTTCTGATAGGTCACGGCGCGCAACGCCGCCTGCCATTGCGCGAGCGTCGCCGTCCCGCCGCTCGAGGTCAGCGTCAGCACGCCGGTGCCACTGTTGTAGCTGGCCGCGATGTTGCCCATGGTGCTGCCATCATTGGAGAAGGCCAGCATATCCTCGCCGCTGCGGAAGTTGCCGGTGATCGACACCGTGGCGCTGACCTGGGTGGAACTGTCCGAATCGGACAGCGTGATGCCGTTGTCCACCCCCACCGCGGCCCCCGTTCCGCTGCTGTAGGCGCTGGAACCGCCGCTGGCGGTCAGCGTTGGCGCGAAACCGAAATTGATCGCATTGATGGGGCCGATGCCGATAGCCCCCGTGACCGAGTGGCCGCTGACCGCCATGACCCGGAACGAATCGATGCCCCGAAAGAAGGCATTACCCGAAACGTCGAAGAGGACTGCGTGTGCATTTTGCGTCACCTCTCCCACATTCAATATCAGTACCGCTCCGCTTACCGCCGCTCCGTTTAGATAACCGACCAGTTGCAGATTGCCGCCAATATTTCCACTATCGTATTGGTTAACCACCACTTTAATGGAGTTCAGGGTGAATCGACTGCCGTCATTCGGCTTCATACTGACATAGTCAATAGGTATCGACCCGTTACTATCAAAGTTCAGCGTTTGAATCTGATCAACGCCGAGCTGCGAGATCTCGATGAGCTCGTTGCCATCATAGCTGCCGCCTATCTGCATCGAACCGTCCCACCCCAAAATACTGGTGGCACTGATGACTGAGCCACTGACATTGCTGTTGACTGGCGAGCTATAGTCAACAAAATCCGTGACCCCCGTCGATGGCCTGGCCAACAGGGCTTCGTAACTGAAATGCAGAGCATCCGCCTCGATGGCTCCGCTGCTGCGCTCCAGCGTCCAGTCGCCGCCCAACCGGGCCGCTCCCGTCGCATCGGTGGAGGCCGCCACATCGGCGCGGGTGTAGCGGGACAGCGCGCTGACAAAAGCCGCTCCGCTGCCGCCGGCGCCGATATCGCAGCCATAAAGAAGAATGTCGCCACCCGCCCGCAAGGACTGGCCGATCGTGGCCAGATCGCCCTGGCGGCTGTCCAGCCGGGCCGTGGTCAGTTCATTGCTGCCCAGCATCAGATCCGCCGCGCCGCCATGGGAAATGATATGAATCGCGGCATAGCCATGATGGTTCCGGGCCCACTCGGCGATCTGGCTCAATCCGTCCTTGCCGGCATCGAGCACCACCACTTCCATGCCGGCCAGCACCTGCGCGACAAGCGTCTGGTAGTTGGCGACGTTGGATTCGATGAACACCACCTGCCTGGGCGGTTCGGCCGGCGCGAGCAAGGCCGCGACCTTGTCCGCCACTTTCTCGGCATGGCGCTCGGGCGCCAGAAATCCCGGAGAAAGCGCGCGCTCGGCGGCATGCGGGGCGTCGGTGTGCGCATCGGCGACCGTGGCGGCCACCGCCCCGTCGAACATCAGCCGCGGTTCGAGGGCTTGCATGAGGGGACGGCGGACAGTCCGGACGGGCTTTCCGTGAGCGTGCGGCGAAGATGTTTTCATACTCATGACAATCCTTACTGGTGCAGCATGACACCGACCCAACGAATACCAGTCCAGCAACACATCACCCATCGAATGCCGTGACCGGCAACCATAGGCAATGCCTATCCAAACCGACAGCTCCCGCAAACCGAAGCCACAAACGCGTCACCCCATGAAAGACCACACAAGAAACAATCTCACAATCGAACAAATGACGAATTTGTAGCTATAGTAACAAAATATTCGGTTTATACATCTATTTTTGTTATGGCATCAACATTGAAAAACACAAATGCTATCGACAAACAGACCGGTAACATTCCGATTGCCAGACTCGCCCACTCCGCCGCATCACCGCCTCCTGGGAAAAGAAAGAGAAAAACCGCTGTCATCGGGTTATACACAGGAAAATGTTGGCGCCGATACCCGATCGTTTTTCGCGGGCATGGCAAAGACGCGCGCGACTGGCACGCGCGGTTGACGTTCGGCCCCGACAGGCCGGCTAAGCTCCAAGACCGGTTCACGATACGGACAAGCGAAAGGCAGGGAAGAAAACCGGCCCGGCGTTATCCCTTCCGATCCGCCATGTCCGCCGCCAGCTGTCTCGCCAGAGCGTCCAGGACATCACGACGCTGGCGGAGGCCGAACATGTTCAGCATACGGGCGGCGAACCGGCCCATCACGCGCAATCCATCGCCGCGAGAACGCGGGATCAGGTGAATATGCATGTGCGGAATATGCTGATTGGCGGCGCTGCCATCATTGAGCAGGAGGTTGGCGCCGTCCCGCGCCAGCCCGACCCGTTGCTCGGCGGCGAGGATCCGCTCGGCAACGCCGAAGAGGTGTTCGCGCTCACCGGCCGGCAGATCATGCAACCGGGCGGCGTGACGCCGCGGGATCACCAGCGCATGACCGCGCCCGACCGGATGAATGTCCATCAGGCACAGGCACGCCTCGTCCTGAAGCACCACACTGGCCGGCAAACGCCCGGCCACGATCTCGCAAAAGAGGCATGTGCGACTCATGACTCTTCCCCTCAGCTCGCCGCGGACGGCGCGGGATCCCGCAGACTGCGGCGCAGAATCTTGCCGACATTGGATTTGGGCAGTTCATCGCGGAACTCGACCTGGCGCGGCACCTTGTAGGCGGTCAAAAACTGTCGGCAATGCTCGATCAGATCCGCTTCATTCAATGCGGCGTCGCGCTTGACCACGAAGATTTTCACGGCTTCGCCGGTGCGGTCGTCCGGCACGCCGATGCAGGCCACCTCCTGCACCCCCGGATGCCGCGCCACGATATCCTCCACCTCGTTCGGATACACATTGAAGCCGGAGACCAGCACCATGTCCTTCTTGCGGTCGACGAGTTTGAGATAACCCTCGGCGGTCCAGACCGCGATGTCGCCCGTCGTGAAAAAACCGTCCGCATGAAAGACCTTGGCGGTCTCCTCCGGCCGTCCCCAGTAGCCTTGCATGACCTGCGGCCCTTTGACGCACAGCTCGCCAGGACTGCCATGCGCGACATCCTTTCCCTGATCGTCACGCAAAGTCACGATCGTGCCCGGCACCGGCACGCCCACCGTGCCGGTATAGCGGCCAAGGCGGACCGGATTGACCGAAATCAGCGGAGAGGTTTCGGTCAGGCCGTAGCCTTCGACCAGCGGCAGGCCGGTAATGGCCTGCCATTTCTCCGCCACCGCTTGCTGGATCGCCGTCCCGCCCCCCACCGCCACTTTCCAGTGAGAAAAATCGAGACGGGCAAAACCCGCATCGTTGACCAGCGCATTGAACAGGGTGTTCACGCCGGTCAGGCAACCGATCCGATGTTTGCCAAGCTCCTTGACCAGAGCCGGGATATCGCGCGGATTGGTGATCAGGACGCTCGTGCCTCCCATACGGGTCACCAGCAGACAATTCACCGTAAGCGCAAACACGTGGTAGAGCGGCAGCGGCGTGCCGAATACCGCTCCCTCCTCGCCCAACGGCTCGCCGAGCACCGAGTGGGCCTGCTCGACATTGGCCAGCAGATTGCCGTGCGTCAGCACCGCGCCTTTGGAAACGCCGGTCGTCCCTCCCGTGTACTGCAAAAAGGCCATGTCGTGCGGCGCGACATCCGCATCCCGTCCGCGCAGCCGTCCGCCCCGGGCCAAGGCTCGCAGGAACGGCACGGTTCCGGAACGCGACCAGGCCGGCACCATTTGTTTGACATGGCGCACGACCGCATTGACCAGCCAGCGCCGGGGCGCCGGCAACATATCGCCCATCGCCGTCACCAGCACCTGCTCGAGCGGGGTGCGCGCTCTGACCTCCTCCAGCACATGGACAAAGTTTTCCAGGATGACGATGACGCGGGCGCCCGAATCCTTGAGCTGGTGTTCCAGTTCCCGGGCGGTATACAGGGGATTGACGTTGACCACCACCAGGCCGGCGCGCAGCGCTCCGTACAAGGCGATCGGGTATTGCAGCAGATTGGGCATCATCAGGGCGATTCGGTCGCCTTTTTGCAGCCCCAGCGAGCCGGTCAGGTAGGCGGCCATGGCCGCCGACAACCTGTCCAGTTCGCGGTAGCTCAGATCCCGCCCCATATTGTGAAAAGCGCTGCGCTGCGGGAAGCGGGCGGCACTGTCGGCCACCATGTGCCCCAGCGACGAGAAGCGGGAAAAATCAATGCCGGCGGCACTATCCGGCTGAGGCGGCACGACATGCATACGAACTCCTCCATCAGGGCTGATTGTTAGCCAAACCGGCATCGCCTCGCATGACCGGCGGCCTGATTGGCGTCACGATCATCGGCATACGCCGTTCAAGCACCCGGTCGCCGCGGCAATCGGCGCAAACCCGCGAGGGTAAAAACCGTGGCACAGCAGGCAAGACCGGTACGCCCGGCGACATCGGCATAATGAAGATTTCCTCATTGCCGAATGAAATCCCGGTCGTCTTGTCCTTGACGATTCTGATCGGACATGGAAACAGCCATGACTAAGTCATGTCAATTCAATATGATGACAGGTCGGGTTTTGTTGCAACAAGGCGCAGATTCCGAGGGAATAAAGGGAAGGAAACGAGAGATACCGGCGGTACCGTTAAGCCCGGATCGTCCCGCCATTTTTTCGTCACGCCCCGGTTGGACAGTGTCCGGCCATCATGACGGCATCTCACCGACGGATAATACAATTGCATAAACAACTCAGGAAACACTAAGCTAACTCCGGCAAACTGGGCACAACCCATAACCCGGAGTCCGATATGAACCGCTTTTTACGGCATCGCGCTTCAGCCCCTGCCGACCACGCCTTCGCGCATGGAGACTGAGCCATGGTTTCCATCGCCCGATCTTCGCTGATTTACGAATGGCGCCGCTTCCTGCCGGCGACGCTCGCGGTCGCCTTTGCCGGTTTGCTGGTGCAAATCCAGATGAGCCTGCTGCTTGGCATGTTCAGTTCGGTGGCCGTGTATATCGATCGCTCGGGCGCCGATCTTTGGGCCGGCTACCCCGGCACGCAAAGTGTCGACCTCGCCCGTCCCATCAGCACCAAAGTGGAAAACAGCCTGCGCATGCACCCCGAAGTCACCCGGGTCGAACGTCTGACCTGGACCGGCGGAGACTGGCTTCGCCCGACCGGCGGCAAACTGATCGCCGTGCTGATCGGCATCAGCCCGTCGCCTGACTCGATGACGTTCTCCAATCTGCTGACGCCGCGCCTGCGCCAGCTTCTGGACGAGCCTAACAGCATCCTCGTGGATATCGCCGATCTGGACAAACTCGGTGTGCGGGTAGGAGACACGACCGAACTGATGGGCAAGCGTGTCAAGGTTGTCGGCACGGTCAACGGCATGCGCTCCATGGGCAGCGCCAACGTGCTGGCCTCGCTGGCCACCGCGCGCAAGCTGGATCCGAGCCTGCGCAAGGACAATACCGAATACTTCCTGATCAAACTCAAGAACCCCGAGAACGCGGAAGCCGTGCGCGACCTGCTGCAGCCCAAAGGCAGCTTCAAACCGTTCCAGGTCTGGACGTCCGAGGAGTTCTCGACCCAGTCGCAAGGCTACTGGCTGTTCGAATCGGGGGCGGGATCGGGGTTTCTGTTTTCGTCGACGCTCGGCCTGCTGGTCGGCATCGTTATCACCAGTCAGACCCTGATGGGAGCGATTGTCGCGGCACTGCGCGAATACGCCACGCTCAGGGCACTCGGAGTCTCCACCTCCTCCTTGCGCGGAGTGGTTCTCGAACAGTCCTTCTGGGTGGGCGTGGTCGGCCTGTTGATCACCGCCGTGGTCGGCTCCATCCTCATCATGGTGGCCAAAGCGGCCTACATCCCGCTGGAAACGCCTCTGGCAGGCTGCATCGCCACCGGCATCCTGGTGCTTGGCATCGCCATGCTGTCGGGTCTGGCCGCATTGCGCGCGCTCAACCAGGCCGAGCCTTTCACTTTGTTGCGCTGACAGGAGCCACCATGTCCACGACACCCTCGATCGTCGCCGAACACATCGACCGCTCCTTTTCCAGCGGCAAAACCCGCCAGCAGGTGCTGTTCGACATTTCGCTGTCGATTCTGCCCGGCGAGCTGACCATGATCATCGGACCGTCCGGTTCCGGCAAGAGTACCCTCTTGTCGGCGCTCTCCGGCCTGCTCGCGCCGGATAACGGGACCGTGCACGCGCTGGGCATCGAGTTGAGCAAACTGACCGCTTCCCAGCTCGATACCTTCCGCCTGGAAAACTGCGGTTTCATTTTTCAGGGCTTCAATCTGTTCGCCGCGCTGACCGCCCAGGAAAACGTCATGTTGCCTTTGAACTACGGGCCAAAGATTCATGCCGACGAGGCCCGGCAACGCTCCAAAGAAGCCCTGGAGATGGTCGGGCTCGGCTCGCGCATGCAGCTTCGCCCGCTGGAATTGTCCGGCGGAGAAAAGCAGCGGGTCGCCATTGCCCGCGCGCTGGTCAAACGCCCGCGCCTTCTCTTTGCCGATGAGCCCACCAGCGCGCTGGACGGCCAGAACGGCCAGATCGTTGTCAGCCTGCTGCATGAAATCGCCAGAACCCGGGGCACCACGGTGCTGGGCGTTTCCCATGACAACCGATTGATCAAGCACGCCGACCGCGTGATCACCCTGGAAGACGGACGCGTCGTCAAAGACCAGCGCGCCAGCCATATCCCGGAGACTACCGCATGAACACTCAGACTTTCATTCATCCTTTATCGGCCGCCGTACTCGTCGCCGTACTGCTGACGGGCTGCTCGGAACCGGAAAAAACCAAAGCGCCGATCGTGTCGCCCTGGGCCGCGGTGGCCAAGGGCAGCGTCAGCATCGAAGGCGGTATCATCAACATTGCCGCGCCGCGTCCCGGCATTGTCCGTCAGGTCGAAGTGGAGGAAGGCGCCGAGGTCAAAACCGGCCAGGTGCTCGCCCGCATCGATGACCGGGAGGCCATGCTCGCGCACAAGGTCCGCGAACGGGAGCAGCAGGCGGCGCGCGAGGAATTGAAGCTCGCGCAAACCAAACTGGCCATCGCCCAGCGGGAGCTGCGGCGTGTCGAAAGCCTGCCGGGCGATGACGAAGTATCGCGCCAGGACAAGGACAACGCGCGCGACCAGGTGAACCTCGCCATCTCGGAACTCGACAAGCAAAAAGCCGCGCTGACCGTGGCCGACGCCCAGATGGCGGCCAGCCAGCTGGAAGTGGAACGCCATGTGGTCAGGGCGCCGCAGGACGGCCGCATCATCCGCCGCCAGGCCAAGCCGGGCGACGGTACCTCGACGCTCAACGTGACCCCGCTGTTTCAGTTCGCGCCGAACGGTCCGCGCATCATCCGCGCCGACCTCGAGGAACGTTTTGTCAACTCGGTGCAACCTGGGCAGGCCGCGGAGGTCACGCTCGAGGCCGATGACAAGAAAACCTACAAGGCTCGCGTGCTGCGCCTGGGGCAAGTGTTCGGCAATCGGCCGGAAACCGATGATCCCAACGAAAAGCAGGACATGCGCATCATCGAATGCGTCCTGTCCGTCGAAGCGCCCCAGCTGCGCATCGGCCAACGCGTGATCGTCCGGATCGTTCGTCAAGACGGAGCGGGAAAATCATGAATCGACCTGTCACCCTCGCGCTGTGTCTGGGGTTGGCGGCTTGCGCCCAGAACACGCCCCCCCGGCCTGCGCCGGCGCTGCCCGCCCAATTCAGCGCGCCACTGCCCGGCAACGCTCCGATGGGTTCGCAAGCCTGGGCCATGTTCGGCGACCGGGGGCTGAATGAATGGATCGCCCGGGTCTGGGCCGGTAATACCGATCTGGCCGTCAGCCTCGCCCGCCAGGATGCGGCGGCGGCGGAACTGGGCGTCTCCGAAGCGGAACGCTACCCCACGGTGGGATTCCAGCAGTCCATGGAACGGCGCAAGCTGTCGCGGTACGATCTGGGAGAACTGAGCGAAGACACGCCCAATCCGAGCCGGCGCTACGCCAGCCAGTTCAATCTCTCCTATGAACTCGATCTGCGCGGCAAGGTCAGCGCGGTCGTGCGGGCCGGCAAAGCGAACTATCAGGCGACCCGCTTTGACGAATCGGCCTTGCGGCTGAGCCTCGCCCGGCAAACGGCGGAATTGTGGATGACGCGCGCGGAACTCATCGCCAGCGAATCACGGCTACGCCATGCGGCCGACCTGCGCCAGCGCGTCTGGCAAAGTGCCCAGGCAAGACAAAAAGCCGGGCTGACGAGCGGCAACAAGATCCGGGATCAGGAACGCGAAGCCGCCGAGAGCGCGCTGCAGGTCACCCAGCACACCGACTCGCTCAAGAAAGTCGAGCGCAGCCTGTGCTTGCTCGCCGCCCAGATGCCGGATGAGTGCCGCTTGCCTCCCGCCCTGCCGGTCGACCAGTTGACGCTGCCGGAAATCGGCAGCGAATTGCCAGCGCAACTGTTGCAGCGGCGCCCTGACCTGGCGGCGGCCGAAGCCCGCTATAACGCCGCCAGGGCACGGGCCGACGAGGCCGAAGCGGCCCGCTGGCCGGCCCTGAACCTGATCGGCAACGTGGGCATCAATGCCGGCAGTTGGGCGGGATTGCGCAAGAGCCATGTCCTGGCCTGGTCGCTGATGCCACAAATCGCCGTCTCGCTGTTTGATGGGGGAAGGCTGCGTCAGGAAGCCGAGCGCAGCCGCTCGGCGACCCGCGAACAATACGCGGCCTGGCATGGCGCCATCACTCAGGCGGTATATGAAGTGGAGGACGGTCTGGCGGCGATCATGCAGACCCAGACCCAGTACGATACGCGGCAGCGCCAGAGCGACCTCGCGCGACGGCAGCTTGCGGCCGCGCAGAATTCGCGGCAGGCGGGATTGCTTCAGGGCAGCGGCGAATGGACGGTACAATTGACCCAGTTGCAAGCCGAACAGGATGCCTTGCTCAGCCGCAAGGAGCACTTGCAGGCCGCCGTCAGACTGATCGCCGCCCTGGGCGGCGGCTGGGATCCACAACAACCCGACCCGAAAAAATGAGCCTTGACACTGCCTGCGAACTTGATGGCCTCGAAGCCGCCCTGAGCCGCTTGCCGCCAGCCTGCGCCGCGCTGCGGCAGGCTTCGCTGCGCTACACGATCGACGAAACCATGCTGACGGCGCTGACACCGCCCCACGCTCCCTTGCCGGAGGCATTGTCCGGCGCCGTGCTCAAGCGCCGGGTGGAGTTCGCCGCCGGGCGATGGTGCGCCCGCGAAGCCTTGCGCCGTTGCGGGTACACAGGGACGGCCGATCTGGCCGTCGGCCGTCATCGGGCGCCATGCTGGCCCGGTGGCTACCTCGGATCGATCAGCCATTGCCACGGATTGGCCGTGGCGATTGCCGCGCCGGCCGGTTCGCTGACCGGCGTCGGCATCGACCTCGAACTGACCATGCCGGCCGACACCGCCCGGTCGATCGCGCCGCACATCGCCACCGCCCGGGAGCGGGAACTGGGGGCCGCGCTAGGCAGCGAGATCTGGACCACGCTGGTGTTTTCTGCGAAAGAGAGTCTGTTCAAGGCGCTCTACCCCACCGTGGGTCGCTACTTCGAGTTCCTGGACGCCGTCGCGGAGGATCTGGATCCCGATCGGGGAGAAATCAGCCTGCGGTTGGCCACCACGCTGTCGGACCGCCATCGGCAGGGCGATGTGCACCGGGTTGCCTTTGCCCTGGCGGACAAGGGTCTGGTTACCCGCTGCCTGGCCCGGGAAGCACCGGCGGCGCGTTGACTCCGGCGGCCGGCAGGCGGATTTCCACGCCCAGACCGCGGCCATGCAAGCCGTCGCCAAGGAGCAGCGAACCTCCATGCAACTCGACCACCCGCTTAACGATCGCCAGTCCCAGTCCGCTGCCGGTGGCGGACGTATCCGGCAAGCGGACGAACCGTTTTAGCGCCTCCTCGCGCCATTCGGGCGGAATGCCCGGCCCGTCGTCGTATACCGCCAGACGCACACAGTGAAATCCCTCCTCCGCCTCCAGCCGGATTGCCGAGCCTTGCGGACAATACCGGATGGCATTGTCGAGCAGATTGTCCAGCAGACTGTCCAGCGCGATGGCGTCCCCCGCGTACGGCACGGTATCCGCCCCCTCATAAGCGATGTCCATCCCGCATGCGATGGCATGCGGGGCGTGCCGGGCCAGCGCTTCGCGGGCAAGAACGGCAAGATCAAAGATCTGCACGTGCGAGCGGGTCGACTCGGATTCGAGCCGCGACAGCGCCAGCAGCTTGCCCACCAGTTCGGCGCAACGCGACAGACTCTCTTGCAACCGGGCGGCGATGTCGGAACGCTCCTGCTCGGAGGCGGCCTGCTCCAGCAGATGGATCTGAGCCCCCAGCGCCGCCAGCGGCGTGCGCATCTCGTGCGCCGCATCCGCAAAAAAACGCTGCTCGCCCTCGCGATAGGAGGCCAGCCGGGAGAGCAGCACGTTGACCGAGGTAAATACCGGCGCGAGTTCGCGGTAGGCCGAATCGGGACTCGCCAACGGCTGAGTCGAGGAGGGGTTGCGCTCGGAAATGGCCCGGGCAAGATTGTTCAGCGGCAATAGCGCGCGTCCGAAGCCCAACTGCAGCAACACAATCATGACCGGTAATGTCACCAGCAGGGGCAACAGGAAAAACACCAGAATCTCCGCCTGGGCACGCTGCACGAAACCGCGCTCGATGGCGATCTGCACGGTGATCGCGCGGTTCTCGCTCTGGGCGGAAACCACCCGCCAGCGTCCGCGGTTGACCGGCGGAGCGCCGGGTTCGGGATTGCCCGGCACCGGCCAGACACCGGACTGGGCAAGCGCAGGCCCCGTCGGCGCGACGATGCGATAGGCGAACTCGTGCTCGAGCAACGGAGAATTCGAATAGGAACGGCTGAACTGGAAAATCTGCCGTTCGATGACATGCGAGCGGCCAGGCTCGCCGACATCCGTGCTGTAGACCGCCGCCACGGTACCGGCAAGATTGCTCAGGTCCCGGTCGAAAAATCCGGTGCCGACACGCGTCACTTCCCAGTAAAACCAGATCAGCAGCAAGGACCAGATGGCGACAATGGACGCAAGGCTTGTCCAGACCAGACGTCGATATAATGAACGACCGCGGGAGAATGCCATCGTCGCCCTCAGGGTTTGGGCAACAGGTAACCGACACCGCGAACCGTGCGCACCCGGTCGCTGCCGAGTTTGCGCCGCAGGTTATGGACATGCACTTCAAGGGCATTGTCCGATTCGCAGTTCAGGTGTCCGACCAGATGCTCGCGGTTCACCACCTTGCCGGCCTTGCGCACCAGCTCGAGCAACAGAGCGAACTCGGAGGGCGACAACACCACCGGCTCGCCATCGATCGTCACGTTGCGTGTGTCGGTATCGACCACCAGGGAGCCGATCTGCCACACCGATGACACGAAGCCGCAGCTGCGCCGCGTCACCGCCTGCAGGCGCGCGAGCAGTTCCGGAATCGCGAACGGCTTGACCAGATAATCGTCGGCCCCCTCGCGTAACCCGGCAAGACGGCTTGGCAGGTCATCGCGAGCAGTGAGGACGATGATGGGCAGGGCATTGCCTTTCGCGCGCAGTTCGCGCAACAGATCGAGTCCTTCTCCGTCGGGGAGCCCAAGGTCCAGCAGCAAGGCATCGTGGGTCTCGGACGACAGGAACGCGCGCGCGTCTTTCAGCCTGCGCACCCACACGGCGCGCAGGCCGGCCAGGCGCAAGCCCTGACCGAGCGCCTCCCCGAGGGCCAGATCGTCCTCCACCAGCAGTACGTTCATTATCGGCGTCAAGTCCCGGGCAGGCTGTGTATCGCGATGCGATGCGCATTCCGGCCCTGTTTGAGAATTGTCCGACTGTACCACACCTGCTATTCGTACAACATCGACAGAAACGCTGATTATTCAATCATCAAGCGCGATGGCTCTCCTTGCACTCAGTACCAGCGGAACACCCGCAACCCCGCCAGGAACGACCCCAGTCCCATCAGCGTCAGGACGACCGCCGCCTGCGCGACATCGACAACACCGGCGCCTTCGACAAAGACCTTGCGCATCGCATCGGCCAGAATGGTCAGTGGCAGCACTTCGATGACAGACACCATCCAGTCGGGGAAATGCTTGTAACTGAAGAAAATCCCCGAGAACACCACCAGCAGCAGGATGGTCACTTCGAGCAACCCGCTGGCGGTCTGGGCCTTGAGCGCGCGCGAGGCGGCCAGGATCGAAATGCCGGCAAAGCACAGATTGCCCGCGACGATCAGCACGATGAAGGGAAGTATGCCCCCTTGCGCATGAACGTCGAAGTAGTTCTGCGCAAACAGGTAAATGGCCAGAATCTCCATGAAACTGAACACGAAGCAGGCCAGCACGTGCGCCGCGAGGAAATCGTGCTTGCGCATCGGCGTGATGCGCATCTGCCGGGTGACCTTGGTCACGCGCTTATCGACCAGCGCCCAGCCGACCGAGATCAGGCAGGTTTCCATGATGGCCATGGCGATCAGTCCCGGCACCAGAAAGTCGATATAGCGCAGACCCGGGCCCTCCAGCACCGACATGTCCTTGGCGATCGCCCGGGACAAACCGCCCGGATCGTCGCCCAGGAAGAAATACGTCAGCATCGCCTCGCTGTTTTGCGGATCCAGGTAATACACCCGTTTGCCCGAGGCGGCATCCGGCTCGACGAAAACCTGGACATCCCCGCGCTTTAACCCGCGCACCACTTCCTCGCGGCTGTTGTAGTACGTAAAGCGGAATTTCACTGTGATCAGGTGGCTGCGCTTGACATCGCCGGCATTGACCACCGATGGCAGGGTATGCTCCTTGCCCTCGATGCGCGCGGCCCAGGCCCTGATATCCGCCTGCGCGGCCACCTGATTGGCGGGCAGCACGATCCCCACCACCCGTTCCTTCACGCTGTCATCGGAGAACGAGACGCCGAGCAGCCATACCAGCAGCAACGGGAAACCGAACGACCAGAACAGGATTTGCGGCTCGCGGAAATATTGGCGGAATTGCACCGCGACAAGATTGATCAGAGCGTTATTCATGGAAACCTCGACCGGCCAGAGACAGGAACAAATCGTCCAGTGTTTTTTTGCGTACGATGATTTCGTCGATGTCGACCTTGCGCTCGCGAACGAAGGCCGACAGACGGAACAGAAAATCCGACCCGTTGTGCACCAGGATGCGGGCCTTGGCGGACTCGCGGTCGTAACTGTAACTGATCACGTTGTCGCTGTTTTTCAGTTCATCGCAGGCGCTTTCATTGCGAACCCGGTATTCGACGATCTCGCCCGGCTCATGCGTCTGCAGCAGTTGCGACAACGTGCCCTGGGTGAGAATTTTTCCCTGGTGCATGATGCAGATCCGGTCACACAGGAATTCCGCCTCCTCCATGTAATGGGTGGTGAGAATCATCGTCGAGCGGCTTTCCTTGTTCAGTCTGCGCAGGATTTCCCATGTGCCGCGCCGCACCTGGGGATCCAGCCCCGTGGTCGGTTCGTCGAGGATCATGATCTGCGGTTCATTCAACATGGCGATGGCCAGCGCCAGCCGCTGCCGCTGGCCGCCCGACAACCCTTCCACCAACGCGCGGCGTTTAGCGGTCAACTCGACCAGCTCCAGCACTTCGCCGGTGCGGCTGCGCGGCCGCCGGTAAAAACTGCCGAACAGATTGACGGTCTCCTCGACCCTGAGCTTGCCGATGAACAGGGGCTCTTGCAGCACCCCGGCCAGGCGGGGGCGCAAATACCGTTCGTCCTTGTCCCAACTCTTGCCAAGCAGGCGGATAGTGCCCTCGTCCGGCCGGCTCAACCCCTCGATCATTTCCACGAGCGTGGTTTTGCCCGCCCCGTTCGGCCCGAGCAAGGCGACAAACTCGCCACGGCCGATTTCCAGCGACACATTGTTGACGGCGGTCAGATCCTTGAAACGCTTGGTCACGCCGTTGAATTCGATGACCGGGTCGTGTGGTGCCATGTCCATAGGTGCTAGCGATCCATGAGATTGATGGGAAGATGCGGATTGCGCGAGAGATACCCGAGCACATCAGAAAGCGCGGCAAGCAGCGCCGCAACGCCTTCGGCATTGAGGTTCGCGCACGTTACGCGCAAGGAAGGCGTGCCGTTGCCCGTGTCGACGATATAAATATTGATGGTGTCATCCTCCCACTGGCCCGGACATTCTTCGTCCAGCGTGTATTGGGTCGGGCTATTCAACGGACGAGCCTTCAGCCCGGACGCATTCTGTTCCGACTCGGTGTCCCGCTTGAAGGCGCTTTGCAGCATGTTCACGTTGATGACCGGATCCGGAACACCGTGAAAGGCGGTACGGTCGCCACGCCGCCATCCTTTGGGAGGAAACGGCTCCATGAACAGATAATCGGCGAGAAATCGCGGATAGAGCCGGGCCTTGCGAAACACCCTGGCCATCAGCCAGCCGGCCGCGCGCACGCCCGCGACGCGCAAACGCGGACTCGACCGCCAGCGCTGTTCGGCGAGCAAGCCGACCGGGATGCTCCACGGGCAGTCGCGATGCTCATAGGCCTCGAGCACGAACTCGCGCACCCGGCCGAGCAGCGCGTCGAATGTCATGCCGCCCTCCATCGCCATCGGCACCGGCATCACCCCCAGCAACGGCGCCATCAGGGCATCGGTTCCCGGTTCCTCGCGGTTTTCCAGGACGGAGTTGACCGTGAAGCGGGCCTGGCCGGTCACCCGGTGAATCGCGCTCCCAACGACCGCAATCAATCCCATCTGCAATGTGGCTTTGTGACGGTGGGCGAGCCCGGTCAGGGCGGCCAGCGCGCCTTCCGGAAACGCCATGTAGCGGCTGTGGAGGATCCGCTCGCCGCGTGCCAGCATCCTTTCGGGAAAACGCGCATACGGATGGCCGGCCAGCCGCTTGCGCCAGAACGTCTCCGCCGCCGCGCCGCAAAGTCGGTTGCGATCACGCTCGGCAACGGCGAACCGGCCGATCTGCAGGGTATCGGCGCGACCGGGCAAGCGCCGCTCGCCACGGAACAGCGCCTCGTAGCACTCGATCAATTGCCGCTCGAACAGGTGCACCGCGCCGCCGTCGGCGACGATGTGCGGGAAACACAGCAGCAACAGATGCTGCCGGGGGGCGAGACGGAACAGGCGCGCGCGCAACAGGGGAGGTTCGTCGAGCCGGAACGGGGAGGCGATCAGCGCATGCGAAACCTTGCCGATCACCGCGGCGCGCGGCGCTTCATCCAGCGTCGACACGTCCTGAACAGGCAGATCGAACGGTGTGTGCTCCCGGATCCGCTGCACCGGATTCCAGTCCGGGATGCTCGCCCGAAGCGAGTCATGCCGCTCGATCAACAGGTTGAAGGCGCGCTCCAGCCTCTGGATGTCGAGCTCTCCATCAAGGAGGGTGCGCGACAGATTGTTGGCGGTCTCGCCCAGCGCCGCATACACGAACCAGAAGCACAATTGCGCGTAGCCCAGCGGCAATACCGTGTCGGGCGGGGCTCCGTCGGCCCGGTCCGTCGCCACGGGGAACGGCGTCAGCAGTGTATTCACAGTTTCACCTCGCTTGTGGCGCGCGCATCGCCGACACCGGTTTTCCCGAGCCGCGACCGGGCGCAGTCGGCCAGTTTGGCGATGGTCGGGTTATCGAATATGAGGCCGGTGGGCAAGCGCACATCGAGTTGCCGCTTGATCTCGGCAACGATCTGCACGGCCATTAGCGAATGCCCGTTCAGTTCGAAGAAATCATCGTCGATGCCCAGCGGCGCCACCCCCATCTTGTCTTGCCAGATCCTCTGTATGCACGACTCGATCTCGTCGCGCGGCGCCAGGAACCCCGACGGAAGGTCCGGACGGGGATGGTAGAAACGGCCGGAGGGCGCTTCCGTGTCCGCGGTTTCCGTGGATGGCTCCGGTCGTTCCTCCTCCGACGGCAACGGCAAACCGCGCGTGGAAACGACGCAATGCGCAAGACCACTGGCCAGGGTCCGTTCCAGCACAGCGATGCCCTCTTCGGGAAGCAAGCCGTGACGGATGGCGTCCAGCCGGTCGGCGCCGAGACTGTCGACCGCCATACCCACTTCCCGCCAGGAGTCCCAGCCGATGGAGAGGTAGCGCGTTTTGCCGGCCGCGGCGCCGCGATGCGCGAACGCATCCTGGAAGGCGTTGGCCGCGCAATAGGCGGCCTGGCCAAGCGGCGCGATGTGCGAGGCCAGCGACGAGCACAGCACGAAGCAGTCGAGCGTGTGGCGGCGCAAGGCATGCGCCAGCGCTTCGCTGCCGCCGACCTTGGGCGTGAACACGGCAGCCGAATCGGCGGCGGTGCGCCGCTGGATCAGTGCGCCGTCGGCCACGCCCGCGGAATGAAACACGCCGTTGACGGTCCCGAAAACCCTCTCGGCCCGGACCAGCGCGCGTTTGAGGGCGTGAATATCGGACAGGTCCGAGGCGATGGCCAGCGCACGGCCGCCCATGGCGTGCAATTCCCGCAGCAAGCGGATGCGCCGGGATTTTTCGTTGGACGCGTCATGCTCGGCAAGCCAGGCATCCCACTCCGCCTCGGGCGGAACGTCGCCCCGTGCGATCAGGATCAGCCGGGCCTGATAGTTCCGGGCCAGATGCCGCGCCACCGTTGCGCCGATACCGCCAAAACCGCCGGTGATCACATACACCCCCTGCTCACGGAAGAGGGGCACAGGCGCCGGCTCATCCAGAGAGACGGCCTCCATGCTCTGCACATACCGGCCACGGCCCCGCAGCGCGACGCTGCTGTCGCCGTCGCCGCACAGCAACTCGGCGACCAGCGGCGAGATATCGAAAAACCTCGCCGGCACGAAACGGCTGCGGGCCGGCAGGGCGATGTCGATTTCCTTGCAGCGTATCTGGGCGAACTCGCGGGGAATCACGCGGCATGCGCCGCCGGGCAGCGCCTTGGCCGGATCGATCCGGTCGCTGCCGGTCACGTCGTAACGATGCGTGCATACCAAAAAAAGATCCGCCGAGGCGTCCGGAGCCGTTTGCGTGAACGCGCGGGCAATGGCCAGCAGGACTTCGAAATGCGTGCCGCGGGCACGGGCGTTTTTTCTGGGGAACGGCGTCACCCCGAGACAATCCGCGATGCGGTCGGGCAACGCGCCCTGGGCGTGAAGAAACGCGAACAATTGCCCGATCGCGGTGGCGTTGCCATACGGAATCTGGACCCTCCGATCCCCCACGACCCGGAACGTCCGCCCCGGCCAGACTTGCCAGACCGAGTGCCCGGCGGCACGCAGCGCCTGCGACAGTTGGCGCCCCACGCCCAGCCCGTCGCACAACACCAGCCAGGTGTGCTTCGCCTGAAGCGAGGCCGGCGCCGGACGGGTCGCCTGCCGCCAGACGGGTCGGTAGAACCAGTCGGCCATCGGCAGACGCGCACCGGATGGCAGAGGGGCGGAATGCCGATCCGGCGCGGCGGGGCGGTCAAGCCAATAACGCTGACGCTGGAACGAATACGTCGGCAAGGGAATCTTGCGGCGCGGCTCATTGCGATGGAACGCCCGCCAATCGATTTTTACTCCAAGGCTCCAGAGTTTGCCGATTGTGCCGTAAAGGAAAGCGTCATCGGCGGTGTGACGTTTCATTTCCCGCACGCAGAACAGCACATCGGCGGTTTTTTCCTCTCCCGCCGACTCTTCGGCGAGCGTCGCCAGGGAACGCCCGGGACCGACTTCGAGCAGAACATGGCTTTCATCGCCGGTCACACGGGCGACTCCGTCGGCAAAGCGAACCGGCATGCGCAACTGGCGCAGCCAGTAATCGACCGATACGGCCTCTTCGGGCCGGATCCAGTCGCCGGACACGCAGGACAGAAACGGCAACATCGGCGCGTGCAATTCAATGCCGTCAAAAGCGCGGGAGAACGTCTCCAGGCAGCCGTCCATCATGGAACTGTGGAATGCATGTGAGGTGTGCAAAGGCGTCACGACAATGTCCGCGCGCTCGAGCTCGGCCTCCAGCGTGCCGATCGCGCCACTCTCGCCCGACAAGGTGACGCGCTCCGGGGCGTTGACGGCGGCGAGGCACACGCCGTCGCGCAACCACGGTTTTACCGCCGCTTCGCTCAATCCGACGGCGATCATCCGGCCGGACGGCATCGCCTCCATGGCCGCCGCCCGCGCGCTGACCAGGGCGAGGGCGGAAGGCAGATCGAACACCCCCGCGAGGCAGGCCGCGACATATTCGCCGATGCTGTGGCCGATCGCGGCGCGGGGCCGCACGCCCCAGGACATCAGAAGCCTGGCCAGCGCGTATTCGACAACGAACAGCGCGGGCTGGGTAAAGCGCGTGCGGTACAGGGGCAAATCCCCTGCCGCCACCGCGTCCTCCGACGGAAACACGATGTCCCGGATATCGACACCCAGCTCCGGGGCCAGCAGCGCCGCGCACTCGTCGACAACAGCGGCATAGGCCGGCTCGGACTCGTAAAGACCGCGCATCATGTCCGGATACTGGGCGCCCTGGCCGCTGAACAGGAACACCACGCCTCGGTCATTTTTCCGGCAATGCTGGACAACCGGCTCCTGCGCCAGCGCCGCCAGCATGTCCTCGCGGTCGCGGCTGACCACGCTGCAACGGTAGTCGAGGCCGATCCGACCGGTCTGCAGCGTGTAGGCGGCATCGGCGAGCGATACCGTGTCGTTCGCCGACAGCCAGTCTCGGAACCGGGCAAGGTTCGCCGTCAACGCCGCGCGGGTTTTCCCGGAAAAGCACAGCACCTGCCAGGACCGCGACGCGGTTTTGCCAAGCTGGGGTTCGACCGATTCGAGAATGGCGTGGGCATTGGTCCCGCCGATGCCGAAGGCGCTGACCGCCGCGCGCCGCACCTCGCCCTCCCAGGCGCGATGCCGGGTCGACACGAAAAATGGCGAATCGGCGAAATCGATTTCCGGATTCGGCGCCCGGAAACGCACGCTCGGAGGCAGAACCGCATGCCGGAGCATCTGCACGACCTTGATGAAACCGGCCACCCCGGCCGCGCAATCGGTATGGCCGATATTGGCCTTGACCGACCCGATGGCGCAAAACCCGCGGCGGCCGGTAAACGCGCGATACGCCCGGGTCAGGGCCGCCACCTCCATCGGATCGCCAAGACGCGTGGCCGTGCCGTGCGCTTCGACATAGCCGATCGAATCGGCCTGCACATCGGCGGCCACCAGCGCTTTCTTGATCACGTCGACCTGTCCTGCGACCGACGGCGAGGTGAAGCCGACCTTCTGCGCGCCATCGTTATTGACGGCCGTGCCCTTGACGATGGCGTGGATGGTGTCGCCATCCCGAATCGCGTCGGCCAGGCGCTTGAGCACCACCACGCCGACACCGTTGCTGGAAATGGTGCCGGACGCGGAAGCGTCGAACGTCGCGCAATGGCCGTCGCCCGACAGGATGCCGCCCTCGGCGTGAACATAACCGGTCTTGTGCGGCACGCTGACGCGCACCCCTCCGGCGAGCGCGGTATCGCAGTCTCCGGCCAGCAGCGACTGGCAGGCATAATGAATCAACACCAGCGATGTGGAACACGCCGTGCCGAGCACCACGCTGGGCCCGGTCAGGTTCAATTTGTACGACAGGCGCGTCGCGAGCAGATCGTGGTTGTTTTCATACATCAGATCCGCGAGCACCACGCGACGCAACGCATCGGGGTTGCGCACCGTCTCGACCAGGTAGCTGCTGACCGATGAGCCGGCAAACACGCCGATCGCGCCCTCGTACTGGTCCGGAGCGCATCCCGCGTGCTCCAGCGCCTGCCAGGCGGTTTCCAGAAACAGCCGGTGCTGCGGATCCATCAGCTCGGCCTCTCTCGCCGAATAGCCGAACAGTCCCGCGTCGAAATATTCGATGTCCTCGAGAAAAGCGCCGGCATTCACGTAATCCGGATCCTTCAGACGCTCCTCGCCAATACCGGCCTCGGTCAGTTCCTCCCGGTTCAACGGGCGGATGGTTTCGATGCCCTCCTCGACAAGGCGCCAGTACGCGTCGATATCCTCCGCGCCCGGGAAGCGGCCGGCCATGCCGATCACCGCGATTTCTGCTCCATTCAGTGCTTGCATTGCCAAACTCCCGTTCATCCCGCCGCGTGCGGCGGTTCAATGTCCCTGTTTGCGGTTCAGCAGCCGGGCGAGGCGATGCCGGCCCTCCTCGACGATCTTGCCGACGGCACCGACCTCGGCCCCCTCCGTATCGCCGCCTTGCAAGCGGCGGGCCAGCGTGTGAATGGTCGGGTAGTTGAGCAGATCGATGATCGAGACGCCGGAATAACCGCGGGCGAGCAGCGACTGGTGCACCCGCATCAGCAGCAGCGAGTGCCCCGCCAGATCGAAGAAATTCTCGTCGAGTCCCGGTTGCGCGATACCCAGCACATCGGACCAGATTTCCTGGATATCGCGCTCTTCGCGGCTGGACAGCGCGAGCGTCCTGGAAGCCTCGCGCACCTCGCGCACCGGGGCCGGCAGGCGCCCCGTATCGAGCTTGCCGCTCTGCGTGAGCGGCAGACTGTCGAGGAACACCAGGTGGGAAGGCTGCATGTACGCCGGCAAGCGCCTCGCGAGGTAATGCTTCAGCGGAGTCGGATCGCCGCCGAGCGAGGCGGCCGGTACCACATAGGCGGCCAGGCTCTTGCCAGCCGCGTCCTCGACCACCCGCACCACCGCCTGCCGTACCTCCGGGTGCGCGCCCAGCACGCTTTCGATCTCGCCGGTCTCGATGCGGAAGCCGCGGATTTTCACCTGACGATCCATGCGACCCAAAAAGTGAAGCGATCCGTCCGGCAAATAGCGGACACGGTCGCCGGTACGGTAAAGACGCGCTTCGCCATCGCCGGGCCTGAACGGATCGGAGACAAACCGCTCGGCCGTCAGCGTCTCGCTGCCCAGATAACCGATCGCGAGTCCGTCGCCTCCGGTGAAAAGTTCGCCGGGCGTGCCGACCGGGACGGGATTCATGAACCGGTCAAGCACGTAAACCCGGGTATTTTCGATGGGCCGTCCGATCGGCACCGAGCCGGCGCCTTCCAGCCCCTCCCCGGCCACCTCGTACGTGGTGGTGAACGTGGTGTTTTCCGTCGGGCCGTATCCGTTGATGAGCCGCAGGCCGGGCAACAGCGCCAGCACCTTCGCCGCATGCGCGGGAGACATCGCCTCCCCTCCCGTAATCAGCTGGCGCAACGGCGCCAGCAACTGCGGCCGCTCATCCACCACCATATTGAACAGGGAGGCGGTCAGGAACGCCGTCTGAACACCATGGCGCGCGATCACCGTTTCCAGGACCGGCAGGCTTGGCAGGGCATCCGGATAGATCGCCAGGAAGCCGCCGTTGAGCAAGGCGCCCCAGATTTCCATGGTGGAAGCGTCAAAGCACACATTGGACACCATGAGTATCCGGCCATGGCGGGTGAAGTCGGCATATCCGACATCCTTCACGAGCCGCACCACCCCCTTGTGGCGCACCAGCACCCCCTTGGGTTTGCCGGTGGACCCCGAGGTGTACATCACGTAGACCGGCGCCGACGCATCGATGGTGACCGGCAGCGCGGTGGCGGGCATCTCGTCCAGCTCGTCGTCCAGTTCGCGGCTGCCCAGCGCCAGAACCGCCGCGGCCATGCCCTCCAGTTTCCCGAAACGGGAGGCCGATGTGACCAGGCAGCGCACACCGGCATCGCGCACCAGATCCTCCACGCGTTCGCGCGGATCATCGGCATCGACCGGCATGTACACCGCTTCCGCTTTGATCGTGGCCAGCACCGCGACAACCAGATCGATAGAGCGCCCCAGCGCCAGCGCCACGCATTCGCCCTTGCGCACACCCCGGCTCTTCAGGCAATGCGATAGCCGGTTGGCGCGCTCCTCCAGCTGTCGGTAGCTGAGCGTGTCGGTGCCGTCGGACAGCGCCTCCCTGTCGCCGTACAGGCTCACGGCCTGTGCGAACAGGGCGGCGAGCGGCAGAGGATCATGCTCGACCTCGCGACCGCGGGCGAACGCATCGAGCACCTGCCGGCGCATCAAGGGCGGCAGAAAATCCTCCGCCCAATGCCGCTGTCCGGGCGTGTGCGCCATCGCGGCGAACACATCCTGGTAATACCCCGACAACTGCTCGATCTGCGCGCGTGTCAATTGGGTTTCGTCGTAGTCGAGCTGGATCGACACCTGGTTGCGCCGCAGGCGCGACGACAGGGTCAGATGCTGGAAATGCACATTCAGCGCGAAGTTGGTGCCTTCATTGACATCGCCGCTGTCCGGCGACTCCACCACCTCGAATCCGAGATGGCTGTCGAGCCTGTCGTACACATGGAAATCCATGTAGTTGAACAGGACATCGGGCAGCAAGGGCTCCTTGCCGAAACGGCGCTGTATCTCCGCCAACGGGAAGCATCGGTAGGGCATGCACTCGCACTCACCGGCGAATACCGCCTTGACCATGTCGAGCCAGTTGCCGCGCGAGAGCTCGAAGCGGAACGGCAGTGTGTTGAGGAAAAGACCGTACAACTGATCGCCACCGGCCTCTTCCGGACGCCCGTTGACGGGAATGCCGGTGAGGATGTCCACTTCGCCGGTCACCAGACTCATCACCTTGAGGTGACCGGCGAGAAGCACGCTCTTCATCGGCACGGACGCCGCGTGCATCAGCCGCAGCAGGCCGGCGTACACATCGTCCGGCAAGGTCAGACGCCATGCCTTCAGGCTCGGTACCGCCCCCTGTTCCCGCATGCCGGCAAGGCGCGGCAAGCGCAGCACCGTGCAGCCCTCGAGCTTGTCCGACCAGAAATCCTGCTGGGCCGGATCGGCCACCGCCGCGAGTTCCCGTTCGATGAAGTCGCGGTAACTGACCGACAGCGGCGCGGGTTCCTCGAAGTGCCCCAGACCGGTGAGGCCCGCGTAACGGTTGAATACCTCGACGATCATGGTGTGGTAGCTCCACCCGTCGAAAATCGGGTGGCACTCGGTCATGGTGAACTGCAACGAGAGGTCGGTGCGCAGCTGCACGAAAAACCGCAGCAGGGTCGGACGGGACAGATCGAACGGCGTCACGCGCTCCGACTCCAGCAGCGCGCGGATGCGCGCTTCCTGCTCGTCATGGCCGAGTTCGCGCAGGTCTTCCACCACCACCGGCAATTCCGCCTCGCTGTGGATGATCTGCAAGGGCTGGCTCGCCCCGGCCAGGTCGAACGACATGCGCAGCACATCGTGGCGCGCCACGGTGCGGCGCACCGCTTCGCGGAAGGCCTCTTCATCGAACGGGGCGACAAGACGGATATGGGTGGTGCCGGTGCAATGGTAAACATTCGACTCCGGCGCCATGTTCATGTGATAGAACATGCCGCCCTGCATGCGGCTCAAGGGATAGGCGTCGATGGCGGTGGCAGGCAGGCGCGCGCGGTCTTCGGGCGAAATCAGATCGAACGGCTCGCGAACACGGCGTCGCTCGCCCTCTTCCGGCGCGAGCTCGGGAAGCGCGGCCAGTTCGGCGATGGTCTGACGCTCGAACAGATCGACCAGCGAAGCGTTCAGTCCCTGCGCCCGTCCCCGGGCGATCACTTGCACGCCGCGCAGCGAATCCCCGCCCAGCGCGAAGAAATTGTCGTTCACCCCGATCCGCTCGAACCCGAGCACCGCGCTCCAGATTTCCGCCCAGCGCTGCTCGGCCGGCGAGACCGGCGGCGCATAGTCGCTGGCCAGATCCGGGCGCTCGTGATCCGGCGCCGGCAGGGCGCGACGGTCGATTTTGCCATTCGCCGTCAGCGGCAACGCCTCGAGAAATACGAAGCTGGCCGGCTGCATGTATTCGGGCAACCGGGTCTTGAGCGCCTCGCGCAGCGCATCGATTTTCACGCCGGAGCCGGTCGGCACCACATAGGCCACCAGCCGCACATCATTGTGCGAACCGTCGCGCCAAGTGGTCACCACCGCTTCGGCCGCCATTCCCGACGCCCTCAGCGCCGACTCGATTTCCCCAAGTTCGATGCGGAATCCCCGCACCTTCACCTGATGATCGGCACGCCCCTTGTACTCCAGACTGCCGTCGGGCAAAGCGCGGGCAAGGTCGCCGGTCCGGTAGAGCACCCCGCCGTCGCCCCAGCGCACGAAACGTTCGGCGGTCAGTTCGGGACGGTTCAGATAGCCGCCCGCCACACCGGCCCCTTCCACGTAAATCTCGCCGATCACGCCTTGCGGCACCGGCCGGCGCCGCGAATCGAACAGATGAAAACGCAAGTCCGGAAGGGCGCCGCCAATGGGACTCATGCCGGTGCGCGACACATCGGCCCGGGTGATCGGGCGGTAGCTCGCGTGCACGGTGGTTTCGGTGATGCCGTACATATTGATGAGACGCGGCGCGAGGTCTCCGTACTTGTCGACCCAGCCGGCGAGCGAGGCGGGCTCCAGCGCTTCGCCGCCGAAGATCACGTAGCGCAGGGCCAACTGCCCCCCTTGCGGCGCGAGGGACTGATCCGCCGCCATCAACAGCTTGAATGCCGATGGCGTCTGATTGAGCACGGTGACCCGTTCGTCGCAAAGCAATTGGTAGAACGCCTCGGGCGAGCGCGATACCCGGTAGGGCACCACGACCAGCCTGCCGCCATAGAGCAACGCGCCCCAGATTTCCCATACCGAGAAATCGAAGGAAGTCGAATGAAACAGGGTCCAGACATCGCGCCGGTCGAACCCGAACCAGCGTTCGGTGGACAGAAAAAGCCGCATCACGTTGCGGTGGGTCACCCGCACTCCCTTGGGGGTGCCGGTCGAACCCGAGGTATAGATCACATAGGCCGTCCGGTCCGGATCGCCCACGCCGGCAAGATTGTCCGAGGGCATGGACTGGATGAAGGGTTGTTCACTGTCGACGCAGACCGCATCGCACGTCAATCCGTCGAACACGCCGCTGAACTCGGCCAGGGTCACCACCAGACGCACGCTGGAATCCGTCACATAAAATCCGATGCGCTCCGCGGACAAGGTCGGATCGATCGGCACATAGGCGAACCCCGCTTTTTGCACGGCCAGAATCGCCACCACCAGTTCCTCCTGGCGCGGCAGGCAAATACCGATCAGCGCATCCGGTCCGGCGAACTTGCCGCTCATCGAGCGGCGAATGTAATGCGCCAGCCGGTTGGCGCGCGCGTTAAGAGCCAGATAGCTGAGCCGCTTGCCGGCGAACGACAGGGCGTCGGCATCCGGTGTTTCTCGAACCTGACGTTCGAAGGATTCGTGCAGGCACTGCGTCACCGCAAACACCGGCAGCGGCGCGCACTCTCCTGCGGCGGCCTCGTTTTCCGGCAAGGGGTAATCGGCGACCGGGGGCCGCTCTTTGCCGCACACCGCGCCTAGCAGAGCAAGGTAGTTGCCGACAAAGCGCTCCATCGTGGCCGTGTCGAAAAGATCCGTGCTGTACTCCAGCGCGCCGCGCGCCCTGACACCGGTCACGTCGAGCGACAGCGTCAGATCGAACTTCGCGGTGTCGCCGGGAATATCCAGCGGTGTCACGTCCAACCCCTCGAACTGCCACTGCCCCGACACCGACTCCTGATAGGCGAACATCGCCTGGAAAATCGGCGCGTGGCTCAAATCGCGGCGCGGCCTCAGGACGTCGACCACGCGGTCGAACGGCAGATCCTGGTTGGACTGGCCATCCAGCACGGCGGTCCGCACCGCGTTGAGCAGTTCGCCGAAATCCGCCTCCGGATCCAGCTCTACGCGCAATGCCAGGGTGTTGACGAAAAACCCGACCAGGTTTTCCAGCTCCAACCGGGTACGTCCGGACACCGGTGTGCCGACCACCAGGTCCTGTTGGCCGGTATACCGGTAAAGCAGGAGGTAGAACACCGACAGGAATCCCATGAACAGGCTGGCTCCGCCCGCCCGCGCGGTTTGTCCCAGTTGTTCGGTCACCGAGGACGGGACGGTGAAATGCAGGGTTGCCCCCTTGAACGACTGCCGCGCGGGCCGGATCCGGTCGACAGGCAATTCGAGCGGCGCCACACCGGCCAGCTGGCGCTTCCAGTAGGCCAGCTGCGATTCGAACAGTTCGCCGGTCGCCTGCTCCCTCTGCCATTCGGCGTAGTCGGCATACTGGATCTCGAGCTCGGGCAGCCTTGCCGGGGTTCCGGCGCGGCGCGCCCGGTACAGTTCGGCCAGCTCGCGCGCGAGGATCTGCGCCGAAACCGCGTCGGAGATGATGTGGTGCTGGGTCACGGCCAGAATGTGCAGCCGCGGGGCGAGCGTCAGCAGGCTGCAGCGGATCAGCGGCGCTTTGGCAAGATCGAAGACGGTGTGGTACTCCGCGAGGAGAAAGGCATCGATCAGGGCCTTGTCGTCCGCGCCGGCCGTCATCCGGTTAAGCGGCAACGTCAGGGTTTCCAGGCAGCGCTGGCGCACGTCTTCGTTTTCGTAGACGAACTCGGTGCGCAACGACTCGTGACGCGCGAGAAGCGCGTTGAAGGCGTCCTCGAGGGCGGGAATATCAAGATCGCCCATCAGGCGCAACGCCGTGGTGATGTTGTAATGCGCCGACGCAGGCTCGAGCTGATCCAGCAGCCACAAACGCTGCTGGGAGAACGACGGCCGGAACAGATAGGAAGTAGCCTGCATGCGATATCTCCTGCTGTAATCGTGGTTCACTGCAGCCGCAGACGCTCCTGCCGCCTCCGGCAACCTGGGTTTCACTCCGTTTGCGAGGACTCGGCCTGGCGCGCTTTCCGCGCGAGCCGGGTAATCGCCGCGGTGGCGGCGGTTTTCGCGCCGCTCATCCGCGCCTCGACGATCACCGCCAACGCGGCGATGCTTGGCGCATCGAACACATCCCGTACCGTGACGCGCACGCCCCATTGCTGCTCGATGCGGGCCATCAGCCGCAGCGCCTTGAGCGAATGCCCGCCCAGCTCGAAGAAGTTGTCCTCGACCCCGGCGTGCTCCACGCCGAGCACCTCGCGCCAGATAGCGCACAGCGCGATCTCCACGTCGCCCTCCGGCTCACGGCCGGCCGCGGTCGCGCTCATCGCCGCCGGCACGGGCAGCGCCTTGTAATCGACTTTGCCGTTGGCGGTTTCGGGCAGGCCCGGCAACACGGTGAAAAATGAAGGCACCATATGGGCCGGCAGACGCGCACGCAGGTAATCGCGCAAGGCGCGAGGCTCCGGCGTTTCGCCGGCCGGCACCACATAGGCGGCAAGGTAGCCGTCACCGGCGCCGTCATCGCGGCGCAGGACCACGGCGGCCTGGCGCACGGCCGGATGAGCCGCCAGTTGCGCTTCGATTTCGCCCGGCTCGATGCGGTAGCCGCGCAGCTTGATCTGCTGGTCGCGGCGCCCCACGTAGTCGAGCGAACCATCCGGCAGCGCCCGGACCAGATCGCCGGTGCGGTACAACCGCGCGCCGGCATCCGCGAAAGGATCGGGAACGAACCGCTCGGCGGTGAGTTCCGGACGGTTCAGATAGCCCCGGGCCACGCCCGCGCCGCCGATATACAGTTCGCCCGCCGCCCCGAGCGGCACGGGCCGGCCGCGGGCATCGAGCAGGTAGAGCCGGGTGTTGTCGATGGGCCGCCCGATGGGGACGTTCCCCGGGTAACGCTCGTCGGCGCCGAACTCGTGCACGCAGCAGCCGACCACCGTTTCGGTCGGACCGTACTCATTGAAAATCCGCATCCCCGGCGCCGCGTCCTGCCAGGGCGCCAGCGCGGCTCCTTTCAGCGCTTCTCCGCCGACGACCATCGACGTCACGTGCCCGGCCGCGCCGGGCTCGAGCCGCTGCCCGAGCACCTCAAGATGCACGGGGGTGATTTTCAGGAGATGCCCGGCCGGTTCGGCCGCCAGTCTCTCCGACAGGATCGTGGCGTCTTCCCCGTCCGGTACGATCAGCACGCGGCCACCCGCCACCAGCGGCACCCACAGGCTGGTGATGGTCGCGTCGAAACTGACCGACGAGTGCAGGAAAGCCCGCGTATCGGGCCCGGCGCCATAGGCTCGGCGCGCGTAGTTCAGATAATTGACCAGGCCGCCGTGCTCGATAAGCACGCCTTTGGGCTGGCCGGTGGAGCCGGAGGTATAGATCACGTAAACCGGATCGCCCGAAGCGGTTTCGGCGGAAAGCGGAGCGAACCGGTCCGGACCGTAGGCTTCGCGATCGATCAGGAAGCACCGGTCGGCCGGAACCGGCAGCCGCCCGGCCATCTGCTCCCCGGTGATCACCAGCGCGGCGCCGCTGTCGGCGGCCATATAGGCCACACGTTCGGCCGGATAGGCCGCATCGATCGGCAGGTAGGCGGCGCCGGCCTTCATCACCGCCAGCATCGATGTCACCAGTTCGACGGAACGGGGCAAGTACACGGCAACGATGCTGCCCTTGCCGACACCCCGCGCGTCAAGCGCGGCGGCGAGCCGTCCGGCGCGCTCGTCCAGTTCGCGGTAGCGGACGATCCCGCCGTCGTGCACGAGCGCCGGCGCCTCCGGCGTCGCGCGCGCCCGGGCCTCGAACAAGGCATGGGCACCGCCGGAAGGGTAGGGTTCGGCCGGTCCTGTCCACTGAGTCAGCAAGACGCGCGTTTCCTCGGGGGAAAGCATCGGCACGTCGGCCAGGCGCGCATCGGCGCATCCGGCCAGCGCGACGATCAGACGGGCCAGATGCCCGGCCAGACGACGGGCCGTGTCTTCGTCGTAGTGCCGCCGGTCGAAATGGAGATGGCCGTGCAGACCGCCCCGGTCGGACACCACCACCGTCAACGGAAAATTCGTGCGCTCGGACGCCCCGGCGAAGCGGAACAGCGGCGCCTCGTCCGTGCGGCTGGCCGGATAGTTTTCGAAGACCACGACCGTTTCGAACAACGCGCCGTGCCCGCCTCCCCGGGTATGCGGCTTGATATCCGCCAGCGACAGAGAGGTATGCAGTTCGGCGTCAAGGTGGGCATCCTGCACCCAGCGCAGCCATTCGGCGACGCATGCCTCCTCATCCACCGCGATACGCGCGGGAATCGTGGCGATGAACAGCCCCAGCATCGCATCAAGACCGTGCAGGGCATGGGCCCGACCGGATACCGTCACACCGAACAGGCAATCGGACACCTGGGTGTAGCGGCTCAGCAGCAGCGCCCAGGCGCCTTGCACCAGCGTGCTCAGAGTCAGTTGGTGGAGACGGACAAACGCATCGATCGAGTCCCGCGCCGCCGCCGGCACCGCGAACTCGGCGCGGCCGATCGCGTCTTCGCCATCCGGATCACGGCGCCCCGCCGGCAAGGGCGTGGCTTCGTCAAGTCCCGCCAGCCGGCTTTGCCAGTAACGGCGGTCGGCCTCGTGCCGGCCTTGCTGCCAACGCAGGAAATCCCGGTACGGGCGCGGTTCGCCGGTAAACTCGCCGCCACGGTAGGCATGGGTCACTTCATCCATCAGCAGCGCGACCGACCAGCCATCGAGGATGGCGTGATGGTGACTGAATAGCTGAATGCATTCCCCGTCGGGCAAATGCACGAGCGTGATCCGGTACAGCGGTTCGGCCAGATCGAAGCCCCTCGCCTTGTCCTCCTGAAGCACACTGGCCATGCCGCCTGAGGGCAAGACTCGCTCGCGCCAGGAGAGATCGACGCTCCCGGTGACGATCTGCAGCGGGTGCCCCGCCGCGGCCATATCAAAACGGGTGCGCAAAACCGGATGACGCCCGGCCACGGCGCGCCAGGCCCGCTCTAGCCTGGCAGGATCCGTCCCGGTTTCCAGCTCGAAGCACAACTGTTCGAGGTAAAGCCCGGACTCCGGCTCATTGAGGGTATGGAATACCATGCCTTCCTGGGTGGCCGTCAACGGATAGACATCGGTCAGATCCGGATAGCGCCTGGCCAGGCGGTCGAGCGCGTCCTGCGCGAGGCCAGCCATCGGAAAATCCGACGGAGTCAGGCGCGGCGCGGGCAGCGTGAGGCAATGCGCGACGACCGCGCGCAGATGATGCGCGAAACGTTCCGTCAGCGCGTGAATGCGATCGGCCGCGAGAACATTGCCGCCATAGGTCCAGACAACCTCGAGCGCATCGCCGTAAACGTAGGCGTCCACCTCCAGCAGGTAGGCGCGCAGATTGCGCGGATCCTGACGCTGGACGGAAACCGGCGTCGATACGCCGGCCAGCGGCGAGCGATGGAAGTCGGCATCGAAACGCCCCAGATAATTGAAGCACACCTCTCCCCAGCAGATGCCGTTGGGAGCGGAATCGCTCTCGGCCAGCCAGCCGAAACCCGCGCCACGGGACGGCAGGGAGCGCACGCCCTCCTTCACGGCACGGATCGCCTCGTCCGCATCGCCGTCCGTGCCGATCTGAAGTAGCAGCGGGTACAGGGTCGTGAACCATCCGACCGTGCGGCTGACATCGGGAGCCTCATCGAAACCGTCGCGGCCGTGGCCCTCCAGATCGACACGCAGCGCCCCTTCCGGCATCCACTCGCGCAAGGCGAGCGCCAGCGCGGCCAGCGCAAGGTCGGCGGGATTGGCGCGGTACGCCTGCGGCGCGCGCACAAGGAACGCCTCGGTGAAGTCGGGATCGAAGGCCATCCGGATCTTTTGCGCCGACGCCACGTCATTGCGCGCGTCCGGGTGCCCGGTGCCGCGCGGCAGGCGGGCCACGGGGCGCGCCAGGCAGGCGAGCCAGAACGAGGCTTCGCGTTGCGCGTCAAGGCCCGCCAGATAAGAGGCCCAGCGCTGGAAGGACGCCGTGCGCGCCGGCAGGGCGGGCTCGCGTCCCGCCGCGATGGCGTCATAGGCTCGGATCAGATCCTCGAGCAGAATGCGCCAGGACACACCATCGACCACCAGGTGGTGCGCCACGACCGCCAGACGCGCGGTCGCGCCATCCTCAAGGTACGCCCCCCGGAAAACCCGCCCGCGCCCGATGTCGAGGCCGCGCTCAAGACTGTCCAGCACCTCGCGCAGGGCCGCATCGTCGCCGCGGGGAACCTCGAAACGCTCCAGGCGGAACGGCGTCTCCGCCTCCGCCACCCGGGCCCGCCACACCGATCCGGTTCGCTCGAAACGGGTACGGAGTCCCTCGTGATGGTCCAGTACCCGCGCAAATGCCGTTTCGAGCGCATCGGCCCGGGCGCCCGGCTCCAGGTCAAACAGATAAGACTGGTTGTAATGGTGCGGATTGGCCGCGTTGTGCCGGAAAAACCAGCGCTGGATCGGCGTGAGCACCACGTCGCCGCGCGCCGGCGGCTCGTCGCCGCGTTCCGGCAGGCGCCGGCCCGCCGCGCTCGCCATCCGCGCGATGCTCGGATGATCGAACACCGTGCGGGGCGTCATGTCCAGCCCGGCCTGACGCGCGCGGAACACGATCTGCAAGCTGAGGATGGAGTCGCCGCCCAATTCGAAGAAATTGTCGTGGATGCCAATGTCGTCGCGATTGAGCACCTCGCGCCAGATCGCCGCGAGTTGTTTTTCCATATCGGAACGCGCCACCGCCGGCGCTTCGCGCAACGGTTCGGGCCGCAGGCGCGCCAGCGCTTCGCGGTCGACCTTGCCGTTGGTCGTCAGGGGCATGGCCGGCACCGGCACCAGAATGGACGGCACCATATAGGCCGGCAGGTTTTGTGCGAGGTCGTCGAGAATGCCTTCCGTGTCTTCGCTATCGAGCACGGCATACGCCACCAGCTGTCGGCGTCCGCCGCGCTCGTCGATCTGCGCCGCCGCCTCGCGCACCGCGGGATGCGCCGCCAGGGCCGCTTCGACTTCGCCAAGCTCGATGCGGTAGCCGCGCAGCTTGACCTGATGATCCTTGCGCCCAAGATAGACGAGCTGGCCCGACGCATCGAACCTGACCAGGTCCCCGGTCTTGTAAAGCCGGGCGCCTTCGTCGGCGCTGAACGGATCGGGCACGAAACGCTCCGCGGTCAATTCCGGGCGGTTCAGGTAGCCCAGCGCCACGCCCGCGCCGCCGATATACAGCTCGCCGACCGCGCCGGGCGGCAACACTCGACCCGTCTCGTCCAGCACGTACAGACGGGTGTTGCGGATCGGTTTGCCGATCGGCACGGGGCCCGCGTCCGCGGCGTCGCCGGCGGCAAGTTCGTACACGCAGCAGCCCACGGTCGTTTCGGTCGGCCCGTATTCATTGATCACCCGCACGCTGGGCGCGTGTTCGCGCCAGAAAGCCAGCGTGGTGGCCAGCAGGGCCTCGCCGCCCACCACCAGCGCGGCGGTGTGGCCGGCCGCGCTGGCGGGCAGGATCTTGGACAGCACTTCAAGGTGCGCCGGCGTGATCTTGGCGAGCGTCAACGCCGGTTTCTCGCGCCACAGGTCGCACAGACGTTCGATTTCATCGTCTTCGGGCACGATGAAGAGCGTCTTGCCCGTCAACAGCGGCACGAAAAGGCTGGTGATGGTGGCGTCGAACGCGATCGAGGAGTGCATCGGGTTGCCGGCGCCGTCCGGATGGTCGTAGTGCGCCACCGCGTGCGCGAGATAATTGGCGAGTCCGAGGTGCGGCACCACCACGCCTTTGGGCAACCCGGTCGAGCCCGAGGTGTAAATCACGTAGGCCGGATCGCCCAAGGCCACCGGCCATTCGGGATCCCCGGCGGCGAAGGACGCGAAGCGTTCGGCCTGCGCATCGATCAATAACCGCGCCGGACCTTGCCCGGGCACGCGTGAAGCCAGGGCCTCCCCGGTGATCAGCAAGGACGCCGCGCTGTCTTCGAGCAGATACGCCAGGCGCTGCCCGGGCAAGCCACTGTCCATCGGCAGGTAGGCGGCGCCGGTCTTCATGACGGCGAGAATCGCCACGACCAGCGACTCGCCGCGCTCCAGAAAGATCCCCACCCGCTGGCCGGTGCCGATGCCCGCCGCGCGCAGGTACCGGGCAAGACGATTGGCGCGCGCGTTAAGCTCGCCGTAACCGAGCTCGCGCCCTTCGCACACGCAGGCGATGGCCTCGGGTCGGCGGCGGACCTGCGCTTCGAACAAGCGGTGCGCGCACTGCCCGGGCAAGGGGGCGTCGGTCGCATTGAAACCGTCCAGCAGGAAGCCCCGCTCCTCGTCGGAGAGAATCGGCAATGCGCCGACCGGGCAGGCCGGATCGGCCACGGCACCGTCGATCAACCGGCAAAAATGTCCGGCCAGACGGCGTATTGATTCAGGGCGGAACAGCGACGCTCGGTATTCTAAGGTCCCCCGGAACACCTCGTCGTATTCTTCGACAAACACCGTCACGTCGAACTTGGCGCACGACGCGGCCACCGGCGAACTGACCAGTTCGAGCGCCCGCCCGCCCGGCGCCACGGACTTGCGGCTGTACGCGAGCATCGTCCGGAACAGCGGCTGGCCATCGTGGTCGCGTCCGGCATCCACCGCGTCCACGACGCGCTCGAACGGCACCGCCTGGTTCGCCCAGGCCCGGGATACCGTTCCTCCCAGGGTCTCGAGGAGCGACTGGAACGACGAATCCGGATCCACCCCGGCGCGCAGCGCCAGCGTATTGAGAAACAGTCCGACCGTGCCTTCCAGTTCGGGGAAAGGTCTGACCGACACGGGAACGCCGACGGTGATGTCGCGTTCCGAGGTATAGCGTTGCAGCAGCGCCATGTAACCGGCCAGCACCACCGTGAACGGCGTGGTGCCCATCCGCCGGGCCAGATCGCGCACGCGTGCCGTCACACTCGCGTCCAGTTCGAAAGATTCGATGCCGGCCCGCGCATCGCGTGCCGTGACCGCATCCCGAACCATATCGGACGGCAGGGTCGCGATGACCGGAGGCGTGGCGAACACGGTTTTCCAGTCATCCAGCTGGCGCCGCCACTCCGGTTCGCGCCCGGTGGCGCGCTCCCACTGCGCGTAACCGAGGAACCGGGCCGCGGGCGGCGGCAGCGCCGGTTCGAGGCCGGCGGCCAGCGCCTCGTAGATGCGAGGCAATTCGTCATCCAGCACGGAGAAGGATGCCTCATCCATCACCAGGTGGTGAACGATCCACACCAGCGCGCAGCGGCCGTTGTCCGAAACGGCGATCCGCAAGCGGTACAGCGGGCCGCCGTCCAGCTGGAACGGCGTGTGCAACTGCGCCCGGGCGATCGCGTCGACGGTGCTGTGCCATGCCCAGTCGTCCAGCGCCGGCACAGGCTGGATATCGCACTGCACGGGTTCGTCCGAGACGCGCTGACGCACTTCGGCGCCGTCCGTCAGCAAACGGATGCGCAGAGCCTCGTGGCGTTCGAACAGCACCGCCAGGCTGCGGCGCAGCAGGTCGGGATCGACTGTCCCGAGCGCATGCTTGACGACCCCGATGTGGTACGCCGAGGATCCCGGATTCATCTGTTCGAGGAACCACATGCGCCGCTGGGCATGGGTCAGCGGCGCGTCCGCGCCATCCGCTACCGACGGCAGCGCATCCGCCGTCTTGCTTCGCGCCACGCGGGCCAGACGCGCGATGGTCTTGTGCTCGAAAATCTCGTGCACCGCCAGTTCGATGCCGTGGCGGGCAGCCAGCCGCGCCTCGACCCGGGCGGCGAGCAGCGAATGCCCGCCCAGATCGAAAAAGGAGGTGTTCCGGTCAATGGCGCCGCAACCCAGCAGTTCGGACCACTCGCGCGCGATGGCCTCCTCGATCTCGCCCTCGGGAGCCTCGAGCGACGCGCCGGAGGACGCGCCGGTATCGGGAAGCGGAAAACCATTGCGGTTGACTTTGTTGTTGGGCAGCCGCGGAAACGCCGTCATCGGCACGATCACGGCGGGCAGCATGAATTCCGGCAGCCGTTGCCGCGCCAGTTCGCGTATCGCGGGAATATCGGCGCTCACCCCGTCGTCCTGCAGCACATACGCCACCAGCGCGCTGCCTTGCAAAAAATCCGCCCGCGCCATGACCACCGCGTCGGTGATGCCGGGCGCCTCGCGCAGCACGGTTTCGACCTCGCCCAGTTCGATACGGTAACCGCGCACTTTCACCTGCTGGTCGATCCGGCCAAGGTATTCGATATTGCCGTCGGGTAGCCAGCGCGCCAGATCGCCGGTCCGGTACAGGCGCGCCTGCCCGGAAGCGTCGCATGGATCCGGCACGAAGCGTTCGGCGGTCAAGGCTTCGCGGCGGTGGTAGCCGATCGCCAGTCCCACCCCGCCGATGTACAGCTCGCCCGCCACGCCGACGGGCACGGACTGGCCCTGGTCATCAAGCAAGCGTATCCGGGTATTGTTCAGCGGCCGGCCGATATGGACGCGCTCCGCGTCATGCTCAAGCTCGGCGTTGGCGGCGCTGACCGTCGCTTCGGTCGGCCCGTAGGAATTGATGAAGCGCCGGCCCTTGCCCCATTTGCGCAGCAAGTCCGTGCCGCAGGCCTCGCCCGCGACGATCAGCACCTCCAGATCCGGCAAGGGATCGTCCGGCAGGGCGGCCAGCGCGGACGGCGGCAGGGTGACGTGCGTGACCCGGTAATGCCTGAGCGTATGCAATAGGGCCGGACCCGGCATCAGGTCTTTGGCTGGCGCCATGACCAGCGCGCCCCCGGCGCAAAGCGTCATGACGATTTCCCAGATCGACGAATCGAAGCTGAACGAGGCGAACTGCAGCACCCGGCTGGCATTTCGCATCCGCAAAAGCTCGATCTCCGCCTGCGCCAGATTGCACACGCCGCGATGACGGATGACCACGCCCTTGGGCACCCCGGTGGAACCCGAGGTGTAGATGATGTAGGCCGGATCCTCCGCGGACACCGCGTGTTCGGGCCGGGACCCGGGGCAATTCAGGGCGTCGTCGCCGTCGATGAACAGGGCATCGGCGGGCAAGTCGGCGAGCATCGGCGCGAGCGCGGTTTCGGTCAGCATCAGACCGGCGCCGGAATCCTCCAGCATGAAGCGCCGCCGTTCGAGCGGATAATCCGGATCGAGCGGCACATAGACGCCGCCGGCCTTGAGAATCGCCAGAAATCCGATGACGAGCCGATCGGAACGGCGGATGCTCAAGGCCACGGGGACCCCCGGCCCCACCCCGGCCGCCATCAGCCGGTGCGCCCAGCGGTTGGCCATCGCATCAAGTTCGGAGTAGGTCAGCGCGCGGTCTTCGAACAGCACGGCATCGCCGTGCGGCGTCGCATCGGCCTGCCATTCGATCAGCCGGTGCACGGCCACATCGTCGCTGAACGGCGCCTGGGTCGCGTTCCACGTATCGATCAGCGCGCGTTCAGCGTCGGAGAGCAGCGCAAGCCGGCCCAGGGGGGCCAGAGGCTCACGGGCGAGCGCGCCGAGGAACACCGTGAAATTGGCCAGCATCCGTTCGATCGTTCCTGCATCGAAGCGCTCGGTCGAATATTCCATCTGGCCGGCGAGGCTGTCGTCCTCCTCCCACATTTCCAGTGTCAAGTCGTACTTGGCCGTGCCCGTATCGAGCTGGGACAGCGCCGACACGTCGGCATCGCCGGCCCGGCGCGCGGCGGGCATGGTCTCCTGATAGGCGAACATGGTCTGGAACAGGGCCGACACCCCGGCGGCGCGTTCGGGATTGAGCGCTTCCACCAGACGGTGAAAGGGCACGTCCTGATGCCCGAACGCCTCGAGCGCGATGCCGCGCACCGCCTCCAGCAGCGCGGCGAATCCCGCGGCGGGGTCCACCCGCACGCGCATCACCAGAATGTTCACGAAAAACCCCGCCAGCGCTATCAGTTCCGGTTCGGCGCGGTTGGCCACCGGGGTACCGATCAGTACATCGTCCTGGCGGGTGTAGCGATACAGGAACGCCGCGTACGCGGCGAGCAAGGTCATGTAAAGCGTGGCGCCCCGCTCGCGGGCCAGGTGGCGCAGGCGCTCCGACAGACCGGAGGGCAGGCGCAACGGCAATCTCGCGCCACGCTGCGCTGGAGCGGAGGACGGCGGCCGGTCGTAGGGCAACTGCGCGACCGGCAAGGGACCGGCCAGCTGGCGCAGCCAGTACTCGAGCGGCGCGGCGGGACGGCGGCGTTGCCAGTCGGCCACATCCAGCAGGGTCAGGGCCTCGGGCGCCATGGCGCAAACGGCGCCACGCTGCGCGCTGGCATAAAGATCCAGCAGCTCGTTCCACAGCATCGACACCGACCAGGCGTCGCCGATGATATGGTGCATCGCCAGGTACAGGATCTGCTCCTCGGCGCCGAGGCTGAGCATCGTCACGCGCATCAGCGGAGGGCGGGACAGATCGAACGGCCGTCCGGCATCGGCCGCGATGAACGCTTCCGCCTCGCTCGCGGACTCCACCATGCGCCATTGCACGCGCAGTCTCGCATCTCCGGACAACTCGGCCACCGCCTCGCCATCTTCGAACACAAACCGTGCGCCGAGCGCGCTATGACGGGCCAGCAGCGCATCCAGCGCCGCCTGCAGCGCGACAGGATCGACCGGCCCGCGCCACGACGCGGTATAGGCCATGGTGTACACCGGACTGTCAGGATGCAGCCGCTGATGAAACGCGATGCGCTGCTGATCGAGCGTCGGCGGCCCCTTGCGCAAACCGGTCGCGACAAGCCGGCTGTCCGCGCGCGGCGAGCGGTCGGCCGCCCGAGCCAGCCCGTCGAGCGTCGGCTCGGCGAGAAATCCGGCGAACGGCACCTTCGCGCCGGTCGTTTCCCTTACCCGCGCCAGCATGCGGATCGCCATCAACGAGGTGCCGCCAAGATCGAAAAACGACTCGCCAAGTCCTATCCGCGCCACCGGCAGCAAGCTCTGCCAGATGACGGCCAATTGCCGTTCCGTGTCGGTGGACGGTTCGGCGCGAGCGCGCTCCCGTTCGTCCGGTTCGGGCTTCAGGGCCTTGCGGTCGATTTTTCCGTTGGGCAGCAACGGAAAGGCCTCCACCGCCTCGAAACGCGCCGGTATCGCGCCGACAACGAGATACGGGGCGAGAAATGCCCGCCAGACCTCCGCGCAGGCCAAGGTCGAGCCTGGGCGCAGACGCAGGTAGGCCACGAGCACGGTCCGGCCCGTACCGGTCGCTGTGGGGTGGACAATCGCCTGCAGCACATCCGGATGACGCTCGAGGGCGTTTTCGATCTCTCCGGGTTCGATGCGCTGGCCATCGACCTTGAACTGGAAGTCCTTGCGCCCGATCACCTCGATCGCGCCATCCGGCAAACGCCGGCCAAGATCGCCGGTACGGTACATGGGCACGCCGCCGCGGACGATGAAACGCGCCTGCGCGTCCTGATCCGCGTCGAGATAGCCCGCCGACATGTACGGTGTGGCGATCAGGATCTCTCCGGTCTCTCCCGCGCCGACGGCTTCGTCCCGCTCATCGACCAGATGCGCCGCCGTGTCGTCGATGGGATGCCCCACCGCCACAATCGGCCGGTTCCGGTCCGCCTCGCAGACCGGATGGCAAAATTTCGCCAGCGTGGTTTCCGTCGGACCGTAGAGATTGAAAAGACGGGCATGCTCGAGCCCCAGGGCATAGAAGTCGTCAACCAGCGACCCTTTGAGCATTTCTCCTGCCAGCGCCGCCACCCGCAAGTGGCGCAGGCTGTCGGCGGCGCCGCGCTCTTCGATCAGTACCTGGAAAAGCGACGGAATCATGTGCGTCAGGGTGATGCGGCGCGCTTCGAACCAGGCGAGCAGATCCGCTGGCGAATACACCAGTTCGCGCCCGGGCGGCACGCACAAGGTGGCGCCGTTCAACAGCGGCAGCAACAAATCGCGCAAGAACGGATCGAACATTTGCGCGGTCAGGAGGCTGACGCGGTCCTCGGGACCGACCCGCAGCGCCCGGCTTTCCCAGCGGATGAAATGCAGCAGGCTGTCGGTGCGTCCGAGGACGGCCTTGGGCATGCCGGTGGAGCCGGAGGTGAAATACAGATACGCATGAGGCGAAGTCCGTTCGCCACCGGCGTCCGGCATCGCCAGCGCCTCGTCCAGCGACCAGGCCGCGAACGGCGGGGCCTCCCGGGGCATACCGTCATCACCGTCGAGCAGCAGCACCCGCGCATCCGCCAAGCGTTCGCCAAGCGCCTCCGACAGCGCACCAAGCCAGCGCCGCTCCGTGACCACGAGACCGGCGTCGATTCTGCCGAGCAGTGCCTTGAGCCGTTCGGGGGGCAGTTGCGGATCCAGCGGAGCGAACACTTTTCCCGCTCCCATGATGCCCAGCGCGCTCGCCGCCAAGGCGATATGCTGGGGCAGCAAGGTCGCGACCCGCTCGCCGGGGCCGCACACGGCGCTCACCGCGCGCGCCAGGTCCTCCACGTGCTGCAGCAAGGTGCGATAGCTGATCCTGACATCATCGCTTTCGATGGCGATGCGGTCGGTGAAACGTTCGGCGATCCGGCTCAGTTCAGACAGCATGCTCATTCCGATCTCTCACGTTGTCGCGGGCGGACGCGCGCCACCCTCGGGGGTCACTTGCTCAGTTCGAAGCGGTCCGCATCCTTGAGGAACGGAAAGGTCTCGCGCACATCGTTCAGCTTCGCGTGCGACAGCACGGCGGTATGCAGGCATTCGGCGTGCTTTTCATGGAACAGCACCTCGCCCAGTGGATCGATGAGCATCGAATCGCCGCTGTAGCTCAGACCGTTGCCGTCGGTGCCGATACGGTTCACTCCCACCACATAGCACTGGTTCTCGATGGCGCGCGCGGTCAGCAGGGCCTGCCAGTGACGCGAACGGCGCTCCGGCCAGCTGGCGATGTAGACGGCCAGATCGTATTTGCCGTCCAGATTGCGCGACCATTCGGGAAAACGCAGGTCGTAGCAAATGAAGGTCGCCACCGACCAGCCATTGAACGGCACGATCCGCGGCTCGGTGCCCGCGCAGTAGTGCCGGTGCTCGCCGGCGAAGGTGAACAGGTGCCGCTTGTCGTAGCAGGCGAGGGAGCCGTCCTGACCGGCCCACACCAGCCGGTTGAAATACCGCCCCTCCTCGCCGATGACCACGCTGCCCATGATGTCGGCCCGGCGCGCCCGCGCGGTATCGCGCAGCCAGTTCACGGTGCGTCCGTCCATGGTTTCCGCGACGGCCACGGGATTCATGGTGAACCCCGTGGAAAACATCTCCGGCAGCACGATCAGATCCGTGTCGCCAAGGGTCGACAGCGTGGCGTCCAGACGGTCCAGATTGCGTTGCGGCGCCTCCCAGGCGATATCGGTCTGCACGAGGGTCAGGGTCAAATCACGCGCTTGGTTCATGTTCGCTCCCAATGGATCAACAGCACTTCGTTTTGGTCGCCCTGTTCGCGGCTGATCTGCCTGACCAGGATGTCGCCTGTCGCATCCTCCGCCCACCATTGCATGCCGCTTGCGTGGCGCGACGCGAATTCGACAACGCGGACCGGCAAGGCCCGCCCTTCGAACAGAAAGGATTCGGCCGGATGAAGCCGGTAACGCACCGCCTCCACCTCGAAACGGTCCAGGTCCAGCACGCGCAGGACACTGTCGGCGCTGCCGCTGGCCAGAAAAAACGCCGGAGCGTCCTCGCTGGTCGCGTCATAGTCGTCGACGCTGAACACTTGCGTGCGCGGGGTGTTTTCCACGATGGACAGGGTCAGAACACCACGTTCGCGGGAACCGGTCGCCGAGCTTGCCACGCCGTCCTCCACCTCCTCGCCCAGGTAGCGGCGCACACCGCCTTCATCGATCAGAATGGCCTCGCGCGAATCGAGGGTGTAGTCGGACCACAGCCCGCTGCTCTGGATATGCATCGCGTTGGACAGGCTCAGCATCCGGCCGCCATCGCAACTCTCCCAGCCACGCTCCGCCGTCAGCTCGCCAACCGTCTCGCCATTGCTGACGATCCGGTAGCGCAGCCGTGTCGCGGGCCGGATTTCGGCGTCGGTCATCAGGACGGTCTCGCTCATGGATCGCGCTCCGTCAGGCCGGCTGCGCCGGCATATCGCTCAGGTCGGCGTCGTACAGCTGCTCCATCAGACCGCCGCCCCTGACCGCCGATTCGCTGAGGGTGGCCAGCGGCCCCTGCTGCGCCGGCGCAACGATGAAGCCGGTTCGGACGGCATAATCCAGATAACGGCCGATCAGCGCCGCATCGCACGGATGGCAACGGATGTCGGTGTCGGCCAACAGCGCGTCGATCCCGCTCGTGTCGTATCTGGCATGCTCCTTGATATCGCTACCGTCATAGAAAATCGACAACAGGTCGGTAAAGGTCGAGCGGTACGGCTTGCCGTCGCGGCAAAGCCGGCCGCTTTGCAAGGCCTCGAAGTACGTGGTGCTGTCGACCAGGCCGATCGTGTAGCCGTAGTGCCGCAAGGCCGCGACGATATCGTCGTAGTTGATCGGATGAGGATGTGTCAGGTTGAAGGTGCGCCGGTTGGTGACATGCAGGTTCATCACCGCATAGAGCGCCGCCCGGGCCACATAATCGACCGGAGAGATGTCGAAGTCCTCGTCGGAAGAAAACGTCAGGCCGGTTTCCACCAGCGACTTGAGCATCTCGTAATACAGCCCCTTGACGCGGGTCTGCCTGAGCGGATAGCAACCGGTGCGGCTGTCGCCCCAGATATTGCCGGGCCGGACAATCACCCAGTCGAGCCCGCGTTCGCTCGCGGCGTGCACAAGCTGCTCCGCCTCGAACTTGGAACGCTCGTAGTCCATCTCCTCGAAGCATTGGCCGACATCGAGATCGTGCTCCCCGAGCACGAAGCCGGGCTCGTAGAGCTTACTGCCGGTCACGCTGAAGCTGGAGACCATCATGAGCGGCACGGAACCGGCCAGGCAGAACTCGATCATCGTCGCCACGCCGCCGACATTGACCGGCGCGATCTTGGCGTACGAGGCGACCAGGCTCACATTGGCGGCCGAATGCAGCACGAGGTCGACCGAACCCGCAAGCTCGAGGTAGCTGGCCTCGTCCAGCCCCAGGCGCTCCCGGCTGACGTCGCCCAGCACCGGAATGATCCGCCAGCACTGGCTGTCCAGGGTACGCGCCTCATCATAGGCGAACAGCACCTCCTTGATGCGCTCGAGGGCCGCGTCGGGCGACTCGGCCCTCACCACGCAATACACCATCGCATCGGTGGTTTCGAGCACTTCCTGCAGCAGACGGCCTCCCAGCACGCCCGTGGCGCCGGTCAGCACGATATTTCCGACCAGAGTTCTATTCCGGTAATCCATGGTTCCTGCCTCCGCTACAAAATGACTCCCGCCAAGCGGGAAAACGACTCGCCGCCCTTTCCCTCGCCCGCCGCTCCGCGCCCCTCACAACGATCCCACCCGCATGCCGCCATCCATCGGTATCACGGTGGCATTGAGATAATTGGTCTTGCAGGTGGCGAGGAATGTCACCACCTCGGCCACATCCTCCGGCGTGCCCCAGCGTCCGACCGGCACGATGGACTTGATGATGCGGGCCTCATCGGCGGACTGCGCCGTCTCCTGATCGATGAACTGGCCGAGCATCTGGGTCTTGCAGATGCCCGGTGCGATGGCCGTCACCGAAATGTTCAGCGGTCCGAGCTCGCGCGCCCAGGACTCCGACGCGCTGATCAGACCGGCCTTGGACGCGGCGTAGGCCGCGCCGCCGGCCGCGCCCCAGATGCCCGCCACGGAAGCGATATTGATGATCCGGCCGTATTTGAGCGCCGCCATGCGCCGGGAAAACACCGCCGTGCAATTGAACGCGCCGGTGAGGTTCACGTCGATCACCCTGGCCGAGAGCTCGATGCTCTTTTGCGCCAGGCAATACGAGCGGCCGATGATGCCCGCGTTGTTGACCAGTACTGTGATGCCCGGCCCCATGCGCTCGGCGATCAGTTCGGCCGCCTGCTCGACCGCGGCCGCGTCGGTCACGTCCATGACGAAGGTCTTGAGGTGCTCGGGATAACCCAGGTGGCCGCCGAGCCGTTCCAGAGCCCCGGCGTCCGCGTCGGTGGCCGCCACGGCGTAGCCCACCTCCAGAAGCGCGGAGGAGATGGCCGCCCCAAAACCGCCGGCGGCTCCGGTGACCACGGCGATTTGCCGGCTCAAGCGAGTTCCCCTTCCTTGAACGTGATGTCGATCACCTTCCTGGCGTTGGCCATGGCATCGAAAATGCGCTCTTCGAAGAAGCGGACGTCATCCTGGCTCATCAGCAGGTTCGAGTAGATGCGCGATAGCGGCGAGAACTGGATACCGTAGCGCTTGGAAATCTCGCGGATGATGATGTCGCAGAATTTGACCTTGTCGCTGTAGCCTTCCGAGCGGTCGACCATGGCGTCCTGGGAGTGATAGACCAGCGCGGTGGGCATGCCCTGCACGACCAGAGGCAGGCCGTTGGCGTGCGCCGCGCGGATGAACGCGTCGGAAATCTGCGCGGTGAAACCGGCCATGCGCTCGTAGCAGCCCGGATCCTTCTCGATCAGGTCGAAGGTCGCCTTGATGGCGGCAAGACCGAGCGGGTAGCCGTTGAACGTGCCGGCATGGATGACCTTGCCGCGGGTATAAAGATCCATGATGTCGCGGCGGCCGACGATGGCCGAAATCGGCATCGACCCGCCGCCCAGCGCCTTGCCCAGGGTGGTCAGGTGCGGCGTGACGCCGAGGATGCCTTGCGCGCCGGACAGGCCGAGCCGGATGCCGGTGATGATCTCGTCGAAGATCAGCACAATGTTGTGCTTTTCGCAGATCTCCTTGGCGCGTTCGAGATAGCCCTCGCGCGGGAAAATCCCGCCGCCATTGATGCAGATCGGTTCCATCAGCACCGCGGCGATATCTCCGTGGTAGCGTTCGATGGTGGCCTCCAGAATCTGGATATCGTTCCACGGCAGCAGGAAGGACTGCTCTTCAAGCACGCCCTCGGCGCGCCCCAGGGTATCCAGCAGGTCGCCCTTGAAGGACTCGGGAACCGGGAAGGTCAGATCCTGCTTCTTGCGCCATCCCATGATGTTGTCGGCGTTGCCATGGTAATGGCCGTGGAAACGGATGAAGCGGTTCTTGCCGGTGAAGCCGCGCGCCAGGCGCAGCGCGTTCTGCACGGCCTCGGTGCCGCTCAGGCAGAAACGGACCATTTCGGCGCTCGGAATGTGGCGGATCATCTGCGTGCACACATCCACTTCCAGGTCGCAGGTATCCACCGAGGTGACCTTCTGCATGTACTGGATCAGCGCTTCGTTGTAGGCCTCGTTGTGGTGACCGACGAACAGGGCGCCGAATTTGCAGAACAGGTCCAGGTGCTCGTTACCGTCCAGATCCCAGACCCGCGAATTGCGTCCGCGGTTGAACGGGATGACCAGCGGGCGCTCCGGATCACCGAAGTTGTAGTGCGTGCCGCCGGGCAACAGCTCCCAGCACTGCTTGTAGAAATCCTTCGATTTGTTCAACGGCAGTTTGGTTTCGGCTTCCATACTCTTGAACTCCTCTTTATGACGTGGGTTCGATGCCGCGGCGCTGAACGTCCCGCCGGCTCCTTCGGTGTTGTCGATACGCGCCGTGCCGGGCCGGTAGCGCAACCAACTCTCCGGCACCGCGACGCCCAGATGACGCAGAAACTGGACACGCGCGAGGTAGGCCGCGCCGCGCATCAATTCGACGGCGATAACGCCGGCGCGGCGTTCCGACACCGCCTCCAGCGCGCTGCCGCGCAACCACTCGTTGGCCGCGCCCATCGCCGGCCCGCACCACACCTGAAAATCGACCGCCCGTTCGGTGTCGCCGGCGATCGCCCAGCGCGACGACTGCCCGAGATACCACTGAAACAGCAGCGCCATTTTCTTGCGGGGATTGGAGCGGGCCGCCTCCAGCGGCGCGAGGTTGCCCCGCGACGTGAAAAACGCCTCGGTCTCGGCCCATACGGTGTCGATCGGCCGCTTGAACAGCGCGTTCTCCAGGTTGCGGATTTCCGCCTCGGGGATGTCCTCGAGGCGTTCGTACTGCTTGTACAGGGTGTAAAGCTTCTGGGCGCGCACCGCGTACATGCTGCCGGCCTTGAGCACCTGCACTTTGGCGCCCAGTTCGAACATGTCGGCCGAAGGCGCCATCGCGACATCCTGGATGGTGGCTTGTCCAAGTCGCGTCTTGACCGCCTCCGAGGTGCCCGCCTCGCGGCAGGCCTGGTTGATCGAGCCGGTGACGACATAGGCCGCGCCCAGCGCGAAGGCCGCCAGCACGGACTGCGGCGATCCGAGCCCGCCGGCCGCGCCGATGCGGATGCCAAAGCCGTAGCGCTGCTCCGCGGCGATTTCGTCGCGCAGGTCGGCGATCGACGGGAAAATGCACGCGAGCACGCCGTTGTCGGTGTGTCCGCCCGAATCGCCTTCCACGGTGATGTCGTCGGCCATCGGCACACGGGCGGCGAGTTCCGCCTGGGCCGGGCTGATCAGCCCCTGGGCGAGCAGCGACGCGAGGATCTTTTGCGGGGGCGGCATCAGAAAATGCGTGGCGACTTCGCGCCGCGATACCTTGGCGATCACTTTGTTGCGCCGCACCACCCCGCCCCGCCCGTCCGCCTCCAGACCCGCCACGCGGTAATACACGATGGCCGGGGTCAGCTTGACGTAAGCCGATGCCTCGACCACCCGCACGCCCTCGTCGACGAACAGCTTCACGCAGGCCATTTCCCAGTCGGGCTGGCCGGGGTTGTGCAGGAGGTTGATGGCGTACGGACCGTCCGGCAGCGCCGCCTTGATGCGTGCGACGGCGGAGCGGACCCGCTCGACGCCCAGTCCGCCGGCGCCGAACGAGCTGAGGATGCCCTGCGCGCCGAGCGCGATGACCATTTCCTCGGAATTGATGCCTCCCGCCATCGCGCCGGCGTAGTAGGCGAAGCGCACCCCGTAATCCCGGAGGAAGGACGGGTCGCCGAACGCTTCGGGCAACAAGGCCGGTACGGCGCCATCCTGAGCCGACTCGTCAAGCCGCACGCCGTTTTCCGCGACGCGCAAGCCGGCCGGGCGGCCGAGGGACAATAGCCGCGTACGGAGCGCCTCGGCGGTGGCGTCCGCCACGCCCGACCGCCCCGTCCGGGACGAAGACGGCGCCAGGGCGGGCGGCGCCTCACAAAGAAAATCATTGTTCACGTTCACACCTCGATCGCCGCGGATGCCGCGCCCGATGCCAGGCGCGCGGGTTGGACATGGCGGACAAAGCCCGCCCCCAGGTTGTCGCAAATGCCGATGACGTTGCCCCGGTAGAGGATCTCCGCCACGAACACCATGGCGATTCCCTCTCCGTCGGCTTCGGCGGACTTGCAGGTCAGGCGGTAGCGCAGCGTCTCCGCCTCGCACTTGACCTCGCCGCGGAACTTGGCGCTGTAGTGGTGCGGGCTGAGCGCATGAGCGGTCAGGTCCGGTTGCGAATACAGCCCCAGATAACCCAGATAGAACTTGACCAGTTGTTCGCACCCCTCCACCAGCAAGGTGCCGGGCATCACCGGATCGTTCTTGAAGTGCGCCTTGAACGCCCAGTGCGACGGATCGATATCGCATTCGCCGATCGCTTCGCCAAGGCCGAACGCGCCACCGGTCGCCGACACCGATACCACGCGGTGCAGCATCTTCGCCGCGGGGGCGCACAGGCGCGAACCGAGCGCGGTGCGGTAGGCCTCGCCGAAGCAGGCCGCGAAATCCCCGCGCAGCAGGGCGTCGATCTCCGCGTTGCCGAACGACGACTTCGCGCAGCGCAGGGGTGGGGTGAAAGGCGTTTCCCTGCCGGTTTTCTGCAGATAGGGCGCCGGATTCACGCCCTTCGATTTCTCGATGTCCCTGGGCTGGAAAAACCCGGAATTGGCGGTCAGCTTGAACGCAAGCCGGTCGCCGACATGGCAGTAATAGTCGTAGGCGATAAGAATGTTCTTGCCGACCTTGAGGAAAGACTTGATCTCGACCCGGCCGCGCAGCACCTCGCCGGCGCGCGGCATCTCGCCGTACACCGTGGTCTGGCTGTCCACCGCGCGATAGCGCAATTGCCCGCGGAACAGCTGATCGCAACCGATATAGGTGAAGGCGACGATCATGGCGTGTGAGGATTCGAGCGAGACAAAGGCCGGCACGCGTCCGTCGCAAACGTACCAGGCGTCCTCGTGCAGGTCGTATTCCCATTCGACGACGCAGGGCTCGAGCTTGCCCTGTTCCGCGGTCATCGCCGTGATGCGCGACACGAACATATAGGGCGGCGACGGCATGCGGGTGCGGATCGGGTAGGTATCGGCCTCCGCATAATCCGGCCCCAGCACACGGGCGACCGACCCGTCGGTCAGTTCGACAAGCTGTGCCTCGTCAAAGAGCGGCGGCGGAGAAACGCGCGCCGGTTGCGGCAGTTCGGCCGCGGGGATGTCGCCGATCAGCGCGCGCAGCCGCCGGTAAAATTGCTGCTCGGCCTGCAGGTAGCGCAACTGGGTCGCGGCGCCGCGCAGCAGCTGGCGCGCATACGGATCGGAGCCGGTGGCGCCGATGGGCGTCAGGAGCGCCGGCGCCGGACGGCGCAGGCGGCCGAAGCGCTCGCTGCCTTTGCCACGCAGTATCGCATCGGCCATCGATCGTTCGCGGCCGGTATAGACCCGGGTCACCAGCGCCTTGTCGCGGGGAGCGTCATGTGCCGCGATGGGCCGCGCCATGGCGCGGCAAGCCTCGCCGGGCTCGTCAAGCACCAGATGCGCGTAGGCCCTGTCGATGCCGAGGCTGTTGACCGCCGCGCGCCGCGGGCCGGCAGCCGGCGCCATCCAGTCCCGGCTCGCCGCGGCAAAATCGAACGGTCCGTCCGCCGGGATATCCGGGTAGGCGGCGAGCGGACCTCTCACCGGCAGATAACGGTGATACAGGCACAAGGCGGTCTTGATGACGCTGAACACGCCCTGCGCCGACGCCATGTGGCCATAGTTGGCACTGACGGAGCCCGCCACGGGCCGCGGCGTGTCGCCGCCGTAGACCCGCGCCAGCCCCTCCAGTTCGACGAAGTTGTCGCCGGCGAGCCTTCCGCCGGCCAATTCCACATAGCCGATGTCGGCGGGCACGGCCCCCGCTTCGGCGAGCGCCGCGGCAGCCGAGCGCGCGACGGCGTCGGCGACCGGGGCGTACGTCGTACTGTCGCCGCAAGCGTGACCGATATCGAGACCGCGCATCACGGCATACAGGCGGTCGCGATCGCGCCGGGCCTCGTCTTCGCGCTTGAGCACCAGAACGCCGCAGCCCTCGCCGACCGGTGTGTCGGCATGCCGGGGCGCCCACAGGACGTTTTCCAGTCCGCCGGCGAAACTGCCGCTGGCGACGATCACCGCCTCGACCTTGCGGCGCGTCAGCATGAAGCGCGCCAGTTCGATCGCCTTGAACGCCGCATTTTCATGCGAACTCAGGGAAAACGCCGGGCCGTCCAGCTTCAGGTGCGCCGCGATGCGGCTGGCCACCACATTGCCGATGCCGCCGGTGATGCCCTCCGGATACGGCTCGGGAAACAGGCTGTCCTTGGCGAGAACCTCGAGCGCGGCAAGATCCTCGTCGGACAGCGTGATGCCGCCGTGTTGCAAACTGGCGCGCAGTTGCCAGGACACTTCATTGCGCGCCTGGTAACGGCAGCAACTGTAATCGACATCGCCGGCCACGATCACGGCGATATTGCGTTTGTGGCCGTCGACCGCGTACCCGGCGTCAAGGAAGGCCCGTTCCGCGACGGGCATCAAGAAAATATGCGACAGCAGATGGTTGCCGATGACCTTGGGCGGCAACCGGTAATGCTTGCAGTCGAAATCCAGGTATTCGATGTAGGCACCGGCCGGCGCCGTGCCGAATCCCCGTTCGCTCAGCAGGTCCTGACGTGCCTCCAGCCCTTGCCAGCGCGTCGGCGGCACCGCGCCGAGGTGGTCGCCGCCCTGCCGGATCGTCGCGTCGAACGCCTCGGCCGATCCGGTTCCGGCCAGCAGCACTCCGATTCCCACAATCGCCAGCGCCGCGGGCGGAGTGAATGCGGGCGCGGCCCGCTCGGGCCGGCCCGATTCGCGCAGCACCATGTGGCCGTTGACACCGCCAAAACCGAAGGCATTGATACCCGCCCGTTTGACCGCGCCGCGCTGCGGCCATGGCGTGGTCTCGCGCACCACATGATCGATGCCAAGTTTGCCATGAGGCGTGCTGACCATCTCCTCGACATACAACGTCGGCGGGATAACGCCATGACGCATGGACAGCAGTACCTTGAGGATACTGGCCATGCCCGAGGCCGTCAGCATGTGCCCGATATTGCCCTTGTTCGCTCCCACTCTGGGCAACGACGGCGCCTCGCCGAAAAAGGCCTCGACCGAACCCAGTTCCACCTGATCGCCGACCGGTGTTCCGGTGGCGTGGCATTCCAGATAATCGATACCCTTATCGACACCATCATAGGCCCGCTCCAGGGACAGCAATTGGCCCTTGAGGTCGGGAACCAGAATATGCTTGGTGCCGCCATCGTTGGACAAACCGATCGATTCGATCACACCATAGATGGTGTCCTTGTCCCGCACCGCATCGGACAGGCGCTTGAGCGCGATGACGCTGGCGCCCTCCCCCGCCTTCAGCCCCTCGGAATGCCGGTCGAACGGCACCGACTGGCCGTTTTCGGGAAAGGCCTGCAGCACATTGAAGCCATGGTCGATATAGATGTGGTCGGCATGGCAGACCGCGCCGGCCAGCATCAGGTCGGCCTTGCCGCTTTGCAGATAATCGCTGGCCACCTGAATGGCGTAGAGCGCCGACGAGCAGGCGGCGTCAAGCGCGAAGCACGGCCCGCCCAATCCGAGCGCCTGGGCGGCGATCGTGGCGTTGTGGCTGCCGGTCATCAGGTTCAGATCCGACAGGCCGTCCGCCTCGCCGGACGCCAGGAAGCGAAAGCGGGGCTCTCCCAGCAAGGTCTGCAGATACGGTTCGAGCATCCGGTGATAAAAACCGGACATCAGTTTCTTGGCCGAGTGGGTCGGCATGCCGATATTGCCGATCACCAGACCGGTGCGCTGATGTCCGGCGCCCCGGCCATAACCGGCATCGGCCAGTGCCTGGTCGGCCACGTAGATCGTCCACAGAAAAAGTGGATCGAGCCTGTCCAGTTCGGCCTCGGGCAGCCGGTATCCGGAGGCGTCGAAGCGGAACCCCCTGACATGGCCGTTCCGGTTGTAGCAGATCTTGTCCGGCGTGCCGGGCACAGGATCGTAATAGAGCGCCGGATCCACTCCCAGCTCCTCCTGCGACAGAGGGGTCGTGGCATCCTTGCGCGCCATGAGATTGCGCCAGTATTCATCCGGAGTTTCGGCGCCGGGGAACAGGCAGCTCAATCCGATGATTGCGATATCGTCCATTCTTCATCCCAACCTTGATGTCGAACATTCCGGGATCGCCAGGCAAGACGGGGCCATGCCGTGCGGCACGGAGGGAGAAGCTCCCTCCGGCCGCATGGCGCAAGCACCACCGGATACCGGCGAATCAACGCGGGGCCATGCCCGTGCTCAGTGCATGACCGCCGACTCCGGATCGCATAGTTTTTGCCGGATTTTCGTGGAGGCGGTGAACTCAAGACCGGTCAGCCGGGCAAACAACCGACCGTCTTCGTCATGGACGGCAATATCGGCCACCAGCATCGTGGAATGGTGCGCCACCACCTGCATCGACAGATAAAACCGCTCGGCGAACCCCAGCGGCGCGAACAGCTCGATCCTGTCGATCTTCGATGGCAATCCGGCCTTGTCGCTCTTGAGCATCAACCAGGCCAGCGGCGGCTGGACAAACACATCGGCCAGGTAGGGATTGAAGCTGCCCACCGGGAACTGCCCCTGCGCCGCTGGCGTGACGGGAGCGAGAACGGCGCCCGCGACCAGCGTTTCCTCACCGGCGCGGATCAGCGTGTCGATTCCCCGAAAGGCCGGGCCGTGAAACAGCAGCGCGCCACGCGCCATGTCGCCGTATATCTGCGCGGCGCCGGCGTCCGGCACAAGATCCACGTTGTCGAGCACCGGTCTTTCCCTCTTTTCACGGCTCATCGTCACGCGTCCGTGATAGCGGTTGACCCGTTCGCCGTGCGCCTCGCTGAAAATCGTCACATCGAGCACATGGCGGTCCCCGCTCTTGTCCGGCGCGGACACCGGTGTCAGATCGGCGAAGAAGGTGCTGGCCTCATGCTCGTCGAACACGATGCCTTTGAGCACCCGCAGATCCGACACGCACTCGAGGTGATAACCCGGCAACAGATCCTCGCCCAGTCGCACCATCCACCCGGCCGCCAGCGTCGCCGGCAGCACCGCATGGCCGTGAACCACATGATCCTGCAGGAACGGATTACGTTCCGGCAGAAGTTCGCGCACGATGCGGGTGAGCGCCGGCAGCGCCTTCACTTTGCGGCCTACCTTGTAGCGCCCGCCGCCGATGAGGATCTGGGTATCGCTTCCGGTCGTGAATTCCCGGACAAACGCCTCGACCCCGGTGCGGCTGGGAATGATCGCCAGATTGCGTTCGGCATAGGCTTTCTTGAGCACATCGTTGACCATGCCGGTATCCCACGGTCCCCAGTTGATGCTGCGCACGAAACTGCCCGGATGCTGGGCCGCAAACAGGTAGGCGAACTTGTTGAGGGTATCGTTGGCCATCGCGTAATCGGTCTGTCCGGCATTGCCGAAGAAACCGGAAACCGACGAGAACAGCACCAGATGTTTCACGGCGCCGGGCCGAACCGCCGCCAGCAGGTTTTCCAGGCCTTTCACCTTGGTGTGGAATACCGAACGGAAGTCCGCCGGGGTTTTCTTCTCGATGCGTTTGTCCGCGAGATTTCCCGCACCGTGGATAAGTCCGGTGATCTTGCCCAGACGCTTTTCGGTCTCGGCGACGGCACGTTTCACATCGGCCGCATCGGTGATGTCGACGTTCAGGTAGATCGCCTGCCCGCCGGCCTCCTCGATCCGGCGCAAGGTTTGCCGCACCTCACTGATGTGCAACACTTCCTTGAGCATGCGGTCGACCTTGACCGGCGTGGGCTGCTCGCCCGCGGCCTGCAGCGCCTTGATGGCGCCGGCTTTGAGCGCGGCCGGATCGTCGGGCTGGGAGGCCCAGTCGGGCAGCGGTCCATCGATCGGCGTGCGTCCCAAGAGGGCGAAGCGCGCCGGGTAGCGCTTGGCCAGTTCGATCAGGCACTGGGCGGTGATGCCGCGCGCGCCCCCCGTGGCCAGGAACACCGATGAGGCATCGATATCCTCAAGAGCGCTCCGGCCTTCCACAGGCGCCAGCGCGATATCCAGTCCGATGCGTTCGCCCTGCGCGCCGCGCCCCACTTCCGCCAGATCCGTTTGCGGATCGCCCAGCTCTTCGAGAATCATCTCGGCGGCGGCCGTTCTGGATGCTTTCGGATCGATGTCCAGGCTGCGGCAGAATACGTCCTCCCACTCGATGTTCAGCGACTTGGCGAGCCCCGTCATGCCCGAAGCCACCACCGGGAAGGGTGAGCGTTGCGCCGTGCCCAGCGCGCCGTCGATCTGGCTGACCGTGAAGAAATAACCGCCGGCGAGTGTCGGTTGCAAGGCTTTGGCCAACAGGAACAGCGCTTCGGCCGTGTCGTAGTCGGCGGCCGCGAACACTCCCTCGTGTCCCTTGACCTGGCCATGGGGCGCGCCAAGGTGCAGGAAGCCGCCGATTTCGCCCTCCTTCTTGGCGATGTTTTCCAGTACCGCCGCGATGGCGGCCTCGTCGGCCCTCTCCAGCACGTAATCGGCGACGCCGTCGACCGGTTTGCGCTTGCCCTTGCCCTGTGTCCAGCCCAAAACCAGCCGGACGGCGGACTGCCCGCGCTGCCCGAGCCGTTTCGCCAATTCGTCGCTCAAGCCTTTTCCATCGTCGGTCAATAACCAGATCCGGCCTTGCGGCAGCGCGATCTCGCGCTGATCCGGCGCGGGCAGAACCTGAACAATCGCGCGATAGCGGTGAATTTCGGCGGACGGAGTGTATGCATCACTTGCGATCAAGCGCCGAACCGGGGCAGATGCGTCTTCCCGCGATTCAGCCTGGGATTTTTTTGCTTCGCGTTCCTCCGTGCGAACGTCATCGTGTCCAAGGGCACGGGTGGTCGCGACAAACCCCAGATTACGTATTGGCGGCGCCTCGGTATCCGGTGTTTCGTGAATCGGCGCGGCGGTGCTCGCAGTGGGAGCCGGCGGAACCGGAGTGGCGGCTTCGATCGCGGCGTCGGCCAGGGCCGGTGCCGCGTCGTGTTCGACGCCCCCTTTGAGGGCGGCAAGCAATTCGGCGATGGTGCTCATAAAGAACGCCGCCATCTTGCGGATATTGCTGAATGCGTCGATATCGAACGTTTCCATGTCCTTGTGCTTTTCAGAATCATGGAAATACGGCACATCGGCGGACAACGCATCGAACATCGCACCGAAGATCTCCAGGCGCTTGATGGAGTCGATCCCCAGATCGGCCTCGAGATCCATCTCCTCGGTGATCATGTCGGCCGGATAGCCGGTTCGATCGCTGACGATATCGATCAGTTGTTTGACCAGAGAGGCTTCGGTCACGGCTTCGAAACGCTTCACCAGCGCGAGATCCTCGGCACTGAGCACGGGTCCGGATTCGGCGGCGGGAGCGGCGATCACGGGAGCCGCCGGCGCGGCGGCCTCGATCGACGGCAAGGACGGCTTGGGCGGCTGAACCGCCGCGAACGAAGGCGTGGAAGCGGGAGCCGGCTGCGGCGCCGCAAGATTGAGATTGGGCAGGGATACCGCCGGCGCCGGCTGCGCATGGGCGATCTGCACCGGCGCACGCTGCGCGAGGCGGTTCGCGACCGACCCCGCGCCCAGGTTGTCCCGGCCCATCATGGCCTGCTGGTTGTCGAAATAGTGCTCGTGATTGACGTGGTACAGCTCCTGGTTCTTGTCCAGCAACTGCAGGCTGCGGTTCAGGCTGTCGACGACCTGGGGCAACTGGTTGCTGTTGCCGAACTTGTCCAGCAGCGTGAACTGCTTGGTGATCAGGGAGTCGAGCAGCTGGATGTAATCCTTCTGGTTGAGCTGGAACTGCTGGTGCACCTGGCTTAGCACATTCTGGGCATGAATCTGGCTATCGAGCAGGCTCAGCACTTCGTTTTCCTGGTTGCCTCGTTGCATCATTTCATCTCCATGTGGAGCATGAACCGGGGAGTCCCAACCCATGCCGACGTTGTTCTCGCTGTCTTGCACTTGCACTGCCATTTCATCAGCCTGTTGCGGCGGCACCGTCACTGAGGCCGGATCGGCCGTCGGCTGAGTGGTGGCGCTCCGGCTCTCGATGAAGGCCTCGACCACCCGAAAATCCTCCCGGAAAGCATGCTCGCGCCTCTGGCGCGCTCTGTCGGAAAGGAAGAAGCCGCCGCTCATCGTATAGGTCATCGCTTTTTTGCCCTGCTCAACGGCAGGCAGGGGGGCGGCGCGCGGATCGCGGGGTGTCAGGTGCACACCCTCGACCAGCAACTTGGCGACGGCCCGTTTGAACTGCAACGCCTCTTCGCCATTGGCGCCCGGGTTGAGCGAAATCACGGAATGGGGTTTGCCCTGCAGGATGTTCGCCACGAGCTTGCCAAGGGTGCCCTTGGGACCGATTTCGATAAAAATCCGCCCCCCATCGTCATGGATGCGCTCGATGGTCTGCTTGAAATACACCGGGCTGATCAGTTGAGAAACCAGCGCATCCTTGATGGCATCCGGGTTCTGGCTGTGCCGCTCCCCCGTCGCGGTGGAATACACCGCACTCGCCGGCGAATGAAACGCTATCCCGGCCAGGGCGGCCTTGAACGGCGCGCAGGCGTGGCGCACCGACGGCGTGTGGAAGGCGGCCGCGACCGGCAGGATCTGGCAACGCACCTTGCGGGATTCGAGATGTTCCCGCACCTCGCGGATAGATGCGGTCGCGCCGCCCAACACCAGCTGCTCGGGCGAGTTGTAGTTGGCGATGATCACATCCTTGAAACGGGACAGCAGGTCGCCAGCGTCCGTCTCGTTCAACGATACGGCCAGCATGGCGCCCGGATCCTCGCCGGCGCCGGCGGCCGGGGAGTCCGCCGCGGCTCCGCGCGCCAGGGACACCGCGCAGTAATCGCGATCGCTCATCACACCGGCCGCCCACAGCGCGGTCACTTCACCGTAGCTGTGTCCCGCCATGAAGTCCGGCTTGAGCCCCATCTGTCCGAGCAGCCGGAAATAACCGGCGCTAACCGCGCCGATCGCCGGCTGCGCGACACGCGTTTGCGTCAGCGCCTGCATTTGAGCCTGCGACGCCTCGTCGGTGAACGCCGGCGCGGGAAACACGGCGTCCGAAATCAACGGCGCTCCGGTTTCATGCGCCACGGCGTCCAGCGCTTCGAACGCCTGGCGCATCACCGGATAATCGTTGGCGAGGTCGCGACCCATGTTGACGTATTGCGATCCTTGCCCCGGGAACAACGCCACGATCCGTCCGTCGGTCTCCGCGGCCCGAACCTTGTAGTAGATCCCCTGCGGATGCTCCCAGTCGCTGTCCCTCCGCGCGTGCAATTGGCGCGCCGCCTCCCCGAGCAGGCGCACGGCATCGTCCGCCGAGCCGGCCACAAAGGCGAGGCGCGCATCGGTCGCGGGGATGACCGCCGAGGCGGTGTCGCTCTGGTAGCGCCGGAACGCCGCGGGTCCGTCCTCGGCACCGAAAGCGAAAAGTTTGGTTTCGCAGGCGTCCAGAAGCGCATCGGGGCTCGGCGCGTGGAACACCACGACTTCCGGCCGGCGGTTAAGACGAAAATCGCCCTGCGGCTCCGGTTGATGCTCTTCGAGAATGGCGTGATAGTTGGTGCCGCCAAAACCAAACGCGCTCACGGCGGCCCGGCGAGGCTGGCCGGTCACTTTGCGCAGCCACGGCCTGCTGTCCACATTGACGTAAAAGGGGCTGCCGGCGTAAACCAGTTCTTCGCTGGGTTGCCGGATATTGAGGGTTGGCGGCAAAACCTTGTGGTACAGGCCAAGCGCCACTTTCATCATGGATGCGGCACCCGCCGCGCAGCGGGTGTGGCCGATCTGGGACTTGATGCTGCCCACCGCCACCGAACCCTCGGGCACGCCATGGGCCTCGTAAACGGTGCGCAGGCTGCGGATTTCGGTATCGTCGCCGGACTGGGTTCCGGTGCCGTGCGCCTCCACCAACTGGATGTCGACCGGCGTCACGCCGGCCCGCTCGTAGGCCCGTTTCATGGCCTTGACCTGCCCCTCCAGCCGCGGAGCGAACACGCTCTTGGCGCGTCCGTCGCTGGCCGCCTGCAAGGACTTGATGACCGCATAGACACGGTCGCCGTCGCGCTCGGCGTCCTCCAGACGCTTGAGCACCAGGAATCCGACGCCGTCGCCCAGCATCATTCCGTCGGATGCTTTGTCGAACGGGCGTGACAGGTTGCTTTTGGAGAGCGCGGGTGTCTTGCTGAAGCACAGGAAGGAGAACACCGAGTTTTCCAGGTTCACGCCGCCGGTGAGCACGATGTCGCAACTGCCGTCGGTCAATTCGCCGATGGCAGCCTTGATGGCCGCAAGGCTGCTCGCGCAGGCCGCATCGACCATGTAAGAGGTACCGCCAAGATCGAAATAACTGGCGATGCGTCCGCAGGCAACGTTGCCCAGAAAGCCGGGAAAGGCATCCTCGTTCCACTCCAGGTACAGGTGATTGACCCGGTCGATCACCTCATCGGCGACCTCTTCGGACAAGCCTGCGCGGATCATGACTTTTTTCAGGTAAGGCGCCTGCTGGCGCGAAGCCAGGGAGAACGACGTGTTGCCGTTGCCGGCGCCGCCAAGAATCACGCCGACCCGGTCGCGGTCATGCGGCAAGGGATCGTCGCCGATCAGGCGGGCGTCGCGCATTGCCTGCTTGGCCACGTAGAGGGCGAACAGCTGCGCCGTGCTGATCGATTCGAGCATCAGGGGCGGCAGCTTGAATTCGACAGGGTCGAATCCGATGGGCGGCACGAACCCCGCCTTGAAACCGTAGGTTTTGTCCCGGGCCGAGGTGTCCGGGTCATAAAAATCGTTTTTCCGCCAGTATTCGTCGCCGTTAACGGTATCGATATCGACGATCGAATCTTTCTTGTTGACGACGTTGGTCCAGAAATCGTACAGCGTGGGCGCGTCGGGAAAATGGCTCGCCATTCCCACGATCGCGATATCCGATGTCCGCTTCTCCGCCTCGCGCTGCTGCGCCTTGCTCATAGGCACCTCCATTCATGCGACTGTCTGTTCTGCCCGAACCACTTCCCGGCCTCGCCGAAGAAAGCGATCCTTACCGTGTCCAGCCCCGTTTTAAACAAAAGTGTAAAAAACGATACAAGTAGAACAATTCAAAACAACGTCATGACGCGAACCTGGTATGCGGCGGCTAATTTTGCTTTGTCGTCCGCATTCAGATTGTGCAGCGGGCGGCCATGACAGCCGCCTTTGAGCCTGGAAGAGTATTTGCACTAATTTTTACAAAAATCATGACACGGACAGAAAATTAATGTCAAATGATTATTTTGTGCAATGCAAAACAGGCACGGAGAAGGGAGTGAAACCGGAGTCGCGCCATCACCACAGCACGGCTCATTGCGATCGCCCTACTTCACTCGCAAAAATGTATTTATTTCACACACAATATTTGAAATAAATAACAAATAAACACACGCTGTTACAGTGCAAAAAACTCAGGGATTGATTATTAAACGTACCGTGAATTTTCATACTGTACAAAGTGACAGATACCCGATTGACCTGACTGTCTTGATATACGTCAAAGCCGCGCCGGAAGCCGTTCTCGATACCTGACCCTTAGGTCGGGGAGCCGTAGTGGAGAAAAGAATTGTGCCATGCGCGCCACAGTGGGATACGGCTTGAACCGTCAGTGGCAATCGAGTCTTCGCAGAAAGAACCTCCCACTACATACCCTTCGCACAGCCGAAATAAAGGCAGTGACTGTCGCTGTACGAATAGAGCGCAGCGCAACATTCAGTCGGGAAAACGCCGGGGGATGAATGCAAAAAGAAGCCTGACCGGCGAAATGGCTCCGCCGGACCGCGATATCGTGAAAAAATGGATTTACGCAGCGGAAAAACCGCCGTAGCGCCGCGAAGCCCAAATCAGCGGCAAGGTCAGCAGTACGGTCGCCGACACGGCGGCCAGGGCCAGATGCAAACCGGCATGGTCGCTCAGCCAGCCGAACAGCAGTGGAGACAGGGCTCCGCCGCCTATCGTGCCGCTGTAAAACAACGCGAACGCCTTCTCGCGTCCCGGCGCGTCGATCAGATCGGGCACGGAACCATACAGCACCGAGGAGGTCCCGTTAAGCATGAGGCCGACCAGCGGCAAAACCGCCAGCCCTGGCGCGAGAGGAAGCGACAGCACGCAAAGAATGCCGACTGCCGTGAAAGTTTCGGTGAACCAAACGGTCTTTACCGTTCCCCAGCGAATTCCCAGATGACCGCAAACCAGTTTGCCGAATCCTCCGCCCAGAAAGACCAGCGCCATGGCAAGGCCGATCGTCGCGGTTTTTGCGCCATTCTCGCGACACAAAAAAGGCAACAGCGTCAAAAAGCCCATGCGCGTCGCGCTGTCGATGAAACCGGCCGCCAGCAGAGCCCAAAAACCCGGAGAAAACCGCCCGGGCGCGGCCGAAGGCGCGGCCTGGCGGCCAACGCCATCCGGCCCGGAAGCCTCCGCGGGCAGCCAGCGCGCCAGGGCGAGGGAGGCGAACAGCGCCAGCGCGCCCACAAGCAGGGCGCTCTGGCCCCAGCTCAGCCAGGCGAGCGCCAGCCCCACCCCGGCAGGAAAGACCATCTTGCCGATATCGCCGGCGAAATTGTACGTCGCCAGCGCGCGTTTCGCGTCCGCTCCTTCATGAGTATTGGCCACCAGAGCGGATGCCAGGGGATGCTGTGTGCTCGCGCCCATTCCACCAAGAATCAGGGCAACGCACAGTCCGGCCAACCCGCCCGATAATCCGGCGATCACATAGGCCAGACCGGCAAGCGCCATTCCGCCTACCAGCAAAGGCTTGCGTCCGAAGCGTCGCGACAGTCGGCTCGCGGACAGCTGCAAGCCGGCCATCGTTCCCGAATACAGGGCGCGCATGACCCCGACAAATGCGTAACTGATGGCGAATTGAGTCTGCCAGACAGGCAAGAGCACATAAATCAGATCCGTCAGACCGTCATGAATCGCATGGGCCCAGCATGCGCCCAGTAATGCGCGGCGTCCAGAAGGCGCGCGCCCTTCGGTGTGATCCAAAGCCATTGAATTTCTCTGCGACCGTAATCCTTCAGCGCCCAGCCGAAGCGAGCATCGCTCCGAATACAACGAACGTTGCTCCGCCCAGCCGGCTTAACGCGCGGCCTCCGCGGGGAGAATGAAGCCAGCGTTTCATGCGCTCCGCCGTGCAGGCGTAGAGATAATGGATCAGCATCACCAGACCGCTATAGGTCAGCACCAGCAGGGAAAACTGCGGCACATAGGGTGACGAGGCATCGATGAACTGGGGAAAGATCGAAATGAAAAAGAAAATCGCCTTCGGGTTGGTCAGTTGCAATGACAATCCTTCGGCACAGCGCCGGAAGAAACCACCGCGATGATCCCGCTCCACGGCGAGCGCTTCCAGATGCACCGCGGGCCGAAGCCACATCCGTACGCCAAGATACACCAGGTACGCGGCGCCCACGAATTTCATGATGGTGAACGCCAGCAGCGAGGTGGACAGCACAACGCCAATGCTGGTCGCGGAAATCGCGGCGACCACCAGCGCGCCAAGCGCGATGCCGGCAATGCCCCCCAGCGCGCCGCGCATACCGTAGCGCAGTGAATTGGTCAGGGTAAACAGCACCCCCGGCCCCGGGCTCAGCACGGTGACGGTTGCCATCGCCAAAAACAGCGGGTAGTGATTCATTAGTCGCTCCTTCGCCGGGAAAAACCGTCAGGCCGGCCGAACACCGGATTCGGGCGGAGCATTGGTCAGCAGGCGTGCCAGACCGTCCACGACATGCTCCGCGCTCGAACCAAAATGCGCCACGTACTCGTCCCGTAGCGCCCGGATCGAGGCTCTCCGGCCGGAATCCGACAGCGCGCGTTCGACAAGAGCGGACAGGCACTCCAGATCCTCTTCTCCGATCTTGCCGCCGATCTCGTCCAGCACACGCAGTTCCCAAGGTTCGTAAGGCAGATCGTTGGCCTCGAAGCCGCGCTTTTCCGGGGTGAACGCAACGGTCAACACCGGCTTCTCGGTCAGAAAAGCGAAATCAAATACGATGCCGGAGATATCCGATATCAGCAGATCGGCGCCCGCCATGGCCGCCAGTGGATCGGGGTGTTCATCCCATTCCAGCAAGGGAGAATCCCCGAGCTCCCGTTTCAGCGCCTTGAGCAGATCCGGCTCGGACAGCGCGCTTTGCGGATGGGGACGCAGCACGACCTGATAACCGGCCTCCAGCAGCGGCCTGACGAGCCGCGCGCCATACCGGGACAGGAGTCCGTTTTTTCCCCAGGTCGGCGCGACAAGCACGCGCGTGCCCGGCGCGCCATCGGATCGTGGCGCGAGCCGTCCGATCGCCGGCAACATTTCGTCGTAATAGACACACCCCGCCAAAAACAGGCTTTTGCGCGGGGTGCGGCGCAATGCCTCCAGATACTCGAGCGTCTGTCGCTGGTGGGGTCCGCAAATGAATACCGAATCGAAATAGTCGAAGGAATAAGGCCGGTTGAACGCCTTGTCTGTCGGGGAATGGATCACATGGCTGTAATGGCGCACGTGCCGCGAACGCCTGATTTGCATGACATCCAGACCGGGCGTCGTCATCAGGCACACATCCGCGCGCAATGTGTTCAGATATCCCCAGGCGGCATGGCCACGGCCGATGCATCGCGCGCTGACATTCGAAAATCCGCCGTCGAGCAGCGGATCGTCCTTGTCACTGCTCAGGTACAGGCAGGGGATCCCGCGTCGTTCAAGCCCGGCGAGAATCGGCCGGAACAGCGCCGCGTACTGCCGGCCCTCGCTGTAGATCGCCAGACCGGCCGGCGTATCCTCCCCGGCGGCTCCCGAGCCCATGCCAAGCCTGGCGCGCAGCTTGTAGAACAGGCCTTTGGCAACAAAAAACGAAGCTGTCGCAAACCCCATCACAATGGAAAACAGCAGGCTGCCGGTCCCCGGATCCAGGTAGAGCAGCATCAGCGGAAACGCCTCTGGCGCGATGTCGAACGGTACGGCGGCGGTCATGGTTCATTCCAGATGACAGGCCCGGGGGACGCCCCCTGGCCATGAATTATCGGAGACGCTTCCAGCTGTCGTTGCGGGTCACGTCGCCGCTGACTTCATACAGGGCATCGATGACGTAGGCGTCGCGGGTTTGCCCCGTCGGCTGCCACGGCGTTTCGTGCAACCGCACGCTGCCCTTGAGCGGCTCATCGCGAATGATCTTGCCTGTTGCGCGATCCCGGCATCCACCCAGCACCTCGCAAATCATTCCTGGCACATTGGCATTGGAAATGAAGGTTTTTGATTCCTTCATCGCCTCGCCACCCGCCTGGAAAGGCTTGACCATGAGGAAGCTCTGGAACATGGAGTAGCGTTGCTGATCCTTGACGTTCTTGAGCAGCGGGTTGTTCGATGCCCAACCGTGATCGGAGACGATGACGATCATGGTATTGTCGTAAACGCCGTTCGCGCGCATCCAGTCCATGTAACGGCCGAGCGATGACACGGCACAACGCGTCGTCTGGTAAATGGCCGCCGTATCCTCGGCGCCGTATTTCTCCACCACCGGCCGGATCGCCGGATGCTCTGGCGTCAGCGCCCGGTCGGGCAGACACTCGGGTCCGAGATGCTGGGTCGCTCGCGTCATCTCGTTGGTGAGAAAAATGAAGGAATTGCGCGGTGCGGCCGCATCGGAATGCTCACCCAGCGTAACGAGACTGAAGTAGTTGCCAAGGTATTTGTCCCGTTTCTTTTTCCAGGAATAGGACAATCCCAGCCAGCGGCCGTCACCATAAATCGTCTGCCTCAAGGAGCTGGGCGCGATTTTGTACAACGCCACAGCGAGATACTGTCCGGCCAGGCCAAGAAAGCTCGACGGCTCGCCCGGAGCACGCTCTTTCAAATCGCCCAGATACTTGCCGATGCTGTGGATGCAGGTCGCCTGTCCGGTTTTTTCGTATTGGTCGTTGAACAACTCGCAATCGCCCTTGCGCTGCAAACCGAACCAGAAGGGATCGGAATACAGGACCTGGTAACCATGCTGGCTGAAATTCTCGACGTAGATCCTGTAGGCATTGCTGACCTTGTCCTTGAGGGTTCCTGGCCGGGCATTGACCGCCGACACCGTATAGTCGAATCCCCCGAAAACAGCCGGCAAACCATTGATGGTGCGGTTACCCGTCGAGACAACGTTCGAGTACCAGGTAAAGCCGGCAAAGCGCTTGGGCAAGCCGGGCTCCGCCGCCACGATGTCGGGCATGTAACCGGTCATGGAACCGTCAAGAAACACCAGCAACACGTTTTTGCCCGTCTTGCTGTAATGAAAAAGCTTGGTATCCCGGGCTCCGGCCGTTTCCGACTTGCGGTTGGCGCGCTCGCTCACCGACGCCAGGCTGAAACCGCTCAGCAGCAGACTGCCGATCACCAGGATAGCGGCCAAATTGCTGACGGCGCCGGGAGACGCCACCAGCAGCGCGAATGCCACGATCAGCGAAGCGGCCAGAATCCCCGTGTCGGCGGCGAGGCTCGCCAACCCCGGCGCCATGGCGGCCGGCCGGGAGAACACGAAGTTGTCGAGCACCCCCGCGTCGGTCTGGTACAGAAAGGCGAACACCAGCGCCGCCAGCAGAAAAGCCAGACCGAGCAGCACAGCCAGGGATCGGCCCACGCCAGGCAACACCCGGTACACCAGATAAGACAGCACACCGTAGACCAGCGCCGCCGCCCCGACAAAGGCAAGATAGAACCAGGGATAGCCCTTCATCCCGTCCACATTGTCTTCCAGACCCGTCAGATTGGCGGGCAGCGCAACGAAAAGAAAAAGGAACAGGGTCGCGGCCAACAGCATGTAAAGGCGCCCGCGATGCGCCTCCAGCACGTCATGAAGGTGATACAAGCGCTGAATCAGGAACACTTTTCAACCTCGGAATGAAATGAAGGCCTCGCGCTCGAATAAGCGAGGCTCTTGAACACGGAAATCAGATTGTTGATCGTCCAGTACAGCACCAGCCCAGCCGCCGAGTCGTACAGGAAGTACAGAAAAATCATGGCGATGACGAGGCTCTGAACCCATTCGCGCACCGGCTGGCCACGGGTGTACAGGTAGGCGGCGGCGATATTCAACCCCGTCATGAGAATCGGCAGGACATTCACGCCGCCCAGCAGCCGGTCGGGCATCCCCAGATCCGCTAACATCAGGAAGCCCGACCCTGTCAGGGGCGCATAGTGCGACAGCAAGCCGAACGTGGCGATGAAAAAGGGAATCTGGATCGCCAGGGGAAGCAGCGAGCGCAGCGCGTATACCGGGTGGTAGCCATGCTGCCGATACAGGGTGCGCAGCATCCAGTAGCGCTCCTGCCCCTTGAAGGCAAAGTCGAATTCCTCGATTTTCGGGGCCATCCTGCGCTGAATTTCCCGCTCCCGGGCCTGGACACGCTCGGCGGCATGATAGGCCGGCAATAGCACGAGATTGAACACAATGCTCAGAATCACCAGGGCCAGACCGTAGCTGCCCGTCATGCGATGGGCGGCCTCAAGAACGAACAGCAGCGCAATGCGGATCGGTTCGATCAGGATCAGGTCAAGGATGTGCCACATCTCACACTCCCGCTGTCTGCGGGGCGAACATGGCGTTGGCGATCGCCAGATCCTCGGGAGTATCGACTTCGAACCAGGGCAATTGCGCCGTTTCCACCGCCTCGATCCTCATGCCGGCGGCCACCAGTTCCTGCATCGCGAACTCCAGCGGGGCTTTCTTGCCGTTGATGGCAATCACGCGCTCCACCGCCTCCTTCAATTGACGCAACGGCTCGCCTTGCCTGACGTAGGTGACATTGACCGTTTTGAAGGCGTCCTGGACGGGAAAGTCCGAACGTCGCACGGATTCGTGCAGCCAGGCCGTTACACGGCCATCGTCGATCTGGGCGAACGTACCGGACAGACAAGGCTCATAGGGCGCCAGCAAGGTCGCCGCCTGAACCGCCGATCTGCCCGCGTCAAGCAGGCGCGTCATCAGCGCCGGTTCCAGGACCACATCGCCTTCGATCAGCACCAAGTCATCCGTCGGGGAAAATCCCTGGAGGGCAAGGTGCAGGGAGTACACCGAGCCGCTGTCCATGAACTCCGGGTTCTCGACATAGTGGACAGAAAGATACGGATAGCGGGTACGGATGAAGCGGCGGATTTCGTTGGCCAGATAACCGACGGCAATCGTCACTCGGTTCACGCCCCGGGCAATCAGATTATCGAGCATGCGCTGCAAGATCGCCGCTCCGGCCACTGGCACCAGGCATTTTGGCGAGTGAACGGTGTTCGATCCTAACCGGCTGCCAAGGCCGGCCGCCAGTATCAGGGCGCCGGTACGGGGTTCTGCGGAGGTCATCGGAAAAGTCGTGCTCATGGTCGGATGTCCAGGAAAATCAGTGTATCGAATTGAAAAACTCGGTCATGCGCGTCAGCCCTTCCCGGATATCGTCATCGCTGATCGCGTAGGAAACCCGAATCCCGCTTGCATCGCCGAACGCACTGCCCGATACCACGGCGACCCGGGCCTGCGAGAGCAGCAGTTCGCACAAATGATCGACATCGCGCACGACGACATCGCCAAAACGGCGGCCGATCTTGCTCTGGATGTTCAGGAACAGGTAAAACGCCCCTTCGGCGGGCGCGGCCACGATTCCTTCCATGTGCGTCACGAGCTCATGCGCCAGAAGCAGACGTGCCTGCAGACGGCGGTTCACCTCATCGATGAACGCGGTGTCGTCGTCGGCGAGTGCCGCTTCGACCGCGTACTGACTGATACTGTTCGGATTGGAAGTCGTATGGCCCTGCAGGTTCTCCATGGCCTTGATCACCGCCTCGGGCGCGGCGACATACCCCAGGCGCCATCCGGTGAGCGCCAGGCTCTTGGAGAACGAGTTGACCAGGATGGTACGCTCTTTCACCTCGGGGCAAAGCTGTACGATGTTGCCGTGCTGGTGGCCGTCCCGGATCAGTTCCGCGTAGCACTCATCGAAGATGATCCACAGATTGTGGGCGATGGCGAGCCGGGCGATTTTTTTCAGTTCCCTCTCTTCATACAGCGTACCGGTCGGGTTGTTGGGACTATTGATGATGATCGCCCGGGTCCGGGGAGTCAGTGACCGCTCGACAGAGCTGGCGAGGAGCCGGTACCCATTGTCCCGCGTATCGACAAACACCGGTATTGCTCCGCAGATTTCCACCTGGGTCGGGAACGTTACCCAGTACGGCTGGGGTACGATGACCTCGTCACCCGGATTGAGCAGCACCATCGCGGCGTTGTACAGCGCCTGTTTGGCGCCGGCGGTCAGGCCCACTTCGCCTGGCGCATAGTCGACGCCGAGCCTCGCGCTGATGCGCTTTGCCACGGCCTTGCGCAAGCTCGCCAGCCCCAGCGTCGGTGTATATGTATTGCGCCCGGCGTCGATCGCGGCCTTGGCCGCGGTCTTGACGACCGGACTGGTATCGAAATCCAGTTCGCCGGCGGCGAAGTTGACGACGTGAATGCCCGCCGCTTTGAGTTCATTGGCCAGCACCCGCATTTTCGAGGTACCGGGCGGGGTAATCAGGCGGGTCCGCTCTGCAAGAGTCGTCATGGTCGTTTCCCTAAATAATGATGGCGAGGGCCTAATGCGTCCCGGGGATGAGTTCGAGGATTTCGCTGATGCTCAGGCATTTCGCTTCGGACTCGAAGCTTCGCCCGTGTTTCAGGATGTCCGCCGCTACCTGTTGCATGGCAAGATAAGAAGATCGCAGCATGTGGTTGGCATATATCACGATATTGAACCCGGCGCGCTCGAGCTCGTCGAAGCGGATCTGGGCATAGCTGGTCGGCACGCAGACCAGCGGCACATGCGGATAGCGCATCTTGAACTCGCCGGCGAATTCGAGCACTTCTTCCGGGGTTTTGCGGCGGCTGTGAATCATGATGCCATCGGCGCCGGCGTCGACATAAGCGCATGCCCGGGTCAGGGCATCGTCCATGCCGGCTTCGAGAATCAGGCTCTCCACGCGGGCAATGATCATGAATTCATCGGTGATCTGGGCATCCTTCCCGAGCCGGATCTTGTGGCAGAAGTTGTCGATGCTTTCCTGACTCTGCGGCACTTCGTTGCCGAACAGCGAGTTTTTCTTAAGGCCGGTCTTGTCCTCGACAATCACGGCGGACACGCCGATACGCTCAAGGGAACGGACATTCATGGCGAAATGCTCTGGCTGTCCGCCGGTATCCCCGTCCATGATCAGAGGCCGTGTCGTCACGTCGAAAATCTCGTTGATGTTCAAGAGGCGGCTTTGAATATCGAGAGCCTCGGTATCGGGCTTGCCTCGTTCGGTGGAGTCGGTCAGCGAACTGGACCAGAAGGCATCGTAGGCAAGGGACTCGCCGTTCTCATCCAGAAGTTGCGTGTTCTCCGCCAGCAATGCCGAAATGGGGCTGTGCGCCTCCATTACCCGCAGGCACTTGCGCTGCCCCAGCACCCGCTTGAGGGCGCCCCTCCGGTGCTCCGTCGTCACACCGTTCGACTTGAACCTCTCACCCATACTCATCTCCAGCAGGGCAATGGCGGCGCACGCCACCCCTTCTTTTGTGTCCATCCCTCGAAAACATGACAAGAAATCCTATTGTCATAATAAAGAAGCAATAGAACCCTCCGCATGCAAAAGGGCAAGTGATCGTGATTAATGGAAAACGGACTTCGTACAGAAACACGGGCATTCACATGCAGGCGATCCGCCAGACCGGCGCAGCTCGTTTCAGGCCCGATCCCCGCTTAGCTGAGTCGTTATGGTGCGGAATTGGATGAGAATAAACAAACGATTTTTATTCATTTATAGTTGATAAAATTTCAACTATACGAAAAACTACTGACACTAAGCACAGCATGGAGCACTGGACCAGCGATGAGTAGAATGGCTTCACTGAACGGAATCCGGGTTTTCGTGATAGCGGCGCGGCAAGGGAGCTTCCAGGAAGCGGCCCGTGAGCTGTGTGTGACACCCGGTGCCGTCAGCCGTCAAATCCAGTCGCTGGAAAGCCTGCTGGCCGTGCCACTGTTCGTCCGGATGCCGCGCAAGGTCGAACTGACGCCAGCCGGCGTGGCATTGCTCGAAGCGGTCGGACCGGCGCTGGGGGCCATCGAGGAAGCATGCCGGCAGATCGCCACATCAGGGCGCCAGTCGGTCGTGTGCCTGGAATCGACGCCCACCTTCGCCATGCACTGGCTTATCCCGCGACTTTCCCTGTTCCATGCCGAGCATCCCGACGTTCAGGTCGAGCTGCGCACGACACAAGGCGTTATCGATAAAAGCCATACATCGCACATTTATATTCGCCGCTGTCCGGAACAATTCGCGGGATTGACCGGTACCCCTTTCATGAAAGAGTACTCGATCCTGGTGTGCAGTCCGGACTACTGGCATAAACACCGGGTGAGGTGTCCGGCCGATGTGGCCCGCTCGCGACTGGTCGCCATGCGCTCGCGGCAGGACCTGTGGCCCAAATGGTTTGCTCATCATGGCATCGCCGACAATCCGGAAGATGGGAGGATGGGGCTGGACAACACCATCCTTGCCATCCAGGCCGCGACCCGGGGCCTGGGCATCGCCTTTATCCCCCAACTCTTTTTGGCCGACGCGCTGGCAGCGGGCATTCTGATGCCGGTTCCGGGTTTTCCTCCCCTTCAGACAGGCACCTACTCCTGGCTCAGCCAGCAATTTCCGCTATCGCGGGCAGCGGGAACCTTCGTCAATTGGCTCACCGACTCGGCGCGTGAGGCACAACGGGTGGCGGATGCGGCCCCCTGTCCCACAGGAAACGGCGCTAAAGGCAAACCGAAAAGGTCATCCTGACGATAGTCCAGTGCGTCAGAGCGTCGGTCGAGCCCGCCGGACACCCACTGCCTCCCCCCGGCCGCATTGATGCTGCGCCGCCATCCCCAGCATGACGCCAATACCCTTCACGAAGCGCAAGGCCCCTGAAAGGCGACGCCTCGCAGGGGCCGGACAACTCAGCACCGGATCATGATTCGATCACATGCTCAGCCGCCTCCCAATCGGGCGCACTCCGCGGGAGGCAGATCAACCGGCAAGGTATTCAGATACGCGGTCAAGCGACGGCTCTCGCCGCCTGGCCGACTCCCGCGGACCACAAAGAGATCGCCACCCTGTTTGTGCTCGGGATCCAGCAGATAGCTGAAACGTCCATCGCGGCTCATGTTCACCCGCCCCTTTGCCGGGGCGCGTTCGAGCGTGACCTGCTCATCCTGATGCAGCGGCAAACGGCTGATCACGCAACGGGAACGACTCGTGAAGTGCGTGTTCGCCCGGCTGCCGGGGGAGGACAGGTCAGGGCTACCGCTCTTGCCTCCGGCTACGGACCTTTCTCCCGCATGACGCGATGCTTGCCCCGGTGCGCCAACGGCACGGGAAGAGAAAGGCGAGACGGGGTGGGCGGCGGCGGTCAGCCTCTGGTCTTTTTGCAGGGAGACCGGCCGCTGCCGTGTCGTCAACGGGCCTTCGCACTCAAGCAAACCACGCAGGCCGCTGCTGCCCGCATTGGCGACCGAGCATTCCACCGCGCGGAAGTTGTCTTCGCCCTCCAGTGCCGCGAGAGCGCGATGCACGCCGTTCAGCGCATCGACGCGGCCTTCATAGCTTGCATGCCCGCCCTTGTTCACCACTCCATGGCAATAGAAGCGGTTAATGAGACTCTGCGGCCCCTCACCCAACCTCTGACAACGGACATCGACCGCCTGCCCTCTCAGTTTCGCTTCGATCACTCGCACATCCGCGAGCCTCCACTGATCAGGAGCGAGCCATCCGCCCACCGGCACCGGATCGAATTTCCATGGCGAGGACCGGTAATCCTGCTTGAGTCCATCGACCCAGCTTTGATACGCCACCACAGTGCGCGCGTCTTTGCCTGTCTGCTCGACCCATCTGTCGAAGCCGGCCGCGTCATCCCTGCGGGTATGCTCGAACAGGGTTTTCAGTTTGCCCGAATCGTGCTGGTGCAAGTAATTGAACCACAGCGCCGCATGATGGTAGAAGGAGAAGCTGTCGGCTCCGTATGAAGAACTCATGATAATTTCCGGTGACCAGTTCACGCGTGGATAGTCGTGGCGTGTCGACTCCACGGTATGGGGGCGAATCTTGACGCCGTCACGCGATGTGGCGCCAGCAAAAAACTCGGCCACACCTTCGTCGAACCAGGCCATGCGAGTCGACTTGCCATACAGCGCGCCACGACCGAAATCGCCCTTGATCAGATAGCGCCCCGCAAGGTAATGCACATACTCATGACGCATCAGATCCTCCAGCGTCAGGGAGCTCTCGTGAGGCTTCCGCTGGAACGTATAGAACGTAGCATCCTTCTCGATATACAGTCCTCCGTTGTCACTGTTCAGATTATGCAACGCCCGCTGATAATGACGGTACTCATCGGGAGAGCCGAAAACCACCATGGTCAATACGTCGTTGGCATCGCCATCGACCGGAGCGAGGTGCCCGGTCAGGGTGGTGAATTTGGCTTTTACCTGCTTGAGCGCGTGATACAGCGGCACAATCTCGTTGAAAGGAAGGGGCGTTTCGACAACAAGCTTGCCTCCATCGAGCACCCAGCGATGGGGGAGCAGCTTGCGGCGCAGCTCGTCCCGGGCCGTGCACAACGTTTGCGCACTGTAACGCTCGCAATCGACTCGCGCGATCGTCGTGAGGGTATAGACCGCTTCCGCCCACTCCGGCGAGAAACGCTTGGAGGTTTTCAATACACCGGCCACGGTATTTTCCGCCAGCTTGCCCAAGGCTCCGCCATAACGGGCGTAGCGTCCCGATTCACGGATCATGTTGCGATACAGTTGCGGATCGGAGAACGCGGTCTCTCCGTCATTCACCAGTTTCACCATGCTGTCGAGCAACGGCTTGGCCTCGCCACGCTCGACCTTACTGCGCATATAACCTTCGTTTTTATGCGTGCGGTAAGCTGCGACCTGCATGCCGTGCATCCCCAGGGCAACCAGGTTTTTCTTGAATTTGCCGGGGTTCTTCACATATTCGGAAAAATAATGCGTCGTATGGCGGAACATCGCATCGTAGTCGCGAACGGAATCGAGCAGCAGCATCACTTCGGAAACGGCGGAGGTCAGCTCGGTTCGCCGATAAAAATCGCGTTGAACGGTCTCGGCAACTTCGGTATCCCACATGGCGCGGTTGCGCATCAGGCCGTCGACCAGCCTCAGCACTCGGGCATCGATATCGGCGCCGAAGGGCGCAATCTCGCTGGAATGGTTGTTCTGCACAAAGTACGCAGAGCGCAGGAAGACCGCCAGGGGAGCAAAGCCTCCGCTGCCGGAGCCATCCCATTCTTCGATCCGTTTCGCCGCTTCATCCGCAATCAGACGCATATTGGCGCCGGAATACAATTTGGCGGAGCTGGCATGCTTGCGGAACAGCAGCTCGGCGCAGGAGCTTGGCACCCGAACAAGGTAATCCGCCAGTGCTTTACCATCCAGACTCAACAGTTTGTCTTCGTCACAACTCAAAAATCCGCGGCTCGTCCATTCCTTATCCGGGTTATTGCCTTCACTGCCCATGGGAAATTGACCGTCAGTGTCGCCCGCTTCTGGCGGAGCGCCATGGGTCCAGACAGGACGCTCCGCCAAAATGGGGCTATGAGCCAGTCCGCGCTGCCCGTCCTGCTCCAGCCCGCGGGCAGGGTCATGAATAGCAACGGGGGGAACCGATGGGGAAGAAACAGGCTCCTGACCGCGATCGGCCATGATGCAGCCGGAAAGCAGCGCGCTGGCCACGAGGGGAAGTGAGCGAAGACCGAATAAAGGTTCGCGAAGCGATTGCTCTTTCATTACGATGATACATTCCTGTCAGTAAGAAGGGATCGAGACATACCGGCGTAACGAGAAAGTGACGCACGGCTTGCCGAAGACAGGATTTCACTGGATCAACGAAAATGCGGGCATCAGCGGGGGACGATTCGGGCAAGGCCATTTTTGGTAAATTCATCAGAAAATACTGGTCAATAAAACGCAAGCCAATTTCATTGCAGAATCCTTGGGTATCGCCAGGGGGGAGACGCAGTTTAGAAAATGAAGCGGCGCCCGTCAGCTGGCCATGAGGACCGTGGCTCTCCGGATCGGACGGCTGAAAGCGGGTACTTGAGCCGCCCCGCCGGACAGGGGATACTACTCACCATGACTTTACAGGCGTCCTTGACGGATGTTCCCCCCGAAGATGGCTTACCGCATCGTATTTGTTGAAGACGACCCCGAACTGGCAGGACTGATCAGCGAATTTTTGGGACGGCACGAAATGAGCGTCGTCGTCGAGCCGCGCGGAGATACGGCACAAGAGCGGATTCTTCGGGAGAATCCCGATCTGGTGCTGCTTGACATCATGTTGCCGGGCAAGGATGGCCTCACCATCTGCCGCGAACTGCGGCCAGTGTTCCCAGGGCCCATCGTCATGCTGACCTCGCTGGACAGCGATATGAATCAGATCCTCGGCCTGGAGCTTGGCGCCAACGACTATATCCTGAAAACGACCCCGCCCTCGGTACTGGTGGCCCGGCTCAGAGCGCAGTTGCGCAACCACAAGCCCCAGCAGGACACCGCGCGCCCGAATCCGGCTTCCCAGCGCAAGTTGAGCTTTGGCCAGTTGTCGGTTGATCCGATCAATCGCGACGTGGTGCTGGATGGAGAACAGATCACGCTCTCCACCTCAGACTTCGATCTGTTGTGGCTGCTGGCCAGCCACGCGGGCGAGATCATGAAACGCGAGACGCTGCTGAAACATTTGCGGGGTGTCAGTTATGACGGACTGGATCGCAGCATCGACGTCGCGGTGTCCCGCCTGCGCAAAAAACTTGGCGATAACCCCAACGAACCTTTCCGAATCAAAACCGTGCGCAACAAGGGCTACCTGTTCTCGCTGTCGGGCTGGGACTGATCGATGCGCAAGCTTTTCATTCAGTTCTACGTTCTGCTTGTCAGTTGTTTCATGGTGGCCGTGGTCCTGGTCGGCGTCGTTTACAAGCAGGCTGTCGACAATGTCGGAGAACGCTATCTCTCCGATCTGCTGCGCACCACTCTGACACTGATCGAAACCGAGCTGAAAGGCGTGCCGCAGGAGTTGTGGACGGAGAAGCTTGAGCAGGACGACCACCGCTTCACCTTCCATGTGCGGGTAGAGCGGCAAAGCGCCTACGACCTCGACGAAAACTCCCGCCAGGCGCTCGCACGGGGAGAAATCGTCATGCTGGAGGACAATTATCTGTACCTGCAGCAAATCGATAACAGCGATTACATCCTGGTCGCCGGCCCCCTGCGCTATCTGTTCTTCCTTCATCAGCTCAAATGGTTCGACTACGCGCTGCTGCTCTTCATCGGACTGTCGCTCGCGGTACCGGTGCTACTGTGGATGAGGCCGCACTGGAAAGACTTGATGACGCTGGAGGAAATGGCGGTTCGCCTCGCCCAGGGAAACTTCACCGCTCGGGCGCGGCTTCCTCGCAACTCCGGGGTAAGGCGCGTCGGGCAAGCCTTCAACAGAATGGCCAACAGCATTGCCGATCTTCTGGCCAGTAAAAAGGCGCTGACCGACGCTGTCGCCCACGAGTTGCGAACCCCATTGGCGCGGTTACGCTATCGTCTGGCGATGCTGGACACGGCGGCGGGCTCGCCAGAGCTTGACGCCATGGAACGCGATCTTGACGCCATCGACAGAATGATCGAGGAATTGTTGTTTCATGCCCGTCTTGACAGGCCGGAAGTACCGCTGACCGTGACGACATTCGAAGCCGCCAGTTGGCTGCAGGAACGGGTTGCCGATCAGAAGGCCCTGGCGCCTCACCTGGACTGGCATGCCGATACGGGCAGCGATTGCCCGCGGTCCCTCACCGCGGACCACCACTTGATTACCCGCGCCCTGGACAATTTGCTGTCCAATGCGCGCCGTTATACTCATACTCGCATTGCCGTCAGCCTGCGCGAAACCGATGGCATTCTGCAATTGATTGTCGAAGACGATGGCCCCGGAATACCTGAAGAGGATCGGGAGAAAGTATTCGCGCCATTCGTGCGGCTCGATAAAAGCCGTGGCCGTGCGACAGGCGGACACGGACTCGGGTTGGCTATCGTCAACCGTATCGCACTGGCGCATCAAGGTCGCGTGGCTCTGGACTCTTCCCCCTTGGGCGGTGCCCGTTTTGTACTGAGCTGGCCGAAGGAGCCACCCGTACATTCGGTTACACGGGGAAACAAAGGGAAAATAGACGGAAAATAAACCGTCTCAATATAATATCCACACCTGGACCAAAGTGAACACTTGATCCAATCAATTGATACTTAGGAAATCAAGCCAAATGAAAAAGCTGATCGCGCTCGCCATGACCGCAGTTTTCGGTCTGTCTTCCGCTGCTTACGCTGCCGATGCTTCCGCTCCGGCCGCTATTCACAAGACTCACGCCAAGAAAAAAGCTTCGGCTGCGGTAAAGGCTGACGCCTCCGCTCAGAAAGCCCAAGCCAAGAAGGCCAAGAAAGCCGCTTCCGCTGTAAAGGCTGACGCTTCCGCTCAGAAAGCCCAAGCCAAGAAGGCCAAGAAGGCCGCTTCCGCTGTAAAGGCTGACGCTTCCGCTCAGAAAGCCCAAGCCAAGAAGGCCAAGAAAGCCGCTTCCGCTGTAAAGGCTGACGCCTCCGCTCAGAAAGCCCAAGCCAAGAAGGCCAAGAAAGCCGCTTCCGCTGTAAAGGCTGACGCTTCCGCTCAGAAAGCCCAAGCCAAGAAGGCCAAGAAAGCCGCTTCCGCTGTAAAGGCTGACGCCTCCGCTCAGAAAGCCCAAGCCAAGAAGGCCAAGAAAGCCGCTTCCGCTGTAAAGGCTGACGCCTCCGCTCAGAAAGCCCAAGCCAAGAAGGCCAAGAAAGCCGCTTCCGCTGTAAAGGCTGACGCTTCCGCTCAGAAAGCCCAAGCCAAGAAGGCTAAGAAAGCCGCTTCCGCTGTAAAGGCTGACGCTTCCGCTCAGAAAGCCCAAGCCAAGAAGGCCAAGAAAGCCGCTTCCGCTGTAAAGGCTGACGCTTCCGCTCAGAAAGCCCAAGCCAAGAAGGCCAAGAAAGCCGCTTCCGCTGTAAAGGCTGACGCTTCCGCTCAGAAAGCCCAAGCCAAGAAGGCCAAGAAAGCCGCTTCCGCTGTAAAGACTGACGCTTCCGCTCAGAAAGCCCAAGCCAAGAAGGCCAAGAAAGCCGCTTCCGCTGTAAAGGCTGACGCCTCCGCTCAGAAAGCCCAAGCCAAGAAGGCCAAGAAAGAAGCCAGCAAGGCTGCGGCTTCCGCTGCCAAGTAATCGCTGATTCTTGTGCGATAATCGGGGCGCCATGGCGCCCCGTTTTCATTTGGATTACCGGATTGGTTCCCTCCATGCCACTACGCCGACTTTCACTTCTGCTCCCGCTCTTGCTGTTGCCTCTGTCGCTCGTCCACGCAGAGAAACTGACCAAAGAACAATTGACTCTGTTTTTCGGCAAAGATGACAGGGTTGTTGTCAGACCGGATAGCTCACCGTGGCAAAGTATCGGCCAAATCACGACAAAAGGCGGGCTGGAGTGCACGGCGACGCTTGTCGCACCGGACGTCGCCTTGACGGCGGGCCACTGCTTCCTCGGGCCGCAGGGGCGCATGGATCCGGCGGAAAGCTTCACTCTTGGGTTGGTCGGAGATCGCTATAAAGAGCGTGTCGCTGCCTCCGAGGTATACGTCAGCGCCCGTTTACTCAAGGGACTGATACATCGCAAGGACGGAATTTACATTCCAGCCTCCCTGGGGGCATGGGATTACGCATTTGTGCGACTGAAAAACCGGGTAGGAGACCGTTTCGGCGTCATTCCGTATTTCAGCGGCTCCCGGGATGACCTGTCGGACTTGCTGGAACGTAACGGCATGCGCATCACGCAAGCCGGTTACCCGGAGGACACGGACAACATCATGATGGCTCACAAGGACTGCCGAGCCACCGGACTGTTGCCTGATGGGCGGCTGGGGCATCATTGCGACACGCTGTCGGGCGACAGCGGATCGCCCATTTTCGCCTTTATCAACGGCAAACCCGTGATCGTGGCGATCCAGAGCTCGGCGCCGGATGCGCGCAAGCGCAAACTGGCCGACAATATGGGATTGAGCACTCCGGTTTTCAGCCGGGCGCTGGATGCGTTCATCCTGCGCAAACCCAGGTGAAACCGGAGACAAGCCTCTCGCTCACCGGCGTGCGGCGGACTGCAGCTCCACCAGTTGAGCGATGCCTTTACCGGCCAGGTCCAACAGCATGTCCATTTCCTCGCGGGTAAAGGGCACACCTTCGGCCGTGCCCTGTACCTCAATGAATCGTCCCGATGCGGTCATGACCACGTTCATGTCGGTTTCGCACCCGGAGTCCTCGATATAGTCGAGATCCAGCACAGGCTCCTCTCCGACGATCCCGACCGACACCGCGGCCACAGCCTCGCGAATGGGATTCTCCGCAAGCTTACCCTGCGCGATCAGACTATCCACCGCATCGGCAAGCGCTACCCATGCGCCGGTGATGCTGGCGGTCCGAGTCCCCCCATCCGCCTGAATCACATCGCAGTCGATGGTAATCTGACGCTCACCGAGCTTTACCAAGTCCACAACCGCGCGCAATGATCGCCCGATCAGGCGCTGGATCTCCTGTGTTCGACCGCTTTGCTTGCCCGCCGCCGCCTCACGACGCATCCGGGTCCCGGTGGAACGGGGCAGCATGCCATATTCCGCCGTCACCCAGCCCTGCCCTTTTCCTTTCAGGAATGACGGGACGGTTTCTTCGACCGACGCCGTGCAGATGACCTTGGTATCCCCAAATTCAACGAGCACGGAGCCTTCGGCATGTTTTAAATAATGGCGAGTCAAGCGCACGGGGCGCAAAGCATCGGAAGAACGGGAAGAAGGACGCATTGGTGTAGTTCCAGAAAAGTGTGCCGCCATTATATCGTACAGCCCGACAGGATCTCTGCGGCGATTGAGTGAAGGGATTTCCGTTGTTATAGTGGCATAGCCTGGATTTCGGGAATAACAAATCCGGGCACCAAGTATGTTTCCCTGAAAAATCAACCGGAGTCCCACATGATTTCCAGCATGACTGGCTTTGCCTCGGCAAGCCGCGAATTCCCGGGGGGGCTGCTCAGCCTCGAATTGCGCGCTGTCAACCACCGTTATCTGGATATCCAGATGCGCCTTCCCGAAGAATTGCGCGTTATCGAACCGCAACTTCGGGAACTCATTTCAAGCAAGGTGACACGAGGCAAGATCGAATGCCGTGCCGGCCTGAACCAGGCCGAAGGCGACGCCCCAACGCTGGAATTGAATCGGGAAACCTTGAGCCGGCTTCTTGGAGTGGCCAGCGACATCGCCAAGCTCGCCCCCGGCATCAAGGAGCTGTCGGTCGGCGAACTGATGCGTTGGCCAGGGGTCCTCAAAAGCAACGAGCTTGCACCGGAGATCCTCCATCAGCTCTGCCTGGAGACACTGGCAAAGGTACTGACCGATTTCAATGCAACCCGACAGCGTGAAGGTGAAAAACTGCGCGAACTGCTGCTTGAGCGCATCGCGGGCATGGAAACCATTGTGGCGGGCATACGCCCCCGTTTGCCCCAGATTCTCGAAGCTTACATGCAAAAGCTGTCAACACGGCTTGTCGACGCGCTGGGAAATGTCGACGATGACCGCATCAAGCAGGAGTTCGCCCTCTTTGCCCAGAAAATCGATGTTGACGAAGAACTCTCCCGTCTGACCACTCACCTGACCGAGGTCAAGCGCATCCTCAAGCATGGAGGCCAAGCGGGCAAGCGACTTGATTTCCTCATGCAAGAGCTGAACCGGGAAGCCAACACCCTGGGGTCGAAATCGGTTTCCACCGAAACCACCCAGGCCTCGGTAGAGCTGAAGGTGCTGATCGAGCAGATGCGCGAGCAAATCCAGAATATCGAATAAGCCTTCGCAGCGTCCCGCCTCGCAAGACCGAACCACAAACGCCCCGACCAGGGGCGTTTCTTTTCCCGCCAAGCCATATCAATCAAGCTCATAGGAAAAAAATCCGGGAATATCCTTAGGGCGGCAATAGTCGAAAAAACAGGCTCGGGGCAATAAGAAACGGTAGGACGCTCATGCCTGTTCAGCCAGATAAAATCATCTATCACAATGAATTCAGCCCCGTACTTTGAATATGCGCGCAAACATAGTCCGATTGGCAATGCAATAGGACTGAATGCAAAGAACCAATCCCAAAATGGTCAGGACAATGCCTCCACTCGCCAAATAAAACGTGCCGACCAACAGCAAACCCAGCAATATGGAAAGACGGCCAGCCCATTTCAATCTTCTTGACAGCACGGTTTCTTCATGGAATTTTTCTATTGAAGCCATGCCAAAAACCCAAAAAACCATGATAATAGGCACAATCACTGAAAGTGACAATATTGCCAAAATAATCCACATTCAACCCTCGCATTAATGGTAGAAGTCCAGACTGGATCTGATTGTATCCTGTGTTGACGGCGCCCGATTGTCAGGTCATCGCGTCCCCCTCCATAACGGAGGAAATACGCCATTCTGTCGACAAATGCTTGATTGCCTTTCCAAGAGCCACTTGTAAACCTTGCATCCGCACGTTGCAATCGGAACTCGACCGGACACCTGTATGCTATGGTGGGTTGAAATGCCACACGCAACAAACCAACTGGCCATGCGGGCGGTATCGTTAGTGTGAAGTTCTCTAGAAAGTCAACTTTATGCCAATTAATCAGCTTTCACATTGACTTCATTTTCTGTGGTATTTTACTGACACCTGAATGTGAAGATACGTTAAGCTCTTCTCCTCTTGTTCCCCAGCTTCGTCATCATTTTCCCAAGTGCCGCAATCTTTTATCTCATCAATTATTTTTTCATAAATTTACACATTACAAAATTACAACTCATTCTTTAATAAGTATGTATGCACCGTTTTTCCTGGCTTTCCTGCGGCGAGAATAGTCCGTATCGAAATACTCTTGGAGCGGAGCAGGCCATGCGACTAAAAACCGCCCATCTGGCCGGAACACGCCAGGATCAAGGGGATGCCCCTCGCATCAGTTTTCCCTGGCGTCCTGCGCGACTACGCAAACTACGCATCAAGACCTTCAAGTTGCTGCATCGTGTGTTTTATGGAAAAGCCTGCCGTCATAGCATCGAGTTGTGGCCCTACACATCCTTGCGGCGTGGACAGGACGGAGAGATTCAGCAGCTTGGATTTTTCGGCAAGCGCATCGAGCTGACCCGTCTTGATGACGTACCCAAAGGAGAAAACCGGGCGATCCATATCATCGCCACCGGCCCGTCCGTCTCTGAAATCAATTATCGCCGCCTGCCTGGCGCGCTGCTTTTCGGGGTAAACGGAGCAATCGAACTGACACGCTCGTATCCGGAGCTGGTATTCAATCTGTATTGCCTGATCGACTACACCTTTATCACCGGAAGGCCCGACATTGCGCGCAAGATTGCCATGACGAGTGGCATGACCCTGTTCACCACGCCAAAATGCCTTTTTTACCTGCGAGAGTGCATGCAAAGCCGATCTTTTGCATGCAAGGTCGTTGCCATTGAGGACACGGCGGAGAAGTACAATGAACCCACGCGGGACTCACTGGCGCGAGCCTCTGCGGACCCGCAGATGCATGTCGATGAAAACGACCCGTCCCGGGGGTTCAGCGGCAATATCCGCAAAGGCGTATACCGCGGAGGAACCGTGGCCTTTGTCGCGCTGCAGATTGCTTGCTGGCTGGGTTACCGGCGCATCTATCTGCATGGGGTCGATATCGGCAATGCCCGGGAAAAACCCCGCTTTTACGAAACCCCTGCGAATCGATTGCGCAGCCATCTGACCGACGAGTTCGAAGACGTCATCCTTCCCTCCTTCTCGTTGGCCGCCAAAGCGCTGCGACGGTCGGGAGTCGACGTTATCAATCTGTCGCCAGCGAGCGCACTGCCGGTGACGCTCTTTCCAAAGTGCCCGGCGGCAACGCTCTATGTTCCCGAAAAATTCCGTTGAAACGCATCGTCCCGCCGGAGAGTCCTTCGGGGGCGATATATCCTGCCCCTACGTCAGTATTATTCGCCGACGACACGCACCTCGAGTCCCTGATCGAAAAACACTCCGCTCACCATCCCGTACAGCGACAGTTTACGGATGATCTGCATTTCCTCTCCCGACTGGCTGGACAATGTCGCCCGGCCAAACCCGTTCATTCTCACAAAATCCTTGCGTCGCATGCCGGCACACGCCCCCGATACGGGGCCAATGCCGAATGGCTTGCCAAGCCGCGGCGTCATGAGATGCATCGGCTCCAGGCCCGGCAGTTGCCGTCCGCTTACCTGCAGGAGATAACGTTGCGGCCAGTGCCCGACATACCCCAATGACGCATCGCTTTGCAGCGCTTCGATGATGTCTTTGTCGAAGTGATGGGGAAACGCTTCAATATCGTCATCGATCTCAATGAGATACTCTCCTTCCGCGAGCGGAAAAATCTCCTTGTAGAAGTTGATGCCGCCATTGCGGTCATTGACCCGCACCTTGTCGATGCCGAATTGCGTGATGACGTCGAGCGTGGCCTGCCAGTCATCGTTCACGCCGATGACGATTTCCACATCGTCGCACCATAGCGCCGCTTTCAGGCGTTCCAGGGTATGGCGCAAATGTTCCGGTCGTTGCCAGGTCACCAGCACAATGCTCAAGCGGCAGCGATCACGGTAATTGTCCAGACGGTAACGCAACTGCTGATAATCGCCGACCTCCGCCACAAACCGGTTGAGATCCGCCTGGGCCAGCACCGTGGAAAGACTCTCCAGCCGGCCAAAATACAACAGCATGTCAATCAGGGCGCGCTGGGCTTCCGGATGATCCGGATATTGGCGATAAAAGGCCATCACAGGCTCGATACCGAACGTTGCCAGTTCCTGCACGGAAGGTCCGCTGGTGATGTATTTGAACACCATGGCCAGCACCGGATAAACATGGGGGATCCAGTCAGGATTCTCCAGACCCACCTCTTTCAGTACACGGGCGGCTTCCGGCAGACGCAAACTCGCCACGAGTTGAAACGCCAGCAGTATTCGCTCCCGAATTGGGGAGTCGTCCACGCCGAGAGCGCGCGACAGTTGTGAGTTGGCTTCGGCTGGATGAGAACCGACCTGATCAAGATACGTGTTCAGGATCAGGAGCATATCAAGATGAAACCCCTCTTCGGGCAACAGGGGGTCAATCATCGGCCGCTCCATTTTCGGCCCAGATCAGCCGGGCAATCGCCGATGAGTCAAGCCCCCCCTCGCCGCGCGCCACCAGCGCCGCAATCAGCTCCGCGACACGTTCGGACTGGGGCAGGTGGATGCCCAGCTGCCGTGCCGTATCCATCACGATGCCCATATCCTTGAGATGCAAAGCGGCCTTGAACCCAGGAGCGTAATTGTCATCAATCATCCGCTGGCCGTGCACTTCCAGCACCCGGCTGGCGGCAAAGCCACCCAGCAACGCCTCGCGCACCGGCACCGGATCCACACCGGCTGCACGCGCCAGTTGCATGATCTCGGCGACCATAGCGACCCCGACACCGACCGCGATCTGGTTGCACGCCTTGGCCACTTGTCCGGCGCCGGAATCGCCTATGCGGGTAATGGTCGAGCCCATGGCGTCAAGAGCCGGGCGGACACGCTCCAGGGCCTCGGCGTTCCCCCCGACCATGATGGTCAGCGTGCCATTGATGGCGCCAACCTCTCCGCCGGACACCGGACAATCGAGAAAGGCGACGGCATGTCCGGCTAGCTCCGCCGCGATGTCGCGGGCGCCGATCGGACTGATGGTGCTCATGTCAACGCAAACCAGCCCGGGGTGCGCGCCATGAACCGCGCCCTGATCCCCAAGCAGCACCTCTTTCACATCGGGGGTATCGGACAGGTTGGTAATCAGAACATCAACCCCGGCGGCCAGCGCCGCCGGCGAATCATAGACACTGGCCCCCGCCTCGCGCAATGGAACAAGCGATGCCTCGTTACGCGCCCACACCCCGACAGCAAAACCCGCCTTGATCAGATTGAGCGCGCAAGGACGCCCCATGATGCCCAGGCCGATATAACCGACTTTCATCGAACACTCCTCATCCCGGGGAAAAGGCCGCACAGGCGATGCTCCCCAACGTTTCGTTTCACTTTCATGCCTAGTATACCCCCTGGTATTCCGTGGAATCCCCGGGTCGATACAAGCGGCAAAAAAAACACGCCCGGACGGGCGTGGGAGATATCTCGGCTTTCTGCACTCACCGGTCCATTCGGGTCATTCGTCCGCACTCCGCAATACCAGCCCCTGATCGAAAAACACACCGCTGACCTTGCCATACACGCTGAGTTTGCGAATCAGCTGGATCTCTTCACGCGACATGGGCGACAGCGTCGCTCGCGCAAAACCGTTGATGGCCAGAAAATCCTTGCGCCGTATGGCGGAACAGGCGCCAGAGACCGGCCCCAGTCCAAAGGGCTTGTCCGATCGCGGTTGCTCATTATGCATCCGCTCAAGCGCCGGTTTCATGGTGCCGCTCTTGAGCAAGTGGACACGTTCCGGCCAGTGGCCGACAAGCCCCAGCGCCTCGTCGTTATCAAGGGCGTCCATCAGGGTGCGGTCGAAGTGAAGGGGGAGCGACTCAATAGCGTTGCTAATTTGAATGACATACTTACCGTCCGCCATCCCGTATATATCCGCGTACTGGTTCAATCCCCAGCCCGGTGTTCCAGAATGAATTTTGCGGACTCCGAACTCGGAAGCCACAAGCCTCATTTCCAGAGACTCCTCGGAGAGTCCCAGCACCACTTCGCTCGACTGGCTCCATGCCGAGTGGCTCAATACGCTCAAGGTATGGCGCAACAAGGCGGGATCGGTGCCGGCCAGCATCACGAAACTGACTTCATGACGATCTTCATAGGAATTCTGCCGCTGCAGATAGGCCTGATATTCGGCGATTTCTTCGATAAACCGCTCCTGATCGACCTGGCCGATCATTTTCCCCAGGCTTTCCGCCCGCCCGAAATACAAAAGCATGTCCAGAATGGCGAACTGAGCCTCGAGCGATTTTGGATGCATATAGTAAAACGAAACTGCATGATTCATGCCAAAAGCCGCCAGATCGGAAATCGGCGCCCCCGCGATCAGATACTTGAACACCAGAGCCAGCAGCTTGTAAATCGCTCCTATCATCGCGGGTTGGGAAATGCCCAGATCCAGGAGGATTTGCCCGGCTTCGCGAAACTGGGAACAGAGGATTTTCTGGAAGGCGATAAGAACCAGATCGCTGGATGGCGAGTGATCCAATCCCAGAACCTCGCGCACCGACTCGTTTGCCCCCTCCGGATCATTGACCACACGGTCAAAATAGGCATGGGTAACGCGAAGAAGATCAAGTTGAAACGGGTCGGCGGGCAGTATGCTCTCGGTCATGATCACATCCAGGGTTAGGCCCGGCGCAGCCGGGTAGAGGGACAATCCATTTACCGATTCAATGCGCCTGTGACGTGGGAACCGTCTCCGGCTTCTGCGCGCGGCGCGCGGCAAGCTGCTCGAGATCGGAGAGGATCTGGGCGGAGCGATGATGCCACTGGTGGCCAGCCCTGATGGCCAGAGCGGCATTTTCGCGCAACTGGGCGAGCTCCCCGGGTTTGGCTATCCATTCGCGCAGGGTCTCCGCCAGCGACTCGGTCTCATATTCAATGTAATGCTCACCATCTTTGAAAAAATGGCCGATCCGGTTACGCGGATCTTCGATCTTGTTGCGATTGACCAGAATCGCTCCACCGGCCCCCATGCATTCAAGCACCCGCGAGTGCATGCCGAAGGCTCCATTGTGCAGATTGAACCGCGTCTCACGGTAAATCGCAGCAAGATCGGTACGCCAGTGCGCATAGCCTTTGTAATATTGGGCAAACTCGGGCCATGATTTCCATGTATTGGGTCCGTAAATACCCAAGGAAAGTCCAGCTTGCACGGCGGCGTCTGCCATCAGGATACGATCCCGGATGCGCGGAATTTCGGTATCCAGAAACACCAGATATGGGTGGTCCTGGAAAATGTCGACCATCGTTTTGTTATCGATGCGGATATTGAGCGCCGTATTGATCTGATCGGTAATGAACGTATGAATCGGAACATAGCCATGCTCCGATGACGAGACCTTCTCCACCTCGTACAGCCGCCTCAAAAGGTCGCTGAAGGCAACTTGCCGTTGATTCACGGTGAACAGGGGTTCATCCCAAGGACCGCCTCCACGATGAAATGGTTTGGGAATATAGCCGCAAATGCTTGCCGTATCTGCCGCGGGCTCGACCGCCTTGAAGCAAAACATGTCGGTATCCACACCGGAATGCAGCACACGCCATACCGCGTCGGGATGCCGGGCCGGCTCCAGGCCGAAGTATTCCGGATCCAGCAAGGTATAAACGATATCGCTTCCACCGAATGCCGGATCCAGATAGTGCAGCGTCTTCTCCGTCCTGGCATCCTGGATCCAGGCGATATGCACGATTTCCGAGGGAATGTTTGCGGAGGACTGCCCACGCGAACCATTGAACTCCATCACCACGTCAGGGGAAAGATCGGCGATTTTCTTCTCGATCGCGGAGGCCGAAGGATCGAAAAAAGTCTTGCAATCGGTGCCGTTCCGGACAAATCCGCTTTGCAATGAACTGGCCATGGTGCACAGATAGTCGTTACCTTGATTCGCCAGAATCAGGATTTTCCAGAGTCTCATGCCGTTTTTCCCTCTACAGGTTGCGCTGCCTGGACAATGTCTTTTGCATAATCACAGAATAACGCGGCGGCGACAAGGCAAACACCTGATCTCTCAGCCAAATGCGGCGCCTCCCGAACGGCCTGACCACACATCAACTATTTTGGGTAGCTTTTTCTTATATAAATATCCAAAAAGTAATCACTTTTGGAAAAGATCTTGTCGATACGGCGTCAGGCGCCATCGGGCAGGACCGCATCGACAATTTGCTTCGGCAAGGATGGTGAGCTCGCGGAACCAGCGCTGGCGCGCGACTCCAGAAAATAGACAAAAGCCAGCACTTCGGCGACCGCCCGGTAAAGTTCGGGGGGGATTTGCTGGTCAAGGTCGACCTGCATCAGCAAGGAAACCAGTTCCGGGGAGTCATGAACAAAGACACCGGCTTCGCGGGCGCGCTCGATAATCCGCTCGGCCATCTCGCCATACCCCTTCGCCACCACGCTCGGCGCTCGCGCGCCATCGCGATACGATACGGCGACCGCAGATCGCCGGGCATCGTCAGGATTGCGGCGCTTCATGCTTCACCACCAAGGTCGCCAGCTGGATACCGGCAAGCTCCAGGCCTTCTTCCAGGCGACGGCCGTGTTCCCGGATCAACTCGCCGGCCCGTTCCGAGTCGGTCAGGAAAGTCACCTGCACCGAGCCGCCCACCAGGCGCAACCGCGCGTCAAGCCCGCCCATGGCCGGCAAGGATAACGACAGGCTGGTGGTCCATGCCTGGTCTTCGGGATTGCCGTGCCCACCTTCGCGGTCATCGGTCTTGTCCTGCTCGATCAACACGGACACGGGCTGCCCAGGCCAGGCCAGCCCCTGAAGCGGCAATTGCTGGGTTTCCTGAGTCATCAGCTGCTGCTGAACCAGCTTGCCCAATTCGGCGCGCGCTTCGGCTCCCGCCGGATGCCGGGGATCGGCCAATGCTTTCGTCAGCGTGGCCTGCGGCTCCTGACGCAAATCCTCGAGGGGCATGCGACCCTCGTTCCAGGCTTTCAGGTGCGACTCGTAAAACAGACCGCTTTTTTGCACATCCTTGCGCATCGCCTGGGCCAGATGCGGAGGTGAATCCTGCGACGCATCCAGATTGAGCGCTTTGGCCGGACGCTCCGCCTTGTCGCCCACGCGCAGCAGATCCGTCAGATAGCGGGAAGTCCTGCTGAGGGAAACTTCGACCGAACTGTCCTTGGACGCACCCTCTTGCGCGGTGTCATTGAGCACAAACGTCAGCTCGGGTTTCAGGCTGGCCACACGCAAACTGAGCGTGTCACCCGAAACGGGCGTTCCTTTGGGCAGGTTCAGCGTAAAAAGACCGTTCTTGATCAGGACCGCCAATTGGTCATTGCCAAGACGCTCGGCGATCCTTCCCGTGACCTGCTCCCCAAGAATCAGGGAAGGCAGCTTCTCGGGCGAGGAGGCGACTTCAATGAGGAGTTTTCCGCCCTCCGTCAAAAGACGAATGGGAGAAATCGGCTGGGTATCCAGCGTCGAGGGAAGATTAATCGGGCCGATCATGATGTCGAACTGTTCCTGTACAGTGAAATGATCAACTCGGCTTCTCCTCGCGAAATGCCGCACCGGCTGGCGACTTCGCTGGCACTGCAACCTTGTCGTATCAATTCGATCGCCTGGTTATACGGCGTGGCGGCAGGCGGCATCGCGACCGCCGGCGTACCGGGGGAACGCTGTTCGATTTTTTCGCCAAGAACCTGCATATCCCGTTGCAGATGACTGATCTGCTGCTGTAACTGCTCGATATACAGGGTCACGACCGGATCATTGTCTTCTTCAAGCGACTTCAGGCGGCGGCGGAAATACAGAACAACCCCGGCGATAATGCCCAACAAGATCAGATTGCTGGCCAACAGGGTAAAGGCGGACATGGCGGGCTCTCCACAAACAACGCTTCATTTCTGATTTTAAGAGCCCGGCAAACGGAACCCAAGGAAAAAGCGGCTCAGGAGCGATACATGTCGTTCAGGCGCCGCTGCTGCCTGGCGGGAGCCAGTTCAACAGCCAGCGTTTCCTGGCGGCGGCCAACCAGAGCGTCGATACGCTGGTTCTTGTCCAGCAGCGCCATGAAAACCGGGCGAAGATCCGGCAAGCGGTCGAGCAGACGATCGCCGGCTTCGGCAATCAGGCGATCCAGCGCCTCATCCCGCTCGTCGACAAGTGGGGACAGGGCGTCCCAGCCCCCTGCCTCGGCCTGTGCAAGAAGCGCGTCCGTCAGCGCGGCGAACCGGGTCGCCAGCTCGCGGAGCTCAAGGTCGGTCATAAGCCTGCCTTGGCGGCGGGACTCGCCGCCGCGTCCGGGGTTTTCGGACGGCGATCCAGCTCTTGCCAGGCGGGAAGAAGAATACCCAGCAGATTCGCGATCTCGTCGAGGATATTGACGTCGTTATTGAGGTTGGCAATGCCGAGACGATACTTGGAGTACTGGTAGAGATCTTCGAGATTACGGGTGACCTGCTTGCCTTTTTCGTGATCAAGGGCGACGCGCAGCCCTTCGAGAATATCCTGGGCTCGGCTGATCATCGCCGCCTTTTCCTGAAAGCGGTTTTGCCCGATGAACACCTTGGCCTGATTCAAGGCCTTGATCGCACCCTCGTACAACAGAACGATCAGACCGACCGGGCTTGCGCCGTATACGGCGACCTCCAGGGCATCGTTCTCATAAGCTTTGCTGAACTGCTGCAGGGCCAGGCGATTGTTCATGTGTCTACTCTTGCTTCCCGCGCACCGGAGCGGATCCCCGGTCACGCGTCATGATTGACCTTTCGCCGTCCTCCGATCAGAGGAACGGCCGGTTCCGCCAGCATACCATCAAACCGCGAGGGAAGGACGACGAAAAGGCGGGAAGAATCCCGCCGCCGTCATGCCTTGTCCGAGACCAGAAGCCCCTTGAAGGTTTCGAGCGCCGCCGCGGACTTGCTCTCGTCCGGCGAGGACTGACCGGCCGAAGGACGGGAAAGCTTGTCGAGCGCTTCGGACATGTTGATCGCTTCTTCCGAAGGAATCTGTCGGATAACCGTCTGGGTGGATTTGTCGATGACCTTGACGACCTGGCGCCCGCTCGTGCTGTCGACACTGAATTCGAGTTCGGCGTTGAACATTTTCGCCGAATTGTTCAGTTTCTCAATCGACTTGTTCAGGCTCTTTTCATCCACAGGTGATCGGGAGGCATCATTCTGCTGCTTCTGCGCATTCGCTTCGTTCTCGCTCCTGGGCGAGGAAGACGGGGCCGTGACGGCGACAGGGGACTGTGTCACCACCGGCTTGGCGTCGGTCTGGGCCGCCGCGGGATCGGAATCCACGGACAAGCGCTGGGCCGCCTGGGGCAGCACAGGATTGACGAGAGTTGACACTTGCATGATAACCTCCACCTATAGCGCTCCTCTTGATGGCGCTATGCCATCCGGAGTCGCATCACACTAATTCGTCACCCCTTCAGCAAGTTGAGCGCCGCTTGGGGCAACTGGTTTGCCTGGCCAAGTATCGAGGTACCGGCCTGTTGCAAAATCTGGTTCCGCGTCAGGTTCGCCGTTTCCGAGGCGAAGTCCGTATCCATGATCCGGCTGTTCGACGCGGTCAGGTTCTCCACGTAGTTCTGCATGTTCGCCACCACCGCCTCGAAGCGGTTCTGCAGAGCGCCCAACTGCGCGCGCTGGTTGGCGACCGAACCGATATCGGTGTCCATCTTGGCCATCACCGCCGACGCCGAACTGGATGTCGTCACGTCGATGGTTACCACTGCCGACAGACTTGCAGCATAAGCATTCAGGCCCGACATTTCCACGCCGCTGGCGATCACCTGGTTGTCCGAGGAACCGGACGCGCCGATCTGGAAGGTGATCGACTGGGCGCTCGTCAACAGCTTGGTGCCGTTGAAGTTCGTGGTCTGCACAATCCGCGAGATTTCCTGCGTCAGCTGATCCACTTCCTTCTGCAACTGCGAACGGTTGGTGTCGCTCACCGAGCCGTTGGCCGCCTGCACCGCGATTTCGCGGATACGCTGCAGGTTGTTGCCGATCTGGCCCAGCGCGCCTTCCGCCGTTTGCGCGACGGAGATGCCATCGTTCGCGTTGCGAATGCCCTGCGTATTTCCCCTGATCGCCGACTGCAGGGTCTGGGAAATCGCAAGCCCCGCCGCATCGTCCTTGGCGCTGTTCACCCGCAATCCCGACGACAAACGCTGCAGTGACAGGCCAAGAGAACTCGTCGATGTCGACAGGTTTCTCTGGGCATTCAGCGAGGCGATATTGGTATTGACAACGATAGCCATATTCTAATCTCCACCGAGCCTGTAGTTCTGGTCAATATACCTATTCTATATTAACCCTACTCAGTGTAGAAACTATCAGAGCCTTCAACCGTGCGTCATGGCCTGACAATTCGCAAACTTGCAACGTGAAGGAGGAAAGAGAGAGAACCCGCCACCCTCTTTCACTCCCTCATAAGCCTGTTCGCTTAACCTCTGAGCAGATTCAGCGCCGCTTGCGGCAGCTGGTTGGCCTGGCCCAGGATCGACGTACCGGCCTGTTGCAGAATCTGGTTCCGCGTCAGGTTCGCCGTTTCCGACGCGAAGTCCGTGTCCATGATCCGGCTGTTCGACGAGGTCAGGTTTTCCACATAGTTCTGCATGTTCGCCACCACCGCCTCGAAGCGGTTCTGCAGCGCACCCAGCTGAGCCCGGGTGTTCGATACCGTGCCGATATCCGTATCCATCTTGCTTAGCGCCGCCGATGCCGAGCTCGACGTGGTCACGTCGATCGTCGTCACACCGGAGAGGCTCGCCGCGTACGCGTTCAGACCCGACATCTCCACACCGCTCGCCACAACCTGGTTGTCCGTGGCGCCGGACGCGCCCACCTGGAAGGTGATCGACTGACCGCTGGTCAACAGCTTGGTGCCGTTGAAGTTCGTGGTCTGCACGATCCGCGAGATTTCCTGCGTCAGCTGGTCCACTTCCTTCTGCAGCTGTGAACGGTTGGTGTCGCTCACCGAGCCGTTCGACGCCTGCACCGCGATTTCGCGGATACGCTGCAGGTTGTTGCCCACCTGACCCAGCGCGCCTTCGGCCGTCTGGGCGACGGAAATGCCGTCGTTGGCGTTGCGGATACCCTGGTTGTTACCGCGGATAGCGGACGTCAGGGTCTGGGAAATCGCGAGCCCGGCCGCATCGTCCTTGGCGCTGTTCACCCGCAGGCCCGACGACAGGCGCTGCAGCGAGGTGGACAGCGAAGACGACGACGTCGACAGGTTGCGCTGTGCGTTCAATGACGCAATGTTGGTATTAACGACGATTGCCATGATTACTCTCCATCGGTTCTTCGCGTCCCCCGCATGCCGCCCCGCCACAAAGGTGGGGCGGCATCAGCCGTCGCGTACTGCGTTTATCGGCACAAAGCCGGACTTACTTTAGCGATTTTTCTAAAAAAATCTATTTTAAATCAATTACTTAACAAAACAAATCACCCACTTTCAGGGCGCGAATCAACCCTTGAGCAGATTCAGCGCCGCTTGCGGCAGCTGGTTGGCCTGGCCCAGGATCGACGTACCGGCCTGTTGCAGAATCTGGTTCCGCGTCAGGTTCGCCGTTTCCGACGCGAAGTCCGTGTCCATGATCCGGCTGTTCGACGAGGTCAGGTTTTCCACATAGTTCTGCATGTTCGCCACCACCGCCTCGAAGCGGTTCTGCAGCGCACCCAGCTGAGCCCGGGTGTTCGATACCGTGCCGATATCCGTATCCATCTTGCTTAGCGCCGCCGATGCCGAGCTCGACGTGGTCACGTCGATCGTCGTCACACCGGAGAGGCTCGCCGCGTACGCGTTCAGACCCGACATCTCCACACCGCTCGCCACAACCTGGTTGTCCGTGGCGCCGGACGCGCCCACCTGGAAGGTGATCGACTGACCGCTGGTCAACAGCTTGGTGCCGTTGAAGTTCGTGGTCTGCACGATCCGCGAGATTTCCTGCGTCAGCTGGTCCACTTCCTTCTGCAGCTGCGAACGGTTGGTGTCGCTCACCGAGCCGTTCGACGCCTGCACCGCGATTTCGCGGATACGCTGCAGGTTGTTGCCCACCTGACCCAGCGCGCCTTCGGCCGTCTGGGCGACGGAAATGCCGTCGTTGGCGTTGCGGATACCCTGGTTGTTACCGCGGATCGCGGACGTCAGGGTCTGGGAAATCGCGAGCCCGGCCGCATCGTCCTTGGCGCTGTTCACCCGCAGGCCCGACGACAGGCGCTGCAGCGAGGTGGACAGCGAAGACGACGACGTCGACAGGTTGCGCTGTGCGTTCAGCGACGCGATATTGGTGTTGACGACGATGGCCATGATGACTCTCCAAATCGAAATACTTTTTTTACAACAATGACTTACTGATCAAAAACGGTGCGGCTCATAACTTGTCATCGACATGTTTTGGCCAGGCTTTAGGCCCTGGAGGGTATTTTTCACAAAAAAAAAACGCTTCGGGCCGCAACCCGAAGCGTTTTGCAAAAAAGAGTGAAAAGTGACTTAACCGCGCAGCAGATTCAATGCCGCTTGCGGCAGCTGGTTGGCCTGGCCCAGGATCGACGTACCGGCCTGTTGCAGAATCTGGTTCCGCGTCAGGTTCGCCGTTTCCGACGCGAAGTCCGTGTCCATGATCCGGCTGTTCGACGCCGTCAGGTTTTCCACGTAGTTCTGCATGTTCGCCACCACCGCTTCGAAGCGGTTTTGCAGCGCACCCAGCTTCGCGCGAGTGTCAGACACCGAACTGATGTCCGTATCCATATCGCTCAGCGCCGCCGACGCGGCCGCCGACGTGGTCACGTCGACAGTCACCACAGCCGTGAGGTTCGTCTTGAAGGCTTTCAGACCGGACATTTCCACACCGCTGGCGACCACCTGGTTGTCCGCCGTGCCGGATGCGCCCACCTGGAAGGTGATCGACTGGCCACTGGTCAACAGCTTGGTGCCGTTGAAGTTGGTGGTCTGCACGATCCGCGAGATTTCCTGCGTCAGCTGGTCCACTTCCTTTTGCAGCTGCGAACGGTTGGTGTTGCTCACCGAGCCGTTGGCCGCCTGCACCGCGATTTCGCGGATACGCTGCAGGTTGTTGCCGACCTGACCCAGCGCGCCTTCGGCCGTCTGGGCGACGGAGATACCGTCGTTGGCGTTGCGGATACCCTGGTTGTTACCGCGCACCGCGGAGGTCAGGGTCTGGGAAATCGCAAGACCCGCCGCATCATCCTTGGCGCTGTTCACCCGCAGGCCCGACGACAGGCGTTGCAGCGAGGTGGACAGAGAGGAGGAGGACGTCGACAGGTTGCGCTGTGCGTTCAGCGACGCGATATTGGTATTGACGACGATTGCCATGATTTCAAACCTTAGTGCTGATTTCCGGCCGACCCGCCAGGACACCCCTTGAGTACTGGTCCATTGCCTTCCGTAGTACTTATATCGTCAGTATGTAAATTTTCTTTAATATTTTTATGAGAAATAAAACCTTTATAGATAAATATTTCGAATAAATGCTCGACACTACGCACAATTTGTTGATAAATAACGAAATATTCAACATGAAAATCGCCAGTACCGCGGCTGGCGCATCGGGCTTTGCGGTATTCACACCGAGATCACAATCCGTAAAAACAGCCATCCATAAAACAACACCGCCCCGGAGCATATGCTCCGGGGCGGTGTGAATCAGCGGTTGTCTGCCCGATCAGCCGCGCAACAGGTTCAGCGCCGCTTGCGGCAACTGGTTGGCCTGACCCAGAATCGACGTGCCGGCCTGTTGCAGAATCTGGTTACGCGTCAGGTTCGCCGTTTCCGACGCGAAGTCCGTGTCCATGATCCGGCTGTTCGACGCCGTCAGGTTTTCCACGTAGTTCTGCATGTTCGCCACCACCGCCTCGAAGCGGTTTTGCAGCGCACCCAGCTGAGCGCGGTTGTCCGACACCTTGCTGATATCCGAGTCCATGTCGCTCAGCGCCGCCGACGCCGAACCGGAGGTCATCACATTGACCGTCGCCACCGCCGACAGACCCTGGTTATAGGCTTTCAGACCGGACAGTTCCACGCCGCTGGCGACCACCTGGTTGTCCGCCGTGCCCGAGGCACCCACCTGGAAGGTGATCGACTGGCCGCTGGTCAACAGCTTGGTGCCGTTGAAGTTGGTGGTCTGCACGATCCGCGAGATTTCCTGCGTCAGCTGGTCCACTTCCTTTTGCAGCTGCGAGCGGTTGGTGTCGCTCACCGAACCGTTGGCCGCCTGTACCGCGATTTCGCGGATACGCTGCAGGTTGTTGCCGACCTGGCCCATCGCGCCTTCGGCCGTCTGGGCGACGGAGATACCGTCGTTGGCGTTGCGGATACCCTGGTTGTTACCGCGCACCGCGGAGGTCAGGGTCTGGGAAATCGCAAGACCCGCCGCATCGTCCTTGGCGCTGTTCACCCGCAGGCCCGACGACAGGCGTTGCAGCGAGGTGGACAGGGAGGAGGAGGACGTCGACAGGTTGCGCTGTGCGTTCAGCGACGCGATATTGGTATTGACGACGATAGCCATGATTTCAAAACCTTAGTACGTGTGCCGACCTGTTCCATGAGACTCTGCGAAGCGGTCGCGGTGCTTTCGCATAACCTTTTATCGGCACCCTCCGAGAAAACTTAAATATTTTCCGCTAAAACAACCAGTCATTTGACATTTTTCATTACTAATCAAAGTACTGCACGGGTTTTTCTGCAATAAAAAACACCGCCAAGCCATGCAGCAGGGCGGTGTTTCACCACGATCGGTCCACTCAACGCTTGTAGGCGTTGGCCCACTCGGCCAGATGGTCCTCCAGGAAATAGTCGCGTGCAACCCAGGCCTTGAGTGTATCGCCTTCACGAGCCAGGGCATCACGGTCGTGAACCCGCTCGCGGATCGCCTCGAGCCAGGCGTCCACGGTATTGGCGACACGGGCGACCGGCGCATGGTTGGTCCGGTACGGGAACACATCGGAACATACCACCGGCCAACCTAGCGCACCGTACTCGAGCAGGCGAAGGTTGCTCTTGGATTCATTGAAGGGATTGTCCTCCAGCGGGGCGACGGCCAGGTCCAGATTCAGCGAAGCCATCTTTTCCGGGTAAGCCTGGAAGGATACCGGAATGTGCATTTCACGGATGACATCCTCCAACCCTTCCGGCCACATCCCCATGAACACCCAGTCGACTTCCGAGGCCGTCTTGGTGATCACCTCGCGGATGATCTCCAGATCGCCCTTGTGTTGCATCGCGCCAACCCAGCCCACTCGCGGCTTGGGACCGGCATTGCGCCGGCTTTGCAGACCACCCCAGACATCCTTCTTCAAACGGTTTGGCACGCGCACCACATCATCGCAGAACTGGCGCGCGAACTCCTCCAGAGGTTCGGTGGATACGACCACCCGGTCGATGAACGACAAGGCCTCGCGGACACGGCGCCGCGCATCCCGGTAATTGGCCATGAAATGCCGGTACAACGAGCTTTGTTCCGGTACGTGGGTGACCAGGTCATCCAGCGTCATCACCTTCATGATCCCGGGGAAATGGGTCCGGTAAAGGCGCAGCATATCGAGCTCGATATCGTTGATCGCGTTTTGCAGCACGATGACGTCCGGCTTTTGCCTCTGAATCTCGGACAGCTTCAGCAGCCGCGTCATGTTGTCGCCCTGAGTCATGGTCGTGGCCTGCGCCATGCCGTATTTTTCGAGCGCGGCAAGGGGTTGCGCGACGCGGTATTCACCACTGCCGCCACTCACGGATGAAGCGATGATGCGCGGTCTCTCGTCAAATGCCGGTTCATTGATCAACGGTACGCGCATCTCCAGCGACAACGGTTTTTGTTGCAAGCTCAGATTGCGGTTGTAACAAGGATCATCCCCCATCACCGACAACCAGCGATCCAGCATGAGCGCGGCCTCGGCCTGATTGCGTTCGGCCATTTTCGCGAAGCCCGCCGGGTTTTTCAGCTGCGCATTGACACTCTTGCCGTGGTGGTGAACCAGCAAGGCGTACGCGCTCCACAGCACGCGGTAACCGGCCTGCCCGACACGCAGGCAGAAATCGACATCGTTGTAGAGCACACCCAGCGCTTCGTCGAAACCGCCGACCGATTCATACGCATCGCGTCGGATCATCATGCAGGCGGCCGTGACGGCGGACAGGTACATTTCGCAGCGCAGACGATTCATGTAACCGCCTTCTTCCAGCGGCTCGCCCTCGCCATAGTGGCTCGCGACCGACTGCAGCTCCGGACCGCCGCCCAGCAGGATGCCGGCATGCTGCACCTTGCCGGTCTCCGGATACACCAGCTTGGCGCCGGCAATTCCCACTTCGGCATGTTGGGCCTGCATCAGCAGGCGCTCCATCCATTCGGACTGAATAATTTCCACATCGTTGTTGAGCAGCACGATGTATTCGCCCGACGCCTCGCGCACGCCAAGGTTGCACTGTGCCGAGAAGTTGAACTCCTCGTCGTACTCGACAACCTTCAGACGGCCCGGATATTCGCCCTGAACGCGGTCATAGTATTCCAGGGTGTCCGGATCCCGGCTCTGGTTGTCGACAATGATCACCTCGAAACGCGGGTAACGGGTCTTGGCGAACAGTGTTTCGATGCACGGCTGCAGGAACTCGAGTTTGTCGCGGTTGGGAATGATGACGGAAACGAGCGGTTCCCCGGCAATCGGGTACACCACCTTGAACGTCCCCTCCATCGCGCCATCCATCACTTCGCCCACCCGGCCGAGGCGCGCCAGATGGTTTTCGATGGCGACTCGGCGCGCAGCCAATTCGAGCGCATCGGCGTTCTGCCTCGGAAGGTGCAAAAGCGGATCGGGAAGATGTCCGATGGCCCCGGCGCCGTGCAGATCGGCGAGGCGCAACAGCAGCTCGAAGCCTTCCGCGCCCGGATAGGGCTCGATACTCCCGGCCTCGGCCACCGCCCGCTGATTGAACCAGCAACTCTTGCCGACATAGTCCCAGGAAATCAGGTATTCCAGGTTGAAATCGGGTTTCAACTGGGGATCGACGTAGGAGCCCGGCAGCACCACGAAGTCGTGATCGCCATAGAAGGCCACCTGCCCCTTGCCGGCCATCTGGGTATGATCCGCGCAACGCAGCAGCCAGTCCGCGCGGAATTCGCTGCCGGCGGGGAACAGGCCGATCCAGTCGCCGGCGACCTCGTTGACGACAATATTGCAGGCTTCGGCGAAGCGCGCGGGATCGTCTAGCGAATCCACTTCCAGCCACCCGAGGATATCGGTGGTGGAAAACACCGGATCGGGCGCGGGGAAATCCGCCACCACGATCAGCCGCCAGTTCTGGTAAAGCTGGTTCTGCAAGGAAAAGATCGAATTCCCGAGCTTTTCCATGTCGTCGCGCCGCGCTTTCATCAGCAGCGTCATCATCGGTTTTTCCGCCCAACCGGTCACCATCCGCTCGCCGAGGATATCGACGTCGACATGGCGCATGCCGCGCACGTCAAGCCAGCGCTGGTACTCGACGGCGAACAGGGAGGCCTTGGCGGGGTGGTCGACGGACAGCACCGCCGCGCGGCCCGCGCGGATCGCCGCGTTCTGCTGGTCATCGTAGCGGGCATAGAGGCGCTCATACAGCGCCTTCATGCGCGCGCCTTCGCGGCCGGTGAGATGGTTTTCCGCGCCCTTGCGCTGCCGCACTTCGCAGGTGACTTCCTGGATATGATGAAAATCCGTCGCCCTGGACAGCCGGATCAGGAGATCCCAGTCTTCCACAGCGGACAGGCTCTCGTCGAACACGCCGACCTTGTCGAGCCAGCGCCTGTCGTGCGCGAAGGTATTGATCGGAATGTAATTGGCGATCTGCAGGCGCGCGAAATCGTAGTTTCCGTGCGCATAGGGTTTGAGTCGGCCCAACTCCTTGCGGATGCCGCTGCCGATCTCCTCCAGTACCATTTCGGAGTCGGTATAGACGACGCGATCCGGGTAGCGTTCCAGCCCTCTGGCCAGCAGCGTCAGATGGTTGGGCAACATGATGTCATCGTCGTCGAGATAGGCGATATAACGGCCGCGCGCGAGCCTCAACGCATTGTTGCGCGCCGCAGAGACCCCGCGGTTGGGTTGGCGCAGGTAGGTGATGCGACTATCACGGCGGATCCAGTCCAGCGCCGGCTCCACCAGGTCCCCGCCATCATTGACCAGAATGATTTCCCAGTCCTGAAGCGTCTGCGCGAGGATGCTGGTCAGCGCGTCCACCAAGAGCCGTGGCCGGTTATAGGTCGTCACGATCACCGAGAAGAGCGGCCCTTCCGTTCCGACGTCCCGTCCCGTCTCCTCGACAAGCGCCGCCTTCAGCGGATCGGGCAGAACGGAATCGGCGTCCTTCTCGATCAGGGCCGCGATCGTTTTGCAGGTTTCATGATAGCGGCCGCGCACAGTGCGGTCGGTATCGGTATTGGCAAGATCGGTGTGCTCCCGGTAAAAGCGGTACTTGCCGTACACCAGCCGGAACACCCCTCCCAGCCGTCCTTTCAGTCGCGGCAGGTTGGCTTCGTTGACATACCGTTTGATCAGTTCCATGTGCTCGAGCACCGCCAGCCCCGATACGGCGTATTTGTCGATGCCCGAGGCCTGGTTGCCGTGCTGGCGGAACACCGAAATCGTCCGGTCGAGGAAAGCGCCGCGCACCCCGTCGCGCGCCAGGCGGAGCATGAGCTCCCAGTCCGTCGCCCGGAAAAACGCTTCGGTGGGCAAGGCCTGCAAGGCGCCGTCGAAAAACGGGCGTCCGTCGAGCACCGATCGGCGGAACAGCGTGGTGCCGAGGTTGATGTAGCAGTCGTGGCACAAGAGATCCGGCAGCTCGTCGCGCGTGCCGAAATAGGTTTCCCCCTTCCAGCCTTCGTGCGTCAAGTGATGCATCGAGCCGTCCGCAAGCAGGATATCGTAGCGTCCGTAGGCAAAACCCAGCTCGGGATGGAAATCCAGCGTCGTCGACAGCGCGATCAGCGCGCCCGGCTCAAGATAGTCGTCGGCGCCAAGCAGCAAGACATAGTCGCCGGCCGCGAGGCTCATCGCATGGTTGATATTGCCCAGCGCGCCCAGGTTGCGCGCATTGCGGTGGCTCTTGATCGACGGATGGCTGGCGGCATAGCGCGCCATGATTTGCGGGGTAGCGTCAGTCGAGGCGTCGTCGCAGACGATGATTTCAATATCTTCGATGCCCTGTGACAACACGCTATCGATGGCATCGGGCAGATAGTCCGCGTAGTTATAGGCCGGAATGACGATGGAGATCATGGTCCCCTTCCCCCTGTCGTGTAAAAACGGCCAAGCCCGGAAAACTCCGGGCCCGGCACGAGTGAATCAGATGAAATTGATATGTTCCGGGGGATTCTTCAGATCCCACAGGAATTTGTTCACATAGTCCTGCCGGCATCCCACCGCGCAGTCCTTGTGCACATCGACCGACTCGGCCACGTCCTTGTGCACGGCCCAATAGCGCTCGCCCATAACGATATCGTAGAACGATTCTTCATGCAGATCACCGATATAGAACCGCTCCTTGTTGAAGAACGGGCCGCACGGATAGATTTTGCCGTTGCCGGAAATCTGCAGCAGGAACGGCGTGCCGTGGCAAACGTCGTACTTGCGGAAACCATTCTTGTACAAGGCCGATTCGGACGCGGCATTGATCTTGTTCCACTTGGCCTGCACCACGTAATCGGCGGTCGAATAGCTTTCCGCTTCCTTGAGCACGTCTTCGATACCCAGATAGTCTTCGTACTGGATGCCGATTTCCTTATACTCGGAGTCCGAGCAATGTTTGATGACGAAGTAGTCCACCCCGAGTTCGGCGCCAAGCTTCGCTTCCTTGAGCACTTGGTCGAAGCATTCGGGAATCAGCACCATCTGCAGGCCAAGGGTACAGGGATAGTTGTTTTCCTTCTTGATGCGCACCAGCTCGCGGATATTGTTCACCAGCAGTTCGAAGTTCTTTTCCTTCGACTGGTGCACGCGGCGGAATCCTTCGCTGTCGCCCGCGGACAGGTTGAAGCGGATCCAGCTCATGTTCTTCAGAAGGTCGTGGGCGCGGCTCATGTCGAGCAGCAGACCGTTGGTCGCCATCGAGGTATCGATGCCGACTTCCTTGGCGCGCACCACCGCGTCGTAAAGAGCCGGGTTGAGGGTCGGCTCGCCATCGCCGATAAAGCCGATCGAGCGCACGCCCAGCCGGCCGCAATCGTCGATGTAGCGCAACAGGGCATCGCGCTGGATCATGGTGCCCTGGGTCATGTTCTGCACCACCGCATAGCAATAAATGCATGCCGTGTTGCAGAACTTGGTCAGGCCCATGTCGATGTGGATCGGGGCGAAACGCTCGCCTTTCTGCCAGGCCATCACCCGGTCGAGGTGATGCATCATCTTGTGCCCGTCGAAGCGGAAGCGTTGCGGCGGATTGCGGTAGCTCGGTCCGGTGAACTGGTTGGGCGCCGGGGCAGGCTCCTCGCCTTCGGAAAGGCGGATCACACCGATCTGGTTGCCCTCGCTGACGAACTGGATTTTCTGGCCGGTCATCCGGTCAAGCTTGTAACTATCCAGCAGCTGCTTCTCGTCGGTCAGCGCCGCGCGGTTCACGATCACATTGGAGGTGCGCAGCTTGTGTCCCGGATTGCGCTTGAGGGGGGCATCCTCCGGAATCGAGGTGGTGGTTTCGTAACCGAAGCGGTTGACGTCCTTGTTCTTGTCCTGGGAATGATCGCTCATCATCGTACTCCTTTGCGATGGAGGCTATTCAAAAGGGGCCGCTGAACCATGATCCGGGCACATCGTGATGAGCGTGGCGTTCCGGCAGGTGTTCCAGCGGGAGACGTTCGATGCCGAGCATCTGGCCGATGCGCAGCATGATCGCCTCGGCGCCGGGATAAAAATGGCGGGTCAGTCCATAACTGGTCGGTTCGGGGCAATCGGGCAGCGCGAGCCGCGCCGGCGGCGCTTTCAGATCGCCCCAGCATTCCATGGCAACGCGCGCGACGATTTCTCCGGCCACCGAGCCGGTTTGCGCGCCGGTATCCAGCGCGAGCAGCCGGCCGGTGTGGCGCACCGACGCGAAAATCGCCGGCCAGTCGATCGGCCGGACGGTGCGCAGATCGATCAGTTCGCAGGCGATGCCCGCCGATTCGAGCGCCCGGCAGGCATGCAGGGCCTCGACGGTCATGTACGACATCGCCACGATGGTGACCGCATCGCCTTCGCGCAGCACCGCGGCCCGGCCCAGCGGCACGCGGACGTCCCCGTCCGGCACCTCCCCCTGGGCGAAGTGCAGCCAGCGGTGTTCGAGAAACACCACCGGGTCATCATCGAAAATCGAGGACAGCAGCAGGCCTTTGGCATCGGCGGCCGAAGAAGGCATGACCACCTTCAGGCCGGGCACGTGGGCGAACCACGACTGCAGATTCTGGGCATGCGTGGGGCCCTGCCCCCAGCCGCGCCCCATGATCAGGCGAATGGTCAGCGGTACCGGCCGGTCGAAGGTGTAGTGCCATTTGGCGGCATTGTTGACGAGCTGGTCGAGCGCCAGCAGGAAAAAATCCAGGCGCTGATGGCACATCACCGGCCGCATGCCGGCCAGGGCGGCGCCGATGGCGATACCGGTCATGGCGTTCTCGGAGGTCGGGGTATCGAATACCCGCTCGGCGCCGAAACGCTCCTGCAGCCCGGTCGTCGTCCCGAAAATCGCTTTGGGGTCGTCAACGCCCAGCCCCAGGCAGAGTGTACGCTCGTCCTGCTCCATCGCCAGGTGCAGCGCCCGATTGATGGCCGTCGCGGCGTTCATCGTGGTATGGCTCATGATGCGTCAAGCTCCGTGCGGTAAATCCCGTCGAACACGGTGGCCTCGTCGGGAAACGGCGCGGCTTCGGCGCGGGTGAAGGCCATGGCGATCTCGTCGGCGATGGCGCGGGTCAAACGCTCGGCCTCGGTTTCGGACAGGCCAAGCGCGGCGCGCAGGCTGACCAGCGGATCGCGGCGCTGCCAGTCGGCGAGTTCGCCGTCCGGACGGTAGCCCAGGTCATCGTCGAAATAGGGGCCGCAATGCTCGCGCCAGCGGTACGTCATGCATTCGAGAAACACCGGACCCGCGCCTTGCCGCAAAGCGGCGATGGCGCTCGAGGCGGCATCGAACACGGCGACGGCATCGTTGCCGTCCAGCCGCCTTGCCGCAAGGCCGAGCGAGGACGCCACGGCGCACAGATCGCGCGCGGCGGGCTGCCGTTTGGACAGCGGGGAATACACCGAATACAGATTGTTCTCGCAGACAAACAGCACCGGCAACGATTTGAGCGCGGCGAAATTGGCCGATTCGTAAAAAGCGCCCTCTTCGGTCGCGCCATCCCCGAGAAACACGCAGCTGATGGCGTCCTCGCCTTTCAATCGCTGCGCCAGCGCGGTGCCGACGCCCAGCGGAATGCTGTTCCCGACAATGGCGGTGCTCGCCACGAAGCCGGCCCGCTCGTCGCTCAGGTGCATCGAGCCGCCGCGCCCACGGGTGCAGCCGCCAACCTTGCCGTGCAGCTCGAGAATCATCGCGTCCAGATCTCCGCCCTTGGCCAGATAGTGCGCATGGGAACGGTGGGAGCTGAAGGCCAGATCGCGCGGAGCCAGTGCGAGGCCGACCGCCGCGGCCGTCGCTTCCTGTCCGATCGACAGATGTGTCGGGCAGCGCATGCGGCCTTCCGGATAGCGCCTGGCGATCTCTTCCTCAACCATGCGTATGCGGAGCATCGCGCGAAACAATTCAACGGACATGACCGGTGCCCCTCAGATGAAGTTGATATGGGGAACGGTCTGATTGACCAGACGATCCAGATAGCGGTTGATCTCGTCCATGCGGCAATTTCTGCGGCAATCCTTGATATTCAGTTCGTGGCGGACATAGCGGAAGTTTTCCCGACGCTTGTCACCCTCCCAGATCTCCTGAAAACCTTGCTCGTTGAGATTGCCGTAATCGAAGCGGTCGTCCAGCAGATAGGCGCTGCATCCGTAGACACGCCCGTCGGCCATCACGTACCCCCACACGAACGGGGTGGCATGGCATTTCTGGTAGCGGGCATCAGCCTCCTCGCCGTACTTGCGCATGGTGTGCGAGCGGAACACCACCTGGAAATTGTCGGTGTTGTACGCCTCCAGCTCATCGGCGAGCTTCATGTACCCTTGATAGTCGACCGATTCGTACTGGTGGGTATGACTGAACAGGTGCTGCGAGTACGGTTTGACCACCAGGTAATCGGCGCCGATCTCGTCCCGGCAAATCCGTGCCAGTTCAACCATTTCGTGGGCGTTTTCCGGCAGCAGCACCGACTGGACACCGATGGTGGTGGCAAGACCATGCTCGCGGCGGTACGCCGAGGCCGCGCGCAGGTTGCCGACCACACGGTCGAAATCCCGCTCGCGGGTCTGGTGGATCGCCGCGTAGCTCGCGGCGCTGCCGGCATTGAGCGATACCTTGATCCAGGAAGTCTTGCCCAGCGACTCTTCGACGAAACGCTCGTTAAGCAGAACACCGTTGGTGGTAAACGCCACGTCGATTCCGCTGGCATGGGTCATGCCAACGATTTCATTGATTTTCTTGTGCAGCAGGGGCTCGCCCTCGCCGGCGAACATGATGCTTTTGACACCCAGCCGGGCCATCTCCGGGATACGCACGGCCAGCATGTCCGCGTCGAGCATCACCGCCTTGTAGCCGATGTAGTCCACCGCGCAGAATGTGCAGCGGTGATTGCAGGCCCCCACCGGGGACAACTCCAGATAGATCGGGTAAACGGCACGCGCTTTGTTCCAGTCGTCGCCCGCCTCGATCAGATCGGCCACGCGGCGCGGGTGGTACACCAGCTTGTGGCTGTCGATCAGAAACTTATCCATGTCAGCGATCCTCCCCGCTCCCTTACTTGAGCAAGGTCGTGGCGTACTTGAAGAACAACACCGGATCGACCGGCTCGCGGTTGCAGACGATCTGCACATCGAGCGCCGCGGCGAGGCTGCCCGCGAACACCGACAACTCCTCCGGCAATCCCGCGCCCATGCAGACGCCGGCCAGCGACAGGAAAGCGTCGCCCGCGCCGATGCGGTCGACCACTTTGGACGACAGGGCCGGAATGGCGATGTGCCCGTCGGCCGACACCAGCAGGGCGCCCTGGCCGCCGCGCGTGATCGCGGTCGCGCGCGAGCCGACCCGCCGGTTGATCTCGTCGGCGATGGCGTCCAGCGGCGAGTGGCGGTCGAGCGCCGCAAGGCGGGCCTCCGGCTCGTTAAGGCAGACAAAGTCCGCGCGCGGGTAACGGGTGATCACGTGGTAACCGCGGTTACCGCTGTTGATTTGCGTGTTGACCGCCAAAAAACGGGCATGCGCGGAAATGGAGCGCGCCATATCGTTGGAGATCAGGCCATTGCCGAAATCCGGCACGATCACCGTATCGTACTCGCCGGCATGCGCCGCCAGCCAGTCACAGACATGCCGATCCAGCGAACTGCGCTCCTGCTCCTCCCCGCCGAAGTACACCTCGAACAGGCGCTGCAGGTCCTGATCGACGAAGCGGCGCTTGATCAGCGTCTGCGCGCTGGGGAATTCGGCGTGCTGCAGATCGACATTCGCCAGCAGTTTGCCCTTCACATACTCGAGTGTTCCGGGCTCCTTGCCCAGCGCGGTCAGCAGCGTCACCTCGCCGCAGAAACCGGCGATGTGATTGGCCACCGCGATGGCGCCGCCCGCGAAGCGCTCTTCGCTGCGATAGCGTACCGCCAGGGTATTGCCTTTGCCGGTCTGCCCGAGAGTGGACACATAATGGTATTCATCGAGAATCGCGTCGCCGACCACCAGCACGCGCCGCGACTTGAGTTCCTTGATGCGTCCGATGAAGGTGTCCAGCGGATAGCGGCTCTTGAATTCGGCGAGAAACGCGCGCGCCTCGCTGGAAAACACGTCGAAATGGGTATTGAGCAGGCGGGTCGAACTGAAAGTGATTTCGTCGGTGAAGTGCACATCGCCGCCGCAATCGCGCACAGCGGCCACTTCCCGGGCGATGTTGCCGGTCAGGTCGCTCGCCGCGTCGACGTAATCGCTGCCCTTCACATACAGGGACGGCTTGAGCTGGCGGATCACCTCTATCGCCGTCTCGGCCTGGTTGATCGCGACAAAATCGACGCACGCCAGCGCGGCCAGATTCTCGGCGCGCAAATCCTCGCCGAACACCGGTCTTCCCGGCCCCTTGCGCACGAACTGGTCGCCCGTCAGGGTCACCACCAGCACGTCGCCCAACTGGCGCGCCCGTTGCAGGTGACGGATGTGTCCCGTGTGCATCAGGTCGAACGTGCCATGGCACAGCACGACACGGCGGCCTGAGCCGCGCAGCTCGTCAGTGATGCGCGCGAGGCTCTCCAGGGAATGAATCTTGTGTTCGGTCATGATGGATCCGCCAAACGGTCCGCGATGTAATGCAGAAGGAACAAATGGGAAAGTTCGACTTCGCCGTAGTCGTGCGAAGGACTCCAGAAGCTGATTCCGCCGGCGGCTCTGAGCGGATTGGCGGCGTCGAACCCGCTGGCCGTCACGATACGGACATCATGGTCCCTGGCGGCCGCGACGGCGGCCAGGATGTTCGGTGAGCGGCCGGAGCTGCTGATGGCGATCAGCATGTCGCCGGGGCGCGCATAGTGCCCGACCAGGCGGGCATAGGCTTTATCGTAACCGAAATCGTTGCTCATGCACGTCAGCAGCGCGGGTTCATGCAGCACTTGGGAACGAATACCGTCCTTGTTCATCAGATCGTTCTGGATATGGGAGGCGACCGCGGCACTGCCGCCGTTGCCGATGATCCAGACCGATCCGCCATCGCCGCGCACCGCGCGCAGCGCGGCCAGCGTTTCGGCGATCGCCTCGTCGGCGCCCAGCGCCTCACCGTCTTTCGCGCACTCGATGGCCGCCATGACCCGTCCGAACTGGCCGGCGGCAAGGGCAAGGGTTCCCGCGTTCATGCCTGCTCTCCCAGATTGGCGAACCAGCTGCGCGTCGCCGTTTCGATCGACGACGGAGTCCACAACGGCGCATCCTGCCAGTCCCCGAGCCGCTCGAGCATGGCCGCGACGCCGGCCTCCAGTGAAACGCGGGGCTGCCAGCCAAGCTTTTCCCGGATTTTCGTCGTATCGGCGAAGGTGCAGTCGGGCTCGCCCGGGCGCTTGGGGATATACACCACATCGCCACCCAACAGCTCGACCAGCCGGTTGACCGGATAATGGCCGCCGCTGCCGACATTCATCACTTCGCCGCACAGGTTGGAGTCCGCCGCCATCGCGAAAGCGCGGGCGACATCGGTCACATAGGTAAAATCACGGCTTTGCGTACCGTCTCCCACCACGGTGAAGGGCTGTCCCTTGAGCTTCTGGGCGAGGAATACCCCGAACACCGCGCCGTAGGTCCCGGCGGTACGCGACCGCGGCCCATACACATTGAAGAGGCGCAAGGACACCACCGGCAGGCGATACACCTTGCCCCAGTGCAAAACCAGTTCCTCGCCCATGGCCTTGGTCAGGGCGTAAGGGTATTCGGGTTGGACCGGCGTGTTTTCCGGAGTAGGAAACACGTCGGGAATACCATAGCACGACGACGACGCGGCATACACCAGCCGTTCGACATGGTGGGCGCGGGCGGCCTGCAAAACATTCAGCGTGCCGGTCACATTGACCGAAAAATACGTATCCGGATCCTCGATGGAGGGCACGATGTCCGCGCGCCCGGCAAGGTGGAAGACCCGATCCACACCGGCAAAGCACGGCATCAGAGCATCCCGGTCGCGGATATCCACCTGGTGGAAGCTGGCCTTGCCGCGGGCCAGCAGCGCATCGATATTCGCGCGTTTGCCGGAGGACAAATCGTCGACCAGCACGACCTCATTGCCCGCGTCCAACAACATTTCGGCCAAATGGCTTCCGATGAAGCCGGCGGCCCCTGTCACAAGTGCTTTCATTCTGATCCGCACGCCATCCTAAGAGCTGTTAATTATCGTATCGTCCCGCCAGGGGGTAACTTGAGTCCGCGCGGCCCCGCTCAGGTCCGGGCTTCGCACAGGGCGCCAAGAATGCGCTCGACGGATTTCATGGCCTGGGCGAGCACCGCGCCCGATGATGAGAAGTCCACGCGGTGATGGCTCTCCGCCCTCCCCGCCGAATGATTGCCGACCACGGCGAGCAGCGCGTAGGGCAAACCCAGCTCCCGCGCCAGCGCCGCTTCGGGCATGGCGGTCATGCCGACCATGTCCGCGCCGTCGCGCTCGAAGCGGTTGATCTCCGCGATGGTTTCCAGGCGCGGCCCCTGTGTGCAGGCGTACACGCCGCCATCGATGACGGGAATCCCCGCCCTGTCCGCCGCCGCTTTCAAGCGCAGGCGCAGCTCGCGCGAGTACGGGTGGGTGAAATCGCTGTGCACCACGGGCTTGTCGAGCCCTTCGAAAAAGGTGTGCTTGCGGCCGTAGGTGTAGTCGATCAGATCATGGGGAATGACCACCGAACCTGGCGACATGTCCTGGCGAATGCCGCCGACGGAGCCGACGGCAATGATGCCGGATACATTCTGCTGCTGCAGTGCCCAGATATTGGCACGGTAGTTGATTTCGTGGGGGGCCAGGGAGTGACCGTAACCGTGCCGGGCGATGAAGACCAGATTGATGCCGGCGATGCGCCCGAACGTCAGCGCGCAGGAAGGATCGCCGAACGGTGTCCGGACCACCTGGCGGTGGGTGATTTCCAGTATCGGCAATCGGGCCAGGCCACTGCCTCCAATGATTGCGAGCATACCGCTGCCCCCGTGTGTTTGTTATCTTGCGAGTTTAAATGCTTTGGCTGCCGGTGAACAACAAATCTAAGTATTCATAACTTGTAAATTATTCCCTTGCCACCCGGCCCGGCGCGCGGGAGCATCAGTCGATGCTTATCAGTACCATACGATGGGCATTCCGTCCGGCTATCCGGAATACAGCGGAACACTACCCTGCACAGGTACACTCAAGGCTATACTTGCATCACATGCTGGCTTGACGGGATTTCCCGGTCTCCGACGACAAGGACAGGGCAATGGAAAAAAAGAAAAAGTTGGTCATCATCGGCGACAGCGCGTTCGCCGAAGTGGCATACGAATGCTTCACCCATGACTCCGAATACGAAGTGACGGGATTCGCCGTCGAAGAAGCCTTCATGACGAAGGACAGCCTTTTCGGCTTGCCTGTGGTTCCCTTCGAACGGCTCACCGAGCATTTCCTCCCCGAGGACACCGAGTTTTATGCCGCGCTGGTCTATACAAAACTCAATCGCGTGAGAACGCGGTTGTATGAGGCCGCCAAAGCCAAGGGATACCGTCCCGCGAGCTATGTCAGCAGCCGGGCGTTCGTCTGGCACAACGTCGAGATCGGTGAACATTGCTTCATTTTCGAGGACAACACCCTGCAGCCCTTCGTCCGTGTCGGCAACAATGTGGTGATGTGGAGCGGCAACCACATCGGCCACCACAGCGTGATCGGCGACAATAATTTTATCGCCTCGCATGTGGTGATCTCCGGTTTCTGCACCATCGGACGGAACTGTTTTCTCGGGGTCAACGCCACACTCGCCAACAATCTGACCATCGGCGAGGACAACTGGATCGGACTTGGCGTGACGATCACCCGCGACACGCCGCCCGATACGCTGTTCAAGGGTGTGCAGCCACCGCCTTCTCCGGTGCCGGCCAGCCGCTACTTCAAAGTCTCGGCGGAGTGACCATCACCATCCTCTCCGACGGACTTGGCGCCCATGCCCGGCCCTTCGCGCTGGACGGGCGAGCTTCATGAAATGGTAAAGATTATGCAATGGGAAAAACTCGGTGTTGTCTGGAAACCCGACGGGAGTCTGCCCTGGGCACGCAGTCATGCCAGTTGCCCGACGCCGGTCAGGCTGCGGGATGGCACATTACGGGTATTTGTGCAAAGCCGCGATGCGAATAATGTAGGAAGAGTCGGATACGTCGATCTGGACCCGGACAACCCACGGCGCGTGCTGAATGTCTCCAGGACTCCCGTTCTTGATGTAGGAGAACCGGGAACCTTCGACCATAGCGGCATGCTGCAAACGTCCGTCGTCCCGATGCCGGACGGTCGACTCTTTCTGTACTACGTCGGTTTCGAATTGTGCCACTCCATCCGCTACCGGCTGCTGACAGGACTCGCTGTCAGCGAGGATGGAGGGGACACATTCCGAAGAGTCCGCCCCACTCCCATACTCGAGCGCAGTCCCACCGAACTGTATTTTCGGGGCGGTCCCCATGTTCTCCGGGAAAATGGTCGGTTCCGAATGTGGTACGTCGCCGGCAGCACGTGGGAAGAGATCGATGGCAAATCCATGCCGGTGTATGAGCTACGCTACATCGAGTCGGAAAATGGAATCGATTGGCCCGACTCGGGGCGCCTGGTCTTCAGCTTTCACAACGATAACGAGCATGGACTCGGTCGACCGGTCGTTTACCATGATCCCGATGGCTACCGCATGTATTACTCGATACGCCGACGCAACCCGGCACGCTATGGCATCGGTTACGCCATCTCGCAAAATGGTCTCGCGTGGGAACGCAAGGATCACCTGGCCGGGATCGATGTCTCGCCCGATGGCTGGGATGCGCAGTCCGTCGAATTCGGTTTTGAAATCGAAGCGGGCGGACACACTTGGCTGCTCTATAACGGCAATGACTTCGGCGGCACCGGCTTCGGCATCGCCAGACGGGTTGTCCCCTGAGGCATCAGGGTCGCCAGCGGGTTGCCACAGGGGCGCTGGCGAAGATCATCGTTTGTGCATTCGGGTGAAACCCCGTGCGCGCATCGACGAGCGAGAAACCACGCTCCGCGATCACCCGGTGATGAACCGGATTGTTGTAGACGATCACGCAGTCACGCCCCGCCAGCCGATCCAGCATGGCGTTCAGAATGACCGCATCGAACGGGTTATACAGATAGACGATCACTCTCTCGCCATACACGGCGAAATCGATTTGCGTCGCGTCCCCGACAAAAAAACCTCCGTCGGAGCCGAACAGTTGGCGGTGATTGCGCCGCGCCGTTTCGATGAACGGCCGGTAGTAATCGATCCCCGCCACGTTTTGTTTCAGGCCATTGCGGCGCAATTCCCGCGTCCAGACCAGTACCGCCTTGCCCTTGCCGCACCCGACATCGAGGAAAGCATATGTGGAGAAATCCTCGCCCAGCCCCCCCCGCAACGTACGAAAAACGCGTTTGATCTCCGAGGTCCATGAGCACATGTAGAGCACCCCGTGTTCGAAATGCTCGGGGTGATCCACAAAGCGCTCCTTGGGCAACCAGGTATGCGTATCCGTGCCATTGAGCAGATCGAACAGGTGCGACTGGAAAAAATACATGACCGGCGTGCGCGGACCTTTGGCCCGCAACATGCGCCAGTAATCCATCATGCCCATGCCCCCCCCCTGCGTGCGGTTACAGGGAGGCCAGATCGGCGAGGATGTCGTCGACCCGATTGTCCCAGGTATGCCGTGCGCGGATCTCGTCGTAGGCGCTGCGACTGATCGCCTCCCTGGCCTGAGGATTGGCCAGATAAAACTCCGCCACATCCGACAAATCCGCAAGATCGAACTCCAGATAATGAACACCCGGCTCGAAGCAGGCATTCTGATCTCGGACTTCACAGCGGTTGGCGAGCACCGGGCCACCGAAAGATGCCATGCAATCGAGTACCCGCGGGTGATGGACCGTCCCCCCATTATGGATATTAAGCGCGGATGTTTGATAAATCGACTGTGTCTGGTCCGCTTCCCGCGCCTCTCCGCAATAGGACGATGCGAACTCCGGCCAGGACGCCCAGTCTTCCGGACCGAACAGGCGACAATCATACCCCCTTTCGAAGAGGGCTCGCACCACGCGGGAACGGTTGGCACCGCGAATCATTTCCTCGCGGAACCAGGAGAGGTTTTCCGCGGGAAGACCTCGCGCCTCCACACCCAGTGTCAGGAAAAAGGTTTCCACCAGTTGATCCATCAACTCCAGCGGAAAATCCAGCGAGTTACCCTGAACCTGCGCCAGGAAGTCGAAATAATCCTTGCCGGAGAACGTCCGGCCATTGCCCAGCGTGAACGAGGTGTCGCGCATCGACACGTTGGGAATGTAGCCGACCAGCGAAAACGAAGAGCGCACCTCGCGCTCCCGGGCGGCTTCATCGACCGGCTCCGCGGCGAAACGCAATTGTCCGACCAAGTGATTCGGTCCCAGCCTCATCACCCCGGCGAGGCGCTCCGACACGAAATAAAAAATATCGTCCGAAGTATCGCTCTCGAAATAACGGCGCAGATCTACTCCGTTGAACTGATTATCCTGCAACCAGTGAATATGTCGTGCCGCACGGTAACCGCGGGTGACATCGGAGCAGGCACCGTTGATCGTGAAAATCACGTCGGGCTGAAAATTCTTCAGAAACAGGTTTTCGGCATCGTTCGGCATACCCGGGGTCTGGATCAGGCAGTCGACCCCTTTGCGCAGGAACGCCCGCCTCAGTGCAAACACCTGATTGAGGTAAAAAAACGAGAGGACGGGAATCTGTAACAGAATACGGCGAAGGTGCATCGTTTTCCTTTTCTGGCCGGCCAGGCCGGACACCATGGCTTTAGCGTTTACCGGACCAGTCCAGTATCACGCGGATACAGCGTTCGACATCGTCGGGCGTCATGGTCGGCCCCATCGGCAGGCTCAGTACCTGCCGATGCATGCGTTCACTGATCGGGAAGGACTTCGCGGCCAGAACCGAACCGGCATAGGCTCCCTGCCGGTGCGGTGGAACCGGGTAGTGGATCTGGCTCGCGATACCTTGCTCGCCCAGATAGTGCCGCAAGTCGTCGCGCGCCTCGGTGCGGACCACGAACAAATGCCAGACCGGCAGGCAGCCTTCGGACACGACAGGAAGCACGAGCGGTGTTCCGGCCAGCCCCGCAAGGTATCTGGATGCGATATCGCGGCGAGTGCGGTTTTCCTCTTCAAGATGGCGCAGTTTGACGCGCAGGAAGGCCGCCTGCAGTTCGTCCAGCCGGCAATTGTACCCGGCCAGATCGTGCTGGTACTTGATGCTGGAGCCGTAGTTGATCAGCTTTCGCACCCGCTCCGTCAGCTCCGGATCGTTGGTGGTGATGGCGCCGGCGTCGCCCAACGCGCCCAGATTCTTCCCGGGATAAAAGCTGAACGCCGCGGCGTCGCCCAGCGAGCCGGCGGGACGGCCCCGATAGAGAGCACCATGCGCCTGGGCCGCATCCTCGATGACCTTGAGTCCATGCCGCCGGGCAAGAGCCAGAATGGGATCCATGTCGGCCGTTTGACCGTAAAGATGAACGGGCACGATGGCGCGTGTTCTCGGTGTCACGGCGGCGGCGAGACGCTCCGGATCGAGGTTGCAGGTCGACTCGACAGGCTCGACAGGAACGGGCGTGGCGCCCGACTGACTGACAGCCAGCCAGGTGGCAATGAACGTGTTGGACGGCACGATCACCTCGTCACCCGGACCGATACCGTAACCGCGCAAGATCATGTGCAACGCATCAAGGCCATTGCTGGTACCGATCGCGCAGTCCGTTCCGCACAGGGCGGCGAATTCGCTCTCGAAGGCGGCCAGCTCGCCGCCCTGGATATACCAACCGCCTTCCAGCACGCGCTCGAAGGCTTCGCGCAATGCGTCGCGGTGCCGCAGATTGATGGTTTTCAGATCCAGAAACGGAATGGTCACGTCAGGTTCCATTGATAGCTGTCATGCGTTATGGCCCGGCCACCGAAACTTTCCTTGTAGCGCATGAGCCCGGAGTTGAGAAAACGGCCGTCCTGTTCCGTGCTGATTCCGAAACTGAACCAACGTTTGCCGGCGAACTCGTGTTGAATCAGGTGATCGAGCAGAAAATCCAGGGCGCCCGACTCCATGCCTTCGGCAGAGCTGGCCAGGTACTGGGTATGCACGGCATGTCCGTAATCGAAAACCCAGCTCGCCGCCAGAAGGTTCTCACCGGTCCAGGCGCCAAAAAGCCGGATCTGCTCGGGGAAACGGGATTGCAGCAGGGCCAGTTCCTCCACGCTATGCACCGGGGACACGCCATGTCGGGCCAGAGCCTCGCTCAACAGGGTGTGGAACGCCTCGAAGAACACACCTTCGCGAATCACAAGCCCGTTCGCGGCGGCCTTGCGCAACGAGCGCCGCCGCAATTGATTCGGCTCGCAGGGGTTGGCAAGATCGATCACGCATGACAGATCGCGGCGGACAAGCTGCGCGCCCTGACGGAACAGCGCGTACAGATCGTCTTCGGCGGGGTAGCGATGAAACAGGGCGGGGATACTCTTGTAGACGATCGAATCGATCCCCTTTTGCCGCCAATGCCCGGCGAGCGCGTCGAAAATCTCGAGGACCTCCTCGGCCCGCACATCACGACCGAACAGCAGCCCGCCGAACGTCAGACCGCCATGACATACGAGGCGGTTACCCTCGCGATTAGCGGCAAACGCGGCGACCGGACGCTCCTTCCGGTAAATCAGCAACGAGGCGTCGTCGAACCGATGGGCATGGTAGTCCATGTAGGAACGCGCGTGCAGGAAAGTTCCGTTGCGCGCGTCACCCACGACCCGGTTCCAGACCGCCTCCTCGTTCTCACGGTAATCGGCAAGCCGCCATACCCCACAGGAGCTCATGCGCTATTTCTAACCGTCGATATTCGTGCGACCGGGCAAGGAACTCGGTGCGCTCAGTGCAACATTGGCGTACTGCAGAAACTGGTCGTAATCCCGTATGTAATCCTGTTCGTCATACACCTGATCAGCCAGCACCATCAGCACGCAGTCTTCGGAAAAATCATACATTTCTCGCCACATCATCGGAGGAACGAGCAATCCTTGCGCGGGATTGTCCAGACTCAGTTCGATGCGCTCCCGGCCGTTATCCAGCACAAAGTGGCAGGTCCCGCGCACGGCGATGACCAGTTGCGTCAAGGTCTTGTGGGCATGCAGCCCGCGCCGGACACCCGGCTTGGTGTCGAACAGGTAGTACACGCGCTTGACGTTGAAGGGAACATTCGCGTTCTCTTCCAGGGCGATCAGCCCCCCCCGCTCATCGCCATGCCGCTGCAGAAGAATCAATTCAATGTTCATTGAGAACACCCGGACTGTGTCGGTTTAGTATGCCTTGGCGGCGCAGCGGGCCGGTCGGATCACCAATCGGCAGCGCTACCGCGAAAACGCCAGTATTCATGAATTTCCCGGTAATGGATAGACAATTATCAACAATATGGCGTATTACCAAAATCACGGCGCCTCATCTGGCATGACACCCCGCCGAGCAAGGCCATCCTGCATTTTAGGCACGAATCCCGTCATACTTCAGGACACATCTCCAGAGTCAGGAAGCGTCAAAGCAGAATACCGTCCTCGTCGGGCGGAGGGGCCGGCGGCACCGCCTCGCCCAGCAGTTCCTTGAGATTGCCTTCGATGGCATGGCTGATCGCCTTCAGCGGCAGATCGTTCGGGTGCGTATCGAACGGGTTTTCAATCTGCTCGCCCAGCGCGTCCAGGGCGAAGAACGTGTAGGAAACGATGGCCACCACCAGCGGCGTAAGATACCCGACGGTATCGATCAAGCCGAACGGCAACATGAAGCAGTACATGTGCACGGTACGGTGCAACAGCAAAAGATATGCGTAAGGCATTGGTGTCTGACGGATACGCTCACAGCCGCCAAGAACATAGGACATTCTGGTGATCTGTTCGTCCATCGAGGCGAGCAGCACGGGAGGCAGGTCATGACTCCGGGCGAGGGAGGCCTGATGGCGGCCCAATCTTTCAAGAATGAGATTTGGCCGGTTGGCGGCCGCCATCACCACCTCGAGCTCCCCGGCCGGCAGCAACCTCTGCAGATCTTCGCGCGGATCGCTGTCGCGCAGGTGGTGACGCAACGCGTGGCCGAACGCGCAGATACGATACAGCCGGTTTCGGGCGCCCTCTTCACCGATGTCCGGTGTCAATGTCAGGGTCTGGCGCGCGAGATTGCGCGATACGATGAGCAACTCCCCCCACAATTTTCGGCCTTCCCAAAAGCGATCGTAGCAGACACTGTTGCGAAACCCCAGGAAGATGGCCAGTGTGAGACCGATCAGGGAAAACGGTGTCGCGGTGAGCGTCACCTTGAAATGGTAGAGGGTACCGTGGGTCACGGAAACCGCCAGGGCGATCAGCACCGTGAACAGCACTTTGCCCCAGATGAAGGGAATGATGGATCCATGGCGGGAAAACAGCATGGACAACGTGGAGGGCGCCTTGGGGCGGATGATCATTCCGGCAGATTCCTTGTGCGCGACCGGCGAGTCGCGATCCCGCTGCGTTGTTGGGGATAGTGGGCGGCGAGCGCGGGGCCGGCATCCAGAATGTGCTTGCGCAAACTGGCCGCGGCGCTCACGGCGTCCTTGCCGCGGCATAGCGCCAGCAGCTCGGCATGCTCGCGGTACGACTGCTCGCAGCAATCGGTCAACATGATCTGTATGCGGGTATAGCGATCGGTGCGATTGAGCAACTGCCCGATCATGGCCAGGGTATGAGGACGTCCCGCGGCGCGATAAAGCGTCAGATGGAATTCCGCGTTCAGCAACCCCCAGCGGGACACGTCGCGCGCATCCAGGGCCGCCTTGAATTGCCCCAGCAGCGACTCCGCCGTTTCCAGATCGCCCCGGGTCTGCCGCGGAACCGCTTCGAGCAGGATGTCGCACTCGAGCAAGGCCCGAACCCGCAGCAGCTCGAGAATCTCATCCAGCGACAACTCGGCGACCACCGCGCCGCGATGCTCGACAATCTCCACGAGTCCCTCGGCCTCCAGCTGCCTGAGCGCTTCGCGGACCGGAACGCGGCTGACGCCAAGCTCGCGGGACAAGGCCTCCTGACGCAGCTGGGTACCGCCGGGCCACTCCCCGCTCAACAGGCGTTGCCGCAGGGTTTCTGTCGTTGATGCCGTAAGGGTTTGCGCACTGTGACCGCGAGCGGAGTCCGACATGATGTTTTCCGGTGGTGTCGCCGGTTGTTTATCCGGAAGGAGGCCGTCCTCCTCCCGGGTATTTCACGCGCTTATTTCAGGGCGTGGATGGCGGCGAGGTTGCGCCAGGCGCCGCGCACGTCCATGCCGTAACCGAAGACATAGCGGTCGGGCACGTCAAGACCGACAAAGTCCGCGGCCATCGGCTTGGCCTTGTTGATCAGCTTGTTGGCGAACACGCCGCTGTAGAACGCCTTGGCGCCCATTTCCAGAACCTTGTCGCGGATGGCGGCCATGGTATGGCCTTCATCGAGGATGTCATCGAGCACCAGCACCACGCGATCCTGGACATCCTCCTTCGGTGCCTGCTTCCAGACCAGTTCGCCGCCCTGGGTCTTGTCGCCGTAGCGGGAAACATGCACGTAGTCGAAATCCAGGGGGAATTTCAGACGGGGCAGCAATTGGCCGGTGAACACCACCGCGCCCCCCATCACGGACAGTACCAGCGGGTATTCGCCGCCCAGTTTCGCCGTGATTTCTTCGGCCATGCGGTCGACGGCGGCGCTGACTTCCTGTTCCGTGAAAAGAATGTCAGAGCTATTGAGAATGCCAAGGGCTTCGGCAACGTTGGCCATGAGGATGAACTCCTTCCTGCTTCCTGAAACAAAAAACGCCGTATCCCGTCAGGACGGATACGGCGCAATCTCACCAATGAGCGATTACTGCGATCCAAGCTTCGCCAGATAGTCGGCGAATTCGCCACCCACTTCGTGATGCTTGAGTCCGTAACTGACGGTTGCCTTGAGGTAACCAAGCTTCGATCCGCAATCAAAACGGGTGCCACTGAACGGCAGGGCCAGCACCGGTTCTTCCCGGAGCAGCGCGGCGATACCGTCGGTCAGCTGGATTTCTCCCCCTGCCCCTGCCGTTGTGTTCAGGAGTTTATCAAAAATACGCGGGGTAAGAATATACCTGCCTACCACGGCGAGGTTGGAAGGAGCATTTTCCGGGCGGGGTTTTTCGACGATCTGCACCACGCGCTGGGCGCCGGTGCCACTCGCGTCGCCCTCGACCTTGACGATGCCATAGGAACCGGTATCCTCCGGCGCGACGGTTTCCACCCCCAGCACCGAAGCGTGGGTTTCGTCGAACACTTCGACCATCTGCTCCATCGCGCCCGGCTCGGCATCGATCAGATCGTCGGCGAGAATCACGGCAAACGGCTCATCGCCGACCACCGGCTGGGCGCACAGAACCGCATGGCCAAGCCCCAGCGCGACCGGCTGGCGAATGTAGATGCAGGTCACCGAGCGGGGGATGATGCCCTGTACGATGTCCAGCAGCTTTTGCTTGTTCTTGTTCTCCAGCTCGGTTTCGAGCTCGTAGGCCTTGTCGAAATGATCCTCGATGGAACGCTTGTTGCGGCCGGTAATGAAGATCAGTTCGGTGATTCCGGCGGCGATGGCTTCCTCGACCGCGTACTGGATCAGGGGTTTATCGACGACCGGCAGCATTTCCTTGGGGCTGGCCTTGGTGGCCGGCAAAAATCGGGTTCCCATCCCGGCGACCGGGAAAACGGCTTTGGTGATTTTTTTCATCGCGATCCTAATAGCAGTGCGCAATCAACAGTGACATTATGCCGCCCGAATCCGTCAATCGAATCCAGCACATGGTCATTAAAAAAGGATTTTAAAACAGCAATAAGACATTTCGCCACCCGACCAGCGCAAAAACGGGCAGTTTTTCCCTATTCACGCCAGCAAGGCAAGCAGCCCGGGCTCATCGAGTATCGTAACCCCCAAGGCCAGCGCCTTTTCCAGCTTGCTGCCCGCCGCCTCTCCCGCCACGACGAAGTGCGTCCGGGCGGAGACACTGCCGCTGACTTTGCCTCCGGCGGCCTCGATGCGCGCCTTGGCTTCGTCGCGGGTCAGCGTCGGCAGCGTGCCGGTGAGGACGAAGGTTTTGCCCGCCACCGGGCTGTCGGCCGGCGCCGACGGCGCGGTCTCCATGGGCCAGTGGATACCGCTCGCGAGCAGGTCGCGCACCACGGCCACATTCATCGGCTCGGCGAAGAACTCGACAACCGACGCCGCGACAATCGGGCCGACATCCGGCACGGCAAGCAGCCGGTCGGTGAGCCGGGCCCGGGCCATGGCATCATCGGATTCGTCCTCCCGGCAAGCGGGAAACAGATCCTCGACATCCGGAAAATGCCGCGCCAGATCGCGAGCCGTGCTCTCGCCGACATTGCGGATACCCAAGGCGAAAAGGAAACGCGGCAAAGTGGTGGTTTTGCTCGCCTCGATCGAGGCGAGCAGATTGGCGGCGCTTTTCTCGCCCATGCGCTCAAGCCCGGCAAGGTCTTCGGCGCGCAGTCGGTACAAGTCGCCCGGCGTTTTCACCCAGCCCAGATCCACCAACTGCTCCACCAGCTTCTCGCCCAACCCTTCGATATCCATGGCGCGCCGCGAAGCGAAATGAATCACGGCTTGCTTGCGCTGTGCCGAACAGAACAGTCCCCCGGTACAACGGGCGATCGCTTCGCCTTCGGGTCTGACCACGTGGGAACCACACACCGGGCAGCGATCGGGCATGCGCCATGGCATCTCGCGGGGACGCAGGACCGGCTCGACAAGATCGGCTCCCGCTTCGCTGACCATCGGACGCTTGGCGAGCACCACCGACACGACTTCAGGGATGACATCTCCCGCGCGTCGCACCACCACGGTATCCCCCACTCGCACATCCTTGCGCGCCACTTCGTCTTCATTGTGCAAGGTGGCATTGGTGACCGTCACGCCGCCGACAAAAACGGGCTTGAGCCGCGCCACGGGCGTAATGGCACCGGTCCGTCCGACCTGGGTCTCGATCGACTCCACTTCGGTCCAGGCTTCTTCGGCCGGAAATTTGTGCGCGATGGCGAAGCGCGGCGCGCGCGACACGAATCCCAGCCGCTCCTGCTGCGCGCGGTCGTTCACTTTATAAACCACGCCATCGATGTCATACGGCAGCTCGGCCCGCCGCGCCATGATCGACTCGTAAAACGCGGCCACCGCCTCGATGCCGTCAAGCACCGGACGCAACGATTCCGGGACAACGGGAAAGCCCAGGCGGCCAAGCCACGCCATTTCTTGCGAATGGGTGTCCGGACGTACGGCGCCCTCCACCCGGGAGACGCCATAGGCAAAGAATGACAGGCGCCGGGTCGCGGTAATCCGCGAATCGAGTTGGCGCAGGCTGCCGGCCGCGGCATTGCGCGGATTGGCGAACACCTTTTCGCCAAGCTCGGCCTGATGGCGGTTGAGCCGTTCGAAATCCTCCCGCAACATCAGCACTTCGCCACGGACCTCGAGCAGCGAAGGGACGGTGTCGCCATGAAGCCGCAATGGAAGGGAACGGATCGTGCGCACATTTTCCGTCACATTCTCACCGGTGACCCCGTCTCCACGGGTGGCCGCGCGTTCGAACACCCCATTACGGTAAAGCAGGCTGACGGCCAGCCCATCGAATTTGGGTTCGGCGGCATAGCGCACGGCACCGCCTTCGGCCCCCAGCCCCTTGCGAACCCGTTCGTCGAACTGGAACAGTTCGGCATGGCGCTGTTCGGCGGGCTCGGCCTCCATGTCCGAGAACGCATTGTTCAGGGACAGCATCGGCACGGCATGGGTGACACTTTCAAACGCCGGCAACGGCGCGGCGCCGACCTTGTGCGTCGGCGAATCGGCTAACCGCAGATCCGGCCGGGCGGCCTCGAGCGACTGCAGTTCACGAAACAGCCTGTCGTACTCGGCGTCGCTGACCGTCGGGCTGTCTTCGACATGATATTCATAGTTGTAGCGATTGAGCCGCTCGACCAGACTTTCCATCCGGTCCTTGTCGTTGTCGGTACTCATAACAGCGCGTGTCTCTTAAAGAAAACGCCGGCAAATGCCGGCGGAGCGGTTTGTTTCGGAATGCTCGCCCCTGTCAGGCGAACAACCTGAGGGCGGCCACACTGCCAGGCGCGATACCTCTGTCATCCATGCTGCCGTAGATGTGGCGAAGCTGCTCGCGGATGCGGTTGAGTCCGGCCTCGCTGAGCACCTTGCGGTTATCATCCACCAGTTGAGCGTCGAATTCCTGGGCCATTTGGCGCGCGAACTGGATAACCCGGTCAAACACTTCGACCCCGCCGGCCACGCGCGGCACATCGAAAAGCAGCGTGAGCGCCGGAAAACTCTTGTCCAGCAGCGTATGGAGCGTGAACGGCATCTGGTCGGCGGCCAACAGCGAATAAAGGGTATTGCCGGAATCGGCCAGATAATGGAATGCGCCATCGGGTTCGAGCTGCAAGCCCGCCGCTTCCACGTAGCGGCGCAGCCGGGTACCCTCGATCGGCGACCCCGCCACCACGTTGATGCCGATCAGCACATCGACATCGGCGCAAAAGCGGTCGAGTTCGCGCGCAGCCACCAGTTTTTGCTGGCGTTGCGGAAAACTCACCGCGGCATTGTATTCTTCCGCGTAGCGGGTAACCTGCTGGCAAAAGCTCGCCAGTTCCTGTTCGGTCACCGCGCCGCTGCGGTCGACCAGCTGCAGGCCGATATTCAATTGCTTGTACCGGATATTCGGCAGGGTTTCCACCGACCGCCACAATCCCTTTTCGGTCCGGCCAATGATCTGAACCCGCTTGGCCACGTTGAAACGGGGCAGCGCCGCGAGTTCCACGGGCTCGTGGAAGGCCATTTCGGCGATGAAATCCAGCGATGGATCGAGCATCGAGACCACCAGGGCCTGGTGATCGAGAGCGTCCATCTGCGCGTCGTCCTGCGTCGTCTCTTCGACCGGCGCCGGCGGTTCGTGCCGCGGCTCGGGCTGGAAATCGTCGGAGACAGGATCGGCGAACGGGACCTCGTCGTCGATCGCCGGATCGCCCGTGTCGATCAGCACGGGTTCAAGCCGCTCATTGCGCGTGCCGTCGCGGACATGGTTCTTGGGTACCTCGAGGAGCACGTCATCCTGTGGACGCGCGAACGCCTGACTGGTCCGCTTCTTGAAGCGCCACTCCTGAAAGACATTGAATCCGTAGACCAAACCGACCACGGAAACACCCAGTAACACAATACCGATTTGCAATTCGCTCATTAGCCCGTCCGCGTTAAGGCGAATAATGGTCCAGCAATTATATCTGCAACTTGCTTCGCATAGGGAATAGGCAGAAAGACGCCGGACCGTTTTTCTTCCGGGAGTATCGGGCAGGAAAGGGGCGAATGGCAACCGCAAGCTTGCATTTCGTTCTAACTAGAACTAATATTATGCTTCTAAAATATACTTTTTACACCTAGTACCCATGCAGACATCGTTTTTGCCGCTGGTCAGAGAACTGGCCCGCACCTACCAGGCGTTCGAACAGCTCTCCGCCTACCATATCCGCCAACTGGGACTGACTCCGCCCCAGTTCGATGTGGTCGCCACCCTGGGAAACACGCCCGGCATGAGCTGCAAGGAGCTTTCGGAGAAAACCCTCATCACCAAGGGAACCCTGACCGGGGTACTGGACAGGCTGGAGGAGAAAGGCCTCATCCGGCGCAGTGTCGCCGAGCAGGATCGCCGCAGCATCTTCATCGCCCTCACCGGGCAGGGCGAGGCCGTGTTCGACAGTGTCTTCCCCAGTCATCTGGACTATATGGAGAAAGCCTTCGAACCGTTTTGCGCAGAGGACATGAACGCGCTGCGCGAAGGACTGGCCCGGCTGCGCATGGCCTTCACGAAAACTTGCGAGGAGAACCGGCTTGCAAACCGTTAACCGTTATTCCGCCCCCGCCATCGCCCTGCACTGGCTGATGGCCGTCCTGATCGTGGCGGCGTTCTCGCTGGCGCTCTACATGGACGGACTCCCCCTGTCCCCCGCGAAATTCAAGCTGATCGGCTGGCACAAATGGATCGGCATCACGGTACTGGGCTTTGCCGCGTTGCGCCTTGTCGTGCGACTGGTCAAACCCGCCCCGCCCCTGCCTGGCCACATGGGGCCGGTGGAACGCTTCGCGGCGGGCGCCGGCCATGCGCTGCTCTATGTGCTGATGTTCGCCATTCCGCTCACCGGGTGGACAATGAGTTCGGCAAAGGGGTTCCCGGTAGTGTACCTGTCCGTTTTGCCACTTCCCGATCTTGTCGCGGCCAATGAAACACTGGCCGACCGGTTGGCGGCGGTGCACGTCGCGCTCAATTGGCTGCTCGCGGCCTGTGTGGCGGGTCACGTCGTCTTCGCGCTCAAGCACCATCTGATCGACAAGGATGGCACCTTGTGGCGCATGAGCCTGCGCGCGCCCCGTTCCTGATACTCCCACAACGACACGGAGATCCACGATGAAGCGTCTCATCCCCGCCCTGTTTTTGCTCGCCGGCGCGCCTCTTTCCGCCGCGCAGCCCGACCCGGCGCAAAGCCGCATCGGCTTCACGCTCAAGCAATTGAACGTGCCGCTGGACGGCAGTTTCCGCAAATTCGGCGGCACGGTCGCCTTCGACCCCAAAGCACCCCAGGCGGGCAAGGCCGACCTGACAATCGACACCACCAGCATCGCCTTGCCCACCCGCGACGCGGAAACGGAAGCCCGCAAGAAAGACTGGTTCAATGTGGCCCAGTACCCGACCGCCCGCTTTGTCAGCACAACCATCAAGCCACTGGGGGGCAACCGGTTTCAGGTCAGCGGCAAATTGACCCTGAAGGGCGTCACCCGCGATCTGTCTGCGCCGTTCACGATCCGTCAGGACGGCAAGTTGACGCATGTCGAGGGTTCGCTGCCGGTCAAGCGCACCCAGTTCAAGATCGGCGAAGGCGAATGGGCGGACACCGGCACGGTGGCCGATGAAGTCGTCATCAAATTCCATATCGCCTTCGCAGGTACGTAAGTCGCACATCGCTCAAACCATAAGGAAACCACCATGATCAAGCTGATTGCCGTTTCGTTGTCGACCCTCTCTCTGGCGGCCGCGGTCCAGGCCGCACCGGCCACTTATGCCGTCGACCCGAGCCATACCTACGCTCAATACACCGTCAATCACCTCGGGTTTTCCGAGCAGATCGGGCTGTTCGCCAAAGTCGGCGGCACCGTGACGCTGGACACCGAAGCCCGCGACGGCGCCGTCGACATCAAGATCGACGCGGCCTCCTTGCAAACCTTCTGGGCGGCACGGGACAAGCACTTGAAGGGGCCGGACTTTTTCAATGTCGAAAAGTATCCTTCCCTGACATTCACGTCCGACAAACTGGTGTTCGCCGGTGAAACACTCAGCGAGGTGCAAGGCAAGCTGACCTTGCTTGGCGTGACCCGTCCGGTGACGCTCAAGGTCACCCATTTCAAAGGCGGCAAGAACCCGATGAGCGGCATCGAAACCTACGGCGCCAATGCCGAGACGGTGATCCGACGTAGCGAGTTCGGCATGAAGACCTACGTTCCGGCCATCGCCGACGAGGTCAAGCTGAACATCGTCATCGAAGCCCAGCGAACCAAGTAAGTCGCACCGTTTTTCTGAAAATCCGCCGGTTTCGCTGTTCCGGCGGATTTTTCATGCACGCGTCAACGACCTGAAGGCAAAAAAAAACGCACCATCCAGCGGACGGTGCGTTTTTTCATTGAATCAAATCACTTATTTGGAATGATTCACCATGTAGTCGATGGCGGAACGGAATTCCTCGTCGCTACCGGTAAACCCGCCTTTGGGCGGCATCGCGTTCAGACCCTTGGTCGCGATCTTCTGGACTTCCTCCATACCGGCCTTGGTCCGCGCGGCCCACGCGGCCTTGTCGCCGAACTTCGGCGCGCCGGCGACACCGGCTCCATGGCAGCTCACGCACAGGCTTTCGTAAATCTTCTTGCCGTTCACTTCCGGATCGATCTTCGCGCCGGCCGCCGCGCCGCCAACCGCCGGTTCGGTAAACTTGCCACCCGCCGCATTGCCCATGTAAGCCACGGCACGCTTGATTTCATCGTCGGTCAGGTCGGTTGCGCCGCCCTTGGCAGGCATGGCGTTGAAACCGCCGAGCGCATGGGTCACAAGGGTATCGAAGCCCTTGGAAATACGCGCGCCCCACGCCGCGGCATCGCCGAATTTCGGGGAACCGGCCAAGCCCGTGCCGTGACAGGAAATACATACGGCGGTGTAGACCTGTTCTCCGGAACGCATTCCCGGAGGCGCATCGCTGGCAACGGATTGACCGACCGGCTTCAGGCGAGCCGCGACGGCTTCCTTGGTCATAACCTCGGCGTCTACATTGAAACCGCTGGTGGCCAACTTGGCCAGGAGGTAGATCGCCACGACAAGAAAGACAACGACGCCGACCAGGATCTTGATGATCTGGGAGGGAGTCATTACGTTCTCATTACTCATTCGAGCCTCGCCTGAAAAATAATGACAATTAAAATAGGGGTGATTATACGAGAAGCGTAACGCCAAGGCAAAAGCATGTACTAGACGCTCCGCGAAGCTTACGCTATTATCCGTGTCTGCATCGATTTGCACCCGTAGCTCAGTTGGATAGAGTGTCAGTTTCCGAAGCTGAAGGTCACAGGTTCGATCCCTGTCGGGTGCGCCACTTCCCTCTCTCGTGTTTTTCTGTAAATCAATCGCTTGCATTCCGTCACCGGTTCATAGGACCGGATTCAGACTCGCAACTCCCGTCACCCGGATGGACAGATTCCCGCCCGCCTCATAGCACTATACGCCACACAGGCGGAAATATTCAGTCCCTGCCCCTCCCACCCAAGGACACGGCAAGGCCGCCGAACCGCGAGCTCCTTCCGGGGTTCAGGTCATAACACTCTGGTCACTCGGCAAGATTGAGGCCGCGTTCGACTCGCCAAGGCCCGACAAGCAGAGAAGCCAGGGAACGTCTTAACATAAGGCGACGATGGAAAGGCTTGGGAGGTTCGCAGGTACGCACATCGGAATCACCGTCTTGTTTTGCGTACCGGGGTTGATGGCGTGGTTCGCTATACAACGATGACGGATGCGGCGGTCTTGAGCTCGGCACGGCCTGGCGGCGCCGCGCTACCCCGGGTGAGGCGATGCCCTGGCGGGCGGGGCCACACGGACGAATGGAATTGGAAACCTCGCGGGATCACGCCGCCAGAAGAATATCGCAGGCGGTACCGAAATGGGTTTCCACTTCGCCCAATACCGCCACCATCTGATCGCGGGGCAACTCGTAGCAACGCCACACCGCATCATCGATCCTCGGCACCCGTTCCTGCTCGTCCTCGCAGATGTCGAGCGCGTGCACCACGCAATCGGCCACGTGGACCAAGCCGGCCAGCCTGTTGGCTTCCAGACAATCGGGCGTATGATGGTAGGCGATCGCCCGTTGCAGGGTATCCGGAAAATTCCAGCTCCGGGCGAGCCACGCGCCGATCTGGGCGTGATCCGTTCCCAGCACTGTGTTCTCGGCCTGGAACGCTTCGCAATCCACGTGCTGCTGATAGGTGCAAACCGCGGAGAAATGTCCGGGAAACGCGCTTTGCAGGACCAAGCGGCCGATATCATGCAGCAGCCCGGCGGCAAAAGCGGCCGACTCATTGACGCGAAGCCGTCTGGCCAACGATTTGGTGCAAATCGCCACGGCTCCGCTGTGCTGCCAGAAGCGCCTCATGGCCACAGGCGCGCCCCCTGCCCGGTTGAAAACGTTGGCCAACGCCATACTCATCGCCAATGTCCTCACATTGCCCAGCCCCAGCACGGTGATTGCATCGGGAATGGTGCCGATCCTGCCTTGCAAACCATAGAAGGAGGAGTTGGCAATGCGCAGAAGACTTCCTGTCAGGACAGGATCCTGGCCGATCATCTCGGCCACCTCGCCCGTATCGGGTTCACCGTCGATGTGCTGAAGCAGCTCCATGGCAAGCGCCGGCAGGGATGGCAACCTGCCGATCCCTTCCGCCACTCTCTCGGGGGACAGCGTGAACTCTTCGGCGAGCCCCATGTTCACCTCTCCTGCCTGAGCCGGTAATCGCACAGCAACCGGAGAAGCTTGCGGGCGGAAGGCCCCTCGCCGGCACAGCGGAACAGATGCTGCATGCGCCGCTCCATGACGTGCCAGCGCAGCGCACGCTCGCGGCAGATCAGAACCGGTTCCGCACGAATGCGCAGCGAACTCACCCCGACCCGCTTCAGGCAGGCGAGAGCCGCTTCGTGCAGCACACAGCCCGAAGGCAGCAGCACTCGCCCCTCCGGGCCGGTGACATCTGCCTCAAGCCAGGCCCCGGGGGCTACTTCGCCAATCGGCACCTCCCTGATCCCGGACATCACAGCCCCTCCATCATGAAAACCGGCATTCGACGACGAAATGCGGCGGCACAGGCCCCTCCCGGGTCCTGGGTCGGCGCGATTCGGGATACACGATGTCAAGAGTAGCCAGCACCAAAATGACAGGCACCTGTCCTTGAAGACAGGTGGGCGGAAACGGATGAGTAGCATTCAAACGTATGAAATGCTTACGGTATAACAGGCTGATCCGAAGCCCACGCAAAGCGCTCCACCGCGGTGCCGCGGTTGACCAAGCGTGGCAATCGTCCGGAGAACCGGACGCGTTCGCCGCAATGCATACATATGCGGTTTAATTTTGATAAATAATGTCGTAAAAATGAGACCGTCAGAGATAAAATATATACTTTCAACATATTTAATCTTGATTAATTACGCATTAACATTTTACCTTTTTATCGATTAACTCTCCCATACCGATCAAAAATCATCAGGATTTTGCGTGGACAGCAGGGTCAGTGAAAGCATCCGGATCATCGAGCACGAGATCTACCGCCTCCCTCAGGAGGCGTTCTCCTCTGTCAGATTGCAGGGCAAGCTCGCCAGCCGCCTGAAGCTTCCTCCCGGGCAATTCGAAACACTGTTCCGCTCGGAGTCGGGCCACTCGATCAAGGCGTATATCCGGAAAACGGTCATCGAAGCCGCCGCCGTGCATTTGTCACGCACCCGGGTTTCGCTGGAAGGCCTCTCCCGGCGCCTGGGTTTTGCCAGCCAGCAATCCTTCACGCGCGCATTCACCCGTCACTACGGCCTGTCGCCCCATCGTTTCCGGCAAAAACATTCCAACACCCTGGCTTGGCCCATTTGGCTGACACGCCCGCCGGTCGGACAGCACGAAGACGCCTGTTGGCCCGAACAGACCCTGTGGGCCAGACAGTACCAGGGCGATTGGGACGAGCGGGCGACTTTCTGGCGTGACTTCGCAGCATCCTGCCGGCAAGCCGGCCTGCCCTGTTCGCCGTGCTTCGGCGTCATGTACGACGATCCGGGCTTCACCGCCCAGAACCGGCTCCGCTATCTGTGCGCCATCCAGGCGCCGTCGAGGGAGCTGCCACCACCGCAGTGGCTGGTCATCTCCATTCCTGGCGGCGCCATGGCGACTCAATCGCTGTCGGTTTCCCTGCCCCAGATGCCGGGACTCTACGCTTGGCTGCTCGGCGCGAAATCTCCGGCCAGCATGGATCCTGAGCGCACGGGCTTCACCATCGAATGTTTCGATGCGCCTCCGGAAAACTGGGAGTCCCGCGTCTGCAGGCTAAAAATAGCCTATCCGGTCAAGCCGTCCGGACAGCCTGCGGCATGATTGCCGCCGGACAGGCGAAGGGAGTCGTGGTAACGTGGCGATTCGTGAGTTTTTTCTTCAGACAGTCATGACTCTTTCCGACGCCCTCGATGTGGTCCGCGCCAGTCCGGACTTCCGCCTCCTAACACGCATACCCGAAACGCTCGCGCGCCCGGCGCCCGACGACGGTCCGACCGGCTTCGCGCTGATCGCCGATACCGAAACGACCGGCATGGACCGCCAGCGGGACAAAGTCATCGAAATCGGTCTCTTGCTGGTGCGCTATCACAAGGCCAGCGGCCTGCTGCTGGAGGCGGTCGACTCCTACAGCGCGCTCGAGGATCCGGGCGAACCGCTCAACGATATCGTGAAAACCGTCACCGGTCTGAGCGACGAACACCTGGCTGGCCAGCATATCGATGACGCACGAGTCATGAAAATCGCCGAAAAAGCCGATCTGGTCATCGCCCACAACGCCTCCTTCGACCGGCCATTCATGGAACGGCGCTGGCCCGTGTTCAAGGACAAGGCCTTCGCCTGCTCGATCAATGAAATCGACTGGATGGCCGCCGGTTACGCAAGCGCCAAGCTGGAAATGCTGGCTCTCAAATCCGGCGTATTCTATGACAGCCACCGCGCGCTGAACGACTGCTGGGCCCTGCTGTACATTCTCGCACTGGACATCGGCGGGCCGGGAAACAGCGCCTTCCGCCAACTCTTGGAACAGGCGCGCCAACCGTCCTGGCTCATTTCCATTCAGGTGCGCTTCGACGACAAGGACAGGCTCAAGGCCATCGGCGGGTTTCAGTGGATGGACGGCGGCACGCCCCCGTTCCCCGCGAAGAGCTGGCTGCGGCGTTGCCGCGACGGGGCGGAAAGGGACGAAGTGCTGGAACGGATCCGGAACGAGGTGTTCCGTGGAGACGCATTCGACTGCCAGGTCGGACGGGTGACGGCAATGCGGCGCTATTCACTCGACCAGAGCGGCCTGTCGCTCACCCCCTTGCGCTGCGGCGGAGAGTGACGCTCACTGCTGGCCGATTTCCTCGATCTTTTCGGTTTTACGGGTGCGCAAATCGATGATGCGGTGAATCTCGATGCGCACCTTGCCGTGGTGGAAAAGCAGCATTTTCTGGGCCGCCTTGCGGGCTTCCTCGCGGGTGGGGTGCATCGGCCCCCGGTCGTCGACACCAAAAATATTGGAAAACAGCTTCAACCTGTACATTCCCTCTTCCTCGCCAGCGCACGGCCTGACCGTGCCCTTCGAACGACGCACCGCGCGCGAATAGAATTCTGGATGTGTGGGTTCATTATACCCGGCGCCACGCCAGCGCACGGCAATGCGAAAGGAAAAAAAACGGACGGCAGGAAACAGACCGGCTGGGGGACCGGTCTGTCGGGGTGAAGAGCTGGGAAGCTGCTGCCGCGACCGGGAGGAAGCCACCCCCGGCGCACGGCATGAGCCCACATTCTAATCAAGCGCAACGCGCCCGCCTTGACCAGGGTCAAACCCCCGCCCGCGCCCGGGCGCCACGCGCCGCCTCCGAGCGGAGAAACGCCAGGATCCGCCCGCTCTCCTCTCCCCAGAACCCGAGCCGGGCAAGGCAGTCGCAGGCGACCAGCGCGGCATCGATCATGAAACGCTCGCCGATCAGCAAACATTCGACCTCCTCCAGAGAGAGGAGCTGATGCTCGGCCACTTCGCCGTCCTGATTACAGGGAATATCGCCTTCGGGCAGCCATACGTCGAACACATGCAGCCATTCCCGGTGCAAGCCGCGCGCCACCGGACGTTCGGCGAGCAGCAACGACTGGCGGGTCAATCCTTCCAGCCTTCCGGCGGGGATACCCGCCTCTTCCCAGGATTCGCGCTCAAGCGCGAGGCCAATGCTTTCGCCCGACGCCACGCCTCCGCCTACCATATTGTCCATGCGGTTAGGATCCACCGCCTTGTGCGGACTGCGGCGGCCCACCCACATTCGCACTTCGCCGCCGGGCAGGCGGCACAGGCCGTTCACGTGCACGGCCTGACTGGTCAGGCCAAGAGGCCGGAACGCGGCGCGTTCCAGCTCGAATACCGGCTCGCCATTCTGACGCATCGCCGTGAACCGTTCGTTGCGCCAGCCATTGAGCCAGCCTTCGTCGCGCCACCCCTCCGCTTCCGCCTGCAAACGGCCGCTGATCTGCTCGTACGAAACGCCCGCCCGGCAGGCAAGACCATCGCGCGTTTCGACGAACAACCCGGCTCCCGTTGCCAGCAACCGTTCACGCCACTGAGCGTTGACGCACCCCATGCGTTCGCCGCCGATAAAAAGCGGAATGAAAGAATCGGGGTCATAGCGGGCCACCTTGCCCAGGTAGCCCAGCACGTCTTCCACCAGCATTGCATTCCTCCGACATACAGTCCTGGAAAAGACGCATATTACGGGGTTTGCCGGGGGAAACGCCACCGGACAGTTCCGAAACGCGCGCATCCATCGGCAATCCGGCCACACTTACCCGCGCAGGCGTTCGGCGAGGGCCGAGTCGCGCCACGTCCGTACCGACACGCCGGCAAGCCATACCGGCGCGCCGCCATGCACCCGGAACGACTCTCTGGCCCGGGTAATCGCGGTATAAATCAGGGCGCGATCCAAAGAGGGGGTGGGGGTGTCGGGCAACGCCAGCCAGACGTCCCCGTACTCCGACCCCTGGCTCTTGTGCACCGTCATCGCATACACCGTCTGATGCGCCGGCAAACGTCCCGGCGCGATTTCACGCCAACCGCCGGAAGCGTCGGGAAACAACACCCTCAAACCATCGCTCCGCTCCACGGTAAAGCCGATATCGCCATTGAAAAGCTGAATACCGTAGTCGTTCTCGGTCACCATGACCGGCCGGCCGGCATAGCCGTCGCGCCCGGCCGGCTTGACACCCTCCTGCTCGAGGAGTCGCTCGATACCCTGGTTGACCGCCTCGATCTGACGACGCTCGGCCGCCAGCAGCATGAAGGACTGGAAAGCGCGCTGAATCGCCGCGGGATCGGAGCCGCGCCGGGCTTCGGCCAGATAATCCCGGCGCTTGTCGTACGCGGCGAAGATCAGATCGGAGCCGCACCAACCGATGTCCCCGGAGGCGGGATCATCGAGCGCCGCGAGCGCGCCTTGCGCATCGCCGGCATTCACCCGCCGGGCCAATTCGCCGATGCCTCCGCCAGCGGCAAAGCGGTGACTGTGAGTCAGCAGCATCACGCAATCGGCGAGAGGACCATCGCCGACCGCCAGATCGTCGGGCAAGGGGCCGGCCACCTCGGCGAGCCAGGCGAGGGTTTCCTCGCGAAATTCGATCCTGCCGCAAAGATCGCCCAGCACCGCCCCGGCGTCCACCGATGACAATTGATCGCGATCGCCGAGCAGAATCAGCCGGCACCCCGATGGCAGCGCCTCGACCGTGCGCGCCATCAGGCTCTGATCGATCATCGATGCCTCGTCCACCACCAGGACATCCAGGGGCAAAGGGTTGCCGGCGTGATGACGGGCCCTGGCCTCCCCCGGCCTCACGCCGAGCAGCCGGTGCAGCGTGGATGCCGTGCGCGGCAGTTGCCGGCGCGTATCCTCATCCAGCGGCATCTTGGCGATCGAGGCATTCACCGATTCGGCCAGCCGCGCCGCCGCCTTCCCGGTCGGCGCGGCCATCGCCATCGACAACGGGCGGCCAGGCAGGCCCGCCAGCAAGGCCAGCAGCCGGACCACCGTTGTCGTCTTGCCGGTTCCCGGCCCTCCGCTGATCACCATCAGCCGCCGTCTGGCCGCCAGCGCCGCCGCCAGTTTCTGGCGATCGGGCACACGCTCTTCGCCGGGAAACAACCCGGCCAGCGCCGTTGCCAGCGCCTCGTCATCGACCCCGACCGTGACGCGCGCCATGGCGCCAAGGCGCTCGGCAAGCAAGGTCTCGTCGTGCCAGTGCCGGGCGAAGTACAGCCGCCCCGCCTCGTCCAGCACCAACGGAGCGTACTGCCCGGGACGGCCGGTCAGCGGCGAGCAGGCCAGGCGGGCCCGATCGCGCGGACCGGTCAGCGGCAAGCAGACATGTCCGGCCGAATTCGCATCGAGAAGGCGCCCGACAACCCCCGCCGCCTCCTCGTCCCAGAAGGGATCCAGCCGGGCGAACAGCGCGTTAAGCTGCGCCGCCAGGCTATCATTGCCGTCGGCCCTGTCCACGCGTCAATCCTCCAGGCGCTTTTCGATCGCCTCGCACACGGTGCGCAACACCTTGATGCGGGCAAAATACTTGTTGTTCGCCTCGACCAGGGTCCAGGGCGCCTTGCTGGTGCTGGTACGGTCGACCATGTCGCTGACCGCAAGGCGGTACTGATCCCATTTGTCGCGGTTGCGCCAGTCCTCATCGGTGATCTTGAAGCGCTTGAAGCCGGTCTCCTCGCGCAGCTTGAAACGCGCCAGCTGTTCTTCCTTGCTGATGGCCAGCCAGAACTTCACCACGATGGCTCCGTTGTCGATCAGCTGGTGCTCGAAATCATTGATTTCGTAATAGGCGCGCATCCAGTCCGGCTCCTGGGCGAAACCCTCGACACGCTCGACCAGCACCCGGCCGTACCAGGAGCGGTCGAACACGGTAATACCACCCTTGCCCGGCACATTGCGCCAGAAGCGCCACAGCCAGGGTTTGGCGCGCTCCTCCTCGGTCGGCGCGGCGACAGGCACCACCCGGTAACTGCGCGCATCCAGCGCCTGGGTGATGCGGCGAATGCTGCCGCCCTTGCCGGCCGCGTCGTTGCCCTCGAACACCAGAACCAGCGAATGGTCCCGGAAGCGCTCGTCGCGCGTCAGCCGGTAAAGCCGGCCCTGCAAATGATCGAGCTCGTGCTGGTAGCTGACCTTGTCCATCGATTGATCGAGCGTCAGGGCATCCAGCACCAGCTTGTCGTCGATCGGGGCCAGCAGCGGCGGCGCATCGATGTTTCCCGCCTGAGGCTTCGCGCCGGAGAGGCGGTTGCGCACGGCATTGAGAATGGTGTTGGCCACCGTGAGATTGCGGTAATTCGCGTCCTCCCCGTCCACCACCACCCATGGCGCGTCCGCCGTGTTCGTCAGACGCATCGCGTGTTCGGCATATTTGCGGATGGGATTGTAAAGATCGTAGTGACGCCAGTCGGTTTCGGTCACGCGCCAACTGGTGGCGGGATCCTTCTCCAGGGTTTTCAGGCGCTTTTTCTGTTTCTCGCGCGACAAGTGGAACCAGAACTTGATCACCAGCGCGCCATCCTGGGTCAGCATGCGCTCGAAACGCAGAATATCGAACAACTTGCGGTCAAGCGCATCGGTATCGATCTCGTCGTAGACCCGCGCGAACAGCGGGTCCGAATAGTACGATCCGAAAAACATGCCGATCCGGCCATTTTCCGGGAGCGCGTTCCAGTAACGCCACATCCATGGCCGCGCCCGCGCCTCGTCGTTGGGGGTGGAGAACGCTTCGGTGCGGATCAGTCGCGGATCAAGCCATTCATTGATCAGGTTCATGGTTTCGCCGCGTCCGGCGCCATCAAAACCGTGGATCAGGATCAGCACGGGAAAATCCGCTTTCTCTTTCAGGTCGTATTGCAGGTCCAGCAGCGCCTCGCGCAATTTCGGCACTTGCTCGCGGAACGAGTCCTTGTCGATGCGGTGACCGATTTCAGCCGATTCAAACATGATGCGTCCTCAGGAAACAGTGAACAGAGAGTCGAGCGCGTCAAGAAGGCGGGACGAAGGCCTGTCGCGCCAGACGCCGTTGCCTTCCGGATTCAAACCGCGCAAATACAGATAACGGACACCGCCGAACCGTTCGGCGAAGACGATGCCCCGCGCGGCGAAATACCGCTTGAGCGCCACGCAATAAATCAGGTATTGCAAATAATAATGCTCCCGGGCAATCGATTCGGCGAGCCCCGCCTCACCATAATCGGCCTCCTCGTATCCCAGATGGTTGGACTTGTAGTCGACGAGGTAAATCCGGCCGTCAAGCTCGAAGACCAGATCCATGAAGCCTTTGAGAAAACCCCGTACCGTCGGCGTCTCGAGTGTGGCCGCCGCCGCGCGCAGGGGGGGCGCGAGCCCCATGGCGGGGTCGGTCAGCACACCACGCAGCATGCGGATATCGAGACGGCCGACCGGCAGAAGAAACTCCATTTCCACCAGACGCCGGGCGTTCTGCACGCGCGACAGCGTCACTCCGTCGTCAAGCGGCACCTCCAGTGTCCGTTTGACCATATCGAACGCCGCATCGCGCCACATGTCGCCGATCCCGAAACGCGCCAGAACCTCGTGCGTGGCATCACGCAACGGCTCATCGGGCCAGGTAAAGTCGATCGACTCGAAAATGGCGTGCAAGCAGGTTCCGGGTCGCGCCCCGCGCGGAAAACCGAACCGGTCGGGCGCCAGCGCCTCGTCGGAGGCCCACTCGCCACGGTCATGGTCGGGCCGCTCCGCCACATGCGTCGCGACCGCACCGTGGGCGGCGTGAGTCAGCGACGTGAAGCTGGCGACCCACCATGGCGTACGCAGATCGCGCGCCAAAGCCCGGGCGGCGAACGTGCCGGTCTCCCGCGCCAGGGACGGGCCGTCGATCCGCCCTTCTCCGGCATCAATCCGCCGCCGCTCCAGGGGCCTCGCCGCGATGAACGCGTCCAGATCGGCAAGCATGGCGCCAGGATCCGGCTTGAGCGCCTCCAGATCCGCCAGCGACGCCGCGTCCTTGCCATGCCAAAGCCAGGTCAGCGCGGCGGTCTGCATTTTCTGGACCCAGCCCCAGCCGACATACTGGCGAAACTGCGCACGCGTCAGCGCCACATACAGCAGGCGCAATTTTTCCGCGAGCATCTCGCTGCGCGCCATCAGCCGCTGCGTGTCGTCGGCCAGGGTGTCGGGCATCAGCCATGTTCCGCCCTCCTCCTGAAAACGCCAGAAGGCGGTATCGCGCCGTTCCAGCGCGCCGTCCCACAGGAAGGGGCAGAACACCACGGGATACTGCAAGCCCTTGGAGGTATGGATCGTCACGATCTTGACGAGCGATGCGTCGCTCTCCAGCCGAAGGATGGCCTCCTCGCCGCCCGGCGGTTCGGCCACGCGCGACTCGAACCAGGTCATCAGCGGCACCAGCCCGCGCCGCGTCCCGCTTTCTTTTTGCAGCAGTTCGGCCAGGTGCGAGAAGTTGGTCAGGCTCCGCTCGCCGCCGGGCGTTGGCAACAGCCGTTCGGCGGTCTTTTCCCGCGCGAGAAAAGCGTGCCAGGCTGTCATGAATCCTTTTTCCAGCCAGCGCTGGTGATCTTCCTGATTGAGCCTGAGGCGTGTATCCCAGGCGGTCTCGTCATCGACCTGAGCCAGCAGTTCGCCGGCATCCAGCCCCATCAGTCGGGTAACAAGGGCCACGCGCAGCAGGCGGTCGCTCGCCGGTTCGGCCCAGGCACGCAGCAGAGCCAGCATTTCCGTCGCCTCGGCGGTGGAGAACACGCTCTCCTGGGTCAGCGCGACACTGTGAACCCCTCGCTCGCGCAGCGCTTCGCGGATGCGCTCGCCCTGACGGTGCGTCGCCACCAAGACCGCGATATCGCCGCCGCCGAGCGCCCTGGATGTCTCCCCTTCAAGGCGCGCCCGCCCCTGGGCGGCGAGTCCGAGCAACCGGGCGATTTCGTTGGCGCAACTTTCGGCCGCCCGCCGCGATGCCTCTTCCTTGCTCATCGGCTTACCGTTTTCCGGGACGCCCAGCCACTGCGCCACGAATGCCGGCCGGTCATCCTCGACCGCCAGACGCACCCCGCCCGAGGGATCGGCCTTGACCCGCTGGTAATGAATACGATCAAGCAAAAACGGCTGCGGACGGGCGAACAGATCGTTGACCGCGTCGACCAGGGGGGACAGCGAACGGCGGTTGGTGTCCAGAGAATACGGCGGCGCCGTCACATCCTCGCGCGCGTTCAGATAGGCGAAGATATCCGCACCTCGGAAACTGTAAATCGCCTGCTTGGGATCGCCGACCAGGAACACCGGACCGCGCCGCGGCGCGATGAAACATTTCCGGAAAATCCCGTACTGAACGGGATCGGTATCCTGGAATTCGTCGATCAGCGCGACGCGGAAGGTATCGCCGACCCGGCGGGCGAGCGCCTCGCCCGCCTCCGGGTCATCCAGCGCCCGGGAAAGCCCCGTCAACAAATCGTCGAAACTGCGGCTGCGCTCTTCCCTGCGCCGTTCGAGCAACGCGGCGTCAACCCAATCGATCAGGGCGAGACGCAACGCGGTCAACCGCAACTGAACCGCATCGCGGTAGGCGAGGCACGCCGCCATCCACGCGCCGATCTTGCCGAACAGCGGGTGCTCCGGTGCGGTGAATCCTTTTTTCATCGCCGCGGCGAGACCGTCCGGGGCGAGCCGGGAAAACCGCAGCACCGCCTCGTCGACCACCGGACGCACCCCGGTATCGACCATCGCGCACAATTGCCGGCGGTAGCGTTCGATCTGCGCGGCGCCCAGAATGTTGGCCTTGAACCCTTCGGTGCGCGCCAGCAGCGCGAACCCGTCCCCAACGCATCCTGCATCGCCGACAAGCTCGTTCCAGGAGGAGGCGACAGACTCGGCCAGCGGGGCAAGATCGTTTTCCGCGACATGGGGTTTGTGCAGATAGGGGCGGGCGAGCCAGGGGCGGATATCGTTCAACCACAGCTCGGGGGTTTCTCCCCGTTCGGCCACAACGCCGGCCAGCACCGGATCGGTCACCACACGTTCGCGCCAGTAATCCTCGACAATGGCGAGCAACTCGTCGGAATCATCTTCCAGGGATTCGCAATGGAATGGCTGTCCCGATTCGAATGCCGCATCCGTCAAGACCCGCTGGCAGAATCCGTGAATCGTGTAGATGGCGGCCGCGTCGAATCCGCGCAACGCATGGGTCAGACGCATGACCGCCCGTTCCCGGGCCTCCGGCTCGGCAAAACGATCGGCCAACGCGTTCAGGAAGGGATCCGTCCCGGGGTGCCCCTGAAACACCAGAAGCAACTCTTCCAGCCGCCGGCGCAGACGATCCCGCAATTCGGCCGTCGCGGCGCGCGTATAGGTCACGACCAGAATGGCGTCCACCAGCGGCGGCGCGCAGCCGTCCGTCTCCTCCAGCAGCAGCCGGCAATACAGCGATGCGATCGTCCAGGTTTTACCGGTCCCGGCGGACGCTTCGATCAGATTGACGCCGCGCAACGGACAATCCAGAACGTCCAGCGGCACGAACTCGACCGGTTCGTGACTCATGATGCCTCTCCTTCGCCATCATCGAGACGCGCCTTCCACATTGGCACCAGCAAGCACCGCGACAACCCGGCGAACAGGGGATCCTCAAGTGGCTCCCGCCCCCGGAAAACCAGGGCGACCGCCGCGTCGTCCTTCTGCGCGCGCTTGGCGTCGAACATCGGCTCCCATTCTCCGCGCGCGGCGATCAGCGCCGTCGCATCATCGCCACCTTCGGCAAGATCGCGCGCATGCGCAAGACTGGTGCGCGGGAACAGCGGCAAGGGAAGCACCTGCCCTTCGCGCCACAAGCGCAGCCATTCATCCAAGTGTTCGGCGGCATTGGACACCGGTCCCCAGCGATACGCCGTCGTCTCGTCGTAGAGCGCGGAAAACAGCGCGACACCGGCCGGCGCGGCGTCGCACACAATCAGGTGACGCAGCCAGGCCTCGATGATTTCACCGGCGAAAGCCTTGCGCGGCACCACCGACAGGAGTCCGGAAGGACGCAAGCCGTACAATTCCCCGACCAGGGCCGGTACGCCATGACGGGCGGCCCGGTGCACCATGACAGGGGGCAGCACCGCTTCGGCCAATGTCTTCGGCAAGCGCGCGGCGAGCGTGCGGCCGGCATCGTTTTCCCGGTCGAGCCATGCGTTGCCAAGGGCCGCCGGCGGCAGCCAGCCCGCGCCGCGGATCTTGTCGCGTGCCGGCCTGACAGGCCGCCCCTCCACCATGGCGTCGAGCAACGTTTCGCGAATGCGCAGCCGACCATCGCGATCCAGCGCGAACGGCTCGCTGGCGGGCGGGGCAACCGCCTGGGCCGACAGCCGTATTCCCAGCCGGTCCGCCAGCCATGCCCGGCAGGGCATGCGCCAGAAACGCAGCAAATCGTTGAGCCGGACACTGTCGGCATCCGCGGGTTCGGGCAAGGGCGCGGAAAAGGGCGCTTCGTCACGGGGTGGCAAGGCCAGGGCTCTGGCATAGCGGACATCGAAGCTCGCCAGACGCGGGTCGCGGCCGTCATAGGCCAATCCGGAAAACGGTTGCAGCGGGTGGCGCACGACAATGCGCGACTCGAAGGCGCGGCGCCCATCCGGCGACACCGCGCCGCACATGCGCGCGGCCACGTCGCTCAACTCGGCGATCAGCGGCGAAGGGGGCAGTGTCTCGCCGCTGCGGGAAGACAGTCCGACATAGGACAGATACAAAATGTCGCGCGCGGACATCAGCGCCTCGAGAAACAGATAGCGGTCGTCGAAACGGCGTGAGCGATCGCCACGCGCGGGGTGGCGCGCCACCAGATCGAAACTGACGGGGCGCTCGTCGCGCGGATACGCGCCATCGTTCATGCCGATCAGGCAGATCACCCGGAAGGGAATGGAGCGCATTGGCACCATCGCGCAGAAGGTTACCCCCCCCGACAGAAACCCGCTTTGCGACGCCACCGACAGCCGCCGCGCCAGCGCGTCGCGCACCACCGCGAGCGGCAGGGATTCGGTAAATCCCGCCAGCCGGGTTTCTTCCACCAGGCCGGCAAGGGCCTCGCGCAAGGTGTCGAGCGCCGCTTCCTCCTCGCCGGATGGTGCCAGCACCGCGTCGGCCAGGTGATTGAGGCGCGCCTGCCAGTCCTCGGCGCAGCACGGCTCCCCAAAGCGCTCGGCCATCGAAAACAGAACGTCAAGACAATCGGCGAAGCGCGCCAGCAGAGCATGGAGCGAGCCCGCCGCCGCGCCATCGGGCAGCAGGCCGCCGAACAGGGGCGAGCGGTCGCCTGCCAGCGACTCGGGGAGCACGCCGCCAAGGAGCAGACGGTCAAGCCCCCAGCGCCAGGTATGAATGGGGTCGGCCGGCAGGCCAAGCTCGCGCTTGTGTCCGGCGTCCCGTCCCCAGCGGATGCCGCTTTCCCTGACCCAATCGTGGATGAAGGGCACATCGTCGGCGCCAAGGCCGAAACGGCGCAGCACCGCGGGACACTCGAGCAGAGCGAGCACATCCGGCGCGCCAAAGCGCGAGTCCGCCAGTTCGAGCAACGCAAGGAACGCCGCCAGCAGCGGCTCCTCGCGCTCGACCCGGCGGTCGGCGATGCTGTAGGACAGATTGGGGGCATCCTCGCGCGCCCCGAAAACAGCGTCGATGTAGGGCGCGGCGGCATTGATATCCGGGGTGAGCACGGCGATATCGGCCGGTGTCAGGGTCGGATCGTCGGCGAGAAATCCCAAGAGCGCATCCTTGAGGATTTCCATTTCGCGCATCGCGCCGTGGGCCACGTGGATTTCGATGGAACGGTCGCCTTCCGCCAAAGGCCGGACATCCGCTTCCGGCGCCGTCAGAGTGCGGATGCCTCGCTGCAGCCGGCCAAGCAGTGTGTCGGGCTCCCCGACGGCATCGAGCCAATGGAACTCGGGCAACTCTTCGACGATCTGATCGAAAAAATCCCTGCCTTGCTTGCCAAGCGAGGCCAGCAGTGGGTGGCCCTCGTCCTCCTCCGACAGCACGCGGCCCTTGCGCATCGCGCTGCGCGGATCCGCAAGATCGCCCCAATAGGCTTCGCAGGGATTCAGAAGAAAAACGCACACGTCGGTCACTTCCGCGAGACGCTTGATCAGGGCCAGATACATCGGCGCCAGGCTGGAGATGCCGAACAGCGTGATGCGCTCGGGCAGCGCGACGCCACCCAGCGCAGGCAGGAACTCATCGAGCATGCGCACCCGGTGTCGGTCTGGCGCGGCCTCTGCCAGTCTCCGCCACAATTCGGCCTGCCAGGGTTCGTCCTCCCCAAGATCCAGCCGTTTCCCACGCTCCCAGGCGCGGATCCAGTCGGGCCGGAACACCAGGTATTGATCGAACACGTCGGCAATCTTTCCGGCCAGCTCGAAACAGGCGGTCCGGCCAAGACCGGCGTAGCGGACCAGCGGCGCGAAAACCGGGTCGTCAAGCGTCGGCAACAGCGCCATCAGACGCCAGGTGAGCACGTCCGGAGAGAACGGCGACAGCCGGGGCTGATCGGGCAGAGTCAGTTGCACAAGTCGCCAGGAATAGGCCGCAGGCAAAATATATTCGAGATTGGCGGCGACACCATTTTTTGTCGCCAATGTCATCGACAACCAACGCCCCATGCCACGGCTTTGCACGAGCACGGTTTCGGATTGAAAGGGGTTGGACAGCGGCACGGCGCGGGTCATCGCGCAAAACAGATCGCCCAGTTGCTCCAGACGATTGGATTGATACAAATGCAGCATGGTTTCCGTGCCCCCGTTCCCGACAGGATCACAGTGTATCATTGACCCTTATTTCTCCCGAGATCCGCGCATGACATCTTATATTCTCATCAAGCACGCCCACATGAGCGCGGCGGCCCTGTCCATTCTGCTGTTCACCCTGCGCGGCGTCCTGCTGCTAAGACACGACGGGGTCGTACTGCCGCGCTGGCTGCGCATCGCCCCCCACATCAACGATACTGTGCTGCTCGGCTGCGCGGTCGCCATGCTCGTCATTCTCGGCGTGAATCCGCTCGACGTTTCCTGGATCGCCGCGAAAATCGGACTGCTCATCCTGTACATCGGGCTTGGCACGCTGGCCATCAAACCGCGTCTGCCGCTCCTGCAGCGTCGCCTGGCGTTCGCCGCCGCGCTGCTTACCGTGCTGTTCATCGTGCGTATCGCCGTCACGCGCTCCCCCCTGCCTTTCTGACAACAGTACAGTTCCGCCCCTGCCTTTGATCGCGGACAAAGGCAAGGCAGGACCTCTCTGCTAACGTGAGGCGTTTCTCTCCACCTTAGTGAAACGTCATGACAGATACCTCCCACCTGCCCGAGCTGGTCTGCCCGGCCGGCAGCCTGCCGGCGCTCAAGGCCGCGATCGACCATGGCGCCGACACGGTGTATCTGGGTCTGCGCAACAATACCAACGCGCGCAATTTCGCCGGTCTGAATTTCGATGACAAAGCGGCCCGAGAAGGTATCCGCTACGCTCACCAGAAAGGCCGCAAAATCCTGCTGGCCATCAATACCTTTGCCCAGGGCGAAGGCATCGGGCACTGGCGCAGCGCGGTGGACGAGGCGGCCGATCTGGGCGTGGACGCCGTGATCGTCGCCGATCTGGGTCTGATGGAATACGCCGCCAGTCGGCACCCCCAACTGCGCCTGCACATGTCGGTGCAAGGATCGGCCACCAATCACCATGCCATCAACCTTGCCCGCGACCTGTTCGGCATCCGCCGCGCCGTGCTGCCGCGCGTGCTGACACTCGATCAAGTGCGCAGCGTGATCGAGAAAACCGACGTGGAAATCGAGGTGTTCGGATTTGGCAGCCTGTGCGTCATGGTGGAAGGACGTTGCCTGCTGTCCTCCTATGCCACCGGTGAATCGCCCAATACCCATGGCGCCTGCTCACCCGCGCGCTTTGTGCGCTGGGAGCAGGGCTCCGACGCGCTCAAGGCTCGCTTGAACGGCATTCTGATCGACCAGTTCGTCAAGGATGAAGCGGCCGGTTACCCGACTCTGTGCAAGGGGCGCTTCAAAGTCGCGGATGAAACGTATTACGCACTGGAAGAACCCACCAGCCTGAACGTCATGACCATGCTGCCCGATTTGATCGACATCGGCGTGGCGGCCATCAAGGTGGAAGGCCGCCAGCGCAGCCCCGCCTATGTCGCGCAGGTGACCCGCGCGCTGCGCGAGGCGATCGACGCCGCCGGCCGGGAAAAACACCGGTTCACCGTGCGCGCCGGCTGGCAGCAGGCCTTGAACAATGTCTCGGAAGGTCGCCAGGATACCCTTGGCGCTTACCACCGACCCTGGAAGTGATGATGACACCGACTCAAACCAAACTGTCGCTCGGGCCTTTGCTGTTCCTGTGGCCCCGCGATACCGTGATGCATTTTTACGCCGAAGCGGCCGAGCTGCCGGTGGACACCCTCTACCTAGGCGAAAGTGTCTGCTCTCGCCGCCAGCAACTGCGCACCCGAGACTGGATCGATCTGGCGCGCGATCTGGCCGGTACCGGGAAGGAGATTCTGTTGTCTAGCCAAACGCTGATGGAGAGCGACTCGGACATGAAGCGCCTGAACCAGCTGGCAGATAATGGCGATATCCGGCTTGAAGCCAACGACCTGGGCGCGGTCGATCTGATGCGCGAGAGGGGCCTGCCGTTCGTCGCCGGCCCGCACTTGAACATTTATAACGGCGACACCCTGGCGCTGATGAAACGCCTGGGCGCTTTCCGCTGGATTCCTCCGGTCGAAATGTCCCGCGCCATGCTCGAAGCCGTGCTCGCGGCCGGCGTCCAGATCGAAACCGAACTGTTCGCCTGGGGCCGCTTGCCGCTGGCCTTCTCGGCGCGCTGCTTCACCGCACGGCACTACAATCTCGACAAAGACAGCTGCGAGTTCCGCTGCATAGACCACCCGGACGGCATGTTGCTCGAAACACGCGAAAGCGAGTCGTTTCTTGCCATCAATGGTATCCAGACCTTGTCGGCCGGATGCCATTCGGTGCTCGACGACATCGTCAAAGGGCAGGTTCCCCGGGTCGACAGATTGCGCATCAGCCCCCAGTCGGAAGGCACCGGCGACGTGGTACGGGCGTTCCGGGCGGCACTCGATGGCGAAACACCCGTGACACCCGCTGCCCCCGGCCCGCTGGTCAACGGTTACTGGCACGGTCAACCCGGCATTGCCGGTCAAAAGGAGGCGTTGCATGCCCATTCCTGAATTCACACTGCCGTCGTCCCTGTCAAAACTGGTCGGCATCCTGCCGCCGACCCCGCCGTCCTGGCTCTTGGCGCAAAGCCTCAACCTTCTCTACAAGCGGGGGGTGTTGCCGGCCGACATGGCTCTGCTGGAGGGGCGAACCTTCGACGTGCACGTTCGCGACGCCGGGCTGCATCTTTTTTTCTGTGTGGAAAATGGCGTATTCCGGACGGAACGGGCACAGCGGGAGGCCGACCTGACGCTGTCGGCCAACCTTGCGGACTTCATGCGGATGATGCTGCGGGAAGAGGACCCCGACACCCTGTTTTTCAACCGCCGCCTAGGCATCGAGGGCGATACGGAGCTCGGACTGGTGGTCAAGAACCTGCTCGACAGCGTCGACTGGAGCCAGACCCCGCTGTCGCGTTTCATGGCGGTGTGAACCTGCCGGGAAGACACCTCTTCCCGGCAAGCAGGAGCGGCGGAGGAAAAGGTCAGGCTCCGGTCTCGTCGAGCCTTTCCTGATGTGCCTTGCGCTTGGCCGAGAAATCGAGCCCCGGCAGTTCGGCGACGATGTCGGGGTGATCCGCCAGCTTTTCCACCAGGAAATCCACAAACACCCGGGTACGCGGCGCGATGTGGTCGCGGTGAGGGAAACAGATATAGATGGAACGCTCGAGCGAGACCATGTCGGTCATCACCGCCTCGAGCTCACCCGCACGGATATAGGGCATCACCTCATGCCCCGGCAACTGCGCGATGCCCAGCCCAAGCCGGGCGATTTCGCACACGGCTTCCATCTCGTTGAGGGTATAGGTGCCCTGCACTTCGACCGGCACGCGTTCGCCGTTCCGGTCGAATTCCCATTTGTAGAGCCGGCCCGAGGTGGGGAACTGGAAGTTGATGCAATCCTGCTCGGACAGGTCTTCGACCTTGGTCGGGCGGCCATGGGCGGCCAGATAGGCAGGGGACGCGACCACATACAGCGGAATGTAGGCCAGGTGTCTTGCCACCATTCGCGAGTCCGGCATCATGCCTATCCGAACCCCGACATCATAACCGTCTTCGATCAGATCGCTGAAATGGTCGTCCAGGCCGAAGAACACCTTGATTTTCGGATAGCGCTCGCAAAACTCTCCCATCAGGGGCAGGATGAAACGCCGCCCGAAGGAGTTGGGCATGCTCACGCGCAGATGCCCGGCCGGCTCGTCCCGGCTTGCCTTGAGCTGGCTGATCGCGGTGTCCAGGTTGTTCACCGGTCCGCGGCATTGCGCATAGAAACGCCGTCCGTCCTCGGTCAGGGTCAGTTGGCGCGTGGTACGGTTGAACAGCCGGACCTCCAGTTCCTGCTCCAGACGCGCGATGCTCTGGCTGATGGCCGCTGGCGACACACCCAGCTTGCGAGCCGCATCGGAGAAGCTTCCATTTTCTGCAGTGGTCATAAAGACCATGAGCGCTTTCAGGGTATCCATCGCAGTGAAATTCCTAATCTGCCGTCCGGGTACGGTTCGCAAGGCAGCCAGCCGAACGCAACCGATGGCATTTATTAAAGATATTGTTAAAAAAGGTTACACCATATCTCGCGAATTTTGAAGATTTTCTGTCAACCTTTTCTGTCTTTTCCATCATCTGCCGACGCGACACGACCCGGACCCGGCAACAGGCCTGCAGCTCTCCTCGCGCTATTGCCAACAACTTCAACCATCTCTTGTTAGCAATCACTGAATAGTATGCGTCATTGTTATTTAAAATGCCACATGAATTGATCAACAACCCTCTTCGCAGCATCATTTATACAACATGTCATTTAAATGCCATCCCGCCACCGGAGGTGCCTCCCCCGGCGGCGGATAAATCCGGACGCGCGCTGACGGGAATATGCGACATGTTGGAGGGGGAATTTCCTTAACTGGCTGAAAAGACATGCAATCTTCACAGTAACAGGCTATACAGATACCACCGGAACTGTCTGCGCTGCGCACGTCGATGGGACCATGCCGGGCAAACCGCCCTACCGGCCAACCCGGAATCCCCTCGTCGGCCGATCACAGTCGATCCGGTCGAGTCGTCGATACGGCCTGTTCGACGGCAGTGGGCATCACCATCAGAAAAATACACTTCCGCCACACCGCGCAAACAGAATGTCGGCCTTAACGCCGGCACTGAATAATCGGATCGCTTCAAAACCAGTCAAAATAATAACAATGCAATATAATTTACAAATATAATATCGTACACACGGAAAATAATGCATTAATTCTCTTGTATAAAATAGGCTGACCTTTATTACAGTAAAAAGTGGGGCTGAATCGGGATAGTGTCTGCTATCATTTTCGGAACACAACAATAACAAGGGAACGACCATGCCAACAGAGAAAGCCATCATGAACCGGCAAATGCCAAAAGGACTGGCGCCAGAACGGCTTTACACCCTGCTCGAATGGGTCCACCGAGTGGGGCAAGTCGAATGCGAAAAGACGCTCAAGCACTACCTGGATTACCTGCAGCAGCAAATCCCGGTCGAGCATATGTGTCTGGTTGTCGGACGTATCAATCAACAAAGGATGATGCAAAGACTGGATAAAGTCGTGGAGATTACTTATCCACATAATTGGATAGAGCATTATATCCACGAAAATTACGCTAGCTGCGATCCGGTTCTGCTAACGCCATTAAGCCCGAATCCGCTGTTGTGGCAGGAGCGTTTTTCCCAGGTAAATACCAATCAGGAAAAACGGTTTATTGCCGAAGCCACTTCGGTCGGTCTGGGAGATGGCATCACCTGCAGCGCCTTTTCCCAGAAGCACAATCTTGCCTGCCTGATTTCTCTCGCCGGCAAGGACGTGAGCATGGACCGGCAATTGGTGGAGATGGTCAACACGCTCGTCCCCCATCTCCACCAGGCGGTGATTCGTACCACCATTCCCGCCACGGTCAACCAGCCGGGCATCGTGCTGTCGCACCGCGAACACGATATCTTCCACTGGATGAGCCACGGAAAAACCAACTGGGAAATTGCCACCATCCTAGACATCAGCGAAAGGACAGTGAAATTTCATGTAGCCAACATTATTCGCAAGCTCAATGCGAATAATCGTACGCACGCGATCGTTCTTGGGTTGCAGCTGGGAATACAGCCGCCTCTCGCAGCCAATGAATGAAATCCGGACTGGCCGACGGCCAGTCCATGTACCCCGCCTGGGAGAGCACGCCGCCATCCAGTTTCTTTGCTTCGCCGATCGCCACCGTCGGAAAACCGAGCCGGGTCAAATGTCGGAAGAACGGGGGCTCGACGACGAAATACAGCCACTTCACATCATGAAGTCTCGACCATTCGTAGAGCGACAGGTAGAGCAGGCGGCTAGCGCTCCCCATACCCCCGTTCAGACATCGGCTCGCCACGGCGAAGCGCGTCACCTCGCCGGCATGCCGGCCCTTGCGCAAGGCGAACCCACCCGGTAGCAGCCGTGCGAATTCCTTTTCGATCATGAACGGATAATGGCCTTCCGTATATCTGACAGAACCCACCACCTCATTGCCATCGATGACCGCCAGATTATGCGAAAACGCATCGTACTCGTCCTTGTCGAGACCGTCGGCGGACAGCTCAACCCATTTGAGTTTTTCCCGGAAAATTTCGTGGCGAAAGCGCAGTAACTCGGTTTGACGCCGCCCTCCCCTGATGGTCTCCAGACGCAATCCTTCCTGACTGCTCAAGGACAGAAAAGCCATACCATGCCCCTATCGGTTAGTTGATCAACACCCGATACTCTATGGGTTCATTGGCTAACCCGAATCTGACCTTTCTGACAGTAAGTTCCCTCTGCGGGGAATAAAACGCTGGTCAATACTCTAATATGTAGAAATGTATATCTATTACATATAAAAAATACTTATAAAAACCCGATGATTTCATAATGTCACGGCAATATTTGTAAAACAACTGTAATTACATACAGGTCACCCCTATTCCCGCGCCATTTCAGACCGGTATCTTGCCGGCATTTCGCCCGGCCGTTTGATCCAGATCAAATGCCAGCCGCTGTCAAGCGCGCATAGTTAGTGTTTTTACTCGACCGGATCACGCCATGCTTCACCACTTCAACCCGCTGGTTATCAAGGGTCATGAACTCCTGCCCATCGTCCAGGGCGGCATGGGCGTCGGCATTTCGGCCAAGAGTCTGGCCGGCAGCGTGGCTCTCGAAGGAGGGGTCGGTACGATCGCCAGCGTCGACCTGCGGCATCTGCACGAGGATCTGGTCGCCGAATCGGCGAAAGCCGGCGGACAGGAAGATCTGGACCGGCTCAACCTCATCGCGCTGGATCGCGAAATCAAGGGCGCTTTGCGCAATGCGCAGGGCCGTGGCATGGTCGCCGTGAATGTAATGAAAGCCGTGGATGCGCACCCGGCGCTGGTACGCCAAGCCTGCGAATCGGGCGCGCAGGGAATCGTGATGGGAGCGGGACTGCCCCTGGATCTGCCGGAAATGGCCAGAGATTTTCCTGAGGTGGCGCTCATTCCGATCCTGTCCGAGTCGCGCGGTATCCACATCGTTTTGAAACGCTGGATGAAAAAACAGCGTCTGCCCGATGCGATCGTGATCGAACACCCGCGACATGCCGGCGGCCATCTGGGCGCGGCGAGCATCGGCGAGATCGGGGACGAGCGCTTCAATTTCCGCCGGGTACTGAACGAAACCTTCGAGGTATTCAAGCAATTGGGCCTGGAAAGCGAGCGTATTCCGCTGGTCGTTGCCGGCGGCATCAATACTTTCCAGAAAGTCCGCACCTGCCTGCAGGAATTCGGCGCCTCGGCGGTGCAGATCGGCACGGCCTTCGCCGTGACTCGCGAAGGCGACGCCCACGACAATTTCAAGCGCACCCTGGCCGGCGCCCGTCCTGAAGACATCGTGGAGTTCATGAGCGTGGCCGGCCTGCCCGCGCGCGGAGTCATGACGCCATGGCTCAAGTCCTACCTGAAGCGCGAAGACAAGCTGCAGGCCAACGCCAAGGCCGACCCGCGCCGGTGCACCCAGGGCCTCAATTGCCTGAGCGTGTGCGGACTGCGTGACGGACTCGGCAAAATCGGCCAGTTCTGCATCGATCTGAAACTCTCCGCCGCCTTCCGCGGGGAAGTGACCAAGGGACTGTTTTTCCGGGGAGCCGAGCCGTTGCCTTTCGGCGACTCCATTCGCAGCGTGCGCGAAACCATCCATTATTTCATGACGGGTGAAACACCGTCCGACCTGCGGATCCCGGGTTAAACCGCCAATGGCGGAGAGACACGCTTCTCTCCGCCTTTTCGCTGGATCCAGATCAAACCTTGAGCATACCGCTCTGCCATTTCTGCTGCTATTTTGTTACATTGCTTCACTGGCAATTCCATCCCACCGAGCTGTGTCATGACTGATTTCACCTCCTGCAATCCGGCTACCGGAGAGCTTGTTTTCACTCGCCAGGCCTGGACGGCGGAACAGCTGGACGGCGCCTTGCAACGACTCGCCGGCGCCCGCCACCCCTGGTCAAGGCTCAGCGTCGGACAACGCGCGCAAAAATTGCTCGGTCTTGCCGACGAACTCACACGGGTGCGTCTCGAACTGGCACAGCTGATCACTCTTGAAGTCGGCAAGCGCACTGTCGAATGCCTCGCTGAAATCGACAAATCCGTGCAACTGATCCGCTATTACGCGGAGCTCGCCCCCAAACTGCTCGAAGCGATCCCCATCCAGACCCATGCCAGCAAAAGCGGGGTTGCGTTCGAACCCTTGGGGCAGGTTCTGGCCATCATGCCCTGGAACTATCCGGTGTGGCAGGTGCTGCGCTTTGCCGTTCCCGCCCTGATGGCCGGCAATACCTGTCTGGTCAAGCCGGCCCCGGTCGTGCCGCAAAGCACGGCGAAACTGCTCGACTGCGTGCGAGAAGCCGGGCTGGATGTTCTGGATGTGGCCTGGATCATGCACGAGCACGTGGAAACGGCCGTACGCGCCTCCGATGCCGTGGCCTTCACCGGCTCCACTTCGACCGGCCGGATCATCGCCAGCCTGGCGGGCCGGCACCTGAAAAAAACCGTGCTCGAACTGGGCGGCAGCAATCCGTTCATCGTCCTGGCCGATGCCGACGTGGAGGCCGCCGCTCGCGAAGCCGTCCATTCGCGCTTTCGCGATGCGGGTCAGTCCTGCAACGCGGCCAAACGCATGATTCTGGTTCCGCAGATCGCCGAGGACTTCATCCGCTGCTTCGTCGAAGAAGCCTCGCGGTTGAGCCCGGGCGATCCGACCCAGGAATCGACCACGCTCGCCCCGATGACGCGGGCCGACTTGCGCGCCCACCTGCACCACCAGGTGACCGATGCCCTGCATAACGGAGCATCGCTGTTGCTTGGCGGGACGTTGCCTGCCGGACCGGGCTTCTTTTATCCGGCCACCGTGCTGGACAACGTCAATGCCGCCTGCCGTGTCTACCACGAAGAAGTCTTCGGACCGGTCGCCAGTCTGATCCGCGCCCGCGATGAAGAAGACGCGATCCGCATCGCCAACGATACTCCATTCGGTCTTGGCGCCTCGTTGTATACTGCGGATACCGAACACGGCTGGCACCTCGCCCGGCAAATCGAAGCCGGGAGCGTCTTTGTCAATCGCCACACCAGTTCCGACCTTCGCCTGCCTTTCGGCGGCGTGAAGGCATCGGGCTATGGTCGCGAGTTGTCCGAGTTCGGCCTGTACGAATTCGTCAACGTCAAGACCTACTGGCAAAAGTGACCACCAACACCGCATCCGGGCGGGTTCGCCGCAAGCAGCTCGCCCTGCTCACCCTGCTGTTCGGCGGCTATTACCTGATCGTCGCCTTTTTTCCCGGACTGCTGGCCTTGCCCGTCCGGCCGGGGTCGGCCGTACCGGTCTCCATCGTGCTGGCGCTCGCGCTGATCTGGACAGGCTTTCTGCTGACCGTATGGATCGCCCGCTCGCCATGAATATCGCCCAACTGTGCTTCATTTTGCTGACCGTCGGCAGCCTGGCCATCGTCGGCGTCGCCGCCCGCCGGCGCATTGCCGGAGCCGACGAGCTGTACACGGGCGGATCGCGCCTGCGTGCCTGGCAGAACGGTCTGGCCCTGTCCGGAGACTATCTGTCGGCCGCCGCGTTTTTGGGAGCGGCGGGCATGTGGGTCGGCCAGGGCTACGACTCGCTGATCTATGCCGTTGGCACACTGGCCGGCTGGCCGCTGTTGATGATTCTTCTTGCCGACCGCTTGCGCGAACTGGGCCGCTATACGGTGGCCGATGTCCTGGAGCACAGGTTTCCCGGCCGTCCGGTGCGCCTGATGTCGTCGGCCGCGTCATTGCTGATTACCGGTTTCTACCTGACTGTCCAGATGGTGGCGGGCGGCAAACTGATGGCGCTGCTGTTCGGCATCCCGTATCCCGCCGCGCTCGCCGGGCTCTCGGCGCTGATCCTGCTCTACGCCACGGCAGGCGGCATGCGCGCCACCACCTGGGCCCAAATGGCCAAAGCCGCCCTGCTCCTTGCCACCGCGTCCGCGCTCGCCGCGGGTGTCTGGCTGCGCCATGACGGAGGTCTTGGCGGGCTGATCGCGGATGTCATCGCCCGCCACCCGGCCGGCGCGGGGATACTGCAGCCCAGCCCCGCCATGAGTTCGCCCTGGGAGGTGTTGTCGCTGGGTATCGGACTCGTCTTCGGATTACTCGGCCTGCCACATGTGCTGATGCGTTTTTTCACGGTGCCGGATGCGGCCACGGCCCGCCGCTCGGTGGCCTGGGCAACCGGACTCATCGCTCTGATGTTCACGCTCAATGCCCTCATCGGCGCCGGAGCCATCGTCTACGTCAACGCCAACCCCGCATTCCATGACGCCCAGGGACACCTGACCGGCGGCGGCAATATGGTCGTGCTGCATCTTGCCGACTACCTCGGCGGAGAGCTGTTCAGGGCGGTGGTCTCCGCGGTCGCTTTCGCGACGCTTCTCGCCGTCGTCGCCGGGCTGACCCTCGCGGGCAGCGCGACGATCGGCCACGACATTTATGCCCGACTGATCCGCGGCCGGATCGCCGACAACGAAGAGCTCGCGGCGGCGCGCCTCGCATCGGTCGGGCTGGTGGTTGGCGCCGCTCTGCTGGCCCTTGCGTGCGAACAGCAGAACATCGCGTTTCTGATGGGGCTCGCGTTTGCGGTATCGGCCAGCGCCCAGGCTCCCGTTCTGATCCTGACGCTTTACTGGCCGGGCTTCACCCGCCGAGGCGCGCTATGGACAGGATGGACGGGCATGGCCGCCTCGGCCTTCGCCGTCTTCAGCGGTCCGGCGTTCGCCGGAGGCGGACGAAGCTGGCACTTTCCACTGGCCAACCCCACTCTGTTTTCCCTGTCCCTGGCGCTGGCCGCCGGCCTTCTGGCCTCCCGGCTGGAGCGGCAGTCGCACCATCCCGGAACCGCCCCATGATCGACAGCTCATTCCTTGCCGCCGTCTCCCGGCTGATCGGCCCGTCCCACCTCTTGACCGAAGAGCGCGACGTGCGTCCCTTGTGCCTCGATTGGCGTGGACGTTACCAGGGGGTTCCGATGGCGGTCGCCTACCCGGGCACCCGGGACGAGACCGCGGAACTGGTGACGCTTTGCGCCAGACACCGGGTGCCGATCGTGCCGCAAGGCGGCAATACCTCGACGTGCGGCGCGGCCACGCCGGATGTCAGCGGCCGGCAGCTCGTGGTGGGACTCAAGCGCCTTGACCGGGTCATCGGAGTCGATACCGCCAACAACACCATGACGCTGGAAGCGGGCATGACGCTCGCCCAGGCTCAGGAGATCGCGCGGCAACAGCGCCGGCTGTTTCCCCTGTCGCTGGCCAGCGAAGGAAGCTGCCAGATCGGCGGCAACCTGTCGACCAATGCCGGCGGACTCGCGGTTCTGCGCTATGGCACGATGCGCGAGCTGACCCTGGGTCTTGAGGTCGTTCTGCCGGACGGCCGCCGGATGACAGCGCTGGAAGGATTGCGCAAAAACACCACCGGTCTGGACCTCAAACACTGGTTCATCGGCGCGGAAGGACAACTGGGACTGATCACGGCCGCCACGCTCAAGCTGTTCGCGCTGCCCACCGCCCATGCCACGGCGCTGGTCGGCCTGCCCTCCAGCCAGGCGGCGATCGACTGGCTGGGCGGACTAAAGGACGCCTTCGGGGACCGGTTGACCACGTTCGAATTGATGACGCGGGATTGCCTGGAACTGGTGGAACGCTTCAAGACCGCCGATGTGCCGTTCATGGCGCCGGTTTCCGTACTGCTCGAACTGTCCGACAGTGGCGATGACAGCACACTGAACGAGCGGCTTGTCGCCTGGCTTGGCAACAGGGATGACATGGTCGATGGCGTGATTGCCATGAACGAGAGCCAGCGCGCCGCCCTGTGGAATCTGCGGGAGACGATGTCGGAAACCCAGCGTCTGCAAGGGGCGAGCATCAAGCACGATATCGCCGTGCCCAGCAGCGCCATTCCGGAGTTTCTCGAACGGGCGGGCGACGCCTTGCGCGCCGAATTTCCCGGTTGCCGAATCATGGCGTTCGGCCATGCCGGCGACGGCAATCTGCACTACAACATTTCCGCCACGCGCGCCGACGCCGCGCGTCTTTTCGAGGACGAGCCGCGCGTCAACGAGATCGTCTACGATATCGTATACGCACTGTCCGGAACGCTCGCCGCGGAACACGGCATTGGTCAACTCAAGACCCATTGGCTCGAGCGCTACAAAGATCCGCTGCAATTGTCGCTGATGCGGTCGCTCAAGCGGCAGCTGGACCCGGACAATCTGATGAATCCGGGCAAATGGCTCTCGGACTGAGCCGCTGATGTGGCGCCAACGCACATCGCGGCACTGGCAAAACGGACAGTAGCCGGCCGCGCGCGGAGTGTTTTTTCCCGTCGGGATCGCTTGGCCGCCACACCGTCATCTGCTGCGGTGCAGCATAAAAGGCTTTCATGTCAGTGAGTTAGCCACCCGGCACATCCCTGACAGCGCCTGATCTAACAAAAAAACATTCCGTTTATATTAATTAATCCGGATATAAATGACAGTATTTTAGGCGATAAGAGGTTTGTAAGCTGCTGCCACTCAGTCAACTTCAACGAGGAAGTCCATGAGCGGCAACAAAAAACACTCCACTCGGGTTGTCATCCCGAGCAAGATGACCAGCCAAGAACAACACGATCTGGTCGACCAGCTGTACGACGTGCATAACACCATCTTCGCCGGCGAAGACCGGCAGGTGTTCGCGCACTGCCTGATTCCCCCCGACGCCTCGCATACCAGTATCCTGCTGCATTACGGCGAGGACAGCCGCATCGTCGGTTATTGCGCCCTTCACCTGTTCCGGCACCATTCGTCCGGACGGCGCTACAAGGTTCTGCGCATCCAGTTCGGCCTGCTCAAGCACTACCGCGGCCGCAACCGCAATACGCTGTTCCTGTTTTCGCGGATCCTGCGGTACTGGCTGACCAACCCCCTGCAGCCGATGTATCTGCTCGAAGCGATGATCCACCCGTCAAGCTACGTGCTGATGCACAAGTACATCCGCAACATGTGGCCCGGCCCCGGAAGCTCGACATCGCATCCACTGGCATCCCGGGTCGCCGATCTGAAAGCATGCCTGGGCTACCAGCTGGCATCGCCGGGAATCCCCTTTATCGTGGATACCGGCGCCGTGACCCGCGACACTCCGACCGATGCGGCCTATTGGAGAACGAGCGATAAGCCCGCCGTCCGCTATTTCCTGGAAGCCAATCCGCACTACACTCAGGGGCATGGACTGCTGGCCATCGCGGCGGTGTCCCTGTCCAACTTCGGTCACGCGATGGTTCGCATCGCCCGGGAAAAACTCAAGCGCTTACGCTGAAAATCCAATAAACCTATGGTCAGCCTGACCTTTGCAAGAACAGAGTGCTGATGAATAATGACGGGGTAGGCTTGCTCTAATCTATCCGGATTCTTGGTGGGCAGCTATGCCCGATCCATGATGTGAGCCGCTCCTGCAGGTCCCTAAAAAACCCTCAGTCTCTCATGACTGTTTTCATTGTCGGGGGGTTCTGCAGGCCGTGGGCCGGTTGTCGTCATCAGTGTCTGTCTTGGCAAAAGCAGGCTTCTACTCGCCGCCTTTCGCGAGTACCGCCCACACGACCCGTGCCAGTTTGTTGGCCAGTGCGCAGGCCACGATGTTCGAGTGGCGACGCTGCATCAGCGCCATCGTCCACGCTGCCATCGCACTCTTCCCGCGCGGCGCGTTCTGCATGATCACCCGGGCACATTGCACCAGCAGACGGCGCAGGCTTTTGTCTCCCCGTTTGCTGATGCCCAGCAGCTTGGACTTTCCACCCGTCGAGTACTGTCGCGGCACCAGACCCAGTGATGCCGCAAAGTCACGCGCGTTGCCGTAGTCCTTGGCATTGCCGGCGTCTGCCGACAACTGGCTGGCGGTGATCGGGCCGATGCCGGGTATCGTCATCAACCGCAGGGCGACATCGTCCTGCCGGGCCTCTGCCGCGATCTCGCGCTCCAGTTCTTCGACCTCCGCCTTGAGCAAGCGGTAGTGCTCCAGCTGTCGTTGCAAGATCTGCCGGGCCTTGACGGGCAAACCGTTGGTCTCGTCCATCAGCTGCATCGGCAACTGCGTGATCCCCCGCACCCCGACGGGAAGCGCGATACCGAATTCCAGCAGCAGCGCATGGATCTGGTTGTTGGTCTGTACCCGTTCGGCAATGCGGGCCTCACGCAAGCGATGCAGTGCGGACAAGGCTTGCTGTTCGGCGCTCTTGGCGGCCACGTAACGCATGGTCGGACGTGCCGCCGCCTCGCAAATGGCCTGGGCATCGATGAAATCGTTCTGGTTGCCGGAGACGAACGGACGGATGTACTGCGGCGCAATCAGTTGCACGGTATGGCCGAAGCCCGCCAGCTTGCGTGCCAGCCAATGGGCGCCACAGCAGGCTTCCATGGCGATGCGGCAGGGAGGATGCTTGGCGAGGAATGCGATGAGGCTGCAGCGATTGAACTGTTTCTTGAGGACCGGATTGCCGCGCGGGTCGTGCCCGATCAGAGGAAAACTGTGCTTGCCGATATCCAGGCCGATCCGTGTGACGGTTGCCATGATGCTCTCCCCGAAGAAGAAAAAATGCCTCAGCAGGTTTGACGCCTGCTGAGGCATTTAGGTCAGGCTGACCATCACATTAAACCCCGCGGAGAAGGGACTCGCCGCGGGGCTTCGTGTTCCGGGAACAAGGTTTACAGCTTGAAGCGCTCGAACGCAGCCTGCATCTGGCCTGCCGCGCTGGCCAGCTGGCCAAGTTCGGTGCTGACATTCTGCAGCATATCGTCGTTCTCCAGAATCCGGCCGTTGATGGTTTCGGTGCTCTGGGCGATCAGGGTGCTGGCATTGTGTTGCTCATTGGTCGAATGCGCGATTTCGTGCATCTTGTTGACCACTTCCTCCATGGTCTCGCGGATGCTGCGGATGCCTTCAACGGCATCGCGCGTCAGGTTCACGCCCTCGTCGACCGACGCGACGGTGCTATTCATGTCCTCGACAGCTCGGTTGGTTTCCTGACGGATGGCGGTCACCATGCTGCTGATTTCCAGCGTGGCCTGAGCGGTGCGCTCGGCCAGTTTGCGCACTTCGTCCGCCACCACGGCAAAACCGCGGCCCTGCTCGCCGGCCCGTGCCGCTTCGATCGCGGCATTGAGCGCCAACAGGTTGGTCTGATCGGCGATATCGCGGATCACGTTGGTGATGCCGCTGATTTCCTGGGAGCGCTTGTCGAGCGATGCCAGCATGCCTTCCAGGCCGCGCACCGAACCGACCGTCGATTCCATGCCCTGCGACAGGCGGGTGATGCTTTCCGCGTTGTCCTGCAGACGCACTTCGGTTTCGTTGACCATGCTGTCGGCTTGATGCGCGCTATCGGCGATGTGCGAAATGCTGACGGTGATTTCTTCCAGCGTCGCCGCGTTCGACGACGACACATCCGACATCTGGCGCGAGCTTTCCGCGACACCGCCCACCAGATGGCTGACTTCCTGCACGCCGCCGATCAGGCTGCTCGCCTCGTCGCGCAAGCGCACGAACATGGTTTGCAGCTGGCTGACGAACAGGTTGAAGGACTGGGCGGTCTCCGCAAGCTCAATGCTGCCGGTTTCATCCAGGCGCATGGTCAGATCGCCTTCGCCATGCGAGATGTCGACCATGGCGTTGCGCAAACGGATCAGGCCGGCCAGCATGCTGCTCAGAATGAAGCTTGCCACCGGCGTCATCACCAGGAAGACCAGGGCGAACAGTCCGGCGATCGTATAAACGAGTTTCGTCAGCGGCTCCATCACGGCCGACTTGCTCACCGCCATGCCGATCATCCAGTCGGTTCCGGGTACGCTCAGCACCTGGAACATCATGGTGTCGCCGTTCATATCGACTTCCTGAAGCACATCTTCCTTTTCAATGCGCTGCAGGTATTCTCCGGTCAGTTGCGGGTTGAGGGTACTCAGGGGCTTGAGGGTCAGGTCGGCCTGCGGATGGGCGATCACGGTACCGGCCCGATTGACGAGGAAAGTGTAGCCGCCGGCGCGCAGCTTGGTCGACAACACGGCCTTGACCACGTTTTCCACGGTGATGTCACCGGCCACCACACCGGCAAGACTGCCGTTGACCTTGTACGGGGAAGCGATGGTCAGCGTAAGCTTTTTGGAATCGGCATCGACATAGGGACCGTTGATGACGGTTTTTCCGGCATTTTTCGCTTGGGTATACCAGTCGCGGGTACGGATATCGTAGCCTTGCGGCATTACCCAATCGCTGGCGAACAAGCCGTGTCCGTCTTCATATCCTGCATAAATATCGAGAAAACCACCGGTCACGACCGCTTGCTTCAGGTGGGGATTCGCATCGGGTTTGCCAAGAATGTGCGACTGACCTTCCACTACCCGCAACTTGTCGTCGAGCCATGTGGAGATCACCGACTGCTGGCCGTAAAGTACGGCATTGAACTCCTGATCGAGACCGTGCAGGATTTCCGAGCGCATCTGGAAGAACGCCATAGTCACCAGCACCAGACCGAAAATGGCCATTAACGCCGCGTTCAGGGCTATCAGCCTGTTCTTGAGCGATTTCATCGTTTACCTTTCCCGAGTTGCTTTTGCAGGAGCCCTGCGGCCCGTTGCTGTCCGATCGGCCACGCGCCCGCGCGAGTGGCAGTATTGCAGAAAGAGTCGTCCAGCAACGCGATGTCACGGACTATCCCGTTAACCATAGCGCATGCGCGGAACTTGGCGAACAGTTAATGACAAACGCCAGCCGCACTCTTTGATATGGCGCACATACATTAGAATTATCCGATTTACTTCTTTATTGTGTGAGAAAGTGTCGCATTCAGGCAACGGGAATAATGACGAAATCAACACATTTATAATTTGTATATGCAATAGAGATTACCCAGATCTCATGTCACAGAGGCGCCTGCTGCCGCAGATTTTCCCGCTCGCTTTCGCCCAGATCCGTCATGACCACCACCTTGACCACGGCCCGGCCGTTGGTCAGGCTTGTCCTGGGTTGGGCCCGCAGCGCCTCGCCCGGTCTCAACCAGGCGCGTTTCGTGGCCGGATCGAGGATCAGCCAGCGGCTGTCGCTCTCGACAAGCGTTTCCGTGCCGATGCGCCAGCCCCGGTTGATGGCGTGAAGCGTCAGCGACATGGGACTTCCGGTGAACGACGCGGAGCTGATGCGAACTTCGGTATCGCGCCCGCCAGCGCCATAGCCCAGCGAAACGGGGCTCGCGCCGAAAGCGCCCGCCGTGACGGTTACCGAGCGGTGCGAAGGCGTGTCCTGATTGACGACACTGATGCAACCGCTCAACGACAGCGAAACGGCAAGGCAAAGTGAAGCGAGAGTAACGCGTGCATGCATGATAATGACTCCCTCTGGGACAAAATGGCAGGCCGGTCAAAATCGGCGCCGGAGATGGATATCGGGAGACAATAAATGACAAAAACATAAAGGTAAACACCCCCGATCCGCGCAGGCAAAAAAAATCCCCTGCAGCTTGTCCGCAGGGGCCAACACGAGGAAGAAACACCTCACCGGCTAACGCCGGATTGATGCTTCGAGGGGCTAACACCACACAAAGACCTGACGGCCTTGTGTGAGTCAGTGAATTTAGCGTAATTGCTCTATCCTGTCCATGGTCTTTTGTGTTTTTTTTCGTTAACGGGCAAAAACGAATCAATCCGACCATTTGTAGTCGGCAAACAACTCGCGCAGTTTCATTTTCTGCAATTTCCCTGTCGCGGTATGCGGCAGCTCCGCCACGAAGACGATGTCGTTGGGTGTCCACCAGCTGGCGATCTTGCCCTTGTAAAAGTCCAGCAACTCATCGCGCGTGGCGGTCTGGCCGGGCTTGAGCACCACCACCATCAATGGCCGCTCGTCCCATTTCGGATGCGGCACGCCGATCGCGGCCGCTTCGGCAACGGCGGGGTGTCCGACCAGAATGTTCTCCAGCTCGATCGAACTGATCCATTCGCCGCCCGACTTGATGACGTCCTTGGTCCGGTCGGTGATCTTCATGTAGCCGTCCTTGTCCACCGTCACCACATCTCCGGTGTTGAACCAGCCGTCCTCGGTATGGGCGCTGTCGCGCTCGCGGCGGAAATACTGCGACAGCACCCAGGGGCCGCGCACTTGCAGGTTGCCGAACGCGACGCCGTCATGCGGCAAGGGGCGGCCCATGTCGTCGACAATGCGCAGATCCACCCCGAAAATCGCCCGGCCCTGGCGGGTATGAAGTTGGCGCAAGGTTTGCGCATCGCTGGCGCGATGCTTGAATTTCGGCGTGCTGGTCGTGCCGCACGGCGACAGTTCGGTCATCCCCCACAACTGGCGCAACTCGGCGCCATGCTCAGCCAGTTGGTCGATCATCGACTCCGGCGCGGCGGATCCGCCCACGATCACCCGCTTGAGACTATGCATTTTCAGATGGTTGCGCTCGCAATGCTGCAGCAACATGAGCCACACCGTGGGCACGCCGGCGGCCAGGGTGACGTGTTCATTCTCGATCAATTCGTAAAGGCTGATGCCATCCATCTTGGCGCCCGGCAACACCAGTTTGGCGCCGTTCATCGCGCAACTGTACGGCAGACCCCAGGCATTCACATGGAACATCGGCACCACGGGCAGGACGCAACCCTCCGCGGAAATATGCAGGCTGTCGGGCAAGGAGCTGGCGAAAGCGTGCAGCACGGTCGAACGATGCGAATACAGCACGCCCTTCGGATTGCCGGTGGTGCCCGAGGTGTAGCACAGGCTGGAAGCGGCGTTTTCGTTAAGCACCGGCCATTCGTAGCGGTCACTGGAACGGCGCACCAGATCCTCGTAGCACAACAGATTGTCGATCGAGGTCTCGCGCGGCATGTGGTCTCGATCCGTCATCAGTACGAAATGCCGAACCGTGTTGAGAGTCGGAGCGAGCTGTTCGACCATCGCGAGAAAGGTCAAATCGAACATCAGCACGACATCCTCGCCATGGTTGACGATGTAGGCGATTTGCTCGGCGAACAGCCGCGGATTGACGGTATGACAGATTGCCCCCATGCCGGATACCGCGTAGTAGGCCTCCAGGTGGCGGTAGCCGTTCCAGGCCAGCGTGCCGACCGTCTCCCCTTCCACCACGCCCAAATCCGTCAGCGCGTTCGCCAACTGGCGCGCGCGCCGCGCCGCGTCACCCCAGGTATAGCGGTGAATCGGCCCTTCGATACTGCGGGAAACGATTTCGGTATCGGAATGGTAGCGCTCGGCATGGTCCAGCAGACTGGAAATGAGCAAGGGCTGGTCCATCATCTGTCCACGCATCATCTGTCTTTCTCCCCTTTGTCGTCGTGAAGGCGTCATTTAATGCCAATTGGATCAGACTAGGGCATCTTCGAGCATTAACTCAAATCAAATTTTCTGATGAAGGGGGTAAAGCCAGGCTGATTCACTCGCGCACCGGGCGCTTGGCCAACATGCGCTGGAGCGTGCGTCGATGCATGTTCAGCGCCCTCGCGGTCGCCGAGATATTGCCTCCGTGCTCGGCCAGCACGCGCTGCAGGTGCTCCCAGGTGACGCGCTTGAGCGACATCGGCTGAGGCGCGACCGCAAGGTCCGGATTGGCCGCGTCCTGCTCGAACGCGGCGAGGATGTCATCGAGGGTCGCGGGCTTGGCAAGGTACTGCACCGCGCCCAGCTTGGTCGCCTCCACCGCCGTGGCGATGCTGGCGTAACCGGTCAACACGACGATCCGGCTGTCCGGTCCCGCGGCTTTAAGGCGAGGCAGCAGGCGCAAGCCGCTCTGGCCGCCGAGATGGAGATCCAGCAGCACATGCCGTGGCGCGCGCATCATGGCGGCCAGCGCGGAATCCTCATCGCAGGCGATATCGACGCTGTATCCGCGCCGCCCGAGGGATCGGGAAAGAATCGACGCGAAGGCGACGTCATCGTCGATCAGCAGAAAATCCAGGCTCATGGCACTCTCCGGCGGTTCAGCGGCAGGACGATCCTGGCGTGGACGCCTCCGCCCAGACGATTCACGAGCTCAAGGCGGCCGCCAAGGCGCGCGAGCGTGGCATGACTGAGCAGCACGCCAAGCCCCATGCCGGCGGGTTTGCCCGACACCAGCGGTGTCAGGCCGGCACGCGCCAGTTGCTCATCGCTCAGACTGCCCTTCCTGTTAATCACATCGAGCGTCAATCCCCCGGCAGCGAGCGATGCGCGGACCTCGACCTCCCCGCCGCCGGCTTCCGCCGCATTGTTGACCAGATTGAAGAACGCCGGCCAGAACGCGCTGTCCAGACCGACGACCGGATCCGGGACATCCGGGGGCGTCCAGATCAGAACCACATCCGGCCGCAATGCGCGCCAGCCTTCGAGCCGGTCGGCCAACATGGCGAACAGCGGCGCCTCGCGCACGCCGGACTCCGCCCCGTCCTTCAGGGCGAACAAGGCCTGGCGGCAACCGGCGAGCTGTTCTTTCATCGTCTGCAAATCGGCGGCGAGCTCCGCGTCCCCGGCCCGGAACTCCGCCATTTCATCGACCAGAAGGGTCAGGGTATTGAGGGGGGTGGACAGGGCATGCGCCGCGCCGGCCGCCTGCATCCCCACCGCGAGCAGCTGCTCGTCCCGCGACAGGGCCTCCCGCGCGGCCGTCAGCATCGCTTCGCGGGACGCGAGTCGGCGCGCCAGCCATGACACGAAACCGGTCATCAGCAGCGCGGACAAGGAGAAGGTGACCCACATGCCGGTCAGGTGTAATGACACGGCGTACGCGGCATCCCCTGCGGCGGCCGGCCAGGGCAGGTGCCAGCGGAACAGGGCGGCATAGGCCAGCAAGGTGGCGAACGCCAGCGTCCAGGCAAAGGCGGCGGGCAACAGCAGCGCCGCGAACAGTACGGGCGGAAGATAAAGGGACGCCAGGGGGTTGGCCGCCCCGCCGGTGAACGCGAGGACTTCGGTCAGGCAGATCACGTCGGCGGCCAGCCCCGCTCCGAGCCACAGGGCCGGCGTGCGCGAACGCGCGCCGCAGCGGGCGAGAACGAGGTTGGCGGCCGTCAGGGTCAGGAGCGCCTGGGCCAGCAGGGGATACGGCAGCGCCACGCCCGCCGCGCCGCCCGCAACGCACAGCAGCGCGCCCGAGCACAGCGTCAGCCAACGCAGTTGCGCAAGCCCCGCCGCCGCGCGCGGCAGGTCATGGGAAAACGGTGACATCACAGCCATGTCCGCCACTGTAACAGATTCCATGGCGAGTTCGCGCTGCGACACTTTGTCACATTCCCGTCGTCGGATGATTCTTCTAGCATTCAGCCGGTCCAAAACACCTATATGACATAACAATGAGAGATCTTCTCCGCTTCATTCCCCTTCCGGCGGTGCTCGCCGTCACGCAGGCCTTCGCCGCCGATCTTCGTCCGGTGTACATCGGCGACGAAGTGGTGGTCACCGCGGTGCGCAGCCGCCAGCCACTCAGAGTGGAAACCGACCCGCGCGCGCCGCGCCAGCCGGTGCCCGCCGCCGACGGCGCCGGACTGCTCAAAAGCATCCCCGGCTTCAGCGTCGCGCGCAAGGGCGGCGAATCGGGCGACCCGGTGCTGCGCGGTCTGGGCGGCTCGCGTCTGGCCATTCAGGCCGACGGCGCCTTCCTTTATGGCGGCTGCGGAGGCCGCATGGATCCTCCAACCGCCTATCTCTTTCCCGATGCCTGGGACAAGGTGACCGTGGTCAAGGGACCGCAAAGCGTGACGATGGGCGCGCCGCTGATCGCCGGCGCCGTGGACTTCGAACGCCGCACCGCGCCTTTCGACGAAGCGGGCGCGCGCTTGAGCGGCGGACTGATGGCCGGCAGCGGCGACCGCAACGAAGTCTATGCCGACGCCGCATTCGGCGCCCGGTACGGTTATCTGCGCGTGCTCGGCACGCGTAACCATGGCGGCGACTACCGTGACGGCGCAGGACGCAAGGTGCATTCGTCCTACCGGCGCGAAAGCCAGACGCTGATCGCCGGGTTCACACCGGACAGCGCAACGCTGATCGAACTGACCGTCGACAAAAGCCGCGGCCAGGCCGCCTACGCCGACCGGGGTATGGACGGCAGCCGCTTCGACCGCGAGGCCTGGTCGCTGAAAGCCGAACGCCGCAACCTTGCCGACTGGCTGACGGCCGTGCGCCTGAACATCGGCCACAGCAATGTCGACCACGTGATGGACAATTACACGCTCAGACCCTGGACACCCGCCGCCAAGCGCGCCGCCATGAATCCGGTCCGCGAAGTCGATACCGGCAAGGCCGCCGCCGAGCTGCAATTGGGCGATCTGTCGCTGACGGTCGGTGTCGATACCCTGCGCGACCGGCATGAATGGATACGGAATCGCGTGAGCCAGTCCGATCAGGCGAGCGACAACACCGGCGTCTTCGCGGAAGGCCGCCTGCCGCTTGGCGACAGCGGCACTCTGGTTTCCGGCCTCCGGCGCGACCTGACCCGCACCACCTATGACAGCACACCGCAGTCCGCAGCAGGCCGCGTGCGCGATTACGAACTGGAATCCGGTTTCGCGCGTTACGAACACCGCTCGGGTGCCTGGACAGGCTACGCCGGATTCGGCCAGGCGATGCGCGCGCCGGATTACTGGGAGGACGGCATCGCCGCCCGGCAGCACCCGGAAAAACTGCGCCAGCTGGATATCGGCGCCCTCTACCAAGCGAAGGATGTCAAAGCCTCGCTGTCGGCATTCGCCGGCAGGATCGACAATTACATCCTGAGGCAAACCGGCGTCGGCTATCGCAATGTGAATGCCTGGCACCACGGGCTTGAGGCCGACATCAGCTGGGAATTCCTACCGTCCTGGACGGCGACCGGCACCCTCGCCTGGGTACATGCCGACAACCTCAGCGACCGCCGTCCGCTGGCGCAGACAACGCCGTTGCAGGGCACACTCGGTGTCGGCTACGACAACGGCGCCTGGTCGGCCGGAGCGCTCTGGCGCCTCGCCGCCCGTCAAGACCGGATCGCCAGCGGCCAGGGCGGTATCGTCGGTCTCGACAACGGAGAAACCGCCGGTTTCGGGATTCTCTCGCTCAACGCCGGCTGGCAGATCGATCGTCATAACAAACTCACGGCGGGAGTGGACAATGTGTTCAACCGCGTCTACGCCGAAGCCGTGAGCAAAGGCGGGGTGCCCATTCCGGGGTACGAAAGCACCGGCAAAGTGAACGAGCCCGGACGGACGCTCTGGGTGAAATGGCAAGGCACCTGGTAAAGCCCTTTCCAATCAGAGACCTGTCGCGTATCATCGCCGTCCCGTTTTCTTCTGGAGCCGACACATGGGACGGCACTCCCGGGCCCGCGCGCTGGGCATCGACTTTGGCACGTCCAACTCCACCGCAGGCTGGCTGCGGCCAGGCCAGGACACGCTGATTCCTCTCGAGGACGGCAGCATCACGCTGCCGTCCGTGGTGTTTTTCAACTACGAAGAGGAAGTCTGCCGTTTCGGCCGGCGCGCCCTGGCCGACTACATGGAAGGTTACGAAGGACGCCTGATGCGTTCCCTCAAGAGTCTGCTCGGCTCATCGTTGATGGAAGGCCAGACCGAGGTGCAGGGACGTCCGCTTCCTTTCCGCCACCTGCTGTCGCTATTCATCCGTGAAATCAGGCAGCGCGCCGAAGCCCACTCGGACCGGGCCTTCGACCAGGTGGTGCTGGGACGGCCGGTGTTTTTCGTCGATGACGACCCCGCCGCCGACCGGCTCGCCGAGGATACGCTGGGCGCCATCGCCCGCGAAGTGGGGTTTCGTGATGTCTCCTTCCAGTTCGAACCCATCGCCGCGGCCTTCGATTACGAATCGCGGCTGGACCGCGAAGAACGGGTGCTGATCGTGGACATTGGCGGAGGCACATCCGATTTCTCGCTGGTGCGTCTCTCTCCCGAACGAAGCCGCCTGGACGACCGGCGCGACGACCTGCTGGCCACCGGCGGCATCCACATCGGCGGCACCGATTTCGACCGGCAACTGAGCCTTGCCGGACTAATGCCGCTGTTCGGCTTCCGCTCCCGGCTGAAAAACAATGCCGAGATGCCTTCGGCCCAGTTTTTCAATCTGGCCACCTGGCACACCATCAATTTCGCCTACACCCGCAAGGCCTGGAGCGATCTGTCGGACGTGTTCGCCGACGCGCGCGAACCGGCGCTGCTTGACCGGCTGTTCGAACTGATCCGCCAGCGCGCCGGCCATCGACTGGCCATGCAGGTCGAAGACGCCAAGATCGCCCTGTCTGGCAACGCGACGGCCCGGGTCGATCTTGAGCATATCGAGAAAGGGCTGTTCGCGGCGCTGACCAGGGAAGGGTTCGACCAGGCCATCGAGGCGCAGACCGATCAGGTCGCCCGCACGGTCGGCCGACTATTGGCGGACGCGGGATTGAATGGCAGCCGTATCGATACGGTGTTCTTCACCGGAGGATCGAGCGGCGTGCCGCTGTTGCGCGAACGCATCGCCCGCGCCCTGCCGGAGGCCCGCCATGTGGAGGGCAATCTGTTCGGCAGTATCGGCAGCGGCCTGGCCATCGAAGCAGCGCGGCGTTACGGTAGCGAGGATTGACACCCGAACGCCATCATTTCGTCACTACGCTGTCATCGATCGAACACATCGCTGTCACCGGGCCCATGCACGATACCGCTGTCGCCACGCACGCGGAGCCCGCTCGATGCCGTCTGATGCGCAACCGTCCGAACACCGCCACTACCGCGCCATCTGGATATCCGATGTCCATCTGGGCACCGCCGGATGCCGCGCGGATCACTTGCTGGACTTTCTGAGGCACAACGAGTCGGACTACCTCTATCTGGTCGGCGACATTGTCGACGGCTGGCAATTGCGCAAGTCCTGGTACTGGAAGCAAAGCCACAACGACGTGGTGCAGAAAATCCTCCGCAAGGCCCGCAAGGGCACGCGGGTTGTATACATCCCGGGCAACCACGATGAGGCGGCGCGCCAGTACGTGGATCTGGACTTCGGCGGTATCGCCATCCGCCGCGAAGCCGAACACCGTCTTGCGGATGGAAGGCGCATGCTGATATTGCATGGCGACGAATTCGACGGCGTAATCCAGTACGCCAAATGGCTGGCCTATCTGGGCGACTCCCTGTACACCTTCATTCTTCAGCTGAACCGCGGCTTCAACTGGATCCGGCACAAGCTCGGAATGCCTTACTGGTCGTTGTCGCAATACCTCAAACTCAAGGTGAAGAACGCCGTCAACTTCATCAACGACTTCGAAAACATCCTGGCCAACGAGGCTCGTCGCCGTGGTTTCGACGGTGTGATCTGCGGCCATATCCACAAAGCCGAAATCAAGGACATCGGCGGTATTCTGTACGGCAATAGCGGCGACTGGGTAGAGAGCCTGTCGGCGCTGGTCGAGCACCCGGACGGCACGCTCGATGTCCTGTACTGGACCCGCTTCCTGCCCGGCCGGTCGCCGCTCTCCGATATCCCGGACGACGCGCCCGCCCCCCCGTCGCAACCTCCCCTGGAGACAACATGCGCATCCTGATCGTCACCGACGCCTGGCACCCTCAGGTCAATGGAGTGGTACGAACCCTGACCGAAACCCGCCGCGAACTGGTGCACTTCGGCCACCGGGTCGACATGATCACCCCGCAGGATTTCCGTACCCTGCCCTGCCCGACCTATCCGGATATCCGTCTAGCCCTGTTCCCCTACGGCCGGGTCGCCAAAACCATCCGCGACCTCGCGCCTGACGCCATCCATATCGCCACGGAAGGGCCGCTCGGGCTCGCCGCGCGCCGGTATTGCCTGCGCCAGGGACTGCAATTCACCACCGCCTACCACACCCGCTTCCCGGAATACATCCATGCGAGGATCCGTTTGCCCCTGTCGCTGAGTTACGCCTGGATGCGCCGTTTTCACGGGGCGTCCGCCGCGGTCATGGTGCCGACCCGCTCTGTGGCCGACGATCTGATCGCCCGTGGTTTCACCAACGTGGTGCTATGGGGGCGGGGCGTGGACACGGAGCTTTTCACTCCGGGAGAACGGGACAGGCTCGACGAGTCGCGTCCGCCACGCTTTGTCTACATCGGCCGCGTGGCCGTGGAAAAGAATATCGAGGCCTTTCTCAAGCTTGATCTGCCCGGCAGCAAATGGGTGGTGGGCGACGGGCCGTTGCTTGCCCGTCTCAAAGCCCACTACCCCGATGTGCATTTCGCCGGGGTGTTCCCGCAGGCGGAGCTCGCTCGCTTTTACCGCGCGGCGGATGTCTTCGTGTTCCCCAGTCTGACCGACACTTTCGGTCTTGTCCTGCTCGAGGCGATGGCGTGCGGCACGCCGGTGGCGGCTTACCCGGTGGCGGGACCCCGCGATGTGGTCGGAGACAGCGGCGCCGGAGCACTCGACGACGATCTGCGGCGCGCCTGCCTCGCGGCGCTGGCGATCGATCGGGAGCATGTGCGCCAGATCGCGGAACGGTTCTCCTGGACGTCGGCGGCACGGCAATTCGAGCGGCATTTGCACCCTAACACCCAGCCCGAGCCGGGAGCGGCCGACTCCGCAGCCCTGACGGATGACGCCTTGCAATAGCCTCGTACCGGACTATAGTGAAAGTGTCTGAACAGCAGGGAGATTATGGATGACAGAAACGGCCATCGTTCGGACGGCATCCCCTGATTCGGGCCAAGTCAAGCCCAGAGTGTCAAGCATCACTGAAGATGCACGGAATCCGCCGCTCCGGCACCGACCGAAGAATGCTCAATGATTTCGATGTATTGCGCTGTTAACGAAGAGAACGGGGTTTCCCCTCATGTCGCCCATCCATGGCGCGACCGCCCGCCGGCATGACACGGCGCGGCCGGAACGAAACGCAGTGCACGGGCCGTCCCGCGACGGACAGGCCATGATCTTTACGCAAGACACGATGAAACGTTGACTCGACAGGCGCGCGGCAGTACCGACCCTCCTTATGGCGCGCGCCAAAGGTACTTCCATCTGTTGTTGTTCCCCGGAGGGTGGCGCTGCCACCCTCCTCTGCTTTATCTTTAACCCCGTCCACCGCCACGATTGTCAGACAGTTTGACCGGCATCAGGGTTGTGTCGCTTTTCGCCGGGTCGTCTCGCATCAGGCGAGCCAAGCCGCCCGTAACACTGTAGAATGCTCCTCATTCTTTTCTCCTCAGACAGTTATTCTCGCTTATGGCAACCCTGACCACTGAACGCGTGCTCAGCGTTCACCACTGGAACGACACACTTTTCAGTTTCACCACGACCCGCGACGCGGGCCTGCGCTTCATCAACGGACAATTTGTCATGATCGGCCTGATGGTCAATGGCAAGCCGCTGATCCGCGCCTACAGCATCGTCAGCGCTAACTGGGAAGAAAACCTCGAGTTCTTCAGCATCAAGGTGCAGGACGGCCCTCTGACCTCGCGCCTGCAGCACCTCAAGGTCGGCGACGAAATCGTCGTCAGCGGCAAACCGACCGGCACCCTGGTCCAGGACAACCTGCTGCCGGGCAAGAACCTGTACCTGTTCTCCACCGGTACCGGCCTCGCTCCGTTCATGAGCATCATCAAGGATCCGGAGGTCTACGACCTCTACGAGAAGATCGTGCTGGTGCACGGCGTGCGCTGGGTCAGCGAACTGGCGTACGAGGATTACATCACGCGCGAACTGCCGGACAACGAGTTCTTCGGCGAGGTGGTGCGCGAAAAGCTGATCTACTACCCGACCGTGACCCGCGAGCCGTACCGCAATCAGGGTCGCCTGACCGACCTCATCGTCAGCGGCAAATTGTGCAGCGACATCGGCCTGCCGCAACTGAACCCCGAACACGACCGCGCCTTGCTGTGCGGCAGTCCGGCGATGCTCGAGGATACCTGCCGCATCCTCGACAACCTGGGCTTCAAGGAGTCGCCGCGCATGGGCGAGCCGGGCGACTACGCCATCGAGCGGGCTTTCGTCGAGAAGTGAGCACTCTGCCGTTTCCATGAAAAAAGGAGGCCAGGCCTCCTTTTTTTCGCGCTGTCCGTCAGAATTGATAGCCCAGCATCAATCCGCCGGAATACTGGTGCTTCTTCTGGGTCAACGGACTTTTTCCCGCATCGCCGACAAGCTGCGCCGCTTCGACACTCAATGTCGCCGAGAAATGCTTATCGATAGGATAGCTCCAGCTGCCGCCAAGCGACACGCTCTCCATCCCGGCTTTCGGACGGTATGCGGCGAACCGGGTTCTCCCCGCCTGCGCGGCGCTCACGCCATACCAGGTCTGCATGTAATTGGAATCGCCAAAACTCGCCCCGAGCAGCACCGACACCGTCCCGCCAGTACCTTTGACAAGATCGGTGCCGATACCGACATGCACTTGGGTATAGGCCTTGCCGGTATCCTTGTCGCTGCCCTGCTTCAGGGCACGGCGGATGGAACCGCTCAACACGACCGGCCCGATCGGCGCGCTGATGTCCCAGCCGATCGAGGCACGTGACTTGATATCTCCCATGCCGCGCAAATAATCGGAGCCTTCGCCATGCTTGCGATGATCCTTGCGGGAGCCCGATAAACCAACATACACCTGTGTCGAGACACCGTTTGGCAGCGTCGTGCCCCATCCCAATCCGGAATCGCTGTCGAGGAAGACACCATAGGGGGAACGGATGGACAGCCCGTATGCCGGCGAGGTGGCGGTATCCTTGCTTCCGCTGTAGCGCGGCGCCACGCCTCCCCCGACCATAACCCCAACCTGCCAGTCATCGCCCGCCCAAGCCTGGGAGACCAGAGCGCCCGCTCCCGTCGTAAGAAGGATGATGCGCGCAGCGGCCAGCCAGGCACGATTTGCAAGCCTTGTTACCATGACATTTACCCATGACTAATAGATAATCGACATGGTAGAGACTCGGCTCCAGAGGTTCTCCATTCACATGTAATGAATTTGTGAAAAAATGTATCTATTTGACCGGCGACCCCGGACGGGCCGGCAAAATAATGGTGAACAGGGCCCCTCCCAGTTCGGCTTCGCCGATTTCGATGCTCCCGCCGTGCCAGCGGACAATCCGCCGGACAATGGCGAGTCCCAGGCCGAAACCGCCCGTGGTTCTATCGCGGCTTTCGTCAAGCCGGGTAAAGGGCTCGAAGACCCGCAGCCGGTCCGCGGGCGGAATGCCGGGGCCGTCATCGGCAATCGTCAGGATCTGTCCCGCCGGCGTTTCGGCGAAGCGGATTTCGACACGCCGTTCCGCGTAGCGAATCGCATTGCGCAACAGGTTGACCGCCGCCCGCGTCATCGCGCGTACTTCGAATACTCCTGTCGCGGAGGTATCGCCGGACGCCACGCATTCGATATCGCGCGCCCGGGCCTCCAGCTCAACGTGTCCGACCACCTCTTCCAGCCAGGAAGCGATCACCACGCGCGAACAGGTGCTCATGCTGCCCCGATGTTCAAGACGGGCATAAGCCAGCAGCTCCGAAACCATATCGTCCAGCTCGCGGACATCGGCCGCCATGTCGTCGATCAATTCATTGCGCTCGGCCGGCTTGTCCGCGCTGCGCAACATATCCAGTTCGAAAGTCAGACGCGCCAGGGGGGTGCGCAGTTCATGCGACAGCGCATTGGTCAGATCGCGCTGGTTATTGATAAGCTCGGCGATCTTGTCGCTCATCCTGTTGAAATGCTCGGCCAAATCCCGAATGGTCGAGCGCTTGGACACCCCCACCCGCGCGCGCAGGACTCCTTCGCCAAGTTTTTGCGTCACCTCCTTGAGCAGCTGCAGATCGCGCCATAACGGAAATACCCACAGCCACAGCAGGGCTCCTACCGTCATCGCCAGAAACGAGTAGGCGAACCACAGCATCGGGGATGTGAGCAGGGTGGGCTCGGGTGGAAGGCTGACCCGCAGCCATTGCCCGTCCGCGGGATTGCGCATCGGCGTCACGTACTCGATGAAGTCGTCCCGGCTGATGAAACGGCCTTTGGTCAACAAGTCCCGTTCCTTGTCGCTCACCGGGAATGTCGCGGCATCGACCAGGGCCAGCTTCAGGCCATAATGCGGCCGCCACTCCTCCAGCTTGCGGGCGCGCTCGGCGCGCGGCAAGGGAGAGAGCTGCTCGACCAGGGTATACAGCTGTCCGCGCACCGCCTCATGGTTGTAGCTTTCGATCGTGGCCGGGAAAAACGTCAGCACCACCCAATTGATAACGGGGACCGCCGCGATGAAACCCAACACCAGCATGCAGTAAAGGCGCAGAAAAAATCTCAGCATCCCTGCGAAGTCCATTCCAGCGTACTGAATAAGTAGCCCCTTCCCCAAACCGTTTTGATATGTCTTGGTTCTCTCGGGTCGTCTTCCAGCTTGCGGCGCAAACGGCTGATGCAGACATCCACAGTACGATCCAGACCGTTAAAATCAATGCCGCGGACAAGATTCATGATGTCATCGCGACTGAGTACGCGGCCGGCGTGGCTGGCCAGCACCCACAGGGTTTCGAATTCCATGGTGGTCACGTCGACAGGCAGACCGTCACGGACAACCCGGCGGTTGCCGCGGTCGATCAGCAATGAGCCGAACGAGAGCACGTCCCGCTCCTCGTCACCCGCCTGCGGGCGACGCAACCTGGCCCGTATCCGCGCAAGCAGGACAGGAGGTTCGACAGGCTTGATGACATAATCGTCGGCCCCGGATTCAAGACCGATGATCTGGTCCACGTCCTCTTCGCGCGCGCTCAACATCAGGATGGGTACGCTGGAAAATCCGCGGATATCGCGGCAGACCTGCAGGCCGTCGCGTCCTGGCAGCATCAGATCGAGCACCACCAGATCGGGCTGAAAGGATTTGTACGCCGCCACCGCCTCGTCCCCCCGAAAGCACGGACTCACGTCGAAACCGTGCTGGGCAAGGAACTGGGTCATCAGGCGGGAAAGTTTCTGGTCGTCTTCCACCAGAAGGATTTTGCTCATGTCAGGGATCTCCGGACGCTATCCAGGATGGCGGCGAGATCTCGTTGACCGCCATCGATTCAGGCAAAGCTCCACATCGAAAGACGTCTCACGCTACTGATTGTCGACCGGCCAGTCAATCCATAAAGGATATTTGTTACATTATTTCAATACAATGACAATACACGTCACAGAGCGTCACACCGCAATTTCGGGGGTTTCCGGGGGAATTCCCGGGTCTGCCGCAACAAAACGACGTGTAGTGCGCCCGTCGTTTTTGTTCCACATGGCGCATCCTCACCGGCCCGTCGCAGCGGGAGCGGGCCGCCAACCGCCAGGGCATTCGCTGACATACGGGTAATACTGCTTGCGGGCCGGGCAGAAGTACCAGACCCGGACAGCCGTCGCGGGGGACTCGGGCTCGGGGGGCGACGGCGGCACGGGGGGAGTCGGCGCCGGCATCGGAGCGGAAGGAGCGTAGGGGTCGGGGTAGGGATACACCGGCGCGTTATAAAAAAACCAAACGCCCCCGCTGACCCACCACCAGCCGAAGCGGCCCCGGTAGTCGCCGTGCAACCAGTGCCCGGAGCGCCAGACTTGCCGATCCGGGCCATGGCGCGGATGCCGGGAATCATGAGTTTCGGCCGCGGCGGGGGTCAACAGACCGAGAGCCATGACGGTCGCCAGAGTCAGGGTCGCTGCCATGTCATGCCTTTCCCGATCGTTATTGCGCCGCGATGCCGCCAGCGCACGTTCAAGTCCAGTATCGGCCGAAATCGTGTCGCGACGGTGAGCCGGCATCGCGAACCGGTTGCTGGCCATGAAAACCCTGACCCCTTTACAAACCGTCGTTACTCCCGGGCGCGATGCCGCACGGAGACAATTTGGTAGACGCCGCCGAAAATGGTGCGCTTTTCCCAGACGAAACGCTCCGGCTCGCTGGCATACTCGCGGATTTCCTTGCGCCACAGCGCGCAGGCGAATGGTTCGAGCCAGGCATTGACCCCGCGCAGCAACCAGCCGATCGGCTGCCAGGCGGCGGGTTTGTGATAATCGACGAACAGCGCTTCGCCCCCTTCGGGCAATTGGGAAAGCATGTTGTCCACGATCCGGCATTTCAGGTCGTCCGGCACTTCATGCAGCAGGAAAAAGCTGACGATAAGATCGAACGGCTCGGCCGGACGGTAGGTCGCCGCATCGGCCCGGACAACTTCGGCATGCGGATAGGCCGCCAGCTTGGCTACCGCATGTTCCACCTGCACAGGCGTGATGTCGGTGAGCAGGAAGCGTCCCGCCGCGCCGGTCTTGGCGGCGACCCGGGCAACCAGATCGCCGTAGACGTGGGCGACTTGCCAAACGCGCAGGCCGGGCCGGACGCGGGCGAGGAAAGCGCGCATCAGGCGCTGGTCATTGCCGAACAGCAAGGTCTTGACGACGACATTGCGATCAAGCAGCCGGGCATGGTCGGGATTGACATAGGCCCAGTCGTAGACCTCGGTCATATAAGCCGGCACATCTTCGTAATACAACTGACGCGAGGCCTTTGGCGGGTTGTGTGTCATAAGTCATCTAGTCGTCGTTATGGATTCCGTTTCAGACTAGCATCCCTTCCCGCCTTCCGGTTTGAGCTTGGCCAAATCCCCGACCGATCGGATCATGCCGGCTTGAGTGTCAGCACGACCGGAGTATGGTCGGAAGGGCGTTCCCATTTGCGTGGCGCCTTGTCGATCTCGCAATGGGCCGCCCGCTCCTTGAGCGGATCGCTCACCAGAATGTGATCGATACGCAGCCCCAGATTGCGCCGGAACATCGCGGCGCGGTAATCCCACCAGCTGTACTGCTTGTCTTCCGCATTGAACAGACGGAAGCTGTCGGTCAGCCCCATACCGATCAGCCGCCGGAACGCCGCCCGCTCGGGCTCGGAGCACAGAACCTTGTCTTTCCAGGCCTCGGCATCATAGACATCGCGATCGTCCGGCGCGATGTTGTAATCGCCCAGCAGGGCAAGGCTTGGCCACCGCTCGAGGCTTTGGGCGACATACGCCTCGAGCCTGGCGAGCCAGTCGAGCTTGTATGCATACTTGTCCGAGCCGACGGCTTCTCCGTTGACGAAATAGCCGCAAATCACGCGCACGTCCTCCACCGTCGCGGCGATGACACGGCGCTGCGGATCGTCGTAATCCGGTATGCCATTGATCACGTCTTCCACACGAAGACCGTCCTTCACAAGGATGGCAACGCCGTTGTAGGTCTTTTGTCCGAACCAGAACGCCCGATAACCGCTTTGCTCGATCGTGGATAGCGGAAACGCCTCCTGATCCATTTTCAGTTCCTGCAGGCACAGAACATCGACCGCCGAGCTTGCCAGCCATTGAACGACATGCGGCAAACGCACGTTAAGTGAATTGACATTCCAAGTAGCGATTTTCATATTTTTATCATTCCTCATTCAGCAACATAACAGCTGGAAAATTTCGCAAAAACATATCGTCAACACATTGAATTGTTTTCGATTTTTTCATTACATCCGGAACAGCGCAGAGAAGACTGACACATCAGACATTGTCAGACGATCCATCAACAACCTATGATGAAAATGTCTTCATAACCGGTATACCATCATGGCCAGTCCGATCAAGCCCTCTTCTCCCCCGAAAAAAACGGCCCCCGCTCCGCAGCGCTCCTCGCTGTCCCCCATGCTTCCCGGTTACTCGCTTCAGACTCCCGCCCAACGCCGCACCCTGGGTTCGACTCCACTTGAAGGCTTCGACAAAAAGCCTCGCTGATCGCCTTATTTCCCGATACGCCGCGCCCGTCCGCTTGCCATATCCGGCAAGCATGACGAGCGCACATAAAAAAACGCCCCCGCTGAAAACGGGGGCGGTAAAAAGACGGAATCAATGGCCGATGGACACGGATATCGTCTTGCTCGCTGCTGCTCTGGAGAAAACGTGAACAGAACAAGTTAGGCAAAGCCATCGCGGTTTGGTTCCCGCGCCCGTGCAAATTGTCAGGCGGCCGCGCTTTCGACCATGCCGGAATGCCGCAACAAGGCATCGATATTCGGCTCCCGGCCGCGGAACGCGCAAAAGGACGCCATCGCCGGCCGCGAACCGCCCACGGCGAGAATCTCGTTCCAGAAACGGGCGCCCATCTCGGCATTGGCGCCCCCCGTCTCCTCGAATGCGGCATAAGCATCGGCCGACAGCACTTCGGCCCATTTGTAGCTGTAGTAGCCGGCCGCATAGCCGCCCGCAAAAATGTGGCTGAAGCTATTGGGAAAACGGTTGTAAGCCGGCGGCAGATTGACGGCGACTTCCTCGCGAATGCTCGCCAGCAGCGCTTGCCAATCACCCCCGACCGGATCCATTTCGCCATAAACGCGCATGTCGAACAGCGCGAATTCGATCTGGCGGAGCATCTGCATGCCGCTCTGGAAATGACGGGCGGCCGTCATTTTGTCGAACAGCTCGCGCGGCAGGGGCTGACCGCTGTCCGCATGGGCGCTCATGCCCTGCAGCACATCCCACTCCCAGCAGAAGTTTTCCATGAATTGGGACGGCAGCTCCACGGCATCCCACTCCACCCCGCTGATGCCGGCCACCGCCAGTTCGTCGACACGGGTCAGCATGTGGTGCAGACCATGGCCGAACTCATGGAACAGCGTCGTGACTTCATCGTGGGTGAACAGGGCCGGCTTGTCGCCCACCGGCCGGCTGAAGTTGCAAGTGAGGTAAGCGATCGGAGTCTGTACCTTGCCCCCTTTCACGCGACGGCCCCGCGCATCGTCCATCCAGGCACCGGAACGCTTGCCTTCGCGTGCGTAAAGGTCGAAATAAAAACCGCCGAGCACCTGTCCGTCCTTCTTGATGGTGTAAAAGCTGACATCCTTGTGCCAGGCCGGGGCCTCCCCCTTTTGCACGTCGATGCCGAACAGGGTGCGCACCACGCCGAACAGGCCCTCAATGACACGATGTTCGGGGAAGTACTGCTTCACCTCCTGATCGGAGAACGCATAGCGCGCTACGCGCAGCTTTTCCGATACATAAGCCAGATCCCAGGCTTCGAGCGTATCGATGCCCAGCGTGTCGCGCGCGAAGGCCTCCAGCTCGGCGCGATCCTTTTTCGCGAAGGGCATGGCGCGCGCCGCCAGATCACGCAGGAAAGCGATCACCTGGGAGGGGCTGTCGGCCATTTTGGTGAAGAGCGACAGCTGGGCATAGTCGGCAAAACCGAGCAGTCGCGCTTCTTCCCGTGCCAGGGTCAGCCGTTCGCGAATCAGGGGCGCATTATCCCACTCCGTCTTGCCGAATTCCGAAGCACGCGTGACATAGGCGTCGTACAGTGTCTTGCGCAGCTCGCGGTTATCGGCGTACTGCATGACCGGCAGATAGCAAGGGAACTGCAGGCTGAGCTTGAAACCGGGCTTGCCATCGGCGGCGGCCGCTTCGGCGAGCATGTGCGTCACGTCGTCGGGCACTCCGGACAGACGTTGAGGATCCTCGATGTAGAGACTGAACGCGTCCGTGGCATCCAGTACATTCTGTTCGAAGCGGGCGGACAGCTCGGCCAGCCGTTCCTGGATTTGCGCGAAGCGGGCCTTGTCGGCCTCCGGCAGTTCCGCGCCGGACAAGCGGAAATCCCGCAGATTGTTTTCGACAATTTTTTTTCGCGTGGCGGAATAGTCGCTGTAGGCCGGGGCGCTCGCCAGCGCCTTGAAACGATCGTAAAGCGCGAGATTCTGGCCCATTTCCGTGAAAAATGCGGCGATCTTTGGCACATTGGCATTGTAGGCATCGCGCAATTCCGGGGTGTTCACAACGGCGTTCAAGTGCCCTACCGCCCCCCAGGCGCGCGTCAGTTTCTCGACGGCGTCGGTCATCGGCTCGACAAAGTGCTCCCAATCGGGTGTTTGCGGGTGCCCTGTCAGTTCTTCGACGACACCGCGCGCCCCGTCGAGCAAGGCGTCGATGGCCGGTGTGACATGCTCCGCGCGAATGTCGGCAAAGCGCGGCAGATCGGAAAAATCGAGAAGCGGGTTATCACTCATGGACGTGTTCCTTGTTGGCGGGCGGCCTGTGCTCCGCTCCGGTATAGTATTGCGTACGCTGCTATCCCAGGAAAATGAGGACAAACCGATGAATCACAATATCCGCACCTTCGACGGCATGACACCGGACATCGATGCGAGCTGCTTTATCGATCCGGCCGCCGTGGTCATCGGCGAGGTGACGCTGGCGGAAGGCGCGTCCGTCTGGCCCTGCGCCGTCGTACGCGGCGATGTCAACCGCATCGAAATCGGCGCGGGCAGCAACATCCAGGATTTCGCCATGCTGCACGTCAGCCACAAGAACGCCGCCGATCCCGAAGGGGCGCCGCTGATCATCGGCCGCGATGTCACGATCGGCCATCATGTGACCCTGCACGGCTGCACCATCGGCGATGAGGTGCTCATCGGCATCGGGACCATCGTTCTTGACCGGGCCGTCATCGAACCGCGCGTGCTGGTCGGCGCGGGCTCGCTGGTGCCGCCCGGAAAAACGCTGAAGTCCGGCTATCTTTACCTCGGCAACCCGGTCAGGCAGGTCCGGCCCCTGACGGAAGACGAGTTGGCGCATTTTCGCTACTCGGCCGAGCACTACCGCCGCCTCTCGGCCAAGCACCTCGCAAGCCTGGCGTCGGACGCTCGTTAATAAAGCGGTAACGAGCCAGAGCGTACCATGACTTCTCCGCCGGGTATCCATCCGGCGGGCCACCGGGGGTACCGATGCAACGCTCCGACTATGCGGGTTTCTGGCCGCGGCTCGCGGCCTGGAGCCTGGACAAGGTGTTCTTTCTGGCGGTCATGGCCGTGGTCTTCGGTCTGGCCATGCTGCTCTACCACCTTGCCACCGGCCACACCCTGCCGATCGCCCCGGCAAACGGCGAATGGCTGGCCTGGCTCAAGTCCCTCGCCAACTTCCTGATTCCCTCCACCCTGATCGTGACCTTCTGGCTGAAAAAACGCGCCACGCCGGGCAAGATGCTGATCGGACTGGCCATCGTCGACGAGTCGACACTCGCCACCGTGACACTGCGCCAGGCGCTGCGCCGCTTTTGCGCAAGCATGGTTTCCCTTTCCTGCTTCGGTCTGGGCTACGCCTGGATCTTCCTGGACCCCAAACGCCGGTCGTGGCACGACCGCTTTGCCGGCACCGTGGTGATCCTTACCGCTCCGCGCCGCTTTCGCTGCCGCGGCATCAAGTCCCCGGTGCGCGCGTCGCAACCCTGAAAGCGAGATTGGCGGGCGGAGGGCTTTTTTTCAGGCTATCTCTAATTAGGGGTACACTTCACTGCACTACCAGGTTTGATTTAAACAAGAGAGAAGCTCATGCCTCTGTTTGCTTCGGGTCTCAAAGCCCTTCTGGCCGATAGCCAGGCGCAACTGGCCCGCGCCCGTGCCCGTCTGGATGCCATCGAACGATCCATGGCCATGATCGAATTCTCGGCGGACGGCACCATCGTGTCGGCCAACCACCATTTTCTGGAGCTGATGGGCTACCGGGCCGAAGAGCTGATCGGCAAGCCCCATCGCATCCTGTGCGATGCAGCCTATGCCTCCAGCGCGGAGTACAGCGATTTCTGGCGCAAGCTTGCGAACGGAGAGCCCTACTCGGGTCGCTGCACACGACGCGCCAAGGATGGCAGGGAGGTCTGGCTTTCGGCGAGCTACAGCCCGGTTCTCGATGCCGGCGGGCGAGTCGCGGCCATCGTCAAGGTCGCCACCGACATCACGGAGCGGGTGCGTTCGGAACGCGAATTCCAGGCCCAGCGGGAAGCCATCGACCGCTCCATGGCCATCATTGAATTCGCCCCGGATGGCGCCATTCTGACGGCGAACCAAAACTTCCTCGCCACCTTCGGCTACCGGCTTGCCGATATCGAAGGCCGGCACCACCGCATCTTGTGCGAGTCGTCATACGCCTCGTCTCCTGAGTATGCGGAATTCTGGCGCAAACTGGTCAAAGGGGAGTTTTTCCAGGGGCGCTACAAGCGGCTGGCGAAAAATGGCCAAGCGGTCTGGCTGCAAGCCACTTACAACCCGGTGGTGGATCCGTCGGGCCGGGTGATAAAAGTCGTGAAATTCGCCAGCGACATTACCCAGCGTATCGAACTACTGCACGCCCAGGCCGAACGGGCGCAATCGGCGCTCTCCGTCTCGGAAAACACCGAGGCGCTGTCGCTACGCGGCAGCGGCGTGCTGGATCAGGCCGCCGCCGAGATGCGCAAGGTCTCGGACAGCGTGACGCACTCCTCGGCCATCATCGAGCAACTCGGCGAGAGCTCCGGCCAGATCGGCGCCATCGTCGGCACGATCCGCGACATCGCGGACCAGACCAACCTGTTGGCGCTCAATGCCGCCATCGAGGCGGCGCGCGCCGGCGAAACCGGCCGGGGCTTCGCGGTTGTCGCCGATGAAGTACGCAAGCTCGCGGAGCGTACCAGCCAGTCCACCGGGGAGATCGCCGGCATCGTCGAACGCATTCAGCAAGGATCGCAGTCGGCCGTCGCCGCGATGCAGGACGTTCGCAACCTCGCCGGGCGCGGCATGGAGCTTTCCGACCACGCCCGCGACGCCATCGCAGATATCCGCGGCGGAGCGAAAGAGGTCGTGGAGGTCGTCAAGGGCATCACGGAGCTCCTGAGCGACCGCGACTAATCGCCGGGCAACGGATCGGCGGACTGGAACAGGTCCGCCAGATCTTCCTGGATCGCCTCCCATTCCTCCCCCGAAAACGTCATCAGCTTGAAGTAACGCAGCATGAACAGACCCTCGGCGGTGAAAAAGGCCAGCCTTGCGCGCCGACGACGCGGCGGAGCGGCTTGCCGCACTGGCCCGGCAATCGTTCGAGCAGACGTTCTTCGCGGCCATCGCGCTGCCCCGCCCGGCGACGGGACAACGCGCGAAACGCTCAGCCTAACGCGGCGAGCGCCGCCTCGTAATCGGGCTCATCGCCGATTTCGCCAACCAGCTGGGCATGAAGCACGGCGTCGTTCTCATCAAGCACCAGCACGGCGCGCGCGGTCAGTCCGGCCAGCGGTCCCGAAGCCAGACGCACGCCGAAGCGCTCGGCAAACTCCGGATGACGGAATGTGGACAGGCTCACCACGTTTTCGATGCCCTCCGCCCCGCAAAAGCGCTTCTGGGCGAAAGGCAGGTCGGCCGACACGCATAGCACCACGGTACCGGCAAGACCCGCGGCCTTGACGTTGAACTTGCGCACCGAGGTCGCGCAGGTGGGCGTGTCCACGCTCGGGAAAATGTTGAGGATCTTGCGCTTGCCGGCGAAGGCGGCGAGCGAAACGTCGGCCAGATCCGCGCCGGTTAAAAGAAAGTCCGGGGCTTTCTGGCCCTTGGCCGGCAAGTTGCCCGCCACATCAACAGGATTGCCGCGCAGGGTTACGGTTGCCATGTCTGTCGTCCTTGTGTGTCTGTGGAAAATCTCATTAGTGTGACGCAACGCCCGGCAAATTCAACCCCGGTCGCACCAGGGTCTCACTTCCGGCTCCGCAACCGCGCGCGCCACAGGGCGCGCTCATCGCCCAGCCGCGTTCCTGGCAAGACCGCCATGAACTTGCCCTGGGCGATGCGCTGGGCAAGATAGATGCCACTGTGCCCGGCAAAGCAGTAACTCATCACACAGGCCACCGCCGCGTACCCCCCGGCAGGTGCTCCGAACAGCTCCATGGCCATCAGCGCGCCGGCGAGCGGCGTATTGGCGGCGCCCGCGAACACCGCGACCATGCCGACTCCCGCCATCAGCGGCATCGGCAATGCGCCCAGCGGCGCCAGCACATTGCCCAGCGACGCTCCGATGAAAAATAGCGGAGTGACCTCCCCCCCCTTGAAGCCGCTGCCGAGCGTCAGCGCCGTCAGACCGAGTTTGGCCAGTGGGTCGTACCAGGGCAACGGCACACGGAAGGCATCCGCGATGACCGGCAGGCCCAGTCCCGCATAACGCCAGGCTCCGGTCAGGGGAATCAGGACGGCGATCAGCAGCCCGCCGGCCGCCGCGCGCGACGGGGCATGGGGAATCCAGCGCCGGGCGGCCCGCGCCGTACCGTGCATCGCCCGGGAAAACCCCCATGCGGCGATTCCCGCCGCCGCGCCCAGCGCGAGGGCGGTAAGGAGTCCGGCCAGCTCGGGATCGGGCACGATACCCACGCTGTAGTGACTGTGCGCGATTCCCATCAGCGTGGCGAACCGGGCGGCCAGCACCGCCGACAGAAACACCGGCAACAGGGTGTCGTACTGGATGCGCCCGATGGCGAGCACCTCCAGCGCGAACACCGCCGCGGCGAGCGGCGTGCCGAACAGCGCGGCGAAGCCCGCCGCCATGCCGGCCACGAGAAGCTGACGACGGGTTTCGCGCGACACACGCCCAGTCCGCGCCAGCCAGTCGGCCAGCGCACCGCCCATCTGCACCGCCGTGCCCTCCCGCCCCGCCGAGCCGCCGACCAGATGTGTCAATAGGGTCGACACGAGAACGAGAGGAACCATGCGCAGGGGAACGGGATGACGCGGATCGTGGATTTCGTCGAGCAGCAGATTGTTGCCTTTCTCCGCGCCCAGTCCATAGCGTTGGTAAATCCAGACCATCGCGAACCCCGCCGGCGGCAAGCCCAGCAACCACCAGGGGGAGTGTTCGCGCAGATCGGTCGCCCACGTCAGCATCGCCATGAAGGCCGCCGATGCGGCCGCGGCAAGCAGCGCCACGCACACCGACAGGATCAGCCAGACGCCGAGAACCGGAAGCAACCTTGCATGATCGCGCTCGCGCCAGTGCCTACGTGCCACTCTCATCCTCCCGCTCTGTCCACGCACCCATCATTAAATCATAACTCTCTGATTGTTAATCAATAAATTGACAGTAAAGCAATGATTGCTTACAATTCGCGTATGGGAAATTCCCATTGCCCGCGCATTGTCCTTCCTGTCAGTCGACAGACTTTTCATACTGCGATACATCCCTGCGGGCAAGAAGACCGGATCCGAAACCGGCTCATCAAACAGGAGATCATTTCTTGAACCATCCTCACCACCGACATATCGGGCCGATCGCGCTGATGCTGACCGGCCTGGGTTCCATCATTGGCTCCGGGTGGCTGTTCGGCGCCTCGCATGCCGCGGCCATCGCCGGACCGGCCGCCACGGTGGCCTGGGTGATCGGCATGCTGATCATCCTGACCATCGCGATCAGTTACGCTGAACTGGGCGCCATGTTTCCCGAATCCGGCGGCATGGTCCGCTACGCGCGTTACTCTCACGGTTCGCTGGTCGGCTTCATCGCCGCGTGGGCCAACTGGATCGCCATCGTATCCGTGATCCCCATCGAAGCGGAAGCTTCCGTCCAGTACATGAGCACCTGGCCCTGGTCATGGGCCGGAGAACTGTACCACCAGGGCGAGTTGAGCCCGATCGGTCTGGCTATCGCCGCGATGCTGGTGATCGTCTATTTCCTCCTCAACTACTGGGGAGTACGGCTTTTCGCCAAGGCCAACAGCGCCATCACCGTCTTCAAGGTCCTGGTTCCCGGACTGACCATCGGAGCGCTCGTCTCCACCGGCTTTCACAGCGGCAATTTCGGAGCCTCCACGCCGGGAGGCTTCGCGCCGCATGGCTGGTCGGCGGTCATGACCGCCGTCGCCACCAGCGGCATCGTGTTCAGTTTCAACGGTTTTCAAAGTCCGATCAACCTCGCCGGCGAGGCCAGGCGCCCGGGACGGAGCGTGCCATTCGGCGTGGTCGGATCGATCCTGATCGCCGCCGTGATCTACGTGATGCTGCAAATCGCCTTTATCGGGGCGCTCACTCCCGGCCACCTCGCCCGCGGCTGGTCCGGCATCGACTTTAGTTCGCCGTTCGCCCAGCTGTCCATGGCGCTGGGGCTCAACTGGCTGACCATGCTGCTCTATTTCGACGCGTTCATCAGCCCCAGCGGCACCGGCGCCACTTATACGGCGACCACGGCGCGGATGATCTACGGCATGCAGCGCAACGGCACCCTGCCGGAGATGCTCGGCCGCGTGCATCCGCTTTACGGCATTCCGCGCCCCGCCATGTGGTTCAATCTGGCGGTATCCTTCGTGTTCCTGTTCTTCTTCCGCGGCTGGGGCACGCTGGCCGCTGTGATTTCCGTCGCCACGGTGATTTCCTACCTGACCGGTCCTGTCAGCGTCGCCGCGCTGCGCCGCGTCGCGCCTGACCTGCCGCGCCCGCTGAAAGTGGCCGGCCTCGGGCTGATCGCGCCCCTGGCCTTCGTATGCGCCTCGCTGGTGCTGTACTGGGCCCGCTGGCCGCTGACCGGCCAGATCATCGTGCTGATGGTCGTGGCCCTGCCTGTCTATCTCTACTATCAAGCCAAAAGCGGCTGGCGCGATTTCGCCCGGGAATTCAGAGGAGCGCTGTGGATGATCGCCTACCTGCCCGCCATGGCCCTTGTCTCCTGGCTTGGCAGCGAAGAGTTCGGCGGAATCGGCCTGATTCCCTACGGACCGGACATGGTACTCGTAGGGGTGCTCGGCTACGCGTTTTTCCTGTGGGGCACGCGCAGCGGCTGGCACACCCGATACCTTGACGAGGAGCACGACGCGGCGGCGGTCGCCGCCCTGCACGACGCGGGCTGACCGCGCCGGGACAAACAAAACGCCGCCCGGAGCCGGAGCGGCGTTTTTTTCAAGCCGGTTTCTCCTCGACGCGGCGGCGCGTCTGCAGGATCGGCGGCGCCCAGGTTTCGCCGGGGCGCTTCTTGCGCGTGGCCAGGGTCAATTCCGACGGCGCGAAGATGTTGATGTTGTGCGTGTTGGGCGACGTGATCAGGTATTGAGCCTCGGTGGCCTTGAGGAAACCCGCCACCCGGTCGATATTGAAAATGTCCAGGTGAGCGAATGGCTCGTCGATGAACACGAAACCCGACGGATTGGCTTCGTCCATCATCAGGCCGATCAGCAGGATCAGCGATTTCATCACCTGCTGGCCGCCCGATGCCTCACCGTCGTTCAATCCCATCATGCCCTTCTGGTCGAAGTTGAAACGCAGGGTCAATCCGGCCTGAGCCAGCACCGCGTCGTCGTTCTCCAGCTGCGGCAGATCCACCTCGACGCCGATGCCGGCCAACTCGCCAAGACGCTTGACGTTGCGCGCATAGGCCCGCACCGTGGCGCGCAGCTTGTTGATGTAGGCGGCGCGCGCCTCGCCGGTCAGCGAACCGGCCCGGTCGACTTCGCTCTGGCGCCTCGCGCGCTCGCGCTCCAGCTGCTCCAGGTCGTCGTTGAGCTTGCCCTTGAGTTCCAGCACGTTTTCGTCGGTTTCCCACTCGCCCGACCCCAGCCGCTCTTCGAGATAACCCAATTGATGACGCGCGTCCGCGGCGCTTTCGAACTCGTCCTCGAGGGCCTTGACCGCCTCGGGCGCCAGCGCATCGGGCGGCAGACGACGCGCCGCTTCGCGCACTTCGCCGATCAGCCTGCGCAACTGGCGGCGAGAGGCCTCGACCCCCGCGTCGAGCGCGGCAAGCTTCTCCAGACCCTCTTTTTCCCGCAGGCAAACGCGATCATGCGCGAGGCGCGCATCCGAATAGCGCGCTTCGGCCGCCTCGCGTTCTCCCTGTGCGGCGGCAAGCGCCTCGCCAAGCCGCGCGATCCGCTCTTCAAGCTCGATCTTGCGCGCCTCCAGGGCGGCGAACTCGTCGGCGCGCGACTCCAGTTGCAGGAATGCGTCCATTCCCCCCAGATACTCGGCCAAACCGCTCGCCTCGCGCGTCAGCGCCAGCAGTTTCTCATCGTCGGCAAGCAGGGTTTCGTTAAGCTTCGTCAACTCGCGCCGCAAGCCGGCAAGGCGAGACACCCGAGCGGCCTCGCCGAAGGCATACTCGTGCGCCGCCACACCGATATGGCGCGCCCCGCGCCGCTCGCGGAAGTAGCCCTCGCGGGTGATCCAGTCCCCGTCGACGCCGGCCCCTTCACGGGCGTTTTCGACACGGGTGATGGCGTTCAACTGGCGCGACAGCCAGTCCGGGATGTCGGCGGACAGACGCACCACATCCAGGAGAGAACCCTTGCGCGCCGCCGGCGGCGTAGTCCGGTCAGGGACGATGAAATGACGGTAACGCAGGCGCTCGGCGATTTCCCAGGCACGCGAGCGATCCTGGCCATTGTCCAGCAACACCACGTGACGATAGGGCCGCAACACGGCCTCGACGGCGCCCTGCCAATCAGAATCGGTCACTTCCACGATATCCGACAGCAAGGTATGAGGAATACCGGCCTCGTCGAAGGCCGCGCGCAGGTGGCGCACATCCTCGGGAAGCCGGGTGCGCCCGGCCTCCAGGGAGGCCACATGCTGCATCAGATCCTGGCGGCGGCGCTTGGCCTCGCGCAGCGTATCGCGCAGCGCGTCGGTTTCCTGGCGCAGCGCGGCGAGCTTGCCGGTCAGGGCGGTGCTGTCGCTGCCGTAGTTCTTACCGGTCAGGGCAAGCAGCCGATCGCGCTCCTTGAGCTGGCCCGCCACCTCGGCATGATCCGCCTTGGCGGCCATGAACGCATCCTGAGCGGAGCGGCGCACCGTCTCGGCGGCATCCCGCGCGGCCTGCGCGCCGTGCTCAGCATCGCGCAGCCGCGCCACCAGGGTCAGGGTGTCGCCGTGGTCGCGCCGCGCATCGCGTCGCTGCGACAGGCGCTGGCGGTATTCGTTCCAGGACGAGCCGATTGACGACTTGTTGTCGAGCCAGCCCAGCACCGGAAGCGCGGTGTCGTTGAGCCGGGCGATGGCGGCGTTCAACTGGCGCCATTCAAGATAGCGGTTGGCGCGGGTTTTCATGATTTCGACCCGGCCTTCCAGCATTTCCTTCTGGCGCGACAGCGACTCGAGCTCCTGTTCGGTGGCCTTCTGCTCTTCGCGGGCGTGCTGGTAGTTGTCGAGCACGTCCTTGTCGCCGAAAACCTGGAACACCAGATCGAGCAGCTGGCGCGGACTGTATTCGGTCAGCTTGTCCGTGTCGCCCTGCTCGAGCGCCAGCACTTCGGCCACCGCGGCCGTCAGGCCCGCGGCCTCCAGCCGTCGGCGGTATTCCTGCACACCGAGCCATTGCGCCTGGCCTTCGGCAAGCTCGAGCGGCACATCGCCGTCGAGAATGGCGTAATGACGCACCCAGTCGCCGCCCTGCTTGCGCACCCGGCACAGCAAGGTCACATCCGGCGTGACGATCGGAAAAAACGGTGTCGGGTACAGGCCGTCCGACGCACGGCGAGGGTTGTCCACCACACCGCGCAGATAGGCGAACGGTTCGCGGTTGTTGCGCACGTAGCGCTTGTAGTCGCGCTTGCCCGAGCACTTGATGGCCAGAAGGGTGCGCATGGCGTCCAGCAAGGTGGTCTTGCCTGAGCCGTTGGGTCCGATGATGGTGACGATCTGAGCGTCGAGCGGCACGCTCAGACGCTGCCAGAAATCCCAGTGAACCATTTCCAACGATTTGATCTGAAACATCAGGCGCCCTCCCCTTCTTCGCCATTCCGCTGCGCGGCTTCCTGCGCCGCCTCGCGGCGCGCTCCGAGCACTTCCGACAGCGCGCCCTCGATGATGCGGGGCGCCAAGTGGCCATAGTCGATCAACAGATCGAGCATCGGCCCTTCCGCGATCATGCGGTTGCGGCGCACAACAAAACCGAGGTTGGCCAGACGGCCGAGGTTGGCGTTAAAGCGCGTGCGCCCGCCCAGCGCCTTGCCGAAATCGGCGTACACGGCATCCTCGGACACCCCGGTGGACACCGCCTCGCCGGTCTCCAGGGGTTTTTGCGCGCCGAACATGTCCGACTGGTTTTCCTTGCCGGCCTCCACGCGGGCGATCTGGCGCTCGCGCTTGGGCAAAACGATAAGCGCCCACAGGATCACCAGCAGCGCCACACCGTCGCGCGGCAGACCCATGTTGTTGTTCATCCAGGCGTCGCCGGAACCGAACACGGATTCGGTCAGCTCCGGCAGCATCGCCACCGCCAGGTGCTCGGCGTAAGGGTTTTCCACAAGTCGCAGTCCGACATCGGCCAGCCGCTGGTCCAGTTCGGCGCGAAAGCCATCGTCCATCAGCGCGCGGCGCGCCAGCGGGTCGCCGCGTTCGATCACGCGGTGCGCCAGCAGCCTGGCCGTCAGGGTGGTGAGTTCAGTATCCATAAGCGATTCAAGATAACGGTTGTGCCGGCGGAACCAGCCGGGCATCGGACAGGCTGGCCACTTCGGGGTGATCGGGTTCGATGATGCCGCCACCGCCTTCAAGTCTCAGCGGCAGGCGCGCCAGCGCGGCGACAACGCTCGCCTCGTCGCGGGTCTCGGGGTCGCCCAATAACGACAACAGGGACAGGCGGTAGGCGGTTTCGTTGTAGCTGTCGGCCAGCACCGCGTCGCCGATGTGGCTTTCCGCTTCGAGCGACGCCAGGGCATCGTAGAGTGTTTCGGCGTGAATCAGGCGCTCGACTTCCGGCGCATCGGCCTCTGGGGCCGCTTCGGCGCCTGGCAAGACCGTGTCGTCGGCCCTGGCCCGCTCTCGCGCCAGAAGTTCGTACTCGGCCACGTCGGCCAGCTCCGGCGTCGACAGGAAGGCCGGTTCCGGGCACGCGGCGATGGCCGGAGCGACGAGGCGGGCAAGGTCGGCGGCGCCGGCATTGCGCAGCCAGGCGGCGATATCGGTCGACGTGAGGCCCGATGCGCCAAGGTGCACGCGTTGCGCGGCCAATTGCGCGAGGCGCCGTTCGAACGTGCCAGCCAGCGCCAGCATGCGGCTTTGCGCCAGGGCGATGGCCTGGGCGCGCGACAGGGTCGTCAGCGTCAGGGTGTCGTCGGCCGTCAGCTGCCGCACCACGTCGGTGGACTTGGCGACCCAGCGCCATACGGCCTCCAGCCGGGGCTGGGCGGCGCGGATGCGGAACTCCGATTGCGACTCGAGGGCGTCCTCGAATTCGGCGTAAAGTTCGTTCAGTCGTCCCAGCAGGTGGCGCAGCGCCTCTTCGGAGACCTGGCCGACCGCCTGCCCCGCCGCCACCTGGCTGGTCAGATAGCCGAGCTCGGCATCATCGCCGGTCACATCCATCAACGTGGCAAGTGCCGCCATGGCGATGCGCGCGCCTTCGGAGAGCTGATAGAGGCCGGTGTCGGTTTCCCAGACCAGCAATCCGCCCTCGCGCAGTCGCTTGAGGATGGTGTCGAGCTTGACCGGATTGAGATAGGCGAAACGCTGGGCCAGCTCCTGAGGGGTCCAGAACGGCGCCTCGGCGCGCGCGCCCAGCTCACGCAGCACCAGAAGTCGCATCAGGACTTCCTCGTCGCCGCCGCGGAACAGGGTGATGAAAGCCGACAGGTAAGGCCAGGCATCGTTCAGCCGCTGCACGGAATGGAGCGAAGCGGGATCGATGTCGGGCTGAAAGAAGGAGGATAGCGATTCCAAGGACAATCCGGCTCGGGTTAAAACCGGATTGTCCCCAGACACCCCTTATTCGTCAATCTCCGGCTGGGATTTGATGATCAGGGTTTGTTGCTGGCGGGCCGTCTTGCGCGCGGCCTTCTCGGCTTCGGCGGCCGCCGCGGCGGCTTCTTCGGCGGCGCGCAGACGCTCGCGCATCACCTCGAGATACGCCATGATGGCCTGCGTCACATCGCGCGTGCCCTCGCCGGTCAGCGCGGAGATGGTGAACACCCGGGGGGTATCCACATCAAAACCGTAGGCGTCGTCCGGTTGCGGATAGTCCCAGCCAAAAGCGTCGAGGAAGGCACGCACGGCGCCTTCGCGCTCCTCTTCCGGCAGCATGTCCACCTTGTTGAGCACCAGCCAGCGCGGCTTGTTGTACAACTCTTCGTCGTACTTTTTCAGCTCGTTGACGATGGCGCGGGCTTCGCGCACCGGGTCGACATCCGGATCGAACGGCGCGATGTCCACCAGATGCAGCAGCAGACCGGTACGGCCAAGGTGCTTGAGGAAGCGGTGCCCCAGACCCGCGCCCTCGGCCGCGCCCTCGATCAGTCCGGGAATGTCGGCGATCACGAAGCTGCGGGTATCCTGCATGCGCACCACGCCCAGATTGGGATGCAGCGTGGTGAAGGGATAGTCGGCGACCTTGGGTTTGGCCGCGGAGACCGAGCGGATGAAGGTGGATTTGCCGGCATTGGGCATGCCCAGCAGGCCGACGTCGGCGAGCACGCGCAATTCCAGGCGCAGCGAACGGCGCTCTCCCTCTTCGCCGTTGGTGAACTGGCGCGGCGCGCGGTTGACCGACGACTTGAAGTGCAGGTTGCCAAGACCGCCCTTGCCCCCGCGGGCCAGAAGCAGACGCTGGCCGTGGTGGGTCAAATCGGCGATCACTTCCTCGGTATCCATGTCGTAAATCACCGTACCGACCGGCATGCGCAGATCGATATCGTCGGATCCTTTGCCATAACGGTCCGAACCGTGCCCCTTTTCACCGTTTTCCGCTTGATATTTCTTCACGAAACGGTATTCGACCAGGGTATTGATATTCTCGTCGGCCACGGCATACACGCTGCCGCCCTTGCCGCCATCTCCGCCGTCAGGCCCGCCGAACGGCACGAACTTTTCCCGGCGGAAGCTGGCCGCGCCATTTCCGCCCTTGCCCGCGATCACTTCGATCCGGGCTTCATCAATAAATTTCATCTCATCCTCCGGGACGCTGACGAGGAGTCAGGCGTGAGGGTTGTGCCGCACAGCCCTCACGCCTGGCGCCTCATGACAACAAAAAAGCCCTACCACCAAGGATAGGGCTTTTTGACAAGGGGTGACGATTACTCGCCGTCAACGCCCGTGTACGGAACCACGGTCACGGTCTTGCGGTTCAGCGCGCCCTTCACGGTGAACTGAACGTAGCCGTCAACCTTGGCGAACAGGGTGTGATCCTTGCCCATGCCGACGTTTTCACCAGCGTGGAAGCGGGTGCCGCGCTGACGCACGATGATCGAACCGGCCGGAATCAGTTCGCTGCCGTAAACCTTGACGCCCAGGCGTTTGGATTCGGAATCGCGGCCGTTGCGGGAGCTACCGCCTGCTTTCTTGTGTGCCATGTCTTGCTATCCTTACTTGGAAATCGCGTCGATGCGGATTTCGGTGTAGTTCTGACGGTGACCCTGGTGCTTCTGGTAGTGCTTGCGACGACGCATCTTGAAGATGCGGACCTTCTCGCCGCGACCGTGCGCCACGACGGTGGCGGTAACGGTTGCACCAGCAACGCGCGGGGTACCCACGTGAACCTGTTCACCGTCAGCAATCATCAGCACTTCTTCAAGTACGATCTGGCTGTCGATGTCTGCAGGTATCTGTTCTACTTTAAGTTTTTGGCCAACGGCAATTTTGTACTGCTTGCCGCCAGTTTTTACGACCGCATACATTCGGAAGCTCCTAATGGAATCTGGATAATCCCGCCCAATTGAGCAGGAAGCCGAGCATTCTACGCCCGAAGAACAAAACATGTCAATTTTTTCATGAACTTAGCGGAAATGGCGGTCACAGGTTCAATCTCGAGAGCATTTTCTGGTACTATCCGAGGGTTTGAGGCGTCTCTTTCCAACTGGCTAACAACGTGTCCACAACCCCGTTTTTCCGAACCTTCGTTGCCGAAGACATGCAAACCGTCGACCGGGTGATCCGGGCACGACTTCACTCCGATGTCATTCTCATTCGCCAGGTCGCCGAGTACATCATCTCGGCCGGCGGCAAACGCCTGCGTCCCATCCTGACCCTGCTGTCGGGCCGGGCGTTCGGATACGGCGACGCCCACCTCTTCGAACTGGCGGCGATGATCGAGTGCATCCACACCGCCACCTTGCTGCACGACGACGTGGTCGACGAATCGGACATGCGGCGCGGGCGCGAAACGGCCAACGCCCTGTTCGGCAACGCCGCGAGCGTGCTGGTCGGCGACTTCCTCTATACGCGCGCCTTCCAGATGATGGTCACCACGCACAATATGGCGATTCTGGAAGTCATGTCGGAAGCCACCAACATCATCGCCGAGGGCGAGGTGCTGCAGCTTCTCAACATCGGCAATACCGAGGTGACCGAGGAAGGCTACCTTCAGGTGATCCGCTACAAAACCGCCAAGCTCTTCGAAGCGGCCTGTCGCGTCGGCGCCCTGATTGCCGGAGCGGATGAAGCTGGCGTGCGCGCCATGTCCGAGTACGGCACGCACCTTGGCACCGCTTTCCAGATCATCGACGACGTTCTGGACTACAGCGGCGACGCGGAAACCATCGGCAAGAGCCTGGGGGACGACTTGGCGGAAGGCAAGCCAACCCTGCCGCTGATCTACACGATGCGCAATGGCGCACCCGCCGCCGCCGCGCTGGTGCGGCGCGCCATCGAAGAAGCCTCTCGCGATCTTTTCCAGGAGGTGCTCTGTGCGGTACAATCCTGCGGCGCGCTGGATTACGCGCGCAGCGAAGCGGTCAAGGCGGCCGACGCGGCCATCGCCGCGATCGCCGGTCTGCCCGACAGCGACGCCAAGAAAGCGATGATCGAACTGGCCGCCCTGTCGGTTGGTCGCAGCGCCTGATCAAGAGTCTCCGTAGTTAAATGGATATAACGGCCCCCTCCTAAGGGGCAATTACAGGTTCGATTCCTGTCGGGGGCGCCAAAACAAGCGCCGACACAATCCGGGAAGTACCACAAAACCCGCACCCGCCAAGGCGCTGCGGGTTTTTTGTTGTCAGTACGCTCCGAAGAGTGCCAATTGGATTTTGAGGAACTCGGGGAGTAGCAGGGGGAGATTCAGGCTCTTCGCGGAGTTCGGCAGTTATCAGAGCTAGCGGAGCCGATCACCCCCTGGCGCGGCGGCGGTTTAGAAACGCCCCTGAAAGTGACAAACTCAGTGAAGAAATACGGTCACGTTGGAAGAAGCGCCATAGGACTCACGCACAAATCGGAGCCCCGGCCATCCGGCGAACGGAGACGTTAACTTCCCGGCGAAAAACCCGCCCAGAGCGAAGAGTCAGCACGCTGATTATCCATGTTCCATGGTTACCCACAGGCTGGCCGCGCATGGAAAACTATCCACAGAGCGCCTGGGCATGCGCCGACCAGTCGCCCAGAAAGGCAATCAACGCCCGCAGGCGAGCGGCCGCGCCGCGCGACGACGGCCAGAGCAATTGCAAGGGCACCGGTTCGCCGCGCTCACTTTGCAGCAGCGCGGTCAGACTGCCATTGTCCAGCTCGCGGCGAACCGACGTGTCAGGCAGGCAGGCGATGCCCAAACCTTGCAGCGCGAATTCCAGCCGCGCATGCACGCTATTGCACACCAGCGATTGCGGCAACTCACCGCCCACAGGCCAGGTTTCCAGCTTGCCGCTGTTGGGCGAACGGTAATGAATCAGTCGGTGCCGCGCCAAATCATCCACCGTCTCCGGTTCTCCATGAGCGGCAAGATAGGATGGCGCCGCCACCAGAAGACGACGGAATCCGGGCAAGACCAGGCCACGCAGTTTGCTGTCCGAGCGGTCCCCCACCCGGATCGCCGCATCGAACCCCTCTTCGATGATGTCGACATTGCGTTCGCTATAATCCAGCTCCAGCGCCACATGCGGATAACGACGCTGAAACTCGACAAGAGGCGCGATAAGCACGCCGCCGATCGGCGGCAGGCTCAATCGCAAAGTGCCGGAAGGCGCCTCCCTGGCTTGGCGCACGTCGCCTCTTAGCGCCGCGGCCCGCGCCAGAATCTCGCGGCTGCCCTGCAATACCCGCTCGCCCTCCTCCGTCAGCGCAAGAGAACGCGTGCTGCGCTGCATGAGCCGCACCCCCAGTTCCGCCTCCAGCCGGCTGACGCGCTTGCCTACCGCGGAGGCCGATACGCCCAAGACCCGACCGGCACCGACAAAGCTTCCCTGCTCCGCCACGGTGACGAACACCGACAACTCGCTTAGCGATTCAAACACGGTCACAACCTCCCGTCCGCCAGTTTAACGTCATTTTCCGCGGCCGGCAGCGCATTCCCGATGTCCTGCTCCGCACAATGCGGAGCGCCAGGCCGCTGTTTGCCGCGGGGGAGGGCCGCTAATCTGTCAGTCCCGCCATTCCTGAAATCACCGACATGACTCCACCACGTCTCGTCTCACCCGCCCTGCTCGCACTGGCCGTCGCCACCTTCGCGATCGGCACCGCCGAATTTGTGATCATGGGCCTTCTGCCGGACATCGCCGCCGACCTTGCCATCGACTTGCCGCGCGCCGGTTATCTGGTTTCCGCCTATGCTCTTGGTGTCGTGGCGGGTGGTCCGCTTTTGGCCCGCGCCATCGCGCGCTGCGAAGAAAAGCGGGCATTGACAGGGTTGATGGTGATATTCATCGCCGGCAACCTCGCCGCACTGCTGGCTCCCGGTTTTTACAGCCTGCTGGCGGCGCGCCTCCTGACCGCACTCAGCCATGCCAGTTTCATGGGCGCATCGGCAGTCCTGGCCGCGCGGCTGGCGCCACCGGGCATGGCAGGCCGGGCGATGGCGCTAACCTTCTCCGGCATGACGCTCGCCAACATCCTCGGCGTGCCGGGAGGTACCCTGCTCGGCCAATGGGCAGGCTGGCGAGCCACCTTCGCCGCCGTCGCGCTCCTGGGAGTCGCCGCCTTGCTGCTGATGCGCGCCAGAGTACCCGCACAGCCGCCCCGTTCCGGCGCCTCCCCAGATTTTCCCCGCTTACCGGGCAAGGTATGGCCGGTTCTCGTGTGCAGTGTCCTGGCGTCGGCCAGCATGTTCAGCTTCTTCACCTATCTGCTGCCGATCCTGCTGCAGGTCAGCGCCCTACCAGTCCGCTCTGGCGGCGCGGCGTTGCTGCTGTGCGGCCTCGGCATCGCCGCGGGCGGCTGGATCGGCGGCAGCCTGTGCGACTGGCGGCTCACCGCCAGCCTTCTGGGCAGTCTCGGCGCGGCGGCCCTCTGCCTGCTGGGCTTTCATGTACAGAGCCATCACTTGCCGTCCGCCCTGGCGCTGGTCGCGCTTTGGGGCGCCGCCGCCTTCTCGGTGTGCATGCTGCTGCAAGGCCGGGTGATCCGTCAGGCCGGCGCGGCCGCGCCTTTGGCCTCCTCCCTGAATATCGGGGCGTTCAATCTTGGCAATGCCCTGGGAGCCTGGGCCGGCGGGCTGGCGCTGGACTGGGGGTTCGGTCTGGACCATCTGAGCCTGCTTGGCGCCGCCATCGCATCACTGGCCCTGCTCGTCTGCGCCGGTACGCCGACAGGTGACATACAAGGCGGAGAAAGCCAGACACGTGGCGACAGCATTGCCGAACGCCAGCCCGGCCATGACCCAGCCGAAATTCTCACCATCGAAACCGAGCAAAGACAGCGGGATACCAAACACCACCATCGACAACCGGAACATCGGCGGCACGGCGACCTGACCGGCAAGACGCAGCAGGCCGATCAGGATCTGCGCCATACCGTCGAGCATAACGACCACCAGTCCTGCCGCGAATAAACCGGCCAGCGCGCCGTCGGCACGGCCCAGATACCAGCGAGCGACGAGCCCGCACGACGGCAGCAGAACCGCGATCCAGGCAACGATGTAGACCAGCGACAGAGCCAGCACACCGGCAACGCGGTCTTGCCAGGGCGGCATCCGCTTGGCGAAGTACTGGGTCAGCGACAACGAAAATCCCGTGAATAGGATGGACACGGTATTCATGAAGTTGAGCGCGATGCCAAAACGGGCGAACGATGCCTGGCCGGATTGCGCGGCCAGCGCGGTGCACAACAGCGCCAGGCCACCGGTGAATGCCAGTCCGGTGGCGGCCTCGCTTCGGCCGTAGCCGAACAGGGCTTTCGAGGTGTCGGCCGACCAGTCAGGCTTGCACCGGATTCCCAGCCTGGACGCGACCAGGGCGCAGCCGAGCACCATACCGGCAACCCGAACCACGGTCGTGGACAACGCGACAGCGATACCGGACGGAACGGCGTCGCATGCCACGAACACAACATCCAGCACCCCATTCAGGCACGCCAGGGCGGCTGTCGCGCAAAGTACCAGCGGAGCGAAGCCCTCCGCCTCCAGCAGATGGCAGCAGGCGATGTGCAGGGTCATGGGAACAAGGCCCGCCGCCAGCACAAGATAGATGGCGCGCGCCGAACTGGAAAAACCCGCCATGGAGGGCAGCGCAAGGCTCGCCAGGCACAGCGCCCCGCCAACCGCCAGCGCATAGGCCGCGATCCGGCCGGCAAGCCGCGAATCCACGACCCGCCCGGCGCGGTAGACCAACACCACTCCGACGTTGAGGGTCACAGCCAGAACAACGAACACCTGCGCCCATTGACTGGCCAGGGCAAAATCGGAGGCATCGCGCCAGGCCATCCGGCCAAGCACCATCAGATCCGTGCTGGCCATGCTCAGCGAGATCAGCCTTGAGGCAGAGATCGTCAATGCCTGACGGAGTATGGCCGGGTGATTCATAATGCAGTCCAGTCTCGCTGCAATACGCTCGGCAGATCGTCATCCCGCCGGTAAGTGGCGTAAGCGAATCCGCCCGTCACCTCCACATCCGAGTCGAGGCTCAACACGAAAACCTCGCGCTCCAACCTGGCATCGGTACTCTTTTCCGCGGCGCACAGCCGGCGCGAATCCAGCGAGGACGCGATCAGAATGCCGTGATGCGGCCCCTTGTCGGAGTAGGTCCACTGCGAACAGGCAAACAGCAACAGATGCTCGGCGAGCGAAGCGGGCACCGCCCGGTATTCCGAGAGAAGATACGCGAGCAACGATACGCCAAAGCGCCAGTCGAGCATTGCGCGGCGCAGGCGGCACCAGCCGAGAAATCCGGCCCATGCCTTCTCGTCGGCAAGATCCATCAGGTCCGAGATACCGGGTACAGCGGCGACAACAGGATCGCGCCAGGCGCAGGCAAGAAGGGCCAGATACCCCCTCGCCCGGCCACACACCGGCACGGGAGCGGCGGGATCGGCAAGCGCGCGGCACACCTCAGAGATCACCGCGGAGTGCTCCGATTCTGCGCACATCGGCAAGCCATTCCTCCGCATCGAAGCGGTCATCCCGTTCAACGCTGACCGTCACGTTCTTCACGCGGCCAAGCACCACTTCCGCCAGAAGCAAGGCGCGCTCATCGATGCCCCGATCATGGGTATCGACCGCGCATCGCACGGAAAATGCCGCCGGAGCAAATCCGCCGATATGAAAATGCCGGGTATTTCGCCACAGAGCCGACCAGTCGCCGGCGGATTCTCCCGTGTTGATCTCGGCGATCACGGCATTGGATATGTCGAACAGTAATCCGCATTGCGTCGCCTCGATCAATCGCGCAAAAAACGCCGCTTGGGCGGCCGGCTGCCGAATGATCGACGGATAATTCTCGATGAAGATCTGCCGGCCAAGCAAATCCTGCCAGAGCGCCAGCTTGTCCCGGCACCATGCCCCGTCCCGGACGTAGTCGACCTCGAGCATCTGTGGCAAAGCCTGTCCCCGGAAATAAAACTTGCCCAGATGATCCGAGACATACAAGGGCGACAGCGCGGCGTCGAGCTCGCGCACACGCTTGGCCATATCGCGCAACGCCCCCGGACGGGCATGCAGAAAGCGGGAGTTCATGATGTGAAAAGCGCAGGGCGTGCCATCGAGGATGGACAGGAGCGAGCCTGGGTCGCATGGCAGGAAGTTGTCGATCACGATCTCGACGAAATCCACTTCGCCGCTGCCAAGCAAGGATGCGACGGTGGGCAGGTCACGCTGGCCGGACCAATTAATCCCTGTTTTCATTGAAGCGGCTCTCGATATAGTCGATGAAAGTATCAGTGAACACGATCGATTCGCGGCGGATCAGCGAATCCATCTCCTCGGTCGACAGCGCGAGACGTTTTTTCGTGGCGTCGACGTGGCTCAGCCAACCATCGAGCAACTCCCGCTCCGAAATACCGGACAACTCCACGACCTCGTCGAAGTTGACGATGGCGTTTTTCAGCAGGGTTTTCAGGTAGGCGCGCGCATAACCAAGCGCATTCTTGCCACCGTTCGTGCGTGAGGGAGCGGCAAGCCGTGAAGCGAGCCGGGCAAAATCGGCGCGATAAGCCACGGGATCGGCAAGCCACGCCGAGTCGCTGTGCTCGATGTTGAGGTAGATGTCGCCGCCGACCAGTCCGTAGCGCATCAGCGTGTCGAGCATCGCCCACACTCGGTGATCGACCGGACTACCGTGCCCATCGTGCAAGGCGCCATCCCGGCCTTCGACGATGCCCGACAGGTGCAACTCGGCCACGCTGTCCCACGGGATCATCCCGAGGCAAATATCGGGCGATACACCATTGTTCAGACAGTCGATGATCAAATGGGAGAGGTCGATGATCAGGCTCGCGCCGGAATGCTCCGCGATACGGACAATGCTTTTCCAGTTGGCGACGATTTCGGCCGGCGATGCCGAATAGAAATTGGCGTTCTCGATCCAGACGGGTTTTCCCGTGGCGGCGGTCACCCTGGCGATAAAGGCGGTCGCGCGATTTTCCGCGCCGGCCGAGCAGCGGTAATGCGAGGAAAACCCGTAAGCCCCGATATTGTCGCGCCGGTCGCCGCACAGATGAAATCCGATGCTGACCACTCGGGCGTCCTTCCCGATACCGGCAAGCTTCTCCTGAATGAAGGCATTCTGAAAAACGGCCGCCTCTGTGATCGGTGAACGAGCGACATGCAAGGAGATATCGCCGCGATACTCGATATCAAGATGTTTAGCTTCTGAAAATACATGTTTATAGGCAGCCAGGCCCACTTCCATGAGACTGACATCGGGAACGCGGATCGTCCTGTTATCCATAAATCCGGCATGGTAGCTGCACGCTATTTTCATGTTCATGTATTGTGCGATGGTCCGCCAGGCCTTGGCTGCCCGTCATGCACCTCGATTACTTGTTATAGTTTCCGCAGGTGAATTCTTTATCGTTGATTTTCACGACAATCTTCCTGACTTTCACAAAACACCTCCTTTAACTGATTAAAAACGAAAAATAGCAACGTGGCAGCAGAAAATATAACCGATATACGGCAAACAGTATCACTCAGAAAAATGACTGCAAACCCAGGCTGCCGGTTGATACTAATCAACAGAAAAAATCACCGTCAATATAAAAACACGACTTATCTATCAAAACTGTCATTGTGGACAGATCAATATCGCGACTTTTATACCATTTATATAATTAAAACATTTGAGCTATATTTTTATCAAACGCAAGTTATTTAACCTAAAAACCCATGGCTACCCACGCCATGTTGACATACCCCCCATTACGGGAATGATGTATCCATGGAGAGCACAAGCAAAACGCGTACTGCAGCAACTCAACGGTAACGACAAAGGAAATATCGCTCGGAACAACGGAAACGTATGAAACTGCCGACCATGGGGATTGAATAGAGAGGAAAAAAACAGGAAGAATATTGAAAAACAACAGGAAATCGTGTGATTCAAGCCTAACTCATTTCCATCTCGCTGGCTAACGGATGGAAAAATCGTGTTTTTTTAAATTCAGCTACGGAGACAAACCGGGAACTACCGTTTGTATGGATCGATTGATCCGCTGCATGATATCTGCACTGACATTTTTGCTACACATAATGTAACGCCTAAGCCCTTCAGGAATATCCTTGAATTTCAATACGACCAATCTATCGGTATCTATCTCCTTTTTTTGCAGCAAAAAATTGTAATCTTCCACATCGATAATCATATAATCGGCACGATGCATGGCAATCATGCGCGCAAGCCCATCCGGCGTCACATTGGAATCCATCGCAGTGGTTGTCGCATTATTAATCATGCCATCCAGATCAGGACCATAGGATACGCCGGACACAATACCAAGACGGTAATCTTTATTGTTTAATAAAGATTTAAACGTACTCATAGATTGAATCTGTTTCGCCACTTGCACATTGGCCAATACAATCTGTGGTTTATCCTGATGAATTGCCAGCGTAAATTGGGCGAAGACCTCGCGATCGGGAATTTTATACCATCCCGGAGAACAAACTGTTTTCTTGTTGTCTTTAATATCCTGAACAATGCGTTTTACCGGGATTTGCTCATATTTGGCTGGCACGGCTGCGCGGCGTAAAATCTCCACGGTGCGCTCAAGCAGAAAACCGGCAGGCCGTCCTTCCTTACTGTAGCTATAGGGCGGCTTATCACGATACTGAATGGAAATAACCACTTCCTCGGCAAAACATGCGTGAGCAAGGCAGATGGCGACAATTGATCCAGCGCATCGCTTAGCCATGTTTCCCCTCCTAAGTGATCGGGCAATGGCACGAGAGCAGCGGAAGCGCCCACCTGCACTTGCGAATGTTTCATGCTTGAAGTTTATGCTAAGAGTAAGGAACAACAATAGCGTTTTGACCGGAGAACTATCGTGTCAGACCGACACGCCCGCCCGATCAATCAAGGCCCAACGCGCGGAACACCGACCAGACAGGCCCGTGCAGCTCAAAACCGATGCCGGGTGCGTCAGGAAGTCTGGTAATGCCGTTCTCGACGGGAATACCGGGGAACACGCCCCGGAATGGGTCAAAAGCCAGCGGGTTGATCTCGGCGCCACCGAGCCCCAGGGCGGCGACAAGGTGCAGGGAAAACAAATGTCCGCCATGGGGCCAGAATGCCCGACGCGGCCAACCGTGGTCGAGCAGATACCCGACAATATCAAGATATCCGGTCAGGCCATAACAATGAACGGGATCGAACACCAGGATGTCGTGCTCGCGCCGCAATCCGCCATGGCGATCCAGCAATTTCGCCTCCGCAACGGAAAACAGCGCCTCGCCGGCGGCGATCGGCCCTGGATAAGTTGCCGCGATCAGCGACTGGGTATCGAAATCCAGTGGATCGCACACATCTTCGAACCACCACAGGCCATGACCGGCCAGCGCCCCGGCTGCGGCCAGGGCCTGCTGCGGGGTATAGCGGTTCATCGCATCCACGGCCAACCGCTCCGAACCGCCAAGCTGCGCGGCGGCGGTTTCGATCCGCCGCAAGTCCGTTTCCAGGCCGGCTCCCGTCTTGATTTTGGCATGGGTGAACCCCTGATCGGCGAAGATGCGCATTTCATCTGCCAGCCGTTCAAGATCGTTCAGGGGATACGGATAGCCGCCTCCCGCGTACACCCTCACTTCCGGTTCGGGATCTCGCTCCAGGTAGTCGGCCAACAACACGCTCAACGGCAAATCGGCGGCTTTTGCCGCCGCGTCCCAAAGAGCCATGTCGAGCGCCCCGACCGCCACGCACCGCTCACCGTGGCCACCGGGTTTTTCTCCTGCCATCATCACCGCCCAGGCTCGGGCAGGATCGAGGCGTTGCCCTGCCGCGTCAAGCAAGGTATCGGGAGCCGCACCGATAAGACGCGGAGCGAAGCGCTCGCGAATGAGACCGCCCTGGCCATAACGGCCGATCGACGCAAATCCATAGCCGACAACAGGTCGGTCGCCATGCCTCAGATCGGTAGCGACAGCCACCATGCTCGTTGTCAGTCCGCTCCCGGGCAGGGCCGGATCAGCATAGCGGGAAAGAGGAATGGTCAGCTCGCGGATATCGGTGATACGCATCGGTTACCCACTCCCGACAGGATCAGGAAAAGACGGGGATGCCGCACCCCGTGCCTGCGGCCAATCGCGCTAGTGGCGTTCACATCCCCTTGCGTTTGGCCCGACGCGCGACAAGAACCAGCATCCCCAGCCCAGCCAGAATCAGAATGTCCTGCCCGGCCAGCAGCGCCAGCGCCGGCATTGCGCCGGGAACGCGCAGGGGGGGTTTGCTCTGCTCGTCAAATGAGGGGCACGCGACAAAGTCCCTGGAGAGCAATGCTCCAGCCTGCGCACAGCGCGGTTTGGCCACGATGCGGTCCGGCACGGAGATCAGGTCCGCGTGCGCGGACGCTCCGGCGGCGGCCAGCGCCAGCACCGCGGACATGCGGCAAAAGAGTCGGAGCAAGAAAAGCATGGGCCTTCAGCTGCGCAATCGGCACAGATTCATAATGGATACCCGTGCAATCTACCATCACTTTACCCATCAATCCCCTGGCAATAATTTTCATAAAAAAATGATAAACAATCCAAAAAGACTTGACATACGGTTTGTCTTCATCCGCCCCGTCCATAATGCCAGCTGGAAAAATATATTTTTGTTCTACCATCTTTAAATGAACTCGCATATCTGTTTTCACAGAAAGCCGCTCGAGGCAGCAGGAGAGTCCGACGATTCATCCATCATCATTACCGAGATCCGACACCATGAAAACACTTCTGTTTCTGGGCATGACCGCCCTGAGTATCGGCACGGCACAAGCGGCGCTGACCAATGTCGCGCTCAATAGCAGCGTCACGCTGCAGGGCAACCATTTCGGCAACGCCGGCGGATGGGGCGGCTCCGTCCTCGCTCCGGCAGCGAGCATCACTGACGGCATCCTGCTGCCTAACGGGCGGCAATGGAATACCGGCACGGTATTCTGGGCCGGCCCACCACGTCAGGACAGCATCACCATCGCGTTGCGTGGTTCATCGCTGGTGCAATCGATCCTGCTGCAGGCCGACAGCAATGACCTTTACACTATTCGCTACCGGGACACATCGAACACTTGGCATAATCTGACCACGTTAGACTTACCGACAAGGTGGGGACTGAACACCCGCTCGTACACATTGAACCGAGCCATTCACGCCACGGCTTTCTCCATCTTGGCGGCGGGAGGCGACAACCATTTCTCCGTCTCCGAATTCCAGGCCTGGGGCATCACCTCGGCCGTGCCCGAACCGGAAACCTATGCCTTGGTGGGCATGGGGCTGGTTGCCTTGACGTTGCGGCTTCGCAACAGAAAAACACACCGCTGACCTGATCATCACCTGCGCGGGAAGGCCCGATTTAACGGGTTTTCCTGTGTGATGGCACACCCAGTCCTCCCCCATACCCCATCCGGAAAATGCCAAACGCATTGACAGTAAATATTGCATTCAGACTTAACAAGATCCATAAAGTAAGCCTTATCCCTGCCCCGCCCCATCATGCGAAGCCGGGAGTTCCGTTTCGATAAAAAGAATTGTTAAGGATGCGTTCATGAAAAAATCAGTGAGCAGTCTGGTCCTGGCAATGTTTTTGTTGTCGGGGACGGCATGGTCCAGCACCATCGCCTATATGTCGGGAAGCAGTGAGCCGTGGGGCAGTAACAGCAACATCTCCGCCATGAACATTGCATTTGGCAGCGGCAAGTGGAACCGCATTTCGTTCAGCGACTCCTTCAGCAAGTATTCAACGCTCTATATCGATGGAGGCGGCAACACCAGCACAGATTTCGGCGCCTTCGTCAGGGCCAACCGCTCGGCACTGGAGAATTACGTGCTCGCGGGAGGACGCCTGTTCCTGAACGCGGCGGTATGGGGCGATGGAACTTCGCTGGTTTTCGGCGCATCGATCGGCAATGAAGGCGAACCTTACTCCAGCCGGGGCTACGCGGAGGACATCACCAACCCGATTTTCAATGGCGCGGGCGCGAGTTGGGGTGGCGACAATTTCTCCCATAGCGAGGTGCAGGCCGCGGGCTTCACCACATTCATCACCGGCCAGAGCGGAAATGCGATCCTCAGTGGTGCGCGCAAGGGCAAAGGCTATGTGCTGATCGGCACCCAAACCAACACCGATTTCCATTATTCGCTCAATGACTCGGATCCTTTCCAGCTGCGCGTGAACGAATTGAGGTATGTCGCCCAGGTCAACACGATTCCCGAGCCGGAAACCTATGCGCTGATGGGCTTCGGGCTGGTTGCGCTGACCTTGCGCATGCGGCGCCGCAAAACCACGCCGCGCTGAACATCGCCTACGCGATCGCTTGAGGCGACAGAGCCGCCTTGACGACAAAGAAGAGGAGCCGGTTGTCCCGCCATGGACCATCCTCGCGCTCCTCTTCTCCCTCCGGCCCAGACTGTCATGCCATCATTCCGGCCCCACGTCCGGGATCAATGCCGGAAGCACACCCGGCGGGTTCCGTCGCCGCGCGAAGCAACGCGTCCAGGGCATAGTATTTATTTGCAATACACCTCTGATATCCTGTCCGACACGGTGCTAGACTGAGTGCCACTGACCCCGTTAGCGACTGCCATGCTGAAGTTCGACCGAGCCATGCTCACCCCCCTGATCGTGGCTACCGCGCTGTTCATGGAAAACATGGATGCGACGGTGATTTCCACCTCCTTGCCCGCGATAGCGCGCGACCTGTCGGTGGACCCCATTTCCCTGAAACTGGCACTGACGTCCTATCTTGTCAGCCTTGCCGTGTTCATTCCGGTCAGCGGCTGGATGGCCGACCGGCACGGGGCAAGACGGATTTTCCGGTGGGCGATCGCCGTTTTCATCTTCGGTTCACTGATGTGCGCCTTTTCCAGTACGCTGGAAGGCTTCGTCCTGGCCCGTTTCGTTCAGGGCATGGGCGGCGCGATGATGGTACCGGTCGGGAGGCTCGTCATCGTCCGCACAACCCGCAAATCCGAACTGGTCAAAGCGCTCAGTTATCTGACGGTACCCGCGCTGCTCGGCCCGGTGATCGGCCCTCCGCTTGGCGGCTTCATCAGCACCTATTTTCACTGGCGATGGATTTTTTTCATCAACGTGCCCATCGGCGTGCTCGGTTTCGCGCTGGCCGCGCGTTTCATCGAGAATCACCGGGAGGACAACGTTCCTCCACTGGATCTGAAGGGCTTTCTGCTGTCGGGAGTCGGGTTGTCGGCTCTGATGATGGGGCTGGCAACCGAAGGCAAGCACATGCTCTCATCGGCGATGTCGGGCGCGTTGACGATGGGCGGCGCGGGATTGCTGTTGCTCTATGTCCGGCATTTCAGACGCAGCAGCCATCCGCTGCTGGATCTGTCTTTGCTGGGCACGCCAACCTTTCACGCCAGTGTGGTGGGAGGATTTCTGTTCCGAGTGGGCATCGGCGCCACGCCTTTCCTGCTGCCCCTGATGCTGCAGCTCGGCTTCGGCTTCAGTCCGTTCGAATCGGGACTGCTCACCTGCTCTACCGCCATCGGGGCATTGTTCATGAAAACCATCGTCTCACGTATCCTGGGACGCTACGGTTTCAAGCGGGTGCTGGTCGCCAACAGCATTCTGGCGGGATTCTCCATCGCGATTTTCGGTCTTTTCGACCCGCGCACCCCTCATGCGCTGATGCTCGCGGTGTTTCTGCTCGGAGGCTGCCTGCGCTCCTTGCAGTTCACCAGTCTGAACGCTATCGCCTTTGCCGATGTCACCCCGGAGCGGATGAGCCACGCCACAAGTCTCTCCAGCGTGGCGCAGCAACTGGCGGCGGGCTTCGGCGTCACGGCTGGCGCCTTCGCCTTGCAAGGCATAGCATTCGCCAACGGTCACGCCATACCGCACACGGCGGATTATGGCCTCGCGTTCGTTGCCATGGGCGGGCTGACCGCCCTCTCGTGCCAACTGTTCCGGCGCCTTGACCGGCATGCCGGCGCGCAACTGGCACAGGGCCGCTGACGGCCGCGCGCACGGACCGCGGCCATGACCGGTGTTTCGGGTTCCATCCGCAACGGGCCGAATTCCTGAGTCAGGACAGACCGGTATCCGGCGTCCCCATGCGGCCACACTCCCCCGCGCCATCGGGGTCAAGGTTGAAGCCCCTCCGTCATGTAGGCATACTCTTGCCTTCGTGGCCGCCTGGTCGAAGAATCCGGAGTCGAGTATTGTGGTAAAACGCCCGCTGCGCAGTGAAGTCGTTACCCTGGCCGTATCGGCCCTTTTGCTGCTCTGCTACAACTATCCCTTCTGGACCCGGCTGATCGCCTTTGTCGATCCGGTGAGTCCGAAGGATTGGGGATTTATCGGCGTGGCTGGCCTGCTGGTCCTGGCTTACTACAATCTGGTGCTCAGTCTTGTCGCATCGCCCTATGTCTTCAAACCGCTGGCGATCGGGCTTCTCGTACTTTCCTCGTTCGTCACGTATTTCATGAACCAGTACGGCGTGATGATTGATGCGCGCATGATACAGAACGTCATGGAGACCAACCGCGCCGAGTCGCTCGACCTGCTGACCTTCAAAATGGCGGGGTACTTTATCGTCCTCGGAGTCATTCCTTCCATAGCCGTATGGCGCCTTCCCGTCGCGTGGAGACCTTTCTGGCGCGAGCTTGGCGTGCGCGTACTGTCCGCGATAGCCAGCTTCGCGGTGATACTGGCCATCGCCATGCTGTTTTATCAGGAGTTCGCCTCGCTGTTCCGAAACCATCGCGAAATCCGCCTGCTGCTGATTCCGTCCAACGCCTTGCAAGCGACCTGGGGGTACGTGAACGACACTTACCTGACCCGCCCGACCGTCGTCGCGCCCCTGGGCACGGATGCCAAAAAAGGCCCGCAATGGGCGCAGCGCAAGCGGCGCAGCCTGACAGTGATCGTAGTGGGGGAAACCGCCCGCGCGGAAAACTTCGGTCTGAATGGCTATGCCCGCAATACGACTCCGCAACTGGCCCGCGAACCCGGCGTGATCAATCTGCCGAATGTCTGGTCATGCGGGACCGAAACGGCCGTCTCGCTGCCCTGCATGTTTTCTAATTTGACCCGCGAAGGGTACAGCGACAGCAAGGCCAAGGGACAGGAAGGGCTGCTGGACGTGATTCAGCGAGCCGGTTTCGCGGTGCAGTGGCGTGACAATCAGTCAGGATGCAAGGGCGTCTGCGACAGGGTTCCGACGATCAGCACGACGGATCTTGCCATACCGGAGTTCTGCGACACCGAGTGCCATGACGAAATCATGCTGCAAGGACTGAGGGAGGCCTCGAACAAAGCCGGCAAGGACATGGTCGTGGTTCTGCACATGATGGGCAGTCACGGACCTGCCTACTTTCAGCGCTATCCGGCCCGCTTCGAAACCTTCAAGCCGGTCTGCAAAACCAGCCAGCTCGACCGCTGCGATCGTCAGGGAATTGTAAACGCTTACGATAATACAATCTTATATACAGATTACGTACTGTCGCGCACCATCGAGTTGCTCAAGAAAAATGCCGATCTCGACACGGCGATGATCTATCTGTCCGACCATGGCGAATCGCTTGGCGAACACGGCATGTACCTGCACGGCGCCCCGTATTTCGTCGCGCCGGACCAGCAAAAGCACATCGCCGCGGCGCTGTGGCTGTCGGCCAACTTCCAGAACGATTTCAAGGTTGACGGGCGCTGCCTCAAAGCGCGCAGCGACCGGCGGTATACGCACGACTATCTGTTCCATTCCGTATTGGGTTTGCTGGATATCCAGACCTCGGTTTACCGGCCGGCCCTTGATCTGTTCGCGCCTTGCCGCACCGGATAAGCCCCGCGGGCGTCAGCCCAGACCGTGAAAGCGCGCGTAGTCGATCAGTTCGAGCGTTGATGCGAGGCCGAGTTTTTCCTGCATGCGCGCCTTGTAGGTACTGATCGTTTTAGGACTCAGATACAAGCGCTCGGCGATCGCCTTGTTGCGCATTCCTCCGGCCATCAGGGTCAGCACCGACAGTTCACGCCGGCTCAGGCAGATATCGGGCGCGACGGCGATCTGTTCATGACCCCGGGCTCCGTCGGTTTCGGGAAAAACCAGAAAACCGGCCAGCACTGAACGGGCGGCCTGCAACAGGACGCCGGGCTCCGCATTCTTGGACACGTAGCCACTGGCGCCTTCGCGCCGCGCCCGCGCAACGTGCACGGCATCGTCCCGCGTGCTGAACACCAGCACGCGGATCTCCGGGTCGATCGTCCGTATCTTGCGAATCAGCGTCAACCCATCGTTCCGGCCGAGCATCATGTCCAGTATCACCAGATCGGGCGGCAATTGCCGGATCAGCGCCATCATTTCTTCCGGTCCGGATGCTTCTCCCACAAAGAGGCAATCATCCTGCCCCCCGAAGGTGTTCCTGACGGCCAGCCTTACCACAGGGTGGTCGTCGACGACGATGATGGATTTCATAACACTCCGGCTCCTTGCCTCTATGGCATTGCATCTGACAGCCGGATTCTGGCGGAAACCTCATCAGAGTGGATTAGGACAACTCCGAAATGCAAAAACCCGTCACGGCTCGCACGCGTGACGGGTTCGTTTCCTGCGGATGGGATGATCAGCAGATCAGAACAGCTGCTCCTTCACGTTCTCAACGGCATCCCGCACCGGAGCATCGCTTTGAGCGGCTGACGCATCCTCATCGGACGGCCCGTCGCTCGGCACGGTCCCCTGGTTATCCAGATGGATTTCCGGATTCGGTTTCGGGAATTCGTCGTAGTAATATTCGTCGCCCCCCCTCAGGCCGGCCCCCGGCTTCACCGTGATGCCGGCGGGCACCGGCATGTCGACCTCTGGCACGCCCTTGAGCGCATTGGTCATGTAATTGATCCAGATCGGCAAAGCCGCGGTTCCACCATATCCATAGCGTCCCAGGCTGCGCGGCTGGTCGTAGCCTACCCAGGTGGCGGCGACCAGACCGGGATTGAAGCCGACGAACCACGCATCCTTGAAATCGCTCGTGGTGCCGGTCTTGCCGGCCAGATCCTGACGTCCGATCGCCATCGCCCGTGCAGCGGTACCGTACCGCACCACATCGCCCATCATGCTCGTCATGATAAAGGCGTTGCGCGGATCGATCGCCTGCTGCGCGCCCTGCCCGGCCACGGCAGGCACGGTCTTGGCCAGCACCTTGCCTGTCGCGTCCTCGATGCGGTCAATGAAATAGGCCTTGGTGCGATAACCACCATTGGCGAACACCGAATAGCCTTCGGCCATCTGCAGCGCGGTGACCGATCCTGCGCCCAGCGCCATGGTCAAATAAGCCGGGTGCTGCTTCGCGGAAAACCCGAAGCGCTGGATGTACTGTTGGGCGTAGTCAGGACTGATGGCCTTGATCAGACGCACCGAGACCAGGTTGCGCGACAGGGTCAGGGCGCGACGCATGGACATCATGCCAAGGAATTTGCCGTCATCGTTTTTCGGAATCCAGCGCTGGCCGGTTCCATCCTGAAGGTCGACGGTCAATGGCGCGTCGTTGATGATGGTTGAAGGAGGCAGCCCCTTGTCGATCGCGGCCGAATAGATGAACGGCTTGAACGTGGAACCGGGCTGGCGCCATGCCTGCGTCACGTGATTGAAGCTGCGGCGGTTGAAATCGAACCCGCCGACCAGGGAACGGATCGCCCCGGTACGGGTGTCGAGCGAGACGAAGCCGCCCTCGACCTCCGGCATCTGCACGATTTCCCAGTACCCCTTCTCGTTGGCCCTGACGCGGATCACCGCTCCGGGACGGATCTGCTGGGCGGCAGGAAGGCGTGGATTGAGCGCGCGTCGGGCGAAATCGAGACCAGGCCCCTTGACCGAGGCGATCTTGCCGCCGCGCAGATAGGCCCGCACTTCGACCGGCGACGCGCTTTGCACGATCGCGGCGAGCATGTCGCCGCTGTCGCGGATCTCGGAGAGCGCGTCATCCAGCACTTCGGACGGATCCTCGCCCTGTGACTCCCGGGTGTCGATGAAACTCTCCGGGCCCCGGTAGCCGTGCTTGCGGTCGAAATCGATGAGCCCCGCGCGCAATGCGTCGTAGGCCCACTGCTGGTCATGGCTGTTGATAGTGGTCACGACGCGGAAACCGTCGGTATAGGCTTTCTCGCGATACCGCTCGTACATCGCCTGCCGAGCCATTTCCGCAACATATTGCGCGGGAAAACTGTTGTCCAGAGCCTGACTAACCACCTTAAGTTTGACCTGCATCGCATCGTCATACTGTTCAGGGGTGATAAAGTTCAGATCTTTCATGCGGCGCAGCACGTATTGCTGGCGCAATGTGGCCCGCTCCGGATTGACGATGGGATTGTACGCGGACGGTGCCTTGGGCAACCCTGCCAGCATAGCCATCTCGGCGATATTCAGGTCCTTGATGGACTTGCCGAAATAGGCCTGCGCCGCTGCGCCGAAACCGTAGGCGCGCTGCCCCAGATAAATCTGGTTGAAATACAGCTCGAGAATCTGATCCTTGGAGAGAGAATGCTCAATCTTGAAGGCAAGCAGGGCCTCGGTAAATTTCCGGGTGAAAGTCTTTTCCGGCGACAGCAGGAAATTGCGGGCCACCTGCATGGTGATGGTGCTGGCGCCCAGCTTGCTGTGCCCGGTCACGAGGTTGGTCAGCGCCGCGCGGAACACACCGATATAGTCGACTCCGCTATGCTGGTAAAAGCGCTCGTCTTCCGCGGCCAGCACGGCCTGCTTCATCGGTTGCGGAACATCCTGGATGCGCAGGAACGAACGGCGCTCCTCGCCGAACTCGCCGATCAGCACGCCATCGCCGGAATAGACCCGCAACGGGATCTTGGGCCGGTAGTCGGTGAGCGAGTCAAGACTGGGCAAAGTCGGGTAGGTTATGATGATCGCCACGGCCAGCGCACCGGCCGCCACAACGGCGCCACCGATGAACAGACCAGCCAGAATGGCAAGGATTCGCTTAAGCATAGAATGGTCGAAAAGCGTCACAAGAAAAGGGATTATAACGTCTTGGGCAACGGGACAAGACAGTTTCGTTCCGTCCCCCTCCGATCGATAGCCGCCAAGAGGGAGCCAAAGCGCCCATGTTAGCCGAATTTTTTGAGAAAAGTGCCGGCTGGCTGCAACGGGCCGGCTTGCGGCATGCCGCGGCCCAGCCGCTGATCGGAGTGGATATCGGTTCCTCCTCGGTCAAGCTGGTCGAACTGTCACGCACCGGCAGGGCCATACGGCTCGACCGCTACCGTATCGAACCCTTGCCGGCAGGCGCCGTCGAGGAAGGCGCCTTCCATGACATCGAGGCCATCGCCGAAGCCATCGCCAGCGCCTGGCAGGCGCTTGGCACCTCCACCCGGGAGACCGCCTTGGCGATCCCCACCGCCATGGCCATTTACAAAAAGGTGTCGATCCCGGCCAGCGATGCGGATGTTCTCGAAGAACGGGTACGCAACGAGGCGGCCGGCCTGATCCCCTTTCCCATCGACGAAGTCAACCTGGATTTTCAGGTGCTGGGCGCCGCGCAGGGCAATCTGGACGACCTGGAAGTGATGCTGTGCGCGGCCCGCCGGGAGCGGGTCGAGGAGCGCGTCGCCGCGGTCGAGCTCGCGGGTCTGTCGGCGCGCGTCGTCGATGTCGAGTGCTTCGCGTCGATGACCGCGCTCGAGCAGATCCGCCTGCAGATGCCCGATCAGGGGCTCGACCAGACGTTCGCCCTGTTCGAGATCGGGGCTTCGCGCATTCATTGCAGCGTGGTACGCAACGGCGAACAGCTCCATTACCGCGATCTGACTTTTGGCGGGCAGCAACTGACGCGCGACATCCAGCGCCGGCTGGGCGTGGAGACAACGCGTAGCGGCCTGCCCGGAGGCGTCGAGGCCGAGTTGATCCACCCGTTCATCGACACCCTGGCGATGGAGGTGCAGCGCGCACTGCAGTTCTTCTACACCATGGTCAGCCAGAACCGTTACGGACGGATCGACTACATCCTGCTCGCCGGCGGCAGCAGCCTGCTGCCCGGACTCGACGATGCGGTCGCGCTTCGTACCCAGATCAGCACCATGCTCGCCAATCCGTTCGCCACCATGATCCAGGGGCGTGACGTCGCCATCAAGGATCTGCTGGCCGATGCGCCCTCGCTGCTGGTCGCCACCGGCCTTGCCCTCAGGAGGTTCGACCTGTGATCCGGATAAACCTCCTCCCCTACCGCGAACGGCTTCGCGAAGGCCACCGACGTCGATTCCGGCTGCTCCTGATCCTCGCCGTGCTCGTTTCGGCCGCCTTGCTCGCCCTCGCCGCCGTGGCGATCGACGCCGCTATCCGCGACCAGGGGGCCAGGAACGGCAAGCTTGAAGACGCCATCAATACGCTCAACGGCACCTTGCGCCGCGCCGCTTCCCTCAATCGGGAAAAACAGACCCTGATCGAGCGCCAGCAACTGGTGGAAAAACTGCAGGCCGGACGCAACGACGCCGTGCGGCTGCTCGAGCAGTTCTCCCTGCTCACCCCGCCGGGCGTCTACCTGAAGGAAATCAAACCGTCACAGGACGGTCAGCGCATCATCGTCACCGGAATGGCCCAGTCCGCGGAGCGGGTGTCGGCCTATCTGATCCTCTTGGGACAAGGACCGATGCTGAGCGACCCGCAGCTGGATTATCTGCGCGATCCGGCCGACGCCGCTTCGCGCGGCAGCGAATTTTCCCTGTCGGTAAAAGCGTCGCAGGCACCGACTCGCCATGCAGCCTCGGAAGGAGCCCGTCAATGACACTCGACGAACTCAGGCAACTGGATCTGCGTACCATGGCCGACTGGCCGGTGCGGCGGCAATGTTTCGTCGCCGCGCTGCTGGGCACGCTGGTTCTGGCGGGGGGCTACACATTTCTGCTCGATGGGCCGCTCGCCCGGCTGGACGACGCGCGCAGGCAGGAAACCGAGCTGCGACAGACCTATATAGAGAAGCTGCGCGCCGTCCACAGCCTGGCGGAACAGGAACGACAACTGCGCTCGGTGGAAGGGGCGCTCGCGCAACTGATTCGTCAATTGCCGACCCGCTCCAATATCGCGTCGCTTCTGGCCGACATCAATCAGGCCGGCGCGGGGCGCGACGTGCGTTTCGAATTGTTCCGTCCGGAACCGGAAGTCATCAGGGGCGATCTGGCCGAAGTGCCGATTTCCCTTCGCGTCACAGGCACCTACCGGAACGTGGTCGCATTCACCGCCGACATGGCGAAATTGCCGCGTATCGTCACGCTGAGCGAACTGACCCTCGCTCCGGGGAAATCCGGTCGTATGACGCTGCAGGCGAAACTGCGGACCTTCAGGGCTCTGGAAGCCGATGAACAGGCGGCGCGGACCGTCACCAAACCACTGGCCACCGGCAGAAAAACGCCATGAGACACCTCCTGCTCGTCACCCTGCTCCTGACACTCGCCGGATGCGGCGGCTCGCCAGACGACCTCGACGAATGGATGGATCATGCCCGGCGCACCACGCGCGGCAAGGTCGCGCCACTACCCAGTATCACGCAGCACGTCGCGTACGAGATCACGCCAGAGCTGCTGCAAGACCCGTTCGAGCCTGCCCGGCTGTCACAGTTCTCGTACCTTAATCTGCCGTCAGACGCCGATAGCGCCCGGCCGCGCGAGCTGCTGGAAAATTACGAACTCGACAAACTGGAAATGGTCGGCACGCTGACTCGTGGCGGCAAGCGCGAAGCGCTGGTCCGCACGCCGGACGGCATCGTGCAACGCGTCGCGCCGGGCAATCATATCGGCACCCGCTTCGGACGCATCCAGAACGTGCGGGAAGACGGCATGGACATCCGGGAAATGCTGCGGGGAACCGACGGCACCTGGACACAACGCATTACGACATTGGCCCTGAGAGAACCGGAACCCAAACGATGAGACACCGCCAAGGATATCTCCTTACCGCGCTCGCCATTTTCATCGGCCACTGGCCCTGCCACGCCATGGCCGCCCTGACAGGCATGGCACTCTCCCGCTCTTCGCAAGGGGAAGAGATTCTGACCCTGACGTTCGACTCCCCGCCGGGCGACACCCGCGCCTTCATGGTCGATCAACCTCCGCGCCTGAACCTCGATCTTGGCCAGCACCGGCTTACCTTGCCCAAGGAGGCGCTGGAACTGGCAGGAGAGCTGGTTGGCTCGCTGTCGGCCGTCGAGGTTGAGGGCCGTTCACGGCTGGTCGTCAATCTTGCGCGCCAGGCCTCATGGCGCACCCGGGCGGAAGGCAACACGCTTGAGCTCGTGCTGGGCGAAGGCAGCAAGATCGCAGCGCCGGTCCGGGCGGAGGAGACGCCTTTCGCGCTCGACTTCGCCCGGGGCGCGGCCGGCGAGGGGCGTATCGAGCTGACGCTTCCCGCCGGCAATGTCGTGACGGATATCCACCGCAATGGCGCCATCCTCGTCGTGGGACTACCGGGCCAGCGTTTCCCGGCGGGGCGCGAGCGACGCGTGGACGTGACCGATTTCGCCACTCCGGTGAGACGTATCGAGACCCGCAACCAGGGTAAAAAGGCCAAGCTGCTGGTCACGCTCGATCCCAATGCGCAATTCACCAGCTGGCAGGCGGACGGCAAGCTGACGATCCAGGTCGTCAAGCCGGGGCTGAACACCCCCGCGCAGGCGCCCGCGACTCCAGCGGCGCGCCCGAAGGCCGCCGCCTCCCGTGCTGACCGGCTGTCGCTTAATTTCCAGAACATCGATGTGCGCAATCTGCTCCAGGTCATCGCGGAGTTCTCCGGGATGAACATCGTGGTCAGCGACACGGTGACGGGTTCGGTCACGCTCAGGCTCAAGGATGTGCCGTGGGAAGAGGCCCTGGATCTGGTTCTGCAAAGTCGCGACCTGGATCAACGCCGCATGGGCAATATCATTCGCGTCGCGCCGCGCGAGGAATTGGCCAACCATGACCGGCAGATGCTGGAGAGCCGGCAACAACTCGGCAATCTCGCGCCCTTGCAATCCGACACCTTTGTGCTGCGCTACCGTTCGGCGGAGGATTTCCGGAAAATCCTCGACGACCGCTCGCTCGGCGGCAGTAAGGGCGGCACCGTGCTGTCGGAGCGTGGCAGCGTGCTGCTCGACCCCAAAACCAACACACTGATCGTCAACGATACCCGTGAGGTCATCGACAAGATCCGCGGGCTGATCCGCAAGACCGACATACCGGTGCGCCAGGTTCTGATCGAAGCGCGCATCGTGGAAGCGACCGACAATTTCAGCCGGGATCTGGGGGTGAAGCTGAGTTTTGCCCGCTACAGTAAAGACATGCTGTTAGGTAGCACGCTTAATGATGATGGGACGCTGAAAATGCCCGGCATTGGCGTGAACCTGCCGATCAAGACCCCCTACAACTCGGTGGCGGCCCTGTTCCGCGCCGGGGCGAGCGCGGTGATCGGACTCGAGTTGCAGGCGATGCAGGCGGAAGACAAGGGCAAGGTCATTTCCAGTCCGCACGTGCTCACTTCGGACCGGACCGAGGCCCGCATCGAGGAGGGCCAGGAAATCCCCTACCAGTCCGATACCGGCAGCGGAACCAGCATCTCGACCAAGGTCGAGTTCAAAAAGGCGGTGCTGAGCCTCAAGGTCACCCCACAGATCTCCCCGGACAACACGGTCCTGATGAACATCGATCTGTCCAAGGACTCGGCCAATTTCAGCCAGCTCGTGCAGGGTACCCCCTCCATCAATACCAAGAAAATCACCACCCAGGTGCTGATCGAGAACGGGGGGACGGTGGTCATCGGCGGTATCTATGTCGAAGAGCAGAGCGACCTTCAGCAGAAAGTCCCCCTCCTCGGCGACATCCCGGGCATCGGCGCCCTGTTCCGCAGCAAGCAGGCGGCGAACAAGCGCCGGGAATTGCTGGTTTTCATTACGCCGAAGATCATCGCCGACCTGCTTCCGCCCACCCCCTGACAGGCCGGGCGGCCTCGGATACAATGCCTGTCATGGATAATTTGGCAGGCAACCTCTTTCTGGTCGGTCTGATGGGCGCCGGCAAGACCACCGTGGGCCGGGCGCTGGCACGGAGAACCGGCAGGACCTTCTACGACTCGGATCATGAAATCGAGACGCGTTGCGGGGTTCGCGTTGCCACGATCTTCGATATCGAAGGCGAACAACGGTTCCGGGACAGGGAAAGCTCGGTGATCGCCGATCTTGTCGGACTCGACAACATCGTTCTGGCGACCGGCGGCGGGGCGGTGCTGCGGCCCGCCAACCGGGAACTGCTCAAAACGCACGGCAAGGTCATCTACCTGCGCGCCAACATCGATGACTTGCTGTCCCGCACCCTCCATGACCGGAACCGCCCCCTGCTGCGCACCGCCGACCCCAGAGCAAAGCTGGAAAGCCTGTACCGGGAGCGCGACCCGCTCTACCGCGAAATCGCCGATCTCGTCGTCGATACCACCCAGCAAAACGTCAACCTGCTGGTCGCGGAACTCGAACACCTGCTCCGATCCCCCACCCCCCCCAGGAACTGACATGCAGACACTCGACCTCGCGTTGCCGGACACCCGTTACCCCATTCATATCGGCCGGGATCTCCTTAAGCGGGTCGACCTGATCCTGCCCCACCTTCCCGTTCCCCAGGTCGCCATCGTCACCAATACCACCGTGGCGCCCCTCTACCTCGCCACGTTGCAAAACGCGCTGGAGAACGCCGGCATCGCCTGCATCCCGGTGATCCTTCCCGATGGCGAGGAGCACAAGACCTGGGTGTCGCTGAACCGGATTTTCGATGCGCTGCTCGAAGCCCGCGCCGAGCGCAAGATCACGCTGATCGCGCTGGGCGGAGGAGTGATCGGCGACATGACGGGCTTTGCCGCCGCCTGTTATCAGCGCGGAGCCAATTTCATCCAGATTCCGACCACCCTGCTCGCCCAGGTCGACTCATCGGTCGGCGGCAAGACCGCGATCAATCACCCGCTGGGCAAGAACATGATCGGCGCGTTTTATCAGCCGCGCATGGTGCTTGCCGACCTTTCCCTGCTGGAAACCCTGCCCGACAGGGAGATCTCGGCGGGGCTGGCCGAAGTGATCAAATACGCGCTGCTGGGCGACGACGCCTTCTTCGCCTGGCTGGAAGAGCATATCGACGCATTGCGCGGACGCGAACACGATGCGCTCCTTTATGCGGTACGCCGCTCCATCGAGATGAAGGCGGAAATCGTCGCCGAAGACGAAAGGGAACAGGGACGCCGCGCACTGCTCAACCTTGGCCACACATTCGGTCACGCCATCGAGGCGGGGCTGGGCTTCGGAGCCTGGCTGCACGGCGAAGCCGTTGCTGCCGGCATGGTGCTGGCCGCCGAACTGTCACGGGAGTATGGATGGCTTTCGCAACAGGATTGCAACCGGATTGGATATTTGATCGAAAATGCGGGGTTGCCAGTACACGCGCCCGACTTGGGTGTGGCAAACTGGAAGTCACTGATGAGCCACGACAAAAAAGTGGAACAGGGCGCTATCCGTTTTGTCCTTCTCGAACGGCTGGGACGCGCGGTACTGAAAGGGGATGTGGACGATCGCACGCTGGACAGGGTACTGACCGGCGATCGCGTTCGTCCATGTGCAGGCTGATCGCATTCCCCGCATCGTCACCTTCGCCTCCTCCCCTCAGGCCGGACCTCTTCCGGAACAGCGCACCTGATGACCACAACACCGGCCGTCAGTGACACAACAAAGGTAGAGAGAGGGAAAAACACGTGATGATGACAAGCATGATCAGCGGACTGGGCTGCCTGGCCGCCTTGTTACTGTGTCGAAAGGTCTGGCGCTCGGTCTCCTACACCAAGCCGCGGGACAGGGGAATCGACCCGATCGGGGAGGCCGAGGTTTTCCTGGCCTACGGGAAAACCAAGGAGGCCGTCCGCGTGCTGCGCGATGCGCTGGCGGACGAACCGGACAATCTGGCCGCCAAGGTCACCCTGCTCCGGGCCTACTCCTCGGACCGTGACGTCAAGGCTTATTCGCAACTGGCGACGGATGTTCACCCGAGACTGCAGGGGCAGAATGTCTGGAAAACCATCCAGAAAAACGGACGGGACATGGATCCGATGAATCCCCTGTTCAACACCTGAATGGCATCAAGCCGTCTGAGACGGCAGTTGCTCCGACACCGGCTCTGCGCCGGTGTTTTCGTTTCTGGCCACGGCACCATCCGAAACATGCCAATCATATAAAACATAAAAAGAATCCCCGCTCCTCATCCCCCGGCAACGCCATTTGCGTTATCCTTGCCTCCATATCGCTTTACAACCCGTTTCGGACCGTTCGACCTTGACTGACCTCGCCCCACCCAAACGCATTCTGGTGATCAAGTTGCGACACCATGGAGACATCCTTCTGTGCACGCCTGTCGCGCGGGTTCTCAAAATGCGCTATCCGCATGCGCAGATCGATTTTCTGGTTTACCGGGAAACCATACCCATCGTATCGCGCAACACGGACATCGACCGGGTATGGGGTCTGGATCGCGGCCTCAAGGGCGCGGCAAAACTCTGCCACCTCCTTTCCCTGTATCGCCGGATGGCCGGTCGGCGCTACGATTGGGTGATTCACCTGTCCGACCAATGGAACGGCGCACTGCTGGCCAGATTGCTGGCCCGCCAGGAGGCGGTGGGATTCGATTACCCCAAGCGCCGCGGAAACCGCTGGGCGTCCCTGTTCAGCCGCCTCGCTCCGCTGGCTCCCAGCAATACCATTCACACGGTCGAACAGAACCTGCTCGCACTGGAAACGCTTGGCATCACCGCCGCACCCGCCGATAAACGTTGCGTGATGGCGATCGATCAACGCGATCGCGATACAGTCGGCAGGCAGCTCGAAGCACTCGGGGTGACCGGGCCTTATATCCTCATCCATCCTGCCTCCCGGTGGTTTTTCAAATGCTGGGAAGACGACCGCTTTGCCAGCGTGATCCAGTCGCTGGCCGATGATGGTCACACAATCATCATGACCGCCGCCCCCGTCAGGGAAGAGCTCGCTTTGGTGGATGCCATCCTGCGGCGCGTACGATCGCCACGCGTGCATTCGCTGGCAGGCCAACTGAGTCTGACGGAACTTGCCGCGGCGATCGAAGGCGCCGGACTGTTCATCGGCGTCGATTCGGTGCCGATGCACATGGCCGCCGCTCTGGACCGCGATATCGTCGCGCTGTTCGGTCCCAGTAAAATCAACGAATGGCACCCCTGGATGGCCCGGCATGCGCTGATCCACGCAGCGGATTACGGCCCGCTGATCGATCCGGACGCGGTGGACACGTCGACCACGGAACGCTACCTCCGGGCAATACCAGTCGAGCCGGTGCTTGACGCCGCGAGGGGTTTCCTGGCCGGAGAGCGCCCATGAGCGTATGTCATGTCGCTTTCATTATCGACGGACTCGCAGGCGGGGGGGCTGAGAAGGTCGTGCTGACGCTGGCTGGCGGCATGCTCGCTCGCGGCCTCGATGTGACCCTCATCTCATTACGCGCGGAAATGGCTTATACCCTGCCCGACGGCGTGCGCTTTATCCAGCTCGAGGATCGGTACCGGGGGCCGCTGCGCCGCCAGACCGAGATTCGCCGGCGCGCAAGGGCGCTGGACGCGGCGGTCGCCGGGCTGCCGTCGCCGCCACAACTCATTATCTCCAATCTGCCCAAAACCGACCGTATCGTCGCCGCGTCATCGCTCGGGACACGGGCATGGTACTGCCTGCACGGCGCCGTTGCCAAAACCCAATTGGAACGCAGGAGCGGACTGGCTCGAATCCTGAAAAAGCATCAACTCAAGAACACATATGGCAATAACAAGCTGATTGCCGTCGGGCGAGGTGTAGCCCGTGACATTCTGGAAAGCGGAGGGATACAGCCGGCAAAGCTGGAGATTATCGATAATCCCGTCGATCTTCCCACCGTACGGCAGCTCGCTATGGAGCCGTGCCCAATGGACGGGGAGCGCTTCATCGTGCACGTCGGCCGATTCCATCCGGTCAAACGCCATGACAGGCTTCTTGAGGCCTTTGCCAGCGCGAACTATCCCGGAAAGCTCGTGCTTGTGGGCAAAGGCAGCCATGAGGAAACGGCAGATCTCAAACAACGCGCTCTAGCCCTCGGTATCTCGCCACGCGTGGTTCTTGCCGGATTTCAGTCAAACCCCTACCCGTGGATGCGCGCGGCGGAGGCACTGGTACTCAGTTCAGATCATGAAGGATTCGGACTGGTGCTGGTTGAAGCAATGGCCTGCGGAACACCAGTCGTTTCAACGCGCTACCACCCTGACGGGCCGAACGATATTCTGCAAGGTGAACTCGCCCGCTGGATCGTCGAGCCGTCCTGCGGCGATTTGGCTCGCGCCATCGACGAAGTTACCACCGTACCGCCAGCCATTCCCGAGGCACTCTTGAGGCGCTTCTCTGTCGAGAGTATCGTCGATCGTTATTTGGCCCTCGCAAACGGGCAATCCAAGGCTGCATCATGAAAAAGCACTTTCTTATCACCATCGACACGGAAGGCGACGACCTGTGGGGCAATGCAGCCACGCTGACTACCCGCAACGCCGGTTTTCTCGAGCGCTTCCAGACATTGTGCGAACGCTTCGGCTTCAAGCCGTGCTATCTGACCAACCACGAAATGGCGATCGATCCAGTCTACCAGGCTTTCGCCCGGGACGTGATCTCCCGGGAAACAGCGGAGATCGGCATGCATCTGCATGCCTGGAACAGTCCTCCTCTGCATCCTGAAACCGACCACGGTGGCGAGGACAAAGCTTACCTGATCGAATACCCGCTGGAAGTCATGCGCGCCAAGATAGCCACCATGACCCATCTTCTGGAGGATACGTTCGGGGTCAAGATGGTCAGCCACCGCGCCGGACGCTGGGCCTTCGACGGCCGCTATGCCAAGCTGCTGGTGGAACACGGGTACAAGGTGGACTGCTCGGTGACTCCGCATGTCGACTGGAGCCAGACAAGAGGAGCCCGTCAGGGTCGGGGAGGAACCGACTACAGAGAATTCCCGGAGTCGGCTTACTGGCTCGACGAATGTGATATCGGCCAAGCCGGCTCGCTGCCACTGCTGGAAATTCCTATGACAACACGTCCGAAATATTCATCTATCGTGCAAGGACTCAAGGACACGGTGAATCGCCTGCGCGGCAAGTCGCGCCCCCGCTCCATGAGCTGGTTGCGTCCGCGTGGAGGTAACGCCAGGGAAATGATCACACTCGCCGACCGGGTTGGCGCTGGCGGGTCCGACTACCTGGAGTTCATGCTGCACTCGTCGGAATTCATGCCTGGCGGCAGCCCGACATTCAGGACGGAGGCGGATATCGAAGAGCTCTACCGGGACCTTGAAGCCCTGTTCACGCATCTGGCGCGAGATTATTCAGGAGCGACGCTCGCGGAATACCACGCTGGCCATGTCGAACGTCACGGCTTGCCGGCCGCGGCGGCAAGCCGCGCGTAAAACCTGGCCAGCCAGTCGTCGAAGCGGTGGGCAACAGCCGCTTTGGCGAGTGCCCCGGCGCTCAGTTCCCGGTAACGCTCTTCGGTCGATGTCATGAACTGGAGCGCGTCGGCCATATCGGCAGGATGCATCAGCCGAGTCGGCACGAGCGAATCAAGGTCGGGGTCGTAAACCTCCCGAGCAAAAGCGGTACTGGCGCCCGTGGCACGCGCATAGTCGTCAATCGGCCAACGTGGAGCCAGGCAGGCTCCAGTCTTGCCATCATCGACCACTTCGGGAAAGCCGTCGACTGTCGGGCACAGAACAGGCAAACCATGTGCCATGGCCTCAAGGCACACCAAAGGCATGGTTTCGTGCATGGAAGTCATCACAAAAAGATCGATCGAACGATAGAACCCCGACATATCGTCGACCAAACCCAGGAATATCACCCGATCCTCCAGACCAAGCCGTTTGACAAGCGCTTCCAGTACGGGACGTTCGGCCCCTTCTCCTGCGATGCGGGCCTCAGCATGCATGCCCCGGCTGCGCAGCTCTTCGATCGCGAGTATCAGCAACCCAACCGCTTTCAGGGGAACAAGCCGGCCGGCGAATCCTAGCCGGAGAGGGCGCCCGCTCGGCAAACCGCGCGGCACATGGCTCTGGCCGGACAATCCGGGACGAACCGGGTTCGGGCATACCGTCACATCGAACGGTACCCGATGCTTGAGCTGCAGCATGCGGGCGCCGGCTCTGGACACGGCAATCGCCGAGGCGACATGGGGGAAGAATCCTTGCAACTGACGTGGATGGTGGGTATACCAGCTCATGCCATGCTCATAGTACACCAGCGGACACCCCAATTCCACCGGATCAAGCCGGAAGTCAGTGAACTGGTTCCACGCCACCACAAGATCCGGCCGGAATTGCCGGATGAGGCGCAAACGGTTCCATGCCCGCAACGCATACGGCCGGCGCGGCACAGACAGAGGCCCCAGGCAGCGCCAGGAGACGTAGCGGCCATGCTGACCGATGTCGGAGAAACGGGCCGCTGGCTCCGGACTGTCCGCCACGGTCAGATGTTCGACGTGCCATCCGTCAGGAGGTGAAGCACGCAAAAACTCCGCGTAAAGCGTCTCCACACCGCCTACGTTGGCCAGATCGATCAGATGGGCGATACGCAACCGCTTCATGCGGCCTCCACTCGCCCCGAACGCCGCATCGCGTCCCGATAACAATTGAGCATGCCCCGCATCATGTAGTCGAAAGACATATACTGAAGCGCGTGATCGAAGGCGGCTTCTCTCAAACGGCTAGCCAGATCAGGATCATCCAGCAAGCGCGCCACCGACGTGGCGAGGGCGGTATCGGAGCCCGGCTCGCACAGCAGACCGGTTCGCTCGTGATCGATCATTTCGGGTAAACCGCCCGTGGTGGTCGCCACAACATTCTTTTTCATCAGGAACGCCTGCGCCACCAGACGAGTCTGCGCCTCGGTGGCGACAGAGGCGATAACGACCATATCGGCGATCGCCAGCCAGTTTTCGATATCACTCTGATAGCCGAGAAAACGGATACGCCCGCTCTCGATATCGGTGCGTACGGCGCCCACTACCTCTTGCTTGTAGCTTTCCGTCTGAGTCGTCGCCTCGCCAAGCTGAATGCACGTGATGTCACTGTGCCGCCGCAGGAGTGAGGCGCAAGCTCTGACAAAGTGCAGTTGCCCCTTGTCCGGCCGGATCATGCCGACATTGGCAATCACGATGTGATTGGCCGGGATACCAAGGGATTGACGCAATGCGGCACCATCCCGGTCTGGCGAGAAACGTTGTTCATCCACCCCGGCCACCGCGACATAGACATGTTCGGGATTCACCAGGCCGGCCTCGTCGAGTATCTCTCGTACCCGTCCGGCGGTGACAATCACACCATCGTTGCCATGGCGCCAAACCAGGCGTTTCAGCGCATTGACGCCGATGGGATCGGTGACATGACGGGAGCGCACCACCGTACGCCCGGTCAGCCACTTGATCCAGGCTCCGTACGTACTATCACGATTTCCATGGCAATCAAGAATATCAATCTGATTATCGGCCAAAAAACGGCGCAAGGAGAAGAATGTCGTGGGATTTACCGAACCGCGGATTTCGAGAGACAGAAGCGGCAATGCTCTCATGCGGGCCTGCTGGAGAATTGCAGAACCGGGGCGAGCAACTATCCAGGCCGGATAGCCATGATCATTCAACCATTGCGTCTGTTCGACGATGCGGAGTTCTTGTCCGCCCCAGTCCATGGATGACTCGATATGCGCGATGCGCATAAACACGACTCCTAAAAACTTTTCTTGTGTTTACCCCAACTGTCCACCGGAGGGTTCATCGCCGAGGGGCCTCCATCTGAACACTCGACCGCTTGTGACTTTTCCCGGTAGCAAATCACGAGTAACAGACAGCTGAAAAAGGTAAACATTTCGAGCATGTGATCTCGCAAAACATCATCGAACACACTTCGTGACGTAAACCCAAGAATGAACATCAACAGAAAAAGTCCAACTACCTTCTTTTCACGATAAAAACTATTCCAGCCAGTCGCCGCAAATGAAAAAATCAGCATTAGCCAAAGAAGCAAACCCGGGATACCTGCCGCAAAAGTGAAATTCAGCAGCCCCGAGTGGCTCTGTGTCGTGGTCGATGGTTCCTGGAAATGCTTTTCAACAAGTCGATGAAAATTATCATTCCCGATACCGATACCAAGAGGTTCCTTCGCTACCAGCTCGATGCCAACCTTGGCCCAGGCTAGACGCTCATAATTCGAAAGGCTAACTTCCTCTCCTGAGGCCAACCTAGGATGCGGGTATTTTTCATTATTTAGCCAAAATTTATAGTTTTTGATATCGAGAGAGTAAGGCACAGTTTCTGCAAGTGACCTCCAGCGAGGATCGGTGACAAGTGATATTTTCACAAGCGCGCCCAAGAAAACGATGCCCGCCAACGCCACCAGTATCAACTTCTTTGTGCCCCATTTCCTAAATCTGTAAAGCATCACGAAAATAACGTTCGAGACGACCATACTTATCATGCCAACAGTGGCATTCCTTGTGACAAGCTGTAAGTCAACAAAAACGCATACTGCAAACATAAAAACCAGTACGGGGGTTTTTACAGACAACCAGGATTTGCCAAGCGCAGCTCTTAATGTCAGTTCCGTAGCAAAAAATGACAATACCAAATTCACATGGACACTCAACTCCATCCGACTGTAAGCGATTCGTGTTTCTTGCCATGGAATGGAGTGGCTCTTGAAACCCAGCCAAATGATGTCAAGCATCTGCACGAGTGGCACGAGCCACATCGCACAAATGATACCCCAGAAAATATCTACGGCGTCCAACTTTTTTTGATAGGCCAGAACAACCGGCAGGATTGCTATCCCCATGAATCCTGTTTCAATAACCCGCAGCCATTTTCCATTATATAGCTCCATATAGCCGACACCTTTTCCTGAAAAGAAAAGACCGACTATCAACAACCATAGACTCAACAGCCCGACAGGCCAGAGTTTGCCTTTAATTGGTCTTGCCACCTCTTCCCGAAGTTTTTTATCTGAAAAAACATCGTAAAACAATATAAAAAAAACGGGGAGCAGCAAAAAATTCCTATGGAATGGCAACAACCCATTAGGAATCGGCCAAAAAAACGCCAATATCAATACACCAACCCACAAAAACCAACTAAAAAAAGGCTTATTCGGATCAGGAGAAAATTTTGTCAGAAACGATGGAATAATATTACTATAATTTTGCATGAAAGCTTTCCAGCACAGGGAAAAATCAAAGGAGGTGGAGCCTCCTAGGACTACTCAGCAGATTTAAACTGAATTCGATGCAAATTGGCATACACTCCATTATGTGCAAGCAAATCAGGATGAGAACCTGTTTCCACGATTCGTCCTTGATCCATCACGACAATCCTGTTTGCATTCTCGATCGTCGATAGCCTGTGCGCGATCACCAGTGTCGTCTGATTCGCCATCAATTTGTCCAGCGCGGACTGAACCAGCATCTCGGAGTGCGAGTCGAGCGCCGATGTCGCCTCATCCAGGATAAGAATCGAAGCATTCTTCAAAAGTGCGCGCGCGATCGCCAGACGCTGCCGCTGACCACCTGACAATCGGGAACCATTCTCGCCAATGACGGTGTCAAACCCGTCCGGCAATTGCTCGATAAACTCAAGGGCATTGGCGGCACGGGCCGCCGCCTCTATCTCGGCCCGGTCGACTTTGCCTTGGCGGCCATAAGCGATATTTGCTTCAACGGTATCGTTGAACAACAGAACATCCTGACTAACCAAGGCGATGTGAGAGCGCAAATCCTTGAGCACCCAGTCGCCCAATGGCACTCCATCAAGACGAATTATGCCCTGCGAAGGCAAGTAGAATCTTGGTATCAAGCTTGCCAAAGTTGTTTTCCCGCTGCCCGACGCCCCCACCAGCGCGACGGTTTCCCCCGGTTCGATCGTAAATGACACATCGTCCAGCGTGAGACGCTCGGCAGAGGGGTAACGGAAAGAAACATGATCAAATTCTATCCGGCCGGCTACCGTTTTCAGACCAATGGTCCCCGCATCCTCTTCAACACTCTGGTCAAGGAACGAAAAAACGCTTTCCGCAGCAGAAAGCCCTCGCTGAAGCGATTGTGAAATGTTTGTAATTCTCTTGATCGGAGCAAAAAGCATGGTCATTGACGTCAAAAACGTCATGAAGGCTCCAGCCGTCAAGGCATTTTGCTGGGCACGCATGGTTGCAAAATACAATACAAATGACAAGGCAACGGCGATAATCAGCTGGGTCACACTGGTATTCGATGAAATGGCGGAAGTCTGTTTTATCCAGTTTCGGCGAATGGCTTGAGCGGCGGAATCAAACCGCGATATCTCACGCTCCTGGCCACCATAAATCTTCACCACTCGCTCGCAGTCGATGGACTCACTAAGCACCTGGGTAAGGCTTGCCATTTGTTTCTGGCCCAGCGATGACAAACGACGCAATCGCTTGCTGACGATGCGAATGCAAAGCGCAACCATGGGGAATACAGTCAGACATATCAGCGATAGTTGCCAATCGGTGTAAAACATCACTCCGATCAACCCAATCACCTGAATGCCGTCCTTGATACTCACTGTAATGATATTGAATCCCGCATCGGTCACCATCCCAGCATCGTAAGTAATCCGGGATAGCAAATGTGCCGATTGATTTTCCTTGTAGAAGGCGGATGGCATATTCACGAGACGCTGAAACATTTCATTCCGCAATCCCATCACCAGCTTGCCTGCCAGCCAGCTTGTACTGTATTCATTAATGAAACTTGTAATGCCACGCACCAGAAACAAGCAGACAATCGCCAGCGGAACCCACGTGATGGTTGTATTATCTTTTGCAACAAAGCCCTGATCGATAAGAGGCTTCATCAAGGTGGTAAAAGCTGGTTCCGTTGCTGCCGCAATGGACATCGAAACCAGTGAAATCACAAACACCCCCCAATAAGGGCGCAGATATCCCATCATCCGCAAGTACAGACCAAGACTTTTATACGATCGCTTACCGTTCATCGGCTTCACTTCACTTTCCTGGCTGATGACGCCAAAATCCGCTGATAGCAGCCCAAAAGCTCACTGGCCATGGCTTCCAGCGTCATGTGTTCGACAGATCGACGAGCGGCTATCCGCAGCTCCGGCCAGCGGCGGCGATCAGCCATCCACTCTGCGACCGCATGTGAAAGACCCGACACATCCTGGGCACTCTCGACAACCCAGCCATTATTTCCATTCTGAATCAGTTCGGCGGTTCCGCAAGTCGGGGAGGTGAAAACCGGCAAACCCGATGCCAGCGCCTCGATACCGACATTCGGGAAAGGATCGTACAGCGAGGTAAGAACCAGAGCGTCTGCCATTCCGTAAAAGGGCAGAACGTCATCCTGCGCTCCCGCAAAATACACTCTGTCGGCGATGCCATAACGGCGCGCCATGGCTTTGTAGTCCCGGTCATTTTTGTCACGACCAACGACAACCAGCCATACATCCGGATTGGCCCGTACAGCGGCCAGGGACGCTTTCAAACCCTTGCGCTCGAATCCCGAGCCGACATGCAGCAAAACGGGAGCATTCTGCGGAATAGTCAATGCGCGCCGCATTGACTCGCGATAGCGTTCTCGCAACGCAAGGGAAAACTTCTCGGTATCAAGTCCATTATGAATGACGGCAAATGACTCTTCGGGCAAGCCGAACGCTGAGCGGATCTCGTTTTTCACCATGCGGGAATTGCAGATCACCAGTTGCAGATCAGGGTGGGTAAACATCGCCCGTTCCGCCGCCAGGGTGTAGTGATGATAGGGATTGCACCAGAGGGATAAACGCCCCCAAAAGCCCAGTCCCTGCCGGCGAATCTCCAGCCAACGCGCGTGAAGACCGTCGCCGGCCCGATAAATCGAACAGCCTGGAATCCGCTCATGGGACTGGACAAGCGAGATCCCCATGGATTTCCAGGCCCGACGCGCGGCTCTGGCGAATCCCCAGTCCCGCCATACATTTCCGAGAAAAAACGGGTTGACAAGACAGGGGGTCAGTCCGGCCAGCGACTCCCAGCGCCGGGCGATCAGGACGACATCCACTTCACCGGCATCCCGCAACGCACCGACAGCCCGGCTGACGAAGCGCTCGGCCCCGCCGGCCGGATTGTATTTTTGCCGGACGATCGCCAGGCGCGGCACTGCATTCGAAGTCATCGATCCCGTGTTCACGACGATTCGTCGTCGCGATTCAGTTGTTCCAGAAGATCCGCGATTCTATCAGGGTCTTCGGTCCGGAGCATCCTCGCCACAATCGGTGCCACGGCATCGAGGTGGGTCGTGAGCACACGCTGCTTGACCGCAAGCAGGCTGGCCGGATGCATCGAGAACTTTCTCAAGCCCATGCCCAGCAACAGGCGGGTGAGGCGAGGATCCCCCGCCATTTCTCCACAGACCGATACGGGAACCCCGCCTTTGGCACCGGTCTTGATGGTGTGCAGAATCAACTTGAGCACGGCCGGATGTACCGGATCATAAAGATGGCTGACCGCATCATCATTGCGATCGATGGCCAGCGTGTATTGGATCAGATCGTTGGTGCCGATCGACAGGAAATCGACGTATTTGAGCAGGCTGCCGGCCACCAGGGCCGCGGAGGGAATCTCGATCATCGCGCCGACCTCCACGTCGGCGTAAGCGATGCCCTCATCCGACAGTTCCTCGCGCGCGTAGTCGAGCTGGGCGATCGACTGCCGCAGCTCGCCAAGCGAGTTGAGCATCGGGAACAGAATGCGCAACTTGCCGTGCACCGAAGCCCGCAAAAGCGCCCGCAACTGAACCCGGAACATCAATGGCTCGGCCAGACACAGGCGGATGCCGGTCAGTCCGAGCGCGGGGTTTTCCGCGCTTCCGTGGTTAAGCCAGCGCGGATTCTTGTCGGCTCCCAGATCCATGGTCCGGATCGTGACCGGCTTGTCCTTCATCGCGGTCAGTACGGCGCGGTAGGCCTCATACTGCTCGTCCTCGGTCGGCAAGGTATCGCGCCCGAGGAACAGGAACTCGCTGCGGAACAACCCCACGCCCACCGCGCCGAGCAGCTTGCCGCCATCCACATCGTCGGGCAGTTCGATATTGGCCAACAGTTCGATCGGCGTGCCGTCGAGCGTCAGCGCGCTCGATTTGCGAATCTGCGACAGCTTGCGCCGAGCATCGCGCCAAGCGCGCAGGCGCCGCCGATACTCGGCGAGCACCACTTCGTCCGGATCGATGATCACCACGCCCTGCTGCCCATCGACGATCACCAGCTCTTCTTCCCGGATCAACTCGCGCGAATGGTGAAGGGCGATCACCGATGGCAAATCCAGGCTGCGTCCGAGGATGGCGGTATGGGACGTCGCCCCCCCGACATCGGTGATGAACGCGGCGAAATTCGACTCTTTGAAATACACCATGTCCGCCGGGGACAGATCGTGCGCGACCAGGATCGCATCCTCGACCAGATCGTCGGGGGAAGGCAGTTGCGGAGTGTGACCGTCCAGGTTGTTGAAAATCCGCTCGACCACCTGCAGAACATCGTGCTTGCGCTCCCGCAGGTACCCTTCTTCGATGGCGTCGAACTGTGAGACCAGCGCATCGCATTGCAGCTTCAGCGCCCATTCCGCGTTGCAATGCTGGGTCTCGATCAGTTCGCGCGGCTCGCGGGAAATCGTCACATCCCCAAGCAGCATGATATGCAGGGAAAGGAACGCGCCGAGTTCCGCCGGGGCGTTTTCAGGGATGCTGCCCCACAGTGTCTCCAACTCTTTGCGGGTCGCCCGGATGGCTTCGTCGAAGCGGGCCACCTCCGCCGGTACTTCCTCTTCGTCCAGCGTGTAATGCGCGACATCATCCATGCTGCGCGAAATCAGGTGGGCCCGCCCGATGGCGATGCCGCCGCCGATGGCAACGCCGTGCAGAACGATATTCATGTCCCCAATCCTCCGCGGGGCCGCCGCAGCCCCGCCTGCTTGCGCTTATTCCGCCTCATCGAACCGATTGTTGATGAGCTCCGTCAATGCCGACATGGCCTCAGTCTCGTCACCGCCGTCGACTTCTAGCGTGACGGTCGAACCTTTGGCCGCCGCCAGCATCATCACGCCCATGATGCTTTTGCCATTGACCCGGCGGTTGCTGCGGGAAATGAAAATATCGCTGGAAAACCGGCTCGCGAGTTGGGTGAACTTGCTGGACGCCCGGGCATGCAATCCCAGTTTATTGATGATTTCGATTTCTTTTTTAAGCATTGGCCTCCCCCGGAATAATGTAGAGCACGCCTTCCAGTCCGCCCGTCACGGCCTTGCTGACCGTCACGTCCAGTGACTGGGAGCTGTAGCACAGCGCACGCACCAGCATCGGTACATTGACCCCCGCCACCGCTTCGACGCGCCCCGGCTCGATCAGCCGGCTGGCGATATTGGAAGGGGTGGCCCCGAAAATATCGGTCAGGACCAATACCCCCTCTCCCGTATCGAGCCGCGCGACCTTGTCGCGAGCGCGCGCCAGGGCCTGTTCGGGATCATCGGTCTTTTCGACGGCCAGAACATCCAGATTATCGGGTGCCCGGCCCAGTATGTGCTCGGCACAGCCTGCCAGGCTGGACCCCAGGTTGCCATGAGTAATGATGAGAACGCCGACCATAATGTGCCACGAATTGTAAAATGCTGATGGATCATCACAAACAGTATGTCATGAATGCGGTAAAACAGCGATTGTCTGCGAGCCCCCCTCCACGCGCCGGTACCAGCCGAGCTTGTCGGCCAACGTGACAACCTCGCCGACGATGATCAACGCCGGCGAGTGTATGCCGTACTCCGACATTTTAGCGGGCAACGTTTCCAGAGTGCCGACCACTGTTCTTTGCCGCTCGCACGTTGCCCACTCAACGACCGCCGCGGGGGTGGACGCGGACTTGCCGTGAGTGATGAACCCCTCGCACAGCGCTTTTGCCGTCGAAACCCCCATGTAGATCACCACCGTTTGCTCCGGCCGCACCAGAGCCGGCCAGTCGAGCGTCAGGGCAGAATCCTTGCGATGCCCGGTCACAAAGGTTACCGACTGAGCATAGTCGCGATGGGTCAAGGGAATGCCAGCATAAGCGGCCGCGCCACTGGCCGACGTGATTCCAGGCACGACTTCGAAAGGGATCCCATGCGATACCAGAGTCTCGATTTCTTCGCCGCCGCGGCCGAAAGTGAACGGATCGCCGCCCTTGAGTCGCAGCACCCGCCGCCCTTCCAGCGCGAGCCTGGCCATCAGGGTATTGATCTCTTCTTGCGGCAGCGCATGATTATCACGTCGCTTGCCCACGTAGAGCCGTTCGGCATCGCGCCGGACCAGGTCGAGCAAGGCCGGCGCCACCAGATTATCGTAAAGCACGATATCGGCTTGCTGCATCAGCCGTAGCGCGCGAAATGTCAGCAAATCCGGATTGCCGGGCCCCGCCCCCACCAGGTAGACACAGCCGGAGGGGGTCGAATCGCCGGACAAGATGGCGCGCTCCATCGATTCGCGGGCCCGCCCCTCGTTGCCGCCCATCACGTCATCGGCCAAGGGTCCCTCGAGCACCGACTCCCAGAAAGCCCGCCGCGCGCCGGTTTCGGGGAAACGCTCCTTGACACGGTCGCGGAACTCTCCGGCGAAACGGGCAAGGCGGCCGAACCCCGCGGGAATCAGGCTCTCCAGTCGCGCCCTGACGAGACGGGCGAGTACCGGGACACGTCCTCCCGTCGATACCGCGATAACGAGTGGCGAGCGGTCGACTATCGCCGGAGTGATGAAGGAAGACAACTCAGGGTCGTCGACCACATTCACCGGAATACCTCGCAGCTTCGCGGCTTCCGAGACCCTCCGATTGACCTCGCGACAATCCGTCGCGGCGATTGCCAGGCATTTGCCGGCCAGATCTTCATCGTCGAACTCCCGTTCAAGAAACGCCAATTCTCCGGCCTCTGCCATTCCCTTCAGCTCCGGATGGCAACGCGGCGCAATCACGGTCAGACGCGCGCCGGCCGCCGTCAGCAGGCGCACCTTGCGCAGCGCGACCTCTCCCGCGCCGACCACCAGACAATCGGCATGGCGCAAACGCATGAACAGGGGGAAGTAATCCATGATGAAAAAAGAATCCGTTATGAACTAAGCTTACTTCAATTGTCGGGACAGCACGACGACAGTGTGATTTATTGCCAAGACCTCTCCGCATGGGGCAACATCGCAGAGGGTCGTTTACTGGAGAGCATGTTGTTCTGGATGAGCCTTGGGCCGATTCTGCTCAGTGCCGCGGCTCTCGCCGCCGGCTGGTTCTTGCAAGCCAGACAGGCGCGTCGCCATACCTTGAGAGAACTCGCCCGCTTCGTCAGCCAGTCTCCCGATCCCAGCTGCGCGCTGCATGATGACGGACGCATTATCTCTAAAAGCCCGCCGTTCATCGAGCTTTTCGGCTCCGGAGCCGTCCATCTCGATCACCTTCCGCTTCCCTCCGACGTCATGGCCCACCTGATGCGACAGCAGGGCGCGATGAGCCAGAGCCGGACAATGGACATCCAGGACCCCCAGGGCCGTCAGCACATCATCCGGCTCTCGCTGTACTGCTCGGTGACCCCGGCGCGGCGCGGGTGGCGGGTACTGCTGGTACAAGACCTGACCGAGCAGGAGCGCCTGCATCACGAGAACCTGCGCTGGAACACCGCGCTCAATGGCTCGCGGATAGGGCTGCTCTGCTTCGATCTGACCCTGCGCCGCGTTCACGCGACGCGCCAGTGCCTGAATGCGATGCTGGGGCTGGGCGACGAATGGCAGGACATTGCTTTCGACGACTGGCTCGAACGCGTGCATCCTGACGACCGGGGCCGACTTGAGCGCCTGTTGAACCATGCCGTCCCCCACAACGCCGGAGCGGCCAGCACGGAGTACCGGCTCAAGCACGAAGACGGCCACTGGGAATGGATCGAGCAGCGCTCCCAGGTCATCAGCCGGGACCGGCATACCCACGAAATCGTCGCGCTATGCCACGTCATCACGCCCCGCAAGCTCGCCGAACAGGAAATCCGACGTCGCGAACAGGAGTTCCGGATGCTGGTGGAGAACTCCGCCGACATCATTTCACGCTACGACCTGGACTTGCGTTGCCAGTACATCAATCGCAGCGTGACCCGCTATTCGCCGCTGGCGCGCGACGAGCACATCGGTAAAAAAATTCATGAAAAGGGCTGGCCCGACAACGTCACCCGCCAGGTGGTCGAGGCCTGCCGGGAGGTCATCCGCGAACACGAGCAGCGCACCATCGAGATCCAGTTGTCGATCGGCGACCATCAATACTTTTTCGAAAGCCGCATCTTTCCGGAGTTCGACAGCCACGGTCAGTTGACCTCGCTGCTGTGCATCGACAGGGAAATCACCGAGGCGCGGCAGGCCAACCGGCTCCTTGCCGATGAAAACGCCATCATGGAAATGATCGCCGACAACCGGCCGATCGAGGAAACCCTGCAGCAAATCTGCCGGATGGTCGAACCCCAGCTGGGTCAGGCCATGTGCACAATCATGCTGGTGGACGAGTCTGCGCACGACCTGCGGATGGCCGCCTCGGCGGCACTGCCCACCGAATACCGGGATTTGCTCGCCCGTGCGCCGATCGGCGCCGAGACAGGCGCTTGCGGCACCGCCGCATTCTGGAAACGGACAGTCATCGTCAATGACATCGAACACTCCCCGCTGTGGAGCCATTTGCCACAGCTCGCCCGCGCCGGCCTGCGCTCGTGCTGGTCGACGCCGGTACTCGCCGCCGATCGCACCCTGCTCGGAACCATCGCGCTGTACTATCGCGAACCGCGCAACCCCAACGCCGAAGAGCTTCGCTTGCTCTACCGGATCTCGCACATCACGGCCATCGCCCTGCAGCGTAACCTGCACGAGAGCCAGCTCTATCAGATGGCCACCCGCGACGGCATGACCGGTTTACTGAATCGCCGACACTTCGTCGATCTGGCTGGCAGGGAGTTGAAGCAGGCCTCCCGCGACCGGCAACCGGATGCCGTGCTGATGATGGATCTGGATCGCTTCAAGACCATCAACGACACTTATGGCCATGCGGCCGGAGATATGGTCATCATCCACTTCGCCAAGCTTTGCCAGTCCATACTCCGCTCAACCGATTTCATCGGCCGCATGGGCGGTGAGGAGTTCTGTGCGCTGCTGCCCGGCAGCGATCTTGCCGAGGCGCGGCACATCGCCGAACGCATCCGCCTCGCGACGGAAAACGACGAAGTCGTCACGCCAGAGGGCGCCCGTATCCGCTACCAGGTCAGTATCGGTATCGCCTGCTCGGAAGACGGCGAGGCGATGGAAAGCCTGCTCAAACGCGCGGACCGCCAGCTGTATGCCGCCAAGAAAGCCGGCCGCAACCGGGTCGCCGATAGTGCGGCCGTTTCTGAAAATCTTTAGACTGACACCAATCGCACACTCTTCCCGATTTGTCATGGCCGACTGGCGCCCACTTTCCTTGCACCATCCCCTGTACGCGGGACTTGCCGGTCTCGTTTTGCCGTCATTTGCCGACTGGCCCGATCAGGCCGAACTCGATGCGCTTACCGGACGCTGCGCCTCGCCGGTCCGCTTCGTGCTTGGCCTGGAACCGGATGTCTATTACGAGCAGCACATCGCGCAGACCGGCGAAGTGCCGACCCGGCGGCGCAACTGGCACGATTGGTTCAATGCGCTGGCCTGGCTTGCCTGGCCACGGGCGAAAACCGCTTTGAACCGGCGTCATGTCCGCGCCATTGCCCGTGGAGAAGTACGGCGCGGGCCGGCAAGGGACGCCGCCACGCTGCTGGACGAAAGCGGCATACTGATCCCCGTCTCGGACAGTCATCTCGGACATCTGATCGACCAGATGCGGTGGGACGCGCTGTTTCTTGAACACAGGCAAGACTGGGGAAGCCGGATCGGTGCCTTCGCGCTGGGGCACGCGCTGTGGGAAACCGGCCTGGCCCCCTTCATCGGCTGGTGCGGGAAAGCGCTGGTCGTGCAAGTGGACGACGGATTTTTCCGGATGGAGCACCGCGCGCAGCGCGACTGGCTCGACGCCTGGCTTGCCGAACAACTTGACGACGATGCCCGGCTTGCCGACACCCACCGGTTGTGGCCGCTCCCCCTGCTCGGTATTCCGGGCTGGTGCGCGGACAACGAAGATCCGGCCTTCTACGCGAATCGCGATTACTTCCGCTCAAGTCGCCGCGCGAAGTCCTCGACCGTGACATCCTGAAGCGCGGCGAGCATTGGCGCCATCGTGGCCTCGAGCGTCTGCGCGGCGGGATCTCCCGCACTGTTTTGCGGACGGTAGACAAACAACCGGAAAAGATCCGCCAGCGTGATCGACGCGAGTTTCTTCATCAACACCCAGGTATCGCGCTGGCCGCGCATCACATAGCCTTCGCGCGCAAGACGGTCAAGCACGCTTCCCAGCTCATCGAACCCGGCGCGCACCCCCTGACGCAGCTGGGCCGGTGTCATGGCGCTGCCGCTGGCCTGCGCGCTATCCAGCATGACCAGCACCTCCAGCGCATCCAGATAGCGGCGGCGCGGCTCGAATCGGCGCCGCCAGGCGTCGCCGCTCCACCAGGACATGGAAGCGGTGATCACGGCCCCCGCCAGCACCACCAGCCACAGGCAATACACCCACAGCAGGAAAATCGGCAGGCTGGCGAACGCGCCGTACACCAGTTTGTAGGAGGCGATCTTGCCGATATAGAACCCGAACGTCGCGCGCATCACCTCCAGCAGTACCGCGGTGATACCCGCGCCCCACACCGCATGACGCATGGGCACGAAGCGGTCCGGCACGATGCGATACAACAGGCATAGCACCGTGCTGGTGAACAGCAGCGTGCCGCCGATCTCCAGCAAGCCCGCGAGGACAGGCGAGTGCGCCTCCAGGTGTGACGACTTGAACAGCCAGCGCCAGGCGAGCAGCGCGAGACCGAGGGCGACAGGGCCGAGCGTGAGCATGCCCCAGTAGACCAGCCCCTGTTGCAGCATCGGCCGTGTGCTGCGCACCCCCCAAATGGCGTTGAAGGTCCGCTCGATGGTCGACATGAGCATCAAGGATGTCAACACCAGCATGACAACGCCTACGGCGGTGAGCTTTTCGGCATTATCGGCGAACTGGCGCATGTACACGGTGATCACCTTGCCGGCGAACTCCGGCACCAGAGTGGACAATAGAAGCAGTTTGAACCGGGTGCTGAACTCGGAAAACACCGGAAACGCCGACAGCACGATCAGGGCGATGGTCAGCAAGGGCACCAGCGCCAGTAAGGTGGTGAAGGTCAGGCTGCCGGCCACCTGCAGCACGCGGGTGCCGGCCATGCGCCGCAACAGGAAACCGGCGAAGCCGGTCTGGCGCTCGAAACGGGATAAGGAAGACATGCGCAGCACGTTACGGACATTCCGTTGGCGATGCAAGGCCGGGCATGAGGTAAACTGCGTGTTTTGCGCAACGTACGGGAAGCCGAGCATGCACGAAATACTGGTTCTTTACTACAGCCAGCACGGTTCGACCGAAGCGCTGGCCCGGCTCATCGCCCGCGGAGTCGAAAGCGTCCCCGGCTGTCGGGCAAGACTGCGCACCGTACCGAAGGTGTCCACCGTCTGCGAAGCCAGCGAACCGGCGATACCGGCCAAAGGCGCCCCTTATATCGAGGCGTCCGACCTTGCCGAATGCATCGGCCTTGCGCTGGGCAGCCCGACCCGCTTCGGCAACATGGCCGCGTCGGTGAAATATTTTCTGGACGGGACGAGCCCCCTGTGGACGCAGGGCATACTGGCCGGCAAGCCCGCCTGCGTCTTCACCTCGAGCGCCAGCCAGCATGGCGGCCAGGAAAGCACTTTGCTGTCGATGATGATCCCGCTTTTGCACCACGGCATGGTGATACTCGGGCTGCCGTATACCGAAGCCGACCTGTCCACCACCACGGGTGGCGGCACACCATACGGCGCGAGCCACGTCTCGGGCCTGAAAAACCTCGCGCAGCCCACCGACGAGGAAAAACGCCTGGCGCTTGCCCAGGGCAAGCGGCTGGCCCAGACGGCCCTCAAACTGGCATCGGTCTAGTCCGCGGCCGCGGCGGTACAGTCGCGCGCCAGCATGCGCCCGCCACGCGTTGTGAGAAAACCCGAGTCCCCCTTGGTCCACCAGACAAGGCTGCGGCTCACGTAGCGCACACCGCTCGCGCTCATGCCCTCCTTGAGCAGCCAGGTGCGGCCTTTCCATGCGAGCTTGACTGGCGGGCGGCGGGCCCGATCCGGATCGGGATAGGTCGCCGTCAGGGATACGCCCCCGGCACAGGCATAGCGCACGGTCAACGGATACTTGGCGGGCGGAGCGGATGGCGCGTCTTCGGCCAGGACGGGCAGGGCCAACGCCGCCAGAAGCGGCGCGGCAACGACATAACGGGATATCATGAATCGTCTCCACGGTAAGGGGCCACCTTGCACAGCAACGCCATGCCGGGTAGCGCAAGCAGCGTGCACAGCAGAAAAAATCCGAACCAGCCGAAGCGCTCGACGAGAAACCCCGTCATGGAGTTGGCGACGGTGCGCGGCACCATGGCGAGGCTGCTGAACAGGGCGAACTGGGTCGCGGTGTACGCCGGGTGGGTGGAGCGGGCAATGAAAGCGACGAAGGCCGAACTTCCGAGCCCCACGCCCAACGCCTCGAAACCGATCACGACCGCGAGTTTGGCGAGTTCCCAGCCTCCGATCGCCGAGAATGGACCGGCGGCGGCCAGCAGCGCGAAACCGATGATCGATACCACCTGCACGACGCCGAACAGCCACAGGGCGCGATTGATGCCGAGCCGGATCATCCAGACACCGCCGAGCAGACCGCCGATCACGCTCGGCCATAGGCTGGCGTTTTTCGCGACGAGTCCGATCTGCGACTTGCTGAATCCCATGTCCATGTAAAACGGCGTCGCCAGCGAGGTAGCCATGCTGTCGCCGAGCTTGTACAGGAAGATGAACGCCAGCACCAGCAGTGCCGCCGAGCGGCCGTTGCGCCGGAAAAACTCCAGGAACGGATCGACCACCGCTTCGCGCAGCGTGTGCGGCCGCAGCGCGGTCCGCGCGGGCTCTGCCACCACCAGCGTCAAGACAATACCGGGCAGCATGAACAGAGCGGTGACGAGAAACACCGATGACCAGGCCAGATGGTCGGACAGCACGAGGGCCAGGGAGCCCGGCACCAGGCTCGCCAGCCGGTAGGCGTTCACATGCAGCGACGTGCCAAGCCCCAACTGCTCGTCGTCCAGCAGTTCGCGTCGGTAGGCGTCAAGCACGATGTCCTGGCTCGCCGAGAAGAACGACACGAAAAAAGCCATCGCCGCGATCCAGGGCAAATCGGAGGCCGGACGGAACAGGCCGAACAGCCCGATGCTGGCCAGCAGCGCCAGTTGCGAGACCAGCATCCATCCGCGACGGCGGCCGAGCCATGGCAGGCTGAAGCGGTCCATCAGCGGCGACCAGAGGAACTTCCAGGTATAGGGAAACTGGATCAGGGTAAACAGGCCGATGGTCTTGAGGTCGACCCCTTCGCTGCGCAGCCAGGCCGGCACCAGATTGATCAGCAGGAACAGCGGCAAGCCCGAAGAAAAGCCGGTAAAAAGACAAATGATCATCCGGCGCGACAGCAGGGTCTGCCGCCAGTTTGCTGCATGTTGAATCATCGAATCGTAACGTTCTTCTCGTTAGGATCGTCCTTGGCGGCCGATCCGGTAAAACGCGAGGCTGCCGCGCACATTGGGCAGAAAGTCAACGCGCCGCTGCCCGTCCATCACCACCCGTTCCAGGATCCGGATACGGTTTTTCGTGCACAAGGCCTCGAAATCCCCGAGCATGCACCAGTGAATATTGGGCGTATCGTACCACTGATAGGGGATCGTTTCCGATACCGGCATCCGTCCGGCCAGGATCTGCCAGCGATTGCGCCAGTAGCCGAAATTGGGGAAGGTCACGATCGCTTCGCGCCCGACACGGGTGATTTCGCACAGGATACGCTCGGTTTCACGCATCGCCTGGATGGTCTGTGACAGGATCACCTGATCGAAGCTGGCGTCGCCGTAGGCCGACAGTCCGGCCTCAAGATCGCCCTGCAGCGCGTTCACGCCGTTGGCCACGCAGCGCACGATATTGTCCACGTCGATCTCGACGCCGTAACCCCGCACCCCCTTGTGTTCACCGAGCCAGGCCAGCAGAGCGCCATCGCCGCATCCGAGGTCCAGCACACGGGATCCGTCCCGGATCCAGCCCGCGATCTGCTGCAGATCCGGGCGCAATGTTTCCAGTCGGGTCATGCTCCCACCTCCTGCGCGACACGGTCAAGGTAAGTGCGCATCAGCGCGACGTAAGGCGGATCGAGCATCAGAAAGGCATCGTGGCCATGAACCGATTCGATCTCGGCATAGCTGACCCGGCGGTCGGCGCGGGTCAGCGCGTCCACCAACTCACGCGAGCGCGCCGGGGAGAATCGCCAGTCGGAGGTGAAGCTCGCCACCAGAAACGATGCCTTGACATCGGACAGGGCCGCGGCCAGATCGTGCCCGGCATCAGCGGCGGGATCGAAGTAGTCGAGCGCCTTGGTCATCAACAAATAGGTGTTGGCGTCGAAAATATCGGAAAACTTGTCGCCCTGATAGCGCAGATAGGATTCGATTTCGAATTCGACATCGTAACCGAAGCGGTACTCGCCGGAGCGCAGCATGCGGCCGAACTTTTCGCCCATGCCGTCATCGGACAGGTAGGTGATATGACCGAGCATGCGCGCCAACCGCAAGCCGCGGCGCGGCGCCGTGCCATGACGATAGAAATCCCCCCCGTGAAAGTCCGGGTCGCTAAGGATGGCCTGACGCGCCACGTCATTGAAAGCGATGTTTTGCGCCGACAGCTTGGGCGCCGACGCGATGACGAGAGCGTGTCCCACCCGGGCCGGATAGCTGATGGTCCACTGCAGCGCCTGCATGCCGCCAAGACTTCCGCCGATCACCGCGGCCCAACGTTCGATGCCGAGCCGATCGGCCAGCAGGGCCTGGGCGTTGACCCAGTCGGACACCGTCACCACCGGAAAGGCCGCGCCCCACGGCTCGCCGGTTTCCGGGCGAAGGGAAGACGGGCCGGTGCTGCCGTGGCAGCCGCCGAGGTTATTCACACCGACCACGAAAAAACGCCGGGTATCGATCGGCTTGCCGGGTCCCACCATCGAATCCCACCAGCCGGGTGCGGCGTCGTCCTCCGTATAACGCCCGGCCACATGGTGATGGCCGGACAGGGCATGGCACACCAGCACCGCGTTGCTCTTGTCGCGGTTGAGCGTGCCATAGGTTTCATACTTGAGCTCCCAGTTGCCAATGAGCGAACCGCTCAGCAACGGGAGAGGGGTATCGAAAACGGCCAGTTGCGCCGTAACGATGCCGACGGAATTATCAGCTTCGGTCATGATGAACTCACAGCTTGTTTGTGTTGGTGTCGGCGTCAAGGCTTCTCGAGCATGTGAATCATTATAAGGACGTCACAACGTAACGTCATCAGCATATGGAAAAACTTGCGCAGGCACGCCGGCCCCCGCGATAATGCCCCGTCTTTTCTGCGCCTTACCGGCTTCGCCATCTCATGGGCCGTTTCGTCAAATGGCTGCTGATCGCGGCCCTGGCAGTGTTTTTGTGGAATCTGCTGCGCCACCGCGCGTACCGGCACCATGTGCACACGGTATTCAGCCGTCTGGCCATGCTGCTGCTGTGCGTCGCGCTCGGCGCGATCCTCCTTCGCCTGTTTGCTTGATCCGAATCAGCGACGCCGCCCCGGCGCGGATCTATCCTCGCGGCTTTTGCCATGGATCTGACCGCCTACATCAATACGCTGGGCCGGGACCTGAGCCGGCGCTTTGGCGAGAAAGTCCACAAGCTGTCCCTCACCGGCGACTTCACCTGCCCCAATCGCGACGGCACGCTGGGCAAGGGCGGCTGTACGTTCTGCAACGTCCGCAGTTTCAGCCGCGATGCCGCCAGGCTGTCCATCTCCGAGCAGATTCACCGGGAAAAGGCGCGCACCGACCGTGCCCGCCGCTATCTGGCCTATTTCCAGGCCTACACCAGCACCTATGCCGAGGTCCAATGGCTCGAGCGGCAATACCGCGAAGCCGTGGAGTGCGCCGACGTGGTGGGACTGTGTGTGGGAACGCGCCCGGATTGCGTGCCGGACGCGGTGCTGGACTTGCTGGCCGGCCTTGCCGGCGAAGGCAAGGAAGTCTGGCTGGAGTTGGGGCTGCAAAGCGCGCATGACACGACGCTTGCCGGCATCAATCGCGGACACGGTTTCGCCGAATACGAGGATGCCGTGCGACGCGCGCGCCAGCGCGGCCTGAAAATCTGCACGCATCTCATCGTCGGGCTGCCCGGCGAAGACGAAACGATGATCCGCGAAACCCACGCCCGGGTTCTCGAAGCCGGGGTGGAGGGGCTGAAGCTGCACCCCTTGATGATCGTGCGCGGCAGCCGCATGGCGGCGCAGTACCAGCGGCGCGAAATCGCGCCGTGGAGCCTGGAGGATTATGCGGATCTGGCCACCGAACTGATCCGGGCGACGCCCTGGGACGTGGTGTATCACCGGGTGTCGGCGACCGCCCAGGCGCCCACACTGATCGAGCCGGCCTGGTGCGGGCCGCGCTGGACCGCGCTGCAGGCCATCGGGGAACGATTGGCTGCTCGCGGCAAACAGGGCAGCGCGCTGGCGTGACCGGCATTGCCAGCCGCGGCGCGGGCCGTTAGGCTGGCGGTTGACTCACCGTTACCGGCATACCACATCATGGGAAAAACACGAACCCCCGTCACCCAAGCCATCCGCACCCTGCGCGAACACGGGGTGGCCTTCACCGAACATCTGTACGACTACGAGGACAAGGGCGGCACGCGCGTGTCGGCGCGGGAACTCGGGGTCGACGAACACGTGGTGATCAAGACGCTGATCATGCACGACGAAAACCGCAAGCCGCTGATCGTTCTGATGCATGGCGACAAGGAGGTATCGACCCGCAATCTCGCGCGCCGGATCGGCGCGAAGCACATCGAACCGTGCGATCCGGCCACCGCCGACCGGCACAGCGGCTATCAGGTCGGCGGCACCTCGCCGTTCGGCACCCGCCATCCCATGCCGGTTTACATGGAAGCGGGCATCGCCACGCTCGAGCGTATCTACATCAATGGCGGCAAACGCGGTTTTCTGATTGGCATCAACCCGCAAGACGTGATCCGGGTCCTCTCCCCCACTCTGGTCGAGATCGCGGTCTGAGCCTTACAGCTCGATCCAACCGAACTGCAGCGACCAAAACGCCGCCAGCAAGCCGAGCGCGGCGATCATCGGCAGCATGGCCGGCACGCCGCGCCAGCCGCTCTTGCCGTGACGCAGGATACGCGCGGCAAGCCACAGACTCCACACGACGGCACCGCCAAGCAGCCCCGCCCGCAGATCGGTGGTCCAGCCGATCGGCAGACCCTCGGCCTTGATCAGCGTTACGGTCAAGGAGGACAGGCCGAGAAACACGCTGCAGCCGGCCATCGGGATCAGGCTTTGCGCCAGATGATGGAAACGGCGGGCTTCCCACGGACCGGCGAACCTTGCCGCCAGCGCGACAAGCAGGGAGAGCAGTGTCCCGGACACGAGGCCGAAACCGCCGATGAAGGCGATCAGCACTCCGCCATCCAGCCAGGTGAAACTGTCGTTGTGTTCGGGATAATGTGTCAGCAGCCACCAGGGCGCACCATCGTCCAGCGGCCAGAGGATATCGCGTTCGACCAGCCATTCGGCGCTGGCTTGCTTCATGGCGATGAAAATGTCGCTCACCGTCCAGTGGAACGCCCCCAGCGCGATGCCGAGCAGGCCGAACAGGATGAGAGCGCTCTGCCAGGGATCGGTCTCCCGGCCGGCAACCTCGACCACCTCCCGGTTCGGCGCGCGCGCCGCAAGGCTGATCGCGCCGCGGTGTCCGCTGCAGCGGCCGCACATGTGGCACCCACCGGCGCCTTTCATGTGACGCAGCGGCATCAGCGGCGCGCAGTCGACGGCCACGACCGGAATCACCTTGCGCCCCGAGGCATCGGACAGGGAAGCCTTCCAGGCGGCCTCGTCGACCCGGTAGTGAAACGGGGCGAGTTTCGACAGCAGCGCGAACACACCGTTGACCGGACACAGGTGACGGCACCAGGCGCGCTTGCCGCGGGTATACAGGAAACCGATGATCACGGCGGCGACCGTCGACCCGCCCAGCACCAGCAACGCCGCCTTGGGGTACTGGTAGACGCTGACCATCTGGCCGAACACGGTGGTACAGGCGAAGGCCACGAACGGCCAGCCTCCCCAGCGCATCCAGCGCGGAATGGGCAGGCCGAGTCCCCGGCGCGCGGCCCACTCGGTCATCGCCCCTTCGGGGCAGAGCACGCCGCACCACAACCGTCCGAACAACACCATGCTCAGCAGCACGAATGGCCACCAGATCCCCCAGAACACGAACTGAGCGAACACCGTGATGTTGTCGAGGATGCGCGCCGAGTCGGGCGGCAGCGGCATGACCGCCGGCACGACAAGCAAGCCCAGATACATGAAAACGACAACCCACTGCAGCTTGCGCAGCAGTGGGCCGTGATCGCGGAGCCAATCGCCGCACCGCGCAAGCAACATTCGCATCAGGACCTCCGGGACTCCCGGTACATCATGAACCAGACACCCAGCCAGAACAGGGCGTAGCTCAGAAGTCCGGTCAGCGCCGGGTGGGCGCGGTAGCCGGTCAGCGAGGCGACCAGTCCTCCGGCAGCGGTGGAGTCGTCAAGCAGCGAGGAACTGTCCCACACCGGATCGACGAGAGCCGGCAGCACCCCCATTTCGATGAGCTTGTCCACGCCGGACATCAGCAGCGCCCCGGCAAGCAGCAGCAACATGATTTCCGTCACCCGGAAGAACAACCGCCAGTTGAGCACTTTGCCGCCAAGCTGGAGCAGCCAGAAAGTCAACAGCGCCAGCATGAAACCGATGGCCGCGGCCCCCGCCATCGACAGCAGGGTGGATCCGTCGGCGGCCGACAACGTGCCGTACAGGAACACCACCGTCTCGCTGCCCTCGCGCGCCACGGCAAGACCGGCGAGCAGGCTTACGCCCCACCAGTTGGAGCGCTCGGCCTGGGCGGCCAGCCCCGATTCGATATCGCGCTTGAGCGTGCGTCCGTGCAGGCGCATCCAGCGCACCATGTGCACGATCAGCGCCGCGGCCGACAGCACCATGACGGTCTGGAAAACATCCTGCCATTCGCTCATCAGCGCGCTGGCTTCGAACAGCCCGATCGCCAGCAACACCGCGGCCAGGAAGCCCGCGATCACACCGCCCCACAGCCAGGGCCGGCCCGCGCGGCCCTCGGGATTGTGATTCATCCAGGCATTGAGAATGCCGATCACCAGAAGCGCCTCGACGCTTTCGCGCCAGACGATGAAAAGAACCTGTCCCATGTCGGTCTCCTGCCCGCTTACTTGGCGATGATCACGCCTTGCGCCGTCTTCATGTGGAATTCGTCGTAAAACTTGTATTCACCCGGGGAAATCTTGCGGAACACGACCACGGATTCGGCTCCCGGAGCCAGCACCTTTTCCTTGCGCAACTGCAGGCTCTCGAACTCGGCCGGTGTTTTGCCGGTATTCTTCACTTCGAGCCGGAACGGCTTGTCGGCCGGCACCACGAGACGGGAGGGGTTGAGTACGCCGTCCTTCAGTTCCAGCTTGAAGGTGGGCATGTCTTCGGCCGGCGCCAGCGCCGGCAACAAGGCCAGAAGGGTGATGAGTCGTAACGTTTTCATGCGAAATCCCCGCGACAAAGCGAAACAGCGCGTCCGGTGCCGGACGCGCTTTGTTCAGCGGCCAACCGGACGATCAATAGCCGCCCTTCTTGCCGATGCCCGCGTAGGTGAACTCCCAGCTGACATCGAACGGCTTGAACCACGGAGCAACACCGGTTTCCTTGTCGGTGTGACGACCGAAATGGCTGTGCGGATTGGAGCCCGGCGGCGAAATGGTGTACTTCACGCGGTACTTGCCCGGGCCCTTCAGCTTCACGTTGTCGCCATAGTGGGGACCGTCGCTGGCCACCATCGGCATGTAGTCGCCCTTGATGACGTCCTTGGTGCCGATCTTGGTGATTTCGTACTTGATCTCGAGGTAGGGAATCCATTCGCCCTCGGGGAAACCGTTGACGTTGCCCTTGGCGGCATGGATGTCGGCCTCGAAATGGACATCGGAGTCTTCGGCCTTGCGCATCATGCCATCCGGTTCCATTTTCACCGGTTGCAGATAGACGGCGGCGATTTCCATGCCATTGCGGATTTGCGGTTTGCCGACGGGGTATTCCTTGGCGAGAGCGACAGCGGAGGCCGTCAGGGCGAGCGAGGCGACGGCCAGTTTCAAGGTGTTGCGCATTCGAGTTCCTTACTGGGTTCCGCGCATGGCGAAACCTGCAAACATTGACGTTATTCGGTCCGACTTGCCGGGTGGTGAGAATGATTATCGTTGAAGTTCGTATTCGCGGCAAGCCCGAACAGGCTCGAATCAGAAGCCGGCGGCGGGACTCGCCAACCGGCGATAGGCCGTGTGGGAAAGAAAACCGAACAACAGAAAGCCAGACATCCCCAGCGCCAGAGTCAACGGACTGTCCCACAGCAACGGCGCGAACAGGCCGGCGACAAGGCTGGACAGCAATGTCTGGCTGAAGCCTTGCAGCGACGAAGCCGTGCCGCGCAAGGAAGGAAACTGGTCCATCAGACCGATCATGATGGATGGCGAGGCGAGCGACATTCCCGTGTTGTAAATCATCAACGGCAGCACGCTCCACGGCAGCGAGGGCGCCATGAAGCCGGCGTGCAGCACATTGAAGAGCGCGCCGAACGCCATCAGCGCGTACCCCAGGGAAACGATCTGGCGCGCCGAGCGCCGCCCAGCCATTCGCCCCGACCAATAAGCGCCGGTCATGATGCCGCACACGGAAGGGCCGAACAGCCAGAGGAACTGGTCGTGCGCGAGCCCCAGATGGCGCATCACGAATACCGGCGCGGACGGGATATACAGGAAAAAACCGGCGAAATTGAAGGCGATGGCCGCTGTGAGCAGCAAGAAACGCGGTTGCCGACCGATGATCCAGTAATTGGACGCCAATCCCGCCGCATCGAGTTTCTGGCGCCGCTGGGCGGGGTGCGATTCGGTAAAACCGAGGAGTGTGAACAGAAACAGGAAGAATCCTACCGCGGCCATGAACAGGAAGATCGAGTGCCAGCCGAAATGGCCGAACAGAAAACCGCCCACCACCGGCGCGATGGCCGGCGACAGGGAAAACAGCATGGTCACATGCGACATCAGTTTCTGGGCCGCCACACCGTCGAACGAGTCGCGGATAATGGCCCGGCCGACCACGCCGCCGGCTCCGCCGCACAGCCCCTGCAACGCCCTGAACAGCAAGAGTTGCGGCAAGGACGTGGCCAGCGCGCATCCGAGCGAGGCCACCCCGAAAAGAAAGCACGTCACCAGCAGCACCGGCCGTCGGCCCACGGCATCCGACACCGGGCCGTGCCAGAGCATCATCACCGAGAAACACAGCAGGTAAACCGACAACGCCTGCTGCATCTGCATCGGCGACACCTGCAGCGCGGCGCCGATGGCCGGCATGGCCGGCAGGAAGGTATCGATCGAGAACGGTCCTATGGTCGACAGCGCGGCCAAAAGAAAGGCCAGCCGCATGGAATGGCGGGATGGGGTGGCGGACATGGAAAAAACAGCCGGATGGTGACGGGTGCTCATCATAGCTTTGTCATGCGCTGGTTGCAAAATCGTTGCGGGCACGCGACACTGATCGTCCCAACCCACCGTACCAGAACGCTGCCATGATCCGTTTTTATCACAATCCGCGCTGCTCGAAATCGCGAGAAGCATTGCGTTTGCTCGAGGACGCGAGAGCGCCGCTGCAAGTTGTCGACTATCTGAAGACGCCGCCCGACGAGGCGGAACTCGGACGTATCCTGGACTTGCTCGGCATTGAGCCGCGCGATCTGATGCGTCGCAAGGAGGAAGAATACGCCGCCCTGCACCTTGACGACGTAACACTGGAGCGCCGCCACCTGATCGCCGCCATGATCCAGCACCCCCGCCTGATCGAGCGCCCCATCGCCGTGACCGATCGCGCCGCCGTGATCGGCCGCCCGCCGGAAAACGTATTGCAACTGCTGGCGGATTAATCACGTCATCAATTGTTCATTGACTCATAGTAACTCATGTTACTAAAATGCCGAGATGAACAAATCCTTCCAAATTCTCGAAGACGCCATCGAGCGCATCGACCGGCGCTTTCCCGGCGTTCCCCGCCAGGAAGTCCTGCTCACCCGGCTGACCCTGCATTTGCAGCAGCGGCTGAGCTGCCATCTGAACGAGGCGCTCAAACCATGGGGCATCAACGAGACGGTCTGGATGTCCCTGCTGGGCATGTATGCCTCCGAGGACGGTTCGCTCAACCCATCCGATCTGAGCGACATGCTCGACTCCTCGCGCACCAATGCGACCCGGGTGTCGGACGAGATGGTCCGTCATGGCTGGGTCGAGCGCATCGCCTGTCCGGATGACCGGCGCAAGATCGTACTGCGTCTGACGAAGCAGGGCATTGCCTTCATCGAGACGTTGCTGCCGATTTCCCGCGATGCTCAAAAACGGCTGTGGGAAGACTACTCCTCCGAGGAAAAGCTGGAAATGGAACGACTGATGCGCAAACTGCTGACCTCGATCGGCGGATGAACCCGCCGGTTTTTTTTACCCTTATAGTAACCACGGTTATTATTCGAAAACAAACTTGAACGATCATGGAGGCAATCATCATGAAACGCCTGATCAGGCAGGGCCTCCCCCTCGCCCTGCTGGGCGCCCTGCTCGCCGGCTGCGCCACGCCGGACAAGGCTTCCCGCTCCCCCGGCATGCTCGATGCCGGATCGCTGTCCCTGGCGGACAGCCCGGGCCTGCCCGCCACGGAAAGCTGGTGGACAACCCTGAACGATCCGCAACTGAACGCGCTGGTCCGGGATGCCTTCGAGCACTCCCCGACACTCGACATGGCGCTGGCCCGTCTTGATCGTGCCCGCGCCGAAGCGGGCATCGCGCGCAGCGACGAAGGCCCGAAAATCGACGCGGGGGTCTCAGCCGACCGCCAGCGCTATTCGCGCTACGGCCTGCTCCCCGAACCGATTGGCAACAACTATTTCACAACCTACTCGCTGGCGCTCAAGGGCAGCTGGGATCTGGACCTGTGGGGCCGCCGCCGCGCCGAGCTGGACGCGGCGCTGGGCAAGGCCCGGGCGGCGCAACTGGACACCGCCGAGGCCAGACGGGCGATTGCGCGCGCGGTGGTCGCCCAGTACACCGCCCTGCAACGCCTCCAGACACGCCGCACCCTGATCGATGAACGGCTGCAGACGCTGCGCCAACGCCAGGATCTGACACGGGACCGCGTACGGGCGGGACTCGTCAGCGCGGATGCCCTGGCCACCCTGGCGACCGCGCGCTCTCAGTTCGAGCAGCAGGCCAACGACCTGTCCCACGAGATGAATACCGCCCGCCATGCGCTGGCCGAGCTCGCGGGCAAGCCGCCCGGCGCGCTCGATGGCATGACCGCGGCCGCGCCACTGGCGCCTCCCGCGCTGCCCCGAGCGGGCCTGACCGCCAATCTGCTCGGCCGCAGGCCCGATATCCTGGCGCGCAAGGCCGAGGTGGAAGCGGCCGGCGCCGCGACACAGGCCGCGCGGGCCGCGTTCTATCCGGATCTGTCGCTGACCGCTTTCATCGGTCTTTCGTCGCTGGAAACCGGAACCTGGATGAAAGGCGACGCCCGCACCATGGGTGTCACGCCCGCGCTGACCTTGCCGATTTTCCATTCGGGTGAATTGAAGTCCAACCTCGCCCGCGAAGAAGCCGGCCGTGACATGGCGATCGCCTCCTACAACCGCACGGTGCTCGCCGCGCTCAAGGAAGCGGCCGATGCCCTGTCGCAGACCGATACCGCCGAGCGTCGCCTCACGGAAACCGCCCAGGCGCTGCAGAGCGCCCGCCAGACCCGGAACGCCGCCCAAGCGCGGTTCAAAGCCGGCCTCAGCAACCGGCTCGCCCTGCTTGACGCCATCGACACCGAACTGGAACAGGCCAGCCGCCACACCGACGCCATCGCGCTTGCCCGCCTGGCGCAGGCCGATCTGCACACGGCGCTGGGGGGCGGATTCGCCACCCGCGCTCCGTCACAAGGACAGCACTAATATCATGGATGCCCAACTGAAAAAGGCCAAAGGCCGCAAACGCAATCTGATCATCGCCTCCACCCTGTTCGCCATCGCCGCTATCGGTTACGGCGCATGGTGGGCGCTGGTGCTGCGCCATCAGGAAACCACGGACGACGCCTACGTGGCGGGCCACCTGATGCAGCTGACCCCGGAAATCTCCGGCACGGTCACCGCCGTCAGGGCCGACGACACCGACCGGGTCAGCGCGGGACAAACGCTGGTGGAACTGGACGGCAACGATACCCGGCTGGCGTTCGAACGCGCCAGAAGCGATTTCATCGACGCGGTGCGGCAAACCCGCCAGTTGATGGACAACGGACAGCGCGAGGCCGCTCAGACCGCCCTGCGCGAAGCGGAACTGGCCAAGGCGAAAAGCGACCTCGCCCGGCGCAGCACGCTTGCCGGCACGGACGCCATTTCGACCGAAGAACTGGCCCACGCCAAGGATGCGGTAGCGGCCGCCAGCGCGGCGCTGGACGCCGCCCGTGAGCAACGCAAGGCAACTGCGGCGCTGATCGGAGGAGACAGTGTCGCCACCCACCCCGCCGTGCTGCGCGCCGCCGCGCGGCTCAAGGAGGCCTGGCTCGCCAACGAACGGACCCGCATCAAGGCACCGGCCAGCGGCTTTGTATCGCGCCGCAGCGTTCAGGCCGGCCAGCATATCGCCGCCGGTTCCCCGCTGATGGCGATCGTGCCGCTCGAATCGGTCTGGGTCGACGCCAATTTCAAGGAAGTCCAGCTCGCCCATATCCGTATCGGCCAACCGGTGACGCTCACGGCCGATCAGTACGGCAGCAAGGTCAGCTATCACGGCAAGGTCGCCGGTCTTTCCGCCGGCACGGGCAGCGCGTTCTCGCTGCTGCCGGCCCAGAATGCCACGGGCAACTGGATCAAGGTCGTGCAGCGTCTGCCGGTGCGGATCGAGCTTGATCCCGCCGAACTGAAAACCCATCCGTTGCGCGTCGGCCTGTCGATGGCGGTGGAAATCGACACACGCGATCAAAACGGCAAGACATTGGCGGACGGCACCAGTCCCCGGTCGGCCCAGGTTTCCGCCACCGCCAACCGGGATCTGGCTCCGGTCGATGCGATGATCGCCAAGCTGCTGGCTGAAAACGGCGCCGGCAAGGCCCAGTAAGGATCACGCCATGAACCATCCTCCGCTCTCCGGCTCGCGCCTGGTGTGGATTACCCTGGCGCTGTCGATGGCGGTGTTCATGCAGGTGCTGGACACCACCATTGCCAACGTGGCGTTGCCGACGATTTCCGGCAATCTCGGGGCGGCGACGTCCCAGGGGACCTGGGTGATCACGTCGTTCGGAGTGGCCAACGCCATCTCGATCCCGCTGACGGGGTTTCTGGCCAAACGTTTTGGCGAAGTGAAACTGTTCGTGGCCGCGACGGCGCTGTTCGTCCTGACATCCTGGTTGTGCGGCATGTCGGGCAGCCTGGAAATGCTGATCCTGTTCCGTGTGCTGCAAGGCGCGGTGGCCGGTCCGCTGATTCCCCTCTCGCAAAGCCTGCTGCTGGCCTGCTATCCCCCGGAGAAAAAGGGCATGGCGCTGGCGCTGTGGTCGATGACCGTGATCGTTGCGCCGATTTTCGGGCCGATCCTCGGCGGCGTCATCAGCGACAACTGGCACTGGGGCTGGATTTTCTTTATCAACGTTCCGGTCGGCATTCTGGCCGCATGGATCGCCTACCGCGAACTCAAGGATAGGGAAACCGACATCGTCCGGCTGCCCATCGACGGGGTGGGACTCGCGCTTCTGGTCGTCGGCGTGGGTTGCCTGCAGATGATGCTCGACCGCGGCAAGGAGCTTGACTGGTTCAACTCCACGGAGGTGGTGGTGATGGCGGTCGTTTCCGCGGTCGCCCTGACCTACCTCGTCATCTGGGAACTGGCGGAAAAGCACCCGGTGGTCGATCTGTCCCTGTTCCGCTACCGCAACTTCACGGTCGGCACCATCGGTATCAGCATCGGCTACATGCTCTATTTCGGCACCATCGTGCTCCTGCCCCTGGTGCTGCAGACCCAGATGGGGTACACGGCCACCTGGGCCGGCCTCGCCGCCGCGCCGGTCGGCATCCTGCCCGTGCTGCTCTCCCCGGTGATCGGCAAATTCGCGCACAAGGTGGACATGCGCGCGCTGGTGACGCTGAGCTTCGCGGTGTTCGCGTTGTGCTTTTTCTGGCGCAGCACGTTCAACACCGACATGGATCTGGCCTGGGTGGTGTGGCCCCAGTTCGTTCAGGGCATCGGGGTGGCCTGCTTTTTCATGCCGCTGACGACCATCATTCTGTCGGGATTGCGTCCCGACCAGATCGCCGGCGCATCCAGTCTCGCCAATTTCACCCGCATCCTCGCGGGCAGCATCGGCGCATCGGCCAGCACCACGCTGTGGGACCGGCGCGAAGCGGTTCATCACGAGACGCTGACCGGCCATGTCGACCTGTTCGGCGCCGCCAGCCGCGAATGGTTTTCCCTGCTGTCGAGCTTCGGCATCGGCCAGGACAAGGCCGCCGCGCTGGCGGCAAGCCAGGTAACGCGACAAGGCTACATCATGGCGTCCAACGAGATTTTCTGGGGAGCCGGAATCCTGTTCATCGCCCTGATCGTGCTCGTCTGGTTCGCCAAGCCCCCGTTCCGCCCCAGCGGCAGCGACGGCGGTGCTCACTGACACCCGTTTTCATGCAAAGCCCTTTGCCGCCCTCCCCGGGCGGTTTTTTTTTGCTCTTGTAATGACCCAGCGCTTTCTGCTCAGGTCAGGCTGCTAATTCGTAAATTCTGGCCGGCGTCTTCATCCCCAATGCCTGGTAGGGACGTCGGTTGTTGTAGAAACTAATCCAGTCTGCCATGACACGACTGGCGTGCGTCAGGCTTTCGAAGCGGTGTCGGTAAACACACGGCTCCTTCACGCTCCGGATCACACGCTCAACCATCCCGTTTTGTTCTGGCGTATACGGCGTGATGAACTCCAGTTCGCCACCAAGCTGATCCAGTCTCCCGAGGGTGGCCACGGTACGTTGTTTGGGCTTGCCGGCCTCATCGCGAAACGCCTCAACCAACTGGACATAACGGCGAGGACCTGAAGAAGTAACTTTGATAAAAATGCCTTTACCATAAAAAGCCAAATAGCATTGTCAAATATATATCTCCACATAAAAATGCCATTACAACGAATAGGAAAATCCCTCCCTGAAACCCGCATGAATACTAGAGGGTGAGGCAAGAAATGGGATTTTGGCGAAAAGTTGTCGGACTCGGGTTCTCCATGCCACGCTGGGCTTCATCGACCCATTCCTCGACTTAGGATTGTGTCAGGTCGAACGCTCGGGAAGCCTCGGCTATCGTGGTCTTGCCTTGAATGATTTCTACACCCGTGCGGCTTTGCGCTTGGCGGTCCAACGCTTGATTTCGTCTTCGCGGTTCTACTCATCTCATGCCCCTGTGTGAATTATGACCTGAGCGTAGATTCAGTGGGTTATCACACTCTTTCACAACAACAATTAATTGAGTTTCACCCCATAGTTAACAAACGTTTTTTGAAATTTACCACCATATCAAAATGGTAAATTCCTCATTGCAAGGCATGGTATCCCACTGGCAAGCCATACTTTAAACATTTAAATTGGATCATACACAAATGAGAACCACTTTTCACAACATTTTCAACACAATTTCCAGTTACGTATTTTCCCAAAAACACAAGAACAATTACTCAAATTTAAAACAGATCACTAACACTCCAGCCACACCTTCCACAAACCATTCCACTGACACAGCATCATCCAATATTCCCGAAAACATAATCTCGCACAAAGCAAAATCTATTGAAGATTTGGTAAATAATTTCAACAACAAAGACATGGGCACATTGATCACCAGTCTTTCTTGGATCACCCCTGACAAATTCTCGCTAGATCAATATTTTTCCATTGTGTCCGAGCGCAAAAAAAACTACAAAGAGTATTTAACAAAAAACAACGAAAATAATATTTCGAATGACAATACCTACGATCAAGAAGTTAACTTTTCCGGTTCTGTTATTTTTCCTGACTCAAAAGATAAAGTATGGTCTGTAAATGGATCGGTGACTCAAAACCCGGGAAATTTCTCCACTCCTCGCATAGCGCCTGAGGAACGCCTTTTAGCATATGGAGATAAGGCTCTGCATAGAGATGCATTAACTCAAATGCATCAAAACGAAGATTACTTGAAATATAAGGTCAAAGTTGGGTATGGGTTTATCATCAACACAGAACAAGCCGACATTACCAACGCTTTCACCTCGTCCCATCCGACAGCGAATAAAGTTCACATGCCATTTATTAAAGAAATAAATGGCAAACAGAAAATTATGGCCAAGTCCATCAACGTTGACTTTCTCTATGGACTAGATAAAAATTTCAAACTAACGAAAGATGGAAAAATACAGCAGCGTGCAAAAGATGATACCTTACGTGCGGTACAAAAACACGTCAAAAAAGGCAGAGAACGTTACATGGAAGAAGCGGCCTACCAAAGAGACTTTACCGAAGTACTATTTGTTCCGAAAAATGATGCACAGGACTTACCACTTTGCGCCTTCCTCGATTTTTCAACAAATTTTGAAGCCATGGACAAAGAAACGCTCAATATTTATCTCTACCATAACAAGGAAGACATTAACAAACTTAATCAAAAAATGAACGACATGGGTTTTGTTGTATTCTATTATGACAAAGATACAAAAAAACGGACCGTCGCTCACCTTGTATTCAACGGAGACACGCCAATGCTCCGTGAATCAAAATCGGCAGCATAGCTGACGACCGCCTGTGATGCCGATCATTGGCAATTCCTGTACTCCGTGTACAGTCGCACCACCGCTGACTCGTCAAGCCCCCAGGAGTTTGGACGAGTCAGTGGCGGGGCCCAGGATCGGATAAGCATACAACCGAAATTCACCAAGCTCGACGCACCTTGGGCGAACCTCAAAAACCAGCGGGTAATATCTCATGCCTTCTTCGGACAGAACAGGCCACCCGATCCCCTCCTAGCCGCCCCATCGTCCGTGCACCTTTATCATGAACACGGCGGAGCGGGTAAACCTCTCCAACATTACTACTATGCTCCGATAAAGGCATTGCCGCCAAAAACCCGAGACGAACAGAGAGGGGGACAGGTGTGCAGGTTGGGAACTTGGCTGATATCGCCGGCTTCGAACCCTTTCATCAATCACCGCGCAATGGCATGGGGCATGAGTCAGAAAAGCTGTGCAGGCACTCGCATTCGTCTCGCAGAGAAAAGCGACATGGAAGCATGTTTTGCGCCATTGCCGCGTTATTCAGCGCACTGGAAACTGACGCTCGAGCCTAGCATCCAACACATGGCACACGCGACCATTGCATTCGGAGGTGGGCGCCACGGCCCCGTCGTCTTGAAGGTCATGCACAACACAAGTGACGAATACCGATCGGCATCGGCCCTGGGTCATTTCCAGCGATGTCATCGGCTCCTGCACGGGGATCTTCATCACGACAATGTTCTGTTTGATAGCTCGCACGGTTGGCTAGCCATCGATCCCAAAGGGGTCATCGGCTAGCCGAAGTACGAAATAGGTGCGGCGCTCAGGAGCCCGACCCTGGATTCCCGCTTGTATGCCCATACCTCCATCATCGATTGCCGTCTGACCATCACGGCCCGGGAGCTCGATTTTGACAGGAACCGCATAGTGGGTTGGTGCTTTGTGCAAGCCGCCCTATCAAGCATCTGGGCTATCGAAGACGGAGAGTCCACTCAGGCCATCAGCCGCGGCCTGGTCATTGCACAAGCGGCATTGCCGCATCTGCCGAAAGCTGGACTTCTGATTGTTTTCCAATCTGCCCGCCCGGCATCAAACAAGCTCAGAGGGGGATGCTGTTCATTGGCATTGTTTGCGCCCATTGATTTTCTGACACAGGCGCACCACCGCCGACTCGTCAAGCACCAGCCAGCTTGCCGGATCAGCGGCCAGGCCGGGCCTGGGGTAGGCGTACAACCGGAATTTACCCGGTTCGACGTTTCCCGGCTGCGCTTCGAAAACCAGCCGGTAATGTTTCGTTCCGTCTTCGGGAAGAGGGGGCCAGCGAATGCCCTCATCGGTAAATCCGCGATGATCCGCATACCAGCGCTCCAGAAAGAATGCCGTGCGCACCAGCGTGCTTCTTGCCTCGGCCTGCTGGACTTTCGCAACAGGGCCCCGCCAGCTTGCCGTGGCCGCAACAAGCAGCGTGGCCATCATCGCGAGCACCACCATCACTTCCAGCAAGGACAGACCGCCTGATCGCGAAGCTGCCAATACCATGACACTCTGACTCCCTGTTGATGACCCGTTACAAGCCAATCGCTCTGCATGATTCCGTGCCCGGCATCGACGGCGACCCGGAAAAGGCCCCGGCCGTCGGGCAGCGTATCGAGCCGTCTGACGCAGGTGCAGGACTCCGGCGGCCCGGCTGGAGCAGGGGCATCGCGGCCGGCAGCGAGCTCAAGCTCCCGCAGGCGCTGTTCCGCCGCCATGAAACGCCGTTGCATCGCGCTTTCCTCGCGGCCGAGCCGGGACAAGTCCAGGCTGTCGCGCATCAGGCCATGTACTGATGTCAACGCGATGATCAACGCAATCAGCAGACACAGCACCACATTGCCCTGCTCAGCCCGCATGGCGCGCCATCGCCACAGTCAGGCACCAATCGTCCAGCACGATATCCGCCAGACGCCCGTTTTGCCGGATCGTCACGGAAAAGCGACGTACGTTCTCCGCCATCTCTGCCATACGGCCATTCTCCTCTCGCCACAATTTCTCCTCCCGCATAAACCAGCGCACCCGTACCCGCTGCACGGCAAGCAGGGAAGGCAAGTGCAATGAATCGGCCTGCGGCCCGGAAACCGGGGCAAAGAACCGCCCCCCTTCAATGCTCCCCGCCACGTCATCCACCGAACCGGAAAGACTGGTCAATGTCCACGAGGCCGACGCCATGTCCGCTCCCGTCACGGGCACCCGAAACACCATGCACCCGGCCACATCCACCGGGTCTTGCAAAGGCACCACCTTTCCCTGAATGAACAGATCCGGCGTCTCTGTCACGCCATCTGGCAAACCGGGTGGTTTTCCTGTCCGCCCGACGCCGCCGGCCCGCACGAGATCGTCGGCAAGACGCCACAAGGCCACTCTCGCCCGCTGGCGCTCGCCGGCATGAGCAAGACGCGGCCCCAGCCGTACTCCGGCTACCAGGCAATCGGCCGCCACGCCGGCCAGCATCATTCCCAGCAGCCCGGTCAGCATCAATTCAGGCAGTGTCATCCCGCGCTGCCCTGCGACTCTCACGGCCGTCCGGCTCCCAGTTCATGCAGACTGCGCTCAGCAAACCGCCGCAGTGCGCTCTCCTCCTGCAAGCGAATCTCCCGCGCGATAACCAGCTTGGTCTGAATCAGCGGCAGCACCCCCGCCGTCAGGATCATTAGAGCCAGCATCACTTCCGGAAACGTGCTTCCCGTCATTCGGAGCATCCCGGGCATGCGGATCCGAAGCAGCGAGCCACCCCTCCAGCGGAAACCAGTGTCACGGTGCCGCAGGCATGGCCCGAAACATCCGCGATTCGCAATGTCGGGGGCGGTCCGGCGACATCTCCGTCCGCACCTATCATGAAAGCCTCCGGCCCCCGCACGACCAGATTCCTGTCGAAAAAACCGTATCGCAGGGACTGGCCGGTGCGATACGCATCCGGCTCGGCACCGGCGTCCGGAACAAACACCAAAATACCGTCTCTCCATCGCCTCTCCCTTCCGTCGCGCCGGCAACCGTGAATTTCGCGGTGCCGGTCTCCCAGAACCGGGCACACGGCGACCGGCTGGCGGCGCATCATGGCCACGGCTCTGGCGTGGCGGAACAGGGAGGCCGAGGTATCCAGCGCAGCGCGTACCCGGGCCCGGGCAATCAACTGCCCCCACCCTGGCAGCGCCAGCAGGGCCGACACGGCCAGAATACCGACCACCACCACCATTTCGGGCAACGTCACGCCACCGGCCTTGCGACCCGCCATGCTCACCCGACGCCTCCCTTTCCCGCTTGAACCGTCACTGGACAATCAGCTTAGCGTCGGTGCCCCGTAGTGGAAATCGGATTTCCCTTGTCCATTGCCGGAAAGCGGCGCGCCATACCGCCGGAAATCTCGCCGTGACCGTCCCCAAAAGGGGGGCGGCGGAACAACTGCACAACATACTGATTGGCAATAAGAATAAGAGCCAGTTTGTGCTAGGAAAACTGACAATTTTTTGTCAGTATTTTCATTGTTGCTATTGCATTCACGCTTATCGAGCGTTTAAAGTAAGTCAGGAAGACGGTCCGCTTCAGATCAGCGGGCCGCTTTATTTTTTCCATGCCGATTGTATCCAATCGACTGTAGAAAAAATGACATAAAAGACCGCCATCCGTGGTCGTCTTGACTCCAGGTTCACTTCCGCTTTGCCAGGCTGTACGACGCCTCCGACCGAGGACATGCCCTCTTGCGGCAGCACAGGATGACTCCGGCCCGTCCGGATTCATTGCCGCAGGAATCGGCGCCCGACCGACAGACAACGGCCAGAACCGTCGGCGCGACAGCGCAAGGCAAAGCCGGAACCTCCTGGAGAAAACCAGCCATTGACGGGCGGGACATGCCGGCAAAAGACCGGGCAGCCCGCCAGGACGACCGTGCCCCGTTCGCGTGGCTCGCGCCGTCGTATATGAAACCAGGGACACAAATTATGAGTTTGATGCGCAAAAAGAGCGTTCAGGGGATGCTTGCCTTCAGCCAGCGCACCCAGAGCCTCAAGAAAGAACTCGGGGTCTTCGACCTCACCATGCTCGGCATCGGCGCCATCATCGGCACCGGGATTTTCGTGCTCACGGGCACCGGCGCGCTGATCGCCGGCCCGGGACTGATGCTGTCGTTCGTGATCGGCGCGCTGGCCTGCGGTTTCGCCGCGCTGTGCTACGCCGAATTCGCCTCCATGCTGCCGGTATCCGGCTCCACTTACACTTACGCCTATGCGACGCTCGGCGAACTGATCGCCTGGATCATCGGCTGGGATCTCGTGCTCGAATACCTGCTGGCCTCCTCCGCCGTCTCGGTCGGCTGGTCCGGCTACTTTCAGAACCTGCTGGCCGGTTTCGGCCTGACCCTGCCCGATGCCTTATCGGCGGCCTACGGCGCGCGGCCGGGCAAGGCGACGTTCTTCAACCTGCCTGCCTTCGCGATCGCCATCGGCGTCACCGCCCTGCTGGCGTTCGGCATCAAGGAATCCAAGCGGTTCAACAACGTGGTGGTGGTCATCAAGGTGGCCGTTGTCCTGCTGTTCATCGCGCTTGGCGTATGGCACGTCAAGCCCGCCAACTGGCATCCCGTCCTGCCCTACGGCATGACCGGCGTGTTCCATGGCGCCGCCATCGTGTTCTTCAGCTTCCTCGGTTTCGACGCGGTGACCTGCGCGGCCGAAGAAGTGAAGAATCCAGAACGCGACATTCCGCGCGGCGTGATCCTGTCGCTGTCGATCTGTTCGGTGCTGTACGTGGTGGTCTCCGCGATCATGACGGGCATCGTTCACTTTTCCGGCTACGCCGGGGTCGACCACCCGGTATCCAAGGCGCTGGAAGTCGCCGGCCTCGACTGGGTCGCCGGCGTCGTCAATATCGGCGCGATCATGGGCATGACCACCGTTATCCTGGTGATGACCTACGGCCAAACCCGCATCGCCTTCGCCATGTCGCGCGACGGTCTGTTGCCCAAAGTGTTTTCCGAGGTGAACCCGAAATACCAGACGCCCTACAAGGCGACCTGGCTGATCGGCGCGGCCATCGCCGCGCTGGCCGGTTTCGTGCCGCTTGGCACGCTGGCGGAACTGGTGAATATCGGCACGCTCGCCGCGTTCAGCCTGATCGCCATCGCGGTGATCGTACTGCGCAAGCAGCAACCCGATCTGCCGCGCAAGTTCCACTGCCCGGCCGTACCCTGGATTCCGGGTCTTGCCGTGGTATTCTGCGTATTCCTGATGGGCCAGCTCGGGGCATTGACGTGGCTGTGCTTCGTCGCCTGGCTGCTCATCGGTCTGGTGGTTTACTTCGGCTACTCCCGCAAACGCGCGGTCCTGGCCAACGAAGCGGCCTGACGCCGTGGGGCAAGCCGGCCTGCCCGGCCGGCTTGCGTTTCAGCGCAGGGCGTCGAGCATCGCGCCCGTCACGCGAAAATCCTGACCGTGGCGGCGCACCAGCGTCTCGAGCGGCGCGGCGAAAATCGCCCAGCGTTCGCCGACAAGACGTGCCTCAGCGGCCGGATCCATGGCCGCCTCGCCCAGAAACGCGGCCACCGCGCCCGGCTCGATATGGAAATACGACGGGTAACCGTCAAGCCTGACATTCACCAGCACCTGCGCACGGCGATCCAGGCGGGCTCCAAGAAACGTCATCATCCGCGCACCTCCTCGCGATGCATCAAAAGGTCTGCATTGTACCGCAGCACGGTATTTCGATGTTTTGCGCGCTATCCGCTAAAATAGCGGCTCACCCTGCCATTCTGAAGTCCACGCCATGTCTGACAAATATGAAGTACGCCCCGGCCAATCCGTTGCCCTGCTCAAAGAACTGCACATCCTGACCCGGGACGGGAAGATGAACCAGGATAGCCGACGCAAGCTCAAACAGGTTTATCACCTGTTCCAGTTCATCGAACCGCTGCTCGAGGAACGCCTGGCGGATCACCCCGGGGTCACCCTTGTCGACCATGGCGCGGGGAAATCCTATCTGGGCTTCATTCTCTACGATCTGTTCTTCAAGGAAAAAGCGCCCGACGCCCGCCTCTACGGCATCGAGACCCGCGAAGAACTCGTCGAACGCTCCCGGAAACTGGCTGAGGAACTGGGCTTTCCCGGCATGTCCTTCCTGAATCTGTCGGTCGCCGAATCGACCTCGTCGGAACAGTTGCCCGAAACCATCGACATCGTCACGGCCCTGCATGCCTGCAATACCGCGACGGACGATGCCATTCATTTCGCGCTGGCGAAAAAGGCCCGGCACATCGTGCTCGTACCCTGCTGTCAGGCCGAGGTCGCCGCCGCGCTGCGCAAGAACAAGGCGCGTCAGTTGGCCCGCGACGTGCTGACGGAAATCTGGCGCCATCCCATCCACACCCGCGAATTCGGCAGCCACATCACCAACGTGCTGCGCTGCCTGCAACTGGAGGCGCACGGTTACCAGGTCAATGTCACCGAGCTGGTGGGCTGGGAGCACTCGATGAAGAACGAATTGATCATCGCCACCGGCAAAGGCCATCCGCGCCGCCAGGCCGCGGAAAAGCTCACCCGGCTGCTCGACATGCTCGGGCTGGAAGAGCTGAGCGAACGGTTTTACGTGCCAAGCATCGCGTAATTCATTGATTCCTTGATAAAACGCTAAAAAACGATGCCGGAAGTCCGGTAGAGTGCCCCCCTTTGTCCATCATCGGCGGGCTTACCTGACCATGGCATCACACAGCATCATCGCGGGCAAGGACGCTCCGCTCGAACACTCCATCGCGACTCTGGGCGGACTTCTGGCCGGACGCGGCTTCGATCTGGAGGAAGCCTCCTGGCTCAATCCGGTGGCCGGCGTCTGGTCGGTCCACCTGCGCGACCGCCATTGCCCCATGCTGTACACCAACGGCAAAGGCGCCACCGAACAAGCCGCCCGCGCCAGCGCGCTGGGTGAATTCGTCGAGCGGGCCAGCTGCCATCATTTCTGGAGCCACTACTACCTGGGCGAGAGCCGCGCCCGGCGCGACTGGGTCCATTACCCCCAGGAGCGCTGGTTTCCCATAGCGGGAGAGGCCTGGCCGGAAGGGTTACTCGACGACACGCTCAAGGCGTTTTACAACCCCGACGACGCCATCGCCGCGGAAACCCTGGTCGATCTGAATTCCGGCAACCGCGAGCGCGGTATCTGCGCCTTGCCCTACACGCGTCTGAGCGATGGCGAAACGCTCTGGTTTCCCATCAATCTGATCGGCAACCTGTATGTCAGCAACGGTCTGTCCGCCGGCAATTCGCCGCGCGAAGCGCGCGCCCAGGCGATGTCGGAAATCCTCGAACGCCATGTGAAATTCCGCGTCATCGGCGAAGAACTGTGCCTGCCCGAGGTGCCGGACAGCGTCATCGACCGCTACCCCGGTATCCGCCACGGCATCGATCAATTGCGCGACGCGGGGTATGGCATCCTGGTTCGCGATGCCTCGCTGGGCGGGCGTTACCCCGTACTGTGCGTCGTTCTGCTCAATCCGCAAGATCACGGCTGCTACGCCAGTTTCGGCGCCCATCCGCGCTTCGCCATCGCCTTGGAGCGGGCGCTGACCGAATTGCTGCAGGGCCGGGCACTCGACAACCTCGCACAATTTCCCGAACCGTCATTCGATAGTGAGGAAGTCGCCAGCGCGGAAAACCGGGAAATCCATTTCGTCGATTCGAGCGGTGTGATCGGCTGGCGTTTCCTCGCCGATACGCCCGACCACCCATTCTGCGACTGGCAGTTCAGCGAAGACAACGAAAGCGATTACCAGTGGCTGCGCAACACGATCGAAGCCGACGGTTTTGACATTTACGTGGCGGATTTCACCGAACTGGGCGCCTATGCCTGCCGAGTGATCGTGCCGGGCATGTCGGAGATTTACGATGTGGACGATCTGGAATGGGAGAACAACAGCGTGGGCAATCTGATCCGGCCGGCGCTGCTCGACCTGCCGGCGCTCGATGCGCAAGGCTCCGCGGCGCTGCTCGACCTGATCGAACGGCTGGGCCTTGCCGATCAGCGTTTGGTGGCGGAACTCATCGGACTTGCGCCGGACGAGACCAGCCCCTGGAAAACCCTGCGCGTCGCCGAGCTCAAGACCCTGCTCGGACTCGCCTCGGGGCACGAGGAAACGGTGCGCGCCGGCTGCCACTGGCTGCATCACTTCGGCGAGCTGCCCGCCGCGCGCCGGCGTGTCTATCGCGCGGTGGCCAGCCTCCTGGAGATGGGTTCCCCGGACGATTACGCCACGTCCCTTGACCTGCTGTACGGCCGCGACGCGGTCGCCATCGCCCGGGCCTTGCTCAGTGGCGAACTGCGCCATTTCGGCCTTGAACGGCTGGGTCCGGACATGGCGGGCTCCGCCCGCCACACGAGTCTGCTGGCCGCCTTCGACCGTCTGGCCTGATCTTTCCGCCGGCTCAGTGGGCGGCTTCCCAGCTCGCCCCGGAGCCGACCTCGGCCAGCAGCGGCACTTTCAGTTCGGCCACCGACGCCATCAGCGTCGGCAACGCCTCGCGCACCGTCGCCAGTTCGGACTCCGCCACTTCCAGCACCAGTTCGTCATGCACCTGCATGACAAGGCGGCTGGCGAGGTTTTCCTGGCGGATCCAGCGTTGCACGGCGATCATCGCCAGCTTGATCAGGTCGGCGGCCGTGCCCTGCATCGGCGCGTTGATCGCGGCGCGTTCGGCGCCGGCCCGGCGCGCCGGATTGGACTGGCGGATCTCGGGCAGATAGAGCCGGCGTCCGAACACCGTTTCCACATAACCTTTTTCACGCGCCATCTCGCGAGTGCGCTGCATATAATCGGCCACCCCCGGATAACGCATGAAATAGCGGTCGATATATTGCTGCGCCGCCGCGCGCTCGATGCCAAGCTGGCTCGCCAGCCCGAACGCCCCCATGCCGTAGATCAGGCCGAAATTGATCGCCTTGGCCGAACGGCGCTGATCCGGCGTCACCTCGTCAAGACCGGCGCCGAACACTTCGGCCGCGGTGGCGCGGTGGATGTCCTCGCCGCCGGCAAAGGCGGCCAGCATGCCCGGATCTTCCGACAGATGGGCCATGATGCGCAGCTCGATCTGCGAGTAGTCGGCCGACACGATGCAAAAACCGGGGCGCGCGATGAACGCTTCGCGCACGCGCCGCCCTTCGGCGGTGCGCACCGGAATGTTCTGCAGGTTGGGATCGGAGCTTGCCAGCCGGCCGGTGATCGCCACGGCCTGGGCGTAATTGGTATGCACCCGCCCGGTATCCTGGCGGATCAGCTGCGGCAGCTTGTCGGTATAGGTGGACTTGAGTTTCGCCAGGCCACGGTATTCCAGAATCAGCTTGGGCAGCGGGTGATCCAGCGCCAGCTTTTCCAGCACTTCCTCGTCGGTGGAGAAACCGCCCGTCGCGGTCTTGCGCACGCCGCGGGTATCGATGCCGAGCTTGCCGAACAGGATTTCCTGCAACTGCTTGGGCGAATTGAGATTGAACGGCTGACCGGCCAGTTCATAGGCCTTGCTCTCCAGCGACAACATCGCCGCGCCAAGCTCGTGGCTTTGCTGGACCAGTTGCTGGCGATCGATCAGCACCCCTTCTCGCTCCATGTCGAACAGCACGTCGGCCGCCGGCAGCTCGATGTCGCGATAGACCTCGCCCAGCCGCCCTTCGAGGCGCGGCGCGAAAAAGTGCGCGAGGCGCAAGGTGATGTCGGCATCCTCCGCCGCGTACCGGGTGGCGGTGTCGATATCGACCGCATCGAATCCGATCTGCTTGGCGCCCTTGCCGCATATCTCCTCGTAGGTAACCGTGGTTTCACCGAGATGACGGCGCGCCAGATCGTCCATATTGTGGCGCTCGTGACTCTCCACCACATAGGAAGCCAGCATGGTGTCATCGACCACGCCGCGCAACGCGATACCATGGTTGGCGAACACGTGACGGTCGTACTTGAGGTTCTGCCCGATCTTGCCGTGGGTTTCACTCTCCAGCCAGGGGCGCAGTTTTTCCAGGACGCGCGCCATGGGCAATTGCTCGGGCACGCCCGGATAGTGGTGAGCCAGCGGCAGGTAGGCCGCCACGCCCGGTTCGATGGAAAAACTGATGCCGACAAGCTTCGCCGACATGTGGTCAAGACTGGTCGTCTCGGTGTCCACCGCCGCCACCGGCGCCGCCATCAGCCTGGCGATCCACGCATCGAGCGCGGCCTCGTCGAGCACGGTTTCGTAACGCCGCTCGGGCGGCGGGGCGGTGACCGGCCCCGGAGCCGGCTCGTCATGGAAGAGATCGCCCGCCGCGGGCCGGGCCAGCGGCGCATCGGGCAGGTCCTGGCCTTCGGTGACCTCGCGGTAGAACGTGCGGAACCCGAAATCCTTGAACAGCACCGCCAGGTGGGCCAGATCGCGCGCCCGATGACGCAACGCCTCGAGATTGTCGTCGGTCAGGTGCTCGGCCAGATCGACATCGCGCCGGATGGTAATCAGGCGCCGCCCCGTCGGCAGCCAGTCGAGCGCCTGGCGCAGGTTTTCCCCGACCTTGCCGGAAACCGAATCGGCGGCGGCCATCACGCCGTCCAGCGAACCATACGCCTCCAGCCATTTCACCGCCGTTTTCGGACCGCACTTGTCGACGCCCGGCACATTGTCGACCTTGTCGCCGATGAGCGTCAGATAATCGACGATCAGGGACGGCGGTACGCCGAACTTCTCCTTGACGCCCGCTTCGTCGAGCATTTCGTTGGTCATGGTGTTGACCAGGGACACCGAGGGGCTGACCAGTTGCGACATGTCCTTGTCGCCGGTCGAGATGATCACCTTCATCCCTTCGGCCTCCGCCCGAGACGCCAGTGTGCCGATCACGTCGTCGGCCTCGACCCCGCCCACGACCAGCATCGGCCAGCCGGAAGCTTGCACCACCTCATGAACCGCCGTAATCTGGGAAGCCAGCTCTTCGGGCATCGGCGGCCGCTGGGCCTTGTAGTCAGGGTACATCTCATCGCGGAAGGTCTTGCCTTTAGCGTCGAAAATGCAGGCGCTATAATCGAACTGAACTTCCTTTTCCAGGCGTCTGAGCATGGTGACCATGCCGTAGATCACCCCTGTCGGCAGTCCGTCCGGGGAGCGCAAATCGGGCATCGCGTGAAAGGCGCGATACAGATAAGAAGAGCCGTCAATCAATAACAGTGTTTTCATAAAGGCAGAGAATATGAGCTTGTCCGATAAATTGCCGCAGACGAGTGACCGCTACGCCATGATGCAGCGTTTTCGCGCACGCGAGGCCTGGCATGTCATGAAAATTCTTTCGGAGTTCGTCGAGTCCGCCGAAGAACTGCAAGCGATCACGCCCGCTGTCAGCATCTTCGGAAGCGCTCGCACCCCCCGGGATCACCGCTATTATAAACTGACGGAAGAGATTGCCCGCCTATTATCCGATTCGGGGTTTTCCGTGCTGTCCGGCGGAGGCCCCGGCATCATGGAAGCCGCCAGCAAAGGGGCGTTCTACGGCAAGAGCCCGTCGGTCGGACTCAACATCGTGCTGCCGCACGAGCAGAAACCCAACGACTACCAGGATCTGAGCCTGCGCTTCAATCATTTCTTTTCCCGCAAGGTCATGTTCGTGAAACATGCCATCGCCTATGTGGTGATGCCGGGAGGTTTCGGCACGCTCGACGAGATGTTCGAAGCGCTCACGCTGGTGCAAACCGGCAAGAGCCGACGCATTCCCATCATCCTCTGTGGCAGTGAATTCTGGCAAGGCTTGCTGGACTGGGTACGCTCCCATCTGGTAGAAGAGAAGATGATCAACCCGGACGACCTGGATCTGATCCGGGTCATCGACGACCCGCACGAGATCGTCGAAACGATTTTCAAGCACTACGAGACCCGCGGTTTCGAAGCGCTCCCCGAAGAGCGCGAACAACTGCTCAACCTATGACGCCACAGGATATTCCCATGCGCCGCTACCTCATTCTGGCCGCCCTTCCCGCTCTGCTCTCCTTGCACGCCCACGCCGCGGGAGAGGCTTCCGCGCCCGCGCGCGCCGTCGTCCCGCCTCCGCCGGCCATTTCCGACGACGCCGCGGCACAGGCCGAACCGGAGGTGCGCATTCTCCAGAAAGGCGAAGAAAAAATCGAGGAATACCGGCTCAACGGCAAGCTGTACATGATCAAGGTGACTCCGGCCATCGGCGCTCCCTATTACCTGATGGACGACGAGGGCAACGGCCAGATGAAAAAAATCGACCAGAACCAGCGGCGCATGATTCCGCAATGGGTTCTGATCCGCTTCTAAGGATAGTTGCATGTCGGTTTACACGGTCGTCGGCGACGAAGCGCTGGCCAACTGGCTGTCGCGTTATCACCTGGGCTCGCTCGTCGAAAGCCGCGGCATCGCCGCGGGCATCACCAATACCAACTACTTCGTCACCACGACGCGCGGCCGCTTCGTCCTCACACTGTTCGAGGATCTGCAGCTGGAGGAGTTGCCCTACTACCTCAATCTGATGAGCCACCTCGCGCGGCACGGCGTCGCCTGCCCGGCGCCGATCGCCGACGACTCCGACCGGTTCGTCTCGCTACTCGAGGGCAAGCCGGCCTGTCTTGTCACCTGCCTGGAAGGCGCCGACATCACGCATCCGTCGCCGCTTCAGTGCAGGAAAGTGGGGGAAATGCTGGCCGCGCTGCACAAGGCGGGCAGCACCTATCCTGCCCGCATGGACAATCCACGCGGGCCATCCTGGTGGAGCCGTGTTTCCACCACGCTTTACGGTTATCTGGATGCCGACGAGGCGGCGAGCCTGCGCGCCGAGCTGCGCTTCCAGGAAAGCCAGCGCTTCCTGCACCTGCCGGCGGGAGTGATCCATGCCGACTTGTTCCGCGACAATGTCTTGATGAAGGGTGACGACATCGCGGGCTTCATCGATTTCTACTATGCCTGCAACGACGTGCTGCTCTACGATGTGGCGATCGCGGTCAATGACTGGGCGCGACGCGACGACGGCACCATCGACGATGATCTGGCTTCCGCCTTCCTCGCGGGGTATCAGTCGTCAAGGCCGTTGTCCTCCGGAGAGATCGAGGCCTGGCCCGCCATGCTGCGCGCCGCCGCGCTGCGTTTCTGGGTATCGCGGCTGCAGGATTACCATGAGCCCTCGCCCGGAGCGATGACCTACACCAAGGACCCGGGGGTATTCCGGCGTCTGGCAGAAGCGCACCGCGGACGCACCTCATTCTGGCTGTGACGCCTCGTCGCCGAAGAAGGCTGCCAGCGCCCGGGTCATCGCCTTGTCGCGGTGCATGATCCGGTACAGGGGGCGTTCGAGCGTCGGCAGGGGCGCATCCACTTCCACCAGCGCCCCGCTGGCGAGCAACTCTTCCGTCACGCAGCGCGACAGGCAGCTCACCCCGAGCCCGGCGGCCACCGATCGCTTGATCGCTTCGGAATCGCCCAGTTCCATCTCCAGATTCACGGTTCCCAGATGAGGCAAAAGCAAGCGCTCGACGACCTCACGCGTGCCGGATCCCGGTTCGCGCAATAACCAGGGTGCCTCGGCCAACTCGCCAAGCGTGACCGGCCGCCCGGCCAGCGGATGCGAGGACGCCACCACCACGCTCAGGCGGTCAAGCTGCCAGGGTTCGACGCGCAACTCGGGATGGTGACACGGCCCCTCGATCAACCCGGCATCGACAGTGAACGACGCCACGGCGTCGACAATCCGCGCGGTATTGGCCACCTCGAGCGTCACTTTCGCGGAGGGCCGCGCCTTGCGAAAGCGCGCGATCAGAGGCGGCAACAGGTAGTTGGCTATCGTGGTGCTGGCCCCCAGCGACAGACTCGCGGCCTCCGAATCGAACAGGCTGCCGAGGTCCCGGGCCTGATCCAGCAACGCCCGCGCCCGCGGGAAAAGCAACCGGCCATGCTCGTTGAGCACCAGCCGTTTGCCCATGCGATCGAAGAGCGCCGCCCCCATCGAAGCCTCCAGCGCCGCCAACGCCTGACTGGCGGACGATTGCCCCAATGCGACGCGTGATGCGGCGCGCGTGACCGACCCACACTCGGCGATCGCCACGAAAATTTCCAGTTCCCGTAAGGAAAACCGCAACACCATAGTGATTTTTCCGATTATTATTATCGATTCAATCTGTTTTACTGCTAAAAAAACGGAGCGTAAAGTACTCTTCGTACTAAATAAAGCACGGAGAGTGCTATGGATCGCCTTCGGATCAGACACACCTTGCCCGGACTCGCCGCCGTTCTGGCCATCGCGTTGGGCAGCCTTGCCTTGGCGGCGCAGCCCGGACTGTCCCGGCACGGTGTTTCGGCCCTGACACTGGCCATCGTGATCGGCATGCTGGCAGGCAACACCGGTTACCCCCGTGTTGCCGGCACGCTGGGAGACGGTGTCGGGCTGGCCAAGCAGACGCTGCTGCGTCTTGGCATCATTCTTTACGGTTTGCGCCTGACGTTTCAGGATATTGCGGCGGTCGGTCCGGCGGGCGTGGCCACGGATGCGCTGATCGTGCTGTCGACCTTCGCGCTGGCCCTCTGGGTCGGCATCCGCTGGCTGGGTCTCGATCGTGACAGCGCCATCCTGATCGGCGCGGGCAGCTCGATCTGCGGCGCCGCCGCGGTACTGGCCTCGGAACCTGTGGTCAAGGGCGGCGCCGACAAAGTCTCCGTCGCCGTCGCGACCGTGGTGGTCTTCGGTACCGCCGGCATGTTCCTCTATCCTCTCGCCTATACCATGGCGCACAGCGCCGGCCTGCCGGTCTCCGCACGGGATTTCGGCCTGTTCGCCGGCTCGACGCTGCACGAGGTCGCCCAAGTGGTCGCGGCGGCTCGCGCTGTCGGCGACGATGCAGCCGGCGTCGCCGTCATCGCCAAGATGATGCGGGTGATGATGCTCGCGCCGTTCCTGATCGTGCTGTCGGCCACCTTGAGCGGCAAAAACACCGGGCGGCAGCGGGCGATCACCATTCCCTGGTTCGCGCTGGGCTTTGTCGGCATGGCGGGACTGAATTCGCTGGATCTGCTGCCCGCGTCGGTGGCGGCGGGACTGATCTGGCTGGACAACCTGTTGCTGGCCATGGCGATGGCCGCGCTCGGCCTCACCACCCATGTGTCGAGCATCCGCAAGGCCGGCATCGCGCCGCTGATCCTGGCCAGTGTGCTGTTCGTCTGGCTGATGGCCGGCGGCATGCTGATCAATCTGGCCATGCAGGCGATGCTGTAAAGACGGACGCGCCCCAAAAAAGAACCCCCCCGCTCATCGGAATGCGCGGGGGGTTCGGTCAGATCGGCCGGCGAGCTAGCAGGGACACTTGCCGGCGTGTTTGCCGCCATGGCGGGCTTCCTGGCAATAGCGCAGGAAGTCCTCCCGGCTCATCACCGGCGCGTCCGGACCGAGCTCGCGCCGCCTGGCCACATAGGTCTCGTAGTCCTTCACCCCCACCATCAGGCGGGCGGTTTGCGCGAGACGACCGAAAAGCTTCGTCACCGTATCACGCATCGGCGCCTCCTTGCCGATACACCGCCGGCACTTCGCGGGCGGTCGGCCAGCGCACGGCGAGCGCGCGGCGCGCCACGCCGATGCCGAACACCAGCATGGAAATCACCACGGCCATAAACAGCGCGGTCAGGGTCGCATCGACATAGTCATTGAAAATCACCTGGTGCATCTCGGCGAGGTTCTTGGCCGGAGCCAGCACCTTGCCTTCGGCGGCGGCCGAGGAGAATTTGCGGGCATGCGCGAGGAAGCTGATCTTCGGATTGGCGTCGAACAGCTTCTGCCAGCCAGCCGTCAGGGTAACGATCAGGAGCCAGACGGTCGGCACCAGCGTGACCCATACGTAGCGGACCCGCTGCATTTTCAGGAGCACCACGGTGGCGAGGGTCAGCGCGATGCCGGCCAGCATCTGGTTGGCGATGCCGAAGAGCGGCCACAGCGTGTTGATGCCGCCCAGCGGATCGACCACGCCCTGATACAGGAAGTAGCCCCACATGCCCACCGCCAGCGCGGTGGCGACCAGGTTGCCGGACAGGGACTCGGTGTTGGCGATCGGTTTGTACACCGTGCCGAGCAGATCCTGGATCATGAAGCGGGTGACGCGGGTGCCGGCATCCACCGTCGTCAGGATGAACAGCGCCTCGAACAGGATGGCGAAGTGATACCAGAGCGCCATCATCGCCTTGCCGCCGATCACGGTGGAAAGGATGTGCGCCATCCCGACCGCCAGCGTCGGCGCCCCGCCTGCGCGCGACAGGATGGTGCCCTCGCCGACATCGCGCGCCATCTGCGTCAGCGCGTCGGGCGTGATGACGAAGCCCCAGCCGGAAATCACCTGCGCCGCCTCGGCGGCGGTCTTGCCGATCACGCCGGCCGGGCTGTTCATCGCGAAATACACGCCCGGATCGAGCACCGAGGCGGCGATCAGCGCCATGATGGCGACGAAGCTTTCCACCAGCATCGCCCCGTAGCCGACCATGCGCGCCTGGTTTTCATTTTCCAGGAGCTTGGGCGTCGTGCCCGAGGCGATCAGCGAGTGGAAACCGGACACCGCGCCGCAGGCGATGGTGATGAACAGGAAGGGGAAGAGGTTACCCGAGAACACCGGTCCCGAGCCGTCGACGAAACGCGTCACGGCCGGCATGGCAAGATCCGGCGAGGCGATCACGATGCCGATGGCCAGGCCGATGATGGTGCCGATCTTCAGGAAGGTGGACAGATAGTCGCGCGGGGCCAGCAGGAGCCAGACCGGCAGCACGGAGGCGATGAAGCCGTAGATCATCAGCGCCCAGGCGAGCGTGGTGCCGTTGAGGGTGAAGAGCGGCGCCAGCGCGGGACTGGCCGCGACCTGGCTGCCGTAGGCGAGCGCCAGCATCAGGAGCACGAAGCCGATCACCGATACCTCGCCGATCCGGCCGGGACGGATATACCGGGTGTAGAACCCCATGAACAGCGCGATCGGGATCGTCGCGGCGATGGCGAAGGTCGTCCACGGGCTGTTGGTGGAGGCCTTCACCACCACGAGCGCCAGAACCGCGAGCAGGATGATCATGATCATCAGGATGCCGACCGAGGCGATAAGCCCCGGCACGGGGCCAAGCTCGGTCTTGATCATGTCGCCCAGCGACTTGCCGTCGCGCCGCACCGACATGAACAGCGTGAGGAAATCCTGCACCGCGCCGGCCAGCATCACGCCGACCAGAATCCACAGGGTTCCCGGCAGATAGCCCATCTGGGCGGCCAGCACCGGGCCGACCAGCGGCCCCGCCCCGGCGATCGCCGCGAAATGGTGGCCGAACGTCACCCACTTGTTGGTGGGGACGTAGTCGAGACCGTCGTTGAACTTCTCGGCGGGGGTCAGCCGCCGCTCGTCCAGTTGCAGCACCTTGTCGGCGATGAACCGGCTATAGAACCGGTAAGCGATGGCGTACACGGACAGCGCCGCCACCACCAGCCACACCGCGCTCACCGTCTCACCGCGGTTCAACGCCACGGTGGCGAAAGCGAACGCGCCCAGCAAGGCGACGGCGATCCAGACCGCCTTATCCCTGATACGTTGCATAGTTGATAGTTCCCTGTATTGACGATGACACCGGACAGCGCCGGCCTATGTTGTTATGACTGCCTTTGTAGTCCCCCGCCTCGTGTTCCTGCCGGCAAACGCATCGTTTGTCAGTCGATCGGGCGGGTGGTTTAGATGCTATCATCACCCCACTTTGTCGGACAGCGCAACCCAACCATGAACACGCATATCCTTCTGGTAGAAGACGACGACAGGCTAGCCGAACTGATCTGCGCCTATCTCGCCAAACACGGCTACCGGGTGGAGCGGATGAGCCGCGGCGACGAGGCCGAAACCGCCATACTTCAGAGCCGTCCCGACCTCGTCATCCTCGATGTGATGCTGCCAGGAAAGGATGGCTTCGCGGTGTGTCGGGATGTCCGGCCGCGCTACACGGGACGCATCCTGATCATGACCGCCCGCGACGAGGGGGTCGATGAAATCCTCGGACTGGAACTGGGCGCCGACGACTACCTCGCCAAACCCGTGGAACCGCGACGCCTGCTGGCGCGGATCCGCGCGCTGCTGCGGCGCGGCGGCGAGGATCCCTCCGCCGACACGCTGGTATTCGGACAGTTTTCCATCTGCCAGGCGACCCGCGAAGCCGCCTGGCGCGGCGCGGCGCTGGAATTGACCACGGCGGAATTCGACCTCTTGTGGATGCTGGCCAGCCAGGCCGGCACGATTCTTTCCCGCGACGACATCATGGCCAAGCTCAGGGGCATCGGATTCGACGGCGCCGACCGCTCCATCGACGCCCGCATTTCAAGGTTGCGCAAGAAACTGCACGACAACCCCGACTCGCCGACCCGCATCAAGACGGTGCGCGGCAAGGGCTATCTGTTCTCGCGCAGCGACTGGGAGCCGGAAAAGTGACCCGCACGACCTACCTGAGAAACCTGTTCCGCCCGTCGCTGACCACGCTGTTTTTCCGTTACTACCTGACCGCGCTTGTCGCGCTGGTGCTCATCATCACCGGGGTCGGTGTCGTCATCGACAAGATCTATGGCGGGATCGATGAGGAAAACGGCCGCAATTTCATGCGCGGCACCGTGACGATGATCGAGACCGAACTGCAGCGCCACCCCGCCGCGCAGTGGGACGACACCCTGCGCCAGCTGGGCAAGTCGTTTTCCTATCCGCTGCAACTGCGCGATCTTGCCCGTGTCGGCGGCTCCGACGCCGCCCTGCGCCAGGAGGTGGCCAACGGCGTGCTGCATGTCGACGCCGACGACATGATCGTCTACCACAGAGTGGGCGACAGCCAGCGGGTGCTCGTGCTGGGACCGCTCGAGGTCACTCAGGACAAGGATGCGCTGCTGTCGGAGGAAAACCACATCCAGATACTGTGGTGGACGCTGACCGGCCTTGGCTTCGGCATCATCGTCTACCTGGGGATCCGCCCGGTCTGGCTCGACCTCGTCGCCGTGCGCATCACCGCGGAAAACCTCGCCGGCGGCGACATGAGCGCACGGGCCGCCCCGGCCAGAAGCTGGCTGGTCTCGCCGCTGGCCAGAGGGCTGAACACCATGGCCGACCATGTGGAGCGTCAACTGGCCACCCAGCAGGCGCTGGCCCATGCCGTCGCCCACGAACTGCGCACACCCATCGCGCGCCTGCGCTTCGGACTGACCATGCTCGACGAAGCCGAAAACACTCAGGAATTCCAGACCTACCGCCACGGCATGGAACGGGACATGGAAGAGCTGGACGAACTTGTTAATGCGAGCCTGCGCTACGCGCGACTCAACCGCGGCGACGTGATCCTGCATCCCGAAGATACGCCGCTGCGCGAATGGTTCGGAGAACTGGCGGAAATGGTCGGGCCACTGACGCCCGAAGGGGTGACGCTGACACTGGCCATCACGGCCGACAGCGGTCTGTTCGACCGGGGGCTGATCTGGGTCGCCACCCGCAATTTGCTCGTCAATGCCCTGCGCTACGCGAAAAGCCAGGTCCGTCTGTCCGTCAGCCTGGCGGGCGGCGTACTGACCCTCGCCGTCGACGACGACGGACCCGGCATACCGGAGGCGGACCGCGCCGCGATCTTCGATCCGTTTCACCGGCTGGACAGCAGCCGGGACCGCAGCACCGGCGGATATGGCCTGGGACTGTCGTTCGTGCGGCTCATCGCCCAGCACCATGGGGGACAGGCGCATGTCGGCGACTCGCCGCTGGGAGGCGCGCGCTTCACCGTTACCCTTCCTGGACAAGACAAATACGGATCACTGTCACAGACCGTCACACTTTAAGGACACAGTCTAAACGGACACAGCGCGGCGGCGGGAAGACAATGCAAGCTGTCCTACACGCTTGCCTTACAAGAAATGACGCCCCTCTCAGAACAACCCGCCGTCCTGCTTGTCCACGGGCTTGGCGGAACCGAATACGATTTGGGATCACTGGCGAAGCGTCTTGCCGAAACCGGCTTCGCCACCTCCGTGCCTTGCCTTCCCGGGCATGGCGGAACGCCATCGGACCTGCTCGAGGTACGGCTGGAAGATTGGCTTGACACCGTCACGTCGGAATACCGGGCGTTGCGCTCCCGCCACCGCACCGTGCATCTGGCGGGATTCTGCCTGGGCGCGTTGATCGCCCTCGAGGTGGCGCGGCTCACGGATCATCGGGACAACCTGCTGCTCCTGTCCCCGCCCCTGTTCCTCGACGGCTGGGCGTTGCCGTCCCTGACCTGGGCGCGGCACTTCGTGTATCCCTTCCGGCGCTTCACCGACCACTACCGCATCGACGAGGCGGATCCCTTCGGCATCAAGAATGCCCGCATCCGCGGCCTGATCCGCAAACGCTTCGCCAGGGGCGACCGTTTCCACTATCCCTATGTGCCCCTGACGACCATACGCCAGGTGGATCGCCTGCGGCGTACGCTGTTGCGCGGCATGGGAGCCGTCAAGGCGCCGACCATGATCATGCACGCGGAGGAGGATGAAATCACCAGTCTGCGCTCCGCGCAATGCATCGCCGGCCGGATCGGCGGCCCGTGCAAGCTGATCGTGCTGAACGACAGCTACCACATGATTCTGGTCGACAACGAACGTGAGGCGGTGATGAAGCTGTCGCTGGAGTTTTTCGGGGCGCCGGACGACGCGCCGCCCCGCCCGGAAGCGGCGCCGCAAGAGGCGAGCGGCTGGCGCCACCAGGCCCTGCCGGTCTGATCACGCCGACGGAACGGTCATCCCGCGCCGAACGGCAGGGCGTTCACCCACCAGACGGCTCCAGCGTTCCACATTAGGGTAATCGGCAAGATCGATACCGTGCCAGTCATGGCGCGCCGCCCACGGATACAGGGCGATGTCCGCGATCGAGTAGGCCTCGCCGGCCACATAGAGGCTGCGCGCCAATTGCCCGTCGAGCACGCCGTACAAACGCGCGGCCTCGTTGCGGTAGCGCTCGATCGCATACGCGATCGGCTCGGGCGCATAACGCATGAAGTGATGCGCCTGCCCCAGCATCGGACCGAATCCCCCCATCTGGAACATCAGCCATTGCAGCGTCGCATAGCGCTCCGGACCGGCTTCCGGCAGCAGTTTCCCGTATTTTTCCGCGAGATAGACCAGGATGGCGCCCGACTCGAAGACGGATTGTCCCGTATCGTGGTCGACGATGGCGGGAATCTTGTTGTTGGGGCTGATCGCCAGAAAGCCGGGATCGAATTGCTCGTCGCGGCCGATATCGACGGTCTTGACCTCATAATCGAGGCCGAGCTCTTCGAGCATGATGGAGATTTTCCGGCCATTGGGTGTACCCCAGGTATACAACGTAATCATGATGACTCCCGGTGAGGGTGGTGAGGGGGGAAAACAACACGGTAAAATATGGGCCCACTACCCGCCGCCTTCAAGGAACACCATGTCGCAACCGGATATCGCCGTCGTCAAAACCTACCTTCTTGACTTGCAGGAGCGCATTTGCGCCGCGCTCGAACAGGCCGACGGCCGGGCGCGGTTCCGCGAAGAGACCTGGGAGCGGGCCGAAGGCGGCGGCGGGCGCACGCGCGTGCTGACCGGCGGCGCGGTCTTCGAGCAGGCCGGCGTCAACTTTTCCCATGTGAGCGGCGGCCACCTGCCCGCCTCGGCCACGGCGCACCGCCCGGAGCTCGCCGGACGCCGCTTCGAGGCCATGGGCGTCTCCTTGGTCATCCACCCGGAGAACCCCCACGTTCCGACCAGCCACGCCAATGTGCGCTTCTTTATCGCCAGCCGCGACGGCGAAGCGCCGGTGTGGTGGTTCGGAGGCGGGTTCGATCTGACACCGTTCTATCCGGTTCTCGACGATGTGCGGCACTGGCACGGCGTGGCACGCGATCTGTGTCGTCCTTTCGGCGAGGACGTCTATCCGCGCTACAAGGCCTGGTGCGACGAGTATTTCTTCCTGAAACACCGCAACGAAGCGCGCGGCGTGGGCGGCTTGTTCTTCGATGACTTGAACGCCGGCGGTTTCACCGACAGCTTCGCCTTTCTGCGCGCCGTCGGCGACGGCTACCTCGACGCCTATCTGCCGATCGTCGAGCGCCGCAAATCGACACCGTGGACAGAGGCGCAACGCCAGTTCCAGCTTTACCGGCGCGGTCGCTATGTGGAATTCAACCTGGTCTGGGACCGCGGCACGCTATTCGGACTGCAAAGCGGCGGACGGACGGAGTCGATCCTCATGTCCATGCCGCCGCTGGTGCGCTGGGAATACGGGTATCACCCCGAGCCGGGCTCGCCCGAAGAGCGGCTCTACACCGATTTTCTTCCGGCGCGCGACTGGGTGTGAGCCATGGCCCCTCCCGTCGGGGAAGGGGCGGCCCCGGTCAGACCGTCAGCCCGGCGATCGCCTCGCGCGCCATGGCGAGCGCTGTGGCGCGTTTGTCATCGCCCATGTTCACCGCCTCGGCGCGAATGATGTTGACGTTGTCGATGCCGACAAAGCCGAACACGGTGCGCAGGTAGTCTTCCTGGAAATCCATCGCGCGGCCCGCCTCGTTGCTGTATACCCCGCCGCGCGATGACGCGATGATCACCGTCTTGCCACCGGCCAGTCCGACCGGGCCTTGTTCGGTGTACTTGAACGTGCGGCCGGCCGCGCAGATGCGGTCGATCCAGCTTTTGAGTTGCGAGGGGATGGAGAAGTTGTACATCGGCGCACCGATCACCACCACATCGGCGGCCAGAAACTCGTTGATCAGCGCATCGGTCAGGGCGCGCTCGCGCTTTTGCCGCTCATTCCACTCGGCCTCCGGCACAAAAGCCGCGCCCAGGATTTCCCCGGACAGGTGGGCGATCTCGCTGGTGGCCAGGTCACGGTAGGTGATATTGGCCGCCGGGTGGCGCGCGGCGAGGCCGGTGACGATGTTCGAGGTCAGGTCGCGGGAAACGGAGTTGCCGCCGAGGATGCTGGTGTCGATGTGCAGAACGTTCATGATGGTGTTCCCTATGTGTTGTGTGTTTCAGTGACGCCATCGTAAATCCCAGACAAAATTGACACTAGTCCACTAAAATCGGAATCATTGTTCCACCCATAGGACAATTCGGATGCAAGACCTCAACGATCTGTTTTACTTCGCCAAAGTGGTCGAACACGGAGGATTCATGGCGGCGTCGCGCGTGCTCGGCATTCCCAAGTCACGCCTGTCGCGCCGGGTGGCGGATCTGGAAACCCGCCTTGGCGTCCGTCTGCTGCATCGGACAACTCGGCGTCTGGCCTTGACCGCGATCGGAGGGAATGTTTATCAGCATTGTCAGGCGATGCTGGCCGAAGCCACCGCGGCAGAAGAGCTTGTCGAGCGGGTCACGGCCGAACCACGCGGGCTGATACGGGTCAGTTGCCCGGAACTGCTGTCCAAAGTCCTGCTGGGTCCGATTCTGCCCCGGTTTCTGGCCGGCCATCCGAAAGTACGGCTGCATCTGGAATCGACCAACCGGCGCGTGGATCTGATCGAAGAGGGTGTCGATGTCGCCATCCGAGTGCGCAACGTCCTGGAGGACAACGCGAGCCTCGTCGCCCGCCCTCTGGGGGCCACCGAACTGGTGCTGGTGGCCAGCCCGACACTGATCGAGCACCATGGCACGCCCTCGTCCCCCGCCGCGCTGTCCGCCTGGCCCTGCCTGACCATGATCCGTCCGAACAGCACCGGGGAATGGGTATTGCGCGACGACCAGGGCAAAACCATCCAACTGACCATCGAGGCCCCCCGTCTGGTCACCGACGATCTGCAGGTACTGCGCGACGCCACACTGGCCGGGTGCGGCATCGCGGCGCTGCCGCGTTTCCTGTGCGAGGCGTTTTTGGCGGACGGACGGCTGATCCGGCTGTTTCCGGACTATGACATTCCCTACGGCATCCTGCACGCGGTGTTTCCGACACGGCGCGGTCTGAGCCCGGCGGTACGGGTTTTCATCGACTTTCTTGTCGAACACCTCGTGCCCGACAACGCGCCGGGCTACCGGCGGCTCTGAACGTCTTACTCGAAATTGACGCGGGCAACGCCAACGCTTTGCACGCTGCGTTTGGCCGGTTTGCCGAGCACCGTGACCTTTCCGTCGCCGGCCATCGCCACGGACACCGATTCGCCGGCGAACGTCTTGATCACGCAGGAACCGGCGGAAGACACCGAGGCCTCGCGCGCCCTGAGCGCGGACGTATCGATCCGGCCCGAACCGCTCGCGGAAAGCGCCACGCTGCCCACCTCGCCGGCGAGACGGACATGACCGGCTCCGGCGCTCTTGACCGCCAGCGTGTTCCCCTTGATCGCTTCGGCGCTGAGGCTGGCACTGCCCGCCACATCGATCAGTTCGGGCGACGGCCCGCTGATTTCCACCCTGACCGGCTCCTTGCCTTCGATGAAACCGCTTTTCACGCCGACCACCAGCGTCTTGTCGTCCACGGTGGTGGACACCAGCCCCGCCTCATCGTCCGGCGCGACGATCCTGACCGATACCTCGGGTCCGACCTGATAATCAACGCTCACCGGACCGGTGACTTTCACCCCGGAAAACCCCGGAACGACGCGCAGCTCGACATTCGACTCACGCGACGCCGAGGCTTCGCCGACAGGAGAGAAGAGCGATGTCGCGTCGCCGGTCCAGGCCAGGTAGCCTCCCAGCGCGAGCAGCCATACGACGAGAATGCCTCCCGTCACCCGCAAACGCCGTTTATTGATCATGTCGCGTTTCCATTGCATATTCAATTTGCTTATAGTGCCATACCTCCCGGCAAAAGGGAGCCTTGACCCCTCGTAACGGCACGGACATCGTGCCCACCGGAGTCCGACACAGGCAGTGGCCGCAAGTTTCCCAACCACGGCACAGGAAAGACTTTCGCGCGCAGGCTCACTCCTGAACGGGCAGGACCGGCAAGGTGAAGCGGACTTGCAATCCGCCCCCTGGACGGTTGACCGCCGTCACCGACCCTCCCAGCGCCCCGGTCACGCGCCGGGCGATCGCCAGACCGAGGCCATGCCCCGAGGCATCCCGCACGTCGCTGCCCCTGACGAACGGCACAAAAATCGACTCCAGCTCATCGTCCGGAACACCAGGCCCCCGGTCTGACACCACGATATCCAGCAATCCGCCTGTCTTCGCCATGCTCACGTCGACCTCGCTGCCTTCCGGCGCGTGGCGCAGCGCATTGCGCACCACGTTCTCGATGGCGCGATGCAACAGCGACGCATCCGCCAGCACATGCCAGGCGTCGCCGCCCGCCAGGGTCACCGATACCCGGCGGGCGGACGCTTCGAAGACCGCGTCCTCGACAATCCCCTCCATCAGCTCGCCCACGTCCACCGGCGCGCGGATGCCCGCCGCTCCGGCGTCAAGACGCGACAGGGTCAGCAGTTCCTCGACCAGACGGTCCATGCGCTCGCTTTCGCGCTCGAGCCGTTGCATGGTGTCCTCGAGCCGGGCCGGCTGCTGCCGGGCGAGGCCAATGGCCGCCTGCAACCGGGCCAGGGGAGAGCGCAGCTCATGGGAGACATCGTGCATGAGCCGCCGCTGGCCTTCGACCAGACTGCGCAATTGCCGGGTCATGAAGTCGAAATCGCGGCCCAGGTCGGCCAATTCGTCGCGCCGCCGTCCCATGGCGCTGCCGACTTCCACCGTCAAGTCTCCGGCGGCGACGGCGGCGAACGCGCCGCGCAGCAAACGGATGGGGCGGGAAATGTAGGCCGCCAGCAAGGCCGCGAAAATCAGGCTCGCGCACAATGCGGACACCAGGGTGATGAATGGCACGGGACGCCGGCGGTGAGGCGGCGGCCCCGGAGGCGCGCCATCGGCCGGGCGGGCGGTGAATAACAGAAAACGCTCGCCGCCGGGCAGGACCACGGTGCGAACGGCATGCGCCGGCTCGCGCCGCTCGGCAAGCGCGCGCGCCGCCTTGAGCACGGATGGGGCGACCGATCTTCCCATCAGGTCGCGGCCGGCATCATCGACGGCAAGGACTTCCGGATGGCGCTGGCTACCCAGCAGCGTCGTCAGCGCGCCTTTGCCACCATGCTGCAAGGTACCGGCCGCCGCCGAAACGAAATAGGCGGCGGGCGGACTGCCGTCGACAAGCGCATACAAGGCATCGCGCTGGCGGTTTTCCAGCCAGATCACCCCTCCAATGCCGGCCATCGAGGCCAGTTGCGCGAGCCAAATAAAAAAGAAGAACTTCCAGAACAGGCGGCCCATGCTACTCCCGGATCAACTGGTAGCCCTGCCGGTACACGGTCTGAATGCAGGAGCGCCCGTCGGCCAGCGGGCCGAGCTTGTGACGGATGCTGGACAGGTGCACGTCGATGCTGCGGTCAAAACGCGCCAGAGGCCGCCCGAGCGCCTGCTCCGACAGATCGTTCTTGCTCACCGGCCGCCCGGCATGGCGCGCCAGCACTTCGAGCAGATTGAACTCCGTGCTGGTCAGGGACACGGTCTCTCCGGCCCATTCGGCGCGCCGTTGCTCGGGCCACAGACTCAATTGGCCAACGATGATCATCTGCGGCGCGACATCCTCGGCTAAAGACGACTGGGTCCGGCGCAATATGGCGCGGATGCGCGCCGTCAATTCACGGGGGGTGCACGGTTTGGGTACATAATCATCGGCGCCGAGCTCCAGCCCGAGAATCCGGTCGGCGTCGTCGCCGCGCGCCGTCAGCATCAGCACCGGCTGGTTGCTCGCGGCCCGAATGCGCCGCAGGCTCTCCAGACCATTGAGACGCGGCATCATCATGTCGAGAACGACTATCGCGAACTGCCCGCCGAGCGCCAGCGCGACGCCCCTCTCGCCATCCGGCGCCGTGGTCACCTCGAACCCTTCAAGCTCGAGATACTCCTTGAGCATTCCGACCAGCTCCGCGTCATCATCTACCAGCAATACCTTGGCCATCACCATTCATTCCTGTTTCCCTGCTGCGAATCATAACTCCCGCGCCAGGAGGGAGCCACCTGCCAGGAGCACGGTTTTACAGAGTTTTACCCGCCCTTAAAGCCGGTTTACAGCCTGATCGACGACACTTCAAGGCATCCCCCGCACGCTTCACGAAGGAGAGTCCCATGAATTTCTTTTCGCAACGCATTCTTCGCCAGCTTCTTGTGTCGTCGCTGTGTCTGGCAGCCTTACCCGCCGCCGCCGCCCCCTGCCCCGGCATGATGAACCCGGAGCCCGGCATGATGGCCCACGGCTCCGTGCGCGGACACCCGGGACTATTCGGTCTGCTGCACCGTGTCGATCTGAGCGATGCGCAAAAAGACACCATTTTCGCCATTTTGCACGAACAGGCGCCGACACTGCGGGACGCCATGAAAGCCATGCGCAACGCCAACCGCGCACTGAAGGATCTGGCGCTGTCCGGCAAATACGATGAAACCCGCGCTGCGGCCCTGGCCGACGACATTGCCGCCGCCCACCGCCGGATGGCCCTGCTGCATGCCGCCACCGACGCCCGTGTCGTCGCCGTCTTGACTCCGTCGCAACGCGACCGGCTCAAGGATTTGCAAACCCGACACGATATGCCGCATTGACCCGGTCCGGCGGCAGGATTTGCCGCCGCCTCTGCGGCATATCCCGCTCAATGGCGATTCGCGGCCCGATAGGGCCGCTTTGTTTATGTCTCCGTGCCACCGGTTAACACCGTTTTACGTTTATCTACGCGAAACGCACGTTTTTTCAATCACTTACTGGCAAGGTTCTTGCATAAAAAGGCGCGACGGCAGGCGTTCTGCCCGTCGCAGACACACAGAAGGACGTCCCATCATGAGTACCTTCGGAAACATCACCGCGACACCGTACCGCAACGACCCGGCGCAGGCCGTCAATACGGTATTCTCCCACCTGGACACCAGCCGGCAGGGTTACCTCGGCCAGAGCGATTTCACCAGCGCCCTGCAAAAACTCGGCATCGGCAAGGCGCAGGCCGACACGTCGGCAAGCCAGCTTGTCGCCGCGCTGGACAGCGATGGCGACGGCAAGATCACCCAGAACGAGATGACCGACGGCCTCGAACAACTGGCCGCGCAATTCGATCGGGCCTTCAATACCCAGCGCACTCATCGTCACGGTCATCACCACAAACCGGGGCCGGCCAGCGAAGCGGGCGATGGCATGAGCCGGAATGACCTGCAGAACCTGCTGAATGCGCTGAACAGCGGTCAGCCCCGGCAAACCGGCGCACTCGATACACTGATCAATCAGTTCGACGCGGCCGATACGGACAAGAACGGCAAGCTCAGCGCCAGCGAAGCCTGGAGTTTCCTGCAAGCGACGCAAAGCAGCGGAACGGCGCAACCCCCGGCATCCGCAACGGCATCGGCCATACGTACCATGATGCAGCTGGTCAGCGCTTACGCCACCCCGGCGGCGGGCGGCGCCGACAGCACCCAGGGGCGCGCCTGACGGGGGGCTTCCGGCCCGCTTCTAGGCCTTCCACAGCGGGTCGGCGGCGAACGCTTCTCCAAGAAAATCCAGCATGCTGCGCAAGGTCGCCGGCATGTGCCGCCGGGAACCGTACACCCCGTACACGCCCAGCGTGGCCGGTTCGAGCTCCGGCAGCAGGGCGACCAGCCGCCCGTCCCGCAGCAGGGGGGTGGCGGCGTAGCGCGGTTGCAGACTGACGCCCGATCCATGCACCGTGGCCGCCAGCAACACCGATGACTCGTTCGCGGTCAGGGTCCCCGACACCGGTACGGATTGCGGGCCTTCCGCGCTGTCGAAACGCCACAGACTTTTACCGAAATACGAGTAGGTCAGACAATTGTGCAAGGCCAGGTCCGCCGCGCGCAGCGGCACGCCGTGCCGTTCCAGATAGGCCGGCGACGCGCAGATCACCGAACGGCAGGTACCGAAGCGCCGGGCAATCAGGTTGGGATCCAGGTCGTTGGTGATGCGGATGGCCAGATCGATGCGCTCCTCGACCAGATTCACCGCCCGGTCGACCAACAACATGTCGACGGCCACGGAGGGGTAGCGCGCCTGATACTCGCCAAGCCGCTGCGCAAGCCAGGCCTGCCCCAGCGACATGCTGGCCGTCAATCGCAGGATGCCGCGCGGCGCTTCATCGGGCAAACGCCCGAGCGCGGTCATTTCCTCCCCGATCGCCAGCATCTGGCGGCAGCGTGACACCATTTCCGTGCCCATGTGCGTCAGCGTGACCTTTCGGGTACTGCGGTGCAAAAGCCGCGCGCCCACCCAGTCTTCCAGACTGGCCAGGTAGCGTGTCGCCATGGCCCGCGACATCTCCATCCGTTCCGCGGCGGCGGTCAGACTGCCTTGTTCCGCCACCGCCAGAAAAACCTGCATCGCCCTGAGTCTGTCCATTTTGTTTGATCGATTAATGCAACAATAAAGCCACCATTATGGGGTTTATCTCGCTGTTTTGCGCAACTAAGATGAGCGGCATGTTGGTAAGACATTTTTCAGGAGAGACTCCATGACCCGCTTCACGCTGAACAAAACCGCCGCCGCCCTGGCCCTCGCCACCGCCACTCTGCCCGCCGCCCAGGCCGCCGGCCCCCAACTTAACCTGTCGGTCTACAATCCGGCCGACAAGGCCATCTTCCCGGTCTCCTCCTCGCTGGTCACCGGCAAGCACGACGCGATCCTGATCGACGCCCAGTTCGCCCGCAAGGACGCCGAGGCGCTCGTCAAACAAATCAAGGACAGCGGCAAAACGCTGACCACCGTTTACATCAGCCACGGAGATCCGGACTACTACTTCGGACTGGACACCATCAAGGCGGCGTTCCCCAACGCTCGCGTTCTGGCCACCGGGCCAACCATCGCGCACATCAAGGCCACCATGAACCAGAAACTCGCCTTCTGGGGCCCCAAGCTCGGCAACGATGCGCCGGCCCGCCTGATCGTGCCCGAGCCGATCAAGGGCGATACCCTGAAGCTGGAAGGCCGCGAGCTGAAAGTGATCGGTGTCGACGGCGCTCGCTCCGAACTGAGCGTAGTGTGGATTCCTTCATTGCGCACCGTGACCGGCGGGGTTCCGGTGGTCGGCAACCAGCACGTATGGATGGCCGACAGCAAGACTCCCGAGGCCCGCAAGACCTGGAAACAAACTCTTGATCGCATCTCGGCGCTGCATCCGGTCAAAGTCGTTCCCGGCCATTACCTGCCCGGCGCGAAACTCGATCTGACATCGGTACGTTTCACGCGTGACTATATCGACGCGATCGAGACCGAACTGCCGAAAGCCGCCGACAGCAAAGCGCTGGTCGAGGCGATGAAACTGCGTTACCCGAATCTCGGCGGCGAAGCCGATCTGGAACTGGGCGCCAAGGTGCTCAAGGGTGAAATGCCGTGGTAAGCGCCAGGCTGCATTATGTGTTCGATCCCTTGTGCGGCTGGTGCTACGGCGCCGCGCCGCTGATCGCGGCGGCCCGCGCGCTGCCCGGCATCGGGCTGGTCCTGCACGGCGGCGGCATGATGAGCGGCCCCAACCGTCAACCGGTGACGCCGGCGCTGCGCCGCTATGTGATGGAGCACGACAAGCGCATCGCCGCGTTGAGCGGACAAACATTCGGGGAGGCCTATTTCAACGGCTTGCTGCTCGACGAAACCGCTGTCTTCGACTCCACCCCGCCTATCGCGGCCATCCTCGCCGCCGAGTCGCTCGCAGGAGAAGGCGCCGCCCTGCTTGCCCGCCTGCAGGCCGCGCACTACCGGGAAGGACGCCGCATCGCCGATCCGGCCGTGCTGGCCGACATTGTGGCCGAAGCGGGCCTGTCCGCCGGGGCGTTTTCGGATGAGCTGGCGAAACAGCTCGCCGAAGGCTCGGTGGACGCGCATATCCGGAACAGCCGGGACGTGCTCGCCCGCATCGGTGGTCAGGGTTTCCCAACCCTGGCGTTGGAAACGGACGGAAACTGGACACGGCTGGATATCGGCCGCTATATCGGACAGCCGGACGCTTTCGCCGCCGACCTGCGGGACAAAGTTGAGGTTGGAGCCACCGACCGCCCGCGCTGAAAGACGTTCCGCGACACAAAGACGGGACAACACGGGAGACCGATCCGGTCTCCCCTTTCTTTTTTTATCGGGTCAGCGTCTTCAACGGCAGTCGAAAAATCCCGACCATCCACTCACAACAAGGATGGCATCGCACGTTAATTTCACTATTTCATGAACTATGGATACCCGGTTTATAGTAGCGGCATGACACCATCACCTCCGCCAAGAGTGGGCGACTGGCAAAAAGACGGGATGGCCGCCCTGTCCCTGGCGGGCCTGCTGATTCCCGAGGCGGTCGCCTACGCCGGCATCGCGGGCTTGCCGCCGCAGGCGGGCCTTGTGGCGCTGTGTTTTGGCCTGCTCGGTTACGGGCTGATCGGGCAGAGCCGCTTCGCCATTGTCGCGTCGACATCATCGACCGCGGCCGTGCTGGCCAGCGCGACGGCGTCGATCGCTCCGGGCAATCCGCAGCAGCAGATGATGCTGGCCGCCGGCCTTGTCCTGCTGACTGGCGTGCTGTTCGCCGGCGCCGCGTTCCTTGAGCTCGGCCGCATCGCCGACTTCATCGCGCGTCCTGTGCTGCGCGGATTCTCCCTCGGACTCGGGCTGGTGGTGACCATCAAGCAGTTGCCGCATTTGGTCGGTCTGGGCAAAACACCCGGTGTGCCGCTGGAAACCCTGATGGATGTCGGAACCCGGTTCCCCCAGTGGCATCTCCCTTCATTGCTGCTCGGCCTTGCCGCGCTCGCCCTGCTGTTCGGCCTGTCCCGCTGGCGGCGCCTGCCGGCCGCCTTATTGGTGATGGGGTTGGGCATCCTGGCGGCCAGGCTGTTTCCCCAGGCCATCCCGGATGTCGCGCTGGTCGGACGGATCACCCTCAACGTCGCCCGTCCGGACATCCCGGATCTGGATCTGGCGCAATGGGAACGGCTGGGAGAACTGGCTCTGGCCGTGATGCTCATGTCGTACGCCGAATCCTGTACCTCGATCCGTTCGACCGCCCTGCGCCACGGTGATACGGTGGACCCGAACCGCGACCTGTGGGCGCTGGGCATGGCCAACATCCTGTCCGGACTGTTTCAGGGGGCGCCGGTCGGCGCCGGTTACTCCGCCACCTCCGCCAACGAAACCTTCGGCGCCACGTCGCGCGCCGCCGGCATGCTGTCGCTGGCCGTGGTGCTCATCGCCATCACCACGTTGCTGCCGCTCTTGGCTTTCACCCCGGAGCCCGTGCTGGCGGCGATCGTGATCCACGCGCTGGCGCACAACCTCAACCCCCGGCCCATTCTGGACTATTTCCGCCTTCGGCGGGGAAGAACGCTGGCGGTGAGTGCGGCGCTGGGCGCCCTGTTGTTCGGCGTGCTGGACGGCTTGCTGCTGGCCGTCGGCATCAGCTTCGTCCGAACCATCATGGACCTGTCCAAGGCCTCGGTATCGCGGCTGGGCCGGCTCAACCACGGTCACGACTACGTCAGTATCAGCCAGTTTCCCGAAGCGCGCGAAGAGCCGGGCATCCTCATCCTGCGCGCCGATCAGCCACTGTATTTCGCCAACAGCGACCGAACCGCGTCGCTGATCCGGCAGGAAAGCGACGCCAGCGACGCGCGCATCGTCATCATCAGCCTGGAAGAGTCGCCGGATCTTGACGCCTCGGTGGTGGAAAGCCTCGCCGAACTGGCGGCCCACCTCGCGGGCAAGGGAAAAACCGTCTATCTGGCGCGCCTCAAACCCGAGGCCCACCAGGTGTTGTCGCGCGCCGCGCTCAAGGACCTGGGCGAGGCCGCGCTGATCGACCTGAGCGTCGACGGCGCGGTTCACCTGGCCCGCCGGCACGCCATCCCGGCTGACAGCGCATCAGGTTGACGCGGCCTGCCCGACCGCCTCATCCGACTCCTCGCCGAGAAAACCGCCACTCTGATGGGCCCAGAGCCTGGCGTACACGCCCCCTTTGGCCAGCAGGGTGCGATGGTCGCCCTCTTCGACGATACGCCCCCGATCCAGCACGACAAGCCGGTCCATCGCCGCGATGGTGGATAGCCGGTGAGCGATGGCGACCACCGTCTTGCCTTCCATCAGCCGGTACAGGCTCGCCTGAATCGCCGCTTCCACCTCGGAGTCCAGCGCGCTCGTCGCCTCGTCGAGCAACAGGATCGGCGCGTCCTTGAGCATCACCCGGGCGATCGCGATGCGTTGCCGCTGCCCCCCGGACAGTTTCACGCCGCGCTCGCCGACATGGGCATCATAGCCGCAGCGTCCCTGCGGATCGGTCAGCGTGGCGATGAATTCATCCGCTTCGGCGCGCCGCGCGGCGGACACCATGTCGCTCTCGCCGGCGTCGGGCCGGCCGTACAGAATGTTGTCGCGCACCGAGCGGTGCAAAAGCGACGTATCCTGGGTCACCATGCCGATTTCCCTGCGCAGGCTCTCCTGGGTCACTTCCGCGATATTCTGACCATCGATCAGGATGCGTCCGCTGTCGACGTCGTGGAACCGAAGCAGCAGATTGACGATCGTCGACTTGCCCGCCCCCGAACGGCCCACCAGACCGATCTTCTCGCCGGGACGGATCGTCAGGTTCAGGCTGTCGATCACCGGCGTGTCCCGGCCATAGGAAAACCTCACCGCCTCGAAGCGGATCTCGCCGCGACGCACGACAAGTTCGCTCGCGCCGGGACGATCGGTAATGGCATGCCGCCGCGACAAGGTGGTGATGCCGTCCTGCACCGTGCCGATGTATTCGAACAGCGAGGCCATCTCCCACATGATCCAGTGCGAAATGCCGTTCAGCCGCAAGGCCATGGCCGTCGAGGCCGCCACCGCTCCGACTCCGGCGCGCCCCTGCGTCCACAGCCACAAGGCGACACCGGCCGTCGACGCGATCAGCAGCATGCTCAGCAAGTGATTGACGACATCGAAACCGCTGACCAGACGCATCTGGGCATGAACCGCCCGCATGAATTCCTGCATGGCCGAACGGGCGAATCCCGCCTCGCGCTGGGCGTGGGAGAACAGTTTGACCGTGGCGATATTGGTGTAGGCGTCGGTGATGCGTCCGGTCATCAGCGAGCGGGCATCCGCCTGGGCCGCCGCCACGTGGCCAAGGCGGGGCACGAAATACCGCAAGGCCGCCACGTACAGAACCAGCCAGCCCAGAAACGGCGCCATCAGCCACGCATCGAAACCGCCGACCACGGCCACCATGGTGAAGAAGTAGATGGTTCCGAACACCATGATGTCGGCCACCACCATCACGGTGTCGCGCACGGCAAGGGCGGTCTGCATGACCTTCGCGGAAATCCGCCCGGCAAACTCGTCCTGGAAAAACGCCATGCTCTGGCCCAGCATGTGACGATGGAAATTCCAGCGCAGCCGCATCGGCAGATTGCCGGCGAGGACCTGGTGCTTGATCAGCGTTTCCAGAAGCACCAGGAATCCGCTACCCAGCAAAATGGCCGCGAGCAGGAGCAGATGCTCGCGCTCCTGGCTCCACAGTTTCGCCGGCTCGACACGGGCGAGCCAGTCAACGATGCTGCCGAGCATACTGAAGAGCAGCGCCTCGAACGCGCCGATCATGGCGGTCAGCAGGATCAGGGCCGCGATGAATGGCCGTACTCCACGCGTTGCCGCCCACAGGAAGGCGAACAGCCCCGTGGGGGGAGCCGGAGGCGGTGTTTCAGGATAAGGGTCGATCCATTTCTCGAAAAAACCGAACACGGTTGATATCTCCGCAATAACAGAAAAAGCCGGCATGGCAACGCGCGGCGGGGACGTACCCGCCAACCACCGTTCCTTGCCAATGCAATGTGGATACTCTAGGATGGCTTTTCGACTGAGCGCATCAGGGAAAGTTGCATCATGTACTGTCCGGACTGCGGTACCCAGGCGTCGGAACACGACCGGTTCTGCAAGCATTGCGGCAAGGCGCTCGGCCTCGAACACGACCGCCCGCCGCTGGGCCGGCTGGTGGTCGACCACACGGCGCTCGCCGTCGTCGCCCATCTGCTGGGGATTTTCATTCCCGTTCTCGGAGCGCTCGTCATCCTCATCGCGCAGAACCGCGACCAGGATCCGCGGGCCGCCGGCAACATCCGCGAGGCGATCAATTTTCAATTGACCGCCGTGCTGGTCGGCATCGGCGTCGCCATCGGCGGATTCATTTTCGCGGTGATGACGCTCGGACTCGGCCTGGTCCTGGTCGGCCTGGTCTGGTGGCTGCTGGGCATCGTCTATCTCGTGCTGTGCGTGATCGGAGCGGTCAAATGCGCGACAGGGGAAGACTACCGCTACCCGGTCTGCCTGCGCATCCTGCGCTAACGAAAAAGAGGCGGGCAGCTCCCGGCGGCGCGGCGAACGACAGCCGCGGCGGGCTCGCTTATGCCGCGCCCTTCACAACGTCCACCAGGCGGTGCAAGGCGTCGGTCAGCACCCGGACGGATCCCGGCAAATCCCAGTCGTCCGCCTCCGGCCCCACGGTATTGGATATCGCCCTCAGTTCCAGAAAGCGCTGCCCCTCCTGCCGGCAAACATGAAAAAACGCCGCCCCTTCCATGTTTTCCAGATCGGCTTCGCGCGTGTCGACGAACGGCGCCATGGCCGCGTTCAGCGAGATGCTGCGCGCCCTCTTGAACACATCGGATTCGGGCAAATGGGGACAGTCGAGGATATGGCGCCGCTCGAACTCCATATCGATCGGCAAATGCGCCAGATGCGTGAATCCGTCTTTGGTGAAGAAACCGAGATCGGCCTCGACTTCCGATTCGACGAGCGCCACATCGCCGATACCCAGCCCGGAATGCGCGAACGCGCCGGCCACACCGGCCAGGATCAGCCAGTCGGGCCGGTGTTCATGAATCGTCTTGAGCGTCGCGTACGCGGTGGCGGTCAAACCGACGCCGGTGACCAGGCTTGTGACCTCCGGCGAGGAAAACAGCGCCGCCTCGGTGGCCGTGGGGAACAGAATAATGATCTTCATACCAAAACCCGGGATAACGGAGCGGCGGCCCCGCATTCATGTCAGAACCCGACCATCATGCTGTAAACACCGGAAAAATGGCAATCCCGACGACCGCGGCACGGCGAATCACTCGACATATCCGCAAAAACCCGCTACCCTGCCCCGCCTCTAGCCGCACAACCCGTTGATTTGTCTATACTTGTCTATACAAATAATGAATTCAGTACTTTTGGCCATTTTTGTCATGCTGGGCCTGGCCCTGCTGAGAACCCACGTTGTCATCAGCCTGTTGATCGGGGCGCTGGTCGGCGGCCTGTATGGCGGCCTGTCGCTCGCCGACACGCTGGCGGCATTCAATAACGGCATTACCGGCGGCGCGTCGGTCGCGCTCTCTTACGCGTTGCTCGGCGCGTTCGCCCTCGCGATCGCCCATTCCGGACTGCCGCACGCCATGGCCGATCTGGCGGCTCGCCACCTGGAAAACAGCCAGGGACAGACTCGTCTCAAATGGGGGCTGATCCTGCTCTTCACGCTGGTCAGCATCGCCAGCCAGAATCTGGTGCCGATCCATATCGCCTTCATCCCCCTGCTGGTGCCCCCGCTACTGTATGTCATGGCGCGCCTGCATCTGGATCGCCGGCTGATCGCCTGCGTCATCACCTTCGGCCTGGTCACCCCTTATATGGTGTTTCCGGTCGGTTTCGGGGATATTTTCCTGAAACAGATCCTGCTGGGGAACATCGTTCGCGCCGGGCTTGATGTCTCCGGCGTCAATGTGATGCACGCCATGGCGATTCCCGCGCTGGGCATGCTGGCGGGGCTTTTGCTCGCCGTGTTCGTCAGTTACCGCCGTCCGCGCCACTACCGGCTCGGCAAAATCGAAAACGTGGAAATGACCCGCGTCAAACTGGAGCGTTCATCGCTGATCGCGGCAGTGGCCGCCATCGTTCTGGCCTTCGCGGTGCAGCTCTATTGCGACTCGATGATCATGGGCGCGCTGGCCGGATTTCTGGTGTTCCTGGCATGCGGTGTCGTCAAGTGGAAAGATGCTGACGGAGTATTCAACGAAGGCATGAAAATGATGGCGATGATCGGTTTCACCATGATCACCGCCCAGGGATTCGCCGAAGTGCTCAAGGCCAGCGGCCAAGTCAATGCGCTGGTCGCCTCAGGCACGGCCTTGTTCGCCGGCAATCGGGGCATGGCCGCCTTCGTGATGCTGCTGGTCGGACTGGTGGTCACGCTGGGCATCGGCTCATCCTTCTCCACCGTGCCCATCCTCGCCGCCATTTACGTCCCCTTGTGCATGCAGCTCGGTTTCTCGCCGCTGGCGACCGTCTCGCTCATCGGTACGGCGGGAGCCCTGGGAGACGCCGGGTCACCGGCGTCGGATTCGACGCTCGGCCCGAGCTCGGGCCTGAACATGGACGGCCAGCACGACCATATTCGCGACACCGTGGTGCCGACCTTCCTGCACTACAACCTGCCGTTGATGGCGGCCGGCTGGATCGCCGCCATGACGCTCTGACACGGGACAGGGCCATGGCAGTCCGGTCCTAGTCGTCGCGGGTGAGCACGTCCAGAAGCTCGATCTCGAATCTCAGATTCGAATTCGGTTTGATACGCTCGCCAACCGAGCGTTCGCCATAGGCGAGGTGGGCAGGAACGAACAATGCGCGTTTCCCGCCCACTTTCATGCCCATCAATCCCTGATCCCAACCTTTGATGACGCGACCGGTGCCGATCACGCACTGGAAAGGCTTTCCGCGCTCCCAGGAAGAGTCGAACACGGTGCCATCCTCGAGAAACCCCGTATACTGAGTTGTAATCAAGGCGCCTTTGACGACCTCCCGTCCATCACCGACCACGATGTCGGTTACCTGCAGTTCATTGCTCATGCCGTCACTCACTGGTTGTCGTTGCCGCGTTCCCCCCTGCTCGGCACAGGGCTTCGCGGAATATCGCACGCAGTGTAGCCCAAGCCCTGCCTGTTGAAAAACACCGCATTGCGGACTGAAGTCTCCATTCAAACGGGAAGCGAACCCGCCTTTTTCTTTGTGATTACGACCGCTATCGTGCGTCCTTCCTTATTCCCGGACTGGATCAGAACGAGGGACCGGGCTGCGGATTCGGCTTCGGCTTCTCGGTGAGGCGCGATCCGTTGGCGGCGGACTCTCCCGAGTCGCCATGGTGGTGGAGCCTACGGGCACTCCTGGTTCGTCGACAAGGCGCAAGGAATTAGTGTTGTGGCTTTTACCAACACTCTTTATGGAGGCATGTCGGGCCGCTTTGTGACGGACGTGCGCGACGCTGCCTATGCCCCCATCGCGGCGACACAGGACCAGCCCGGCCTTTTAGGGATAACGGATACCACGAGACGCCCAACCAAAAGATGCCATTCGCGTAAAAACATGTGAAACTGATGCATCCATGGCCGACGACGGGCGGCAAGCCCGCTCGGCAAAACGTTTCTTTACCAAAACCGACGAAAGACCGCGATGGAAATCCCGCCGATTCCGCATAAAGACACATGGATCACCACAGACCAGGGCGACATTCTTTCACGTTGCTGGCGGCCGGCCTCATGCCGCTCCCGCACACCCATCGTTCTGTTTCATGACTCACTGGGCTGCATCGAGCTCTGGCGCGCGTTTCCTGCCTTGCTGGCCGAGCAAACCCAACGGCAAGTGATCGCCTACGACCGCCTCGGGTTCGGGCAGTCAGATCTTCGCACCGACAAGCCGGGCATCGATTTCATCGAGGAGGAAGCCCTGCGGTATTTCCCCGTGTTGCGCCGGCAGCTGGGCATCGAGCGATTCATCGCCTTCGGACACAGCGTTGGAGGTGGCATGGCGGTTCACTGCGCGGCGCACCACGCGCCAGACTGCGAAGCCCTGATCACGGTATCGGCTCAGGCCTTTGTCGAAGACCGGACTCGTGCGGGAATCATGGCGGCGCGCGAGGATTTTGCGCAGGCGGCGTCGTTCGAACGGCTACGCCGCTACCACGGGGAAAAAGCGCGCTGGGTACTGGATACCTGGGTCGACATCTGGTTGTCACCCGGTTTCGGCAACTGGACGCTGGACGGTGTGCTGCCCCGCGTCGATTGCCCGACGCTGGTCATTCACGGCGAAAACGATGAATACGGCTCAGCGGCGCATCCGCGACGCATCGCCAACGGCATCGGGACGCGCGCGCGCATGACCCTCCTTCCGGAAACAGGCCATGTTCCGCATCGGGAGGACGGCCACGGCATCGCGCGACGCATCGCGGGTTTTCTGGAGGAACGGGCCGGGACGACACCGGAGGCGGCGCCATGAAATCCGGCCGCCAGAAAGGCAAAAGCCCTGACCGTAGGGTCAGGGCTTGGAGGGGGGAGTCTGGCGGTGTCCTACTTTCACACGGCGAATACCGCACTATCATCGGCGCTAAGGCGTTTCACGGTCCTGTTCGGGATGGGAAGGCGTGGGACCACCTCGCTATGGCCGCCAGACATAAACTGTCAACAAATCAAGAAGCCGCCCGCGCGTCGCGGGAGTATGTATCGGGTCGATGACGCATCGCGTCGCCAGCCTGGGCTCACCCAAGCTGTTCAAATGATAGGATCAAGCCTCACGAGCCATTAGTATCGGTTAGCTTAACGCCTCACAGCGCTTCCACACCCGACCTATCAACGTCCTGGTCTCGAACGACTCTTCAGGGAGGTCAAGCCTCCAGGGAAGTCTCATCTTCAGGCGAGTTTCCCGCTTAGATGCTTTCAGCGGTTATCTCTTCCAAACTTAGCTACCCGGCAATGCCACTGGCGTGACAACCGGTACACCAGAGGTTCGTCCACTCCGGTCCTCTCGTACTAGGAGCAGCCCCCGTCAAACTTCCAACGCCCACTGCAGATAGGGACCAAACTGTCTCACGACGTTTTGAACCCAGCTCACGTACCACTTTAAATGGCGAACAGCCATACCCTTGGGACCGGCTACAGCCCCAGGATGTGATGAGCCGACATCGAGGTGCCAAACTCCGCCGTCGATGTGAACTCTTGGGCGGAATCAGCCTGTTATCCCCGGAGTACCTTTTATCCGTTGAGCGATGGCCCTTCCATTCAGAACCACCGGATCACTATGTCCTGCTTTCGCACCTGCTCGACTTGTCGGTCTCGCAGTCAAGCCACCTTTTGCCATTGCACTATCAGCACGATTTCCGACCGTACCTAGGTGACCTTCGAACTCCTCCGTTACACTTTGGGAGGAGACCGCCCCAGTCAAACTGCCTACCATGCACTGTCCCCAATCCGGATCACGGACCAAGGTTAGAACCTCAAACACACCAGGGTGGTATTTCAAGGGCGGCTCCATGCGAACTGGCGTCCACACTTCCCAGCCTCCCACCTATCCTACACAAGTCTGTTCAAAGTCCAATGCAAAGCTACAGTAAAGGTTCACGGGGTCTTTCCGTCTAGCAGCGGGGAGATTGCATCTTCACAAACATTTCAACTTCGCTGAGTCTCAGGAGGAGACAGTGTGGCCATCGTTACGCCATTCGTGCGGGTCGGAACTTACCCGACAAGGAATTTCGCTACCTTAGGACCGTTATAGTTACGGCCGCCGTTTACCGGGGCTTCGATCAAGAGCTTGCACCCCATCACTTAACCTTCCGGCACCGGGCAGGCGTCACACCGTATACGTCCACTTTCGTGTTGGCACAGTGCTGTGTTTTTGATAAACAGTCGCAGCCACCGATTCTCTGCGACCCCTTCGACCTTCGAGCGCGAGGCTCTACAATCTACCGGGGCATACCTTCTCCCGAAGTTACGGTATCAATTTGCCGAGTTCCTTCTCCTGAGTTCTCTCAAGCGCCTTGGAATTTTCATCCTGCCCACCTGTGTCGGTTTGCGGTACGGTTTTTGCAAGGCTGAAGCTTAGTGGCTTTTCCTGGAAGCGGGGTATCAGTCACTTCAGGTCCGTAGACCCTCGTTATCACCTCTCGACGTTAACAGCGCGGCGGATTTGCCTGCCACGCCCGTCTACCAGCTTGAACGACCTATTCCAACAGGCCGCTGACCTAACCTTCTCCGTCCCCACATCGCACCTTGCAAAAGTACGGGAATATTGACCCGTTTCCCATCGACTACGCATTTCTGCCTCGCCTTAGGGGCCGACTCACCCTACGCCGATGAACGTTGCGTAGGAAACCTTGGGCTTTCGGCGAGCGGGCTTTTCACCCGCTTTATCGCTACTCATGTCAGCATTCGCACTTCTGATATCTCCAGCATCCCTCTCAGGACACCTTCACAGACCTACAGAACGCTCCCCTACCACGTGACCTAAGTCACATCCGCAGCTTCGGTTATAAGCTTGAGCCCCGTTACATCTTCCGCGCAGGACGACTCGACCAGTGAGCTATTACGCTTTCTTTAAATGATGGCTGCTTCTAAGCCAACATCCTGGCTGTCTGTGCCTTCCCACCTCGTTTACCACTTAGCTTATCATTTGGGACCTTAGCTGGCGGTCTGGGTTGTTTCCCTCTTGACGATGGACGTTAGCACCCACCGTCTGTCTCCCATGCTCGCACTTTCCGGTATTCAGAGTTTGCCATGGTTTGGTAAGTCGCAATGACCCCCTAGCCATAACAGTGCTTTACCCCCGGAAGTGATACATGAGGCACTACCTAAATAGTTTTCGGGGAGAACCAGCTATCTCCGAGTTTGTTTAGCCTTTCACCCCTATCCACAGCTCATCCCCTAGTTTTGCAACACTAGTGGGTTCGGACCTCCAGTGCGTGTTACCGCACCTTCATCCTGGCCATGGATAGATCACTCGGTTTCGGGTCTACGCCCAGCAACTCAGTCGCCCTGTTCGGACTCGGTTTCCCTACGCCTCCCCTATTCGGTTAAGCTCGCTACTGAACGTAAGTCGCTGACCCATTATACAAAAGGTACGCAGTCACCCCATTTTTCAAGGGCTCCCACTGTTTGTATGCATCCGGTTTCAGGTTCTATTTCACTCCCCTCCCGGGGTTCTTTTCGCCTTTCCCTCACGGTACTGGTTCACTATCGGTCGATCACGAGTATTTAGCCTTGGAGGATGGTCCCCCCATCTTCAGACAGGATTTCGCGTGTCCCGCCCTACTTCTCGTACGCCTAGTCTCATCGCCACGTTTTCGTGTACGGGGCTATCACCCACTATGGCCGCCCTTTCCAGAGCCTTCCACTAACGCCGCGACTATCTCGTACAGGCTATTCCGCTTTCGCTCGCCACTACTGGCGGAATCTCGGTTGATTTCTTTTCCTGCGGGTACTTAGATGTTTCAGTTCTCCGCGTTCGCTTCGCCTTCCCTATATATTCAGGAAGGGATGACCCCTAAGGGCCGGGTTTCCCCATTCGGACATCGTGGGATCAATGTTCCATTGCCAACTCCCCCACGCTTTTCGCAGGCTTGCACGTCCTTCATCGCCTGTGATCGCCAAGGCATCCACCAGATGCACTTAATCGCTTGACCCTATCATCTGAACAGCCTAAACCACCCAGACTCCAGTTTCGCGACACGTCACGATCCCCTTCAAGACCGTCACGTCGATACAATCATCTACCCAAGTCGCACCCACCCGGATTCCTCCGGATCGGTGAACTTTACATATCAGCTTCTCAATTTGTTAAAGATCAACGCGTTGGCTACAACGCAAATCAAAAACGACGGATCCCTTCCCATCCTCTTTGATTTGCACTGTGGTGGAGGCAGACGGGATCGAACCGACGACCCCCTGCTTGCAAAGCAGGTGCTCTCCCAACTGAGCTATGCCCCCCTTCAGAGTCCTGGTGGGTCTGGTTGGACTCGAACCAACGACCCCCGCCTTATCAAGACGGTGCTCTAACCGGCTGAGCTACAAACCCAGTCTCTACTTGCCAACTTCCGAATAACCGATAGGTTGTGAGCGCTTGACGTCGCCATTCTCTAGAAAGGAGGTGATCCAGCCGCAGGTTCCCCTACGGCTACCTTGTTACGACTTCACCCCAGTCATGAAGCATACCGTGGTAAGCGGCCTCCTTGCGGTTAGCCTACCCACTTCTGGTATCCCCCACTCCCATGGTGTGACGGGCGGTGTGTACAAGACCCGGGAACGTATTCACCGCAGCATGCTGATCTGCGATTACTAGCGATTCCGACTTCACGCACTCGAGTTGCAGAGTGCGATCCGGACTACGATCGGCTTTATGAGATTGGCTCCACCTCGCGGCTTCGCGACCCTCTGTACCGACCATTGTATGACGTGTGAAGCCCTGCTCATAAGGGCCATGAGGACTTGACGTCATCCCCACCTTCCTCCGGTTTGTCACCGGCAGTCTCATTAGAGTGCCCAACTTAATGATGGCAACTAATGACAAGGGTTGCGCTCGTTGCGGGACTTAACCCAACATCTCACGACACGAGCTGACGACAGCCATGCAGCACCTGTGTCCAGGCTCCCTTTCGGGCACCGCCGCCTCTCAGCAGCGTTCCTGGCATGTCAAGAGCAGGTAAGGTTCTTCGCGTTGCATCGAATTAATCCACATCATCCACCGCTTGTGCGGGTCCCCGTCAATTCCTTTGAGTTTTAACCTTGCGGCCGTACTCCCCAGGCGGTCAATTTCACGCGTTAGCTACGCTACCAAGGATTCAAACCCCCAACAGCTAATTGACATCGTTTAGGGCGTGGACTACCAGGGTATCTAATCCTGTTTGCTCCCCACGCTTTCGTGCATGAGCGTCAGTATCATCCCAGGGGGCTGCCTTCGCCATCGGTATTCCTCCACATCTCTACGCATTTCACTGCTACACGTGGAATTCTACCCCCCTCTGACGTACTCTAGCTGAACAGTCCTCAATGCCGTTCCCAGGTTAAGCCCGGGGCTTTCACATCAAGCTTGTCCAACCGCCTGCGCACGCTTTACGCCCAGTAATTCCGATTAACGCTTGCACCCTACGTATTACCGCGGCTGCTGGCACGTAGTTAGCCGGTGCTTATTCTTCAGGTACTCTCATCCCCACCCGCTATTCACAGGCAGGATTTGCTCCCCGACAAAAGTCCTTTACAACCCGAAGGCCTTCTTCAGACACGCGGCATGGCTGGATCAGGGTTGCCCCCATTGTCCAAAATTCCCCACTGCTGCCTCCCGTAGGAGTCTGGGCCGTGTCTCAGTCCCAGTGTGGCGGATCATCCTCTCAGACCCGCTACTGATCGTCGCCTTGGTGGGCCTTTACCCCCCCAACTAGCTAATCAGACGTCGGCCGCTCGGATAACGCGAGGCCCGAAGGTCCCCCGCTTTCCTCCTCAGAGCGTATGCGGTATTAGCACAACTTTCGCTGCGTTATCCCCCATTACCCGGCACGTTCCGACGCATTACTCACCCGTTCGCCACTCGCCACCCGGAGCAAGCTCCTGTGCTGCCGTTCGACTTGCATGTGTAAAGCATGCCGCCAGCGTTCAATCTGAGCCAGGATCAAACTCTTCAGTTCAATCGCTAACTTTACTTCTGGCACGCAAGATCAAAGAAACAAAACCAGGTTCATTTCTGTCTTGCCGTGCAAGTGTCGGCTTCGCCAAACACTCACACCTATCGGTTATTCGCATTATTAAAGATCGGCGCCGCGCTCTTCGCTGCAGCAGAGGAAGCGAACTATACCCCCTCAACCCAACACCGTCAACACTTTCACGTCCTAAAATACAACAAAATCGCTAACCCGTTGAATTTCAACAAACCGGCTCATTACCCTCTCGCTCGGCCATGGCCCGATCATAAGCGGCGTTGATCGCCTTGGTCTTGCGCTCGCACAGTTGTCGCACTTCCGGCCCCAGCGCATCGACCTTGTCAGGATGGTATTGGCTTATCAGAGTCTGGTAGGCCCGCCGGATCTCCCGGACATCCGCATTCCGGTCGACATTCAGCACTTTATGCCAGGCCGTGGCGGGCAAATCCTCTTCGCATTCTTCCGCCGAACACTCCTCACGGCGATTCCGCTCATGTCCGGACAGACCGCCTGGCGCGGGTTTCGGCTCGACAGAACCGAAGCAGTACCGGGCGACCACCCAATACCCGATGAACAGACAGACAAGGCAAACCAGGATCTCTACGCCCGACATGAGTCCATTTCCCGAATAAGAAACTGCAGATGACTGTTCAAACGACCGGAACGCTCGCTCGTCTCGTCCGCCCATTCCGCCTCCACCCGGAGGCGGCTGACCACACCGGCAAGAGCCGAAGCACGCTCGGCGCCGTCAAGACCGCGATCGAGCACCGACAGGAAATCGTCGTTCAGCGGATATGCCAGGCTCAAATGCCTGACCACGTTGAGGGCGAAAGGCGGACAAGTCAGGCTCTCGAACGCGAGAGCGGCGAACGTTTTTGCGGACAACCGGTAATCCGCGCGACGGAACCAGATCAGCGAGAGGAGAACGAGAAGGCTGGAATAAAAAAGCACGATGCCGGCCGCGATCGCCAGATTGCCCCACCGGGAGTAAAGACCCGCGGGAATCAGGACAAAGAGCGCAAACATCATCAGCCAGATGAAAGGAGCCAGCACGGCATAAATGTTCCCGGGAGGAACCCAGGGACGGGAAGGCCCGACCAGTCCCTCCATATTCCATGCCAGGCGATGCAGAGGACGGTGGGGCAGAAAGGGATTTGGCAAAAAGGGTTCTTTCCCGCGCAGCAGAAACCTGTTCTCGCCGAAACAGGCGGCCCAGCGGCCATTCCATGAACGGCAAAGCAGGACTTCGTTGCAGCCAAGCAGCCGGGCGGAATCGTAAAGGTACAGCACGACCATGCCCGCCGCCAGCCACATCTCCGGATACGGAATAATCAAGACTTCGCTTTCTTGAACAGCGAGGTGATGCCGGCGATGGCGGCCACCACCGCACCGACAATCAATTTCCAGCCAGCGGCGAAGAAGCCGGCGATCACCGCCCAGAACCCTTTTTTGGTGGCGACGGCTGCGGCGCCGCCGACGATCAGCGCGGCCAGACCGTACTCGGCGACATGATCGCCTTCCTTGAATTCGGAATATCGCTCACCCGCATTGAACTGGAAACTCTGGAGCACCTTTTTGAAGCTCTTTACGTCTTTATCCAGCGTCTCCGGAGAAGAAACCAAAGTCGCGCTCATGACACCGCTTCGCCCGAGCAGACGGATGGTGTAATTGAGCGTGGTTTTGCCTTCGGATTGCAGTTTGATACCCCACTCAAGACTCTTGGTTTGTTGATCATAATGAGGCGGCACATACCAGCCTTCCGTATACAGAGGCGGCAGGTTGAGACGTTTGCGTTCTTCATTGGAAGGACCGTCGCTCTCTTTCAGCGTCTTCAGAAGTTCATCGGCCTCGATCTTTTCATCATCCTTCACATACCCGACCGGATCGAAGGAAAAGGCGGCCCACCAGCCATCCTCCTGGGAAAAGACAATATTGTTTCCGGGCTGGGGCAGATTGCCGGTAATTCGCAGGAACCGGGAAGAATTGCTCTCATCGATGAAAAGCGTATTCTCGTCCGGAGTTTTCAGTGTGGCCTTTCCGACAACCTGTTCCGTTTTCGGGCCGACATGCCAGTTCAGGTTACGCAGCGCGATATTCGGATCCGGTTCGCTTGGCGCGGCCAATGCCAGAACAGGGACGGCGCAGAATACGGCGACCACTTGCTTGAACTTCATTACCGACGATTTATTGGAGGAAAGAGAATGCATTGGAAACCCGCTGAATACGCAATAAAAGCAGCAGTATGGCAGGATTTATTCCATATCTTTTAAAATAGTGAATAATTAACAAACAAAAAAAACCATTTCATGTAATTCAATCCACTACCTGATAGCGAGCCTGGCAAGGTGGACTCCGGAAACGGAGCCAGTTGTCACCCGGCAGCAGGCGGAATCAGCGACGCGAGGCAGGGCGCAAGACCGGCGAATCGGGGCTCGTCCCCCGAGCGACCACTGGCAATCCAGTCGCGCTTGCCGCGCAAATAGCCGGCGAGTTGTTCCAGCTCAGCGGCTTTTTGCGCCAGCTTGGCCAACTGGGCATCCAGCAGCGCCACTTCGCGTTCCGGCGAAATACCGGTCCACAGCAGTTCGCGCGTCACATCCCCGATCTCTTGCAATGACAAACCCAATGACTGTGCGAAGCGGATCAGGGCAGCCAGCGCCACGTCCCGCTCGGAGAACTCATGATAGCCATGGCTGCGCCCTTGTCTGCCGCGCCGCGGCTGCAATAATCCCTTGCGTACGTAAAAACGCACGGTGTCCTGGCTCAGACCGCTTCGCCGGGCGAATTCACCTATCAGCATACTTACTCTCCCGCTTGACCCTGGAGTTCACTCCAGCATTATAAAACCGACTTCATTGTCGATGGAGTCCGCTGATGCAGAACCAATATCCTGTATTACCCACCGCCTTTGTCACGGGGGCCACCGGCCTGCTGGGGAACAATCTGGTCCGCGCCCTGCTCGCCGAAGGTTTCCGTGTGAAAGCGCTGGCCCGCTCACCGCAAAAAGCCATGCAGCAGTTTACCGGCCTGGAGGTCGAGATCGTGACCGGCGACATGCTCGATGTGCCCGCGTTTGCCGCCGCGCTGAAAGGTGTGGACGTGGTCTTTCACACCGCGGCGTATTTTCGTGATTCCTATAAGGGTGGCAGCCACCGCGAAGCGCTACGGCAGGCCAACGAGGAAGGGACTCGCGCGCTCTTGCAGCACGCCTGGCAAGCCGGGGTCAGACGCTGGGTGCACGCCAGTTCGATCGCGGTGCTGCGCGGCGCGCCCGGACAGACGGTGAATGAGACCATGCTACGGGATGAGGTCGACGCCGACGACTACTATCGCAGCAAAATCCGGAGCGACCGGATCGTCCTGGATTTTTTGGCGCAGCATCCTGACTTCTGGGCCAGTTTCGTTCTGCCGGGCTGGATGCACGGGCCGGGCGACCTGGGGCCCACCCAGGCCGGGCAAACTGTGCTGGACTTGGCGCATGGCCGCCTGCCCGGCGTTCCTCCGGGCTCGTTCTCCATCGTGGATGCCCGGGATGTGGCCCAGGCGATGATTCTGGCCAACCGCCACGGCCGCCGTGGCGAGCGCTACCTGGCGGCGGGTCAGCATATGGATATGGGAGAGTTGCTTCCGCTCCTGGCCGAACAACTGGGTGTCAAAGCGCCGGTCCGACGCATTCCGCTGCCCGTGCTGTGGCTGCTGGCCGCCGCCAACGAACTGTTCGCGCGCATCACCGGCCGTCCGGTATTGTTAAGCTGGGCGCTGGTAAGCACCATGGCTTCGGAGAATGATCGCTCGCGCTTCGATCCGGCCAAAAGCGCGCAAGAGTTGGGTCTGGTGTTCCGACCGCTGGAAGAGACGCTGCGCGACGAAGTGGCATGGTTCCGTCATCACGGACGCCTGCCCGCCTGATACTATCTGACAAAGGGGACCCGTGGTCCCCTTCCCGTTGCCCGACGAGCCGAAAATCGTGGATACCCGCCAAATACATCGGGCACGATGGTCAATCGATACAGGGCAAACTCGCCGCCTCATGCAGAAAAACATAATGAATCGTCTGAACCGACTGGTTGCCGTCCTTGGCCTGACCCATGGGATCGCAACCGCTGCCCCCTCTGCCCAAATGGAAACCTTCCTTGACGCCCCCGGCCCTCAGGGAGCACTGAAGGGCTCTCTGCTGGCTCCCGCCGCGCCATCCGGCCCGGTGGTCCTGATTATCCCCGGCTCGGGCCCGACCGACCGCGATGGCAACAACCCGCTTGGCGTGCGCGCCGCCACGTATCGGCTTCTCGCGGAAGGACTCGCTGCTCGCGGCATCACGACGGTCCGGATCGACAAGCGCGGCATGTTCGCGAGTCGCGCGGCCCTCCCGGATGCCAATGCGGTCACGATTGACGACTATGCAAAAGACATCGACGCATGGATCCGCGTGGTCCGCGAACATACCGGGACTTCGTGCGTCTGGCTGCTCGGGCACAGCGAAGGCGGGCTCGTGGCGATGGTGGCCGCCAACGCGCGAAAAGACGTGTGTGGATTGTTGCTCGCGGCTGCGCCGGGCCGGCGAATGGGCGACATCCTCAGGGAGCAACTGAGCGACAACCCGGCCAATGCGCCATTGCGGGATCAGGCCTTCGTTGCGATCGACAGGCTGGAAAAGGGTCAGCCGGTCGACACGACAACGATGCATCCGGCGCTACTCGGCTTGTTCGGTCCCCAGGTACAGGGGTTTCTGATGAGTGCGTTTTCCTATGAGCCGGCGAGACTCCTGGAACACTACCCCAAGCCGGTACTGATACTCCAGGGACAAAAAGATCTCCAAATCCGCGAGATCGATGCCCTCACCCTGAACAAAGCCAACCCGGCCGCGGCGCTGGTGCAGCTGCGCGACGTCAACCATGTCCTCAAGCATGTCGCCCACGACTCCGTGGACGCCAACCTCGCCACCTATGCGGATCCGGCCCTGCCGCTCGCTCCGGGAGTCATTGATGCGATTGGCGGTTTTATTGAAAAACATCACCAAACCGACGGCAGCCGTTGAGTCAACGGGGTGGCGGAGGGTCAACTTCCAGACGCATGCTGGTAGTCAGTGGCGGCCTCTCGGCCGAAACAGTCGTTCTTAGCTTCTCAGATAAGCCATGTCGGCATTCATGCAGGCAGCCGCCGAAAAAGCATCTTGCTAAACGAGGGACGATTCAGTCGCCCGGAGAAGTCGGAGGGAAGCCTCATTTTGGCGATCAATCTCCGCTGCTACATAGTCTTGGTCATCCTGCACAATATTCTCCCTGGTTTTTTGCGGTGGCCAGCGAGAGGCCGGTTGTCAGTTCGTCGAAACGTCATAGCGTTTGAACAGACTCTCGAAGAAGGTCTTCACGTCCGCCTTGGCCGTAGACGCCTGTAGCTCCGCCGCCCCGAAGCGAAAGACTTCATAACCCGCAAGCTTGAGTTCGCGGTCAGCCCTGACCATCCGCGCGTAGCGCTGTACATCGGCGGTGCCAGAGGCATCCGCGTAGTGGTGCTTGCCATCGACCTCAATAACGACTCGCACGCCCTGCGGCAACAGGAGCAGGAAGTCCATGCGAAAACGCAAAAGCGCATCTGCCCCTCGCTCCTTGACCGTGCGCGGATCCCAGTGCAGCCATACTTCCGGTAGTAACGCTGGCAGGTTCGGCACAGCTCGCCAGCAGAATACAGTGGCAGGAGTCGGTAGCATTCGCACAGCCAAACCAAGTGCTACCTTTTTTCCCTGCCAACCGGACCTCTAGCGACCGTCGTCCGATCCATGCGCCGAAATAGCAAGTCAGATGTTGCAGCTCTCAAGAAGTACTCGTATAGTTTTTAGTAAACATTAAAATAAATTTACTTAATAAAGGAGCCGAACATGAAGTCATCGTCACTCGTGGAACTCGCACTGTCCGCTCTGGGCTGTACCCAGAAGGCACTTGCCCTTAGGCTCGGAGTTTCGCCAGCACAGATTAGCAAGTGGAAGAACGGCGAGCACATTTCATTCGAAATGAGCGAAAAGTTGAGCGAACTGGCGGGCTTGGACGATCTGGATCCAAACATCGTCTTGCTTGCCGGCTCCAAAGAAGATGCCAAGAAATGGGTAAAACTTATCCGTTACCTTGCCGATCTCGCTGAGTGCAATGCGGAGACTGGCTACAACACAGCACCGTTAGTTGAGGATGTGGATGACGACAATTGCGTCCTATTCTGGAACACCTTTCATGTGCTTCAAGAAATGGGGGTCAATATTCCTCAGCCATTTCCCGAGGAGTTGTGGGCTTGCATAGCGGAGGATGACGATGATGAGGGCGAGGCCGTTTGGGACAACAAGATTGCTTCACTCATCTATGACATGTTCAAGTCACTGACAAATGTGTACGACTTCTATGCAGCGTTCGTGTCGGATTTGGTTTACGACGACGAGTTGGATCTATTCGATACCCCAGCTTGGGAACTTGATACTGCACTGCTCAGCCTGGCCGCATCGAAGCTGGATCTGGACGAGAACAAGTTTCCCGGCTTTCCAAGGTTCAAGCACAAAGTAGAGTCTGAGGTCACTGAAATGGTCGCGTATCTGAAGGAGCGTGCATTTCGTGCTGGCATCCCCCTCAGAGCCGAGTTGATGGACCTGGTCTTTGATTCCCACGACGAGTTGGGTCAGACCGCAGAAGCGCGTAGCCTTGGGTTTGACAAAAGCCGCCTTCATCCGGACATCTATATGGACGAACTGCTCACAGGCATGCGTGTGATTCATCAAGTGCTGCCAGCAATCATGAAAAAGCTTGGCATTGAAGACGAGTTTGAGCTTGATACTTCCAAACTCCGGCTCGGCCAGTAGCGGTTAGCTGGTCCCGTTCATCCAAACCCCGAATAATCTCGTTGAGAGTTTGTTCACCGGCCTCACACGTGAGTTCGTCACACCCCTACTTCAATCATTACCCTTGAGAATTATCAAACCAAGCAATCTCAAACAAAAAGAGGCCCTTCCGGGCCTCTTTTCTGAGTACTACTGGCAAGAAACTGATCATGTCGTCGTAACAAACTTTATTCTTTCTGATCACTATGTTAGTTTAAAATAAAGTTCTTTCCTAAAATCGTCGTAACCAATTGATCTTAAAGATATAGCACATAGCCATACCTTTAAATAAGTTCTTTACTCAACAACGATGACTTACCTGTCAGCCGGAAGCACCACAAAATAAAGTTCTTTACAGGAAATCATTTTCCTGCATTTTACGATAAGGTTTGGTCCAGATCTGAACAACAGCCGCATTCTCGGCTTGCGCGCAGGACTCAGTATGATGCTTCCGTAAAAGGTTACCCAACGGCTAAGTTTTAATCGACAATAGCCTAGATCACCTACCTAGATGGTTTCTAGAAACACTTTGCTCCTTACCTATCCTTGGGAATCTTCAGATGGCTTTTCAGATAAAGGATTAGACCAGCCTTTTTTATCGCACAACGCTTGAAGCTCTTCTGGTGATTCAGCTCCTTGCCTATGAATTTCTTGATGCGCCTCTGGATTAACAACAATAATGTTACTTAAATCTCTTGATTTACGAGGTTTGTCTGCACGTCTTTCAATGTGATGTGCATGCGCATTTGGTTGGAGAGGCTGCCCCGTCAGTTGACAAGCTTTAATTTCATCAGCTTTAATTTTCTTCTCTTTTAAGCGTGGTTGTTCATGCCTGTTTTTTGCCTCTTCTAAGACGCGTTTTTTTTCAAGCTCGGGAGCATCGCGCAGTGCGACAACACAGCTTTCGGAATCGCGAAGCCTTTCACGCTCAACTGGGTCTCGAGGTTCTTCAATACGTTTCGACAATTCTTTGCATACGGCCGGAATGGATAATAGCTTCTTTTTTCCTTGCTCTAATTTATCATCGTCATCTAAATCATTATAGATTCTATTTACTCCTTTTTTGTCAGTTGCTAGCAAATGTGGCATAGCTTCTTTGTCAATAAAAGCACGTCCATCAGGAGTATAAACCGACGTTTCTTTTATAAGTTGACGTGTTTTCTCTCCATCCACCGGAACAATATTCTCACTAACAGGCGGAAAAGATATTTGCAATTCAGATGTCGATATTACAATTGGAAAGCTTTTATTTTCATCAGACATGATTTAATCCTCAATCATGACTTCGTATAGTTTCTTTGCCACCACAAATGCTGCATTATCACCGCCCTTATCAGGGTGCACTTGGTTAGCTATTTTTTTATACCATTTTTTAGCAGCGCTCTTATCTTCATAAAGCTTATCCGTTATGCCAAGAGCAACATTTCTTTGCTTTCCTTCTAGCTTTGTTAGGTAATATATATATTCTTGTTGTTTTGAGACAAACGGTCCTTTTATGTAAGGCACCCAATTTCGGCGCAATTTCAAAACAACACTAAAAAGCTCTTCATAATTTGAAACATCGACTTTTAAAGGGCTTATATCCTCCTCCAAAGCGCTCACCAACATTGGTAAGTCACCCAACACACGCAAGTCATCAACAGATTTTACTTTACTAATGGCATTCATTGGTCAAATCCCTTTCTATTGATATTGAAATTCGCACTGAAAAGCGGTGCAGTTTTTTTGCAGCATTCCAATTTCTACTTAGCAATCAGCTGACTTGAAGGGGCACTTCTAGCCGGGAGCTGCCATCTTCAACATAGTCAAGCACATGCTTCTTTAGACAGTATTAGTATTCATCCTATTCAGGGCACGAGCTAATCTGGCTCCTGATTTCCGCAACAATCTCTCTATGGCACCAATATTAGCACCATGCGCTTCACACACAGAGGCAAGCGACTGTCCACTAAAGAAATCATTTAGCGCATTTAAATCCGATTCGTGCTCGCCATCAAGATCAGGCAACCCGTTAAAATTTAAATATTCATTCACCGCCGCATTACTTAATGAGCAACTTTCTTTTATATCTGCGACCTTCCCGTTGTTTCTAATGTATTCGCCGTACAGTAGTTCGTATGAATAATCTTTACCCTCCAATTGGAATAATGTTGCCATATGATCCATCTTTTCAAACTCAATTAAAATATCTGAAAATGAATCATAAAAAAAGGCAAACAAAAGTAGGTACAATTCAGTTGCTCGCTGATTGCTGGTTTTGGCAAATACACGACTCACACCAAAGACTTGCTTTTCCCGCCTGAAACAATCTAACCATTCTTTCGGAAGGCGGTCTTTCATTTTATCTTCCAAAATCAAGTTTCTTCCATTCTGACCAAGCAGTTCAAGCTCTCCAGTGTTAAACAGCGTGCAAAAGTGACCAGGTTCCCGGGGTAAACAGCGTCCAATTTTGACCACCCCGGGCATGTGCCACACTTCGCCTTTTGGCGAGGGCAAACCTGGAGTGATTTGCATGGAAACCATCGGCAAGATCCGCCGCCGCCACCTGGTGGGCAACGAGAGCATCAGCGCTGTTGCCCGCTCCCTCAACCTCTCCCGCAACACCGTCAAGAAATACCTCAAGACCACCACCGCCCCGCAATATCAGCGCCAACCCCGCCGCCCCAGGCTCGGCGCCTTCATGGACACGCTGAACGCCTGGCTTGAGCACGATAGCCATCTGCCCAAGGCACAGCGGCGTACCGCCCGTCGTCTGTTCGAATGCCTGCAGGCCGAGGGGTACCGGGGCGCCTACGACAGCATTCAGCGCCACGTCAAAGCCTGGAAGGCCTCCAAGCCCGGCACCCTCACGCCGAAGCAGGCCTTCGTCCCGCTGCTCTTCGCGCCGGGCGAGATCTGCCAATTCGACTGGAGCTACGAACAGGTGGTACTCGGCGGCATTACCCAGACCATCAAGCTGGCGCACTTCCGATTGGCCTATAGTCGCCAGCCTTTCGTCATCGCCTATCCGCGCGAAACCCAGGAAATGGTGCTGGATGCCCACGTCCAGGCTTTCGCCTTCTTAGGCGGCGCGCCACGCAAGGTGATCTACGACAACCTCAAGACGGTGGTGGACGCCATCTTTACTTGGATTTGCCCCCGTATCACAGGACACCGACCAACGCTTAAGTTGATGAAACCGCCAGGCGTCGAAACTCTCGTGGAGATCGGTATTTCAACGCGCTGTGCGGGTGAAACTTGTTGTAATGCTCAATAGCCATCGCCAGATTCCGGTAAGCCGTATGGGCGTCCGGTTTCGGCATAGGGCCGACGTAGTCTCGCTTCAGCGTCTTGACCATGCTTTCCGCCATGCCGTTACTCTGCGGGCTGCAGACCGGCGTGGTTACCGGCTTGAGGCCGATTTCTCGCGCAAACCGCCGAGTATCGGCGGCAATATAACTCGAACCATTGTCGCTCAGCCATTCCACCTCCGGCGAAATACCCAACTGAATGCCGCGCTTTTCCACCGCTTCCAACATAACGTCTCGAACCATGTCACCCGTGTAGCCACCGGTCGAGGCTGTCCAACTGATGATTTCACGGTCGCAGCAGTCCTCCGCAAAGACAACGCGCAGCTTTTCGCCATTATCACCGCGAAACTCGAAGCCATCCGAGCACCAGCGGCGATTACTGGTGGTCACAGCAACGCGCCCCTCATGCCTGCGCGGGATACCCGGTGGTTTGAGCCGCCGCTGGAGCAGCAGACCATGCTGACGCATGATGCGATAAATGCGCTTCACGTTGACCGGTGGCAAGTTACCGGCCTCTCGCTGTCGGCGAATCAATCCCCACGTCCGGCGGTAGCCGTAGCTGGGCAACGGAGAAATGGCGGTCTGGATCTCTTTGACCAACTCGCTATCATCGGTCGATCGACAAGAACGACCATCGCGTCAATCAACAGGACGCGACGCACGGCGAATCACGTTCGAGCGCGCCAACCCGAGCGAAGTGCAGACCGGGGCTACTGGTCTTCCCCCGGCAATAAGGGTGAGCGCGCAATCCACTTTTTTGTGCGAGCGATGTCCACGGCTTCTTTGAGGATTTCGTTCTCCATCGTCTTCTTGCCGAGGAGTCGCTGCAGTTCGCGTATTTGCTTGATGGCTGACGCCAACTCGGAGGCCGGCACGACTTCTTCACCCGCGGCAATGTTAGCGACAATGTAAAACTGACCCACCTAGACAAACCAAAACTGACCCACCTGGGGTAACGTGGTGGCTTTGCGCCGCCGATTATGTTGACCCAGGAGCAAGTAGTGGAAATCCAGATTTTGATCCGCCAAGGGAAGAGCATTCGGGAGATCACCCGAATGCTCGGCGTGTCGCGCAATACCGTTCGACGCCATCTGCGGGAAGCCAACAGCCACCGTTATAAAGAACGCCCGCCACGTCCGAGCAAGCTCGATCCATTTATCGGCTATCTGCGGCGCCGTATCCGCGAGGCGCATCCGCAATGGTTGCCGACCACGGTGTTGATGCGGGAGATTGAGCCGCTGGGGTACTCCGGCAGTCTGTCGTTGCTGAAGCAGTTTTACCTGCCCTTGAGACCGACGCGGTCACAAGACGCCGACCCGGTGGTGCGCTTCGAGACCGAGCCAGGCCAGCAGATGCAAGCCGATTTCGTGGTGTTCCGGCGCGGCGCCTCGCCATTGTCCGCATTCGTGGCCACATTGGGTTACAGCCGCTTGTCCTTTGTCCGCTTTGTCGACAGCGAAGACTTCGAATCGGTGCAGGAGTGCCTGTTGGCTGCCTGCCACTACTTTCACGGCGTCCCCCGTCAGGCCCTCTTCGACAACATGAAGACAGTGGTTCTGGAGCGCGATGCCTATGGGCCCGGGCAACATCGTTTCCATCCTGGGCTGCTGTCGCTGGCGAAGACGCTGGGCTTTGTGCCCAAGTTGTGCCGCCCCTATCGGGCCAAAACGAAAGGCAAGGTGGAGCGCTTCAACCGCTACTTGCGGGAAAGTTTCTACAACCCTCTGGCGAGCCGGCTCAAAGGTGCCGGCCTGCGCGTGGATGTGGCCACCGCCAACCGCGAGGTGGAGCGATGGCTGGCGGAAGTGGCCAATGTCCGCCTGCATGCCACGCTAAAAGAGCGGCCGCTTGACCGTTGGCGACACGAGCTCGATGCCTTACAGGCGTTGCCGCCCCGGAACACGACCCCGCCGGCCGCGGCCCTGGCTCGCGGCATGCCGTTTGAGTCGCTCCAGCACCCGCTATCGGTGTATGCCGCCTTGCTGGGAGAGGCCGCATGAACTTGCAACAAGAACGCATCGGCCATCTGTGCCGCCAATTGAAGCTGGAATCCATGGCCACCCTGTATCCGGCGGTGGCGCAGGACGCCGCGCGGGATGCGCTGCCCTACAGTGATTTCCTGGAAAGACTGCTGGAACGCGAGACCCGACTGCGCCAGGAACGTACACGTGAAGTCATGTTGCGGATGGCGGGGTTCCCCGCCATCAAAACCTTGGAGGAATTTGACTTTGGTTTCGCCTGTGGTGTCCCGAAATCGCAGATACAGGAATTGGCGGGACTGGCGTTTCTGGAGCGAGCCGAGAACATCGTCTTGATCGGTCCGAGTGGCATTGGCAAAACCCATTTGGCCACGGCGATGGGTATCCGCACAACGCAAGCGGGGTTGAAGGTGAAGTTCATTTCGGCGGCCGATCTGATGCTCCAACTGGGGGCGGCCCAACGACAGGGACGGCTGAAAGAGTACTTCAATCGTACCGTGATGGGGCCAAGCCTGTTGATCGTGGATGAAATCGGCTATCTCCCCTTTGGCCGGGAAGAGGCCAACCTGTTCTTCCAGGTGGTGGCCAAGCGCTATGAAAAAGGCTCGATGATCCTGTCGTCGAACCTGCCGTTCGGCCAATGGGCGACGACCTTTGCGGACGATGCCACGCTGACCGCGGCCATGCTTGATCGGTTGCTGCATCACGCGCACATCGTCAGCATGAGCGGAGAAAGCTATCGACTGAAAGACAAACGTAAAGCCGGGGCGGTCAAGAAACCGACCACCCCATGAGACCCGGGTGGGTCAGAGTTGAAATGTCGATGTGAGGGAATGGTGGGTCAGATTTCGGTTGTCGTTGACACAATCGCCGATAGACTGCCCTCCTGATAAAGTTTGCGCCACTTGAAGAGCTGATTGGGATTGAGCCCATGACGACGGGCCACGAGGGAAACCGACTGGCCGGGCATGAAGCTTTCGGCCACAATGGCCTGCTTCTCCTCGATGCTCCAGCGGCGGCGGCGCTCGGGTCCGAGTACGTCTGTCTTGTTGTTGGTGTTAGTCATAAACATAGCCTTAAACCTATCCCTTATTCTAAGCGGGAATCGGTGTCCTATGTTTCAGGGGGCTCATCCAGATCGAGCGAACGATGGGAGTGCCGATGAACCATATGTATCTAACTCAATCGAGGTATCCATGACGTCTTCGGAACCATTTCTCTATCGTCGGATGACTAAGCGTCAGCCTGGGGCCACGGGCACACTGGCCGAACACGAGGGAACTGCAGAGCCACGATTTGCGTTGCAGTCCACAGTAAATTGGATGCATGCCTTAGGGATCCAAGTACGCCGCCACGGCATCACCGGGCCGTCGATGCGAGCTTTCTACCTCAGCAAAAATCTCCAGCGCTTCAGCAGCATGACTGAGCCGGCTGCCAACACGGTATTCGAGCAACTGTTGATGGCGTTGCACCATTTGTCTGCTCTGAAAGCCATGAGCCAAGTTGGACGAGACCAGGATTTGGCACGCGTTGCCATCATGTCCTGGTATACGGGATCTACTGCGCAGCTAGCGCGATGATTGCGGCGAAGGATGGTTCGCAGCAACAGGACCACTCCGGCACCGCCACTCAGTGGGATCGTCAGATCGCAGCAATGGGCCGCTGTTACACCTTTTGACCTTCGGCTGACCACTTTGGTCGAAGTGGATGCGAAACAGGAAATCCAAGTCCTAGCAGGGCAACATGCAACATCAGTGAATCACCTGACAGTACGTGCCAGCAACGCTAGTGAGGCATATGCAGCCTGCTTGACTTACCTCTCTGGCACCCGGCAATACCATGAGCGGATGGTGTGAGAGAACCTATTAGTCCGCGAACTGGCAAAAGAGAGCCTAACCAATTTCCGGACATCTAAAGCCCGTCAACTGCGTGACGACCGATTACGGGGTAAATCCCTTGGTTTTTTGCACCAAGCGTTCCGTTATAGAGGCAAGGCCAACTACCGCGACGCTTTGTTCCTGACATATGAAGCACATGCAGCAACTGTGCTAAATGGATTTCTCGACGATCTAGCCACAGTACTGGAGGCGTTCGTGAACATGGCAGGTGCGTTTTCGGCAATTCGCATCGGGGCTTCCGATTGGCAGGCCTTCATTAACGATCTAGATGACCACCTAAACCTGCTGGTGAAGCCGTCTGATGTATGGCCTTAGAACATCTAACACTCAAACATTGAGCAAACAACAGATCATGTCGCCAGAAAAGCAAGAACCCCCGTGCAAACGGGGGTTCTTGCGGCCTGGACGCAGCTGCTTACTTAGTACTCAATCCGTAAAGTAAAGATTTTTATTAACTGGTTAAGAACTTTATTTTTCGGTAAAGCACTTTATTATTTCTTAATACACTAGTCTCTCAACAACCCGCGACTTACTCCACCGTCACCGATTTGGCGAGGTTGCGGGGCTTGTCGACATCGGTGCCGCGCGCCAGGGCAACGTGGTAGGCCAGAATCTGCACCGGAATCACATGCACCATCGGCGACAGAATGCCGACATGGCGCGGGGTGCGGATGACATGCACGCCTTCGGACTCCGAGAAATGGCTGTCAAGATCCGCGAAAACAAACAGCTCGCCGCCACGCGCGCGCACTTCCTGCATGTTCGACTTGACCTTCTCCAGAAGCGAGTCGTTCGGCGCGATCACCACCACCGGCATGTTTTCATCGACCAGGGCCAACGGACCATGCTTGAGCTCCCCCGCCGGATACGCTTCGGCGTGGATATAGGAGATTTCCTTCAGCTTGAGCGCGCCTTCCAGGGCGATCGGATAGTGCAGACCACGGCCAAGGAACAAGGCGTCGTTCTTGGCGGCGAAGAGATCCGCCCAGGCGCGGATCTGCGGCTCGAGGTTGAGCGCATGCTGCACCGAACCCGGCAGATGTCGCAGGGCATCAAGGTAACCGGCCTCTTGCTCCGCCGTCACCCGGCCCTTGACCTTGCCCATCGTCACCGCCAGAGCGAACAGCGCCACCAGCTGGGTGCTGAACGCCTTGGTCGACGCCACGCCGATCTCGGCGCCGGCCCGGGTGTAGAACACCAGTTCGGAAGCACGGGGAATGGCGCTTTCGCGCACATTGCAGATCGACAGCGCCACGGTATGCCCCAAGTGCTTGGCGTACTTGAGCGCTTCCATGGTATCCAGAGTTTCGCCGGACTGGGAGATCGTGACCACCATGTGGCGCGGATCCGCCCAGGCATCGCGATAGCGGTATTCGCTGGCGATCTCGACATCGCACTGGATGCCGGCGATGCTCTCGATCCAGTATTTGGCGGTCAGACCCGCATAATAGCTGGTGCCGCAGGCCAGGATCTTGATGCCTTCCACACCGGGCAGCAGGGCCTCGGCCTTCTCGCCGAACAGGGCGGGAACAAAACCGTTGTCCAGCACCGCTTCGATGGTATCGGACAGCGCCTTCGGCTGCTCGTGGATTTCCTTCTGCATGAAGTGGCTGTACGGCCCCAGTTCCAGCGAGGCGAGCGACACATCGGACAAGTGAATCTTGCGTTCGACCGGCGCGTCGTTCAGATCGACGATACGCACCTCATCGCGCGTGATGCGGGCCAGATCGCCCTCTTCCAGGAACACCACGCGGCGCGTGGCGGACAGGATGGCGGAGACGTCCGAAGCAATGAAGTTCTCGCCTTCGCCCAGGCCGATCAGCAGTGGGCACCCCATCCGAGCGGTGATGAGCTCGTCCGGACGGTCCACGGCGATCACGCCGATCGCGTACGCACCGGTCAATTCGCGCACCGCGGCGCGCGTCGCCGCGAAGAGATCCTTGTGGTTCTGATAGTAGTAATGAACGAGGTGGGCGATCACCTCGGTATCGGTCTGCGATTCGAAGACATAGCCCAGCGCCTTGAGGCGCTCGCGCTGCTCTTCATGGTTCTCGATGATACCGTTGTGCACCACCGCCACCTGGCCATGCGACACATGGGGATGGGCATTCGGCTCGGTAACGCCGCCGTGCGTCGCCCAGCGGGTATGGCCGATCCCCAGAAAACCCTCAAGACTCTCCGCCGCCGCCGCGTTCTCCATTTCCGCCACGCGGCCTACCCGGCGCACACGGCGGATCGCGTCGCCGGACAACACGGCGATGCCGGCGGAATCATAACCCCGATACTCCAGGCGCTTGAGCCCATCGACCAGTACCGGCACCACATTGCGGGCGGCAATCGCCCCGACAATTCCACACATGGACACATCCTCGAATCAGGCGGCCGCAAGACCGCCGCTGAATTATTGTTTCTTTTCCGGGCGCTTCCAGCCCGCGATCGTCACCTGGCGGGCACGGCCAACGGTCAGTTCGCCGGCGGGCGCGTTGCGCGTGATCACCGACCCGGCACCGACCGTGGAACCGGCCTCCAGGGTAACGGGGGCGACCATCATGGTCCCCGAACCGACGAATACATTGTCTTCTATCGTGGTCAGGAACTTGTCGACGCCATTGTAATTCACCGTCACGCAGCCGGCACCAACATTGACTTTGCTGCCGATACTGGCGTCGCCGATATACGTCAGGTGATTGACCTTGCTACCCGAGCCGATGCGGGATTTCTTCACTTCCACGAAGTTGCCGATATGCACGTGATCGAACAACTCCGCCCCCGGGCGCAGTCGCGCATAAGGGCCGATCTTGCAGGCCTCGCCCACCACGGCGTTCTCCAGATGAGAAAACGCGGCGATATCGGCGCCGTCGGCCACATTCACGTTCTTGAGCACACAGTTCGGTCCGATGCGCACATTGTCGCCCAGCGCCACATCGCCCTCGAACACGCAATTCACGTCGATGCTGACATCCTTGCCGCAACGCAGCGTACCGCGAATATCGATCCGCGCCGGATCGGCGAGCCCCACCCCGGCCTCGAGCAAGGCATGCGCCTGGTTGCGCTGCAGGATGCGCTCGAGTTCGGCGAGCTGCACCTTGTTGTTGACTCCGGCGGCTTCCCAGGAATCGGCCACCGCCACGCCCGCGACATCTAGACCGTCCCGCGCGGCAAGACCGATCACATCGGTCAGATAGTACTCGCCCTGCGCATTGCTGTTCTTGAGGGCATCCAGCCACGCACCAAGCTTCGCGTTGGGCAGAACCAGCATGCCGGTATTGATTTCGCGAATCCGGCGCTGTTCTTCGGAACAATCCTTCTCTTCGACAATACCGACGACGCGATCATTCGCATCGCGCACGATGCGGCCATAACCGGTCGGTTTGTCGAGCATATCGGTCAGGACCGCGGCCCCGTCGCCCGCGGCCTCCAGCAGCGTCTGCAAAGTGGAAGCCCGCGTCAGGGGCACATCCCCGTACAGCACCAGCGTGCGGCCGTCGGCGGGTAAAAGCGGCAGGGCCATTTTCAGGGCATGGCCGGTACCGAGCTGCTCGGCCTGTTCGGCCCATTTCACGTCGTTGTCGGCGATGGTTTCGCGCACCTTCTCGCCGCCATGGCCGTAAACCACGACGAGGTTCGCCGGGGAGAGTTCCCGGGCGGTGCGAATGACCCGTTTGAGCATGGGTTCGCCGCCGATCGGGTGAAGCACCTTGGGAAGAGCCGAATACATGCGCTTGCCTTTGCCGGCAGCGAGAATGACGATACTCAAACGGTTCATGGCGTTAAGCATTCTTCTGTTCAATGGAAAGCAAAAAGGCTGCCACTTGCGTGGCAGCCTGCACTATACACGAATCGTGTCTGGCACAATCAGTGGACGCGCTTTCTGAGGTAATCGAGGGCCTTGAGTTCCGCAATGGCCACTGCCAGGGCAGCGTGCGCATTGGCGGTTTCAAGGTCGTCGGTCGCCTTCTTCAGGGCATCCTCTGCGGCACGTTTGGCCTCGCTGGCCTTGGCCTCGTCGAGATCCTCGCCGCGGATCGCCGTATCGGCAAGGACGGTAACCAGGGAGGGCTGAACTTCCATCATGCCCCCCGAAACGGCTACCAGAACTTCTTCCTTGCTGCCCGGGACTGTCAGACGCAGTATACCGGGCTTGATGCGGGTCAGGAGCGGCACGTGACGCGGATACACCCCGATCTCACCTTCCTGGGCCGGAGCCACGAGGAACTCGGCTTCACCCGAGTAGATGAGCTGTTCGGAGCTGACCACTTCAACATGCATCTTGGCCATCAGACCTCTCCTTAGTTAAGGGTCTTGGCTTTCTCGACGGCTTCTTCAATGGAGCCGACCATGTAGAACGCCTGTTCCGGCAGATGGTCGTACTCACCGCTGAGAATGGCCTTGAAGCCCTTGATGGTTTCACGCAGCGGAACGTATTTGCCCGGCGAGCCGGTAAACACTTCAGCAACGTGGAACGGCTGGGAGAGGAAACGCTGGATCTTACGTGCACGGGCGACCAGCAGTTTGTCCTCGGCGGACAGTTCGTCCATACCCAGAATGGCGATGATGTCGCGCAGTTCCTTGTAACGCTGCAGCGTGGACTGAACGCCACGGGCGACGGAGTAGTGCTCGTCACCCACCACCAGCGGATCCAGCTGGCGGGAAGTGGAGTCCAGCGGATCCACGGCCGGGTAGATACCCAGGGCGGCGATATCACGGGACAGTACGACGGTCGCGTCCAGGTGGGCGAAGGTGGTCGCCGGGGACGGGTCGGTCAAGTCGTCGGCAGGGACGTAAACGGCCTGGATCGAGGTGATCGAACCGGTCTTCGTGGAGGTAATACGCTCCTGCAGACGGCCCATTTCCTCGGCCAGCGTCGGCTGGTAACCCACCGCGGACGGCATACGGCCCAGCAGCGCGGACACTTCGGTACCGGCCAGGGTGTAGCGGTAGATGTTGTCCACGAACAGCAGAACGTCGCGGCCCTTGCCGTTTTCGTCCTTCTCGTCACGGAAGTGCTCGGCCATGGTCAGACCGGTCAGCGCAACGCGCAGACGGTTGCCCGGAGGCTCGTTCATCTGGCCGTAAACCATGGCCACCTTGTCCAGAACGTTCGAGTCCTTCATTTCATGATAGAAGTCGTTGCCCTCGCGGGTACGCTCACCAACACCGGCGAACACGGACAGACCCGAGTGCGCCTTGGCGATGTTGTTGATCAGCTCCATCATGTTGACGGTCTTGCCCACGCCGGCGCCGCCGAACAGACCCACCTTACCGCCCTTGGCGAACGGACACAGCAGGTCGATCACCTTGATGCCGGTTTCCAGCAGGTCGGTGGCGCTCGACAGTTCGTCGAACTTCGGTGCGGGTTGGTGGATTTCGCGACGGTCTTCCGTTGCGACCGGGCCCGCTTCGTCAACGGGGTTGCCCAGCACGTCCATGATGCGACCCAGCGTGGCGGTGCCGACCGGTACGGAAATTGCCCGACCGGTATTGGCGACGGCCATGCCGCGCTTCAGGCCGTCGGAGCTGCCCATGGCGATGGTACGCACCACGCCGTCGCCCAGCTGCTGCTGGACTTCGAGCGTCAGATCGGTGTCGACCAGCTTCAGGGCATCATAAACCTTTGGCATGGCGGTACGCGGAAACTCCACGTCGATCACCGCGCCAATGATTTGTACGATTTTGCCTTGGCTCATTATCGGTTCCTAAACTCAATAAACTTTTACAGGCTGCTCGCGGTCAGACCGCGGCGGCGCCGGCCACGATTTCGGACAGCTCGGTGGTAATGGCCGCCTGCCGCGACTTGTTGTACACAAGGCGCAGCTGCTTGATGGCATTACCCGCGTTGTCGGTAGCGGCTTTCATGGCGACCATACGGGCCGCCTGCTCGGAGGCCATGTTTTCGGCCAGCGATTGATAGACCACCGACTCCAGATAGCGCCGAACCAGGAACTCGAGGACGGTGAGCGGATCCGGCTCGTAGAGGTAATCCCACGAGTGGCTATGCTCGACGACCATGTGTTCCGGGGTCAGCGGTACGAGCTGTTCCAGCACCGGCTCCTGCTTCATCGTATTGATGAAGCGCGAGTAGACGATATACACCGCGTCCAGCTCGCCCTCGGCGTACTTCCTGAACAGCACCGTAAGCGGGCCAATCAGTTTTTCCATTCTGGGCACATCGCCCAGTTGGGTGGCGCTGGCGACGACATTCATCTTCGCGCGCTGGCAGGCCGCGAGGCCTTTCTGTCCGAGGCAGCACACATCGACTTCGATGTTGCTGTCCTGCAGATCCTTCACCTTCGCGAAGAAGCGCTTGAGCGTGTTGGCGTTGAGGCCGCCGCACAAGCCCTTGTCCGAAGTGATCAGGATAACGCCGGCACGCTTGATGGTGTCGCGCTGCGTCAGCATCGGGTGTTCGACATCCGTGTTCGCCTGAGCGAGGTGCGCCATGACTGTGCGCACCTTCTCGGCGTAAGGACGGGCAGTGCGCATACGCTCTTGCGTCTTGCGCATTTTCGAGGTCGACACCATTTGCATGGCTTTTGTGATCTTCTGCGTGTTTTGCACGCTTCGGATCTTGGTGAGAATCTCTTTGCCGACTGCCATATCCTGAACCTTTCTTTTGCCTAAGTCGTGTTACGTTGGCGAAAGGCTCAGTTGTAGCTGAAGCCGGCTTTGAACGATTCCATCGCCTTGACCAGGATCTGTTCGTGATCGCCGGAGAGGTCACCCTTCTCGTCGACGGCCTTGAGCAGATCGGCATGGTTGGCGCGAACGAAAGCCAGGAAGGACGCTTCGAATTCCAGTGCCTTCTTGACCGGCACGTCTTCGTAGTAGCCCTTGTTCACGGCCCACAGGGTCAGCGCCATTTCGGACGTCGACAGGGTCGAGAACTGCTTCTGCTTCATCAGCTCGGTCACGATCTCGCCATGCAGCAGCTGCTTGCGGGTGGCTTCGTCGAGGTCCGAGGCGAATTGCGAGAACGCCGCCAGCTCGCGGTACTGGGCCAGAGCCAGACGAATACCGCCGCCGAGCTTCTTGATGACCTTGGTCTGGGCCGCGCCACCAACGCGGGATACCGAAATACCGGCGTTGATGGCCGGACGGATACCCGAGTTGAACAGGTCGGTTTCCAGGAAGATCTGGCCGTCGGTAATCGAAATCACGTTGGTCGGAACGAACGCGGATACGTCGCCGGCCTGGGTTTCGATGATCGGCAGGGCGGTCAGCGAACCGGTCTTGCCCTTGACGGCGCCGCCGGTGAGCTTCTCGACTTCGACTTCGTTGATGCGCGAAGCACGCTCCAGCAGACGGGAGTGCAGGTAGAACACGTCGCCGGGGTACGCTTCACGGCCCGGGGGACGGCGCAGCAGCAGCGAGATCTGACGGTAGGCGACAGCCTGCTTGGACAGGTCGTCGTAAACGATCAGGGCATCTTCGCCGTTGTCGCGGAAGTATTCACCCATCGAGCAACCCGCGTACGGAGCGATGAACTGCAGGGCGGCCGCTTCGGAAGCGGAAGCCGCGACGATGATGGTGTGAGCCATCGCGCCGTGTTCTTCCAGCTTGCGCACCACGTTGGCGATCGAGGAAGCCTTCTGGCCGATCGCGACGTAAATGCAGATGACGCCGGTGCCTTTCTGGTTGACGATCGCGTCCAGCGCGACAGCGGTCTTGCCGGTCTGACGGTCGCCAATGATCAGTTCGCGCTGACCGCGGCCGACCGGAACCATCGAGTCGATGGCCTTCAGGCCGGTCTGCATCGGCTGCGACACCGATTGACGCGCAATCACGCCCGGGGCGATCTTTTCGATCGGGGACGATTGCTTGGCGTTGATCGGACCCTTGCCGTCGATCGGCTGGCCCAGCGCGTTGACAACGCGGCCCACCAGTTCCGGACCCACCGGAACTTCCAGGATGCGTCCGGTGCAACGGACTTCGTCGCCTTCGGAAATATGCTCGTACTCGCCCAGAATCACCGCGCCGACCGAGTCGCGCTCCAGGTTCATGGCGAGGCCGAAGGTGTTGCCCGGGAATTCGAGCATTTCGCCCTGCATCACGTCTGCCAGGCCGTGGATACGAACGATACCGTCAGTCACGGAAATAACCGTACCTTTGGTACGGGTTTCTGCGCTTTCGGACAGGTTCTGAATCTTCGCCTTGATCAGATCGCTGATTTCAGAGGGGTTCAACTGCATGATCTCTCCTAATTCTTGAGGCTTGCCGCCATGGCGTGCAGTTTGCCGCGAACGGAAGTGTCGATGACATCGTCACCGATCAGCACCCGCACGCCGCCGATCAGGTCGGCGTCGACATGCACCTCAAGGCGTACGGTCTTGCCGTACTTGCGGGACAATGTCGCGGTGAGTTCGGTCAACTGATCGTCGGACATCGGGAAGGCGCTTTCGACGACACCGTCGACCACACCCTCCGCTTCGGCTTTCAGGAGCTCAAACTGTCTGGCAATTTCCGGCAGCAGCAAGAGACGATTATTCTCGATGAGGGTCGCAACGAAACGCTTAACGTCTTCGCCGCCACGCTCGCCGAGCACGTCCAGCATCAGCGCCTCAACCTCTTGTGCGGTATGTTTCGGGTTGGTGACCACCTCGGCCACGTCCGGGTTATTCACCATGGCAGCCAGCCACGCGAGGGCCTCCGACCAGCTGTCCAGTCGTTTCCCTTCGGTGGCGAGGCTGTATACCGCTTCGGCGTAGGGCCTTGCTACGGTAATGATTTCTGCCATGAGTTATTTAAAACTCCGCTTTGATGGAGGCTAACAGATCAGCGTGCCGAGCCGGGTCGATTTCGCGACGCAGGATCTTCTCCGCGCCGGCGACGGCCAGGTCTGCCACGTGCGCGCGCAGGGTTTCCTTGGCGCGCAGGACTTCCTGATCGACTTCGGACTTGGCTTCCGCCACGATGCGGGCGCCTTCGGCGCGAGCCGTGTCCTTGGCCTCGTCAACGATCTGGGAGGCGCGCTTTTCAGCGGCCATGACGATTTCGGTCGCCTGCTGGCGAGCCTTGTTCATCTCGTCGGCGACGCGTTTTTCGGCGGCTTCCAGATCCTGCTTGCCACGTTCTGCAGCGGCCAGGCCATCGGCGATGCGCTTGGCCCGCTCGTCCATCATGTTGGTAAGCGGAGGCCAAACAAACTTCATGGTGAACAGTACCAGGAGGGCGAAGGTGATCGCCTGCCCTACCAGTGAAATGTTAAATTCCACGCTTGTTTTCCTCCAGTGTGGTAACTACAACAACCGTTGTCGCGAAACGCTTAGTGAGCGGCCTTCAGGGCGGCGATAGCGGCGGACAGGAACGGGTTGTTGAAGGTGTACAGCATGGCCACACCAACACCGATCATGGAAATAGCATCGAGCAGACCAGCGATGATGAACAGCTTGGTTTGCAGAACCGGGATCATTTCCGGTTGGCGAGCGGACGACTCGAGGAACTTGCCACCGAGGATGGCGAAGCCCAGAGCGGTACCGATCGCGCCCAGACCAATGATCAGGGCAGCAGCCAGCACGGTCATCGACTGGATCTGAGAAACGAGTGCTTCCATTTAAATCTCCTAAGACAAAAGCAAGGATGGTTGGTAAAAGGGTAAAAATTTACAACAAAATACAAACGCTTAGTGGCTTTCCACCGCCAGGCTCAGGTACACGATGGTCAGCATCATGAACACGAAAGCCTGCAGGGTGATGACCAGAATATGGAAAATCGCCCACGGAGTACCCAGAATCCACTGGGCGCCGATCGGCAGCAGCGCGATCAGGATGAAGATCAGCTCGCCGGAGTACATGTTCCCGAAAAGACGAAGGGAGAGCGAAATCGGCTTGGCCAGAAGTTCGATCATCTGGAACGCGAAGTTCACCGGAGCGAGAATCGCGCCCATCACCGGGCCTTCCGCGTGGAACGGCGCGGTCAGGAGTTCCTTGGTGTAGCCGCCGAGACCCTTGTGGGAAATCGAGAAACCGATGATGCAGAGCATCACCGACAGCGACATCGCGAAGGTGGCGTTCACGTCGGCGGACGGTACGACGCGCAGGTAGACGTGATGCGGATCGTGCCCCATCGCGGCGCCGATATACTGGGCGATCATCGGCAGCAGGTCGACGGGCAGCATGTCCATGGCGTTCATCAGGAACACCCAGCAGAAGATCGTCAGCGCCAGCGGGGCGACGACCTTGCTCTTGGCGTGGAAGACTTCCTTCACCTGGGTGTCGACCATCTCGATGATCATTTCCACGAAAATCTGCAGACGACCCGGGTTTTCCAGCTTCGCGGAACGGGCGACGAGGCCGAACACGGCGGCGAAAATGAAGCCCAGGATCAGGGAAATGGAGAAGGTATCGACGTGCAGGCTCCAGAATCCGGCGGACGGATCCGAATTCCAGAAAGTCAGGTGGTGCTTGATATAGTCAGTCGCGTTGATTGCCATTGCTCAATTTCTCAATTTTTGATTAGAAGCCCGAACCAGTAGCCGGCGACCGTGGCCAAATATCCGCCGAACAGACCCGCTACCGACAAATCCTTGAAAAACGCCATTGCCGCCCCAAACATCACCAGTGTCAGGATGAATTTTGCCGCCTCGCCCTTGAAATGGGCGCGCATCAGTTCGGACGGTGGCACATGGCGCCTGGCGTAGGCGATCCTGATGTAGACCAGTGCCGGCACGATGCCGGCGAGCCCGCCGATCAGGATCGAAACCGGAAGCGCGAACGACGCGCCGCCAAGCGCGACGCCAAGTAGTGCCGCGACTACAACGAGCCGGGCCTGCAGGCGCACAATGCGCTTAACTTCCGGATAGACCATTTGCAGTAAACTTAAAAAATCGCACGATTATAGGCCGCGCACCTTGACAGCGTCAACCGCGCCGACCGGCCACCGCCATGACATCGGCAGGATCAGAGACTTGATTTTGCTTGCAGTTTTTCCAGAATCCCGTCCAGTTCGTCAAGCGAGGCGTAACGGATCGTGATTTGCCCTTTTCCAGCAGATCCATGCCGAATGGATACTTCTGCTCCCAGCCAGTCAGACACTTCGCCGGCCAGTCTGTCGATATCGGGATCCCGGCGCTTTGGGGCGGCCGGAGCGGTTTCGCCCTGCGCCAGCTCCCGCTGCACGCGACGCTCCACGTCGCGAACCGACAATCCGTCCTCGGCGGCTTCACGCGCCAGGTTCACCTGATCGATCACCGGCAGCGCGAGCAGCGCGCGGGCGTGCCCCATCTCGATGTGGCCATCGTGCAGCAGCGCCTGGACCGGTTCCGGCAACGCCAGAAGGCGCAGCAGGTTGGATACCGCGCTGCGCGAGCGCCCGACGGCGCGGGCGGCGCTTTCGTGGGTCATGCCGAATTCGTCGATCAGGCGACGCAGACCCTGCGCCTCCTCGACCGGATCGAGTTCCTGGCGTTGAATGTTCTCGATCAGGGCCATCGCGAGCGCGGCCTCGTCGGGAACCTGCCGGATCACCGCGGGAATCTCGTCGAGGCCCGCCAGTTGCGCGGCGCGCCAGCGACGTTCGCCGGCGATCAGTTCGTAGTCGCCGAACCCGGTCTCCCGCACCACCACGGGCTGGATCACGCCCTGGGCGCGGATCGACTCCGCCAGTTCTTCGAGCGCCTCCTGGCGCATGCGGGTTCTTGGCTGATACTTGCCGGGGCGCAGACGCTTCACCGGAAGTGTCTGCAGACGATCCTCCGCGTTGTCGGTGACAGATAGCAGAGCGTCAAGTCCGCGCCCGAGTCCTTTGAGTTTCGCCATGATCAATGGGTATGTGATACGGAGGGTTGTTCGATGCGCGCCAACAGTTCGGCCGCCAGCGCCTGGTAAGCCTGCGCGCCACGGGAAGTCGGGTCGTACACCAGGCCCGGCAGACCGTGGCTGGGAGCCTCGGCAAGCCGCACGTTGCGGGGGATGACCGTTTCGAACACCTTGTCGCGAAAATGCTGGGCCAACTGGGCCGCGACCTGTTGCGACAGGTTGCTGCGCACGTCGAACATGGTTCGCAAGAGACCGAGTATTTCGATTTTCGGATTGATGGCCGCGCGCACCTTGCGCAAGGTTCCGACGAGGTCGGACAATCCTTCGAGGGCGTAATATTCGCACACCATGGGGATCAGCACGCTGTCGGCGGCGACAAGGCCGTTGAGCGTCAGTAGATTGAGCGAGGGCGGGCAGTCGACGAGAATGAAATCGTATTCCTGCGCCACCAGCCCCAGGGCGGTTTTCAGGCGCTGCTCCCGCGCCAGCTCGTGGACGAGCTCGAGCTCGGCCCCGCCGACATCGCGGTTGGCCGGCAGCACGTCGTAACCACCCTCACGCGCCGTCTGCCGCGCTTCGAGCGCGGTGGCGTCGCCGATCAGCACATGATAGACGGAAACCTCGAGATCGTGCTTGGCGATCCCGCTGCCCATCGTCGCGTTGCCCTGCGGATCGAGATCCACGATGAGCACGCGGCGTCCGAGCTGCGCCAGCCCGGCGGCGAGATTCACCACCGTCGTGGTTTTGCCCACTCCGCCTTTCTGGTTGGCGATGGCGATGATGCGGCTTTTCATCTTGGCACGACTCTCACCAGATGGCGTTCGGCATCAAGCCCGGGCACCCCGACGCCCAGCACTTCGCTGGCTCGCGTATCCTCGGGCAGGGAAGCGATCTCCTCGTAGGGATAGACGCCCTTCATCGCCAGCCACTGTCCGCCCGGCGCCAGAAGATGGCGCGTCAGGCTCACGAATTCGCCCAGTTCGGCGAATGCCCGGCTGGTGATGCGGTCGAACGGCGTGTCGGGCCGGTAAAGCTCCACGCGCGAGGTGATCACCTCGACGTTGACAAGCTTCAGTTCGATGACCGCCTGGCGCAGGAAGGTGGTTTTCTTGTGATTGGCGTCCAGCACCACCACGGACAGGTCCGGACGCGCGATGGCGGCGGGGATGCCCGGCATGCCGCCGCCCGAACCGACATCCAGCAGGCGGGTGCCGCCGTCAAGATGAGGCACCAGAGTCAGGCTGTCGAGCAGATGGTAGCTGACCATGCGCGCTTCTTCGCGAACGGCGGTCAGATTGTAGGTCTGGTTCCATTTGGCCAGGAGCGAAAGATAGCCCCCGAGCAACGCCGTCTGGCCGCCCGTCAGGTCGATTCCGAGCTGTTCGATTCCCCTGTTGAGTTCGGCAATATGTGTCATGCGGTTTTCTTGGCGTCGGTAAAGCCCCGTTTCAGATGCACCATCAGGAGCGCCACCGCCGCCGGGGTGATCCCCTGTATGCGCGAGGCCTGGCCGAGTGTTTGCGGCCGTTGTGCGTTCAGCTTCTGCTGAACCTCCTTGGACAGTCCCTTGACGAGGCTGTAATCAATATCGTCCGGAAGACGGATCTCTTCCAGATTGTCGCGTCGCGCCAGTTCGTCGTTCTGGCGGTCTATGTAGCCTTGGTATTTGACCTGAATTTCCACCTGCTCGGCAACCGCCTCGTCAATCCCTGGCGCCTGGGCGTCCGGCAGCGACATGAGGGCGCTGTAGGTGACAGCAGGGCGCTTGAGCAAGTCGAGCAGATTGTACTCCCGCTCGAGACGTTTGCCGATGACCTTGTCCACGGCATCCATATCGGTTATCCGGCTTGGATGAAGGAATGTGGTTTTCAGGCGCGCCTTTTCCGCTTCGATCGCATCGCGCTTGCGGCAGAAGGCCTCCCACTGCGCATCGCCGACCAACCCGAGCCGGCGCCCCGCTTCCGTCAGGCGCAGATCGGCGTTGTCCTCGCGCAGTTGCAGCCGGAATTCCGCGCGGCTGGTGAACATGCGGTACGGCTCCTGCACGCCCTTGGTCACCAGATCGTCGACCAGCACGCCAAGATAGGCCTCGTCGCGCCGCGGACACCAGGCCTCTTTCTCGCGCGCGAACAACGCGGCGTTGAGCCCGGCCAGCAAGCCTTGCGCCGCCGCCTCTTCATAGCCGGTCGTACCGTTGATCTGACCGGCGAAGAACAACCCGGCGATGCTTTTGGTCTCGAGCGACGATTTGAGGCCGCGCGGATCGAAGTAATCGTATTCGATGGCGTAGCCCGGTCGCAGGATGTGGGCATGTTCCAGGCCGGGAATGCTGCGCACCGCGGCCAACTGAATGTCAAATGGCAAACTTGTCGAAATGCCATTAGGATAATACTCGTGAGTATCCAGTCCCTCTGGCTCGAGGAAGATCTGATGGCTGTCCTTATCGGCAAAGCGGTTGATCTTGTCCTCGATGGACGGGCAATAACGCGGCCCCACCCCTTCGATCACGCCGGTGAACATCGGGCTGCGATCGAAACCGGAACGGATGATGTCGTGGGTTTCCAGCGTGGTATGGGTAATCCAGCACGGCAGCTGCTTCGGATGCATGGCGCGGTTGCCGCGCGCGGAGAAGACCGGCTCGGGCGAATCGCCGGGCTGGACCTCCATCACGGAGAAATCGATGCTGCGGCCGTCGATGCGCGGCGGCGTGCCGGTTTTCAGTCGCCCCACCGGCAGGTCGAGTTCGCGCAGGCGTTCGCCGAGCGTGGCGGCGGCCTGATCGCCGGCACGGCCTCCGGCATAGTTTTCCATGCCGACGTGGATCTTGCCCGACAGGAAGGTGCCGGCCGTCAACACCACGGTTCGCGCCATGAAACGCAGACCGATCGCGGTCACGACACCCGCTACGCGGTCGCCTTCGACCAGGATGTCGTCGACCGGCTGCTGGAACAGCCACAAGCCCGGCTGGTTCTCCAGCATGTGGCGGATCGCCGCCTTGTAGAGCACGCGGTCGGCCTGGGCGCGCGTGGCGCGCACCGCGGGCCCCTTGGACGCGTTGAGGGTGCGGAACTGGATGCCCCCCATATCGGTCGCCAGCGCCATCGCGCCGCCGAGGGCGTCGACCTCGCGCACCAGATGGCCCTTGCCGATGCCGCCGATGGAAGGATTGCAGGACATCTGTCCCAGCGTCTCGATATTGTGGGAAAGAAGCAGGGTTCGGCAACCCATGCGAGCGGCGGACAATGCCGCCTCGGTGCCGGCGTGCCCGCCGCCCACAACGATCACGTCGAAGCTTGTCGGATAGTTCATGGCAAGGAAAGGGAGATCAGTCGAACGAAAAAACAGATCATTTTACTTCAAAACTCGATTGAATGCATAAGTGTCTGATTTCACACGAAGCCGGCCGTCACACGGGATTCATCGCGACGTCACGGCACGGTCATATGACCGACACGTTATCGTCAACTGCCGTCTTTACGATGAGGCTCATATTTCGAGGGAGACAAACTTCATGCAGCTTAACGAACGGCTTGCTTCTCGACGCGACGCCCGGCTGACCGTCCGGGTCGCCACCAACTCCGAAGACATCTATCGCGCCCAGAAACTCCGCTACGAAGTGTTCGGCATCGAAATGGGCGCGACACTTGCATCCGCCGCCCAGGGCATCGATACCGACGACTACGATGCGCTGTGCGACCACCTGATCGTCGAGGACCGCGCTTCCGGCCTCGTGGTCGGCACCTATCGCATGCTTCCGCCCGATGCGGCGCGGCGGGCCCCCAGCCTCTATTCCGAGCACGAATTCGATCTTGGCCGTCTGTCGACCATCCGCGAGCACCTGATTGAAGTTGGCCGGTCTTGTGTCCACAAGGAATTCCGTTCCGGCGCCGTGATCGCACTGTTGTGGTCGGGTCTTGCCGATTACGTGGGGCGTCATGGCGGCCGGTACCTGGCCGGCTGTGCGAGCGTCAGTCTTGCCGACGGCGGCCATCAGGCGGTCAGCCTTTATCGCCAGCTCGAAGGCCGGCACTTGTCGCCGTCCGAATGGCGGGTCACGCCGCACTTGCCGCTGCCGCTGCATGAAGTCCAGGATGATGCCGCCCCGGCGCCGATGCCTCCGCTGATCAAAGGCTACCTGCGTGCCGGCGCGTATGTGTGCGGGGAGCCGGCCTGGGATCCGGATTTCAATTGCGCCGACTTTTTCATGCTGCTGCCGATGAGCCGGCTGACCGGTCGCTACAACAAGCATTTCGTCGGCTGACACACCAGAATGCAGGGCCGGAGGAGACGTCCGGCCCCTCCGCCGCTAGAATGGCGGGATGACCTACCGCTTCGAGCCCATCGGCATCATCCGTTCACCCTATCGGGAAAAATTCGGCATACCGCGCCAACCGTCTCTGGCCGCTTCGGCCCGCTCGACCCTGGTCCTGCGGACGCCTTACGACCATCCCGACACGGTGCGCGGGCTCGCCGATTTCTCCCATGTCTGGATCCAGTTCGTTTTCCACGACACGGCGGCGCGCGGCTGGTCCTCGCTGGTGCGCCCTCCCCGCCTGGGAGGCAACACCCGGGTCGGCGTCTTCGCCAGCCGTTCGACCCACCGGCCCAATCCGATCGGACTGTCGCTGGTGGAGCTTGTCGAGGTCCGCACCCGCAATGGAGTGGAGCTGATCCTTGGCGGCGCGGACCTGATGGACGGCACGCCGGTGCTCGACATCAAACCGTATATTCCCTTTGTGGAGTCCATCCCTTCGGCCAGGGCGGGTTTTGTCGACGGTCCGCCGGCGCGGCTCGCTGTCGACTGGAGCGGCGAGGCGCTTCGGCAAGCCTCGGACCTTGGCTTGCGCCGCGAGGAACGGGCACTGATCGATGAAGTTCTCGCCCAGGATCCGCGCCCCGCGTATCAGGATGACCCGCAGCGCCACTACGGAGTGACGCTTTTTTGCTACAACGTGCGCTTCCGGATAATGAATGACAAGGTCGAAGTCCTTGAAATTCTGCATGACGGACAGAACTATTCACCGGTGCGTGAGTCATAGACCCTGCACCAACCCACTTTGCTCATTTGGAGACACACACATGACATCCCGTGCGAAGACGATTCTTCTCGCCTTCTCCATGGTTTCCCTCGTTGCCGTTCAGACCGCCGAAGCCGGCCGGATTGGCGGCGGACGCAGCAGCGGCATGCGCCGCTCGGCGCCGGCTCAGTCGTATCAGCGTCAATCGCCGCCGCCCCAGCAGGCGAATCCGCAATACCAGGCTCCGGCACCCCAGGCTCCGGCCGCCCAGCCCCAGAAAAAAGGCATCGGTGTCGGTACGGCCGTCGCGGCCGGTGTGGCGGGAGCAGCGGTCGGCTACATGGCCGGCAAGGCGATGAACGACAACCATGCCGCCCCCCAGGGACAGGCCCAAACCCAGGCCCCCGCTCCCGTTGACCAGCAACAGGGCACCGCCAACGACAGCTGGGGCCAACCCGCCCGTCCGGCATCCTCCGGCACCCCCTGGGGTCTGATCCTGATTCTGGGCGGTCTGCTGGCAGCCGGGCTGTTCTGGTTCCGCCGTCGTGTTGCGCCGCCCGCTCCGGCCCAGGCTCCGGCCGACGCCATGGCCCGCGCCAATACCGCCGCGCCGACCGGCTATGACGCCGTACCGAGAATCGGTTCCGGCCTTGGCGCCGCCGCCTACCCCGGCACGGCGCCGACCCGCCTGAGCGACGGCACGGAAACCCCGAACTTCCTGCGCCAGGCGAAAGCCACGTTCCTGCACCTGCAAAGCCTCAACTCGCCAGACAGCCTGGAAGAAGTGCGCCGCTACATGACGCCCGACCTCTTCGAAGCGATCAGAAGCGATATCGCCGGCAATACCGAGGTCGCGGATTTCCCGCAACTGGACTGCCAACTGATCGAAACCAACGAGGAGTACGGCGGCCGCCACGTGGCCAGCGTGCGCTTCTCCGGCACGGTCAGCGAGACGGTCAACGCGCCGGCGGTTCCGTTCACCGAAACCTGGCACTACATCAAGGATCCGTCGACCAACGGAAAATGGCTGGTGGCCGGTATTCAGCAAGACTGACGACACACAACAGTCCCAGGAAAAACCCCGTTCGCACGGGGTTTTTTTTCGCCGGCAAGACAAAGTGTTCTAAACTGGAATGCCGTTTGCTTTAGAAGACGAAAGAAAGCGGCATCGCCAACCGGCGAGGCAAGGCTTGGATTGTCAGGAATTCAGAATATGACTTCGTTAATCAGTGACGCCGCGGGCATCACGATCGGCAGCCACTTCCACCCCATATACAGTCTCGCCCATCGCCGCACCGTCGGTCTGGAAGGCCTGCTTCGCGCGACGGCGGATGGTCAGCCGCTCGAACCGCTGGACGCCTTCGCCCGCATTCCCTCCACGGAGCGCCACCGCTTCGACCTGGAAGTCGCCACCGCCCATGCGACCCGTTTCCAACCGCTCGCGCAAGGACCCAACTGGCTGTTCCTCAATGTCGACACCGCTTCCATGCTCCGGCCCGATCAGGCCGCCCGACTCGCCGATACGCTCCTGGCCACGGGGATCGACCCCCAGTCCGTGGTGCTGGAGGTACTGGAGCACGCGCTGGAACTCGACATCCAGCTGATCGCCGCTCTGACCACCCTCAAAAAAGCCGGCTTCCTGGTCGCCGTCGACGACTTCGGCGTCGGCCCCTCCAACCTCGACCGAATTTGCGAACTGGCACCGGAATTCGTCAAATTCGACAAACACCTGCTGCGCGGGGCAAGCACCCAGCCCCGCATTCGCAATCTGCTGCACCGACTGGTGCACCTGATGCACGATTCCGGAGCACTGGTCATTCAGGAAGGCGTGGAAACCGAGACGGATGTGCTGCTGGCCCTGGAGTCGGGATGCGATCTGATCCAGGGGTATTACCCCGCCAGACCGGCGGAGCACCCCGACAGGGATGATGTCATCACACCACGCATCGACGCGCGCTGGGATGAATTGATGGTGCGCGACCTGCTCAAGCGCAAGATCACCCGGCGCCAGCTCGAACTGGCGCGTCAATCGTTCGTCCAGACCGCGATATCGCTGATCCAGAACACGCCTTTCGACGAAGCGGCCAAGCCGCTGTTGAGCATGCCGGACGCCATCCGCTGTTTCCTGCTCGACAGCGAAGGCCGCCAGATCGGCCGCAATCTCGATAGCCTGCCGGGACGAAAAGCCGCCGGCAAACCGAAATTCGCACCGCTCGCCGACACCACGGGGGCGGTCTGGTCGCGCCGGGCCTACTTCCAGCACGCAGTGGACCAACCCGGGGTGCTATACATGAGCGAGCCCTATCTGTCGATGACCGATACCCGCAGCTGCGTGACGCTGTCCATGGCGATCGAGATCAACGAGGCGCTTCACGTGTTGTGCGCCGACATCCTCTCGCCTCACGGCACGCGCTGACCGCTACTCCAGGCTGCTCAGCAGTTCGGTAAGCTGCCTGTCCAGCGCGTCGCGGTTGCGCGCGGACAGGCCGGAGAGGATGGCCTGTTCGTTGGCGACATGCGCAGCGACGGCGCCTTCGATCAGCTCAAAGCCGACGTCCGTCAGCTGCACCAGCAGGCTGCGCGCGTCCTCTTCGCTCGACACGCGCGTATCCAGCCCTTGGCTTCCAGTACCTTCAGGCGATGGGTCATCGTGCCCGACGTCACCATCAGCGAAGAGAACAACGCGTGGGCGCCAAACAGTACGGCGCACCCGAGCGGTGCAGCGTCGCCAGCATATCGAATTCCCACCCGCTCAGGCCGAACTCGGCGAACACCTCGTCAAGGCGCTACCGAAGCAGCGCCGCGCATCGCCCAAGACGGCCGATGATCCCCATGGCCGCAAGTTCCAGATCGGGGCGCTCGCGCCGCCACTGCGCAAGGATTGGGGAAGACGGCTGCTGTTGTCGGCGCTGAATATTGGCGTGTTCCAAGCACTGCGTTTCATGGCCGCTTACCGGTTGCCGGGGGATTGGCCGCCGTGGTGGGAGCCGTTCAGCCGCTTCTGGTGATGGGACTGGCATGGGGCGTGGACCGGCGCAGGCCCGCTCGGCTGGCGCTGGTGGCAAGCATCGCCGGGATAGCCGGCATGGCCGCGGGCACTTTCCTGACCCGCCGCTGCGCACGGCGGCACCGATCACCGCCCTGACAGGCTGGCAGTTGCTGCTGGGCGGCGCGATGCTGTTTCCCGCCTCTGCCAGCGCTGTCCGCATCGGTATGGCTGGCCTACCTGTTATGGTTTCGAGGCGTCACCCGGCTCTCCCCGGTGGCGGTGTCCTCGCTCGGACTGCTCAGCCCGATCATGGCCGTGGCGCTAGGCTGGCTGGTGCTGGAACAGACCATGTCGACGGTGTCGCTTTTCGGAATGGCCACGGTACTGGCCAGTGTGCTGGCTGTCCAATGGAACAGCGCCGCCACGCAAGCATGACGGCGCTGACATGGTGAATCAGGAAGCGGCGGAAGGAACGGATTGAAGGGTTTCGAACAACGGAACCACCTTCTGGACGCCGGAAGTGGAGCGCACGATGTCGACCACCGCCTGCCCCTCGGCCTCGGTGACAAGACCGAGCAGATAGGTCACCCCCCGTTCGGTGACCACTTTCACGGTCTGCGACGGAATGTTCTTGCCGTCGATCAGGCGGGCACGAACCTTGGTGGTGATCCAGGTATCGTTGTTGCGCTGGGAAAGCGGAGAGGCCGGTTCGAGCGTCGTGTAGTTGTACACCTTGCGCACATTCGGGATGGCGCGGACCGTCAACTCCACCTGGCTGCGGGACGCTTCATCGGGCACTTCCCCGGTAATCAGCACGGCGCGATTGTAACTGTTGATATTGATATGAGCCGCCGGATAGCGCGACGATAACTGGGAGAGCAGTTTCACTTCGATGCCCTGGTCGTCGACATAGGCGCCGCTCGTTCTGCGGTCCGAGGCGACAAGGGCCGCGCCGCCGACCGCCGCGCCGGCGACAAGGGGCACGCACGCCGTCAGTTGCGTTCCGGCGACGAGGCCACCCAACAAGGCAAGGCATAATCGTTTCTTCATCATTCCCCTCCAAGCAACATGTAGTCGATCGCATCGCACAAGGCGTGGATCAAGAGGATGTGAACCTCCTGGATGCGCGCGGTGCGCATCACCGGCACGTTCAGCTGGATATCCTCGGGAGAGAGGATCTCACTGATTTTGCCGCCGTCCTTGCCGGTCAGGGCGATAACCCCCATGCCACGCTCATGCGCGGCATAGATGGCCTCGATCACGTTCGCGGAATTGCCGGACGTGGAAATCGCCAGGAGGAGGTCGTTGGTATGGCCCAGGGCCCGCACCTGTTTGGAGAACACCATGTCGAAATCGTAGTCGTTGCCGATCGCCGTCAGCGCCGAGGAGTCGGTCGCCAGAGAGATCGCGGCAAGTCCGGGACGCTCCTTTTCGAAGCGGCCGACCATTTCGGCGGCAAAATGCTGGGCATCGGCGGCGGACCCTCCGTTGCCGCAGGCAAGAATCTTGCCCTCGTTCATCAGGCAGGCCACCATGCGTTCGGCGGCCACCGCCACGGCTGGCGACAGCATCTCGCGCGCGGCCTCCTTGGCCGCGATGCTTTCCAGAAAATGTCTGTTGACTCGATCGATCAGATCCATGTCCATCCTTCATAGTGCCGGCACCAGCCAGCCTGTTCGTAGTTGGCGGGCCAGATGTTTCGACCCGATCCTTCCCGCCAAGTTTCATTAATTGTCCGGCCGGACCCGCCTGGCCGGACATGCGTTATTTGGCCGCGGGAACACCGACAATGGAAACAGGCTGGGTGCGTTCGAACTGACGGTCGCGCCCCAGCCGCAGATTGCCCGTCACACCATTGATCGATAACCCCGCGTAGCCGGTTCTGGCGTTATAGGGGGCGGTTGCCAGCTCGACCGCCAAGCGGTAGGCATCGATGCCCAGCGCGTAAAGCCGTTCGGTCTGCATGGTCAGCAAGGCCGCGGGGCGCGGATAACGTTTCACTTCGGGCTGTTCCGGCATCAGGAACCAGGGCATGTCGACGAAACGCGCGCCCGCCAAAGCCGCCTCCGGCTGCCGGCCGTTGATCACCGAAGTGCCGTAAACGGCCAGGCTGCCGGGCAAGGCGGCGCGAACCTGTGCCGCGGCGCGACTTTCAAGCGCCAGAAAAACCCCGTCGGCCTGGGCCGCCGCCTCGCCGAGCGCCTTGGCGTCATCGGCGCCAGCCGTCACCGGCGGTTTACCCGCACGCAACTGCCACTGCCGGGAAAAGGCTTCGGCGAGGCGACGCTCCAGGGGATCGGCGCCGACCACGACCAGCGGAGCCGCGCGCCCATCGTCATTCATCAGGTTGGCCACCTGCTTCGCCTCGCCTTCCACGGACAGCGACAGGCTCATCAGGCGCGGATTGGCCACCGGCTTCTCGAACGTATTGAGCGCCAGGGTCGGCACGCTCGCAAACGGGGCGATCGCCGCGATGCCCGAGCGGGTCAGCGGACCGACGATGACCGATACGCCCCCCTTGACGGCCGCCCGGTAGCGGGCGACGACATTGTTTTCCTGTTCGTCGACATACACGACCTGCGCCGCGCCATCCGTGGCGGACGCGGCGTCGAAGCCCTGCCGCACAACGGACGCCGCCTCGCCGAACAGGGGCGATTCGGTCGGCAGCACCAGCGCGATGCGCAGCATGGGCCGGGGCTTGCCATTGGCCGCCGCGGGCATCGGCGCGGCCGGCAACGAGGCCGGCGCGGTGACGGCGCCGGAAGGCTGCGCGCCCGCCGCTTCGCTGGCGGCGCGGCGGTCCGGTTTCGTCAACGGCTTGAGCGGCGCGTTGTTCAGTTCGATGATATAGTCCGGAGCCTGGGCATGCGCCATGCCAAGCCAGGCCCACACCAAGCCCACCACCAGCGGAGAACGCCCTTGCACTCGTCGTTTGCTCACTTGATCGATTCTTCCCGGGAAAATTTCCGTCGTGGAACATTATATGTGCTGGCCACGCCCATTGGAAATCTGGCGGATATCACGGCCCGCGGCATCGCCGCGCTGATGGCGGCCGACGTCGTGTGCGCCGAGGATACCCGGGTCACGGGGCAACTGCTGTCGGCCTACGGCATTCACGCAAGGCGGCTTGTCAGCCTGCGCGAGCATAATGAGCGAGGCATGGCCGAACAGGTTATCCGCTGGTTGTCGGAAGGACAGATCGTGGTACAGGTTTCCGACGCCGGCACCCCCGCGGTGTCGGATCCCGGCGCCCTGCTCGCCGCCGCCGTGCACCAAGCCGGCTACCCCGTGTGCCCTCTGCCGGGCGCCTCCGCGGTTGTCGCCGCGATGTCCGCCAGCGGAATCACCGCGCAAGGATTCCTGTTTTTCGGATTCCTGTCGGCCAAGCAGGGCGAGCGCAAACGCCAGCTCGAAGCCTGGCTTGACGCCCGGCACGCCATCGTCTGCTACGAAGCGCCGCATCGCATCGCCGACACCCTCGAAGACATGGTCGACGTGCTCGGAGAAGGCCGCCGGCTGGTCATGGCCCGCGAATTGACCAAGACCTTCGAAACGATCCGGGCTCTCCCCGCCCGTCAGATGCTCGACTGGGTCAACAGCGACAGCAACCAGCAACGCGGCGAGATCGCCCTGATCATCGATGCCGCGCCCGCCGTCCCGCGTGACGGGGAGCTGGACGCCGAAACGGTGCGGATCCTCACCGTCCTCGCGGCCGAACTGCCGACCAAACAGGCGGCCGGCCTTGCCGCGAAACTCTCCGGCGCCAGCAAGAAAGCGCTGTACGACCTTGCCCTGGAAATCAAGCAGCAAAGCTGAACGGCCCGGCCTAACGATTTCGTTTACAAGACTTCGGGGATTCGTTAAACTTGCCCCTTCGAGTCGCCCGGGTGGCGAAATCGGTAGACGCAGGGGACTCAAAATCCCCCGCCGCAAGGTGTGTCGGTTCGAGTCCGACCCCGGGCACCAAACCACGACTCGGCACATTGAACCGCGCAGCGCACGCTCCGCGGTTTTTTGTTGCTCATTTCCATGCGAATCAGAGCGACATGAGCCTGTTCTCACCGCCGCTTTGCGCCAGACGCAGAGCCTGGTTGGCCCGCGAGTACAAACTGTCGGCCGTATCGTTGGCGCGCAGGCAGGTCAGGCCGGCCGAACAGGTATAACCGAAATCCGGAGCGTGCCGCAGCGGCCGCTGGGTGCGCAGTCCGCCGACAATCCGGGCGGCGACCTTTCTGCCCTCGCTCTGATCGACATTCCGCAAAATCACCATGAACGATGCCGTGCCGATCCTGCCGACCGCATCGCCGCCACGCACGGTTTGCTGGATATGGCGGGCGAAGTGCCCCAGCACCGTGTCGCCGCCAAGGTGCCCGCGCTCGTCATTGATCCGGCGGAAACGATCAATCTCGAAAACCGCCACGCATACCCGGTCCGCCCGCTCCGCCACGACGCTCTCAAGCCCGGTGAAGAGAAAATGGCGGTTGCCCACACCGGTCAGGACGTCGGTATGGACATCGCGCAAGGAAATGTCGCAAGCCTGGCGCAATTGCCGCTCGGCCTCGCGGATCGGCGTCATGTCCGCACCGACGCACAGCAGCCAGCCCTGTTCCTCGACCGTTTCGGTCATCATGATCCAGCGGCCGTCCGCCAGCTCCACCTCGTACGAGCGAAACGGCTGGGCGCGGCGCATCGCGTCCGGCTCGGCGAGCGCATTGCGCGGCATCAGCGCACCCCGGGCCGGATGCTCAGTGGCCGCGACATCATAGGCCCGGCAAAATGCCGGGTTGGCGAAGCGCAGAACATCCTGTTCGTCAAAAAGGGCGACAAGCAGCGCCGTGCGTTTGTGCAATTCGAGAAGCTTGTGCTCCAGCGTCGGAGACAAATCAATAGTCATGCGCGTTTCCTGCGTTGCCGTCGGACAGCGCCAACCTCCGGGGCGTCCTGATTTCACTCTATCGGAGGCGACGGCGAATGCAAGATCGCAATCGGCGATGAACTTTTCGGGATGCCGGGCTGTCGAGTGTTGACCAATATACATACGGTGTTTCCGATGCGAGAAGTCATCATGAGTTTAGGGCGTCGACTGGCTCCGGCGTGCCTGGCGGTCTTTCCGGCATGGGCATTCGCCGGGATTGTCCTGACCACCCCGGACTGGCAGGTGGAGATCGATCCGGCAACGCTCGCCATCGTCGCGACCCCGACCGGGCGCGCGCCGGTTCCCGTGTCGTCGGGCAATACGGCACGGCAGGTCGGCAAACTGGAAACCGGCGGCAACCGCGCCAGTTGGCAATGGGAAAACGGAGCAATCCGTCTCGCAGCGCGGCTGGAAGGCACGGATCTGCTGCTGACAGTGCACGCGGAACGGGACGGCGAGATCGCCCTGATCAACCAGCCGGGCAAAGCCATGGGCAGGGGGTTGATGCTGCCGCTTGCCGAGGGCAGCTATTTCCCGGCGGGAGATCCGCTCGGGCAACGCTTTTTGCCGGCCCACGCCAAAGCCGGCATGAATACCTCCCAGGACCTCGGGCTGCCGATGTGGGGGCTTGACCACGGCTCCTTCACCCTTTCCTGGCTGATCCTCAATCCTTTCGGCAACACCCTGTCCTTCACCGGCAGCGTCGACGGCCTCGCCATGACCTTGACGCACCGGACGACGCCGCTCGATCGCCAGGAGCCGGCCCTGCTGATGCTGCACCTTGGCAAAGGCAATGACCTGCTGGCCGGCGCCCGCCGCTACCGGCGGTGGCTGAAGGATGAGCACCGCTTCGTAGCCCTCGCCGACAAGATCCGCGCGCGGCCGGCCATCGCGAAGCTGGTCGGCGCGAGCCACGCCTACCTCTGGGGCAACGGCCTGCTGGGCGAGGGAGATATCCGCGACTGGCCCGCCTGGCTTGCCACGCTCAAGAGCGAAACTCCGCTGGCACGCGATCTGCGGCGCCACTTCGAACCGGAGGAGCGGCGCCTGCTCGGACGCGTCACGGCCTTGCCCGACCGCTATCAGAAGCGCGTCCTGCTGGCCGCCTTCAATCAGGCGGCGGCCCAACTGGCACGCGACGCCACACTCACCGGATCGCCGGACTGGGACAACCTGGGGCCGGTGTACGCCAAGCTGCGCGACGCGGTGTACGACACGTTTTCCGGCTCGCTGGGACCTGACCGGACGCGCTTCGGCGGCACATTGTCGGTCAGGAACGTTAACGCGCTGGAAGAGGCGGGGTTACGGCGATTGTGGCTCGGCGCGGAAAGCTGGGAAGGTGGCCTGTGGCACCCCGAGGCCGTTGCGGCGGGTATCCGGGCGGGGTTTCTCATGAGCACCTACGACTCCTATGAAACCGCGCTCAAGCCAGGCATACGGCAAGACTGGCTGTCCGCCCAGCTGGGTGAGCGCGCTTACCGCGACTGCGGCATCATCGACGCCGCGGGCAAGTCCGTGGCGGGCTTCATGGGCGAAGGGCGCTACACCAGCGCGGCGTGTGTCAGACCGATCCTGCAAAAACGGGTGACCGCGCTGCGCGAGGCGGCCGGCTTCAACAGCTGGTTCCTCGACGCGTACGCGACAGGGATGGTGTTCGATGACTACCGGCCGGGCAAACAGCGCGGCCAGGCCGGGCAGGCCGTCGACAACGAGGCCAGCATGGCCTGGGTGGGGGAGCGCTTCGGCATGCCGGTCGGCTCGGAAAACGGCAACGCGGCGACATCGCTCGGCATCGATTTCGCCCACGGCATGCAGGTGCCGGTACTGGGCTGGGGCGACGCGGACATGCAAAAGAACCGCGCCTCGCCCTACTTCCTGGGCCGCTGGTATCCCGACGGCGAGCCGGAGGTGTTTTTCAAGCCGGTTCCGCTCAAGGAACCGTTCCGGACCGTTTATTTCGCGCCGGAATACCGCCTGCCGCTCTATCAGGCGGTGTTCCACGACTCGATCATCACCACCAACCACTGGCTGTACGACAACCTCAAGTTCACCAATGTCCGGGATGACAACCTGCTCGCCCAGATGCTCTACAACGTGCCGCCACTGGTGCACCTGAGCACGGGCACGCTGCCGGCCCGAATCCGCGTGTTGACATGCGTCGACCGGTTTTTCCGGCCGCTGCACGAACGGCTCGCCACCGTCGCGCTGACCGGTTTCGACTGGCTGTCCGACGACCGGAAAGTGCAGCGCACCCGTTTCGCCGACGGCACCGAACTCATTGCCAACTTCAGCAACGAACCGCGAGTCGCGGCAGACCGCGCGCTGGCGCCGCTCAGCCTCCTCGCCCAGGAGCCGGGCAAACCGCCCGGGATCTTTTCCGCCAAACACTGCAGGTAGTTTCCGTATGACACGTTTACGGCTATGCTGACAGCGGTCACGGTCAGGCGCATTATTCAGTGGATTCGTTTTTCATGCCATCGCTACAGGATCTCAGGCGGTATCTGCTGAGCCAGCACAGCTTCAGTTCATTGCGCATGACCCTGGGCATCGTGCTGCCCGCCTCATTGCTGATTTTCGGGTTCGGCATGAGTCTGACCGGCCTCGCCTGCTCGGTCGGGGCCTTGTGCGTCGCGCTGATCGACACCCAGCCGTCCGGCCTGGGCATCAAGCTGCGCGAACTGGCGGTGGGCACGCTCGCCGTCATGGCGACCGCCTCGCTCACCACCCTTGCCCAGGGTCAGCCCGTCCTGCTCTGGGTCATTGTTCCGCTGGTCAGCTTCCTTGGCGCCTTCGCCATGGTGTTCGGCCCGCGCGCCTCGGTGCTTGGCCTGAATGCCGTTCTGGTGATGATTCTGGCGCTGACACTGCACGACACGGCCCCCCACGCCATCGCGCCGTATCTGGGCGGCCTCTTGACCGGCTGCCTGGGGTACGCCGTCATCAGCCTGCTGTTCGCCCACTTCCTGCAACACCCCACACACCGACGGGCACTGGGCGAATGTCTGTTCAACACGGCCGGCTACCTGACGGCCCGCTCCCGCTGCTACGATCCCGAGATCCCTCTCGAGCAGTGCTATCAGGCCCTGCTCGAACGCCAGATCGCGGTTCAGGAAGCCCAGCAGATGGTCCGTGACCTGCTGCTGAACGACCTGTTCGGCCGCAACCCGTCCACACTCGATCCGGAGCGGGTCCGCCAGTTCAATCTGTTCGTCGATGTCGTCGACCTGCACGACATGGTGTTGTCCGCGCAAACCGATTTCGAAACCCTGCGGGAGCAATTCGACGGTAACGACAGTCTGATCTTCCTGCGCGACCTTCTGGAAAAGAACGCGCACGAAGTCGAGCGCATCGCCGAGGCCGTGGTGCTCAACCGGCCGTTGCGGCCGTATCACAATACCCGCGCAGAGCTGACCGCCTTGGCGTTCGAATTATCTGCGGCGTCGGCCTCCGGACTTGAAGCGCAGAATCCCGCCGCGTTCCTCGCCTTGAAAACCAGCCTCGATCGCGCCGAACAGGTCAAGCGCATGGTCGACAAACTGCACGCCGACCTGCTGTCGACCAGCAACACCACGCCACTGCGCATGAGCGCCGTCGTCTCGCGCTTCCGGCCGCGCCACACCTTGTGGCAACGCCCGAAACGCTGGCTTGCCGGGCAGGCGCTGCGCTACGCGCTGCGATTCACGCTGGCCATGTCCGTCGCCCTGGCGGTCACGCGAAGTTTTCCCGACGACCACGGCAACTGGATCCTGCTGACCGTCATGGTGGCCTTGCGGCCCGGGTTCGGCCAGAGCCGGGAGCGCGGCATGCTGCGCATCAAGGGCACGCTCGCCGGCTGCGCCGCCGCGGTGCTGTTTCTGATGGCGGCGCCCAGCGTGATCGCCCAGTTCGCGCTGATGCTGGCCGCGCTGCTTGTCAGCCTGAGCCTGATGCAACGCAATTACCTTGTCAGCGTGTTTTTCACATCGATCGAAGTGGTGCTGTTCTACCACCTGCTGGTGCCGGCCGATTGGCATCTGGCCTACACCCGGCTCCTGGATACCGGCATCGGCGCTGTCATCGCGCTGGGCGCGGCGTATCTTTTCCCGTTCTGGGAAAACCGGCTGATCCGGCCGCAACTGGCCGCCCTGCTCGCGAGCTTCCGAGACTACTTCTCCGCCACCGGCGCGCTCACGCCGGATGGAGAACTGGATTACCGGCTGGCACGCCGGGAAACGCTGCTGGCGCTGGGCACCCTCTCCGCGACCCACGCCCGCATGATGCTGGAACCCGAGTCGCGCCGGATGCTGCCGGGGGATACCCGCCGCCTTTTGCTGATCAGCCAGCAGCTGGCTTCGGAAACCGCCGCTCTCGCGCATTGGCTCAAGCAGTCCGAAGCGCACCGGGAGGCCGCCCTGGACGCCTTGGGCAGAGCCGACCGCCTGCTGGCGCTGACCGAGGTTCCTGTTCTGGACAATGAGCCTCAAGCGCCGCTGTGCTCGCCGATCGCGGATCCCGCCGTCGCCAACCTGCCGCACACCGCCTACAGCGTCATGCGCGTCGCGCGGCGCATCCGCTATCCGCAAACCTTCGACGTGACACGCTAAAACGCGGGGACAGGGAAGGATGCGTGCCAGTTTGACGGGCATGCACTAGACTTGAATCAACTGCTTCTGACAACGAGTGTGTCCCGATGACGAGACGCCGTTCCTTTTTCGTGAGTCAACCGGCCGGCTTCTGGCTGATATGGGGATTCACCCTGATCCTGTTCCTGCTTATCGCCATCGGCATTTCCTACAAGATCCACAGCGAAAGACAGCAGGAGATCGAAACCCTCCAGCGTAACAGCTACAACCTCGCCCGCATGGTTGAAGAGCACACGTTGCGCACACTCAAAAGTGTCGATCAGGCCGTGCTGTTTCTCAAGTTCCAGTATGAAAAGCAAGGCCGCGACATCGATATCCAGCATTATGTCCAGGAAGGCATGATCATCAGCAAGCTGTTCAACCAGCTGGGTGTCATCGATGAACACGGCAAATACATTCTCAGCAACCTGCCCAATCACAAAGTCATCGATCTGCACGACAGGGAACACTTCCGCGTGCATATCCAGCGAGACTGCAACTGCCTGTTCGTCAGCAAACCGGTGCTCGGACGCGCCAGCGGCAAATGGTCGATCCAACTCTCGCGCCGGATCAACAAACCGGATGGCAGCTTCGGCGGCGTCGTTGTGGTCTCGCTTGATCCTTACTACTTCACCAGTCTCTACCGGGATGTGGACCTGGGCAAACAAGGGGTGATCACCCTGCTCGGACTGGACGGCGTGGTGCGCGCCCGCCGGTCCGGGGACGAGATCAGCGTCGGCCAGAAAATCACCGGCTCGCCGGCCATCCGGCTTGCCGCCACTCGCGACGACGGTTTCTACGATAACGCCAGTCTGGTCGACAGGATCTATCGTCTCTACGCCTTCCGCAAACTCAAGGATTACCCGCTGATCGTGCTGATCGGCGTCTCGTACGATGAGGCGATGGCCGATTTCAACACCCGGGTCACCCAGTATCAGGCGTTCGGCGCATTGTTCAGCGCGATTTTGCTGATTTTCGCTCTCATGACGACACGGCTGATCAGCCGCCAGGAGCGCATCTCCCAGGAGCTTGACCAGGCGCGGCTCAAGGCGGAGGAAGGGAACCGGCTCAAGTCCGAATTTCTGGCGTCGGTATCCCATGAACTCCGCACGCCATTGAACGGCATCATCGGCTACGCGGAACTGCTGGAGGACAGCCTGGACGAAGCGAGTCTGAGGGACTATGCCCAAACCATCGGAACCAGTAGCCACCACTTGCTGAAGCTGGTCAATTCGATCCTCGATCTGGCGAAAATCGAGGCCGGCAAGATGTCGCTGCAGCCTGAAACCATTGTGATCGAATCGCTGCTGCAGCAAACCCATGCCGCCCATCTCCCCGAGGCGGCCAAAAAATCCCTTGTTCTGTCGTATTCCGTCGCCGACGGCACGTCGCAGATATTGCAGTGCGATCCTTTGCGGGTCAGGCAGATACTCAACAATCTGGTCCACAACGCCATAAAATTCACCGCGGCGGGCTCCGTCTCCCTGCTGGCGCGAAGCCAGGACACGAATATCGAATTCATCGTCTCCGACACGGGATGCGGCATCGCTCCGGAACACCTCGCGGTCATTTTCGACAAGTTCCGCCAGGTGGAGGGATTCATCGACCGCGAGCAGGGGGGCGCCGGACTGGGGCTGGCGCTCAGCCGCCAGTTGGCGGAGTTGATGGGGGGGAGCCTGACCGTCTCATCGGAAATCGGGCATGGCAGCACCTTCACCCTCTCCCTGCCCGCGAACACCGCAGCAAACAAGGAAATTCCATGAAAGTACTCATCGTTGACGACCAGGAAGTGAATCGCAAACTCCCGCTGGCCATCCTGGCGCGCCGGGGCGTGGACGCCGTTGCGGTGACAAGTTGCGAAGAAGCCCTCAGCCTGCTGGATGAAGACAGCGGCTTCGATTGCCTGCTGCTGGATGTCAGCCTGCCGGGCATGACCGGGACGGAGCTGTGCCACTACCTGAGAACCGAGCACCCGGAGCGGAAACTGCATATCGTTGCCTATACGGCTCATGCCTTTGCCGATGAGCGGGCCCGCATCATGGACGCCGGATTCGACGATCTGCTGATCAAGCCGATCAACCGCGATGGCCTGCTCCAATCCCTTGGCCTCGCCCTGCAATAGATTCATTTGGAATTTTATTAGCCGTACATATCATTTCATACGTAAATATCATTGCGGTAAAGTCGGCACATCCACATACAGTATTTTGTATCCATGATGATCGCCGACTTTTTGCCTCCCCTGCTCCTGTTCCACTGTCGTTCGCGCCGATCCGGCTGAAACGGTCCCCTTCATCCGGACGGCGCTCCGAGAGATAACGAACAGGAAGCCTCCAACATGCTCAAACATACTGTGCTCATCGCCGGCATAGGCACGGCGCTGCCATTGGCGCACGCCGCCGGCGCGGCCGATCCATCGGCCATCACGGCATTGGAAAAAATCACCGTCACCGGGTCCAACCTGCGCGCGACCGCCAGGGCCGGCGCCAATCCGGTGCAGGTCATCAGCGCCGCCGACATCGCCAAAAGCGGCAAAAGCGATCTGCCCGATCTGTTGCGTTCCCTGTCGGCCAACAGCGGCAACAGCTTCAACGAGCAATTCACCGGCAGTTTTTCCGCGGGAACGGCGGGCATTTCGCTGCGCGGCCTGGGTCAACGCAATACCCTGATCCTGGTCAACGGCAAACGCGTGTCCAATTACGCCACCGCGCAGAATCTGCAGGAAACCTTCGTCGACCTGAATTCACTCCCGCTGCGCGCCGTCAAGCGCATCGAAATCCTGAAGGACGGCGCATCGGCGATTTACGGCTCCGATGCCATCGCCGGGGTGGTCAACATCATCCTCTACCCGGACTACAACGGCGTGGAAACCGGCATCACGGTCGGACGGGACTTCGCCACCGGTCAGGATGAAAAAACGCTGCGTCTTCTCGCCGGACACGGCTCGCTGGAAGAGGATGGCTACAATGTCTGGTTCGCCTTCGATGCCCAAAAACGCGATCGCCTCGACAAGAGCCAGGTGGCCTGGCTGAAGGACGGCGATTTTCGTGGCTACCCCGGTGGCGACCTGAATCGCAACGTCACCAACTATTACGGCACGGATCCGACCAACCGCTTTCCCCGGGTGAGCGGCCCTCTGGCGGACACCGACTACGCCACCATCAATCCGGAAAAAAGCGGTCGTGTCTGGTCCTACAATCCTGCGGACTATTCGACCCTGATCCCGGGTATCGAACGGTATCACGCGGCGCTGCGCGGCACCTTGAAACTGAATGCCTCCACCACGGCCTACGCCGAGTTTCTCTTCAGCTCCAGCCGCAGCCAGCAGATTTTCGGGGCGCCGCTCACCATCAGCAGTTCGCTGCGCGCCTGGGATGCCAAAACCCAGGCGCTGGTTCCGATCAGCAACGTTCTGCCGGTCGGCCACCCGGATAATCCGAACTCGACCCCGACCCCCGTCAACGCCACCCTGTTCGATCTGGGTACGCGCTACAAGAGCGACACGGTGCTGTTCCGGCGTCTGCTCGCCGGTTTGAAAGGCACCACGGGAAACTGGGACTGGGACATTTCCGGAGCCTATTCGGACAGCCGTATGCGCGAGTACGCGACCAACTTCGTCAATCGCTACGCTTTTGAAAACCTGCTCAAATCGGGCGGCTACAGTTTTACCGATCCTGCGAAAAACACCCGGGCGGTACGCGACAGCCTCAGGTTGTCGACCCTGCGGCCGGCTTGGTACCGGATCGCCACACTCGACGCCACCACTGGCACGGAATTGCTGGAACTGCCGGCGGGCCCCCTGGGATTCGCCGCCGGGTACCAGTTGCGCCGCGAATCGATGAATTCGCGCACGTCCGACGCGGTGGAAACGGGCTCGGAGCTGCGCCCGGCGCTGAACATCATCAACGGCGCCCGCACCGTCCAGGCGGCCTACGCCGAAGTGAACGTGCCGGTGCTGCGCTCGCTGTCGCTCAGCGGCGCCCTGCGGGCCGACCATTACAGTGACTTCGGCAATGCCTTCTCCCCCAAGCTGGCCATCCGCTATCAGCCGCTGGACAGCCTGGTTCTGCGCGGTTCGGTATCCCGCGGTTTCCGCGCGCCGTCCCTTCCGGAAATCACCAACAGCACCGGCGTGAGCTACGGCTCCGTGATCGATCCGCTCGATCCGGTCACGCCCAACCGCTCGGTCGGCATCACGCATCTGACCGTCGCCAACCCCAATCTGCAACCGGAGCGCTCCACGAACGCCAACCTTGGCGTGGTGTTCTCCCCGACCGCCACCACCAGCGTCTCGCTCGACTACTACCGCATCCGCCAAAGCAATATCATCGGCACGGAAAGCGCCCAGTACATCGTGCGCCACCCGGAGCAATTTCCGGGACGCGTGGTGCGCGACGCCCAGGGCAAGCTGGTCAGCATCAGCCAGCAGTTCGTCAACCTGAACCGGCGCACCACCTCGGGCATCGATGCGGATCTGAAACAGGTCGTGTCCTTCGGCGCCGCGGGCAAACTGGTGCTGGCCGCGCAGTGGAGCCGTCTGCTGTCATACCGCGAACCGCAGCAGGCCGGCGGCGCCCCGGTGGAAGGCGCGGGCAACAATGCGCTGGGCTCGCTGCCGAAGTGGAAAGGCACCTCCTCGCTCGGTTGGGAGACGGCGCAATGGTCGAGCACGCTCAGCTGGTTCCACACGGGCGGCTACAAGCAGACCGTGAAGGACAAGGACGATACGCCGGACAGGGTGCGCAGCTACAACACCTTCAACCTGGCGGCCAGCTACAAGGGCTTCAAGCGCACGACACTGACGGCGTCGATCCAGAATCTGACCAACCGCCGCCCGCCCTGGGACCCCTCCTCGGACGGTTTCGACCTGACCCAGGCCGACCCGCGCGGCCGGGTATTCACGATCGGAGTGGACTACACCTTCAACTGAAAGCGGTTTACCATGAAGCGATGACCCAGCATAACCCACCCGCCGCGCGCTTCCCGGAGTCCCCCGTCCCGGGCGGCCTGATCGATTCGCACTGCCACCTGGATGCCCCGGAGTTTTCGGGAAACCGGGAGGCGGTGGTGCGCGCGGCGCAGGATGCGGGCATCGGACAGATCCTGGTGCCGGCCGTCCACGCCGGTCAGTTCGCCGACACGCTCGCCATGCGCGAGCGCTTCGGCTGCTGGATTGCGCTGGGACTGCATCCGATCTACCTTGCGCGCCACCTCGACGAGCATCTGGACATACTGGAGACGGCGCTTGTCGAGCACCGGCCGCAAGCGCTGGGCGAGATCGGACTGGATTTTTTCGTGCCCGGGCTGGCTCCGGCGCGCCAGGAATGGTTGTTCGTCGAGCAACTCAAGCTGGCGCGCCGTCACGATCTGCCGGTCATCGTCCACATCCGCCGCTCGCAAGACCGCGTTCTCAAGTATCTGCGCCAGCACCCGGTGCGCGGCGGCATCGCCCACGCGTTCAACGGCAGCGTCCAGCAAGCCGGCGAATTTCTCAAGTTGGGCCTGAAACTGGGTTTCGGCGGCGCCATGACCTACAGCGGATCCACCCGCATCCGCGCGCTTGCCGCCACCTTGCCCGACGAGGCGCTGGTTCTCGAAACGGATGCGCCGGATATCCCTCCCGAATGGGCTCAGAACCGGCCCAACCAGCCTTCCGCGCTCGCCCGCATCGCCGCCGTGCTCGCCGAATTGCGGAGCACGAGCCCGGAAGCCGTCGCCATGCTGACCGCGCGCAATACCCTTGACGCGCTGGGGTTGCCGCAGATCTCTTAGCAAAGTCCATCTTGAAATCGAGGGAAACCCCGCCAAGAATGAAAAAAAACATAACAGCCATCAACAAATGGCTGGTTTTTGGCGAACGGGAACCATCATGAAAAATATGTCGATTGCCGCGCGGATCACGGCCGGGTTTGTCCTTTTGCTGGGACTCATGTTCGCGTGCGGTCTGACCGGGACGATTGGCCTGTCCCGGATCGATGCCAAAGTGCAGGAGGTCACGAGCGGAGACTTGGCCTTTTTCAGCGCCATGAGCGATCTGAAAACCGCCATGGGTAACCTGAGGCGCTTTGAAAAAGACACCTTCATCAATATCGAACACCAGTCCAAGCGCGACGAGTACATCGAAAAGTGGAAAGGCGCGCTCGCGCAGGCCCGCGAAGCGCTCAAGCATGCCCAGGGCAAATCCTCGGACCCGTCCACCAACGACAAACTCGGCAATCTGTCGGCCCTTCTTGGCAAGTACGGCGACGGCTTCATCGCCGTCACCGGGCAGATCTCCGCGAAAACCCTGGCCACGACGGCGGAGGCGAACCGTGGCATGGAGCAGCACAAGGAAAGCATCCACAGCATGGAGGGGCAGTTGAAGGATCTGTCCGCCATTGCCCAGCGCGCCGCCGACGAATTGAGCGCCCATATCGACGAGACCGCGTCCAGCGCGCGAACGGCCATGATGTCCTTGTTGGCGGTCGCCATGCTGGCCGGCCTCGCCCTGGCCTTCGTCATCGTCCGCTCGATACGGACCCCACTGAACATCATGAGCCGGCAAAGCCGCGCCCTGGCGGAAACCGGCGATTTGAGACAAACCCTGCCGCAGTTCGGCCGCAATGAACTGGGCACGGTGGCCAGCGCGCTGGCGACGCTGGTCGACAGCGTGCGGTCACTGATCCGGGAATCACACGGTCACTCCTCGCAGTTGGTCAATGCCGCCGATCAGCTCAGCCAGGTCAGCCGACAGGTCGCCAACGCCTCGCGCAATCAGAGTGAAGCGGCGGCGGCCAGCGCCGCGGCGGTGGAGGAGATGACGGTCAGCATTCACGTCGTGGCGGAAAGCGCGCAAGGCGTCGAGGAGCAGGCGCTCAACACCAATCGCAAGGCCGAAGAAGGCGTTGTTCTCGCGGAAAAGGCGGCGCAAGAGATCCGTCGCGTGGCGCAAGGCATCGCCACGACATCCGAAGTGATCAGTCAACTCAACCATCGGTCGGGAGAAATCGGCGATATCGTCAAGGTGATCCACGATATCGCCGATCAGACCAATCTGCTGGCGCTGAACGCCGCCATCGAGGCGGCCAGGGCGGGAGAGATGGGCCGGGGATTCGCCGTGGTCGCCGACGAAGTCCGCAAGCTCGCCGAACGCACCAGCCTCGCCACCTCGGAGATCGCCTCGCGCATCACCGGTGTTCAGCACGACACGCAAAGCGCCTATCAGAGCATGCAAGAGGCCAATGCGTCGATCGACAGCAGCGTCGCGGGCGCCCAGAGCGTGTCGCAAACGCTGGAGGATATCCGCAACTTTTCCCAGCACACGGTCGATCGCATCTCGGACATCGCCCACGCCATCAAGGAACAAAGCGAAGCGAGCCAGAGCATCGCCAGGAATGTCGACCAGATCGCCCAAATGAATGAAAGCACCAGCAGGGCCGTGGAGGACGCCAGCGCCCTCGCACAACAACTCACCTCGCTGTCGGGCGCGCTCGACACCACGTTGAACAGGCTGACGGCGTAAGAAAGGATGCCATGCCCTATGTGACCTATCGCAGTGACGGGGAAGTGGAAGGACTGTTTCGCGAACCGGCGCGGGATCGGGATTTTCTGCCGCTGGACAATGCGAAGGTGCTGCACTTCCTGCTCGAGGAGGACGCCCGATTCGCCGCCAGTCTGCTCGATGCCACCGACTCGTGTTACCGGATACTGTTGCAAGGCCTGATCCATCTTTGCGGCGACCGCGGCCTGCTCGATTCACCCCGGGCAGATGGCGAACAGGCCATCCGTCTGGACGCGCTGATCGACCGGGTGGAGGGCGGCGAGCCCGAAGCGCGGCAATCGCTCGAACTGTCCGACACCAAGGCCGTCAGGGTGATCGAGGACATCATCAACCTGCTGATCGAGAAAGGGCTGTTCGCCTTCGATGAGTTGCCGCAGGCGACCCGCCAATTGCTGATGGTGCGCCGCGAACTTCGCTACTACCTGGCCGACGACGAGAGCTGAGCGCGCCGCCGCTCCCGGATATAGCCCAGCACCGCCAGGAAAAACAGCGTCGACAAAGTGGCCTCTGCAAGCGCGAGATCGCGCGACAGGCCTTTGTCGGCCCATCCACGCATCACGCCTTCGGTGAAGAACAGCAGGATGAACATCGACGACCACTGGTAGGTGTAGACCCGCTCCTTGAGGATGCCGCGCAGCGGCAACAGCAACAACACCGCCTTGAGCGCGAGGAACGAGCCGCCCGGCCGGATCGGCGCGAGCATAAGCTCCCAGGCAAGGCACAGCATGATCAGGGCGATCAGGGAGGCGATGGCAGTCCAATGGTAAGCGCGTTGTTTCATGACGCCTCCCCCCGGCCGCCGCGCTGCATCAGCACCACGGCGAGAATGCCGACTTCGTAAAGCAGCCACAGCGGCACGGCCAGCAGCGTCTGGGACAGCACATCGGGCGGGGTCACCACCGCGGCGACCACGAAGGCGCCGACAATCACGTAAGAGCGCATCTTGCGCAGGCTCTCCAGGGACACGACACCGATCCTCGCCAGCAACACCACCACCACCGGAACCTCGAACGCCATGCCGAAGGCGATGAACATCCCCATCACGAAGGAGAGGTATTTGTCGATATCGGTCATCATCGCCACGCCTGTCGGGGTGACCCCGGCCATGAAGCCGAACACCACGGGAAAGACCAGAAAATAGGCGAACGACATACCGACCAGAAACAAGATCATGCTCGACACCACGAGCGGCACGATCAGGCGCTTTTCATGATGGTAAAGCCCGGGCGCAACGAACGCCCAGATCTGGTAGAGGGAATGCGGCAGCGACAGCAGGAACGCCACCAGCATGGTCACCTTCACCGGCACGAAAAACGGCGCGGTGACATCGATGGCGATCATCTTCGAGCCGGCGGGCAAATGTTCCAGCAAGGGACGGGCAAGCAGATGATAAATATCCGCCGACCAGTGAAACAGCGCGACGAATACCAGAAAAAATCCGATCAGTGCGCGCAACAGGCGCTGACGCAACTCGATCAGGTGCGCCAGCAGAGGTTGTTCTTCGGTCATCGATGCGTCGGGTCAGTGGAAATGGGAGGCGCGTCTTCACGCGGCGGGGGCAGTTCCTCGAACAGGTCGAGCTGATTTTCGTCGCGGACTGGCGCCGCCGATCCGATCTGCGGGGCCGGCGGCTCCTCGGCCGGAAACACCTCCACGGCCTCGCGCGCCGAGCGCACTTCCGACTCGAGCTGCGCGGAGAAATGCCGTGCCGTGGCCTCGACATCCTGGCGCAGCAGGGCGAGTTCGTCGAGCCTCGCCTCCTGCCCGATGTCGGCTTTCACGCTCGCCACGAAACGCTGGGCACGCCCGACCAGGGCGCCGAGGGTGCGGGCGACCTCGGGCAACCGTTCGGGGCCGAGCACCACAAGCGCCACCCCTCCGATCAGCAGCAACTCGCCAAAACTGATGTCGAACACGACGGCGCCTTACTTTTTGTCGTGATCCGCGTCGATGACACGGCCGGATTCGGGTTTGTCGGCCTTGTCCTGTTCACCTTTCATGCCGTCCTTGAAACCGCGGATGGCGGCGCCGAGGTCCTTGCCGACATTCGGCAGTTTCTTGGTGCCGAACAGCAGCACGACGACGGCCAGGACAATAAGCCAATGAAAAATGCTGAAAGAACCCATGATGCTTTCCTAAAAGAGGCGGTCAACCCGGTTCAGAGCGGATTGCCGAAAACATGTACATGCAGGTGGAAGACTTCCTGTCCGCCGCCACGACCGGTGTTGATGCCGGTCTTGAAGCCCTGCTCCAGACCGTGCTCGGCCGCCAGTTTCGGCGCCAGCAGCATGATGTGGCTCAGCATCTGGGCATCGTCCTTGCCGCAATGCGCCAGCGAATCGACATGCTTTTTGGGCACGATCATGAAATGCACTTTCGCGATCGGACGGATGTCATGGAACGCGTAGACATGCTCGTCTTCATACACCTTGCGTGAAGGAATCTCGCCCTTGATGATCTTGCAGAAGATACAGTCGCTCATTTCGTTTTCCTTTATTCCTGGCCGTTTCGGGAGGCTTTCTCGTCGATACCGGAGATGCCTTCGCGGCGTTTGAGTTCCATGATCACGTCCTCGGGACGCAAACCGTGCCAGGTCAGCAGCACCAGGCTATGGAACCACAGATCGGCAACTTCCCGCACCAGATGCAGGCGGTCCTTGTCTTTCGATGCCATGAGGGTTTCCGCGGCCTCTTCAGCCACCTTCTTCAGGATGGCATCCTCGCCCTTGTGAAACAGGGAGGCGACATAGGACGATTGCGGACTGGCCTCGCGCCGGGCTTCCAGCGTATCGGCGATCGACTTGAGCACATCATGGGCCATGGCGATGAATCCTCGGCTAACCGGAAAGGCAAGTATACCTTTATCAGATTGCAAAAAATAATCGGGAAACCATGGCGCTATTCTAGCGCAATCAGTGACGGTAGAGGGTAGCCGGATCCTTGAGTACCGCATCGACGACCCGCCAGCCGCCGTTTTCCCAACGGCGGTAGAAACAGCTCTCGCGCCCGGTGTGGCAAGCGATGCCGCCAGTCTGCGCTATCTGCATGACTATGGCGTCGCCATCGCAATCGAGCCGCAGCTCCCGTACATGCTGCAAATGCCCCGACTCCTCGCCTTTTTTCCACAGGCGCTTGCGAGAACGGCTGTAGTAATGGGCGACGCCGGTTTCGGCCGTCAGGGCCAGCGCTTCGCGGTTCATCCAGGCCATCATCAGGATTCGGCCGCTCGCGGCATCCTGGGCAATAGCCGGAACAAGTCCGCTTTCATCCCATTTGACCTCGTCAAGCCAGGATGAAGTCATAAGCGTACCTCGATTCCGGCGGCTCTCATCGCCTCTTTGGCTTCGCGCACGGTATAGTCGCCGAAATGGAAGATGCTCGCGGCGAGCACCGCGTCTGCGTGCCCATCAAGAATTCCGTCGACCAGATGGCCAAGCGTGCCGACCCCGCCGGACGCGATCACGGGAATATCCACAGCGTCGGCCACCGCGCGCGTCAGCGGCAGATTGAACCCCGAGCGGGTACCGTCGCGGTCCATGCTCGTCAGCAGAATCTCGCCGGCCCCCAGCTCCTGCATCCGGCGTGCCCACGCCACCGCGTCCAGCCCGGTGCGCTGCCGGCCGCCATGGGTAAAGACCTCCCAAACCGTATTGGCATCGTCGACCGCCTTGGCGTCGATGGCGACCACCACGCATTGCGAACCGAAACGGCTCGCCGCCTCGGCGACGAGCCGGGGCCGGGTCACCGCCGTGGTATTGATGCTGACCTTGTCGGCGCCCGCGTTGAGCAGGCGGCGGATATCGCCGACCTCGCGCACACCACCGCCGACCGTCAGCGGGATGAACACCTGCTCGGCCACGGATTCGATGACATGCAGGATCAGGTCGCGGTCATCGGAACTGGCGGTGATGTCGAGAAAGGTCAGTTCGTCGGCGCCCTGCTCGTTGTAACGTCGCGCGATTTCCACCGGATCACCGGCATCCTTGAGACCGACAAAGTTGATGCCCTTGACGACGCGGCCCGCGGCCACGTCAAGACAGGGAATGATGCGTTTCGCCAGCGCCATGGATCACTGCCCGGCGCCGGACAGCTCGTCCGCCAGTTGCTGGGCTTCATCGAATCGCAGGCTGCCCTCGTAGATCGCCCGGCCGGTGATCGCACCTTCGATGCCTTCGGACTCCACGGCGGCAAGCTGCCTCACATCGTCCAGATTCGTCAGTCCGCCCGAGGCGATAACGGGGATTTTCAGGGCCTGCGCCAAGCGCACCGTCGCCTCGACATTCACACCGTTCATCATGCCGTCACGGCCGATATCGGTGTAGATCACCGATACGACGCCATAGTCTTCGAAACGCCGCGCCAGATCGATCACATTGTGCTGGGTGAGCTTCGCCCAGCCATCGGTCGCCACCCTGCCATCCTTGGCGTCCAGGCCGACGATCACCTGTCCCGGAAAGGCATCGCAGGCATCGCGCAGGAAACCGGGCGTTTTCACGGCGGCCGTGCCGATGATCACGTATTCCAGCCCCATGTCCAGATAGGCCTCGATGGTGTCCAGATCCCGAAGCCCCCCGCCCAACTGCACCGGAATATCGGAACCGACCTCTTCGAGAATGGCGCGGATCACGCCAAGATTCTTCGGCTTGCCGGCAAACGCGCCGTCAAGGTCGACCAGATGCAGACGTCGGGCCCCCAGGTCGCACCAGTGACGGGCAACCTCGACGGGATCATCGGAAAAGACGGTGGCTTCTTCCATCACGCCTTGCTTGAGGCGAACACACTGGCCATCCTTCAGGTCGATAGCGGGTATGAGCAACATGGTAGTCTTGGATCTGAAAAGAGTTATACAGTGCCGTCCCAGGTCAGGAAATTCTGCATCATGCGAAGTCCCGCCAGATGGCTTTTCTCGGTGTGAAACTGGGTCGCGAACACATTCCCGCGACCGGTGATACACGAAAAACGCTCCGGATACTCGCTCTCCCCCAGCGTCAGGGAGGCGTCGTCCGGCGCGAAATGATAGCTGTGCACGAAATAGAAGCGCTCGCCATCGGCAACGCCCGAGAACAGGGGATGCTCCACCGTCTGCCAGACCCGGTTCCATCCCATGTGCGGCACTTTGAGGCGCTCGCCGTTCGCGCCGGTCAGCCCGCTGCGAAAACGCACCACCCGTCCGGGGAACAGACCGAGACCCGGTGTATCGCCCTCTTCGCTGCGCTCGAAAAGCAACTGGGCGCCCACGCAGATGCCGAAAAACGGCTTATTGCGCGTCGCCTCGCGTACCGCCTCGTCAAGGCCGAAAGCGGTCAGTTCGCGCATGCAATCGGGCATGGCGCCCTGCCCGGGGAAAATCACCTTGTCCGCGGCCATCACCTCGTGCGGGTCCCGCGTCAGAAAAATCGTCGCGCCGATCCCGTTGACGCTTTGCGCCGACTTGAGCACGGAATGCAGATTGCCCATGCCGTAATCGATCACAGCCACTTTCATAGTAGATCATCCACGTGAATGAGTCGGAGCGTCACAGCGTCAGCGTTCCCTTGGTCGACGGCGTGATGCCCGCCATTCTGTCGTCCGGCTCGCAAGCCATGCGCAAGGCGCGTCCGAAGGCCTTGAACACGGTTTCCGCCTGATGGTGGCTGTTCTCGCCGCGCAGGTTGTCCACATGCAGGGTGACCATCGCATGATTCACGAAACCGTGGAAAAACTCGGCGAACAGATCCACGTCGAACTGCCCGATCGCGGCCCGGGTGAACGGCACATTCCATACCAGTCCCGGGCGCCCGGACAGATCGATCACCACCCGGGACAGCGCTTCGTCGAGCGGTACGTAGGCATGGCCATAACGGCGGATGCCCTTCTTGTCGCCCACCGCGCGGGCAAAGGCCTGCCCGAGGGTGATGCCGATATCTTCGACCGTGTGGTGCGCATCGATGTGCAGGTCGCCTTCGGCCACGATATCCAGATCGAACAGGCCATGGCGGGCGATCTGATCCAGCATGTGCTCGAGGAACGGCACGCCGGTCGCGAAACGGGCGGCGCCGGTGCCATCCAGATCGATTTTCACATCGATGCGGGTTTCCAGGGTATGCCGGGAGACGGAAGCGGAACGGGCGGTCATTGGAAATACTCGTCGAGCGCGGCGATCACCGCGCGGTTTTCTTCTGGGGAACCCACGGTAAAGCGCAGGCAGTTCTCCAGCATGGGGTGCATGCCGCCCAGATTCTTGATCAGAATGCGGCGGCTCTTGAGCCAGGCATACAAGAGATCGGCGTCGGGCAGGCGCATCGTCAGGAAGTTGGCCTCGCTGGGATAGACCGTGACACCGGGATAGGCCGACAACGCCTCGGCCAGATGACTCCGTTCCTTGCGCAGCTGCGAGGCCTGCTCCTCGAACACCCCCGAGTGGGTCAGCGCGAAACGCGCGGTGATCTGGGTGAGCACATTGACATTATAGGGTGCCCTCACCTTGTCCAGCTCATGGATCCAGTCGGGTTGCCCGGCGGCATACCCCAGACGGATGCCGGCAAGGCCGACCTTGGAGAGGGTGCGCATCACGATCAGGTTGTCCATGCTGCCGGCAAGACTCATGAAGCTGTCGTCGGCGAACGGCCCGTAGGCCTCGTCGATCACCACCAGGCCGCGCGCCGTTTCGAGCACCGCCAGCACATCCTCCCGCGCGTACCGGTTGCCGGTCGGATTGTTCGGATACGCCAGAAAAATCACCGCGGGCTGATTCTTGGCGATCGCATCGAGCAACACGGGCAGGTTCAGCGAGAAGTCCTGGTTGAGCGGCACGCCCACATAGTTCACCCGGGAAAACACCGCATTGAGCCGGTACATGACAAAGGATGGCTCCAGGGCCATCACGGTCGCGCCGGGGCGGGCCAGGGCCTGGGTGATCAGGGTGATCAGCTCATCCGAGCCGTTGCCCAGCAGGATGTCCGCGCCGGCGGGAATGCCGGCGGTCACCCGCAGCATCTCCTTCAGCCCGCCGCCGGCGGGATCCGGATAGCGGTTGATATGCGCTTCGGCCAGCAGGCTCCCAAGTTCGGCCAGCAGGCTTTCGGACAGTCGCCAGGGGTTCTCCATGGCATCGAGCTTGATGAAGCCCGCCGCATCGGCGACGGGATAGGCTTTCATGGCCAGGATGTCGGGGCGGATCAATTGGTCGACGGGCTGCTTCATGCGTGCTTACTCCTCGAGCCTCAGTTCCGCGGACCGGGCATGCGCGGTCAGTCCTTCGCCGTGGGCGAGCAAGGAAGCGACACGCCCGAGCGCGCGGGCGCCATCCCGGGAGACGCGGATCAGGCTGGATCTTTTCTGGAAATCATAGACGCCAAGCGGACTGGCGAAGCGCGCGGTGCGCGAGGTCGGCAGCACGTGGTTGGGGCCGGCGCAATAGTCGCCGAGGCTTTCCGAGCTGAAGCGTCCCATGAAAATGGCGCCGGCGTGGCGCAATTTCGGCAACCAGGCCTCGGGGTCGGCCACCGACAGCTCCAGGTGCTCCGGCGCGACACGATTGGCGATGCGGCACGCCTCGTCGAGGTCCGCGACCTTGATCAGCGCGCCGCGATTGGCCAGCGACGCTCCGATGATCGCCTTGCGGGGCATGCCGGGCAACAGGCGGGCAATGCTCTTCTCGACCTCGCCAATGAATTCGGCCGACGGACACAGCAAAATGGCCTGGGCGATTTCGTCGTGCTCGGCCTGACTGAAAAGATCCATCGCGATCCAGTCCGGATCGGTATCGCCATCGCAAATCACCAGAATCTCGGACGGGCCGGCCACCATATCGATGCCCACCACCCCGAAAACCCGGCGTTTGGCGGCCGCGACCCAAGCATTGCCGGGTCCGGTGATCTTGTCCACCTGGGCGATGCTCTCTGTGCCGTAGGCGAGCGCGGCCACGGCCTGCGCTCCGCCCGCGGTGATCACCCGGTCGACCCCGGCGATACAGGCGGCGGCGAGCACAAGGTCGTTGCGCTCGCCACCCGGCGTCGGCACCACCATGACGATTTCCCCGACACCGGCCACCCGGGCGGGAATCGCGTTCATCAACACCGAGCTGGGATAAGCGGCCTTGCCGCCGGGCACGTAAATGCCCACCCGGTCAAGCGCGGTCACCTGCTGACCGAGCAGCGTGCCGTCTTCTTCCTCGTAATGCCAGGAGGTTTGCACCTGACGCTCGTGATAGCGTCTCACGCGCGCCGCGGCCGTTTCCAGCGCGCCGCGCACCGCGGGGTCGAGCCGGTCAAGCGCGGCGGCCAGGTCGCCGCGGTCAAGGAACAATTCATCGACCGAGGCCGCGTTCATGCGGTCAAAACGGTTGGTGTAGTCGACGAGGGCGGCATCGCCACGCTCGGCCACATCGCGGCAAATATCGGCCACCGCCTGGTCGACGGCGGGATCCTGAGCCGTTTCGAAAGCCAGCAGCGCCGCAAGGCGGCTATCGAAGCCGGGGTCGCGGGAATCGAGACACAGCATCGGCATTACCTCCGTGGAGCCTCGCCCACCACGCGGGCGAAGGCGTCGAGCACGGGCTGAATGGCATCGTGCTTGAGTTTGAGCGCGGCCTGATTGACCACGAGACGCGAACTGATATCGAGAATGTGCTCGACAGCCGCCAGCTTGTTGGCTCTGAGCGTGCCGCCGGTCGACACCAGGTCCACGATCACATCGGAGAGCCCCACCAGCGGGGCGAGTTCCATCGAGCCGTACAGCTTGATGATATCGACGTGGACGCCCTTGCGGGCGAAGTGTTCGCGGGCGATGCGGGGATATTTGGTGGCCACCTTCAGGCGCGCGCCATGACGAACCGCGGCTTCGTAATCGAAGCCTTCGGGCGCCGCCACCATCATGCGGCAGCGGGCGATGTCCAGATCCAGCGGATGGTAAAGTCCCGAGCCGCCATGCTCGATCAGCACATCCCGTCCGGCGATGCCCAGATCCGCGGCGCCGTATTGCACATAGGTAGGCACATCCGAGGCCCGGACGATGACGAGACGCACATCGGGATGATTGGTGTCGATGATCAGTTTGCGGGAGGCGTCCGGATCTTCGGCGGGTACGATGCCGGCCGCCGACAGCAGCGGCAGGGTTTCTTCAAAGATGCGCCCTTTGGACAGGGCTATAGTCAACGTCATGGCGGTCGCTACGCGAACCGGATGCAAAACGCCGATTTATCAAGGCGTTGACGCGCCGGCCCGGGAAAAAGAACAGGGGTTGGGAATGGTTAAAGCATACCCGAAAACTGTCATACTGCAAACGCATGAAACCGCCGATGCACGGGCAATTACCTCATCATCGCCCGCCGCTCCCTTTCTAATTGACCGACATATTTCTGGATCAGGTTTTCCATGCTGCTGGGCAATCCCAGGAAGGTCGCGCCGATGCGCACCGCGTCCTGGCCATTGCGCAGGGTCACGGGCAGTCGATGTCGGATTTCCAGTGCGCCGGACAATTGGCCGAACGGCCGCAGCTCGACGGAGCAGCGCTGGTACTGCTGGCCAAGATCGAAGCCCGGCGTAGTTGGAGCGGGCAGCCACAGGGCGAGACCACCAAGACTGATGTCGAACACCTGCAAATCAAGCGGCGCATCCGGATAGTCGGCGACATGGCACATGATGGGATTGCCGACCGGCGTTCTGATCCGGAAAAACTCCCGGCGCTGCAGCTTGATGACCTGCTCCGGCAGCGCCACCTCGAAAGCCGGCCTGCCCTCGTAATCGATCTGCCGGGCCTGGCCGGTGATGAACTGGGTTTTCACGCCATCGGGAGAGCAGACGAATACGTTGCGCTCGCTGGCGAGCATCTGCTGATTGGTCGCCGGATCCGAGCCCCAGTCGAACACCAGCGTTTTTGCGTTCAGGTCGACCAGGAGAAAACGGGTCAGGATGAAAGTTTTGCCCTTGTTGGAGAACACCGTGACCATATGCCCCTGATTGGCGATGGCCTTCAGGTGATGAGCGATTTCGAGCGGCGAGGACAACGTGTATTTCGCCAGGTCCAGCGGGCCGGATCCGGACGTGCCGCCGGGACGTTTTTCTTCACTCACGATGCAGGACTCTCAATGTGTGGAGCAGGTAGTATTCATGGGTATTCTAGCGTAACAGCTCCCGAATATCATGGGTCAGTGATGCCGAAGGCGTCGCGTAAGGCTCGTAGACCCGCAATCTGCCTTCAGGATCGAACAGGTAGGATCCCGCGCTGTGGTCGACGGAGTACCCGCCACCCGGCACGGCCACGCGTTGCGCCACGATGCGAAATCGGGACATCACCTCGTCCACTTGCGCGCGCGAACCGGTCATGCCGAGAAAAGCCGGATCGAAATGCGGCACGTACCCGGCCAGCACCTCGCGGGTATCCCGCTCGGGGTCCACGGTCACGAACAGAACCTGGAGCTTTTGCGCGTCGCGCCCCAGGCTTTTCGTCACCGCGGCATACTCGAGCATCGTCGTCGGACAGACGTCGGGGCAATGGGTATAACCGAAGAAGAGCGCCACGGCTTTGCCCTTGAAGTCGGACAAGCTCTTGCGTTCGCCGTTGTGCGCCGTCAGGGAGAAATCCCCGCCGAACGACGCGCCGGAGATGTCGGTGCCCTTGAAGGAGGCGGGAGGAGGCGTTTCATGGCGGCCGCAAGCGGCCAGCGCGATCAGGAGAGCAGGGACTGCGAGCCGTTTGAGCAAAGAGGGCATGGTATCTAGAGCGGTATTCGCCAGTAGTGGTCGACAAGCAAAACGGCGAACAGCCATGTCAGGTACAGGATGGACCACCCGAACACCTTGCGCGCCAAGGCGTCAGCATACTGAGCATGGAGGCGCAGGGCAAGCCACAGGAACCGGCCATTGAGCAGCGCCGAACCGGCAAGATAAATCAGGCCCGACGCGCCGAGCGCCAGCGGCAGCAACGTCGTTCCGGTCAGCAGGCAGGTGTACAGCACGATGGACAGGGTGGTGAACCGCTCGCCATGGGTGACCGGCAACATCGGCAAGCCGGCTTTGGCATAATCGTCGCGCCGGTACAGGGCCAGCGCCCAGAAGTGCGGGGGCGTCCACGCGTAGATGATCAGGAACAGGGCGAGCGCCATGCTATCGACCGAGCCTGTCATCGCCACCCAGCCGAGCAGCGGCGGCATCGCTCCGCTGGCTCCCCCGATCACGATATTCTGCGGGGTGTTCGGCTTGAGCAGCACAGTATAGACGACGGCGTAGCCAACGAACGTGCCCAGCGTCAGCCAGGCGGTCAGGGCGTTCACCTGGATCAACAGCAGCATGCCGAGTCCGCCGGCGAGCATCGCCGCGGCCAGGGTTTCACCGGCGCCCACCTCGCCGCGCGCCGTGGCGCGCCAGGCCGTGCGCTTCATGCGCGCGTCCACTCCGCGCTCGACCAGACAGTTGATCATCGCGGCGGCGCTCGCGACCAGCCCGATGCCGAGTGTGGCGGGAATCACCACGGCGGGGTCGGGAATGCCGGGCACGGCAAGAAACATGCCGATCACCGCGCAAAACACGATCAGCAGCACGACACGGGGTTTGGCCACCGCGATCAGGGCGCGGGTGCGCTGGCGCGAATCGGTTCGGATCAGGATTGCCACGAGGTTCCCCTTTCTTGACACGGATCCGCTATACGAACGCGGGAACGAACCCTGGCGGCGAGCAGCGCGGTCACAGCGAACAGACACATCGCGCCGGCGTTGTGAGCCACCGCCAGCGGCAAGGGCAGGCGCAGCAGCACATTGCCGATGCCCAGCGATACTTGCACGAGCAGCACCGCGGCGAGCCACGCCAGATGCGGCCGCAGCCCCGCCTCCCGCCGGCACAGGATCAGGACGGCCAGCGTCAACGCCGCGACGGCCAGGGCGAGCAAGCGGTGCGTCCAGTGAATGGCGACCAGCGCGGAGAACGGCAAAAGCGTGCCATCGGGCGATTCTCCGAGCTCGCGCCAGATGTGGAAGGCGCCATCCGGTCGCCAGTCGGGCCATGCCGTGCCGGAACACAACGGGAACCCTTCGCAGGCGAGCGCGGCGTAGTTGGTGGACACCCAGCCGCCCGAGAGAATCTGGCAGAACACCAGCACGGCCAGACACCGCACCGCGAACACCCGTCCGGCCGGCAGGCCGACCGGCGGCAGACGCCGCGCGGCGAACATCACCGCCAGCGCGGCCACCGTCAGCATGCCGCCGGCCAGATGCGCCGTGACGATGGCCGGTTTGAGCAGCAAGGTGACGGTCCACATGCCGAGCATGCCCTGAACCGCCACCAGCGCGAGCAGGGAGGAAGCCGCGGCGCGGTCACGCCGTTTCTTCCACGCCAGCGCCGCGACGGCGAGAATCAGCACGCCAAGCGACGCCGCGGCATAGCGGTGCGCCATTTCCTTCCAGGCCTTGGCCTGAGTCACCGGCCCGTGCGGCATGAGCGCCTCGTCGCGGGCGATGGCCTCGCGCGCATGATGGGGGGAAACCTTGCCGTAGCACAGCGGCCAGTCAGGACAGCCCAGACCCGCATCGGACAAGCGGACATACGCGCCCAACGGCACCACAAGCGCCGCGAGCAGCAGGGCCAGCGCCACCAGAGTTTTCATGTCAGCCCAATCCGTTGTTGGTTTTCAGAAGATGGCCGATTTCGCCCATCACCCGGCGCGGCTCGGCCGAAGCCGGATAAAACATCACCTGATTACCCAGCGGGTCGACCAGCATGAACCCGCTGTCGACGGCCGGCAGCGGCACGCCGGCTCCGGCCAGTTCGCCGGCGTCAGCGCGCGCCGCCCGGCCGTCGACCAGACGCACCACAACGGTACGGGAAGCGGCTTCCCCGAGCGCCGTGCGGATCTGCCCGACGGTGTGGCGCAAGGACCGGCAAGCCGTCGCGCAGTCCGGACCTTCGCGGGTGAGCAGCACCCATTTGCCCGTCGGCCACCCCGCGAGCCGAGCGGCCTCGAACGGTCGGACGGTGAGCAAGGTGCCGTACGATTTGCCGCCTCGCGGCGGCTCCGCCCGGATCACCCACCAGGCCGCCAGCACGGGCGCCAGGCACAATAGCGTGAGCAGCACCAGCAAAAGCCGGCCATCGCGCCGGCGCGCCGACCAGACGTCGGACTCTTCGGCGGAAAGACTTTTCATGCGCGTCTCCTCAAGCGGTAAAAACCGGCGGCCATGAGGCAGCCGCCCATCAACAACCATTGCAGCGCGTAGCCCGCATGGCGGGAGGGATCATAGGGCGGGCGCGGCGACCACGTCGCTAACGGAGCGGGAGCCGCGTCGAGCGCCACCACACCCGGACGAACCACGCCGCCCAGGCGCCGGGACAACTCGTGCGCATCCAGCGCGTCGACCCGCCCCGAACTGCCCGCCACCGCGCCAGGCAAGGTGAAGTGGCGCGGGACGCCGACCCAGCGTCCGGTCAACGCCGCGGGCAGCGGCGGCAGAGCGATCGGACGGCCCGTCTCCACCCACCCTGGCGCGACCAGGATGATGGAATGGTCCGCCAGACGGACCGGATAGAGCAACAGCGCGCCATGGCGCTCATTCAGCGTGACATTGTCGAGCCAGGCGGGGGCTCCAACGACCGGCCCGGCCAAACTGACACGCTCGCCTTGCGGCAAATGCTCCGCCGGCAGCGAAAGCACGGGCACAGGGGCACGGCGTGCCGCCGCGTCGTAGGCCGCGAGGGCGGCCGTCCGCGCTTCGGCGCGGCGCCACTGCCACGCCGACAGAAAGAAGGGCAACAGAGCCATCGCCAGCAGCAAAACCCCCATCCACGATCTATTCTGAAAAAACGTCGTTCGAGCTGCCGCCGGCGATACGGAACCCATTCGCGAGGTCCCCGCCATGAAAATCCTTGTCCTGTTGTTGCTTCTGGGCATCATCCTGATCCTGTTCCGCGGGCTGAGCGCCGTCTTGCGCCCCGGCGGGGATCCGACCCGTGCCGTGCGCTCCCTCACCGTCAGGGTCGGTCTGTCCATCGGGCTGTTTCTGCTCCTCGTGGTCGGCGCCCTGTGCGGCTGGTGGCGGCCGCACCATCTGTGATCAGATCCAGTACACGAAGACGAACAACAGCAGCCATACCACGTCGACGAAATGCCAGTACCAGGCCACCGCCTCGAACGCGAAATGGCGCGTCGGGCCGAAATGGCCTCGCGCGGCCCGGATGGTGATCACGGACAACATCAGGGTTCCCAGCAGGACGTGCATACCGTGAAAACCGGTCAGCATGTAAAACGTCATGCCATAGGCCCCCGACCCCAGCGACAGGTTCAGTTCGGTCAGCGCATGCCGGTATTCGACGGCCTGCAGCACCAGAAAGCCCGCGCCCAACAGCACCGTCGCCGCGAGTCCGCCCACCAGTTGGCCGCGCCGCTCCCGCAGCAGCCCCCAATGCGCGACGGTCACGGTCACGCCCGAGGACAAGAGGATCAGCGTATTGAGCAAGGGCAGGCCGGCGGCTTCCATCGCGCCGTAGCGCGCCGTGATGCCCGGCCCGGTCGACAGCGGCCACGACGCGGTGAAATCCGGATACAGGAGCTTGTAATCCAGATCTCCCAGCGTCGGCACCGAGATGACCCGGACATAGAACAGCGCGCCGAAAAACGCGGCGAAGAACATCACCTCGGAAAAAATGAACCACCCCATCCCCCAACGGAAGGAACTGTCCTCCTTGCCGTGATAACTGCCATGCAGACTTTCCCGGATCACGTCGCCGAACCAGCCGAACAGCATACCAACGAGGATCAGCGTCCCGACGCCGAGCAGGATCGCGCCGGGGAATTTGCCATTGACGGCGAAAGCCGCGCCCAGCCCCAGGAAAAACAGGGCGACCGCGCCCACCATCGGCCAGCGCGAGGGAGCCGGGACGTAATAATGCGTCTGTTCCTGATGCGTCGATTCCATGCCTTGACTCCTCTTAGCCGACCGCGGCGTTGCGCACGGCCCATGACACCACAAACAGCAAAACGGCGATGAAGCCCCCGAGCAGTACGATCACCCCCACGGCGATCTGCCAGACAGGCAGCCGGACGTCGCGGGCGGCGGCACCGGATTTGCGCACGCCGAAAAACGCCGACAGCACCGCGCCAATGGCTCGCCACACGCCTGTCATTGCCCGCTCCCCGGCACGTCGAACACCGTGTAGGCGAGGGTGATTTCCCCGACCGACGCCGGCAGTGTCCGGTCGATCACGAACACCACCGGAAAGCGCCGCGTCTCTCCCGGCTTGAAACGCTGCTGGCGAAAACAAAAACAATCGAGTTTCTTGACATACTCCCCGGCCGCCGCGGGCAGATAGCGGGGAATCGCCTGTCCGACCACTTCGCGCTGGCTGGCGTTGGTAATGTCGTATTCCACTTTCACGAATTCGCCGGTCCGCGCTGTCAATTGGCGCGTCACCGGACGCACAACCCAGGGCAGTCCCGGCTGCACCGTCGCGTCGAACACCATTCTCACCTCGGCAGGAGGCGGCAGGCCGGCCTCGCCGTCCGGACCGATCCGATCCCGCCTGACCACCTGGTTCAGTTCGGTGGCATCGCAAAATGCCCGGTACAGCGGAATGAGCGCGTAAGCGAACCCGAACATGCCGGTGGCGATCACCGCCAATTTGATGAGCAAGGTCCGGTTCGCTTGCGGCGCGGTTTTCATGGCGCGCTCCCTAATGGTGCTTGCCGCCCGTCATCGACAGGATGTCGCCGTTGTGCCCGGCCTCCACCTGCGGCGCCTCGGCGAACGAGTGGTAGGGAGCCGGGGTGGGAATCTTCCACTCCAGTGTCCTGGCCCCTTCCCAGGGCAGTTCGGGCGCGGGCCGGCCGCGCTTGAGGCTCGTCAGGATGTTGTAAAGGAAGATCAGTTGCCCGAGGCCGAAACAGAACGCGCCCACCGTGGCGATGCTGTTGAACTCGGTAAATTGCAGCGCATAGTCGGGAATACGCCGCGGCATGCCGGCGAGGCCAAGGAAATGCATCGGGAAGAAGGTGACGTTGAACCAGACCATCGACCACCAGAAGTGCAGTTTGCCCAATCCTTCGTGGTACATGCGTCCGGTCATTTTCGGGAACCAGTAGTAGATCGCCGAAAACAGCGAAAACAGGGCGCCGGCCACCAGCACATAATGAAAATGCGCCACGACGTAGTAGGTACCGTGCAACTGGATGTCCAGCGACGCCACCGACAGCGTCACGCCGGACAGGCCGCCGATGGTGAACAACAGAATGAAGCCGATAGCGAAAAGCATCGGGGTTTCGAGCGTCATCGCCCCTTCCCACATGGTGGCGACCCAGTTGAACACCTTCACGCCGGTGGGCACCGCGATGAGCATCGTCGCGTACATGAAGAACAGCTGGACGGTGGCCGGCAGCCCCGTCACGAACATGTGGTGCGCCCAGACGATGAAGGACAGCACCGCGATCGAGGCGGTGGCGTAGACCATGGAGGTATAGCCGAACAACGGTTTGCGACAGAAGGTCGGGATCACCTGGCTGATGATGCCGAAGGCCGGCAGCGCCATGATATACACCTCCGGATGACCGAAGAACCAGAAGATGTGCTGGTACAGGATCGGATCCCCGCCACCGGCCGCGTTGAAAAAGTGCGTACCGAAGTGGCGGTCGGTCAGCACCATGGTCACCACGCCGGCCAGCACCGGCATCACGGCGATGATCAGGAAGGCGGTGATCAGGCTGGCCCAGGCGAACATCGGCATTTTCATCATGGACATGCCAGGGGCGCGCAGGTTCAGCACGGTCACGATGATGTTGATCGAGCCCATCACCGAGCTGATCCCCATGATGTGGATCGCGAAGATGGTCATGTCCATCCCGATCCCCATCTGCGTGGACAGCGGCGCGTAGAGCGTCCAGCCGCCGGCGGCGGCTCCGCCCGGCACCAGGAAGGACAGCATCAGCAACAGGGCCGCCGGAGGAAGCAGCCAGAAGCTCCAGTTGTTCATCCGGGCGAACGCCATGTCGGGCGCGCCGATCATCAGCGGCAGCATCCAGTTGGCCAGCCCGGTGAAGGCCGGCATGATCGCGCCGAAGATCATCACCAGCCCGTGCAGCGTGGTGAGCTGGTTGAACAGTTCCGGCGCGAAAAACTGCATGCCGGGCCGGAACAGTTCGGCGCGGATGCCCAGCGCCATGATGCCGCCCGAAATGAACATCACAAACGAAAACCACAGGTACATCGTGCCGATATCCTTGTGGTTGGTCGCCATCAGCCAGCGCGACAGGCCCGAGGGCTTGTGATGCGCCGGCGCGTGCTGCACGTCAGTCATGGCCATGAGTGGATCCTCCGTGGCGAAGTCAGGAAGCGCCCGCCCGGGCCTTGCGGATCTCGGCCGGTTGCACCAGCTGGCCCGTGTTGTTGCCCCAGGCATTGCGTTCGTAAGTAATCACCGCCGCGAGCTCGGTATCGGACAACTGCTTGCCCCAGGCCTGCATGGCGGCGTTGCGGCGGCTGCCGTTCAGAACGATATCGATATGCGCCGCCTTGTCCCGGGTGACGATCGCCGAGCCGGTCAGCGCGGGAAAACTGCCCGGAATGCCCTTGCCGTTCGCCTGGTGACAGGCGACGCAGTTCTGGGCGTAAACCTTCTCTCCTCTCGCCACCAGATCCTTCAGTGACCAGACTTTGGACGGATCGTCGGCGGCGGCGAGCTGCTGTTTTTTCTTGATATCGAGCCATCGGGCATAATCCTGCGGAGAGCGGGCATCGACCACAATCGGCATGAAGCCGTGGTCCTTGCCGCACAATTCCGTGCACTGCCCGCGATAGACACCCGGCTTGTCGACGACGAACCAGCTCTCGCGCAAGAAGCCGGGTATCGCGTCCTGCTTGACGCCCAGCGCCGGCACGGACCAGGAGTGAATCACGTCGTTGGCGGTCAGAAGCAGGCGCACCTTCTTTCCGGTCGGCACCACCAGCGGTTCGTCCACCTCCAGAAGATAATGCGGCCGCGCCACCGCCGCCGGGTCCTCGCGCGGCGTCGACAGATGGCTCATGAACCCCAGGCTCTCTTCCATGTAGTCGTAACGCCACTTCCACTGGTAGCCAGTGACCTTGACGGTCATGTCGGCTCCGCGGGCACTTTTTTGCTCGAGTACCGTCCGCGTGGCGGGCACGGCCATGCCGATCAGGATGACGAAGGGAATGACGGTCCAGAGGATCTCGACCGTGGTGTTCTCATGAAACTGCCGGGCTTCGCGGCCGGCGGTCTTGCGGTGCCGGACGATGGCGTAAAGCATCACGGCGAGCACGCCAAAAAAGATGATACCGGTGATGATCAGAAGCAGCGTGTGCAGGTGGTATTCCTGCGCGGCGATTCGCGTCACCGGCTCTTGCAGGTTCAACGCCAAAGCCATCCTGTCCCCCCCTCGTCGTCCATCTCTGTCTCGAAAGTTGTTCAAGCTCTGATGCAAAATGCATGTTCGGCTTCTTTCGATATTAGAAAGACCGTCAAGGAAAACAAGGGCTTCTGTTGATGCAGCGCAATATGTTTTTGCGCCGACTAGGCTTCGAAAGGCAACTCCATCAGAAGAGGGGCGTCGAGGCGGTTCCTGAGCATCGCCATGTTCTCCCCGTATGCCGGCTGATCCGGCACGATACGGTTCGCCACCCAGCCGGCGAGAATAGCCCCGCTGGCGCGGATGGCGGCGGCGGTCAGCAAGGCATGGTTGATGCAGCCCAGGCGCATGCCCACCACCAGGATCACCGGCAGATCCAGCGCGCGCGCCAGATCCTCCATGAAGAGCGTGTCGGACAGCGGCGCGAACCACCCGCCGGCCCCTTCGACCAGGACGATATCGGCCGATTCGGCCAGAAGACGGTAATGCTCGGCGATCACCGGCAGCGAAATCTCGATGCCGGCTTCGCGCGCGGCGATATGAGGCGAGACCGGCGGCAGAAAACGGTAGGGATTCATCAGGGCCAGATCCGTCTGCCCGGTGGCCGCAACGAGACGGGTCACATCGCCATTGACCCATTCCCCGTCGGCCGCCACTTCGCAACCCGAGGCCACGGGTTTCATGGCCAGCACCGTCTTACCCTCTTCGCGCCAGCGGCGGATCAGGCGGACCGCCGCATGCGTTTTGCCGATGTCGGTATCGGTACCGGTAATGAAATAGCCCTGTGCCATACCCTGCCCTTCCTTGCAAAAAGACTATATCGGGTCGGTTCCACGAAATTCCAGCAAGAAAACCGGGCGCGCCGTTTGCCGCTGCGCCCGATCCCGAAACGCCCCGCCCCGCAAGGACCAGCGGCATTCACACCTGCGGATTGACCTTCGTGGCGCCGCTCTCGAGCTTGTTCAACGCGGACAGATAGGCTTTGGCCGACGCGACAATGATGTCGGTATCCGCCCCCAGACCGCTGACGATGCGGCCGTCACGGGACAACCGGACCGTCACTTCGCCCTGGGATTCAGTGCCCTTGGTGATGGCGTTGACCGAATACAGCTCCAGTTCGGAGCCGCTGCCCGCGATCGTCTCGATCGCCTTGAAAGCGGCATCGACCGGCCCGGAGCCTGAACTGACGCCGCGCTTTTCCGTGCCGCGGTCGGCGAACACGATTTCGGCGTGCGGCTCTTCGCCGGTTTCCGTGGCGATTTTCAGCGAGACGAACTTGAAGTCCTCGCGGTCGATCGACTCCATTTCGTCGGACACCAGCGCATGCAGGTCCTCATCGAAAATCTCGCGCTTCTTGTCGGCCAGCGCCTTGAAGCGGGCAAAGGCGGCATTGAGTCCTTCCTCGCTGTCCAGCACGATCCCCAGCTCGGCCAGTTTGGTCTTGAAGGCGTTACGACCGGACAGTTTGCCAAGCGTCAGCCGGTTCGCGCTCCAGCCAACACTCTCGGCCGACATGATTTCGTAGGTTTCGCGATGTTTGAGCACGCCGTCCTGGTGAATGCCGGACTCGTGCGAGAAGGCGTTCGCTCCGACGATCGCCTTGTTCGGCTGCACCGGGTAGCCGGTGATGGTCGACACCAACTTGGACGCCGGCACAATCTGCGCGGTATCGATCCCGCATTCCAGCCCGAAAACATCGCGCCGGGTCTTGAGCGCCATGACGACCTCTTCGAGACTGGCGTTGCCGGCGCGCTCGCCAAGACCGTTGATCGTGCACTCGACCTGACGGGCGCCAGCTTGCACGGCGGCCAACGAATTGGCTACGGCCATGCCAAGATCGTTGTGGCAATGCGTCGACCAGATCACTTTGTCGCTGCCCGGCACCCGTTCGATAAGCGTACGGATCCGTTCGTACCACAGGGAGGGAATCGAATATCCCACCGTGTCGGGCACATTGATGGTGCGGGCGCCGGCGGCGATCACCGCCTCGAAAATCCGGCACAGAAAGTCCAGATCCGAGCGCACGGCGTCCTCCGCGGAGAATTCCACGTCCTCGGTGTACTCGCGCGCCACTGTCACCGCCCTGACCGCCGCCTCGACCACCTGGTCAGGATGCATGCGCAACTTCTTTTCCATATGGATGGGGCTGGTGGCGATAAAGGTATGGATGCGCCCGCGCGCCGCTGGCGCGATGGCCTCGCCCGCCGCGCGCACATCGGCTTCGTTGGCGCGCGCCAGCGAACAGACCGTCGACTCGCGAATGGCCTCGGCGATGGAGCGGATCGATGCGGCATCGCCGGGACTCGCGGCCGCGAAACCGGCCTCGATGATGTCCACGCCCAGCCGCTCCAGCTGCCTCGCGATGCGGATTTTTTCTTCCCGGGTCATGGAAGCGCCCGGACTTTGCTCTCCGTCCCGCAACGTGGTGTCGAAGATATACACGCGATCGCCCATATCGATAGTTCTCCCTTGTGGCGGCGCCGCCGGGGCGCCTTTCAGGTAGTCGTTGAAATCGAACCGTTTGCCCTGGCGCGCCGCCAGCTGGGCCAGCTTGTTCAGCTGGGATACCGGCAGGCTGCCTCTCTCTCTCCATTTATAAATGGCGGCTCGGGAGACCGGATCCTCGGGAAACGCGCGCGACAGCGCCTCGGCCACCCGCCCCGGGCCGCCCAGGTCATCGATCAGGCGTTCAATATCCAGTTGCATAACGTTCTCCCCACGCTTGTATGACTTCAGGCTACATACGACGAGGACAAAACGTCAAACAGTCAATTTAAAATGCGCAAAACATGTTGTCCAAACAGCAACAAACGGACAATTTGTCTAATTGCATGCTGCAAATCCACCGTTTTATGAAAGCACTGCGGACCGATAACAACTTAGCCTTATGGGTAACCTCCATCACTTCAGGAACCCATCATATGGAAACAAACCATGCTTCAAGCACTGTCAAAACGCTGATCGCGTTCTTTTCCTGTATGCCAAGCGCCAAGAGCAAGCGCCAACCGGCATCTGTCGGGAATAGCCCTCTGTCCCCGAGTCCGTTGAAGTCATGCCTCAAACAACCAGGAAGTGCAAAACAGATACCGGCCAAAACCGTACGCTTTGCAGGCGCACAAGACGCGTTCATGCCCGCTGCCGTTGACCACACAAGCCAATCCGCGACATCTGTGGCGCGCCATCCTGCGCACTCCGATTCCACCCTTCGGCACGACGAATTCCGACAAGCCTTGCTGGAGCGGTTAGGCGTACCCTATTCCCGATTCCCGCGCAGCTACCCCCCGGTTGGATTAGCGGACACAATCATGCCCAGAAAGGGTAAAAAACCGATCACCATTGACGAAATCGTCAAATTGTATTGCGAGCATGGCGGCCAACCCGGGATAATTGATGCCGCCGCCACACCCTCCAGCGCACGCCACAAGCAGGCTTTCAGGCAAACGATCTCCCCCGTCAATCACCTTATCGCGCGCCTGCTGCCGGAGTTGAAAAACTATTCGTCCAGCGGCGCCCATGGCTATGCCCATTCTTTTGCCGACGACGCGATCCGCCGCATTCATCCGGCTCAGTCAGCGAGTTCGGTGGATGGCATCGAAGTGGAACAGTCGGGGGGGAAAACGGTGATCCTGCAGCAGGCGACTCGTGGCTGCACCTCGGCAGTGGCCGAAATGTTGATCTTTGATCACATTGGCCGATTCAGCCCGAATCAAGCACTCCGGACACGGAATCTGGGCAATACGCAAACTATCCTCGCCGACATTCGCGAAGCGGGGCTTGCGCCCGTGGTTCGTTCAGTGCGCACCCTCCACGAACTGAACGAGGCCTTGAAGACCGATGGCCCGGCAATTGTCACGGTGGATAGTGGCGCCGGGGGACATGTGGTCATCGTGGATACGATTAACACGGAGGTCGTCACGATCCGCGATCCCTTGCATGGCTGGCGTGTCGACATCGAACGCGAGGCCTTCGAAGCGGCGTGGAACAAAGGCGAGTGCGTGCAAATTCGTCAGTAACACGCCGTGAACGACCATGCCGGCAAGAAACTCAAAGCTTGCCGGCGAGTCGACGGGTGATGCCGGTGACGGCCATGATGTAGCCGGACAGGCTATAGCCGACGAAGAAGAGGAACAGCACGAGAGGCGGCGAGGCCACCAGAAGCAACAGGCCGAGCACGAGCGCCAGCAATGCGTAAAACGGAATCTGGCGGCGCAAATGCAGTTCCTTGAAGCTCCAGAAGCGCACCGTGCCGACCATCGACAGGCCGGCGAAAACGGTCAGCCCCCAGGCCATCCAGTTCATGTGGGGAACGGAAAGCTCATAGGACATGGACACCCACACGAGTCCGGCGACCAGCGCCGCGGCGGCCGGACTCGCAAGGCCGACGAACCAGCGCTTGTCGGCCGTGCCGACCATGGTGTTGAAGCGGGCGAGCCGCATCGCCGCGCAGGCGCAGTAGACGAACGCGGCCATCCAGCCGAATTTGCCGAGACTGCGCAGTTGCCACTCGTATACGACGAGCGCCGGCGCGACACCGAAACTGACCATGTCCGACAAGCTGTCGAACTCCGCGCCGAAGGCGCTCTGGGTACGGGTCATGCGCGCGACCCGTCCATCCAGACCGTCCAGGATCATGGCGATGAAAATCGCCACGGCCGCGGCCTCGAACGATTCGTCCATCGCCCTGACCACGGCGTAGAACCCCGCGAACAGCGCCGCCAGGGTAAAGAGGTTGGGCAACAGGTAGATGCCCGAGCGGCGCATATTACCCTTGAGCATCAGGCAAGACGCGCCAGCACGGTTTCGGTGGCGCTGACCTTGTCGCCGATCGACACCTGCGGCTTGGCGTCCAGCGGCAGGTAAACGTCGACGCGCGAGCCGAAGCGGATGAAACCATAGCGCTGGCCACGGCTCAGCGCGTCACCGGCTTTCGTGTAGCACAGGATGCGGCGGGCCACGAGACCGGCGATCTGCACGAAGGTGATGGACGTGCCTTCCGGCGTCTTCAAGAGCACGGCGTTGCGCTCGTTTTCCAGCGAGGCCTTGTCCAGGGCGGCGTTCAGGAAGGAGCCGGAATGGTACTCGACCTTTTCAACGGTGCCGTCCACCGGACTGCGGTTGGAGTGCACATTGAACACATTCATGAACACGCTGATCTTCAGGGCTTCCACGCCGCGATACGGGTCCATCGCCCTGCCGACCACCACCACGCGGCCATCGGCCGGCGACAGAACGGCCTTGCTGTCGGAGGGCACGACACGCGCGGGATCGCGGAAAAATTGCAGGACGAACAGGAAAATGACCCACAACGGAGCCGACCACCACCCAGCCAGCACCGTCACGGCGAGTGCGGCGGCCAGCGATAGCACCAGGAACGGCCAGCCTTCACGGGCGATAAGGGGATGCGGGTAATGTGACGCCATAAAAACTCCATTTGATTCAGTCAACTCGCTAGTATGCAAGAAAAATGGCCAGCATGAAAGCCGGCCATTTCTTTACGGGCGGAAGATCAGTTCTTCGACTGATCCACCAGCTTGTTTTTCGCGATCCACGGCATCATCGCACGCAGCTCCGCACCCACCTTTTCGATAGGGTGCTCCGCCGTCAGACGCCGGCGCGCCGTCATCGACGGGTACTGGGTCTTGCCTTCCAGAATGAACATCTTGGCGTATTCCCCGGTCTGAATGCGGTTCAGCGCTTTTTTCATCGCCGCTTTGGTCGCTTCGGTCACCACTTCCGGCCCGGTGACATACTCACCGTATTCGGCGTTATTGGAAATCGAATAATTCATGTTGGCGATGCCGCCCTCGTACATCAGGTCAACGATCAGCTTGAGCTCGTGCAAGCATTCGAAATAGGCCATCTCCGGGGCGTAGCCGGCTTCAACCAGCGTCTCGAAGCCGGCCTTGACCAACTCGACGGCGCCGCCACAGAGCACCGCCTGCTCGCCGAACAGGTCGGTTTCGGTTTCTTCGCGGAAATTCGTTTCGATCACGCCGCCCTTGGTGCCGCCATTGGCCGCGGCGTAGGACAGCGCGATGTCGCGGGCCTTGCCGGACTTGTCCTGGTAAACCGCGATCAGCGTCGGCACGCCGCCGCCCTTGACGAACTCGGAACGCACGGTATGCCCGGGACCTTTCGGAGCGATCATGATCACATCAAGATCGGCGCGCGGCACGATCTGGTTGTAGTGAACGTTGAAGCCGTGGGCGAACGCCAGCGCCGCGCCCTTCTTGATATTCGGCTCGATATCGGCACGGTAGACATCGGGCTGGGATTCGTCCGGCAGCAGCACCATCACCACATCGGCCTTCTTCACCGCCTCGCCCACTTCCTTGACCTTGTGGCCGGCCGCTTCGGCTTTTTTCCAGGACGCGCCGTCCTTGCGCAGCCCCACGACCACGTCGACCCCGGAGTCTTTCAGGTTCTGCGCATGGGCATGCCCTTGCGAGCCGTAACCGATGATGGCGACCTTTTTGCCCTTGATGATCGAAAAGTCGGCGTCTTTGTCGTAGAAAACTTTCATGAATGTCCCCTTGTAATGCGGGCAGGCTCCCGGCCTGCCGCGCAAGGTTGTCAGATTTTAAGAACCCGTTCACCCCGACCGATGCCGGATGCGCCAGTACGGACCGTCTCCAGGATCACTGCGCGGTCGATCGCCTCGATAAAGGCATTGAGCTTCTCGCTCGTACCAGTCAGCTCGATGGTGTAAGTCTTTTCCGTCACGTCGATGATCCTGCCCCGGAAAATGTCCGCCATGCGTTTCATTTCCTCGCGGTCCTTGCCGATGGCACGGACCTTGATCAGCATCATTTCACGTTCGATGTGTTCGGATTCATTGAGGTCTATCACCTTGACCACCTCGATCAGCTTGTTGAGCTGCTTGGTGATCTGCTCGATGACTTCTTCGGAACCGTGGGTAACGATTGTCATGCGGGACAGTGTCGGGTCCTCGGTTGTCGACACTGTCAGGGAGTCAATGTTGTAGGCGCGCGCGGAAAACAGCCCGACCACGCGGGAGAGCGCGCCCGCTTCGTTTTCCAGAATGATCGAAAGAATGTGTCGCATGTCCCGCCTCAGCACATATTGCCGTAATCACGATTGTTCTCGAAAGGCACCTGCTGGATTTCGCGCATGTGCGGCGGCAGATCCATCTGATCCAGCCCCTTGCCGTTCTGGATCATCGGGAACACGTTTTCGGACTGATCGGTGATCACGTCGAGGAACACCAGGCGATCCTTCATGGCGAACGCTTCGCGCAGCGCCGGCTCCACATCGGCGGGCTTGTCCACCCGGATGCCGACATGACCGTATGCCTCCGCCAGCCGCACGAAGTCCGGCAGGGCGTCCATATAGGATTCCGAATAGCGGTTGCCGTAGAAGAACTCCTGCCACTGGCGCACCATGCCCAGATAGCGGTTGTTCAGATTGATGATCTTCACCGGGATGTGGTACTGCTTGCAGGTCGACAGTTCCTGGATGTTCATCTGGATCGACGCCTCTCCGGTCACGCAGGCGACCACGGAGTCCGGATTGGCCAGTTGCGCGCCCATCGCGGCCGGCAGGCCGAATCCCATGGTGCCAAGCCCGCCGGAATTGATCCAGCGGCGAGGTCTGTCGAAGCGGTAATACTGGGCCGCCCACATCTGGTGCTGACCCACGTCGGAGGTCACGATGGCTTCCCCGCCGGTAACCTCGTATAGCGCCCGAACCACAGATTGGGGCTTGATCAGTTCGCTGGACGGCGAGAAATACAGGGAATCGTGCGAACGCCACTCCTCGATGGTTTTCCACCACGCCGCCAGATGATCCGGATCGGGCCGCTGGCCGCTCTGGCGCAATTGCTCGAGCATGTCGCGCAGCACCAGTTTCACATCGCCGACGATCGGCACATCGACCTTGACGCGCTTGGCGATCGATGAAGGATCGACATCGATGTGAATGATTTTCTTGGGCTGTGACAGAAAATGCGACGGCACGCTGACCACCCGGTCATCGAAGCGCGCGCCGATGGCGATCAGCACATCACAGTGCTGCATGGCCATGTTCGCCTCATACGTGCCGTGCATACCCAGCATGCCAAGGAATTTCGGATCGGATCCTGGATAAGCGCCCAGACCCATCAGGGTGTTGGTGCACGGCAGACCCAGCGACTGCACCAGTTCGCGCACCTCTTCCGAGGCATTGCCCTGCACCGCGCCGCCACCCACATAGACATAGGGGCGACGGGCGCCAAGCAACAGGCCGACCGCCTTGCGGATCTGTCCGGGATGCCCCTTGGTGACAGGTACATAGGATCGGATGGCCACCGAGTCCGGATAGGCGAACTCGGCCATCCGTTGGGTCACATCCTTGGGAATGTCCACCACCACCGGACCGGGGCGGCCGGAACGGGCGATGTAGAACGCCTTTTTCAGGGTGGCCGCGAGCTCGGTCACGTCCTTGACCAGGAAATTGTGTTTCACGCACGGACGGGTGATGCCCACCATGTCGACTTCCTGGAACGCATCAAGCCCGATCGCCGGCGTGGCCACCTGGCCGGAGATAACCACCATAGGAATGGAGTCCATATAGGCCGTGGCAATGCCGGTAATGGCATTGGTCGCGCCCGGACCGGAAGTCACCAGCGCGACACCGACGCGCTGACTGGACCGCGAATAAGCATCCGCGGCGTGCACGGCGGCCTGTTCGTGTCTCACCAGGACATGTTTGAATTGCTGCTGCTTGAAGATCGCATCGTAGATTTCAAGCACCGCTCCGCCCGGATAGCCGAAGACGTACTCGACGGCTTCCTCCTGCAGGCAGCGGACGACGATTTCTGCTCCCGAGATCTGCATCTTTGCCTCATTGTTGTAATGATAGTTTCATCCTGTTATGTCATTGACCTTATCGTATCCCCACGCGGCCGGTCAAGCGCTTTTGTGCGGCTGCAACATGCCGCTAAGCCTAGGTAATTATTGAGAAAAATCATTAACTACCATTGCCGGTGGTGACCTGTTACTATTGCGGGTTGGGATTACTGAAACCACATTTCCATGGCCAGTCAAGAAGAGTTGGCCGATTACCTTCGATCGGCGGAACGACGGGCATTCAGGCAAGCCCTGTTTGCCGTCCAGAATGAAGAAGATGCCATGGATATCGTGCAGGACGCGATGCTCAAGCTCGCCCGGCACTACGCTGGCGCGCCCGCGCACGAGCTGCCCCTGCTGTTCCAGCGCATCATGCAAAACACCATCCGCGACTTCTACCGCAGAACCCGCGTGCGCCGGCTCGTTTTCACGCTGTTCAGCGCGCTGGTTCCCCGCAAGGAGGAAGACGACACCCCGGATCTGCTGGAAACGCTCGACGTGGCGGCGGACGAGATCCACCTGGATCCGCAGGCATGGCTGATGCGCAAGGAAGTTGCCACACTGATCGATGCCTCTCTCGCCCTGCTCCCCGCCCGTCAACGGGAAGCCTTTCTGCTGCGTTACTGGGAAGGACTGGATGTGGCCGGTACGGCAAAAGTCATGGGATGTTCGGAGGGCAGCGTCAAAACGCATTGCTCGAGAGCCAACCATACCTTGGCGGCCATCCTGAGCCAAAAAGGAGTGACCCTGTGAAACACGAGCGCCCGAAGCATGACGCCGTACCCGGAATCGTGGTGCGGGTACTCAACAACGAACTCGCCCGCATGCCTGAGGCGACACGCGAACGGCTGGCCGGCCTGCGCCGGCACGCCCTGTCGCACAGCCCCGCCCAGTCCGGCTGGTCGGCGCACTGGCTGCGCTGGTCCCTGGCGCACGGTCTTGCCATGCGCCGCACCACGGCGACGCTCACGGTCGCCGCGGTCGCGCTGACGGCCGCCCTGTGGGTGGAGTCCTCGCGCAACGAAGACATCGATCAGGACATTGGCGTACTGGCAGGCGACATCGCCCTGGAAAACCTGATGGATCCGGATCTGGCGGGGGCCGCGCATGAATAAGTTGCTGCTAGTGCTTGCTGCAACCCTCTGCGCCGGCGCATTGGCCTCCCCGCCGGAATGGCAGCAACTGGGAGCGGGCGAGCGGGCTTTGCTCGCCCCCCTTGAAAGCGATTGGCCGCGGTTGTCCCCGGCACGGCGCGAGCGCTTCGCGCAGATCGCCGCGCGCGCGACCGGGCTTCCCGCTGCGCGTCAGGCCAGGATCCGCGAGCGACTCCGGGTGTGGGCCATGCTCAGCGAGTCCGATCAGCAGCGCGCCCGCGCCAACTGGCGCCTTCTCGAATCCCTGCCACCCGATGCGCGGCAACGCGCGCTGGCGCGCTTGAACGCCCCGGCCGGCCAATGACACAATAGCCCGATGACGACTCCCGACACTACCGCCTTCCCGTCGCTGGCGCGACGGCTGGCCTGCCTCGCTTACGAATCGCTGCTGCTCGCCGCCATCCTGCTGCTCGTCTCGGCGCTGTACACGCCCCTGCAAGCGTCGCTCGGCGCCTCTCTGTGGCTTGACCAGGCATTCCGCGCCACGCTCGCTCTGGCCCTGTTCGCCTACTTCGGCAAATCCTGGGTCAGCCACGGACAAACCGTGGCGATGAAAGCCTGGCGCCTGAAACTGCAGACCGCGGATGGCGAAACGCTATCCTGGAAGGAAGCGGCCATCCGCTACGTCATCTCGCTGATACTGTTCGTCGTCGTTCCCGTGCTCGCCTACCTTGGCGCACGGCAAGGCTCCGGCCATCGGCCGCTGGTGGCCCTGGCATCGTTCTCCTGGTGCCTGTTGCCGTTTCTGGCGACACTGGTCGATCCCGAACGCCTGACCCTGCAGGATCGACTGTGCGGCACCCGCACGGTGCTGATCCCCAAACGCTCCGGCAAGACCGCCTGACGGCATCCAGCGGCAACCGGCGACCCAGGTATCGCGTACCGCGCGGTCGTCCCCCAGCATCATCAGCACGAACATCGCCTCCCCGATAGTCCGGACGCGGGTCATTCGGTAGCGGATCAATGGCGTGGCCGCCATGTCCAGTACAGCAAGATCCGCATCCATCCCGGCCGCGATCGACCCCACCTTGTCCTCGACGCCCAACGCCCGGGCTCCGCCCCGCGTCGCCAGATAAAAAGCCTGAACCGCGGAAAGGGCATGACCATTGAACTGGGCCGCCTTGTAAGCCTCGTTCATGGTGGTCAACATTGAAAAACTCGTTCCGGCGCCGACATCGGTCGCCAATCCGGTCAGCACCGGAAGACTCCGTTGCCGGGTGCGCCGGACATCGAAACACCCCGATCCGAGAAAGAAATTCGATGTTGGGCAATGCGCCAGGGAGGCGCCGTTTTCCGCCAGGCGGTCGAGCTCCGGTTCGGTCAGATGAATGCCATGCCCGAAAATCGCCCGGGGTCTGACCAGCCCGTGGCGGGCGTACACATCGGTGTAATCGCGCGCGTCGGGAAACAGCCGGGCGACCCAGGCCATCTCGTCGCGGTTTTCCGCGAGGTGCGTCTGAATCGGCATATCCGGGTAGCGCGCCGCCAGCGCGCCCAGAGCCTCGAGCTGCTGCGGACTCGACGTCGGTGCGAAGCGCGGTGTGATGGCATACTCCAGCCGGCCCACGCCATGCCAGCGCCCGATCAGCGCCTCCGACTCGTCGTACGCGCGTTGAGCGCTGTCCAGCAGGGAAGCCGGCGCGTTCCTGTCCATGCAGACCTTGCCCGCCAGCATCCGCACATTGCGCCGGCGCGCCTGGTCAAACAGCGCCTCGACCGACTCGGGGTGCACCGTGCCGAACACGGCGGATGTGGTCACGCCATGCCGCAACTGCTCATCAAGGAAGATCGCGGCCACTTCGGACGCCACGGCAGGATCGCCGAATGCCTGTTCGGTGTTGAAGGTGTACAGGTTGAGCCAGTCCAGCAATTGCTCACCAAACGCCGCGATCATCGGTGTCTGCGCATAGTGCGCATGACAATCGATGAAACCCGGCACGATCAAGGCATCACGGTAATGCGTGATGTCCGTGCCGGGCGGCAGCGAAGGCAGCAGCTCCGCGGCATCGCCCACCGCGACGATCTTGCCATTTTCGATGACGATCAGCGCATCGGACAGATGCGTGAGACTCTCTTCGTCAGGGACAATGAACGGATCAGCCCGAAATGTGATCATGGCGCCGCGCACAGCCGACTTCATCGTGACTCCTTCAACGTTACACAGACAAACAGGAAAGCGGGGCGTCAACCACCCCTTTTTATCTTTATATCAAATATCTTCAGGTGAAGATAGTTAATCGCAAGAAAATGGTAATCTCTGGGCCCGAAGCGGTATTGCATCAATGACACATCAGAAGGTTTTAGGGCAAAACAAAACCGTTCATCGATGAACGGTTACATCGCATACGGAAAGTGGAAAAACTATGTTCGAGCAGCCTGACCAGATCGACCGCATCGTTGCCTTGTGGCGTGAAGTCCGACCGGATCTTGACCCATCCTCGACGGAAGTGATCGGGCGCATCGCGCGCATGGAATACTTCATCACCCGCCGTGTCCTGCAGGACCTGATGGCGCACGACATCAACGTCGGAGAATTCGACGTTCTCGCCGCCCTGCGGCGCAGCAAGGAGCCGTACCAACTGTCGCCGAATCAGTTGCAGACCATGGTGCTGATTTCGTCGGGAGCGCTAACCAACCGCATCAACCGCCTGGAAATGTCGGGTCTGGTCCGCCGCTCGCCCGATCCCCTTGACCGCCGCGGCGTGATCGTTACGCTGACCGAAAAAGGACTGCGCGTCATCAACGAGGCGGTCGTCAACCACCTCGCCGCGGAAAACGAGCTGCTCGAGCCGCTGGACGCGGAAGAACGCCATACCCTGGCGAAGCTGCTGAAAAAACTGCTGCAAACCCAGGAAGACTGACAGGAGCGGGGGGCCCGCACAGCGATGCCCCCCGCCGACCGCATTCAGGCCGAAGGCCGCGTTGCCGCGAGCCCCTCAGCGGCTATGGCATCGTAAACGGCATCCACCTGTTTTTCCCACGTAAAAGCGTCACAACGGCGCAAGGCGCCGGCAGAAAGCGCCGAGAGAGTCCCCGGGGATGTCAGAAGTTCCGATATCGCCTCGACAAGTCGCCCCACCACGGTCGCCTCGGAGACGCCTTTCGCGGGCACCACCACTCCGGAGTCGTCGTCGAGGAAGTGCTTGGGACCGCCAAGGTCAAGGCATACGACGGGTAAACCGGCGCTCATCGACTCGAGGATGACATTACCGCTGGAGTCATGAAAGCTCGGGAAAACGAACAGATCCATATCGCGGTAAAGCGTCAGCAGTGCATCCCTCGGAACCTTGCCAAGAAACTTCACGGAGTCGCCAACCCCCAGGGATATCGCCAGATCCACGAGGTAGCTGTGCATCGGCCCGTCTCCCGCGATGGAAAGATCCACATCCAGCCCGTGACGGTGACGAAGCTCGGCCAGCGCCCTGATGATCAGGTGAACGCCTTTGAGTCCGATCAGTCTGCCCGCATAGAAAAGAGTGAAACGCTCTCGCCCGGTGTAATCTTTCGCCGCGCCCCATTGCTGGCCGGGCATGACGCCGATCTCCGTGGCCACCCGAGCCTTGCCGCGCGCGAACCAGGGCAAGGCATCCCGTGTTTCGTCGGTCTTGCAGAAAATCAGGTCCGAACTCTTCATGTTGAGCCAGACGAACGGATCGAACCGGCTTAATTCGATCAGAGCCGACCTGGCGAATTCGAAAGCTCTCTCGCGCAAGGGCAAACGCATCCACAACCGGGCTGGCGAACGCTCTCCGCCGCCAAGAGGTCCGTTGATAAAGGGCTTGCCCAGCAATCCCATGAAGCTCGGAAAACGGTAGGTGCCCCAGGTCAGGTGGTGAACGAGATCGAAGTCCCCGATCCAGCGGCGCGCCGACCAGGCCGCCTTCAACTGCCACAGCATGTAGTAAAGACGCGAATTGAGCAGGCGGTGCGGATGCAGGCCGAAGACATCCAGATCGACATACCGGAAACACGGTAGCGGCTGCCCGTCAGGCATACTCACTTTGTCGATCTGCTGCTTGAAATACGCGTGGGTAATGACCGTCACATCGTGCTTCCCGGCCAGCGCCAGGGCCCAGCGCCAGCCGACGCCGGGCTCCGACCCCCATTCTGGCGAGCAGGCGAACACTGACAGCAGGATCTTCACGCTCGATCCTTCCCGGCCGGTAGCCAACGCTCCAGCAGAGCCTGGTACTGGGCAAGGATGATCGGCCACGTCAGGTGCGAAGCGAAGCGCTCGAGATGTGCCGTGCGCATCGCTTCGAGTCTGTCCGGGTCGTCCAGCAGCGCATCCAGTTGCGCCGAGCATGCGTCCTCTCCGGAGAAATACGCGGCCCCTTCCCCGACAACCCACCGGTTGAACGGGTTGTCGTGAGCCAGCACGGGGCTGCCGGAACCCAGGCCTTCGACCAGTGAAGGGTTCGTCCCGCCCACCTGATGACCGTGCACGTACAGGCGGCAATGACGCCGCAGCGCCTGCACAACGGTCTTGTCGTAAATCGCGCCGGGAAACAGCACCTGATCGTTGGCGGCGTCGACAACCGCCTTGTGATAGGGGTTGGTCTCCGGAACGAAATGCCCCAGCACGACCAATTTGCACGAGCGGGGTTTCGCGCAGAACGCCCGCACAATGTCCAGGACGGAGTTTTCCGGTTCGGGCCGCGCGATCACCAGCGCGTAACCCTTGTCATCCAGCCCGTATGACCGGATCGCCCCCGGGTCTCCCTGAACGCAAGCCTCAGCGCCATACGCGATCATCGTGATCTTGTCCGCCGGCACCCAGCGCGTCAGGTGCGCCTTGATTCCCGGGTTGTCGGCCACCAGATGGTTGCCGATCCGGGCACCGATCAACTCGTTCAGCCAGAACCAGGTTTTGGCGACCCAGCCCCACTTTTGCCGCTTCCACTCGATTCCGTCCATATTGATCAGGTTCGGAATGCCTTTGAGACGAAGCCATGCGCAAAAGATCGCCGTGTTGTAACCGAGCGTCAGGCACAGATCCCGGTGCCGCGCGGCGTGGCGCGTCGCCAGCCAGTCGAACAGCACGGTTCCCTTGGCTCCGGACACGGCTACGGGAATGCGCACCCGCTCGATACCCTCCCAGGTATCATTCATCACCTCTCCCGAGCCATCCTCCTGGCAATAGACGATCACGCGCCACCCCTGCCCTACCAGGTGTTTCGCGAGATACTCGGCAAAGGTCTCAAATCCCCCATGCGCAGCGGGGACGCCACGCGTCCCAAGAATTCTGACAGCTGGTTTCATGCTTTTATTATGAAATGAAAGAGTGTATTCAGGCTGCCGGCGGGTACGTCGTGGCACGCTTGCCACGGTAGACCATCCAGGTGGCAAAGTACGCCAAAGGCCGGACCAGCGGGTGGCTCGCAAGGGCCACATACTGGTTCTTGCGCTGTTTGTTTTTCAGCACATCCGACAAGGATCCCCGCCGGACCCGGTAAAAGAGCAGCGGTTCGGGTACCCGGCGGGTGATTTCCCAACCGCGGTGTTCCACCCACCACATGCTGTCGTTGTGCTTGAAAACCGTTTCGTTGAAGCGTTTTTCAAGCATGATCCGCCGGCGGATCAACCAGGAACTCGGGGTCGGAAAGCGGTTCGACATGGCGAATCCGCAATTGACTCCGCGCTCATTGATCAGATAGTAATCGCAGGAGATTAATCCATCATGACTGCTCAGACCGGCACATTGGCGTTCGAGCCGGGTCGGTGCCCAGTAGTCATCGCCGTCGAGGTAAGCCAGCCATTCGCCCCTGGCTTCCCTCGCGGCAAGGTTTCTGACATGTCCAGGCCCCATTTTCGGGATCCGCCTGACCGTGATCTTGGGCTGACCTTGCACGATGGCATCGATCCAGGTGTTCTCCTCGCGAACATAAACCAGGATCTCGCCAACAGGCAGGGTTTGCGCCAACACCGAACCGAGGGTCTTCGGAGCGTACTCCCGCTCATCGTCCGTCATCAGCAGAATGACAGCCGAGATATCAGGGGTCTCATGCATCGAACAGGATTCCTTTCGCAAACGCTGTTATTTGGAGCTGCTCGGCGCGGAGTAACCGGTTCCTGGAATCGGAGCGGTGGGCGCGCCAATCGCCTGCCGGATCAACGTGATCACCGGCGCGTTGTCAGTCCGGATCATATAGGCCGGATCCTGGGAAGCGATTTCCGCATCCCAGCCCGGATAGCCCCTGAACTCGTGATACGTCCAGGACAGTTTGTATTGCTTGAACAAGGAAATGACATCGCTGATGTAATTGTACGCGGAACTGCCCGGCGCCCAACGCACACAACTGAACTCCCCGACGTACACAGGTTTCTTGTAAGTGTTCTTGAAAGCGATCACATCCTGGAAATCCAGCGCCAGCCGATCCTTGTCGAAAGCGGTCACGCCCCAACGGGAGTACGTACCAATGCCGTATGAAATAGGCGTGGGATACGGAATGGTCCGGGAGTAGGTCGCCGAGGTTTTCTGGTGAGTGATATCGTGCGGCGAGTAATAGTGAATACTATAAACGATATTGTCATACGGCAGGGGTTTCAATCCCTGAAAACCCAATGTACTGCCTCCCGCGATCGTTTCGTAAATGATCACATGATTACGATCCACGAGACGGATCATGTCGATAATATTGGAAGCAATGGGATTCCACTTGTCGATCGCCTGTTGCGGGTGGGAACCGTCCCACGGTGGATTCGGCTCGTTAACGATATCGTAGCCGGCAATGATTTTCTCATTGGCATAGATCTTGGCGAACTTTGCCCAGGTCGTCGCCATGGACGCCTGAAGCGCCTTATTTTTCCACACGTCGCCGGTCTCGATGTACTGGAACGCCCCAACGATAACAAGATAGATGCCGACCCGCTTGGCCTGGACGATCATCGCGTTCAGGGCCTTGAGGTCATCATCGCTGATCCCGTATTGACTGCAGCTCTGGCAACGTTTGAAAGGAAAAAACACACGAGCCAGATTGGCTCCGTTACGTTTCAATCCATCAAAGTACGCGGCATTGCGAACATTCGTCGTGCCACCGATGACGAAGCCGCGCAGCTGTTCGTTGTCAAAATCCGCAGCGGTCAGGAAACGGTTGGAAAACGCCAAGGGCGGAGTCACCGCCATGGCCGCCTTCGTGGTCGTTGAATTTGCTGCGTTTCCGATCGGGCTTAATAGCAAAAAGCAGGCAATCATGCCCAACCGGACGATAATCTTATGCATCTTGCTTCCTTTCCATACGATTGAGACAACCCAACATGAACCCAACCATCAACAGGTAGGAAGCCATATCCGATTTATTGAATGCACCGGAGATCAGCCAGGTGGTCACCAAAAGTACGCCGATACTACCTTTGAGGAACTGGGAACTCGTCACTTCAGGGTCGGATGCGCTTGCCGTCCTGCCCATCTTTTTAGCATAGACATAAGGGATGGTTAACGAAAGCAGGAATGCGAGGATCCCAATCGCGCCCGTCTTGACCAAAAGGTAGATGAATCCATTGTGGAAAACGGGAATGAACCGTAACGGTACCGAATCCTCGCTCCCCAAACGCAAATAGAATCCCAAATCGACGGACTTGCCGAAGCCCTGCCCGACCAGCAATTGCCAGCTCTCGCCATTAGCGTAAGTCGCCAGGCCACGCTCGGTTTCGAATCCCCGATAGTTCTCGTTGATGCTTCGGTAGTCCCGGTAGTCTTCGACATGCAGCTCGTTGAAGGAACGCAGCATTTTTCCCGAGAACGAATTCTTGTCCACATCCGGGAAAAAATCGCTCGCGCCCTGCATGACCAGCAGGGTCACCACCGACAAACAAACCAGGATGATGGTCTTGATGGTACGCTGCCGGTTCATGAAACGCGAGGTGAAATAGTACCCAAGCAAGACAACGACAAGCATCGTCCGGGAGAATGTCAGGATGCAGGACAGCGCCGTCAACACAATGAATATCCAGGCCAGGCTATGTGGCAGAAAAAGCCGTGCCCGCCATTGTCCACGACAATGCAAAAGGATCAGCAAGGCAAGCGACACCAGATAGTAGCCGGTACCCGCGGCCCCCCGGATCTCAACAGCCGACTTGGTCAACAAGGCCGGATTGGCGATAAAACTGGACAGATGCAAGCATGCCACCAGAACGCCGGAGACGACGAAAGCCAGCAGCCCCTTGCGCATATCGGAGATCGACAGGGCCAAAACGAACCCCACGGAAATCAATATTACATAATTACTTGAATACCATATATCTTTGAAATAATCATACGTCGGGTTGCCAACTCCCGCTATCACGCCAGTCAGAATCAGCACGATATCGCAAGCGATCACCCCCAACAGCACGCGATTGAAGCGGTTCTTACCGAACATCCAGAACAGCATGGAAAACACCAGCAACACCAGATTGAGCACGGTAAGCAAACCGGGCCACAGGATCACGTATCCGATCGACAGAAAACCGATCGAATATTCGGGCCAGACGGGGTTGCGCACGGGACGCGCGCTCACTCCCGCCACAGAATTCTGAAATGTCATCGACTACACCATGTCCCGATAAAGTTTGACAAACCCTTGCATCATGGCAGGCACGGAAAAACAGTCGCGATAGACTCGTTCGCCGGCCGCGCCGAACTCAGCCCGTCGGGCCGGCGAGGCCAACAAATCATTCAGCCTGGCCGACAGCTCGGGAACACTCCCCGGCTCGCACAACCAGCCGGTCTCGCCATCCCGCACGATCTCCAGAATACCACCATGCGCCGACGCCACCACCGGCAGCCCCGTCGCCATCGCCTCCACAGCCACGAGTCCGAACGATTCCGGCTCAATGGAGGGAACGCAGGCAATATCGATGGTTTTCCAGATCCTCCAGATATCGGAAGAGAAACCTTGAAGAGTCAGCCGGTCGGAGATCGGGGATTGATCGATACGTGCTCGCAGGGCATCAAGAAAATGCTCCTGCCCCGGAGGAGGACTGCCAACGAACACCACGCGGAATCCATCGACGCCCTGCGCCGCCAGACGCTCGGCCGCTTCGATCAGCACCGTCTGACCCTTCATCCGGTTGATACGGCCCACAAGACCGATAGTCGTCACGGCTCCGCCGGGGACATGGCTCGCGGCATCCATTTGTGGCGAAGGAGCCGCCACCCCGTTCCAGATCACGCAGCTTCGGCTTGCCAGGCAGGGTTGATGCTGCAAAAGCCACTCGCGCGTGGAATGCGAATTGCAGGCCACGCGATCGGCGAACAGCCTGACCAGCCAGGGAAACAGTCTGGCGGCGGCGGCCGGCGAGTGAATGGTTTCGTGCAGGTGCCAGACATGTTGAATGCGGCGGCGCAGCGCCCACAGCGCCCCGCCCAGCACCGCCAGCGTATTCGAGTGAACGATATCGATCTTGCGGCCGGCGACGATCCGGTCGATGGCGCCGATGACGCCCGGGATTTCCGAAAGGAATTTGAGAAAACCCAACGGGCGCAGGCTGGCCCGGCTTAGCTTGAGCACCGGGCACACATGCGCTTCGATGCGCGCGTCCCTCAGCGCCGCCAGCAGTGGCCCTTCGCAAGGGATCAGCACCACGGGCTCGATACCGTGGTCCGCGAGACGCGTCACCAGATCCAGCAGTACCTTGTCGGAGCCGTAAAGGTCCGCCGACTGGTGCACAAAGAGTATGCGCATCGTCACGCCTCGCCGTGGCGAAGAATTTCGATGGTATCGGCTCGTCCCCGCACATCGGCGAGCGTATAGCGCCCGCCGATTCCCGACGCCGTGATGCGATGATAGGACGGGGTTTCATCGACCGCATACAGATAGCTGATGGTTTCCGGCTTGTAGGCTCCGATCACGAGACGCTCGATGCGGCGCCCGACCAGAACCGCCTGACGCAACCAGCCACTGGAGAACGCCCCGAATTTCTTCTGCAAGGCGACCGTTTCATCCTGCATCCGCTGGTGCGTGCTCAGATTGCTGCCGTCCACGCCGAATACCGAAAGATAATCCGGCAAATGCGCGATCACGGCGCCCGCCTCGACGAGCCGCAGAATCAGGTCCATGTCCCCCGCGTAGCGATAACCGGTATCGAAGGCAAGCAACCCCTGTTCGCGCAAGCGTTTGCGGAAAAACAGCGTGCAGGACATGGTGTTCAGAAAACTGTTCACCACGTAGCTCTTGCGGAACGGAATTTCACGGCGCAACGCGACGACCTTGCCATCCATGTCCGCCACGATGGCGTTGGCAAACACGATATCGACATCGGGATGGCTGTCGAAATACGCGGCCACCTTCTCCAAGGTGCCCGGCAGATATTGCTCGTCGGCATTGAGCCACGAGAAAAATTCGCCGGAGCCGCGACTCCACGCGCGGTTGATCGCATCATACATACCATGGTCTTTTTCGCTGACGCCGGCCACGTCGGACTGGGCCGCCAGCCATTCGGCGGTTCCGTCGGACGAGCCGCCGTCCTGGACCAGATGCTCATAGGTCACACCCGTCTGACCACGCACCGAGCCCACGCAACGGCGCAGCTTGTCCAGCGCATTCCAGGCGGGAGTGGCAATTGAAAAACGGACATGTGTCATGGTGTCACCTTGGACAGATAATGGGTTCTGACGGCGGCTGCCAGTCTGCCAAACGGCCACAGGGCCCGGATCTGGTGCATTCCGACCGCGCGCGTGCCGGGCAGCAGGAAAGATGTCAGAACCCCGGCGACGGCGTACGACAGCAGCGAGGCCCAGGCCGCGCCGATGGCTCCCCAGCGGGGAATCATCACCAGATTGAGCAGTATGTTGGTCACGGCGCCGATCGCCGTCGCCCAGGACTCATATTTCTGCAAGCCCTCGATCGCCAGCCACCGCGCCCTGACATAGGACAGGGTGACCAGGAGGCACGCCCACGCATTGATATGAAAAATATCGACCGACGCCGCATACTCCTCGCCGAACACCAGCATGATCGCGGGTCGGGCAAGCAGGATGCTGCAGACAATGGCCACCAGGGAAATGACGACGGCACCGTCGACAAACAGCTGGAACAGCCGCGCGAACTCCTTCTTACCCTGAGTGCGCTTGCCGATCAACGTCGGATAAATCGTGTCGGTCAGCACCACAGGCACGATATAGAGGATCTCCGTCAGCTTCTGGGAGACACCGTAAATGCCGTTTTCGTGATGCCCCGCCATCTTCCCCAGCATCACCGCGTCGATCTTCATGTAGATCAGCACGGAAAACGCGGCGATCACGAACGGGTAGGCATCCTTGAGCATGCCCGGCACCTGGCCGCGGTCGAACGTCAGCGCCCGTTCATCACGCGGCGCCTTCCACCGGTAAGCCCAGTAGACGCCGAGACTCATTATCGCGGCTTCGAGCAACACGGGGATGCCGAACCAGACCAGCGGCACACTGGCCACGGCCATGCCGATCTTGCCCAGAGAGGACACCGCCACGGCCGATGAGCGCATCGCGGCCGGAATCAGCGGTTCGGTGCGCGACTTGAACCAGAACTCCGCCGACGACAGCACATAAAACGACATGCAGGCCAACTGGGCGACGTTCAGCCAGAACACCGTATTGAAGGCGCCTTCCAGCAGCCAGACGATGCCGCAACCGGCAATCAGGCACACCGAGCTTGTGACCAGCCGAATGGCCATCGCGGTACCGAGCACCGAAGCCGGGTTGCCGCCGCGCACCAACCGGAGGATCGTGGGGTTTTCCAGTCCGAACGAGGCCAATGCGAAAAAGATCGCCGTCAGCGCCGTCGAATAGTTGAGCATCCCGAACGACTCCGGCCCGAGCAGCCGGGCCAGAGCGAACGAGGTAACGGCGCTGGCGCCCATCCGGAAAAAATTGTCGAGATAGAGAACCCCCGAGCGGGAGGCCAGCTTTTTAAGAGAGAGAGAAATGACCCGGCTCCCGCTGCTAATGACTGGCCGGGCGGGAGGATTCCCTCTTCAGGAAATCCTCGTAACTGATGGCAATGCCTGTCTCGAATGGCATCGTCGCCTTCCAGCCATAGGCCGCCAGCTTGCCCACATCCAGAAGTTTGCGCATCGTGCCATCCGGCTTGCTCGCATCGAAAACCAGCTCCCCCTCAAACCCAACCACTCGGGCGATGGCTTGCGCCAGTTCGGCGATCGTCATGTCGTGCCCGACACCGATATTGACGAGCGGCGGCGTCTCGTCGGTCAGCAGCGTGCGGTACTCCGCCTCGGGCAGGTTCATCAGATACACGCAGGCGGCGGCCATGTCTTCGCTGTACAGGAATTCGCGCATCGGCCTGCCGCTGCCCCATACCGTCATGGAGGCATCGCCGCGCAGCTTCGCCTCATGCGCCTTGCGGATCAGCGCGGGAATCACATGACTGTTTTCCGGATGGTAGTTGTCGCCCGGTCCATACAGATTGGTCGGCATCACCGCCAGATAACGGGTGCCATGCTGGCGATTGAACGACCAGCACATTTCGATGCCCGCGATCTTGGCCAACGCGTAGGGCTGATTGGTCGATTCGAGCGGGCCGGTCAGCAGGTACGACTCCTTGATCGGCTGCGGGCATTCCTTCGGATAAATGCAGCTGGATCCGAGAAACAACAGGCGTTCGACATCGTTCTGCCACGCCGCGTTGATCACGTTGGTCTGGATCATCAGGTTCTGCGAGATGAAATCGGCACGATACACGTTGTTGGCATGAATGCCGCCCACCTTGGCGGCCGCGAGAAACACGTACTGCGGCCGCTCGGCCGCGAAGAACGCTTCAACATCGGCCTGACGGGTCAGGTCCAGTTCTTCATGAGTCCGGGTGATCAGGTTATGGTAGCCCTGACGCTGGAGCTCGCGCACGATCGCTCCGCCGACCATGCCGCGATGGCCGGCGATATAAATGCGCGCTTCCCTGGGTATGGCGTTCATGGACGGATCACTCGAAATAATCCATGGCCTTGAAACCATGGGATTTGATCAGGTGGTCGCGACGGGCCAGTTCGTAGTCGTTGCGGACCATTTCGGAAACCAGCTCCTGGAAGGTGGTTTTCGGGGACCAGCCGAGTTTTTCGCGGGCGCGCGTCGGGTCGCCAAGCAGCGTTTCGACCTCGGTCGGACGGAAGTAGCGGGGATCGACACGCACCACGACCTGGCCCGGTTTGAGCGGACTCTCATCGCCGTCGTTGGAGACCACAATGCCGATTTCATCGACTCCGGAGCCTTCCCAGCGCAGCGTGATGCCCAGTTCCCTGGCCGCGGCGTCGACGAACTGGCGTACGCTGAACTGCACGCCGGTGGCGATCACGAAGTCTTCCGGCTTGTCCTGCTGTAGCATCAGCCATTGCATTTCGACATAGTCGCGAGCGTGGCCCCAGTCGCGCAACGCATCCATGTTGCCAAGGTAGAGGCAGTCCTGCAGGCCAAGCTTGATGCGTGCCACGGCCCGAGTGATCTTGCGGGTTACGAACGTTTCACCGCGTACCGGAGATTCGTGGTTGAACAGGATGCCGTTGCACGCGTACATCCCGTAGGCTTCGCGGTAGTTGACGGTGATCCAGTAGGCATAGAGCTTGGCCACCGCGTAGGGGCTGCGCGGATAGAACGGCGTGGTTTCACGCTGCGGGATTTCCTGCACGAGGCCGTACAGCTCGGAGGTGGACGCCTGATAGAAACGCGTGGTCTTCTCCATGCCGAGGATGCGGATTGCTTCAAGGATCCGCAACGCGCCGATACCGTCCGCGTTGGCGGTGTATTCCGGCTCTTCGAAAGACACCGCCACGTGACTTTGCGCGGCAAGGTTGTAAATCTCGTGCGGCTTGACCTGCTGGATGATGCGAATCAGGCTCGTGGAGTCGGTCAGGTCACCGTAATGCAGGATGAAATTGCGGCCCTCGATATGGGGATCCTGATAGAGGTGGTCGATCCGGTCGGTATTGAACAGCGAGGTGCGGCGCTTGATGCCGTGCACCTCGTAGCCTTTCTTGAGCAAGAATTCGGCGAGGTAGGCGCCATCCTGTCCGGTAATCCCGGTGATCAGAGCGATTTTCTTCATCACTGTTCCTGTTTGTTCGCACCAAATACCCGATTTCTGTAAACAGGAGCGATGGCCTGATACATATCGGTGATAAATTGTTTTTGCACTTGAATGGCATGCCCGTTGTCTTCGTCAATCGACGAGACCCGGACCAGCATGCCGTCCGGCACCTTGCCGGTCAGGCCGTACTCCAGTTGCGCCAGCTTGCGCCCCAGACCGGGCAGCGTGCTGGTCTCTCCGACCGTCACCCAATAGGAAATCGGTTCGTTGCGCGGTCCTTGGCGGGCGACCATGTTGCGCAGGCTGACCGAGCGGTCCGGCAGATTGAAACGGCTATCGGACGGAGCGGAAATCGTGAAACCCTGGCCCACGTAACAGAATTCGGGCCGGTGCACCTGAGTACTGTCCGAACTCTGGTCTCCGCCATAGGCCACCGACAGCATGATGCGCTGGCCGCTGGAGTTGATGTAGGTACGGGACAGCGTGTCGTTGTATACGGTGTTGAGCAGCGCCTGCAGCGACGGATCGATCTCCACCGGGGCAAGACTGGTATCGGTTTTCCAGTCACCGAACGACTCCGGGAACACCTTCACGAGCTTGATCGGATTGGCCTGGGCCATGACCTGCCTGGGAGTCAGCGCGACAGCGGCGGCCGCGGCCGCGGCCAGCACCAGGGCGGGCAGCCAGCTTCGTTTGTCAATCGCCATGCTTGCGCTCCTTCATGACACGGCCAAGCAGCATGTCCGATGTGAAAAACAGCAGCAGCGCCACCGCGAACAGTACCAGCCCGGCGAACTCGTGGACGAATCCCTGTCCGGCCTCGTCGCCCAGATAGTAAGTGATCAGAATCAGCGCCATGACCCTGATCCAGTTGGCCACCACGGCCAAAGGCAGGATGAGCAGCAGCATGACGATATTCCGCATGACATTACGATGACCGGCAAGATACAGATACAGCATGCCCATCGCACTGAGGACAAAAATCGAATTGAGCCCCGAGCAGGCATCCGCCACCAGCAACTGGTATTGGCCAATGTTCAGAATCACCCCGCTGCGCGCGATGGGGTAGCCCAGCGCATAGAGGATGGTTTCGGCCATTTGCGACACCAGCATTTTCAGCGACCGGGTCAGGGGATCGGTCAGCACCCCGGGCAACGGAACCAGCACAAGCCAGAACAGCAGCGGGAACCAGACCGCGCGCATGCCTTTCCAGCCGGTAAAGTGCAGCACCAGAGCCGTGGCGATCAGGATGTGGCCGGGCACCTCGATGGTCGAGATGGCTTGCGAGCGGCCGACCACATACAGCAGGACGCCGGCCGCGCCGATCAGCCAGGCCACCCAGCGGCCCGACGCCCCGGCTCCGGAGGCCAGCTCCGCTTTCCGGCTCCAGAATAGCCAGATCAGGATACCCATCACGATCGGTTCGTGGCCCTGCCCGGTGGGGCTCAGACTGGACACGATGATGCCGTAATAGGTCGGTCCCATCACCAGCGCCAGAGCCACCCACAAAGGGAGGAAGCGCATGATGAGGCCATCGGGAGCGAGCTCCCTGCGAACCTGCTCGAGCAACGAGGCGTTTTCCGAATTCATTCGGCACCCTTGAGGTGATTGAGGACACAGCCCAGCACGGTGGCGCCGCTGGTCGCGAGTTGATCCCGGCAGCGAGTCAGCGCGATCACGCCGCTTTTGCCGGCATCGGCCAATAGCACCACGCCACGGCTGCGCGCCGCGATCATCTGGGCATCCGCCGCCAGTTCCATCGGCGGCGTATCGAGGATGATCACGTCAAAACCGACCTCGGCGCGGTCCATCAGCCCCGCGAAGCTCGCCCGGGTAAGCAGCTCCTGCGGGTTCGGCACCGGCGTTCCCGCCGTCAACACGGACAGATCTAGCAGGTTCGGAATACGGTTGGCGCATTCCAGCGTCGCACGGCCTGCCAGAATATCGGACAGACCCTGACGGTTGTCGAGCTTGAAGAACTCATGCTGGGAAGGAAAGCGCATATTGCCGTCGATCAGCAAGGTTCGTTCGCCCAGTTGGGAAAATACCACCGCCAGATTCGCCGCGAGCCAGCTGTTGGCCCGGCCGGCATTGTGGCTCGCCACCGCCACGGCCTTGTTGCCATCGCCCATCCAGCGCAGCATCAACTGGCTGCGCAGGCTGCGCAGCGCCTCTACCTCCTCGGCGTGAGGCTGGTAGGCGGCCAGCAGGTTTTCGCTCAGCGACCGGTCGTCCTTCGACAAAAAGGCGTAATCGAACTGGGACGACAGCACGCGCTGCAGGTCCGTTTCGGAAATGAATCCCAATTTGATCGCCGCTTCACCGAAGCGCAGATCCTGCTCCTTTTGCAGCAGCAGCACTTTTTCGGCCTGCTGGGGGGTCAGCTTGCCCTGATTGAGGAGCATCTGCCCGATCGCGGAATTACGGTTCTTGTCCATCGTGGCGTCTGTCTGTTTTTCAAATGCTTCAATTGTCATGGCCGGGCCTCACACCAGTTTTCTCTTGCCAAAACGCAACAGCGTTGACCAGTTGCGTTTCAGGGATCGCGGAGGCCGCAACACGGCGAGCACCGGCAACTCCAGCAGTGTTTCGATATCGTCGGCCGTTCTTACCTTGCGGTTGAGCAGTTCGGCCACCAGTGCGGAAATCACTCCCAAGAGGCCGCCGACAAACAGGGACACAATGAAATTAAGCGCCACGCGCGGCTTGGACGGGTCGGTCGGTTCGACCGCATCCTCCAGAATAGCGACGTTGGCCTGGTCGGAGCGACTCTCGAGCATGGTCTGGGAGAAGCGCTGCAGGGCCTGATCATAGGCGCGCTGGGCGTTTTCCACTTCGCGTTGCAACACGTCGACGCGCGAACGCTGGGTCTTCAGTTCCAGAACCTTTTCCTTCTGGGCCTTGAGCGCGGCCTGCAGCGCGGCCTGGCGGCCCGCCGAGTTACCGGCGATGCTGTTCAGGCCTCCCGCGTACTGGCGCTGCAACTGGCCGAGCTGATCGCGGATACTGTCAAGCTCGACCCTGGCTTGCTGATAGTGAGGATGGTTCGGACCGACCTTCTGTCCGAGTTCCCTGAGCTTCACCTCCTGCGAGGCGACTTGGCTCTTCAGCTGCTGGATCAGGGGATTGCTCAGCACATCCGGCGCATCGACGCCCTTGGCGCGGGACTGCGCATCGATGGTCGCGGATTGCGCGGTCACCAGTTGCGAGGATATTTCGTTCAGCCGCTGGGTTTCGACGTCAAGACGTTCGTCCGTGGCGATAATGCCTTCCTTCTGCTGAAAGTCGGCCAGGTTCTTCTGCGCCGTTTCCAGGTTTCCCTGCAGGGTTTTCAGCTGCAACTGGAAAAAGCTGTTGTTTTGCTGGGCACTGTTGGCGCGCATGTCGACCAGGGTGCGGATGTAGGACTGGGCAAAAGAGTGCGCCAGCGTTGCGGCGAATTTCGGATCACCACTGGTGTACGACATGGTAATCACGCTGCTCTCGCGCGCCGGTTTGACTTCGAGGCTGCGCAGCAGAGTCTTGGCCAGCCAGTTGCGGATATCGCCCTTGCCGCCCGTCTGCTTGGCGAACTGTTGCTGGGCCTCGGGCAGCTTCGTCAGTCCCAGCGAGTCGACCACGTTCAGCGCCGTGGCCTGACTGGTCATGATGTCGACCTGGGTCTGCAGATAACCATTCATCATGTAAGCCGCCAGAGGCTGGCCGGTCAACGGATCCGTCGCCTTGACATCAATCGCGAGACTCGTCTCGGCGGTATACTGTTTGGGCAGCAGCACACTGACCAGAAGGGTCAGCACCACCACACCTCCGAAGACTCCGATACCGATCTTGCGGCGTGCTTTCAGAATCTGGACGAAAAGTTCGAAATTCATCGACGACCTTGCCTCACTTATTCAAAACAGGCGGTTACGCACAGACTGACGTTCCCTGCCTGACGGGACGGCGGCACATCAGCAGCCATGCGGGATGCTATCAGCACTCTGTGACAGGTTTATAGGTGAATGGAATAATACCGTTCGCAGCACGGCATCCTCGCACCCTTGCTGAGGCCTGCCGTTCACAACAGATCGTGAAAGATGTTTTTACCTGTCGGATCGCGATTTATACCACGTTCATCAAGGCCGATTCAATAAGAAGAATTACGGTCGAACAACGCCAACCCACAGAAAAGCAACGATTTCCTTGCGAAACCCCCCATTCTCGGGACGCGTGGCAAAGAGGAAAAAATGGCGGGAGGAAAAGCCCGCCTCCGAGGCATACACATACGATGTTAATATTAATTCCAATACGTGTAACTATTTGAAATGTTCACCCAATCACGGGCCGTGCCTTCAGCCCGATTCAGTCACCTGCGCGGCGCGCTCCATACCACTGTGTCATCAACCGCATAGAGCGAGCACACGGCACGGCTTGTCCGCCGGCAGGTCGCCAGCGCGCGAGCCGCGGGGTCGTCGCCCTGCCAGGCGGCGCCCCATGCGCCATCGGCGGCCAAAGCGAACGCTCTGGGCGAGGGCTTGCCAAGAAAAAGCCGATAGCCCTGGCGTCCCGGCCCGGCAAGAAACGGAACGGCACGCCAATCGGATAACGCGGCGAAGGACGTGGCGCCGGGCAATGGCATGGCCGGCGGCGGCACAAAGCGCGGCAGCGTCACCGAAGCCGGCAAGCCCAGGCCGCGCAGGAAGGACTCGACCGGCTCACTCCAGACATCCAGACCGGAGCGCGTGGTGAACAGCGTGTGGGCATCGCGCTCGAACACCCCATACGAAACCAGGACCGCCCGTCCGCCGGCCTGCCGGTAGCGCCCGAACATGGCGCGCCATACCGGCTCGGGGAAGAGACTGTCGTTGCTTCCATACAACCAGAGCGACGGCACGCGGCTGCGTCCTCCGAACGTTCCGGCGGCGTCGGCCAGGTCGGCTTGCCATGAAGGACAGCCGTGAAGGCGTACGCCCCCGGCAAAATCGATCACGCCGCGGATGCCGACGACGCCTCGCGCGCCCAGTGCCAGCGATGCCCATCCGCCGGAGCTGACACCGACGACGAGAATCCGGGAACGATCGACATCGGCGCGGCGCGCCAAGACAGCGAGCGCCGCCTCCACATCCGCCGCCTGACGCTTGCCGTACTCGGCCGAATCGCAACTGGCGGCCCGATAGACACCCTCCGAACCGGCAAACCCTCCGCGCATCGGCACGGCGACCAGATAGCCGCGCGCCAGGAAAAACCCCACCGCGGCAAGCGGACGAAAACGCGGCTGCGTCGCGGCGTCGCCTTCGGGCTTGCCGTGGTTGATGACGACAAGGGGGAACGGCCCCTTGCCGCCAGGCACGAACAGGGTGGTCCGCAACCGGCCGGCCGGAGTGGGAAGATCAAGCACGGATTCGTTCAGGGAAGGATCGGGAGGTATCTCCAGAGCCGCGGCCGAGGCTGTCCGGAGCAGCGCGGCGAACACCACGATGCCGCGCGGCAGGGTCATCGGGCGGCGGTATCCAGACGCGCCGGCGCGGTCCACTGCCAGCGGTTTTTCCAGGCGGCGACAACGCTGTCGGGGTATTCACGGCGTCCCAGACTGCCGTTGTAGCGGCCCAGCGCCCGGAACAGATTGCCGTTCTCGCTGTCGAGGTAGTGGCGCAGGATCGTGCAGCCGTAACGCAGATTGGTGCTCAGATCGAAGAGATTGTGATCGGGCGCGCCGATCGCGCGCACCCAGAAAGGCATGACCTGCATCAACCCGCGGGCGCCCGCGGGAGAAACAGCGTACTTGCGAAACCCGCTTTCGACCTGGATCAGCCCAAGCACCAGTTGGGGATCGAGACCGGCGCGAACCGATTCGTACTGGATGGCGGTGAGCAGGCGCTCGCGCATCCAGCGGTCGGGGATCTGGCGCTCCAGGCGGCGCGACATCTCGGCAAGCCAGGCCGCGCCCGTGGCGGGATGATCGAACACCAGCCGGGCGGCGTTGACATCGCCCACCGACCGGCTCATCGCCGACGCGACATTGGCGGACAGCGCTTCCTCGCGCTGGGCGCCAGCGAAGGCCGGCGACAGGGCGAAGAGCCCCGTCCAGACCATCAACGCTGTCCTCAGCAGCCTCGCCGCCATGATCGCGTCAGGCGCCCAGACGCGAACGGATATGCGCCACCACACCGGCCAGCGGTACCGGCGAGGCCTCGCTGTCGCGGCGCCCCTGGTACTCCACCTGGCCTTCCTTCAGGCCACGGTCGCCAATCACCACGCGATGCGGAATCCCGATCAGTTCGGAATCCGCCAGCAGCACGCCCGGGCGCTCGTCGCGATCGTCGAGCAATACGTCCACTCCGGCTTCGGAGAACTGGCGGTAAAGGTCGTCGGCCGCGGCGCGCACCGTGTCGCTGCGGCCGTAGCCCATCGGTACGATGACCACGGTGAACGGCGCCATGGCGTCGGTGAAGATGATGCCGCGCTCGTCGTAGTTCTGCTCGATCGCCGCGGCCACCACGCGCGACACGCCGATACCGTAGCAGCCCATTTCCATGGTCTGCTGCTTGCCTTCACGGTTGAGGAACGTGCAGCCCATCGGCTCCGCGTAGCGGGTGCGCAACTGGAAAATGTGCCCGACTTCGATGCCGCGGCAGATCGCCAATTGTCCCTTGCCGCACGGCGACGGATCGCCCGCCACAATATTGCGGATATCGGCCACCTCCGGTTCGGGGCAGTCGCGCCCGAAGTTCACCCCGGTCAGATGCACCTCGTCCTCGTTGCCGCCGGTGATCATGTCGGCCATCGCGGCAACGGTACGGTCCGCGATGACGCGGCCGCTGAAGCCCACCGGGCCGAGGGATCCCGGTCCCGCGCCGAAGGCGGCCCGGATCGCGTCCGGCGAGGCGAAAGTCAGCGGAGTCTTGATGCCGGCGACTTTTTCCGCCTTCACTTCGTTCAGGGTGTGATCGCCGCGCACCAGCATCAGCACCGGCGCACCGTCCTCGGACTCGACCACGACCGCCTTCACGGTCCGGCGGATATCCACGGACAGGAACGCCACCAGCTCATCGATGGTTTTGACTTTCGGGGTGGCGACGCGCGCGAGCGGCTCGGCGGAAGCGGGGCGCCCGCCGGCGGGCGCCACGGCCTCGGCCAACTCGATATTGGCGGCGAAATCCGAATCGGGGCAATAAGCGATCAAGTCCTCGCCGGAGTCGGCCAGCACCTGGAACTCATGCGAGCCGGTGCCGCCGATGGCGCCGGTGTCGGCGGCCACCGCGCGGTATTTCAGACCGAGGCGGCTGAACACATTGCTGTAGGCCTGGTACATGCGACCATAGGTGTCCACCAGACTGTCAAAATCGGCGTGGAAGGAGTAAGCGTCCTTCATGATGAATTCGCGGGCGCGCATCACGCCGAAGCGGGGCCGCGTTTCGTCGCGGAACTTGGTCTGGATCTGGAAGAAGTTCTTCGGCAGCTGCTTGTAGCTGTTGATCTCTTTGCGCGCGATATCGGTGATGATTTCCTCGTGGGTCGGCCCGAAACAGAAGTCGCGATCATGGCGATCCTTGATACGCAGCATGAGGCCGGTTTCGTACTTCTCCCAGCGTCCGGACTCCTGCCACAGTTCGGCGGGCTGCACGGCCGGCATGAACAGTTCCACGGAGCCGGCGGCCTCCATCTCGCTGCGCACCACGGCCTCGACCTTGCGCAAAACCCGCAAGCCCAGCGGCATCCAGGTATAGATGCCCGACGCGATGCGCTTGATCATGCCGGCGCGCAACATCAGTTTGTGGCTGGGGAGTTCCGCCTCGTTGGGCGCTTCCTTGAGGGTGGAGATGAAGTACTGCGATGCACGCATGGTTGACGAATCCTTGATAAACCTGTGAGATAACGCCGATTGTAGCGTTTTGAACCCACCGGCGAAACCGCCTCGTGGGGCCATAAACGCCGCCGCCTATGCGCCACTATCCACTGCGCGGCGACAGGAGTAAGCTTCGCGCAAGTCAAAACCGGGGCGACCGCGCCGAGATCCGGCCTGCCAGGTCGCCAAAAAAATACATTACCTTAGTTCGAGAACCATGCAGGAACACGAAAAACACAGTCTTGCCGCCATTACCCTGGCGGCAATGGGCGTCGTGTACGGCGATATCGGCACGAGTCCGCTGTATACGCTCAAGGAATGCTTCGCCACGGCCCACCTGCCGTTGAATCACGACAACGTCCTCGGCATCCTGTCGATGATTTTCTGGGCCATCTTGCTGGTCGTCACGGTGAAATACGTGGCGTTCATCCTGCGCGCCGACAACCGCGGCGAAGGCGGCATCATGGTGCTGATGGCGCTCGCGCGCCGCTATCTTGGCGGCCCGGCCCGCAGCCGCATCATCGTGCTTGGCCTGTTCGGCGCGGCCCTGTTCTACGGCGACGCCATCATCACCCCGGCCATGTCCGTCCTGTCGGCGGCCGAAGGGCTGGAGGTGCTCAATCCGGATCTGGCATCCTACGTGCTGCCGATGTCGGTGTCGGTGCTGCTCGGTCTTTTCCTGCTGCAGAAGTTCGGCACCGCCCATGTCGGCAAGCTGTTCGGCCCGGTCATGATGCTCTGGTTCTTCGCCATCGGCCTGCTCGGACTGGCCAAGATCATCCAGGTTCCCTCGGTGCTCGCCGCCGTCAATCCGTATTACAGTGTCCGCTTCATCTCCGAACACGGTCTTGCCGCCTTCCTGACCATGGGTTCGGTGGTGCTCGCGCTGACCGGCGCGGAAGCGCTGTACGCCGACATGGGGCATTTCGGCCGCAAACCTATCCGCGCGGCCTGGTTCGGCCTCGTGCTGCCCGGCCTGGTTCTCAATTACTTCGGCCAGGGAGCCCTGCTGCTGAGCAATCCGGACGCCATCGACAATCCGTTCTTCAACCTCGCGCCCAAATGGGGTCTGCTGCCGCTGATCGTGCTCGCGACGCTCGCCACAGTGATCGCCTCGCAAGCCGTGATCTCCGGCGCCTATTCACTGACCCGCCAGGCCATCCAGCTTGGTTACTGCCCGAGAATGTTCATCGACCACACGTCCGAACGCGAGATCGGCCAGATCTATCTGCCGTTCGTGAACTGGGCGCTGCTTGCCGCCGTGCTGATCGTCGTCATGGCATTCCGCTCGTCGGCCAACCTCGCCGCCGCTTACGGCATCGCCGTGACCGGCACCATGGTCATCACCTCGCTGCTGTTCTTTGTGGTGGCACGGGTCAACTGGCGCTGGCCGCTGCCGCTGGCCATCGGTGTCACCAGCCTGTTCCTGAGCATCGACATGGTGTTCTTCAGCGCCAACATCCTCAAGGTGACCCACGGCGGCTGGCTGCCCCTGCTGATCGGCATCATCATCTTCACGCTCATGCTGACCTGGAAACAGGGACGCGAGTTGCTGGTCGAACGCATTCGCGAACACGCCCTGCCGCTGGACAGCTTCATCAGCAATATCGAGGAATACCCGCCCGCCCGCGTGCAGGGCACCGCCGTCTTCCTGACCGGCACGACCAATGGCGTGCCCCATGCGCTGTTGCACAATCTCAAGCATAACAAGGTGCTGCACGAGCGCGTGGTGCTGCTGACCGCCAACACGGAAGACGTACCTTACGTGGATCGGGCCGAACGCCTGGAAGTGACCCGGTTGTCCGACAGTTTCTGGCGGGTCGTGGCGCGCTACGGTTTCATGGAGACTCCGGACATGAACGAGATGCTCGAATGCGCCGAAGAGCGCGGGCTGGCCTTCGAAGTCATGGATACCTCGTTCTTCCTGTCCCGCGAAACCCTGATTTCGACGGACCGGCCGGGCATGGCGCGCTGGCGCGAACACCTGTTCGTCTGGATGAGCCGCAACGCGCTGCGCGCCACGGACTTCTTCAGCATTCCGACCAACCGCGTGGTCGAAATGGGCGCGCAGGTCGAACTGTAAACCTCAGCCGGGCAAACCGACCGCCCGGCGCACCCGCTCCCAGTCGAACCATGGCCCCGGATCGGTTTTCCGGTTCGGGGCGATGTCCTCGTGACCGGTCATGCCCGCCAGCGGCTGATCACGCATCAGGCAACGCGCCAGGGCGATCAGCGTGCGGTACTGGGCATCGGAGAAGGGCTCGAAATCGCAGCCTTCCATCTCGACGCCCACCGAAAAATCGTTGCATCCGTCGCGTCCGCGCCAGCTGGAAACCCCGGCATGCCAGGCCCGGCGGCCAACCGGCACGAACTGGACAAGCTCGCCGTCGCGCCGCACGAAAAAATGCGCCGACACGCGAAGCTCCCGCAGCGACTCATAAAACGGGTGGCCGGACGGATCCAGGCAATTGGTGAACAGCTTTTCGACATCATCCCCGCCGTACTGATAGGGAGGCAGACTGATGTTGTGCACAACCAGCAGATCAACGCCCCTCTGCGGGCGTTCGTTGCAATTGGGCGACACTACCTGCCGCGCCTCGGCGATCCATCCTGACGGCAGCAGGGTCAGCTCCGGATGCTGCCCGTCTTCCTTCCTCCGATAGACAAGGGAAACGGCGCCGCCGCAAAGGGGGTGATGTCCCGCATCGTCGATGAATCCCGCCCGATGAAAAAACGCGCGGACGCGATCCCGCCCCCCCCCGATCCGTACCCGTACTTCCGATGCCGACGCTAACAGGCGATTGAGCAGGCGGTATCCCCAGGTATCCCATTGGCGGGCCGGATCGACAACGAAACTCACGATTTCGTCGACGCCGTTCTTGCGGCGAGTCGCCAGAAAGCCCGCCAGCGCCTCCCGTTCATCTTCGCAAACCCAGACGGCTCCTTCGCGCTCGTCAACCGTTCCGGCGCTCCCGAACACCGGCGCGCCGCAAATACGCCCCGCCCCTTCTGAGCGCAGGGCGGCATCAAACGTCGCCAGCGCGCCGGCGCGCTGTTCGTCGCGCGGATCCAACAGGAAAACCCTGAAAGGCACTGAGTTCATGTGCTGCCTCATTCATACCGACAGCCTTCATGGTAAAGGCAAGTCGCACTTGGCGCATCCATTGAGAAACATCAGGACAACCGGGTGAACGATGGCCGATACTGTAGGGCAAGCGCACCTACCGGAGACCTCGCATGACGCTCGATCCCTTCAATCGCCCCGCACCCGGATTCGACGAACCGCTGGAAATGCTCTTGGCCTGTCACGACAAGATCCGCCGCTTCTGCGACCAGCTTGACAAACTGCCGCCGTATATCGACGAGAACGGCGTGAATGAGACGGCGAAACAGGCCATCGACGGGGTCATCCGTTATTTCGACCAGGCGGGTCCTTCGCACCACGCCGACGAAGAGGAAGAGCTGTTTCCCATTCTTCTCGCCCGTGTTCCCTCGGCGGCGCCCAAGCTGGAACAGCTCTCGGCCGAGCACGGGTATCTCCACTCGTGCTGGAACGCTATCCGCGATGATCTGGCGGCGCTCAGAAACGGGGACAGCTCCGTCATCAGCCGCATCGAGATCCAGGAATTCGTGCGTCTGTACCGCGAGCACGCGGCGATCGAGGAAGCCTGGCTGATCCCTACCGCCGACGCCGTCCTGACGCCGACAGAAAAGCGGCTGGCCGGCGAACACATGGCGCAGCGCCGCAAGACAAACAGCTGAGGCGCCGCTTGAGGTAGAATGTCGGATTGAGAAAATGCTATCCGACTCCCCTTCCCCATGCTGATTTCCCTCGCTCAACTGGCCCTGATGCTGCTGATCATTTTGGTCGCAGCGGAGATTTTCACCAACGCGCTCGAACATCTGGGCGAAAAACTGGGCATTTCGGAAGGGGTGACCGGTTCCCTGTTCGCGGCGGTGGGCACGGCCATGCCGGAAACACTGGTGCCCTTGCTGGCCATTCTCGGCGGCAGCTCCGCCCAGGCATCGGTTAATGAGGAAATCGGCGTGGGCGCGATTCTGGGCGCACCGCTGATGCTCTCCACGCTGTCGACCTGTCTGATGGGCGCCGCGGTCCTGAAAAGCCGCGGCTTCTGCGGACGACTGAACCCGGAAAAAAGCGGGCTGCTGCGCGATCTGAATGTTTTTCTGATCGCCTACTCCCTGTCCGCTGCCGCCATGTTCGTCACCAGCCACACAGTGCGCGGTTTTCTGTGCGCCGCGCTGGTGCTGCTGTATTTCATCTACGTGCTCTTGACCATCCGGGCCTCCGCCGCTCTGGTCGAGGACGGACATGGCACGGAAGCGGCCGGCTCGATGTTCCTGGAAAAGCTCCGCCTTCCGGTCAATTTCGTCACCATTCTGTTGCAGTTGGCGCTGGGACTCGCCTTGCTGGTGAGCGGCGCACGGGGATTCATCGACGGCGTCGAGTCGGTTTCGGGCCTTTTGGGCATCACCCCGCTCCTTCTGTCATTGATGATTGTCCCCATTGCCACCGAGCTGCCGGAAAAGATCAATTCCATTCTCTGGGTACGCAAGGGCAAGGACACCCTCGCCTTCGGCAACATCACCGGCGCCATGGTGTTCCAGGGGACATTGCTGCCGGCGATCGGCATTTCACTCACCCCCTGGGTTCCACGCACCGAGGTTTTCGCGGGCATCACGCTGACGCTGGCGGCGGCGGCCTGGCTGCGGCTGACCGCGCAGCGCGGCTTGAAAATCGGCCATCTGATGGTCAATGGCGCGCTGTATCTGGTATATCTGTGGATCAGCCTGGGCTGACGCCCGGCCAGGGAGGAAAGCGGGACCGCCACGACCGGGCGGCCCCGGTCTGCGTCAAGCCGTCAAGGCGAGCAGTTCGGTGAAGGACTGTTCGAAGAGTTTGAGACCGTCATCCTGCAAACGGGAGCCGATGGCGTCCAGATCCAGCCCCTCTCCCTCGACACGCCCCAGCAGATCGGCGGCATCGTCGATCCCCTCGATCAGGGTGTCGGCGGCGATGCCATGGTCGCGGAACTTCGCCAGGGTGGCATCGGGCACGGTATTGATGGTCTCCGGTCCGATCAGGCTTTCCACGTACAGCACATCGGAGTAGGCCGGATTCTTGGTTCCGGTCGATGCCCACAACAGATATTGCGGACGGGCGCCGGCCTCCTTGAGCGTTTCGAATTCCTCGCCATGGAAGCGTTCCAGATAGCGGCCGTACGCGCTCTTGGACAAGGCGATGGCGACCTTGCCGCGGTTCGGCTCGGACACCAGCGGGTCCACGAGGCTGTCCACTCGCGACAGGAAGAAGCTCGCCACGGCCTTGATGTGGTCGAGCGGCAAACCGTCATGGTGGCGGCGCTCCAGACCGGCGATATAGGCGTCCCATACCGCCTCGACCTGGGTCAGGCTGAACAGCAGGGTAATGTTGACATTGATGCCGTCCGCGGTCAGTTCGCCAAAGGCCTCGATACCTTCCTTGGTGGCCGGGATCTTGATCATCAGGTTGGGACGTCCCACCGCCTGCCACAGGCGGCGCGCGGCGGCGAGGGTGCCATCGCGGTCGCGGCTGAGGAACGGGGATACTTCGAGACTGACATAGCCGTCGTCCCCGCGGCTTTCCTGGTAAACCGGCAGCATGAGGTCGCAGGCCTCGCGCACATCCGGAATCACCAGTTCCTCATAGGTCTTCTCCGGGTCGAAGCCGCGCGCCTTCAGCGCGGCCAGGTCGTCGCGGTAGCGCGGATCGGTGCTGATGGCCTTGTGGAAAATCGTCGGATTGGAAGTGACGCCGGCGATGCCGTCTTCCTTGATCAAGCGTGCGAGTTCCCCGGAGAACAACAGGTCGCGGGACAGGTTGTCCAGCCAGATGCGCTGGCCGAAAGGTCGGATGGCTTTCAATCGATTCATTTTTGCTTGCCCGATATCGAGGTAATGTTTGTATGGGGGAGAAGGACATGCTAACCCCAGCCCGCCCGGACAACAAGCGTCTTTACATCGAACGACTTTCCCCTGTCATGCGGCTTCTTCGGCTCGCGGATCATGATCCGGTTCGGCACGATGCTCCCCGCCGAAAACCACACTGAACGTGCTGCCCTTTTCCGGTTCGCTCACGATGTCCAGCCGGGCCTGGTGCCGTGCCACGATGTGCTTGACAATCGCAAGTCCGAGCCCTGTGCCGCCGTTTCCGCGCGAGCGGCCCCGGTCGACGCGGTAGAAACGTTCGGTGAGTCTCGGAATATGCTCCCGGGGGATGCCGATTCCGGTATCGCTGACCGAGAAAACCAGCTTGTCGCCCTCTTCGCGCCAGGACAGCGTGATCGTACCGCCTTCCGGAGTATAGCGGACGGCATTGGATACCAGGTTGCCGAACGCCGAGTGCAACTCGGCCGCATTGCCCCACAACCACAGCGGCGTCACGGGGTCCATCCGGATGACATGACGCCCCTGGGACAATCCCTCGGCCTCCACCATCAGGGTGTCGAGCATGTCGCGCATATCGACTTTTTCCGACACCAGGTTTTTCGGGCTGTTCTCCAGGCGCGACAGGATGAGGAGATCCTCGACCAGACTCTGCATGCGTCTGGACTGTTCCATCATCATCGGCAGGAACTGGCGGATCATCGCGGGATCGTCGGCGCCCATGTCCTGGATGGTTTCGAGAAAACCGCCCACCACGGTCAACGGCGTGCGCAGCTCATGGGAAACATTGGCGACGAAGTCGCGGTGCACGGTCTGCACCCGCTCAAGCTGGGTAATGTCCCGCGACAACAGCAACTTGCGGGTGGAGTCGAACGGTACGAGCTGGATCGACAGCACTCGCTCGTTGGGCTGGGAGAACTTAAGCACCAGAGGCTGGCTGAAGCTCTCGCTTTTCATATAGGTATGAAAGGACGGCTGACGAATCAGATTGAGCAGCAGATTGCCGACATCGCGCTTGCGGTCGAGCCCCATGTGCTCCACCGCCATCGGGTTGAGCCATTCGATCCTGTCATGCTCGTCGAGGACAACCACGCCATCCGGCATCGCCTCCCCGGCATTGATGAAACGCTCGAGCACATTGGTCAGCTTGCGCTTGCTTTGTGTCTGACTGCGGACTTGCCGGTACAGGGTCATGAAGACCGCATGCCATGAACCGAATCCGTCCGGCACCCGTTCCGGCACGGGGTGCTTGAGCCAGCGCAACAGCAAGGCGATGTGATACAAGTGGAACGCCAGCGCCCCGCCTGCGCATATCGACACGGCGATCAGGGCATCCACCGCGCTTGACCCGATCCAGAAACCGAAACCGATCGCAGCAACCAGCGCCATCCAGATCAGGGTACGCCGAACAAAATCTCGCAAAACTGCCTCACTGTTGGGTGGAGAAACGGTACCCGGTACCCCTCACGGTCTGAATAAGCTCATCGTGGCCGGATTTTTCCAGCGCACTGCGCAGGCGACGGATATGCACGTCCACCGTACGCTCCTCGACGAACACGTGATCCCCCCACACTTGATCGAGCAGTTGGGAGCGGGAGTGCACGCGCTCCGGATGCGTCATGAAAAAATGCAGCAGACGGAACTCGGTCGGTCCCAGATCGACAGGCACACCGGCACCGGTAACGCGATGTGTCACCGGATCCAGCCGCAGCCCCTGCACTTCGACCGCATCGTCGGTCATCTGCGGCGCCCTGCGGCGCAATACCGCCTTGATGCGGGCCAGCAGCTCCCTTGGCGAAAACGGCTTGGTGATGTAATCGTCCGCGCCGGTTTCCAGGCCGACGATCTTGTCCTGCTCATCGGAGCGGGCCGTCAGCATGATGATCGGCACATGGCGGGTGCGCTCATCGGAGCGAAGACGCTTGGCGATGTCGACCCCCGATATGCCCGGAAGCATCCAGTCCAGCAGGACCAGGTCCGGCAAGGCGTTCTTGACCAAGGTCAGCGCGGCTTCGGCGGTGCTGGCGCGCAGCACGTGATGGCCGGCCTGGGTCAGGTTGAAAGCGATCAATTCCTGGATTGCCGGTTCATCCTCAACGAGCAAAATATTTGCGGCCATGTCGATGCGTTCCTTTGTGGGTTTGTGGCAAGGATAAAAAGCACCGATTACAAAAATATGACAATTCTTCGATAGTTTCCCACATTTCCGGATTGAGCGATGTAAACACACATCAAATATATGCTTTCATCGTTTCAGTAAGATTTTTTCTGCGAGTAAACCAAGGCTCCGAAAGCACCGGCAACGTGGCCAATTTGCTTGAAAAACAGCTAGTGCTATAAAATTCGGCATTCAAATCTCGAATGCGCTCGCCTCTCGGAATGTCAGAGGGCCGCCCCGCATACCCATAATGCTACCGACCGTTTCTCTCGTACTTACGACCTATAACGACAAGCCTTATATCGACCAGGCCATCCAGTCCGTGCTTTCTCAAAGCCATACGGATTTCGAATGTATCATCATTGACGATGGCAGTACCGATGGGACCGCGGAGATTTGCCGCAAGTACGCCGACACCGATCCTCGAATTCGTGTGATCACCCAGTCTAACAGCGGAGCAAGCGCGGCACGGAATGTCGGTATTGGCGAGGCAAGGGGAACATGGCTGGCCTTTGTCGACAGCGATGACATCCTCCACCCCGACTTCATCTCGGACTGCCTGTATGCCTGCATGCATAACCCTTGTGATCTTGTTATTTGCGAGGCGGTTGTCTTTGCGGATGGCTCCGCGCCTGATTTCCCTGAAACAGCGGATACGGAAATGGAAAACGAGGAGGCACCTGCGGCGTTGCGAAAACTGTTGGAGGGTGAGTACATTCCCAACGTCTGGGCACGGTTGTATCGGCGAGAATGCCTTGCTGGTACCGGTTTTCCACTCGAACTGGTGGTCGGCGAAGATATGGAATTCAGCGTCCGGCTGATGCTTCGGCTAAGCCGGGTCTGCCATGTCAACTTGCCAAGATACGCTTACCGAAAACGTGACGGCTCGGTGTTGTCCCGTTTCAAGCCGGAACTGCTCAGCAATCGCCTATCGTTTTGTCGCGCCATACAGACAACGCTGGGGCCTAGCGCCACGCGAGAGCCTCTTTCACGGTCTCTGCAGATCATGGCGGCCACGCATCTTGGTTACTACGGGATGAAAGACATGGTGAGAAGCGGAGTCATGAACGAAGCATGGCTTTTCGCCATGCGGGATTGTCTGTCACGGGAATTCGACATTTCAGCGAAGCAGCTGCCGGCACTTGGCCTGCCTACCCGGCGGGAAAAATGGCTGAAATTCGCTCTTGGTCCCTGCTGGCTTGCCAAACTCTTCCTGAAGTATCAGATCCGCAAGCACAAGCGCGACGCGAACCGTTAAAGATCCCTCGCCGGGAAGCGGCCCCGCTCCCCGGCGGCAGGAAAACTCGCGGGAGTTCGAACTATTCGGACATACCGCCGCCATGCGCATCCTACGGTGTGCGGCGTCCCTGCCCTGCGGCAAAGGCGGACCCGGGCCGTCCTGCCAAATCCGAGTGACACCACTGAAACAAAAAAAAACGGGCCTGTCTCATGGACAAGCCCGGAATGGTCGTCGTCAATGTTCAAGTCATGACTTGAGACCAGGGACAAAGAGATCACCAGGACAGTTCAGACGCTGCATCAACAGGATGAAACAGCGCTTCAACAGATCCGGAAGAACGTTCGCATACAATGCGTCGGTTCTGATGCGAGTATTTTACGTAGGCCTCATGGCAAATTTAATAGTTTTATCTGGAAAAAAAAGGGACTTTGCCTTATTTTTAAAGTTTGTTCCTCGAATAAACTTTCGTTTCAAAACATGGATCGTTACGATAAGAAAATCTTGCAAGCGCTGCATGAGAACGCCCGCATCAGCTTCGCCGAACTCGCCCGCCGCGTGAACCTGTCGGCCCCGGCCGTCGCCGACCGGGTGGAAAAACTTGAACGCGCGGGGGTCATCACCGGTTATCACGCGGCGGTCGATCCGGCTCGCATCGGCTACCCGATCCAGTGCCTGATCGAGTTGACCGCCAAGCATCTCGATTATTTCGCGGTGATCGAGGAGGTCCGGAGCATGCATCAGATCGTTGAATGTTTTTCGGTCACCGGTTCGACCGGACTGATGGTGCGGGTGGTGGTCGACAGCATGCCGTCGCTCCAGGCGCTCATCGCGCGGCTCATGCAATTCGGCGATACCAAAACCTCGATCGTCATCGACATGCCGGTCACACCGCGCCTTCCTCCCCTGCCGGGAGGCGAGTAGCGCGGAACGTCGCAAACGGAAATACGACAATGCCCCCCGCCGGCAAACGGCGGGGGGCATTGTCATTCATGCCCGCCTCTCTTTGTAGTGACGGAATTACAGCCGCTCGACCCACGCCAGCGTGGTGTCCAGCATCCGGTTGGCGAAGCCCCATTCGTTGTCGTACCAGGCCAGCACCTTGACCTCCGTGCCGCCGATCACGCGGGTCAGCGTCGCGTCGAACACGCTGGAGGCCGGGTTATGCAGGAAATCGTGCGACACCAGCGGCAGGGTATTGACCTCGAGCACCCCGGCCAATGGCCCTTTCGCCGCCTTCGTCACGATCTCGTTGACCTCGGCGACACTCGTCTCGCGCGCCGCGCTGAAGGTCAGATCGACCAGCGAGACATTGCTTACCGGCACGCGCACCGCGAAACCGTCCAGCTTGCCGGCGAGCTCGGGCAGCACCAATCCCACGGCCTTGGCCGCTCCGGTCTTGGTCGGGATCATCGACACCGTGGCCGCGCGCGCGCGCCGCAGGTCGCTGTGATCGGTATCGAGCAGCACCTGGTCATTGGTATACGCGTGCACCGTGGTCATCAGGCCACGCAGGATCCCGATGGAGTCATTAAGCGGTTTGACCAGCGGAGCCAGACAGTTGGTGGTGCACGACGCATTGGACACCAGCGTCATGCCGCCATTGAGCAATTCGTGATTGACGCCATAGACGATGGTCGCGTCGGCATCATCGGACGGCGCGGAGATCAGCACGCGCGGCGCGCCAGCCTCCAGGTGGCGGGAGGCCTTCTCGCGGGAGTTGAACACGCCGCTGCATTCAAGCACCACGTCCACGCCGAGTTCGCGCCATGGCAACTCGGCGGGATTGCGGATCGACAACAGCCGGATGGCGTGGCCGTTCACATTCAGGGTGCCGTCTCCCAATGAAACGTCCGCGCGGAACGGACCATGGACACTGTCGAAACGGGTGAGATGCGCATGCAGCTCCGGCTCGGCCGGGTCGTTGATCGCGACGATCTCGATACCGCGATCGGCGAACCGCTCCTGCCAGGCACGCAGAACCATGCGGCCGATCCGGCCGTAACCATTGATGGCGAGCTTGAGAGACATGATGACACCTCCAGATAGAGTCTGTTGTCGCGGGCACTCCGGCCCCGGTTGTCTCCATGGTCGGCCAAGCTTCCGGTGTAATCAATCGATTACACAATCAACCTTTGATCTGGATCGAACACGCAGGAACGGCGCAGACCGAATGTCAAACAATCCGTTTACATACAATGACTTGAAAACGCCCACCCCTTTGCTCGATGTGTTGCTTTATTACACAAATTCCCTACACACCGCAAAAATCAACGCCGCTTCCAGGCGATCAGCACCACCGCCGTGACAATCACCAGCATGCCACCCCACTCGTAGTAGCCCACATGCTCGCCCAAGAGCGACATGCCCAGCAGCACGGCGATCACCGGATTGACGTAGGCGTAGCTTGTCGCCACAGCGGGGGATACCGTCGCGAGAAGGTAGAGATACGCGGTATAGGCGATAATCGAACCGAATACCACAAGGTAAAGCAGCGCCCCCCATCCCGCCAGGCCGGGCATCGCGGCCAAACGCTCGCCGGTCGCGGCGCTGGACAGCAGCAGGGATACTCCGCCGGTCAGCATCATCGCCGCGCTGGACATCTGGCCGGACGGCTGGGGAACCCGCTTGCTGATCGCCGAACCCAGCGCCCAGCCGAGACATGCCAACACCAGAAGGATGGCGCCGGACGGGCTGGCCATCAAATTGCTCCCTTGATTGAGCACCAGGATGCCGACAAACCCCAAACCGATGCCGACCCAGGAGCGGAAAGAGGTTTTCTGGCCGAAAAACCTGGCGAACAGGGTGGTGAACAGCGGCACGGTCGCGACCATCAATGCCGCTACGCCTGAGGACACATCTTTTTCCGCGACCGTCACCAGACCGTTGCCGATGGCCGGCATCAGCACGCCAAGCAGGCCCGATCCGGCCCACTGCCGCGCGGTCGGCCACGGCGCTCCGCGCCAGCGGCACCAGCCGAACAGCAGGGCACCGGCGAGCAAAAAGCGCACACCGGCCATCATCAAGGGCGGCCACTGGGCAACACCGATGCGGATGGCAAAATAGGTGGAGCCCCAGATGACATACAACGCGAAAAGCGAGGCCAGAACAGGCAGGGAGAAGCGGCTAACGGGCATGTGGCGAACCTGCAAAACACAGCGGGCCGCCACGCGGCCCGTCCATGGCTGTCCGGCATGCGGACTTCATGACGATCAGCGAGTGGCGAGACGCTGGAGGATATTGGAAAACTCTTCCATGAATGTATCATACCTGACCGCCAGGCGGTCGACATCCGTGGCGAAACGGTTGTAGGCAACGTATGCCGGAATGGCGGCGAAAAGGCCGATGGCCGTCGCGATCAGCGCTTCGGCGATCCCGGGCGCCACCGTGGACAGGGTGGCCTGCCCCGCATTGCCCAGGCCGATGAAGGCGTGCATGATGCCCCATACCGTGCCGAACAGACCGATATAGGGGCTGACCGAGCCGACCGTCGCCAGAAACGAGGTATGCCGGTCAAGCGAGTCCAGCTCGCGCTGGGCCGCGGCCCGCATCGCCCGGCGCGATCCGTCCATGATATCGGAGAGCTCGGCGCCGTTGCGTCCGCGCAGCTTGAGGAACTCGGCGAACCCCGACTGGAAAATGCGCTCCATGCCCATCGAATCCTGCCGCCGCGTCACATCCTCATAGAGACGGTTCAGGTCCGCCCCGCCCCAGAAAGTCCGCTCGAATTCCTCGCTGTTGCGCCTCGCCGAACCCAGAATGGCGATTTTCTTGATGATCACGGCCCAGGACATAACCGACATCAGCACCAGGCCGGCCATCACCAACTGCACCATCAGGCTGGCATCCATCACCAGGCTCAGAATAGAAATCTGCTGCACTTTACGTGGTTCCTTAGTTTGACTGCGCGTTACGCCCGCAGCACGCGGCCGCTCTCGAAATCGATGATGGTCGACGGGCGGCGTCGCTTTCCGATGCGGCCCGGCAGGGTCAATACGCGATCGCCGAAGGCCTTCTTGCACGCGCGAGCGGTCTTGAGGGAGCGCTTTCCGGCCCGGTTGGCGGAGGTGGACACCAGCGCCGACCCGAGGGCATGACACAAGGCCGCTGCCTCGTCATGCGCGGTCAGGCGCACGGCAAGCTTGGCATGCCGACCCCGCAAAACCGGCGGCACGCGCGGCGACGCGGGAAGCAAAAAAGTGTAATGACCCGGCCAGTAGCGCATAAGTTCCTGCCATGCCTCCTCTGTCAGCGGAGCGACAAGATGGCGCAGCTGATCGATATGGCTGGCAATAACGATCATACCCTTGTGATTGGGCCGTCCCTTGATGCCCAGAATGCGGGCCAGCGCACGATGATTCATCGGATCACAGCCCAAACCGAAGCACGATTCCGTCGAATAGGCCAGCACACGGCCTTTGCGCAATTGTCCGCGCGCCTTGTCGACCAGGCGGGCGCCGGGGAGCCGGATACGGCGGTGGAACGGACGGAAAGCGGGAACGGGCGAATCGGACATACGGCCAACAACCATCACGAATACGGGGGATTTGCGCATTGTACCGCAAAACGGTGGCCGGATGCCGCCCGGATAGCGGCGCCGGCCCCCGTCTTTCCCGGTCACCCCCGCTTGACGAGCCCTCTGGCGCCGATATCGCGGCGCATTTGCATGCCGTCAAAATGGATGCGGTCGGCCAGAGCGTAAGCGCGCGACTGCGCCATGCGCACACTGTCGCCCAGTCCCACCGCGCACAGCACGCGGCCGCCGCTGGTCACGAGTTGCCCCGCCTCGTCGAGCCGGGTGCCGGCATGGAACACCATCGCGTCATCGGTGTCGGCCGGCAAGGGGGCGATCAGATCCCCCTTGCGTGGATCCTCCGGATAACCCGACGCCGCCAGCACCACACCCAATGCAACGCGCCGGTCCCATTCCGCTTCGACCTTGTCCAGCGAGCCATTGACCCCGTGCTCGAGCAGCACGGTGAAATCCGACTTCAGGCGCGCCATGATGGGCTGGGTTTCCGGATCGCCGAATCGGCAGTTGAACTCGATCGTCCGGGGCCGGCCCTCGGCATCGATCATCAGTCCAGCGTAGAGGAATCCGGTGTAAGGGTGACCGTCCGCCTTCATGCCACGCACCGTGGGCATGATGATTTCCCGCATCACCCTGGCGTGCACCTCCGGGGTCACGACCGGAGCCGGGCTATACGCCCCCATGCCCCCGGTATTCGGACCGCGATCCTGATCCAGCAAGCGCTTGTGGTCCTGGCTCGTCGCCATGGGCAGCACATGCTCGCCATCGACCATGACGATGAAGCTCGCTTCCTCGCCTTGAAGATAGTCCTCGATGACGACACGGGCGCCGGCTTCCCCCATCCGGTTGCCGACCAGCATCATGTCGATGGCCTGGTGGGCTTCCTCTTCGGACATCGCCACCACCACCCCCTTGCCGGCGGCGAGGCCATCGGCCTTGATGACGATGGGCGCCCCGCGCTCGGCCACCCAGGCATGAGCGGCGGCGGCATCGGAAAAGGTCCGGTACTGCGCCGTCGGGATGCCGTGGCGCACCATGAAGTCCTTCGCGAAATCCTTCGAGCTTTCCAGCTGGGCGGCGTAGCGCGTCGGCCCGAAAATCTTCAGGCCGGCCTGACGGAAGGCGTCGACCACCCCCGCCGCCAGCGGCGCTTCGGGACCCACCACGGTCAATTCGATTTTCTCGGCACGGGCGAATGCGACCAGCTCCCCGATATCGGTCACCGGAACGTTGGTCAGGTCGGGGTTCAGCGCCGTGCCGGCGTTGCCGGGCGCGACAAAAACCCGCGACACCCGGCGCGATTTGGCGATACGCCAGGCCAGGGCATGCTCGCGTCCTCCGCTGCCAATTACCATCACTTTCATACAAGACTCCCGATCAATGGCGGAAATGACGGCAACCGGTCAATACCATGGCGATGCCATGCTCGTCCGCCGCCGCCACCACTTCTTCATCGCGCATCGAACCGCCAGGCTGGATGATGGCGCGGATACCCTGTTCGGCGATCACATCGATGCCATCGCGGAACGGGAAGAAGGCATCGGACGACGCCACCGCGCCGGCCAGGGACAAACCGGCATCGGCCGCCTTGCGCGACGCGATCCGCGTCGAATCGACGCGGCTCATCTGCCCTGCGCCGATACCGGCCGTCTGCCCGTTGCGGGCGAACACGATCGCATTGGACTTGACGAACTTCGCCACGCGCCAGGCGAACAGAAGATCGGCCATCTCCGCCGGTGTCGGCGCGCGGCGCGTCACGACTTTCAGTTCATCCATCGTAACGTTGCGAACATCCGGTGTCTGCACCAGCACCCCGCCGCCGACGCGCTTCAACTCGAAGCGGTTGGCGCCGGTATCGAGCGGGATTTCCAGCACCCGGACGTTTTTCTTGGCGGCGATGGCGGTTTTGGCATCCGCGGAGAAGGACGGCGCGATCAACACTTCGAGGAACTGGCCGGTCACGGCCTCGACCGTTTCAAGATCGACCTCGCGGTTGAAAGCGATGATGCCGCCGAACGCCGAGGTGGTGTCGGTGGCGAACGCCAGACGGTAGGCCTCCAGCGTCGAACCGGCCACGGCCACACCGCACGGATTGGCATGCTTGACGATCACGCAGGCCGTATCGTCGAAAGTTTTCACGGCCTCCCATGCCGCGTCGGCATCGGCGATATTGTTGTAGGACAATTCCTTGCCCTGCAACTGGCGATAATGCGCGATGGCGCCGGCGGCCGGATCCAGGTCCCGGTAGAACGCCGCGGCCTGATGCGGGTTTTCCCCGTAGCGCATGTCCTGAACCTTGATGAACTGCATGTTGAGCCGTGCGGGGAACACCTGGCGCTCGGGCTGCCCGGACAGGCTCTCCGGTGTCAGCGATGTGAGATAGTTGGAAATCGCGCCATCGTAGGCAGACGTATGCGTGAAGGCCTTTTTCGCCAATTCGAAACGGGTGGCGCGGGACAGGGCGCCGCCACCGTCGCGCAACTCGCCGATCAGCTTCGGGTAGTCGGCGGCATCGGTGACGATGGCCACATGCGCCCAGTTCTTGGCGGCGGAACGCACCATGGCCGGACCGCCGATATCGATGTTCTCGATAGCCTCCTCGAGGGAACAGTCGGGATTGGCGATCGTGGCCTCGAACGGATAAAGATTGACGCAGACCAGGTCGATATTGCCGATATCATGGCGCTTCATGGTTTCGACATGCTCGGCCACATCGCGGCGGCCGAGAATGCCGCCGTGCACTTTGGGATGCAGAGTCTTGACGCGCCCGTCGAGCATTTCCGGAAAACCGGTGTAATCGGACACTTCGGTCACGGCCAGGCCGGCGTCGACCAGCAGTTTCGCGGTTCCCCCCGTCGACAGGATCTCCACGCCGCTCTCGGCAAGGGCTCTGGCAAACTCGACTATTCCGGTTTTGTCGGAAACGCTGATCAGCGCTCGTTCGATCTTGGTCATTTCTTCTTACCACCGCTAGGTTGAGACACACACAAAAAAACAGGCCGTCCGGAGGTCGGACGGCCTGTTTATCTTCAAATCAAATCATAGGATTTCATTTTTTTCCGCAGAGTGTTCCGGTTCAGTCCCAGTAACTCCGCGGCTCTTGTCTGGTTTCCCTGGGTATGGACCAGCACGACTTCTATCAGCGGCTTCTCCACGCAGGCTAACACCATGTCGTAGATCGACGAGGGCGTTTCCCCGTCCAGATCCCTGAAATACTGCTCCATGGCCAGCCGGACCGACTGGGAAATATGTTCGTTATTCTGCATGGTTGTCATTCTCGTCAGCCTCGATATATTCCAGCCGTTCGGACGCTTCGGCCAGTCGATCAAGATACAGGGCGACCGCCGCCTTCTGGCCGGTCGTACTTTCAAGCGCGTACATGGTCTGCCGAAAGTCGTTGGACCCTCGCAAACCCTTGGTGTACCAGGCGATATGCTTGCGCGCCACGCGACATCCGGAATATTCCCCGTAGAACGCGTAAAGCTCGTCCAGATGATCGAGCAGGACCTCCCTCACCTCGGCGATCTTCGGCGCCGGCAAGGTCTCCCCGGTATCCAGGTAATGCTGGATTTCCCGAAAAATCCACGGCCGGCCCTGAGCCGCCCGGCCGATCATGATCGCGTCGGCGCCGGTGGCATCGAGCACATGGCGCGCCTTGGCCGGCGAATCGATATCGCCATTGGCGATCACCGGAATCGTCAGCGCCGCCTTGACCTGGCGGATGGTGTCGTACTCCGCGTCGCCCCGGTACAGGTCTTCCCGCGTACGGCCGTGCAGCGCCAGCGCGGCGATTCCGCACGACTCGGCCAGCTTCGCGATCCTCAACGCATTGCGGTTGTCGCGGCTCCAGCCAGTACGGGTCTTGAGCGTCACGGGAACGTCGACCGCCTTCACCACGGCCTCGAGGATGCGCCCCACCAGCGCCTCGTCGCGCAACAGCGCGGAACCGGCGGCGACATTGCACACCTTCTTGGCCGGACAGCCCATGTTGATATCGATGATCTGCGCGCCCTGCTCGACATTGACGCGCGCCGCCAGCGCCATCTGCTCCGGATCGGCGCCGGCGATCTGCACTGAGATCGGCTCCGCCTCGCCCTGGTGATCGGCACGGCGCAGGGTTTTCGCAGTGCCCCACAGCGCCTTGTTGGAGGTGATCATCTCCGACACGGCCATGCCGGCGCCCATGCGTTTGCACAACATGCGGAACGGGCGATCGGTTACCCCGGCCATAGGTGCGACGACTAGCCGGTTTTTCAGGGTGTACGGACCGATCTGCATGTTTAACAAGGCATTACGAGGGAAAGGGCGGCTATTGTAATGCTTTTTTTCCGGGCGGTAAAAAACATTTTGCTTATTTTTTGTGCAATCCTGATAGCCGGAAGAAATGACATGACATATGACTGTCACAGATATGGGATGCATTCGGCGTGTCGCGAGGAAGGGGGGAGTCGGCCGGTAAGCCGGGTTCTGTCGTTGGACAGTCATTCCTCTAGGCCCGCCGTTGCCGACGGGCTCAAGCAACCTACCCGGGTGCAACGCGAGCCACGTTAACGCACCCCTATTTGGTCTTGCTCCGGATGGGGTTTAGCCTGCCGTCCGTGTTGCCACGTCCGCGGTGTGCTCTTACCACACCTTTTCACCCTTGCCTGATCCTTTCCGAAGAAAGGCCATCGGCGGTTCAGCTCTCTGTTCCACTTTCCATCGCCTCGCGGCGTCCGGCCGTTAACCGGCATCCTGCTCTATGGAGCCCGGACTTTCCTCCCCGCCTTGCGGCGCGGCGACTGTCTGGCCGACTCCCGGAGCGCATTCTACCGCAAACTGCTTTCGCGATGGCGTCGATTTTTTAACTCATTCCAACGGAATTAGCTTGTATACTCTTCTTTCCCAGGGAAACGGCAGCGCACATGGAGCTCACTCAATCACGACTATCGAGACTACAGTTGTTCGGTACGCTCGCAATCGTCTTTGCCCTGGCGATCACCATGGCGGGTTACTTCCTGACACTGCACTGGCGCGATTTCGTCGCCCGGCAAGCCTCCATCGAAAGCGACACCGGCAAGCGCGCCCGGGAATACCTCCAGGCCTACGGCGATCACACGGCGCTGACCCTGCAGGCATTCCGTGACCGGACGGCCGCCCAGTTGCACAACCAGATCCGCGAACAGGTCGACCAGACCTATACCGTTGTCGATACGATATGGAAACGCGAGCACGGCAGGGTATCCGACGCCCGTCTGCGCCGCATGATCGTGGAAACCCTCAGGCCGTTGCGCTACTTCGACGGCCGCGGCTATTTCTTCATCGACACCCTCGACGGCCGCTGCGTGCTCCTTCCCACCGCCGCGCGCATGGAAGGCCGGCCACTCATCGACAACAAGGATGACCGCGGGCACTACATCATGCGCGGGCTGATCGACGCGACGCGCAATCCTTCCGGCAGCGGCTTCAGTCATTACCGCTGGTACTTGCCCGGCACCCGGACGATGGCGGACAAGATCGCCTACGTGAAGCGTTTCGACCCCGCGGGCTGGCTGATCGGCAGCGGGGAATACGTTGCCAACGTCGAAGATGCCATGCAGCGCGATGCCCTGGCCATGCTGTCGAGCATGCGCTATGGCGAGGACGGCAATACCCTGCTGATCGATAATCACGGCGTGCTGCGTCTCTACCCGGCCGATCCCTCCCTCGAAGGACGACACTATCTGGCGCTGCCCGCCCCGCTGCGCGCTCAGGTCCTGGCGATGATGGAACTGAGCCGCCGGGGCGGCTTCATGGAATACGCGGCCCCGGAGCGTCATGGCAAGGAAGTGTCGCACCTGGCCTATGTCCGGCGTCTGCCCGGCTGGGACTGGACATTGGTGTCGGCCATGGAGACCGACAGTATCGCCGACATCGGACGCAAGGCACGCGACGAATTGGACAGGACCCTGCAGCTCAGAATATCGGCGACCCTGCTGATGACCCTGTTCGCGCTCGTGCTCGGCGTGGTGTTTTCCTGGCTGTTCATGCGCTGGATGAATGCCCTGATCGGGCGTTACCGCAAGGATCTGATGCAGAGCAACCGTGAACTCAAAGAGCGCTCGCGCGAGTTGCTGCTGTCGCGCTTCATGGTCGACCATGCGACGGACATCGTCTGCCTGCTCGATGAGCACAAACACTTGGCGTATGAAAACGATGCCGCCAAACGCTGTCTTGGCGAGGAGCAGGACGATCGCACCGCCCGGCTCGCCGCCCTGTTCGCCGCCCCTCCCCAGCCCCTGCCCGTCACGTACGAAGTGATGCTGTCGGAGCCGGGAGACACCACGACCTATCTGGAAGTCACCCAGAACAGCATCGACTACGAAGGCGAGCACTATCTGTGCGTGACGGGACGCGACATCACCCAGCGGGTCCGCTCGGATCATCAGTTGCGGCTTGCCGCCCGGGTCTTCGACTCGAGCAACGAGGCGATTCTGATCACCGATGCGGACAGCCGAATTCTGGCTGTCAATCGGCTGTTCTGCGAAATCACCGGCTACGAGGAATCGGAAGTCCTCGGCAAGATGCCGTCGATTCTGGCCTCCGGGCGCCATAACGACAGCTTTTACGAGGACATGTGGCAGCGGCTCCGGGAGCGCGGCCACTGGGCGGGGGAGATCTGGAACCGCCGCAAGGATGGCGAGATTTTTCCGGAATGGCTCAATATCAGCGTATTGACCGACGAGAACGGCGCCATCACGCACTTCATCGCGCTGTTCACCGACATCACCGAGCGCAAGGCCCAGGAAGCGCACGTGCGCCATCTGGCCGAATACGACTTCCTCACCGACCTGCCCAACCGTGTGCTGATCCACGACAGGCTGCAGCAGGCCATTCGCGCCGCGCAAAAAAACCTGCATCAGCTCGCCGTGCTGTTTGTCGACCTCGACCATTTCAAGAACATCAACGATTCGCTGGGGCACGGCAACGGCGACGAGCTGCTCAAGATGGTCGCCGACCGCCTCGCCGGCGCCCTGCGGCCGATCGATACGGTCGGCCGCACCGGTGGCGACGAGTTCGTCCTGATCCTGCCCGACCTTGACTCGCCGGAAGAGGCCGGACACGCGGCCCAAAGCCTGCTCGATATCCTGCACCGCCCGTTCGTGGTCGCGGGCCACACGCTTGTCGTATCGGCCAGTATCGGCATCAGCGTCTGTCCGGAAGACGGGGAGGACATCCAGACCTTGCTGATGAACGCCGACCTGGCCATGTATCACGCCAAATCAAGCGGGCGGAACACCTATCAGTTCTATGCGCGGCGCATGAACGAACAGGTCACCGAGCGTTTACTGCTCGAATCCCATCTGCGCCAAGCCCTGGAAAACAACGAACTCGAACTGGTTTACCAGCCCCAGTTCGCCATCAAGTCACGGCGGCTGGTCGGCTGCGAGGCATTGCTGCGCTGGAATCATCCGGAGCATGGCCGCATTCCGCCGGATCGCTTCATTCCCGTCGCCGAAGACACCGGGCTGATCGTCGGCATCGGCCGCTGGGTGCTCAACGAGGCCTGCCGGCAACTGGCGCGCTGGCGCGACAGCGGATTGCCCTGCATCCCGGTGGCCGTCAACGTATCGGCGCGGCAATTGGCCCGGCATGACTTCATCGAGGATGTCGAGCACGCCCTCCGGGAAAACGGCCTGGAAGGCAGCCTGCTGGAGCTGGAGGTGACGGAAAGCACGCTGATGGAAGACCCGGACATGGCAGCCGGTCAATTGGCGCGCATCAAGGAAATGGGCGTGCGCCTGTCGGTGGACGACTTCGGCACCGGCTACTCGAGCCTTGCCTACCTCAAGCGCTTCGCGCCCGACACCATCAAGATCGACCGCTCGTTCGTTTGCGATCTCCCCGACGACAGCGAAGACGCCGCGATCGTCTCGGCCATCATCCACCTGGCCGAAGCGCTGGGCATGGACACCCTGGCCGAAGGCGTCGAGACCGAGGCCCAGCGCCAGTTCCTGGGCAGCCTGCGCTGTCAGCTGCTGCAAGGCTACCTGATGGGCCGACCGCAATCGGCCCAGGAGATGGGCGATCTGCTGGCCAGCCGCAAAACCGTGGTCATCGACGGTAAAGTCACCGCCGCGGACAAGGCGTAATCGCGCGACCTGCCCGGACGTCCCCGGGCAGGCGACCGCGGCAAAATCCGCATGCCTTTTTCCCTGCCTGTTGCCATCCCTCTTCAGTCCCCTGCCGCCATGGCCGTTTTCTGCAAGCGCTGCTCGGAGAATCCGGCAATACTGGCTCCGTCTTCCCGGCCGACAACCATGACCGGGTATCGCTGTAGCGTACGAAGGGTAAGGCATACTGGACGCGGGTTCGATTCCCGCCGGCTCCACCATCGACGGGGCCGACCTGGTTTCGACAGGGTGAGATAGCCGGAGTATCAGCGGGAAAGGCGACCGGCCTTAACGGCGCAAAACCGATAAATGCAAACGCAGATATCTACGACGATCGCAAATATGCCTAACCGCTAAAAGCGATCCGGGTAGCCCGCCCTCGCCTGGGAACAGAAAGGCGGGCAGAACATGTTGTGCGACTCGGCCGCCAAGGGGTGGCGCCGGAAACGTAACCGGCATCCTTTCAAAGCGTTCGGGCCGGCATGCAGGCCTCATCAATCGAATCGCAGCGTATAGCGGGTTTCGGCCGATGCCTCCGTGCCCGCCCGCAACACCAGCGACCAGCTCTTGCTGAGCGAGTAGATCATCTTCACGGCCTGATGGGCACTGGTGATACCGTACTCGTAGCCAAGATAGAACTCCTGGGTCAGCTGCTTGCCGACCGTCACCACCTGCTCCGCGGGGCTGATTCGCCCATCCGCCAGAGTCCGCTCGTTGCGCTGGGTCATGCCCAGGTCGTCGAACAGCCCGATCCGCTCGTTGAGCGTACCGGCCAGCAAGGCGCCGGCCGAGGCGGCCATCGAGTTGTTGTCGCTGTCCGACCCCGACGACGCGCGTCCGAGCACCAGCCAGGCGAGCTTGTCCCTGTCGGACATGGCTTCGTCTGCAATCAGGCGTATCTGCGGCGTCGCCACCGAGCCGGTCACTTCCACCCCGGCCCCCACCGGCGACAGGCGCCGGCGGGCCCGGACATTGAGTCCCGGGTTGTCCAGCGGGCCGGCGAAACTGATGACACCGTACTCGATGTCAAGATCCTGCCCGTAGGCCTTGTAGCGACCCTTGACAACTCTGACCTGCCCCTTGGCCGCTGGGGCCATGCCCGGCTCGGCCGTCAGGAGCGCCTGCCCGGTCAGCTCCACGTCAAGACCCTGGCCAGAGAACCGGAACCGGTCGCCAAGATCGAGCGTCAGCGCCACCGACAGCGGCAAACTCGCCAAAGCCGACGGCTCGGGCGCCGCCCTGCCCTTGACCACCACATCGTCGGACAACGACGGAGTGCCCAGACGGGCAAGTTCGACCCGCCCCTGATCGGCGCGCAGTTTGCCGGTCAGGCTGACCTTGCGCCCGGCCATGGCCAGCTCCGCATTGCCGCTGACGACCAGGCGCCGCGACGGGCGGTCGAACACACTGAAGGCATTGAGTTCCACCTGGACACGCGCATCCGGGCCGCCATCCTTGAGGGCCAGGGCGCCGTGCGCGGTCGCATACCCCTTGCCGCCGGAGAAGCGCAGCGTATCCAGCTCCACTCGCTCATCCGTAATGCGGGCCGCCAGGGTGCCGTCGGCCAGACGGATGCCGGTGCGGCGGTCGGCGAACAGCAGATGGTCTCCTCCCACACGCCCTTGCCAATGGGGAGCGCCGAGCGGGCCGTTGAACGACAGGTCAGCGTTCACCCGCCCGCCCAGTTCCAGGGAAGGACCGGCCAGCGCGGCAAAGGTGGACAGCGCCGGCAAGGACAGACGCACATTGCCCGACAGCGGAGTACGGGCATCCGGTAGTCGACTGCCCAGTGGCAGACTGCCGGTTCCCTCCAGGTCGCCATGACGGGTTCTCGCCGCCAGTGTCCATTGCGCTTGGCCATTGCCCATCGATACCGTGGCGTCGAGGCCGTTCAGCCCGAGAGGCTGGCCGTCCTTGCCGGAGCCCGGCAGCAGGATATCGCCGGCGGCGCGGCGCAGCCCGATCGTCCCGCGGATTTCGCGGGCCGTATCGATCGCCCACTCGGCGTCCAGCGTCATGGCCGCCTTCACCGGCAAGGACACGAGGTGCTCGAGCTCCGCGAGCGACAGGCCGCGCCATTGCCCCCGGGTGGACAGGCTGCCGTCGCCTTTGCGCGAGAGCGACGCCAGCGCCAGGGTACCCCCCAGGGCGGACAGTCGGGCCGCGCCGATATCCAGGCTGTCTTTCGCGACAGAGAGCCTGACCGGGGCCTGCAGCGATACGGGCACGCTGCCGGCGAGTTCCAGCCGGTCCAGCGAACCGCCCCAGACCAGCCGGTCTTGCGCCAATCCTCCGGATGCCCTGACCAGCCAGCTTTCGGTAAGGCGTTCGGCCTGCATGCGGCCATCGAACTCGAGGTGGTGACGCGCGCGGGTCCCCTCCAGCACCAGACGCAAACCGTCGATGCGGCGCTGGGCGACGCGGAGACCGTCGCCGGACACCGCGACCCGGAACGGACTGGCGTTGTCGGCGCGGAGGTCTCCCGCACCCGACAGGCTCTGCACAAAGACGTCTCCGGGCAACGCCAGGCGATCCGCCTTCACCCTGCCGCTGACGACCGGCACTTTCGGTGTGCCGGAGACCTCCGCCGAGGCGTCGAGGCTGCCGGAAAACCCCGGGCCGAGCAGCCCCAGGGCGGGAGCGTCCAGCGCGAACTTCAAGCGGTCACCCGCGGCCCCCCAACTGCCCTGCGCCTGCAAACGGTTGCGGGCCAGAGAAAGGTCCATCGCCAGACGTTTGAGGCGCTCGGGAACCAGTTCGGCATCGACCCGGCCGGTCAGCGGCTGCCCGGAAAGACGACTTTCCGACAGGACGAGATTGAGCCGCCCTTCCGGGCCTTTTTCCAGTTTCCCGGCCGCCGAGAGCCTGGCGCTCACGTCGCCCCGGGGCCAGGAGGCGCCGAACCGGGATGGATCGATATGGGACAGGGCTCCGGACACGTCGAAACGGCGCAGTTTTTCCAGTTCGAGCGATCCTGAGACCGTCAACTCTCCCCCGCCGGCCCGAAGCCCGAGCTTGCGCAGGGCGACATGCCGCAAGGGAGAGGAGACAATGCCACCGTTCAGCTCCAGCCCCAGCCATGTGCCGGCCGCTTTGCCTTCGATACGGGGCTCGGCCACACTGCCACCGATCCTGAACGCGCCGTTGACCACATCGTCCGGAGCGTCGGCATGCATACCTTTGAGCGCGACCTCCTTGAGGGCAAGCGTCATATCCAGCATGTTGCCGACGGTACCGCTCAACCGGATGTGGCCCGCCGGCATGTCCAGCCCCAAAAACGTCAGGTCCAGCGCATTCTGTCCCAACAGGAACTCCGCCGCCATGGACCGGACGGGCAAGCGGTTGCGCGACATGTCGCCCGGTTCCAGGTTGAGCACGGACATGCCGCCGCTCACCCGGCCAGCCGCCGGCCTCAGGTAAGCGGCGATGTTCAGCCGCGCATCGGGAAGATCGGCGAGCCAGGCATGCGGGTTCACTCCGCCGGCCAGAATGTCCAGCCGCCGGACGATGGAAAAGGAGTCGGTGGAAAATGGCGCGAACTCGCCATCCACCCGGGCATTGACCGCTTTGCCCGTCACCCCCCCCGAAATCCTGACGGCGGCGAGCGATCCCGAAACATCCAGTTTTCCGGCGACGGGCAGCGATTCGACGCTGCCGTCCACGGCCAGATCGCCGCTGAGCGCGAAGGGCCGGCGGTCCGCGGCGAAGAGCGCGGCCCGTCCCCGGCCCCAGGGAGAATCAAGGCGATCGATGCGCAGCCGGTGGCCGTTATCGGCCCGATAACGGTAGCTTGCCGACACGCCGTACAATGACGGACCCTCCCCATCGAAACCGAGGCTCGCAAGCGTCAACGCGTCCACGTTCACATCGAACGGCAGCGACAGGGACTCGGGCAGGACGGTCGGGGACGAAGGGGGCTTCCGGGCACCCGGAACGGATATCACGGACACGTGCCCGACAGCCAGGCGCCGGATGGTCAGCGTTCTGCGCCACACATCCCCGGCGGACCAGTCGACAGCCACATTGGTGACTCTCACCCGCTCGGTCGCCCCGGACCACTGAATATCGTCAAGGGAAAACCGGTCAATCAGCGTGCCGCGGGCCTTGCCGACAGTCAGGGCGCCACCGCTTGCCCACGCCGCGGCGCGCCACAGGACCGCGAATCCGGCTTCCGTCGCGCCCAGCCAGGCCAGGGCGCCAAACATGAGCAACAGCGCCGCCAGAGCGCCCGCCAGCAGGCGGCGCCCGCGCTTGCGCGGCCGGGGCGCGGCCGGGCCGGAAGCCTTGCTGACGGTATCGGAATCGTTCACGGGTTCGAAATCGGACATGGAGGTCGGTCGATCAAAAAGCCAGCCCGAGGCTGAGGTACCAACGGAGCTTGTCTCCTTTGGCGATATCAAAAGACAGTGGCGCCACCGGGCTCATCCAGCGCACGCCGACACCATTGCCATGACGGGAGCGGTAGGACTTCCAACTCTGGCTCGCGTCGCCAACGTCGGTGAACAGCGCCAGCGCCCAGTCGCGCATCACGGGGATCTGGTATTCGACACTGGCCGTGGCGAGCACCCGGCCGCCGAGCACGCTATTGTCCGGCCCCGGCACGCCCAGCGCCTGATAATCGTAACCACGAACGCTGTTGCTGCCGCCCGCCTTGAACAGCAGGGAAGACGGGACCTGGTCGGTATCGTTGGCCCAGACCTGACCAAGCTCGGTGCGTCCCACCCAGGTTCCCCATCCGGGAAACGGCGTCCAGTAGGCGGTGGCTTTCAGATAGCCGCGCACGAACGAGGTATTGGACAACGCGCCGCCGATCGTGCCGGACAATTTGGAGTCGATCAAGAGGCCGGAGCGCGGGCGCAGGGGATTGTCCACGGAGCGGCGTGTCCAGCCGAACGATGGAATCAATGCCCGGTTGATGGTTGTGTTCCCGGCCACTTTCTGGCTGTCGGCGAGGTATTCCAGCCCGAGCCGGGCCTCGATCTTGCCGCGCGAACGCGTGCGCCACAGCCCGGCGGAGTGGGACAGCTCGATGACGTTATTGGTATCGGTGCGCTTGTAGGCGTAGGTCGCCGAATGCGCATAGCCGTCGGATTGACGCGGCAAGCCAAGCCCAAGGGAAAACTGCTGCTCGCTTTTTTTCCAGTCGTACACCAGCGAGCCGGTATAGCCTCGCCGGAAAATATTGTAATGCTCGTAACCGATACGAGTACCCAGCCCGACATCCGTGCCATAGTTCAGACCCAACTCCAGCTTCTGGCGCGGAAATTCTGTCAAATCCACCTCCACCGGCACCTTGCCGTCGCTGAAGCGCTGCAGGTTGGCGCTGACAATGGCGGTGGAAAAGTGCGGAGACTGTTCGAGCGCCGACTGATAGGCGAGGAGCTTGTCCAGCCGGTAGGGATCGCCTTCCCGGAAATCCGCCAGCCCCCGGGCCACGCTCGGCGGATAGCGCTCGAGCCCCTTGATGGCCAGCGCACCGAACTCGACGCGCGGGCCGCTGTCCAGTTCGACATCCAGATCCACCTTGCGCGTGACTGGATCGACCAGCGCCCGGCTATGGGCGATGCGCGCCATGGGGAAACGGTCGACGAGCAGCAGCCTTAGCGTCGCCTTCTTACCGTCCTCCCAGTCGGACTGGCGAAAGGGGGCGCCGATCGGCAAAGTCCAGGCTTCCAGCACCGCGGCGTACCGCCCCTGAAAATCCTCTTCCCCGTGGATCGGGCCGGTCAGCCGGATCGTCACATCGGCGACCGTCGCCGCGTGTCCCGGCTCGACCTTCACCACATAGCCGCGCGTCTTGCCAGGTTCGGTGTCGACGCGGACCTGCGCGGCGAAATACCCCTCCGTTTCCAGCAGTTTGACCGCCTCTTCGGGGGTGTCGCGCACCATCGCGTCAAGCAGCGCCTCGTCCATATCGGGATCCTTGCGATCCGTGACGAGCGAAAGGTGTTCGGCAAGCAGTGCGGCCAGCGGCGCCGGGGCATCGACGCGTACGGCATAGTCGACCGCGGCGAGCGCCGGGGACGGCAAGACGCATAGCGCGCCAGTCAGGATCAGGATGCGGAAGATCGGCGGGTGGGGTCGCATGGCTCCGGCTTTCACGGCAATGGGCACATGGTAAAACAAAAAAAGCGACGAGGGCGGGCCTCGTCGCATTATGGTACTTTCTGACACGAATTATTTGCGTCGTTGCGGCGGCAAGTCGGTACACACTCCGCCGAACACCTCCGCGGACATGCCGATCGATTCCCCCAGGGTCGGGTGCGGATGGATGGTCTTGCCGATATCCTCGTGATCGCAGCCCATTTCGATCGCCAGGCAGATCTCACCGATCATGTCACCGGCGTGGGTGCCGACGATCCCGCCACCGACAATGCGATGCGTCTGCGCATCGAACAGCAGCTTGGTGAAACCCTCGTCGCGACCGTTGGCGATCGCGCGTCCCGAAGCCGCCCATGGAAACACCGACTTCTCGAGTTTCACGCCCTGCGCCCTGGCTTCTTCCTCGGTCATGCCGACCCAGGCCACTTCCGGGTCGGTGTAGGCCACGCCGGGGATGACCCGGGCATCGAAGAAGGCCTTGTGACCGGCCGCCACTTCAGCGGCGACATGCGCTTCATGCACGGCCTTGTGCGCCAGCATCGGCTGGCCGACAAGGTCCCCGATGGCAAAAATGTGCGGCACATTGGTGCGCATCTGCTTGTCGACCGGAATGAATCCGCGCTCGGATACCGTCACGCCGGCGTTCTCGGCGCCGATCAGCTTGCCGTTCGGCGCGCGACCGGCCGCGACCAGCACCAGGTCGTAGCGCTGCGGACCTTCCGGCGCCTGCTCGCCCTCGAAGCTGACCCAGATGCCATCCTCGCGGGGTTCGACGCCGACCGTGCGCGTCTTGAGCATGATCCGGTCGAAACGGTGGACGTTCATTTTTTCCCATACCTTGACGAGATCGCGATCCGCGCCCTGCATCAGGCCGTCCATCATTTCCACCACATCGAGGCGGGCGCCGAGCGTGGAATAGACCGTGCCCATTTCCAGCCCGATGATGCCGCCGCCAATGATCAGCATTTTTTGCGGCACCGCCTTGAGCTCCAGCGCGCCGGTGGAGTCGACGATGCGCGGATCGTCCGGAATGAACGGCAGCTTCACCACGCGCGAGCCGGCCGCGATGATGGCCTGCTTGAAGCGCACCACTCTCTTCTCGCCGGTGACGGCCTTGCCCGGGCCGTCGGTCAGTTCGACCTCGATGTGGTGGGGATCGATGAAACGGCCGATGCCGCGCACCACACGGACCTTGCGCGCCTTGGCCATCCCGGCGAGCCCGGTGGTGAGCTTGGCGATGACGTTTTCCTTATAGCCGCGCAGACCGTCGATGTCGATCTCCGGGTCGCCGAAACGGATTCCGTTGGCCGCCAGGTGCTTGACCTCGTCGATCACCGCGGCGTTGTGCAGCAGCGCCTTGGACGGGATGCAGCCGACGTTGAGGCAGACGCCGCCAAGGGTCGCGAACCGTTCGACAACCACCGTATCGAGCCCCAGATCCGCCGAGCGGAAGGCCGCGGAGTAGCCGCCGGGCCCGCCGCCCAGCACCATCATGTCGCATTCGATGTCGGCGCCACCGGCATGTGTGGCGGGAACCGGCGCGGCAGGCACGCTGCCCGCTTCGGTATGCGCCGACGCCACACCGGTGTTTTCCGCGGAGGGCGAAGCGCCGGATTGCGCAGCGGCTTCCAACACGACGATCACATCGCCCTCGGACACCTTGCCGCCGACCGCGATGCGCACTTCGGCGACCACGCCCGCGTGGGTCGACGGCACGTCCATGGTGGCCTTGTCGGTCTCCAGGGTGATCAGGGAGTCGTCCACTTTCACCGTATCGCCCGGCTTGACGAACACCTCGATCACATCGACATTGTTGTGCCCCCCGATATCGGGGATCTTCAATTCCATGGTTTGACTCATTGCAGTTCCTGTCACAGCATCAGACGGCGGATATCGGCCAGCACCTGGGCAAGATAGCTCGTGAAGCGCGCGGCGGAAGCGCCGTCGATGACGCGATGGTCATAGGACAGCGACAGCGGCAGCATCAAGCGCGGAGCGAACTCCTTGCCGTTCCATACCGGCTTGATGGCCGAGCGGGACACGCCCAGGATCGCCACTTCCGGCGCATTGATGATCGGCGTGAACGCCGTGCCGCCGATACCGCCAAGGCTGGAGATACTGAAGCAGCCCCCCTGCATGTCGTTGGGAGTCAGCTTGCCGTCGCGGGCCTTTTTCGCCAGCGCCGAGCTTTCCTGAGCGATTTCCGACAGGGTTTTCTTGTCGGCGTCGCGAATCACCGGCACCACGAGACCGTTCGGCGTGTCGGCGGCGAAGCCGATGTGGAAATACTGTTTGAGCACCAGATTGTCGCCATCCAGGCTCGCATTGAATTCCGGGAATTTCTTCAACGCCGCGACCGACGCCTTGATCAGGAAGGCCAGCGGCGTCAGTTTCACGCCCTCGGCTTTGAGCTCTTCGCCCATGGCCTTGCGGAACGCTTCCATCTCGGTGATGTCGGCTTCGTCGAACTGCGTCACATGGGGAATCATCACCCAGTTGCGCGACAGGTTCGCGCCGGAGATCTTCTTGATGCGCGACAGCGGCGCCGTCTCCACCGGACCGAATTTCGCGAAATCGACTTTCGGCCACGGCAAGAGATCGAGGCCGGAGCCGTTGGACGGGGCAGCCGAGGCCGCCGGAGCGGCCGCGACGCCGCTCATCAGCGACTTCACGTAGGCTTTCACGTCGGATTCGACAATCCGCCCCTTGCGGCCGGTGCCGGCCACGCGGGAAAGGTCGACGCCCAGCTCGCGCGCGAGGCGCCGTACCGACGGCCCGGCGTGGGCGCGGGCGAAGGACGCCTCGTCGACGCTGGTCGACGCGGCGGACGGAGCGGCCGGCTCGGCCCGGGCCGGGGCGGGAGCCGGGGTGGCCTGAGCGGGCGCCGGCGCGGGACTTGCCGGAGCCACAGCTGAGGAGGCCGAGCCCTCGACCACCACGATCAGATCGCCCTGGCCGACCTTGTCGCCAACCTTGATCGCGACCGATTTGACCACGCCCGCCAGCGTCGCCGGCACATCCATGGTCGCCTTGTCGGTCTCGAGCGTCACCAGCGTGTCGTCCACGGCGATGGTATCGCCAGGCTTCACGGCCACTTCGATCACGTCCACACCGCTATGGCCGCCGATATCCGGGATACGGATTTCGGCGGGGGCGCCGCTCGTCGCGGGCGCGGCGGCGGGCGCCGTGGAGGGGGCGGAGGCCTGAGCCGGCGCCGGGCTTGGCGCTTCGGCGCTTGCCGGGTCCGACACCTCGATCAGGGCGATCACGCCGCCTTCGCTGATTTTGTCGCCGACCTTGACGCGAACCTCCTTGACCACCCCGGCGTGGCTCGCCGGAACATCCATGGTGGCCTTGTCGGTTTCCAGGGTGATGAGGGAATCGTCCACCGCCACCGTCTGACCCGGCAGGATGAACACCTCGATCACATCGACATTGCTGTGTCCGCCGATATCCGGCACGTTCAGTTCAATCAGATTGCTCATAGTGTAGGTTCCCCGCTCATGCCTTCCAGGACGGCAGCTTGGCCGTGTCGATGCCATAGCGCTTGATGGCCTCGGCAACGCGCGCCGCTTCGATCCGACCCTCGCGCGCCAGCGCCGACAGGGCGGCCACGGCGACATAATGACGGTCGACTTCGAAGAACTGACGCAGATTGCCGCGGGAATCGGAACGTCCGAAACCGTCGGTGCCGAGTACGACGTACTGGCCCGGCACGTATTCGCGGACCTGGTCGGCATAGTTGCGGATATAGTCGGTCGCCGCGATCACCGGTCCCTTGCGGTCGGCCAGTTGCGCGGTCACGTAGGGCACCTGCGGCGCCTCCAGCGGATTGAGCATGTTCCAGCGCGAGGCCTCCATGCCGTCGCGGCGCAGCAGGTTGAACGAGGTCGCGCTCCAGATGTCGGCGGAGACGCCGAAATCGTTGCGCAGCAGGTCCGCTGCGGCGATCACTTCGCGCAGAATGGTGCCCGAGCCCATCAACTGCACCTTCACTTCGGCGTCGCCACCGTCGCGCAGCAGGTACATGCCCTTGAGGATGCCCTCTTCCGCGCCGGCCGGCATGGCCGGATGCGCGTAGTTTTCGTTCATCAGGGTGATGTAGTAGAACACGTCCTCCTGGTTCACGTACATGCGGGACAGTCCGTCCTGAAGAATCACCGCCAGCTCGTAAGCATAGGTCGGGTCGTAACTGATGCAGTTGGGAATCAGGCCGGCCTGGATGTGGCTGTGGCCATCCTCGTGCTGCAACCCTTCACCATTCAGCGTGGTGCGGCCCGCCGTGCCACCCAGCATGAAACCGCGCGCGCGCATGTCGCCCGCGGCCCAGGCCAGGTCGCCGATGCGCTGGAAGCCGAACATCGAATAGTAGATGTAGAACGGAATCATCGGGATGCCATTATTGGCATAGCTTGTCGCCGCCGCGATCCACGACGACATGGCGCCCGGTTCGTTGATGCCTTCCTGCAGCATCTGGCCGTCGCGCGACTCCTTGTAGAACATCAGCTGGTCATGATCCTGCGGCACGTAGTTCTGACCCATCGACGACCAGATGCCGTACTGACGGAACATGCCTTCCATGCCGAACGTCCGGGACTCGTCAGGCACGATCGGCACGATCTGGCGCGCGATGTTCTTGTCCTTGAGCAAGGTGCCGAGCATGCGCACGAAGGCCATGGTCGTGGAGAACTCGCGCTCGCCCGAATCCTTGAGCTGGGCGTCGAACACATGCAGCCCCGGAATCGCCAGCGGCGCCTGCACCGGACGGCGCGCCGGCAGGTAGCCGCCGAGGGCCTTGCGGCGTTCGCGCATGTAAACCATCTCGGGACTGTCTTCGGCCGGTTTGTAGTACGGCACCTCGGCCAGCTTGTCATCCGGGATGGGGATGCCGAACCGGTCACGGAATCGACGGATCGACTCCAGATCCATTTTCTTGGCCTGGTGGGCGATGTTCTGCGCCTCGCCGGACGTTCCCATGCCATAGCCCTTGATGGTCTTGGCGAGGATCACGGTCGGGCGGCCGCGGGCGTTGTTCACCGCTTCGTGGTAGGCCGCGAAGACCTTGTGCGGATCATGGCCGCCGCGATTGAGATTCCAGATCTCGTCGTCGGACATGTTGGCGACCATCTCGCGCAGCTCCGGATACTTGCCGAAGAAGTGCTCCCGGACATATCCGCCATTCTTGGACTTGAAGGTCTGGTAATCGCCATCCACGCATTCGTCCATGCGCTTTTTCAGCAGGCCCTTGTTGTCCATCGCCAGCAGCGGATCCCAGCGGCTGCCCCAGATCACCTTGAGCACGTTCCAGCCGGAACCGCGGAAGTCTCCCTCCAGCTCCTGGATGATCTTGCCGTTGCCGCGCACCGGGCCATCCAGGCGTTGCAGGTTGCAGTTCACCACGAAGATCAGGTTGTCGAGTCCCTCGCGGGCCGCCAGGCTGATCGCGCCCAGGGACTCGGGCTCGTCCATCTCGCCGTCGCCGCAGAAGCACCATACCCTGCGGCCGGGAGTCCGGGCGAGACCGCGGCTTTCCAGATATTTCAGGAACCGCGCCTGGTAGATGGCCATCAAGGGGCCAAGGCCCATCGAGACGGTCGGGAACTGCCAGAAGTCCGGCATCAGCCACGGATGGGGATAGGACGACAGCCCCTTGCCGTCGACTTCCTGACGGAAATTATCCAATTGCTCTTCGGAGAGACGGCCTTCGATGTAGGCGCGGGCATACACGCCCGGCGCGCAGTGACCCTGGAAATACACCAGATCGCCATCCTGCTCGTCGTTGGGCGCGCGCCAGAAGTGGTTGAAGCCGACATCGTAGAGCGTGGCCGCCGACTGGAAGCTGGCGATGTGACCGCCAAGCTCGAGCTCTTTCTTGCCGGCGCGCAGCACCATGGCCATGGCGTTCCAGCGGTTGATCGAGCGAATGCGGTGTTCCATTTCGAAGTCGCCGGACGATTTTTTCTCGCGCCCGACGGGGATGGTGTTCTGGTAGGCCGTGGTCGCATCGAAAGGCAGGTGCGCGCCGCGGCTGCGGGTGCGCTCGACCAGCTTCTCCAGCAGGTAGTGGGCGCGCTCCGGCCCCTCGGTCAAGAGCACCGATTCGAGGGCCTCCAGCCATTCATTCGTTTCCAGCGGGTCGATATCGTCCGGGAAGGTTGCAGCCATATCTCATCCTCACATCTTGGTTTCATGGGCGCGGGAGAGGAGCGATCCCCTATCGTTATGCGTCATTCGGGATCGAATTTGAATCCGCGCCAGCAATCAGGATTATAAACGAACAAAAAACTAATAAAAATGTTCGGTTGCGAACAACGAACCGGGTTGCCTGCAGTGTAAAACGCCGCCAGTTCGAAAAGGAATAGGACTCTGGGCTATTTACTCGAAATCAGGCCGGCCGCGCCGCTTATTGCATCGCACCATGTTGTTTTTTTGCCAGCGCGGCATGCCAATTTGGAACGTTTGTATGACTATTTCGCTTTGTTCTTTTCATCTTTGAGCATTTTTTCCAACTCGCGAGTGCGCGCCTCGATCGAGGAGCGCAGGTAGAAGTCCTCGCCCGGCGCCTTGGCCGCCAAGTGGTACTGCTCGAGCGCCGCTTCGAAACGGCGATCGAAATAGTAGGCGTTCCCCAGTGCGGCGTGATAGCGCAGGGCGTCCTTCTCGGAATAAAGACGGGCTTGCAGCCGGTAAAGTTCGGAATCCGCCGGGAAACGGTCGAGCCGGGTCCGCACCTTGGCCAGCGCGGTGACCCGGTCGCCCGTGTCGATCAGCGCGGCGAGTTCTCCCTGCATCAGGGCGGGATTGTCGGGGAACGCGGCCAGCCCTTGCCGGTACGCGACAAGCGCGGCGGACAGCTTGCCGGACTCCCGGTCGATATCGGCCTCCAGGGTGAAGAGCATCGGGTCGGGCGGCAGCAGCCGTCTCGCCTCGGAAAGCGCCTGGCGCGCACCGGCCGTGTCGTGTCCGGCAAGACGCGCGCGCGCCATGCCATACCAGACCGCGCCTTCGCTGAGGAACAAGCGCCGTTGCAACGCGGCCTCGTAATACTTGATCGCGTCCTGTCCTTCCATGTTGCCAAGGCGAAGCTTCTCGCGCACCAGCAGGTAGTCGGTGCTGTCCGGCTTCATTTTCACCGGATAGCCCTCGGCGCGGTTCTGCGCTTCGCTGATCCGCTCGCCGGTGACCGGGTGCGTGCGCAAGAAAGCGTAGGCGTTATTGTCGTTGAACCGGTTCACCTGCTGCATGCGCTCGAAAAACTGCGGCATGTTGCGCACGTCGAAGCCGCCCGCCGACAAGTACTGCATGCCCACCCGGTCCGCCTCGCGCTCGAAATCGCGCGAAAACGCGAGCTGATTCGACATGGCCAGCCCCATGCCGGCGTTCACCGCGCCGGCTGCGGCCTGCCCGCCCCCGGCGCGCGACGCCAGCACGGCGGCGGCGATGGTCGCGAGCATGATCAGCTGGTTGGGAAAATTCGCCGCTTGCGCGCGGGCGATATGCCGCTGGGTGACGTGGGCCATTTCGTGCCCGATCACCGAGGCGAGCTCTCCCTCGCTTTGCGAGGTCAGGATCAGTCCCGCGTTGACCCCGATATACCCGCCAGGCATCGCGAACGCGTTGATCCCGTAATCGTTGACGCCAAAGAACGTGAAATGCAGGTTGGGGATTTTGGCGCCGGACGCCATCCTGCCGCCGATCGCCTGCAAATAGGTATTGATCTCGGTGTCGTCGATAATGGCCCCCTCTTCCCGCAACGCCCGCATCGCATCGCGGCCGATCCGGGCCTCGTCGGCCAGGGTCAGGGAGGTATCGGAAATCTCGCCCAGATCCGGCAAATCCGCGTACAGGGCGATCGGTTGCATCAGGGTGGCGCCAGCCAGCAGCGCGACAAGTAGTTTTTTCATGCGGCTCGCAAACAGGGCAAAAACGGCGGAGAACCGGGGTCGCCGCTTTCGCGCTCAAATCTGAAAATCGGCCGGCATCGACAAGAACCGCCAGGCCGCGTGGGCGGACAGGAATATCCTGCCCGAGAAGCCCGCCAGCAGTCCACCCCGTTCGAGAACGTCGCCGACAGGCCCCTTCACTTCGGCAAGATACAACGTCACGCCGCGTTCCGCCAAGGCGCCGTCCAGATCGGACAGCATGGCGAGCGCCGAAGCGTCGACCCGGTTGACCCCGCTCATCACCAGAACCAGAAACCGGATACCCCCGTCGCCTCCGGCCCGTTCGAGTATGCGCTCCCGCACCACGCGCTGGTTTCCGAAATACAGACTTTCATCGACGCGCAGCATCCGCACGCCCGGCAGGCGCTCGACATCGTAGCGCAGCACATTGCGGAAATGTTCGGTACCCGGCACGCGGCCCACCTCGGCCATGTGCGGCTGGCGGCTGCGCCACAGCCAGCTGGCCAACGACACCACCACGCCGGCGATGATACCGGCGTCGACTCCGAGCAGCAGCACCAGGCCGAATGTCGCCGCCCAGGCGGCGGCATCGGCCCGGTCGGTACGCCAGGCGCGGACCAACGGAGCGAATGTCAGCATGCCCGACACCGAGACGATGATGGTGGCCGCCAGCGCGGGCAGTGGCAGCCACGCGAGCGCACGGCCGGCGAACAGCATGACCGACAGCATCAGCGCCGCGGTCATCAGCGAAGCGAGCTGGGTCTGCGCGCCGGCCGATTCGTTGACGACCGAGCGGGTCAGTCCGCCCGTCACCGGGAACGCGCCGAACGCCCCGGCGCCCAGATTGCACAGCCCAATCGCGAGCAGTTCGCGATCCGGATCCACCGTATCGCCGCGGCGTTGCGCCAGCCATTGTGCGACAGACAGACTCTGCACATAGTTCACGATCGCGATGAAAAAGGCGGGAACGACCAGGTCCGGCACGCGCCCCAGCACGGACCACGGCAACGCCAGCTCAGGGACTCCGGACGGCACCTCGCCGACCCGTGGCAAACCGGGCAGCAGGTAACGGCAGACGGCCATCCCGGCAAGAATGACCAGGCAGGGGACCGCCCGGCCGGCCGCCTGGGCCATGCGTTCGCTCACGCCGGCCGACAGCAGCGACGGCGCGACGACACGCCGCAATCCGGCGAACAGGGCCAGCGAGACCAGACCGAAACCGGCCGCGGCCGGATCCAGCGCCCCCCGGACTCGCCAAAGATGGGCCAGAAGCGAGGGCAAGGCGGTGCCACCGCCGGGCAGCCCGGCCAGCGCGGCCAGTTGGGACACGATGATCAACCCCGCCGAGGCGGCCAGAAACGCCGCCATCACCGGCCCGGACACCAGATCCGCCAAAAAACCGAATCGCAGCATGCCCATCAGGACGAGCATCGCGCCCGACAGCAGCGCCAGCAACGCGGCGAGCGCCACATAGTCGGCGCCATGGGGAGTGGCGAACTTCGAGAGTGTGGCCAGCACCATCAGCGAGGTGACGGCCATCGGCCCGACGGACTGGGCATGGCTTTTTCCGGTGAAGGGATAAATGACGAGCGGCACGACACTGGCCGTCAGGCCAATCCCGGCGGGCAACCCCGCCACGGCGGCATAGGCGAGGCTCTGGGGAACCAGCAAGAGGGTAACGACAACGGCCGCCGTGACATCGCCCCACCACCAGTGCCGCCGGTATCCGGTCATCCACCGGGGCAGCCATCCGCTCAGCGGCATCGCGCGTCGTACAGGGAAAACAGTTTCATGCCGGCGAGCATGGACAGGGTGAACACCAGCGCATCGGCCGACCCCGATCCCAGGCGCACCAGCGCCGGCCCCGGACACACTCCGGCCAGGGCCCAGCCCGCCCCGAACAGGAGGCTGCCGACGACAAGCGGCCGGGTAATGTCACGGCGCGCCGGCAAGCGCAGAGGTTCGCCCAGCAGGCTGGCGCGGCGGGAAGCCAGAAAACGGAACGGCAGGAACGCGGCCAGAATGGCGCCACCCATCACGAAGGCCAGACTGGGGTTCCAGGCCCCCGCCAGATCCAGAAATCCGCGCACTTTGGCAGGATCGGCCATCCCGGATACGATCAGCCCCAGTCCGAACAGCAGCCCGGCAAGACCGGCGGTCAGTGTTGTCAACCATTTCACAGCAGGTGCTCCACAATGAAAGTCGTGGCGAAACCCGATGCCATGAAACAGAGCACCGCGACCAGGGAACGCGGGCTGAGCCGCGCAAGACCGCACACGCCGTGTCCGCTGGTGCATCCGGACGCCATGCGGGTGCCAAAGCCGACCAGCACGCCCGCCAGGATCAGCACGGCAAAAGAGCCGCCCCTGTCGGGCGGCAACGCCAGACCGGCCGGCAAAACCAGGGGGGAAAGCCACGGCGCGGCGACAAGCCCCGCCACGAAAGCGAGCCGCCAGCCCCAGTCGCCGGCGCGATCGGCAAGACCACCGAGAATACCGCTGATTCCGGCGATCCGGCCGTTCAGCGCCGCCAGGAGCGCGGCGGCCGCGCCGATCGCCAAGCCTCCGGCAAAGGCGAGCCAGGGCTGGAAGTGTTCAAGATCGAGACTCATTGAGATCCATTTCTCCGAAGGTCTCCCGACAGAAAAGACCGTGAAGCGTCTCCAGCATGGTCATGACCTGCGGATTGCCGATGCTGTAGTAGATCCACTTGCCTTCCCGACGGGTGCTGACCAGGTTTTCGTTGCGCAACACGCCCAGCTGCTGTGACAGCGTCGGTTGCCGGATGCCGGTCAGCCGTTCCAGTTCCGAGACGGTTTTTTCCCCGTCCACCAGCTGACACAGCAGCAGGAGCCGGTCCTCGTTGGCCAGGCTCTTCAACAGGGCACACGCCCGCGAGGCGTTTTCTCTCACAACGTTCAGATCCATGGTGTACCTTCTGTACGGAATGATCGTGCCTTGCGATCATTATATTTAATTGTATACTGATTGCAACCCATTTGCAGGAGACCGCTCATGCAGGCCCGCATTCAGTCGTTTTTCGATCCCGTCACCCACACGTTCAGTCACATCGTCTTTGACGAGCCGGGAGGGTCGGCCGCCATCATCGATCCCGTTCTGGATTACTGCCCGGCCAGCGGACGCATCCGTCACGATAGCGCCGAACGGCTCGCCGCCTTCATCGGCCAGGAGCGGCTCCATGTCGAATGGCTGCTCGAAACCCATGTGCACGCCGATCACCTGAGCGCGGGCGCCTGGCTCAAGCAGCGCGTGGGCGGGCGACTCGGCATCGGCGCGCGCGTTGTCGAAGTGATCCGCATTTTCAACCGTGTCTATAACACGGCAGGGGAAATCCCGGAAGACGGCAGCCAGTTCGACCACCTGTTCCGAGACGGCGAAACCTTCCCGATCGGCGCCCTTGCCGCGACAGCCCTGTCGGTGCCGGGCCACACGCCCGCCGACATGGCGTTCCGGACCGGTAACGATGTCTTTATCGGCGACACGCTATTCTCTCCCGAGAGCGGTTCGGCCCGCTGCGATTTTCCCGGCGGCGATGCCGCGATCCTGTACCAATCGGCCAGACGACTGTTGTCCCTAGGCGACACCGTCCGGCTGCATCTATGCCACGACTATCCGGCGAACGGCGCGGAGCCGGTACCCTGCCATTTCGCCGGAGAACAGAGGGCGCACAACATACACCTGAATGACGCCATCGGCGAGCGGGAATTTGTCGCGTTGCGCGAAACCCGCGATGGCCAACTCGGGGTGCCGGCATTGATGATTCCGTCCATACAGGTGAACCTGAGGGGCGGCGCGCTGCCCCGCCCGGAAAATAACGGAGTGCGCTACCTGAAGATTCCGCTGGATTTGCTTTAGACTTGTCATTCCAAATGCATCAGGAGAATGGCGATGACCACCCAGCCATTGCCCCCCGCGCCGTCAACCCTGTTCGGCGCCACGGGTACGCCGGCATTCGGCATGTACGAAGGCATCATTCCCTCCCTTGACTGGGGACCGCTGGCCTTGCCGTCGGCGCGGCGCCTGACCCGCAGGCTGCATCACAAGCGCTGGCAGTACGCGGCCGTCTCCCATGACGCGTTCTTTCTCGGCATGGCCGTGGTCGACGCCGGCTGGACCAGCGCGGCCTTCGCTTATCTGTTCGATTACGCGAGCGGAGCCGTCGCCGCCTCGCTGTCCCTTGACGGCATACCGTTCATGCCCGTCCGCATCGATAAGGCGTCGTTCGGCGATGCCCGCTTCGAACGCGCGAAACGCGTCATCGCCATGCAACGACGCGGCAGCATGCTGGAACTGGTGATCCGCTCGGAAGCGCTCCGGCTGGACGCGGCGATCGAACTTGCCGGCATGCCGCCGGTTCTCGCCAGCATCGCGCCGGCCAACTGGGCCGCCCACGCCACCCTGAAAACCGGCGCCTTGCCGGCCCAGGGAACCGTGACGGCGGGCGATCGCCAGTGGCGATTCGACAAGGCGTCAGCGAGCCTTGACCGCTCGGACGGGCTACTCGCCCGCACGACGGCGTGGCGCTGGGCCAGCGCCCATCGGCCTGGACTCGGCTTCAACCTGCAGGAAGGCTATATGGGCGATGCCGAAAACGCGCTGTGGCTCGACAACCGTCTCTACCGCCTGGCGGCGGCGACATTCGGTTTCGACGCCGGCGATCCGCTCGCGCCATGGACGGTACGCACTGCGGACGGGTTGCTCGACCTGGTCTTCGAGCCGTGCGGCGCCCGCCATGAAAACCGCGACTTTTTCGTGGCGGCGAGCCGCTATGTGCAACCGGTCGGGCATTTTCACGGAACCGTCCGCGACCCGCTCAGCGGGCGGACGCTGTCCGTGGACCGGCTCGCCGGCGTCACCGAAGATCATGAAGCACGGTGGTAAAATACCGACTCCCCGGGTGAACGCCGCGGCCAGAAGTGGTACCATGTCGCCCCGCCTGGAGCAATTCATCTATTTTGGAGGTTGGACCGAATGAGCTTGCTCAACAGTCTCTTGGAGTACAACCGTGGCTTCGTCGAACGTAAAGAATACGAAGCCCTCAAGACCGACAAATTCCCCGACAAGAACCTGGCCGTGCTCGCCTGCATGGATGCGCGCCTTGTCGAACTGCTGCCCAAGGCGATGGGCCTGAAGAACGGCGACGCCAAGCTGATCAAGAACGCCGGCGCTTTGGTCACCCATCAATGGGGTTCGGTCATGCGCAGTCTCGTGGTGGCGGTGTACGCCCTGCGGGCGGAGGAAATCTGCGTCGTCGCCCATCGCGATTGCGGCATGAACGCCATCGACCCCCATGCGATCCTCGAGGCGGCCCGGGAGCGCGGTATCAGCGAGGAAACCATCGTCACGCTGCGCTCGGCCGGCATCGACCTGGACAACTGGCTGAAAGGCTTCGCCAATGTCGAGGAAAGCGTGCGCCATACGGTCAGCATGATCCGCCAGCACCCGCTGATTCCCCGGGACATCCCGGTACACGGCCTGGTGATCGACCCGGGCACCGGATCCCTGGATCTGGTGGTCGATGGCTATCCCGGCCTCGACGAGGCGCCGTGACGCTCCCCGCCGTCGGGTTGTTCGGAGGCACGTTCGATCCCTTCCACCATGCGCATCTGCGCATGGCTCGCGCCTTTCGCGACGAAATCGGCCTGGAACGCCTGTTGCTCGTGCCCGCCGGAGAGCCCTACCATCGCGCCCCGCCCGAACCGGCCAGCGCCTGGGACCGGCTCGCCATGACCCGCCTGGCGGTCCGCGACGAACCGGCCATGGAGGCCGACGACCGCGAGATCCGGCGCGACGCGCCATCCTACACGGTCGACACGCTCGCCGAATTGCGCGGGGAAATCGGCCCCCGGACGCCACTCTGGTTTCTCATCGGAGGCGACTCCCTGGCGAACCTTCCCGGCTGGAAGGACTGGGAGCGGCTGTTCCGGCTGGCGAATCTGGCCGTCGCCTTGCGGCCGGGCTTCCACCCCGACACACTCCCGCCCGAGGTCGCCCGCCACTGGCACGAGCGGCAAGTGGCTGATTTCTCAAATCAGCGCGCCTCAGGTACAATCCGCCCCCTGAGGCTGCCCCCTGTCGATCTGTCCGCAACCCGGATCCGGGAGGCCATCTCTCGCGGCGAAGACGTCTCTGCGCTGGTGCCCGCGCCGGTTCTCCGCTATATCGGAGAACACAGGCTATACCGTTAACAGAAACGACCCTGCTACTACGCCACACGAACCCCCGGTCGCCGCCCCGCAGCGCGGCGCCCCCATCTGGAAGAACACATGGAAATTGAAGATATCGCCAAACTGGCCGTGGAAGCCCTGGAAGACGTCAAGGGCAAGGACATCATCGATCTGGACACCTCCGAGCTGACCTCGTTGTTCCAGCGCCTGATCGTCTGCACCGGCGACTCCAACCGGCAGGTCAAGGCGCTGGCCAACAGCGTCGCCGTGAAGCTCAAAGAGGCGGGCGTCGAACTGGTCGGTACCGAAGGCCAGGAATTCGGCGAGTGGATTCTGGTCGACGCCGGCGACGTGGTCGTACACGTGATGCTGCCGGCGGTGCGCGATTATTACGATATCGAAGCCCTGTGGGGCGGAGAGAAGCCGTCCTTCGTGCCGACGGGCGCCAAGCCCTGGAAAGCGGTCTGACCGGACACGGCATGAAAATCACGCTGCTGGCGGTCGGCACACGCATGCCCCGCTGGGTCGACGAAGCCTACACTGACTATGCCAAACGTTTCGGCCGTGACATCACGCTGGAACTGAAGGAAATCAAACCCGAGAAGCGCGGCGGGGGCGTCACCCCGGAAAAAGGCATCGCCGCCGAGCATTCCCGCCTTCTCGCCGCCATCCCTCCCCGCGCCAGGCTTATCGTGCTGGACGAACGCGGACGCGCGTACACATCGGTTCAACTCGCCGACTCGATGAAGCGCTGGCTCGCCGAAGGGGAGGACCTGTGCATCGTCATCGGCGGCGCGGATGGTCTGTCGCCCGAACTCAAGTCCCGAGCCGATCTGCTTCTGCAATTGTCGGCGATGACCTTGCCGCACGGCATGGTCAGGGTAATGCTCGCCGAACAGTTGTACCGTGCGGTATCGATTCTCAACAACCATCCCTACCACCGGGAGTGAGGAACCGGCCGCCTGGCCTTAAAGCGGCACGCCGAGCAGATCCTCCAGCGGTTCGGCAAGATCGCTGTAGAGCGCCCGGTGGTCGTACACGCCGAGCAACCCGGGAAAGGCGTCGGGCTCGTGCATGATTTGCCGGGCCTTGCGCGAAGTCAGGCGATGCATGCGCAGCAACCTGCCATCCCACCAGATCAGTCTGGGCTCCTCGGCATACTCCAGCGCATCAAGCGCGCTATGAATGCAATCACTCACCACCCGGCGCACGCTCCGCGTCCGCGCCAATGTCTTGTCCGGCTGCATATGACCTCCTTCCTGACTGAATCGCCAGCTACAGAATCCATCAAACAAGCCGTTAAACCTTAACTGGTAGGCAGCGGGGAACAATAGCCGGAACCGGCTGAAACACACAGAAAAAAAGTCCGAAATACTTCGGACTTTTCAGAAGGAGGACAGCAAGAATTGTCGCTACGGCCGGGCGGAAAGGCGCAATCCCAAACAACGCATGGCATGCCAGGCATCGCCAGGCTCCACCCCCTTGATCATGCGGTCGATTCTCGCGCACTCGGTCAGCGCCTCGCGCAGCGCTTTGGCCCCGATGCGCCGCAGGGCGGGTTCGGCGAGCTTCTGCTTGACGCCCCACAGCTTCAGGTCGCGCACCAGGTCGCGCACCGCGCGCCCTTCCTCCAGCGCCCGTCCAAGACGGATCAGCATGCGCACATCCTCGGTCAGCGACCAGAGCGCGAGCACCGGGCTTTCGCCCTCGGCCTCAAGGCCCTCGAGCATGCGAGTCACGCGCGCGGCCTCCCCGGCGAGCCAGGCTTCGGACAAATGGAAAACGTCGAAGCGCGCGACATTGGCGACCGCCTCGCGAACCTCCTCCATGCCAAGCATCCCCGCGGGATAAAGCAGCGCCAGCTTGTCGATTTCCTGGCGCGCCGCCAGCAGATTGCCCTCGACCCGGTCAACGAAGAAGGCCAACGCATCGGGCGCCATGCTCTGCCCCTGCGCCTTCAGGCGGCGGGCGACCCAGCCGGGCAGCTCGCCGCGTCCGACCGGCTGGGCATGAATGACCTGCGACTTTGACTCCAGCGCCTGGAACCATTTGCTCTGCTGCTGGGCGCGCTCCATCCTCGGCAACACGACCAGCGTCACCGTGTCGTCGGGCGGCGTGGCCGCCAAGCGCATCAGGGCTTCCGCGCCCTCCGTGCCGGGCTTGCCGCCCGGTATGCGGATTTCCAGCACCTTGCGGGACGCGAACAGAGACACGCTGGTCAACGCACCGGTCAGGCGCGACCAGTCGAAACCGGCCTCGACCGTCAGCACCTCGCGCTCGTCATAACCTTGCCGGCGCGCCGCATCGCGGATGGCATCGCATGCCTCCAGGGCCAGCAAGGCCTCCTCTCCGTGGATCAGGAACAGGGGCCGAAGCCCCTGTTCCAGCGCCGACGCGAGATGGTCAGGGCTTAACGACGGCATGGCTTCCTGACGCATCCGGCACCGGCGTCATGGCCGGCGCCTTTTTCAGCACGGCAAGACGATAAAGCAGCAGGCGAGCGGCATCCTGGCGCATATCATCCCACAGCAACGCCTCTTCCTTCTCTTTGCCGAGAATGTCCTGGTCGTTGTAACTGAGCTCGCGCCGTACCGCGATTTCAATATCCGGCCCGGCTTCTTCGCCATCCAGCAGTACCCGGACCGTCAGCCGGTAGGTCAACTGGTAGCGGTTGATCGATCCGCCCCGATTGATGGTCAGGATGTCCTTGCTGTTCTGTTCGCCGACCACGCTCAGAATCGCCTGAGCGTCCTTGGGCGTAGAAACCAGGATCACCCGCGGATCGACGGCCAGCAGCGCCTTGAGCGGCGGGGTGACCTGCGCGTTGTCGGAGGCCAGGAACAGCCGCGAGAACGGCAACGGCTTCAACGGCGCATCCAGTCCGCGCAGGTGAAACCCGCAGGCCGTCAGCAGGGCGGCAAGCGCCGCGAGCAGGGTCATTCGCAGTAAGCGTGACATTGTCGATCCTTGTTCAGACCACGATGTTGACGAGACGGCCCGGTACGACGATGACCTTGCGAGCCGGTTTGCCTTCCATGAACTTCTGCACGTTCTCATTGGCCAGCGCCGCCGCTTCGATCGCATCGTTGGCCGCGTCGGCCGCCACCACGACACTGCCGCGCAGCTTGCCGTTGACCTGAACCATCAGTTCGATCTCGCTCTTGACGAGAGCGGCATCGTCGATCTTCGGCCAGGACTGGTCAAGCAGGCGCGTGCCGGGACGCAGCATCCCCCACAGCGCCTCGGTGATGTGCGGCACGATCGGATTGAGCAGCAATACGGCCGTCTCCAGTGTTTCCTGCGCCACGGCGCGGCCGGCGTCGCCATCCGTATCGGTCTTGTCCAGTGTGTTGAGCAGTTCCATCACGGCGGCGATCGCCGTATTGAACTGCTGGCGGCGACTGTAGTCATCGGACACTTTCTGGATCGTCGCATGCAGCTTGTAGCGCAGGTCGCGCAATGCGGCCCCCGGTTCGCCGCCGGCAAACGGCGCGACCACGCCTTTGACCTGATGATCGTATACGGTGCGCCACAGGCGCTTGAGGAAGCGATAAGCGCCTTCGACACCGGCATCCGACCACTCGAGCGACTGATCCGGAGGCGCGGCGAACATCATGAACAGACGAGCCGTGTCCGCGCCGTATTTCTCGATGAAGGCGGAGGGGTCCACACCGTTGTTTTTCGACTTGGACATCTTTTCCACACCACCGATCAGCACCGGCAAGCCATCCTCACGGTGTGTGGCGCCGGTGATCCGGCCCTTGCCGTCGCGTTCGATCAGAATGTCGGCCGGCGCGATCCAGTCCGTACCGCCATCGGAGCGTTCGCGGTAGAACGTCTCGCACACCACCATGCCCTGGGTGAGCAGGCTCTTGAACGGTTCATCGGACGACACCAGACCTTCATCGCGCATCAGCTTGTGGAAGAAGCGCGCGTACAACAGGTGCAGGATGGCGTGCTCGATGCCGCCCACATACTGGTCGACCTGCAACCAGTAATCGGCCGCGGCCTTGTCGACCATAGCGGTCTCGCACTGAGGGCTGGCATAACGCGCGTAATACCAGCTCGACTCGACGAAGGTGTCCATGGTGTCGGTTTCGCGACGGGCCGCCTTGCCGCAGCACGGGCAGGTGGTCTCATAGAACTCCGGCATTTTCGCCAGCGGCGATCCCGAGCCATCGGGCACGACGTCTTCCGGCAGAACAACGGGCAGATCCTGTTCCGGAACGGGCACATCGCCGCAATCGGGGCAATGGATGATCGGAATCGGGCAACCCCAGTAGCGCTGACGGGAAATGCCCCAATCGCGCAGGCGGTACTGCGTCCGGCGCGCGCCGCGTCCGGCGGCCTCCAGGTCGGCCACGATCGCGTCGAAACCGGCCGCATGGCCAAGACCGTCGTACTTGCCGGAGTTGCACAATTCCAGCGTTTCGTCCTTCAGGCCATACCAGTCCTGCCAACGGGCCGGGTCGAACTGCGCGGAGCCGTCCTTGAGACGCAGCACCTGTTGCTTGCGCAGATCGTAGCGCGACGCGAATTCGAAGTCGCGCTCGTCATGCGCCGGCACCGCCATGACCGCGCCCTCGCCATAGCCCCACAATACGTAATTGGCGATCCACACCGGCAAGGCTTCACCGGTCAGCGGGTGCAAAACCGTCAGGCCGGTATCGACTCCGCGTTTTTCCTGGGTGGCGATATCCGCTTCCGACACGCCACCCTTCTTGCATTCGGCGATGAAGGAGGCCAGTTCGGGACGACGCTGCACGGCAAGCTCCGCCAGCGGGTGCTCGGCGGCGACCGCAACATAGGTGGCGCCCATCAGCGTATCCGGCCGGGTGGTATACACCTTCAGTCCGCCGGCCTGTCCGATCGTGCTCTCATCGTAGGGGAATTCGACTTCGGAGCCGAAGCTCTTGCCGATCCAGTTGCGCTGCATGGTCTTGACCTGCTCGGGCCAGCCGCTCAAGGTATCGAGGTCGTCCAGCAACTCATCGGCGTACTTCGTAATAGCGAAGTAATACATCGGGATTTCGCGCTTTTCAACGAGCGCCCCGGAACGCCAGCCGCGTCCATCCACGACCTGCTCGTTGGCAAGAACGGTCTGATCCACCGGATCCCAGTTGACCACGCCGTTCTTCTTGTAGATGACACCCTTTTTGAACAGCCGGGTGAACAGCCATTGTTCCCAGCGGTAGTAATCCGGCTTGCAGGTGGCGATTTCCCGGTCCCAGTCCAGCGCGAACCCCAGGCTCTTGAGCTGCCCCTTCATGTCTTCGATATTGGAATAGGTCCAGGCGGCGGGCGCGACCTTGTTCTTCATCGCGGCGTTTTCAGCGGGCAGGCCGAAAGCGTCCCAGCCCATCGGCTGCAGGACGTTGTAACCCGAAAGGCTCATGAACCGGGCCAGCGCGTCGGTAATCGTGTAGTTCCGCACATGCCCCATGTGCAGCTTGCCCGACGGGTAGGGAAACATCGACAGCGCGTAGTATTTTGGACGGGACGCATCCTCGACGGCCTTGAATGCGGCGGTTTTTTCCCAATATTGCTGTGCGGAGGCTTCTACCTCGCGCGGAGAATAGTGTTCATGCATGGTGATCTGCCGAATGTAGGATTCCGGAAAACAATCAGACGATTATAGCCGCCGACCGCCTTGACGATGAAGGGGGGCGGCCCGATTAATTATCCGCGGCGCCGGATAACGCTCCGGCGCGACGCCGCAAACACTCGCGAGGGGGTCATCCGATGCGCTACTGGCTGATGAAATCCGAACCGGAGGATCTGTCCATCGACGACCTGGCCGCCGAGCCCGACAGGGATTTCGAATGGACGGGCGTGCGCAATTATCAAGCGCGCAATTTCATGAGGGACGGGATGCGGGAAGGCGATCTCGTGCTGTTCTGGCATTCGAGTTGCGCCACGCCGGGTATCGCCGGTATCGCTGTCGTCAGCGGCGCCGCCCGCGCCGACAGCAGCCAGTTCGATCCGGCGAGTCCGTGGCATGACCCCGCCGCCGATCCGGCATCGCCCCGCTGGGTTTCCGTCATGGTGCGCTTTGTCTCGAAATCGTGTCTCGTGCCGACCGCTACGCTGCGCGCCACGCCCGGACTCGAGGACATGCAGGTGCTGCGCAAAGGGAACCGTCTGTCGGTCACGCCGGTCAGCGACGAGCACTGGCATCTCGTGCAACCCTTGCTCACCCCCCGTTAACGGAAGACGCGGGCCTCAGAAACGCCGCAGGCCGGACGGGGTCAGTACACCGTCGAGCGCGACATCCCAAGGATCCCTCGGCACCTGCTCGACGCACTGGCAATCGAACGCAATGCCGATCAGGAGGGGACGCCGCACAAGGGCACGGCGCCGGCGAAACGCCAAAGTGGCATCATAAAAGCCTCCCCCCTGTCCCAGCCGGAAGCCATCCCGGTCGACTCCCAGCAACGGGATGAGCAGGACATCGAGCCGTTCGGCGCGGCACCGCGGGCCATCGTACTCGCGGATCCCGAAACGGGGATGAAGCCGCCAGCGCGATGCGTCGTCGCCAACGCGGGTGAACCACAGACGACGCCCTTGACGGGGAATGGCCGGCAGGTGGACCACGGCACCGAGACGTCGCGCGCGCCGGATGAGCGGGGCGAGGTCGAGCTCGGAGCCGGCGGCGAGATAGGCGCCGATGCGTTTGTTCCGCCGGACAAGACGCATGGCGTGCCGAACGAGCGCGGTCTCGGCGCGGCGCCGTTCATCGCGCGTCAGCGCCTTGCGGCGGCGGCGCAATTCCCTGCGCAATCGCACTTTGTCATCGGGGGACACAACCGGTGTGTTCATGGGCAAGAAGGGGGAGCCCCCCGCGAGTGCCGTTCGGGCATAATTCGCTTGAACCCTGTTTCCAGGGAGGTCGCCTGCCCGGTGCTTCGGGTGCGTCCACAGAGGGACGCGCACTCCCGCACCTTTTGCCGCAACCGAAGCGAACGCATTGGTTCAAAGGAATTGTGAGCCGTCACGAGCACCGCAGGGGATAAACTGACCTGTGGGTGCCGCCAGAATCAGAACAAGGTCTGCTGGCTTGCGCGAAGCGCCTCGTCGGCGGCTTCGCTCATGGCTCTTATTTTACGTTGAAACTCGGCAATCTCCAAGCCCTCGCCCACTTTCGTGCGCAGAAGGTCATGAGCGATATTCAAGGCCGCCATGATGGCGATCTTGTCGGTTTCCACGATCTTGCCCTGAGACTGGATGGTCGTCACCTTGTCCTCGAGCAATCGCACCGCCTCGCGCAGCGTCTCCTGCTCGGAAGCGGGCGTTCCGATCGTGAACTGGCGTCCCAGCAAAGAGACATCCACCTGAACCACATCGCTCATGAGTTCACCTCCTCGTCGCATGGCAGGCGCGAAATCAGGGCGCCCACCCGGCTGCGGGCCTCTTCCAGCCGGTAATTGAGCTCGGCGTTGTCTTTCAACGCCTGTGACAGGGCTTCGGCGAAGCGGCCGTTGCGGGACTCGAGTTCCCTCACCCGTTCGATGAGCGCCGCCACCCGGGTTTCCAGATACTGAATTTCTGTGTCCATGGCGGCGAGAATAGCCAAGGCGGCCGGACACGTCAAACCCGGGGCGCCCCGCTGTCTTACCTGGGGCACACCCGCCGGCTCCAAAAGACTTGCCACCGTCCGGCAGTTGGAATAGGGTGCCCCAGATGAATCCTTATACGCTGACACTTCTTCGGCATGCGCCCGGCACTCCCGAAGACGCCGCATCGGCGCTCTTTGCCAGTTGGCGGCGAATTGTCGAACTGGCTCCGGTCACCGCGATGGCAACCGGCACCGACAGGGTCGGCCGCGAATTCGCTGTGGCCCGCGCCCTGGCGGCCGGGGTGCCGTTGCGTGTCGACGAACGTTTCGACGACCCCCGCTCCAGCAGCCTGGATCTGTCGGAATGGTTCGACACGTTGTTACTGACCGGTTTTTCGGAATGGATCTGCGAAACCCGCGGAAGCCACCGGGTTCTGGTCGCGGGCGGGGAGGCCATTGCCTCGCTGATGGCGGAGCTCCTCGGCATCGGCCGCTCGACGGCGGACCTGCTTGAAGTCCGACCCGGCGGATTCGCCCAACTGACCTTGCTGGAAGGTCACCCCGCCTATTTGATGCGCCTCGAGCCGCCCCCCCGGGATTTCGCGGCGGATTGAAACACCGGTTGTCATCATTTCGTGATGATGCCGGCGCACAATTCGCGCAAATCTTTATTTGTGGGAGACGCCAGATGTCCGGGTTCGCCGTCAGCTCCGATCCTCGCCGGCTCGATCGCGACATGATTCACCAGTACCTCGCGCAAACCAGCCATTGGGCGCGCGGCATGACCAGGACGGCGCTGGAGCGCGCCATCGACCACTCGCTGATTTTCGGGGTATACGCGGGATCGCAACAGATCGGTTTCGCGCGCGTCGTCACCGACCACGCGACCGTCGCCTACCTGTCCGATGTTTTTGTGCTGGCGACCTGGCGCGGCAAGGGTGCCGGACGTCTGCTCCTGGAAGCCATCATGGCCCATCCCGACCTGCAGGAACTGCGGCGTTTCCTGCTGGTATCGCGCGATGCCCGCCCCTTTTACGCAAAGGCGGGGTTCACCCCGATCGGCCACGCCGAGCGCTACATGGAATGGGCCCGCAGCCCGGCGCTGGCCGTCGGAGAGGCCGCGTGAACGCGGCTTAGAGGGTGCCCGCCACCTTGCGGTTGCGCATCAGGCACAGCATGTCACAGGCCAGATGGGCGGCGGCGATCGCCGTCACTTCGCTCTGGTCGTACGATGGGGCGACTTCCACCACATCCATGCCGACGATGTTCAGATCGCCAAGTCCTCGGACAATCTTCAGAGCCTGCGCGCTGGACAATCCGCCCGGCACCGGGGTCCCCGTTCCTGGCGCGAACGCCGGGTCCAGACAGTCGATATCGAAGGTCAGGTACACCGGATTGTCGCCGATCACGCTCTTGATGCGGGCGATCGTGGCGTCCACGCCATTGTCGTGAACCCACGGCGCGTCCAGCACGTTCATTCCCATGAAATCGTCGTTCCAGGTCCGGATGCCGACCTGGGCGGAGCGCGCCGGATCGATCAACCCGTCCTTGACCGCCTTGTAGAACATGGTGCCATGGTTCAGGCTGTCCGGAGAGTCGTCCGGCCAAGTGTCGCAGTGGGCATCGAAATGGAGCAGTGACAGCGGTTTGCCGTATTTTTCCGCGTGCGCGATCAGCAGCGGATAGGTGACGAAATGGTCGCCGCCGAAGGTGAGCATGCGCGCGCCCGAGGCGAGAATGGTTCGGGCGTGCTCCACGATGGCGGGCTTGATGGTCAGGGGATTATGCGCATCGAACCAGCAGTCGCCGTAATCGATCACGGCCAGGTCGTCGAAAGGATCGAACCCCCAGGGAAAAGGCTTCAATTCGGCAAGTTGCACGCTTGCGGCACGGATCGCCTGCGGCCCGAGACGCGCGCCGGAACGGAACGTGGTCGCCAGGTCGAGCGGAATCCCCGACACCACGACATCGGCGCCGGTCAGATCGCGCGTGTAGGTACGCCGCATGAACGACAGCACCCCTGCATAGGTATTTTCAATCGAGGAGCCGTAAAGGGAAGGACGGCGAATCGCGCCGTCACCAGTGATCAGATCTGTCATGAAACTCTCCGTCAGAGAGTACGCCCGCGCCGGATGGAGTCGCGAGCGATTCCCGTCCATCATCAAGCCGACGGGTTAAGGCTGCCGCCCCCCTTCGGGGTGGAGTGCGAAGTGTGCCGTGTCTGCCGTCCTGTCGCAAGCCCTCGGGCGCAAACAAGCACAAATACACCTGCGACATTTATATGCGCTGTTTCTATACTCACCAAGCCACCCCAAACTTTGGGCCGGAAGCCGTCTCCATTGTTTTCCGCCAACACGGCTCCAAGCGACACCCCCTTCTTATCCCGAACAGCGAGGCACCCGATGATCAAGACACTAATGTTACTGTGCATGGCTTGTCTGGCTTCCCTGGCATTCGCCGACGGCCAGAGCGACTGCGACGCCGCGGCCGGCACCTATCTGACCGGCACGATCGTCAAAGCGCCGACATTCAAGCCGGGTTCTCGGCTCAAAGGCGTGGAGTTGTCGCACACGCACCTGGCGCTCACGGCGGATCAGGACGGCCAAACCTATGATGTCGCCATCGACAATGTTTTCGCGGATGGCTACGACAAGGCGCGCGGCCGGATTCCGCCGCCGCTCGACACATTGCGCGTCGACGACCGGCTTGAGTTATGCGGTCAACCTTACACCACGGGCATTGGCATTCACTGGGTTCACACCAATTGCGGAGACCCACCGACACCGTCCAAACCGAACGGCTGGGTCAAGAAACTGAATGCAGACGGTTCGGTCAGCGCGAACTACGAAGGCAACACCGAATACTGCCATCTTTGGCAATAGCGCAAATGCAAACCGCTCCGGGAAGCGACGTTCGCGGAGCGGTAAACCGGAGATCGACCGGGTCAGGGCTGGCAGGGCACCGTTTTGAGCCGGATGCCCGGTGTCAGGCGCTGCTGCAGGGCATCCAGGCGTGACGCGGCAGCGTCATCCAGCCCCTTGAACGAGATAACGCTGGATACCGCTTTTCCACCGCGGGCTTCCATGGCGACTTTGTCGTAACCGGCTGCGCGGATCCTGGCCATCATGGCTTTGGCCGCCTCCTCCTTGCCGAACAACCCCAGCGAGACGGCGCCCTTATGATCGTCGCCGGCGACGATATAGTTATCAAAGCCCTTGGACTTCAGCTCGGAAGACAGGGTTTGCGTTTCGGCGTGCGTGGCGAGCGGCGGGTAATAGACCCATACCTTGCCCTTGCCCGCACCCGTCGCGGCGGGCGCATCGGCCACCGACCACTGCCCGGGTTTCAGATGCAGACCGGGCAGCCCGCCCCTGGCTCTGGCAAGCAAGGCGCTGTTCAACGGCCCCCATTCCCGACACTGAGCGGCCGCGGCGGTGGAAGCCTTGACCTCGGCCGGCTTGGACGCCGCGACGGCGGGCCGGGCCACGGCAGACGGCGCCGACGAGACCGAAGTTTTCGGTGCGGACGCCACGACAGGTGCGGAGGCGGCCGGGGTCGAAGCGGTAACGGGCAGGCTCGACTCGACAGGAGGCTTCCAGCCCTCCGGCAGCACTTTGAGCATAGCCGGGCTGACCTCCTGGGCATGGACATCCTGGGGCGCGCGCACCTTCAGCGCCCCGTAGCCTGCCACCAGCAGGTTCATGACCAGAATCAGACCGACAAACCATTTCATCGCGCGCTCGCTACCCTCAAAATTCCTTCCAGAACGAGATTATCCACGATATCCACCTTTCCGGCGAGCATCCCGGCGACACGCCGCGCATCCCCGCCGGTCAGAATGGCACGCGGAAGCTCCCGGCCTGTCCGCTCAGCCAGTTTGCGCCGCATGCGTTCGATGGCGCCGGCCATCGCATCCAGCGCCCCGCTGGCCAGCGCATCGCTCGTCCCCTGAGGAAAATCCGCATACTCACCCGGCGCTCTGTCCAACTGGGCGGTACCTGTTGCAAGACTGCCAAGCATCAAGCGGAACCCCGGCAGGATGATGCCCCCAAGATACTCGCCTTCGGCAGTCAAGGCCTCCACGGTCAGCGCTGTTCCCGCACAGGCGACCACGATATCCTGGTCGTAGCGGGCCCGGGCCGCCAATACCGCGAGCCAGCGATCCGCCCCCTGCTCGGCCACCTGGCGATAGTGGTTGGTCACTCCGTCCCGGCGCGCCTCCGCGCCAATCCAGTTGACCACAGTGGGCGCCACGCTCTCGATCGCATCGCGCACCGACTGTCCGGCGACATTCGCCGCAAGGGTCGTGCCAATGGCATGGCGCCGCCAGACCTCCGCGAGCGTCCCGATCGCGTCGTGCTCGGCCACGCCGCCGTCCACCCACGCCTTACCGTCATGCACGCCCCACTTGATCCGGCTGTTACCTGCATCGATCAAAAGCCTCATGCCAGTCTCCTGACCGAGACTTCTCCCGCATGAAAGGTTTCCAGGCCGCGCAGGGTTTCAACCTGCAGCGCGCCGTTCACGGCCACCCCCCGCGCCACGCCGTTGACCGGCTCGCCATGCGAGAACGTGAGCGTCACAGGGCAGTCAAGATGAGCGAAGAACCCCAGCCACTCTTCGCGCAGGGCATCGAACCCCTTGCCGTCGAATTCCGACAGCACATTGTGCAGGTCGTTAAGCAAGGCGGCCAACAAGGCATTGCGCGACGGGCGGATACCGACCTGCGCGAGACAGGCCACCGGCTGGTCGACCGGGCCCGGCGCGGTCAGATTCAATCCGACACCGATCACGACCGAGGCCGGACCATTCGCCTCGCCGGACAGCTCGATCAGAATACCGGCCATCTTGGCGTCCTGCAGCAGCACATCATTGGGCCACTTGAGTCCGACATCCGCGCCGGCACGCCGCAGGCTACGGGCGAGAGCCACTCCGACAGCGAGGGACAGACCGGACAGTTCGGACATCGTCCGTTCGAACCGCCACAGAACGGAAAATGTCAGACCACAGCCCGGACGCATGCTCCAGCGTCGCCCCAGACGCCCCCGGCCGGCCGTTTGCACCTCGGCCGCCAGCACCAGTCCGTGCAACCCCCCGGAGGCGGCCCGCGCCATCAACTGGGTGTTGGTCGAATCCACCTGATCCGCCACCGCGACGGTCAGCGTTTCGCCGGCGGCGCGCTCAAGGCCGGCGCGGATTTTCGTGACATCCAGTATCTCGAACGCTTCGGCGAGGCGATAGCCTTGCCCCCGGACACTGAATACATCGATTCCCGTTTCCTCGCCAATCTCCTTGACGGCTTGCCATATCAGCGTCCGCGAACAGCCGAACAGACCGGCCATCGCTTCGCCGGAGTGGAACCGGCCGTCAGCGAGCAATTTGAGGATATCGAAGGCGAGCGGACTCACTCCCGACCGCCCGCGCGAACCTTGCGCAAGGTTTCGGTTGTCGAAGTCTGGTGCAGAAACGGAATCGAATGAACCTCGCCACCGCGCGCCAGGGTTTCATGGCTGCCGACGATCTTGTCGACTGGCCAATCCCCTCCCTTGACAAGGATGTCGGGGCAAATCTCGGCAATCAGCCCGGCGGGCGTATCCTCGTCGAACCAGGTCACCAGTGACACGCTCTCCAGCGCGGCGGCCACCGCGGCACGCAGGGGCAATGCATTGACCGGACGGTCGTTTCCTTTGCCAAGGCGTCGCACGGAATCATCGGTATTCAGCGCCAGGATCAGGCTCGCGCCCAATTCGCGGGCCTGGGCAAGGTAGGTCACATGCCCGCGATGAAGAATGTCAAAACAGCCATTCGTGAAAACCAGGGGGCGGGGCAAGCCGGCCAGGCGTTCGGCCAGCTGCTCGGGGGGGCAAATTTTTGCTTCAAACCGCGGGGTGGGGTACGACATTGCTTTCCTTCAGACTCGCCGACAGTTCCTTGCGGTAGCGATTGAGCGCATGAATGGTCTCGATCGGCCGCTCGAAGAGATTGGACAAGTTACGAAGGATACCACCCACCACGCGCGCTTCCCAAGGATCATCGAAGCTGATCTGGCGGGTCAACCATGCTTCCAGCCATTCGGGATCCGGCAGGCGCGACTGGATGGTGTCATTGGGAAACAGGGATTCGTTGACATGCAAATTGGTCGGATGCAGGGGCTTCTTGCTGCGCGAGGACGACGCCATCAGCAGGCCGATCTTGGCGAACGCCGCGCGGGCCTCGTTTCCGAAGCGCTCGATGGACTGCTTCATGTATTTCAGATAGGCCCCGCCGTGACGGGCCTCGTCTTGCGAGAGGGTTTTGTAGATGTGCTTGATGACCGGTTCGTCGTGCCATTCGGACGCGCAGCGGTACCACTGCGTCAGGCGCACTTCACCGCAAAAATGCAGCATCAGGGTTTCCAGTTGCGGAGCGGGGTCGAATTCGAAACGGATCGCGTGAAGCTCCTCCTCTGTGGGCACAAGCTCCGGGCGGAAGCGCCGCAGGTACTCCATCAGCACAAGCGCGTGTTTCTGCTCCTCGTAGAACCAGATGGACATGAATGCCGAGAAATCCGAATCGTGACGGTTGTCGCGCAAAAACATTTCGGTGGCCGGCAGGGCGGCCCACTCGGTGATGGCGTTCATCTTGATCGTCCGGGCCTGCTCGTCCGTCAGCTTGTCGGCTTCGAAGCTATCCCAGGGAATATCGTCAGCCATGTTCCAGCGGGCTTTTTCCAGTTGAACGAAGAGTTCCGGATACAACATGACTGCTCCTTCGCGAATCCAAAATGCCAGATTGTAGGACAATGCGGGCACAAATGAAAGTCATTGTCAGTATAGCCCACGCAAGGGCACCCGCATTACGCCGCGTTTTGGCGCACCAACCACTATGAGGCAAGACTGTGTCAGGAAAGTTTCAGAGAATGGAACGAAAATAGCCCGCGGGGCGAGGTTGGGCCGGAGGCGCCGCCCAAAAGGCAAAAGCCCTGACCGTAGGGTCAGGGCTTGGAGGGGGGAGTCTGGCGGTGTCCTACTTTCACACGGCGAATACCGCACTATCATCGGCGCTAAGGCGTTTCACGGTCCTGTTCGGGATGGGAAGGCGTGGGACCACCTCGCTATGGCCGCCAGACATAAACTGTCAACAAATCAAGAAGCCGCCCGCGCGTCGCGGGAGTATGTATCGGGTCGATGACGCATCGCGTCGCCAGCCTGGGCTCACCCAAGCTGTTCAAATGATAGGATCAAGCCTCACGAGCCATTAGTATCGGTTAGCTTAACGCCTCACAGCGCTTCCACACCCGACCTATCAACGTCCTGGTCTCGAACGACTCTTCAGGGAGGTCAAGCCTCCAGGGAAGTCTCATCTTCAGGCGAGTTTCCCGCTTAGATGCTTTCAGCGGTTATCTCTTCCAAACTTAGCTACCCGGCAATGCCACTGGCGTGACAACCGGTACACCAGAGGTTCGTCCACTCCGGTCCTCTCGTACTAGGAGCAGCCCCCGTCAAACTTCCAACGCCCACTGCAGATAGGGACCAAACTGTCTCACGACGTTTTGAACCCAGCTCACGTACCACTTTAAATGGCGAACAGCCATACCCTTGGGACCGGCTACAGCCCCAGGATGTGATGAGCCGACATCGAGGTGCCAAACTCCGCCGTCGATGTGAACTCTTGGGCGGAATCAGCCTGTTATCCCCGGAGTACCTTTTATCCGTTGAGCGATGGCCCTTCCATTCAGAACCACCGGATCACTATGTCCTGCTTTCGCACCTGCTCGACTTGTCGGTCTCGCAGTCAAGCCACCTTTTGCCATTGCACTATCAGCACGATTTCCGACCGTACCTAGGTGACCTTCGAACTCCTCCGTTACACTTTGGGAGGAGACCGCCCCAGTCAAACTGCCTACCATGCACTGTCCCCAATCCGGATCACGGACCAAGGTTAGAACCTCAAACACACCAGGGTGGTATTTCAAGGGCGGCTCCATGCGAACTGGCGTCCACAGTTCCCAGCCTCCCACCTATCCTACACAAGTCTGTTCAAAGTCCAATGCAAAGCTACAGTAAAGGTTCACGGGGTCTTTCCGTCTAGCAGCGGGGAGATTGCATCTTCACAAACATTTCAACTTCGCTGAGTCTCAGGAGGAGACAGTGTGGCCATCGTTACGCCATTCGTGCGGGTCGGAACTTACCCGACAAGGAATTTCGCTACCTTAGGACCGTTATAGTTACGGCCGCCGTTTACCGGGGCTTCGATCAAGAGCTTGCACCCCATCACTTAACCTTCCGGCACCGGGCAGGCGTCACACCGTATACGTCCACTTTCGTGTTGGCACAGTGCTGTGTTTTTGATAAACAGTCGCAGCCACCGATTCTCTGCGACCCCTTCGACCTTCGAGCGCGAGGCTCTACAATCTACCGGGGCATACCTTCTCCCGAAGTTACGGTATCAATTTGCCGAGTTCCTTCTCCTGAGTTCTCTCAAGCGCCTTGGAATTTTCATCCTGCCCACCTGTGTCGGTTTGCGGTACGGTTTTTGCAAGGCTGAAGCTTAGTGGCTTTTCCTGGAAGCGGGGTATCAGTCACTTCAGGTCCGTAGACCCTCGTTATCACCTCTCGACGTTAACAGCGCGGCGGATTTGCCTGCCACGCCCGTCTACCAGCTTGAACGACCTATTCCAACAGGCCGCTGACCTAACCTTCTCCGTCCCCACATCGCACCTTGCAAAAGTACGGGAATATTGACCCGTTTCCCATCGACTACGCATTTCTGCCTCGCCTTAGGGGCCGACTCACCCTACGCCGATGAACGTTGCGTAGGAAACCTTGGGCTTTCGGCGAGCGGGCTTTTCACCCGCTTTATCGCTACTCATGTCAGCATTCGCACTTCTGATATCTCCAGCATCCCTCTCAGGACACCTTCACAGACCTACAGAACGCTCCCCTACCACGTGACCTAAGTCACATCCGCAGCTTCGGTTATAAGCTTGAGCCCCGTTACATCTTCCGCGCAGGACGACTCGACCAGTGAGCTATTACGCTTTCTTTAAATGATGGCTGCTTCTAAGCCAACATCCTGGCTGTCTGTGCCTTCCCACCTCGTTTACCACTTAGCTTATCATTTGGGACCTTAGCTGGCGGTCTGGGTTGTTTCCCTCTTGACGATGGACGTTAGCACCCACCGTCTGTCTCCCATGCTCGCACTTTCCGGTATTCAGAGTTTGCCATGGTTTGGTAAGTCGCAATGACCCCCTAGCCATAACAGTGCTTTACCCCCGGAAGTGATACATGAGGCACTACCTAAATAGTTTTCGGGGAGAACCAGCTATCTCCGAGTTTGTTTAGCCTTTCACCCCTATCCACAGCTCATCCCCTAGTTTTGCAACACTAGTGGGTTCGGACCTCCAGTGCGTGTTACCGCACCTTCATCCTGGCCATGGATAGATCACTCGGTTTCGGGTCTACGCCCAGCAACTCAGTCGCCCTGTTCGGACTCGGTTTCCCTACGCCTCCCCTATTCGGTTAAGCTCGCTACTGAACGTAAGTCGCTGACCCATTATACAAAAGGTACGCAGTCACCCCATTTTTCAAGGGCTCCCACTGTTTGTATGCATCCGGTTTCAGGTTCTATTTCACTCCCCTCCCGGGGTTCTTTTCGCCTTTCCCTCACGGTACTGGTTCACTATCGGTCGATCACGAGTATTTAGCCTTGGAGGATGGTCCCCCCATCTTCAGACAGGATTTCGCGTGTCCCGCCCTACTTCTCGTACGCCTAGTCTCATCGCCACGTTTTCGTGTACGGGGCTATCACCCACTATGGCCGCCCTTTCCAGAGCCTTCCACTAACGCCGCGACTATCTCGTACAGGCTATTCCGCTTTCGCTCGCCACTACTGGCGGAATCTCGGTTGATTTCTTTTCCTGCGGGTACTTAGATGTTTCAGTTCTCCGCGTTCGCTTCGCCTTCCCTATATATTCAGGAAGGGATGACCCCTAAGGGCCGGGTTTCCCCATTCGGACATCGTGGGATCAATGTTCCATTGCCAACTCCCCCACGCTTTTCGCAGGCTTGCACGTCCTTCATCGCCTGTGATCGCCAAGGCATCCACCAGATGCACTTAATCGCTTGACCCTATCATCTGAACAGCCTAAACCACCCAGACTCCAGTTTCGCGACACGTCACGATCCCCTTCAAGACCGTCACGTCGATACAATCATCTACCCAAGTCGCACCCACCCGGATTCCTCCGGATCGGTGAACTTTACATATCAGCTTCTCAATTTGTTAAAGATCAACGCGTTGGCTACAACGCAAATCAAAAACGACGGATCCCTTCCCATCCTCTTTGATTTGCACTGTGGTGGAGGCAGACGGGATCGAACCGACGACCCCCTGCTTGCAAAGCAGGTGCTCTCCCAACTGAGCTATGCCCCCCTTCAGAGTCCTGGTGGGTCTGGTTGGACTCGAACCAACGACCCCCGCCTTATCAAGACGGTGCTCTAACCGGCTGAGCTACAAACCCAGTCTCTACTTGCCAACTTCCGAATAACCGATAGGTTGTGAGCGCTTGACGTCGCCATTCTCTAGAAAGGAGGTGATCCAGCCGCAGGTTCCCCTACGGCTACCTTGTTACGACTTCACCCCAGTCATGAAGCATACCGTGGTAAGCGGCCTCCTTGCGGTTAGCCTACCCACTTCTGGTATCCCCCACTCCCATGGTGTGACGGGCGGTGTGTACAAGACCCGGGAACGTATTCACCGCAGCATGCTGATCTGCGATTACTAGCGATTCCGACTTCACGCACTCGAGTTGCAGAGTGCGATCCGGACTACGATCGGCTTTATGAGATTGGCTCCACCTCGCGGCTTCGCGACCCTCTGTACCGACCATTGTATGACGTGTGAAGCCCTGCTCATAAGGGCCATGAGGACTTGACGTCATCCCCACCTTCCTCCGGTTTGTCACCGGCAGTCTCATTAGAGTGCCCAACTTAATGATGGCAACTAATGACAAGGGTTGCGCTCGTTGCGGGACTTAACCCAACATCTCACGACACGAGCTGACGACAGCCATGCAGCACCTGTGTCCAGGCTCCCTTTCGGGCACCGCCGCCTCTCAGCAGCGTTCCTGGCATGTCAAGAGCAGGTAAGGTTCTTCGCGTTGCATCGAATTAATCCACATCATCCACCGCTTGTGCGGGTCCCCGTCAATTCCTTTGAGTTTTAACCTTGCGGCCGTACTCCCCAGGCGGTCAATTTCACGCGTTAGCTACGCTACCAAGGATTCAAACCCCCAACAGCTAATTGACATCGTTTAGGGCGTGGACTACCAGGGTATCTAATCCTGTTTGCTCCCCACGCTTTCGTGCATGAGCGTCAGTATCATCCCAGGGGGCTGCCTTCGCCATCGGTATTCCTCCACATCTCTACGCATTTCACTGCTACACGTGGAATTCTACCCCCCTCTGACGTACTCTAGCTGAACAGTCCTCAATGCCGTTCCCAGGTTAAGCCCGGGGCTTTCACATCAAGCTTGTCCAACCGCCTGCGCACGCTTTACGCCCAGTAATTCCGATTAACGCTTGCACCCTACGTATTACCGCGGCTGCTGGCACGTAGTTAGCCGGTGCTTATTCTTCAGGTACTCTCATCCCCACCCGCTATTCACAGGCAGGATTTGCTCCCCGACAAAAGTCCTTTACAACCCGAAGGCCTTCTTCAGACACGCGGCATGGCTGGATCAGGGTTGCCCCCATTGTCCAAAATTCCCCACTGCTGCCTCCCGTAGGAGTCTGGGCCGTGTCTCAGTCCCAGTGTGGCGGATCATCCTCTCAGACCCGCTACTGATCGTCGCCTTGGTGGGCCTTTACCCCCCCAACTAGCTAATCAGACGTCGGCCGCTCGGATAACGCGAGGCCCGAAGGTCCCCCGCTTTCCTCCTCAGAGCGTATGCGGTATTAGCACAACTTTCGCTGCGTTATCCCCCATTACCCGGCACGTTCCGACGCATTACTCACCCGTTCGCCACTCGCCACCCGGAGCAAGCTCCTGTGCTGCCGTTCGACTTGCATGTGTAAAGCATGCCGCCAGCGTTCAATCTGAGCCAGGATCAAACTCTTCAGTTCAATCGCTAACTTTACTTCTGGCACGCAAGATCAAAGAAACAAAACCAGGTTCATTTCTGTCTTGCCGTGCAAGTGTCGGCTTCGCCAAACACTCACACCTATCGGTTATTCGCATTATTAAAGATCGGCGCCGCGCTCTTCGCTGCAGCAGAGGAAGCGAACTATACCCCCCAAACCCACACCCGTCAACTCCCGTTTTGCGGAAAAACCGCCAATTCACAGGTTTTATCACTCAACCCACTGATTATCCAACACTTTAAACTTTCACAAAAAACCTCCCCTCACCACGAAAATCCCCCGCCCGGCCCCTCCCCTCCCACGATTTTTTTACCGCAACCCCTTTTTTAACCCAAATTTCCCCAAAACACCCCCTGTATACACATTTCCTCCCGCCACAAAACAACGCGCCCTCCCGGCAAAACCGCCGGAAGGGCGCGATGTCCTCCTCGGAGCACCAGGGATCAGCTTCGGTAATCCGCGTTGATCTTCACATATTCATAGGAGAAATCGCAGGTCCAGACCGTCGCCTCGGCGACTCCGCGGTTGAGCACCACCCGCACGGTGATCTCGTCCTGGCGCATGACGCGCTGGCCATCTTCTTCGCGGTAGGCAGGATGACGGCCCCCGTCGCACGCCACCAGCACGTCGTCAAGATAAAGCTCGAGCCGGTCGACATCCAGATCCGACATCTCCGAATAGCCGATCGCGCACAGCAAGCGCCCCAGATTCGGATCCGAAGCGAAAAAGGCCGTCTTGACCAGCGGCGAACGGGCTATGGCATAGGCGACGGCCTTGCACTCCGCAACGGACCGGCCTCCCTCGACCTTGACGGTGATGAATTTGGTCGCGCCCTCGCCATCGCGAACGATGGCTTGCGCCAGCTCGATGGCCACCCCGGTCAGCGCCGCCTTCAATATGGCGTACGCCGGATGCTCGGAGGAATCGATCAGCGGGGTCGCCGCAGCGCCGGTGGACATCAGAATGAAGCTGTCGTTGGTCGAAGTGTCTCCGTCCACGGAAATGCAATTGAAGCTGACGTCGGCGACTTCCCGCACCAACTGGTTCAACACCGGCCGGGTGATAGGCGCATCGGTCGCGATGAAACCGAGCATGGTCGCCATATTGGGATGGATCATGCCCGCGCCCTTGGCGATCCCGGTAATCGTCGCCGTTTCCCCATCCAGGAGCACCTGGCGGCTGACAGCCTTGGGCAGCGTGTCGGTGGTCATGATCGCCTCGGCGGCCTCTTTCCATCCCGCTTCTCGCCGAACAGGCAAGGCGGCCAGGATTTTATCGGCGGGCAACGGCTCCAGAATCACCCCGGTGGAAAACGGCAGGATCTGCTCGATCTGGCAGTCCAGTTCAGCCGCAAGAGCCCGGCATACGGACAGGGCGCGCGACCGGCCATCCTCTCCGGTACCGGCATTCGCATTGCCGGTATTGATCACCAACGCACGGATCTGCACACCGGCGTCCAGATGCGCCTTGCAGATTTGCACGGGCGCCGCGCAAAAGCGGTTCTGTGTGAACACACCCGCCACGGTGTTTCCCTTGTCCAGCCGGATGACCAGCACGTCCTTGCGATCCGCTTTCTTGATTCCCGCCTCGGCGACACTCAGATGAACGCCGCGCACAGGCAACAGCGTGTCGGGCACCACGAGATTGACTGCCATGTTGCTTCTCCCCATTCACGGTATTTCCGCATACCCGAACGATTGTAGCCCAATTGCATGACGCGTCGGGATCTCAGCCCTCTTCCCTGCTGTCTTTCAGCAACGTCATCAGATCGCCGCCGTATCGGGCCAGTTTCAGTTCGCCCAGACCATGAATCCGGCCCAATTCGCGAAGATCGGCTGGCCGGCGCTCGACAAGCTCCCGCAGGGTCTTGTCCGAAAACACCGCATACGCAGGAACATTGTGTTCGTCGGCGCGCTCCTTGCGCCAGCGCCGCAGGGCCTGCCACAGCCGCTCTTCCCGTTCCGTCCGCAACCAGCGGTCGGCCGGCCCCTGCCGAGCGCCGGTCTTTTCAGCGGCGAGCGGCCGCAGGTAAATGAGTTCCTCGCCCTTGAGCAAGGGTCGGCAACCCGCGGTCAGCACCAGGGACTGCCCGCGCGCGAGGTCGACCTCGACCAGCTTGCGCGCCACCAGTTGCCGGATAACGGAACGCCACTGGCGCTGGTTGAATTCCTTGCCGACCCCGAAAGTCGGCAGGTCATGATGACGCGTGCCTTCCATCAGGGGCGTCATTTTGCCCATCAGGACATCCACCACATGGCTGGCGGCGAAGCGCTGGCCGACACGATAGATACAGGAAAGCAGTTTGCGTACCGGCAAAGTGGCGTCATACAGCACCGGCGGGTGGAGGCAATTGTCGCAATGACCGCAAGGGGCGCTGTCTTCCCCGAAGAATTTGAGGATATGTTGCCGACGGCACCCGGGGGTCTCGCAGAAGGCCAGCATGGCATCGAGCTTGCCAAGCTCCACCTGCTTTTGCAGGTCCGCCATTTCCGAATTCTGAATCATGCCGGACAGTTGCACCACGTCATTGAGCCCGTAGCACATCCAGCTTGTGGCCGGCAGGCCGTCACGCCCGGCCCGGCCCGATTCCTGATAGAAGTTTTCGGGAGATTTTGGCATGTCCACGTGCGCCACGAAGCGGACATCGGGCTTGTCGATCCCCATGCCGAACGCCAGCGTCGCCACCATCACTACGCCCTCTTCCCGGATGAAGTCCCGCTGGTTGCGCTCGCGCACATCGTGCCCAAGACCCGCGTGATAGGGCAAGGCGCGGATGCCATTCTCGACGAGCCATTGCGCCATGTCTTCCACGCGCTTGCGGGACAGGCAGTACACGATACCCGACGCACCGGGATGCTCGTTCTGGATGAACGCCAGAACCTGCTTCTTGGCGTTGTGTTTTTCCAGCACCTGATAGAACAGATTGGGCCGGTCAAAACTCGAGAGAAACACGCGGGCATCCGACAGTTTCAGGTAATGAAGAATATCTTCGCGCGTTTGCTGGTCGGCGGTGGCCGTCAGGGCAATGCGCGGCACCTGCGGAAAACGTTCCGCCAGCATGCCGAGCTGCTGGTACTCGGGACGAAAATCATGCCCCCAGTGGCTGACGCAATGTGCTTCGTCAATCGCCAGAAGCGACAGCGGGACGGAGTCGAGAAACGCCAGGAACCGGGGCGTGAGCAGGCGCTCCGGCGCCACATAGAGCAAATCGAGCGTGCCTGCGCGCGCGCGGCGGGCGATATCCCTCGCCTCGTCCGGAGAGGTGGCGGAATTGAGACAGGCGGCGGCCACGCCAAGCTCGGTCAGGGCGGCGACCTGATCCTGCATCAGCGCGATCAGGGGAGATACCACGAGTGCCATGCCATCGCGCATCAGGGCGGGGATCTGATAACACAATGATTTGCCGCCGCCGGTCGGCATGAGCACCAGCGCATGTCCGCCGCCGGCGACATGATTGACAATGGCTTCCTGTTCACCGCGGAACGCCGGATAGCCGAAAACGGAACTCAGTAAGGTCAGTGCATTCTGCATGGGGGATCGATTCCAGTGGGACCCGGCATTTTAAGCCATCCGGACAGATTGTGCCGGGTCGGCTGGCCGTCCGCGCTTCCCCCTGGACGCGGAAGCTGTCACTATACTCTTATGGCATTTTCCCGATGAGAGGATCCGGTCATGTCAGAGCGTCGTCTGTCCCCGGCCCTGCTTCCGCTTCTCGGTGGCGCCGCACTGCAGGCGGTCGCCATGCTTTTCTTTTCCGGTCAGGCATCCGGCCCGGCCGCGCTGCTGTACGGCTATGCGGTTTCGGCCTATGGCTACTGCCTGTTTGCCGACATCCGGCGCGACACCACGATCCCCCTGCATTTTTGCATGGCGACACTGGTGCTGGCGCTCGGCATCAGCGGCATCATGCCCTTTCCCTCGATGGGCCTGGAGGAAACGCCTCCGGCGCCCAAACCCGCCGCGAAACAGCACGCCGACTGCCCGAAACTGAACAGCCTGCTGTTCCCGTGCGACACCTTCGCGGCGCTATGACGAAGACCCCCGGCCAAAAATGAAATCAACCCGGAAGCGTCATGAAAAAAAAGCAGCCGCCCTTTTGGGGGCGGCTCAACCTTAGATGGAGACAATGTGAAACGAAGAGGAAATGCTCTCGCACTATGAAAGACACGGGGCAAGGCCAAAGAGTTCCCGCGTCTCCAAAAAAATGCATCGGCTTGGCCGGCGATCACCGACTGTGCGACACTGACGTCGATTTCCCCGGAGAGTTTTTTCGATGCGATACCGTCTTTTGGCCGTCGCGGCCGCCCTTTTCCTGGCCGGTTGCGCCACCCAACCCGCCGCTACCATCACCCGGCCGGTCGTCCGAAACGGCTCTCTGCCGCCGCAGGCCAGCGCCGACTGGATCAATCTTGGCGTCTCTCCCAATGGCAACATCCTGAATGAACTGGACAAGCTGTCGATTCTCCGCAATGGTCAGAAAGTGACCTTCCGCGATAGAAAAACGATTTTCAATCTCAGAAAAGAAAATTTCCTGAATACCCCGCGGCATAAAATTTCCCTCAATTATTGGGAAATCGATTGTGCCAACCGTACATTCAAACTGACCGCGATGGATTTATTTGATGAAAATGGCCGGCAGATCTCCAGCTTCTCCTATAATGACGCTCAGATAAAACCTATGCCGGTCGTGCAAAACTCGGCGAGCTACCAGCAGATGCTCGTCGTTTGCGGAAAAGACACGGGCAACTGAGCCGGTCCGCACGGCATGACCCGGCGCTTGTGAAAGGGGTTCCATGAGCGCAATCCGCCGTGTGGTATTCAATCAGAAAGGCGGGGTGGGAAAATCCACCATCGCCGTCAACCTTGCCGCCGTGGCGGCCAATCTGGGCAGCAAGACGCTGCTCATCGATCTGGACCCGCAAGGCAACGCGAGTCATTATCTGACCGGAGGGCAACCCTCCGGCGACACACCGTCCGCCGGCGACTTCTTTGAACAGGCGCTCAATATCTCCCTGTTCGGCAAGGAGGTCGAAGAATACGTCATTCCGACCCCGTTCGACGGCCTTGATCTGCTGGCATCGGACCCGGAACTGGCCGAGCTCATGGGCAAGCTCGAGTCCCGCTACAAGATGTTCAAACTCAAGGAGGCGCTGGACCGCCTGTCCGGCACGTATGACGAGATCTGGATCGACACTCCGCCCGCCCTCAATTTTTATACCCGCTCCGCCCTGATCGCGGCGAACCGGTGCCTCATTCCCTTTGACTGCGATACGTTTTCCCGCCAAGCGCTGTACACCCTGATCGGCAACGTCGAGGAAATCCGCTCCGACCACAACCCCGGCCTGGCGGTGGAAGGCATTGTCGTCAACCAGTTCCAGCCGCGGGCCAGTCTGCCCTCCCGCCTGGTCGAAGAACTGGAGGCCGAAGGGCTGCCGGTCATCCCGACCCGTCTTTCCTCCTCGGTGCGCATCAGAGAGTCGCATGAGGCAGCGCGCCCGATGATTCACCTTGAGCCCCGGCACAAGCTGACACAGGAATATCTCGCCCTGTATCGCCATTTGTCGGGTCGCTGACCGCGCACGGGAGAAGCGCGGTGGAAACCCGCTGGAAACGGATAGCCCTGCTGGCAGCCGGCGTCGTCATCTCGATCGCTCTGCTCGCCGCGGAATACTCCGTTATCCGGCAACACGATCGGCAAGCCGCGCAGGACACCCGTCAGGCAATGGTCCGCAATGATGTGAACAGCCTGGCCCAGCGGCTGGACAGTCTGCAGGAGCAGGCGTTCTTGCTGGCCCTCGCCACGTTGCAGCACAACGACCGCCAGCCTTCGATGCCGGTGCTAAGCCTGGTCAGCCGGGAATTCATCCGCCCGGATGCCGGAATCACGGACATCACTCTGATCCGGCGCGTCCTGCCGGTGGAACGCGCCGATTTCGAAACCGTCAATTCGTTGACGATTCACGGTGTCAACGGCTTGCAACAGGAGCCCAGTCCTCAGCGATCCATTTATTTTCCGGTGGAGGCCTCGCTGCCGGACGGAGCGAACGCGCTTCCCCGCGGCCTCGACATGGGCGTGTCTTCCGGATGGATCCGTTCGCTGGAATGGGCGCGCAATACCGCCCATCCGGTACTGCTCGTATCCCGGGATGCCGTCGGCGCGCCGCAGAGGCTATACATAGCGGTGACATTGAAAGACAACCGCTGGATCCTGCTTCTGGGCTTGAATCGCGATACGCTGGCGTACGGCGAGAACATGGCGGCCGGAAACCGGCAAGACATGTCCCGGCTGATCGCCTGGGAAAAAACCGCGCGGGGCGACTCGAAAATCCTGTTCGACTCCCGGTCCGGCCGACCCATTCCTCCCGAAGCGCCGCTGCACAGCCTCACTTACGACATCGGAGATATGAAGGTCATGCTTTTCGGTTACGGAGGAGACATCGAAAAATCTTCCGGCACTTATACCATCATGGCATTCACCGCGACGGCATGCCTGCTCCTGTGGCTGGCGCTTTACCGTTTGACCGCACGAATCGATGGCTACCGACTGCAACTGGCCGCAGAGAGGGAAATGCGTAGCGCCGATCAGTCCACCCTGGCGAGCATTCAGGATGCGCTAGTGAAAACGGAGCAGGCCCGTCTGGAGAGCGAGGCCCGCCAGCAGGCCATCCTTCGCGCCAGTACCGACGCTTTTGTTCTTATCGACCGCCATGGCACGATCATCAGCGCCAATCCGGCCGCCGCCGCACTGGCCAACCAGGCCGGGGAAACCCTGGAGAGCCTTCCGGCAGGCTCCGTGCTTCCCGACCTGTACGATGCCACGGGGCTGATCCATTTTGAAGCGCTGGCCGAAGCGCTGGGCCGGCAACCGTTCGAGGGGCACCTCGTGCGCAGCGACGGGTCGCAGCTCGAAGTGGAAATGTCCCTGTCGCGCGTGGACATGCCGGATGACCCGTTCTATCTGGTTGTATGCCGGGATATCAGCGTACGCAAGGAAAAAGAAGCGGCCCTGATCAACCTCAAGAACAGCCTGGCCGAACAGGTGGAAATGCAGCGCAGCCAACTTGCCGCCTTGCTGGAGGCCAGTCCCATGGCCATGGCCTATATCGTCGACAGGAACCTCAAACAGGTCAACCAGGCCTTCCTTGACATGTTCCAGTGCGACGACGAACAGGAAATTCTCAATCAGAGCACGCTGCGCTTCTACCAGAGCGAGGAACAGTGGCTGCGCACCGGCCGCGCGCTGTATAACCTGCTCAACGAGGGCAAGGTGGTCAAATCGGAGCTGCGCCTCGTCACGAAGCACGGCAGGCCCTTCTGGTGCCGGCTGTATGGCAAGGCGCTCAACCCTTCGGTTCCGGGTCTTGGCACCATCTGGCTTTATCAGGACTTTTCGTCGGACCGGGCGGTCGAGGACGCCCTGCGCGCGGCCAAAGAACTGGCCGAAGACTCCAGCCGCGCGAAAACCGAGTTTCTCGCCAATATGTCGCACGAGCTGCGCACGCCTATGCACGCCATCCTCGGCTTCGCCGAAATGGGCCAGACGCGGATCGGCCCGCTCCAGGACGAGCGGCTGCGACATTACTTCGAACGCATCCACACCAGCGGAAGCCGCTTGCTGAACCTGCTCAACGACCTGCTGGACCTCGCGAAGATGGAAGTCGGGCGGATGGAATACCGCATGGGCCCTCACGATCTGGCCCAGGCCATATCCGAAGCGGTCGACGAGTTTTCCCCGCTGGCCGGAGCAAGAGCCATCCAGATGGAAACCATCTACTCCGTGCGTCCGATTATCGCGCGCATGGACTCGTTGCGGATCGGCCAGGTGATGCGCAACCTGCTATCGAATGCGATCAAGTTCAGCCCGGACAACAGCCGGATACGGGTCAGCGTACATCTTTCCGACGATTCCATGGTGGAAGTCAGTGTCGAGGATCAAGGCCCGGGCGTGCCACCGGGCGAGCTGGAAACCATCTTCGACAAGTTCATCCAGAGCAGCGCCACCAAAACCGGCGCGGGAGGCACCGGATTGGGGTTGGCAATCTGCCGGGAGATCATCCATGCTCATCAAGGGGAGATCCTGGCGAGCAACACGCCCGATGGCGGCGCCCTGTTCCGGTTCCGCATCCCCCGCGACACAACTGCTCCGGAGGTATCCGACCATGGGTCATAGGTTGCTGCTGGTGGACGACGAGCCTTTCAATCTCGAATTGATGGCCGAACTGCTGGAGGATGCCGGTTTCGAGTCCGTCCAGGCGGAAACCGGCGAGGAGGCCTGGGCGATCCTGGAAAAAGACGGAGCGAATTTCGCCACGGTTCTCCTGGACAAGATGATGCCAGGCATGGACGGCTTCGAAGTGCTCAAACGCATCAAGAGCACGCCGTCGCTCGAATTCCTCCCCGTGATCATGCAAACGGCTGTCGGCGCGGCCGCGAGCGTTCAGGAAGGACTGTCCGCCGGGGCCTTTTACTATCTGACCAAACCGTTCTCGCGGGAAATGCTGCTGGCCGTTGTCGAAGCCGCGGTCAGCCACTGGGATCGGCACGCTTATTTCAAGGAACTGGCCACCCAGCAGATCGAAGCCTTGCGCAATCTGAACGAAGCCTGTTTCGCCCTGCGCACGCACAAGGAAGCGCAGCAGGTGACAACCTTGCTGGCCAAGACCTGCCCCTCCCCGGAGAAAGCGGCGACGGGGCTTTTCGAACTGCTGGTCAACGCCATCGAGCATGGCAACCTCGCGCTGTCCTTCCAGGAAAAAACCGCGCTGCAAGCCGACGGACAATGGGAACATGAACTGGAACGCCGCCTTGGCTCGGCCGAATACGGCTCCCGGCAAGTGACGGTCAGATTCGCGCGCGACCCCGAATCCATCCGGTTCGTCATCGAGGATGAAGGCAGCGGCTTCGACTGGGAACATTATTTGTCCGCGCCGGGCTCATCCCTGATCGAGACGCACGGACGCGGTATCCTGATTGCCCGGCGCCTCTCGTTCGACAGGCTGGAATACCGGGGGAAAGGCAATGTGGTGGAGGCCCAGGTCTCCCTGCGATGAGGACCTCGCCCGCCAGTAGCGCGCAGAATCGCTCCGGTAGCGCCGGATGCGCATGACGGGCTCCGCAGTGAACGTCACTTCCCCATCCAGGTCGGTTCTGGCCACGTCGATGCCGGCCTTCCGGTAGCGCTCCAGCACCAGGGCATGGGGATGACCATAGCGGTTGCGGAATCCCGCGCTGACAACCACCCATTTCGGTCCGACCCGGGCAAGGAAAGAGTCCGATGATGAAGTCTTGCTGCCGTGGTGTGGCGCGGTCATGATATCGCTGCGCAACTCCAGCGAATCATCGGAGGACAAGCTCTGCTCCACCCTGGCGGTGATGTCTCCGGTCAGTAACGCCGAATGAAAGCGTCCGGTCACGCGAATAACGCAACTGTAATCGTTTTTGCCACGGCTCGACACGGATTCGGACGGAGAAAGCACCTCGAACGACACGCCATCCCACTGCCATGCCATACCAGGACGGCATTGCTCTGCGGGAAACGGAGCGGTGTGCCATGTATCGGCCTGGCCGGCCAGAACACCCGTCACGGGCATTTTCGCGACCAGCGCCGGCGCAGCGCCATCATGATCGGTGTCGTGATGCGACAACACCAGCCGGTCAAGACGGCCGACCCCGCGCCCGGCCAGGGCTGGCAACACCACCTTGCCGGCGGCCAGCGCGCCGGTATCGTAAAGCAGCGCATGCGAAGTGGTCTCGAGCAGCACCGACAGCCCCTGTCCGACATCGAGCACGGTCATGCGGAACACGCCGCCCGGCAGGGCATCGGGCCGGTAAAGCAGGAACGGCGCGAGCAGCAGCGCCGCCAACCCTTTTCCCGGTACTCCCCGCGGCAACAACAACCAGCCTGCTCCGGCCATGGCCGCCACCGACAGGATCGCGGGAGGCACCGCCACATTCAGAACCGGCGCACCATCGAGCAGCGCCACACCCTGCAGGAACAGACCGGCCAGCCAGCCGGCCGCCCGCAGCACGCTATCGAACGGCAGCAGGGAACCGACGAGCGACAGCGGAACCAGCAACAGCGAAACAAAGGGAATGGCGATCAGGTTGGCGACCGGCGAGATCAGCGGCAGTCCGCCAAAGAACAACGGGACCGGCACCAGCGACATCACCGATGTCGCCCACTGGGCGGCAACCGTCGAGCGCCACCCCGACCGGGCTTTCCGGCGTCCCGAACCGATCAGCAAGAGCGCCGCCACCATGGAAAAGGACAGCCACAACCCGGGAGTCATGACCGCGAACGGATCGGCCAGCAGGATGGCGGCCAGCGCGAGGGACAGAATGGCGGCCGCGCTTGTCGCGCGTCGGGAAGCCAGCATCAGCGCGACGAACAACACCATGAAAAACGCCCTTCGGGCGGGAACGGCAAAACCGGACAGCACGGCGTAAGCCGCCGCGGCCATGACACAAGCCCAGACGGCGACCGGCTTCGGTGCCACGCGCCGCAGAGCCAGCCATCCCAGAAAATGTCGCACGGCCAACGCCACCAGTCCCGCGACAAGGCCGATGTGCAGGCCGGAAATCGCCACCAGGTGGCTCAACCCCGTATTGGCGAAACGCTCCCGGCTCTCATTGGACATGCCGCGGGTCACCCCCACGGACAACGCGGCGACCAGCGCCGCCTCCTGATTGTTGCCCAGCACATGGCTCACCCGCCGGGCCATCCGTTCACGCAAGCGATCGATCATGGCCTGCGGACCCGTGGCATCGGCAAGACGCTGCCGGCCACCGGCGGGATACGCGAACCCGAGAGAACCGGCGGCCCATGAAGTGCGCTCCAGATCCGCGCCAAACGTATTGGCCGTCCCGTGCATCCCCTTCAACCTCACCGGCACACGCCACCGGCTGCCCGCCGGCCAGCTCTGCCCCCTGCCGTCGACAAGACGCACATGGCCTGGCACATGCAAGGGGGTCGATGCCGTTTCGATCTCGACATCGACCGGGGTGCGCAGTCCACTGACAGGCAGCGCGTCCCGCACCACCAGTTCAACGGAAACCACCTTGCCCTCGAGGGACGGAGACAACATGTCGTCCAGACGCCACTGCGCCCGCAAACAGGCCCAGCCCAGGCCAACGACGAACGCGAAAGACCAGACCAGCCAGGCGCGTTTTTGCATACCGGCGCGCCATGCGCCAACCCCGACCGGAAGCATCAGCGCCAATAGCCGTACATCCGGCAGGCCGGGCAACAGTGCGCATACCGTCACCCCCAGGGAAAAGGCAAGCAAGACGGGCATGACTCATGTTACCGCGCCCCACCGTGCCGACGGTGCTAACGCATCAGGGGAATAATATCGATATTTGTATTCGAAGACGCCATCAGAACCGGGCATTGACGGCGAAGGTCGCCCCAAAGCCGTGGAACGCCGTGCCCGACAGCGAGGTTTTGTAATCGGCCTTCACGTCGAGCCTGAGCGTTTTGCTCGCCCAACCCGATACCCCTGCCGCCAGAATGAAGCTCGACCCCGACAGGTCCGACCCCAGCGTGGTGCTGGAGCCGTTTTGCGCGATGAAGCCGGTCCGGTGCGAGGCCTTGAACTCATGCTCCACTCCCGGCTGGAGCCAGAGGGTCAGCGCGCCGGCGGACGAGCGTTCCAGCTGTCGGGCAATGCGCACCCCCAGGCGCAGAGGGACGCTTTCGATGCGTCCGAAGCGGATGGCCGACGCCTCGTCGCGGGTATCCGCCAGCCGCAGCCGTTGATAGGCCACGCGCGCCTGCGGCTCGATTGTGATGTCACCCCGGCGGAACGCGTAGCCGGCTTCCAGCGCCCCAAGCCAGCTCATGCCGTGGGTGCGCATGTCCAGATCGTTGGACGAACGGGCTTTCACCTCCGACCAGTTCGCCTGCAGCACTCCGTCCAGATACCAGCCCGCCGCACCGCGCCGGGTCCAGTAGCCGCCCAGCGCATAGCCATCCAGTGTCGCCTTGCCGGCGGCGCCGCCGTCGTTCCGGGTGACATGGGCCGTGCTCTGGCCCAAGGCGCCGTAGATCCCGGCCCGGTCGTCCGTCGTCTCGCCGCTCCGCAGGTAAAGGTCGGCTCCGGCCTGGAGTCCGTACAAGTGCGCGCGGAACGCCGTCGCGCCGTCCCCCAGGCTGTCCCGCGCGCCGTCGTGGCGCACGCTCTGAGCCATGACCCGGCCCCAGTACGGCCCGTTGTCCATGCCCCCGCGCCGTTCCCGCCAGCCGCCGGCCAGCATCGCGCCGTACTTGAGCGCCACGGCCGGCACCGTCATGTCCAGCGGCACCTCGGAGCGATAGTTCGGTTTGCCCCCGCTATCGGACGACAGATACCAGTCGTCCGGCTGCGCGGCACCACGCTTTAGCCGGTAGTCGTAGGCGCCGGCCAGCACCGGCTGGAGCAGGGAGAGTTGCCACTGGGCGGTGCTGGCGCCGTTGACGGACTGAATGACCCGGATGCCGTCGCCTTGCGTCAAGCCGCCCAGGCCACCGAGATTGCGCACCGCCAGCCGCGTGCTCCCCGTCGCCCGTCCGCCGTCGATGATGAGGTGACCGATGCTGGAGCTGTTGCCGCCCAGCAGGGCGTTGACCGTCAACACGCCATTTTCGCCGACCAGGTTCGTGACGCGCAGGGTCTTGATCGACACCGTCCGGGGCACTTGGTAGGTCACGTTGCCGGCCAACTCCAGGGTGTCGATCGTCGAGTCGCCGGTCACCGTCCAGGTCGAGCCGGCCAGCACGCTGACATCCAGCGGATCGATGGCGCCGGTCAGCGTCGCGCCGTTCTGCAGGACCAGCCGGCTGCCCGGCCGGCCGATCACATCGCCGTTGAGACGGCCGCCTCCCGCGCCGCCGTCCAGGGTCAGCGTGCCGGCATTGATGCGCGTGATACCCGTATAGGTCAGCGCGCCGCCCAGCACCTGGGTATAGGCGCCGTCCTTGACCAACTCGCCCGAGCCCTCCACGGTGCCGGTGAACACGGCCGAGCCGCCGGCACCGTTCAGGGTCAGGGTATTGGCGCCCAGCGCCAGCGTGCCGCCGCCCTGCAGCCGCGCCACATGCTGGTCGAAACCGCCCAGCTCGAAGCGCGCCCCGTCGCCGATGCGCAGCAGCTGACTGGCGGCGATGGCGTCGGCCACGCCGGCCTTGAGCGTGCCGCCTTCGACCGAGGTAATTCCACTGTAGGTCTGCGCGGCGGCGAGCGTCAGGGTATGGCTGCCCTGCAAGGTCAATCCGCCACTGTCTCCGAGCACGGTGCCCCAGACGCGGTCGGCGCCAGGGGTGACGCGCACCTCGCCCTGATTGCGGATCGGCATCGTGCCGTCGAGGGTCGCTGTGCCGTTGATGCGGGTGACGCCTTGCAGCAGCCCGTCCTGATCGACGGTCAGCCGAGCGCCGTCGTTGACTTCCGTGTCGCGCGCGACGCCACCGGCCAGCACGGAGGTCACCCCGCCGGCGCTCAGGAGCGACGCGCTGGCGAGCGCGCCCGACGATACGGTCTGGATGCCGCCGGCCGCGATCACGCTGGCCAGCGCCTGCGCGCCGGACAGAATGACCTGCCCGCCGCCGCTGACGGATGTGGCGCTGGCGATGCTGCCCGACGACAGCACCTGCAGGCCGCCCGCGAGCACTGTGGCGCCGGCGACGACGCTGCCCCGCAGATCCTGGCGGCCGCCGTTGCCGATCTGCGCGCCCGGCGCCGCGCCACCGGCAAGCACGGTTTGCTGCCCTCCGGACAGAATCGCGACGCCGCCGGCCACAGCCCCCGACGACACGATCTGGGTTCCTCCACTGACCGTCGTGGCCATGGCGGTGCTGCCGGACAAGAGCTGCTGGCTGCCGCCCGCAGCGAGTGTTCCGGCGCGGGTCACGCCGCCGGAACTGACGGTCTGGACGCCACCGGCCAGCACGGTGGCGCCGCTGTCGACGCCGCCCGCGAAAAGCGTCTGGCTGCCGCCGCTGACGATCGCGGCGCGGGCGAGCCCGCCGGTGGAGACAAGCTGCACCCCTCCTGCCCCGATCGTCGCCGATGTCGCCGCGCCTCCAGCCTGCACGTTTTGTGTTCCACCGCTGCCGATGACGGCGCCAAGGCTGTCTCCCGACAATTGCTGCACGCCGCCGGAAATGACCGAAGCATCCCTGTCCTGCCCTCCGGCAAATACAATCTGCGCCCCGCCGCTGACAAGTGTCGCGCTGGCGGCTCCACCGGAAGACACTGCCTGAGTTCCGCCGGTTTGAATCACGCCCGAGATGGCCTGCCCGCCCGAACTGATCAGCTGATTGCCACCGGAATGAATGCTCGCCGAATTGTCGACTCCACCAGCGTAGATGTACTGAATGCCTCCGCTATTGACGACGGTACGGCTGGTGATCCCTCCCAAGACATGCTGGACTCCACCCGCGTTGATGGTCGCATCGGTCGCCTCGGCGAATTGATAAACGTCCTGAAACGCCCCCTGGCTCACGAATGTGCTGAATGCCCGGCCTCCCGAACGGACCGACTGCCACGCGGAGTTGGTCACGGAGGTATTGCTCGCGTAGCCATAAAGCCGCTGGCCGCCGGCATGGTCGATCGTGGTATCGTAGGCGAAACCGCCCCCGCTGACATTCTGACCGCCGCTGTCGATCACGGTGGCAGACGCCACTCCGCCGCCAAGAACGATTTGCTGGCCATGGTTATAGATGGTGGTACTGATGGCGAAACCGCCCGACGAGAGGGTTTGCTCTCCGTTGTTTTCAAGCAGTACACCGGATGCCGAACCGCTGGCCACCGAAAAACTCCCCAGACGGTTGGTTCCGGAAATGGTCACCGTGTTGTCGATGACCAGGGCCCCGCCGGATACCTGGGCTATCGATGTCGCCACACCGCCCGACGACACGGTCAAGGTACCCCCGCTTCCGAGGAAGGTGCTGGTTGCCGAACCGCCCGACAGCACGGTCAGTCCTCCGCCATTCTCCAGAAGGACCGCCGACGCGACATTGCCGGCGATGGAGAAACTTCCCGACGCATTGCTGCCGGACACCGTCGCGCGGGTATCGGCGACCAGCGCCCCGCCGCCGCTCTGGACGACATCCGTGGCGACGCCGCCCGACGAAACGGTCAGGTTTCCTCCGCTGGCGATCCCTGTGGAGGAGGCGGATCCGCCGGCCGCCACGGTCATGAGCCCGCTGGTGCCAAGATGCGTCGAGACGGCCTGGCCGCCTGATGCGACAGTCAGCGCCCCGCCGTTTTCCAGAAAAGCATTGGAAGCGACATTGCCGCCGATGGAAAAGCTGCCGGAGACATGATTACCCGACACCGTCGCGCGCGTGTCGGCGACCAGCGCGCCGCCACTTGACTGAGTGACATCCATGGCGCTGCCTCCGGCAGACACGACGAGGGTCCCGCCGCTATGCAAAGAGGCCGAGAGCGCCGTACCGCCAGAAACAACGGTCAACGTTCCGCCGTTTTCCAGAAGAACATTGGAGGCCGTATTGCCGGAAATGAAAAAGCTCCCGGAACCGTTGGTTCCCGACACCGTCGCGCGCGTGTCGGCGATCAGCGCGCCGCCGCTGGCCTGAGCGACGGCCGTGGCGATCCCTCCGGAAGACACGACCAATCTTCCGCCGTTACCAATGGCGGTACTCCCGGCGATGCCGCCGGAAGAAACATTCAATGTTCCGCGGCTGTTGAGCGTGGTATTGGCGACGGAGCCGCCGGAAGAGACGGCAAGGCTTCCTCCGGCATTGACGACCGAGCGATCCGCGGCGCCCCCGCCGAGCACCGTTGCTTGACCACCGCTATTGACGGTCGCGCTGCCGGCCACGCCCCCGGATATCAGCAACTGGCCGCCATTGTTGACCGTCGATGAAGTAACCGAGCCTCCGCTCGAGACGATTTGTGTCCCGGACACATTGATCACGGTGGTCACTGCCGCGCCGCCGGAGAGCACGTTTTGCGTACCGGATACGACGACCTCGCCAGTCACGACAGTTCCCGAACCGACAGGATCGGTGAAGGCCCGGGCCTCGGTCACCACAGCGGTAATCGCCGCCGCCAGCACGATCCGCCTCAGCGCCGGCTTGCCTTTTCCTCCGGCAAATTCGGGCACCGCCACCCAGGCTTGGCGGCATTCGCTCCACACCACGCGATAAATCCGGTTCAACGATGACGCATCCATATCCATAGCACCAGCACCTCATCATGCTCAGCACGGCTAGAACAGGATCGCGCCGTTCATCGGCTTGAAAGTCGGTTAAGCCATTGGTATCAACAGCATGAGTTCGATATAGATGATTTTCCCGCCCATGACAGGTTGTGAATCGCCCTTGCCTGCCGGAAGACCATGCCGTATCGTGGCGCGGTTGACGCATCGGGATTTTTCATGAACTCCACCCCATTGTTCTGCGCCGAGCCGGCGCGCAAGGATACGGCCCTGCGGCTGGCCGAACGATTCGGTCTTGCACGGGTAAAGCAACGCCCGGAAACGGGGTATTGGCTGGAACTGGGAGATACGCGCCTGTCACTGGAGACCGTCGGCCGGCACGGTTCGGTATACGCGGAGTTCGTCGAAGGCGCGGCGCGCCACCGCCGCGAGCAGGGGGGCGGACGGGGGCAGCCGGTCGCCCGGGCGATCGGGTTGAAAGGCGGCGTGGCCGCTCCGTTCGTGGTGGACGCCACCGCGGGCCTTGGCCGTGACGGGTTTGTGCTGGCGAGCCTGGGTTGCCGGGTCACGCTGGTGGAGCGCTCCCCGGTCGCCGCGGCCTTGCTTCACGATGCGCTGGAACGGGCCAGCGTGCATCCCGACACCATGGACATCGCCGCCAGGATGAGACTGGTCCACGCCAATTCGATCGACTGGCTCGCCGCCCTGGACGAGAAGGAAAGGCCCGATGTGGTCTTCGTCGACCCCATGTTTCCGGATACCGGCAAAAGCGCCGCGGCCAAGAAAGACATGCAGGCATTCCAGCACGTCATCGGCGATGACCTGGATACGGCTGCGCTGTTGGAAGCGGCCATCGCCGCGGCGCGTACCCGCGTGGTCGTCAAGCGCCCGCGCCTCGGACCTCCGATCGAAGGCTATCCGCCCTCGGCAAACCTCGATGGCAAGAGCACCCGCTTCGATCTTTACTCCATCAAGGCCCTGCGTCCGGCCTGCGGACAAGGTTAAAGGGCTCGCTCGGTCACGCCGCCAGCCAGGCGATCAGCAGTGCGGCGGCGAAAAGAACAAGCATGACCGCCAGATTCCGCATCCGCGTCCTGCGCGCGCGCTCGGGACTGACACAGCAGGATTTCATGATGGCGCACCCTCCCAGGTTAATGTCATCCCGCTCCGGGATGCCGGAACAATTATCCCCTTTACCCTGTCTGAACGACAACCCGATACACATTTACCGGTAAGATACGAAGCCCGATTCGACGCGGAGCCTCCGCTTCTGGCATCCTGTCCCGATTCGGCAAGATCGCCCGCCGCCGCGATTTTGTCTTCGTCCACGACCGGCGCGACCGGCCAACCGAACGAGATACCATGACCGTTTCCATTCATCTTTGTGGAGGACTCCATCACATGCATCCCATCCAGGCCCTGATCGAAGAGTCGTTTGAACGACGTGCCGAGATCACCCCCTCCACGGTAAGCGCGGAGTTGAAATCCGCCATCGAACAAGTCATCAGCGAGCTTGATGCAGGCCGGTTGCGCGTCGCCGAAAAAATCGATGGCGACTGGGTCACGCACCAATGGGTCAAAAAAGCCGTGCTGCTGTCCTTCCGCATCCGCGACAACGTCGTTCTCGACGACGGTGTGAACCACTTTTTCGACAAGGTTCCGACCAAGTTCGCCGACTGGAACGAAGCGCGTTTCCGCGAAGGCGGCTTCCGCGTGGTCCCCAACGCCGTGGCGCGCAAGGGCAGCTTCATCGGCCGCAACGCCGTCCTGATGCCGTCCTATGTGAATATCGGCGCCTATGTCGATGAAGGCACGATGGTCGACACCTGGGTCACGGTCGGCTCCTGCGCCCAGATCGGCAAGAACGTGCACCTGTCGGGCGGCGTCGGCATCGGCGGCGTACTCGAACCGCTGCAGGCCAACCCGACCATCATCGAGGACGACTGCTTCATCGGCGCCCGCTCGGAAATCGTCGAGGGCGTGATTGTCGGCGAAGGCTCGGTGATTTCGATGGGCGTCTACATCAGCCAGTCCACCCGCATCTACGACCGGGAAACCGGTGAAACGCACTACGGTCGCGTGCCTCCCGGATCGGTGGTGGTATCGGGCAGCCTGCCCGCCCGCGACGGCAGCCACAGTCTGTACGCGGCCATCATCGTCAAGAAGGTCGATGCCAAAACCCGCGCCAAAACCAGCATCAACGAACTGCTGCGCGGCGTCTGATCCCGTCTTGCCGGAAGCCGGCCGCATGGCGTGCCGGCTTCCGTCGTCGTTGTGCAGAGCACCACAAACAGGGGCCGGAAACCCCGGGCGATTTGGCATGAGAGTCCGGAGCCGATAAAATCTACTAATGTAAATTTAAGAATCGAAGCTTTTTTTAAAAACCACTTCGGAAGTGTTGTGTCTATCGATCCCTACATCGAACTCAGGAATGTCAGCTTCGCCTACGGCGAACGCCCCATCCTGAAGAACGTGAACCTCAGCATTCCGCGCGGCAAACTGGTTGCCATCATGGGAGGCAGCGGCAGCGGCAAGACCACCTTGCTGCGCCTGATTTCAGGACAATACCGGGCCCGGAAAGGCGAAGTCATCGTCGACGGCCGTAATGTCGGCGACATGAGCGCGAAAGAACTGTTCGAACATCGCCGGCGCATGGGCCTGCTGTTCCAGTTCGGCGCCCTGTTCACCGACCTGACGGTCTTCGAGAACGTGGCCTTCCCCATCCGCGAGCACACCCGGCTGCCGGACGCGATGATCCGCGACCTCGTCACCCTCAAACTGAACGCAGTCGGATTGCGCGGCACCCAGTCGCTGATGCCCGCGGAGCTATCCGGCGGCATGTCGCGCCGCGTCGCGCTGGCGCGCGCCATCGCCCTCGATCCGGCGCTGATGCTCTACGACGAGCCGTTCACCGGTCTTGACCCCATTTCGCTGGGTGTCATCGCTCACCTGATCAAGAAGCTCAACGACGCGCTCGGCACCACGGCCATCATGGTCACGCACGATGTGCACACCTCGCTGGACATCGTCGATCACGTCTATTTCGTCTCCAATGGCGAAATCGTCGCCGAGGGCACGCCGGACGAGGTTCGCGCGTCGCCGTCGCCCTGGGTGCATCAATTCGTCTACGGAGAAGCCGACGGCCCGGTGCATTTCGCCTACCCGGCCAAGAGCCGGCTCGAAGACGACCTCGGACTCGGCCAGGGAGGCGCCCATGCTTGACTTCATTCTGTCGCCGCTCAGGCACCTCGGCCACCGTTGCGTCAACGCCATCTGGCGCCTGGGCTTCATCAGCCGCTTCCTCGTGGCGCTGATCGCCGCATCGGGACAAAGCCTGCTGCGCTTCAATCTGGTGATCCGCGAAGTGTATTTCGCCGGTGTTCTCTCGCTGATCATCATCGTGGTGTCCGGTCTTTTCGTGGGCATGGTGCTCGGGCTTCAGGGCTACAACACCCTCGCGCGCTTCGGATCGTCCGACGCGCTGGGCGCGATGGTCGCCCTCGCCCTGCTGCGCGAGCTCGGTCCCGTGCTTGCCGCCCTGCTGTTCGCCAGCCGCTCGGGCTCGGCGATGACCGCCGAAATCGGCCTGATGAAAGCCACCGAACAGCTGGACGCCATGAACATGATGGCGGTCAATCCCCTGGCGCGTGTGATCGCGCCGCGCTTCTGGGCCGGCGTGATCTCCATGCCGGTGCTCGCCGCGCTGTTCAACGTGATGGGCATCCTCGGCGGTTATCTGGTCGGCGTCGTGATGATCGGCATCGACGAGGGCACCTACTGGTCGCAAACGCGCAACGCCGTGGATCTGCATTACGATGTCGTCAACGGTTTGATCAAAAGCCTGTTCTTCGGCATTGCCGTCACCCTTATCGCCGTATTCGAAGGCCATGAGTCCACCCCCACCGCCGCCGGCGTGTCCGCCGCGACGACACGCACCGTGGTGACCTCCGCACTGGTCATCCTCGCGCTGGACTTCATCCTGACGGCTTTCATGTTTTAGGAAAAACCATGCTAAAACGCTCTACTATTGATTTGTGGGTAGGAATTTTCGTGGCGATCGGTATCGCCTCGGTCGCCTTCCTGTCCCTGAAAGTGGCCAACCTCGCCCCGCAAAGCGCCGACAAGAGTTACGAGCTCTATGCCGACTTCGACAATATCGGCGGCCTCAAGGTGAAGGCCCCGGTGAAGTCATCGGGCGTGGTGGTCGGACGCGTCAGCGGGATCGCCCTCGATACCAAGCGCTACGTCGCCCACGTGACGCTGTCGATGGACACCCGCTACGCGTTCAGCCGCGACACCAGCGCGGAAATCCTCACGTCGGGACTGCTCGGGGAGCAGTACGTCGGTCTGACCCAGGGTGGAGATCCCGAGAATCTCAAGCAGGGCGACACCATCACCCTGACGTCCTCGGCCATTGTGCTGGAACAACTGATTGGCAAGTTCATGACCAGCTTCGCCGAAAAGGGAGCGGCAGGCGACCGGCATGACAGCAGCGCCGCCCAATAACACGCATTGATTGAGACAACCCATCAAAAAGAAGATCGTAATCATGATGAAAAAACTGTTCACCGCCCTGTTCCTGATGCTCGGCATCGCCCTGCCCGCCTGTGCCGCCAACGACAATCCGGTGGATCTGGTGCGCGACACGTCGCGCCAGGTTCTGGACATTCTGAAGCAGGAGAATGGCAAGAACACGGCCAAGATCCGCGACCAGGTCGAAGCCCTGGTGCTGCCGAAATTCGACTTCCGTCGCATGACGGCGCTGGCCCTCGGCAAGAACTGGCGCGTCGCGTCGCCCGATCAGCAAAACGAGATGACGGCTCAGTTTCAGCTGCTGCTGATCCGGACCTATTCCTCGACCATGACCCGCTTCAAGAACGCGCAAGTCGACGTGAAGCCGTCCGCCAACATCTACAACAACGGCCAGGAAGCCAGCGTTCACAGCGATATCGCGCTGCCCAACAGCAATGACAAGAAAACCGTGTCCGTCGACTACATCCTGTACCGCACGGCCCAGGGCTGGCGCGTTTACAACATCAATGTCGAGGGCGCGAGCCTCGTTACGGTCTATCGCAACCAGTTCGACGCGGATGTCCGCGCGCACGGTATCGATGGTCTGATCAAGAGCCTCAAGGACAAGAACGGCGGCAAGGGGGCCTGATGGAGGCGCTGATTCGCCGGCCCGAGGGCCGCATCGACATGGATACGGCGGCGGGCCTCATCGCCTGGCTGGATGATGCGGCCCCGCAAGGAGGCGTCGTCAGGCTCGACATGTCGGGCGTGAGCGATGCCGACTCGGCCGCGCTGGCCCTGCTTCTTGAATGGCGCCGGCGCCTGGCGCGCCGCGATGTCCGTCTGGACATCGCCGGCATGCCGCCCGGACTTACCGCACTGACCCGACTTTACGGCCTGGAAGACATGTTTCTGCCGGCAGTGGAGCCAACACCATGAACACCCGTTCCCTGATTCTGGCCGCGGCCGCGGCGGCCCTGCTCGCCGGTTGCGCCAGCGCGCCGACCAATCCGCGCGACCCGCTCGAGCCGATGAACCGCGCCGTCTTCCGCTTCAACGACGCCGCCGACCGGGCGGTGGCCAAACCGGTTGCCCAGGCATACCGGGATGTGACGCCGCAACCGGTGCGCACCGCCGTGTCCAATTTCTTCGACAACCTGCGCGATGCTTACAGCGTGGTGAGCAACACCTTGCGCGCGGAACCGGAGAAGGCGCTGAACGACACCTTGCGCGTGGCGATGAACAGCACGTTCGGCCTGTTCGGCCTGATTGACATCGCCACGCCGGCCGGCCTGAAAAACAATAAGAACACCCTGGGCGACACCTTCGCCAGCTGGGGCTGGAAAAACAGCAGTTATCTCGTGCTGCCGCTGCTGGGGCCTTCCACGGTGCGCGACGGCGCGGGGCTCGGCGTCTATGTCTGGTTCTCGCCGGAGCGCAATCTTTACAAGGAACCCGCCCACGCGAACGTGGCGACGGGACTCAACCTGCTGAGCCGCCGCGAACAGCTGCTGGGGCTTGAGGGCGTGCTCGACGATGCCGCTCTGGACCCCTATGCCTACACGCGCGACGCTTTCCTGCAAGTGCGCGACCGCTCGCTGGGGCTGGCTCCGGCGGATGGTGACGACATGAACATCGACGCCATCATGGGCGAGACCTCGTCGCCGCCGCCCAAGGCGGACGCCTCGGCACCGGTGGCTCCGGCGCGGCCCGACGCCTCCGCGGCGAAATAGCGCCAGGCCGCCCCTCCGGGCGGCCTCTTCCTGATAAACCTTTCATTTTTCATGGACTTTTCCGTCAGGACTCTGACTGGCGTACTGACACACTTGCAAGAAAAGCGCTATAATTCCGCTCTTTTCTCCTACAGCTCGCGCCCATGCCCAGCGCTCTTTCCATCCGTCACGTCAGCAAACGCTTCGGCTCGCTGACCGCGCTTGACGCCGTCAGCCTCGATATCGACGCAGGGGAATTCTTTGCCCTGCTCGGACCGAATGGCGCCGGCAAAACCACCCTGATCAGCGCGATGGCAGGACTGTCCCGTCCCGACGAGGGTTCCATCCACGTGATGGGACACGACGTGATTCGCGAGTACCGGGACGCGCGCCGCAATCTTGGCGTGGTTCCCCAGGAACTGGTGTTCGATCCCTTCCTTACCGTGCGCGAGACGCTGCGCTTCCAGTCCGGCTACTTCGGTCTGTCGCGCAACGACGCCTGGATCGACGAAATGCTGTTCAAGCTGGGACTCGACGACAAGGCCGACAGCAATATGCGGGCCCTGTCCGGCGGCATGAAACGCCGCGTGATGGTCGCCCAGGCGCTGGTGCACCGTCCGCCCGTCATCGTGCTCGACGAACCGACCGCCGGCGTCGATGTCGAACTGAGGCAAAGCCTGTGGGCCTTCGTGCGGGAACTGAACGAAGCGGGCCATACCATCGTGCTGACCACCCATTACCTGGAAGAGGCCGAGGCCTTGTGCAATCGCATCGCCATGCTCAAGAAAGGCCGCCTCATCGCCTTGGAGGACAAGAGCACGCTGCTGTCGCACAGCGCCGAACGCGAGGTCGCGCTAAAGCTCGGCGCGGCGCTGCCGTCCGAACTTGCCGGGCTCAAGGTTCGCGATGAGGACGGCCGCGTGGTGCTGCGTTTGCCGCAAATCGCCGCCCTCGAAGGCGTGCTCGCCTGCCTGCGCGCGAACGGCATCGAGGTGCGCGAACTGTCCGTGGTCGAGACCGATCTGGAAAGCGTGTTCGTGAAAACCATGAACGGTGGGGGAGCATGAACATGCAGGGCTTTTTGACCCTCCTGAAAAAAGAGCTGGTGCGCTTCTGGAAAGTGTCGTTCCAGACCGTGGCCGCGCCGGTGCTGATGGCGTTGATGTACCAGCTGATTTTCTCGCACGTGATGTCAAGCCATGGCGACGTGTATCCCGGTGTGAGCTACACAGCGTTCCTGATCCCGGGCCTCGCGATGATGTCGATGACCCAGAACGCGTTCGCCAACGGCTCGTCCAGCCTGATCCAGTCGAAAATCACCGGCAACATCGTCTTCATTCTGCTGCCGCCGCTCGGGCCCGGAGAGTTTTTCGCGGCCTATCTCCTTGCGGCGATGATCCGCGGACTCGTGGTCGGCCTCGGCGTGGTTCTCGTCACCAGCGGTTTCGGCCTGCCCGCGCCGGCCCACCCGCTGTGGGTCGCGCTCTTCGCCATGCTCGGATCGGCGGTGCTCGGCACGCTTGGCATCATTGCCGGCATCTGGGCGGAGAAGTTCGACCAGCTCGCCGCTTTCCAGAACTTTCTCATCATGCCCCTGACTTTCCTGTCGGGTGTGTTTTATTCCATCAACAGCCTGCCCCCGTTCTGGCGCGCGGCCTCTCACCTCAATCCGGTTTTCTATATGATTGACGGTTTCCGCTACGGATTTTTCGGGCAGGCCGATATCGATCCGGCGCTCTCGGCCGCGGTGGCGGGCGGCAGCTTTTTGCTGCTTGCCGGCTTTGCCCTGCGACTGGTAGCGCGAGGCTACAAATTGCGCCACTAACGCGAAGCTTTTCAGGATATCCCATGGTAACCGCTGAACAAGTCAGACAATACATCGCCGCAGGCCTGTCCTGTACCCATCTCGAAGTCGAGGGGGACGGACACCACTTCTACGCCATCGTGGTTTCCGAGGAGTTCGCCGACAAGCGGCTCGTCGAACGCCATCGCATGATCAAGGAAGTCCTCGGCACCCGCATTCAATCCAACGAAATTCACGCACTCTCCATCCAGAAGGCGCTCACGCCCGCGGAATGGGAAAAGCTCCAAGGCTGACACGAATGGAAAAACTGATCATTCAGGGCAACGGACCGCTCAACGGCGAGATCCGCGTATCCGGCGCCAAGAACGCCGCTTTGCCGATTCTCTGCGCGGGTCTTTTGACCCCCGACACGCTCAAGCTGAGCAATGTGCCGATGCTGCGCGACGTTTCCACCACGCAAAAGCTCCTGCAAGGCATGGGCGCGCGCGTGATGACCGACAATGTCCACGAAGTGGAAATCACTGCGGCCGGGATCGACAACCTTGTCGCGCCCTACGAGCTCGTCAAGACCATGCGCGCGTCCATTCTGGTGCTCGGCCCGACGCTGGCCCGTTTCGGTGAAGCGTCGGTTTCCCTGCCCGGGGGCTGCGCCATCGGCAGCCGTCCGGTTGACCAGCACATCAAGGGCCTCGTCGCCATGGGGGCGGAAGTCGTCATCGAACACGGCTACGTCAAGGCCCGCGCCAAGCGCCTGAAGGGCGCCAACATCGTCATGGACATGGTCACCGTCACCGGCACGGAAAACCTGCTCATGGCGGCCGTGCTCGCCGATGGCGTGACCGTGCTGGAAAACGCCGCACGCGAACCGGAGGTGACCGATCTTGCCCTGTGCCTGAACAAGATGGGCGCCCGCATTTCCGGCATCGGCACCGATCGCCTGGTCATCGAAGGCGTGGCCAGCCTGCATGGCGCGGAACATTCGATCATGCCGGACCGGATCGAGGCGGGCACCTTCCTCGTGGCCGGCGCGATGACCCGTGGGCACGTGGTGCTGCGCAACGCCGCGCCCAAGACCATGGAATCGGTGCTCGACAAACTGGCCGAGACCGGCGCGCGCATCGAAGCGGGCGACGACTGGATCTCGCTGGACATGAAACACCGTCCCAAATCGGTGAATGTGCGCACGCTGCCCTATCCAGCGTTTCCGACCGATATGCAAGCCCAGTTCATGACGCTCAATACCGTGGCCGACGGCGCCGCGGTCATCACGGAGACCATCTTCGAGAACCGCTTCATGCACGTGCCGGAACTGAATCGCATGGGCGCGCGCATTGAAGTGGAAGGCAACACCGCCATCGTCAAGGGCGTGGAATCACTGTCCGGCGCCACCGTGATGGCGACCGATCTGCGAGCCTCGGCCAGTCTCGTGATCGCCGGCCTCGTCGCAGAAGGCGAAACGGTGGTCGACCGCATCTACCACCTGGATCGCGGTTATGAGCATATCGAGAAAAAACTCAACGCGGTTGGCGCGATCATTGAGCGCAGCAACTGACCTTGTTCAGGCATCATCCGGCCGGCCTCCCCTGCGAGGCCGGTTTTTTTTCATCCAATGTATACGCATTTGGTATTTTCACAACAAATTGATAATCGATAATGATATTCAATCGAGTTTGTGATAAAATAACAGGCGATTGTCATCGCGAATATTTAAAGTCCGCGACCTTTCCTCTCTCCTTGCTTCCCCGGAAAAGGCAATGCTCACTACCACTCGACGCAAAATCCTGTTCACCTCCGCTTTGCTTGTGCTCGCGGGCTTTACCGCGATCGTCGCCATCAACATCGCCACCAGCTACTCACGCGCCAAAGACTCGGTAATGAGCAATGCCCGCACACTGGCGGAACGGGAGGCGGGCAAAGTCGGCCAAATGATTGAACAGGCTTTCCACAGCACCCAGACTCTGGCCGGCGACGCGCTGGCGGTTCGGGCGCACCAGCCGGGCAACGCTCGCGAGTTGCTCTCCGACATGGTCAAGGCGCAATTGCCCGGCAACCCCAATGCCATCGGTTACTGGCTCGACTGGGAGCCGAACGCGCTGGATGGCCGCGACGCCCAGTTCGCGGGCACGGAACATAACGATGAAACCGGACGCAGCGGCGTGTACTGGCTGCGCAAGGAGGGCAAGATCGATGTGGTCTGGGGAGGCAGTGGTGTGGATAACGTTGCGTACTACACGACCCCACTGAAAACCGGCAAACCGTTCATGACAGAGCCCTACATCGACGAAGACGTGCATATTCTGATGGGCACGCTCACCATCCCGCTGATTGCGGGCGGCAAAGCCGTCGGAGTGGCAGGCTGCGACATGGGCCTGTCGCATCTGTCCTCGCTGGCCGCCGCCATCAAACCGTTCGATACCGGGTTCATGACCTTGTATTCGAATAGCGGCCTTTTACTGGCCGGACGGGAAGGCATCGAGCTGGGAAAAGCCGATCCCACTCTCCCTGCGCAAGCCGCCGAAGCCATCCGCCAAGGCAACGCCTATGAATACGAGAGCGACGACGGTTTCCGCCACTTTCTGATGCCGGCCAAAATCGCCGGCATCCCCAACAGCTGGTCGGTGCGCATCTCCATCCCGCTGGATCGGGCCATGGCGCCGGTCAAAGCCGCCGCCTGGCAGGCTGTCGTCATGAGCCTTGCGATCCTCGCGGCCATTCTCGCCATTCTCGGCTTTGTGCTGCATCGCCTGCTGCGTCCGCTTGACACCCTGCAAGGCGCCATGACGCAACTGGCCGGCGGCAGCGGCGACCTGACCCGCGAGCTTCCCGTCACCACCACCGACGAAATCGGCAAGTCGGCCGCCGCCTTCAACACCTTCACCGGCTCGTTGCGGGAAATGCTGCTCGAAGTCCGCGGCACCGCCGACACCGTGCTGGCCGCAGTCGGGAATCTTGGAGAGGAGATTCACCATATCAGCGAAGGCTCGGGCAAGCAGGCCATGGCGGCCAACGCCACGGCGTCCAGTATCGAAGAGCTGTCGGTCAGCATCAGCCATATTGCCGATTCGGTCCGCGCGACCGAAATGCTGGCGCGCGAGGCCGGAACCATGTCCGAAGAGGCCTCCCGGACCGTTCAGGACGCGGTCAGCGAGATCGACCGCATCGCCAATACGGTGCGCACGCTGTCCGGAGTGCTAGGCAACCTGGAAGAACGCTCCGGCGAGATCAGCAGCATTGTCGGGGTGATCAGCGATATCGCCGACCAGACCAATCTGCTGGCGCTCAATGCCGCCATCGAAGCGGCCAGAGCGGGAGAACAAGGCCGCGGCTTCGCCGTGGTCGCCGACGAAGTACGTAAACTCGCCGAACGCACGTCGTCGGCCACCCGGGAAATCGACGGCATGATCCAGGCGATCCAGCAAGAATCGCGCACCGCGGTCAGCAATATGTCCGATGCCATGACCCAGGTCGACAACGGTGTGGCGCTGGCCGGCGGCGCCGCCAGCGCCATCGCCAGGATCCGCGAGCATTCCGGTTCGATGGTCAGCGCCATGGGCGACATCGCGGTGGCAACGGGCGAACAGTCCAGCGCCAGCCAGCAGATCGCGCTGCACATCGAGCAGATCCATTCGATGGTGCAACAGAACGACGAGTCGGTGAAAAACTCGGCCGGAACCGTCAGCTCGCTGGCCGACACCGGCAAGACCCTGTCCCGCCTGATGGCGCGCTTTACCTTGTAACAGCGGAACATCCGGAGCCCGCGGGTGCTTCGGATGTTTTTTATTAAAATCGATAAGAGTTTTCTATAGTTACTGCGTAATTTCTTTTTTTGCAGGATCTTGCGCATGCGTACCCGCTTTTTCTCCACCGCCCGCGGCAAGATCCTGACCGGTTCCGCGCTTTTGATCTTCATCGGGATCGGCCTGCTTGTCGGCCTCTTTGTCCGGAACAGTTACCGGCACGCCGAAGACACGGTTCTCAACGAAAGCCGCATGCTTGCCGAGCAGGAAGCCGGCACCATCCAGCGGCGGCTTGAGCGCAGCTACCATGCCACGCAATCCCTGGCCAACGCGGCCCTGGCGCTGCGATCACGGCTTCCGGCCAACGGCCGGGCCATCCTCGCGGATATCGTAAGACGTCAATTGTCGGGAGACCCGGACGCGATCGGCTACTGGGCGATCTGGGAGCCCGACGCGTTTGATGGTCCGGATGCCCGCCACGCGGGACAACCGGAAAACGACAAGACCGGGCGGGCGGGAGTCTACTGGTTCAACAAGGCCGGCAGGACGGATGTGGTCTGGGGAGCAGAAGGCGTCGACGACAGCGATTACTATGCCCGCCCGAAACAGAGCGGCAAACCGTACCTGACCGAGCCATACACCGACCCCGATATCAAGGTGCTCATGGGCACACTCTCCGTTCCGCTCGTCATTGACGGCAAGGTCGCGGGCATCGTCGGCTGCGACCTGTCGCTCGACCACCTGCGCGACCTGGCGGCGCGCATCCGGCCCTACGACACCGGATATATGTCGCTCTACTCGAACAAGGCCCTGCTGCTCGCGGGCCACGATCCGGCCCGGGCTGGCAAACCCGATACTTCCCTGCCTGCCGACGCGAGCCGCGCCATCGCATCGGGCAAACATTACGATTATCAGAGCGGCGACGGCTGGCTGCACTTCCTGGTTCCGGTTCGTGTCGGCGACACGGAAGGCCCCTGGGCGGTGCGCATCTCCATCCCGCTTGACCGCGCGCTGGCGCCCGTCAGGGAAATGGTCTGGCAATCCTTGCTGGTCGGGATCGCCATTCTGGCCGGTACGTTGCTGCTGATGGGACTGATGGTCCACCGTTTGCTCACGCCGCTCAACCGGCTCGAACACGCCATGACGACACTGTCGGCGGGGTCGGGCGACCTGACACGTCAACTGGATGCCGGCAGCCAGGATGAAATCGGCCGCAGCGCCGCCGCCTTCAATCAGTTCACCGCCTCGTTGCACGACATGATGCTGGAAGTTCGCGACACCGCCGACAGCATTCAGGCCGCGGGGACACAATTGACTCACGACATCGGACGCATCGTGGCGAGCTCCGGCACACAGTCGGAGGCCGCCCGTGCCACCGCGCAGCGCATCGAGGCCTTGTCTCACAGCGTCGCCCGGATCGCCGGAGCCGTCGGTCAGACGGAAAAGAGCACGGAACTGAGCGATGTCCTGTCAGGACACGCCGCCGACAAAGTCATGACGGCCAGCCGGGAAATCACCCGCATCGCGGATACGGTGCGCCATCTGGCCGGCACCGTGGGCGAGCTGGACGACAGAACCGGCCAGATCGGCAGCATTGCCGGCGTCATCCGCGACATCGCGGACCAGACCAATCTTCTTGCCTTGAACGCCGCCATCGAAGCGGCCCGGGCGGGCGAACAGGGACGGGGATTCGCCGTGGTAGCCGACGAAGTCAGAAAGCTTGCCGAGCGCACGGCGGTCGCCACTCGCGAAATCACGGCCATGATCGGGACCATACAGGAGGAGAGCCGGACCGTGGCCAGCAACGTGGAAGGAGCGCTGGCGCTGGTGGACCGCGGGGTCGCGCTGACGCAGGACGTGGCCGAGACCATCGAACAGATCCGCCGGCACGCGCGCGATGTCGCCACCGCCATGGGCGGCACGGCAAGAGCCACGGCCGAACAATCGGAAGTCAGCCAGGAGATTGCCAGTCATATCGACGCCATACTCGCCATGCTCAGACAAACCGACGACGCGGTCAAAGCCGCCGGAAACCTGGCCGGCACACTGGACGCGGAAGGCCATGCCCTGACCCGTTTGATCGGCCGGTTCCGCCTTTAGCGTCGCGGACAAAGTCGCGGCCGCGGGATTGTAGAGCCGCGGCCGTTTTCCAGCCAGTGCGGTCCGCTGGTCTGCTGACCCAGATTAAACAACCTTCTTCGCCGTGTCGGTTTCTTGCCTCACTATGCACAATGGCAATATCAGACTTTGCTGAACAAGCCTATGCTGTCGCCGGCTTGTCTGAAACAAGGTATGAAAAATGCTGAAGAAAATCGTCATCGCCATGCTTGGCTTGTCCTGCGCCACCTCGTTTGCCTGCACAACCGTGATCGTCGGAAAGAAAGCCTCCGCCGACGGCTCCATACTCATCGGCCGCAATGTCGACGGAGGATTGGGCAATCACCCGGTCCACTACCTCCGCCACGCGGCCGTCGCCAAGGCGTTCACGTTCCGCTCCGTGGAGAACAAGTTCGCCTACCCGATGCCGGCCGGCGCCATGAGCTACACCGGGATTCCCGACTTCGACGGCAAGGGCATCTCCTATGAAGAGGCCGGCTTCAACACCGCCGGCGTGACCCTGTCGGCCACCGAATCGATCTACAGCAGCGCCAAAGCGCTGGCCGCCGACCCTTACAACAAGGAAAGCGGCATCACCGAAAGCTCGGTCACCAGCGTGATCCTTCCGCAAATCACCTCCGCCCGCCAGGGAGTGGAACTCTTGGGGAAAATCATCGAGACGCAAGGATCCGGCGAAGGCTTCGGCATCGCGTTCGCCGACAAACATGAAGCCTGGTACCTGGAAAACGCCGGCGGCCATCGCTGGATCGCCGTCCGCATTCCCGACGAGGTGTATTTTGTGTCGGCCAACCAGGGCCGACTGCATGAGGTCGACCTGACCGACACCCGCAATGTCATGGCCTCCAGAGATCTCGCCGAGTTCGCGGTCGGCCACGGGCTCGCCGAAAAACGCACCGACGGCAAGTTCAACGTGTTCAAGGCCTATACGGCCGATGTCGCCAACGATGCCACTTATAATTACTACCGCGTCTGGACCTTGCAGGGCAAATTCACCCCCAGCTACGTCAACCGGGATTATCTCACCGGCAACTCGCCGGTCTTCCTCAAACCCGACCGCAAACTGTCGGCCGATGATGTGCAAGGCGCGCTGCAGAACCATTATGAAGGCAGCGAACACGACCCATACACCACACAAAACCCCAAAACCCGTTACCGGCCGATTTCGGTGTTCCGCACACAACAATCGCATGTCCTCGCGCTTCGCGACAATCTGCCGTTGCCGATCGCCAACATCGAGTACCTGGCGCTGGGAATGACGGCGCTGGGCATCTACGTTCCGTTCTATCAGGGCAGTCCGGTACCGGAAACCTGGCAAATCGCCGAAGACAAGGCGGACAATCGGTCAGCGTGGTGGAAATTCCGCAAGCTGCAGGTGCTCGCCATGCAGGACTTTCCGAAATACGGGCCGATAGTCAAAGCCGGTTATGCCAAATTGAACGCGAGCCTGCGCGAGCAGCAGACGGCATTCGAAAAAGAGTATCTGCGCATTCAGGCCAAAGACCCGAAAGCGGCCCAGAAAAAGCTCGACGCCTTCAGCCGCAGTATGGTCGAACAGGTAATGAGCACGACAGACGCACTGACCAACGACATCTTTACCCGGCAGTCCATCGACATCAGCGCCAAGTACCCGTTCCACGGCGCCTGATACGACCACGGCCGCCCTGCGATGTGCGCTGGGCGGCCGTTTTTTCCGGAATCAAAGGTTGTAGAGCATGATCAAGGCGATCAGGCAGGGCGCCGCCACCCGGTAAGTCCACTTCAGAGCGGGCTCGATGGCGCGCGGCAGCGCCAGCTCACCGGCCATCAGGGGCCAGATCTTCCAGCCGGCGAACAGCGCCGTGCCGATGCCGCCCAGCGGCAGCAGCACATTGGATGACGCGTAGTCCATCAGCTGGAACACGGTTTTTCCGTGAAAAGTGTATGACGCCCAGGGACCGAACGACAGCGATGCCGGAATACCCATCAGGAAAATCAGCAAGGTCACACCCACCGTCACCGGTTTGCGCGGCAGTTTCCATTCATCAATGGGCAACACCACCAGTTGTTCCAGCAAGGAAACGGCGGACATCAGCGCGGCAAGCAGCAGCAAGGCGAAGAACGCCACAGCGAACAGCTGGCCGAACGGCAGCCTGGTGAACACCACCGGCATGGTCATGTAGGTCAAACCGGGGCCGGCAGCCGGGTTGAGCCCGAAAGATACCACCGCCGGAAAAATCATCAACCCGGCGAGAACGGCGGTCACGGTGGACAGTCCCGTCACCCAGGCGCCGACCTGGGTCAGCGAGGTCTGGCGGTCAAGGTAGGAACCGTACGCCAGCATGCACCCGGCCCCGACCGACAGATGAAAAAACGCCAGTCCCATGGCATCGACCAGCATCCCCGGATTGACCTTCGTGAAGTCAGGCGCGAAGAAGGCCATCACACCATCGATGGCATGCGGCAGCGTCAGCGAGCGCGCGATCAGCACCAGCATCAGGATGAAGAGACCGGGCATCAGCACCTTGCCGGCCCGCTCGATACCCTTTTGCACGCCGGACATCACCACGAGCAGAGTCAGCAGGGCAAAGATCCCGTGCGTGATCAGCGGTTCGACCGGATTGCCGACATAGCTTCCAAACAGGGAACCCAGAGCCTGGCTGTCACTGGTCATCACGCGACCATCGAGCGCCCGCACCAGATACCCGATCGTCCATCCGCCCACCACGCTGTAAAACGACAGGATCAGAAAACAGCACAGCACACCGATGTAGCCGATGGCCGACCAGCGGCGATTGCCCAGCGCCCGGAACGCGCCGACCGCGCCCGAGGCCACCGCCCGGCCGATCGCGAACTCGGCCAGAAGCAGCGCGAAGCCCATCGTGAACGTGATCGCCAGAAAAATCAGCAAGAACGCTCCACCGCCGTTCGTGGCCGTCACGTAAGGAAATTTCCAGATCGCCCCCAGACCGACTGCGGAACCCGCAGACGCCAGGATGAAACCCAGTTTGGAACCCCATTGGGATCGGGACATCACGCATTCTCCATTGTTGATAACCGAACTGATTCGGGCACGCCGGAAATGCGGTGAAGAACAAAAGACAAGGCCGCCAGTTCCGGCGGCCTGTGACGGGGTCGTGACCCGGTGCGCCGCCTGTCAGGGGCGCCACCACCAGTTGCCGGAGCAGCAGGAAAGGGTCAGGAAATGTGTCGTCATAGATGACAAGAATGCCTTGAGAGCGTTCGGTCGTCAAGCGATATTATACAATATCCATTGTGCATCGCCAGACGTCCGAAGGCCGCGCGCCAATCAAAGATTTTTCAGCAAAATCACCGTGATACCGACCGGCGCCACCACACGGCAACTCCATTTGAGCGCCATGAGGCGCGCACCGGCCAACCCGCTTCCCGACTCGATCGCCGGCCATACCCGCCAGCCGGCGAACAACGCCACGGCGATACCGCCCAACGGCATCATCAGGTTGGACACACTGTAATCCATCGCCTCGAACAGCGTTTTTCCGAAAACGGTAATGTCATGCCATGGCCCGAAGGACAGCGACGCGGGGATCCCGCACACAAAAACAGCGGCGGAAAGACCGAGTATCACCGGACGGCGCTGAAATCCGAATTCATCAAGAAACAACGTGGCGATCAACTCCAGCATCGACACCGAGGACGTCAGCGCCGCCACGGCGAGCAGCGCGAAGAAGGCAATCGCGAAGAACTGGCCGAAGGGCAGGCTGGCGAACACGATCGGCATCGTCATGAACGTCAGTCCCGGCCCCGCAGCCGGGTTCAATCCAAAGGCGAACAGCGCCGGAAAAATCATCAGGCCGGACAGCAGCGCCACCACCGTCGACAAACCCACCACCCAGATCGCCGCGTTGAACACCGGCGTTTTTTCCTTGACGTAGGAACCGTACGCGATCATGCCGCCGGTGCCCAGCGACAGGGAAAAGAAGGCCAGCCCCAGCGCATCCACCACCATGGAAGGCGATACCTTGGAAAAGTCCGGCATGAAAAAAGCCCGCACACCCTCGATGGCGTGAGGAAGCGTCAAAGAGCGGGCGATCAGGATCAGCATGATGCCGAACAGCGCAGGCATCAATAGTTTGCCCGCCCGTTCGATGCCCTTTTCGATCCCCGCCACCACGATGCCCAGGGTCGCGAGGACAAAGACACCATGACTGAGCACAGGCCAGAGCGGATCCTTGGCATAACCGTCGAACAGTCGGCCCAACTGCGCCGCATCGCGCACCAGCACATCGCCTTTGACGGCCAGGGCGACGTAGCCCAGCGTCCATCCGCCCACCACGCTGTAGAAGCTGTAGAGCACAAAACCGGCAAGAATGCCCATCATGCCGACCAGCGGCCAAGCACCGCCGGCCAGGGCGCGGAACATGCCGACAGGCCCGCGGCGGGCATGGCGGCCGAGCGTGAACTCGACCACCATCTGGGCGAGGCCCAGCGTGAAACTGAAAAACAGGAACAGCACCAGGAATGCGCCGCCGCCGTTCATGGCGGTGACGTAGGGAAATTTCCAGATGGCGCCAAGTCCGATGGCGGAGCCAGCGGCGGCGAAGATGAAACCGAGTTTCGATCCCCAGGAGGATCGCGCGGATGAGGTCATGTCAGTCCCTTTGTCAGGTGGACCGTGACCGGAAAACGCGCGAGATAAGGACGGTGAAAATGACAAGGCCGCCTTCTCAGGCGGCCCGGGAACGGTCATTCTCAATGATTATTGGACGAATGCGGCCCTCCGGAGCGCCTTGCGGCACACCGGATAATAATAGTTGCTGTAGTTGGCAACGGGGAGGTCAACACGATTCGTCATGGTCGAATCATCATGCCGGTGAATGCCGGCTTTGTCAAACTTCAGGATAGTGTAGACAATCGGCAATAGCCCGAAACACAGCCGGAATAAAAACCAAAAGCCCTGACCGTAGGGTCAGGGCTTGGAGGGGGGAGTCTGGCGGTGTCCTACTTTCACACGGCGAATACCGCACTATCATCGGCGCTAAGGCGTTTCACGGTCCTGTTCGGGATGGGAAGGCGTGGGACCACCTCGCTATGGCCGCCAGACATAAACTGTCAACAAATCAAGAAGCCGCCCGCGCGTCGCGGGAGTATGTATCGGGTCGATGACGCATCGCGTCGCCAGCCTGGGCTCACCCAAGCTGTTCAAATGATAGGATCAAGCCTCACGAGCCATTAGTATCGGTTAGCTTAACGCCTCACAGCGCTTCCACACCCGACCTATCAACGTCCTGGTCTCGAACGACTCTTCAGGGAGGTCAAGCCTCCAGGGAAGTCTCATCTTCAGGCGAGTTTCCCGCTTAGATGCTTTCAGCGGTTATCTCTTCCAAACTTAGCTACCCGGCAATGCCACTGGCGTGACAACCGGTACACCAGAGGTTCGTCCACTCCGGTCCTCTCGTACTAGGAGCAGCCCCCGTCAAACTTCCAACGCCCACTGCAGATAGGGACCAAACTGTCTCACGACGTTTTGAACCCAGCTCACGTACCACTTTAAATGGCGAACAGCCATACCCTTGGGACCGGCTACAGCCCCAGGATGTGATGAGCCGACATCGAGGTGCCAAACTCCGCCGTCGATGTGAACTCTTGGGCGGAATCAGCCTGTTATCCCCGGAGTACCTTTTATCCGTTGAGCGATGGCCCTTCCATTCAGAACCACCGGATCACTATGTCCTGCTTTCGCACCTGCTCGACTTGTCGGTCTCGCAGTCAAGCCACCTTTTGCCATTGCACTATCAGCACGATTTCCGACCGTACCTAGGTGACCTTCGAACTCCTCCGTTACACTTTGGGAGGAGACCGCCCCAGTCAAACTGCCTACCATGCACTGTCCCCAATCCGGATCACGGACCAAGGTTAGAACCTCAAACACACCAGGGTGGTATTTCAAGGGCGGCTCCATGCGAACTGGCGTCCACACTTCCCAGCCTCCCACCTATCCTACACAAGTCTGTTCAAAGTCCAATGCAAAGCTACAGTAAAGGTTCACGGGGTCTTTCCGTCTAGCAGCGGGGAGATTGCATCTTCACAAACATTTCAACTTCGCTGAGTCTCAGGAGGAGACAGTGTGGCCATCGTTACGCCATTCGTGCGGGTCGGAACTTACCCGACAAGGAATTTCGCTACCTTAGGACCGTTATAGTTACGGCCGCCGTTTACCGGGGCTTCGATCAAGAGCTTGCACCCCATCACTTAACCTTCCGGCACCGGGCAGGCGTCACACCGTATACGTCCACTTTCGTGTTGGCACAGTGCTGTGTTTTTGATAAACAGTCGCAGCCACCGATTCTCTGCGACCCCTTCGACCTTCGAGCGCGAGGCTCTACAATCTACCGGGGCATACCTTCTCCCGAAGTTACGGTATCAATTTGCCGAGTTCCTTCTCCTGAGTTCTCTCAAGCGCCTTGGAATTTTCATCCTGCCCACCTGTGTCGGTTTGCGGTACGGTTTTTGCAAGGCTGAAGCTTAGTGGCTTTTCCTGGAAGCGGGGTATCAGTCACTTCAGGTCCGTAGACCCTCGTTATCACCTCTCGACGTTAACAGCGCGGCGGATTTGCCTGCCACGCCCGTCTACCAGCTTGAACGACCTATTCCAACAGGCCGCTGACCTAACCTTCTCCGTCCCCACATCGCACCTTGCAAAAGTACGGGAATATTGACCCGTTTCCCATCGACTACGCATTTCTGCCTCGCCTTAGGGGCCGACTCACCCTACGCCGATGAACGTTGCGTAGGAAACCTTGGGCTTTCGGCGAGCGGGCTTTTCACCCGCTTTATCGCTACTCATGTCAGCATTCGCACTTCTGATATCTCCAGCATCCCTCTCAGGACACCTTCACAGACCTACAGAACGCTCCCCTACCACGTGACCTAAGTCACATCCGCAGCTTCGGTTATAAGCTTGAGCCCCGTTACATCTTCCGCGCAGGACGACTCGACCAGTGAGCTATTACGCTTTCTTTAAATGATGGCTGCTTCTAAGCCAACATCCTGGCTGTCTGTGCCTTCCCACCTCGTTTACCACTTAGCTTATCATTTGGGACCTTAGCTGGCGGTCTGGGTTGTTTCCCTCTTGACGATGGACGTTAGCACCCACCGTCTGTCTCCCATGCTCGCACTTTCCGGTATTCAGAGTTTGCCATGGTTTGGTAAGTCGCAATGACCCCCTAGCCATAACAGTGCTTTACCCCCGGAAGTGATACATGAGGCACTACCTAAATAGTTTTCGGGGAGAACCAGCTATCTCCGAGTTTGTTTAGCCTTTCACCCCTATCCACAGCTCATCCCCTAGTTTTGCAACACTAGTGGGTTCGGACCTCCAGTGCGTGTTACCGCACCTTCATCCTGGCCATGGATAGATCACTCGGTTTCGGGTCTACGCCCAGCAACTCAGTCGCCCTGTTCGGACTCGGTTTCCCTACGCCTCCCCTATTCGGTTAAGCTCGCTACTGAACGTAAGTCGCTGACCCATTATACAAAAGGTACGCAGTCACCCCATTTTTCAAGGGCTCCCACTGTTTGTATGCATCCGGTTTCAGGTTCTATTTCACTCCCCTCCCGGGGTTCTTTTCGCCTTTCCCTCACGGTACTGGTTCACTATCGGTCGATCACGAGTATTTAGCCTTGGAGGATGGTCCCCCCATCTTCAGACAGGATTTCGCGTGTCCCGCCCTACTTCTCGTACGCCTAGTCTCATCGCCACGTTTTCGTGTACGGGGCTATCACCCACTATGGCCGCCCTTTCCAGAGCCTTCCACTAACGCCGCGACTATCTCGTACAGGCTATTCCGCTTTCGCTCGCCACTACTGGCGGAATCTCGGTTGATTTCTTTTCCTGCGGGTACTTAGATGTTTCAGTTCTCCGCGTTCGCTTCGCCTTCCCTATATATTCAGGAAGGGATGACCCCTAAGGGCCGGGTTTCCCCATTCGGACATCGTGGGATCAATGTTCCATTGCCAACTCCCCCACGCTTTTCGCAGGCTTGCACGTCCTTCATCGCCTGTGATCGCCAAGGCATCCACCAGATGCACTTAATCGCTTGACCCTATCATCTGAACAGCCTAAACCACCCAGACTCCAGTTTCGCGACACGTCACGATCCCCTTCAAGACCGTCACGTCGATACAATCATCTACCCAAGTCGCACCCACCCGGATTCCTCCGGATCGGTGAACTTTACATATCAGCTTCTCAATTTGTTAAAGATCAACGCGTTGGCTACAACGCAAATCAAAAACGACGGATCCCTTCCCATCCTCTTTGATTTGCACTGTGGTGGAGGCAGACGGGATCGAACCGACGACCCCCTGCTTGCAAAGCAGGTGCTCTCCCAACTGAGCTATGCCCCCCTTCAGAGTCCTGGTGGGTCTGGTTGGACTCGAACCAACGACCCCCGCCTTATCAAGACGGTGCTCTAACCGGCTGAGCTACAAACCCAGTCTCTACTTGCCAACTTCCGAATAACCGATAGGTTGTGAGCGCTTGACGTCGCCATTCTCTAGAAAGGAGGTGATCCAGCCGCAGGTTCCCCTACGGCTACCTTGTTACGACTTCACCCCAGTCATGAAGCATACCGTGGTAAGCGGCCTCCTTGCGGTTAGCCTACCCACTTCTGGTATCCCCCACTCCCATGGTGTGACGGGCGGTGTGTACAAGACCCGGGAACGTATTCACCGCAGCATGCTGATCTGCGATTACTAGCGATTCCGACTTCACGCACTCGAGTTGCAGAGTGCGATCCGGACTACGATCGGCTTTATGAGATTGGCTCCACCTCGCGGCTTCGCGACCCTCTGTACCGACCATTGTATGACGTGTGAAGCCCTGCTCATAAGGGCCATGAGGACTTGACGTCATCCCCACCTTCCTCCGGTTTGTCACCGGCAGTCTCATTAGAGTGCCCAACTTAATGATGGCAACTAATGACAAGGGTTGCGCTCGTTGCGGGACTTAACCCAACATCTCACGACACGAGCTGACGACAGCCATGCAGCACCTGTGTCCAGGCTCCCTTTCGGGCACCGCCGCCTCTCAGCAGCGTTCCTGGCATGTCAAGAGCAGGTAAGGTTCTTCGCGTTGCATCGAATTAATCCACATCATCCACCGCTTGTGCGGGTCCCCGTCAATTCCTTTGAGTTTTAACCTTGCGGCCGTACTCCCCAGGCGGTCAATTTCACGCGTTAGCTACGCTACCAAGGATTCAAACCCCCAACAGCTAATTGACATCGTTTAGGGCGTGGACTACCAGGGTATCTAATCCTGTTTGCTCCCCACGCTTTCGTGCATGAGCGTCAGTATCATCCCAGGGGGCTGCCTTCGCCATCGGTATTCCTCCACATCTCTACGCATTTCACTGCTACACGTGGAATTCTACCCCCCTCTGACGTACTCTAGCTGAACAGTCCTCAATGCCGTTCCCAGGTTAAGCCCGGGGCTTTCACATCAAGCTTGTCCAACCGCCTGCGCACGCTTTACGCCCAGTAATTCCGATTAACGCTTGCACCCTACGTATTACCGCGGCTGCTGGCACGTAGTTAGCCGGTGCTTATTCTTCAGGTACTCTCATCCCCACCCGCTATTCACAGGCAGGATTTGCTCCCCGACAAAAGTCCTTTACAACCCGAAGGCCTTCTTCAGACACGCGGCATGGCTGGATCAGGGTTGCCCCCATTGTCCAAAATTCCCCACTGCTGCCTCCCGTAGGAGTCTGGGCCGTGTCTCAGTCCCAGTGTGGCGGATCATCCTCTCAGACCCGCTACTGATCGTCGCCTTGGTGGGCCTTTACCCCCCCAACTAGCTAATCAGACGTCGGCCGCTCGGATAACGCGAGGCCCGAAGGTCCCCCGCTTTCCTCCTCAGAGCGTATGCGGTATTAGCACAACTTTCGCTGCGTTATCCCCCATTACCCGGCACGTTCCGACGCATTACTCACCCGTTCGCCACTCGCCACCCGGAGCAAGCTCCTGTGCTGCCGTTCGACTTGCATGTGTAAAGCATGCCGCCAGCGTTCAATCTGAGCCAGGATCAAACTCTTCAGTTCAATCGCTAACTTTACTTCTGGCACGCAAGATCAAAGAAACAAAACCAGGTTCATTTCTGTCTTGCCGTGCAAGTGTCGGCTTCGCCAAACACTCACACCTATCGGTTATTCGCATTATTAAAGATCGGCGCCGCGCTCTTCGCTGCAGCAGAGGAAGCGAACTATACCCCCCAAACCCACACCCGTCAACTCCCGTTTTGCGGAAAAACCGCCAATTCACAGGTTTTATCACTCAACCCACTGATTATCCAATACTTTAAACTTTCACAAAAAACCTCCCCTCACCACGAAAATCCCCCGCCCGGCCCCTCCCCTCCCACGATTTTTTTACCGCAACCCCTTTTTTAACCCAAATTTCCCCAAAACACCCCCTGTATACACATTTCCTCCCGCCACAAAACAACGCGCCCTCCCGGCAAAACCGCCGGAAGGGCGCGATGTCCTCCTCGGAGCACCAGGGATCAGAGCACGTAACGGGCAAGATCCTCGCGTTGCGACAACGCCTCCAGCTTGCTGTCGACGTAGGCGCCATCCACCTCGAACCGGCCCGGGCGCGCATCGAAGGAGACTTCTTCAAGCAATTTCTCGATCACGGTGTAAAGACGCCGGGCTCCGATGTTCTCGGTCTTCTCGTTGACCTCCCAGGCGATTTCGGCCAGGCGCTCGATGCCGCTGTCCGTGAAATCGAGTTCTACGCCCTCGGTCGCGAGCAGCGCCTGGTACTGGCGCGTCAGGCACGCGTCGGTGCTGGTCAGGATCTGACGGAAATCCTCCACCGAGAGAGACGACAGTTCGACGCGGATCGGGAAACGTCCCTGCAGTTCCGGAATCAGATCGGAAGGCTTGGCCAGGTGAAAGGCGCCCGACGCAATGAACAGGATATGGTCGGTTTTCACCATGCCGTACTTGGTGGTCACCGTGGTTCCTTCCACCAGCGGCAAAAGATCGCGCTGCACGCCGGCGCGCGACACGTCGGCGCCATGTCCTTCGGAACGGCTGGCGACCTTGTCGATCTCGTCGATGAACACGATGCCGTTCTGCTCGACGAGTTTCAGCGCTTCAAGCTTGATCTCTTCTTCATTAACCAGCTTGGCCGCTTCCTCCTCGACGACAAGCCGCAACGCTTCGGCGACCTTCACCTTGCGCGCCTTCTTGCGTCCGGCGCCCATTCCCTGGAACATGCTTTGCAACTGACTGGAAAAATCCTCCATCCCGGGAGGCGCCATGATTTCCATGCGGGCCTGCGGCTCGGCCAATTCGATTTCGATTTCCTTGTCGTCGAGCTTGCCCTCGCGCAGCATCTTGCGGAATTTCTGGCGCGTCGCCGAGTCTTCGCTCTTTTCCGCGGCGGGCTCGCCGGCGAAGAATCCGGCGGATTTCGCCGGCGGCGGCAGCAGCACATCGAGAATGCGCTCTTCGGCCGCGTCTTCGGCTCGATAGCGATTGCGCTTGATCGCCGCGTCGCGGGTATCCTTGATGGCCGCTTCGGTCAGATCGCGAATGATCGTGTCCACATCGCGGCCGACATAACCGACCTCGGTGAACTTGGTGGCCTCCACCTTGATGAAGGGCGCATTGGCCAGCCGCGCAAGACGGCGGGCGATCTCCGTCTTGCCCACGCCGGTGGGGCCGATCATCAGAATGTTCTTTGGCGTGATTTCCGAGCGCAACGGTTCTTCGACCTGCTGGCGGCGCCAGCGGTTGCGCAAGGCGATGGCCACCGCGCGCTTGGCAGCGTTCTGGCCGATGATGTGTTTGTCCAGCTCGTGGACGATTTCCTGAGGGGTCATCTGGGTCATGGTGAGCGTCCCGCCACCCGGGTCATTCCCCGAGCGATTCGATCAAATGGTTCTGGTTGGTGTAGATGCAAATATCGCCGGCTATCACCAATGCCTTCTTGACGATATCGGCCGGATCCATCTCGGTATTCTCGAACAGGGCGCGTGCCGCGGACTGGGCAAAGGCGCCACCCGAACCGATGGCGGCGATCCCCTGCTCCGGCTCCAGGACATCGCCGTTGCCGGTGATGACCAGCGTGCTTTCCTTGTCGGCCACGATCAGCATCGCCTCGAGGCGTCTGAGCATGCGGTCGGTTCGCCAGTCCTTGGCCAGTTCCACCGCGGAGCGCACCAGATGGCCCTGGTGTTTTTCCAGTTTGGCCTCGAAGCGCTCGAACAGGGTGAAAGCATCGGCAGTGCCACCGGCGAAGCCCGCCAGCACTTTATCGTGATACAGGCGGCGAATCTTGCGGGCCGTCGATTTGATGACAATGTTGCCCAGCGTGACCTGGCCGTCGCCGCCCAGCGCGACGCGCCCTCCACGGCGGACGGAGACGATCGTGGTTCCGTCAAACTGCTGCATGGTTCGCATTCCAATCGTTAAGGCGCTGTCCGCGACGTGCGACAGCTTTTCAGAATATGTAGGTTAAGCAGCAAAAAACAAGACAGATACACGATCAGAACTCCATCGCGCCGCCCGCCGCCCACCGTTCAGAACCGGGGCTTTTTCCCCTTCGCTATTTTAAATGGTAATTGTTTGCATTATCATTCACGTATGAACACCAGAGCCTTTCACGCCGCAGCCCTGACCGGGGTCATCAGCCTGCATGCCGCCGGCGTGTGGTGGATATCCTCCCCCAGCGCCGGCAGTCTGGTTACCGCGCCGTCGGTGATCAGCATGGAAATGGTCAGCCTCGCGCCCGCCAGCGCGGCCCCCGCGCGGTCCGCTTCGCCGGCGCCGGCGCCCGCACCCAAACCGGTCCGCCGGGAAATACCGACCCCGCAGGCCAAGCCGGTGGCCACGCCGACCAGCCACGCCGCCGCCAAACCCGCGCCTGCGCCGGTGCCGGCCGTTGCGGAGGGAGGCAGTCACGCCGGACAGGCTCACGGCTCGCCGGCCACCGCTCCCGGTCCTGCCCAGGGCAAGGCCGCGGAGTCCGCCGTCACTCCGCCGCTGTTCTCGGCCGGTTATCTGAATAATCCCCGTCCGTCGTACCCATCCCTGTCCCGGGAACTCGGAGAGGAAGGCAAGGTTCTGCTCAAGGTGATGGTGGGCAAGGATGGCAAGGCGATGGATATCGCGCTGTCGCGTTCAAGCGGTTACCCGCGGCTCGACCGCGCGGCGACCGAGGCCGTCCGACAATGGAAGTTCGCCCCCGCCAGGCGCGGCGACGAAATCATCGCCGAATCCGTCATTGTTCCCGTGGTTTTTTCTTTGCAAAGCTCCTGAATCATGAATCTACTGACCGTTTTCCACCAAGGCGACGCCGTGCTCATCACGGTGTTTCTTCTGCTCGCCGGCATGTCGGTGATGACCTGGTATCTCATCCTTGTGCGCTTTTTCGGCCACTGGCGAACGAGCCGCGCCAACAAGGCCACCGAGCACACCCTGTGGTCGGCCAGCGACTGGCGCGCGGCCGAAGGCAGTCTGCGAGACTCCGCCTCCTCCTATGCCAATCTCGCGCGCGCGGGCCTGGCCGCCCTGCGCCATTACCACGCGAACAAGGATCGCTCGCTGGGCGAGGCCTGCAATCTGAATGATTTCCTGACCCGCGCCATCCGCAAGAGCCTGTCCCAGGAAACCGGCAAACAGGAGTCCGGCATGACCCTTCTCGCTTCGGTTGGCTCGACGGCGCCGTTCATCGGGCTATTCGGCACGGTGTGGGGCATCTATCACGCGCTGGTCAACATCGGACAGCAGGGCCAGGTGTCCATCGCCACCGTGTCGGGGCCGATCGGAGAGGCGCTGGTGGCCACCGCGGCGGGACTCGCGGCGGCGATTCCCGCGGTGCTCGCCTACAACGCGCTGACACGCATGCAGCGCGTGATGGCGCAGGAGATGGACTATTTTGCCCATGACCTGCATGCCCAATTGCTCACCCAGGCAGGAGAAATCCATGGCATTCGGTAGTTTCGAGAAAGGTTCGTCGGCGCCGATGGCCGATATCAACACCACACCGCTGGTCGATGTCATGCTGGTGCTGCTGGTGGTGTTCATCATCACCGCCCCGCTGCTGACCAACGCCGTCCGGCTCGACCTGCCCTCGGCGGCGGCGGCCGCCCATCAGGACAAGCCGGAAGAGATCCGCGTCGCGGTCGATGCGGCGGGCAAGGTCTACTGGAACAATGACGCGGTGGAAGCCGCATCGCTCGGCGAACGCTTCGCGGCCGCCTCGCAAGCCAACCCGAAGATCGAGCTGCATTTGCGCGCAGACAAGGCGGTGGCCTACGAGCATGTCGCGAAAATTCTCGCCAGCGCCCAGCGAAACGGCGTCACACGCATCGGTTTCGTCACCGAAGCGCCAGCGCGCTGAGCGGCCGGCCCGGCGCTCGCGGCAGAATGGAAAAGAGGCCCATCGCGGGCCTCTTCGCGTTTAGCGGCGGTAACAGCGATCACATCATCCCGAGCGCCCTGGGCAACCAGATGGACAACGTGGGCCAGTACGTCACCATCACAAGGAACACCAGCATGGTCAGCAGCCATGGCCAGACCGCGACGGTCAATTCGGTGATGCCCATTCGCGTAATGCCCGAGGTCACATACAGATTCAACCCGACCGGAGGATGGCAAAGGCCGACCTCCATGTTCACCACGATCAGAATGCCCAGATGAATGGGATCGATGCCCAGGCTTTGCGCCACCGGAAACAGGATTGGCGCCATGATCAGCACGATGGAGCTGGGCTCCATCACATTGCCGGCCAACAGCAGCAGGATATTGATCGCCAGAAGGAAGGCCACCGGAGCGAGCCCCATATTCATCAACCCGTCCGCCATCAGTTGCGGAATGTTTTCGTGGGTCATCAGGAAGGAGAACAGCACCGCGTTGGTGATGATGTACAGCAGCATCGCGCTCATGCTCGCCGACTCGACCAGAACCCGCGGAATCTGCGCCAGCTTCATATCCTTGTAGACGAACACCGACACGAAGAAGGAATACACCGCGCTCATCGCGGCCGCTTCGGTCGGCGTGAAAATGCCGCTATAGATCCCGCCGATCACCACGACCACCAGAAACAGACCCCAGGCGCTCTCGCGGAAGGCCTTGAACCTGACCGCCCAGCTGGCGCGAGCCATGCGGGGGTAGTTGTTTTTTCTGGCGATATACCAGGTGGTCAAACACAACATGCCGGTCAGCAGCAAGCCGGGGATCACTCCCGCGACGAACAGCGCGCCGATCGACGTGTTGGTCGACACCGCGTAGATCACCTTGATGATCGACGGCAACATCAGGATGCCGAGCGCCCCCGACGTGGCGATGATGCCGGCGCCAAAACGCTTGGGATACCCCTGACGTTCCATTTCCGGCAGGATCACCGCGCCGATGGCCACCACCGTGGCAACACTCGAGCCGCACACGGAAGCGAACAGCGCGCAGGCCACCACGGCGGCCAGACCCAGCCCGCCGTACCAATGCCCGACCAGCGAGGTGGCGAAATCGATCATGCGCCGCGCCACGCCGCCGTGCGTCAGAAAATTCCCCGCCAGGATGAAGAACGGAATCGCCATGATTTCGAACTTCTCGATACCGGTGAACAACTTGAGCGCCACCGACTCGACCGGGACCGAGGTCATGGTGAACATGAAAATCAGCACGGTCAGGCCCAGCGCGATGGAAATGGGCATGCCGGTGAGCATCAGCGCGATCAGCAGACAAAACACGATCGCCTTGTTGCCGCCGATCAACGCGGTGGCCGCCAGCACACCGAACAGGATGAGTGGCACCCTGGCCGGCCAGGGCCTGGCCGGACTGGCAAGAACATGACTCATACCACGCCTCCTTCCATCGGGTCGTCAGCGGTTCCGGCCACGTGCGCCGCGTCATGGTGCGGCACGCTGCCGGTTTTCAGGAATCCGAACAGCACCTCAAGGAACCGCAGGCACATCAGCGAGGAGCCACAGGGCACGGCCAGGTACACCAGCCACATCGGCAACTCGAGATCCGGCGAGGTCTGATCGGTGAACGCCAGCTCCCAGACAAAACGCCCTCCGAAATAGGCGATCACCCCGGTGAACAGCGCGCCGGCCAGCAGTCCGAAAATCACGAATCCGCGTTGGAGTCGCACATCAAGGCGGTTGACCATCACATCGACACCGACATGAATGCCGGTGCGCACCCCGTAGGCGGCGCCGAACTTGGCCATCCAGACAAACAGATAAATGCAGGCCTCCTGGGCCCACGACATATTGATCGATACCAGCCAGTCCTGAAGACCGGGAATCGCCAGTCCGGACAAATAGCGATGCACCACCGATGCGAAAATCACCAGGGTTGCCGCGGCCATCAGCACGGCGATGAAGTATTCCTCAAGCCGATTGAAGTATTTCATGTGCACCTCCGGGCGAGCGGGAATCCGCCGTTTCCCGCCCGCGCATACGCCTGTCACTTGGCCGGTTTGAAGCCGGTTTCCTTATAGATTTCCTGGATCAGGTCGCGACCGATGCGATCCTGCATCTTGGCATGGACGGGTAGCAGGACTTTACGGAACGCCTCCCGCTCGGCAGGGGTCGGTGTATAGATCGTGGTTTTGCCGGACGCCTTGATGGCGGCCAGGGCCTTGTCGCTCTCCTGCTTGGCGATCTGGTTGGCGTAAATCGTGGAATCCGTCATGGCGCCTTCCAGCGTGGCGCGGATATCGGCCGGCAAGCCTTCCCAGAATTTCTTGTTGGCGATGACCGCGTAACCGAGGAAACCGTGGCCGGTCAGGGTCAGGTGCTTCTGCACCTCATAGGATTTGCTGGTGAACAGATTCGAAGGTTCAAGCTCGGTGCCGTCCACCACACCGGTCTGCAGCGCCTGATACACCTCGGAGAACGCCATCACCTGCGGCAGGGCGCCCAGCGCGCGCATCTCCTCGTCCAGCACTTTGGAACTCTGGATGCGGATTTTCGCGCCTTTCAGATCCGCCGGAGTATGGATCGGCTTGTTCGCGGAAAAATTCTTGAACCCGTTCTCCCAGTACGCGAGTCCCTTGATGCCTTTTCCGCCGAGCTTGTCCAGCAGTTTCGCCCCGACCTTGCCCTGCATCACGCGCGCGACATCGTCGTAGCTGTTGAACAGATACGGCAAATCGAAGGCTTCGAACTCCTTGACGCCCAGCGGCCCGAATTTCGCCAGCGACGGCGCGAGCATCTGCACGGCGCCAAGCTGCAGGGCCTCCATCTCTTCCTTGTCCTTGTACAACTGGCTGTTCGGATACACCTCGACCTTGACCCGGCCGTGCGTGCGCTCTTCGGCGAGCTTCTTGAAGTACATGGCGGCCTTGCCCTTGGGCGTGTCATTGGCGACCACATGGCTGAACTTGATGATGATGGGAGCATCCGCCAAAGCGGACAGGGGGGCGCACAGCGCGATGGCGGCGCACAGCAGAACGGCACGGCGTTTCATCATGGTTTCTCCTCTGGAATGCAACGGTATTCGCGGTGTTACCGCGTTGTTTTCGCTGGATTTTTGGATTATCCATGGCACCGCGGCAATTGTGGATTACGCGTAGTGCGGTGCACACTACGGTTTTCCACAAGGCAATGAAGTTGTCATTGCATTACCATCGAAGCATGAGCTTCTTTACTCCTTCTCCCACCCCGGAACGCGCACGCCGGCTGGTCTGGATCCTGCCGCGCATCGCGCTTGTGCTGTTCGTGGCCTCCGTCGGCGGCCTGCTGTGGTATTCCCATGTCGATGAGCGGGAGGAGCAGCGCGCGACACTGGTCTCGGATGCCCTGTGGATCGAACAGAATTTGCGCTTCCAGCTCGACCAGACCCAGGAACGCCTCAAGACCCTGGCGCGCGCGGCCGAGAGCGGAAGCCTGACCGAACGCGATCTGACCAACCAGTTCACCGCGCTGCAGCAGGCGAGTCCGGGTGTGATCGCGTTGCGTGTCGAATCGCCCACGACCCCGGCGCTGGCCGCGCACTGGCCCGGCAACGGTCCCGCCGCGGGATCGCTCGCCCACTCCCGCCGCCTGGCCGAATTGACAGGCCGGCCGGCCTACAGTGAACCGTTGTCGCTGAACCGGGATACCGTGGTGGCGCAGATCATCGCCGAAGGGAACGGCACGGCCATCGCGCTGATTTCCCTCACCCGTCTGATCCAGCAACAGGTTCCCTGGTGGTTCGCGGCCAAATACCAGCTCGTGCTGCAGGATCGCAGCGAACGGGTCATCGCCGCCAAATCGCAACTGAACATCCGGCCCGGCGCCGGCGCCATGGCCTGGCAAATGGCGTTCGATCCCCCCGGGCGCGGCCTGACTCTTAAGGTGACCGCCTATCGCGACAACAGCGGACTTGCGCGCAATCTCCTGATCGGCGCCGTCGCCATGATGGCCGCCGCGCTGCTGTTCAGTTGGTGGCGACTCAAGCGCCACGTGCAGGGACGGGAAAACGCCGAACGCGCCCTGGAAGAGGCCTACGCGTTCCGGCAGGCCATGGAAGAGTCGCTGCCGGTCGGCATGCGGGCGCGCGACCTGCAGGGGCGCATCATTTATACCAATCCGGCGTTCTGCCGCATGACGGGGTTCAGCGCCGAGGCGCTGATCGGCGCCATGCCGCCCTACCCTTACTGGGACCCGGATACGCTGGAGGAGCACCAGCGGCGCAATCAGGAAGTGCTGGAAGGCCGGGCCCCCGCCTCGGGTTTCGATGCGCGCATCCTGCACCGTGACGGGCATGTGGTTCACACCAAAGTCTATACCGCGCCGCTGATCGACCGGCTCGGACGCCATCGCGGATGGATGAGCTCGGTGATCGATGTCACCGAGCAAAAACAGGCCGAGGCGTTCCGGCGCGAACAGGAAACCCGGCTGCAGCAAACCGCGCGCCTGGTGTCCATGGGCGAAATGGCCTCCACGCTCGCCCACGAACTGAACCAGCCGCTGATGGCGATGAGCAGTTACACCGGCGCCGCCCGCCGCCTGCTCGAGGCGGGCGACAGCGGCGAGTTGGCCGCCACCCTGGAAAAAATCGGCCAGCAGGCCCACAGGGCGGCGGAGGTGGTGCGCCGTATCCGCGAGTTTGTCCGGCGCCGCGCGCCCCTGCTCGAATCGGTGTCGATCGACAGCGTGATCGAAGACGCCGTCGGCCTGATCGCGCCCGAACTGCGCGCCCGCGGCGTCAGGCTCGCCTTGTCGCTGGCCGGTGATCTGCCGTCCATCCAGGGAGACCGGATCCTGCTCGAGCAGGTGATGCTCAATCTGATCCGCAATGCGCTCGACGCGGTGGAAGGCCAGAGCGCCGAGCGCCGTCATATCGAAGTGACCAGCCGCCTGAACGGCGACAGCATCATCGTGTCGGTCGCCGATCGCGGACACGGCATCGACCAGACCGGGGCGGAGCGCCTTTTCGATGCGTTTTACACCACCAAACCGCTGGGGATGGGCATGGGCCTGAGCATTTGCCGTTCCGTTGTCGAGAACCACCACGGCAAGCTTAGCGTCGCCGCGCATCCTGAGGGCGGGGCGGTATTCACCGTGAGCTTGCCGTCATGACCACGTTTACTTCGCTTCCCGTCGCTCTGGTCGACGATGACGCCGATGTCCGGGACGCCCTGTCCCTGCTGTTGCGTTCGCATGGGTTTGCCGTGTCGACCTACGAAAGCGGCGAGGACTTTCTCGCGGCGCCGGAGAGCCGCAGCGCGGGCTGCGTGATTCTCGATGTCCGGATGCCCGCCATGAGCGGACCGGAAACCTTCGACCGCTTGCGCGCGGCGCAAAGCGAGCGCGTCGTGGTGTTTCTTTCCGGGCATGGCGATATTCCGCTCGCGGTGGACATGGTCAAGAACGGGGCGTTCGATTTTCTGGAAAAACCCTGCCGTGAAGACGTGCTGTTCGAACGCATCGCGCAGGCGTTGGCCATCGCCCAGGCCAGACTCGGACTCAAGGAAACCCAGGAGGCCGTGCAAAGCCGGCTTGCGCGCCTGAGCGCGCGCGAGCGCGAGGTGATGGACAAGGTGCTGTCCGGCAAACTCAACAAACAGATCGCCGACGAGCTGAACATCACCATGCGCACCGTGGAGGTTCACCGCGCGAGCGTGTTCGCCAAAATGGGCGTCAAAAGCGCGCTCGAGCTGTCACGCCTGGTCGCCGGCCAGCGCGGCGAATAACAAATCCAACATGATATAATTACGCTTTTCATTAAATACGTAACGAAACGCACAAAAAATACCTATGGCATGGAACGATCCGGGTAAAACCCGCAAAAAATCCCGGTAAAAAAACCTCCCGGGCTTTCTGTCATCCGGCCAGCCCGAACGACGCCTTGATGCCGTCCAGCACCTGACTGACCGCGATCGACGCGAGAATCAGCCCCATCACCCGGCTGACCACCGAAGCGCCGATATCGCCGATATGGCGGTGCAGACGGGAGGCGGACACCAGCAGGCCATACGTGGCGAACAGCACCAGCAGCATCAGGAGCGCCGTCACCGCCTGCTGCGCAGGGGCGAAGCGGTGATTATCGGTGAGCAACACCACCGCCAGCATCGCGCCGGGCGACGCGATCGACGGCACGGCCAGCGGGAACACCGCCACATCGGCCGCCGAGGGCATGCTCTGTTCCGATTCGGGCTTGCCCGCCCCGAAAATCATCGTCAGGGCGAACAGGAACAGCACAAGGCCGCCCGCGACCTGAAACGCCGGCAGCGGCACTTTCATGCCTTCGAGCAACAATTGCCCCGCCGCGAGAAAAAACAGCAGGATGCCCGCGGATACCATCACCGCTTTTTTCGCCACATTGCGCTTTTGCGCCTCGCCAAAGCCCGATGTGCGGTCCAGAAAGACAGGAATGGTGCCGACCGGGTCGATCACCGCCCACATCAACACGAATTGGGTTACCAACGAATCCAGCATAGTAATTCCTCAATGAGTTTTCATATCTTTTAAAAGAGTCTCTTAAAGCCAGCAAGTTCATCGATTTTCCACGAAAAATAAAAAAAGCCGCAAAACATAGCGGCTTTTCCCTGTATTTCCTGCAAGACTCCACGTCAGAAGAATCCGAGAGCCTCCTCGGTATAGCTCACCAGCAGGTTCTTGGTCTGCTGATAATGCTCAAGCATCATCTTGTGGGTTTCCCGGCCGATACCCGACTGCTTGTATCCGCCGAACGCCGCGTGCGCCGGATAGGCGTGGTAACAATTGGTCCAGACCCGGCCTGCCTCGATATGGCGCCCCATGGTGAAGGCGGTGTTGATATTGCGGGTCCAGACACCGGCGCCAAGGCCGTAAAGCGTGTCGTTGGCAATGTGCAGCGCCTCGTCGATATCCTCGAATGTCGTCACCGACACCACGGGTCCGAAGATTTCCTCCTGGAACACCCGCATGCGGTTATGTCCCTTGAACACCGTCGGCTGGATGTAAAAACCGCCCTCCAGATCCCCGCCTAGGTGAGCGCGCTCGCCGCCGGCGAGCACCTGCGCGCCTTCTTCGCGCCCGATGGTCAGATAGGACTGGATCTTGTCCATCTGCTCGCGGGAGGCCTGGGCGCCGATCATGGTGGCGTCGTCCAGCGGATTGCCCTGGCGGATGGCGGCCACCCGCGCCAGCGCCTTTTCCATGAAGCGGTCGTAGATCGAGGACTGGATGAGGGCACGGCTCGGGCAAGTGCAGACTTCTCCCTGATTGAGCGCGAACATCACAAAACCTTCCACCGCCTTGTCCAGGAACGCGTCGTCCTTGTCGGCGACATCCCCGAAAAAGATGTTCGGCGACTTGCCGCCCAGTTCCAGCGTGACCGGAATCAGGTTCGCCGAGGCGTATTGCATGATCAGCCGCCCGGTGCCGGTCTCCCCGGTGAAGGCGATCTTGGCGATGCGGGGCGAGCTCGCCAGCGGTTTGCCGGCCTCCACGCCGAAGCCGTTCACCACATTGAGCACGCCAGGCGGCAACAGGTCGCCGATCAACTCCATCAGCAGCAAAATGGACAACGGGGTCTGTTCGGCCGGCTTGAGGACCACGCAATTGCCGGCGGCCAGCGCGGGCGCGAGCTTCCAGGCGGCCATCAGGATGGGGAAATTCCACGGAATGATCTGCCCGACCACGCCGAGCGGCTCGTGAAAATGGTAGGACACGGTGTGGCTGTCGATCTCGCCGAGGGAACCTTCCTGGGCGCGGATGCAGGAGGCGAAATAGCGAAAATGATCGATGGCCAACGGAATGTCCGCCGCGCGGGTTTCGCGGATCGGTTTGCCGTTGTCCCAGGTTTCCACGGTCGCCAGCAATTCGAGGTTCTGCTCCATGCAGTCGGCGATGCGATTGAGCGCGATGGCGCGCTCGGTCACCGGCGTGTGCCCCCAGCGGGCCCGCGCCGCATGCGCCGCGTCCAGCGCCAGCTCGATGTCTTCGGCGCCGGAGCGGGGAATCTCGCACAGCGTGCGGCCGGTCACCGGAGTGACATTCTCGAAATAACGGCCGTTGACGGGCGGCACCCACTGTCCGCCGATGTAATTGGCGTAACGGGTTTTCAGTTCAAGAGGGTAACCGGTTTTGCCGGGTTCGAGCGTAGGCATGTCTGTCTCCTGATTATCGGCCCCCCGGACGGGGCATATCCGCAACAGGGCACAAACCGTGCCAGCCCCAACGGATTGCGCAGCGCAACAAATCGCCCGGGCCGCCATGCCAATCGCATCGCCCGGGTTTTTCGCGGCGCAGCACAAATCCGCCGCCAGGAATAGAGAAACAGACCCCTTTACCAGGCTGCAAAGCGGCCCGTGACTGTCGCATACTGCGACAGTTGTCGCGCGACATCGCGACAGGAGACCGCCATGCCACCGCTGACATCCTGCGCAACACTGAACGAAGCCCGGCGCCGTTTTTTCGAGGAGGGGCAATTGCCCGAATCGATGACGTCCCGACCCATTCTCGCCTCTTGGCTGCGCTGCCGGGAGCAGGGGCTGACGCCGGAGCGGCCGGCTCGCCGCGAACGGCTGGAGGCGGCGCGTCTTGCCGAACGGCTGGAAGAGAACGGGGATTGGCTCGCCGTGGCGGAGCCCCATCTGGACCGGCTTTTCGAGGCCGCGCACCGGGCCGGGCACGTGCTCGTGGTGGCGGATCGCGATGGCTTGATCCTGCAAAGCCGCGGCCATCCCGACTTTCTGGACAAGGCGGAGCGCGTGAATCTCACCCCCGGCATGGATTGGGCGGAAACCAGCCGCGGCACCAATGCCATCGGCACCGCGCTGGCCGAGCGACAGGCCGTGCTGGTGCGCGGCGCCGAACATTACCTGTCCTGCAACCGTGCGCTGGCATGCCTTGCCCGGCCGATTCTCGCGCCCTCCGGACATGTGCTCGGCATTTTGGATATCTCCGGACTGCCAAGCCGTCTGGGCCGCGGCCTGGCGCGGTTGATCAATCAGGCGGCGGAATCCATCGAGGCCGCGCTCTTCGACACGGATCACCCGGCGGGACAGCGCCTCGTTCTGCCCGCCGGCGGCGCGTCGGATACCGCCCGGCTGGCGTTCGACGACGAAGGCCGCCTGTGCGCGGCCACCTCGTCGGCGCTCGCGCGTCTGGGCCTTGATACCGAAGCGATCGGACAGGCGACCCGGGAAACGGTATTCCGCCTTCCCGCCTCGCCGTTGCAGGATGATGGACGGGTGCGCAGCGGACCCCGCGCGGACACGGCAGCGGCGCCGGATGGAGGCACCGCGGCGGGTTTGCCGGACAAGGCCCTGTCCACATGCCGGAAGCTGCTGGAAGCGGATATCCCCGTTCTGCTGCTCGGGGAGACGGGTACGGGCAAAGAGCGCATGGCTCGCGCACTGCACGGCTCAAGCCGCCGCCGCGGCAAGCCCTTCGTGGCCATCAACTGCGCCGCGATTCCCGAGTCGCTCGCCGAGGCCGAGCTGTTCGGCTATGTCGACGGCGCCTTCACCGGCGCAAGGCGCCAAGGCAATCCGGGACGGTTGTGCGAAGCGGATGGCGGCATTCTGTTCCTCGACGAAATCGGGGACATGCCGCTCGCCCTGCAGGCACGGCTGTTGCGTGTCCTGCAGGACAGGGAAGTCGTGCCCCTGGGCGGCGGCCGGCCGCGCAAGACGGATTTCCGGCTGATTGCCGCCACACACCGCGATCTGCCCTCCCTGGTCGAGTCCGGCGCGTTCCGCGCCGATCTGTATTACCGTCTCTGCCACTATCCGGTCGCCCTGCCGGCCCTGCGCGAGCGCGGCGACCTGCGCGAAGTCGCGCTGCGGCTTTTCGCCGAGCACGGCGCGTGGACCCGGAGAATCACGGTATCGGATGCGTTGCTTGAGGTATTCGCCCGGCACTCCTGGCCGGGCAACCTGCGGGAAATGGACAATCTGGCGCGTACCCTTGTCGCGCTGGCCGAGGACGGAGCGCGGCTGACGCCGGAGGATCTGCCTTTCACGTTTTCTGCACGGCCCAAGGCACGGCACTCGGAACTCGAGGCCTGCCTCGCCCGCCACGGCGGCAATGTCAGCCGGGCGGCGCGCGAGCTGGGCGTCAGCCGCAGTACCCTGTACCGGCGGCGCGCCGGTCAAAACCCGAACGCGCCACGCTCCGCCCCGGACAGGTGACGCCACTGCCCTTCTTCCAGCGAGCCCAGCTCAAGCTCGCCAAACGCCAGCCGGTGCAGTTCCGATACCCGGTTTCCGGCGGCGGCCACCATGCGCTTGACCTGATGGTATTTGCCCTGGGAAATCGTCATTCTGACGGTGATTTCATCGACCAGCTCCACCGCATCGGCCGCGACCCGCTCATTGTCGTCCCGGAGGAACACGCCTTTCTTCAAGTGCGCGGCGAACGCCTCGTCGACAGGGTGCTTGAGCAGAATTTCGTAGCATTTGGGCACATGACGGCGCGGAGAGGTCAAGGCATGGACGAACCGGCCATCGGTGGTGAACAGCAAAAGCCCGGTGGTGTCGACATCGAGCCGGCCGACCGCCGAGATGTCCATCATGGAAAACTGCCAGGGCAGCAATGAAAACACGCTCGGGTGATGCATCGGTTTGTGGGAGGTTTCGTAGCCGGCCGGCTTGTGCATCATCAGGTACAGGGGCAACGCCACCGGCTCCCAGATCTCGCCGTCCACGACCAGTTCGCCGACCGAGGCCGGCTCGACCGCCTGCCGGTAGTCCGCGGGCTCCTCGCCGTCGACGAGCACGAGCCCCGCTTCGATCAGTTGGCGGCATTCCTTGCGGCTGCCGAACCCTTGTTGCTGCATGAATCGGTATAGTTCCATGCCTCAATGTTAGCACGGGCCGGCAAGACTTCAGGCGCGAGGAACGGAGGCCACCACAACGCGGTCGCGGCCTTCGCGCTTGGCCTGGTAAAGCGCTTCGTCGGCACGCAATAGCAGCGGCCCCGCATCGTCGCCATGCAGCGGAAACGCCGCCATCCCGACCGACATCGTGATGGAGATGGGATGGCCGTTGGCGTAAAAGGTTTTGGTGCGCAGCATTTCGCACAGTTCGACGGCCCGGGCCTGCGCCATGTCCGGCGGCGTGTCCGGCATGACGACAACGAACTCCTCGCCGCCATAGCGGCAAACCAGATCGCTGCTGCGGAACTGGTCGGACAGATAGGCGCCCAGCGTGGCCAGAACATCGTCGCCTCCGCGATGTCCCCAGGTATCGTTGATGGTTTTGAAATGATCCACATCGATCATCACGATGGCCAGCTGGCTGCCGCTGAAGCGGCACAGCGAGACGTGCTCGGGCAATACCTGATCAAGAAAACGCCGGTTGAAAAGCCCCGTGAGCGGATCGCGCATGGCCTGATCACGCAAGCCCTGGTGACGGCTTTCCACTTCAACCAGGTGCGCCTGCAAGGCCCGGTTGGCCATCTGCAGCGACTGCTCCCTGACCTTGCGGCTGCTGATGTCGCTGATGCCGATAATGATCTGCTTCTCGCCATCGCGGCGAATCAAGGTGCAGCTGACCATCGCCCAAAACTGCCGTCCCAGGCTGTCCTTGAGCTCCATCTCGTGATCCTGCAGGTACTCGAGCGCATCGAGGCGCTCCAGGATCTGGGCGCGCGCGCTGCGGCTGACATAAAAGTCTTCGACGCACAGGGAGAACGGACTGTCCTCGACCTGGAACATTTCCCTGGCCTTCTGATTCACGTACAGCACCGAACCGTCCCCGAAGCGGCTCACCGCCAGCGGCACCGGCGCGGTATCGGCCAGATCCCGGAAACGGGCTTCGCTTTCGGCCAGGGCGCGGCTGCGCTCGGCGACTTTGCGCTCCAGCCACAGATTGGCCTGCCTTGCGCTGTCTTCGGCGTCGCGCCGCTCGGCGACCTGGGCGCCGATGATCAGGAGGATCGCCGACTGGACCAACACCATCAGGGCCGTGTTGTCCGATTGCAGGCCGGGCGGCCCGGCATGAAAGGCGCCGATGCCCCGCGCCGAGGCGAAAACGGCCATCAGCATCACGGCGCTGCCGAGCAACTGGGCCAGCAGCAGCGGCAACCGCGTCGCCGCCCACAAGAGTGGCAGCAGCAACAGCACCGGCCACACCTCGTAGCGGCCCGACATGCCGTCAAGACGGAAATACACCAGGAAGGCGAGCGTCAGCGTCACCAGCGAGACCAGCGCGGTTTCCGCCCAGGACACCGCTTCGCCGGCCCGGCATATCCGGTCGCGGGCCATGCAGAAAAGCAGCAACGGCGCGCAGGCGGCGGCACCGGCCATATCGGAAATCCACCAGTCCGCATACCGGCCGATGACGGGCCGCGCGCCTTCCTGCAAGCCCGGAACGGCAATGCCGCCAAACGCCGAGACGATGGCGGATACACCGATGCCAAGCCCAAGCAGGCTGACGGCGTCGACCACGCGGAAGACGGGGAGGCGCTGGGTGCGTCGCTTGCGCACGAGCAGGCCGCCCAGCAGCGAGCCTGCGGTATTGAAGCAGGGGATGGCGAACCATGTCGTGGGGCCGGCCGCCGACTGCCAGGCCGTGAACAGCAGGGAAGCAATGAAAATCGGCGCCGCCATCCAGGCGCCCCACAGGATGACGGAAGCCAGGGCGATGCCGGCGGGCAACCAGATCAGGCAGGGAGCGGCCTGCTCCGGCGCGAGACCGCCGCACAGCAGCGCGCCCGCGGCCAGATAGGCGAACAGAGTCAGCACCGCGCCGCCCCACGGGGCGGGAAACGCTCGAGAAACGGGTAATTCCATATCAAGGTCCGAAGTGCGCTTGCAGGAAATTCATCGGTTGTTTCGTGGGTTCCGGGATTCCGCTCGGGATGCTCTAAGGCGATATCGTTTTTTTAAACCGGGTATTGTACGTCGACGCTTTTCCAGGGGCTATGACATTGCCGTCAAGTAGCCTGCCATGTTGCATCGGGGAGACGAAAGTGAGGTTTTTCTGTGACATACCCTGTGATTCTTGATCAGAACCATGGCGCAGGAAGTGCGTCTATGTTATTGAAACTTATGAGCTAAATTAGTATGATCCCCATCATGTAACGACAGTATCCGGGATACATGACACAACATGCGATATCCACGCGATCATAAAACTGTCATACGACAGAAAATCATCGACACCGCCGCCCTGCGCTTCCGCTCCGAAGGCATCCAGTCTGTCGGCATCGCCAATCTGATGGCGGACCTCGGTCTTACGCACGGCGGCTTTTACGCCCATTTCAAGGACAAGGAGGACCTGGTCGCCGCGGCCTGCCGGCACAGCCTTGGCCAATTGGCCGACGAGTGGCGATCCCGCTTCGACGCCGCCGGTCCCGACGCGCTGCGCGAAGCGGTCGGCGCCTACCTCGCGCAAAACGACGCTCCCTTGCCGCCCGCGCCCTGCCCGGTCGCCACTCTGGCAGGAGAACTCGCGCGACGCGACAACCCATCGCGCCAGGCCTTCACCGATGGCATCGAGCAGTTGCTCGCCGAGTTGCGCAAGGCGATGGCCGGCAAGCGGCATGTGCTCGAGCTGTCGCCCGAATCGTTGCTGGCGCTGATGGCCGGCGCGCAATTGCTGGCGGGAACGGTCAGCGATCCGGCGCTCGCGCGGCGCCTGGCCGCGAGCCTTCAGTGGAAAGAGGAGCCGTTGCCGGCGCGATAGGCCGCCACCCGTCGCTCCAGCTCGCCGCTCGCTTTCATGGCGCGCAGCGCGTGGTTGAAGCGCGCCACCATCTCGCGGGCATTCGGCCGGTCGGCGCGGATCGCGACGCACAGCGGCGCGGTCCAGAACGCCCGGGATTGCGGAGTCAGCCCGCTGTTACCGCCATTGAGGTAGCGGGCGACGAGATAGCGGCCGACATCGGCCTCGATGGGGAACAGGTCGATCCGGCCGGCCTGCAGTTTTCTGAGATTGGTCAGGTCGTCGCCGGCGCCATCGGTATGCAGCACGCCCTGCGCCTGCAGGCTGGAGAAGACTTCGGAATAGGTATTGCCGATCGTGATGCCGATCCGGTAGCGGGACAGGTCCCGCAGGGAAGACCACGGAAGGCGCTCGCCCTTGCGCTGGAAAAACACCATGCGCGCCATCAGCACGGGTTCGGTGAAAACCAGCTCCCGGCTACGTTCGGGCGTCGGCGCCCAGCCGACGGCGCCGTCCAGTTTTCCGGAGCGGGCGCTGGCGAGCGCGCGGTTGTTGGGCAGGTAGACGTAGCGGGCGCTCAGGCCCGCCTTGTCGAGCACCGCCGACACCAGCGCCGTCAGCATGCCGCCCTCCTGCAACTGCTCGCCCATGTAGGGCGGCCACTCCTGATTCGACAGCGTCAGGCGCGTCATCGCAAAAGCCGTCCCGCCCAGGGACAGAAGACAGGCCGCCATGAGGGTGAGGCTGAGTCGTTTCGGCATTCAACGGCCCTCCGCGTACAGGAAACCTCCCGGCAGTGATCAGCGGCCGCCCGGCGTGCGGCGGCTCTGCCCCGACGGTTTGCGCCGCGACTGATTGTCCGAACCGTTGCGCTGGCGCGGTTCGGACTGGCCGGCGCGAGGAGCCGCGGGTTTGCGTTGACCGTTTCCGGCGCGCCCGGCATTGCCCCTGGCGGCGCCGCCACGCATCGACTGCCCGCGGCCCATCGGGATCGGCTCGGGCTTGACGGTCAGATCCGCCTCGAAACCGGGGATGACGAAGCGTTCGATCGACTGCCGGGTCAGCTTCTCAATGTCCTCGAGAAAACGGAATTCGTCAACGCACACCAGCGAGACGGCATCGCCCGTGGAACCGGCGCGGCCGGTCCGGCCGATACGGTGCACATAGTCCTGGGGCACATTGGGCAGTTCGAAATTCACCACATGCGGCAGCAGATCGATATCCAGGCCGCGCGCGGCGATATCGGTGGCCACCAGCACCTGCAGATCGTTGGACTTGAAGTCGGCCAGCGCGCGGGTGCGGGCGCCCTGGCTCTTGTTGCCGTGGATCGCCGCGGCGGTGATGCCGCTCTTGTCGAGTTTTTCCGCGAGGCGGTTGGCGCCGTGCTTGGTGCGGGTGAACACCAGCACCTGATGCCAGTTGCCTTCGCGGATCAGATGCGTCAGGAGTTCGGTCTTGCGGTCGCGATCGACCAGATGGACGCGCTGGCGCACCTGTTCGCTGGTGGTGTTGCGACGCGCGACTTCCACAAGGCCCGGGTTGTCGAGCAGGCGGTCGGCCAGCGCCTTGATCTCGTCGGAGAAGGTCGCCGAGAACAGCAGGTTCTGCCGCCGAGCCGGCAGCAGCGCCAGCACCTTGCGGATATCGTGGATGAAGCCCATGTCGAGCATGCGGTCGGCTTCGTCGAGCACCAGGATTTCGACCCCGGACAGGTCGAGGGTTTTCTGGCTGACATGATCGAGCAGACGGCCCGGTGTCGCCACCAGGATGTCGACCGGTTTTCTGAGCTGCGAAGCCTGGGGGTTGAACCCGACGCCGCCGAACATCACCATCGAGCGGTGCGGCAGGTATTTGCCGTAGATGCGCACCGACTCCTCGACCTGGGCGGCCAGTTCGCGCGTCGGCGTCAGGACCAGCGCGCGCGGACGGCCCGCCTGTCGCGAGGCGTGGGTTCCCAGACGCTGCAGCAGCGGCAGGGTGAAGCCGGCGGTTTTGCCGGTGCCGGTCTGGGCGGCGGCCAGCAGGTCCCCGCCGGCGAGCACCAGAGGAATCGCCTGCGCCTGGATCGGGGTGGGATGTTGGTAACCGGTCTCGGCGACGGCGCGCAGCAGGGCCTCGGACAGACCGAGGTCGTTGAAGGTAAGGTCGGACATGATGACTCCAGCGACGGCCCGCCGCGCCGGTGCGCGACTCCAATCCAGGCAGACGTTGCGGTAGAAGAAAAAACGGAACACTTCGAAATGAAGCGGAACCACCGCGGTGAATTGGTGCCACGCGGGAGGCCGCAGTCTAACGGTATTTGCCCGGCTTGGGAATGGCGTCATCGGTTACACTGTCGCATTGATCAGACGGAACGCACTCCCATGGCCCTGAAGGCAACCATTTACAAAGCCGACCTGTCCCTCTCCGACATGGACAGGAACTACTACGCCAGCCATAGCCTGACCCTGGCCCAGCACCCGTCGGAAACCCTGGAGCGCATGATGCTGCGCATCGCGGTGTTCGCGTTGAACGCCAGCGAGACGCTGGCGTTCACGCGCGGCATCTCGGTCGATGACGAACCGGATCTGTGGCAGCACAACCTCGCCGGCGAAATCGAGCACTGGATCGAGCTTGGCGAGCCCGACGAAAAACGCCTGCGCCGCGCGGCCGGGCGCGCCGCCGCGGTGACGGTATACAGCTACGGCGGCCGGTCGGGCGATGTCTGGTGGCAGCAGAACGGCGACCGCTACGCGCGTTTCGACAACCTCGCGGTATGGCGCATCGAGCCGGAAACCCTGACCGCGCTGGCCGCGCTCTGCCAGCGCGGCATGCAGCTGACGGCCACCGTGCAGGACGGCACGATGTGGCTGTCCGACGGCGCCACCACGGTCGCCATCGAGCCCGCGCCGCTCAAGGCCGCGCGCTGAGCCTCAGGCGGCGCCTGGCGGGTAGCCGAGGCTGGGCGCCAGATCGCGCTCGGCTTCGGCCACGCTGATGCCGCGCCGCGCCGCGTAGTTCTCCACCTGATCGCGGCCGATCTTGCCCACGCCGAAATAGCGGCCCGCCGGGTGGCTGAAATAAAACCCGCTCACCGCCGCGGTGGGCAGCATCGCGTACCCCTCGGTCAGCGTCATGCCGATTCCCGGCGCGTCCAGCAGCGCGAACAGCGCGCGCTTGACGGTGTGATCCGGGCAAGCCGGATACCCGGGCGCCGGCCGGATGCCGCGATAGGCTTCGTCGATCAGCCCCTCGTTGTCCAGCGCTTCGTCCGGCGCGTACCCCCAGAACTCCTTGCGCACCCTCTCGTGCATCCGTTCGGCGAACGCCTCGGCCAGCCGGTCGGCCAGCGCTTTGAGCATGATCGCCGAGTAGTCGTCGCCGGCCGCCTCGAAGCGGGCGACATGCGTATCGATGCCGATTCCCGCCGTCACGGCAAACGCGCCGATGTAATCCCGCACCCCGCTGTCCGCCGGCGCGACAAGGTCGGCCAGAGCGCGGTTGGACGGCGTCTTGCCGTCCTGTCCTGCCGCCCTCGGCAACTGCTGGCGCAGCCCGACCCAGGTCATGCGCGTCTCGCCGCTGTCCGGATCGAGCACGGCGATATCGTCGTGGTTCACGCTGTGCGCCGGAAACAGGCCGATCACGGCGTTGGCGGTCAGCCACTTCTCGCGGATCAGTGTGTCCAGCATGGCGCGCGCGTCCTGCCAGAGCGCCCTTGCCGACTCGCCGACCACCTCGTCGTCGAGAATCGCGGGATAACGCCCGGCCAGCTCCCAGCTCTGGAAAAACGGTGTCCAGTCGATATAGCGGGCGATGTCCTCGAGCGGGTAATCGGTAAAACGCCGCACCCCCAGCCAGGCGGGGACGGGTGGCGCGTAAGCCGCCCAGTCGGTGTTCATGCGGTTGTCGCGCGCCTCGCCGAGGCTGACAAGCCTGCCTTCCTTGCGGTTGGCGTGAATGGCGCGGACGGTTTCATACTCCTCGGTGAGCGCCGCCTTGTACCCGTCGGCGAGTTCGTCGGAAAGCAGGGACGCGCACACCCCGACCGCGCGGCTCGCGTCCGGCACATAGACAACCGGCCCGTGGTAATTGGGCGCGATCTTCACCGCGGTATGCGTGCGCGAGGTCGTCGCGCCGCCGATCAGCAGCGGAATGGCGAACCCCTGGCGCTGCATCTCCCGCGCCACATGGCACATCTCCTCGAGGCTCGGCGTGATCAGGCCCGACAAGCCGATGATGTCGGCCTTGTGTTCGCGCGCGGCATCCAGAATGGTCTGGCAGGACACCATGACGCCCAGATCGATGACTTCGTAGTTGTTGCAGCGCAGCACCACGCCAACAATATTCTTGCCGATATCGTGGACATCGCCCTTGACCGTGGCCATCACGATGGTGCCCTTCGCGCGCGCGCCGGCGGTGCCAAGGCGGCGTTTTTCTTCTTCGATGAACGGCTCCAGATAGGCCACCGCCTGCTTCATCACGCGCGCCGACTTCACCACTTGCGGCAGGAACATCTTGCCCGAACCGAACAGATCGCCGACCACGTTCATGCCGTCCATCAACGGCCCTTCGATCACATTGATCGGCCTGGGCAGCGATCGGCGCGCCTCTTCGGTGTCTTCGACGATATAGGTGGTGATGCCCTTGACCAGCGCGTGCTCCAGACGCCCGGCCACCGGACGCTCGCGCCAGGCCAGATCCTCGGCCTTGCCGGCGGCGGCCTCGCCCTTGAAGGTTTCAGCCAGCGCGATCAGGTGTTCGGTGGCATCCCCGCCGTCCTTCGGTTCGCGCATCAGCACCACATCCTCGATGCGCTCGCGCAAAAGCGGATCGACTTCCTCGTACACTTCGAGCGCGCCGGCGTTGACGATGCCCATGGTCATGCCGCGCGCGATGGCGTGATAGAGAAACACCGCGTGGATCGCTTCGCGCACCCGGTTGTTGCCGCGGAAGGAAAACGAGACATTCGACACGCCGCCGGAGACCTTGGCATGCGGCAGGTGTTCGCGGATCCAGCCGGTGGCGTCGATGAAATCCAGTCCGTAGCGGGCGTGCTCCTCGATGCCGGTGGCCACCGCGAAGATATTCGGATCGAAGATGATGTCCTCGGGCGGGAAACCCGCCTCCCGGGTGAGGATCCGGTAGGAACGCTCGCAAATGGCGATCTTGCGCTCATAGGTATCGGCCTGCCCGGTTTCGTCGAACGCCATCACGATCACCGCCGCGCCGTAGCGCCTCACCAGCCGCGCCTGACGCAGGAACGCTTCCTCGCCCTCCTTCAGGGAGATGGAATTGACGATCCCTTTGCCCTGCACACACTGGAGTCCGGCCTCGATGACATTCCATCGCGAAGAGTCGATCATCACCGGCACACGGGCGATGTCCGGCTCCGCGGCGATCAGGTTCAGAAACCGCACCATCGCCGCTTCGGCGTCGAGCATGCCCTCGTCCATGTTGATGTCGATGATCTGCGCGCCGTTTTCCACTTGCTGGCGCGCGACCTCCAGCGCGGCGGGATAATCGCCGTTGAGGATCAGCCGGGCGAACGCCTTCGAGCCGGTGACGTTGGTGCGCTCCCCGACATTGACGAACAGGTCCCCGTCGCCGATATTGAACGGCTCAAGGCCGGCCAGGCGGCAGCGCGGCGCGGGCGCGGGCAAGGCGCGCGGCGCCACCCCGTCCACCGCGCGCGCGATGGCGGCGATGTGCTCCGGCGTGGTGCCGCAACAGCCGCCGACGATGTTGAGCAGGCCATCCTCGGCCCAGCCGCGGATTTCGCGCGCCATGGCCTGCGGATCGAGGTCATAACCGCCGAAGGCGTTGGGCAGACCGGCATTGGGATGGGCCGACACGTAGCCCGCGCACACCCGGCCCATTTCCTCGACATACTGGCGCAACAGATCGGGGCCCAGCGCGCAGTTGAGGCCGAACGACAGGGCCCGCGCATGCGCAAGACTGTTGTAGAACGCCTCGGTGGTCTGGCCGGTCAGGGTTCGGCCGGACTGGTCGGTGATGGTGCCGGAAATCATCACCGGCAGCGTCACGCCGTGTTCGTCGAAATAGCGGTGGATGGCGAACACCGCCGCCTTGGCGTTCAGGGTGTCGAACACCGTCTCCACCAAGAGGAAATCCGCGCCGCCCTTGACCAGGCCGTCGATCGCCTCGGTGTACGCATCGGCCAGCGCGGCGAAGGTGATATTGCGAAATCCCGGGTCGTTGACGTCCGGGCTGATGGAGCAGGTGCGGTTGGTCGGCCCGAGCACGCCGGCGACGAAACGCGGACGGGACGGGTCGCGGCGCGTCGTCTCGTCGCACAGGCGCCGGCACAGCGCGGCCGCCTCATGATTGATTTCCCAGACCAGCGACTCCATGTGGTAGTCTGCCATGGCGATGCTGGTGGCATTGAAGGTATTGGTTTCGAGAATATCGGCGCCGGCATCGAGATAGGCCTGGTGAATGCCGCCGATGACATCGGGCCGGGTCAGCACCAGCAGGTCGTTGTTACCCTTGACATCGTGCGGCCAGTCGGCGAAGCGTTCGCCGCGATAATCGCTTTCGGTGAGTTCGTGGCGCTGGATCATGGTGCCCATGCCCCCGTCGAGAACGAGAATGCGGCGGGCCAGGTGTTGCTCTACAGGGTGGGTCATGGCGTATTCTTTGTTTTCGTCTACAACAAAGTAGGTTTTGCGTTAATTGCCCATCATAGCAGCCATTTTCCGGCAATGACCGTCCCTTTTCAGAACGAGAGCGCAGAAGCTTATGATTCGAAAGAATAACCTGCTGCTAATCAGTATGCTTTTCGCAAGTTCCGCCGCCGTGGCCGGCGGAACCCTGCGCATCGGAGTGGCGGACTCCGACGGGCCGCCGATCGCCGAATTCACCGGACAGAAGCTGAGCGGCGGGTTGACTCTCGATATCGGCACCGCCCTGGCCCGGGCCATGCAGATGACCCCGGAGTTCGTCATCATTTCGCGCCGCCGCGTGGAACCGTCCATTGAATCGGGCAAGGTGCACATCATCTGCAACGCCAACCCGGCGTGGTTTTCCAATGCCGATAAACTGCAGTGGTCCCAGGAAATCTATCCCCAGATAGAACGGCTCGCCTCGCTCAAGCCGATGCCGGACCTGCGCGATCGCGCCCAGCTCGCCGGCAAGCGCATCGGCACCATCCGCGGCTACAACTATCCGTCGCTGGACAGCCTGTTCGCCCAGGGCCGGGCAATACGCCAGGACGAGGCGCACCTCGAGCTGGAGCTCAAGGCCATCCTCAAATCGCTCTCCGACGTCGCCGTGGTCTCGGAGCTGGAGTTCGCTTTCTGGGCCAAGAGTCGTCCGGCCTCCGCCGCCCGACTGAAGCTGCATCCGATGATCGTGACGTCGATGCCCACCATGTGCGCCGCCGCGCCGGACGCGCCGTTTCCGGTCGACCAGTTGAACCAGGCCATCGAGCAATTGCAAAAGTCCGGCCAACTCAAAACGCTGCTGAAGAACTACCAATGGACGCCCAAAGCCGCCAACCCTTCGTACCAGTAGTCTACCTGCACGGATTCAACTCCGGCCCCCAGTCCCTCAAAGCCGGGGAAACCCGTTCGTATATGGAGCGCCTCGGGGCCGGACACCTGTTCCACAGCCCCCGCCTCTCACCTCATCCGGCCATGGCGCTCGCCCAGGCGGAAAACCTGATCCGCACGCTGCCCGGCGATACGCTGCTGATCGGCAGCTCGCTGGGCGGGTTTTACGCCACCTGGCTTGCCGAGAAACTCGACCGGCGCGCCGTGCTGATCAACCCGGCTGTCGTGCCGGATCTCGATCTCGCCCCCTACGTCGGCGAGCAGGAAAACCCGTATACCGGCGAACGCTATATCCTGACGCGGGCGGATCTGGATACGCTCTTCGAGCGTCACGTCGAGCGTCCCGAGCCCTCGCGCTACTGGCTGGTGCTCGGCGCCCGCGATGAAGTGCTCGACTGGCGCATCGCCGCGCGCCACTTCCGCGGCGCCCGCCAGACCGTGTTCAGCGGCGACGACCATCGTCTCGCGCGCTGGCCGGAATGCCTGGAATCGCTGCCGGACTTCGCCCGCGCCTGAAGGCGGGGCGACTCACTCGGAAAGGAACTCCCCATGGATCACGCCATCGTCTTCGACACCGCCGGCGGCCCGGATGTGCTGCGCCTCGTTCCCGTCGAGGTCGGCGCGCCCGGCTCCGGCGAGGTCCGGATCCGCCATCGCGCCATCGGCATCAATTTCATCGACACCTACCAGCGCTCCGGCCTGTACCCGGTCGCCCTGCCCTCGGGGCTCGGGCAGGAAGCGGCCGGCGTGGTCGAAGCCGTCGGGGCCGGAGTCACCCATGTCGCGCCGGGCGACCGCGTGGCCTATGCCGGCGGCACGCCGGGCGCCTATTCGACGGCGCGCCTCCTGCCCGCTTCCGTTCTCGTGAAACTGCCGGAGACCATCGGCGACGACGCCGCAGCATCGATGATGCTGCAAGGCATGACGGTGGAGTATCTGGTGCGCCGCACGTTCCGGGTCGAGCCGGGCATGACCGTGCTGTGGCACGCCATTGCCGGCGGGGTCGGCCAGATCGCCCTGCAATGGCTCAAGGCCATGGATGTCACGATCATCGGTACGGTGGGGTCGGAGGACAAGGCCGCGCTGGCCCGCGGGATGGGGTGTCACCACGTGATCAATTACCGCGACGAGGATGTCGTCGCGCGGGTCCGGGAGATCACCGGCGGCAAGGGTGTTCCGGTGGTTTACGACTCGGTGGGCAAGGACACCTTCCGGGTCTCGCTCGATTGCCTGGCCCGCCGCGGCACGTTCGTCAGCTTCGGCAACGCCTCAGGACCGGTGCCCGACATCGCCCCCCTGCAACTGGCGGGCAAGGGGTCGCTGTACGTCACGCGCCCGCGCCTGGCCGACTACATCGCCACCCGTGAGGAGCTCGAGGAATCCTCCGGCGAACTTTTCTCGCGCGTCGCCGACGGCACCCTGTCGATCCGCCCGTCGCACCGCTTCGCGCTGGCCGACGCCGCAAAGGCCCATCGCGCGCTGGAAAACCGGGAAACCACCGGATCGGTCATTCTGGAGCCTTGAACAAGAGCGGAACTACTGCGTTTCGGCGCCGTTGGTATCGATGGCTTTCTTGCGGTGCTCGCGCCAGAAACTTTTCGGTTTGCGGCCGATATCCGGGGTGTCTCCCAGCGCGTCCGGGCGCTCGCGCGACGGCCCTTGAGGAAAGGAAATCGACTGGCTGGAAGGGTCGGAGCGCAAGCGGAATGCCTCGTCCCGGGTGATGTCGCCATCGCGGACCGCTTCGCGCAAACGGATATCCCGCAAGCGGCTGGCATTGAACGAAGGTTCCACTGGACGCGACGCCGACGACGCGGCACCATGACCCATCCCGCCCTCGAGACGCGAACGGTCGAGCGACAACGGTCTGCCATTGCCCGCCTCTGCCGCTGACGCGATGGCCAGCAGGCAACCGACAATCGTCCAGGCGAGGTTGCGTTGCGTCATGGTTCCATTTTACCCAGGTATCGGGAAGAGGGGCTCACAGTCCCGGTGAAGCTTGTATTGTGTCATTTCACTCTATGAAAAGGAAATTGCACAAACGTGTTCGGATCGATTTGAAATGTTAACGGTTGTAAACACAATGACATGCTTAATATTTTTTTATATGACTGAACGCTCACGAAGCGTCCCAACCGCTACCCTCTGAACCTATGGACAAAAGCAAAATTCTTGTCGTCGACGACGACGCGAAGCTTCGAGACCTGCTGTCCCGCTATCTGGACCAGCAAGGATTCATCGTGGAAACGCTCCCCGACGCCCGGGATATCGACCGCAAGCTGGCGCGCAACCGGCCGGACCTCATGGTGCTTGACGTGATGATGCCCGGCGAGGACGGTCTTGCCGTGGTGCGCCGCCTGCGCGCCCAGGGCGAGATGATCCCGGTGATCATGCTGACGGCGCGCGGCGAGGATATCGACCGCATCGTCGGACTGGAAATGGGCGCGGACGACTACCTGGCCAAACCGTTCAATCCGCGCGAACTGTCGGCGCGGATCCAGTCGGTGCTGCGCAGGCATTATGCCGCGCCGGCCCTGACCGCGCACCACGACGAGGACAGTCTGTGCGTGTTCGGCGAGTTCGAACTGCACCTCGGGCGCCGGGAACTGACGCGCAAGGGCAAAGCCATTTCGCTGACCAGCGCCGAATATGCCGTGCTGGCCGTGCTGGTCACCCATCCGCGGCGACCGCTGACCCGCGAACAATTGATGGAGATGGCGCTGGGCAAAGGCAACGGCGAGTCGCTCGACCGCAGTATCGACGTGCATATCTCGCGTCTGCGCAAAGCGATCGATACCGGAGAGGGCGGTCCGCGTTACATACAGACCGTCTGGGGCTACGGCTACGTCTTTGTTCCGGACGGCCAGTCGGGAGAATAGCGGTTGAAGCATCTGTCCGGTTCGCTGTTTCTGCGGCTCGCGCTTCTCGTCCTGACAGCGGTCATCACCACGCAGCTGTTCACAGCGTGGATCGTGATGGGCGACCGCCGCGAACTGATCGCCAAACAGATCTATCATCAGGTGCTCGATACGCTGGCGGATCTGGAAGGACGGATGGAGGCCCTGCCGCCGGAGAGCCGCACGCTTTTCCTGTACGCCTACAACCGGCCCGGCATGACACAGCTGCTGCCCGGCAACGCCGATCAGGGCGTGCCGTTCGAATCCCTTCCAGCCATCGCGCGCGGCGTTTCGGAGCATTTGTCGCACGCCATGGGAGAGCCGGTCGTGGTCAAGTACTACGCCCAGGGCGAGCGGCGTCAGCTGTGGATCTCCCAGCACATCCTCGATGCCCATTACTGGCTGGTGGTGCCGCTGGGCCGCTTCCGCGACGACTGGTTTTCTCCTCTCGCCCAGGCGTCGCTGCTTGCCTGCCTGTTCGCCGGGCTCGTGGCGTTTTCGCTCGGATGGGTGATCACCAAGCCGATCAGCCAGGTGGTGCAGGCGTTGCGCGAACTCGAACAGGGCCGGCATCCCGAACCGGTGTCCGAAGAGCACGGTCCGCGCGAAGTCCGCGAACTGACGCGCGGCTTCAACACCATGGTGCATTCGCTCGAATCGAGCGCGGGTGAGCGCAGACTGATGCTCGCCGGCCTGTCCCACGATCTGCGCACGCCGCTGACGCGCCTGCAACTGATGGTGGAAATGCAGGATGACACCACCGACAAGCATGACATGCTGGCCGATCTCGAGGAGCTGTCGCGCATCGTCCGGCAATTCATCGATTTCGCCCGCAGCGAAGAGCCGCCGCGGCGCGAGCCGGTGCAACTGGCCGAGCTGGCCAGCAGCGTGGTGGCCCGCTTCAACCGCGATACCTCGAATTACCGCTTGCGGGTCAAGAGCGAACCGGAAATCCGCGCCGATGCCCTGGCGCTGGAACGCCTGCTGAGCAATCTGCTGGAAAACGCCCGCCGCTACGGCAAGCCCCCCGTCGAAGTGGAAATCGGCAAGGATGGCCCGCACGCGGTGCTCATGGTGCAAGACCATGGTGACGGTATTCCCGCCGAATTGCGCGAAGCCGCGCTCACTCCCTTCGAACGGCTGGCCAGCCACCGGGGCACCGACGGAGGCAGCGGACTGGGGCTGGCCATTGTCGATCGCGTGGTACGCCAGCATCATGGATCGCTGGTGCTGGAAGATGTCGAAGGCGGGGGCCTGCGCGTGATGATCCGTCTGCCGATCCGGGGGTGATGTTCCACGTGGAACGAAGCGGCGCGAACCCGCGCTCAAGGCCTTCTGGGTTCCCTCCCGGCTTTCCACAGAGCGAAGTTGCTCACGCACGCCAGGAAATTATTCCTGTCGACCGACGCTCCGGTTTTTGCAAGACGCTCCCCGGCGGCCTCGAGCAGGCGCTCGACCTCGGCAAGATCGATCGCTGAATGATCGAATTGCGGGCCCATGTCGAACAGCACGTTGAGCAGAACCAACCGTGCCAGCCATTGCTCCGTCGAGTATTCAGCCGGCTTATCCTGACAAAGGACAACGTTCTGCCGATTCCCTCGCCGCATCCCCGCCGTCGCCGTGTCATAGGCCAGCATTTCCTGTCCGGTTTCCTGGTCCGGGAAATAGGATGCCAGTCTTGCCTTTGTAAAGAATTCGTTCAAATCCAGCGTAAAGGAATCGGGGTCGCGGAACTCCACCCGGGTACGTTTCGCCGTATCGTTCGGATCATAAAAAACCAGCACATAATGATCGCTCTTCTTGTCGAGAATGACCGCCATGGCGTGGTTGAATGTCGTCACGACCAGTGATTTGCGGGAAACGCCCTCTTGGTTCATGCGCGCCGCGATCTTCCGGACAAGCTGCTCCGCCTTGTCGTTCCGGAAGTAATACACATCGCTGTTATTGGAAACGATATCGTGATAGCGCTGCTTGATCTGCGAAGTCATGCGATCGGCGATGGCCTCTTTCGATTGCAGAATTTTCCACAATTCGTTCTTGGGCATCACCGCGTAATTGTCGGCGACAAACGCGGAAAAATGGCCGCAGCTTATGGGCTCGATGTATCCGGGCGGAACAGGTGCATCTTTGAATCCCACTTTGCAGTTAAGCTGCGCATCCGCTCCGCGGCGGTAAGGGAAGCATTTCAGGCGGGCGACCATTCGCCGGTTGTTCAGCGTCTTGGCAAAGTCGATCAGGCGGGAAGTATCGATACCCAACCTGTCGGGATCGTCCGGATGCATGACAAGCAAGCAGACTTTGAACAATTCGGAATCCTCGCGCTCCATCGCTTTTTGCATGGCAGTCTGGAGATACACGCCTTTTAGCGCGGGATACCGCAGACTGTCTTCCATCGCTGGCGTCAGCCCTTCGCGTAGCGCCAGATAGCCGCTCGCCGCCTCCCGGCTCCCGCTCCAGTCCGGCGCCTTTTCGCCGGCGAACAGCGCATCGCGCAACCCGCTGAAATCTTCCGCCGGCCTCGGACCTGCGGGTTCTTCGGTGCGTTTTTCGTTCCAGACCCGGTTCAACGCCTCCCAATCGATGACATCCGCCAGAGCAATCCCGATTTCGCCCTGGGCATAAAGCAGCGCTTTGACCCGGTTCAGATGTTCCGGGCGGATCAACCGCGCCAGAACAGGATCGAGAGCCTCGCGTGAATACGTCCTCGACATTTTCCGGCCGCCGGTCCCGCAACATTTCATACTCACCGTATACGCGTCGAGCAATCTTGGTTCTCCCTTCAGCGCTCCCACCAACTGGAGAAGACTCAGGATCATATCGATCTGGTCAGGCGCGCGTTCGGTAAACAGTCCCAAGGCATACGGGGGGCGGAAGAGCGTGACCTCTTTTTCCGACGCCGGCCCGCGGCTGTGGCCCATGAACGTACCGAATCCTTGCAAGCCATCCAGCAGCGCCAGAGCGGAAATGCCGCCATGGCGGTGTTGGGCGCCGGCTTTTTGCCATGCGTCGAACTGCCCGAACAGCGCTTTCCACTGCCTGGGCGCGTCGTCCAGCCGAAAGACCGTTCGCGCAACCGGCGCGGCGGGTACGACAAGGTCGGATGCATCGATTGGAACCGGTGCTGCCGTTGGCGCCGGTGCCGGTGTTGCCGGTGCGAGAGGGCGCGACGGAACGGATGAGGGCATCGAGACCGGCGCCATGACATCAGCATTACCTTCCGGCTGGTATGGTTGGCCGGTCAATGTGATCGGTATCACACGGCAATTGGGCCGGGATTCGTGCAAGCCGGCAGAAGCGCTGGCGACCGTTCCCGGTTCGGCCTTTTCCCCGTCGGTGATCAAGGGAGTATCAAGCACTGTTCCCTCGCCCGGGACCGGTGCGCGGCTCGTCTGAGACGCCGGTCTGGCTCCGGTCACGACGGTCGCCATGCCGGTGGGCAACGCTACCGGGTTGAACCGCCCACCTGTCGACAAGGTCACGTCATTGGCCGTGCGCACGCAGCTCAGCGCCGTCAAGAATTTGTGAAGAAGTTTGCCGAAAAACCGCTTGATGGCGACGAAGAAACCGCCGGATACCGGGGCGTGTACGCAGGAGACCATGTGATATTGTTTGTTGCAAAAATAAACATAAAATCATGGTAATTGTTAAGCTGGACACTCTCTTGTAAAAACCGCTTATTTCCCCCGGAAAAAGCAAAACGCCGGAACGGTTCCGGCGTTGGGGAAAAAGCCCGCGCTGTTCCACGTGAACATCACGAGGCGGCCCGGCATCACTCCTGGAATTTCAGCAGATGGACCGGTATCCCGTACTGCCTCATCACCTGTTTAAGCAACCCGCCACCCATTTTGCTCCAGCGAAGCTGCACGGCAATGGATGATGGAATATGCGTCAACGCCACCATCAGATTGCGTAAATCCAGCGAATCGTGATCCTGCTGGACAAGCTTCTTGATATTCCGTTGGACAGATTTCCAGTCGATGGACAACTTCAGCAGCGCTTGCTCATCAACGCGCCGGAAGGCGTCCAGCACCAGCAAACGGGTCACCCAATCGCTATCGGCAAGCTCCGCCGGCCGTTCATGACAGAGGATCAATTCGCGCTTGCCCTCGCAGTCGCCGTCCAGCACCGCCGAATCCACATCGTAGGCCAGGCTTTCATAACCGGTGATCCCGACCAGATGGTAGGCGTAGTAAAGGTTGTGGTGCGGAATGGATACCAGATCGCCGATGTCCAGTTGAACCGTCGCCGGGTCGGCGAATTTCATTTCAAGGCAGACCGCCGTCCGGTTCGGGTCGTAAAAGGCCAGCTCGTAACCTTCGGCGTGCCTCTGTATCACCAGCGCCATCGCATGATTGCTCGAATGAATGATCAGGCGCTTTTGGGTTTTTCCCTCGGCGCTCATCTGTTTCACCATCGTGCGCACCAGATCGCCGAGCCGGTCGTTGCGGAAATAGTAGGCTTTCGGGTTGTTCTCGGTCATGCGCAGATGCCGCCGCTCCCAATCATGGCCGATCGCCGCGGAAATACTCCGGGTCGTCTGAAAATCCTTCAACGCCGGCTTGCCGCCGAGTTCGGCGAAATAAGCGGCCAAGTGACGGCAGACGATCTTGGCCGAATCCATTTTGGTTGTTTTTCCATCATGGAACTCGGCCTTGCCATTGAGATTGAGCTCCACGTCACCCTCGCTCACATGCGGATAGTGCTCAAGGTAGTCAGCCAGCCGGGCATCGGCATGCCGTTGCGCCATGCGGATCAGGCCGGCGATATCCAGTCCCAGCGTCGCCGGCGTGTCGGGCAGCATGCCAAGCAGACATGCTTTCAGACGCACAGGATCGTCACGCCGGACTGCGGCGGCGATTTCCTGCCGGAACAGCAGCGCCCGCACACCCGACTGCCGTTGTGCGAGGTGGAACCACGCGGTTTGCCGGCCGGCGACCCCGGGGAAGAGATACGCGTAAACCTCACCCTGCGACGCGCTCCAAGCCGGCGCATCCACGAAGAGGGCGACCCGCGCCTGCTCGTGCGAAACCGTATCGCCAGCGCGCTTGTCCGGCTTGTCCAGAGACGTCGTCCACTCAGAGCGCAACAGGTTCCAGTCGATCATGTCCGCCAGCGATAGAGAAACCGTCAGTGGTCTTGGGGAATAACGGCTGCCGGTCAGCAGCGCACTGGCATCCTGCCGGTACGGCTCCTTGACGAAACGATCCACCCATTGTCTGACCGGGAGCGATTCGGGCGCACCGCCATCCAGCACTGCCTTCTGCGCCATGGACGGCGACGACAGGACTGCGTCGAGCGACCGATCCCCGCCCAGCGCCCAGGTCAGATGGATCAGACTGAGCAGCATGGCGTACTGATCGGCCCGGATGAGCTTCAGGTCATTCAGTGGTGGCGAATACCGGCAGTTCAGGTTCGGGGATAGCACGCTTTCCGGGTAGTAAGGCGACACCACGGGTTCTGGGCGGGTAGCCTGCCCGTTGCCCGGCGGTTCGAAGCCGGTGGAGCCAGTGCCCGACATCAGGGTCGTCGGACTGATCGCGCCATGAAACGCATGACGGATGTGCCTATCGGCCAAGGCGCGGCACAGCCCCTCCCAGTGATTCGGCGCATCGCGCAGCGGATCACCCTCGGCATGTCCCGGCATGGCGGCGGGAGGTTCGGGTTCGCACTGCCCGGCCAGCGCATCCCAGTCGATGGCCTCGGACAGCGCCGGACAATAGCCGGAACAGCAGCCAGGATATCTTAGCCAGTCCAACACCGCTTGCCGGTGCGCCGGCTTCACATGGCGGTCGATCCATGCCTGAACCAGCTTCGCGATGTCCAGATCATTATCGAAAATGTCGCGAGGCGCCGGGCACTCCCGCAAATAAGCCAGCGCGTGGGCCAGACGTCGGTCCCGACCGATGGACGTGCTCCACTGCATCAGGGACACGAGCATCGCCGCGGTGTCCGCCTGTTTGCATTTCAGCCGGTCATAAGGGTTGTTAACGGCAAACACTTTGCGGTAATAGAGGGAAGGTTCGACGTCTGTCTTGCGGTCGCCAACCATGAAGAGAACACAAGGATCCCGTCTGTCGGCCACCTGTTTCAACAACTTCGCGCCAAGGCGTCCGTGAAAATACCGCCCCCTGCCATGCTGCAGATCAAGCAGATCCACAGCGGACCGCACCGCATCGACGCGCGGGTCGCCGGTCGGGATCCGTGTTGGCGCGTCGGCCGCGGCAGGCGGTACCGGGGCCGTCCAGACCGCCTGCAACGCCTCCCAATCCAGTATCTCGCTCAGGGGACAGGGTGGCGTGGAAGAACCGGAGAGGTAACTTAGCCAGATCTCCAGCACGAACTGTTTATCAGGGTTGGAAAAGGCGCCGAGCCACTGGCTCAGAAGAGGAAACGGCGCCGAAAAGCCGGACAATGGCAAGCCCGGGCCTGCGCCCAGCGTGCCAAGCCGCCCGATTTCAGCACGCAGCGCCTCATCCGCGGTTTGCTCGGCGAAAAGCTCGAGCACAGCCCGCAGCGCCATGAAGTAATCCGCATTGAGTCGGGCCTTTTCGGCAAAATACGAATCGGTCAGCCCGTCTTTCAATGCTTGCGGCAGACACGACTCATCGCCATACGCCTGGTCGGCGGCCTTCCGGTAGCCGTCCAGTTGCCCGGGATCGTCCATACCCGCCCTGACCGCCGCGAGCGTCAGACCGCCATGCGGCTCGCCCCGCTGTCCCATGGCCTCCAGGCGCGCAAGCACCGCCTTGAGCGAAGCGATCCGTTCCCCGGCGCTCTGCCCGGCAACGGGTGCGGGAGAACCGGCGGAGCGGCCGCTTGCCGAATCACGAAGGGAGGCGCCCCCGGCCACCCCGGCAAGCTGGCTTGGCACACGAAGACTGACGGATTGCCGCGCCGGCTCGGCCGGAACCGTACCGCCGCGGTTCGACACGCCAATGAGGGCGCGCCGCAGCCTGTCGTACAACTGTCCAAGAAAGCGTCTGATTTTGACGAACACCGGGAGGCGACCTGACTCTACCGCTATGGCCATTCTACATTTTTCCTTACATAACAATTTGTTGGATGTTAAATTTGGCGCCGGGTCGGGACTTGCAAAAAACGATCAGCGCAACGGGAAAAGCGGGGAAAAATGAGGAGAGCGGGAAAGGCACGGCCCTTGGCCGTAAACGAAAACGCCGGAACATATCCGGCGTTTTTCATCGGGGCGCGGGTCAATTACGCCATCGTGGCTTCGACATCGCGGATCGTTTTCGGAATCGGTTCGCCCAGCACCCGGCTGCCGGAGTCCGTCACCAGCACGTTGTCTTCGATGCGGATGCCGCCGAAATCACGATACGAAGCGAATACGTCGTAATCGATCATGTCGGCGTGGCGGCCTTCCTTGCGCCAGGCGTCGATCAGCGCCGGGATGAAATACACACCGGGCTCCACCGTCAATACCATGCCGGCCTTGAGCGTCTTGCCCAGGCGCAGGTAGCCCATGCCGAAGAGTTTGCTGCGCTCGGCGGTATCGTCGTAGCCGACCAGATCCTCGCCCAACGCTTCCATGTCGTGCACATCGAGGCCGATCTGGTGCCCCAGCCCGTGCGGGAACGCGATGGCGTAAGCACCCGATTCGACGATCGCGTCGACATCGCCCTTGAAGAAGCCCAGCGCCTTCATACCCTCGGCCATCACGCGCGCGGCCAGCTTGTGCACGTCAAGGTAGCGCGCGCCGGGGCGGATCGCGTCGATGGCGGCAAGCTGCATGTCCAGCACGATCTGGTAGAGCGCCTTTTGCCGTTCGGAGAAACGGCCGCCGACCGGGATGGTCCGGGTGATGTCGCTCGCGTAACCGGAGTCCGCGCTGGCGCCGGTGTCATTGACGACCAGATCGCCCGCTTCCAGCCGCTGGTCATGCAGGTGATTGTGCAGCACTTCCCCGCGCCGTGAAAAAATCGACGGGTAGGCCAGTTGCCAGTCGCGGCGGCGCATGATGCCTTCCATCTCGCCGACCACTTCGTGCTCCATCGCACCGGGGCGCGCCGCCTTCATCGCGGCGATATGCATCTGGCGGGTCACCGACAGCGCGCGCTCCATCTCGGCGATTTCTTCCTCGCCCTTGATTTCGCGCAGCGCCACCACGCGGCGCGTCAGCGCCGGCGAGAATCCCGCCTTGACCGACATGGCCGTGGTCCCGAACAGACGCGCCAGTTCCAGCACCGTTTCGGCGCGGTACGGGGCCAGATAATGAACCGGGATGCCGGCGCGCACCGCGTCCTGCACCACCGTCGCCAGATCGGCGTAGGGTCGCGCCTTCGTCACGCCCGAGCGCGCCGCGCGTTCGGCGAGCGTCGGCAGTTCGCCGGTCCAGACGATATCGTCCACGCCCGGATCATCGCCGAACAGGGTCGCTTCTCCGCTGGCGGTATCGATGACACCGGCCAGATTCGGTTCATTGAGCCCGAAGAAATAGCGGAAGGACGAATCCTGGACGAAGGGGTAGGTATTGTGCAGGTAGTTCATCGGCGCTTCGGGATTGCCCGGAAACAGCAGAAGACCCTTGGCCTCGCCGGCAAGCAGGCCGGCGCGGCGCGTTTGGTAGATATCGGCAGAAAACATCGGGGGGAAACCTTTGTAAACGGTGGGCCATGCTTTGATGGCCTCATTATCGGTACAGGCCGATACTGTACACCCGCGCCTCGGGCCGCGCTACCGTCGGGGTTTCCCTCAAAATAACCAGTGGTTATTGAGTTAAATCCCCATATTCTTTTTTTTCATCCATCCTGCATGCTAGCCTGAACCGTCACCTCAACCGAGACCGGCCATGCCCCATCACACCACCCTGCCCTATATTATCCAGCCAGGCTGGAACGATTCGCCGCCCGATCACTGGCAGAGTCACTGGCAAGCGCGCCTGCCCGCCATCCGGGTCGGCAACGCCGACTGGCACAGGCCATCGCTGCCCGACTGGCTCGCCGGCCTGGATAACGCCCTCGACAAGGCGGGAAGCCCCGCGGTGGTGATCGCCCACAGTCTCGGCGCCATCACCGTCGCGCACTATGCCAGGCATCGGCCCGAACGGATCCGCGCGGCGCTGCTTGTCGCGCCGGCGGATGTGGAACGCGCCGATGCGCCGCCGCAAATCACCGGCTTCGCCCCTCTGCCGCGCGAGCCGCTGCCTTTTCCTTCTCTGGTGGTGGCCAGCACCGACGATCCGTATTGCCCGGCAGAGCGCGCGGCGGCGCTCGCCTCGGACTGGGATGCGGAACTCGTCTGGCTGCCGTGCGCCGGCCACATCAACGCCGCCTCCGGCCATACCCGCTGGGAAGAAGGCCTGTACCTCTTGGAAGGCCTTCTCGGGCACCGCGTCGTCACGCGAGAGAGGGCAACATCCCGGGTGCCATGAAACGGTTGAAGGAACCCGACGCCACCAGCGCGCCGGCCTTGCGCAAGTCCGGCGCGAAATAGCGGTCCGTGTCGTAGAACGCCACATGTCCGCGCACTTCGCGGCGCGCGTCCTCCAGAGGTTCGGAGCTGCTCAGCGGAGCGCGGAAATCCAGCCCCTGGCAAGCGGCCAAAAGCTCGACGCCGAGAATCCCGGCCGTGTTCCCGGCCATGTCCGCGAGCCTGCGCGCGGCGAAGGTGGCCATCGACACGTGATCCTCCTGATTGGCCGACGTCGGCAGCGAATCGACCGAAGCGGGATGGGCCAGCGACTTGTTCTCGCTGGCGAGCGCGGCCGACGTCACCTGAGCGATCATGAATCCCGAGTTCACCCCGCCGTTATCGACGAGGAACGGTGGGAGGCCCGACAAATGGCTATCGATCAGCAAGGCCATGCGCCGCTCCGACAAGGCGCCGATCTCGGCGATGGCGAGCGCGAGATTGTCGGCGGCGAAGGCCACCGGCTCGGCATGGAAGTTGCCGCCGGAAAGGATATCGTTGTCGTCGGCGAATACCAGCGGGTTGTCGGACACCGCGTTGGCCTCGACCAGCAGCACGTCGGCGCACTGGCGGATCTGCGTCAGGCACGCGCCCATCACCTGCGGCTGGCAACGCAGTGAATACGGGTCCTGCACCTTGCCGCAGCGCGCATGGGAGGCTTCGATGGCGCTGTGTCCGAGCAAGTCGCGGTAAAGCCGCGCCGCGTCCATCTGCCCCTTGTGCCCCCTGACCGCGTGAATCCGCTCGTCGAAGGGACGGCGGCTGCCCAGCGCCGCCTCCACGGTCATCGCCCCGGTCACCACCCCGGCCGCGAACAGGTCCTCGGCGGCGAACAGCCCTTCCAGGGCGAACGCGGTGGAGGCCTGGGTACCGTTGAGCAGGGCGAGTCCTTCCTTGGGCGCCAGCGTCACGGGAGCGAGGCCCGCCAGCGCCATCGCATCGCGCCCGGACACCGTGCGCCCGTCGGCTCGCGCTTCGCCCTCGCCGATCAGCACGGCGCTCATGTGCGCCAGGGGCGCGAGGTCGCCCGATGCGCCGACCGACCCCTTCTGCGGAATCCAGGGATAGATTTTCGTGTTGAACAGGCGGATCAGCGCCTCGATCACCTCGAGCCGGACCCCCGAATACCCGCGGGCCAGCGAATTGATTTTCAGCGCCATCACCAGGCGCACCGTGCTGTCCTTCATCGGTTCGCCGATACCGGCGGCATGGGACAACACGATGCTGCGCTGCAGAGTCTCCAGTTCGTCGGCCGGGATGCGGGTATTGGCCAGCAGGCCGAAGCCGGTGTTGATGCCGTACACCACCCGTCCTTCCTCGAGCACGCGCGACACCGTCGCCGCCGACGCGCGAATGCCGTCATGGCAGGCGGGATCGAGCGACAGGGTCAACTGCGGGTCGTGCGCAATGCGGCGCAGATCGGCCAGAGTCAGGCGGCCGGGTCTGAGAATGAGTTCGGACATGGTCAGTTATCTCCACGTAAAATCATCGGCAGGTCGAGATCCTGCTCTTTTGCGCACGCGATTGCAATATCGTATCCCGCATCTGCATGACGCATCACTCCACTGGCCGGGTCGTTGAACAGCACCCGCTCAAGGCGCCGGTCGGCTTCGCGGCTGCCGTCGCAGACGATCACCACCCCGGCGTGCTGGGAAAACCCCATGCCCACTCCGCCGCCATGATGCAGGCTCACCCAGGTCGCGCCGCCCGCGGTGTTCAGCAGCGCATTGAGCAGCGGCCAGTCGGACACGGCGTCCGAACCGTCCAGCATGCTTTCCGTTTCGCGGTTGGGGCTCGCCACCGAACCGGAGTCCAGATGATCGCGCCCGATCACCACCGGCGCCGACAGCTCCCCGTTGCGCACCATTTCGTTGAACGCGAGGCCCAGCCGCGCGCGGTCCTTCACGCCGACCCAGCAAATGCGCGCGGGCAACCCCTGGAACGCGATGCGCTCGCGCGCCATGTCCAGCCAGTTGTGCAGGTGCGCGTCGTGCGGGATCAGTTCCTTGACCTTGCGGTCGGTGCGGTAGATGTCCTCGGGATCACCGGACAGCGCCACCCAGCGGAACGGCCCGACTCCCTCGCAAAACAGCGGACGGATATAGGCTGGCACGAAACCGGGAAAATCAAACGCATTGGCCACGCCGCGCTCGAAGGCCATCTGGCGGATATTGTTCCCGTAGTCGAGCGTGGCCGCGCCCCGCGCCTGCAGCGCGAGCATGGCGTCCACCTGACGCGCCATCGATGCTTTGGCCGCTTCGGCCACCCGCGCCGGATCGGCGCTCTGCGCCTCGCGCCAGGCCTCGAGCGTCCAGCCTTGCGGCAGATAGCCGTGCACCGGATCATGCGCCGAGGTCTGGTCGGTCACCACGTCGGGCGTCACGCCGCGCCGCACCAGTTCGGCGAACACATCGGCGGCGTTGCCGGTCAGCCCCACCGACAACGGCCGGCCCTCGCGGCGCGCGGTGTCAAGCAGCGCCAGCGCCTCGTCGAGCGATGCGGCCTTGCGGTCCAGGTAGCGGGTGCGCAAACGAAAATCGATGCGCGACTCGTCGCACTCGACCGCCAGCATGGAGAAGCCCGCCATGGTGGCGGCGAGCGGCTGCGCGCCGCCCATGCCGCCGAGCCCCCCGGTCAGGATCCAGCGCCCTTGCGGCTTGCCGTCAAAATGGGTGTTCGCCACCGCGAAGAAGGTTTCATAAGTGCCCTGCACGATGCCCTGCGAGCCGATGTAGATCCAGCTGCCCGCCGTCATTTGCCCGTACATCATCAGCCCCTGGCGATCGAGCTCGTTGAAGTGCTCCCAGGTCGCCCAGTGCGGCACCAGATTGGAGTTCGCCAGCAGAACGCGCGGTGCGTCGGCGTGGGTGCGGAACACCCCGACCGGCTTGCCCGACTGGATCAGCAGGGTTTCGTCCGGCTCCAGGCGCGCCAGCACCTCGAGAATACGGTCGAAGCACGCCCAGTCGCGCGCCGCGCGGCCGATGCCGCCGTACACCACGAGGTTTTCCGGATGCTCGGCCACCTCCGGATCGAGATTGTTCTGCAGCATGCGAAAAGCCGCTTCGATCAACCAGTTCTTGCAGGTCAGCGCCGGACCGCGCGGCGCGCGGATCACTCGGGACGGATCATGACGGGACGGTTTCACGGTTTCTCCTCCTTAGGATTTCTTATTGATGGCCGCGGTGCGGCTTGAGACTGCGGCACAACGTCCAGACCAGCCGAGCGGCGGTTCTGGCGCCATGTCCGTCGATGTCGTAGGACGGATTCAATTCGACAACATCGGCCAGCGCGAGCTTGCCGGACTCGGCGATGCGCCGGATCAGCGACTCGACGACGTCGACGCCCACTCCGCGCGCGGCGGGCGCGCTGACCGCCGGCATCACCGCGGCGGGCAACACATCGAGATCCACGGTCAGATACACCAGATCCACACTGTCGACGAATTCCATCAATTGGCCGCGGGTGTCCTGCCACAGCCAGGGCGCCATGTCCGTGTCGAGCCGCCACTGGACGCCCAATTCGCGGGCCCGGGCGAACAGCGCGGCGGTATTGGACGGTTCGGCCACCCCCAGGCACAGATAGCGGAATGCGCGCCCTTCGGCGCGGCAATCGGCGGCGATCTGCGCGAACGGCGTGCCCGAGGAGGCGCGCGGCGCCTCGCGCAAGTCGAAGTGCGCGTCGAAGTTGACGATGCCGATGGTCAGATCCGGGTACGCATCGGCCAGCCCGCGCCAGCTGCCGTAAGCCGTCTCGTGGCCGCCGCCGAGCACCACCGGGGTGCGGCCGCGGCGCGCCAGCCCGGCCACCCGGTCCGCCAGCCGCCGCTGGGCCTCCTCCAGCTCATCGCCCTCGCAGGTGATATCGCCGGTGTCGGCGACCGGAAGCGTCTGATGCCAGGCGAGATTGGCCAGCGCGCGGCGCAAGGCGTCGGGTCCGGCCGCGGCGCCGGCGCGCCCCTGGTTGCGCACCACGCCCGCGTCGACGGCGAAACCGGCCAGCGCGATGCCCGGTCCGCCGGGGTTTCCCTCCACGGTGACCTCCTGATGCCAGCGCCGGGCCTTCGCCCCCTCGCCGGTATCGATCCGGCCATGCCATGTATTTGTCGGTTGCGTCACGAATCGGACTCCAGTGCGATGTGCCTGGCGACCCCGCGGAATACCCGCTGGTGGAGCAGCGGCGTGCCCAGGCTGTAAACGATCTCGGAAGGGTGGTCGACCGACCACACCAGAAAATCGGCGAGCCGGCCTTCGGCCAGCACGCCCATGCGTGTCCCGCGGCCAAGCGCGCGCGCGGCGTGGCGCGTGGCGCCGGCCAGCGCCTCTTCGGGCGTGAGGCCGAACAGCACGCACGCCTGGTTCATCGCCAGACGCAGCGAGGCGAACGGCGAGGTGCCCGGATTCAGATCCGAGGATACCGCCATCGGCACCCCCGCGCGCCTGAGCGCTTCGACAGGCGGCCGGCTCGTTTCCCGCAGAAAATAAAACGCCCCGGGCAGCAGCACGGCCACCGTGCCGGCTTGCGCCATGCGGTGCACGCCGGCGGCGTCCAGGTGCTCGAGATGATCGGCGGACAGTCCGCCGCAGTCGGCCACCAGCTGCGCGCCGCCCCGGTGCGACAATTGCTCCGCATGCGCCTTCACCGCGAGCGAGTGCGCGCGCGCCGCGTCGAACACCCGCCGACACTGCGCCACCGAGAATCCCACGCCTTCGCAGAAGACATCGACGGCTTCGGCGAGCCCCGCGGAGGCGGCCGCCGGAATCAGCGTATCCGCGATCCGCTCGATCCAGCCGTCCGCGTCGCCGACGAACTCGGGCGGCACGGCATGCGCGGCGAGCAGCGTGGGCGCGATCTCGACGGCGAACTCCCGGCCAAGTCGGCGCGCGACTCTCAATTGCTTCAGTTCATTATCAAGATCCAGTCCATAGCCGGACTTGATCTCGATACAGGTCACCCCTTCGTTCATCAGCGCTTTGAGGCGCGGCAGGCTGGCCTGGAACAGGCCCTCCTCATCCAGGGCGCGAGTGGCCCGCACGGTCGACAGGATGCCACCGCCCTCGCGGGCGATCGTTTCGTAGGGCACGCCAGTCAGGCGCTTTTCCCATTCCTCGGCGCGCGACCCGCCGTAAACCAGATGCGTGTGGCAGTCGATCAGGCCGGGCGTCACCCAGCGTCCGCCGCCGTCGACGACATGCCCGTCGAACGAGGCCGGCGACAGGGAAGAAAGCGGCGCGATCGACACCACGCGGTCATCCTCGACGATCAGCGCATGACCGTCGAGACGTCCGTAGGGCTCCGGCCGCGACGGATCCATCGTCGCCAGGCGGACGTGGTGCCAAAGCGTGCGTTGACGGGCCATGATGCCCTCCATCGGCTGAAATGTATATACAAATACGCCGAATAAATGAGTCTGTCAACAACGGGAAAACACGGGAAAGGGGACAATGCCGCAGGTGGCCGGACATGACCAGTCCGCCCCCCTGCGGGGAGGGGATCAGGGGCGGACCCGGGTACGGGAGCGCAGTTTGTAGTTGTTGCCCGGATGCACGAGGCGGGCGAAGCTCACCAGATTCTTGTGCGACCAGGTGCGGCGCAGCACCAGCAGGCAGGGCTCGGTCACCGAGGTTTCCAGGAATCCTGCTTCGGCCGGTGTCGGCAGCACGGCTTCGACGGAGTGTTCGATGTCGGTCAACGGACACGTCAGCATCAGGTAGGCGTTCGGGGTCGTCTGGGTGAAGTCCTGCTCGAGATAGCCGGGCGCCCATTGCGGGTTGACGTACCGGTCTTCCAGCTGGATCGGCAGGCCATCCTCGCGGTGCACCAGCACCGAGCGGTAGACCATGGAGCCGGTCTGCACACCAAGCCGCAGGGCGATCTCATCGCTGGCCGGCTCTTCGCACAGCAAGTGAACATCGCTGCTGTGGGTGTGGCCGCGCGAGCGGACTTCCTCGGCGATATTGTTGATGTCCAGCAGCGGGGACTCGGCCTTGCGCTCGGCCACGTAGGTCCCGTCTCCGGCGAAACGCAGCAGAATGCCGGCCTCGGCCAGATCGCGGATCGCCTTGTTGACGGTCATGCGGGACACTTCGAACTGGCGCGCCAGTTCCATTTCGGGCGGGATTTTGCAGCCGGGCAAAAACACCCGGCGCGAGATGCCATCGAGAATATAGCTTTTGATTTGCTGATAGCGGGGTTGTCGTGTGCGACTTTGGGTATCCATGCCATACATTCTATCCTCAGAATCACAGGCAAAGCACCCCCGCTTGTGCGAGCATTTGCGCAAAGTCAACCAGACGCGGGGGCCGCCTTGCGCATAATGACTTCCGTCAAGCTCCGCCAGCATTTACACTGGATATATTCCACATTCGGACACCCAAAATGGATTGCGATGACCTGCTCGCCGACTGGTCCGGCGCCCGGCAGATCGAACTGGCTCCCGGCTTCCCGGGACTGGAGCTGACCAGCCCCGCGATGCGCGCGGTGATCAGCCTGTACGGCGCGCAGCTTCTCGAATACAGCCCGTCAGGTCAGGCTCCCCTGCTCTACCTTTCGCCGCGCGCCCGCTTCGAAGCGGGCCGCGCCATCCGCGGCGGGGTGCCATTGTGCTGGCCGTGGTTCGGCGCGAATATCCCCGAGCCGGATCAGCCCGCCCACGGGGTGGCGCGCCTGTCGCGCTGGGCCCTGACGCGGCTCGAGCGCGACGGCACGTTGTTTCACGTGGAACTGTCCGGGCCGGCCTGGCGCGGACTCGAGCCCGTCATCCGTTTCGAACTGGGCGACGGCATCGGCATCCGGCTCTCGACGCTCAATCGCTCGGACCGCCCCCTGCCGCTGGGAAGCGCCCTGCACAGCTACTTCGCCGTCGGCGACGCGCGCCGCGCCCGGGTAACGGGAATGGCGGGCCGCGATTTCGACGACAAGGTGACCGGAACGCGCGGCCGTTACGTTGACGAACCCCAGTGCTTCGGCGGCGAAGTGGACCGCATCGTTTACACCGGCGGGGAGCTTGTTCTGCGCGATCCGGACAACCGCCGGCGCATCCGCATCGCCACTTCCGGTTCCGCCAGCGCGGTGATCTGGAACCCCGGCGCCGAGCGGTGCGCGGCCTTCGGCGATCTGGAGCCGGACGCCTGGACGCGCTTTGTGTGCATCGAAACGGCCAACGCGGGCGACGATGTCCGGCGGCTGGATCCGGGAGAAAACCATACCCTCGGTTGCCGCATTCGCCACGAACCCGACTGAAAACCGTTATACTTTATGGCAGACAGGCGCAGGGATGTTCCGGCGCCATCTTGACGAAGTGGATCGCGCTGTTCATGGCCAAACCCGACAAAATCTCCCGTTTTCTGCCCATTACCTTCAGCAACGGCATGAAGGTGCAACGTTTCGGCAAGCAATGCCCGGCGTGCCGCACGATGGTCGGCGCCGACCAGATGACCGGCATCGCGAGCCTGATCCGCAACCGGATTTTCCTGGCGGCGGAAGGATGCTGCACCGCCTGCGGAGAACGTTTTCCGATCACCTGCGTGATCACCGACGACAAGCGCGTCCACCGCGTGATGATTCCCGGCGCGCTGTTCCGCTTCTGGCTGCAGCGCGCCGTGCGCAATCTGCCCCAGCCGACCGATCCGCGCGAATGGGAACTGAACGAGCCCCAGCCGGCGCCCGCCGGGCTGGTGGTCGGAGATGGCGACGATGTGCTGCGCTCGGAAGAAAGCCTGGGACGATTCCAGGGAGACGCCATCCCGGCGTGGATCGAATACGACCAGTTGCGCTATCTGTTCGAGCGCGCCGCGCCGCCGGGAGGCGCGTTCCGTCTCGAAGAGGACGAACTGCTGCTCGACGGCCGGCTGATCTACCGACGCAGCGCCCGTCAGGTCGTGTAGTCTCCCCACACGGTCTGCAAGGCCGCCACCGCGGCCAGCGCCGCTGTTTCGGTTCTTAGCACGCGCGGTCCGAGCTTCAAGGGCTGCCATCCCGCGTCGAACGCCGCCTGCTCCTCGGATGGCGCGAAACCGCCCTCCGGCCCCGCCATCAGCCACAACCGCCCGTCTTCCGGTTTCGCTTGCTGCGACAGGGTCCTGTCACCGTACGGCGACAGGACAAGACGCGAACCGATGCCGCGCGAATGCTCCAGCCATTCGCGCATACCCATGATCGGCCGTACCTCCGGCAGGAGGTTGCGACCGCATTGCTCGCACGCCGAGCGCACGATGTCCCGCCAGCGCGCCACGCGCTTGTCGGCGCGTTCGGCAGCCAGTTTCACCACCGAACGTTCCATCGCCAACGGCTGAAACACGTTGACGCCCATCTCCACCCCCTTTTGCAGGGTGAACTCCATTCTGTCGCCGCTGGAAATACCCTGAGCGAGCCCCAGCCACAATGGCGATTCGCGGCTGACCGGATGAAAGGCGCCGACCTGCGCCAGCGCCTCGCGTTTTTCCAAGAGGACGAGCTTCGCCGCGTATTCGCCGCTCTGCCCGTTGAACAACACGACTTCATCGCCTTCGCGCAGGCGCAGGACATGCATGTGGCGCACCACGTCGTCGGGCAGAGACAGCGTTTCCCCCACGCCGATCGCCCCTTCCAGATAAAACCTTGGCATAAAGGGAAACCCTTTTCGTAAATTTAGATACAATTATACCCGGTCGGCGGTCCCGGCCGGCTCTCCACCGAACCGAGGATTCACCCGCATGCAGATCGTCAAGCAGGTCATCGACGCCGTCGCCCACGTGGCCCGTACCGAGATCATGCCGCGTTTCATGGCGGTCGGCTCCTGCCGCAAAGACGACGGAACGCTGTTCACCGAGGCGGATCTGGCCTGCCAGGCGGTGCTTACCGAGACACTGCCCGCCATCGCCCCCTACCCGGTGCTCGGCGAGGAGATGCCGCGCGAAGCGCAGGATGCGCTATGGAAAGCCAACCAGGATGGGCTATGGGTGGTCGACCCGATCGACGGCACCACCAACTTCATCAACGGACTGCCGCACTTCGCGGTCTCGGTGGCCCTGATGCGCCATGGCCGCAGCGAGCTTGGCGTGATCCACAACCCGGTCTCGGGCGAGACGTTTTACGCGGCGCGCGGCCAGGGCGCCTTCATGAACGGCCAGCCCCTTCCCCTGAAGCGGCGCTGCAATCCGATGCGCGACGCGATCGCCGGCGTCGAAGTGAAATACCTGCGCTCGGGGAAACTCGCCGCGCGCCTGCACGGCCTCGCGCCCTGCGGCAGCCAGCGAAGCATGGGATCGAGCACTCTTGACTGGTGTTACCTCGCCGCCGGGCGCTACGACTTGTATCTGCATGGCGGCCAGCGCCTGTGGGACTATGCGGCGGGCTCGGTGATCCTCGAGGAGGCGGGCGGCCGGCTCGCCACGCTCAACACCGACGACTACTGGTCGGACACCCTGTGGAAACGCTCGGCCATCGCCGCGCTCGATCCGGAGCTTTTCGAGCAGTGGCACCGCTGGGTGCGCGCCAACCAGTAGCCGTCATGGCTCCTCGCCGGGCAAATCCGGCAACGGATGCTGCGCCAGAAAATCGATCAGCGCGCGCAGCTTGGCCGGAATCGTCGGACTCGCCGGCCACAGCACGCGCCGCGTCGTTCTCGACCTGTCGACATACTCCTCCATCAGGATCACCAGCCGGCCGCCGCGCACGGCGTCCCTGACGTGGAACTCGGGCAGACAGGCGATGCCCTGATCCTGGCAGGCCATCTCGATCAGCGCGCGGCTGGTATTGCACACCACCGTGGCCGGCAGGCTCAGGCCCTCCGCGCCCGAGAGCGGCCAGCGCGCGAGCAGGCCGCTTGTCGGATAGCGGTAATGCAGGCAACGGTGCCCGGCCAGCGCCGCCGGGCTATCGGGCACGCCCCTGGCGGCGAGGTAGCCAGGAGAGGCCACCATCACCACCCGGAATTGCCCGAGCACCCGCGCCACCAGCCGGGAATCGCGCGGCTCGCCGCTGCGGATCACCGCGTCGAAGCCTTCGCCGATCACGTCGACCAGCCGGTCGCTGTAATCCAGATCCAGCTCGATGTCCGGGTATTCCCGTAAGAATCCGGCCAGCGCCAGGGTCAGCTGGCCATCGTCGCTGGGCAGACCGATACGCAACCGTCCACGCGGCAAGGCCGCGCTTTGCAGTTCCTGCTCCGCCGCCTCGAGTTCTTCGAGCATGCGCTGGCAGCGCATCAGGTAACGCTGCCCTTCGCCGGTCAACGACAGGCGCCGCGTGCTGCGGTGGAACAGTCGCACCCCGAGCCTGGCCTCGAGCCGCGCGATGCTTTTGCCCACCGCGGACGCCGAAATCGCCAGGCGTCGTCCGGCGGCGACAAAACTGCCTTGCCGCGCCACTTCCACAAATACCCCAACGCCCGCGAATGTATTCATGCCCGTCCTGATTCCGGATTATTTGTCCTGATAAAACGGAATACTAGCTTATTTTTCGGTAAACAACGGAGGTCTAGCATTCCGGTATCATCCCCTCACCGGAGTTCATTCCATGCCATTTATCGTGTACCTGCTCGCGGCCTGCATCTTTTCCATGACGACATCGGAATTCATGGTGGCCGGCATGATGCCCTCGCTCGCGGCGGACTTCGCCGTTCCCCTGCCCGACATCGGCAATCTGGTGTCGGCATTCGCCGCCAGTGTCGTGATCGGCGGCCCGGTGCTGACCGTGCTGCTGCGCCGTGTCGCGCGCAAAACCGTCCTGCAAATCCTGTTGCTGGTGTTCTGCGTGGGGCAGGTGATCGCCGCCACCGCCACCGGCTATCCGGCCATGATGGCGTCGCGGGTGATCTCGGGGGTCGCCCAGTCGGCGTTCTTCGGCACCGCCATGGCGCTGATCGCCGGTCGTGTCGGACTCGAACGCATGGGGCGCGCCTCGTCCGTCGTGCTGGGCGGTCTGATGCTCTCCTCCGTGGCGGGCCTGCCGATGGCCACCCTGATCGACCAGCATGTCGGCTGGCGCGCGAATTTCTGGCTGGTCGCGGCGCTGACCTTCGCCTGCGGCCTGGCGATCGGACTTTCCACGCCCAAAGATCCCGCGCCGGGTCATGAACCGCTGCGCCGGCAGCTGGCGGCGCTGGCCGGGGGGCCCCTTTGGGCCGCCTATGCATCCAGCGCGCTGATCATCGGCGCGGTGTTCGCCGCCTTTACCTATTTCACGCCGATTTTCACGACACTGAGCGGCTTCGAGCCCGTCAGCGTGCCCTGGCTATTCGCGGTTTACGGCGTGGCGACCGTGGCGGGCACCGCGATCACCGGCCGGTTCGCCGACCGGCACACGCGCGAAGTGCTCACCGCCGGACTGGTCTGCCTGAGCGCCATTTTCGCCATTTTCGCGCTCGGCGCGGCGTCGCGATCCCTGACGCTGGCGTGCGTTCTGGTGGTCGGACTCGCCGGATTGCCGATGAATCCGGCCATGGTCACCCGCGTGCTGCGCGTGGCCGACGGCAGCGCGCTCGTCAACGCGATGCACATGGCCGTCATCAATCTGGGCCTGATGGCGGGATCCTATCTGGGAGGAATGCTGATCGACCGAGGCCTGGGCCTGACCGCGCCGTTGTGGCTCGGATCGGCGATCGCCATGGCGGGACTGGCCAGCCTGTGGCCGCTGTGGAGACGTCGGGCCGCAACGGCGGCCTGACGCGAAAAGGCATTACGCGGCGGCGGGCCGTCTGGCGAAGCGCAGCAGACTGTGCCCGGAATAGAGCAGCAAGCCGGCCCAGATGAAGGCGAAACCGGCGAGGCGGTCGCCGCCGAACGGCTCGCCGAACAGCAGCACGCCAAGCAAAAGCTGCATGGTCGGGCTGATGTACTGGACAAGGCCCAGCGAGGTCAGCGTCAGGCGGCGCGCGGCGGCGGCGAACATCAATAGCGGCACGGCCGTCACCACGCCGGCGCCGGCCAGCAGCAGGTTTTCCGGGAGGGAAACATGGCCGAAGTGGCCGATACCCGAAGCCTCGCACCACAGCAGCACACCGGCGGCGACGGGCAGCATCAGGAAGGTTTCCAGCGCGAGCCCCTGCAGCGACGGCAAGGGCGCCCGCTTGCGCAAGAGGCCGTACAGGCCGAATGATGCCGCCAGCGCCAGGGCGATCCAGGGCACCTGCCCGAGCCGCACGGTCAGCCAGATCACGCCGACGGCCGCCAGGGCGACCGACACCGCCTGCACCCGGCCCAGCCGCTCGCCGAGCACCATGCGCCCCAGGAACACATTGAACAGCGGGTTGATGAAATACCCCAGGCTGGATTCGACCACGTGACCACTGTTGACGGCCCAGATATACAGCATCCAGTTGGCGGAAAGCATCAGCGACGACAGCGCGAACACCCCGACGCGACGCGGATCGCGCAGGCTGGCCAGCAGCGGGCCGGCGCCGCGTGTCGCCACCAGCAGCGCGGCCACGAACAACGCCGACCAGAACACGCGGTGGCAGAGAATTTCGAACGCGGGAATACCGTGCAGCGGTTTCCAGTAAAGCGGGAACAGTCCCCAGCAAAGGTAGGCGCCGACGGCGTACAGCGCACCGGCCGAAGCGCCGCCGTCCTTGGGTGAAGCTTGCATGATGTCTTTCGGTGAAACGATGAGTGTCTCATGAGGATAACCGCAAACGGCGCCGCTGACACGGGCCGGGCTAAAAATGCTGCGCTGGCACAATCGCCTCACCTTCGCGACTCAATTCGTCAAGTCTTTTGACGTTAACGTGAACGTTAACTATAGTCCGCGAAAACGATCCCGAACGTCTAGAACGGAATAAAGGGCGGCGCACAACGCCAGACCCCGGGAGTCATTCGCCACAAGCGGAAGGAAAAGAGGAGAGACAACATGTCCATACGGCATGTCGACCTGGAGGAGAAATACACCGCTCCAACCGGGCACGTATTGATGAACGGCATCCAGGCGCTGGTCCGCCTGCCGATGCTGCAACAGGACCGCGACCGCGCCCAGGGCCACCACACCGCCGGTTACGTCACCGGCTACCGCGGCTCGCCGCTGGGCAATGTCGACCAGACCATGCAGAAGGCCGCCAAATACCTGCGCGAGCGCCAGGTGGTGTTTCATCCCGGCCTCAACGAGGATCTCGCGGCGACCGCCGTCTGGGGCACCCAGCAGGTCAATCTGTTCGAAGGCGCGAAGTACGACGGCGTGTACGCCATGTGGTACGGAAAGGGACCGGGCGTCGACCGGTCAGGCGACGTGCTCAAGCACGGCAACGCCGCGGGCACGAGTCCGCTGGGCGGGGTGCTGATCGTGGCGGGCGACGACCATTCGGCCAAGTCGTCCACCTTCCCGCACCAGTCCGACCACATTCTCGCCGCTTCGATGATTCCGGTGCTCAATCCGTCGGGTGTCCAGGAAGTGATCGATTTCGGCCTGCACGGCTGGGCGATGAGTCGCTATTCGGGATGCTGGGTCTCGATCAAAGCGATCACCGACACCATCGAAAGCTCGGCCATCGTCGATATCTCCCCCGAGCGCCTGAACATCGTGCTGCCGGAGGATTTTCCGATTCCGGAAGGTGGCCTCAATATCCGCTGGCCGGATCCGCCACTCGTGCAGGAAAAGCGTGTGCTGCACCACCGGCTCTACGCCGCCCTCGCCTACGCGCGCGCCAACAAACTCAACCGGGTGGTGCTCGATTCGCCCGCGGCGCGCCTTGGCATCATCACCACCGGCAAATCCTATCTCGATGTGATGCAGGCGCTGGATGACCTGGGTATCGACGAAGCCACCGCTTCCGGCATCGGTCTGCGCATTTTCAAGGTCGGCATGGTCTGGCCGCTGGAACCGGAAGGCGTGCGCCAGTTCGCCCGCGGGCTCGAGGAAATCCTGGTCGTCGAAGAAAAGCGCCAGGTCATCGAATACCAGCTCAAGGAACAGCTGTACAACTGGAGCGACGGCGAACGGCCGCGCGTGGTGGGCAAGTTCGCCGAAAAGGGCGAGTGGGCGCTGCCGCACGGCGACTGGCTGCTGCCCGCCGCGGGCGAGCTGACCCCGGCGATGATCGCCCGCGCCATCGCCAGCCGTCTGGCCACCGTGTTCGACAGCCCGGTCATCCACGACCGCCTGAAGTTCTACGACGACAAGGAGGCCCAGCTGGTCAAGCCGCGCGAGGCGCTGCCGCGCGTGCCGCATTATTGCTCGGGCTGCCCGCACAACACCTCGACCAAAGTGCCCGAAGGTTCGCGCGCGCTGGCCGGCATCGGTTGTCACTACATGGCCTCGTGGATCGATCCGAGCACCAAGACCTTCACCCAGATGGGCGGCGAGGGCGTGCCCTGGATCGGCCAATCGCCGTTCACCGAAACACGGCATGTGTTCGCGAACCTGGGCGACGGCACCTACTTTCATTCGGGTCTGCTCGCCATCCGCGCCTCGGTCGCGGCCGGCGTCAACATCACCTACAAGATTCTCTACAACGACGCGGTGGCGATGACCGGCGGCCAGCACGTCGACGGCTATCTGGATGTGCCGATGATCACCCGGCAGCTCGACGCCGAAGGCGTCAAGCGTATCGTCATCACCTCGGACGACCCGGACAAGTACCGCAACGCGACCGGTCTGGCGGCGGGCGTCGAGGTGTTTCACCGCCGCGAACTCGATCGGCTGCAGCGCGAACTGCGCGAAACCGACGGCACCACCATCCTCATTCACGATCAGACCTGCGCCGCGGAAAAACGCCGCCGGCGCAAGCGCGGTGAATTTCCCGATCCGGCGCGGCGCGCGTTCATCAATGAACGCGTCTGCGAAGGCTGCGGCGACTGCGGTCAGAAATCGGGCTGCCTGTCGGTGCTGCCGGTGGAAACGCCGCTGGGCCGCAAGCGCCGAATCGACCAGTCAAGCTGCAACAAGGATTTCTCCTGTCTGGAAGGGTTCTGCCCGAGTTTCGTCACCGTGGAAGGCGGCAAACTGCGCTCCTCGGCCGGCTCGCGCGCGCGCCTGGAGGACCTTCCCGCCCTGCCCGCTCCGTCGCTGCCGGACCTGTCGCAGCCCTATGGCATCATGGTCACCGGCGTCGGCGGCACGGGCGTCGTCACCATCGGCCAGGTGCTGGGCATGGCGGCCTATCTGGACGGCAAGGGCGTGACCGTGCTCGACATGGCCGGCCTCGCGCAAAAAGGCGGTTCCGTCTGGTCGCACGTGCGGCTCGCCGACTCGCCGGACAAACTGCATGCGGTACGCATCGCCGCCGGCGACGCCAATCTGGTGCTCGGCTGCGATCTGGTGGTCACGGCCGCCGAAGAGGCCCTCGCCAAAATGCGCGAAGGCTTCACACACGCCGTCCTGAACAGTTACGAAGCGCCGACCAGCGCCTTCCTGCGCAACCCGGACCTGCGCTATCCGGCGCGCTCGATGAAAGATGCCGTGATCGACTCGGTCGGCGCCGGACGGTATTCGGAAGTCAACGCCACCCGCCTCGCCACCCAACTGATGGGCGACGCCATCGCCAGCAATATGTTCATGCTGGGGTTCGCCTGGCAAAAGGGGCTGGTGCCGGTGTCCGAGGAGGCCATCCTGGAAGCGGTGCGGCTCAATGGCGCGGCGGTGTCGTTCAATCAGCAAGCGTTCCGGTGGGGACGTCACGCCGCTCACGATCCGGCGCGCATCGAAGCGCTGGTCACCCCGAACGCGGTGGTGCAGTTTGTTCCACGTGAAACACCGGATGCCGTGCTGCATCACCGCTCGACTTATCTCGCCGCCTATCAGAACGAGGCGCTGGCGGAGCGTTACCGCCAATTGGCGCAGCGGGTGAAAAACGCCGAAGAACGCCTCAAGCCCGGCAGCCAGGCGCTGACGCTCGCGGTGGCCCGCGCCTATTTCCACGTGCTGGCCTACAAGGACGAATACGAAGTGGCGCGGCTCTACACCGACGGGGAATTCCTGCGTGAACTCGGCAACCAGTTCGAGGGCGATTACCGGCTCACCTTCCACCTGGGCGCGAGCTGGATGACCGGGGGCAAACCGCGCAAACTCAAGCTCGGACGCTGGGTATTGCCGGGGATGAAAGTGCTCAGCCGCCTGCGCTTTCTGCGCGGCACGCTCCTCGATCCGTTCGGCTGGCAGACCGACCGCAAACTGGAGCGCCGGCTGATCACCGAGTACGAAACCCTGGTGGAACGGCTCTTGGCCGGACTGCGCGCCGACAATCTCGCGCTGGCGGCCGATATCGCTCGTCTGGCCGAAAGCGTGCGCGGTTTCGGCCACGTCAAGGCGAAACAGTACGAGATCGTCAGGGAAAAGGAAAACGAGCTGATGGGGCGTTTTGGCGGACCCGGCGACAGCCATCCGAAAGAAGCGGCGGCCTGACGGTAATTAGCACCAACCGGCGGGGCACGCCACACCGTGCCCCGTTTTCATTTGGACAGGCATTCCTGAATCAGTCCAATCAGTCCCATGCCGGCGAACATGCCGATCAGGATGCCGAGCTGGGGTGTCACACCCAGACCGGGAAACAACCACCAACCGAGGAAAGCGCCGGGAATGCCTCCCAGCCAGAATGCGTGTCCGAACCGTTTGTCTTCGTCGAGTTCTTGCCGCTGTGCAGACCGCTGAGCGCCGTGAAAACGACTCGCAGGGTCCTCGCTTTGCGTGTGCATGACAGAATGGCCAATCAGGTAATGGCAAAATCATAAGCTTCATCGAGCCAACCACTCATGATCCAGATCAAACAACATCTGCCCCGCTTCGGTGAACGCCTGCACCGTTTCAGGACAGCAACAGGCTCAGCCGCCTGGCGCAATCGAGCGCCGCCGCCGAGTCGCGCGACTCTTCCTGCCAGATCCAGATACCCGATTGCGCATCGAGCATTTCGACGAGCCAAAGCTTGCCGTTGCCCGGTCCCAGCGATACCAGGCGGGCCCTTACCGGCCGCCGGTAGTTGAACATCACAAGCTCCGACGTGCCGGATTCGGAGGCCTGGCGGCGCGGCGCGCGAAAATGGGCGAACATGGATCTCTCCCCGGAGAGTGGCTGACACCCTGCTCTCGCAAACAGCGTGCCAGTTCAATTGGCACGAGGCTTGCAAGGATGGCACCATGAAGACCTCGGCCACCACTTCGGAAATACCCATGCTGATCCGCGATGCCCGCCAGGATGACGTACCGTCGATCCTGGCCATTTTCAATCATGTCATCGCCACCTCCACCGCCGTGTATTGCGACGACCCCGTTACGCTCGAAGAACGCGAAGCATGGTTCGCCGGCCGCCGTGCTCAAGGATTTCCGGTGATCGTCGCCGAAGAGGATGGCCGGGTGATCGGCTACGCGAGCTACGGCGTATTCCGGGGGTTTCCCGGCTTTCGCTTCACGGTCGAGCACAGCGTGCACCTGGCCGAAGACAGCCGGGGCAAAGGCCTCGGCGCCCGCCTGCTCACCGAGCTGGAAGAACGCGCCCGGCAAGCCGGCATGCATGTGATGGTCGGCGGCATCGACGCGGCCAACGAAGGATCGATCCGTTTTCACCGGCGTCTGGGCTACGCGGAAGTGGCGCGCATGCCCGAGGTCGGCATCAAGTTCGGACGCTGGCTGGACTTGGTGTTCATGCAAAAACGGCTCAGCTAGCCGGAACGCGCCGTCTCCTTTCCGGGATTGCCCGTCCGGCAACGAGTGGGGAAATGTCCGACGGCCTAACGGCTGTTGACTGATTCGGCGCCGTCTTCCGTTCGGCTAATGTCTCCTGCTTTAATGACTTGGCAGGAGCAGCAAATGCGCAGAACCTACCTGACGGGACTGGCCTGGCTGATGGCCGGTCCGGCGATCTTGTCCGCCCATGCCGCGCCACCGTTCAACGGCTATGCCGGGCATACGCCGGTCTACCGCCACCACGACGCGCCGGGCCTCGTGACCGAACGCGGAACGGGCCGCCAGGTTGTCGTCATCCACTCGCCGGCGGTGACCACCAGCGACGACATGATCCTGCCGTTCGACCGGCAAACACTGGATACCGAAGGCTTGCCGGCACTGGCTTCGGCGGCGCCGACCGGACAGGACGGACGTTACCTCAGACAGCCCGCCGTCCGCGGCATCCTGGCATGGGAAAACGCTGTCGTGCCCTACCGTTTTTCCGAGGGTTATCCCGCCGATGCGCGCCTCGCGTTCGAACAGGCCGCCGAGCGGTACCGGCAAAAAACCGGTATCCGCTTTGCCCGTCAGGAACGGGCCCTGGGCGACTACGTACGGGTCAGGCTCGATCCGCAGCGCACCTCCGCGGTATTGGGCTGGCGCGGGGGGCGTCAGGATCTGAGTCTGACGCGCGCCGATTCGGTGAATGGCGCCGTGCTTATTCATATGATGGCGCATGCGCTGGGTCTCGTGCATGACCCGCTCTACCGCGATATCTCCCGGACCCGGGCAATGCACGGCGACCTCGATGCCATCGTGCCCGAACTGGCCAAACGCTATCCGCAAGCCGCCAAGCGCGTTACCTCGCCGCGTTCCCCGGCAAGCCAAACCGTGCCGCGGCACAGGCCAACCGTCCAACCCGTGACGGTCGACATGAGCGACGTCTTCCTGCCCGGACAGGATGACGCAGAGAACCGGAGGGACGCGGGCCTGCGCAAGGATCCGGAGACCTCGCGCCATGACGCGCGGCCGGCAAACACGATCCCCGCCGCCGGCCGGAACGACAGCATGACCACCTGGGAAATTCCCGGCGGACGGCCAGTGAGGCTGCGGCAACAGGGCAATGTGATGGTGAGCGGCGACATGGTGGTGGGCAGCCGCGAAGATGTCCTGCAACAGGGCGGCGTGCCCCAACTGGTGAACGAAGCCAACGGACAGGACACCCTGCGCGCGCCGGTGCGCGACGGTGTGCGCAAATGGCATCTGGGCGTGGTGCCTTACCGTTACGCGGCGGAGTATCCCGGCGACGGGCGCCGGGTTTTCGAAGAGGCCGCGGCATGGTACGGCGAGCAGGCGGGGATCCGTTTTCGTCCGGCCGTACCGGGCGACCGGCATGTTCTGGAACTGAGACAGCGCGGCCATTGCGACACCCGCGTTGGCCGCAGCGGCGGCATTCAGCCCGTCAACATGACGCGCGAGTGCGCGCTCAGCCTGCCGGCCACGCTGCACGCGATGGCTCATACCCTGGGTCTCGCGCACGGCTACGACTCACCGGAAACGGATCGCAAGCTTGCGGACACGCTGGCGGCCCCGATGCCGGACGCCGCCGTTCTGGAACAGCTGGCGAGGATGTACCCGACGGTCAAAACCCATCTTGGCCGCAAACCGCGGGGAAAATAGTCCGTAGCAGGACGCCAAAAACGAAAGCGCCGCAGTTACCTGCGGCGCTTCGCGATTTTTTGATTTTGATGCTGTGTCGAGCTGTGAACCAGCCCTCTAGTTTCTCTTCATCCTTTGTACGACTTAGCGCACTTCCACAACAATATCCTTACTGAACACCTTTTCGCAATACTTGCATTTCATTTTTGTATCACTTTTTTTCACGGAAACGTAAAAAAAGCTGCGAACCGGCTCTTTATGGGATATGCAATTGGAGTTGGGGCACGCAAAAATCCCCTCCACCGTTTCCGGCAGCTCCAGCTTGTGCTTCTTCACCACTTCGTAGTTTTCGATCACGTTCACCGTGGCCTTGGGCGCGAACAGCGCGAGCTCGTTGGCCTGCTCTTCGGTCAGCGCGATATTCTCAACCTTGATCAGGTCTTTCGAGCCCATATGCCGCGACGACAGGTTAAGGCCGACGTTGACCCGCTCTCCGCTATCGGAGAAACGGAACAGGCGCAGGATCTTCAGGCCCTGGCCGGCCGGGATGTGATCGATGACGGTGCCTTCCTTGAGGGCTTCGACAGTGCGGGTGTAGTCCATCGTGCTTTCCTTTGCGTTACACCGTTTCGTTCAACACCAGCGCCAGGAGCGCCTGGCGCGCGAAAACGCCATTCTTCGCCTGTTCGAAATAGTAGGCGTAGGGCGTGGCATCGACGTCTGGCGTGATTTCATCGACGCGCGGCAACGGATGCAGCACCCGCAGGTTGTCCCGCGCGTGGCGGAACATGTCGGCGCGCAGCACATACTGCCCCTGGATTTTCTTGAACTCGGCCTCGTCGAAACGCTCGCGCTGCACCCGGGTCATGTACAGGATGTCGACCAGCGGAATCACCTCTTCCAGGCTGTCGCACAGGGTATAGGCGATGCCTTTCTCGTCGAGCTCTTCGCACAGATAGTCCGGCATCGCCAGCGCGTCGGGCGCGACAAAATAGAAGTGGCAGTCGAACAGCGACAGCGCCTGGGCGAGCGAGTGCACGGTGCGCCCGTATTTCAGGTCGCCGACGAAGGCGAGGCTGAGCTTGTCCAGCCGCCCCTGGGTTTCGCGGATGGTGAACAAATCGAGCAGTGTCTGGGTCGGGTGCTGGTTGGCGCCGTCGCCACCGTTGATCACCGGCACGGCGGAAAATTCGCTGGCCAGACGCGCCGCGCCTTCCTTGGGATGGCGCATCACCACCGCATCGGTGTAGGAGGAAATGATCTTGATGGTGTCGGCCAGCGTCTCGCCCTTTTTCGCCGAGGTGTTGGCCCCATCGGAAAACCCGATCACCGTGCCGCCCAGGCGCTGCACCGACGTTTCGAAGGACAGGCGGGTACGGGTCGACGGTTCGAAAAAGCAGCTCGCGATCAGCCGCCCGCGCAACAGGTCGTTGCGCGGCGCGGCCTTGAGGCTCGCGGCGGTGGCCACCACCAGTTCCAGTTCCTCGCGGCTGAAATCGGGAATGGAAATGATGTGCTTGCGGTACAGGGGATTGGTCATGGGGCGGTTTCCTTAAGCGCATCCGGATACAAAAAAAGCCCCTGACAATTCAGGAGCTTTTTTCTCAAACAACGCATCATCCGTGAACGGACGGATCGACGACGGCCGGACAGGCGTCCGTTCCGGGGACTGGGGTGGAGCGCGGCGTCCAGACCATTCATCGCTATGCGTATTCCTTCGGATAATGCGCCGATTATAATCCGAAACGCATGCCAAGGTTAAGCCCGCCACCATGACGGGCTTCCCGTCACAGGCGGAAATTGCCGACCAAAGCCTCCAGATTCGCCGACAATCCGCGCAGATGCTCGACCGATGCCGACACTTCGCGAACCACATCGCTGTTGGACTGAGCCATCAGGCTGATGCGCTCAACATTCTGGGCGATTTCCGAACTGGCCACCGACTGCTCGCGCGTGGACGCGGCGATATCGACGATACTCTGCGCCAGGGTCTGGTTCCGGTCGTACACGGTTCTCATCGCTTGGTTGGCGCTTTCGGCGATGCCGACACTGCTGTCCACCAGCTGATTGCTCTTTTGCACATCGTTCACCGCGTCGCGGGTTTCGGAGCTGATGGCGTTGACGATACGGGTGATCTCCACGGTGGCCTCGGCCGTGCGGCCGGCCAGGTTGCGCACCTCGTCGGCGACGACGGCGAAGCCGCGTCCCATCTCGCCCGCGCGCGCCGCCTCGATCGCCGCGTTGAGCGCCAGAAGGTTGGTCTGGTCGGCGATGTCCTTGATCACCCGGACGATGGTGCTCACTTCTTCGGAGCGCGCGCCCAGCTGGTTCATGCGCTCGGCCAGAGCGTGCATGCTGGTGGTCATGTTCTGGATTTCGCGCGTTACTTCATCGACCGTCTGCACACTGTGTTCGGCCAGATCCCCCGTTTCACGGGCGATCTTGCCCGCCTCCTCGGCGGTATCCGCGATATGGTGCACACTGACGGTGACTTCCTCGACCCCCGCCGCCGTGGCGCTGGCCGCATCGGACTGGCTCGCCGAAGCCTTTTCCACTTGCGCGGCCGATCCGGCCAGTTCCGTCGCCGCGCGCGTCACCGCGAGGCTCTGCTCGCGCACGTCGACGAACATGTCCCTGAGCGACCCGATGAACGCGTTGAAAGCATGCGCCATGCGGCCGATCTCGTCCTTGTTGGCCACATCGATGCGCACCGTCAGATCGCCCTTGCCGGCGGCCATTTCCTCCATGGTGGTGGCCATCGTCAGAAGCGGCCGGGTCAGCGACGTCACCACGATGCCGAGCACCACGAGAATCACCACCAGCGCCGTGGAACCGATGATGATCGCCCACATCGCCTGGCTGCGCGCCGCGGCGGTGATCGACGAGGTGGGCACGCTCACGCCGACCGACCAGAACTGCCCGGTATTGGCCACTTTCACCGGATGGAAGAAATGGGTGAAACCGTCGGCTTCGAAGGTAAAGCGTTCCCCCTTCTTCACCTTGTCGAGCTGGGCCGCGAGCGGGTTGTCCTTTTCCACCGGCTTGCCGTTGAGCTCCGGTTTTTGGGAAACCACATAGAGTCCGCCTTCGGAGATCAGGCGCACATAGCCGTCGTCGCCGACCTTCATCGCGCCGAACCGCTTTTGCAGATCCTCCAGCGACATGTCGGTGGCCGACACGCCGAGGAACTTGCCGTTGGCGTCCTTCATCGCCACCACCAGTGAACTTTCCAGCACCTTCTTGCCTTGCACTTCGTAGATGTAAGGCTCGGTGATGGTGTCGCGGGAGCGGGTTTTCGGGACGAAATAAAAATCGCCCCAGCCGGTTTTTTCATAATCCGGCTGATAGCTTTTCGGGTTGTCCTTGTACTTGGGGAATTCCTTGACCCGGGCGGCATCCATCATCACGTCCAGTTGCGCGACGCCCTTGTCGTTGCGGGTCACATAGGGCGCGAAGCGCCCCGTCGGATCATGTCGCGGCCAGTCCAGACGGAACGCGTCATCGCGCCCGTCGAAGGCTTCCGGCTCCCAAAGCATCCACAATCCGATCGATTGCGGCGCCTTGTCCAGCAACTGCATGATGACGTTGTCGACATGGTGACGGTCCGGCTGGGCGACCCGCTTGTGCCCGAGCACGGAGTTGGCCAGGTGTTCGGGCAACAGGAAGCCCTGATTGAACACCCCCTCCACGTCATGGCTGTAGGCTTCGGCCTTCTGCTCGGCCAGCAGATAGCCGAGTTCCACCGACGAATCGTAACTTTGCCTGGTGATCAGGGCGATCATCGCCGCGAAACCGATCGCGATCGCGATCGCGGCCACCAGGATGATGCGATGGCTCAAACGGCCCCACTTCTTGTTGTTTTCCATTCTGAAACTCCCCTACTGTTCCTGCGCTACCGCGCTATCCTCTTATGGCAAGAGCTTCCCGGGCAGGCTAAGCAGACCGGGCTGCGCCACTATTCACTATACGGCAGCGGCTTCTCCTGTACATTCCCCCTAGCGCAAAAAATGTCTTTCATCGCAAAAGTTTGCGATAGCTCAACGAGACTCCGTGTAAACCGGCGCGGTACCCGGATCCGCCCCGGATGCTTCTCAAATCCGCTACGCAGGCACTACTATTGCAGTTGTCCCGATTTTTGTCCGGTTCGCCCATGATCAAGCGCATCCACATTTCGGATCTTCGTGTCGGCATGTTCATCCATGACCTGAACTGCGACTGGATGTCCCACCCTTTTTTACGCAGCCGGTTCCGCCTCGAAAACGAAGCCGATATCGCGAAAATACAAAGCGCTGGCATTCACGAGCTGTATATCGACACCAGCCGCGGGCTGGACGCCGACGCGCCGACCGCGCAAGAGGTCAAGCGTCAGCTGGAGAGCGAGATACTGGAAATCGCCACCCGGGAAAAGGGCATCGAGCGGCGTGTGGACGCCAGGGAAGAAATCGGCCGCGCGAAGCAGGTCCACGAAGAGGCCCACCAGATCATCCGCTCGGTGTTGCACGATGCCCGGCTTGGCCGCCAGGTGGAACTCGAAAACATCACGCCGTCCGTCGAACGCATGACCCATTCGATCCTGCGCAACAATGGCGCGCTCCTGTCGCTGTGCCGGATCAAGGACAAGGACGATTACACCTTCCTGCACTCGGTGAGCGTCGGCGCGCTGATGGTGAGTTTTTGCAACGCGCTGGGCATGGACAAGGAAACGATCCATCACGCCGGAATTGGCGGCATGCTGCACGATATCGGCAAGATGAAGGTGCCGGACGAGATTCTGAACAAGCCGGGCCGCCTGACGGAAAACGAGTTTTCCGTGATGAAATGCCATGTGGTGGAAAGCCGGCGCATCCTGACGGCCACGTCGGGCATCTCGCAAACCGCCATCGACGTGGCCTCCCAGCACCATGAACGCCACGACGGCAGTGGCTATCCGGAAGGCCTGGAAGGCGACGAAATCTCGCAGCTGGGTCAGATGGCCGCCATCGTCGATGTGTACGACGCGCTGACTTCGGATCGCTGCTACCACGAGGGCATGCCACCGACCGATGCGCTGCGCAAGATCTACGAATGGTCGAAATTCCACTTCAATCCCGCGCTGGTCCAGTCGTTCATGCGCTGCATCGGGATTTACCCGGTCGGCGCGCTGGTCAGGCTAGAAAGCGGGCGGCTGGCGGTGGTGGTGGAACAGAACGCCGACAAGCTCGCGCAACCCAAGGTCAAGGTGTTCTTCAGTCTGCGCGGCAACGGCTACATTCCTCCGGAAATCCTCGATCTGGCCAGGCCCGTCGGATTTGGCGGCGGCGACCGCATCGTCAGGCACGAATCGCCGGAGAAATGGAAAATCGACCCCCTACGCTTCCTGTGAGGGGGCCGGGTACTTCCTGGCGTTCTTGCGGATCTTGTCGCGCGACGCCAGATCCAGGTCGACCCCGGTGACGCGCGCCAGCTGCACAAGATAGAACAGCACGTCGGCGATCTCTTCCTGCAGATGAGCGAACGTTTCCGGATCCGCGGACAGGTTCGCGGCCTCTTCGTCGCTCATCCACTGGAAAATCTCCGCCAGCTCCCCCACTTCGCCGGTCAGCGCCAGCATCAGGTTGCGCGCGGTAAGATAAGGCTCCCAGCCGCGTTCGCCGGCAAACGTTTCGAGCGCCGCGCTAAGCGGCGCCGCATCGACAAGATAATCCGCCATGTCTTACGCGAGACCCTCGGCCTTCATGGCGCGCGCCACGCCTTCGCGCGCCGCCACCCGGTCGAGGTAGGACTTGACCGCGGGCCAGTTTTCCACGGGCATCTTCAGGTAGTTCATCCAGTTCAGGCAGGTGAAGAGATAGCCGTCCGCGACAGTGAATTCGCCCATCAGATAGGGGCGATCCGCGAGTTCGCCGGCCAACCAGTCAAGACGGCTGTGGATGCGGGTCGTGGCGGCCTGCTTCATCTCGTCGGACGAGGCCGGGTTCCACAACGGGGCAAACGACTTGTGGATCTCGGTGGCGATGAAATTCAGCCATTCCTGGAGCCGGTAGCGGGCCATCGAACCGTTGGCCGGCGCCAGGTGCTTTTCCGGGACGAGGTCGGCGATGTACTGCACGATGGCCGGGCCTTCGGTGAGGATGTCGCCGTTGTCCAGCTCCAGGGCCGGCACATAGCCCTTCGGATTGATCGAGGTGAATTGCGCGCCGGACTCGGTCAGGTGCGGGGAGACCTTCAGGTTGACCTTTTCCGTGCTGAACGCGAGGCCCGACTCGCACAGCGCGATGTGAACGGACAGCGAGCACGAACCGGTGGACAGGTACAGTTTCATGGATCCAGACTCCTTTCATGGGTGAAGGCACGACAGGATGTGCCAGATCATGCTCCGCCCATCCCGCCAAATCAACCACAATGCCGGGCGGGGCAATCAGATCCTGTCGTAAAGCCGCGCACCGTTACGCACGAATTCCACCGATTTGACCTCCATGCCGGCATCGAGCGCCTCCTGTTCGGAGATGCCCTGTTCGCGGGCGAAGTCGCGCACGTCCTGGGTGATTTTCATTGAACAGAAATGCGGTCCGCACATCGAGCAAAAATGCGCCACCTTGGCGCTGTCCTTGGGCAGCGTCTCGTCGTGGAACGCCCGCGCCCGGTCAGGATCGAGACCAAGATTGAACTGGTCTTCCCAGCGGAATTCGAACCGGGCCTTGGACAGGGCGTTGTCGCGGATCTGCGCGCCCGGGTGACCCTTGGCGAGGTCGGCCGCGTGGGCGGCCAGCTTGTAGGTGATGATGCCTTCCTTCACATCGTCCTTGTCCGGCAGGCCAAGGTGCTCTTTCGGCGTGACATAGCACAGCATGGCCGTACCGTACCAGGCGATCTGCGCGGCGCCGATCGCCGAGGTGATGTGATCGTAGCCGGGCGCGATGTCCGTGGTCAGCGGACCGAGCGTGTAGAACGGCGCCTCGTCGCACCACTCGAGCTCCTTGTCCATGTTTTCCTTGATCAATTGCATCGGAACATGCCCGGGGCCTTCGATCATCGTTTGCACATCGTGTTTCCAGGCCACTTTTGTCAATTCGCCAAGCGTGCGCAGTTCGGACAACTGAGCCTCGTCGTTGGCATCGTAGATCGATCCCGGACGCAAGCCGTCGCCCAGCGAAAAACTCACGTCGTACGCTTTCATGATTTCGCAGATTTCCTCGAAGCGGGTGTAGAGGAAATTCTCCTTGTGATGCGCGAGGCACCACTTGGCCATGATCGAGCCGCCGCGCGACACGATGCCGGTCAGGCGGCCGGCGGTCATCGGCACATAGCGCAGCAGGACACCGGCGTGGATGGTGAAATAGTCCACGCCCTGCTCGGCCTGTTCGATCAGCGTGTCCCGGAAAATTTCCCAGGTCAGCTCCTCGGCCTTGCCGCCGACCTTTTCCAGCGCCTGGTAGATCGGCACGGTGCCGATCGGCACCGGACTGTTGCGCAAAATCCACTCGCGGGTCTCATGGATGTTCTTGCCGGTGGACAGATCCATGATGGTGTCGGCGCCCCAGCGGATCGCCCAGGTCATCTTGTCCACCTCGTCGGCGATCGACGAGCTCACGGCGCTGTTGCCGATGTTGCCGTTGACCTTCACCAGAAAATTGCGCCCGATGATCATCGGTTCGGATTCGGGATGGTTGATGTTGCACGGAATAATGGCGCGCCCGGCAGCGACCTCGCCACGCACGAACTCGGGCGTGATGGCTTCGGGCAGGGCCGCGCCGAAGGACTGGCCGGGGTGCTGGCGCGTCATCATCGCGGCGAATTTCTCGCCCATCGGCCCCTGCGCCTTGAGCGAGGCGAGATACGCGTCGCGGCGCAGGTTTTCGCGGATGGCGATGAACTCCATCTCCGGCGTAACGATACCGCGCCGCGCGTAATGCATTTGCGTCACATTGGCTCCGGCCCTGGCGCGGCGCGGTTGGCGCGTCAGATTGAAACGCAAGTCGTCCAGCGACGGCATGGCGGCGCGCTCGCGCCCGTAACGGCTGGTCAACTCGGCGAGGCGTTCGCTGTCGCCGCGCTCCTCGATCCAGGCGGCGCGCAGTGGCGCGAGCCCCGAGCGGATGTCGATCACCGCCGCCGGATCGGTATAAGGGCCGCTGGTGTCGTAAACGGTGACCGGAGGATTCCTTTCTCCGCCCATCTGGGTTGGCGTGTCGGCCAGGGAAATCTCGCGCATCGGCACGCGGATATCCGGACGGCTTCCCTCGACATGGATTTTCCGGGAGTTGGGGAAAGGCTGGATGGCGGCCGTATCGACCGTCAGGGATTCATTGAGTTTGGCTGGCGCGTTCATCGTTCGTATCATCCTTGTATGGTGCGATGAAACGGCGCAGGGGAAACGGATGCGCGGCGTGAGCCGCCGCGTGCCGTGCCGGGTACGCGGCAGGCCGAAATGCGCTTCCCTACGCCGGTGTTAACCGGATCAGGTTCGGAGGGTATGTCTCACCCGCGCCGGCAAACCGCTTGCCGCGCAGGACCCCTAGCGATGCTGTGAAGGTAAGGCAAATATGGGATAATCGCAAGTTATCGTCATGAAGCCCTCCGGAGTGAAGCGAATGGATTTCGAGAATGCCCGTTTCAACATGGTCGAACAACAGATCCGCCCCTGGGACGTCCTGGATCCGAAAGTGCTCGACCTGTTGTTTCACGTGAAACGTGAAGAGTTCGTGTCGGACGATCAGCGCCTGATCGCCTTCGTCGATACCGAACTTCCGCTGCCCAACGGCACATCCATGCTGCAACCGAAGGTCGAGGCGCGAATGGTCCAGGATCTGGCGCTGGCCGCCGAGGACCGGGTGCTCGAAGTGGGCGCGGGCTCAGGCTACGTCACCGCGCTGCTCGCCAACCTCGCTAGCGAGGTTCACGCGCTCGAATGCGACCCGGCCATGGCCGACACCGCGCGCAAGCACCTGAAGAAAGCCGGCATCGCCAATGCCGTGGTGCATGTGGCGAACGGCCTTGAAGGGCTGCCTTCCAAGGCTCCCTTCGACGCCATCTTCGTCGGCGGCTCCCTGCCGGTGGCGCCCCTCGCCCTGCGCGATCAACTCGCCGTCGGCGGCCGCATGGTCGTGGTCATCGGCGACGAACCGGTGATGCGCGCGACGCTGATCCGCCGCGATAGCGAAACCGCCTTCTCCGAAACGGTGCTGTTCGATACCTGTATCAGCCGTCTGACCGGCTTCGAGGCGATCGAACCGGAACGGTTCTCGTTCTGATGGTCAGGGAAGTCACCGCGCGCGAGCTCTCGGAACAACTGTCCGGTCCGGGTGCCGCGCCGTTGCTTGTCGATGTGCGGGAAACCTGGGAGTGGCAGATCGCGCACATCGACGGCGCGCTGCACATGCCGATGAATCTCGTGCCGCTGCGCATGGCGGAACTGCCCGACGAGCGGCCGCTGGTCATCGTGTGCCATCATGGCGTGCGCAGCTACCAGGTGGCGCGCTACCTGATCGACGCCGGTTTCGACGATGTCGCCAGCCTCAGGGGCGGCATCGAAGCCTGGGCATGCGATGTCGATCCGTCCCTGGCGCATTACTGAGCCGGCCCGCTCATTCCGTCCCTTACCCGGCCGGGTCATCGCCCCGGCCAGGAAACTTCCCATGAAAACTCTCCCTTATCTGGATACCTCGCTCAAACGCATTCATCCGGGCTGGCTGCCGGTGTTCGAGACGCCCGCCATCGCCGACCGGCTCGCCGCGATCGACGCCGAACTCGGCCGCCGGGCCGACGCGGGAGCCACGGTCTATCCGCCGCGGGAATGCGTATTCCATGCCCTGTCCTTTTTCGCGCCGGCCGATGCCAGGGTCGTGATCCTCGGTCAGGACCCTTATCACGGCGAGGGGGAAGCGATGGGGCTGTCGTTCTCGGTGCCGGACGGAATACGTATTCCGCCGTCCTTGCGCAACATCTACAAGGAAATCGCCGCCGACACCGGCGCGGGCATTCCCGCTTCCGGCGACCTGAGCCGCTGGGCGACACAGGGCGTGCTGCTGCTCAACAGCGTGCTCACGGTCGAGGCCGACAAGGCCGGCAGTCACGGCAAGCTCGGCTGGCAGACCGTCACCGAAGCGCTGATCGACACGGTCAATCGCGATAATCCGGGCTGCGTTTTTCTGCTGTGGGGCAACTGGGCGCGCGCGCATGCCGAAAAGATCGACACCTCGCGCCACCTGGTGCTCGAAGCGGCGCATCCGTCGCCCTTGTCGGCCAGCCGCGGCTTTTTTGGTTGCCGGCACTTTTCCGAAAGCAACGCCTGGCTCGCCGCGCGCGGCAAAACCCCGGTCATATGGAGCGATGCGGGGCGGGAACCGACACTTTTTTGATGCATTCACGGAAAAAAGGGGAGAAATAGGACCAGGCCCACTTCCCACACGGGAAGTGTTGCCCTAAGCTATCTTTCCCCTAATTGACCCCTCAAGGCCCGTGGACATACTGATATTATTGCTTCTGATCCTGCTCAATGGCGTTTTCGCCATGTCCGAGCTAGCCATCGTCTCCTCCCGGAAAGTCCGGTTGCAACAGTGGGCGGATGACGGCGACAAAGGAGCAGAAGCTGCCATCGCCCTATCCGACGAACCGACCCGGTTCCTTTCCACCATCCAGATCGGCATCACGTCCATCAGCATCCTGTCCGGCGTGTTCGGCGAAGCCGCGATCGCGCGCCATCTGGAAGAATGGCTGGCGACCTTTCCGCTTGTCGCCGCCTACAGCAAACCCGTTTCCGTCGCGCTGATGGTGGTTCTTATCACCACGGTATCGCTGATTTTCGGCGAACTCGTGCCCAAGCGCCTCGCCATGCACAACCCAGAGCTCATCGCCTCGACGCTGGCCCGTCCGATGCTGCTGCTCTCGCGCCTGTCCAGTCCGCTGGTCAAGGTGCTCAGCGTGCTGACCGACTGGCTCTTGCGCGTCATCGGCGCCAAGCAAAGCTCCGAGCCGTCGATCACCGAGGAAGAAATCCGCGTGCTGATGGAACAGGGCGCCGACGAAGGCGTCTTCGACCAGGCCGAACAGGAGATGGTGGAAAACATCTTCCGCCTCGACGACCGCAAGGTGTCCTCGATCATGACGCCGCGCAAGGACATCATTTCGCTGGACATCGAAGACCGCCAGGAAGACAACGTCCGCCTGTTGCGCGAGAGCCCCTACTCCCGCTTCCCGGTCTGCAAGGGCGGCATGGAGCACATCGTCGGCATCCTGGAGGCCAAGCGCATGCTGGATCTTGCGCTCGCCGGGGAAAAGGTCGACTTCGCCAGCGACATCATTCCGCCGCTGTACGTGCCCGCCACCGTTTCGCTGATGCAGTTGCTCGAGCAGTTCAAGATCTCGCGCACCCACATCGCGCTCGTGGTCGACGAATACGGCGAGCTGGAAGGCCTCGTCACCATGAACGACGTGCTGGAAGCCATCGTCGGCGATCTGCCGGCCACCGGCCAGGACGACGATGACGAATTCGTTCAGCGCGAGGACGGCAGCTGGCTGATCGACGGCATGGTGACGCTCGACGAATTCAAGGAATTCTTCGACCTCGATCACGACGAGCCGCTGCCCGGCGAGGAAACCGGCAACATCCATACCCTGGGCGGCGTGATGATGTTCCAGCAGGGACGCGTGCCGGTGGTGACCGACCGTTTCGAATGGAACGGCTTCACCTTCGAGGTCATGGACATGGACAAGACACGCGTCGACAAGATCATGGTGGTTCGCGCCGAAGCCGGCAAGAACGACGACTGATCCCTTCGGCCACGCGTCGGACAGGCCCCGTCACCGCAAGGTGCGGGGCCTAGTTTTTTTCAGGCTGCGACGCGTCCTTGCGCTTTTCCAGACGGGAAACGATGGCGCCCTTGAGCGCCGAGGCCTCCTCTTTCAGACGCAAGGCTTCCTGACGCAGACTCGGATCGTTCATGAACCCGTTTCCCACCGCTTCGAACACACCGAGCGCCGTGTCGGCCCGCTCTTTCACCACCGCCAAAGGCGCGCTGGCGCCCTCCCGCACCACGGCGAGCGCCGAGGAGGCGTTCTCTTTCAGGCGTTCGGTCTGAGGCGGGTCGCAGGCGGTCAGCAGCGCGAGGCACGAGGCCATGAGCAGATAACGGTTCTTGATCATGGGCGGCTCCAGAAAAATGTCATGGCGATTAGAACCGCCGCACCGGTTACAGGTTCCCGGGGGGTAGGCCATCGGGCAAGCGTCCGTAGCGGACTAGCGGCGTGCCGTGCCAGTTCGCGAGCTTGCGCACCGCGCCATCGATGTCTCGCCACAGCCCGATGCCGGGCCTCACACCCTCTTCGAGGTATAGCGCCTTGACTTCGAACACCCCCTCGCGGCGATGGGCCTTGGCGTCCAGGCGTCCGACCAGCCGGCCGCGGCGCAGGATGGGCAGCACGAAATAACCATACTTGCGCTTGGCCGCTGGCGTATAGCATTCGATCCGGTAGTCGAAACCGAAGAGCTCCAGCGCCCGGCGCCGGTCCCACACCACGGGATCGAACGGCGAGAGAATGGCGGTCGCCGTGGCGCCCAGCTTGCCGGCCTCGGCGTCGGAGAGCCGCGGCGCCAGGCTCGCGTGCACGAACACGTCCTCCTCCCACCCCTCCACCCGCACCGGCAACAGCTCGCCATCGTCCGTCAGGCGAGTCAGCCAGCCTTTTCCCTGGCGGCGCTTGAGCCGGTAGTAATCGGCGACCCAGGCGGGTTTGACGAGCCCCAGCGCGCGGCAACTGTTGCGGATCATCGCCATTTCCGCCTCTTCGCGGGAAAGCGTGTCGCGCTCGTCGCTCCAGTCCGGCCTCACGCGCTCGGCCAGATCGTATACCCGGTGAAAATGCTTTCGTTCCCTGACCATCAGTTCGCCCAATACGAACAGCGCTTCCAGATGGTGCTTTTCCGGTTTCCAGTCCCACCAGCCGTTGCTCTTGCCGCCTGGCCGCGCGAAATCGGCGGAGCGGACCGGTCCGTTGGCGCGGATATGCCCGAGCAAGCGTTCGATCTCGCCGGCGTGCTTTTCCACCCAGGCCTTCTGGCGCTTCCAGCCGGTCTCGCTCGTGTCGAGCATGAAACGACGGAACAAGCCGTAATCCTCCGAGGGAACGAAACACGCCTCGTGCGCCCAGTATTCGAACACCTCGCCCGCGCACAGCGCGTCGTCGAGCCAGGACGGATCGTACGCGCCCAGCCGGCTGAACAGCACAAGATAGGGACTGCGCGCCACCACGCTGATGGTATCGATCTGCAGGAGCGCCATGCGGCGGATGGCGGCCGTCACATCGGAACGAACGGCTTTGCGCTTTGGAGAGGTGAGGAGGCCCTGGGCGGACAACTGCAGGCACCGCGCGGCGTCGATGGAAAGAAAGGGCGTGGGCATGACAAAGCCATGGAACGGGAAAAGTATCGACTATAGCAAAAAAACCGGCCGCGCCTATCCGGTCGGCTCTGAAAGACACTCGATACCGCTGTTTGCCACATAAAGCCGCCGTACCGCGTTCACGCGCCACGATGGTGTACGCTGATGGGTTTTCAGGTAAAAACGCCGTGACGGGGCATGGAGCCGCCACCACGGTGTTTTATCGCCGTGCTGTCGGGTGTCCGCTACACGTTGCGATAGGCGCGATACCAGCCGACAAAGCGCCGCATGCCTTCGGTCAGCGGCGTGTCGGGGGAAAACCCCACCGCGTCGCGCAAGCGCGCGGTATCGGCGTAGGTCACCGGCACGTCCCCGTCCTGCATCGGCAGGTATTCCTTCACCGCCTCCTTGCCGCAGGCCCCTTCCACCGCCTTGATGAAGTCCATCAGCGCCACCGGATTGTGGTTGCCGATATTGAAAAGCCGGTACGGCACGGCCCCTTCCGGCGCCTTTTCCATGACACGCAGGATGCCTTCGACGATATCGTCGATATAGGTGAAATCGCGCATCAGTTCGCCGTGGTTGAACACCTTGATGGTGTCGCCCTTGAGAATGGCTTCGGTGAACAGCCACGGCGCCATGTCGGGGCGCCCCCACGGGCCGTAGACCGTGAAAAACCGCAGACCCGTGACAGGCAACCCGAAAAGATGCGCATAGCTGTGCGCCATGACCTCGTTGGCCTTCTTGGTCGCCGCGTAGAAACTGACCGGCTCGTCGGTGCGATCGTCCTCGCTGAACGGCACTTTGGCGTTCTTGCCGTACACGCTCGACGAACTGGCGAACACCAGATGACGGATCCCGTGATGACGGCAGGCTTCCAGCATATTGGTCATCCCGACCAGATTGCTTTGCGCGTAGGCGTGGGGGTTTTGAATCGAGTACCGCACTCCGGCCTGGGCCGCGAGGTGAATCACGTAGTCGAACTGTTCCCGGGCGAACAGCGCGTCCATGCCGTCGCGGTCGGCCAGATCGAGCTTCTCGAACACGAAATCCGCCCTTCCCCTCAGCGTGGCCAGCCGCGCTTCCTTGAGCGCCACCGGATAGTAATCGTTGAGATTGTCGATGCCGACGACCTGGCCGATTCCGCGCTCGAGAAGTTGTTCACAGACAGCGCGGCCGATGAACCCCGCCGCTCCGGTTACCAGTATTTTCATTGTTTGTTCTCCAGCCGGTACAGCTCGATCAGCTTGGCGTATTTCATAAAACTGTTCATGCATCCTATCGCGATGTGGACAAAGCCGGGCAATCCATCGCGAAAACCCTGGCGCACCAGATAGAACTTCACGAAGCGCACCAGGGGACTCACAAGCATTTTGCCAAAACCCGCACGTTTTCCACAGGCGAACAACCCTTCCGCCTGCAGCGTCGTGTAGCGGTTCTGCTTGTCCAGATAACGCGCGATATCCTCGCCTGACTCGTGCATCAGGTCGCCCGAGAGGTTTTCCACAGCCGAATCCGTCTTCACGAATTCATGCACAAGGTCCTCGCTCCAGTTCGCCCGGGTGCGATTGAAGAGCCTGAGACTCCAGTCAGGATAGCCTTCTCCGTAGCGCAGGAAACGTCCCATGAACTTGTTGCAACGGGGAAAGCGATAAGCATCGGCCTGTGGATTGTTCAATATCTTTTTGATACTCAACGATAATTCATCGGACAGCCACTCATCCGCATCCAGACACAGCACCCAGTCGTTACGCGCCGCGTTGACCGCGAAGCGCTTTTGCGGTCCGAACCCACACCAGGAATTGTGGATAAATCTCGCACCATAGTTTCTCGCTATGGTTTCCGTGTCATCGGTGCTTCCCGAATCCACGATCACGATCTCGTCGGCGAACGGCACACTGGACAGACAGGTTTCCAGTTGCCGTCCGGCATTTTTGGTGATCAGAACAAGACTGACAGCCACCTGCATGATTTCAAGATGTTCCTATATTTATTTGAAGAAGCTTGATGAATACCGGCATCTTCTGTGTATAACCTGTTTTTTCTGTTTTTTTTCATTACGTTGCGATTCTTGCCAAACTGTTCTCCGGCACGGGTTTATCGCGTTGACCAATTGTGGATAACTTGGCTTTTGTCGGCATGATACGGCTTGTCCACAGCTTTTGGCGAGCTGTTCGCCACGGGCTGTGAATCGCGCTTTGGTGCGCGCCAAACCGCGGTACCTCTGTTTTCATACACGCCCTTTTATAAACTGATAATACTAATGAAGGGTACCATTTTCTGTGGATAACCCTGTTTTTCCATTACGATACAAATTCTTGCCTTGTTGAGAGGCCATGGTTTACATACAGGGAGGACAGGCTGGCAAAATGTGGATAACTTCGACGCTTCCACTCAGGTCCGGGTTATCCACATGTGGATAGCACGGATTTTACGTGGTTAACCACAGGCCCGCTCGGTTACAATGCGCGCATGATGAACGTACTGATCGTGCGTACCTCGTCGATGGGGGATTTGATCCACACCCTTCCCGCCATCACGGATCTGGTAAAGCACTACCCCAATATCCGGATCACCTGGGTCGCGGAAGAGCGCTTCGCGGACATTCCCGCGCTGCACCCCGCCGTGGTCCGGGTCATCCCCATCGCCTGGCGCCGCTGGCGCAAATCCCTCTCTCGGCGTGAAACCTGGCGGGAAATGCGCCGCTTCCGGGAGGCGCTGCGCGACACTCGCTGGGATTGGGTGGTGGATTCGCAAGGATTGGTCAAAAGCGCCATTCCGGCGCGCCTGAGCGGCGGTCCGCTGGCCGGGTACGACGCGAAAAGCATCCGGGAACCCTTGGCGAGCCTTTTCTATCACAAGCGTTACCGCGTCGGTCGCGATCTGTCGGCGATCGAGCGCAACCGCCGCTTGTTCGGACAGGTGTTCGGTTACGAAATCGACAGTCCGCCGGTGTTCGGCGTAGTGCCGGGCGATCGGCCCGATTTCGCGCCGCCCGGCCGCTATGCGGTGTTCTTGCATGCCACGAGCCGCGCCTCCAAGGAATGGCCCGAAGCGCGCTGGATCGAAGCGGGTTGTCGGCTCGCCGCGGATAAAGGTCTGGCCGTCGTGTTGCCCTGGGGCAGCGAAGCCGAACGGGATCGGGCCGAACGCCTGGCCCGCGCGATTCCGGGGGCCTGTGTGGCGCCGCCGCTGACGCTGAGGCACGCGGCCGGCCTGCTTGGCCATGCCGCCGCGGTGATCGGCGTGGATACCGGCCTGACGCATCTGGCCAACGCGCTGGCGGTGCCGCTGGTGGCGATCTATACCGATACCGATCCGTTTTTCACCGGAGTGGTGGAAAACGAACACGCGCTCAATTGCGGCGGAATCGGCGCGGTGCCGACGGTCGACGAAGTGCTCGAACGGCTGGCTTCGCGCCGGAACGCGCCATGAACCGTTTGACGCTGTACAACCTGCTGTGGCGTTGCGTCACACCGCTGGTGAAGCGCTACCTGCGGCGCCGCGCGAAGCGGGCGCCCGCCTATCTCGAACACTGGAACGAGCGCTTCAGCGGGGAGGTGCAAGGCATTCCCCCCGGGGCGATCTGGATTCATGCGGTCTCGGTCGGAGAAACCCGCGCGGCCGAGCCGTTGGTCAGGGCCTTGCGCGAAGCCTGGCCCGATGCGCCGTTGTTGTTCACCCAGATGACGCCGACCGGCCGGGCAACGGCGCTCGCGCTGTACGGCGGCGAGGCCTGTGTCCGTTACCTGCCCTATGACATCGCCTCGTCGGTGCGCGATTTTCTCGAGCAAGTCCGGCCGTGTTTTGGCGTGCTGATGGAAACCGAGCTGTGGCCCAATCTGATCCACGAGGCGCGCCGTCAGGGGATTCCGCTGTTTCTGGTCAATGCGCGCCTCTCGGAGAAGTCATTTCGGGGGTACCGGCGCGTGCGCGGGCTGATTGGCCCGGCGCTGGGCGAACTGGCCGCCATCGCGACGCAAAGCGAGGAAGACGCCGGACGTTTTCAGGCGTTGGGCGAGTGCCGGATCCGGGTATGCGGGAGCATCAAGTACGATATCGCGCCGCCCGCCGCGCAACTGGCGCTGGGCGAGACGTTCAAAGCGCGGATCGGCGCGCGGCCGGTGTTCGTGTGCGCGAGCACCCGCGAAGGCGAAGAGGCGCAGATTCTGGCCGCGTGGCGCACCGTGCAAACCGATTGCCTGCTGGTGCTGGTGCCGCGCCATCCCGAGCGCTTCGACGCCGTGGCGCGGCTCGCGGCCGAACAAGGGCTGAAGGTGGCGCGCCGCAGCGAGGACGGTATCATCGATCCGTCCGTGCGGGTCTGGATCGGCGACAGCATGGGCGAGGTGTACGCCTATTACGCCGCCTGCGATGTGGCCTTCGTCGGAGGCAGTCTGGAACCTCTGGGCGCGCACAATCTGATCGAGCCCGCGGCCGTGGGCAAACCGGTGCTGTTCGGGCCGTCCACCTTCAATTTCGCCGAAGCGAGTCGTCTTGCGCTGGAAGCGGGCGCGGCGCGCCAGGTCGCCGATGCCGGCGAGCTGGTGTCCGTCGTGCGGGATCTGCTGCGGGACGCGCCGGCGCGCCAGGCGATGTCGGAGGCCGCGCGGGAATTCTCGCTGGCGCACCGCGGCGCGACAGACCGCGTGCTGGGGCTGATGCGGGAGACGCTTGGGGAAACCTGTGGGGCCTGTTGACGTTCGACATTGGCTACCACCGTTATGCGAACGATATCGTTACCACACCCTGTAGAACGTGGCTTCGGAGAAGCCGCTCTGTTTCATGTCCGTCATTTTCCTTCTGTGACCGACTTCTGGACTGGTATAGCCTAAGGAGAGGCGGATCAATCTGCCTCGCCGGATGCACTCCGATTTCTCGGGCTTTACAAGAAATATCTATCGAACGCCATGCTATGGCGTCTGTCAAATCCGCTCCAAAAACCACTATTTGGAGCACACGACATGGCGCGGCGATTGAGCTTACTCCTCATCACCCTTGGATTTTTCCTTGAACAAGCATCCGCAACAAACGTGCCAGCGCTCGATACATTACACAGAGCATTTTCTGCCCACGATCAGCGCATCGAGCAGGACCGCGCCAGTTGGCAAGTTGCCTACCAGCAGGCATTGGATCTTGCCCAATCGGACAGGCCAGAGCGGGCTTTACCCGCCTTCGAGGCGCTACTCGAAATACTCGCCGAACAGGAGATACCGTTTTCGCAGGTGTATGTACGATATTTCACGCTGGCAGAACAGCTCTATCAGCGGCCTAATACAATCAATTTTCTACAAGATCTCGCAACACGCCACCCTACCCCTTGGGTATTAGGGGCGTTGCGCGAAACCCAAGCTCTGGTCGAAGCGAGAGTTCAGTTCCACGCCTTGCTTGAACGCCTACAGGCGCAATCGAACTTGCCCGTATTGGCCTCAAACTTGCAAACACTTAATTTACTGTTCTGGCCCTACGGTACTGTTGGTGAAGCAGAAGAGAAAGCCGTCATGGAGGATGAATTAGTAGCCGGGTTGAGTAAGGGGATAGACAGAAGTGGCATCGATCGCTTGGCACGTTGGCGCTATCAGCGCCAAGCCGACTCCATTTCGCTGGATCTGAACGGTCGTCAGACCGCGCTGGAGCAAGCTCTGCAAACTGGCAATCGAGAGGCGATCATTGTTGCCTTTAGCCACTATTTAGCGGATCTGATCGCAAGTCACCGCTTAGAGGATGGCGTGAATTGGGCGCGTTCGCGTATGAAGAAGGGAGATGCGAGCCTTGCTTTGCCAATGCTTGCCGACGTACTCGATACCGCTTCGGGCAACCAACACCGTTTCTCGGAAGCACTCGCCACCATTCGGGTACTGCGCCAAAGAGCTCCGGACAGCCTGCTGTTAACGATAACGGAAAGCACTCTACGCTTTTTCACTCCGATTCAAGGTTACCGGCAAGCAGATGAAACGCTAGCCGACTTTGGTGAGCGGCAAATGCATGATACAAGGATACAACGAGCCATTCGTTTTCATCGCGATATGTTGGCCAACTGGGCCAAATTGCCTGGGCGAATAAAGCGCAACACGTTCACTGCATTACCAGCTGTCGAGGTAACAGCTCCACGAATCGGCCATAGCTCTTTTCCTGGCGATACCATCATCTACGAAGGCGGCTCGTCACGACTCAGGAACGGCTTGGCACCAAGTGAATGCACGCAGCCCACCGGGATTACTCCCGTCGTACGAATCATTCCAAGACTACCGTCCCTCCCTAAACCCAACCCCAAGGCAAACAACGCCGCTACAGCACCACAACTGAATAAGCAGTTGGCCAGCGAAGCGCAATTGGCGGAACTAAAGTCCACAGGTGGAAAACTAATGGCAGGGCACCAGCCAGATAAACCAATCCATGATCTCAAAAGGCTGCTTGCTGAATACGGGGGGAGGCCATCGGATTGGCGTAAAATATCTAGTAAAAGCTACACTGCAGTCGATGGTACTCGTTTTGAAATTCACGCATATTGGAACACCGTCACCAAGCAATTGGTTGAACCGAAGACCATTGTTATCAGGACACCATAAGAGATGAAAGTTTTCTGTAAAGCAATCCAATTACCGAATAGAGAAACGGGCAACGAACTTGGTGAACAACGTGTCTGGAGCCACCTCGAAATCGGCAAACTTTATACCGTGATGGGCATGTCGTGCGGCATAGGCTCGCCCGGAGATGTTTCGCTTGAACTCCCTGACGAATACTATGTGATTGATGCCCCTCTCTGCCTCTTCGACATTGTCGATGAACGGCCATCACGCTATTGGCGGACGCGTAAATTTGGCGATCAAGGCCTGCATTTGTGGCCGGAAGAGTTTTACATCGAGTATTTCCATGACAGGCTCAGTGATTTTGATCCCGAACTCACGGCAATCTACCGTGAACTGCGCACTCGCATGGAAAGAGAATTCGACTGATCTCTCATGAGAGCCTGTGCATGAGCCTTGTCATGGCGGCCGGACCGCGCCATTCGGTATCGTTATCACGATACGGGACCCAGTGTGGCGACTACTGCTCTTGTCCTGCTGCGATACCATCGTAGTCAATAGTATTACTTGAAAACCGCTTGTTTTTTAAAGAGTTCAAAAGCGGTTTTCAAGAGTAAACGGACGGACATCGGCTGCCTAATGCAAAGGTATTCTCAACCAAGGACCAGTAGCGATGGAATGTTTAGTACCAATCAGTATTGTTCGTGATTGAGGCGCGTTCTCCTGGAATTACCCGGATGCGCTTTCCGAGCCTCGATCAGCAGGCGTAGCCGCCGGAGCGCAAACCTGGAGCAGGAACATCGATTGGGTATGCTCCCCATCTCCAGTCCAAAAACATCAATATGCCCTAACCCGGAAAAAGCTCCGAAATCGCCCGGGCGGCAAGGCCGGGGTCGGGTGTGTCGAAAAGGCCTCCGATCACCGCGATGGCTTCGGCCCCGGCGGCGATGACCCGGGCGGCGTTGTGTTCGGTGATGCCGCCGATCGCGACGCGCGGCAAGCCGAATTTTTCCGCTTCGGCGAACAGTTCGAGCGGGGCATGGACGGCGCCGGGTTTGGTCGCCGACGGAAACACCGCGCCAAAGGCGAGGTAATCGGCGCCAAGTTCGGCGGCGTTTTGCGCGAGCATCAGCAGGTTGTAGCAGGACACGCCGAGGATCGCCTCCGGACCCAGTTCGCGGCGCGCCTGGGCGAGCGAGGCGTCGTCGCGCCCCAGGTGCACCCCGTCGGCGCCGATGCGTTTGGCCAGCGTGATGTCGTCGTTGACGATGAAGGCCGCCCCGTGCTCCCGGCACAGCGCGTGCAGTCCTTTGGCCTGGGCCAGTTTGAGGGTTTCGTCTTGCCCCTTGTTGCGGTATTGGAGCATTCTCGCCCCTCCCGCCAGCACCGCGGCGCAGTCGCGGATCAACTTTTCGGTATCGTTCGTGTCGGGCGTGATGGCGTAAAGCCCGGCGATCCGCTCAGTTTTCCCGTTCATCGCCACCTTCCCCTTCCTGGCCTTCTTGTTCGGCCGCATCCCGTGCCCAGAACAGCCGGTCGGGGATATATTGCCCCATGCCGGGACGGTAGGCGTTCAGCAGGGTCTGATAGGTGTATTCCTGAGCATCGTTGACCGCTTCTTCGAGCGGCATGCCGGTGGCCATCAGTGCGGTGATCGCCGAGGCCAGGGTGCATCCCGAACCGTGGTAGCTGCCGGGCAGGCGTTCCCAGTGGCTGCTGCGCGCCGTACCGTCCTGCGAGTAGAGGATGTTCACCACTTCGCGCTGGTTTTCATGGGTGCCGGTCACCAGCACCGCCTCGCACCCCAGCGCGAGCAGACGCTGGGCGGCTTCATCCAGGGTCAGCGTATCCTCGTCGTCGCTGTCGTTCGCCGCCAGGCGGCGGGCCTCGATACTGTTCGGCGTCAGCAGCGTCACATGCGGGATCAGCATGTCGCGCATGGCGTGGATAAGATCCTCGTCGGCGAATTCGTCGCCGCCGCCGCTGGCGAGTACCGGGTCGAGAATCAGCGGGACTTCGGGGTAATCGGTCGCCAGCTGTGCCACAATGGCGACATTCTCGATACTGCCGAGAATACCGACCTTGAAAGCGGAAACGGGAATGTCCTGCAGCAGGTAACGCGCCTGGTCATTGACAAGATCGGCGTCGGTGACCACCACCTCGCTGACACCGGCGGTATCCTGAACGGTCATCGCGGTGATCACCGACAGGGGGTGGCATCCCAGGCTGGCCAGGGTGAGAATGTCCGCTTGTATGCCCGCGCCGCCGGAAGGATCGGAGCCGGCCAGTGTCATCACGGCCGGCGGAAAATTCGGTTGGCTTGTCATGGTGAAGACTTAACCTCGCTGTCTGGCACGATTTAGAATCATCGTTATTTTACCCGACCCAAAGGATTTGTATGCGCACCTGGATGTGTCTGATCTGCGGTTTTATTTATGACGAAGAGGCCGGCCGACCGGAAGACGGACTGGCTCCCGGCACCCCCTGGGAGGATGTGCCGATGAACTGGACGTGTCCGGATTGCGGCGCGCGCAAGGACGATTTCGAAATGGTCGAGCTCTGAGGCGGTCATGAAAGCGATGAAATTGCGATTCGCTTCGGGACTCGCCGCTATCGTGGCGGCCGCATGCCTTGCCGGATGCGCCAGCGTGTCGACCACTCAGGGCGGCGCGGTCGGTGTGGCGCGGCAGCAGCGCATGATGTCCGGGGTATCCGAAGCCGAAGTCGAGGCCATGTCGGCCAAAAGCTACGCGGAACAATTGGCGGCCTTGCGCGCCAAGGGACGTTTGAACAATGATCCGGCGCTGACCGCGCGGGTGCGCCGTATCGCGTCCCGGGTGATTCGCGAAGTCGGCGTCTACCGTTCCGACGCCACGCGCTGGAAGTGGGAAGTCAACGTGGCCGATGCGCCGGAGCTGAACGCCTACGCGATGGCCGGCGGCAAGGTGATGGTGTACTCGGGCATCGTCAGATCGCTGTCGCTCAGCGATGCGGAACTGGCCGCCGTGCTGGGCCACGAGTTCTCCCACGCGTTGCGCGAGCATACCCGGGAAGGCATGAGCCAGGCGATGGCCCAGCAACTCGGACTGGGCATCATCGGCATGGCGGCGGGTCTGGATTCGCGGCAAATGAACATGGCGGGCAAGCTCGCCAATGTGGCGCTGGCCATGCCGCACAGCCGAACCATGGAAAGCGAGGCCGACGTGATGGGGCTCGAATTGATGGCCCGCGCCGGCTACGATCCGAACGCCGCCATCTCCCTCTGGAAAAAAATGCTGGCGCGGGGGGATAATGGTGGCATCGAGTACTTGTCCACTCACCCGTCCGGCACCTCCCGCATCCAGGAGCTGAGCGCTCATCTGCCCGAGGTCATGCCGCTTTACCGTAACGCACCGAAACCGTAGGCCTGTTTCACGTGAAACAGGAAGGGAGTTCCGTTTGCTGTACCTCTATCTGAAGGCACTGCACATCATCTTCGTGACGAGCTGGTTCGCCGGCCTGTTCTATCTGCCGCGGATCTTCGTGAATCTGGCGATGGCCGCGCCCGGCGCCGAAACGGACCGCTTGCTGCTGATGGCGGGCAAGCTGTTTCGTTTCATGACCCCGCTGGCCGTGCTCGCGCTGGCTTTCGGTCTGTGGCTGTGGCTGGGATTCGGCATCGGCGGAGGATGGCTGCATGCCAAACTCTCGCTCGTGGCGCTGCTGGTGGCCTATCACGGCTACTGCGGGCGTTTGCTCGCGCGTTTCCGTGCCGGACGCAATGCAAAGAGTCATGTCTGGTACCGCTTTTTCAACGAGATTCCGGTGCTGATTCTCTTCGCGGTGGTCATCCTGGTTGTCGTGAAACCTTTCTGAAAGATAAGTGATGGGTGTGGAAATCGAACGGCGCTTCCGTGTCACCGGCGAGGCGTGGCGCGGTCTGGCCGAAGGCTTGCGTTATCGCCAGGGCTATCTGTCGGTGGATCCCGAGCGCACGGTCAGGGTGCGCGTGGTGGGCGAACAGGCCTGGTTGACGATCAAGGGGCGGATCACCCAGGTGTCGCGCCACGAATTCGAGTATCCCATTCCGGTTGCGGATGCTCAGGCCATGATGGATGCGATGTGCCCCATGGTGGTCGACAAACTGCGCTACCGCATCGAATGGCGCGGCCATATCTGGGAAGTCGATGAATTCTTCGCCGAAAACGCCGGTCTTGTGCTGGCGGAAATCGAATTGCCCGACGAGGCGACACCCTTCGACAAGCCGGCATGGATCGGTGAAGAAGTGACCGAAGACCCGCGCTTCACCAACGCCTACCTCTCGAAAACCCCGTATTCCCGCTGGTAGCCCTTGCTGCCGGCCAAGAACGTGTAGACACAGGAAACCATCATGTCCCGCAATCTCGAATTGTTTGAACGCGCCAAAAAACCGATCCCCGGAGGCGTCAACTCCCCTGTCCGCGCTTTCGGTTCCGTCGGCGGCACGCCGCGTTTCGTGAAGAAAGCCAATGGACCGTACTTTTGGGATGCCGACGACAAGCGCTACATCGACTACGTCGGCTCCTGGGGACCGGCGATCGTCGGTCATGCCCATCCCGAGGTGATTCGCGCCGTCCAGCAAGCCGCCGAGGGCGGTCTGTCCTTCGGCGCGCCGACCGAAGCCGAAGTCGAGATCGCGGAAACCCTGTGCGCCATGCTGCCGTCGCTCGAGCAGGTGCGGCTGGTGTCGTCCGGCACCGAGGCGACCATGAGCGCCATCCGTCTGGCCCGCGGCTTCACCGGTCGCGACACCATCGTCAAGTTCGAAGGCTGTTACCACGGTCATTCCGACAGTCTGCTGGTCAAGGCGGGATCCGGTCTTTTGACTTTCGGCGCCCCGTCGTCGGGCGGCGTGCCGGCCGATTTCACGCGTCATACCCTGGTGCTGGAATACAATAACGTGGCGCAGCTGGAAGAAACGTTCGCGCGAATCGGCGACACCATCGCCTGCGTGATCGTCGAGCCCTTCGCCGGTAACATGAACCTGATCCGCCCGTCCGAAGCGTTCGTGAAGGCCTTGCGCGAACTGACGCACAAGAGTGGAACGGTGCTGATTTACGATGAAGTGATGACCGGTTTCCGTGTCGGCCCGCGTTGCGCGCAAGGGCTGCATGGCGTGATCCCCGACCTGACCACGCTGGGCAAGGTGATCGGCGGCGGCATGCCGCTCGCGGCCTTCGGCGGACGGCGCGACATCATGGAATGCATCGCGCCGCTGGGCAATGTCTACCAGGCCGGCACCCTGTCCGGCAATCCGGTGGCGGTGGCGGCCGGTCTGACCACCCTGCGCCTGATTCGCGAACCCGGCTTCTACGACACCCTGACGGCGCGTACCCGCCGCCTGACCGACGGGCTTGCCGCCCTGGGGCGCGAAACCGGTGTCGCGCTGACGGCCGACAGCGTCGGCGGCATGTTCGGTCTGTACTTCACCGGCAAGGTGCCGACCTGCTACGCGGAAGTGACCAATTCGGATCGCGAAGGCTTCAACCGCTTCTTCCATGCGATGCTTGAAGAGGGCGTGTACTTCGCGCCGTCGGCCTACGAAGCCGGTTTTGTATCGATCGCGCATACCGACGCGCTGATCGACGAAACCCTGGCCGCAGCGCGCCGGGCGTTGTCCGGAAAGTAAGCGGATCTTGCCGGCGGGCACGTGGCCGGGCGCCGCTTGTCCGCGTAAACCGTTCACGTTTCGTGTTGTGTCGTCGGGAAATGGCGCGATGAGGAGGCTATCCTGCGGTTAAACGGGGAATGAAAAGAACGGCGGGCGACGGCTCAATCCGCGCTCGCCGTTTTTTCATTTGTTTTTCCGGATACGGTTTTGGGAATCGCGAGTCTGCGCTCAGTGGCGCAACTGCAGCAATTCCTGTTCGGTCAGGCCCGTGGTTTCCTGAATGATTCTGCGATCCACGCCCTTGGCAAGAAGTTGCCGTGCGACTTGAAGGATGCCTTCCTGACGCCCTCGCTTCTGTACTGCAAAGTCCCAGGCTCAAGAGAAACCCGATCGGCTCGGCCAACTCCAGCATATCGCGCTGGCGGATGTGTTTTCGCACGAGTTCCAGCAATGCGATACGCCGGTGCTTCATAATGTCGTCGCCGGACAGCACTGTGACGTCGACCAGCGGGAAGGGCTGGCTGTAAAGGAGGGCGGCCACCTCGGGCTGCTCGAACAGATCCAGCCAGTGGGTGCTGTACGGATACGGACTTGCGGTGCCGTGGTAGAACAGCAGGGGAATCACCAGCGGCAGCCGATCGTGGCCTTGGCGCAGATGCTGTTGCATCGCGGCCAGACAGTAACGGATCAGGCGGAAGGCCATCAGTTTTTCCGGACGGGACTGGTGCTCGACGACGCAAGAGATGTAGCCAGGGCGGCCATCGGCGCGCAGCGCGTAGAGAATGTCGGAATAAAAAGCGCGCAGATCCGGCTCGATGAAGCAGCCCGGTTCCAGGCGCAGGCTGGATAGATCGCACAGGCCGCGCAAGCCCGGCGGCAGGTGGATGTCCAGGAAGTCCCGGGCGGTCGCCGGATCGGACATGAACTGCTTGAAGATCGCGTCATGGGGGTGAGAGGTGTTCATCGGGAAAGTGTACCTTTCCCGTCGGTCGCTGACGCTGCAGCGCGGCATGCGTTGCGTGGCCATGATCCACCGCCTGCGGTACAAGATCGTGAATGCTCCTCCATCATCGACCGGTTCGAATGTTAGCGGGTGAACGGACGGTGGCGGCGATACCCCGGTTGAGCGGTATTTTTTGCCGCCGCGCGACCGCCACGGCGGGAAAGTGTTTCAGTGGGGCACCTGACCGCCCCACTCCGTTATCGGATTATTCGGCCAACAGCGGACCGTTTTGCTCGAGCAGCTTCAGGATCATGTCTTTGCTCAGCGGCTGGTTGGGGACGTTCTGTACGCCCTTTTCTTCCAGCCATTTCGGCACTTTCATCGCATCGATCATGAGGGCGTCGCGCTGGTTGGCCCACTGGTTGATCGAATGAACATTCAACCGCTCGCCGATATGTCTGACAGCCTGGGTGGCCCGGCCAAGTTTGGCCGGGATTTTGCCCGGGCAATTGGCGAACGCTTCATCCAGCCGGATGGTGATGATTTCTCTGTTTTTTCTGATTTCCTTGACCTTGGACGGGAAAATTCCAATGATGGACGCGCCGCTGAAATCGCTGGTTTTCAGCCAGTTTCGCAGTCCGAGAAGATCTTGATTTCGGGTCGGCAGGAAGCTGTATCGGGTCGGGGTGGTCACTTGCATGGGGATAGCTCGCTATTCATGTGAAGTATTCAAAAAGCCGTATGGCAGGCGAGCATGATCCCGTTTACCGGGTTTTTACTCTTTCAAAATTCGCTTAACGATGCTGACGTTAGCCAGGACAGTCCGGTGAGCCCCTATCCCTGACAATCACGGGTACGGCGGCTATCGCAAGGTCAACCCTTCGATCACGGCCGGCTCGAAGGAGTGTGGATGGACGGTGACGCGCAGCAGGTGGGCCGTCGCCTCGTGGGGCGGGCGATGCACGGCGATGCCCTGGGCGAGCAGCGCTTTTTGCCGTCGCGCGGCCTCGTCCGGCGTGTCGTAGCAGATCGCCAGAAAATTGGTGGCCGATGGCAGCACCCTGAGGCCGTGCGAGCTCAGAATATGCGCGAGATCATTCTTCAGCGCCAGCGTGCGCGCGATAAGCTGTTTCGAATGCGCGGGATGATCGAGCGCGGCTTGCGCCGCGACCTGGGCGATCGACGAGAGCGCGTACTGCGGGCGGATTTCATCGGCGCGTTCCACCCATTGCGCAGGCGCGATCGCATACCCGACACGCAGGCCGGCGAGCGCGAAGGCCTTGGACAGGGTCCGCAGCCGGATCACGCCATCGATGGGGCCGTTATCGCTGTCGGCATCATCGCAAAAGTCGCGGTAGGCTTCATCCAGCAACAGTAGGGTATCCGCCGGCAGGGCGCGGCGGAAGGCGCGGAGCGTCGCCATGTCCCAGGCGTGGCCGGTCGGGTTGTCCGGGTTGGCGAGGTAAACCAGCCGCGCATCGTGGCGTCCGGCCGCTTCCGCCATCGCATCCAGATCGACGCGGGGCGAGGTCAAGCGGTCAAGATAGTCTGTTTCGATGATCGCGAGGCCCTGTCCGCGCGCGAAGTAACCGAAGGTCGGATAGGTCCCTGCCGTGCACACGACGCGGTCGCCCGCCGAGCAGAACAGCCGCAATGCGAGCAGGATCAGGCTGTCGGCCCCGGTGTCGAACACGATGGTGTCCGGGGCCGTGCCATTGGCCGCGGCGGCCTGCTCACGCAACCGGTGCGCGTAAGGGTCCGGATACAGCCGCGCCAGTTCCGCCACCGCCTCGCCGAACAGCGTTTCCAGTGGAGAGCCTTCCAGCGGCAGGCTCTCGTTGGAGCCGATGCGCGCGGTGATCGGCCCGCCGATGGCCTTTTCCAGACGGACGATGCCGGGAAAAGGGTTGGCAATGCGTTGCGCAGCGAGATGGCGGGCGTAGCGTGTCACGGTCAGAGCACCTTTTCCATCATCCGGTAGAGCGAACCGCCAAGACCGCTGACCTCATAGCCGGAGGTTTCATAAAGCTTGCGCGCCACGGTGTTGTCGTCGCGCACTTCCAGCATCGCCTTGGCGCAGCCGCGTCGGCGTCCTTCTTCCTCGACGGCCAGCATCAGGAGGCGTCCGATGCCGCGCCCGCGCGCCGCGGGCAATACCGACAGATCGTGCAGCATCGCCGTGGGCGCGGCGTAGAAACTGGAAAACCCCAAAAAGCACAAGGCATGGCCGAGCGCTTCCCCTCCCTCTTCGGCCACCAGCGCGAAGGTCGAGGGGTGGGCGGCGAACGCCTGCCCCAGATGGGCTCTGGCGTGGGCCGAAAGCCCGTTTCCACCGCCCGCGGCATCCCGCGCATAGGCGTCGGTCAAGGCGACAAGCAGCGCCAGATCACCGGAATCGGTCCGGTCAAGCCGCCGGATCGAGACGTTCATTTGACCCCCGAAGCGTCGGCTTTGGGTTGGCTTGCCGTGGCGGGAGCGGGTTTGGCCGCGGCCGGTTTGGCATCGGTTTGCGCGGGAAGGTACAAGGGGCCCTTGTAGCCGCAGGCCGTCAGCGCGGCGAGGGTGAAGAGAAGGGCGAACAGCGTTCTCATGAGCAGCGTCCGATTGTGGCAAAATTCCATACTAACAAACTCACACAGCGGGAAACAGCCATGACCGAATCCGAATTTCTCGATTTGACCGACGCGCTTCTGGAAAACCTGCAAAACGCGCTCGACGACCAGGAGATCGACGTCGATTACGCGCTCAATGGCGGGGTGCTTGAACTCGCGTTCGACAATGGCGCGAAAATCATCGTCAACCGGCACCTGCCCAACCGGGAGATGTGGGTCGCGGCCAAACGCGGCGGCTTTCACTATGCCTTCCGGGACGGACAATGGGTGAATACCCGTGACGGTTCGTCGCTGTCGGACATGCTGGAAACCCTGATCGGCGAGACGGCCGGCGCGCCTTTCCGCTTTCAGGCATGAGCGGCGAGGCGCTGGCGCTCGGCGGCCTCGCCGCTTCGGCCTTCCTTTCCTCCACGCTGTTGCCCGGCAACTCGGAAATCGCGCTCGCGGCGTTTCTCTACAAATGGCCGCACGATGCCTCATGGGCGCTGGCCGTGGCGACATTCGCGAACACCGCCGGCAGCCTGACGAGTCTCGTGATCGGGAGGCTCGCGCCACGCAAGGAAATGCCGCCGCGCATCGAGCGGTTGTTCGCTCGTTATGGCAGCGCCTCGCTGGCGCTGGCCTGGGTGCCGTTCATCGGCGACGCGATTCCGCTGGCGGCCGGCTGGCTGCGCTTGCCTGTCGTGCCCTGCGTCATTTGGCTGACGTTGGGCAAGGCGGCGCGCTATGCCATTCTGGCGTATTCCGTCATTCGTCTTGCCGGGTGAAAAACCTGACGGTTTTCTCCACCGCGGTTTAAAATTCGGAAAACGGAAAAAAGACACCTATGAGCCAGCACATACCACGCAAGCGGTTCGGACAGAACTTCCTGCAAGATAATCACGTCATCGAAAGCATCGTCGCGGCGGTGAATCCGCAGCCCGACGACACCGTCATCGAAATCGGCCCGGGACTGGGCGCCATCACCTTCCCGCTGCTGCGCACGCTCCGCCACCTGCACGTGGTGGAAATCGACCGCGACATCATTGCCCGGTTGAAGGAGAAGGTGGCGCCCGAGCGCCTGACCATTCACGAGGGCGACGCGCTCGCCTACGATTTCGCCTCGGTGCCGGGCGACCTGAAAATCGTCGGGAACCTGCCCTACAACATTTCCACCCCGCTGCTTTTCCATCTGGCGAGCTTTGGCGCGCGCGTGAAGGACATGCACTTCATGTTGCAAAAGGAAGTGATCGACCGCATGGTGGCGGAGCCGTCGACACCCGATTACGGCCGCTTGACCGTGATGCTGCAATACCGTTTCGAGATGGAAAACATCCTTGCCGTGCCGCCCGAGGCGTTCTGGCCGCCACCGAAAGTCGATTCCGCGGTGGTGCGGATGATTCCGGCGCCTGGCCGTTGCGGCATCGCCCGGGACGAGGCCTTGCTCGAGGATCTGGTGACCCGCGCGTTCTCGCAGCGGCGCAAGACCTTGCGCAATACGCTCAAGGGCGTGCTGGACGACGAGGGTTTCACCGCGCTTGGCATCGACCCCGGCGCGCGGGCGGAAAGCTTGCCGGTGGAGTGCTATGTGGCTATGACGAACTATCTATTCAATAAGAAAAATAATTAGTTATTCATAATCAAAAGGCTATTGTGCACCGCACGTTGTGGTTTTATGGCGTTCGGGTCAGAATTAGCCGGAAAACCGGTCGCATCCGGTCAAGACAACAGGGACGAAGCTGAATGATACGTTTGATGAACGTTCACAAGTGGTTCAAGGATCTGCACGTGCTCAACGGCATCACGCTGCACGTCAAGGCCGGAGAAGTGGTCGTGGTGTGCGGCCCGTCCGGCTCCGGCAAATCGACACTGATCCGCACCGTCAACCAGCTCGAAACGATCAACGAGGGCGAAATCTGGGTGGACGGCAAGAACGTGGCCGATCCGAAGACCGACCTGAACGCCTTGCGCGCCGAAGTCGGCTTCGTGTTCCAGCACTTCAATCTGTATCCGCACCTGTCGGTGCTGGACAACATCACCCTGTCGCCGATCCAGGTCAAGAAGATGACCCGGCCGGCGGCCGAAAAACTGGCGGTCGAGCTCCTTGAGCGCGTTGGTCTTGCACACAAGAAGGACGCGTTTCCCGCGCAATTGTCGGGTGGCCAGCAGCAGCGCGTGGCGATCGCGCGCGGCCTGGCGATGCAACCGAAGGTCATGCTGTTCGACGAGCCGACCTCGGCGCTGGACCCGGAAATGATCGGTGAAGTCCTCAAGGTCATGAAGGACCTGGCCTTGAGCGGCATGACCATGATGGTCGTCACCCATGAAATGGGATTCGCCCGCGAAGTGGCCGACCGCGTCGTGTTCGTCGACCACGGCGAGATTCTCGAACAGGCGGAACCGGAGGAGTTCTTCCTCAATCCGCAGCACGACCGCGCCAAACAGTTCCTGCGCCAGCTCCTCACTCCGATGAGCTAGCCGGAACACCGATTCGCGACGGCCGTTAGCAGACATTTCCCATCATTCGATCCCCGATAACGGGGACGCACTGCGAACGGACGTCCCGGAAAGGCGCGATACCGCCGGGTCACAGGCTGCCGGCGGTCGCGCCGAACCGTCATTCACTGGAGGAAAAACTATGTTGATGAGCAAGCATCTTATCTGTGCCGCCACGCTGGCGGCGATCGCCTCGGCTCCGGCCATGTCGGCCGAGCTGACCGGCACCCTGAAAAAAGTCAAGGAGACCGGCACGCTCGTGCTGGGCAACCGCGATTCGTCCATTCCCTTCTCCTACTACGACAACAACCAGAAACCCGTCGGTTTCGCCGTGGATCTGGCCAATAAAGTGGCCGATCAGGTGAAAAAGGAACTGAACATGCCTGGCCTGCAGGTGCGCTACAACCTGGTGACCTCGCAGACCCGCATTCCCCTGGTGCAGAACGGCACGGTGGATCTCGAGTGCGGCTCCACGACCAATAATGTGGAACGCCAGCAGCAGGTCGCCTTCTCGGTCGGGATTTTCCAGATCGGTACCCGCCTGATGACCAAGAAAACCTCCGGCATCAAGGATTTCGCCGATCTGGCCGGCAAGAACGTGGTGACCACCGCCGGCACCACGTCGGCGCGTCTGATCAGCGCGATGAACGCCGATAAAAAGATGGGCATGAACATCATCCAGGCCAAGGACCACGGCGAATCCTTCCAGATGCTCGAAAGCGGCCGCGCGGTGGCGTTCATGATGGACGACGCGCTGTTGTACGGCGAAATGGCCAAGTCGCGCAATCCGTCCGACTGGGTGGTGGTCGGCCGCGCCCAAACCCATGAAAACTACGGTTGCATGCTGCGCAAGGACGATCCGGCCTTCAAGAAAGTGGTCGACGATGCGCTCAAGGCCGTGTACAAGTCCGGCGAAGTCAACGCGCTGTACAAGAAATGGTTCCAGAGCCCGATTCCGCCCAAGGGATTGAATCTGAACTTCCCGATGAGCGCCGACCTCAAGGCGCTGTACGCCAGTCCGACCGACAAGGCCGCCGACTGAGTTCCAGTCAGGATTCTGACAAAGGGGGCATTCGTGCCCCCTTTTCGTGCTGGAGAATGAATCATGAATTACCACTGGAACTGGGGTGTGTATTTCAACCCCACCGGCGTGGGCAATGAAATCTATCTGAACTGGTTCGTCTCGGGTCTGGGCTGGACGCTGGCCATCGCGCTGTGCGGCTGGCTCGTCGCGCTGTCCCTGGGGGCCGTGATCGGTGTGGCGCGCACTCTGGAAGGCGGCATCGCATCGCGTCTGGCGGGCGTCTATGTCGCGCTGTTTCGCAATGTGCCGCTGCTCGTTCAGCTGTTTTTCTGGTATTTCCTGGTGCCGGACCTGCTGCCCGGCCCGATCGAGACCTGGTTCAAGCAGGACCTGAATCCCGGCACCTCGGCCTTCATCAGCGTGGTGGTGTGCCTCGGGCTTTTCACCGCGGCGCGTGTCGCCGAGCAGGTGCGCACCGGTATCGAAGCCTTGCCGCGAGGGCAGCGCAGCGCTGGACTCGCGATCGGCTTCACCCGGGCGCAGCTCTACCGCTATGTGCTGTTGCCGCAGGCGTTCCGCATCATCATCCCGCCGCTGACCGGCGAGTTCCTGAACATCATCAAGAATTCCTCGGTGGCGTCGCTGATCGGCCTGATGGATCTGTTGGCGCAGACCAAGCAGACCGCCGAGTACACGGCGAACATCTTCGAGGCCTTCACACTGGCCACGGTAATCTATTTCGTGATCAACATGGGATTCATGAAACTGATGAGCCGTCTTGAAGAAAAATGGCGCGTACCCGGCATGATGGGAGGGTCCGGCAAATGACCTCTCTCGATTTCAGCCAGATCGTGCCGGCCATGCCGGGACTGATCGAAGGCCTGGCGCTGACACTGAAACTGCTGGCCGGCGGTGTGATCGGCGGCGTGGTGCTGGGCACCTTCCTGGCGCTCGCGCGCTTGTCGAGCAACCGCCTGATGTCGGCGGCGGCACTGTTTTACGTCAACTACTTCCGCTCCATCCCGCTGCTGCTGGTCATTTCCTGGTTTTACCTGGTGGTGCCGATGTTGTTGTCGTGGATCACCGGAAGCGTCACCCCGGTCGGTGCCTTCACTTCGTGCGTGGTGGCGTTCGTGATGTTCGAGGCGGCGTACTTCGCCGAAATCGTGCGCGCGGGCATCCAGGCGATTCCCAAGGGGCAGATCGGCGCCGCGTTCGCGCTGGGCATGACCTATGGGCAGGCCATGCGTTATGTGATCCTGCCGCAGGCGTTCCGCAAAATGCTGCCGCTGCTGTTGCAGCAGAGCATCATCCTTTTTCAGGATACCTCGCTGGTGTACGCGGTGGGTCTGATGGATTTTCTGAATACCGCGCGGTCCAAGGGCGATATCGTGGGTTTGCCCCATGAATTCCTGTTGTTCGCCGCCGCGGTGTATTTCCTTATCAGCTTCACCGCCTCCCGGGCGGTCAAGCGTCTTCATTCCAGGTGGTCGGTATGAGCCAGATGATTACAATTGACAACATCAGCAAATGGTACGGGGATTTCCAGGTGCTGACCGACTGCACGACGTCGGTCGCCAAGGGCGAGGTGGTGGTGGTATGCGGCCCGTCCGGGTCCGGCAAATCGACGCTGATCAAATGCGTCAATGCGCTCGAACCCTTCCAGAAGGGGGTCATCACGGTGGATGGCGTGTCGGTCGGCGATCCGTCGACCGATCTGCCGAAACTGCGCTCCCGGGTCGGTATGGTGTTTCAGCACTTCGAACTGTTCCCGCACTTGTCCATCGCCGAGAACCTTACTCTGGCGCAAGTCAAGGTGCTGGGACGCAGCATGGACGAGGCGCGGCAAAAAGGCCTGCTCTATCTTGACCGGGTGGGCCTCAAGGCGCACGCCGCGAAGTTTCCCGGGCAGTTGTCCGGGGGACAGCAGCAACGGGTGGCGATCGCCCGGGCGCTGTCGATGGACCCCATCGCCATGCTTTTCGACGAGCCGACCTCGGCGCTCGATCCGGAAATGATCAACGAAGTGCTGGATGTGATGACCGGGCTGGCCCAGGAAGGCATGACCATGATGTGCGTGACCCATGAAATGGGCTTCGCGCGGCGCGTGGCCAACCGGGTGATCTTCATGGACAAGGGGCAGATCGTCGAGGACTGCGACAAGGAAGCCTTCTTCGGCAGCCCGCGTTCCGAACGCGCCCAGTTGTTCCTGTCCAAGATCCTGCAGCACTGAGTCTTCGGGCCTGTTTCACGTGAAACACCCCCGTCCGCCCGAACAGGCGGCGGGGGTGTTCGCCTATCGTGAGGCGGGTCAGACCAGATCCAGATGATCGAGTCCTCCCAGCGGATCGCGCGATTTGCTTCGCTCGCTATAGAGCTTGATGCGCAAGCGCAGGTCGTTGATGGAGTCGGCGTTGCGCAGCGCGTCCTCGAGGCCGACGCGGCCCTCCTCGTACAGTTCGAACAAGGACTGGTCGAAGGTGCGCATGCCAAGGTCGGTGGAGCGGCCCATGATGTCCTTGATGCCGTGCACATCGCCCGAGACGATCAGATCCGACACCAGCGGGCTGTTGAGCAGGACTTCCACCGCCGCGCAACGGCCCTTGCCGCCCTTGAGCGGCACCAGCCGTTGCGAAATGATGGCGCGCATGTTGAGGGACAGGTCGAGCAGCACCTGTTGGCGGCGCTCCTCGGGGAAGAAGTTGATGACCCGTTCCAGCGCCTGGTTGGCGTTGTTGGCGTGCAGGGTGGCCAGGCACAAGTGGCCGGTTTCGGCGAATTGCAGCGCATACATCATCGAGGCCTGATCGCGGACCTCGCCCATCATGATCACGTCGGGAGCCTGGCGTAGCGTGTTCTTCAGCGCGATTCCCCAGCTGTCGGTATCGATGCCGACCTCCCGCTGCGTGATCAGGCTCTTTTTGTGATGATGGATGAATTCGACCGGTTCCTCGATGGTGATGATATGGTCTTCGGCATGGGTATTGCGCCAGTCGATCAGCGCGGCGAGCGAGGTGGATTTGCCCGACCCGGTGCCTCCCACGAAAATCACCAGCCCGCGCCGGATCATCGAAATATCCTTGAGCACGGCGGGCAGGCGCAACTCGTCAAGCGTCGGGATGTCGGTGGTGATGCGGCGGATCACCATCGCCGGGTGTCCTTGTTGCATGAAGGCGCTGACCCGGAAGCGGCCGATGCCCTCCTGGGTGATGGCGAAGTTCGCCTCCTTGGTGGCGGTGAATTCGCCAAGGTGATGCGCCGTCATCATCGCCTGCACCAGCTCTTTCGCTTCCTGCGCGAGCAGGGGTTTTTCCATCGCGGGTTGCAGGCGTCCGTCGATTTTCAGGGCGGGGGGAAAATCCGCGCTGACGAACACATCGGAGGCGTGACGGGCGACCGCCGTTGCCAGAAGATCGGCGATCAGCCGCCGAGCCTCGTGTTGATCCATCTTTCCACTCCTTCCGCCTCAGAACAGATCTTTCTGGGCGGCCTTGCCACGCGCGTCGGCCAGCGAGATGCGGCCGCGGCGCAACAGTTCCTGCAATGCCTGGTCGAGCGTCTGCATGCCCGACTGGCTGCCTGTCTGCATGGCCGTCAGCAACTGGGCCAGCTTGTTTTCCCGGATGAGGTTGCGCACGGCCGGTGTGCCCATCATGATTTCGAACGCCGCGACCCGTCCGTTGCCGTCGCTTTGCTTGATCAGGGTCTGCGACACCACCGCGCGCAACGATTCGGACAGCATGGTGCGCACCATGTCTTTTTCTCCCGCCGGAAACACATCGACGATCCGGTCGATGGTTTTCGGGGCGGAACTGGTGTGCAGCGAGGCGAACACCAGGTGGCCGGTTTCCGCGGCGGTCAGCGCGAGCCGGATGGTTTCCAGGTCCCGCAGCTCGCCGACCATGATCACGTCCGGATCCTCGCGCAACGCGCTGCGCAGGGCGTTGGCGAAACTCATGGTCTGTTGCCCGAGTTCGCGCTGGTTGATGAGGCTTTGCTTGCTGTCGTGCACGAATTCGATCGGGTCCTCGATCGTGAGGATGTGCGCGAAACGGGTGGCGTTGATGAAATCGATCATCGCGGCGAGCGTGGTGGATTTGCCCGAACCGGTCGGGCCGGTGACCAGTACGAGGCCGCGCGGCAGATCGCACAGTTCCTTCAGGATGCGCGGGCCGTCGAGTTCGTCGAGGGTGAACACATGAGAGGGAATCACGCGGAACACGGCGGCGATACCGCGATTTTGCATGAATACGTTGACCCGGAAGCGCGCGATGCCCGGCAGCGCGAACGAGAAGTCGCTCTCGAGGGTTTCTTCGAAGCCTTTGCGCTGATAATCGTTCATGATGTCGTAGATCATCGAGTGGACATCATGGGACGTCATCGGCGGCAGGTTGACGCGGCGGATGTCGCCATTGACCCTGAGCAGCGGGGGCATGCCCGACGACAGGTGAAGGTCGGAAGCCTGGTTTTTGACCGTGAACGCCAACAGCTCGGAAATTTCCATCAGAAAGCCTCGTGCCCGTAATGGTCTTCCTTCGATTGTATCAAAGGGGCTTGCCCGGTGCGGCAGATTCTCCATTGTGCGCCTGTTGGTTCTATAATCGGTCGTTGTGTCGTCAAACCCGTCAGGAATTCGTATGTTGGAAACGATCGCCCAGGCACTCGGCGATGTCCGTCAAGGTGTGGCCCGCGCCGAGGAAGACGCCGGCCGGCCGGCCGGCAGTGTTGCCCTGGTGGCCGTCAGCAAAACGTTCGGCGCCGATGCGGTGCGTGCGGCTTACGCCGCCGGACAACGCGCGTTCGGCGAGAACTATGTGCAGGAGTTGGTAAGCAAGACGGAAGAGCTTGTTGATCTGGATATTCAATGGCACTTTATCGGACCATTGCAGTCCAACAAGACGCGTGCCGTGGCCGAGCGCGCCCACTGGGTGCATTCCGTCGAACGCGACAAGATCGCCGAGCGGCTGTCCGCGCAGCGTCCGGACACCCTGCCGCCGCTCAATGTGCTGCTGCAGGTCAACGTGTCCGGAGAAGAGAGCAAGAGCGGCTGCCGTCCGGACGAGGTGGAAGCGCTCGCGCGCAAGGTGGCGGCGCTGCCGCGGCTCGTGCTGCGAGGGCTGATGTGCATTCCGGAGCCGAGTGCCGACGAGGCGGTGCTGCTCGCGCGTTTCGGTCTGCTCGCGCAACTGCGCGACCGGCTCGCGGCGCAAGGTTTCGAACTGGATACCCTGTCCATGGGCATGTCGTCCGACATGGCCCTGGCCATTCGCGCCGGCGCGACCCATGTGCGGGTCGGCACGGCCATTTTCGGATCCCGCAGCTATCGACATTAATTGAAGAGCGACCATGAACATAACCTTCATCGGCGGCGGCAACATGGCGTCCGCCATTATCGGCGGACTTGTCAGGCAGGGAGGACACCGCATCCGCGTGTCCGACCGCAATCCGGACAAGCTCGCGGCGCTGTCCTCGTCCTTCGGCATCGAGCCCCTGCCCGTTCTGCCCGGATCCTTCGGCGCGGACGAGATCGTGGTGTTGGCGGTCAAGCCGCAGGGACTCCGGGACGTGGCGCTCGAGCTGGCCGGGCGGCTTGACGGCGCGCTCGTGGTGTCGGTCGCGGCCGGTATCGGGACGGAGGCGCTGTGCCGCTGGCTCGGGACGGCCCGCGTGGCGCGCGTGATGCCCAATACGCCGGCGATGGTCGGCAAGGGCGTCAGCGGCGTGTATGGCGCGCCGGCGCTCGGCGGCGACGATGTCGCGCGGGTGACGGGCATGATGGAGGCGACGGGCATCGCGGTGCGTCTTGCCGAGGAGCGCGGCATCGACGACATTACCTGCGTGAGCGGCAGCGGCCCGGCCTATGTGTTTTATTTCATGGAAGCGATGATGGAGGCCGCAAGGCGGACCGGATTCGGCGATGACGAGGCCCGCCGCCTGGTGCTGGCCACCTTCGAAGGCGCGGTGGCGCTGGCCGGCGCGAGCGACAGCGGCTTCGCGCAACTGCGCGCCAATGTCACCTCGAAGGGCGGTACCACGGAACGCGCCATCGCCCGTTTCGAAGCCGAAGGCGTCAAGGCCGCGATCGTGGCCGGCGCTTTCGATTGTCGTGCCCGCTCGGTCGAGATGGGTCAACAGCTCAGTCAGGACTGATATGTTCTACGAAACCCTGCAATTTCTCCTGCGCACCGTATCCGATCTGTTCGTGCTGGTGCTGCTTTTGCGCTTCTACCTGCAGGTGGCGCGCGCGCCGTTCAAGCATCCGGTATGCCAGTTCGTGCTGGCGGTGACCAATTTCGCGGTGATTCCCGCGCGGCGCCTGATCCCGTCGCTGCGTGGTTACGACGCGGCGACCCTGGCGGTGGGCTGGGGCGTGTCCATGGTGTCGTCGATACTGATCATGGCGCTCAATCCCATCGCTTACGATTTCACTTCGCCTCAGACTTGGGTGGCGCTGGCGCTTCTGGCGCTGCTGTATCTTTTCAAACAGTCACTGAACCTTTTGATGGGCGCGGTGATCGTCCAGGCGGTGATGAGCTGGGTGAACCCCTATAATCCATTGACACCGATTCTCGATTCGCTGACCCGGCCTTACCTGAGGCATTTCGGGTTCGCCCGGGTCGGGTCGGTCGATCTGGCGCCGCTGGTGTTGTTTCTTGTCATTCAGGTGATTCTGATGCTGCCCGTTCGGTTCCTTGAAAGCGCGTTCTTGATGCAACTCAAGGTGTTGATGTAAATTTTTGTGTATTTGTCATAGGTTGCAGCCGATAGAAGTCGTTTAAAGCGTTACGGCTGTGCAACTTCAGCTATGGAGATACAAGATGAAGAAGACCCTTCTCGCCGCCTTGCTGCTGGGCGCGATGGCCGCTCCCGCCATGGCCAACCAGGCGTTGGCCCAGAAGAACAATTGCCTGACCTGTCACTCGGTTGACGCCAAGCTGGTCGGTCCGGCCTATAAGGAAGTGGCCAAGAAGTACGCCAAGGACAAGGGCGCCGAGGCCCGTCTGATCGCCAAGGTCAAGGCCGGTGGCGTCGGGGCGTGGGGCCAGATTCCGATGCCGCCGAACCCGCAGGTCAGCGACGCGGACGTGAAAACCCTCGTTAAATGGATTCTGTCGCTCAAATAAGCGTCGGAATTTTCCAGAAAGGCGGCGTAAGCCGCCTTTTTATGTGAAGAATTCGTGAAAAAAACCAGAATCGCTCTATATTCCTGTTAGCAGGTAAAGACAGCATCCGATTCCAGTTGCACAAAGAGAAGGCCGAAGGTAATCTCTTGTGCCTGTCTGCCAACCTCTATGCTGGAAGCACCAAATATGGCCAAGATGACCGAACAGGATATCCTCAACTGGGAAGGCGACGATTACATGAACGCCGACCACCTTGAGTTCTTCAAGGAGAAGTTGCTACAGATGCAGCAGGAGTTGTTGAACAACGCTAGCGCAACTGCCAACCATCTCCAGGAGCAGGAGGCGACGCCGGATCCGGCCGATCGCGCCACGCTGGAAGAAGAATATGCGCTGGAGCTGCGTACGCGTGATCGCGAACGGAAACTGCTGCAAAAGATCCAGGCCTCGCTTCGCCAGATCGAAGACGGCTCCTACGGCTTTTGTGAAGACACCGGCGAGCCGATCGGCCTCAAGCGCCTGATCGCCCGCCCGACCGCCACCTTGTCCGTCGAGGCCCAGGAGCGCCGCGAACGGATGAAGCGCCAGTACGCCGACTGAGCGTCATCGCGCAAACCCTTGAAAACGCCACCTGCGGGTGGCGTTTTGCATATGCGCCACGCGCGGCGTCGCCGGTCTTGTGCACTGTTGCCGAAAGGGGTTATCTTGCCATGCAGCATCAGAAAAATTTCATGGCAAGGGAACATCATGCACCGGCAGACCGACGACGTCAGAATTCGCGAAATCAAGGAACTCCTCCCCCCCATCGCTCATTTGTACGAGCTGCCCATCAGCGAATCGTCGTCCGAGTTGATTTTCAATACCCGCCGGGCGGTCTCCTCGATGTTGCGCGACGAGGACGACCGGCTTCTGGTGGTGATCGGTCCCTGTTCCATCCATGACATCGGTGCCGCGGAAGAATACGCCAGGCGTCTGCTCCCTTTGCGCAAGCACTATGCGGACGAGCTGGAAATCGTCATGCGCGTCTATTTCGAAAAGCCGCGCACCACGGTCGGCTGGAAAGGGCTGATCAACGACCCGCATCTGGACGAGTCCTTCGACATCAACGGCGGCTTGCGCATCGCCCGCAAGCTTTTGCTGGCGCTCAACGATCTTGGCATGCCGGCCGCCACCGAATTCCTCGACATGATCACGCCGCAGTATTTCGCGGATCTGATTTCCTGGGGCGCCATCGGCGCGCGCACCACCGAGTCGCAGGTTCATCGCGAGCTGGCCTCCGGCCTGTCCTCCCCGGTTGGCTTCAAGAACGGTACCGACGGCAACCTGAAGATCGCGGTCGACGCGATCCGCGCCGCGAGCGTCCCGCATCATTTCCTGTCGGTGACCAAGACCGGACACTCGGCGATTGTCTCCACCGGGGGTAATCCGGACTGCCATGTCATCCTGCGCGGCGGCAAGGAACCCAACTACGCATCCACGCACGTGCGCGCCGCGGCGGCGGAACTGGCGGCGGTCGGCCTGCCGCAAAAACTGATGGTCGATTTCAGCCATGCCAACAGCCGCAAGGATTACCGGCGCCAGGTGGAAGTGGCCGAAGACGTCGCCGCCCAGATGGCGGCCGGCGACCGGCACATTTTCGGGGTGATGGTGGAAAGCCATCTGGTCGAAGGCCGGCAGGATCTCAAGCCGGGCTGCGAGCTTGTTTACGGGCAGAGCATCACCGACGGCTGTATCGGCTGGGAAGATACGGAATCGGTGCTGCGCATTCTCGCCGACGCCGTCAAGGGCCGCCGCAACGCCGCCGTCAAGTAAGCCGCGCCGATGAGCATGCCGCTTCCCCTGCAGGGGTGGCTGACCCCTGTCTGGCGCGCGCCCTGGTCGCACCGCGTGCTGTTGACCCTGGGCGCGGTGTCCAGCGTTTCCCTGACCGCCTGGATCACCTCGCTGGCGGCCGGCCATTCCCCGCTGATCGTCGCGTCGATGGGCGCGGCGGCCGTTCTGATGTTCGGTCTGCCGGGCAGCCCCTTGGCGCAGCCCTGGCCCTGCCTTGCCGGGCATCTGGTGTCGTCGGCCATCGGAGTGGCGTGCGCGCGCTGGATACCGGATGTGTATCTGGCCGCGGGCGTGGCGGTGGGGGGCGCGCTGCTGGTCATGACCTTATTGCGTTGTCTGCATCCACCCGGCGGCGCCATCGCGCTGACGGCGGTGATCGGCGGCCCTCAGGTGCACGCGCTCGGTTTTCATTTCGTGCTGCTGCCGGTCGGGGTGAACGCTCTGCTGATGGTGCTCATCGGCATGGCGCTGCACCGTCTCCTGCCGGGGAGGCAGTATCCCCTGCCCTCGCGGCCGCTCCGTCCGCACGGGGTGAACAATCCCCCTCCGCAGGCGCGTAGCGGCATCACCGACGAAGATATCGCTTCGGGCATCCGGGAACTCGATCATCTGCTGGACATCAGCGCAGCCGATCTGGAGGCCATTGTACGCGCGGCCACCCGCCATGCGGCGAACCGGCTGGCCGGCGGGCTCACGGCCGCCGACATCATGGCGCGCGAGGTGGTGACCCTTTCCCCCGCCTGCAGCCGCCAGCTGGCCTGGGAAACGCTCAAGCGCCACCGTGTCAGCGGATTGCCGGTGGTGGATGCGCGGCGTCGCGTGCTGGGCATGGTGTCCGTGGCGGATTTTCTGGCCGGGATGGATATGAGTGTCGCCGGCATGGCGCGGCGCCTGTTCCGCTTGCGCAAGGAAACGGTGGCAACGCTGATGACGGCGCCGGCGATCTGCGCCCGCGCCGACCAGACGCTCACCGATCTTGTGCCGCTGTTTTCCGATGGAGGGCGGCACACCCTGCCGGTGGTCGATAAGGAAGGCCGCCTTGTGGGCATCATCGCCCAGTCCGACATGGTGGCCGCGCTGTCCGCGAGCCGCACGGCCTGACCGCCGTTTTCCTTTTTCCGCATAAACCCATGCCCCGAGGGTCGAACCCTTCGGGGCATGGGTTTTTCCGGGCTGGCTTAGCGCACGATCTGCGCGAGTTCACCCTTGGCATAGCGGTTGGCCATCGTGTCGAGGTTCACCGGTTTGATCTTCGACGCCTGCCCTGCCGAGCCGAACGCTTCGTAGCGCGCGATGCAGATGTCGCGCATCGCCTTGACGGTTTCCGCCAGGTATTTGCGCGGATCGAATTCGGCCTTGTGCGTCGCCAGATAACGACGGACCGCGCCGGTGCTCGCCAGACGCAGGTCGGTGTCGATGTTCACCTTGCGCACGCCGTGCTTGATGCCTTCGACGATTTCCTCGACCGGCACGCCGTAGGTTTCCGGGATCTCGCCGCCGAATTCGTTGATGATGGCGAGCCAGTCCTGGGGCACCGAGGAGGAGCCGTGCATCACCAGGTGGGTGTTGGGCAGGCGGGCGTGGATTTCCTTGATTCGGTTGATCGCCAGGATGTCGCCCGTCGGCGGACGGGTGAACTTGTAGGCGCCGTGGCTGGTGCCGATGGCGATGGCCAGCGCGTCGACGCCGGTATCCTTGACGAAGCGCGCGGCTTCTTCCGGATCCGTCAGCAACTGGCTGTGATCGAGGGTGCCTTCGGCGCCCACGCCGTCCTCTTCACCGGCCATGCCGGTTTCCAGCGAACCCAGGCAGCCGATCTCGCCTTCGACCGACACGCCGCAGGCGTGCGCGAAGTTCACCACGGTGCGGGTCACGTCGACGTTGTAATCGTAGTCGGCCGGGGTCTTGCCGTCGGACTTGAGCGAGCCGTCCATCATCACCGACGAGAAGCCGAGCTGGATCGAACGCTGGCAGACATCGGGGCTCGTGCCGTGATCCTGGTGCATCACCACCGGGATGTGCGGAAACTCTTCCACGGCGGCGAGGATCAGGTGGCGCAGGAACGGCGCGCCGGCGTATTTGCGCGCGCCGGCGGAAGCCTGCACGATCACCGGAGCGTCGACCTTGTCGGCCGCTTCCATGATGGCCCGCATCTGTTCGAGGTTGTTGACGTTGAAGGCCGGCAGGCCGTATCCGAACTCGGCTGCGTGATCCAGCAGCTGGCGCATCGAAACGAGAGCCATGAATTTCTCCTCATCAGGGCGCTAAAGTTGATGTAATAAAAGTTGCGTGAAGCGACCTACGCCTGGCGCGACACGCCAGTGAGCAGGATGCCCGCTCCGATGAATGCGCCGCCCGACAGGCGGTTGACGAGCCGCACGCGGCGCGCCGATCCGAGCCAGCCGGCAAGCCGGGCGCCGCCCGCGGCATAGGCGAATTGCCACGAGGCCTCGATCGCGAAAAACGTCGCGGCGAGGATGGCCAGCTGCGGGCCTTGCGGCGCATGCGCATTCATGAACTGCGGAAACAGGGCGGTAAAGAAAATGAACGCTTTCGGGTTGCTCATCGCCACCAGGAATCCCGTGCGAAAACGCCGTCCGGCCGGAACCGGAGCGGCCCGCCGCGCGCCGTCGGCGTTCAGCGGTTCGGCCCGCGCGCGCCAGGTGCGCACGCCCAGGTAGATCAGGTAGGCGGCGCCCAGGTATTTCACGAGCGCGAAGAGCGTGACCGAGGTCGCCAGGAGCGCTCCGAGCCCGGCCGCCGAAACGGCCATGATCAGCGCCAGCGCCGACATCAGCCCAAGGCAGGTGACGAAGGTGCCGCGCATGCCGTGGTGGATGCCGTGCGTCATGGCCAGCAGCATGTTGGGCCCGGGCGTGGCCGACACGAAAAACACCGTGGTGACGAACAGCAGCCAGGTGGCGAGGGTCATGGTCGGAGTCTCCGTGTCGGTGTCGTCGCTCAGGCGCGGGCGCGTTCGGCGAGGATCGCCACGGCCGGCAGGGTCTTGCCTTCGAGGAACTCGAGGAAGGCGCCGCCGCCGGTGGAAATGTAGCCGATCTGGTCCGTGATGCCGTACTTGGCGATCGCCGCGAGGGTGTCGCCGCCGCCGGCGATCGAGAAGGCCTTGGAATTGGCGATGGCGCGGGCGAGCGTTTCCGTGCCCTTGCCGAAGGCATCGAATTCGAAAACCCCGACCGGGCCGTTCCAGACCACGGTGCCCGCTTCGGCGATGATGGCGGCGAGCGCCGCGGCCGATTCCGGTCCGATGTCGAGGATCATGTCGTTGTCGCCGACCTCGCCCGCCGCCTTGAGGGTGGCCGGCGCGGTTTCGGCGAATTCCGGCGCGGTCACCACGTCGACCGGCAGCGGCACGTCGCCGCCGCGCGCGCGCAGTTTGGCGATCACCCGTCGGGCGTCGTCCAGCAGGTCCGGCTCGGCGAGCGACTTGCCGATCGGCTTGCCTTCGGCGAGCAGGAAGGTGTTGGCGATGCCGCCGCCGACGATCAAGCGGTCGACCTTGTCGGCCAGCGATTCGAGGATGGTCAGCTTGGTCGACACCTTGGAGCCGGCGACGATGGCCACCAGCGGACGCGCCGGCGCGAGGAGCGCCTTGCCCAGCGCCTCCAGTTCGGCGGACAGCAAGAGGCCGGCGCAGGCGATCGGCGCGTGAACCGCCACCGCGTGGGTCGAGGCTTCGGCGCGGTGCGCGGTGCCGAACGCGTCGTTGACGAACACGTCGCACAGGGCGGCGTAGGCGCGGCCCAGTTCGTCGTTGTTCTTTTTCTCGCCCTTGTTCAGGCGGACGTTTTCCAGCATGACGACGTCGCCGGCGGACAGCGCGATGCCGCCTTTCCAGTCGGCCACCACCGGAACGTCGCGGCCCAGCAGTTCCGCGAGGCGGGCGGCGACCGGCGCGAGGCTGTCCTCGGGGCGGGGTTCGCCTTCGGTCGGACGGCCCAGGTGGGTCATCAGGATGACGGATGCGCCCTTGTCCAGCGCATGGCGGATGGACGGCAGCGACGCCCGGATGCGGGTATCGTCGCCGATCGCGCCGTTTTTCACCGGCACGTTCATGTCGACGCGGATCAGCACGCGCTTGCCTTCGAGAGCCTGTTCGGCCAGTTTCTTGAATTCCATGGTCTGCCTCGATGCGTCCCGCCGCGGGACACGGTAGTCAATCGTTCCGGTTCGGTTCCGCCCCGGCGGGGCGGAACCCCTTATCCCGCGTTATCCGCGGGCGGCGCACATGGCGCGGGCGGTGTTCAGCATCTGGCAGCTGAAACCCCACTCATTGTCGTACCAGGCCAGCACCTTCACCAGCGTGCCGTTGGACACCTTGGTCAGGGTCGAGTCGAAGGTGGAGGCTTCCGAGGTGTGGTTGAAGTCCATCGACACCAGCGGCAGGGTGTTGTAACCCAGAACGCCCTTCAGGTAGGTGTCGGACGCCTCCTTGACGATGGCGTTGACTTCTTCGACGGTGGTCGGGCGCGCCGCTTCGAAGGTCAGGTCGACCAGCGATACGTTGATGGTCGGCACGCGTACCGAGAATCCGTCGAGCTTGCCGGCCAGTTCCGGCAGCACGAGGCCCACGGCCTTGGCGGCGCCGGTCTTGGTCGGAATCATGTTTTCGGTGGCGGAACGGGCGCGACGCAGGTCCTTGTGGCGCACGTCGGTCAGCACCTGGTCGTTGGTGAAGGCGTGGATGGTGGTCATCAGGCCCTTGACGATGCCGAGCTTGTCGTTCAGCGGCTGGGCGACCGGCGCCAGACAGTTGGTGGTGCACGAGGCGTTCGAGACCACGGTCATCGCCGGCGTCAGCACCGAGTGGTTGACGCCGTAGACGATGGTGGCATCGACATCGTTTCCGCCCGGCGCGGAAATCAGCACCTTCTTCGCGCCGGCGTCGAGATGCACTTGGCACTTCTCCTTGCTGGTGAACGCGCCGGTGCACTCCATCACCAGGTCGATATCCAGCGCTTTCCACGGCAGTTCGGCCGGGTTGCGGGTCGAGAAGAAACGGATGCGGTGGCCGTCGATGGTCAGGTGCGTGTCGTCATGCGAGATTTCGGCGGGGAATCGGCCATGCACGGTATCGAAGCGGGTCAGGTGGGCGTTCAGGGCCAGCTCGCCGGTTGCGTTGACCGCAACGACTTCGAATTCGTCCGTCAGGTTGTTTTCGAAGATGGCGCGCAGTACCTGGCGGCCGATACGACCGTAACCATTGATGGCGATACGGATGGTCATTCTATTTCTCTCCCGTTGAATAGAAACAAGGGCCGTCGGCGGCGACGCGCTGACGGCCCTGATGATGCATCAGTGCTGTCCGATCAGGGCCCGGGTGCGGGCCACGACGTTGTCGACCGTGAAGCCGAACTCCTTGAAGAGCTGGCCCGCGGGGGCGGATTCGCCGAAGCGGTCGATGCCGATCACGTCGCCTTCCAGGCCGACGTACTTGCGCCAGAAGTCCGTGACGCCGGCCTCGATCGCCAGGCGCGGCACGCCGGCGGGCAGTACGCTGCTCTTCCACTCGCGATCCTGGCGGTCGAACGCGTTGGTCGAGGGCATCGATACCACGCGCACCGGAACGCCTTCGGCCGCGAGCGCTTCCTGGGCCTTGAGCGCGAGCTCCACTTCGGAGCCGGTGGCGATGAGCACGGCGCGCGGCGCGTCGGCATCCTTGAGCACGTAGCCGCCGCGTTTGACGGCCTCGAGCGCGGCGTCGTCGCGCTCGACGAACGGCAGGTTCTGGCGGCTGAAGATCAGGCAGCTCGGGTGATCCTTCGCGGCCAAGGCTTCGCTCCAGGCAACCATGGATTCGACGGTGTCGCACGGACGCCATACCGTCATGCCCGGAATCATCCGCAAGGTGGCGGTCTGCTCGACAGGCTGATGGGTCGGGCCGTCCTCGCCCAGACCGATGGAGTCGTGCGTGAAGACGAACAGCGGGTTGATCTTCATCAGCGCCGCCATGCGCAGGGCGTTGCGGGCGTATTCGCTGAACATCAGGAAGGTCGCGCCGAAGGGGCGGAAGCCGCCATGCAGCGCAAGACCGTTGAGGATCGCCGCCATGCCGAATTCGCGCACGCCGTAGTGGATGTAGTTGCCGCCCGCGTCGCGGGTGACCGGGCGCGATCCCTTCCAGTTCGTCAGGTTCGACGGGGTGAGGTCGGCGGAGCCGCCGAGAAGTTCCGGCAGGATTTCGGCGAAGGCGTTGATGGCGTTCTGCGAAGCCTTGCGGGTGGCGATGGTTTCGGCCTTGCCGTTGGCTTCGGCGATTTTTTGCGCGGCATGCGCGGCGAAGCCGGCCGGCAGTTCGCCGTTCATGCGGCGTTCGAATTCGGCGGCCAGTTCCGGATGCGCGGCGCGATAGGCGTTAAACAGCGCGTTCCACGCCGCTTCGCGTTCGCGTCCGGCGTCCACCGCGTTCCAGGCGCGGGCGATGTCGGCGGGGATCACGAAGGGTTCGTGCGGCCAGCCCAGGTGCCCGCGCGCCGCGGCGATTTCGGCGGCGCCCAGCGGCGCGCCGTGCACGTCGTGACCGCCTTCCTTGTTCGGCGCGCCAAAGCCGATGCGGGTCTTGCAGCAGATCAGCGTCGGGCGGGACGTTTCGGCCCTGGCGGTGCGGATCGCCGTGTCGATCTCGCTGGCGTCGTGCCCGTTGACGTTGCGCACCACCTGCCAGCCGTAGGCTTCGAAGCGCGCCGGGGTGTCGTCGGTGAACCAGCCTTCGACGTCGCCGTCGATGGAAATGCCATTGTCGTCATAAAATGCGATAAGCTTGCCCAGGCCCCAGGTGCCTGCCAGCGAGCACGCTTCGTGGGAAATGCCTTCCATCAGACAGCCGTCGCCGAGGAACGCCCAGGTGGTGTGATCCACGATCGGGAAGCCGTCGCGATTGAATTCGTCGGCGAGCAGTTTTTCCGCGAGGGCCATGCCCACCGCGTTGGTGATGCCCTGGCCGAGCGGACCGGTGGTGGTTTCCACGCCCGGCGCGTAACCGTATTCGGGGTGGCCCGGCGTGCGGGAGTGAAGCTGGCGGAAATTCTTGAGGTCTTCGAGGGTGACGTCGTAGCCTGTCAGATGCAGCAGGCTGTACAGCAGCATGGAACCGTGGCCGTTGGAGAGCACGAAGCGGTCGCGGTTGTGCCAGTGGGGGTTGGCGGGGCTGTGGGCGAGGTGGTCGCGCCACAGGACTTCAGCGATATCAGCCATGCCCATCGGCATGCCGGGGTGACCGGATTTGGCCTTCTCCACCGCATCCATCGACAGGAAGCGTATGGCGTTGGCAAGTTCGGTTCGGGTAACCATGCAAAGAAACCTCGAGAGTGGGGAACCGGAACAATGGCGGGCAACGGTTGCCCAACCATTGAGAAATCATGGAATTATCGCCGATATCGCATCGGTACGGCAACCGCTGTGCTGTTGGCATGGCGGCGCGGATTTTTTGAAACACTTTGGCGGAGAAAAGAAAAATGATTGATTTGACGACGACGGCGGACTCGCTCAGGCCGGCGAAGGTGCGGGCGGGCAGCGTGTTCGGCTGGATTTCCCGGGGCTGGGCGCAGTTCCGCGCGCAGCCGCTGATCTGGGTGCTGTTCGGGCTGGTGACGGTGATCCTGCCGTTGCTGCTCAGTGTCGTGCCGATCCTTGGCCGGATCGGGCAAATGTTTCTTCACCTGGGCTTTGTCGCCGGTTTCGCGCTGTGCGCGCGACGCGCCTGCCGCGGAGAAGCGATCGAAATCGCCGACCTGTTCGGGGCGATCCGGCAGAATTGGCGCCCCCTTGCCGTACTGACCCTGGTGCAGATCGTTTTTCTGATCGCGGTGGCGGTGGTGATCGTCGGCATTGCGCTGGGCATCGGATTCGGTTTCGCCGGGGCCAAGACGATGATGACGGCGATGATGGACATGGACCCGTCGCGTTTCGCTTCGCTCGGCCAGGGCGGATCGGCCATGCTGATCATTCTCCTCGCCCTTGTCTTCGCCGCGTTTTCCCTGTTGATCGAGTCGGCCTTCCTGTTCGCCCCGATTCTGGTGACAATGCAGGGGCTGCTGCCCCTGGAGGCGCTGATGGTCAGTTTCCGCGCGGTGCTGACCAACTGGGCGGCCTTCCTGGTGATGGGGGTGGTGTTTATCGTGCTGATCTTCCTCGGCGTGCTGCCGATGCTGCTCGGGCTGTTGATCGTGTGCCCGCTGTATTATCTGGCGCTCTATGCCGCCTGGCAGGATGTTTTTCCGGAGTAAGGGGAACGGGGATATTCCCCGCCTGTTGTCGTGGTTGAGTTATTGGCGGGACGCGGCGTTGTGTCTTGCCGGAGAAAAAGAAAATGACGGATGTGGTGATGGCGGAGGCGTTCAATCCCGCCAGAGTGGGGGCCGGCAGCGTGTTCGGCTGGCTATCCCGAGGTTGGGCGCTGTATCGCGTGCGTCCGCTGTTCTGGACATTGCCCTGGCTGGCGATGACCGTTCTGTCGATGCTCTGCGGGCTTGCTGTGCCGCTGCTTGGCATGGTCGCCTGGCTGTTCCTGCAGATGGCGTTTGCCGCCGGCGTCGCTTCTTGCGCGTGTAAATCGGAGCACGGCGAACCGGTCGCGGTGGGGAGTTTGTTTGTCGGCTTCAGGGCTTCGGGACGATCGATCGGGATGCTGGCGCTGCTGATGACCGGATTGTATTTGGTGATTGCCCTTTTGGTTTTGGCGTTGGGTTTCATTTTCCAGGTCTACACCACGATGCTTGTCTTTGTCTTCATGGCGCTCTTCGTTATTCTGTTCCTGGGCAAGTGGATTTGCATGCTGGCACCCATTCTGGTCGAGATGCAAGGCTATCTGCCATTCAACGCGTTCAAGGGAGCGGCCAGGGCCGTGAGGATCAACTGGCTGGCGTTTCTGGTGCTTGATCTGGTCTATTTCCTGCTGTTCGGTGTGATCTACGAGGCGGGGGGAGCGGCCATTCCCGGCTCGTTATGGGGCTTCGCGTCGGTGTTGTTCGCGATGCTGGTTCTATGCCCCCTGTATTGTCTGATCTCCTACGCCGCCTGGCGGGAGGTTTTCCCGGAATGAGACGGACCGCCGAAACCGCGCAGACGGTCCCGGCGGCGGTTCAGTCGGCTTCCTTGCGCATGTCGATATGCTCGATACCGCCGTCGTCGTACGGTTCGCCGACCGGGACGAAACCGAACGAGGCGTAAAATCCGCTGGCGCGGGTCTGGGCCGACAGCATCACCGGACCGGGATGGAGACGGGCGGCTTCCTCTAGCGCCCGGGCGAGCAGTTGCCGGCCCACGCCCTGTCCGCGCAGCGAGGGGTCCACCACCAGGCGGCCGAGCGCGGCGGCATCCGGGTAGGCGACGCCGGGCGCCAGGATGCGCGCGTAGGCGACGAGCCGGCCGTCGCCCGCGTACCCCGCGAGGTGCCGGCAATCGGGGTCCCTGCCGTCGATGTCGCCGTAGATGGAGCGTTGCTCCACCACGAAAACCCGGTCGCGCAGCGCCAGCGCCTGGTAGAGGGTTTCGGGCGTGAATCCGTTAAAGTCGTGGCAATGCCACTGAATCAAGCTCGCCATAGTACAATCCCGTTCTGATGTGACCGATAACCTGTTCGAGTTTAACCAAGCATTCTGCCTTCTCAAACGAAATGAACCATAACGATCTGTTCGACGACCCCGTCGCGGACGGGGCCGGCGGCCCTCCCTCCGACGTGCCGGCCGCGCCGGCCGACGGCGGCGGCGACTGGATTCCCCTCGATCTTTACGCCGAACGCGCCTACCTCGAATACGCGATGAGCGTGGTGCGGGGCCGCGCCCTGCCGGAAGTGGCCGACGGCCAGAAACCCGTGCAGCGCCGCATCCTGTACGCAATGCGCGACATGGGGCTGTCCGCCGGCGCCAAGCCGGTCAAGTCGGCGCGCGTGGTCGGCGAAATCCTCGGCAAATACCATCCTCACGGCGACAGTTCGGCCTATGAGGCCATGGTGCGCATGGCGCAGTCCTTCACGCTGCGCTACCCGCTGATCGACGGGCACGGCAACTTCGGCAGCCGCGACGGCGACGGCGCCGCGGCGATGCGTTATACCGAAGCGCGCCTGACCCCGATCGCCGAGCTCTTGCTGTCGGAAATCGACATGGGCACGGTCGATTTCGTGCCCAATTACGATGGCGCGTTCGACGAGCCCGCCCTGCTTCCCGCCCGCCTGCCGATGGTGCTGCTCAACGGCGCCTCCGGCATCGCGGTGGGGATGGCGACCGAAATTCCCCCGCACAATCTTTGCGAAGTGGCGGACGCCTGCATCGCGCTGCTGGATAACCCCGACCTGCCGGACGACGACCTGATGGGCATCGTGCCGGGACCGGACTTCCCCGGCGGCGGACAGATCATCACCCAGCCCGAGGACATCCGCGCCGCCTACGCCACGGGGCGCGGCTCGGTGCGTGTGCGTGCGCGCTGGGAAATCGAACGGCTCGCGCGCGGCCAGTGGCGCGTGATTGTCACCGAACTGCCCCCGGGCAGCTCGGCGCAGAAGGTGCTGGCCGAAATCGAAGAGGCGACCAATCCGAAGGTCAAGACCGGCAAAAAAACCCTGTCGCAGGATCAGCAGAACCTCAAGAGCCTGATGCTGTCGGTGCTCGACCGGGTCCGCGACGAGTCCGATTCGGCCCAACCGGTGCGTCTGGTGTTCGAGCCCAAGTCGAGCCGCCAGGATCCGGACGAATTCATCCGCCTGCTGCTCGCTCAGACCAGCCTCGAAGGCAATGTGTCGCTGAACCTCGTGATGATCGGCCTGGATGGCCGTCCGGCCCAGAAGGGGCTGCGCGCCATTCTTTGCGAATGGCTGCAGTTCCGCCGCCAGACGGTCACGCGCCGTCTCGAGCACCGCCTCTCGCAGGTCGACAAGCGCATTCACATTCTCGAAGGCCGGATGGTCGTCTTCATCCATATCGATGAAGTGATCCGGGTCATCCGCGAGTCGGACGAGCCCAAGGCCGACCTGATCAAGGCGTTCGGCCTGACCGAAATCCAGGCCGAGGACATTCTCGAGATCCGCCTGCGCCAGCTGGCCCGGCTCGAGGGCTTCAAGCTGGAGAAGGAACTGTCGGAACTGCGCGAGGAGCGCGAATCGCTGCGCCATCTGCTGGACAACGACGATGCCAAGCGCGAACTGATCACCGGCGAAATCCGCGCCGACCGCGCCCGCTTCGGCGATGCGCGCCGCACCGAGATCCGGCCGGCCGAGCGCGCGGTGCTGACCCAGACCATCGCCGACGAGCCGGTCACCGTCATCCTGTCGCAAAAAGGCTGGATCCGCGCCCGTTCCGGCCATTCGCTCGATCTGTCGAGTCTCGCCTTCAAGGACGGCGACAGCCTGTACGAAGTGGTCGAGACCCGCACGGTCTGGCCGGTCGTCGTGCTCGACAACCACGGACGGGCCTATACCATCGATGTGGCCGATGTGCCCGGCGGCCGCGGCGACGGCGTACCGGTTACCTCGCTGGTCGACGTGCAGGATGGCGGCAAGGTGGTGCGCATGCTCTCCGGCAAGGAGACCGACCGCTATGTGCTCAGTCACAGCGGCGCCTACGGTTTCATCGGCCGTATCGGCGACATGGCCGGACGGGTCAAGGCCGGCAAGGCCTACATCACCCTCGAAGAGGGCGAAACCCTGCTGGCTCCGCTGCCCTTGCCCGAACGGGCCGATCCGGCGCTGCAACTGGTGGTCGCGGCCGACAACGGCCGTTTGCTGGCCTATCCGGTTGCCGAACTGAGGGAATTGTCCAAAGGGCGCGGACTGATGCTGATGCAGCTGGACGCCGGCGAGAAACTGACCGCGGCCGGGCTGGTCGACGGGCCGAAAGCTCTGCTGTCGACCGTGTCGGTCAGAGGAAAAACCGGCGATGAAAAGCTCGCGCTCGAGGAATACCTTGGCAAACGCGGCAAGAAGGGCCGGCTGATGCCGAAAAAGTGGACGGTGACGGCGATCCGCTCGCCGGATTCCTCCGTCTGAAAAAAGCGGGGCCGTCCGGGCTCCGCTTTTTTCTTTTGTCGACCCGATTATTTCGCCGGACGCGACGGGCAGCTCACGCCCACCTTGCTAAACGCCGAGACCACATCGGTGGTTTTGTAGCCACGGACCTGCGCCGCCTTGATCACGCCGCACGAGCCTTGGTTGAAGGTGCTGTTGGCCGTCCAGTACAGGCGGTTGGCGTCGACAAACACCTCGAAGGCCTTGCGAGTGTTCCATCCGCTCGTGGTGGCGAGCAGGTAGAACGCCCGGTTGTACACCCCGCTGCTGTGATGCACGTCGAGCCCGGCCCGGTACTGGCTGGCGTTGTCGATCGAGCGGCCGTCGCGGCTCGGTTTGTCCATGTAGCGCAGCGCCCCGCTGCCCTTGAAGATCGTGGCGCCGACGAGGAAGTCGTTGCTGCCCTTCATGTAGTACTTGGCCGCTTCGCCCGCCATGTCGGAGAACGCTTCGTTCATCCCTCCGGACTGCCCCTTATACACCAGACCCGAGTTCTGCTCGGTGAAACCGTGGCTGACCTCGTGCGACGAGACATCGAGCGAGACGAGCGGATAGAAGCGGGTGGCGCCATCTCCGAAGGTCATCGCGCTGCCGTCCCAGAACGCGTTCTCATACCCGGATCCATAGTGGACTTTCATGTACAGCTTTTGCTGGATCGGGCGCAGGTTGAACCAGTCCTTGTACATATTGAAGACTACGTTGCCGAAGTAATGCGCGTCATTGAGCGGCGAGTAGGCGCCGTTGATGGCCTTGTAGGTGTTGGTCGGGCAGGTGAAGCTGAAGGGCTCCGTGCTCGAGTTGTCCTCTTCGCCGCCCAGATCCACGGTGGCCACATTGCCGCTGTCCATCGCGCAATCGCTGGTGACGATCAGCGGGCCGTAGTCCTTGCCGTAGTAGTAGCGGCCGGTCTTTGTGTTGCCCCCCGGGCCGTTGGCCTGATCGTGGTTCAGGCCTTCCCACTGCGCGAGAACCTGGCCGGACATGGCGTCGACGATGAAGTGGGGACGGCTCGGCGCCGTGCCGGTCACCACGAACGACACCAGATAGATCAGCTGCGCGGTGTTTTTCTCGTTGAGCCGGATCAGGAGTTCGGCCTTGTCATTGCGGGTCGGATAGCCGCGGGTTTTGAGCGCCTTGGTCTGCGCCAGCACCTGTTCGCGGCTGAGCGCCGGGGTGACGGACGGCAGATCCGCCGCGATGCCGGCAATGTAGTCGCCGCTGTAGCCGCTGGTGGCGTGGCCGGCTTTTTCTTCGACGATCGCTTCGCCCCAGACGGGGATGCCGCGGTAGTACTGCTGGAAGCGGGTCGCGCTCTTGCCGTTCGCCGCCGTGATGCTGCGCAGGGCTTTGAGATCGGCGGGGGCGGCGCCGAGGCTCTCCGCGAGTCCCTGACTGGCGGCAAAGCCTTTGATCGGCTTGTGCGCTTCCAGATGGATCCGTTCGGCCGCGAAAGATTGGGCGGAAACGGCCAGGGCCAGGAGGCCCAAAGTGGTGGACGAAAGGGTTTTCCTGTTCATGTGTGTGATCTCCATTGTCATCGAATGATGAAACAAGTATCTCCGGCTGAAATTTTTTTATCCGGGACTGTTCGGTATCGAATGAAATGGCCGTTTTGACTGCTGTACTTTATGACAGTAAATGGAACTTATTTAACAAAAATGAAATGCGAATATGCGGATAAAGGAACGTGGAGGTGTGCCTTGTGAGGGAAAGGATACTGGACATGTTTTGTCAGGCGTATCTGCCTATCTCGGTAGAAGGCAATAGCGGCAAGGGTTTCACCGATGTTGGAAAATCTGTTGGCGGATTGATTGTCGGAGCTTCGCCAGTGAAGGAGGGTGTGTGGCTTACCGCGGACTCGGTATGCCGGATCATGGAAAAAGGGGCAGGGCTGAATGAGCCGTCGGCTTGCCTCTTTTTCAGAATGTTTAATGCTTATGACATGAAATGTGGCGGACTTGCGGGAAGTTTTATGGAATGATGCCGCGGTCAGGCGCGGTGGCCAGTCCTTCCCAGCGCTTCAGGACGGTTCCGCTGTTGGCATCCACAAGAACGAACGGGCGCGAGGGCTTGTCCGCCCCTGAAATGATCAGGTAGGAAACCTGATAGACCAGATGCGCGCGCGAACCGTCAAGATAGACGAAGAGCTCGCTTTTGGCGTTGCGCGCGGGTTTGCCGCCATCGTTTTCGCGTGCCCGGGCAAGCGCGGCATCGCCGTCGAGTCGGGGCGTCACCGCCGGCAGGTCGTGGTCAATGCCGGACAATAGCCGCCCCGACGGGACTCCATCGTCGACCACCACGGTCTCTCCGTACACCGGCACCGAGCGGTAGTACTGCCGGTAGCGGACCACGCGCTTGCCGTCCGGCCGCCGCAGCGAACGCTCTTCGCGCAGTTCGCAATCTTTCATGGCCGGCGTGCGCAGCGAATCCTCGAGGCTTGGCGACGCCGTGGTCGCGAGGTCGATCCATTCGGCGGCCAAGGCTCCGGAAGACGCAAGCGAGAGGAACAGAACGAGAGGAAGCGCACCGCGCATGATGGTCTCCCTGGCCTGTGCGGTCGTGGCGATGGCCGGCAGTCTAGCGGGCCGGCCATCGCGTTGTCGCCTGACTTTCCGGTCAGGTCATGGCGCGAGGCGCGCCTTGCGCCAGCCGCCTCCCTCTTCGAGGGTGTAAACGACCCGGTCATGGAGCCGGCTGGGGCGTCCCTGCCAGAACTCGATGCGATCGGGTTTTACCGCGTAACCGCCCCAATGGTCCGGGCGCGGCACGCTCACCGGGTGTTTCAGCCCGAAGAGCGCGGCGCGCTTGACGAGTTCGGCCTTGGAGGGAATCTCGTGGCTTTGTTCCGAGGCCCAGGCGCCCAGGCGGCTGGTGTAGGGGCGGCTCTTGAAGTAGGCGTCGGACACTTCCGGCGGCAGGCGGCGGGCGACACCCTCCACCCTCAGCTGGCGTTCCAGTTCGGGCCAGAAGAAAGTGATGGCGACCGCGGGGTTGTCGCCCAGTTGTTCGCCCTTGCGCGACAGGTAATTGGTGTAGAACTGCAGTTCGCCCTCCTCGACGCCCTTGAGCAGCACGATCCGGCCGGTAGGCCGCCCGTCTTTGCCCACGGTTGCCACATGCATGGCGGTCGGTTCGTGCACTTCGGAGTGCATCGCCTCTTCGAGCCAGGCCTCGAGCTGGGCGACGGCATCGTCGAGGCATTCTTCGGGCGACAGTTCCTTCTTGGTGTATTCCAGGCGAATATCCGCGAGGTTCAGCGACATGATGTATCCTCCTTGGTCATGGTTGGGATATTACTCTGTTGCGGGACACTCGGGATTGATGCGCGCCAATGAAAGCCGCCGGATCCCGGCGCCGGAGCGGCCCGGCCCGCCCTGTCGCCCTTCCGGCCAGTTTGGGCTAGAATAACCCATTTACTTTGCGGCGTTTTCTTGCCCATGCATCTGGTTGCCTTCGGTCTCAATCATCAGACAGCTCCGCTGACGGTCAGGGAAAAACTGGCCTTTCCGGCGCAAGTGCTGCCCGATGCCCTGAGCAGTCTGGTTCAAACGCGTGCGGCGTCCGAGGCGGTGATCGTCTCGACCTGTAATCGCACCGAGATCTACAGCAGCAGTCCGCATCCGGAGGCCGCGCTCAAGTGGCTGGCCGAATTCCACGGCGTACCGCTCGACGATTTGCGTCCCTACCTGTATCAGCTCGATCCGGTCGATGCCGCGCGCCACGCCTTCCGCGTCGCGTCGGGCCTCGACTCCATGGTGCTGGGCGAAACCCAGATTCTCGGGCAGATCAAGGATGCGGTGCGGCAGGCCGAGCAGTCCGGCACGCTCGGTTCGATGCTGAACGCGTTGTTCCAGAAAACCTTCTCGGTCGCCAAGGAAGTGCGCAGCAAGACCGGCGTCGGCGCCAATTCGGTGTCGATGTCGGCGGCGGCCGTGAAGCTCGCCGAACAGATTTTTCCGTCCATCTCCGAACTGAATGTGCTGTTCATCGGCGCGGGGGAAATGATCGAACTGGTGGCGACCCACTTCGCCGCGCGCCACCCCTCCTGTATCACCATCGCCAACCGGACCGTCGAGCGCGGTCAGGTTCTGGCCGAGCGTTTCGGCGGCAACGCCATCGCCCTGTCCGACCTGCCCAATGTGCTCGCCCGCTACGACGTGGTGGTCACCTCCACCGCCAGCCAGCTGCCGATCGTCGGCAAGGGGCTGGTCGAGCGGGCCATCCGCGAGCGGCGCCACCGTCCGGTGTTCATGCTCGATCTTGCCGTGCCGCGCGACGTGGAGCAGGAGGTCGGCGATCTGCCCGACGTGTTCCTCTATACCGTGGACGACATCGCCGGCATCGTCGAGGTCGGCCGCGAGGCGCGCCAGACGGCGGCCGAGGAGGCCGAGACCATCATCGAGGCGCGCGTGGTCGAGTTCGTCGACTGGCTGCGCCGCCGTGACGCGGTGCCGATGATCCGCGCCTTGCGCGACGAGGCCGAGCGGGTGCGCCGCCAGGCGCTGGAAGGCGCCATGAAGCAGCTCGCCCGCGGCGATGCCCCGGAAAAAGTGCTGGAGACCCTGTCTGTCCAGCTGACCAACAAATTGATGCACCCACCCACCCAGGCGCTGTCCTCGGGCAAGGGCGCGGAGCGTGACGCGCTGATCGATGCGGTGGCGCGTCTTTACCGGATTCACCCTGACTGATGATGAAACCGTCGATCGCGGAGAAGCTCTCCCAACTGGCCGAGCGCCTCGAGGAAGTGACGCGCCTTCTGGCGCAGGAGGACGCGACCAGCAATATGGACGCTTACCGCAAACTTACCCGTGAACATGCGGAGTTGACCCCGGTGGTCGAGGCCTGGCAGGCGTATCGCCGGTGCGGCGACGACATCGAGGCCGCCGGCGAGATGCTGGCCGATCCCGACATGAAGGCGTTCGCCGAAACGGAAATCGTGGCGGGCAAGGCCAGGATGGCCGAGCTGGAAACCGAACTGCAGAAACTGCTGCTGCCGCGCGACCCCAACGACGAGCGCAATATCTACCTCGAAGTGCGCGCCGGCACCGGCGGCGACGAGGCGGCATTGTTCGCCGGCGACTTGCTGCGCATGTACACGCGCTTCGCCGAGCGCAACCGCTGGCAGGTGGAAATCGTCTCGGCGTCCGAGTCGGATCTTGGCGGTTACAAGGAAGTCATCGCCCGCATCGTCGGCGAGGGCGCCTACTCGCAGCTGAAATTCGAGTCCGGCGGGCATCGCGTGCAGCGCGTGCCGGCCACCGAGACACAAGGCCGCATCCATACCTCGGCGTGCACCGTGGCGGTGATGCCCGAAGCGGACGAGGTGGAGGACGTCGACATCAATCCGGCCGACATCCGCGTCGACACCTTCCGTGCCTCGGGCGCGGGCGGTCAGCACATCAACAAGACCGATTCGGCGGTGCGCATCACCCACCTGCCCACCGGCATCGTGGTGGAGTGCCAGGACGACCGCTCGCAGCACAAGAACAAGGCCCGTGCGATGGCGGTGCTGGCCGCGCGCATCATGGACGCCCGGCTGCGCGAGGCCCAGGCCCGCGAAGCGGCGACGCGCAAGAGCCTTGTCGGGTCGGGCGACCGCAGCGAGCGCATCCGCACCTACAACTTCCCGCAGGGCCGGATCACCGACCACCGCATCAACCTGACGCTTTACAAGCTCGATCAAGTGATGGACGGCGATCTGGGCGATCTGACCTCGGCGCTCACCGCCGAGCACCAGGCCGAACTCCTCGCCGCGATGGGCGAGTAAGCCGGTCACAGCATCCGGCGTCCGTCGACCAGGTGACGGGTCAGGCGCCGGAACCGCCCCAACAGCAGCAGGGTGACCGCCAGCAGGCCGGCGGACATCCCCACCCATACCCCGATCGGTCCCATCGCGCGATGCGACAGGAACCAGGCGAGCGGTATCGCCAAACCCCAGCAACAGACCGCATAGATGATCATGGTCGCCCTCGCGTCCTTGAGGGCGCGCAGACAGCCGGAAAGAATGGTCTGCCACGCGTCCAGGATCAGCATGGTCGCCACCACCGGCACCAGCGTCATGGCCACAGCGCGCGCCGCCTCCACCCCTTCGCGGCCATCCGGCAGGAACAGACGGATCAGCGGCTCGGGCATCGCGATCAGCGCGACTGTGGTCAGCAGCGTCCAGAGAATGCCGAGCGCCTGGCCGGCCGCGCCGGCGCGCGTCGCCGCGCGGATATCCCCGCCGCCGGCCAACTGCCCGACGCGGATCGAGGTGGCGAAAGTCAGGCCCGCCGGGATCATGAAGCTGGCGATCACCAGTTGCATCATGCTCTGGTGCGCGGCCAGCGCGGCGGCCGAGATCGCGCCCATCAGATAGGCGCAGGCGGTGAACATGCCGCTTTCCAGCCCCATGGTGCCGCCAGCCGGGATGCCGAGCTTGAGCAGCGGCACGAGCGCCTTGACGTCGCGCCGCGTGAATTTCCCGAAAATCCGGTAATGGCGATATGGCTCGCGCGCGGCGACCAGATAGGCGAAAGAGGCGCCGAGAAACACATAGGTGAGCGTCGAGGAAATGGCGATGCCGGTGAGTCCCAGTCCCGGCCAGGTTCCCACGCCCTGCGACAGCGCGTAGCCCAGACAGGGCGAGAGCACCAGCGCCGCGCCGGTGATCACCGGCACGGGCCCCGCCTTGCCGATGCCCGAGGCGAAGCCGCGCAGCGTCAGGAAAATCAGGCCGAACGGCAGACCCCACATCAGAATGTGCAGGAAATGGATCGCCTCGTCGGCGGTTTTCGGATCCTGGCCCAGGGCCAGCATCAGCGGTTTGGCGTTCCACAGCACGACGCCCAGAAAGAGCGGCGAGAAGAGCGCCACGATCAGGCCCGCGCGGGTGGCCGACGCCACCTCGTCGCGGTTGCCCGCGCCGTGCGCGAGCGACACGAGGTTGGCCGACGCGGAAATCACGCCGGCGCCGAGCACATAACAGAAGAAGAACGTGCTGAGCGCCAGTGCGCCGCTGGCGAGCGCGGCCGCGCCCAGCTGCCCCATCAGGATCGAATCGATGAACAGGATGCCGGTCCAGGTCACCTGGGAAAGAATCAGCGGCACGGCAAGACGCCAGAGCGGGCGGACTTCCTGCATGACACCGGCGCATTGCTCGGCAAGCCAGGGGAAACGTTGGAGAAAATAGGGGGCTTTGAGAAGATTCAACATAAAGAGCAATCCGTTTTGATTTTTCGGCGGTTTTATCGAGAATACGCGAATAGGACTATGGCTGACAAACAAGTTATCATCATGACATCCATGCAAATATCTCATGCCTGAGCGATGAAACTGCCGCCCTTGAACGCCTTGCGCGTCTTTCTTGTCGTCGCCGAAGAGCTGTCGTTCACCCGCGCCGCCCGGCGCCTGTTTCTGACCCAGGGCGCGGTCAGCCGCCAGATCCTGGGACTGGAAGCGTTCTATGGCGCCACGCTGTTCGTGCGCCAGGCGCGGGGGCTGTCGCTCACGGTCGAGGGTCAGGCCCTGCTCGGTCCGGTGCGCGATGCGTTCACGCTGATCCGCGAGGCGAGCGACGCCTTGCGCGTGCGGCAGGGCGACATCCGCGTCAGGGCGGCCGCGACACCCGCCATGCGCTGGGTGCTGCCGAACCTTCCCGATTTTCAAACCCGTTTTCCCGACTACACCGTGCACCTGGAAACCCTGTTGGGCGACGGCATGCCCTTCGACCGCAGCCGTATCGATCTGGCGATCCAGGGGGTGCGCGAAGGCGAGCAGCATCCGGGCATGGTGCTCGAAACGATCAGCCAGGAATTGCTGGTGCCGGTGTGCGCGCCCGGTTTGCTGATCGGCCGCCCGCCCCTGCGCGAACCGGACGACCTGCGCCATTACCCGCTGCTGCACCCCTGGCGCGGACAGGACAGCTGGGCGCAGTGGCTGTCGCTGGCCGGCGCGACGCGGGTGAAAAGCGAGAGCGGTCTGACCTTCGATGCGCTGGAATTCGCCCTTTACGCCGCGACGCGCGGCATGGGCGTGGCGCTCGCGCAGCTGTCGATGATCGAGGAGGACGTGCGGCTGGGCCGGCTGATGGTGCCGTTCCCGGTGATTCTGGAGACCGAATGGTCCTATTGCCTGATGTACCCCGAAGAATCGGCCAATCTGCCCAAGATCCGCACCTTCCGGGACTGGCTGATGGAGACCCTGGCTTTGTCGGGCGTGACGCGGGTGACGCGCTGAGTACTCCGGGGTGTTGGCGTCGTTTCAAGAGCCCGACGATGTTGTGTGAGTGCGCAGCGCGGCGCGTCCCCTGCGACGCGTTTTCTGTTCAATGAATGATTCGTGCGGAGTCCGGCTAGTGGCAAAGACAGGCCTGATTCTGAGCTCCGGTTCTGCCGACAGGGAGTCTGCGTTCATTGCCGGAACCGGGGGTGTCGCGCTCGATGGGCGGACTGACGGTGACGGTGGATGGCAGGTTGCCGGACTGCCTGGCATGGCAACCGGATGTCGCGGCTGTCATCGGCGGTGTGAGCGCGGAAAGCCGCTCCGGATAGCGCGGCGTTCCTGCATGCTGGCCGGTCAGTGTCGTCTGCGCCCTGTTCGAAGCGGCCGGTTTGTCCGCCGAGCCTCTTTCCCGGCTAAAGTCGATGCTGGCGGCTGAGCGCGACGCAACGTCATAGCTGCCGCAGCGCGAGCCCGGCGAGTCCGAGCAGGATGCAGTAGACGCCGAAGGGGCGCAGGGCCTGGATTTCATGCTTGTTGAACCAGCGCATCAGCGCCCAGGTGCTCAGCCAGGCGAAGGCGCCGGAGAGCACGCCGCAGGCGCCGACCAGAGCCAAATCGAGGTGCGCGCCCATCTTCAGCATCTTGGGCACTTCCAGGATGCCGGCCGCGGCGATGATCGGCGTGGCGAGCAAAAAGGAGAAGCGCGCCGCCGAGGCGTAATCAAGACCGGTGCTGATGCCGGCGATCAGGGTCACGCCGGACCGGGAGATGCCGGGAATCAGCGCCAGCGCCTGGGCGAAGCCGATGCGCAGTGCGTTGAGTGGCGTCAGTTCCTCGAGGGGTTTGCCGCCGGTGCGGCGGCGCAGGCCGTCGCCGGCGATCAGGATCACGCCGTTGATCATCAATACCACCAGAATGATGTCGACCGAACCGAACAGCACCTTGAGTTTCTTTTCCAGGAGCAGCCCGAGCAGGCCGGCCGGCACGGTGCCGATGAACAGACGCCACATCAGGCGCGCCTCGGGATCGGAGTCTCCGCCGCGGGCGCGCACGAAACCGCCGATCAGGCGGAACCAGTCCTTGCGGAAAAAATGGAACAGGGCGAGCGCGGTGCCCAGGTGCAGCACGACCATGAACGGCAGGAAGGCTTCGCTCGCCGGGTGAAGCTGCCAGCCCAGCAGCTCGGGGAGGATGACTCCGTGGCCGAGGCTGCTGATCGGGAAAAGTTCGGTGATGCCCTGCATGATGGCGAACAGGACAGCTTGCATGGTCGGCATGACGATTCCTGGCGGGAGAAAAAACGAACGGCGAATCATCGGCCAAAATCGTCCGCTTGAAAAGCGCCGCGTCCCGTTCTTAAGATTGCATTAAGCGTTTTCGGAGAGTTTAATGCAATCGGCTCTCCGGAGCCGGACCGATGTTCAGCGAAAAACCGATTCCATGCATGCACACAACCATTCCGTCGCGCCGGCCGAAGCCCTCACCGGCGGCGAACGTCAGGCCGCGGCCAAAAAGAGCACACTGGTCAGTGTCGCCGTCAACCTTCTTCTGACCGCGGTGCAGATCGCGGTGGGGGTGTTCGCTCATTCGAGCGCTCTCGTGGCCGACGGCATTCACTCATTGTCCGATCTGGTCGCCGATTTCGTGGTGCTGCTGGCCAACCGCTTCAGTCATCTGGCCGCCGACCGCAACCACCCGTATGGCCACTCCCGCTTCGAGAACGCCGCCTCGCTGGCGCTCGGGGTGCTGCTCATCGCCGTCGGCATCGGCATGCTCGGCAACGCCGCGAACAAATTCGCCGATCCGTCGCTGATCCCCCGCGTGCACTGGTATGCGCTGGCCGTCGCGATGATGGCGCTGGTGGCCAAGGAAAGCCTGTTCCGCTACATGCTGGCGGTGGCCAACCGGGTCAAGTCGGGCATGCTGGTGGCCAATGCCTGGCACGCCCGTTCCGACGCCGCCTCCTCGCTGGTGGTGGCCGCCGGTATTGTCGGCAACCTCCTGGGCTGGCCGCTGCTCGACCCGCTGGCGGCGGCGATCGTCGGCTTCATGGTGGCGCGCATGGGCTGGAACTTCTCCTACGACGCCATGCAGGATCTGATGGACCGCGGACTGGACGAAGAGTCGGTGGAGGCGATCCGCGCGGAGCTGGGCGAGACGCCCGGCGTGCTCAACGTGCACGATATCCGCACGCGCAAGACCGGCGACCTTGCGATCATCGATGCGCATCTTCTGGTCGACAGCCACATCAGCGTGTCCGAGGGCCACCAGGTGGCGCTGCAGGCCCGGCACCGGGTGATGAAGCGCTTCGCGGTGGCCGACATCACCATTCATATCGACGCCGATCTCGCCGATGGCCCGGAAAACCTCGGTCTGCCTCCGCGCCAGGCGCTGCTGGAAGAATTGAACCGGCATTTCCCGGACGCGCCGTTGCGGCTCGACCAGTTGCGCGCCCATTATCTGGACGGCCGCCTGGAGCTGGAGGTGGAACTGGACGACGACAAGGACGCGCGGCGCGGCGCGCTGCTGGTCATGGCGCCGCCGGCCGCCGTCGACGCACTCCGGGTCTGCGCGCGGCTGCGCGAGGCGGTCATCAAGAATTAATACCGTTCCATGACAATGTAAATTTTTGTCAGGGGTAAAACTCTCAAAGCCCCTGTGCGTCTATCATTGCAGATTACCGGGTCCCGCCTGTCGCCGACCCGGGGCCCATTATTGACCGACCGACGCCCGATGCCATGTCCAAGCCCGAAATGCCCCCCGAATCCCCTGCCGGTTCTCCTGTTTCCGTTTTTGCGCGCCGCCGCGTCCTGTTCGCCGTCGCCACGCTGACTGCGGTGGCCGTCGCCTGGCTCGCCTGGCAGAGAGCCGGCGCGCAGGATGACAAGAACGGCAAGCGCGGCCGCCAGACGCCGACCGTGTCGGTGGCGACGGCGGCTACCGGCGATATGCGGGTGAGCCTCGACGCGCTGGGCACGGTGACGGCCAACAACACCGTCGTCGTCAAAAGCCGCGTCGACGGCCAGCTCGAGAAGCTGTACTTCAAGGAAGGCCAGGAGGTGCGCGCCGGCCAGGTTCTCGCCCAGATCGATCCGCGTCCCTTCGCCGTGCAGGTGACCCAGGCCGAAGGACAACTGGCGCGCGATATGGCGCAGCTTGCCAACGCCCGCGCCGATCTCGCGCGCTACCGCACGCTGCTTGAACAGAACGGCGCCTCCCGCCAGCAGGTCGATACCCAGGAGGCTCTGGTGCGCCAGCTCGCCGGCACCGTGAAAGTCGACGAGGGCGCCGTGGCGGCGGCGCGCCTGCAACTGTCCTACTGCCGCATTGTCGCGCCGGTGTCGGGCAAGGCCGGTCTCAAGCAAGTGGACGAGGGCAACATGATCCGCGCCTCGGACGCCTCGGGACTTGTCGTCATCACCCAGGTGCGTCCGGCCAATGTGGTGTTCTCCATTCCGGAGACGCGGCTCGATGATCTGATCCGGGCGCGCGCCGCCAATCCGTCGTTGCCGGTCGAGGCCCGCGACCGCGACGGCAGCACGCTGCTGGCGCGCGGCGAGCTTTTGACCGCCGACAACCAGGTCGATACCGCGACCGGCACACTCAAGCTGAAGGCCCGTTTCGACAACCGGGACGATGTGCTGTTTCCCAACCGTTTCGTCAATGTGCGCATGCTCCTGGCGACCCGCAAGAACGTGCTGCTGGTGCCGTCCGCCGCCGTGCAGCAGGGCAAGCCGGGCAGTTATGTCTTTGTGGTGAACGCCGACAAAACCGTCAGCCTGCGCCCGGTGAAAACCGGTCCCTCGGAAAATGAGCGCACCGTGATCGAATCGGGTCTCGCGGTGGGCGAGCGGGTCGCGCTGGACGGGCTCGACCAGCTGCGCGACGGCAAGAAAGTCAACCCGGTCGGGCAAGGCGAACGCCATGCGCCGGATGCCTCCGCCCCGCTCGGCGAGAAGCAGAACAAGGCCGCCTGATACGATGAATCCGTCCCGCCAGTTCATTCAGCGGCCGGTCGCCACCACCTTGCTGATGGTGGCGATCCTGCTCGCCGGCCTGATCGGCTACCGTTTTTTGCCGGTTTCCGCCCTGCCCGAAGTCGACTACCCCACCATCCAGGTGGTGACCCTCTATCCGGGCGCCGGCCCGGAAGTGATGACCTCCTCGGTCACCGCGCCGCTGGAGCGCCAGTTCGGCCAGATGCCGGGCCTTGACCAGATGGCCTCGACCAGTTCCGGCGGCGCCTCGGTGATCACCCTGCAGTTCGGCCTCGATATCGGGCTGGATGTCGCCGAGCAGGAAGTGCAGGCCGCGATCAACGCCGCCTCCAACCTCCTGCCCTCCGATCTGCCCCAGCCGCCGGTCTACAACAAGGTCAACCCGGCCGACACCCCGGTGGTGACGCTCGCCATCACCTCGAAAACCCTGCCGTTGCCGAAACTCGAGGATCTGGTCGATACCCGGCTCGCGCAAAAGCTGTCGCGCCTGCCGGGCGTGGGCCTGGTCAGCATCAGCGGGGGCCAGCGGCCGGCGGTGCGCATCCGCGCCGACTCGCGCGCGCTGGCGGCGCGCGGCCTGACCCTGGACGACATCCGCACCGTGGTCGGCAACGCCAACGTCAATCAGGCCAAGGGCAGCTTCGACGGGCCGCGCACCGCGTCGACCATCGACGCCAACGATCAGCTCAAGTCCGCCGGCGAATACCGCGATATCGTGCTCGCCTGGAAAAACGGCGCGCCGGTGCGGCTGTCCGATGTCGCCGAGGTCGTCGAGGACGCCGAGAACAACCGCCTGGCCGCCTGGAGCGGGCGCGAGGCGGCCATCATCCTGAACGTTCAGCGCCAGCCTGGCGCCAACGTCATCGAAACGGTGGACCGCATCAAGGCGCTGATGCCGCAATTGAAGACCAGCCTGCCCGGCGCCGTGTCGGTGTCGCTGGTCAGCGACCGCACCACCACCATCCGCGCGTCGGTGGCGGACGTGCAGTTCGAGCTGATGCTGGCCATCGCGCTGGTGGTGATGGTGATCTACGTGTTCCTGCGCAACCTGCCGGCCACGCTGATTCCGGGCGTGGCGGTGCCGCTGTCGCTGGTCGGCACCTTCGGCGTGATGTACCTCGCCGGCTTCAGCCTCAACAACCTGACCCTGATGGCGCTGACCATCGCCACCGGTTTCGTGGTCGACGACGCCATCGTGATGATCGAAAACATCGCCCGCTACATCGAAGAGGGCGAGGCGCCGCTGGCCGCCGCGCTCAAGGGCTCCCGACAGATCGGCTTCACCATCATCTCCCTGACCTTCTCGCTGATCGCCGTGCTGATTCCGCTGCTGTTCATGGGCGACGTGGTGGGCCGGCTGTTCCGCGAATTCGCCATCACCCTCGCGGTGTCCATCCTGATCTCCGCCTTCGTGTCGCTGACGCTGACGCCGATGCTGTGCGCGCGGTTTCTGAAGCATGTGCCGGAGGAGCGCCAGGGCTGGTTCTACCATGCGAGCGGACGCTTTTTCGAGCGCGTCATCGCCGCCTACGGCCGCCTCCTGACGCGCGTGCTCGAACACCAGCGCCTGACCCTCGCCGTCGCGCTGGGCACGGTGGCGCTGACCGCCGGTTTGTACCTGCTGGTGCCCAAGGGGTTTTTCCCGCTGCAGGACACCGGCGCGATCCAGGTGATCACCGAGGCGCCGCAATCGGTGTCGTTCGCGGCGATGGCCGAGCGCCAGCAGGCGCTGGCCGACGTCCTGCTGCGCGACCCCGCCGTGGACGGCCTGTCGTCGTTCATCGGGGTGGACGGCGCCAACGCCACACTCAACAGCGGACGCATGCTGATCACGCTCAAACCGCTGGACTCGGGGCGGCCGCGCGTGGCCCGGGTGCTGGAAAACCTGAAGGCGCGCGCCGCCGCGGTGCCGGGCATCCGCCCGTGGATGCAGCCGGTGCAGGACCTGACCATCGAAACCCGGGTCAGCCGCACCCAGTACCAGTTCGTGGTGCAGGCGACGCGGCCGGATGAATTGGGCGAATGGGTGCCCAAACTGGTCGCCCGCCTGAAAACCGAACCGGCGCTCGCCGATGTGGCGAGCAATCTGCAGGACAAGGGCCTTCTGGCGCGCGTGGACATCGACCGCGACAGCGCCGCGCGCCTGGGCGTCACGCCGGCGCAGATCGACAACGCGCTCTACAACGCCTTCGGCCAGCGGCTGATTTCCAGCATTTACACCCAGACCAGCCTCTACCGGGTGGTGCTCGAAGAGCGTCCCGGCGAGGACGGCCTCGCGCGTCTGCAGACGCTGTACCTGACGCCGGCCGGCGGCGGCGCGCCGGTGCCGCTGACCGCCGTCGCGACACTCTCCGAAGGCCATACGCCGCTGGCCATCGACCACCTGGGGCAGTTCCCGTCGGCGACCCTCTCCTTCAACCTGGCGCGCGACGCCTCGTTGGGCGAGGCGGTGGAGGCGATACGGCGCGCCGAGGCCGACATCGGCCTGCCCTCCGACATGGAAACGCATTTCCAGGGCGCGGCGATGGCTTTTCAGGCGTCCCTGTCGAGCACCCTGTGGCTGATCCTCGCCGCGATCGTCACCATGTACATCGTGCTGGGCGTGCTCTACGAGAGCTACATTCACCCGGTGACCATCCTGTCCACGCTGCCGTCGGCCGGCATCGGGGCGCTGCTGGCGCTGATGTTGTCCGGCAACGATCTGGGCATTATCGGCATCATCGGCATCATTTTGCTGATCGGCATCGTCAAGAAGAACGCCATCATGATGATCGACTTCGCGCTGGACGCCGAACGCAATGAGCGCATGGCGCCGCGCGAGGCCATCTTCCAGGCCTGTCTGCTGCGCTTCCGGCCGATCCTGATGACCACCATGGCCGCCCTGCTCGGCGCCCTGCCCCTGATGTTCGGCAGCGGCGTCGGCGCGGAGCTGCGCCAGCCGCTGGGCGTGACCATGGTCGGCGGCCTCCTGGTCAGCCAGGTGCTGACGCTGTTCACCACGCCGGTCATTTATCTCGCTTTTGACCGGCTGGCCCGGCGCTTCGGTTACAGGGCCGCGGCATGATTCCCTCCGAGCCGTTCATCCGCCGTCCCGTCGCCACGGTGCTCCTGACCCTGGCGCTGCTGCTCGCCGGGGCCCTGGCCTTCGGCCTGCTGCCGGTGTCGCCGCTGCCGCAGGTGGATTTCCCGACGATATCGGTGCAAGCGTCGCTGCCGGGCGCGAGTCCCGAGACCATGGCCTCCTCGGTGGCCACGCCGCTGGAGCGCGCTCTCGGGCGGATCGCCGGCGTCAACGAGATCACCTCGTCCAGCTCGCTCGGTTCGACGCGCATCACCCTGCAATTCGACCTTGACCGCGATATCAACGGCGCCGCGCGCGACGTCCAGGCGGCGATCAACGCGGCGCGCGCCTCGCTGCCCTCGAGCCTGCCGTCCAACCCGACCTACCGCAAGGTCAACCCGGCCGAATCGCCGGTGATGATTCTCGCCCTGACGTCCGAGACCCATACCCAGGGGCAGATGTACGACCTCGCCTCCACGGTGCTCGCGCAAAAACTGTCGCAGGTGAAAGGCGTCGGGCAGGTCAACATCGGCGGCAGTTCGTTGCCGGCGGTGCGCGTCGAGCTGCGTCCCGAAGCGCTCAATCACTACGGCATCGGACTGGAGGAGGTGCGCGCCGCCATCACGGCGGGCAACGCCAACCGCCCCAAGGGCATGATCGAAAGCGGCGGCCGGCACTGGCAGATCGGCGCCAACGACCAGGCGCGCCGCGCCGCCGATTACCTGCCGCTGATCGTCAGCTACAAGAACGGCGCGGCGGTGCGGCTCTCCGATGTCGCCGAGGTGCAGGACGCGGTGCAGGATCTGCGCAACGCCGGCTCCATCAACGGCAAGCCCTCGGTGCTGCTCGTGGTGTTCCGCGAGCCGGGGGCCAACATCATCGATACGGTCACGCGCATCCGCGCGCTGATGCCCGAATTGCAGGCCGCCATTCCCCAGTCGGTGCACATGCAGGTCGCCCAGGACCGCACGCCGACCATCCGCGCCTCGCTGTTCGAGGTGGAGCGCTCGATGCTGATTTCCGTGGCGCTGGTGGTGCTGGTGGTGTTCCTGTTCCTCGGCGATGCCCGCGCCACGCTCATCCCGGCCATCACCGTGCCGGTGTCCCTGGTCGCGACCTTCGCGGTGATGTACCTCGCCGGATTCAGCCTGAACAACCTGTCGCTGATGGCGCTGACCATCGCCACCGGCTTTGTGGTGGACGACGCCATCGTCGTCCTGGAAAACATCGCCCGGCATATCGAGGAGGGCATGACGCCGCTGCAGGCGGCGCTGACCGGTTCGCGCGAGGTGGGCTTCACCGTGGTGTCGATGAGCCTGTCGCTGATCGCGGTGTTCATTCCGGTGCTGCTGATGAGCGGCATCGTCGGGCGGTTGTTTCGCGAATTCGCGGTGTCGCTGTCGGCCGCCATTCTGGTGTCGCTCCTGGTATCGCTGACCACCGCGCCGATGCTGTGTTCGCGCTGGCTGCGGCGGCGGGATCCGTCGCGCGACCGGCCGTCGCGGGGCGCGCGCCTGATCGACCGCATGGCGGGGGGCTACCGGCGTTCGCTGACGTGGGCGGTCGATCACCGCCGCTTCATGATGCTGCTGCTGGCGATCGCGATCGGTCTTAATGTGGCGCTCTACATCGCCATTCCCAAGGGATTTTTTCCGCAACAGGACACCGGCAGGCTCAGCGGCCAGTTGCGCGCCGATCAGGCGATGTCCTTCCAGGCGATGAAAGGCACCCTGCAGCGCTTCATGGCGATCGTCGGCAAGGATCCGGCCGTCGATGTGGTCACCGGCTTCACCGGTGGCGGGCAGCGCAACGTCGCCAACCTGTTCGTCGGGCTCAAGCCCTTGTCCGAGCGCAAGGACAGCGCCGAGCAGGTGATCGACCGCCTCAGAAAACGTCTCGCCCGCGAGCCGGGCGCGACCCTGTTCCTGCAGGCGGTCCAGGATATCCGCATCGGCGGACGTTCCGGCAACGCCCAGTACCAGTACACCCTGCAGGGCGAGGATCTGGCCGAACTGCGGCTCTGGGAGGGGCGCATCCGCCAGGCACTGACCCGGCTGCCGCAGCTTGCCGACGTGAACTCGGACCAGCAGGACAAGGGGATGCAGACCTCGCTGGTGTTCGACCGCGACGCCATGGCGCGCCTCGGCCTGACCCAGCGCCAGGTCGACGCCACGCTCAACGACGCTTTCGGCCAGCGCCAGGTGTCGACCATCTACGAAGCGCTCAACCAGTACCGGGTGGTGATGGAGTTCGCGCCGGCGTACTGGCAGAGTCCCGAGTCGCTCAAGCACATCTACGTGATGTCGGCCTCGCGCGGGGCGGTGCCGCTCGCGGCGTTCGCCCGGGTGACCACCACCAATACCTCGCTGTCGGTCAATCACCAGGGCCAGTTCGCCGCCTCCACCATCACCTTCAACCTGCCGCCGGACGGCTCGCTGTCGGACGCGACGGACGCCATCGGCGCGGCGATGGCCAAGCTTGGCGTGCCCACCACGATCCAGGGCGGTTTCCAGGGCACCGCCAAGACCTTCCAGGACGCGTTCCGCACCATGCCGCTGCTGATTCTGGCGGCGATCGCGGCGGTCTATCTGGTGCTCGGCATGTTGTACGAGAGCTATGTCCATCCGCTGACCATCCTGTCGACCCTGCCGTCCGCCGGTGTCGGCGCGCTCGTGGCGCTGATGGCCTGCGGCACCGAATTCAGTGTCATCGCCCTGATCGCGGTGCTGCTGCTGATCGGCATCGTCAAGAAAAACGCCATCATGATGATCGACGTGGCGCTGACGCTGACGCGCGAGCGCGGCGTTCCGCCCCGCGAGGCGATTCTGGAAGCGTGCCGCCTGCGTTTCAGACCGATCATGATGACCACCCTGGCCGCGCTGTTCGGCGCGATTCCGCTGGCGCTGGGCAGCGGCGACGGCGCCGAATTGCGCAAGCCGCTGGGCATCGCCATCGCCGGCGGCCTGGTGATGAGCCAGATCCTGACGCTGTACACCACCCCGGTGGTCTACCTTTACCTTGACCGTTTGCGCCGCTGGCGCCCGTGGCGCCGGACGGCGGCGCCGCTTCCCGCGAAGGACTGAACGACGATGTTGCGCTGGATGACATGTAGTGCCTGTGTGTTGCTGATCGCCGGATGCGCGGCGGGGCCGGATTACGCGCGCCCCGGCATGGCGCTGCCGGCCGTCTATAAGGCCGTGCCCGGCTGGAAGATCGCCGCGCCGGCGGACGAGGTGGTGCGCGGGCAGTGGTGGACGGGATTCGGCGACGCGCAGCTCGATGCGCTGGAGGCGCGTCTGGCGCTGGACAGCCAGACGCTCGCCCAGTACGCGGCCAAACTCAGGAGCGCGCAGGCCTTGTACGATCAGGCATCGGCGGCGCGCTGGCCGACGCTGTCGGCCAATGCCGCGAGTTCGCGCGGCAAAACACCGGGCTCTTCCGCCGCGACGACCGCCTCGCTGTCGCTCAATGCCGGCTGGGAAGCCGACCTGTGGGGCAAGCTCGCGCGCGGGGCCGAGGCCGGCGCCGCCGAAGCGGCGGCGAGCGCGGCGGATCTTGCCGCGGCGACACTGAGCGCCCGGGCGCAGCTGGCCACGACCTACCTGCAATGGCGTGTCGCGGTGCTCGAGCAGGATTCGCTGGCGGCGAGCGTGGACGCCTATCGCGGGCAGCTCGAGGTGGTGAAGCACAAGCTCGACGCCGGGGTGGCGATGCGCGCCGATCTGTTGCAGGCGCAATCCCAGCTGCAGACCTTCGAAGCGCAACTGGCCGACGCGCGCTTGCAGCGCGAGCAGTACGAACATGCCATCGCGGTGCTGGTCGGCGTGGCGCCCGCCGATCTGACGCTGACGCCCCCCGCCGGCGTGCCGGTTTCCTTGCCGTTGCCCGACGCCCTGCCGGCGAACCTCATCGAACGCCGTCCCGACATCGCCGCCGCCGAGCGCCGCGTGGCCGAGGCCAATGCCAGGATCGGCGTGGCGCGCGCGGCGTATTTTCCGGATCTGACCCTGTCGGCCTCGGGCGGCTGGAAGGCGGACCGCGCCGCGGAGTGGTTCACCGCGCCGGCGCGCCTGTGGTCGCTCGGGCCCGCGCTGGCGCTCACCCTGTTCGACGGCGGCGCGCGAAAGGCCGCGGAGGATGCGGCGCGCGCCAATTACGACAACACGGTCGCGGTGTACCGCCAGACCGTGCTGACGGCGCTGCAGGATGTGGAGGATAATCTCGCGGCGAGCGTGTCGCTCGACGCGTCGCTGCGTCTCACCCGCGAGGCATGGCAGAACGCCCGCGAGGCGGAAACCATCGTGATGAACCAGTACCGCGCCGGAACGGTCGCCTGGCTCAATGTGCTGGTGGCCAAAAACGCCACGGAGTCGGCCGCGCGCGCGTACTACAGCGTCGCCGCGCGCCGGCTCGCCGCGAGCGTGGGCCTGGTGAGGTCGCTGGGCGGGGGCTGGAAGGCCGCCGCGCCGTCGACGAACGATGCGACCCGAGCGCAGCGGAGCCAATGAGTGGCATAATAGCGTCAATGTTCCGAGACGACGGCCGGAACACTGTTTTTTGACAGCCATTAACACACGCTATCCGTAACATCCGTTACCGGCAGCCGGGCTCGATCCCGCCTGCCGGTAACAGTTTTATTTCCGGCGCCGCCCCTCCGCCCCCGTTTGCCGGGAGGCGCGGGCGGCGATGCGCCGATGGGGGCTTACAGCGCATGAGAACAATACTGCCACCCGTGATCAACGCCTCGGCCCGCCGGTTGCTGCCCAACCGCTGGGACTTCCTGGCGTTTCCGCTGATCATCGGGCTTATCGTGATGGGCAGCACGGGTTTCCAGGAAACCATGGCGCCGCTGTCGTCGATTCAGACCCAGCCGGTGTCGCTGGATCCGGCCAACCTGCCCGAGTACGCGCTGCGCACCATCCTGCGCATGCTCGCCGCCATGGCGGCGGCGCTGGTGTTCACCCTGGCCTACGGTTCGCTGGCGGCCAAGAACAAGCGCGCCGAGCGGGTGCTGGTGCCGATTCTCGACATCCTGCAGTCGGTGCCGGTGCTCGGCTATGTGTCGTTCACCGTGACGTTTTTCCTCGCCCTGTTCCCGGGTAGGGTGCTCGGCGCGGAGTGCGCGGCGATTTTCGCGATCTTCACCAGCCAGGCCTGGAACATGACGTTCAGCTTCTACCAGTCGCTGCGCACCGTGCCGCGCGACCTGTCGGAAGTGACGAAAAACTTCCAGCTCACGCCCTGGCAGCGTTTCTGGAAGCTCGAGGTGCCGTTTTCCCTGCCCGGCCTCATCTGGAACATGATGATGAGCATGTCGGGCGGCTGGTTCTTCGTGGTGGCCTCCGAAGCGATCACCGTGGGCAACAGCAGCGTCACCCTGCCCGGCGTGGGGTCCTACCTCGCGGCGGCGATCGCCGCCCGCGACCTGGGCGCGGTCGGCTGGGTGATCCTGACCATGACGCTGGTGATCATCGGCTACGACCAGTTCCTGTTCCGCCCGCTGGTGGCCTGGGCCGACAAGTTCCGCCTCGAGGACACCCGCGGCGAGGCCGAGCCGGAGTCCTGGCTGCTCAACCTGATTCGCCGCACGCGGCTGATCCAGCGCTCGCTCAGTCCGCTGGGCGCGATGCTGACCGCGGTGGCGCGTTTCCCGCTGGTGTTGCCGGCGCTCGGCTTCTGGTGGTGGCTCGCGCTCTTCATCGCGCTGTTCCTCGGTCTTAAGGGCATCGTGCTGTTCGCCATCGCGCTCATCGCGCGCCGCGCCGCGCCGCGGCTTGTGCCATTGTCGGTGCCCGGCGGCCTCTTCGCCCGGCTCGGCGGCGGCGAGCGCGCCGGCGACCTTGCCTGGGCGGCGCTGGTGCTCGTCGGCACGTGCGCTGTGGTGCTCAAGGTCGGTTTCTTCGTGGCCGACGGCGTCGGGCTGGGCGAAGTCCTCAAGGTGCTGGGACTCGGGCTGATCACGCTGGTGCGCGTCGTGCTGCTGATCGCGCTCGCGTCGCTGGTCTGGGTGCCGCTGGGGGTGCTGATCGGCCTGCGCCCGCGGCTGGCGGAAAAGATCCAGCCGCTCGCGCAGTTTCTCGCGGCCTTCCCGGCCAACCTGCTGTTCCCGATTTTCGTGGTGGGCATCGTGCATTTCGACGCCAATCCGGACATCTGGCTCAGCCCCCTGATCGTGCTGGGCACGCAGTGGTACATCCTGTTCAACGTGATCGCCGGCACCACCGCCTACCCCAACGATTTCAAGGAAGTGGCGACCAATTTCCGCATTCGCGGCTGGCAATGGTGGCGCAAGGTCATGCTGCCGGGGATTTTTCCGTACTACGTGACCGGCGGCATCACCGCCTCGGGCGGCGCATGGAACGCGAGCATCGTGTCCGAGCTCGTGTCCTGGGGCGACACGCGGCTGGAGGCCCATGGCCTGGGCTCCTACATCGCCGTGAACACGGCGGCCGGCAACTACCCCAAAATCATTCTCGGCATCGCCGTGATGTCTTTGTTCGTCGTGATGTTCAACCGGTTGCTGTGGCGTCCCATGTACGTCTACGCAGAGAACCGGCTGCGTCTTCACTAAATTCGCGGGCTCTTTACCATGCACAATACGATCCCCAACGAAATTCTCAATGTGCGCCAGGTGGGCGTCGGCTTCCAGAAGGCCCAGGGCGAACAGCGCGTGCTCGATGGTGTCGACCTGAGCCTGAAAAAGGGCGAGATCGTCGGCCTGCTCGGCCGCTCCGGCTCGGGCAAGTCGACCCTGCTGCGCATCATCGCCGGCCTGATCCGGCCGACCGAAGGCGAGGTGAACTACTGCGGCAAGCCGCTCAAGGGGCCGGCCGAAGGCGTGGCCATGGTGTTCCAGACCTTCGCCCTGTTCCCCTGGCTCACCGTCCTGGAAAACGTCGAGGCGGGCCTGGAGGCCCTTGGCGTGCCGGCCAAGGAGCGGCGCGAGCGCGCGCTCAAGGCCATCGACCTGATCGGCCTTGACGGCTTCGAGAGCGCCTATCCGCGCGAAATGTCGGGCGGCATGCGCCAGCGCGTCGGCTTCGCGCGGGCGCTGGTGGTCAATCCCACCCTGCTCCTGATGGACGAGCCGTTCTCGGCGCTCGATGTGCTGACCGCGGAAACGCTGCGCACCGATCTGCTCGATCTGTGGAACGACGGCGACCTGCCGATCGACTCGATTCTGATCGTCACCCACAATATCGAGGAAGCGGTGTTCATGTGCGACCGCATCCTGCTGCTGTCGTCCAACCCCGGGCGCATGGTGGCGGAAATCACCGTGCCATTTCCGCATCCGCGCAACCGCCTGGATCCGGCGTTCCGCCAGCTGGTCGACGATATCTACGCCAAGATGACCGCCCGCCCGGCGGCCGACGCGGCGCGCAAGGCCGGCCTGGAGCTGGGCAGCTGGCTGCCGCAGGTGTCGACCAACCTTCTGGCCGGTCTGATCGAAACCCTGGCCCAGCAGCCCTACAACGGCCGCGCCGACTTGCCCGAGATCGCCCAGAGCCTGCACCTGGAGGTCGACGATCTCTTCCCGGTGGCGGAATTTCTGCAGCACATGGGATTCGCCGAACTGTCCGAGGGCGACATCATGCTGACCCATTTCGGCAAGCTGTTCGGCGAGTTCGACACCCAGGAGCGCAAACAGCTGTTCGCCGCGCAACTGGTGCGTACCGTGCCGCTGGTGTCGCGCATCGCCACCGTGCTGCACGAACGCCCCGGCCAGCGCGCGCCGCGCGAGCGCTTCAAGCAGGAGCTGGAGGATTTCCTCTCCGACGAAGCGGCGGAGGAAACCCTCGACTCGGTGATCAACTGGGGCCGGTACGCCGAGATCTTCAACTACGACGACCAGACCGAGATGTTCAGCCTGGAAGACGTGGCCTGACGCGCGGGCCCTCCGCGCCGTCCTCGATGTCGTAGCCTTCCTCGCGGACCGCTTCGCGCAGGCGGTCCGCTTCTTTCCAGTCGCGCGTGGCGCGGGCCGTTTCGCGAAGCGCCAACAGATCGCGCACCGTATCCGGCACGGAAACGGTTTCCGCCTTCCCCAGATCCAGTCCGAGAACACGGTCGAACCACAGCAAGGTGGCGCGCTTGTCGGCGTCGGCGAGCGCGCTGCCCAGCGTCTCCCAGGCGATCGACAACGCCTGCGGCAGGTTCAGGTCCTGATCGAGCGCGTCCATGAATCTCTCGCGCCGTGCCGGGTCGATCCGCCCGTCGGTTTCGCCAAGACGCCGCACCCCGTCGCCCAGCCGCCGCCGCGCGACGGCCGCGGCCTCCAGCGCCTCCCAGGAAAACACCATTTGGTGGCGGTAGTGCGCGGTCAGACAGAGGTAGCGCCAGTCCAGCGCCGCGAAACCCCGTTCGGCGAGGCGCGCGAGCGTGAGGAATTCGCCGTCGGACTTGGACATCTTGCCGTTGCCGGTTTTCAGGAAATAACCGTGCATCCAGAAGTTCGCCAGACGCGTGCCGTGGCGCGCCTCGGTCTGGGCGATTTCGTTGGTGTGGTGGACCGGAATATGGTCCTCGCCGCCACAGTGGATGTCGAACCAGGGCCCCAGGTAGTGCTCCGCCATCGCCGAGCATTCGATATGCCAGCCGGGAAAGCCCCGGCCCCACGGGCTGTCCCATTCCATCTGTCGCGTTTCGCCTTCCGGGCTGAATTTCCACAGCGCGAAGTCGGTGGGGTGGCGCTTGTCGCCGCCCTCCACCCGAGCGCCGGCCATCAGGCCTTCGGTGTCCAGGCGGGCGAGCCGGCCGTAATCGGGCTGGCGCGTGGCGTCAAAATAGATGCCGTCGGGCGTCCGGTAGGTGAATCCTTTGCTTTGCAGATCGGCGATGAAAGCGATCTGCTCGCCGATGTGTCCGGTGGCGCGGCACCAGATTTCCGGCTCTTCCAGATTCAGGGCGCGCCAGTCGGCCAGGAAGGCGGCCAGATAATACTCGGCGATCTCTTCGGCGCGCTTGCCGGTGCGGCGGCTGCCCTTCTCCATTTTGTCCTCGCCGTCGTCCGCGTCCGAAACCAGATGGCCGACATCGGTGATGTTCACCACATGGCGCACGGCGTAGCCATGGATCCGCAGAACCCGGCGCAGCACGTCCTCGAACAGATAGGTGCGCAGATTGCCGATATGCGCGTAGTCGTAGACTGTCGGGCCGCAGCAATACAGACCGACCTGCCCGGCTTGAATCGGTTCGAAGGGGCGCAGTGAGCGGGTCCAGGTGTCGTACAGGTGAAGCGGCATGGCGAGTCTCCGTGAAAGGGACGCAAAAAAGGCCACAGCATGATCGATGACTGTGGCCGGCTCGGGAAAAACGGGAAAATCGTTCAGGCAGTCCGCATCGCCGGCGTGGGGCGACAACACGGCCGGGTCGAAAGGAAAAGGCGGGCGGACTGAAGATATGGCATGGGATCCATCATAACGTGCTGGGGCGGTGCCGTGTCAATTTTCATGAAGGATGGGTTTGGGGACTTCCCCGCGAAGGGGTCGGATTTCGGATTCGCGCCATTTCTGAGAAAAATTTACCTGTCCGGCGGGCTGGCAGCCCGTCATGGCTATGCCATTATGGGAAGATATGGCTTCGCGCCAAGATTTCTTTTTTCTGGGTGGATGACATGAAAGCGTTATTGAGTCTCTTGTTCGCGACCGCGTGCCTGGCGCCCGCCGCTCATGCGGCGCTGGGCGACAAATTGTCCGATCCGGTGCCGGCCGGCCGCAAAGTGATCGCGGCGGCGGCGGCGAATACGGCCGGTTATTCGGTTCGCACCAGTCTGGATCCGGCCGGCATCACGATCCGCGAATACGCGGCCGCCGATGGCACGGTGTTCGCGGTCACCTGGAACGGATCCGATATCCCCGATCTGAGCGCCCTGCTTGGCAAGTCGCGGTTCGCCGAGTACACCCGGGCCATCGGCGAGGGCAATGGCAACCGCCGCCGAGCCGAGGTCGCGGGCCCCGACCTGGTGGTGCAATCGTTCGGCCGCGGAATGACTTTCCGTGGTCGCGCATGGCTCAAATCCCTGCTGCCGGCCGGTGTGCCGGTGGATGTGATCCAGTAAACCTGTGAAAGACGTTTCCATGAAAAACCGGATCGCCTGCCTGATCGTATTTGTCGCCAGCCTGTTGACCGCCTGCGGCGGCGGAGGCGGTGGAGGCGGCTCGTCGTCGACGCCGGCCACGCCTTCCACACCCGCCACCCCGTCGTTCGTCAACAGCGTCAGCGTGGTGGTGGACAGCGGACCGAACAACCGTTCGGTCAACCAGCCTTTCGTCACGGTGAAGGTCTGTGTGCCCGGCACCTCGCAATGCCAGTCGATCGATCACGTACTGCTGGATACCGGGTCGGTCGGCCTGCGGCTGATCGGCGCGGCGTTCGACGCCAGCGGGTTTCTCCCGGTGGTGAACAGCGCCAACGGCCAGCCGGTCGCCGAATGCTACACCTTCGCCTCCGGGCCGGTCTGGGGACCGGTGGTGCAGGCCGATGTCAAAATGGGCGACGAAGTGGCCTCGTCGATCCCCGTTCAGGTTGTCAGTCCGTCCGGCTTCGCGCCGCCTCCCGCGTCCTGCCTGAGCAAGGGCACCCCGATCACCTCGGTGTCCGGGCTGCAGGCCAACGGTATTCTCGGTATTGGTCATCAAGCGAAGGATTGCGGCAGCACCTGCGAGTCCAATTCGGGCCAGAGCCGTTATTTCACTTGCGCCGGCGCGAGCTGCGGCGCCCGGACCTTGCCTGTCGCCCAACAGGTGATCAACCCGGTCTCGGCGTTTCCCCTGGATAACAACGGCACGCTCATCACGCTGCCGGTGGTTGGAGCGGGCGGTCTTTATGCGCCAAGCGGCACCCTGACCTTCGGTATCGGCACACGCGCCAACAACAGTCCGGCGACCGCGGCGACCGTGCTCGCGGTGAACGGCAGCGGTTACTTCACCACACGGTACAAGGGGGTTTCCCTGGTCGACAGCTTTATCGACACCGGTTCGAACGGTCTGTTTTTCTCGGACAGTATCCCCCTGTGCGGCGCCACCGCCAGCGGGTTCTACTGCCCGGCGTCGACTCTCGCGCTGTCGGCCACGCTGACCGGCAGCAACGGGCAGGGCAGCGTGCTGGTGAGTTTTGGCATCGCGAACGCCGAGGCGCTGGTCGCGACAGGCAAAACCGCTTTCGCCAATCTCGGCGGAGGCGGGCTGAGCGGTTTCGGAGCCTCGTTCGACTGGGGCTTGCCGTTCTATTACGGCAAGACCGTCGTGACGGCTCTGGAGGGCGCGTCCACGCCGCTGGGCGCGGGACCCTATATCGCGTTCTGAAGCGACACGCTGTCTTGAACAACGCCGCGGCCCTTCCGGACCGCGGCGTTGTCTTTTCTGAACCCGCGTCAATCACTAACGAATGATGAAAAATCAATGCATTGGGGGATTTTCCGCCCGGGCGGGTTTCTGTTCCGTATTGACATTAGGTGTATATGCATGTAATTTGCCTTCATTCCCATTGAAAAAACGGTTTTCATGCGCGCATTGCGTCTTCCCTGCCACTGCGGCTCGCTCAGGCAAGCGACCCGCGCCGTGACCCAGCTTTATGACCGGCATCTGCAGCCATGCGGGCTGACGATCAACCAGTTCGGCCTGCTGCGCTTCCTTGATGCCTTGCCCGGCACGACCGTCGCCGCGATCGCCGACGCCATGGTGATGGACAGCACGACCCTGACGCGCACCCTCGCCGGGCTCAAGCAGCGCGGATGGATCGCGTCCGTGCCGGGGCGCGACCGCCGCGAGAAGCTCTGGAGCCTCGAGCCGGACGGCAAGGCCGTGATGGTTGCGGCCATGCCGCTGTGGGAAGCCGCTCAGCGCGAGCTGGAGGCGCGCATGGCCGGGGTCGACATGGAAACGTTGTCGCGAACGAGTTTCGCGCTGGCCAGGGCGCTGGCCGACGACCCCGGCTGATAGGGCCGGGAAGCTGTCCGGTGTTTCGCCGGCCGGTATTTATGTGTATATGCATCTATTTGAGGAGAGCAGTATGGCAACGACGTTGACCCTGTCGGACCGCGGCGACCATTTCGCCTGTGCCCACGCCGGAGCGCTGGCGCAACTGGACCGCTACACATTCAAGGGCTATCCGGGCAAGCTCTTTTTGCAAGAGACCCTGGGGCTGACCTCGATGGAGGTCTCGCTGAACAAATTGCCGGCCGGCGCGCAGATGCCGTTCAGCCACTCCCACCGCGAGCATGAGGAACTCTATGTGTTCGTGCGCGGCAACGGCCAGTTCCAGGTCGACGGCCGCGTCATCGCAGTGGGCGAGGGAACCGTGCTGCGCGTGGCGCCACAGGGCGAGCGCACCTGGCGCAATCACTCGCGGGAAGATTTGTACTACATCGTGATTCAGGCGACCGATGGCAGCCTGACGGCCTCGGGTATCGCCGATGGCGTCAAGTCGGCAGCGCCGGTCGTCTGGCCCGAGTGAAGGCGGAAAAAGACCGGACGATTCTGTCCGGTAGCTGTCGGTTGTCGAAGAGCCGGGGGCGGTTTCCCGGCTTTTTCCATTGACGCATCGCGTCGCAGCAAGGAACATTGCCGCTTCGATCTCGGGACAACTCTGAAAGCGGACGCGCTATGGATGTGATGTATCTCTTCAAGGCCCTGTTGCTGGGCATCGTCGAAGGCATGACGGAATTTCTGCCGGTGTCGAGCACCGGCCACCTGATTTTGTTCGGCGACTGGCTGTCGTTCGACAGCGGCAGCGACAAGGTGTTCGAAGTGGTGATCCAGCTGGGCTCCATTCTGGCGGTGTGCTGGCTTTACCGGGAAAAGATCCTGCGCGTGCTGGGCGGTCTCATGTCCGGCGACGCCGGAGCCCGGCGCTTCTCGCTGGCGGTGATTCTGGCGTTTTTCCCCTCGGTGGTGGTCGGGCTCGCCTTCGGTTCGAAAATCAAGGCGCTGTTCTTCAACCCGACCAGCGTGGCGATCGCGCTGATCGTCGGCGGTCTGGTGATCCTCGCGGTCGAAGCGCGGCCGCGCGCGCCGCGCGTGAACGACACCGAGCGCATCGGCTGGCGTCAGGCGCTGGGCATCGGCGCGGCGCAATGCCTGGCGATGATTCCCGGCACCTCGCGCTCGGGGGCGACCATCATCGGCGGCATGATTGGTGGCCTGTCGCGCCAGACGGCGACGGAATTTTCCTTTTTCCTGGCCATTCCCACCATGTTCGGCGCCACCTTCTACGATTTGCTCAAGCACCACGACAAGATCGACGCCAGCCAGATGGGCGGCATCGCGGTCGGTTTCGTGGTCGCCTTCCTGTCGGCCCTGCTGGTGGTCAAACTGCTGGTGCGTTTCATCGCGCGTCACACCTTCCGCGGCTTTGCCTGGTACCGCATCGCGCTGGGCGCGGCGATCCTGCTGCTGCGCTGATGTTCCTTTCCTTCAGGCCGGCGCCACCCCGCCCGGCCGGCTGTGCCTTCTGGCCGACCAGGTGACGCCGGCGACCAGCAGGCACAGCGCCAGCCACTCGAGCGGGCGCGGCCAGCGCCCGTCGTAGAGAAATCCGTAAGCGGTCGCGAACAGCACTTCGAAGATGATCATCTGGCCGCCCAGCGTCATCGGCAGGCGGCGGCTGGCCGCGTTCCACAGTCCGTTGCCGAAAATGGACGCGCCGATGGCCACGGCGGCCGTCACGAGGATGAAGCGCGCGAATCCCTGGTCGCCAATGGATGGCGTGAACACGCCGCAGCGCCAGGCCAGCAGCAGAAGCGGCACGGTCAGGAGCGCCAGCGCGCCGGTGGCCACACCGGTGAGCAGCGACCATTCGTGGCTGTTGAACACCGGCCGGCGCGCAAGATACCGGGCGTTGCCGATGGCGTACGCTGTCCAGGAAAACAGCGCGCCGAACGCGCACAGAATGCCGGTCGCGCGCACCAGCGGCGTCGCGGTGCCGGCGCCCGAGGAGGCGAGGAACACGTCGGCGTTGATGGCGGCGATGCCGGCGCAGATCGCCGTCAGCGGCCCGGCGAGCTCGCGCAGCGTCATCGCGCCCTGATCGCGCGAGCCGGCCAGCGTGATCAGCACCGGCATCATGCCGATGATCAGCGAGGTCGGTGCCACGCCCACCATCTGGATCGCACCGGCCAGCAACAGGTAATAGACATTGTTGCCGGCGAGGCTGAGCCAGGCCAGCGCCCGCCAGTCGCGCGCGGTCACCTTGCCGAACAGGCGCCGCCCCAGCGGGATGGCCATCGCCACGGCGAACACTCCGTACGCCAGGTAGCGCGCCACCGACAGCAGCATCGGTGAAAATCCGTCGAGCAGCCGGGGCGCGATGAACACCATGCCCCACAAGGCCCCGGCGGCCAGACCGAATACCATTCCCTTGAACACGCGTTTTTCCTTCTGGCGTTACGCCGTTGTCTTGCCAGCTTCGTCACGCACCCACGCGCAGAAGGCTTTCACCTGGGGACGCGATTCGGCTTCCGGCAGGCGCAGCAAATGGTAATGATAGGGGCCCTGTACCGACAGCCCGCCGAACAGTTCGACCAGGAGGCCGGAACTGACGAAGTTGCCGAGCAGCGGACGGCTGGCGATCGCCACGCCCTGCCCGGCCGCCGCCGCCTCCAGCGTCAGGTAGGTATGGGAAAACAGCGAACCGGGCAAGCGGCCCGATACCGGCACGCCCACCGCCGCCAGCCATTTTTTCCAGTCGGTCTGCCTGTCGATCTGCGCGATGATCACGTCGTGCAAGAGCGGCAGTCCCGGCAGCGCCTCCGGCCGGGGAACCGGATGGCGGGCGAGGAAGGCCGGGCTCGCCAGCGCGACGAAGGCCTCCCCGAACAGGATGTCGTCCTGCAGCCCCGGATAGGGGCCCGATCCCAGACGGATCGCCACATCGACCGCGTCGCGCGTCAGATCGCTCGGTTTGACCGCCGCGAGCACCCGCACTTCGACGCCGGGGTGGCCCGCGAGAAAATCCGGCAGGCGCGGCATCAGCCAGCGCGTCACCAGCGAGGGCATGGCGCTGACTGTCACGGCGCGGCTTTCGTGCGCTTCGTGGCGCAAGGCGCTCGAGGCTTCGGCCAGCGCATCGAGCAGCGCCGTGACCTGCGACGCGTAGCGGCGTCCGGCCGCCGTCAGCCGCACGCCGCGGGTGAGGCGCGTGAACAGCGGCATGCCGAGCCAACTCTCGAGCTGGCGGATCTGATGCGCGATGGCGCCGCTGGACAGGCACAGCTCGCCGGCCGCCTCGGAAAAGCTCTCGAGGCGCGCCGCGGCCTCGAAGGCGCGCAGGGCGAACAGGGGGGGCAGATCGGGGCGGCTCATCGGTTGGCATGAAATTATTATGGCATAGACCGAAAACTATCAGTTTGCGCGGCGTTCCGGCAAGCCCCTAGACTGACGGAAAATGACATGCGGGATTGCGCGGTGACAACGATGACAACGAAAAAAGAGACGCTAGGACCGTTTCTGGTGATGCTGTCCGCCATGGGGTTCGGCAGCATGGCGCTGTTCGCGAGACTGGACTATGCCGATGGGGTCGGCACGTCATCGCTGCTGGCCATGCGTTTTCTGCTGGCGGCCGCGGTCCTGGGCGGCTGGGTGGCGATGAGCGGCCGGCGTCTGCCGCGCGGACGCGAGCTCGCCGGCTTCGCGCTGCTCGGCGTGCTGTTCGCCGCGCTCGCCTGGGGGTACTTTTCCGCGCTGCACTACGCGAGCAGCGGCCTGGTGGCCTTGCTGGTGTATACCTACCCGGTGCTGGTGGCGATCCTCGCCGCGCTGCTGGGGTTCGATCGCTTCGGCCGCGCCGAAGGGCTGGCGCTGGCCGTCTGCGTGCTGGGGCTGGCCATGCTGCTTGGCCAGGCGACGCTTGCCGGCCGGCCCGCCGGGGTGTTGCTCGCCCTGCTGTCGGGCAGCCTGTACGCGGTGTACATCCTGATCGGCAGCCGCTTCGCCACCCGTACCGATCCGCTTGCCTCGACCTTCGTGGTGCTCTTGGCGAGCGCCCTGGTGCATCTGGCGCTGGCGAGCCTGGAGGGCGGTGTGGTGCTGCCTCACAGCGCGCGCGGCTGGCTGGCGCTCTTCGCCCTGGCGGGTTTCAGTTCGGTGATGGCGGTGGCGGCGTTTCTTGTCGGCATGCGGCGGATCGGGCCGACGCTGACCTCGATCGTGTCGACCCTCGAGCCGGTGGTGACCGTCGGTCTTGGCATCGCCTTCCTTGGCGAAACGCTGTCGGCGCAGAGCCTCGCCGGCAGCCTGCTGGTGCTTGGCGCCGCGGTGGGGCTGGCCGTGTCGCGCGGCCGAGCCACCGCTCCTATCGCCGAATGAAGGTTTGCAAGGTGCGGTTGACGCGTCGCGTGGTCTCGTTCATCACGTCAAGCAGGGTGTCTTCCTGATCGAGCGAGAGCCGGAGCTCATGCGCGGTGTCGCTCAGCGAGCGCCGCGCGTCGCCGAGGATAGACAGGACCTCGGCGTGGTAGAGCTTGACGTCTTCGATGCCTGAGCCGGCCTGGGCGGGGGCGAAAGCCGCCAGGCGTTCCGAGGCGCTTTGCGCCAGTTGAACCAGCACATCGCGGTAGCGCGAACGCTGCTCCTCGTCGTCCTCCGGCATGTTCTTGGCCAGCAACTGCAATCCCGGGTACTGGAAGGTGGTGCGCGATCCGTAATCCACCACATGCCGCTCCTCGGTCGCCAGTCCCTCCAGCAGCACGCGCTCCATCTGGCTCGACCGTCCTTCGGTATTGCGTGTCACCACCCCCCCGTCCGTCGAGGCCTGGGCCACGCCCTTGAGCCCCAGAGCCGCGAGCGCCGCCAGCAACGCATCGACCAGCTCGCCCGGCTCGCGGCCGGTCAGCAGTCGGCGCAGGCACTGCATTCCGATGCCCAGGCACTGGGCCTCTTCGGCGGCGGTGACCGCCTCCTGCGCCGAGGCTTTCAGATGCTGGATATCGTGATGGGTTTCCTGGGCGAGCTCCGCCTTGAACAGCACTTCTTTGGGCGACAGCGGTTTGAGAATGAAATCGTCGCCCCCGGCGGCGTAGGCCTTGAGCCTTTCCTCGGTGGTGTTGTGGGCGGAAATGAAAATGATGTAGGGCTGGTCGGCCAGCGCCATGTCGCGGATGCGCGAGGCGACGGAGAACCCGTCGATGCCGGGCATCTGGATGTCCAGCAGGATGAGAAACGGATCCTCTCCTTCCAGCCGCGCCAGTCCGTCTTCGCCGGTGGCGGCATAGCTCAGGGCGAATTTCTCTTTCAGGGTGCCCTTGATGATTTCGAAGGCCAGGGGATCGTCGTCGATCACCAGTACTTTGTTTTTGTCCATAGTGCGTCTCCGCCCGCGCGATGAAGGCGCGCAGCCGCGCGCCCGCTTTTATCCTAGGCAATGGCGGGCGCGGTTGCCACTGGCGAGCGCTAAAGATCGTCCGTGTCGGCCCAGCCCTCGCGGTTCCCCGCCTGCAGCACCGTGTCGCCCGGCGCGATGTCGCCGGCGCCGTAGGTCGGCAAGGCCGCGAGCTTGTGGTAAATCGGAGTGAAGTCGGGCGCCGTGGCATCGAACAGCTGGGCGAAATCGTCGATCACGAAATAGGTTTTCTGGAAGGTGTCGATGCGGTAGCGGGTGCGAATCACCCGCTCCAGGTCGAAACCGATCCGGTTGGGACTCGCGCTGTCGAGGCAGTACACCGATTCGGAGCGGCTCGACACGATGCCGGCGCCGTAGATGCGCAGGTCGTCGCCCTCGCGGATCAGCCCGAACTCCACCGTGTACCAGTAAAGCCGCGCGAGCATCGGCAGAGCGCCCAGCCGGCTGGCCTTCATGCCGCCCTTGCCGTAGGCCTCGAGATAGTCGGCGAACACCGGGTGGGCCAGCAGCGGCACATGACCGAACAGGTCGTGAAACACGTCCGGCTCTTGCAGGTAGTCCAGCTGGTGCGGTTCGCGGATCCACCAGGTCACCGGGAAGCGGCGTTCGGCCAGATGCCCGAAAAACACCTCGTCCGGGATCAGCCCCGGCACGGCGACGAGACGCCAGCCGGTCGCCGCGGCCAGCGTGCGGTTGAGCCGCTCGAAGTCCGGGATGCGTTCCGCATCGATGCCGAGCAGATCGAGTCCTTCGAGGAACTCACGGCAGGCGCGGCCTTCGAGCATGTCGCTCTGGCGCCGGAACAGGGTCGCCCAGGTGGCATGGTCTTCGTCCGTATAGCGGGCCGCCGGCTGGGGCAGGGTGAAATCGCGCGGGTCGTGCGCCAGGCCGGCATTTTTGCGAGTGGTGATGTCGGGCACCACGAAATCGGGGTGATCAGTCATTGTCGGACAGTCCGTCAGTGGGGGCAGTCTTTCAGTTTACGCATACCCGCGTGCGGATGGGCCGCAATCCTTGCCATTATTGGGTTAATTTCGCAGAATATCCGCATGATTGATTGTTTTGGTGCGGAAAATGCGCAATATCGAGTGCGATCGCTTTGACTACATGATTTTGACCGAGCTGCAGAAGGATGCGCGGGCGACGCATCAGAAACTGGCGGCGACTGTTCCCCTGTCGGCTTCGCAGATCGGGCGGCGCATTCAGCGCCTGGAAGAGGCCGGCATCATCCAGGGCTACCATATCGCGCTCAGGCCGGATTTATTGGGACTGTCGGTGACGGCCTTCGCCTATGTCAGCCTCGAGCGGCACAATGATCAATCGCTAAGGGAGTTCGCCGACGCCATCGCCCGTCTGCCCGAAGTGCTGGAGTGCTACGCGGCGGCGGGGGAGGCCGACTACCTGCTGCGCATCGTGGTGCCCGACCTGCCGTCGCTGTCGCGGTTCGTGATGAGCCGGCTGATGTGCCTGCCGCTGGTGCGCAGCGTCAAGTCCACCGTGACGCTCGAGCCGGTCAAACAGACGATGGTTCTGCCCCTGCCGTCGCCGCAGTGAGGGGCGCGGCGCGGACGGAGCCCGCGCGGCTCTTGAGCCAGCGGAACATGTCCGGGGCGGCGAGCGGACGGGAGATGAGATACCCCTGGGCGATATCGCAACCCAGCCGCGACAGAAAATCCAGTTGTCCCGGGCTTTCGACGCCTTCCGCCACCGTCTGCAGCCCCAGCGAACCGGCCAGGCTGACAATCGCCGATACGATCGCCTGATCGTCATGATCGGTGTCCAGTTCCCCGATGAACGAACGGTCGATTTTCAGTTTGTCGATGGACAGGCGCTTGAGGTAGGCGAGCGATGAATAGCAAGTACCGAAATCATCGACGGACAGCATGACCCCGCAGGCCTGCAGCGCGCGTGTCATGGCGATGGCCGCTTCGGGCTGGTTCATCGACACGCTTTCGGTCAATTCGATTTCCAAAAGCCCGGCGGGCAGTCCGGTGTCGGCGAGAATCGCGCCGACCCGGGCGGGCAGATTGCTCTGGCGGAACTGCACCATGGAAAGATTGACGGCCACCACCAGAGGAGGCAGCCCCGCCGCCATCCAGGCCACCATCTGTCGCGCCGCGGTGCGCATGACCCATTCCCCGATCGGAACGATCAGCCCGCTTTCCTCGGCAAGAGGGATGAATTCGGCCGGAGGCACGTCGCCCAGCTCGGCGCTCTTCCAGCGCAGCAGCGCCTCCACGCCGAGAATGCGACCGCTTTTGAGGCATTGCTGCGGCTGGTAGTGCAAGGTCAGTTCGTTGCGTTCGAGCGCGCGCCGCAGCGCGTTTTCAATGGCAAGATGGCGCGCCGCGCGTTCCTGCATCTTCGGCTCGAAAAGCCGGAAGGTGTTGCGGCCTTCCTGCTTGGCGCGGTACATGGCGATATCGGCCGCGCGGGAGAGGGTTTCGAAATCGGTTCCGTCGACCGGGTACAGGGCGATGCCGATGGAGGCGGAGACGCTGAATTCGTGCAGCCCGATCCGGCAGTCGCGCGCGGTTTCCGCGAGCAGTTGCTGGGCCACGTGGGCGGCGCCGTCGGCATCGCAGTCGGGCAGCAAGAAAATGAACTCGTCGCCGCCAAGGCGCGACACCGTGTCGGTGCGCCGCAAGGCCGTGCCGAAACGCCGGGCGAGCTTGGCGAGCAGGGCGTCGCCGATGCTGTGCCCCAGCGTGTCGTTGACATTCTTGAAATGGTCGATGTCCAGAAACATCAGCGCCAGCGGCCGGTCCTCGCTTTGCGCGGCGTTGAGGGCCTGGACCGCGCGGTCGGTGAGCAGGGCGCGGTTGGGCAGGCCGGTCAGCGGGTCGTAGTGCGCCAGATAACGGATCTGTTGTTCGGCAAGCCGCCGCTCGGTGATGTCCAGCACCAGGGAGATCACACCCAGGGTGCGCCCGTCGCTGTCGACCAGGGTGGTATTGAACCATTCGCAGATAATCGTACGGCCGGCGCGGGTCAGATTGTTGTTGGTGAAGCGGTGCCCGCCGCGCTGACTGAGCAGCGACTGGAGCACCTGGTCGTTCACCCGTTGCCGCTCCGTCTCGTCAAGAATGAAATAGGCGTGCTGCCCGATCGCCTCTTCGCGGCTGTAGCCGAACATCTGGCTGGCGGCCGGGTTCCAGTCGCGCACGCAAAAGCGCTCGTCCCATTCGATGACCGCCAGCGCGGTTTGCTCGACGAGCAGCGCCAGCCGCTGGCGATAGGCGAGCAGCGCCTCCTCGGCATGCTTGCGTTCGCTGAAATCCTCGACCAGTCCCAGGCCCCCCGTCACCTCGCCGCGATGATCCGTCAGCGGCGCGAACAGTGCCCGCACATCCAGATCGCGCCGCCCGGTCACCGAGTGGTAGCGGCCCTCGTACACGCCGCTGTCGCCGGCCAGCGCGGTGCGCACGGCGTTCGTGATGCGGTTGTCGGGCAGGGACAGCATGTCCAGCCCTTCGAGCGCATCGCGGCTTGACCCCATCAGGGCGACGAAGCGGTCATTGCAGGCGGTGATCCGGCCTGTGGCGTCGAAGTGGAAACTGCCGACCGGGCTGCATTCGAACATCAGACGGAAGCGGGCTTCGCTTTGCCGCCAGGTTTCATGCAGGGGATGGGCGGCCTGGATCAGGAGGCGCCCGTCGGGAAGGGGCTCACGGCTAAAACGCAGACCGGGGCCCTGCGCGAGGGGCAGAGGCGGGGCGTCGGGCGTGGAGAAGAACCGTTGATCGACCGGACGGCCGGTCATTGCGTCGGGCGGCAACCCCGACAGACGGCATGCCGCGGCATTGGCGAATTCGATGCGCCGGTCGCGGCCGACCAGCCAGACGGCGCCAAGGGCTTCTTCGTGGGGGAGGGCGAACCCCGACGCCTTTTCGGTATCCATCGCGACATTCTGCAAAAACATTAACTTATGATCAAGAATTACGACATTGGCAATTGATAGCCATCAAAAATGGGCGACCAGTCAGCTCGCGCCCTGGTGCAACAGCCATTGCCAGACACGTTCGGCGGCCGGTTGCAGCGCGCGCGCCGTACGCGCCAGATAATAGGCTTGGGGGGATTCGACCCGCAGCGTGAAAGGTTCGACAAGGCGTCCCGCGCTGACCAGATGGTCGACCAGGCAGGAGCGCCCCATCGCGATGCCGAAGCCATTGAGCGCGGCTTCGATCAGCAGATTGCCATCGTTGAAGATCATGCCGCCGCTGTCCAGCCACGCGAGGCGGTCGGCCTCCTTGAGCCACGACTCCCAGTGCGCGTGGTTCACATCGTGCAGCAGCGGTGCGCCAAGGCGCGCCGAAGCGAGGTCGCCAAGACGTTTTTTCACGTCGGGATGGCACACCGGGCTTAACGCTTCGCTGCACAGTTTTTCGCTGATGGCTTCGGGCCACTCTCCCTTGCCGTAACGGATTTCGAAATCGAATCCGTCGCGTGCCAGATCCGCCTCTTCCAGCGACGCCGACAGCTCGATGGCGATATCCGGGAACGCATGGTAGAACTCGGGCAGGCGCGGCATCAGCCAGTGCGCGCCGAACGAAGGGGGCAGGCTGACCCGCACCAGCGCCGGGCCCGTGCGGGCGCGCAGCTCGTCGCCGAGCGCCGACAGACCGGACAACATCGGGGCGACATGGCGGAACAGGCGCTCTCCCGTTTCGGTCAGCGCCACGCCGCGCGCCTGGCGCAGGAACAGCGATTGGCCGAAATAGTCCTCCAGCTGGGCGATCTGGCGGCTGATGGCGCCATGGGTCAGGCAGACCTCGCGGGCGGCCAGGGTGAAGTTCTTCAAACGCGCCGCCGCTTCGAAGGCGACCAGGGCTTTCAGTGGAGGAAGGTTCACGGCTACCTGTGAAATTTTCTGATGGCTGAGGTGAGATCATATCGTTTGTCCGCCGGGTGCTCAAGGCATAAGCTTCCACCATCGATCAATAAGATCACCAGGAACCGGAACAAAATGGGTGTGCGGATTGCGATTGGCGGCGCGACGGGCAATGTGGGCAGGGAGTTGTTGCGCATTCTTCTGGAGCGCGGGTTTCCCGCCGACGAGTTGGTGCCGCTCGCGTCGGCCCGCAGCGCGGGCAGTGTGATCCATGCCGCCGGGCAGACGCTCGAGGTGCGCGATCTGTTCGAGCACGACTTCGCCGGCACCGACATTCTGTTCCTGTCAGCCGGGGCCGAGGTGTCGCGACGGATCAGCCCGAAGGCCGCCGCCGCCGGCTGCGTGGTGATCGACAACAGTTCCGCGTTCCGGCTTGCCGGCGATGTGCCGCTGATCGTGCCCGAAGTCAATGGCGACAGGATCGGCGAATGGCAGAAGCGCCGCATCCTGCCGGTCGGCAATTGCGCCGCCATTCCCCTTGCCATGGTGCTGGCGCCGCTCGCCCGCGAGGTCGCGCTGCGCCGCGTGGTGATGTCGACCTACCAGTCGGTGTCGGGAGCCGGCCGCGCCGGTCTGGAAAAACTCGCGCGCCAGAGCCGCAGCGCCCGCTATGACGGCCGGTCGATGTCCTGGCCTGACGGCTGGGGCGGGGGCGAGGCCGCGCCGCTGGCGTTCAATGTCGTGCCGCGCATCGGCGCGTTTCTCGAGGACGGCAGCACCGGCGAGGAAGAGAAAGTGGTGGCCGAAACGGCCCGCATGCTTGGCTTCGACGTGCGCATGGCGGTGACCTGCGTGCGCGTGCCGGTGATGGTCGGCCACTCCGCATCGGTCAATATCGAGTTCGCTTCCGCGCTGGGCGCCGCGCGCGCCCGGGAAATCCTGGCCGCGGCGCCGGGCGTTGCGCTGCTTGACGAACCGGACAAGGATCGCTTCGCCATGCCGTTGTTCGTCGAGGGCCGCGACGAGGTGTTCGTGTCGCGCCTGCGCGACGACGTGAGCCTCGACTCCGGTCTTTCCCTGTGGATCGTCAGCGACAACCTGCGCAAGGGCGCCGCCCTCAACGCCGTGCAGATCGGCGAAGCCCTGCTGGACGACGCGGCGTTCCGCGCGCATCTTGCCCGCCGCCGCTCTTCCGTGCTGCGGCTCGTTTCCCAGGCGGCCTGACGCGCCGCATCCTAGAGCGAGACGCCGGCCCGCCGCCAGTTGGCGGCGATATCCCGGGCGGCGTCAAGAATGCGCTCGCGCGCGGCGTCCGTGCGCTTGCCGGGGCGCCACGCCATCATCACTTCCCATTGCCAGGCCGGCAGGTCGCCCAGCGGCAAGCGCACGAGCCGGCCCGCCGACAGATCGTCGGTGACCGCGAGCGCCGGCATGAACACCACGAAACCGTGCAGCAGCGCCAATTCCCGCGCCGCCGAGGCCGGCTGCACGGTGTGCAGCGGCTGCGCCTTGCCGCGCAGGGAGCGCAGTGTCCGTATCAATGTTTCGCAGCCGTCTCCCCATCCTTGCGGCACAAGTCGGCAATTCGCGAGATCGGCCATCTCGAGCGATGTCCGCGCGGCCAGCGGGTGCCCGCTGCCCGCGACGGCGATGATCGGCGAACGGGCCAGCCGTTCCATGGCGATGCCCGCCACCGGCGGGCAGCGGAGCACGAATCCCACCCGCGTGTGTCCCGCCAGCAGGTTTTCCATGATGTTCGGAGAATGATCGGTCTGGCAGCGGATCTCCAGCGGGGCATCGGCGAGCGCGGTGATCAGCGGTCCGAACAGCGTCGATGCCAGGGACGGCATGCAGGCGATCGGCATCAGCGGCAGCGCCGGCGCGCCGGCGATGGCGTCGCGGCCGGCATCCAGCCGGGCCAGGGCATCGCGCGCCGTGTCGAGAAAGGCGAGGCAGGCCTGGGTGGGTTCGGCGCCGCGCCGGTGCCGGACGAACAGGGAAACGCCGAGCCAGGCTTCCAGCGCGGCGACGCGCTGGCTGACCTGGGGCTGCGACCAGCCGCGCAGGGCCGCCGCCTGGCTGAAGCTTCCCCGGTCGGCGATATCGCACAACAGCGCCAGATCGGTCAGTGAAACAGACATAATGAAAATCTATAAAAACTATAGCTGGATAACCGCTTCAACTATAGCAGAGTGCGCGTCACACTGGTGCCGGTCCTGGTTCATGGAGCTTCGCGATGACCCCCGCCTCGCCAGCCCGCCGTTTCGGCAAATGTTTTATCGTGATCGACAATCTTCTGGTCGTCGCCGGATTTTTCGTGGTGTTTCCCCTGGTGAGTCTGCATTTCGTGGACCGGCTCGGCTGGGCCGGCGCGCTGGTCGGCGCGGCGCTGGCGCTGCGCCAACTGGCGCAGCAGGGATTCGGCCTGGTCGGCGGCTCGCTGGCCGACCGCTTCGGCGCCAAGCCGCTGATCGTCGCCGGCATGCTGGTCCGCGCGGCGGGCTTCGCCGTCCTCGCGGCGGCCGACACACCGTCGCTTCTGATATTGGCCTGCCTGCTCTCGGCCTTCGGCGGCACACTGTTCGAGCCGCCGCGCTCGGCGCTCGCGGTGAAATTCACCCGGCCGCGCGAGCGCAGCCGTTTTTACGCGCTGCTGATGATGTGCGACAGCGCCGGCGCGGTGGGCGCCGCCCTGCTGGGCAGCTGGCTGATGCGCTATGATTTTCGCTGGGTGGCCGGCGCGGGGGCGGGGCTGTTTCTGGCCGCCGCGCTGATCAATGCGCTGTTTTTGCCGCGCTGGCGCATCGCGTCGCGGAGGGAGCCCATCCTGGCGGGCATGCGCCGCGTTCTGGCCGACGCGCCTTTTCGCCGGCTGGTCCTGACGCTCAGCGGCTATTACGCGCTGTTGGTGCAGGTCATGCTGACCATTCCCGTGGCGCTCCGGCATCTGTCCGGCTCGGATACCGTGGTGGGCGGGATGTACGCGCTGGAAACCGCGCTGTCGCTGACCCTGCTCTATCCGCTCGCGCGGCTGGGCGAGCGCTATTTCAGCTTGCCGCAGCGCCTGATGGCCGGGCTGGCGCTGATGACCGCGTGCCTCGGGTTGATGGCGCTGGCTGGCGGCGTGACGGCGATGTTCCTGCTGCTGGGCGGTTTTTACCTTGGCACGCTGATCGCCGAACCCGCCCGGGAAACCCTCGTGGCCGGCATGGCCGATCCCGCGCGGCGCGGCAGCTATCTGGGCTTCGGGCGTATCGGTTTCGCGCTGGGCGGGGGGCTTGGCCACTTCGGTGGCGGCATGCTCTACGATCTGGCGCGGCGGGAGGCGGTGCCCGAATTGCCCTGGATCGCGCTTTTCGCGGTCGGCGCGCTGACCCTCGCCGCCCTTGCGCGCCAGTTGGGCGTCGCGCGCCGCGGGGTTCTCGCCGGCGCATGACCGGTCCGCTCCGGCACTTGCCAGCGCGTGCCGTTTATTGTCACGATGGCGGGTGTCGTGATCATCGTTTTTTCTATCCTGCCCATGTCTCCCGCGCTATCGCGTTTCACCCGTCTTAACGAAGAACAGAAGGCCCTGGCCGTTTCTCTGGCCGGCACCCTGTCGCTGGCGACGCTCGGTATCGGCATCGGCGCGGCGATCGGTTCGCAATCGATTCTGTTCGACGGTTTTTTCACGCTGATCAGCACCGGCATGACGAGTCTTGGCATGCTGGTGTCGCATCTGGTGACCCGCCCCGAAAACGAGCGCTTCCAGTTCGGTTACTCGCGCTTCGAGCCGTTGATCAACCTGTTCAACGGTCTGGTGATCCTGCTGGTGTGCCTGTACGCGCTGACCACCGCGGCGATGGCGCTGGCCGGCGGAGGCCACCGCGTCGACGCCGGCATCGCGTTGTGGTACGAGATTCCGGTGATCGTGGTGTGCGCGCTGCTGTACCGCTATGAAGCGGCGATGGCGAAAAAACTCGGTTCCTCGCTGGTCGATGTCGACGCGCGCGAGTGGCTGGTGGACGGACTGTTGAGTTTCGGCATCGGCCTCGGTTTTCTTGCCGCGCTGCTGATGGAAGGGTCGCGCTTCGAGCGCTGGCTGCCGTATGTCGATCCCCTGCTGGTCGTGGTGCTGTCGCTGATGTCGCTGACGATTCCGCTCTCGGTGATCCGAGCCAACCTCAAGGAGGTGCTGTTCATCGCGCCGGACGCGATGAGCCGGAATGTCGCGGAGGCCCTCGAGGTCATGCTGCCCGGGAATGGCGTGCTCGGGCATACGGCGTCGGTGGCCAAGTCCGGCCGCACGTATTTTCTGGACATCAACCTGAAAATCCATCCCGATTCGCCGCTGGCCGGCGTGCGTGCCCAGGACGCCTTCCGCGACGCGCTGTGCCGCCGCCTCGGGCTGGACGAGACGACCCAGTGGCTGAGCGTGTGCTTCACCACCGAGTCGCGCTGGCTGTGACGGCCGGGATCAGGCCCGGGCGAACAGCGCTTCGTAGCGGGCCGGATCGAAGCGCGAGGCCATGAACAGCATGCCCAGCGTCACGGCCAGCAGCAACAGCCAGGCGCCGGCGAAACCGTGGGTCGCGTCGCGGATCGCCCCGGCCGCCATCGGCGAGAACGCGGCGATGAAATAGCCGGTGCCCTGCACGAAAGCGGCGAGCCGTCCGGCGCGGCGCGCGCTGGCGATGTGATCCATGGTGATGATCAGCGTCAGCGGGAACACGCCGCCGATACCGAAGCCGAGCAGTCCGGTCCACAGCATCGGCAGGGCCGTCGGGGCGAGCAGCAGGCCGGAGAAGCCCGCCACCACGCCGGCGAGCGCCGCGAACAGGATCGGCCGGCGGTCGGTGGCGCGCTGCGCGAGCGTCGGCAGCACAAGACCCGAGAGCACTTCCATGCTGGTCAGGAAAGCCAGCATCAGGCCGGCCTGGGTGTCTTTCCAGCCCATTTCCACAAAATAGGGCGGCAGCCACGCCAGCACGCAGGTGTAGGACGCCGTGCCCAGCCCGAAAAACACGCCGAGCAGCCAGGCGCGAGGATTGCGCGCGAACGATTCCGGCGCCTCGTTGTCGTCGGCGTCATGCGCGGCCACGCCACCGACCTGGCGGCGCACCGCGTACCAGGCCGCCAGCGCGAGAGCCGCCAGTCCCGACCAGACCGCGAGAGCGGCATGCCAGCCGCCGTAGCTTTCGACGAACGGCGAGGCCGCCGCGGCGATGGCCGCGCCGCCCATGATGGAGGTCACGTAAAGCCCCATCAGCAACGCCACCCCCCCGGGAAAATGATGTTTGATGATGCCGGGCATCACCGCCTGGATCACCGCGATGCCGGCGCCCGCGGTCACCGCGGTGAGGATCAGCGCCACGGCGTCGTCCGCCCACAGGCGGGCGAGACTGGACAGGCCGATCACCGCCAGCGACAGCGCGACCGCGCGGTGCTCGCCAAGCCGCGCGGCAAGCCGGCCGCCGCCGGACATGGCCAGGCCCATGGCCAGCACCGGCAGCATGGTCAGCAGGGAAATCAGCGTGAAGCTCAAGGGCAGCGAGGCGCGGATCGGGGTGAGCAGCGGTCCGATGGCGGCCATCGACGGGCGCAGGTTGAGGCCGGCGAGAATCAGGGCCAGCACCATCGGAAACAGGGACGAGGACGAGCGGACAGCGGGGGGCAACGACAAAACACCACTCCTAAAGCAAGTTAATTCTTCATATTAAATTAAATTTTCCAATTAATTTCAAGGGAAGGATTCTCATATGCTATAGGGGTGAGTTCCGTGTCCGGCCCGATGACAGCGCCGGACACGGGTTTTCAGACGCGCGCGATCGAGACGCCGCCATCGGCGAACAGTGTGGTTCCTGTGGTGAAGCTGGAGTCGTCGCAGGCCAGGTAGAGCGCCGATCTCGCGATCTCGACGGGACTGGCGAGCCGCTTCATGGCATGCAGGTTTTCAACGAACGCCTTTTGTTCCGGCGTGCTCGCCGCCGCCCGTCCCATTTCGGTGTCGGTGCCGCCCGGCAGCAGGGCGTTGACGCGCAGTCCCGCCGCGCCGTATTCGGCGGCCAGGGTCCGCATCAGACCGACAAGACCGGCTTTGGCGGCCGCGTAGGCCGCCATGCCGGGGAAGCCGACCGAGTAACCGACGAATGACGAAGTGAAAATCAGCGAGGCGCCCGCGCCGCGTTCGAGCATCGCGGGAATCTGGTGTTTCGCGGCGAGAAAGGCGCTGGTCAGATTGCTGTCGAGCGTGTCGCGCCAGCCATCGAGCGGCATCTCCGTCACGGAGCCTTGCGCGCCGAGCGAGCCGGCATTGTTGAACGCGATGTCCAGGCCGCCGAAGCGCTCCCGCGCGAGCGCCACGGCGCGCTTCGCGCAGTCTTCGTCCCGGACGTCGCCCGCCAGCGCCACCGCCCGGCCGCCCGCGGCGGCGATTTCGCCGACCAGCGAGTCCAGCGCGGCCGCCCGGCGCGCGACAACGATGACACCGGCCCCTTCGCTCGCGAAAAGCTTCGCGGTTTCGCGGCCGATGCCGGAACTGGCGCCGGTGACGATCGCCGTTTTGTTCGCCAACTTCTTCATGGTATCCCTCCCGGGGTGTGGGTGACTTTGCCGGTATCAGACTAGGGGAGCGGGCGCGGCGGGGCACTCCGCATCTTGCGGTCGAATCGGGCGTCGGACAGGAGGGCACGCGTCGTTGTGGATTGCGGCGATCATCGGCGGCAAGAACATCGGCATTGCTTGTTATACTTTTGGCATGGTTGCTCAGGCGAACATGGAGGCCGTCGTGATATGTCGTCTTGCCGCTCTTGCCCTGTTCCTGCCGTATCTTGCCGTTGCCGGCCCGGAGTCCGCGGCGTTCGTCGCCAATGTGTCGGGGCAGGGCCCGCCGATGATCCTGATCGCCGGCCTTGGCGCGTCCGGCGCCGTATGGGACGGGACAGTGAAACATTTCGCCGGCCGTTACGAATGCCATGTGTTGACGCTGGCCGGTTCGGGCGGCGCGCCGCCGATAAAAGGCGCCCTGCTGCCCAGGGTCGACGCGGCGCTCGCCGCCTACCTTGGCGAGCGCCATCTGGAGCGGCCCGTGCTGGTGGGGCACAACCTCGGCGGCACGATCGCGCTGGGTTTTGCCGAACGGCATCCGGGCATGGTCGGCGCGCTGGTGATCATCGACACCTTGCCCGCGCTCGGCGCGGCCGAGGATAACGATATCCCGGCCGCCGGAATCGAACGGCAGGCGGCCAGGAGCCGCGATGAAGCGCTCAACGCGCCCCACGACCCGAAAACCCGGCGCGAGGTCGCGGCGACCCTGGCGACGCGCCCCGTCGACATCGACCGGGTGCTGGCCATGGACAAGGCGTCCGACCGGCGCGCCATCGCCGAGGCGACTTACGAAATGATGAAGGCCGACCTGCGTCCCGGCTTGCCGGCCATCGTGGCGCCGACGCTGGTGCTGGGCAGTTGGGTCGCCTATCGGGATGTCGCCTCGCGGCGCGATGTCGAGGACACGTTCCGGCTCCAGTTCTCGGGCCTGCGCGACGTGACGCTGGCGCTCAGCGAGTCGGCGCGGCATTACATCATGTACGACGATCCGGGCTGGATGCTCGGACAGATGGACAGGTTTCTCAAGCCGCGCCAGCCGGGCGCGCGTCAATAGGCCGCGAGCCGTCGGCGTTCGTGGCTGTCGAAATGCGCCAGGGCATAGTCCGCCAGCGCCGTCTCGCGCTCGGCGGGGCTGAGCCGGGCATTGCCGGCCAGGCGTTCCCGTTCGGCGCGGTAGGCGGCGATGCGGTTTTGCCAGTCGGTTTGCCGGCGGTCCATTTCCGCGAGCCGTCCGGCCGCGGCCTGGCCCGCCACGCGGCTGCGCAGCCGGTAAAGGTCGTCGTCGCCGCCGCCTTGCGACAGCAGCGCGGCCTCCTGGTCGGCGAGCGCCGTGTGCGCCACCGCCTCGCGCCGGGCTTCTTGCATGGCGGCCGGCAAGGCCGCCTCGAGCTCCCCGGCGCGGCGCGTCTTTTCCTGGGCGCTGAGCGAGGGATCCGCGCGGATCGCCAGAAGCCCGAGGCTGAAATCGTCGAAGCGGTCACTGTCGCCGAACAGCCCCCGCGCCTCCTCTTCCCGGAAAAAACGCCCGCGCAGCGCACGCATCGCGTCGAGGCGGGCTTTCATCGACTCTTCGGCACCCGGCGTTCGGGCGGCGACGGCCTGCTTGTACGCACGGTAGCGGTCGAACAGGTCGAGCACCGCCCCGCGCGCCCGCGCGTCAAGGCCGGCGGGCAGCGCCGCGGCGAGCGACTGACGGATCGCCGCGGCGCTTTTTTCGCCCAGCGCGGCGAGGTGATAGTCGAACAGCCGGCGCAGCGCCGCGTCGGCCACCGGCCGGCCATGCGCTTCGCGCGCCGCGCCGTCGGGTTGGGTGCCCTGCTGGGACAACGCCACGCCGGTCGATTCGGAACGGGGCGGCGGGTCGTCCCGCCCGGGCCAGAAGATCATGGCCGCCACCGCGAGCGCGAGCACGGCGACGGCGAATCGTCCCGCGAATGTCACAGTCCGGCTTCCTTCAGCCGATTGGCGTGCTGGCGGAACAGCGTGACCGGGCTGATCTCGAAGAGGTTGACCAGACCGACCATCTGATTGACCTCATCGAGATGATTCATCGCGTAATTGCTGCGGATGACCTGACCCAGATGGCTTGAGCAGCGGCTCACCAGCCCGTCGTTGGCCTCGCCGTGCACCAGACTCAGGATGCCGATGCCCGGGTCGGTGATATCGAGCACGTTGGTCAGGCCGCTGGTGCCGCTCCACGAGTAGTAACGCACGCCACCGGTTTCGTGGGCGCCTTCACCGCAGCGGCTGGCGGGCAGGCCTTCGGGGAAGCGCCGGTTGAAGCGCTCCATTCCCGCCGTGGTCAGCGAGTTCAGCGCCGCGGTCGGCACCTGGGGCAGCGAAGGGTTGCCCGACACAAGGCTGATCAGTTTGGCGAGCGTGCCGGCCAGCCTGGCCGCCAGTGCTTCGGCGGGTGATCCGGGAGGAGCGGCGGCGCGCAGCAGGTCCGCGACGCGGGAGCCGCCGTTGACACCGCCCACCGAGGTCGCCGACGCCACGATATCCGGGCGCACGGCGGCCACGTAGCGCACTGTCGGCGCGCCCTGGCTGTGGCCGATCAGGTTGACCTTGTCGGCGCCGGTCATCGCGAGAATGCGCTCGACTTCGGCGAGCAGTTGCTCGCCGCGCACTTCGTTGCTGTTGGTGGCCGAGACCTGGGCGACGAAGACCCTGGCGCCGCCCTCGCGCAATTCGGCGGGGATGCCGTAGAAATAATCGAGACCCAGCGCCGTGTCGAAACCGAACAGACCGTGCACCAGTACGATGGGATAGCGGGTGCGGGTATAGTCGCCCGCCAAGGAAGGCGGGCTCAAGAACACAGTACAAAGCGCGAGCAGGATGGACAGCAGCGGGATGATGCGTTTCATGGTTCTCTCCTCGTGTGTTGTGCGGCGAAAGCCTTGTTTATGAGGATGACAATAGCAACCATGCTACAAAATGCAAATGTTAAGTGACTGATGTCGCAGGTTTTTTCAGAGGGGATCGCCTCACGAAGCGCCCTGTTCCGGCATGGCCGAGGCGAGTACGGCCTCCACGCCGACATGCTGCAGTTTGCGCGCGTGGGTGATGGCATAGTAATGCTCGAACACCCCAGGAACATGACCGATGAGGCCGGCGGCGAAGGTTTCGGCGATATCGGCGGCGTCGAACGCCGAGGCCGGGAACAGGCCGAGTCCCTGACGGCCGAAGGTGTTGAGCAGCGCGCCGTCCTCGAATTCCGCGCGGATATCGACCCGTAGTCCTTCGCTGTCGAGCCATTGGTCAAGCTGGCTGCGCAGCACGTTGCCGCGGGTCGGCAGCAGCATCGGCGCACCGTCGAGCCTCCCGGGGAAGTCTTCCCGGTAGCGGTCGGCCAGCTCGCCCGCGCCGAACAGCATGACCGGACAGCGGGCCAGCAGGAACGAGCGGAATTGCTGCTGGGCGCCGGACGGCACCGGCCGGTCGGTGAGCACCATGTCCAGACGGTGCAGCGCCAGATCGCTCAACAGATCGTCGAAATCGCCTTCCAGGCAGCGCAGCCGCACCGGATGACGGCCTTCGATGGCCGGTGCGAGCAGTCGGCAGGAGACGGTCTTGGGCACGACATCGGCGATACCGACCGTGAAGCGCACACTGTGGGTCAGTTCGCCCTGCTGCAGCGAATCCTCCAGTTCCTCCCCCAACTGAAAAATCGTGTCCGCGTAGCGCAGGGCCAGGCGGCCGGCGTCGGTGAGCGCCAGGCGCCGCCCTTCCAGCGTGAACAGCGCCTGCCCGAGCGTCTGCTCGAGACGCGAGATCTGGCCGCTGACCGTCTGGGCGCTCATGCCGAGCGAGCGGGCCGCGCCGCTGACGCTCCCTTCGCGGGCCACAGCCCAGAAGTAGCGCAAATGCTTGTAATTCAGTTTGCCGGTCATGATTCGAAATTTTCGTACTGATCTTCCGATTATATTCGATTTATTCGTGCCTTAAATTCATCTATGCTGCACTTCACGTTATTACTTTCAAGGACGACTCACATGAAACGCGTGATTCTTCTGATCGTCACCAACATCGCGGTGATGCTGGTGCTCTCGGTGGCCGCCCATTTGCTGGGCCTTAACCGCTTCGTGTCCGGCGGCGGGTTGAACCTGACCACGTTGCTGGCGTTTTCGGCGCTGATGGGGTTTGGCGGCGCCTTCATTTCGCTGCTGTTGTCCAAGACCATGGCCAAGTGGTCGACCGGCGCGCGCGTCATCGAGCAGCCGTCCAACGAGACGGAGCGCTGGCTGATGTTCACGGTTCAGAAGCTCAGCGACCGCGCCGGGCTGGCGATGCCGGAAGTGGCGATCTACGAGGGCGAGCCGAACGCGTTCGCGACCGGCGCGAGCCGCAACAGTTCGCTGGTGGCGGTGTCCACGGGCCTGCTGGCCAACATGAACGAGAAGGAAGTCGAAGCGGTGCTCGCTCACGAAGTGGCGCACATCGCCAACGGCGACATGGTGACGCTGACGCTGATCCAGGGTGTGGTCAACACCTTCGTGTTCTTCCTGGCGCGCGTGGTGGGCTTTTTCGTCGACAAGGCGCTCAACAAGGACAGCGAATCGAGCGGCACCGGCATCGGCTATTTCGTCACCGTGGTGGTGTGCGAGATCCTGTTCGGCATCCTCGCCTCTGCCGTGGTCATGTACTTCTCGCGTCAGCGCGAATACCGCGCGGATGCCGGCGCCGCGGCCCTCCTGGGCAGCCCCGAGCCGATGGTGGCGGCGCTGCGCCGTCTTGGCGGGATGGACAGCGGCGCCTTGCCGGCCTCCATGGCCGCCTCGGGGATCTCGGGACGCGAAGGTCTGGTCGCGCTGTTTTCCAGCCATCCGAGCCTTGAGTCGCGCATCGAAGCGCTGAGCGCTCGCCGCGCCGTTTAATAAGGAGACGCCGCTTTTGGAAGCCTTGACGACCTTGTGGGCCGGCTACCCGCTCTGGGTGTGGCTGATGTTCATGGTGCTGGTTCTGGTGCTCCTGGCGTTCGACCTGGGTGTCCTGCACAAGGACCAGCACGAGATTTCGGTGTCCGAAAGCCTCAAGCTGTCGGCGTTCTACATCGCCGCCGGCCTCGCGTTCGGCGGCTGGGTGGCCTGGTACCGGGGCGCCGATGCCGGCATGCAGTATCTCACCGGCTATCTCGTGGAAAAGTCGCTGTCGATGGACAACATCTTCGTGATGGCGCTGATTTTCGGGGGGATGGGGATTCCGCGCGCCCTGCAGCACCGGGTGCTGTTCTGGGGCATTCTCGGCGTGATCGTGATGCGCGCGGTGATGATCGGCCTGGGCGCCTTCCTGGTGGCGAAATTCCAGTGGGTGCTGCTGCTGTTCGGCCTGTTCCTCATCGTGACCGGCGTGAAGATGCTGTTCGCCGACGACACGCCGCGCCCCCTCGAGGAAAACCGCGTCTACCGTTTTTTGCGTGGCCACTTGCGCCTGACGCCGACGCTGGTCGGCAAAGCGTTCGTGGTGCGCGGCGAGGCGCACGGACTGGCGCCCGGCTGGTGGGCGACCCCGCTGTTCCTGACGCTGATTCTGGTGGAGACGGCCGACCTGGTGTTCGCGGTGGACAGCATTCCGGCGATTTTCGCCATCACCCAGGACCCGTTCCTGGTCTACACCTCGAACATTTTCGCGATTCTCGGGCTGCGCGCCCTGTATTTCGCCCTGTCGGCGATGGTGGAGCGCTTCCACTATCTGAAATACGCGCTGTCGCTGGTGCTGGTGTTCATCGGCACGAAGGTGGGGCTGACCTACCTGCATGATCAGCAGTGGGTGGGATTCCACATCACCCCGCCAGTCTCGCTGACGGTGACGCTCGGCCTGCTCGCCGGCGGCGTGCTGTATTCGCTGCACCGTACGAAACACTAGTTTTCTTCAGCCTGTGTTGTGCCCCGTTGACCGGCCCCGCGCCGGTCTTTTTTTGCCCGTGTGGCTCACATCCCGCGCGCGGCCAGTTCCCGGCCCAGTCGTTCGGCCGCGTCGGCCAGCTCCGCATCCGGCACCGAGGCGAATCCAACGAGCAGGCCGGACAGCCGCGGCACGATCGCGTAGTCGGACACGGGGCGCAGATACAGCCCCGCGCGGGCCAGTTCCCGCGATAGCGCGGCATCGTCCATGCCGGCGGGCAGGCGGATCACGAAATGGAAGCCGCAGTGCTCGCCGGCGATGTGCGATTTGTCGATCCAGCGCGAGAGCGCCTGCAGCACGATATCGCGCCGCCGCTCGTAGACTCGCCGGCTCTGGCGGATATGCGCGTAGATGTCGCCGCTGGCGATCATCGAGGCCAGCGCCTGCTGTTCGATCTGGCCGGGCTGGGCGCCGGTGGCCCGCAGCTGGTGGATCAGGTCGTCGCGCCAGGCGCGAGGCGGAATCATGAACCCGATGCGCAAGGCCGAATACAGCACCTTGTTGAAGCTGCTGCAAAACAGCACATGGTCGTCCCGGTCGCTGGATTTGAGGGCCGGGGGCGGCGATTTGAGATAGCTGTACTCGCTGTCGTAATCGTCTTCGATGATCAGCGCGCCATGCTTTCGCGCCCAGCCGAGCAGTTCGGCGCGGCGCGAGGCGCTCATGGTGACCCCCAGGGGCGACTGGTGCGCGGGGGTCACGTAAACCGCGGCGGCGCGCTCGTCCAGGGTGGACACGCGAATCCCCTCTTCGTCCACCGGCGCGGGAAGCACGCGCAGGTGGCGCGCCTCGAACAGCCGCCGGGTCAACAGATAGCCCGGGTCCTCGATGTGCACGAGGTTGTCCGGGGGGGCGAGCATGCCCGACACCAGGCTGATGGATTGCCGGATACCGGTGGTGACCACCACGTCGTCCGGATCGCAGTCGATGCCGCGCAGGGTTTTCACGTACCCGACGATGGCCTCCCTGAGCGCCGCGAGACCCGCGCTGTCCATCAGATGCATGTCGGCCGGATGGATGCGGCGCGTGGCCTGGGTCAGGTGGCGGCGCCATTTGTCCATGTCCAGCAGCAGCGGATCGGCGAGTGGCGAGGCGAAGGCGTCGCCAAGGCGCAGCGAGCTGCAATGATTGAGCGAGGCCGGGGACGGCAACGGCGCGGAGGGGGTTCCGCCGGGGCCGCATGGCACCCGGCACGGGGTATCCGGCACCAGAAAATGCTCGGGCAGGCTGGCCGCGACGAAGGTGCCCGCGCCGCGCCGCCGGTCAAGGTAGCCTTCGATGCACAGCCGTTCGTAGGCCTGCTCCACCGTGCCGCGCGACAGCTTCCAGCGCGTGGACAGTTCCCGGCTGGACGGCACCTGCGAGCCCCGCGCCAGGCGGCCGCTGGCGATGGCCTGGCGCAGACTGCGGTACACCTGATCCTGGCGGGTCATCGGCACCGGGCCTGCGGGTTCTAGCAGGGGAAAATCCGGGGTTTTGATCGTGCGCATCGGGCAAGTGGTCCATTGAAAAAACGTTATTGTGGCGCTTCTTGATGATCCACTTACAGTCTACGCTGATGGGGTAGCAATAACAACATCACGAGGACATTTCCATGAAATCCGACCGTCCGTTTCCCCTGAACTGGCTTGGCCATCTCGCCCGTCTGTGGTGGCGGGGCATGACGATACATACGAACCGCACCCTGCGCGCCGAGACCGAGGCGCTGGAGCGTTACCGGGACATGGCCCGCAACGGCCTCCCGCCCCTTTCCGGCCGCAAGGACGGCGACTGGCGCTGATCCCGTGTGTCACTTCCGGGCGGCGACACTGTCGGGCAAAGGCTCCCCGCGCGGCCAGAACAACCACATCCTGCCGGGCTGCTGCATTCGTCCGGCGAGGCGTCCGGCTTGATCGCCCGTCCCCCAGAACAGATCGGCCCTGACGCGGCCCTTGATGGCGCCGCCGGTATCCTGGGCGACGACGGGGCGTGTCAGGAGCGGGCCATCCGGAAAGGTGGTGGCAAGCCAGACAAGGCTCCCCGGCGGCACGACGGTCGGGTCGGAGGCGATGCTGTAGCCGGCGGTCAGCGGAACGCCCGACGCGCCGATCGGCCCGGAATCGCTATCGGGCAGTGTGCGGAAAAACACATAGCTCGGGTTGGACGACACGAGGTCCGCGACACGCGCGGGGTGGGCATCGGCCCATGCCCGGATGCTGTCCATCGTCACCGTGCCGGGTTTGAGTTCGCCCTGCTCGATCAGCCAGCGGCCGATCGGGCGGTAAGGATGGCCATTCTGATCGGCATAGCCGACCCGCAGCTCACGGCCGTTGCCGAGCCGAATTCGTCCGGAACCCTGAACCTGCAGGAACTGCAGATCCATCGGATTTGCCAGCCAGGCGAGCGCCGGCGCTTTCGCTCCCTGGCGCAGCAAGGTCGCGGCATCGTCGTAGGGCACCACTTGGCGCCCGGACAGCCGGCCGCGCAGCCGCTTGCCCTTCAGCTCCGGATAGACGCCGGCGAGCGAGACCGTGACCAGATCGTCCGGCACGCCGTACACCGGCACCTTGAATGCGCTGTCCGGCGTCAGGCTGCCGCGGTAGACCGGTTCGTAATAGCCGGTGATCAGCCCGGTGTCGCCGCCGGTCTCGCCCAGCAGCGGCCGGATCTGCATGCGCTGTTCCAGAAAGCGGCGGATCGCATCGGCATCGTCAGGCAGGGACCGGGCCTCGCGGCAGGCCGTTTGCCAGGCGTCGCCGTAGCGCGCCCGGCCGCAATGCTCGCGCCAGACATCGAAGCCGGCCCGCAGGTCGCTGTCGGCGGCGGGGGGCAACGCGGCCAGTTCGACCGGTCGCGGCGGTGTATGGACAACCGGCGGTGTTTTCACCGCGCAGCCGCCGAGCAGGGCGCTCGCGATCAGCAGCGCATGGCGACGTGACATTCGATTTCCTTTCTTGTGTGCGTTAACAGGGGCCGCCACGTCCGGCGGCCGGCCAGAAACCCGGTCTGGCGCCACCGCCCGACTATAACCGACCCTTTCGCGCAGGGTATCGGAATCGGGCGGCACATGCCGGTAATTGCGCTGTTCCTACCATCCCAGACGCGCTTCTAACCGGCGGATTTCCTGACGCCATTGTGCCTGGCGCGCGGGTTTCTGGTGCGCGGGTTTCCGGGCCAGATCGGCGGCCAGGGCCGCTTCCAGTTCGTACAGGCGCGCGAGCAGCGCTTCCTCGCTGTTAGCGGCGGCTTCGCCCGTTGCCGGTACGGGGAGGGCCGGATCGGCCGCGGCGCGCGGCTCGCCGGTGCCGGCAAGGCTCCGGTAAGCGGTATCGGCATCCTGCCATTCGGTCAGACGCCCGTCCTTGACGACCCAGAAGCGCTGGCAGGCCGCTTCGATCAGGGCCCGTTCGTGAGAGACCAGCAAGAATCCCCCGGTAAATTCCGCGAGCGCGCCGGCCAGTTGTTCCTTGCCTTCCAGATCCAGGTGATTGGTCGGCTCGTCCAGCAGCAGAAAATGATGGCGCGCCAGTGACAGCGCGAGAAACAGCAGGCGCGAACGCTCGCCGCCGCTAAGCGTGGCGACGGTCTGGCCGTGGCGCTCGTAAGCAAAACCCGCCCGGATCAGCGCCTTGCGGCGCTCCTGTTCGGCGATCCGGGCGAACGGTTCGAGCGCGTCGCTCAGGGACGCCGCGTCGTCCAGCTGCTTCAGGCTTTGGTCGTAATAGCCGATCGCCGCTTTGCCGTGAAAGGCGATGCCGTCCTCGCCGCCGGATGCCAGAGCGCGCCAGCACTGGCGCAGCAGCGAGGATTTGCCGCTGCCGTTGGCGCCGATGAGCGCGACCCGGTCGCCGCAACGGATCGACTGCGGTCCGGTGTCGAACAGGACGGGAAGTCCGTCGGCGGGACGGACGGCCAGGTGGTCCAGTTCGAGGAGCCGCCGGCCGGGCAGGGCCTCGCCGCTCAGAACCAGACGCCAGGGGGCGCCGCGTGTCACGAACACCTGTTCGTCCTTCAGGGCGTCGACGCGTTTTTGCATGGCTTTCGCTTTGCGCGCCAGATCCTCGTTGTCGTAGGTTTTGCCCCAGATGGCCAGCCGGCGGCTGCTGGCCGCCAGCCGGTCGATTTCTTTTTGCTGGGCGCCGTGGCGCGCGCGCGCGGCCTCGTCCATTTGCGCCAGATAGCCGCGCGCCCCGCTGCAGGGGGCGTCGAAGGCGTACAGCCGCCGGTCGCGCAGTATCCAGCTTGCGCGGGTGACGTTGTCGAGCAGCCTCGCATCGTGGGAGACCAGGATGAAACCGCCGCGAAAGCGCTGCAGAAACCCTTCGAGCCACAACATGGAGGGCAGATCCAGATGGTTGCCCGGTTCGTCCAGCAGCAGCACATTGGGCTCCTTGAGCAGCGCGCGGCCGATCAGCAGGCGGGAGTGCTGCCCGCCGCTGAGCGCATCGGCCCGCACCGGGGCATGCTCCGGGGCGAAGCCCAGTTCGGCGATCAGGCTGTCGGCGCGCCAGGCGTCGGCGGGCGAATCGAGCGCGTCAAGCAGCGCGTCGCGCAGCGAAAGCCGGCCAAGCCGCGCGGGCAGATGCTGTTCGACGATCTGCATGCGGCACTGCCGAGCGCGCCGGATTTCGCCGGAAGTGGCTTCGAGGGTGCCGGCGAGCAGGCGCAACAGCGTGCTCTTGCCACTGCCGTTGTGACCGATCAGACCGATGCGGTCGCCGACATTCAGCGTAAAGGAAAGATCCTCGAACAGCGTGCCGTCGGCTGTGTCGAGTTGCAGGGATTGGGAGGAAATCAAAGTTGTCATGATGGCTCTTGCCTGAATTCATGGGACGCACGCATCCCTATCGACAGAGCACTGACGACAACGGAGAGCCGGGGTTGGCCCGTAATACGGTATAGGCGGGGTGTTGCTCCGGCCCGGTTATCGCAGTGCGGCGAAACTCGGGCGGGAGCCGTTGGCTATGCTGAAGGATTGGACCAGCCAGCGGACTGTGACCATCGAAAATGCCATATTAACCTCCTTTCTTTTCAATGAGGTGGATACGATTCCGCCATCCTAACCCGTTACCGGGCGGCGGGCAACCGGACGCGCGTCAGGGCGCAAGGTGCCGGGCGCCCTGCAGCAGCATGAAACTCCCGATGGCCAGCATCAGGATACTCGACAGGTAAGGCGCGCGGCGCGCCAGTTCGCCCAGGCGTCCCGAACGGCGTGCCATCGCCGAGGCGGCGAGCGCCGAGACGACGCCCACGCCGACCAGTGCGATGGCCAGTCCGGCGCTGAACGACAGCACCAGTGCCGCGCCCAGCGCGAAGCGCTTCAGATGCAGGCAAATCATCAGCAGCGTCACCGAGGCCGGACAGGGGAGCAGCCCGCCGGTGAGGCCGAACAAGGCGATCTGGGCGGTCGATGCCTCCTTGCCGGCGAAACGCCGGCGGATGTCTTCGGCATGCTCGCGTGCGTGCGCGTCCTGGTAGCCGGTATCCGGGTCGTGGCGCCGGTAGCGCAGGCTGGCCGCTCCGGGCGACGGCGCGCGGGCGCGATGGCGTCCATGATGGCGATGGACGTGATCATGGCGGCCCGCGGCGAGGACATCGCGCCGGGTGCGCCAGGCCATCCACAGCGCCATGCCGATGACGATGGCGCCGGAGAGCAGCATGAACCAGGGTTCGGCCTGTTCGGCGATCAGGCGATTGCCGAATTCGAGCGCGGCGGCGGCCAGGAGCCAGACCACCAGAGAATGGGACAGCGCCGCGCAAAGCCCGAGCAGAACCGCCTGGACGACCGTGCCGCGGATGGCGATGATGAACGCGGCCATCATGGTTTTGGAGTGGCCCGGCTCGAGCCCGTGCAGGGCGCCCAGCAAAATCGCCGAGGGAATGAACAGCCAGAGGTTGTTCGAGCCTTGTTGAATCAGATCGGCAAGGGGGGGCATGGGACGCTGTCGCTCCTCGTCAGGTGTCGATGAATGCAGAGTGAACTATACTGTCCCCCAGTATAAAACATTGGAGAAGACAACGCGCCATGACGCATACCACACGCGATAAGCAGGCTTTGCTGACACGGGTCAGACGCATCCGTGGCCAGGTCGAGGCCCTGGAAAACGCGCTGCGCGACGACGCGGGCTGCATGGCCATCCTGCAGCAGGTCGCGGCGGTGCGCGGCGCGGCCAACGGTTTGCTGGTGCGCATGCTGGAAGACCATCTGCGCGAACACCTGGGCCCCGATGCCGACGACGGCGCGCGGCGCCGGGCCGATGTGGAAGACGTGGCAATCCTGCTGCGCCGCTATCTGAAGTGACCGCGCTGTCTATACTGACCGGGCCGGCCCGTGTTGTGCGGTGCCGGCCGGTCGGATCGTGACGGCTGGCGCCGCGCGTGTCTTCGGCGACATGGCCTGACCGGACGCAAGGAGGCTCCGGCCATTGTCGAAGAAGGCGCAAATACCATGACGGCCACGATACGCGCGTCGATGCTGCACCCCCTGCTGGCCATCCTGAAGGAACAGGGGCTTGATGCGCGGGCTTCGTGCGGCCTGGATGCGGCCATGCTGCGCGATCCGTCCGCCCGCCTGCCGTTCGGCCTGGCGGTGAACGCCATCGAAGCGGCGGCGCTGCGCTGCGGGCTGCCAAGCATCGGGCTTTACATGGCCGAGCTGCGCCGCCTTGACGATGTGGGCGATTACTATCCGCTGGCCGGTTCCGCGCCGAGCGTGCTGTGCGCATTGCGGGATTTTTGCGCGTTCGCCGCGCTGATCAGTCCGGCCCTGGGCGCCATGGTGAATGTCGACACCGGGCGGGACAGGGTGGTGTTCGCCATCGAGATCAATCTGGAGGCGCCGGCCCGGCTGGTGCAAATCATGGAGTACCTGCTGGCGCTCGTGGCGCGCATGATGCGAACCCTGAGCGGCGGAGCCGTGCAGCCTGTCGCGCTGACGTTCCGCCACAGCCCCCGCTCGCACGGGCTGGATTACAGCCATTATTTCGGTGCGCCGGTTTTGTTCCGCCAGCCGCTCAACACCCTCGAATTCTCGTTGCCCGAGGCTCTGGCTCCGCTGCCCGGTCACGACGACTCCCTGTACCGCTGCCGCCGCGAGGCGCTGGCCGCGTCCTTCGAACAGCGGTTTTCGTTCGCCGCCGATGTGCTCAACCGTACCCGCTTGCTGATTCTGATGTCCCGCGGCGATCTGGAGTCGCTGGCCGCATCGTACGGCATGGGCGTGCGCTCTTTGCAGCGCCGCCTGGAGGGGCACGGCACCACCTTCGCCGAAGTGCTCGAATGCGCGAGGCGGCGGCTGTTCGCCGAAATGATTCTCGACCCGCGCACCACGCTTGGGGTGATTTCCCTGCATTTGGGGTATGCCAATCAGAGCACCTTGCACAAGGCTTGCCTGCGCTGGTACGGACTCACTCCGAGCGCGGTGCGCAAAAGAGCGCTGGAGGGAAAAAGGGAAACGTATCCTGGGTGAAAAGAGCGAGTTTACGAGCGCAAAAAATGCGATCGTCTTAATTGTGAGTGCGTTGGGTCAAAGACTGTCGTGATAAGCGAAAAATAACGGATCGCTTTGTCGTGCAAAGACAAAATATGCATATAGAGTCACATGCCAATATCAGTTAATCTCGATTGGCAAAAAAGAATGCATTCAAAATATTTTCGTTTAGCGCTTGCCAAATAATTTCCGGATGATCTGAATAATGTCGGCCTTGGTTCGTTCAGCATTACTTCATACCTTACCAAGTATACTGAGCGAACATAATATAAACGTCGCCGGGTTCATGGCTCTTTGCAAACTTGAATCGGATTGGCTGGTCAACGCGGAAAAGCTTGTCCCGCTTGCTCTGGTCGTCGAAGCGCTGGAGCAGGCCGCGCAAGTTTGCCAATTGCCGTGCATCGGACTTTATATGGCCGAGGCGCGGCGCCTCGATGATATCGGGGATATTTTCCGGGTGGCGCGCGTCGCCCCGACTTTTCTGGATGCTCTGCAGGACTTTTGTGAATATTGCCAAATAATCAGTCCGGCGATTTGCGCTGTTTTACGAATAGATGAAGACCGGGACCGGGTTTATTTCTATCTCGATATAAATCTAGATATTCAGGTAACGATAGTACAAATTATTGAATATGCTATATCGCTATCCTGCAAGGTCTATCAGGCGCTGGGACCGCCCGACTCCGGTCCCGAGGCGATCTGCTTCCGTCACAGTCCGCGAGTGAACACGCTCGATTACGCCAATTATTTCGGTGTCCCCGTTTCGTTCCGTCAATCCCTGAATGCCGTCGAATTCAAGCTCGGCGCACTGCGCCGGCCGATGCCAAGCTACAACTACGCGATGTATTTCCAGCTTCGGGACAAGCTGATGCATACCCGCCGGCAGGTCCACAGGTTCGAGCAGGATGTCCGGAACCAGGTACGGCTGCTGATTCTGATGTCCGAATGTCATTTAGATACGTTAGCGCAACGGTATCAATTGCATGCACGAACCTTTCAGCGGCAACTGGCGCGCGCCGGACTGACCTTCACCGGTCTTGTCGATGCGGCAAGAAAACAACTGTTCTCGGAAATGGTGCTCGATACCCGGATGGGCTTCGGCGTGATTTCCCAGGCGTTGGGATATGCCAACCAGAGCACACTGCACAAAGCCTGCCTGCGCTGGTTCGGCATGACGCCAAGGGAATTGAGGAAGAGCGGCAAAACGGCGCTCTCCTGAAGGATCCGTTGCGATCCGCCGAGTTTCTCATTGTCTGTGAACGTTGGAACCTTGTATGAAGATCACCCAGAAAATCCTCCTGTCCCTGGCCGTCCCCCTGCTCGCGCTCGTGGTGACGGCGGTTCTTGCCCTGATGAAGTTGAACGAGGCCAATCAGCGCTTCGAATACATCATGGCCAACACCGTGCCCAGCATACAGACGCTCGACCGCGCCAAGGCGGCGCTGACCGACATGCGTCTATTGAACTACCGGCACTCGATCGTGGCGGCGGCCGAGCAGAAGGCGCGGCTGGATGGCGAGATCGCCGAAGCGGATCGCCAGCTCGACAGCGCGCTCAAAGAGTACGGCGAGCGTCTTGCCGTCGACGACGAGGATCGCCGCCTGCTGGCGCAGGAGCGCGAGGCGCTGGCGAGTTTCCGGCAATTGCGCCAGCCGTTCTTCACGCTGTCGCGAAGCGGGCAGACCGCCCAGGCGCAGTCGCTGCTGATCGGCGGGGAACTGGGCAAGGCGGCCAATACGCTGAGGGATGTGCTCAACAAGCATATCGATTACAACTATGGCCATGCCAAAGTTCTCGCCGAGGAGAACAAAGTGGCCTATGACCGCGCGCTGACGATCCTGGTGACGGTCGCACTGGTGATTTTCCTGGTGTCCGCGCTGATCGCGCTGCAGCTTTTCCTGTCGTTGCGCCGCAGTGTCCGGGCGATCGCCGCCACGCTGACCGGGGTGACAGACTCGCTGGACTTCCGTCAGCGCGCCGAAGTCCTGAACCGTGATGAGCTGGGGCAGACCGCCGGCGCGTTCAACCAGTTGCTCGACAAGCTGCAAGCCAGTTTCGCGGACATCCTGTCGGTGCTGGGCGAGGTCGACCGTGGAATGGATCATGTCGCCCAGACCGCGACGGGCATCGCCGGCGCGTCCTCGGGACAGAGCGACGCGGCATCGGAAATGGCCGCGTCGGTCGAGGAGTTGACGGTCAGCATCAATCTGGTGGCCGAACGCGCCCGCGACGCCTCCGGCCAGACCGCCGAGGCCGGCGATGCGGCGCTGCGCGGCAGCGAGGCGATTCTCGAAACCATCGACAGCATCCGCTCCATGGCCGAACAGATGAGCGAGACCGCGTCGCGTGTCAAGGCCATGCAGAACGACGCCGCCAAGATCGCCGTGGTGCTCGGCGTGATCAAGGACATCGCCGAACAGACCAACCTTCTGGCGCTCAACGCGGCCATCGAAGCGGCGCGGGCCGGTGAAACCGGCCGGGGGTTCGCGGTGGTGGCGGACGAAGTGCGCAAGCTCTCGGAGCGCACCGCCCTGTCGACCACCGAGATCAACGCGGTGATCGACAGCATGCGGCGCTCCACCGATTCGGCGGTCGATACCATCGAAACCATGGCCAGCCAGGTGACCCGAGATGTGGACAAGGCCAACGCCGCGAACGAAGCGATCCGCCAGATTCGCGAGACCACCGGCAATGCCATGCGCCTGGTCAGCGAGATCAGCGACAGCATCGGCGAGCAGAGCTCCGCGAGCCAGCTGCTGGCCCAGCGCGTCGAGCAGGTCGCGCTGCAGGCCCAGAACAACGCGCACGCGGCGCGCCAGTCGGAGGAGCTCAACCACAAGCTCAAGGAGCAGGTGCACGGCATCGTCGGCGTGGTCATGCGCTATAAAGTCTGATTTTCCAGGGGGGGCGTCCCATGTCGGCCGCTGTCGTGATCATCGCCGTGTTGTTGACGCTGGCCGGTGCGGTATGGCTATGGCGGCGCGTGGCGCGCCGCCGCGACGTTCTGTCCGTCCTGCCCGGCCGTTCCGAACTGTACGGCCGCTTTTCCGCGGCCGGACAAGACGGATTTTGCGTGGCGCTGCTCAATATCGACGGTTTTCGGCGCATCAATGACGCGCACGGCTACCCGGTCGGGGACGCCGTGCTCGAAACGATGGCGGCCCGCTTGCGCGAGGGGGTGGGCGACGGCGATGGAGTATTCCGGCTAAGCGGCGACGAGTTCGCGCTTTTGCTGCGCTCCGTGCCCGACCGTGTCCGCGCGGCGCCTTTGCTGTCGCGCCTGATCGCCGAGCTTGGCAGACCGATGCCCGCGCTCGCGGCTCCGCAGACGATATCGGTCAGCTGCGGTGCGGCGTGCTGCCCATCGGACGGCCGCGAACGCTCGACGCTGCTGGCGCGTGCCGATCTCGCCTTGCGCGAGGTCCGGCGCGCTGCTCATGGGGGCGTGGCGTTTTTCGACGCGGACATGGGCCGGCGCGAAGACGAGCGCCGCCGTATCCGCAGAGCGCTGATGGATGAGGAAGAGGGCATGGCGCTGACCCTGCATTATCAGCCCATCGTCGATCTGCGCAGCCGGCGCGTGGCGGGGTTCGAGGCGTTGGCAAGGCTGCGCGACGATCGTCTTGGCTGGATTCCTCCGGGACGCTTCATCGGCATCGCCGAAGAAGACGGCCTGATCGGCCCGCTCAGCGCACGGCTTCTGGCCATGGCGTGCCGCGACGCCCTCGCCTGGCCCGCGCATCTTGGCCTGTCCTTCAACCTGTCGGCGCTCGAACTGAAAGATCCGGCGACCGCGGGACGGATTCTCGGCATTCTCGATGAGGCGGGGTTTTCGCCGGCGCGTCTGGAACTGGAGGTGACGGAAAGCGCCATGTCGCACCACGCCGATGGCGCGGAGGCCGTCATCGATGCGTTGCGGGCCCGCGGCGCGAGCGTATCGATCGATGATTTCGGCACCGGCTTTTCCGGGATGGCGCGCCTTGGGCGCTTGCGCTTCGACCGTCTGAAGGTGGACCGCTGTTTCGTCTCGCGCCTGGACGACGCCCGGCAGCGCACCATTGTGCGCTCCATCATCGCCCTGGGGCATGATCTTGGCATGGCCATCGTCGCCGAGGGTATCGAGACACCGGCGCAAAGCCGCTGGCTGGCCGCGGAGGGCTGTGATTTCGGCCAAGGCTTTTTTTACGGCAAACCCAGACCCATGGACAGCCCGTATCCCGCCAGGAACGTCGGCGTGCTGTGCGGGAAGCCGGCATAGCGCCGGACCTGTCAGGGCACCACCATGCCTTCGCCGCGCCCGCGCGGATCCGAGGCCGTCACCGGCGTTCCGTCGTCGGATACCCGGATCGCCTGGATGTCCCCCATGCGCCAGCCCTGATCCTTCAGCACATAACCCATGGCCTTGAGTTCGTCGGCCACCGGGCCGTCGAGCGGTGCGTAGTCGTCATAGAACAGGGTATCTTTCGGCAGCAGCTGATGATGAACGCGCTGCGCCGCGACGGCATCCTGCAGCGGCATGGCAAAGTCGTAAAGATTGTTCAGCACCTGGAAGATCGAGGTGAAAATCCGCGAACCGCCGGGAGTGCCGATCACCAGCACCACGCGGCCATCGCGGGTAAGGATGGTCGGCGACATCGACGAGAGCATGCGCTTGCCCGGGGCGATGGCGTTGGCGTCCCGGCCGACGACGCCGAAGGCATTGGCGGTGCCGGGTTTGGCGCTGAAGTCGTCCATTTCGTTATTGAGCAGGAAACCCGCGCCGCGAACCACCACGCCGCTGCCGAAATCCAGGTTCAGTGTATACGTGTTCGCCACGGCATTACCCCATTTGTCGATCAGGGAGAAATGCGTGGTCTGATGCGGCTCGAGGCCCGCCTTGATCGAGCCGGTCGGTGAAATCGAGGCCGGGTTGATGTCGGCGGCGCGGCCGGCCAGATAGACCGGGTCGGTCAGCCGCTCGGTCGGCACCTTCGAGAAATCCGGGTCGCCCAGGTAGTCGGCGCGGTCGGCGAAGACCCGTTTTTCGATTTCCGCCAGCAGGTGCAGGTAGCGCGCCGAATTGTGCGCGACCTGGCGGAAATCGGCGGCGCGGTAGTCTTTCAACAGCAGCAACTGCGCCAGGGCGATGCCCCCCGAGCTTGGCGGCGGAGCGGTATGGATCCGGTGGCCGCGCCACTCGAAGCTGACCGGATCGCGCCAGCGCGCGGTGTAACCGCGCAGATCATCCATATCGATCAGGCCGTTGTCGCGGCGCATCTGCCGGACCAGGAGCCGGGCGGTGGTTCCCCGGTAAAAATCCTCCGGCCCCTGGCGCGCGATGCGCCTGAGCGTGGCGGCCAGTTCCGGCTGGCGGAAGGTGGCGCCGGCCTTGAGCGAGCCGAAATAACGGGCGAAGCCGGTTTTCCCCGCGAACTGGCGCAAGGCGTCGGCGCGGTACTGGTATTGTTGGGGCGCGACGGTGAAACCATGTTCCGCATAGACGATCGCCGGCCGCACGAGGTCGGCCCACTTGAGCCGGCCAAAGCGCCGGTGCGCTTCCCACAGACCCATCACGGTGCCGGGTACGCCGGCGGCGCGCGCGCCGATCAGGCTGAGGTTCTCGACGACATTGCCATCGGTGTCGAGGTACATGTCGCGCGTGGCGGCGCGCGGCGCGGTTTCGCGATAATCCAGAAAATACGCCTTGCCGTCCATGTACACGGTCATGAATCCGCCGCCGCCGATATTGCCGGCTTCGGGATAGGTCACCGCGAGGGTGAACGCGGTGGCCACGGCCGCGTCCACGGCGTTGCCGCCAGCACGAAGGATATCGGCGGCAACGCCGGCGCTGTAGCGGTCGGGCGCCGCCACCGCGCCGGCGGTCAGGGCTTGGGCCGGACTGGCAAGGCAGCCGAGCAGCAGCGCAATGCGGAACGAGGGTGAATGGTATGTCATGAAGATCTCCTTCGCGGCGGGGCACGGACTAGTGGTGGCCGAGCGCCGGCCGCAGCACCGACAGCAGGGAGAGGCCCATCGGGCTGCCCCAGCCTGCCACGGCGTTGTAGCCCGGACCCGCGGCGTAGCCGCCGGCCGTCGCGGTGATATTGTTGCCCCGGGTGATTTCGTGGCATCCCAGGGCGCCGAGTGTCTGGCCGCCTGCCGTGTGCTGGTACAGCAGCGGGGTCAGGTAACCGACCGTTTCCATGCCGCCCAGTTGCTGGTTGACGCGCGCGACCAGCGCCGCCCAGACCGGCGCGGCCGCGCTGGTGCCCCCGCTGATGCCGCGCTTGCCGTCGACCACGATGAAATAGCCGGTGTCCAGGCTCGCGTTGGCCGCCACATCGGGCACGCAACGGCCAGTGCCCGCGCCGGGGTTGACCGATTCGACCGCCACATCCTGCTGCCAGGGCGGGCAGGCGAACAGGCGGCTGACGCCGCCTCCGGTGCAGCCTCCTCCTCTCTGGCGCAGGCCGATGCCCTCCATCCAGGCGGTTTCCTCGAAGCCGCCGTCGCGCCGGGCCAGGCGTGTGCCGCCCACGGCCAGCACATAGGGACTCGCCGCCGGAAAATCCGCATGGGCCAGACCGTCCCCGACCTGATCGTCCGAACCGTCGTCGCCGCTGGCCGCGCATACGGTGACTCCCAGCAGGGCCGCTTCCATCAGGCTGTCGTTGATCACCCTGATCGCCATCGGCGTCCAGGCTCCGTGGTCCTCGGAGTTGCCCCAACTGATGGAGATGACATGCGCCGGATAATCCGGATTGTGCAATGCCGCATCGAACGCATCCACCCAGCCCTGTTCGGTGCCCGCGCCGAAATAGACCGGAATGGTGGCGGCCGGACAGAGGCCGGCGATGATCTCGATGTCGAGCATCACTTCGCTTTGCGCGCCGTCGCGCCGGTTGGTCGGTGTGGCGTCGATGCTTTGCGGGATCACGGTCGGCACCGGTATGCCGGTTTCCCGGCAGAATTCGGTCAGGTCGCGGCTGAAGTATCCGCCGCCGAATTCGAGCAGGGCGACGATTTGGCCTTTGCCGTCGCCGTGCGGAAACTGGTAGGCGCTGGCCACCTCTCCCGGGTAAAACCAGTCCCGCGATGCGGCGGTGTCACGCGCGTCGTCCAGATGTTTCATGGCCTGCCAGCGGCGCTTGACGACGCGGCGCGTGTCGAGTCCGAAGACGCCTTCGACGATGCCGTCAAGCTCGCGGGGAATGGCGAGTGGCCCAAGGCGGCCGCGAAAGCGTCCGGACGGATGGGCGTAATCCGCCAGTTGCGTGGCGAATGCCGCTTCCATGGCCGAGGACGGACCGGCCAGGCGCACCGTGCGGGTGGTGCCGTTCATGGCCGTCAGGTTCAATCCGTAACAACCCAGCGCGTCGACAACCGCCTGCAGGTCGCCGCTCGCCGCGCCATACCGTTCGGTGAAGTCGTCGCGTCCGAGCACGTCGTCCGGCCGGCATGACAAATCGGGAAGAGGATGCGCCCGGCGCACTTTGACGGTGATGTCGATATGCTCATCCGGGTCGGTGCGCCCGAGAAGGTGCGAGCCCGGCATGGCGATACGCTCGGAGCCGGTCAACAGGATGTGGGTGGCAGGATGCATGCCAAGGGCCCTCATCAGGACTGCCCGGCCAGCCGGTCGGCGACGGCCGGATTACGAGAAATCGGGTGAAATTGTTTATAGCCGTCCCCGGCGGCGCCTGCGAACGGCACAAAGGACAGGTGGTTTCAAGGCCGGCATTTCTCTTGCGCCTGCGCAACCGTTACAATGGAGGGTTGTTGAATCGACACCAACCCCTGGTTTTTGGAAAGTACCGATGCTGCGCATTACCGAACTGAAGCTGCCGCTGGAGCACCAGCCGGACGACCTCCCCGCCGCCATTGCCGCCCGCCTTGGCGTCCCGCCCGCCGCGATTGCCGGATTCACCGTATTCAAGCGCAGCTACGATGCGCGCAAATCGATGATGATGCTGACCTACATTGTCGATATCGAGGTGACCGGGGAAGCGGCGCTCCTGGAAAAATTCGCCGGCGACCCGCATGTGGGGCCGACACCGGATACCCGCTACCAGTTCGTCGCCCGCGCGCCGGACGCGCTGGCGCACCGTCCGGTCGTGATCGGCTTCGGCCCGTGCGGGATTTTCGCGGCGCTGCTGCTCGCGCAGATGGGCTTCCGGCCGCTGGTGCTCGAGCGCGGCAAGAAAGTGCGCGAGCGCACCCGTGATACCTGGGACCTGTGGCGCAAGAACACCCTGCATCCGGAATCGAACGTGCAATTCGGCGAAGGCGGCGCGGGTACCTTTTCCGACGGCAAGCTCTACAGCCAGATCAAGGATCCGAAGTTTCTCGGACGCAAGGTGCTCACCGAGTTCGTCAAGGCCGGTGCGCCCGAGGAGATCCTCTACCTGGCCAAGCCGCACATCGGCACTTTCCGCCTCGTCAGCATGGTGGAAAAGATGCGCGCCGAAATCGAATCGCTGGGCGGCGAGATCCGCTTCCAGCAGCGTGTGACCGACCTCATGATCGAAGACGGCCGGGTGCGCGGCGTGACGCTGGCCGACGGCGAGGAAATCCGCTCCGACCATGTGGTGCTGGCGCTGGGCCACAGCGCGCGCGACACCTTCGAGATGCTGCACGAGCGTGGCGTGTTCATGGAAGCCAAGCCGTTCTCGGTGGGATTCCGCATCGAGCATCCGCAAAGCCTCATCGACAAGGCGCGCTGGGGCAAATACGCCGGCAACGAGATTCTCGGCGCGGCCGACTACAAGCTGGTGCACCACGCCTCCAACGGCCGCTCGGTCTACAGCTTCTGTATGTGCCCGGGGGGCCAGGTGGTCGCCGCGACGTCGGAGCCGGGACGTGTCGTCACCAACGGCATGAGCCAGTATTCGCGCAACGAGCGCAACGCCAACGCGGGCATCGTGGTTGGCCTGACGCCCGAGGACTACCCCGGCGGTCCGCTGGCCGGCATCGCCCTCCAGCGCCGGCTCGAAAGCCACGCCTATGTCCTTGGCGGCGGCACGTACGAGGCGCCGGGCCAGCTGGTCGGCGATTTTCTGGCCGGCCGGCCGTCCTCCCGGCTCGGCGCGGTGGTGCCGTCCTATCAGCCCGGCGTGCACCTGACCGATCTGGCCACGGCGCTGCCGGACTATGCGATCGCGGCGATCCGGGAGGCGATTCCCGCCTTCGACCGCAAGATCCGGGGTTTCGCCATGCACGACGCCGTGCTGACCGGCGTGGAAACCCGCACCAGCTCGCCGCTGCGCATCACCCGGGGGGAGGACCTGCAGAGCCTTAACGTGCGCGGCCTGTACCCGGCCGGGGAAGGCGCCGGATACGCCGGGGGTATCCTCTCGGCCGGGGTGGATGGGATCAAGGTGGCCGAGGCCGTCGCGCTCGACATGCTCAAGGGCTGACCGGCGCGCAGCCGCCGGCCTTTCTCACTGGGGAAAGACGCTCGGCTAGATTGACCAGTCGTCCCGAGGCGCGGCGCGGGGCGAGGGTTCGGGATTGGCCAGGCAGCGTTGGGCGCTGTCCAGCTCGTGGCCACCAAAGACATGTACTCCGGCGTCGCGCAACGCGGCGGTCAGCATGTCGCCATCGGGTTGGCCATTGCTTGCCAGAACGGCGACCCGTATGTGGGCCGCCGACACCGCCCGCGCCATGGCTTCTTGGGAGCAGTCCGTTTCCATGGCGGCCGGATCCGCCAGACCGCCGGTGTTGGCGCGCCAGACCCTCAAGCGTCCCTGCCGGAGCCATTGCGCGAGAAGCGGATGGGGCGGTTCCGCCCCTTCGACCAGATCCGCGCTGATAAAAATCCGTTCCGTTTCTGTCGTCATGACGTTTCTCCGGTGGTCGCCTTGCCTGCCGGCCGCGCGGTTTCCGGCCTGAGCACCAGCCACAGCGAGAGCGCGATCAACCCACCCCCGGCCGCATGGGCGGCCGTCACCGCTTCGCCCAGAACCCGCCATCCCCACAGCACGCCGAAAGGCGGGATCAGAAAGGTGACGGTCAGGGCTTTCATCGGACCCTCATCGGCGATCAGCCGGAAATACAGCATATAGGCGAAGGAGGTGCAGGCGAGTCCCAGCGCCAGCATAGCGATCCATACGTCGCCGCCGATGTGGCCAGGTTCCGGCGGATGCGCCACCATCTGCCAGCCAGCGAAAGGCAACAGCAGCAAGGTGGCGCCGATCTGGCTGCCCAGCGCGACCATGCGGCTGTCGAGCCCTCCGCGCTGGCTGATCCAGCGTTTCGTCAAGAAGCCGGCCAGCCCGTAGCATGCTGTCGCGACAAGACAGGCGAGGACGCCGGATATCAGGGCGTTTGTCGCTTCGAACGGGCCTGTCCTGGTCAGGATGGCGACGCCCGCCAGACCGACAAGCACACCGCCGCCCTTGCCGGCCGTCAGGCGCTCTCCGAATGCCGTGACCCCGATCAGAATGCCCATCAGCGGTGTTGTCGCATTCAGGATGGCGCTGTAACCGGCCGGCAGAACCTTGGCGGCGAAAGCGTACATCAGAAAGGGAATGCCCGAATTGATCACGCCAAGGGCGAGTGCGGCGGGGAATTTGCCTTGAAAACGCAATGGAATGCGCATGATCGCGGCAAGGCCGAGCAGCCCCAGCGCGCCAAGTAGAACCCGGCCGAAGGCCGTCGGCACGGCATCGAGCGCCGGAGCCGCGATACGCATGAAAAGAAAACTGCCGCCCCACAGCGCGGCGAGCGCGATCAGTCGGGCAAGACTGGCTGGATGCATGGCGCAGGCCTCCGCTTTCCTGTTTAATCATGTTGAATGGATGATTGAAGTTTCTTGCCGGCAGGCGGGAAGCGCAAACGATTTGTTTTTAATCGCGATTTAGTCGGGCTAAACGCTATGCAACTGCCTTCGCTCGTCGCCATCCGCTTTTTCGAAGCCGTGGCGCGCCATCTGAGTGTCAAGCACGCCGCGCATGAACTGCATGTGACATCCGGCGCCGTGTCCCAGCAAGTGCGCAAACTCGAGGACGCATTGGGCCGGACCTTGTTCGAGCGCCGGCCGCGCGGCTTGTCCCTGACGGCGGACGGGCGGGATTACTTCGCGGCCTGCCAGGAGGCGCTGACGCTCATCGAGCGCGCCACGCGGCGGCTGACCGAGGAACGCCGGACCATCCGGGTCAGCTGTACTCCGACGTTCGGCGTGCAGTGGCTGACGCCCCGCCTGCAGGATTTCCTGAGCGCGCGCCCCGATCTCGATGTTCACGTCATCACCACGAACCGTCTTGTCGATCTGGCCCGCGAGCCCGTCGACTTCGCCATCCGGCACGGGCTCGGGGAGTATGAGGGACTGGTGTCGACGCGGCTGATCGCCGACGACCTGATTCCCGTCTGCCACCCTGATCTGGCATCGTCGCGTCACGTTCTGTCGATCGGCGACATTGTCGCCGACCGGCTGCTTCACGATGAGAAGCGCGACGATTGGCGGCTGTGGTGCGAAGCCGTCGGAGCGCGGGATATCGATTGCTCCAGAGGGATCGTGTTTTCCGAGTCGAACGCCGTGATCGAGGCCGCGCTGGCCGGCCGCGGCTTCGCTCTGGCCAAGCGCGCCATGGTGAGCCGGGAGCTCGCCGCCGGGCGGCTGGTGACCGCCGATCTGCCCGCGCTCGAGACGCCCTTTGCCTACTACCTGGTGCGTCTTGCCGACGTGCCGCTCGCCGCTGTGGCGCAAACCCTGTTCGACTGGCTCCTGGCGCGGGTTGAAAACGGCGCCGGATGACGCGATTTCCGGCGCGGTCGTGTCCGTTCCGGCTTTATGCGCTTCGCGGGTTTTCGGGTTCGCTCCCCCGCAGCGTATGCGCCAGCTGCGCGTGAAGGGCGGGATCGGCCGCCAGGATGCCGGTGCCGGCGGTCAGCGGCGTGACGAGGGCGCCGGCCTCCCGGGCGATCAGGCTGCCCGGCAGCCAGTCGGACTCGTCGCCTCCCACTTCCCAGTAGCCGTCCAGCACACCACGGGCGACAAGCGCCAGGGACAGGGTGGCCGAGCCGATCCAGCGCTGGGCGAAGACATGGGGAATGACGCGCCCGAGGTGCGACAGAAACCGGTCGGTATCGGTTTGCGGTCGTTTCGGGTGATTCGGGAAACTTGTTCCCAGGGTGGCGAGGCTCGGGTCCCGGCCCGTTCCGCATGTCAGGCGCTCGCCGCCGCATTCCGCGCCATGGCCGGCGAAAGCCCGGTACAGATGCCCGCCGGTCGGATCGGCGATGATGGCCACGCGCGGCGCACCGTCCACGACCAGCGTCAGCGCGCAGGTCCACATCGGAAGACCGCACAGGTACTGGACGGCGCCGTCGATCGGGTCGCACAGCCAGAAGATGCCGTGCCGACTCCCTGGGGGGCGCCGTGGGTCGGACTCGGTGCGCGCGAAGGGAATGTCCGGCCACCACGCCGTCAGCGCGGCGCGCAGCGCCTGCGATGCCTGTTCCGCGGCGGTATCGAAACAGCGGGCCATGGCGGACCGGTCGGCCATGGCCCGGCCGGGCTGCCTCCCGCGCAGCCATTGGCCCTGCTGGTGAAGCAAAGCGGACAGCCGGTCAAGATCCCGGGGGGTGGGGAGCGATTGGGCTTGCATCATGCGACTCCTGATGTCACAAGGGAAGTTCGCAGTATCCTCCACGGCAAAATGACCCGCTTGCGCTAAAATGATATTCGATAGTGCAATCGGGCCAATCCTGTCATGACACTGCTGGCGATCCGCGATCTGCATCACGATGCGTCGCATGAAGCGATGCCGCACACCCATCCGCAGGGGCAGTTGTTCGCCGTGCGTGCCGGGCTTGTCAGCGCGGTCGCGGACGGCCGGCGCTGGGTCATGCCTCCCGGGTGCCTGGGCTGGATCCCTCCCGGGGTGACGCACGGGGCGGTGTTCCATGCCCGAACCGAGGGGCTGAACCTGTACGTCGACGAAGCCTGGAGCCGGCGGTATTGGCCGGATCGCCTGAGGGTGATCCGCCGCACGCCGCTGCTGACGGCGCTGCTCGACACGTTGCGCCGTTTCGACTCCGTGCCGGAGTGCTATGCGCTGGTGTTGGCCGACGCGCTGGGCCGGGAGCCGGACCAGCCCCTGAATCTGCCGATGCCGGCCGATCCGCGTCTTGCCGGACTGGCGGCGGAGCTTCTGCGCCGCCCGGACGACGATACCGGACTGGATGACTGGGCCCGCCGGCTTGGCATGACGCGCAGGACCCTGACGCGGCGGTTCGCCGCGGAAACGGGATGGAGCGTCGGGCAATGGCGCCAGCAAGCGCGGCTGCTGCTCGCCATGGAGCGGCTGGCGGCCGGCGCTGCGGTCACCGTCGTGGCGCTCGATATGGGCTACCAGAGCGTCAGCGCTTTCATCGCCATGTTCAAAAAATACCTGGGCCGGCCTCCCGGAGCGTGGTTCGACCCGGCGTGAAGCGCCGCCGCCGCGGCGTTCAGCAGTGCGTCCGCGTCTCTCCCTTCCCGTGCAGATTACTGTCGCAGCGCGCGCACAGTCCGGGATGGCCCGCGACATGGCCGGCGCTCACCGATGCCGCGTGCCGGGCGGCCGCGTACCCCGGGCGTCAGCCTTCGCGCATTGTCCGCTCCGTCGCGGGATAAGGCGCGTGTCGCAACTGATAGCGGGTGTGGTAATAGCTCAGCACGGCCGAGTTGGCGGCAAAAATCGCGACCAGGAACAGCATGAAGGCGAGGCCGGTTTTCAGGGGGCCCGAGGGCTGCGGCGCCTCGCCGTACTCGTGATCCCAACGAGAACCGGACAAGAAGCACAGCAAGGGCAGGATGATCACGGCGATCAGCGGAAAAGACAGTACCTTGACCGCCCATCCGGGAAAATTCAGATCGCGCAGCCGTCCGGCCGATAGCGCGAAGAACACCACGCCGAACAGCGTGCCCGACAGGGAAACGAGCGTGGTGAGCGTTGAGTCGCCGATCCGGCCCGTTGCGGCGAGACCGGTGCAGGCCACGTGGATGGCCAAAGACCAGACCAGGGTCGCGGAAGACATGGCCAGCAGATAGGTGCCGGCGCCGATACGTCGCTTCATGTTGCGTATTTCTGTGCGGGGGATAGCGTGCGCCCGAGTCTGGCAGCCCGGGCGCGCCGGCGCAATGTCCCGTACCCGTGAATTGTGGCGTGTCGCTCATTCCGGCTTGCGCGGCATGCAACGGCGGGTCATGGTGCACAGCGTCGAAATATGTTTTTTGGTTTGTGCCGTTATTGTTTTTAGTTGGGATGATTGATCCGGCGAGGCAGGGTAGACTGGTGCGATGAAGACTCGAATGACTGCTTTGCTGGCCATCGCGGCCGGCGCTTTGCTGGCCGGTTGCGCCAGCTACTCCGATTCTCGTCCCGACAACTTCGCCTCCCTGTGGAAAATCGAGCGGGGCCAGTGGCGCGTGCTCGAGGACGGCACCATCACCGGCAGCTGCCTGACCGGCAAGACCCGGGCGAGCAGTTGCTCCGGCACCGAGATGGCGGCCTTGCGCGGCCGGGTGACCCTGCCGGCCGACTATCGCGTGCAAGCGACCATTACGGTGAATCGCGGGGTGCTCGGTGAACTGATGCTCTCCTGGCACGACACCCTGTTCACCCGGGTGGTGCTGTACAGCATCGACCATACCCTGTCCACCGGACGGGGCTGGATGAAGCTGCCGGAGGTGGACAAGGGGCGGCCGATGCATGCGGTCGCCGCCATCAACATGAAGGAAGGGACGCCGTTCCATCTGGATGCGACGGTCTGCAACAAGCAGGTGACGGTCTGGGTCGACGGCAAGCCGATGCTGCGCAATACCGACGAGAGCCTGGGCTACGGCACGCTGGGCTTGCGGGCCAATGGCGAGGTGGACTTCCGCAACCTGAAGGTGACGCCGCTGGACGACATCGCGTGTCCGAAGGGCTATGCGGGCAAGGAGTTCATCAAGGATCAGGAAGGCGCGCCGCGGCGGGCGCTCTGGCCGTTCTGAACCCGGCCGGCCCGGCGGTCCCCCGGAAAACCCGACAGACCGCCGCGTCGCCCGCCGTTTTTGTTCAGGGCAGGGGTCCGAACAGGCAGATGTGGTTTTTGCCGTTGTCGTACTGACCGGCCGCGATCACCTTGCCGTCGCCGGAGATCAGGTGGCGGCTGGTGTCCTGCTCATCGCCCGGACAACGCATGAGGCGGGGCGAGGCGTCGCCGGCGCGCCAGCGGATGGAGGGGTAGCCGGGCTCTTCGATCCGGCTGAATCCCGCCACGGTGCCGGCATCCCGGCTGAAGGCCTGCGGCTCGATGGAAGCCACCGCCGGAGTGAAGGCCAGCAATCCTCCGTTTTCCACGAGGAGGATATGATCCGCGTTCCCCTTGCTGCCGTTGAGCCACATTCGCGATCCGTCCGGCGAGACGGCGCGGATCGTCAGGTAGACGGTATCGCTGCCCACGGCCTGGTTCAGATCATGTTTGCCGTTGGCATCCAGCTGCCAGAGCGGAGGCAGCCTGTCTTTCTGATCCAGCGGGTGCAAAAACAGCGACCGTCCGTCGCGGGACAGGCCGGCGAACGCCGCGTCCGGCTGGATCTGCTTCGCGCCTTCGTCGGCCGTCCAACGCACCACATCGGTCTGCACGAACTGCACGCGATCCGCGTCGCTCATCCCCGCGGCGGCGAGCACGCGCCGGCCGAAGGCGGCGAGGTCGGGCATGCCTTTGCCCTTGTGGCGCAGCACGGGCGGCTTGGCCGGATTCACAAAGCCCTTCTCGGTATCCCAGACAAAGCCCTGCCAGGTCCGGCTTCGGGCCAGTTCGACATAGCCCGCCACGCGCCGGCCATCGCCGCTCACCGCCAGGGTTTCCCAGTGTTTCACTCCCTCGTTCTCACCCAGGCCCGACTCGGCGTCAAAACGCATCAGGGCATCACGCTGCGCCAGCATCTGCAGGGTGCCGCGATAGTGATCGCCGGCGACGGTGCGGCCGTCGGCGCTGATGGCCAGCGGCACGCTCAGGGGCTCGGGCAGCAGGCTGAAGCCCTTGTCCGCGGTCCAGATGAACCCTTGCGGGAGGCTATCCTCGCTGGCGAGCAGCCAGCCGGTGACGGTTTTGCCGTCGGCGCTCATGTCCGATACCCCGGAGCGCCAGGCCCGGTCTTCCGGAACCAGCCGCTCGGGTTGACCGCCGCGCTGCCAGCGCAGCGCGTCAAGACGGCCTCCGGCGCCGGCCGCCAGGGCCAGTACCCGGCCATCGTCGGACAACCGCGCGCGCGTGAGTGCCGCATAGCTGCCCGCCGGCAGCGGCACGGGGTCTTCCCGGTCGCCACTGCGCAGCGCCAGACCGGCGGCCGACTGGATTTCCCACAGGTCGTACTCGGGGAAGCGCAGTTTCAGGCTGTTGATCACGGCCATGTCCGATTCGACAAGCTCGCCTTTCGAGGAACGGACCAGCAGGGTCTCGCCGGTGAAGGACAGGGCTTCGGCGACGCGTCCTTCGATGCGCTGCGGCTGGACGGGGGCCGCCGTGGCCGCCGAGAAGGAAAACGCCGCGGCCAGTGCGGCGATCAGGATAAGAGGTTTGGACATGGGAAGCGGATCTCTGCGGAAAAATCGAACCATACCATTCAATGTGAATTAAGCAAAAGGCAAAAATGCCCGGTCTGGATTACCGCTCCGCCAGCGCGACCGGCTGTGTCGGCGCCAGCCGCAACCAACCCAGCACACGGTCATGGGCCACGCGCGGCGCGCCGGTTTGGCTATCCAGCGGCAGGCGCTCACGGCTCGTTCCGAAGGGGCCGGGGTTTTGCTGGATGATCTCGATGGAATCCTCATCCACGGCGCTCACGATCGCCACATGGCCGTAGCGGTTGAACACCCAGGGCGCGAAGACGATCAGGTCCTCTTCCCGGGGCAGGTCGCCTGCGCCGTTGCGGTACTGCAGCAAGCCGCGTTCGGGATTGACCGCGCCGTTGGCGAGCGCGGGCTGGAAAAAGTCCCGCGCATGGCCCTTGTCGTTGGGCATCTTGTGGCCGAAACGCTGATAATAGTAGCGCTTGACGAACTCGACGCACTGATAGCGCAGACCGAGGTTGTAGCCATCCGGCGCCACAGTGCGCCCTTCCACGTTCTGCACGCCGCCGTTGTAGTACACGGCGACGCCATTGAAGGCGTCCAGCGGTTCGCCCACCGAGTGCGCGCGGTTGCTGTTCCAGTGGGTGGCGGTCCAGTAGCCTGCGGTCAGCAAGGCAAGGATGGTCATGGCGGCGGTGGATCGGCGGATTCGCATGAGAATGATCTGGGGTTGGCAAGGCCGGGATGATAGGGACAGGAAGGCATTATACGGTGTTGGTCCGGCAAGATGGCCAGGCGCCGGGTGGTATTCCGACCGGACAGGACGCGAGGGCGTCGGTCCGGTCGGAGGGCATTGGTCAGCCCGCTCCATGGGCGGCGCGCGCGGTGTGGCTCCCGGGATCCGGTTTGAGCAGGAACACGCGCGCCGGTCCGGACAGCCATTGCGCCGCCAGGGCTTTCACCCGTTCCGGCGCGATGCCGGCCGCCAGGTCGGAGCCTTGTTCGAAGGCCGCCGGGTCATCGCCGGCGCTCGCGCTCTGGGAGAGCGCCTGCGCCCAGGATCCGGCGTCCTCCAGCGCGCGCTGGCGGGCTTCCCGCCATTGCCGGCGGATTCTGGCGAGCTCGGCATCGTCCGGGCCATTGCGGGAAAGCGCGAGGACGGTCTCTTCGGTGATGCGGGCCAATTCGTCGAGCCGGCGCGGATCGGCGCTGAAGCGGATCCACAGCATGAACGCGCCTTCCGGGAAACGCACCAGCATCGGCGTCGCGCCGACGGCGTAAATCGCCGCTTCATCGCGGCGCAGCCGTTGCTGCACGCGCTCCTGCACCAGCTGGCCGAGCCAGTCGGCGGCGATCGCGTCGGCGGGCGTCCATGCCGCCGGGGCCACGTACTGCAGATTGACGACCCCCTTGTCTTCCAGCCCGGCTTCGAGCACATGGCGCCCGGCTCCGGGCTTGGGCCGCAGGCCTTCCGCCACCGGTGTTTTCCGTGGCGGGACCTCTTCGGCGAGTCCGGCGAGCCAGGTCTTGGCCAGATCCCGTACCCGCGCCGGGGACACGTTCCCCACCACGGTGACGGTCCAGTCCGAACGGCTGCCGAACAGCCGGCGGTGGTGCGCGAGGAGGCCCGGCGCGGACATGGCCGCCAGTTGGGCCGCGGACGGTTTCTCCCCCATCTCGCTGTTTTTCAGGCCATGGCGGTAAATGAAGCGGGTGAAGGCGCTGTCGGCGTCTTCCCGGTCCTGGCGCGAGAGGATGTCCTGGCGCACGCTTTGCAGTGTGGCCGATTCGATGGCCGGCGTCCGCAGCTTGACGCTCAGCAGGGCGAAGAGATCGTCAAGGCGGCCGGCCGGAGCCGTGCCGCTCAGCCCGTGCTGCATCGATAGCACGAAGGGGCGCAGGGCCACCTGGCGTTCGCGCGACCAGGCCGTGAGCGACTTGCCGTCGATGCCGGCATAGCCGCCCCGTTCCGCGAGAAGGGTGGCCATGCCGCCCATGTGGCGCACGTCGGGCGTTTCGTCGGCGAGTCCGCCCGGCGCGGTGGCGCGCAGTTGCACCGGCCCCTGGAAGCCGGGTCGCGACAGGACCTGGAGTGTCATGCCGTTGGCCAGGCGCCAGCGGGCGAAGCCTTCCGGACCGGACACCGGGATGTCCCGGACATCCGCCGGGGCCGGCCTGGGCAGCGTGACGGACGCCTTGACCGTGGCCGGTTGCGTGGCGGCCGGTGGATGGGCTTTCACATCGGCACGCAGCGCCCGCACCGATGTCAGACTCAGCGCCGGATCATCCTGACGGGCGATCTGCAGGATTTGCATCGGCAAGCCGTCCAGGCTTTCCCAGACCGCCCGGACATGATCGGAACCCGCCCGGGGCGCCCACTGTTCGTTCAGTTCCCGCCATTGCCGCGCCGAGAACCAGGGAAGCCGGTAATGCAGGCTTTCGACCAGCCGGTCGGCGGTCACGCCGGTTTCCCGGCGCTGTTGTTCGGCGGCCCGGGCATTCAGGACTTCTTCATTGATGATGGCGGACAGGTCTTCGCGCGGGGCGCCATGCGCGCGCAGCCGCTCGATCTCGGCGAGCACGGTTTTCAGGGCGGGGCCGGGGTCGCCGCCCACCGGTTCGAAGGTCAATTGGTACTCCACGCGATCGGCGGAAACCAGTGTGGAGCCCGGCGCCATGCGCGGAGCCCGAAGCACGGCGTTCGGCTCGAGGGCCAGCGCTTGAAGGCGCTTGACCAGGAGCCTGATGGCGAGGCTTTCCAGCCAGTCGCGCCATACGGAGGCGCTGTCGCTGGCAGGCGCGTCAAGCTGGCGCGCCCAGCGGATCATGATCTGGCGGCGGGCGTTTTCCGGGTCGGTGAAGCGGGCGACCTGCAAGGGAGGCCGCGGCGGGAACGCGCTCAGTCCCCGCTCGGGGAGCGCCGGCGCGCGGGGCGCGAGCGGGGCGAAGCGTGTCTCGATCAGGGCCTTGATCCGCGCGGGATCCACATCGCCGGCCACCACCACCGTCATGCGCTCCGGACGGTACCAGTGGTCATAAAAGGCGCGGGCCTCGCTCACCGGCGCATGGCGCAGCACGGCCTCGGTGCCGATCACCTCCCGGTCGGCGTAGCGGCTGCCGGCATAGCGCAGCGCGTCCTGGGCCAATCCGAGCCGGTAGGCGACGCCGCGCTTCATGCGCCACTCCTCGAGGATGACCGGCCGCTCGCTGTCGAAGGCCGAGGGTTCGAAAAGGAGTCCCCCAGACCAGTCCGCCATGACGCGCATGGCCAGGTCGAGCGTGGCCGGCGTGGCGTTGTTCAGGGAGAGCTTGTAACGGGTGTAGTCGTAGCTGGTCTCCGCGTTGACATGGGCGCCGACCGACAGCCCCGCCGCCTCCAGGGCCTTCATGCCGTTCACTCCGGGGAACTGCCGGGTGCCCTTGAACGCCATGTGTTCGACGGCATGCGCAAGACCGCGTTGCGCCTCGGTTTCGTGCAGGGAGCCCGCGGCCACGTTCAGGCGAAACTCCACTTCGCCCTTGGCTCGGGCGTCCGGAAGAATGGCGTAGCGCAAGCCATTGGGCAGCGCCCCCTGAATCAGGGCCGGGTCGGAAGGCATCGGCGCGGCGCGCAAGAGCGCCGACACCGCCAGCAGACCGGCCACCGGCCATCGTCGCATCAGGCCGGGCATGGTTCGGCCTCCTGGCTGACCGGGGTGGCGCCCCATTGCTGGCGACGGGTGTAGGCGCAGGCGGGCAGGGGCTGATGGCTGATGGTCAGGCTGGTCAGTTCCGGCAGTTCCCGGTACAGCGATGCCAGCAGTTCGCTCGCGGTCGCGTCATCCAGCTTGTTGATCGGCTCGTCCATGACCACCCAGTCCGGCCGGTGCAGGAACAGTCGGGCCAGCGCCAGGCGCTGTCGTTCGCCCCCGGAGAGGCGGCGCATCCAGTCCGCCTCCTCGTCGAGGCGCGCGCCCAAGTTTTCCAGTCCGCTGGCGGCCAGGGCCGCGCGGCACGCTTCGCGGGACACGGTGGAAGGATCGTGCGGATAGGCGAGCGCGGCGATCAGGCTGCCTTCGGCGATATGGCTGTTTTGCGGCAGGAACATGCCGCGTCCCTGCGGCAGGCGGATGGCCGAACCGTCGGCGGCCGGCCACAACCCCGCCAGCAGGCGCGTCAGCGATGTCTTGCCAAGTCCCGACGACCCTTGCAGCCAAAGCCGTTCGCGCGGGGCGAGGGTCAAGGCCAGGGGCGCGAGCGCCGTCCCGTCCGGAAGGGTCACCGTGCCGCTGAATACCAGGCGGCGGTCATCGGCGACGGAGGTGGCGCTTTCCCCGCCCGCCTCGCGCAAGGCGGCGATGAAGCCCGACAGACGGCGCACCGTGGCGGCCAGCTGGGCCAGATCCTTGTAGGCGAAGATGAACCAGCTGAGCGCCATGCTCACCTGCATGAACGCCTGGCTGGTCTGCATCAGGCCGCCCAGCTGCATTTTGCCCGACAAGAAGACGGGAATGGCGCAGAAGATCGGCACCAGGCCCGAGGCCTGCCCATACGCCACAGTGAAGAGGCTGAGGTTCTTTTCCTTGCGGATGCGCGCTTCCTGGGCCTCGACCACGTCGCCGAGGCGTTCCATGGCGCGGGCTTGCTCGGTCGGTTCGCCCCGTTGGAACGAGATGGACTCGCCATGATGACGCTGGCCCAGCAGCACGCGCCGCAGCTCCGCTTCCTTGCGCTGGATGAGGAACTGGATGCCGGCGAGCGCCTTGCCCAGCCAGTGCGTGATCAGCGATCCCGCCAACGTATAGATCACACAGGCCCATACCAGGTAGCCGGGAATCGTGTCGCCAAGAACCGGCAGGGGCATGCTGGCGGACAATTGCCAGAGGATGGCGCTGAACGAAATCAGCGAGAGAACCGAACTGAGCAGACTGAGGCTGGCGTCCAGCACGCCGCGGCTGAACAGCGCGGTGTCCTCGGCCAGCCGCTGGTCGGGGTTGTCGTGGCCGGCCTGCGTTTCCAGGCGGTAGTGGCGTCCCTTGTGCAGCCATTTGCCCAGCAGCATTTCGGTCAGCCAGGCGCGCCAGCGCAGTGCCAGCCGCTCCTTGAGGTAGGTCACCGCCACCCGCGTGGCGACGATGCCCGCCAGCAGAGCGAGGTAGGTGCCGAGCAGCGCGTAGGTCTTGCCGGCGTCCAGCGCTTGCAGGGCGTTGTAGAAGCTGCCGCTCCAGCGGTTGAATTCAACGCCCAGATACACGCTGCCGACGGCCAGCGACAGGGTCAGGCCCAACAGTAGCGCGTCTTTGCGGCCGCGTTTGTCGGTCCAGTAACGGAACAGGAACAGGACTTCGCGCATCGTATACAAAATATTTAATCCAATTTATGGAGGTATGTTATATTGTAAATGCTAATCATTATCATTGCAAATTTACACAATTTAACTTTACAATGTTGGCAACTTATGGCCGATGTTCGAAACAGAAGTGTGAACTTGGCTCGAATTCACTGAAAAAATAACCGCCATGCCTCTGCCGCCCTACCGATACCGCTTACTGTTTATCCTCCTTTCATGCGTCACGCATCAGGCCGTGGCGGCCGAAGCGTCCACTGAATTGCCCACGGTCAATGTCACGGCGACCCGCAAGGACAAGCTGACGGGCAAGTCGATGCTGGACAAGGAGAGCATCAAGGAGCGGCCCAACCAGAACGGCAACCTGACCGATCTGCTGCGCGACAATCCCGCCGTGCAGTTCTCCAATGCGGCGGGCAGCAGCATGACGCCCGGAGAGCTGCGACCCGACCAGATCTCCATTCATGGCAGTCCGTTCTGGCAGAACCAGTTCCGGCTGGATGGCATGGGCACCAACAACGACCTCGATCCGGCCGACCGGGGGCAAGGGCAGCTGGTGGTGTCGACCGGTTCGGATACCCAGGGCTTTTATGTCGACAGCCGCCTGCTCGAGTCGGTGACGGTGATGGACAGCAATGTTCCCGCCGAATTCGGCGGCTTCACCGGCGGGGTGATCGATGCCCGCACCAAGCGCTATTCCGGCAGCGACCATTTCGCCGCCAGCTGGCGCACCACCCGCGACAGCTGGACGAAACAGCCTCTGGACCCGGAGATGGACAGCGCCGCGCAACGCAACGACGCCAGCGCTCCGTCCCGCTTCCAGCAGCAGTTCAAGAAGAATTTCTATACGGTGTCGGCGGAGAAGGGGCTTGGCCGCGATTGGGGCATGGTGATGTCGCTGTCGCGCCGCGAGTCGACGATCCCTTCCGAAGAAAACGGCGGGATTCTCGTTGGCGCGCCGGGCCGGCCGATGATCGAACTGGTCGACGACGGCAACAAGCAGCAAAAGCGCGCCATCGACAATGCCCTGGTCAAGTTCAGCTGGGTGCCCGGCGCGGCCACCGCCGTCGATCTGTCGCTCAACGCGGCCCGGAGCCGCGAGTCGCTGTTCCTCAACGGTCTTAGCCATTCGGATTACACCCGGAACCATGATTCCTACGGCGCCTCGATCAGCTGGACACAGCGCCTGGAGCGCGGCCGCTTCGAGGCGGTGGCGGGCGTCGGTCTGCAGGACGACCGGCGCGATACGCCGGCCAAGGAGCGCCGCAAGGTGGGGGACATCGCCGAGTTGCGCGAGCTATTGACCCGTCAGGCCGAGGGCATGCCCTCGCCGCAGAAGGAGCAATGGCTGGATGTGCTATCGCGCGCGCCGATTCTCAACGAGCATGGCGGTTACGGCAATCTGCGGAGCCGTCAGCGCACCTACGAGGCGCGCTTCAAATTCGAGGCCGACCCGCTCGCCACCGGTCCTTTGACCCACGCCCTGTCGGCGGGGGTGCAGCTGGCCAAAGTGAAGGCGAACTACCTGCGCCCCGAAGACAGTGTCCAGGTGACCTACGGTTGCCGGTACGATGCCACGGGCTGCAGCGGCGCCTTCGATCCGGTGTCGCGCACCGTGTTCCCCAAAGGGGAGTCGGGCACCCGCTTCTCCAGCAACGGGCTGTGGCTCGAGGACCGCGTCAATTACGGGCGTGTCGAGGCCAGGCTCGGTCTGCGCGTCGATCGCGACGATTTTTTGCGTGAAACCCTGTTCGCGCCGCGTCTGGCGCTCGGCTGGGATGTCAACGGCGACGGGCGCTGGCTGATGAATGCCGGCCTTAACCGCTACTACGGCCGCTCGATGCTGGCGTACAAGCTCAAGGAAGCGGAAAACCGCGGTCTCTATCAGGAAACCCTCGACTGGTCGTCCGGCGGCAGCGAGCCGGATGTCTACCGCACCGAGCTTGGCCAGGATTACGGTGGCTACGCGGGTTTGCGCACGCCGTACGAGGACGAGACGCTGCTCGGTCTGACCTACCGCGGCGACAGCGCCGTGGCCGGCGTCCGTTACGTGCATCGCGACGGCCACGATCCGGTGGTGCGCGACCGGCAATTCCCGGACGCGATCGCCCTGCAGACCAAGCTGCGCCTGCTGGAGGACCGGTTGCGCGGTCCCGGACTGAGCAACGCCGAGCGTGCCGCGCTGCGCCGGCAGATCGCTCAGTTCCGGCGCGACAACGCCGACATGCTCAACAAGGCGACATTCCTCAAATATGTGAACCGCGGCAAGAGCCGTTACGACGCGGTGATTTTCGAGTTGCGGAACGCCAGGCCGTTCGCCCTGGCCGGCAGCTTTACCCAGGCGTCCGTGTCGCTGACCCTGAGCCGGCAGCGGACCAGTCTGCAGGGCAGCGACGGCTACAACAGTATGACCTCGGATTACCATGTCCGCACCGACAAGGTATGGCACAACGGGCAACTGGTGGATGTGGCGTCGCTCAACTCGCCGGACTACAACCGTCCGCGCGCGCTGAACCTGAACGTGTCGACCCAGTGGCCGTCGTACGGTCTGAGCCTGAGCCATCAGTTGCGCTGGCGCAGCAAGGTGACGCAGCCCGAGCAGGATCGCAACAGCATCAAGAAAATCGGCGACGAGTACTTCTATATGGTGCGGGACGAGCGCCTGCCGAGCACATTCACCTGGGACGCCCGGCTGTTGTGGAAGCCGGCGTTCGCCGGCGGAATGTATACCTCGCTCGAGGTCAGCAATCTGTTGAACCGGCGCAATGTGACGGGCACCTACACCTATGGCGACAAGCGCTATCGCCGCTACGAGATGGGGCGCCAGTTCTGGGCCGAGATCGGCTACGAGTTCTGAGCCGGCCGCACCGAAACCCGCCGCCAACGGCGGGTTTTTCGTGAGGGGGCGCGCAAACCGGACGCGCGCGAACCGCGCCGACCGCGCGCCCTTTACCGATCGACCTCCTTGTCCCTATGATGCAGACGCAGTCAAACCAATTACCACCGCTGTGATGCTGCTGCCTGTTGAATCTTTCCTGCCCTTTTGCATATAAGGAGTGGTCGCATGAAGGACATCAACATCGCCATTGTCGGCGTGGGCAACTGCGCCTCCAGCCTGGTTCAGCTCATCCAGCCCGCGGGCGGACCGGATCCCGGTTTTGCGGGCCTCATGCACGAAGAGATCGGGGGTTACGGCGTCGGCCATGTCCGCGTCGTGGCGGCATTCGACATCAACCGGACCAAGATCGGCCGGGATGTGGCCGAAGCGATCTTCGCGCCTCCCAACTGCACCACCCGCTATCGCGATGTGCCCGCCCTGGGAGTGATCGTCGCGCCCGGCGCGTTCCAGGACGGTATCGGAGCCAATTTGCGCGACGTGGTCGATATCGATCCGGTCTGCCTCGACACCCCGGCCGACGACATCGCCGAGCGCCTCAAGGCGAGCCGGGCCGATGTCGTGGTCAGTTATCTGCCTGTCGGCGCGCGCCGGGATACCGATCTGTATGCCAGCGCCAGTCTCGCGGCAGGCTGCGCCTTCGTCAATTGCAATCCGGAACGTGTGGCGAGCGACGCGGTGTGGGCGGAACGTTTCCGGCAAGCGGGTCTGCCGGTGCTGGGCGATGACATCAAAAGCCAGATCGGGGCGACGATGCTCCATCGAAAACTCTGTCAGACGCTCCTCGACCGGGGTGCGCGGGTGCATTCGACCTACCAGTTGAATGTGGGCGGCAACACGGATTTCCTGAACATGTCCGATCGCGGGCGGGCGGTGTCCAAGAAGTTCACCAAGTCCAACGCCATCGCCGATCTGCTCGGCGACGCGGCGCAGATCAATGTCGGGCCGTCCGACTGCCTGCCGTTGCTCAAAGACAGAAAAGTCGCGTACATCCGTCTGGAAGGCAATGCCTGCCTGGACATGAACTTTTCCATCGAACTGCGGCTCGAGGTGGAGGACAGCCCGAATTCGGCGGGCGTTGCCATCGATGCGATACGCTGCGCGCAGGTGGCGCGCGACCGGCGGCTCTGCGGCGCCGTGGAAGAACCGGCGCCGTTCCTGTTCAAGCTGCCGCCCCGGGTGGTGGCCGAAGCCGATGAAAAGACCCTGATGGAACAGTGGAGCGCATTGTAGACGCCGTGTCGGCCGGTATCGCGCCGGTCGCCGCGCGCGTCCGATGGAGGACTCGCGCATGAATGTGGTTTTCGATTTGGGCGGGGTTCTGTTCGACTGGAATCCCGAGCATCGGTTGGCGCAGTTTTTCGCCGACGAGGCGCTGCGCGAGCGGGTCCGTGAAACCGTCTACCGGCATGGCGACTGGGTGGCGCTCGACCGGGGCGTGTTGACCGAGCGGCAGGCGATCGCGCGTTTCGCCGAGCGGTCCGGGTTGCCGGAAGTGGAAATCGAGGGGTTGCTGTGGGCGACGCGACTGGGCATGACGCCGCTCGACACTTCCTGGGCATTGCTTTTCGACCTTCACGGTCGGGGCGTACCGCTTTATGTCGTCTCCAACATGTCGCGGCGGACCTTCGCTTTTCTGCGGGCTCATTATCCCCACTGGGAGCTGTTTCAGGGCATTCTGGTGTCGGGACATCTTGGGCTGATGAAACCCGATACGGCGATCTACCGCCAATTGATCCGGCAGTATGGTCTGAGCGCCGCCGATACGGTGATGATCGATGATCTGGAGCCGAACGTTATCGGCGCGCGCCGGGCCGGCATGCGGGCCATCCTGTTCTCCAGCGCCGAATCCTGTCGGCGGCGGCTTGCCGAGTTGACCGGAGAGTAAGGCGCGGGGTTCCGGCGCCGCGCATCTGTGGGCGGGCCGAGCATTGGAGTGTCAACCCGGGGGGAGCGTTGCCGGTTTGCGCGGCGGGCGGCGGGGGCGCTTGCAAAGCGGAACTGATCCGGGCTTCGAGACGAGCGGTGGCGGTTGCCATGATGGTGTCCTTCTCATGTGTTTGTACGGCAATTTGCCGTGTACGTTAATCTTTGTCCTTTCCTTGAGGTGGTTGCCGCATTGTCACACTGCCTTTTCCCATGAATGGTTTAGGCCACGGGCAACCCATTCGGGGTGTCGCATGCGCGAGCCGGCGCTGCGCATGAAGCACTCATCGGGCGTGGCGTGCTCGTCAACGATGAAGAGGGGCTGAAGGTCGGTCCGGAAGGTTTGGCATGGTTCCGGTGGATGGGCATCGACGCAGGAGAAGTGGCCAATGGCCGACGTGCGCTCTGCCGCGCATGCCTTGACTGGAGCGAGAGGCGGCATCACCTCGCCGGCGCGCTGGGGGCGGCGTTGTTCGAATGGGTTCTGGCACTTGGTTGGGCGCGGCGTGTGCCCGACTCCAGGATCGTGATCTGCACACCGCAGGGCGAAGCGTCATTCCGTGGCTTGTTCGAGTGACGAAGACCGGCGCCTCATTCGCCCGCCGCCTGCACAAAATCCGCCTGATTGATCTGGCTGAGCGCCATGTTCACGTCGAAGATCTTGCCGGTCACATTCTTTACCCCAAACGCTTTCAGTCGCGCGGTGTGCATGTGCAGGTAAGCCCGTGCCGTTTCCTCGCTGGCAAAAAGATAGATGCCGCCGGCTTCCTGGCCCTGCTGATTCTCCGTCCATATTTTCCAGAGGAAGCCGGGTTCCTGATTGATGGAGGCTGCCAGCTCTTGCAGTTGAGCTGTCATTTCGTGGCCAAAGGGACCGGTGAAATCGAAGTGGACTTGCAGAAGTTTTGGCATGAAGCGCTCCAGGTAGGGTTTCAAGAGTCATGATCGGCATGCGTCGAAAAAGTGATCCACACGGGGTGGAAGGGGTTTTCGCGCCAGCCGGGAACGCTCATCATACATACATTATTTTTACATTATAGTTCAATGATTCGAGCTAATCTGTCTACTAAATAGACAGACAAGCCGATGGGTTGGCACGTAACCGGAGCCGTACGGAGTGCCGGCGGCCCAAGTGCATGACCGGAACACCGTGATCATGAAACTCAAATCCACGTTGGAGCAGTGGCTCACGCTGCTTGAAATAGACAAGGCCGGCAGCATTCAGGCGGCGGCGCTGAGCCTGAACAAAAGCCATACCACCCTGATTTACGCCATCCGCAAGCTGGAGGCGCAGCTTGGTGTCTCGTTGCTGAAAATCGAAGGCAAACGGTCGGTGTTGACCGATCACGCGAAAACCCTGTTGCGGCGGGCGGTTCCGATGATCGAGCAAGCCCGGGACCTGGAGCTGATCGGCGCGCAACTGTCGCAAGGCATGGAATCCGAAATCCATGTTTCGATCGATCATCTGTGCTGCAGGGAATGGCTGTACCGGCCATTGCGGCGGTTCTTCGAGCAGAATCCGGGCACGTCGGTGCAGGTGCGCGAAACGTCCTTGTCCAGCACGCAGCGGGCGGTTCGGGAACGGCAAGTCGATCTTGCCATCGTCAATCTGCCGGTCGAGAATCACCTTGCCGAGGCATTCGGCCTGGTGACGATGATTCCTGTTGCCGCCCGTCACCATTCGCTAGCCCAAAAGTGCGGCGTGACCAATGAGGATTTGCTGGTGGAAACGCAAATTGTGCTGCGGGATCTGGGCGCGGAGGGCTCGGCCAGCGAAAACGTCGGCTGGCTCAAGGCGCAGCGTCGGCTCACCGTGGACAGTTTCGATCAGGCCTGGCAAGCCGTGCAGGCCGGGTTGGGATTCTGCCGGATTCCGGATCACATGCTGCAGGCGCGGGATATGGCCGGGATGGTCAGGCTGCCCTTGGCGGGTGGATCGCGCTATCAGGTGCCGGTTCATCTGGTGGCGCCCAAGGGCAATCAGACAGGGATGGCCGCCAGAAGGCTCTACGACATATTGCTGGCGGACGCGCAGGAGCGACTGCGGAACCGTTGATTTCTCCCGCTTTACCATGCTTTCCGCAAAGTGTTGCTGTTGTAGATGGTCGCGACGCTCCTGACGGTCGCTGGTGTTGTTCGGGTCGATGAAAAAAACGTCGTTCGTTTGCGCATGATGCGTTCCGGCGGGACGCCGGTTCCTCTCCTGGCTGGTCTTTATTGTCACGACGTCAATTGCGCAATGTATTCACGTTGTCAGCGGTAACATCTGACGCGAACAATGCGTTAAACACCTGGCTGGATTTTGCCGGTATCGATCCGCCCCGATGTTAATGAGGGATGTCGAGGGCTTCCCCGGACAGGGCGCGTAATCCTGCGAGCAGCCGCGCCATGTCTTCCGGCAAGGTTGCGATGGATGGCGTCACGCGGACCACGTTGCCTTTGGCCGGGCCGGCACGATGGACGGTGTGGACCCCGTGAACGTCCCGTAGCCTGGTGACGATGGCCTGGCATGCCTCCATGCTCCCATGCCCATGCAACCGGAACGAGGTAATGCCCGCGACCATGGAGGGGTCGTCCGGCGTCTGGATGTCCAGATTGGGGAGCTGCCGTGCCGGAATGGCCCAGTCGTTCCTCAACTTGCGCAGACGCCACTCCTTCTGGCGCGGACCAATATGCCGATGAACGTCCAGTGCGGCGGGAATGGTCAGCCAGGCCGCAAAATTCGGAGCTCCGGTATGCACGCGCGAGCGGATGTCGGTCTCCCGGTACTGATGGTCGCCCATGAACGGATCGATGGCGGTCAGTGCGTCCCGGCGTATGTAAAGGCATCCGCACCCAAGAGGTGCGCCGATCCATTTGTGCAGGTTGAAAGCGGCGTAGGGAGCGCCAAGGTCCGGGGCCGAGAAATCCATCTGGCCCCAGGCGTGCGCGGCGTCCACAATGACGTCCGCGCCTGCGTGTTGCGCCAGGGCGCTGATCTCCCGTACCGGCATCACCAGGCCTGTGCCAAAGCAGACATGGCTGAGCAGCACAAGTTTGGTTCCGGGGTGTTGGCGCAGCGCCTCCGCGTAGGCGTCGAGCACCGCCGTACGGCTGGCTGGCTCGGGAATGGAGACTTCCACCGGCACTACCTGGCGTCGGATGCGTAGCCATTGCATGGCATCCCGCATGGCGGGGTAATCCAGATCGGCGTACATCACCTCGTCGCCTGGCCGTAGCCGGTTATATCCCCCGATCAAAGCCTGCATGGCTTCGGTGGCTCCGCGGGTGAGGACGATCTCATCGTCACCGCAACCAAGCGCGGTCGCCACGGAATGTCTCAAACCATCCAGCAGGCGTGGCCAGTGCGGCCGGATCAGCAGGGTGTTCTCGTAATTGACCCGGTCGATCCAGTAATGAAACATGTCCTTGACCGGTTCGGCCATCGTGCCCCAGAACCCGTTTTCAAGATTCACCGGCCGGTTCGATACCAAATACAACTTGCGAACGCTGGACCAGTACGTTTCATCTTCCGCCGCGGAGCTGTTCGGCGCGGGCGGCACAACCGACAGAGCCTCATAGAACTGGGGAATACGGAACGCTAGTTCATCCATAGTGCAGACCGATCTTTCTCGTTATCTAAAGGTCAGTGGAGGAGTCGAACACACAGGATGTCGCCGGACCATTCCGCATGTGTCTGCTCGGATGTCAGGTGGCACCGTTGCGGTAGTCCAGAGCAGGATTGCCCCCCGGGGGCGGGACAGTCCACGAATGCGGCGCTTGGCTCTGAAATGGAAAAGACCGCCGGAGGCGGCGGGTTTTTCACTCGCTACGCCAGCGCTTTTTCACGTGCCCGACACACATTTCACGTTGCTATCACCCTACAACGCTGCAGGGCAGTTTACCCGTGCTTGTGGGGTAACTGTATGCTTTATGAATGGCATTGTGTGACATAATATTTTTAATTTATATAAAAACAGTCTGTGTGTTGCGCGAGAAGCGCAAATCATCTCGATCAACACACCACGGGGCTACACACGATGCATCGATACACCCCTATCAAAAAAGCCATTCTGCTTGGCAACAGCTTCCGGGATGTCATCACGGCTACCGGCATGGCCAATACTGCTACCCGCACTCTTCGGAACGGCTGTCATGAGGACTTGGCCGCAGAGATATCCCCCGATTTGTTGGTGTTGCAACAGATGCCGCGGGATACGACCCGCTTGTTCGACCTGCACGTGGAATCGGCAAACCTCAGCGATCCGCTTCGGCTTGGACGCGCGCGCCATCCGGTACGCCAAGGGCCGCATGATCCGCGCCAATACGATGGCGGCGCAGATCGAGCACAACGGCGTCTGCCCCATATCGCTGCGAGCCTGTCATGAGCAAGGTTTCCTTTCAGACCGCCGCCGCGCAGCAGGCCGCGCGTCCGGCCGCGCGCGTGATGGTGTTGTGCTGCCTGATCGTGTTCATGGCGCAGATGGCCACCACCGTCTACCTGCCGTCCCTGCCGGCGGTGATGCGCGAGCTGGCGATGAGCCAGAGCCTGGTGGAGATGTCGATTTCCGGCTTCGTCGTCGGCGCCGCGCTGCCGGTGCTGTTCTGGGGGTCGGCCGCCGACCGCTGGGGGCGCCGCGGGCCGCTGCTGGTTTCGCTGGCGCTGTTCGTGTTGTGCAGTGCGTTGCTGGCCGTCGTCGGCAGCGCCGTCGAGCTGTTGGCGCTGCGGGTGTTGCAGGGTATCTCCGCCGGCGGCGCCGCCATCATCGCCCGCATCATCGTGCGCGATAACTGGAGCGGCGACGAGCTGGCGCGCCGCTTGTCGGTGCTGTCCATCGCCTTCATCACCGCGCTGGGTGGCGGTCAGTTCATCGGCGGGCTGATCGGCCAGTACAGCCGCTGGCAAGCGGGCTTCGTGCTGATGGCCGTCACCGGTACCCTGGCCGCGTTGCTGAGCATGACCCTGTCGCTGCAGGACGGGCGGCCGGCGGCCGCGCGCCACGGTGGCAGTCCCTACTGGCAGATTCTGCGCCGCTCGGGCTTTGTGGTGCCGGCCTGCGCCGGTGGCCTGGGTTTCGCCACCACGGTCACGCTGCAGGAAGTCAGCCCCTTCGTGTTCCAGGAGCATTTCGGCCTGGCGGTGGCGAGCTTCGGCAATGTCGGTCTGCTGATCGGCCTGGCTTATTTCTTGGGCGCGATGACGGTCAATCGCACGGTTGCCAAGCTGGGTGGCAAGAGGCTGATGCGAAGCGGCGCGCTGCTGATGGCCGCGGCCACCGTCGCCATGCTGCTTTGCTGGCATCTGGGCGTGCTGGAGGCCAGACCCGGCCTGCTGCTGTTCGTTGGCCTGTATTGCCTGACCATTTTCGGTCAGGCGGTGCTGTTTCCCAACAGCATGGCCACCGCGGTCAGCGACGCCAAGGATCACGGCGCCCATGCGATGGCGCTGTGCGGCTTCCTGCAGCAAGGCCTGGCCGGCATCGCCGCCACCGCCTCGGTGCTGTTACATCACAATGGCGCCTGGACGCTGGCGGTGACCGCGCTCGGCCTGATCACGTTTCTGCAGGTTCTGTTCCAGGCGCGCCTGCGCGCGGCCTGACCGGTAATCCCCCCTGAAATTAGTCGTCGTCTGAAGTAGAATTTTCTCCAACAGGATTGAAGGGAATTTTGCGTGAAGACGTCCCGCTTTTCAGACAGCCAGATCATCGCCATCCTCAAGCAGGCAGAGGGCGGTAGCCCTGTGCCTGAGCTGTGCCGTGAACACGGCATCAGCTCTGCAACGTTCTACAAGTGGCGAGCCAAGTTCGGCGGCATGGATGCATCGCTCATGGCCCGGCTCAAAGCGCTTGAAGACGAGAATCGTCGCCTCAAAAAGATGTATGCCGAGGAACGGCTCAAGGCCGAGATCATTCAGGAGGCCATGGCAAAAAAGTGGTGACGCCGTCTCGCCGACGCGAGATGGCGCAGTACGCCGTACAAGCAAAAGGCGTCAGCATCCGCTTGGCCTGCCAGACATTTGCCATCAGCGAAACCTGCTATCGCTACCAGGCAAAGTCCAGCGCGATCAATGAAGAGATTGCCGAGCACCTGATTCGTTTAACCCATAACCAACGCAATTGGGGCTTTGGCCTATGTTTTTTGTACCTGCGCAACGTGAAGGGATATCGCTGGAATCACAAACGGGTCTACCGGATTTATTGTGATCTGGAACTGAACTTGCGTATCAAGCCCAGGAAGCGCATCGTCCGCACCAAGCCGGAACCGTTGGCGGTACCAGCCACCGTGAACGAGTGCTGGTCGATGGATTTCATGCACGATCAGTTGTCGGATGGACGTAGCTACCGGCTGTTCAACGTGATCGATGATTTCAACCGAGAAGCGTTAGCCATGGATGTGGACTTGTCATTGCCGGCAGAGCGTGTGGTGCGCGCCCTGGATCAGGTCATTGAATGGCGTGGCAAGCCCAAAGTGATTCGTAGTGACAATGGGCCTGAATACATCGGCGCTACGCTGACGCGATGGGCCGACAAGCACGGCATTCGGCTGGAACATATCCAGCCGGGAAAGCCCCAGCAGAATGCGTATGTCGAGCACTATAACCGGACGGTGCGTTACGATTGGCTCGGGCATTACCTGTTCGATTCGATTGCTGAGGTACAGGAATATGCAACGGATTGGATCTGGACATACAATTATGAGCGCCCGAATATGGCGCTCGGCGGCATCACCCCGAAACAGAAACTGGCATACAGCCAGATTACCTCTACTTTAGCCGACAGCTAAAAATGGGGGGGATTACCATACGGGGGCAAATCCACATCGAAGTAGGCTTTTACACGTTCTAGCTTGTGTTTGATTTCTACTTCGCGAGTCTTGTGCAGTGGCTTCACTTCAATGATGACTGTCTCACCACTGCACAGCACTGCTTCGATGTCCGGGGTATAGCGGCGCATGCGCCCGCCATCCGGGAAGTAGATCTGATTTGGCTGTTCCCGGTAGCTTTCAATATCGGGTGAGGCCTCCAGCCAGAGGAAGGCATCGCGTTCTAGCAGCCCTTCGTAATGCACCATCTGCCCATTTTTCAGGCTGGGGAATTTGCCCCGCACGATGGGGTTAGAGCGGTTGGTGACGTGACGAGTACGAGAGTGATCTTGCTGGCCGTTGATGGGTGCAACATGGCCCGGCCTGAGCTTCAACAAGGAAGACATGCTTTTCTCCTGGGTGCACAAATCCACCGTTAACCGGCAGAAAACTGAACCGGGAAACGGGTGTGTTGTTTGCCAAAAGGGAAAGCGGTGCTTGCGCGTGAGCAGGAAGGGTCAGATACTGATGGCGCGACCCGGCAGTATCTTTACTTCCGTTGCAAGCGGACTATCCCTTCTGGGTGGTCCGTTTTGCTTTTCTACATGGCGTTTTCCTTCAGTCTTAGCGGTGTACGGCGGTCAAAGCGCATGCGCAGTACCGTCCGGATCACCGAAATCTGATCGTCACTCAAGCCACCCAGACTGTTCACCAGCTCATGTACCAACTGGTATTCGGCACGGTTGGTGTCTTCTGGTAGCTCAAGCTTCCGTTTGGAAATCTGCGCGGCGTACAGCAGGTCTGCGTGCTCTTCTTCTGTCAGTTCCAATGCCATCGCAAAGCGAGCCACCTGTTCTGGTGACGGTGGGTCTTTCCTGGCGGCCTCCAGGGCGCTGAGGTATGTCTGCTCAACGCCCAGGATGTCGGCCAGTTCACGCTGACGTAAGCCACGGTTGCGGCGTAATTGAAACAGGTAGTCGGAAAAAGTCGTCATCGATGGTTGCCATACTCGGTTCAGAAATAGGTGCATTCGAGGAGCAACAATGCACCGCTTCATGCCAAGCCTAGGGTGTTAGCAAACCCCTCGTCAAAGCCGATGACTATTTGTTATTTCTGGTGAATTGATGTTTGCTATATCAAGAAATGGAAATGCCCCATAACGATGGGGCAAGATGTACGGAATGAAACGGGGGACTCAAGCCAGACAAGGCTTGGAGGGTAAATACAACAGTTGTTAGCGCAGTTGCCAGCGCTGGCCGTCAAAGACGGCGCTGAAGCCCTGCGCATTGTGCAGCGGTTGGGTGTCTTCCAATGCCCGGAATGCCCGCATGGCCTGAGCATCAACAGGTTGCAGCTGGCCCGTCAGCACGGCGCGTAGTGCCTGCCAGAATTGGCCGTGGCCAACCATCACCACGCTTTTGGCATCGCTATGGTGCAGGGCTTCCAGTTGCTGACGGGTTGCCACCACCCTCTGCATGAAGGCGAAGAAGCTTTCCGCACCGTCACCATCCTCGTACATCACATCTGCCGTAGCCCAGTAGGCTTGAACCCTCGGCCGTCGCTGTGCAGCCGTGGTGCCGGCGCTTTTAGCGGGGGAAAGGTAGGTGAATTCCTGGACCGGCCAGCTGACTACCTGGGTTTGCGGGTAGTGCTGCTGTAGTGGTACGGCAGTCTGTTGGGCCCGCAAGAAGGGCGAAACTACCAGCAAATCCGGCATCGTATTGATGGTGGCTGCCAGTGCCTGCGCCTGCTGGTGGCCCAGCTCTGTCAGCGGGATCAACGCCGGGTCTGACGTTGCCGCCCCTGCGTTGGCTGCACTTTCTCCGTGGCGGTAGCAATGGATGGTTAGTGGCATATCAGCGTTCGTAAGCCTTGATGATCAGCGGTTTGGTCAGGTCAAACTCAGCCTGGTTGCTGATGCTTAGTTCGATATCGCCGGTACCCCAGTGCCCAACCTGCGACACATCACGGCCATTGGTCGGCAGTGTTTCGCTTTCTGGCGGCAGGTGCAGGTACAGCAAGAGGCGGCTTTTCTGTAGCACCAGGGTGGCAAAGTTCTTCAGGCGACGGTAGGCGTAATACAGCTTCAGCTCTTTGCGCTGCACATCATCCCCCAGCGAGAAGATATGCGCTTCTACCGTTTCCAGCAGCTCTACCATGGCCGGGCTCAGCTCGGCATAAATCTCCGCCACGCTCTTGTCACCACTACGCGCTTTGCTGTTTTGTGCTGTCGGTACCGCCGCAGGGCTGCTGGGTTGCGTGTTGGGTGTATTGGCTGCTTCCAGCAGGAGCAGGTCTTCACCAAACAGCCGGTAGCGTACCAGCTCGATTTGGCGGTTGATCTGCTGTACCGCGTGGGCATCGTACTTGGTGAAGTTGGCCGCAATACAGATCAGGCGCGGGCCGCTCCAGTCGATGGCATCGGCGGTGGCTTTGCCAAATTTCTCTAGCACCAGCAGCTTGAACTCGGCCTGGTGATCCATCAGCCAATCCAGATAGAACAGCCCCTGGTTGATGACGTTTTCCGACTGCGAGCGCTTGTATTCGATGATGACCGGGCAGTGGTTTTCGTCCAGCCCTAGCGTATCGATGCGCCCACCGTGGGTTTTACCGGTGGTGTACTCCGACGCCACAAAGCGGATGCCCAGCAGCGTTTCCAGGTTACGCTCGATCAGCGTTTGTAGCGGCTTTTCTAGGTCGGACGCGGTGCCGGGTAGCTCGGTGGCAAGGTGAGCTTGCAGGTGGAATAGGCGTAGATCACTCATTAATACACCGTAACATAAGGTGAAAGCCTTCCTTGTACAAAGATGGGCCCCTCGTTGTCAAAATCGGGAAGAGGCTTGGACCTGCTAAACTATTGAGCAATCGGCCAACTTGGATCTTGGACCCAAACACGCCCTTATGCTTCGCCCAGTAGCTAGCTGTTGCAGATGATTATCTCTCAGTTCGCCAAAGGTCGCATGCAAACTGGGTAGTTGGATTTGTGCACAACACTGCAAAAATCAATCGTCTACTATTTTCTGGAATTACCTCTATGTCTTCCATTCTCACCGAACTGCTAAAAGACAGCGCTTATAAGCTTACCCAGTTCAAGCCTGAGCAGATCAGCGCACTTGAAGCGGCTATCGACATTAAGGACTCAGGCAAGAAGCCTGCTCCTTACATCACATGTCTAGTCCGTGGGAAGCCTATCAAACTGACACCGGAAGAGGCTGTGCGCCAGTTGTACCTGTTGGTCCTTCGGGATGAGCTTGGTTACCCGGTCAGTCGGATGCAAGTTGAGTACGAAGTTATATTTGGTCGGGAAAAGAAACGAGCCGACATCTGCATTTTCGATAAAGACAAAGAAACCACGCCGTATATCCTCGTAGAACTTAAAAAGCCAAAGCTGAAAGATGGTAAGGAACAGCTCAAGAGCTACTGCAACGCCACCGGTGCACCCATGGGGGTATGGACCAACGGCCAGCAAATTTCCTACTACCACCGCAAAGACCCGAATTACTTCGAAGATATTCCGGCTATCCCTTCGGCTCATGAAAAGCTGTCTGACATCCTGTCTGAGCGCTGGACCATCGACGACCTAGTCAAGCTGGATAAGCTGGTCAACGAGCGCAAATCGCTGAAAGACCTGATCCTCGAAATGGAAGATGAGGTTCTGGCTAATGCAGGGGTGGATGTATTCGAAGAGCTATTCAAGCTTATTTTTACCAAGCTCTTCGACGAAATGGAAAGTGGGCAAGACCGCAAGCGCCATCTTGTCTTCAAGAACTACGGTGATACCGAAAGTGAACTCAAAGCCAAGATCCAGGATCTCTTCGAAAAGGCCCAAGGGACTTGGGAGGGTGTATTCCCGGTAGGTGCGAAAATTGAACTCACGCCTAGCCATTTGGCCGTGTGTGTGTCCTCGCTGGAAAAGGTCAAGCTTTTCAATTCCAACCTCGAAGTGGTCGATGAAGCATTTGAATACCTCATCAACAAGTCCAGTAAGGGTGAAAAGGGTCAGTACTTCACTCCGCGCTATGTTATCGACATGTGCGTGAAGATGATGAACCCGCAAGAGCATGAAACCCTGATCGACACAGCCTCGGGCAGTTGCGGCTTCCCGGTACACGGCATCTTCCATGTCTGGGAACAAATCCGACGCGATTTGGATGACCCGATCGACCATCTGTTCACCACACAAAAGAAAACCGGACGTTACGCCAAATACGTAGTCGATAAGGTTTTTGCCATTGATTTCGATGAAAAGGCTGTGCGTGTCGGTCGCACACTCAACCTCATCGCCGGTGATGGGCAAACCAACGTTTTGCATCTCAACACGCTGGACTATGAGCGTTGGTTCGAAAAAACCGGCGACGACAAGAACCCAGGCGATGAAGCATGGAAAGACGTGTACGGTGACGGCTGGAAACGCCTACGTAAGCTGCGCACCACCAAGAACGAGAACCGTGATTTTCAGTTCGATGTCCTCATGGCCAACCCGCCCTTTGCCGGCGACATCAAGGAAACGCGCATTCTGTCCCGCTACGATCTGGCGCGCTCAGTCAGCTTCGACAAGATCAACAAGGTAGATCCAGCAGACAAGAATATTGTTGATGCCACTGAGCGAGCACCGAGTTTCCCCGAAGCCCTGCACACAAGCCACGAAACCATTTACCAGATGGGCGATGGCACTTACCGCAAGGTGAAGGTCAAGAATCAGACCAACGTTGGCCGCGATATTCTGTTCATCGAGCGTAATCTACAGTTTCTCAAACCCGGTGGGCGCATGGCTGTTGTGCTACCACAAGGCCGTTTTAACAACGCCTCCGACAAGGCGCTACGCGAATACCTGGCCGAACATGGCCGCATCCTTGCGGTAGTCGGCCTACACGGCAATGTGTTCAAGCCGCACACCGGTACCAAGACCAGCGTGCTCTTCATTCAGAAATGGAACGACGATCCAGCCGCTGGCCCACTCTGCCCCAAGGTGACCGACTACCCGATTTTCTTCGCTACCATGCGCGAGCCTTCCAAGGACAACTCCGGCGACAAGATTTATCGCGCCGTCCGGCAATGCATGCCGGATGCTGAGGTCGCAGAGATTGAACGTCTGCAGGCTAAATGGCGTGCCATCGACACGGAAGAGCAACAACTCCGCGAGTTGGAGCGCAGCAAGAAGATCGACGCAACGCAGCGCGCCCGGCTGGAGGAAATCTCAGCCTTGCGGGATGCCAGCGCCGCAGAGTTGGAAAAGGCAGCGATTGATCTTGATGCCCCGAAGCTGGATAACCATGGCCATCTGATCGTCAAGCATGACTTGTTTAACCATGATGGACTGACCGGCGACGGCATTGCCGAAGCTTTTGGCGAATTTGCGAAGAAAGAGAAGTTAAGTTTTTTTCGCTAAGCCCCTTTGACAAGGCGCGCTATGAGCGCTTGTTGGAGGGGCTGGAAGTCTCCGTCCTGAGTTTGTCCAGTGCATTTGATCGGGTGGAGAATCCGACTATGCGTGTCGATAGCTCTTACTTCATGAAGGAGTTCTTATCGCTATCGCGATTTCCGAATTCAATTGGAGATATTGCGTTGGTAAGAAGTGGAACCACCCCCACGGACAGGGATGATGACCTTAAGGATGGGGTTGTTCTATTAAAAACGATTGACGTCCAAAATCGCCCACTCAACACAGCGGACTCCGACTCGTTCTATCGGATTTCTCCGGAAATCGCTAAGCGAATGGAGAAGACAAGTCTCGAGTCAAAAGATGTGCTGATAAATATTGTTGGAGCAACCACTGATGTAATCGGTAGGGTCGCACTTGTTCCGCGAGACTTCCCCGAGGCGAACATCACGCAGGCAATGGCTTTGATACGTACAGCTGGTTCATTGTGTGTCCCTGAGGTGCTTTTCTGCTTTCTCGCTGGAAAGTTCGGGCAGTCTCAAGTTCGCCGTCTCGCTAGGCCCACGGGACAATACAACCTGAATCTTCCCGAAGTCGAAAGCATCACAATCCCCACTTTCTCGGCGAACTTCAGTGATCGCGTAAGGCTATGTGTTGAGGCCGCTACGGGCATGAGAGGTCAGTCGAGGCAGCTACTCCAACAAGCCGAGCAGACGCTTCTGCACGACCTCAGCCTTGACACTTGGACACCACCCGAAGCCCTCAGCTATGAGCGCTCCAGCAGCGATGCCTTTGCGGCGGGGCGTTTCGATGCCGAACACTATCAACCGCGCTTTGCGGCGTTGTTGGCATTAATCGAGTCAACCGGCAATAGCGCGAGACTGGGAGATTGTTTGCTTGAAAACAAACGCGGCAAGCAGCCTGACTATGCGACTACTGGGCTACCCGTGGTGAACTCCAAGCACGTTTTGCGCAATGATGTTCGGCTAGATGCGGACAACCGCCTGGCAACTTTCGCTACAAATGATTTGCTCATTGCTTTCGGTGATGTCTTAGTAAATGGAACAGGCGTAGGAACTATTGGACGAACTGCGACTTACTTGCATGAGTGCCAGGCAGTTCCCGATAACCACGTGACGATTCTTCGTCCTAAGAAAGACCTTGATCCCATCTATCTGTCGATATTCATGAACTCTATCGCTGGCCAGCTTCAGGTAGATCAGCGCCTACGCGGATCATCGGGACAGATCGAGCTATATCCGAATGACATCGCAGAATTCCGCGTGTGGGTAGCGCCAAAGGAATTACAGCAATCCATACGGGATCAGGTTGAACAAAGCTTTGTGCAGAAGCAGCGTGCCGCCCAGCTCCTCGACGCCGCCAAGCGTGCCGTGGAAATCGCCATTGAAGATAGTGAGGCAGCTGCACTGACTTACCTAAAGGGGTTAATGTGAACGGAGATTTTTATGAGGAATGACGCGCCAAGGCAGAGATGTAATGAACTAGCCCTTTCTGTCCTGTTTAACAGCCTCCTTTAAATTATCTATCCAACTGATGCATAGGCAGCTAGAACCAAATGATGAAAATCATGAAATGGTGAAGCAGGCTACTTCCTTTTACATCCGCTAATGCGATTCTGAGAGAAAAACTCAGCCAGCGACCTTAGAAAGACCAAAGCCCCCGTTTCCGGGGGCTTTGCTTTTTGCACTAACTGCGCGAAGAGTTTTGCGCTAATCCACGACAGTTGTAGGGTGTGGATGAGCCCCCTGAAACATAGGACACCGATCCCCGCTTAGAATAAGGGATAGGTTTAAGGCTATGTTTATGACTAACACCAACAACAAGACAGACGTACTCGGACCCGAGCGCCGCCGCCGCTGGAGCATCGAGGAGAAGCAGGCCATTGTGGCCGAAAGCTTCATGCCCGGCCAGTCGGTTTCCCTCGTGGCCCGTCGTCATGGGCTCAATCCCAATCAGCTCTTCAAGTGGCGCAAACTTTATCAGGAGGGCAGTCTATCGGCGATTGCCGCGGGTGAAGAAGTCGTGCCGGCCTCCGAGTTGGCGTCAGCCATCAAGCAAATACGCGAACTGCAGCGACTCCTCGGCAAGAAGACGATGGAGAACGAAATCCTCAAAGAAGCCGTGGACATCGCTCGCACAAAAAAGTGGATTGCGCGCTCACCCTTATTGCCGGGGGAAGACCAGTAGCCCCGGTCTGCACTTCGCTCGGGTTGGCGCGCTCGAACGTGATTCGCCGTGCGTCGCGTCCTGTTGATTGGCGCGATGGTCGTTCTTGTCGATCGACCGATGATAGCGAGTTGGTCAAAGAGATCCAGACCGCCATTTCTCCGTTGCCCAGCTACGGCTACCGCCGGACGTGGGGATTGATTCGCCGACAGCGAGAGGCCGGTAACTTGCCACCGGTCAACGTGAAGCGCATTTATCGCATCATGCGTCAGCATGGTCTGCTGCTCCAGCGGCGGCTCAAACAACCGGGTATCCCGCGCAGGCATGAGGGGCGCGTTGCGGTGACCACCCGTAATCGCCGCTGGTGCTCGGACGGCTTCGAGTTTCGCTGTGATAATGGCGAAAAGCTGCGCGTCGTCTTTGCGGAGGACTGCTGCGACCGTGAAATCATCAGTTGGACAGCCTCGACCGGTGGCTACACGGGTGACATGGTTCGAGACGTTATGTTGGAAGCGGTGGAAAAGCGCGGCATTCAGTTGGGTATTTCGCCGGAGGTGGAATGGCTGAGCGACAATGGTTCGAGTTATATTGCCGCCGATACTCGGCGGTTTGCGCGAGAAATCGGCCTCAAGCCGGTAACCACGCCGGTCTGCAGCCCGCAGAGTAACGGCATGGCGGAAAGCATGGTCAAGACGCTGAAGCGAGACTACGTCGGCCCTATGCCGAAACCGGACGCCCATACGGCTTACCGGAATCTGGCGATGGCTATTGAGCATTACAACAAGTTTCACCCGCACAGCGCGTTGAAATACCGATCTCCACGAGAGTTTCGACGCCTGGCGGTTTCATCAACTTAAGCGTTGGTCGGTGTCCTATGTTTCAGGGGGCTCATCCAATAGTCTGGTCAGCAAGAACAAATGATAGGGGGTACATGCCAGTATAGCGTTTCGTCATATATGTAGTTATCCTTTCTGCCATCAGGAACCAAACTGTGGGTGGTTTGCTGTGCTCGAAAAAGTCATTTGTATCGACAACATCGGTGTTATCAAAAGTGGCGTTCCGCATCCGCTAACTCTTGAGAAAGTTACGCTTGTCTACGCCGACAATGCACGCGGTAAATCAACCCTAGCCGCCTTGCTCAATGCGTGTGCATCAGCGAACGTGCCAGAGCTAACCAAGCGCAAGACGGTTGGTGCTCAGAATGACCAGAAGGTCTTATTTCGATTCAAGGCTCCCACCGGTGACTTTAATGCTCAATTCGATGGCAAAGTCTGGGCCGGTCAGAAGCCAAGTCTGTACGTCTTCAACCAAGATTTTGTCGAGCGCAACGTCTATGCAAGCTCCAACGTGACGCCCGACCAGCGTGCTTCGCTGCTGGAACTAGCTCTTGGTGATGCCGCGGTCGTTGCCCAAGCTGAGTTCTCCAAGCAGAGCGAACTGCAGCGAACTAAGGCAGGCGAGGTCCGAGAGGCCGAAGGCGCTCTGACTGGCTACCGCGGCGACCTGGCAGTGGACACATTCATTACTCTGCCAGAGGCACCTAATACAGACTCCGAAATTCAGGCACTAGACAAACAGATTGCGGACGCCCAGGGAATTGCAGCTACCCTAGCTAAGCCTGACTTCAAGAAGCTGACTGCACTCACATTCGATCTGGAGCAATTCAAGGCCATCGTAAGTAGACAGTTCGAGCAAGTTCAAGACGACGCTGAAGTGCTAGTCAAGAAGCACCTCGATGCACACCTCGGTGCGGCAACAGAGCGCTGGGTCGCCACCGGATTGCATCACAAGCCAGAGCCAGACTGTCCGTTTTGTGGCCAAAAAACTGAAGGACTGGCGCTCATCCAAGCCTACAAGACCTACTTTAACCAAGCATACAAGGACCACCTGACGAATATCGAATCATTGAAAGGCCTGGTGACCCAGAGCATTTCTGCTATCCCAATCTCAAGCTGGGCAGGCATCCAAGTCTTCAATGAAGGCATTGTAGGCAACTGGAATGGTGACATTGAATTCACGCTGCCGACCATCGACATCGTCACAGCGGAGAAGGTTATTCAAGAGGCCCAGCAGTCCCTGGTCAAGATAGCTGAGGATAAGAAGGCGTTTCCTCTTGAAGCTATCAAGGACAGCCTTGTGGCCGAGATTGAATCCAATCTTACCAGCGCCATCGCAATGGTGACCGCCTTCAATGCTGAAATCGATGCCATCAATGAGAAGATAGATGTTTACAAGAAAACCCTAGTAGCAACTGACGTGCAAGTGCTGACGACTAAGCGGACGACCTTGAAGCTGCAGAAGACTCGGCACGACCCAAAGGTAAAGGCCTTGGTGGAGGCAGTGACGACAGCCAGGAGTGAATACAAGAATGCGGAGAAGGCCAAGAACGACGCCAAGACCAACCTCAATGGCTTGATGACCAACCTTCTAGCCACCTTCCAGGTCGCTATCAACGACTGGCTGGGGCGCTTTGGCGCACCTTTCCACATCGAGAAGTTGACTACGTCTTATGCAGGCGGGGACCCTCGCGGACACTACGTTATCAACGTACGTGGCGCAAAGGTCAACGTCGGCCCTGGTGCGGCCGGGGAGCTATCTTTCCATACAGCTTTGAGCGAAGGTGACAAACGCACTTTGGCGTTTGCATTCTTCCTGGCTAGGCTGTTTGCAGACCAAAACCGTGCGCACGCCACCGTGGTACTTGATGACGTATTCACCAGCCTGGACCACCACCGCCGGCATAACACGGCAGAAGCAGCAGTCAAGATGGTACAGGAGTGCGGACAAGTCATCATCCTAGGGCACGACGCTCACTTCCTGCGAGACCTGCGCAAACGCGTCAAGCGCAAGAGCGCTGGGGAGACCCTGGAGCTCTGCTTGCAACGAGATGCAGATAACTACAGCTTACTCACCAAGTTTGACCTGGACGAGTTCTGCGCTTCGGACTACTACAAGAACTACGTCTTGACTGAGAAGTTCCTTGCTGGAGACGTACCTCAAGAGAAGCTCCTGGATGTGGCCAAGGCTCTTCGCCCACTGGTCGAAGGGCACATGCACAAATCTTTCCCTAAACGCTTCAAGGACGGGCAGACAGTGGGACAAATGCTAGATGTCGTGAAAAACGCCACCAGTCCCAATCCGTTGAGAGCTCTCCAGCCGCTGTATGCCGACCTTTGCGACTTCAATGACTTTGCAGCATCCTTTCACCACGACACCTCTGGTGGCCATCCGCGAGTAGACATCAATGACACCGAGTTGCGGCAGTACGCCCAGGCTGCCTTGAACTTCATCCAGTCTCGTAAGCTGCGGTAAGCCCTTTGCAGTTAAGAGCTGGAGGGATCAGGCCAGCAATGTTAAAGAGGCTCGCTCAAGCCAACAACTGCGCCTCGCTGTGTACGATGTACCATGAGCACCTGCTTTGCAGTGGTGAATACGGACTGGAGTTATTGTCAAATCTGGTGTACGGCCCCGGGCAACCAAGTTATCACGCGGCGAGTTCCGGCTGAGGCGATGGATTGTCCAGCACCGCCTCTCCGTCCTTGAAGGGAATGCCCTTCAGCAGTAATTCAATTCGTTCCGCACCTTTGATCCTGCGCCACGATTTCTCGGCTTCCTCGATGAGCTTGAACGCCAGCCCCAGGAAGGTCGCCTTGGACACGCAGTTGCGTGTGCGCGTGGTCCGATGCCGCACGGTCGCGAAAGTCGACTCAATCGGGTTGGTCGTGCGCAAATGCACCCAATGCTCGGCGGGGAAGTCGTAGAACGCGAGCAGTGCGTCGCGGTCCTTGGTCACTTTTTCCACCGCCTTCGGGTATTTGGCTTCGAATTGCCGCACAAAGCGCTCGTACGCCTTGTGCGCATCGTCCCGGGTAGCCGCCATCCAGATTTCCTGCATCGCCGCCTTGGCCCGTGCCTGCTGCGATTTCGGCAGCGCGTTGAGGACGTTACCCATTTTGTGAAACCAGCAGCGCTGCCCGCACGTGGCCGCAAACGCTTCTTCCAACGCCGCCCAGAAACCCATTGCGCCATCCCCGACCGCCAGCAGCGGACCATGCTGCAGACCGCGTGCCTTCAGGTCCTGTAGCAATTCAAGCCATGACGCCTTTGACTCCCGAAACCCGTCTGCAATGGCGACACGCTCTTTCTTGCCATCCGGCGTGACGCCGATGATCACCAGCAGGCATTGCCCATCGGTAGACGCCTCCGCGCGCAGCCCGGCATGGATGCCGTCCACCCACCAGTACACATAGCGCTTGGCGCTCAAGTCGCGGCGGTTCCACTCGGCATGCTCTGTGGCCCACTGCGCCTTCAGCCGGCTGACGACGTTGGGTGACAAGCCCTTCGCCTGGTCGCCGAGCAGCACCGACAACGCTTCGCCCATGTCGCCGGTCGACACGCCTTTCAAGTACAGCCACGGCAGCGCCGCCGACACGCGCGCCGAGCGCCGGACATAGGGCGGCACGATGCTTGAGTTGAACTTGATCCCTTGCCCTGAGCGGTCGCGAACCTTCGGCACCTTGACGGACACCGGGCCCACGGCGGTCAGCACATCACGTTCCGGCAGGTAGCCGTTGCGCACCACCGATCGGGTTCCATGCAGGGTCGTCACGTTGGCGTATTGACTGAGCAACTCGGCCAGCTCGGCCTCGATGGCTTGTTGAATCACGTCCCGCGCGCCTTGCCGAATGATGTCTTCCAGGCTGAGGCCGACTTCCGACGATGGACTACCCGGTGTTTTGTCTTTACCATGCTTCATGGTGGGTGTGTTCTTTCTCTGTTGGTGTTTCGATCTCGACAATCAAAATTTCAACAGGAACACCCACCGCCTTCAACTCAAATTTCCCCGCTCCCTCCGTACACCAGATTCGACTTTAACTCTACGGACGAAGAGCTGCTTTAGGTCGAAAGTGCGCAAGCTCCAATTTAGCCCCCGTCGGCTACGGCGCAAGGAAAATGGCCTGTATGTGGCCCCGAACGGACGCTCAGATCAGATTGGGTAGAAGACCGCTTTGGCCGAAATGCGGTAGTTTGATCAATCGTAAAAAAACCCACCGTTTCCGGTGGGTTTTTCATTATCTGTGTCAGCATTTTTTCACTAACCTGACACAAATTTCACTTTGAGTGTCACCCTACAACCTTACACGTCGATATTACGCGCGATCAGCGCATTGCTCTCGATGAAAGCGCGGCGCGGTTCGACGTTGTCGCCCATCAGGGTGGTGAATACGTCGTCGGCGCCCATGGCGTCCTCGATGCGCACCTTCAGAAGACGGCGCACGGTCGGGTCCATGGTGGTGTCCCACAGCTGTTCCGCGTTCATCTCGCCCAGCCCTTTGTAGCGCTGGATCGACATGCCCTTCTTCGCTTCGGCCAGCAGCCAGTCCAGCGCTTCGCCGAAGTCGGCCACCGGGCGCACGGTCTCGCCGCGGCGCACGTGGGCGCCTTCGCGCAACAGACCCTGCAGCAGTTCGCCGGTCTTCACCAGTTCCTGGTAGTCGCCGGAGTCGAGGAAGGTCTGGTCGAGCACGGTGACGAGCACGTTGCCGTGCAGCTTGCGGACGATCTTGATCATCCAGCCATCGTTCTTCTCGTCGTGCACCAGTTCCAGCGCGATGGTGTCGGCCGGCACCTGGGCGGTCAGCGAGGCGAGGGCCGCCTGGGCGTCCTGCTCGGTTTCCAGCGACAGGCGTCCGGTGCGCAGCATCGCTTCTTGCACCAGGTGGTCGATGACGCGGCTTTCGCGTTCGATCACGGCGCGCGCGAGCAGGAACTGGCGCGCCACTTCCTGCAGGGTTTCGCCGGTCAGCGCGGCGGCGCCCTCGTACGGGATGAGTTCGGCTTTTTCCAGCGCCAGCTGCAGCAGGTACTGGTTGAGCTCGTAATCGTCCTTCAGGTAGCGTTCCTGCTTGCCATGCTTGGCCTTGTACAGCGGCGGCTGGGCGATGTAGATGTGACCGCGTTCGACCAGCTCCGGCATCTGGCGGTAGAAGAAGGTCAGCAGCAGGGTGCGGATGTGCGCGCCGTCCACGTCGGCGTCGGTCATGACGATGATGCGGTGATAGCGCAGCTTGTCCGGGTTGTACTCTTCCTTGCCGATGCCGCAGCCGAGCGCGGTGATCAGCGTGGCGATTTCCTGGCTTTGCAGGAGCTTGTCGAAGCGCGCCTTCTCCACGTTCAGGATCTTGCCCTTGAGCGGCAGGATGGCCTGGAACTTGCGGTCGCGGCCCTGTTTGGCCGAGCCGCCGGCGGAGTCGCCCTCGACCAGGTAGATTTCGGAGAGCTTGGGATCCTTTTCCTGGCAGTCGGCGAGTTTGCCGGGCAGGCCGAGGCCGTCCATGATGCCCTTGCGGCGGGTGATCTCGCGGGCCTTGCGCGCCGCTTCGCGGGCGCGGGCCGCCTCGACGATCTTGCCGCAGATGATCTTCGCGTCGTTCGGGTTCTCGAGCAGGAAGCTCTTGAGCGCCTCGTTGATCACTTCGTTGACGACCGGACCGATTTCGCTGGAAACCAGCTTGTCCTTGGTCTGGCTCGAGAACTTCGGATCGGGCAGTTTCACCGACAGCACGCAGGTCAGGCCTTCGCGCATGTCGTCGCCGGAGGTTTCCACCTTGGCTTTCTTGGCCGCCTCGGTCTCTTCGATGTAGCCGTTGAGGGTACGCGTCATCACCTGGCGCAGCGCGGTCAGGTGCGAGCCGCCGTCGCGCTGGGGAATGTTGTTGGTGAAGCATTGCACCGATTCCTGATAGGAATCGTTCCACTGCATCGCCACTTCCACGCCCATGCCGTCCTTCTCGCCCTTGGCGTAGAACACCTTAGGATGCAGCACGCTCTTGTTGCGGTTCATGTATTCGACGAAGCCGCCCACGCCGCCCGAGTAGGCGAAGTCCTCTTCCTTGCCGTTGCGCTTGTCGATCAGCTTGATCGCCACGCCGTTGTTCAGGAAGGAGAGCTCGCGGATGCGCTTGGCCAGCACGTCGAAATGGAATTCGACCAGCCCGAAAATCTCCGCGCACGCATGAAAATGCACTTCCGTGCCGCGATGGTTGCTGTGACCGGTGACGGTCAGCGGCGCCACCGGTTCGCCGTAGCGGAACTCCATTTCGTGGATCTTGCCGTCGCGCCAGATCTTCAGGCGCAGCCAGTCGGACAGCGCGTTCACCACGGAGACCCCCACGCCGTGCAGGCCGCCGGAAATCTTGTAGCTGTTGCTGTCGAATTTCCCGCCGGCGTGCAGCACGGTCATGATCACCTCGGCGGCCGAACGGCCCTCTTCCGGGTGGATGTCGGTGGGAATGCCGCGACCGTTGTCTTCGACGGAAATCGAGTTGTCCGGATGGATGATCACGCGGATGGTGTCGCAGTGACCGGCCAGTGCCTCGTCAATGGCGTTGTCCAGCACCTCGAACACCATGTGGTGCAGGCCGGTGCCGTCCTGGGTGTCGCCAATGTACATGCCGGGGCGCTTGCGGACGGCATCGAGGCCCTTGAGGACCTTGATGCTGTCCGCGCCGTATTCCTGTTCGCTCATAAAGTCGTCTCAGTCGTGGTCTGGCAAATCATCAGATGCGCATCGGCATCACGATGTACTTGAAGTTGGTGTACTCGGGAATGGTCACCAGCGTGCTCTTGTACCCGTCGCCGAAAGCCAGTTGCAGGGTGTCGGCCTGCAGGTTGGTCAGTACATCGAGCAGATAATTGATGTTGAAACCGATCTCCAGTTCACCGCCCTGGTAATCGATCTCGAGTTCTTCCTCGGCCTCTTCCTGTTCGCTGTTGGTGCACAGGATGGACATCGCGCCCGGGCGCAGCACGAGGCGCACGCCGCGGAATTTCTCGTTGGCCAGGATCGCCGCGCGTTGCAGCGCGTGCAGGAAGGTCAGGCGCTCGATCAGGAAGATCTTGTCGTTGTCGAGCGGGATCACGCGGTTGTAGTCCGGGAACTTGCCGTCCACCACCTTGCTGATGATCGCCGTCGAGCCGAAGGAGAAGCGCACCTGGTTGGCCAGCAGCTCGATGGTGATGGTGTCGTCGCTGTCGGCGAGCAGTTTGTACAGCTCGAGGATGGTCTTGCGCGGCAGGATGACCTCGGCGCGCGCCAGCGGGGTTTCGATGTCCGCCGCGGCGAAGGCCAGGCGGTGGCCGTCGGTGGAAATCAGGCGCACCTGATTGCCGTCGGTCTGCAGCAGCAGGCCGTTCAGGTAGTAGCGGATGTCCTGCACGGCCATCGCGTACTGCACCTGGGCGATCAGACGCTTGAGTTCCCGTTGCGGCAGGCTGAAGGCGGCGTTGGCGCTGCCGGCGACCGACAGGAACGGGAAGTCCTCCGCCGGCAGGGTCTGCAGGTTGAAGCGCGATTTGCCCGCCTTGAGGACCAGGCGCGCGCCGTCCTGCTGCTCCAGGGTCACCTGGGTCTTGTCGGGAATGGCGCGCAGGATGTCCTGCAGCTTCTTGGCCGAGGTGGTCAGACGGAAATCCTCGCCCGGCAGCGCTTCGGCGCTCGCCGTGGTGATCTGGATTTCGAGGTCGGTCGCGAGGAACCCCACCTCTCCGCCCTTCTTCTCGATCAGGACGTTGGACAGGATGGGCAGCGTATGACGGCGCTCGACGATCCCGGTCACGGCCAAGAGAGGCTTGAGCAGGGCATCGCGTTCGGCTTGCAGAATCAGCATGTTCCGGGCTCCTGAGATAGGAATGGTGTTCGTTGGATCAAGATAACAAATTCAATCAATTACGCAGCATCGACAGCAGGGTTTCGTAGTCGTGCGCGATATCGGGGTCCGAGGTGCGCATTTCCGCGATGGTCTTGCAGGCATGCAGCACGGTCGTGTGATCCCGACCGCCGAAAGCGTCGCCGATATTGGGCAACGACAGCTGGGTCAGCTCCTTGGCCAGCGCCATCGCGATCTGCCTCGGGCGGGCGATGTCGCGGCTGCGCTTCTTGGAGTGCATGTCCGACAGCTTGATCTTGTAGTACTCGGCGACGGTCTTCTGGATCGCGTCCACGGTGATCTGGCGGTTGCCGGCGGCGAGGATGTCCTTGAGCGCCTCTTTCACCAGTTCGAGCGTGATGCTCTGGTTGGTGAAGCGCGCGTAGGCGACCACGCGCTTGAGCGCGCCCTCCAGTTCGCGCACGTTCGAGCGCACGTTCTGGGCGATGAAGAACGCCACGGTGTGATCGAGCTTGATGTTGTCGGCTTCGGCTTTCTTCATCAGGATCGCGACGCGCATTTCCAGCTCCGGCGGCTGGATTTCCACGGTCAGGCCCCAGGAGAAGCGCGAAATCAGGCGCTCCTCCATGCCCTCGATCTGCTTGGGGTAGGTGTCGCAGGTCATGATGACCTGCTTGCCGCCCTCGATCAGCGCGTTGAAGGCGTAGAAGAACTCTTCCTGGGTGCGGTTCTTGCCGGCGAAGAACTGGATGTCGTCGATGAGCAGCAGGTCCAGCGAATGGTAGTAGCGCTTGAACTCGTCGAAGGCCTTGTGCTGATAGGCGCGCATGATGTCGGCGACATAGCGCTCGGCGTGGATGTAACGGATGCGCGCCTGGGGGTTCTTCTGGAAAACGTGATTGCCGATCGCCTGGATGAGGTGGGTCTTGCCAAGGCCCACGCCGCCGTAGACGAACAGCGGGTTGTAGGCCGGATCGCCCGGGTTCTCCGCGATCTGCATCGCGGCCGCGCGGGCGAGCTGGTTGCCCTTGCCGGTCACCAGGGTGTCGAAGGTGAAGGCGGGATTGAGACGCGTGCCTTCATGCCCGCCACCGATGGCCTTCACCGCCGATTGTTTCTGCTGCGCGGCGACGCCGGGCGCGGTGCTTGGCGCGACGGTTTCCGTCTCGCGCTGCACGCGCGGCACGGCCGCGACCGGCGCCGCGCCGGGGCGGGGTTGGGGGGCGCCGAGGCGCAATTCGACCGGAATCTCACCCATCAGTTCGACGGCCAGTTCCTCGATACGCGCAAGGAATCGGTCCTTGATGAACTGCATGATGAAGCGGTTGGGCGCGAACAGCGCAACACCCTCTTCCGTGGCGCTCGCGGCCAGCGGCTTGATCCAGGTGTTGAACTGTTGCGACGACAGTTCCGCTTCGAGTCGGGTAAGGCACTGGGGCCAGAATTGTTCCAGGTCGGTCAT